>NZ_FQYY01000021.1 GCF_900141885.1 Mesonia phycicola | reverse complement strand
ATTCAGAACTTGAAATAGTTTCTTTAAGTGAAGTAGATAATTCTTTATTCGATTCTTCTTCAGATTTCATTGGTTTTCTCAAATTGTGTGTAACGGTCTCGTATAACCGTCAGTTACGGGATTAAAGTTAATAATTTTCGGTTAAGAACTGGCGTTAGCAATTCCGAGTGGATTCGGACGTAGTCGAATCCGCCGTAATTGCGGTTATACATTGTTGTACACCGTTTTTATTCACGTTTCTCAAGTTCCGTTTCTAATTCAATTCTATCTTTTTTAATCATTCTCCTACCTTTATTATACTTGGCATTCTTTTCGTCTTCTATTAGTTCTTCGATAAGAAATTCAAGCTCGGATTTTGTCAATTCCTTTGGCGTTTTTGTATAAATACTTTCGTCAATTTCTGATTTTTCCAGTTGAGAATTTTCTAATTCATTAATTCTTTCAGTCGGTTTTTCAGTTTCTACTTCGGTCAATTCATAACCAGATTTTGGCAATTCCTTTTTTCCGATAGTTTGCAGATAATCATTTAAAATCCGTTTTTCCACAAAGATTTTTCCTCCGCCAAATTTGTGTCGGTCAGACATATTTTTTTTAACTCCAGAAATCCAGTATTCATTTCCGGATTCAATTTCATAATAGTTTCCGCCCGAAACTCCAGTTCCATTTAAACTTTGAAATCCTTTACCATCAAAATAGACTGTTTTTCCACTTTTTGAGAATGAAACAAGTCCAATCCAAGCAGTTCCGTTATCCGAAAATCCGCTTTTTAATTCTATATATTTTAATTCTGTTCTCAATGTTTCTTAAATGGTGTACAACGTGTTTGTATATGGTTTGTTGCGTGGTTTAAGCACCTAATTTAGCAAATAAAAACCGAATAGAAAATCCGCGAGGATTTTCGTAAGTAAGCTAGAACTAGCAATAAATTATATACGGTGTTGTGTGTAGTGTTTTTTATTCAGCAGTATCGGTATCTGAATCTCCTTCAGTTTGTGTCGTTGATAAGTACTTTATGTTGATATTTAAAATTTCACTATATGGAATAACAAAATAATTACTTGTTATAATTTTATTTTCACCATTTTGTTTTTTCATTGGATATGAAAGAACTATGTATTCAACTGAATTATTTTTATCCAATTGATAGTCTATTAAATTACCTCTATAAATTACTTCACTATCATTTGATTTGGCTAATACGTCAACTAATCTATGATTAACGTCATCTGAGGATATTTCATCATCATCGCTATATTTTTTAATATCAAGCACTTCTCCTGAAAAAAGATAATACCAGTTATTATCATATCTAAGGAAGTTAGTTTTTCTATCCCATTTTTTTACTCTTACTAAGTTTCTGAATAAGTAAGAAATTAAAGCAGAAACAGTTGTTAATGATATAAAATATAAAATGATTTTGTAAATATTATCTGTAATGTTACTGTAGTCGGTTATTGACCTTGGGTCAAATAAAAGTTTGAATAGAATGTCAAAATCAATCTTATAACCAATAAGCTCAACGAAAGTTATCCAAATTGCGTGTAAAACACCAGCAAGGAATATTCCACTAAAAATTTCTTGAAGAGTATTTTTATTAGTAAAGGATTTAGATAATTCTTTTGTAAAGTATGTCCTTCTTGCAATTATTGCTGGTGAAACTATTAAAAAAATAGCTAAACTAACAATTGCAATATTCATTATCTAGAAGGTCTTAATTGTCTAACAGAATAAGAAGATTTTCCGTCTTTACTTTTTATAGTAAATTCTCCATTCTTATCAACTTTAGTATAGACTTGTTTAGATAGAAATTTGTCAGATACGATTCGTTTAGAGCTACCTGAAACTTGTCTAGTTCGAGTTTCTCCAAAGATAATTTTGTGTAAAGTAGATTTTTCTTTTTTAGTTCCCATAGTATCAAATATAGTACAAAAATTAATCCAAAGTAATTTTTATTTGTTTTTTATTCCAATTTATTAGTCGAAAACTCATTTTTTACATTACACACAACGTGTTTGTATATGGTTTGTTGCGTGGTTAAGCAACTAAGTTAACAAATAAAAACCGAATAGAAAATCCGCGAGGATTTTCGTAAGTAGGCTAGAACCAAGCAATAAATTATATACGGTGTTGGCATTAGTTTTTATTTTCATAAAACTTGAATTCTCCTGGTTCAGTTCTTAAATCGGAATCATTTAATCCACTTTCCCATCCTTTTTTATTAAATTCTTTGGAAAGATGTTTTTTGTATTTCGTAAAAAGATTGTTGTAAATCAAATAATCTTTTTTAGTAATTAATGGGTCAGTTAACGCAATTTGTTCATTTAGCCCAACAGGATAACGAGCATTTGAAACACATTGTGTCGATAATACTGATTGAAATTCCTTTTGTTCATTATTTGGTCTAAAACGATTTAATTTAGAAAGTTGGTTCAAGTCGTGAGTTTTAATTTCTTTTTGAAGTTTACCTTTATTCACTAATTCCGGATTATTCAAAACAGCAATTCCTTTTAATAAATTCTCTAAAGCATAGGACATTAAAAGATAAGTAGCACGAGAGAAAACTGGTCTCTTTATCGTTTTTTGGTTTTCAAAATGAAATGTTTGATAGAAATGAGCTTTTTCTTTAATCAAATAGAGCTCTTCAACAGCTTCATTTAATTCCAAAGCGGCTTGAAACCAATGTTCTGGGCTTGAATAATAAATAAATCTTTTCTTTTTATTCGCCATTTCTCAAATTAATGCCAACGGTTTTGTATAATTTCCCAGCTAAGGGAAGGTTAGGAGTAAAGATAATAAAAAGAGCTAACTTCGACGCTTTTGCGTCTGTGTCCGCAGGACACAATCAAACCTTAGTTGGAATTATACGGTGTTAGCATTAGTTTTTTTCTTTAAACATATGATTTTTTATCTTAGTTTCCCATTCCGAGTATTCAATTTTTTTTAATCCTTTGCTCGAAATCAGTTTTGTGTTTTTGTCTAACTTTTTTAGAACAGATTTGAGTTTTGGATTACCATTCATATATGGCCAATCTGTAAAAAGTCTGCCATATTCCCAATAATTATAATTGTCTTTGATTGATTCTTGCCATTTATTTAAATGGTAACTATTCAAATGTTTCCCATTTACTCTAGGGTCAAATAAAATCATTGTTATCAAACTTTCTGTTCCGTTTCTATTTCTCCAAGAGTAACTTATAATTACAGTATATCCGTTAATTTTTCCAATCAGGTGGTCTTTTTCATTGGTGAATCCAACTTTCAGGAAATCAGTAAACTTTGCTGTTTTTATCTTTTTTATTCTTTGTTTAGGACCAATATATTTGTCGTAAGCAAAGATTAGAGTGCCAATAAAAATTGATAAGCAAACGGTTAGTAAAATTAGATGGGTAAATCCTTCAATTCCCATATTAAAGTTTCCCGTTATTAAAGATGATAATAAAGTTGAGAAGACTATAATTGAAAAATAACCTAATGCTTTTCTATAGTAGTTAAGAATTTTCATCAAATTAATGCTAACGTTAATGTATATGGAAAGTTGCGTGTTTGTGTGCGAGGATTTTCCGAAGGAAAATCAGAAGCTAGCAAACAAAGCAACTAACATTGGTTAAGCACAAAACAGCAATTTTTTATATACTGTGTTGTGCATAGTTTTTTTTAATTTAGAATTAGAGGTGTCATTTCAGACTTTAATTTGTCATAATCCGCTTGAGTTATTACGCCTAATTCTAATAATTCTTTAGCTTCTTTCAATTTGGAAATAGCTTCTTCTTTTGTTAATTTTCTATTAGGATTTTTTATTTCTCCAAGCTCCAATGCTGTATCATAATCAATTAAAACAGGAATAAGTCCATAACCTTTAAAATGCGCATACACTTTGTATCCATTTTTTTCCGTTCCGTAGGTTTTTAATTTATCCACAATTACTTTTTTGTCAGCTAATGTGTTTGAAACTCTTTGTCCTCCTTGCGAAATATAAGTAAATCCTAAATCAGATGTCGGAATGCCAATTGTCAAAGTGTCTCCAACTTTTAAGGTATCTCCAATTTTGGTCAAATAAATTTTGTATTCAGATTTTTTCGTCAATTTTCCATATTCCGCTGTTTGGGAATAGCCAATCGAAAAGCTAAATATTAGTATAAAAGTAAATATTCTCATTTTTGGTCAAATTATGCACAACGGTCGCGTATAACCGTCCGTTACGGGTTAAATTAGCGATAATTTTTGGTTTAGCACAGGCGTTAGCAATTCCGAGTGGATTCTGACGTAGTCGAATCCGCCGTAATTGCGGTTATACATTGTTACCTGCTGGCTTTTATTATTTCAGTTGTTTGGTCTGTTATACTTTTCGTTTGTAATTTTATGCTAAATACTTCTAATTCCGTTTTTAAATTCATTTCCATTTCCAGATAGAATTTCGTGAAGAATTGTTTTTCGATATCATAATCTATTTGTCCTTTTCCGATTCCGTCCAATTCCATTTCGTAATCTTTAGTTGCAGATTTTATAGTATAGACTTGGTCAAGGTCAAAATATCCAATTCCGTTTTCTACTTTTTTCAATGTATAAATTGAGTTGATTTCCATTTCAATTGTTACATCTGCAATTGGCATTGACATTGGGTTTTTCTGCTCAAAACTTTCTCCAACTTTAATTTTTCTGTTAGGATATTTGATTTGATTCATCATCGATTCCATTGCAGGAAGTAATGTTCTCTTTTTTTCTTCTGTCATTGTCGAAGAGTAAATAGAGTCAATTTTAGTCTTTCCATCAATTGATTTTCCGAAAAATTTGGTTCCACTTGTTAAGGTCGGATTATTTGATTCTAATAATTCTATGTCAATCGAAAATTCGTTCCCTTTTAGTTTTCCAGTTTTAGAAACACTTTTTAAAAGGCTTGTATCTTTCGTTATTGTTGGGTTTTCAACTCCGTTGTTTTTTAAATTTTTAAGTATTTCGTCTGACGCAATATATTTTACATTGTTTTCCGAAATCTGTTTTTGGGTTAACGTGTAATTGTAATTTGGTAAGTAACCAACTTTAAAATCAATTTCCTCTTGACTCTTACAAGAAGTAATTGAGATTGTCAATAAAATAAGTAGGATTGTTTTCTTCATTCGGTTTTTTCAGCTTGCAGGTAACGGTTTTGTATAATTTTCCAGCTAAGGAAAGGTTAGGAGTAAAGATAGTAAAAAGAGCTAACTTCGACGTTTTTGCGTCTGTGTCCGCAGGACACAACTAAACCTTAGTTGGAATTATACGTTGTTGTAAAACGTATTTATTCGATCATTATTTCAGCTGCCTTCCAGACATAATCCTTTGCAAATTCACCAAAATAACTGATGTAATCACCCTCTTTTGATATAACTACGAAACTACTA
>NZ_FQYY01000010.1 GCF_900141885.1 Mesonia phycicola | reverse complement strand
TATAATGATGGAAATGGAAATACTTCAACTCAAACTCAAAACGTAATTGTAGATGATGTTACTGCTCCAGTTGCTGATGCAGCAAGTTTGGCAGATGTAACAATGGAATGTGAAGTATTAGCTTCTGATGTAACTAAAACTACAGCTACCGATAATTGTGGAGGAATTGTTACCGTAACTAACGATGCTACATTCCCAATTACCACTCAAGGTACGACGGTAATCACTTGGACATACACCGATGTTAACGGAAACTCTTCTACGCAAACTCAAAATATTAATGTGTTAGCTTCTCCAATTTCTGTAGTAACATTTAATGATAAAACAGTAACTTATAATGGTAATTTACATAGTATTATGGTTAACAATTTACCAACAGATGCGAGTGTAACTTATTCAATTTCTCCTAGCGGAACTACGACCAATGGAGCAACAGACGCTGGTATTTATACGGTAACTGCAGTAGTTACACCACCAGCTACAGCTGTAAATTGTGATCCTATTACGCTTACTGCTACTTTAACCATAGAGCAAGCACCACAAACCATTACTTTTAATCCGTTGGCTATAATGGTATTAGAAGACGATCCAGATTTTCAGTTACAAGCCATAGCAAGTTCTGGGTTAGCCGTAGATTATACCTATACTTATACTTCAGCCAATCCACCGGCTACTGTTTCTAGTACAGGATGGGTAGATTTATTAACTTCTGGTTTGGTAGATATTACTGCTCACCAAGCAGGTAATGCTAATTATTTACCAGCTACTTCTGTTATGCAGACTTTACAGATTAATAGTAGAGATGCTTCTGCGCATAGTATTGAGATTGAAGATGAAGTATATAGCTCACCAAGTAATGAGATTTATTATTTAATTGCTTGTGAAGATGCGTTTAACGCTGTTACTGTTACTTTTGAAACAGAAACCAATGCAAGTGTAAATCCTTCTCATAATTTTACTATAGAAACTCCTATTCCTGGTATTTATCGTGAAGAGATAATTATTACTTCTCAAGATGGAAGTACAACAGAAACTTATTTGATAACGGTAGAAAAAATGTTTTCTTTTTCAGACATAGTAGAACAGAAATTTGATAATGTATTACTGGTTAATAATAATCCCTCTACCAACGGAGGCTATAGTTTTGTAGCTTATGAATGGTATAAAGATGATCAAATTATATCTGTAGATCAATATTACTCTGCAGGGCCTTCAACATTAGATTTATTAGATCCTTCAGCAGAATACTATGTACGTATGGAAACTACAGAAGGTGATATTTTACAAACTTGTATAGGTAGTATAACATTAGAACATGATTTTTCTGCTTCAATTTTTCCTAACCCAAATGAATCAGGAAGTGTATTAAATATAGAGTTAGAAGGTTTAGAAATATCTTCAGCAGAGCTATTAAATATAAATTTATATTCTTTACAAGGAGCTAAAGTAGGTCATTGGGTTTCTGATAGAAATTTTACCACGGTTAAGTTACCAGAAACTTTAGCCACAGGAGTTTATATTGTAAACTGTACTGCAGATAATAAAACATATAACTTTAAATTGATCATAGAATAAACCAACAATCATGAAATCATTATATATAAATAATTCAAATTTTATCAATTTTGTAATAATAGTCTTGTTTTTTGTGACTACTCTTGAAGGGTGGTCACAAAATATTAAGAGTGAATTTTCTATTAATGCTAGTGGAATTTTTTCTCAATTAGATTATGATTTACCGCAAGGCTATTTAGATAAAGATAGAGGTTGGAGTGCAGGAGTGGGATATGCTTATTATTTAACCCCTCAATGGTCTATTAACCTAGAAGGAAATTATCAAAAATACAGTTCAACCGCTCTTATAAATACTACAAGTGGTAGCTATCAAACAACAGATTTTGAAAATGAAGATTTTGAGTTCAGATATGTAGCTAATAACTACCAAGAGCAGCAAGAGCTTGATGTTATACACATACCTCTAACCTTACAGTTTCAAACAGATGGAGACACTAAGTTTTACATAAGAGGAGGAGTGCAAATAGGTATCCTCTTTAATTCTACTTATACCAGTTCTGTAGAGAAATTATCTACTAGTGGTTATTATGAGCAGTATAATGTAGAGTTATTTGATCCGATATTTATGGGTTTTGGAGAATTTAGTGATGTTTTTCAGAAAAACGTAGAGTTAGATTGGGATATGTCTTATAGCACGGTGCTAGAAACAGGAGTAAAAGCAGAAGTAGGAGATGCAAGGCATTTGTATATTGGTTTTTTTGTAAATTATGGAATAGCTAGTATAAGTTCAGATTCCACACAAAAACAATTAATAGAATATGAACAAAATACTCCAAGTGATTATACATTAGGAGGTATATTTAAATCTGGTCTAGCCCAAAATGCACGTTTACAATCTTTCGGAATAAAGCTTAGATATGCTTTAGGTGGGTATTAAAGCAAAATAATTGATATAGCTTAATTTAATTCACCACAAATTCAATTTTAGAACCAGCAATGATAATTGCTGGTTTTTTTATGCAGTTTAAATTCAGACATCTTATAAAGAAACTTTTATTCCTATTTAATAAATATACTTATATGCTACAATCCGCCATTCACATAAAACTACCGTCTATTGACTGAAATTTCATTTTTTATATTAAAGTATTGCCCATCTTTGATCATATAAATAACCCTAAAAATTAATAGAAATGAAAAAGATGAATTTTAAGAACATAGTAATGGTTGCTGTATTTTGTTTAGCTTTTGTATCATACTCTAACGCACAATCAGATAGAGGCGGAGAGCGTAAAGAACCACCAACATTTGCTAAATTAATAGAAGAGATGGATGCTAATGAAGATGGTAAACTTTCAGAAGATGAAGTAAAAGGCCCACTAAAAGAGAATTTTTCTACCATAGATACAGATGAAGATGGTTTTATTACAGAAAAAGAATTTGAAGATGCTCCTAAACCAGAACGTAAAGAAAGAGGAGGAAGATAATATGTTTATTAGTTGATTTGTTTATTTAGTAAAAAGCTTCATACCCCCACTATGGAGCTTTTATTAAATTTTAATCACTAATTCTCAAAATAAATCATCAGGTAAATTCTATACTTAATCATTAGAACATATTGATATGAAATCAAAAGATAAAATATTTAAAAAAATAAGTGTTTTCATTTTATTTATTTCCTATTTCATTTTAGCTTCTTGTTCTAGTGACGAGACAAGTATAGAAGAAGAAGATTCTAGTAATACAGAAATTGAAGTATTAGATGTAGAAGAGTCAAATTTTACAACAAGCTCATTAACAATTTCGGTAACGCCTTGTACTTTGTCAGATGGTACAGTAACAGATTGTTACCAAATTGTAACTAGTAGTGTGCCTTCAGATCATGAAATGGGACCTTGGTGCCCAAGTAACATTGCAGATAGTGCAGAAGAAGGAGGTATATGGTTAGAAGACGGTGAAGTTTATGACGTAGATGGAGAGTTTATTGCAAATATGGCTACATTTTATAACGATTCTAATTGGTTAATGTATGATAGTAACGGAGATGTTTATATTACAACTACCCTAGATGATTGTATTAATGCAGCAAACCCAAATGTAGGAGATGAGTATAACAATTTTTGTGTAGAATGTTTACCCGCTTACATTACAGAAGTAACCCAAACCTGGTTAATACCCATTACTCCTGTATTACAAGATACGCCGGTTTATTTTAATACTGCCGGAGGTGGTGGTTCAGAAATTAATATACCATCCACACGTGGTGTAGCATTAAACGGAATAGAATTTTCTGCTCCAGCACCCACAGATAATATTTTAAGTGCATATACTCTTGCTCCGTTTGATGATGCTGGCGGTCATATAAATGTACACCAAGGCTATCATTACCACGCAGCAACAGGTTTTAGCACAAAAATAGAACAAACAGATGAGCATTCTGCTCTAATAGGGTATGCATTAGACGGAATTGGAATTTATGAATTAGAAGATGAGCAAGGAAATACAGAAACAGATTTAGATGAATTACGTGGACATACAGACTCAATTAGAGGTTATCACTATCACGTAGATGAAGCAGGAAAAAATAATTTTATTAATGGGCTTAAAGGAGCTTATGTAGTAGAGTAATCTAACATATAAATAAATTTATATATGAAAAAAATATTTTATTCATTAAGTATACTATTACTTATAGCGTGTGATGATACTAGTACAAGTAGTGATGATATTGCTGTAGATGATGGTGTTACTACAACAGAAGGTGTAGATATAACAAGTGTTGTGCAAGCAAATTTTATCAATAATTATACAGAAGGTGTTACTGTTCAAGTCAACGATAGTGATATTTCTATAAGCAGTACTGGTTTGCCAGATCATAAAACTCCATATTGGGGAGAAGGTCACGAAATGTATGAAGATTTTCCAGGAACAAACCATGCAAACATGAACACTACTATGATTGCATTTAATTATGTAATGACAATACCTACAACTCCAGAAGAAGCTAGTGTAAAGGAGCAAACAGATTTTGGACCTATAGGGATGGCGTTAAATGGAGTGCCAATATATAATGATTATGAAGGAGGCGGATTATTAGCCGAAGATGCTTGGAGTACTTTTGACTCTTCTGGAGCACACCCAGGCCCAAATGAAGATTATCACTATCACTGTGAAGGTACATACTTAACTGTAGACGATTTTAATTTAATAGGTTTTTTAAGAGACGGTTTCCCAATTTATGGACGTAAAGATATGGATGAAAGCTACCCAGATGATTTAGATGAATATGGAGGGCATATTGGGGTTACACAAGATTTTTCTGATGGTATATATCATTACCATGTAAGTAATGAGGTTTATTCAACATCAGGTTTGTATGTTATTAAATCTGGTTCTTATTACGGAACAAAAGGGAGTTTTACAGAATAAAGTTTTTAAAATTTAAGTTGTTGAGAGTAAAGTTCAAAATAATAGTTTTTTTTATAGTTATCTCTTTTTTTTCTTGTAAAAAAGAGATAACTAATAACAAAATATTAAAAACTAACTCATCACTATCTTCAAATTCTACTTATGAGTTATCTACTATTAATTTAGATACAATAGCTTTTACAAATCCAGATATGAAATTTGTAAATGGAGAGTATTTTTTCAAGAATAAACCCTTTACTGGTATTGTATTTAAAATTTTAAAGGGTTATCAATTAAAAACTTATAGTTCTGTTATTAATGGAAAATTAAATGGACTCTACCAAAGTTTTTATCCAAATGGTAAACCATACGAAATTAGAAATTACAAAGATGGTTTGTCTGTAGGTAAACATATAGGTTATTGGGAGAACACAGGAAATTTAAAATTTGAATACAATTATAATAATCAACAAAAAGAAGGTTTACAAAAAAGTTGGTATGCTAATGGTGATCTAGCACATATATATAATTATAAAGAAGACAAATTAGAGGGATTGCAGCAAGCTTGGAGAAAAAATGGAAGTCTTTATAGAAATTTTATAGTAAAAAATGGAGCAAGATACGGTCTACAAAAAAGTAAATCATGTTATGAGTTAAATGATGAGAAAATTGTGTTACAAGTTGATAAATAATATTTTTAATTAAGTAAGTTTGGTTGAGAGGATGTTGCTAATTTGTTAGATTTTTAGCAATAAATACCCATAGTTTTTTTGTTTTTATGTAAAGTATCTACCCCAAATACTTTTTGTAAAACTTAAATCTGTGGGTATTATTATTACACGCCTTTAATTATTAGGAAGTAATTCTTTAGTAATTTCTTTTACAGTTTGCCTAGCAGTTTTACCAACACCGTAAATAGTAGCAGATGCAAATCCTGTCCAGTTACCATACCCTACAAGCCATAATTTAGGTTCTTTAGTAGATCTTGTATGTTCGGTTTTAATTTTATTATTTTCTATTAAATTTAATAATTTTAAGTGTTTTAAATTTGCCTGAAAACCCGTACACCAAATCACGGTATCAAATTCTTCTTTTTCTCCATTTTCCCAAACAACGCCATTTTTATAAAATTCTTTAAACGGTCTTACTGCGTGTAAAACATCTCTATTTCTTGCGTCTTTTACACTTTCTATCATTACAATATTAGAAAGTGAAACTTTAGTATCTTTTGAAGTGTTTTTTGTTTTACCTAAAAATTTTTGTGTTGCTTCATTAAAAAGATATCTGCCATCAATATCATCAGGTAAAAATTCTGGTTCATTTAATGTAACCCATTTTGTATCTGCAACTTTAGATACTTCTGCTAAAATTTGAGCTCCAGAATTACCAGCTCCAACTATCAGTACTTTTTTATCTGTAAGATCATTAGCATTTTTATAATTTACAGAGTGAATTTGTTGCCCAGAAAATTCATCTATT
Organism: Mesonia phycicola; assembly: GCF_900141885.1. Classification (GTDB taxonomy): domain Bacteria; phylum Bacteroidota; class Bacteroidia; order Flavobacteriales; family Flavobacteriaceae; genus Mesonia; species Mesonia phycicola. The sequence continues at coordinate 69,297 of NZ_FQYY01000010.1, read as the reverse complement.
TTAGGATATGTAGGGATAAAGGGATTTTTAGCAGTACCTGTAGCGCTTACTAAAGTTTTTGAATAAAAAATACCTTTATTAGTAGTGGTTTTAAATAGATTATTTTCTTTTTCTACTTTTATAACTTCTGTATCCCTTTCTACATTAAAGTTATAACGTTTTTCATAAGCAGATAAATAATCTATAAATTCATTTTTTGTAGGATATTCACCTTTTGTTTTAGGCATTGCCCAACCAGATAATGAGCTATAAGTAGCAGGAGAAAAAAGTTTTAAACTATCCCAAGTTTTTAACCAAGATCCTCCAGGTTCTTTTTGATTGTCTAATATTAAATAACTTAACGAACTTCGTTTTAAAAAATAGGCAACAGACAATCCTGCTTGTCCACCACCAATTATAATAATATCGTATGTTTTCATCTTATAAATTTATATGGAGATAACTGTTAAAGTGGGGTAGTGGAGGTATAAATTATACTCTCATAATTTAAAGTATAAATTTACATAATTAGTTTTTTATGTATTTAAAAATCTAGAAGATATTTTATTTTATACCAAGTACTTCTTCAGTTTTAATAGTTTTTTCTAATTATCATAAGTTTTGACAATTATTTTTCAATTAAAAATAGTTAATATATACACTATGTTTAATTTTATTGACTTCTCAATGGGTTTTTTATAGGAATAATTATATTTTCGTTTTTTTAAATAAAATTTTAAAACAAAAAACATGAAAGAACTTATTGAAAACATCCAGAGTACTTACGAATCTTTTCAAACTGATGCAGATTCACAATTAGAAAGTGGAAATAAAGCAGCAGGTACAAGAGCTAGAAAAGCTTCTTTAGCTTTAGAAAAGCTTTTAAAAGAATTCCGTAAGGTTTCTGTTGCTGAATCAAAAAAATAATTACCTAAAACTCCTCTTTAATTTTTAAAGAGGAGTTTTTTTATATTATATCTGTTTTCTATTCATTACCAATTATTTTTTAAAAGGACCATAACGGTCTTTATCTTCAAAATATCTTTGTGGCACCAATTTTCCCACCAAAGGTTCGTAAATTTCAAATTTCATATTACTCCCTGAAAACTTCGATGTCCAGTAAATAAAAGTATCTAAATGAAGTGTTCTAAAAGCTTCAGAAACTGGCTCAGAAAACACACAACCAGAAATACTTAAAACTTTAAGTTGGGTTAAAGCGGCTAATGCTTCTGGTAACGCCGGTTGCTTAAAACCTTCTATACCTAAAACCCGTAAACTTGTCATCGTGCCAATCCACTCCGGAATTTGTCTTTCGCTATATTTTCCAGTGATTAAAAAAGATTCTAAATTTAATTTTGAAATGGCTTTTGGGTAGGACTTCATTGTATCACTAATGTGTTCTAACCAAAGATATTTTAAGGTTTTCCACTGTGCTACAGAGGATGTTGCATCATAATCAAAATTTTTACAAAAACTCACTTTCAAGGCTTCTATTTGTGGTGCATTTAAACCCGAAATACGTTGTATATCACATTCAAAGCACACCATAATTTTTAAGTGCTCTAAGTTTACATTCGGAAACTCAGTAAGTCCATCACAGCTTCTTAACTCTAAATATTCTAAATTAGGAACTTGCTCTAATAATGCTTTTAATGCCACGCTATCTCCCTTATAATTTTGAATTTCTAACTTTTTTAAATTCAAATTTTTATAAGCCGAAAGTGCTTTGCAATACGCTGGCTTATCTTCAGGAAAATCTAGTGTCAAACTTTCTAAATTTGGACAAGCTTTTAATAAGCCTTCTACATATTTAGCCGGACCACTGTAGTGATAGGTTTTTATTGTTTCAGGCTTTTTTAAGAATGTAAAATCGGAATCGTCTTCTACAAAAGAATTTAGTTTACCTAAGTCTAAATTTTCTGCATTAATAAGGTTATAAAACGACTTTAAATTTGTAATTGGCGTATGTTCTACATACACATTTTTTGCAGTAAAAATAGTCTGTCCTGCAGTGATTTCTTTTAGGCCTTTCAGGGTAAGTTGTTCCATTTGTTTGGGTAAAACATCGGTATGTAGTACCAAATGATTATCAAATTGAATGGTTAAGTGTTTTAAGTTTTCTAGTTCTGAAAGTCCTTCCGGAATCACCGCTAAATTCGGTTGTTCATTAACAGGTATTGCATAAGAAGTATTTTTAAAGATGGTAATGGTCTCTATAGTTTTAGAAGCGTTAAGACCATCAAAAATCCATTCAAAATTAGGCTCAAGCTTATAATTAATGTGTTGTAAACTTGTAAATGCAGCTAAATTGTGTTGGTGTTTCGTTTCAGGTGCTTCGCAATTAACTGTAATGGTTTTTATATGAGGGAAAAACGCTGCGTTATCTAGTACGTAGTTAAATAGTTTAGGGGTGTTTATGTCTATCACTTCTTGTTGAGATTCGGCAGTCATTGGAGCAATGTTAATATTACTATTGCCAATTTTTGTAACTAATTTAGGTTTAGAGGCATCTCCAAAAAATAAAACTGCAGATATGGTATCTATTTTAGGAGCAATAAGTTCAAACGCTTCTAATTTGGGTAAATCTTCAAAACCATTTGGCAAAGTAGGGATGCTTTCCGACATTAGTCTAAACCGTTTTAATTTGGTTAAATAACTCAAATTTTCAGGTAACGAAGTGAGCTCGTCTAAACCAAATAATTCTATTTCTTTTATAGCAGATGGAAATGTGACTTGAGATAAATCTTGAACACCTACATAATGTAACTTTAAAACCTTTAATTGGTCTAGACCTGCAAGCCAACAAAAATCTTTTAAATGTGTATTTAAATTACGATTACCAAAGCGATAAGCACCTTTAATAGTAAGCTTTTTTAGAGATTTTAAATGTATTATAGAAGCTGGTATTTGCTTTAAATTTGGCAGGGTAAGCAACATTTTTTTAAGCTGAATAAGTTCGCCTAAATTTTCTGGCAACTGTTCAAATTCTCCTTCAATTTCTATTTTTTTTAAGGTTGTAAGTTTAGGTATCTCGTTAAGAACTGCATCGTAAATAGAGCCTTCATTTTTTAAACCAATTTTCAATGTTTCAATACCGTTAAAACGCCCTAAAAGTTCCGGATGTTCTAGTAATTTATCTATAAATGCTTTAGAGAAACTATATAAAGCTAGCTCTGGTTTTTTATAAATCAGTGTGTAGAGCTTAAAAAGGTCTAAATCTTCCGATAGCAAACCATATTCTAAAATAGAAATGAGTCTGGCGTTTACAGATTTTATTCCTCCTTTTTGGGTGAGTTTTTTTCGGCTCTTAAAAGCTACTTGTAAAGCTTCTGGAGCTTGCTTTTTTATGATGTTAGTACATTCTGTTCTATTTTTTTTATCTGCGGTTGTTTTTGCGATTACAAAAATTTCATAATAGAAATCTTCTGGGAAGTTTTTAAAGGTCTTAATAACGTCATAAGTTTTGTCAATTTCAAAAAAATCAAAAACAGGGGTTTCTATTAGTTTTGGCATAGTAATCGTTAATTTTTAAAGTGTAAATTTCTTTTGAAAACAGAGTTTTGGGTTGCGATACGTTGTGCTTAAATTTCTTTAACAGTACAGATCATATTTTTCATATCTGTTATCAAAATCTTCTTTTAATATTTTATTTGCAGCTAATGCGTAAAATTTAGACGATTTCATATTGTTTCCATTAAATTTTGAATACCTGTAAATTAAATCCTCTAAATTCAGATTCTTAAATTTATCAGACACTTGCTCTGTAAAATTACACCCTCTAATGCTCATTATTTTTAATTGGGTTAATTCGGCTAATTCTTCTGGTAATGGACAATAATAAAACTGCTCTATTCCTAGAACTCGTAAGGATTTCATTTTTCCTATCCATTTTGGTATTTGTCTTTTAGTTAAAAATCCATCAATAAAAAAGGTATCTAAATTTAAGTCTGCAATGGTCTCCGGGTAGGTTTCAAAATCTCTACTAATGTGCTCTAACCAAAGAAATTTAAGCGTTTTCCAATGCGATGCCGTAACCATAGCATCGTAACCAAAATTGTCACACGATAAAACTTTAAAGAGTTCTATGTTGGGCACTGTTAAGTTTTCTATAGACTGTATATCATCGCTATAAAATAATTTCAGTGTTTTTAGTTTGTTTAAAGTAACTTTAGGTAAGTCTGCAAGTCCTACACACTCATAAATTTCTAAAAATTCTAGATGAGGCGTACGCTCTAATAATAATTTAATAACACTAGTGTCACCATTAAAATTTTTAATGGTTAAGTTTTTTAAATTATGGTGCGTATAAGCGGTTAAACCGTTGTTTTGTTCGGCATTATCTTTATTAAAATCAATGGTTAGTGATTGTAAATTACAAAGTGTTTTTAATGCCTTGTCTAAATCTTTTACATTACTATTAAATATAAAATCTTTAAAGCTTTCAGGGTCTTTAAAATTATCAAAATCTAAAGTCTCATTTTTAACACTGTTTACATCGTCTAACTTAATTTTTTTAGCACGTATGACCGAATAAAATTTTTGCAATGCAGTAATAGGTGTACCTATTACTTTTATATGATTTACCTCAAAATCTTCTACACCTGGCTCAATGACTTTTATATCTGTAATGGTAAGACTGTCAGTCTTTATAGGTAAATAATCTGTATTTAAAACTAGTGCTTTTGCACTTTGTACGCGTAAGGTTTGTAAATGCTTTACTCTAGAAAATGCTTGAGGGAAATTAGTAACATCAGCGTTCGTTATTTCAGCATCAGCTCTATTATATAAACCATAAATAAAAACGTCTTCTAGCTTTTTACATTCGTGAATATCCTCTAAAACCCATTCTAAATGATGTGCTAACTTATACTTAAGGTTTTTAAGTTTTTTAAATGCAGAAAACGTATGTGTACTTCTTCTTTTTGGTGCATCACAGATAATTTCTATCTCTTTTAAATTAGTAAATGACAAGGCATTATCTAATACAAAACTAAGAAGCTCTGGATTTGTGAAAACGATTCTTTTTAGCTTAGTTATAGGTGTTTCACCATAAGGCATAAACTCTGTATACAAACCAAGTAAACGTTTAATATTTGGTCCAAAAATAAAAGATGCTGGAACTTTCTTTAATTTTGATAAATGAATAACTTCTAAAACCTCTAAGGTTTTAAATTCACTAACAGATGCAGGAAATTGTTCTAGCTCCCTCATACCACTTAGCCTTAATGTTTTTAGTTTTGGCAAGTGACCAAGTGTATCTGGTAAAGCGGTTATATTTTCTAGCCTAAAAAACTCTAATTCTTTTAAACTTGCCGGAAGCTCTACAGCAGAGAGATCTTGTACCGTAAAAGAACCTATTCTTAAATGCTTTAAACTGGTAAGTTCTGTAAGCCAAGTAAAGTTAACTATGTTAGGGTTAGGCTCGTCTTCACCATAAGGAAAACTCCCCCTAAACTCCAACTTTTTAAGTGCTTTTAACTTGGTTATTCCTACGGGAATCCATACCAAGTTAGGTGCTGTTAGAATAAACTCTTTTAAGTTAACTAATCGCTCTAGTTCTTCTGGTATATATTTATAATCAGTTTCAAGCTCAAGTTTTTCTAATGAGGTAAGTTGCGTGATGTTGTTTACAACGCTACTAAAACCTTCTTTCTGTCTAGAGGTGCTAATTGTTAATTCTTTAATACCATTAAACTGACTTAAAAGACGTGGTGTTTCTATAAAAAGTTGAACCACTTCTTTTTTTGAATATGTAATGGAAAGTGATAAACGCTTACAAACAAGTGTGTATAGTTTACAAAGGTCTAAGTCTTCGGAGAGTACACCGTACTCCAATATAGCAATCAGCTTCTTGTCAAAAGAAGAAGAATCTTCTATCAGCGTAATTTTTTTTCGACTTTTAAAAGCTAATTGTAAAGCTTCTGGCGCCTGCTTTTTTATGATATTGGCACATTCGGTTCTAATCTGCTTGTTTTTAGTAGATTTAGCAAGTACAAAAATCTCGTAATAAAAATCTTCTGGGTAATTTTCACATCCTTTAATTTTTTCAAAAGATTCTTCATCATTATTAAAATTGAAACCAAGTTCGTGTTTAGCAAATATCATAAGGCAGTTTAATTTTGGTTTTACAAACCTATTTTAAAACACAGTGTTATTTGTCACTGTATTCTGTGATATTACAAGCCGAAAAAATCCATAAATAGAAAAAATCACTAAATACCGTGAGTTCAAAATTTAAGATTACATTTATCTTGCAAGCCAATATTGCCTGTTTATATAGGCTAATATTTTACATTTAAATAAGAGATTAAGCACAATAAGATATGATTCCAATAGAAGAAGCTGAAAAGCATATTCACATCCATAGAAAACCAGAAGTAGACCGTTTTGAATTTCGTGCATTTTCTGAGCCTTATAGAGTACTAGCTAAAATTTTAGGTCGCATTGATAAAGGCGAAAGAAGAGATTATTATACCACTACAGATTACATTGCGGTTTCTGAAGATGCCATTAATAATAACCCTTGGCGTAACGAAGAAGGAATGCGTTTAGGGATGCAATTATTTGGTATTATACAAGCACCATACTTAGCAGATATGTGGGACTTTATAGATACTTTACCTTACCAAAAAGGTTATAATAGAAAAGCGTTTAGGTCTGTAAAAACGGAAGATACATTGCGTAATAAACTTCAAGTTTTTACACATTTCTTAAGTTTAAGTAGAAAAGGTTTTGGCGGATTATCTTTACAAGAACATTTTCAATACAGCACCTATTTCCCGCACGGAAATAGTTATTTTCTAGCTACTTTACTCCATAACGGCAATGGAATGTTTGATGAACTGTTAGACGATATTATTCAGGGAGAAGATGAAGTTGGAGGAATAAGTTCAGACATTATTAAAGCCTTGTTGTTTTCTAAAGAAGAAAAACACTGGGAAATGGTAGCCAAGTTATTATTGGCAGCACAACGTCAAGAAGGCTTAAGACAAACCATTTTAGAGTCTTTAGACGAAGCGGGACTTAGTGCATTAAAATATATGATTAAGGTTGTTTTAGATAACGACCTTACGCGTTTTACAAGTGTTACCAAAGCAGTAAGCGCGTGGTTTGGATTAAATTGGGATACGCCTAAAAAATCGGTAATTAATCGTGTGCTAGAATTAGCACACACGTTAATTTTAAATGTAAAAGACGTAGATACTTACTTAAAAAGTAAAGATAATTTAGAAGTCTTGATTGGGTTGTGGTCTATTGCAATTTTAGATGTAGACACGGCTAATAGAAAGGCAATAGATATTGTGTTGGAGTCTAAAGATCGTCACAAAAAAATTCTAGCCTTATACTTTATTAGTAAAACAGATAGAACTAATGATGCTTTAGTGCCTTATTTTACAGAACACTTAGGCGAAGATTACGCTGTAGACCATTGGTTGGCGGTAAACTTACCAGAAACTCCATTAGATGATACTACTCTTCAAAAATTGCTAGAGGTTGCCAAAACAGCAGAAGAAAAAGGTAAAACCTTTGAGAGTAAAATATTCTCGTGGTGGAGTTTTACACCTTCTTCTTATTACTTCTTTCGCTTTTTAATTTATAGCGCTACAGAAGCACAATTAGAGTTAATGGCTAAAGATGTAGAGGTATTCCCTACAGAGTTTAGAGAAGAATATATACGTAAAGTGTACCCTAAACAATATAGCTATTCGTTTTATAATTTAAATCTAAATGCAGAAAAAAGAGAACGTTTAAATTTAGACAAATATAATTGGAAACGTGCTTTAGCCAGAACTATCATTTGTAATAGAAATGAAATATTAATGGCTACCGGACTCAATTTATTTAGTAGAATGCATTTGTACGAAGAAGATTTACAAATTGTAGAAGATTTGTTAAAACGAAAACATAAAAATTTACGTACTACATTACTACAAATAATACTAAAGTTAACGGTAGATGATTTAAGAAATACTACTATTAATCTAGTAACTTCAAAAAGTATAGACCAACGTTTAGCAGGCTTAGAATTGTTAACCCTTTTACACGATAGTAATAGGCAATCTAATTTTGTTGAAGAACAGATTAAAACATATAACGCGCGTCCAAAAATTACTAAAAACGAACAAGTTTACCTAGATAAGTTTTCAGAAAATGCAGAAGAATTTAACTATAGTAATGGTTTTGGCGCCATAGATTACGATAATTTAACGCCACTATATCAGCCCGTATCTCGTTTTGAAACGAAGACGAGTTTCTTTGATAAGTTGGGCATTTCACTATCTGAATCTTCTAAATTCAAGTTCAAAGAATTTATAGATACCAACAAAATTATAAAAGAAGTAAATGGGCTTATAGATTTAGTAACCCAAAATAAAAATCACGAATATCAAACCGAAGTTTACCAAGGCGAAATAGCAACTACCTATATAGCAAAAGGGATAAGAGATATTAAAAATTTAGGGGATAATGCAACTGCAGAAGAACGCTTACACAATATCCCATTGGCAGAGGTTTGGATTGCTTGGTACGAGCAAAGTAAACTTAACGATTTTGAAATGTATGCAGCCATTCGCTATATCGCTAATCGTAATAATCCGTTTGGAGACTATAAAGATTTAGAGCCTTTTGCAAGACAATATTATCCAGATTTAAACGGTTTAAATTTAGGTGATGCTAGGCAATATTATACCACTTCAGATTCGTACGAAACCATTTTAAGACGTTTGGCTAAAGTGTATACAGATATGAAAACCATCATTTCTTTTAAATTAGATGTGATGGAAGATATGATTGCCAATTTCCCTAATAATCTAAAACTCGTACAGTTTCAGTCTTCTAATTATCGTTACAATACCAAGACTTATAATTGGGCCAATGTGGTATTACCACTAGCACCAGGATTAAGCAATACAAATTTAGACTATTTATCTTCAGAACAATTACAAAGGTATTGGGGGCTTTATATGTATTTAGTGGCGCAAGATATTAATCATCCTACAGCTACTACAGACGTTAAAGTGATTACAGAACAGGAGAAAAGACCTGGTGTTGTGCCTTTTCCTAAATTAGAAGTCACTTTAAAACTTTATAAAGCAGGTTTAATTAATGATGACGATTTACGTTTTCAGGCCTTAAACTCACACGAGTTAATGGTGATTATGGATGGCGGGTTTAATTATAGAATGAATTATAAATTAATAGAACGTGGCTCTATTCCTAAACACGTTATCGAGCCATTAAAAGCTAATTTATTAGAGACCGAATTAGAACGAGGCGATATAACAACTACGGCTACAGGATATATGTCAGGGATTCATCGTGTAGAAGGTGTAAATTATGTATTCAGAATATTAGAACGTTTAGGTAAAGATAATTTTGAGCGCGGTTACAGTTATTATGGCGATAGCAGAAAAACAATTTTCAGCAATATTTTAAAGAAAACAGCCTTTAAAGATACCGAAAGTTATGCCGATTTTGCTCAACTGGCAGATACCTCTAAAATCACTAAAAAACGCTTGGTAGAGTTGGCGTGTTATGCTACGCAATGGACAGGTGTTGTGGGCGAATATCTAGGTCTAGAAAATTTAGAAAGTGCCGTTTGGTGGTTCCAGGCTCACGCTTCAGATTATATGAATTCGGAGAAAGAAACCATTATTTCACGCTATTCTAACATCCCTAAAAGTGATTTTGCTCTTGGTGCAATAGATGTAGATTGGTTTAATAAAGTGTATACAGCCATTGGTAAATCTAATTGGAAATTACTTCACGATGCGGCCAAATATATTTCTGATGGTAACGGACACCGTCAAGTAAAACTCTATTCTAGTGTTATGCTTGGTGAAGTTAAAATTACCGAAACGTTGAAGAAAATTAAAGACAAGCGCGATAAAGATTATGTGCGTGCTTTAGGTTTAATTCCGTTAAGTAAAACCGTACCAGAAAAAGACCTTTTAAAGCGTTACAACTTATTGCAAGACTTCCTTAAAGAAAGTAAGCAGTTTGGTGCGCAACGTCAAGAGAGTGAAGCTATTGCTGTAGAAATTGCACTAGATAATTTATCGCGTACGGCAGGCTATACAGACCGTGTACGTTTTAGTTGGGCTATGGAGGCAAAAGCCACACAAACCATTATGCAGAATGCTAAAATCACCATAGAAGTAACAGAAATAGAACTTATAATAAACGAGCTTGGTAAAGCAGAAATAAAAGTGACTAAAGCGGGTAAATCTCTAAAAAATATTCCTGCTAAATTGCGCAAAGACAAGCAAGTTATTACTTTAAAAGACCATAAAACCTATCTGTCTAGACAATATAGCAGAACGCGTTTATCTCTAGAAAATGCAATGGTAAACGAAGATGAATTTACAGCATCAGAAATTCAAAAAATGATGCAGCATCCCATTGTTAAAGCTATTCTTAGCAAATTGGTAATGTACGTTCCAGAAAAAGAAATTACAGGATTTTACAAAGAAGGTGTCTTAACCAATCCAACAGGAAAAACACACGCATTGGCAGAAACCGATGTGTTACGTATAGCTCACGCTTCTCATTTATACAAAACTGTAGAATGGGATACGTATCAAAAACACCTATTTGCAGAACGTTTAGTGCAACCATTTAAACAAGTGTTTAGAGAATTGTACCTCATTACAGACGATGAGCGCGAACACAGCAACCGCTCAGAACGTTACCAAGGTTACCAGATTCAACCTAAAAAAACCGTAGCACTTTTACGTGGTCGTGGTTGGACGGTAAGTATGGAAGATGGATTGCAAAAAGTATATCACAAACGTGGTTTCATTGCCACAATGTATGCAATGGCAGATTGGTATTCGCCCTCAGAGGCAGAAGCACCAACCTTAGAAGATATCTGTTTCCACGCAATAGACACCTATCAGCGAATTCCGTTAACCGAAATTCCAGAAGTTGTGTTTAGCGAAATTATGCGAGATATCGACTTAGTAGTTAGCGTGGCTCACGTGGGTGGTGTAGACCCAGAAGCTAGCCATAGCACAATGCAAATGCGTGCAGCATTAGCCGAAGAATCTGCAAAACTATTCAAGCTTGCTAACATTACGGTTAAAGAGCGTCACGTATTTATTAAAGGAAAACTTGGCGAATACAGCATTCATTTAGGCAGCGGTATGGTGAGCAAAAACGGATTAGCATTATCTATTATTCCGGTGCACAGCCAACATCGCGGACGTATGTTCTTGCCATTTGTAGACGACGACCCAAAATCGGCAGAAATTATTTCTAAAATGAAATTACTTTCCGAAGATAATAAAATTCAAGACCCAACCATTTTAGCACAAATAAATAGCTAACTTTAACAGCATTAAGGCGTTCCCTCACTTAGGTGAGGGCGGGCTTTCTGTTGCAAGTCCTCGTGCTGTCGCACTGTGGGCTTTCCACGGCAATCCCTAACGCAAAACACACGTACACCAATGGAACTTACGTTACAACTTAAAAGATTAGGTAAAAAAAAGGTCAAACAAATCCCTTTTACATTAGAAGAAACACCAAAAAACTTGGAAGAATTGTTAATTGGTTGTGTAAAAAACCAAGTGGAAGCTTTTAATAAAAAACGTTTAGAAGTTAATGTGATTGGATTTTTAACACCAGCCGAAATTCAAGAACAAGCCCAAAGCGGTAAAGTAGACTTTGGAGAAATTAATAACACAGATTTAGCAAATTTAGACAAAGCCATAGAGAATGTATTACTTGCTTTTAAAGATGGTTTATTCGTGGTTTTTGTAGACGATGAGGAAATAACCGATGTAAAAAAACCATTACAACTAACACCAGAAAGTGTTATTGCTTTTATCAGAATGACATTTTTAGTCGGTACGTATTGGTAAACTTTAAAATAATGACTACCAAAAAGATACAAGACCAATTGGCAAATCAAATTTCAAATTCTAATAAAACGTGGGGAAATTTACTTGCCAAATCAGAATTAGGAAACACTGCATCTAGCTATTGGGATGTGACGTTAAATTCTATCAATATCTTAGTAAACAGCACAAAAAAGAACTTTAAATTTAAAAATGCAGCCTTCACGTTTGATGTTAATACTGGCGTTTCTTATAACGACAATCATCAGTTATTTACAAAACAAATTTCGGGAGCTGGAAGCTTTCAAATTTTAGATACTAAAACTATAATGCTAGAAACTTTAATTCTAGATGAGAATTAAATTGTTTCGAAGAAATAAAATATAATTTCACCAAAAAATGTTATTTCACATAAAAAGAAAAACAAATTGTAATGGTTAAAATTATAAAAGCAAATTCCACACATTCCAATTTAATTGCAGAACTAGGAAAGCAAACTTTTTTTGAATCTCACGGTCATAGTGCTTCCAAAAAAGATATTGAAGATTACATCTCTAAAACCTATCGTAAAGAATTAATTATTAAAGAGTTTGAAAATGATAATGTACATTATCACCTGATTTATTGTGATGATGTTATTGCTGGATTTTCAAAAATCATATTAAATACGACCAACAAAAACATAAAAGATTCAGTAATTACCAAGTTAGATAGAATCTATCTTCTAGAAACTTTTCACGGAAAAAAACTAGGCGTAGAACTTTTTAATTTTAATGTAAAACTATCTAAAGCAAATAAACAAAATGGCATTTGGCTTGCCGTTTGGGTAGAAAACAAAAAAGCAATTCAATTTTATAAAAAAATGGGATTTAAAATTGTAGGCGCTTTTGATTTTAAAATATCAGAAACGCATACTAATCCCAATCATATTATGTATTTAGAGTACTAAAAAAATGATCCGTAGATTAATTAAAAGCAGTAAGCATCATTCTTCCGAAGAAAAAAATAATGAGAATATATTTTTTGTCATCAATGTTTTTGGAGCAAATCTTTATGAAAAACCTACCTTAGATTCTAAAGTTATTAAAAACATTAAAATTGGTGAGAGCATTTTAGCAAATAAAACGCTTAAAATAAGTCAAACCATATATATTGGGACTAGATTTCAGCTTACCGGCAACTTTGTTCAAGTAAAAAATCAAATATATTCAGGGTTTATTCACAGTTCAGATTTGACAAGATTTAAACCTAAGTTAGAGCCTATTTATGAGGATATAAGTATTCCTGATTTTAAAGGAAAAATTATACAAAAAACAACAAATAAGAGAATAGAAGTATTTAATAACCACGAATACGAAATAGAAGAAGAAATAACCACCTATGAAAATGTAATCCATACTTACACTAATTTTGGAGATTGTTTTGAGCATACTTGCTTGTATAAGTATATGACACTACCTGAAGTCTATCACCAATTGCCTGTTCATAATCCTAAAATTGATGTCACTCCAAAAGGAAATTTTATTTTAATGCCTGAGTTTATAAAAAAGACTGACAACAAATACGATTTTAAAGGGAGAGGTATTACTCGTAGTATCTCAATTATTAAAAATAAAGACCAACAGTATTTAATATCGTCATTAGATTGTCCATAAATAACTCCAATTTTTCATCCGCTAATTCTCTTATATAACTAAAACGTACTATTTATCTGTCAGAACTTTTTCTATAAGATTATCATTTAAAAAACTTGTTTAAATAATCCATTAAATCTTTAAATGGCTGAATACCGTGAGAAATAGATTGAAAGGCTTCTCTAGTTTTGTAATACACAATAAAATACAATCTTATGAGTAGTACAATTTACGGCCCAGAAAAAACACCAGAAGAAATAGCTAAAATAGTAGAACAAACTGAAAATAGCGATAAAAAAATCTATCCAATTTTAAAACCAGGCAACTGGGTTGGCTTAAAAGCTGGGGCTTTGAGTTCTACTTTAATTCCGTCTGCAGATGGTGCTGAAGTTGTGATTGGGTACGGTATGGATACACCAGACAACTTTGTATTTTTAACGCAACAGCATTTAGAGACTATGGATGCTAAACAGATTACCCAAGAGGCTTTTACCAATTTAGAAGCTTATCATACAGATTTCGAATTTGTTGAAGCACTTAACAATAAAGCTCTTGCCTCTAGCGGAAATGATTTTTCTAGTGAACGTATTCTTTCTAAATCGCATATGTTAAAAGCGCACGCTATGTTAGAAGCCGAAGAATTATTAGTTTCAATTCCAAGACGTTCTTGTATGATGGTGATCTCTAAAACCGCCGATGAAGATACGGTGAACAAATTTGTTTACTTACACAACCATACTTGGAATGACGATAGTTTTGGAAATGCTCCCATCATTAATGCTCTTTTTGTTGTAAAAGATGGTGCTATTGTTGGGCATATTTCATTATAAATATATAAAGTAAAAGCTGCTTTAATAGCAATTACGCTTCTTTAAAAGATATTTACATAGTTGTAAGTATCTTTTTTTTTATTTCTTAAAATTAAAAAAATTAGTAGATGAATCGTAATAATTAAATTCTTAAATGGCTGAATCCCGTGATAAAAATAACAAGGTGCTTTTATAATTTTAAACTCTATTAAAATGCAAAATGAGAGGGGTATTTATAACCTTTTAATAAGCATTACAGTAAAAATTAAAACGATTAAAAATGAAATATTTAGACTTTAGTATTAACGGTAGAGTACAAAATTTAATGGTAGATGTTTTTGATGCCATAAGTACATCAAAAGAATCAGAAATAAAAGTAAGTGAACTATTAGATACCAGAAGCATTTTTGAACTTGTTTTTGAAATTGTAAGAGAAACAGGCTTTTACAATCAAGATGAAAACTTTCATATAATTAAAGCCTTAAATATAGATACACAAGAAGAGAATAGGGAAGAAGCGCTTTACAATACTTGGATATCTATGGGGAGCAATTTAAACACTGCCAAAACTCAAGAAGAGTTTAATGCTAAGTTTGCCTTGTTTGTGCCTATTATTTTAAAAAGAATGGAAGCTATTAATCGTATTGCAGTATAAAAAATATGGATTTTAAAATAGAATATCTTAGTAGTTATTATAAAAATGTAAAGACTGCACCCAAATACCCAGAAGCCTTTTTATACGAGCTTTTTCTAGTAGGAAAAATCTCTAGAGACGAAAATATAGTTGCAGAAATTACAGAAACCTTAGAGCGTTTTGGGACACCAAAACTTAATGCTGCTTTTAATACCCGAAATAAGCTGCCTGAAGATGGTGAAAATTCAGGGAAGGTTTTAGGCACCTTACTTAAATTCGGACTTAAAGACCCATTGTTTCCTGTCGGGAAACTTTATACTATGCTAGAGTTTTCAAGACTTTCTATTAGAGATGAGGCGATTGCAGAACTACTTGAAAAGCAACCTGATCTTATTTCAAGTTTAAACGGTATTACCCATCTAACAATAGAAGATGTGTTTACCAACGGTTTCCCAAAAGAAATTTGTGATATTACCTCTTTAACAGCTTTAGAAATTGAAGGCGATTACCAGAAGTTACCTAGCCATATTGGAAATTTAAACCGTTTAGAAAAGCTTAGTTTGGAGTTACCACAATTGGCTTCATTTCCAGAATCGTTTTGGTCTTTAAAAAACATAAAAGAGTTAGAATTAAGTGACATAGAAACGGATTTTCAAGCATCGCTTCAGCTAGAAAAACTCACCAAATTAGAAGAATTAGGTTTCTACGAAGTCAATTTAAAAGACACGTCTCAACTTAAACTGCCTTCGAGTTTAAAAGAATTAGATTTTATAAGACTAGAGCACCTCACAAAACTGCCCGCTAGTATTTCTACACTTGTAAACCTTGAAAAATTCAACTTATTTAAATGTCCAAATCTTATTGAAATTCCTAACGGATTCCATCAATTAGATAAGCTTTTTGTTCTTAAGTTTAAAGCCATTCCTTTAATTAAAACCATCACAGACCATCAAATATTTACCAAGAGCTGCGAATACATCACTTTAGATGATGGTTTAGAAATTGTACCCGGAAATGCGCCAATTTTAAATACAGAATTATTAGTTAGAGATGTAAAAATCTTAAACTACATATTATCGCATCCAGAACGTTTTACGCATCTAGAAAAAATAATTATTCAATACATCACAGATTTTTCTGCTGTAACGCTCGGTTTCGGACAATTAACAACACTTAAAGCTATCGATATTCATCAAGGAACCCAAATGGAGACCTTGTTTCAAGATATTGAAAAATGTAAGCAACTCAATTATTTAAAATTGTATGGCGCCAGCATAGAAAGTATTCCTGAAGGTTTAAAAGACCTGAAACATTTAGACTATGTAAGTTTCAATAGTTGTCGTGAATTAATATTGAATGCTGCTAATTTACCTTCTAAAATTAAAGAATTACACGTATTCGACATACAAGAATATGTTGCTTCTGAAAAATTATTAGAAACAGAACAGGCTTATTTTGGGAATTTAGCGATTGAAAATCCTAAAATGTTATTTAGTAACCTAATTGCGAAAACACTTCATTTTTCGGGTATTAATGAATGCGAAAACACAGAAGAAGACTTAATACAATACTTGCCAAAACCGGAAGTATTGGCTACTCTAAAGGCTTATACCAATACGGGTCATTTTCAAAATGTACTTCACTATTGTACTAATTTAGAACATTTACATTTAGATAATAACGAAGCTAGTCTTGTGCTTTTAACGTCTAAA
Source organism: Mesonia phycicola (assembly GCF_900141885.1). Classification (GTDB taxonomy): domain Bacteria; phylum Bacteroidota; class Bacteroidia; order Flavobacteriales; family Flavobacteriaceae; genus Mesonia; species Mesonia phycicola. The sequence goes on along the minus strand of NZ_FQYY01000010.1, from coordinate 52,692 downwards.
CCTGCGCCTCAATTAAAATATTTTAAATTAGATTTTTATAAAGGCGACAACTTAGAATCTATTATTAAAAATATGCCCAATTTAGAGGGCTTAAATATGGCACATTATGACGTTTCAACTACGTTTCCTAAAGTAACGTTGCCGAATTTAAAAGCTTTAGATTTAAGTTATACCTCTTTTGAAACACTGGAAACTTTAGAAGCTCCGGCTTTAGAATCGTTATATATTGCCTTAAGTTACCAATTTGGAATGCAAGGGTATGCGAAATTAAATCAGTTTAAAGCTTTACAAAAACTAACCCTTTTGGGCATTAGTGATAACGTAAATAGCATTCCTGAAAGTATTACAGAATTAAAGCTTACCGAATTTTTAATTGGACACAAATACGACGCTTTACCAGAATACATTCAGCAGATTAAAACTTTAAAAACCTTATCCTTAGGCGGAAATGACTTTGTAGATTTACCTACTTGGATAGCCGATTTACCCCATTTAGAACGCTTAGATATTGATGGTTGTAAGTTTGAAAATGCCGTACCAGAATATTTTCAGAAACTACAACTGAAAGAACTTAAATATTACATCTCTGGTTTTGACGGATATAATATGAATCCAAAAAAATACAACAACTTAATAACGCCAGGTTATACAGAATTGAAAAAAGAGTTTAGCAAAGAAGCCAGTGCCTAACTTTTGAGGTTGTTTCTTATTTAAAACAAAACTATGAACATAGAAAAATTAATTAAAACTCGGGAGCCTTACCAAGAAAGATTATTTGAGAGTTTCTTAATCGAAAACATAAAGTCGTATGAGGAACTTATGAACGTTTACCAAACCTATAAACAAAATCATCCTGACAAGACTATAATCTTAACCCTTGATGATTTAGGTCAAGCCGAATATACTAGTGGTCACGCTTGTGATTACAATTCTCTGCTAGATACAGAAGGTTATGATTTAACTGGACTTGATGAAGCGTGTTATGATGAAGATAACGAACATTTGGGGCATCTTTCTACACCATCGGAATATTTTATTATCCGAGAAAACTTTTTAAAACAAACAAAAGGGATTGATTTTAAAACGGTTTGTGAAAAAGGCATAAGCAATGCTGAAGACGATGTTATCGATTTAGAAAACATCAACGAATCTCCATTAGCCTTTTTAGACCCACAAGTTATTTTGAAAATTCTTCCAGTAGAACAATCATACGAAGGACTTACGGGATTTCCTAATGGATATTTTGATGCCGACTTTAGTCCTTTTGAAAATTACGCGCTATCAAAACACCTATTTGAAACCTACAATTTTGAACTTTTTGGCATAGGCGCTTCCTTTTTAGGATTTATTAGAAATGAGCCTTTAAAAGACAATGAATTAAAAGCATTGTTAGCCGACTTAGCAAAACTGTATAACACCACCGAATCAGAATTTGAAAAATTAGCAGACATCCTTAAAAATAAAAACCATTTATTTTTAAGATATACCGAATAATTTCTGTCTTAAAAAAAACTAAAAATCCCAATTATAAAATTTATAATTGGGATTTTTTATTATTTACGATGCGTACCTAAAATTTACTCAGAAAATTGTTTTATAATTTCAAACAAGGTTAATTTAGTTCTCTTTATACTGCCATCATCGTGACGAAATATATGTACTTTAGTATTATCATAGCAACCAAAAAACAATAAATCACCTTCAGAATTAGCACCAATAGCTTTACCTAAAGCTAATTTTTCTAAACTCCACCTGTACCCATCTAAATCTTTAAATGTTGGGTTCATAAATTCACTTAAGGTTTTAACATACGGATGTAATGCGTAAATACGGCTAACTTCCATTCCGTCTATGTTGGTGCGTTCCATCATCTTTTCAAAATTATATAAGGTAAATTCTTCTTCCTCAAAAATTACAGTCCTTGGTTTTTCTGCAATAAACTCCCTGTAGTTTTTTCTAAATAGTGGTTTTAGTTCATCTACTGAGGATATAATTAAATTTTCATTCATAGTTATAACTTTTTAAAGTATTAATGCTTAGTATTTTCTTTGGTCTTTGTATCTACAATCTGTAATAATGTTGGCATTCGGTATTTACCGTGCATACGTTGTATGGCGCTACAAATCTTATCTCTGTCCGTACCAATAGTCGTAACATATAATGGTTTTTTACTTTCGCCACGAAACACTTCTTTAAATACCGCTGTTTTAGACACAAACTCAGATTTTGCAATACCAACAACCGGAATTTTATGGTCTAAAGCTTGGTACAAATAGCCACCTAAACCCAAGTGTTTTTCTTCTAAAATCACGTAACCATCTACAATAATTAATTCTACCTCATCTAAATTCACTTGTTTTAGTAAACTTAAAATACACGGCAATTCGCGTTTATAAAAAGATCCTGGTTCGTAAGGTGCTACACCTTCAATAATATCGGTGTAAATTTGCGTTGGAGCTTCATCTTCCCAATCTTTAAAGCTTACCGCAATGGTTTTGGCTTTTCCGTCGTAATAATACGTATCAAAAGCGAGTATCATAATTCTTGTTTAGATTTTAAAAATTTAATTAGTGCTTGTTTTTGTCAGACTTTCAATTAATAAAAATCGTAATACAAACTCCATTGGTTGGTATTGTTGTTTTTGGCGAACATTAAGCTACCACCATCTACCACGTTGAAATTTGCTTTATAATCTGATACAATTTGAAACACAAATTGAAAACCTTCACCAAAGCCCTCTGCATCGCCAATTCCTGATTGACAAAAAGAAGGGTAACCGCCTATTTTATGATCGTAGATGTGGTCGGTGATATCAAAATAATCATCAATAATGCCTTCGTTTTCTAGTTTTAAAATTTCATCTTCATCTTCTAAAGATAAACCGCCGCCATCCCATAACGGAAAATCATTGTTGTCTAATTCTGCTTGTAGCGGAAAGGCTTTTAAAAATGAATTTGGGTTTTCTAAATTTTTAATCTGAATATTTTCTAGGCTATCATATGTTCTAATTAGCCAACGATCTCCCATTTCTTCAAAACACTCTGGCCATTCTGCGGAAACAAAAACAGTGATGAGTTTTGTATGCTTTAGACTTGGATGAACGTATGGCAAATTAGGTAGGTAAAATTGCGCCAACGGAAACATTGGATTACCGTTTTTATCTAACGGAATCTCTTCATCGTCGTGATACGCAAAGACTTTACCTATCCAACTTTCATCTATCGTGTTTTTGGGTCTAAAGCCGCCTGTGGTAAATTTGGTAATCGGTTTAGATATTTTATTTTTAAGTTCTTTTACAGTCATTTTTTATGTTTTTTATCCAAACATTGTGGTATCGTCAAAGTTTTCACCGTCATAAGATTGTGCGATTAAATAATGATTCCCAAACATTCCATCTTCATTATAAACGACGTCTATTAAATCTTTGGCGTAAAAATGAATAGCTGTTATTGTTAATTTTTGTCTGAATTCTTCCGCACTTAACTCTGGATATCCATTCTCTTCATCTGCCCAATTTTCATTATAATTTTTGTGAAACGCACTAACAATTTCATCGGTTGCTTTTTTCTCCTTATTCTCAAAGTCGTCTAAAAATGAATTTCCTAAAGCAATCATATCCTCTAAACTAATGTCTTCTAAATTTAGACTGATATCAATTTTTTGCTGTCCAGATAAAATTGTTGTTCTATAACAATCTTCACTTAGTGAATCTTTTTTAAGCCTATCTTTGGTTATTTTCATTAGTATATGTTATTAAAACTTAGGCTATATAATTACCCTAAATCGGTTCTAATATTAGAGAAGTCGCCTTTGGCAAGTTTGTCTTTTTCAATAAAAAACATTAGAAACTCATCCCAATCCCAGTCCCAGGAAAAACAAATATCACTACGTAATGTAAGTAAAGACACCCATTCATCTGTTTTACGAGGATCGTAACCTAAGGTGTTGTAATACGGATATCCAAATAAATAGCTATATGTTTTTTTGCTTACCATATCTGGTATCTTATCACACACATAGTCCATCTGTTTTTTATTTAATCCTTTCTCTTTAAATAAATCTTTTCTATAAGGTATATCAACATTTTCGTGCAAGTCTATGCGTAGGCAATATTCTATGTTAGAGTAATTTAAATTAGGGTTAACATAGGTTTTTAACGGAGTACCTTCTTCAAAATAATAAATTTTAGCGTAATCTTTTGCTCCAAAAAACACATTTTTATCATCGTCATTTGCAATAAAAAAACTTAGCATCCCTGTTTTTGGTAATGGGGTTTCAAATTTAATTTCACTTAAATTAATCTGTAACGCAAAATGGTAATCGCCAAATTCGTGTTTAGGCCATTCAAAATCTTTAGGTACTTCAGGGAAACCACCTAGCTTACTTAAACCTACATTTTCTTTGCTACGGTTTTCGTGTTCTATTTTAATAGAGGGCAACATAATGGACCTTAAATACGCTTCTTTTTTATATAAATCATATTTTTCAATTTTAACTATCTCTTCAAATTTAGCTTTGTCCATAAGGTTATTTTTATTTCTGATACATTACAAAAATGAAGCTTTACTTAGGTTTTTAGGTAACGGTTTTCCGTGATATTATATATTCAACGGTTTATAATGCCGCTTTTCGTTCTTCAAGTTTTTTAATAAGTAAATCGATATTTTGTAACTTTTCTTTATATGCTTTTTTAATAGCTATTTGAGATTCTGTGATGGTTTGAGAAGAATTAAATTCTATAGGTTCTATATTTTCTTTATCATTAATTATTTGTTCTGCATTATTTATTTTGAATAATACAGGAAATGATTTGTTAGTAGCTTGTAAATCTTCTTTGGTAATTCTTTTTATAGCCCCGTACTGAGCAATATTTATATTTTGAGTATCTAGCGTAATACTGTTAATTTCTGTGTTTAATAGAGTAGGGGAAGTTTGAAGACAAAGAATACCTTCTATTGGCTCTGTTTTAGAAGAAGCAGAAATTTTAAGTTCTGGTAATTTAGGCGTAGTTAATTTTATGGTATCTAAAAGAACGGTATTTTCTTTAAAAATATACGTGGGGTATACAGTATGGTAAAGTTGATTGTTTTTTAATTCAGACCATTTACCTTCTTCAGTATATAGTTTTGCAGGATCAATAACTACCGTGTATTTTATTTTTGATTTTTTTATGTAGGGTTTAAAGTCATTATTAAAAGTTTGAAACTGAGATTTGTAAAATGAAACTAAATTATAGGTCATTTCTAAATCTTTTTTGGTTTTAATTTTAGAAATGTTATTCAGAATTTCTAATACTGCGTTATAAGCTTCAGTTTCTAAATCAGAGGCTGTTAGATTTGCAGATAGGGTAGAGGTAGAATTTTTTATGTTTTGAAGAGTTATTGTAGTAGTATCTTCTACATAAATATTTTTTTGCACAGAATCACCATTAATAAATTGCGAGTTAGCTAATTGCTTGCCTGTAATTACAAATTTTCTCGAAGTATCTGGAGCTAGCAAATTAGTTATTTTTATGGGATCTTCAATAGTAATTTTAGTAGTACTAGTGCTTAAAGGTAGATCTATTCCACTTTTTTCTACTCTTGGCTCATTTAAAGTATAAATTACCTCTAATTGCAGTAAATTTTTTGGTAAATAATATGGAGTTTGGTTAGAAACTGAAACGTCAGTTTCTTGGTATAAAGCCGTATATGTTTTACTACTACAAGAAGAAAGTATAACTAATAATAATACGAAATAAGAATATTGATTTTTCAATTTAATTTTTTTTAGTGAATGTTTTTATAAGAATAGTAACCACTTAGTGCATTATTTTATCAAATATTATAGCACTAGTAAGCTTGCCTACTTGTAAAAATCAAGCAGGAAAAATTTTTTATTTTAATATGTAAATGAAAAAAATTAGGTCTCTATGAGAGATATTTTACCATTTTAAAACAGGCTCTTCTTTCCAGAAAAACATACGGAAATCTTCATAATGGTTTCTGGTATTTATAGAATGATTATCTGTTAAAATCATTGCAACTCCCTGTTTTTAATTACACCTGCAAATAATATTGCAGGTATTATGATGAGTTTTATTTCAAGAAAAATTCAACTAGAAAATTAATTAAAAAGGATTGCTGTTTTGTTTTGAATACTAAATTTTGCTGCATCTATAAGAGTCACACACACTAAAATTTCGATCCAAAAATTGTCTTCGTTAGTTATAATTGCATTCAATTCATCCACATTAGTAAGGTTGTCATTTTCATCTAAACCAATGCCTAAATGTGCGGTAAGACTTTTTAATTCACTTAACAAATCATAAGACGAACCAATCATAGCTCCAGGTACCGGTGCTTCTTCTGTATCAAAAAGAACTTCTGGTAATTCTACAGGAAGATAAAAACCTTCTGCATCAGAGTGTGTTAAAAGATGACTAGACATATACGTATAATGCTCCTCTAAAATTGCATCTGCACCAGGTTCATCATCAATAGAAAATGGTGTTGGGGTCCAGTCCCAATTTTCATTGTCTTTCTGTTCCCAAACGTGTGCTGCAAATCGTCTTAAATGGTGTAAAAAACTATAAGGAAAGCCGCCAAATTGTAATGGCTCTTTATTCATCTCTATAGGTTCTTCGTACGGCGCTACACCATTTTTTGCAAGAATAGTATTTATATTTTCAAAAATCGCCTTGTAAGCTTCAAAAGCTTCAGGTTCATTGTCTTTAAAATCTACTAATATCCCACTTGAAATTGTTAATCCCATAATCTTTTTGCTTTATTGTTATAAGACAAAATTAGAGCTAATGCGGTTTGTTCTTATCCCTGAAACCAATGATAATTATAAATACTGTTTTCAATTTTATCTAATTTTAGACAAATAAAAGGCAAAAAAAAGCACGCCAATTAAAGCGTGCTTTTATAAGTATTTACAGCTAAATTATAACCATTCTGTCTCTATCCCTGATTGTTCAAACTCCTTATACGCTGCATCTGTAGCATAGCATAATGTTACTTTTTTAAGATTAGGAAATTGTTTGGCATCTATGGCAGTTTCTATATCCCAATACTCAACAGCACCACCAGAAAACGGACATAAATTCATATAAATATCGTTTCCGCCGTCTTGGTAAAAATCGGTAATTTCAGAAGCTAAACGTTTTGGTATGGGTAAATCTTTAAAATACTGGGTAACTTCTGCAATGGGTTCATAACCTTCTTCATCAATATCTATTGCTCTTGCTCTGTACCATTTTGCAAATTCATATACATCAAATACAGGTTCAATAAGCGCTTTCATATACATCAACTCTTCTATAATAGATAGCTTAAATCCAAAATCTGTAAATGTAAGTACTTCTTCTTCTAAAGGTTTTATACTGTATTTATCTTCCGGAATACCTTCCCAACGTACGTAAGGATTGTAAGAAGAAATTTCTATCGCGTTAATGTTTTTCTTTCTAACACTAAACCAGGCAGAAATTGTATTTGCTACTAAAGCTCCAGTTCTATCACCTTCAAAAAGTTTTACACGTTCTTTTTTATGAGAATTATAATAGCTAATAATGTCTTGATTGTTAAAGTGAAAAATTCCAGAAAACGCATTTTTCGGACTAAAATCAAAAGTTTCGGGATGGTATTTTACAGTAAGAGACTCAATACTTTTTCCATCTTTAGAATACGCCGTAATTCCTAAATCATCCCAAGTAAAAACCGTATTATTTTTACCATTTAATGTTCTGTATGTGGTGTGTAAACATCCTTCTAACTGTGATAAAGGTATCGGAAATGTAATGGTTTCCGCATTGATTTGGAATCCTTTTGGTGATAAAAATAATGCTATCATAACTCTGTGTTTAAGAGTCACAAATATAAGCGGCTTATTTAAGCGGTAAATGCCTGTATTCCGTGATTTTTTCTTCGGAAGAATTTAACGCTACACAATATCACTGTTATCAGGGATAAAAATGAAGACCACAGCCGCTAACTTTGTAAAAAACCTTTTTTTATGGAAGACAACACCAAAACTGCTGCGTTTTTAGAATCTCTAAAACGTAACAACGAAAAAATAAGAGACGACCGCGCTCACGCTATAGCAGAAGATGCTCAATTAATGTATAAGCGCGAAACAGAAGATTTAGCCTTGGCGTTAAAACGTTTAAAACGCGAACAAGATAATATGTTAGATATGAGTCCTACAGATGCTAACAGTTTAGTATTAGCTTCAGATTTTGATGCTAAAGATTATGTAGCAAAAGACTTAGAATTATCTGTAAAAATTAGAAACCTAGAAATTAAATTAGAACTAGCCAAAAAGCGTTATGCGCATTTATTTGGTGCCACAATAAACGAACTGTAATTATGGGAGGAGGAAGATTTAGTAACGATGCCTACGCACGTTTAAGAAAAGCAAAAAATTACAGTAATAAATCTAGAGAAGAAATATTTACATCTAGAACACTAGACCCAGAAATGGACCCCGTTAAAGCACTTGTTAGAGAATCTAGAGATTCTGAAGAGCATCCAGAAAGTGTATCTATTATTGTAGCTTTAGATGTTACCGGTAGTATGGGGTTTGTGCCAGAACATATTGTAAAAGAAGCGCTACCAGACCTTATAGGCTCATTAATGGAAGCGGGAATTGAAGACCCACAAGTACTCTTTTTAGGGATTGGTGATTTTATATACGACAGAGCACCTTTGCAAGTAGGTCAGTTTGAATCGTCTGCCGAGTTGTTAGACCGTTGGTTAACTCGTGTTTACCTTGAAGGAGGCGGTGGTGGAAACAATCAAGAAGGTTATAATTTAGCACATTTATTTGCGGCGCGCCATACGTCTATTGATTGTTGGGAAAAAAGACAACAAAAAGGATTTTTATTTACCATTGGAGACGAACCTGTTTTTCCTACCATTCCTGCAGAAATTATTAAAAGATATACCTGTACTAATCAAGCAGAAACCATTACTACAGAAGCTATTATTGCAGAAGCACAAGAAAAATATAATGTGTTCCATATGCATTTAGAACATAACGAATGGGCAAAACAAGAAAGCCGTAAAGGCAATTGGAAAACACTTTTGGGAGAAAATTTTATTAAAATTCCTGATTATAAAACCGTTGCTAAACGTATTGCAAATGTGGTGATAGAAAACCATAAACCTTATACAGCTACAAGCAATACCAATACATCTTCAGATGATTCTGAAGTAGAAAATATGTTATAAATGCCAAAGTGTAGCTTAGTAATAGATTTAGGATTTGGTGATGCTGGAAAAGGGTTAACTACCGATTTTCTGGTATCACAACATCCTGAAGAAAGCCTTGTAGTTCGATTTTCGGGTGGCCACCAAATTGGGCATACAGTAACTACAGAGGTGCTTACGCATACCTTTAGTAATTTTGGTTCAGGAAGCTTGTTGGGCGTACCAACCTATTATTCAGAACATACCACATTATTTCCGCCTGCTATTGTAGATGAAGGTAATTTCTTAAAAACCTATCAGCCAAAATTGTATGTTCATCCGTTAGCAATGATAACCACGTTTTACGACATTGCTTATAACAGAGCGATAGAAAAACAACAACAGCACGGTTCTTGTGGTTTGGGATTTGGAACTACAATTGCCAGAAATAAAGATGAAGTTTACCTGTATGCTAACGATTTACAGTTTCAGTGGGTTTTACAACAACGCTTGCAAAGTATAAAAACCTATTACAAAACACAGTTAGAGCATCAACCAAAAGCGGTACAAGATTATTATAAAAACGAGCTAAAAGATTATAACGAAGCCTATTTTTTAGAAAGTTGCAAATCTCTGCAACCGTTTTATAATGTGGCAGCTCTTTCTCAACTAGCTTCTAAGTTTGAGCATTTTATTTTTGAAGGCAGCCAAGGTATTTTACTCGATACGCAGCACGGTTTTCATCCGCATACCACGTGGAGTTACACGACGTCTAAAAACGCAGTTCAGCAAATAACATCGCATTTAAAAACCATTTCTGAAATAGACATTTATTATGTAACCCGTTGTTACCAAACCCGTCACGGCAGTGGCCCAATGGCAGAAACCGAACCTGTAACTCTTCAGAATAATGAAAATGAAGCAAATGTGACTAACGAGTTTCAAGGTGTATTTAGAACACAAGCTTTAGCTACCGAATTACTGAATTATGCGTTAAGCTGCGATGCTATTCATCATCAAAATTTGCAGAGCAACAAACATCTTGTAATAACTTGTTTAGACCAATTGCCTCGGTTTTCTTATGCTAATTTGATTCAAAAAGTAAACACAAATTTTAAAACTGTATACGGTAGTTACGGACCAAAACGTCAGGATATTAAGAAACTTTCTCTACAATAATCCGTATTCATTTTTAAAAAATAGATGCTGTAGTTTTCAAAATCACTAATTTCAGTGATAAGAACTTCAAGCATCCAAGTTACCTTAGCTATCTAAATTTATAAGCGTAAAATGATTAACTATACCGCATATTCAGATAATTTTAAAGATTTACAATGGAGCGATTTTAATGTAGAACGCCTTCAAATCAATACTTTTCCTGTTCTTGAAGACCCGTATCATTATAATAACAGTTTTACATTTAGAGACGCTCTTTTAGAAGCTGTTGAAAAACATACAGAAAAAGCCGTCTTTAAACTCTTATTTATTACGCCAGATAACATCCATATTCACAAATTTTATGGCATTGCCTATCTTGAAGGTAAAATTGTTTACGTCTTTGAAATTGAAAAAACACCACTTTTTGAGGAATGGTGTGACACTATTTTAGATGAAGACCCAGATGAAAAAACGCTAACATCTTCTGTGTATTCTTTCAAACAGAATAGTTTTAGCTCACAACCGGTTAGCAATTTAAAAAACATCACGTTTCAAGAGCATACTGGTGCTTTTATAAATCATTTCATCCCAAATCAATTTATAGCCGAACAATTAGCTAAAGAGAAATCTGATTTTTTAGCGCCGTTTATTCAGCTTGATGCAGAAATAGATATGAAAGCCTTGGTGCAATCTTTTATGGCGTTAATTACAGAAAAACGATTAACCATACATCCACCAAATAATAACGAGGCTATATATGCAAAGTTTGAAGCAGAAGCAGGCTACCCATTTCCGCAAATTATTAAAAATTATTTAAGTCTACATAACGGGATAGACCGATGTGCCATTATGGGAGCAGAAGATATTTATAACGAATGGAAACAGTGGAAAGATATTTATGACGATTGGACGCAAGAAGAGTTGTTAGATACGTACTCTACCAATGAAGGCAAAGCCTTATTAATGTACACCACACCTTATTGGATTCCGTTTTTCGATTTAGAAAATGGTAATTTTTTAGCCTTCGATTTTGCGCCGAATACAAAAGGTAAAGCCGGACAAATTATTCGTTATGGTGCCGACCAAGAAATTGGATATATCGAAGCCGACGACCTTGTTTCTTTTTTTGAGAGTTTAAGACGAAGCGATAGCGAAATAGAAGATAACGAATGGTTTTATATTGCTTAAAACTGCAATAATACACAATCTATAATTTAAATAATGCACAGCAAATGTCTGCGATTTTTAAAGAACATATAGTCCCTAATATTACAATTGAGTCTTTACAGACTACAGAAACCAATGCGTTACTTCAGGTTTTAGAATTAATGGACGCTACAGAAACCAGTGCTTATAACAAGCTTAAAAATAGTAGTGAGGCTACAGAAAAGGAAGTACATTTTACAGAACAAATAGCACAGTCTATCTATTTTCATCCGAGAATATATGCTAACGAGCAAGAAGGTTTAGAGCTTGTTGCTTCTTGGCTTCCGTTGGTGAAACACGGATTTTATCCAGACGAAAAAAGTACCGACAAACTGATTACATTTTTATATTTCAGTTTAAGTTATTTTAATTCTGATGCCATTTCAGAAACACTAAAAACACAAATTTTTCAAGTGTTAAAAGCTTTGGTACAAAGTAAATCTGTAGCTGCTCTACCCGTAGCACGATTTTTAGTACAGCGTATTTTTGATATTCGTGATGTACTAAATTCAGATTTCTTAATCCAAAACTGTATAAATCACCACATTTTAGACCAAACGTATGCTGTAGTAAATACAGATAATACGATAACCGAATTTCCGTTTAAAATAGACAACGATTTTATTCAGTATTTTTTTGATAATAATTGGCGACATTTTATAGCAGAATTTCATCGCGTATTACCTGTTGGTCGTGTGTATGCAAAAGGGGCTTACGACTTAATGCTACCTTGGTTTTCTGAAGATTTAGCCGATTATTACTACAATAATCTAAGCCTTATTTATGAAGCTCATAAAGCGCTAAAAGACCGATTTATTTTTGGAGAAAGTAAAAGTTTAGAATTACTAAACCTACAAACCTCAGAAGGTTTTTATCCGTTAATAGCGGGTTTAGGACCAAAAACTTGGGATGCTGGAGATGTGTTGTTATTTAGTAATCGTGATAAAAACATACCTCAAGAGTACTTACAAATCTGTTACGAACAATTTATAGAATGGTTAAATGCTGATGGCGGAAGTAATTTTTACACAGAAGCTTTTAACGATTATGGAAAAAAAATACTCACCGAGCAAACTGCCGAATTGCTTCCCGTGCATTTTATACCATTTTGGTTTAGTAAATGTCATCCTAAATCTGGCATTAAAACACAGACGGAAACTTACAACACTATTTTTTCTAAGTTATTGTTGGAAGACCCCAAGGGAACATTACCAAAAATGTATTTTCAAAATGAACCTTTTCAAGTGACTGGTACATTTTTAATTCAAGAGGTGTTTCAAATAAATGATAATTTAAAAGCTTGGCTTCACCACTTAACTAAAGCAGGAATTTCTAATCCGTTAAATCAGTTTTTAGTGTGCACTTTTTATGATGCAGACAAAGAAATATTAGAACATTATTCCACAGAACAACAAGACATATTGCAGTTGTATTTGTTAGAATTAGCATACTCGGCAAGGGATGCTAACACTGATATTAGAACACAATATTTGCCATTAATTGTAGCTACATTAGGCAATCTATGTGTAGAATCTGGCAATTTTACACGAGTTAATGAAATTTGGGCTTTAAAAGATATTGATACTTGCGTAACCAAACAATGTAACGACTTTGCACGCGCTCACTATGTTAATGAAAACAATCCGTTAACCTTACACATTGTACAGGCGTGGTTTAATTATTTAGCCGATTATTATTATAGTTTCACCCAAGAAGCCGTTTGGGTAGAAAATGTGTTAAGCACGCAAGGGTTTAAAATGGCAAGCTATTTTAATCATTACAACGATGATGTTCGTTTCTTTTTAGACCGCGCATTAAACAGAATTATAACATTTCATAGAAAATCGAAACTAAAACAAGCAGAAAATGACGTTTTAGGAGGTATATCAACAAAAATAGAATACTTTTTAACCGATTTTCTTACAGAGTTAAATGAAAATAAGCTAAACCAAAATACGGTACAATACCTTAAAAATTATAATGAAAATGACGTTGCTAATTTTAAAAATCATCCTGAATTAGTTACCGCTATTGATGGTTTTTATGATTTTTATTTTAAAGAAGAACCACAAACAGCTCCAAAAGTTAATGTTGAGCAATTACCAACCTCTAAAATTGAAATTGAGTTTGTAGAAATTAATAAAAATTATGTAGAAGCTGTACTGCACAATTTAGAGCATTATAAAGACAAAGGTGATTGTAATACCGAGCTGTTACAAGTTTTTGAAGATAAGATAGACGATTTAAAAATCTGGTTAGCAAATGATACAACCGGAATTGAAAACCGATTTAGTCAAGCACTATATATGGCATTACTAGACCCAAATCTTGCACCAAAAACCCAACACGAAAAATACGGAGCCTTATGCCGAAGCTTATTTACCCATTTAGTAAAAGGCTCTAAAATGGCAGCATCTTATGCTATGGGATTACAAGCTATGGCAAAATCTGGAGCCTATTCAGAAGCGTTAACAACTGCATTATTGCAAGTGGTAGACCAATTAAATGCATAGAAAATGACACAAGAAATTACACCCAAAATTCAAGACCAATTAAATCTATCGGCCTTGATTTTAAAGAAAAATTATAAAAAAGCCGAATTAACTACTTGGTCAGGTTTCGAATTAGAAGATGAAATGCAGGTGAAACAAGCCAAACGCCTTTTAAAACTATTTGGCATAAAATCGGGTTTGCATTTACGTAATAGTTTACAACGTTATGAAACCGGACAAATGGTATCTCATACATTTCATACACTAGCTTTAGAGTTTAGAATGATGACAAGCACCGACTTTGATGCTAAATACAACGCTGAGCAAAACCCACAAACTAAAACCATTTACAAAATGGTTTGGAAATACCGTTTTATACTTAAAAAACAAAAACTTATTGGGTATGAAATGGCGTATTACATATTTCAAATGCGCTTAGGTCACGTCTTAGGATTTATAGAAACAGACGAAATGATTTTACGTTTAGAAGAAGCCAACCACATTATAAAATCTCACTTTTCCAGTTGGGGAGAATTTCATCGTAATGTATGTTTAGGAGACGAATATGTTTTAGGAGGAACTGAGCAAGATATGAGTAAATTTCCAGGAACAGAAACCCTTTGGGAATGCTACCAACGTTTACATATACAACACGCCGACTGGTTTAAAGAATGGAAAATATGAGTTTAGAAGTACAAGACCTTATTAAAAAATTAGAGCGTGCCGAAGCACTTTTTAAGGCCTATAATTACGGTCCTTTACAAGAAATAATTACCAATCTTCAAGAAGATATTGAAATGCTAAGCGATAAATACCCTGCAGTAAACGCAAGGTATTACCGTATATATATGCTTTACATTGGTGTGTATGAAGAGCTAAATATGACAGCAATGGAGTCTTATTTACAAGCTTTAATTAGCATTGGGCAAGAACTACCATCAGATTACGAACACGTTTGTAGCTATTACAAAGAATGTAGTGAATGGATATTTACTACAGCTTTAATGACCAATCCCTATAACGAAACTTTACACTTATTTTATGCGTTAAAGTTACAAGCAGAAAAACGTTACGACGAGGCTATATTAACATTAAAATACATCTTAGAGTGTTATCCCGCACTTACAGAAGCCCGTTTTTTACTTTGGGAAATAGAAGCTGCACATTTAGAAGTTTTATGCCATTCTAACGAAGAAGAAGATTGTAATGAAATACTAGAATTAGCTTCTGCAACCCATAACAACACCGTATTAAAAGGTTTAGAAATAGAAGACCGTTTAGACCAAACTAGTAGAAATTTAGCAGCCATTCAGGTAGCTTTATGGGAAGGCAAAGCCTCTGAAAATAAAAAACGTTGGATATCAGAATGGAGGCATCTAGAATTAAATAATAACACCCGTATATTATTAGCAGATTATGCCAAATCATTTATGATGTACGATATGGTCTCTCAACTTATAAGCGCTCCAGAAGAACCTCAATTTCCTGAAGAAAACTATATTAATTTTTCAGAATATGAACAATATATGGAGGCGCTAGTAAATTCGGGTTGGCAATTGGCGCAGCATCAATATTTGTTATTAGGTAATTCCTCTTATTATTATTCTAAAAACAACACAACCATAGAAATTTGTGTGGAACGCGGCTTGGCTTTAAACCCAAAAAACCCATTGCTTTTAGTTTTAAAATCTAATTATTTTTTATTAGAACAAAATTATAATGAGTCGGGAGCAGCTCAACACGAGGCATTTAAAAATGGCCTCCGAATGAGCGAATATCTATTTAATTTACTAACTATAAATAGCAGAATAGAAAGCTGGCAAGGTATTTTAGATATTGTAGTACAATTTCATAGAAGACAAACCCCAACCTTAAAAACCTTATTTTTTCAAGCTAGAGCCTTGGTAAAATTAGGTCGTTATGAAGAAGCTCTAACAGTGATTAATGAAGCCCTTTCAGACTATCCGTTGCCACCACATTCTTACGCACCTTGGTTGTATAACTTACGTATGGTGATTCATAAAATCAATCATAACTACACTGCGTTTTTTGAAGATATGCAATCAGAAATCAACTTTTATGTAGATGGTGATTCCGATTATTTTAATACAATGAATATGTGTATTGAAGCCTTACTAGAAATGAAAAATTATGAAGAATGCCATAAATACGCCATCTATAATTTTGAGCAAGGGTATTTACTAGATGAGTTAAAACCCGTTTTTCAATGGATTTGCTATCAAACTTTTTTAGAAAATCCTGAAGCATTAGGAGAAGCCAAAGCCGAAGATTTAATAGATAACCCAAAAACCTTCGAAGAATACAGAAACAACGGATTTATACAATGGATGCTAGATGACTATACTGCGGGAGCAGCATCTTTAAAAATGGCAGCAGAATTATCTACCAATAAAGCGTTTTATATAACTCTAGCTTTAGAATGTTTAACCTATGGCACTAATAATAACGCCGTAATTCAACTCTGTGAAACGATAAAAAGAGAAGTGCCAGAAGCCAGAAATTGGAAAGTAGATTACAACTATGCCAATGCATTTCAACAAGAAAAACGCTATAAAGAGAGTTTAGTGGCAAATTACGATGTAATGCAACGTTATACCGAATACACTTTTTTTAATTTTGAAAAAGACGATTATCATATCATGTTAAAGACAGTAAAAGAAGCTACTAAAGGTTTAGAAAACATAGAAGAATTTACGAAATACAATGCAATGTTTTTAAGTAAAGACAATCCGTCTGAAATGGCAATGTTAGAGCATTTAGAGTTAGCACAAACCCATTATGAAGAAGCAATTTTTCTTCAGCATAATTTATTAGAAACCATCTCTAAATTAGATGTAGAATTAGAAGACAACATCTTAGAAACTTTAAATAGTGTGAAATCTAAAATAAGAACCCAATATTTCGCTTAAAGGCATTAAGTTTGCGATTTTAAGATGACACAACCTATAAAACATATTTTTCTAACCTTATGCCTAATTTTAGGCGTATATACGGTTTCTTGGTCTCAACTTTCAGATAATACGTCTTTAATAGACTCTTTATCTCAAGCTTACCAAACTAACTTGTATACCAAACCACAATTAGCAAAAGAAGCGGCATTACAATGGTTAGAAGAAAGTAAGTCATCTAACATACCTTTGCAAGAAGTGAGGGCGCTGTATGCTTTAGGGAATTTAAGTAACGTTACGGGAGATTATAAAAATACAATATACTTTACCAACAATGCTATCACATTACTTAAAAAACTAGAAATACAAGAAGGTTTAGCAGCTTGTTATAATATATTAGCGTCTGCCTATAAAAATATAGCCGAGTACCCTAAAGCTATAGACAATTTTATGGAGTGCTTACGTTATGCTGAAATAACAGATGATAAAACTCAAGAAGCCAATGCATATCAAAATATAGCGACCCTCTATTTATTGCAAAAAGAATATAAGAAATCTGCAGAAAATTTAGATCGTGCTGCTAATTTGTATCGTGAATTGGGAGACGATGATGGTGTTTTAACTACTCTATTTAATTTTGCTAATATTTTAAAAGAAGAAGGTAAGTTTGATCAAGCAAGAAAGCATTATCAAACTGTTTTAAATTATAGAGAAAAAGAAGGAAACAAAGCAGTTGTAGCTTATATAAATATTAACCTTTCTCAAATGTTAGTAGAAGAGGGTAAATGTGAAGAAGCTATACAGCCCTTAAAAAAAACATTGTCGCTTTTAAAAGAACTTCAATTTACTTCAGACATTGCTATAGTTTTAAATGATTTAGGTTTATGTGAATCTAAACTTGGGCATACAAAATTAGCAATTAATTACTTTCAACAAGCCCTAACCATAGGGGAAAACCAGTCTTTACTACGTTATAATTCTGATATATATAAAAACTTAGCTAATTTATATGAAGAAGAAAATAATTATAAAAAAGCTTTAGAATATTACCAGAAAGGAGTAGCGACTGTAGAAGAGAAAAACTCACTGGATAAAGAAAAATACGTAGCAGAAATACAAGAACGTTATGAAACAGAATTAAAAGAAGCACGTATTCAGTTATTAGAAAAAGAACAAAAATTAGGAGAAGCAGAATTACAAAAAGCAGAACTAACAGTAAAAAGACAACTCTTAGTAAGAAACGTTTTAATAGCAGGCTTTGTATTAATTTTGTTAACCTTAATTATTTTAAGAATTTCTTATGTAAAAAGGTTACGAATACAAAAAGAATTAGGAGAGCAACAAGAAGAAAATGCCAAGCAAAAGATAAATCAAATGATTAACGATCATAAATTATCTGTTATAGAGCGTTACCAAGAAGGCCAAGATGAAGAAAGAGCTAGATTAGCAAGAGAAATACATGATGGTATTGGTAGTGATTTGGCCGGAATTAAAATTGCATTTGAGCATTATGTAGAAAATCATGAAAACGAAGCACAATCTAATAGAATTGCAAAAGCTATAAATAATGCTTGTATAGACGTGCGTAGTCTCTCTCACCAATTACACCCTTTATCATTTTCTAAAATAGGATTTACTAGTTTTTTAAATGATTTTATTGAACAAATTTCAGTTAAATCAGAATTAACTATTAAAACTTTTTTCTTTCCAGAAGAAGAAGTAGATCAGTTATCAGATACTATTTTAGCAGATGTGTATCGTATTGTACAAGAGCTAATTAATAATATTTTAAAACACGCAGAAGCTACCGAGGCAGATGTGCAGCTTACTAAACATGAAGACCATCTCAATATTGTTATTAACGATAATGGAAAAGGTTTTCAGAAAAATAAAAAACCAGGAATAGGTCTACGTAATATTAAAGATAGAATTCATAAAATGAAAGGCACACTAGAAATAGATAGTACCTTAGGGAGCGGAACTTCTATTATGATAGATATACCTATAAATTAATAGCTTATGAAAAAGATAAATATAATTATAGCAGACGATCACTTAATGTTTCTTGAAGGTATTAATACTATTTTAAGTGATATGGAAGAGATTAATGAAGTTCATTTAGCTACAGAAGGGAAGCAGGTAGTTAGACTATTAAATCAGTTTGAAATTCATTTAATTATAAGTGATATTAGTATGCCTAAAATGGATGGTATAGAGTTGCTTACAGAAATTAAAAAGAAACATAATGGCGTAAAAATTATTATGTTAAGTATGCTAGATAACCACAGAACTGTGCATAAAGTTATACAAAAAGGAGCAGATGGTTTTGTACCAAAATTTACAAGTAAAGAAGAGTTACAAAAAGCAGTAAGAACGGTTTTAAATGACGAACAATACTTCTCTGAGTTAATTAAACAGCGTTATATGGAGAGTGTTTTTGAACGTAAAAAGTATAAAAACATAGAACTTTCTCCAAGAGAAAAGCAAGTTTTAGAGCTTTTAGGTGAAGAGCTAACTTCTAAAGAAATATCTGAAAAGTTATTTATTTCTGTAAACACTGTAGAAACGCATAGAAAAAATATTCTTTTAAAAACAGGCTCTAAAACAACTACAGGAGCCGTGAAATTTGCCATAGAATCTGGCTTGTTTGATTAGATTAACATTAAAACGGGGGAAGCATAATGTTATAATCCGTTTTAATTAGCTATTCTGTTACAATGCCTTCTTCATTTAAGGCTTTTTTAATTTTGTTTATTTCTTCTTCATAAGAAATTACACCATTATTTTCAGTAAGCATTTCTCCTCGATAAATAAAGTTTGTTTCAAAATCAAAATACACTATATAAATTCCCACTAGCGGATTTTCGTATTTTTCATTTTCTTCATTATTAATTCTTGTATCTAATAAATATTGTACCCAAGCACCTTTAGATAAAGATGATTTGTCTAAAAACACTTTTTTATATTCATTTATTTTGTAATATGGGTAATGTTGGTCTAGTTTAGCTTGTATATTACTTTCAATTTTTGTTTTAAAAGCTTCAGCATTAACTAAGTTTTCTGCTAAAAAATAATAACCTATAGACCACTGTTGTTGTTCTTCTATTTGTAAAGGAATAGATACTAATCCATCATTAAAATTAGGTGTTTTTACAAGTAGTTTACGTGAGGTACCATTGTGTAAAATTTCATAAGATTCATTTAATCTATTTAAAAATTTAGTGCAAAAGGTTTTTAATTCTTCAGCGTTAATTTCATAATTAAAATTTAAAGCAATTATTTCGTTATCTAAAAAGTCTACAGATAAAGTATCATTACTAAATTCTGTTATTACTTTTTGTTCTGTGTTATAATATTCTACAATTCTTTGGTATTGCTCTTCCAATTTAATTTTATAAGAAGTAGCATATTTGTTAGTCACAATTTTTTTTGCATCTATGTAGGTATAAAATTCTATTTCTGGATTTTTTTTATTGTAGACGTGAATAAAAAATGAATTAGGGTTCATTGTAGCGGTGTTAAATGCTCTACTCAAATTTTTATATGCAAGTTTACCTTTGTATTCTTTCTTTAAAAATTCATCTATATTTTTAGCTGCTTTTTTTTTAGATATTCCACCAGCTATTTGCGCGCAATTGGTAAAAAGAAATAAAATAAGTAAAAGGCAAGAGCCAACAATTAGAATAGTTTTCATAAAAAAATGTATATAAAAAGTAAATTTAAAACTATAACCTTTTTTAACGCTCACGGAATTCAGTGAGTTTTTATATTCACTTAATAGTGTTGCTTAACTGTGGTAAGAGAAATATATTTTTGATTTATAAACTAAAAAATAAAATTATGGGCTTACAAGAGAAAAGAGCAGCAAAATCTATAGAAGAACAATATTTAGGAGATTACCAAAAAGAAATTAATGAAATTGTAGGAAAAGAGTTACCTATCAACATTAATTGGGATACTTTTGAGTTAGATTTTATAAAGTTTGTGCCAAGTGTGTGTTTACAACGTCTTACAGACGGATTAAAAGAGGTTTGTAAAGACGATATGGGGCAAGAGGCTATACAAGAAAGCGTAAACTCAATAGAGGTTTTTTGTATACCAAATGAAGATGCAGAAGCTAAGAAAGATCTTAAATTAGAGAATGGAGTATTTTCTTTAACGGCTTGTTGGGGTGGTCATCACAGCGGTTATTATACAGATTTAGTAATACGTGAATATTTAGAAAACAATTTATAGTAATATAATTGTAATAAAAAAATAGGGGAGAAGCTACTGTGGTTTTTCCCTTTTTTTGTACACTAAAACAGAAGTAATATTCATAAAAAAACCTTTAAGAAACTATCTTAAAGGTTTTTACTATTGTATGCTTTGCTGTAATAAAAGATGTTTTTTTAATTCAATTTTATGTTATTAAAAGAAACACCTTTAAGAATAACAGTAAAGTAGGCATCATTATGAGAGTTATACTCAGAAAATGATTGGCTAAAGCTTACTACAAAAGATTTATCAAATTCTAAAGAAATAGAAGCTTCTTCTTGATCTCTATGAAATACTTTTGCACTACCAGACCATTCTGCTTCTGTGTTAGCAAGCCACTCTATAAATAAAGAATCATTCATCATTTTAGTAGTTCCGGAGAAATTAATATCTATCGGGTTTTTTTCTTCTGAATAAAAATCTTTATTAAAATTATAATCACATTGACTTAAAACAACTTTTTTTTCAGCGTTATTATCTTTTCTAATTATTAATTCAATTTTACTTACTACGTTAGAATCTTGCATAATATATGTTTTAAATTTATAAACCTTTTTCTATTTGTTCTTGTAATTGCTTTTCTTTTGGGAAACTCTTTAATCCTTTAGAAGTATCAATAGTTATTGTGATAACTTCTTTTTCTTGAACGGTTTTGTTTTCTAAGCCTAAGCAGAAGTTAACAGTAGTTATAGTATCTGTAAACGCTGTTTTTGCTAAATTATCTGCTGCTATGTTAGATAATGTTTTTTGTAATAATTTTATCACTTTAGAAGCGTAAAATTTATCTATAGCTTCAGGAGTACCGTTATAGTTAAAAGCTATAGAAAATCCTTTTTCTAAATTTGCCTTTACTTCCTCTTCTAATGCTTTGATATCTTTTTTAAGCTGAAGTACTGTTGGTATCTCATCATCTTCAGGAACAAAAGGAATATTTCCGTCTGATAATAAATAGCTGTATTTATTAATGTTACTTACAGTAATTGAAGCAACAGAATGTACTTCTATATATTGAAATTGTGCCTTGCGGTCATACATATCACATAATAAAATAGTATGCTTATCTGAGTCGTAATTCACAAAAAAACCATTTGCACTGCTAGAAGAAGTGGTTATGCTTACTTGAGGCATTTGAGGTCTTTCTTCGTTTCTTTCTATATCTGCAATTTCTTGAAGTACGTTTATCACGGTTTTAGTATCTAATACCGGTAATTGTAACATTGTTTTAAAATCCATCTTTGTATCTTTTGTTTAATACAAATTTGGCTTTATCAAACGGATATTCTTTAACTGTATTCCGTGATATTATAAATTGATAAGAAAAAGCACATATACTTTTAAGTTATTGTGTAGCTTTTTTATTTAAAGCTATTAAACCCAAAATGGGACCTATTGCTAAAACCACATAAACAATAGTTGGGTTATAATTATTTTGTAAAAAACTTAATAGTTGTATACTTAAAATAGTTACCAAAAACCCAATAGAGTTTATAATTGTAAGTGCGGTACCTGTTAATTCTGCAGAAGTATTTTTGGCAGCTAATGTAGAAAATAGAGGAGAGTCTGCAACTACCACCATACCCCAAAAAAGTAGAAAACTAAGAAATAAAGAGGAAGAGTTTGTACTAAACATTATAGGGGAAATTAAACAACAAATACAAGACAATAGTAATATTATACTTGTCATTTTTTTGGTTTTTATATATTTTGTTAGTGTACCACAAACAATACAGCCTAAACATCCTGCAGCTATAATTAAAAAAGACCATAACGGAATATTAAAAGTAGCGTGGGAATGAAAGCTTTTATAGGTATTTAAAATAAGAGGAATAAATGCCCAAAAAGCATATAACTCCCACATATGGCCAAAATAACCAAATGCAATAGAGCGAAATTTTCTATTTTTAAAAACATCAAGAAAAGCAAATAACTTTACCTGTTGCGCTTCTTTTCTAAAAGGGCCATTTGGTACTAGAAAAAACATTAAAAATCCGCCGAGAATAGCTAAAAAAGACGTGAATAAAATAACATAATACCAAGGGAGTGAGTTAGATATTTCTTTGGTTAAATGAGGGAAAGCTGTACCAATTGTTAGTGCTGCTACTAATAAACTAAGAGATTTGCCTAAACCTTTTTCAAAATAATCTGCAGCAATTTTCATGCCTACAGGGTAAATTCCTGCTAAGAAAAATCCTGTAAAAAAACGAAGAATAAGTAGAGTAGTTAAAGTATTATTATTCCATATAATACCAGCATTAAACAAAGCGCCTATTAGAGCACAAGTAAAAAATACTCTAGATGGAGCAAAACGATCTGCAATTGTTAAGATGGCAAAAAGTAAAGTACCAGAAATAAAACCTAGTTGTACAGCAGAGGTTAATTGCCCTAGAGCATTACTCTGTAAATTAAAATTGAGTATAAGATCACTCATTACTGCATTACCTGCAAACCATAATGAGGTACAACAAAATTGAGAAATTACAATAATTGGTAGTATTTTTCTAGTATACTTCATAAATGGTTTGGTTAAATAACTAATTGCAGAATAATACTTTAACTTTATTTAAATCTATGTCTTGGCTAACTTTATAGAAATAATTTAATTGCCATTTTTGAGTTTGAAGTGCTTGTTTACTACTTAGAGTAGACCAACTTGGGTAAACCCTAAAGCCCATTTTACCTTTGTTTTTGGGAGTTGAAATAATTCCCTTTTTTATTAAAATTGATTTAGGAAATACAAATTGAGCTATTTCATTTTTATTTCTAACATTTACTATATAAAAATCTACTTTATCTTGTTGATCAAAGGCTTGTGTTTTTCCTTCTTTATTTCTTTTCCAAAAAGTAACAAAGTAGCCGTTTTTTTTAGGAGTAGTTTTGCCATTTCTACTAATAACATAGCAATTATTCAATTTAAATGTACACGCAGCATATGCTTTACTTTCTTCTTCTTCTTTAAAATCAGAAAAATTGAAGTTTAGTAAATCATAAACCTTTGTTTTTATTGCTAATAAATCTTTGTTCACCTGTAAATTGTTGTAGAGTTTAATTCATAATTAATTGATAAGCTAATTGTAATAAATTTTCTTTTTCTTGAAGAGTAAGTACAATAGGCAATTGCGCTAAACCAATTAACCTTCTCATAATTTCTATGCCCGTTACTTGTGCTAAAAGGGCAGACTCTATGGTGGTTGGATAAAAATCTTCAATAGTGTCTATCACAGCTTTATCTTTAGATATTAAAATAAAATGTGCTGCTAATACCCCTAAATCAAATTCTGCAAAACCAAGAAAACTAAATTCAGGGTCAATTATGTAAATATTTTCTTGTTTAGACATCCAACTACCTGGGTAAAAATCTCCGTGTATAAGTGTAGTTCCTTCGGATAAATATTTGTCTCCTATTTTTTTTATTTTCTCTTTTAGTAACTCATCTTTTTTATAAGGAATAGAAAGTTTCTCTAAACCTTCTTGCACGTTGTTTAATGAAAAACCATTATTTTCTAGAAAAGGAAGCTCAAATATATGCTGATGATTTAGTTTTCTTAATTCTTTATTTTCAGGATATTTATTAGCCACTTTGGTTTTATGAATGTTGCTAACAATAT
The DNA here is from genome assembly GCF_900141885.1 of Mesonia phycicola. GTDB lineage: Bacteria > Bacteroidota > Bacteroidia > Flavobacteriales > Flavobacteriaceae > Mesonia > Mesonia phycicola. Next base: position 27,895 of record NZ_FQYY01000010.1, on the reverse strand, counting down.
TTACAAGTAATTTTAGTTGATTTCTTTCTATTTTATAAGAAGAATATAAACTAGTCATATCTTCACACTTCCCTAAATCTTCTAAAATTAAAAGGTGATGCTCTTTAATAAATTTTAAAACTTGAGGTATATGTTGATTTAATGAGGTGTTATTAGCTATTATAGCTTTATAAAATTGATGTTCTACTTCTATGCGCTCTATAGGAGCTTTTATCTCTTTATATTTTTGAACAAAAGGGCGAGATTGCTTTAAAATAAATGAACGTAGATTAGTTTTTACTCTCAATACCACATTCATATTACCTTCACCTGGCTTGGTTATTTCTGTAATTTTTTCATTTTTATTGCTAAAAAATTCAATTTGATGTAGAAAAGATTCAACTTTATGTAAAGGGCTTTGTAGATCTATAAACATAAATATGTGGGGCTATAGTGTTTTTAAAGTATTCCAAAAATCAATATTCATTTTTTCAGAATCAATATTGGTATGTATATTAATTTTACGCTGTGTATTTTCTGGAGGCGTAGTAAACTCTTTTATGGTAGACCATTCTGGTTGTGCAAGAGCTTCTATTATAGCAACATCCCACATGATCCATTTTTCTTTTTCAAGATCTTCTTTTGTCCACCAACGATCATAAGTTTCCCATCTATTTACCAAGTACTGTGCAACCCCTTTTTTATCTTTTAAATAAGTATCTACTTCGTTTTTGGTAAATACTAAATGCTGACTAGTAGTAGCCGTCATTACATTAAAATCTAGATTTTTTGTGTTTAGTAAAACTTCCACAGCAATTGGGTCGTTACTAGAATTAAACTCTTTTTTGTTATAAATATTGGTAGCAGGAGTGTGCCAAAAACCTATGTAATGTATTTTTATTTTAGGGATAATTGTAGGATCTTCTAAAATGGCAGAAGCTATATTTGTACAAGAACCTAACACTACAATGTTTAATTTCTGATTTTGCTCCATTTGATGAGCTGTTTCAATAATAAAACGTGAAGCTTCCGAAGAAACAGGTTTACCATATTCAATTAAAGGTTTATTACTACCTAAAGGTAGAGATACACCTTTTACATTCATTAATTGTATAATATCTTTATTAATTAACTGACTTTCATTCACCGAATTATTAGAAGCTAAAGGGGAAGTATGAAATTGAGCAGAACTTATACCTATTAAATTGAATTTAGGTTCTAAAATAGCTCTTACTATCGCAAATAAATCATCTACCTCATTGGCTGTATCTGCATCTATAATTAAAGGTAGGGGAGAAGTAGAATTTTGTGCAATGGTAATAGAGAAACAAAAAAATAAGAGAGTATTAAAAAAGTAATGTTTAATTTTTAGAGAAAGACGTTGGGGTAAATATTTCATTAATTGTTTAACAGATTAAGTTTTTACAAAATTATGTAATAAGGTTAGATAGTCGGTAAATATTAGCTTTACTTACTAATCATAAATATTTACGTAGAATTTTTGTAAAAGTTTTAAAACTATGCTAAATTTTTACAGATATTACATTTGTAAAAAAATAGCTTTACTAAAAAACTATTTAGTAAAGCTATTGAGAAGGTATATTATATTAATTTCTAGTTAGTTAAAATAAGCTCTACTGCAATAGAATTATATTTATCTCTGTATCTTTTAGAATAATTAATTTTTTTAGGCGTTGAAATATTTTTTTCTCTTTTTCTCCATTTACCAAAGTGGAAAATCCAATTATCTTCATTTGTTTCAGAAGGGATAGTTCCAATACTTGGCTCATAAGAATAGCCAATTCTCTTTTCATCAGAATTGTACATATTGTATTCATACGTTCTTTTATTGGCATCTACTATTAACCACTCTATAGCAACAAAAAAGCCTTCTTTTGGAAACTGAATATTTAAATTAGAAACATCTACTTCTGTTATATTTTTTCCTTTTTCTGCAGTGCCAATTATGTTTTCCTGGTAAATATATTCATCAGGTTCACCATTACTATCTATACTGTAGAGCCTGATATTGAATTTTGCATTATCGATATCACTATTAGTTAAAACATTAATTTTATTAAGAAAAGGTGTGTTTTTGTAAGCTTCTTGATATTTAAAAAATCTAGCAACAATCCACGGTTTTTTGCCCGTAGAATAATAAAAATCAATTTTAGATTTTTTAAATTTTCCTATAGAAATTTCTTTTGTTTCTAATTTATTTTGAATAATTACTTCTTCTAGTTGAGTAACTGTAGGGTTTAATGTAATAACGCTTTTAATAGAGTCTGAAATTATTTTTTTAGTCTCAAAACCAATGGCAGAAAAAATTATAGTTTTAGAATTATTGATGTTAAGTTCAAATTCACCGTTATTATTAGAAGTAGTACCAATATCTTCATTTTCTACCCAAATATTTACATACGGAATTACTTCTTTTGTATTATTATTTACAATAACAGATTGTATTTGACTAAAAGTAAAGTTGCTAATAAGTAAAATAAGTAGAAATGGTAATTTTTTCATAAGTAGTTTTATTAAATGAGTATAATTATTTTTCACAAAAATTAGCAAGCATACATCTTTAAACAATTCCGCAGCATTTTTTATATTTTAAACCACTGTTACAAGGACAAGGGCTATTTCTTTGTATGTTTATAATACTAGGTTTTAAATTTCTAGCAGACATATCTTGGTTAAATACTTTTTCTAAACAGTTGTATAAATCTGGGTGTTTTCTTTTTAATAATTTAGGTCTTTCAAAAAAATATTCACTTGCTACAGAGAAAAACTCTGCTTTATTTGTGCCTCCGTATGGATTAATATCAGATTCTTTTTGATAAATTTCTTCCATTTTTTGATTAATCATATCTATCCACGGAATAGCATATTGTTTTTGCATAAGAGCAGAAGGCAAACCATCAATTGGTCCATCTGTTTTATCTATTAAATGAACAAACTCGTGTATAGCTGTATTTTTTTTATCAGATTCATTTTTAAATCCGTGATGTAAAGCTTCTTGAGATAGTATCATTGTACCTTCCATATAACCATTACCAACCATCCCTAAAATTCTTCTACCCTCACCATCTGTTTCAAAATTTTCATTAAACATGGTAGGATAAATAAGTATTTGCTGAAGATTAGTGTACTTCCAAGTATCAAACCCAAAGATTGGTATGATAGCGCTAGAAGCAACAAGTAATTTATCTAGAATTTCTATTTTAGTATTTACTCCAAGTATTTTATAATTAAGTAGAAATTCTTGTATTTTATATTCAAATCTTAGTTTTTCTTCTGCAGATAAAGAATTATAATATATAACGTGTTCAGAAATTAATTTTCTCCAATCTGAATTAAATTTTTTTGTAGGTATAAGCCAATTAGTATGTTTTTTTCTTTTAAAAAAGAAATACAATAGAGCTATTATTAAAATAGGGAATATTAGTAATAGAAACTTCATTATAATAATGTAACTAGTAAATATAGTTAGTGAATGTTAGTAAAAAATATCTAACGTAAATATATAAAAAGAAGTATAGTAAGTTTTTTTTATTATTGAATTTATAAAGTAGGTTAAAACAAAAAAGGCTCAAACAATTAAGTCTGAACCTTTTTAAGTATAAAAAACTATTTATTAAATAGTTTCTGGTTTCCAAGCAAATTGCTGAAAAGCCTCATCTACAGGTGTATTTGCAATATGATTAGTGTAATTACTAATTACTTTTTGAGATAAAGCTAAAATTACTTCTAAAACTTGTTGCTCTCCATATCCTGCAGCATAAAAAGTATCTAAATCTTCTTGCGTTACGTGCCCACGATTACGCACTACTTTAAGGGTAAAATCATGTAATACTTGTAGTTTTTCATTAGGCATTGCAGTTCTATTTCTTAATGCTTCGCTTAATTCTGAATCTACTTTCATCATATTTGCAATTCCAGTATGTGCTGGTACACAATAGTGGCATTCATGCTCTACATTAATAGTTTGCCAAACTACTGTAAGCTCTTCTGCATTAAAAGAAGACTCAGTAAATAATTTATGAAGCGTTTGGTATGCTTCTAATATTTGTGGAGAACTTGCTAATACTCCGTGTAAACCTGGAATCATCCCGAATGATTTTAATGATTGTTCTAATAAAGGTTTACTAGCTTCTGGTGCGCTTTCAATAGTTTGTACTTTTAGAGTTGTCATAGCTTATAATTGTTTAATTTATAATTATTAAAATTTCTAACCGTTCGGTTAGTTATTAGTTAAAAAAATATTTTTCTTTCATATTCTGATACAAAACTAACCAATTGGTTAGTTATAAAATATTTTTTAACTTTTAATTATATATTTTTTATTCAGATATGTGAATGTATAATTGAATATGATTTTTATAAGATAAATATGTTGTAAATATATTTATAAAAACAAACCCCTCTAATTTTTTAAAAATAGAGGGGTTTGACTTACATTAAGAAAATTACTATAATTATTTTACAATTAATTTTCTTGTAGTTTTAATATTATCTATAGAGATTTCGATAATATACATACCTGTAGAGAAACGATCTACATCAAAATTGATGGTATTTGCGTCTTTTAGATTAGAATTAACCTCAAAGCGTTGTCCTAAAGTATTTATTAAAGCTATTTTAGCATTAGCCATAGACTCACTAGATGTAATAGAAACTCTATCTGAACTAGGGTTAGGGTAAACACTTAAAGAAGTTAATAAATTAAACTGCTCATAAGATAAAAATCCGCTACTTGTAAAACTATAAGTCACTTCATTACCAAAATCTGGATTAATAGTTTTTAATACAGTACCATTTGTAGATTTTATAACAGCATAACCTGTACCTTGAGCAGAGTTAGCCCACCAGTACAATCCGTCACTTCCAGAATCTGTAATCTCTAATTTTAAACACCCTGAATTTTGAATGGTTTCTTGGTAAACTGTATTAGCAGAAGTTAAACTGTTAGAATACATTACATTTCCATCTACATCTACAACTTGGTAGCTATTTTGTGATGGGTAATTATTGGTTTTAATTTCTAGAATAAACGTATCTGGTAAAGCTTCTGGTACATCAAAGTTAGAAGTGTACTTGTTGTTATATACGTATTCATCTGTTCCGTTATTTGGATTCATTATTTCTACGTGAAACTTGTTATCTGCACTTAATATATCTTGCCATAAACTTGTAGTAGATGGTAATTCAACATCTTCAGTTTCTAAAAACTCTAAATTTCCTGTCCAAGTATAAGTTTGTGGAGTTGTACCTCCATTCATCCAATAGTTAATGGTTAAAGATGTTAAGTTAGTAGAACCTGTGTTTTTAATTTTAATAATTGGGTTACCACATATTGTACCAACTCTAGTATATAAAGCCATATTATTAGGTGCGATAATATCTACTACAGCAGCATCTAATGTATGATTTGCTGGTCCATATCCTACAAGTTGATGTGCTACGTGATAGTTATAAGCTCCGTCTGTTATAAGTGGAGTAGAAGTGGTATAATCTATTGTTACATTAGTACCAGGGGTAACATTAGGTGTTAAATCATGCTCTTGTAACAATGTTTCTTCACCAGGGCACCAACCTTGTCTATTATAAACCCAAGTACCTCCTTGTGGATATATAGGGTTATCTCCACAATCTTGGGTAATTGTCCAGTTATATAATTCTGCATTATCAATTAATAACTTGTGATATATTGTACCTCCATTTTGACTAAATTCACCTTCGCTACCGTGACCAGTAATAGAAGATTTTATTTTAAAATTAGTTGCAGTTGCATCTAATGCTACTGTTTTGGGCTCTAATTTAGTATCATTTAAAATTTGTGTAATAGATGCTATACCAAGATTATTTGTCCCTTGCCATAATTGATCATACTGTACTAAATCGTGTGGAGGCGTACCAACAATAAACCAGAATTCTAAATCCATATCTTCTTGCCATTGGCCACCTAACGTCATTAAAATTCTTCGGTCACCATTTAAGATAGTTTGGTAATCTGTTACATCCATAATCCAAGATTTACCTTCCATCCCTAAATCTAAATTGATACCGTAAGGGGTAACAAAAGATACAAGTTGGTTATAATATGGTGATCTTTCTATATAGTTTAGATCTGTGATATTAATAACTCCATCTTGAGTTAAAGTATTTGTAGAAATTAAATTTCCAGTACTTTCATCATAAATATTCTCATCTAACGTCCAAATTTCTTGAGGAGCAGTTTCATTTATTATATCTGTAAGACTTAAGGCTTGTTGAGAAACGATTGATCTTTGAACCATTAAATATTGTAAATCTTTATCTACTGGTCTATCTACCGTGGTAGTGCTTATGCTATTAACATATGTACCTTGGTAAAAACTTATGTTAGGTCTTTCACGGTTTATTTCAAAATTTTTAAATAACCCAGCACCATCTTTAAAAGATGTTCTAAACTCATTACCAAAAACAGTACCGTCGTTAGCGTTAGGAGAGCTATCTAAAACGTTAGTTCCTGTTTCTTCAAATTCATAATTTAATTTTAAATTTGAGTAATTAGGGTGTGAAGAATCTAATTTTAAATTTTTCCAAGTGTTTAAAGTGGTAGAGGTTAATGCTGTATCCCAAATTCTTACATCATCTACTAAACCAGTTAAATATCTATTATTTGTACCTCTACTAACTCTTACATTATAAGAACTTTCATCTGTAGTATTTGTGTTTACATTTACAGTACTGGTTGTAGCATAGGTTTCTAAAACACCATCTAAATAAAAACTTACATCACTTAGGGTAGTTCCATCTAATACTACTGCAACGTGATGCCATTCACCATCATTTATATAACTACTAGCTACAGTAGACCCGTTACTAACTTCTAACCTTAGTCTACCAGCATCTAATCTAAATGTCCATTTTTCTTCGCTTGCTGTTTTTCCCCAGCTACAAATTTCACCATAAGCACTTGATGTTTTAATCCAAGCTTCTACGGTTCTATTTTGACTTCCAGAAATTCCTTTATAAGTATTACTTTCTATATAGTTATTATTAGAAAATAAAAAGTCAGTTTCATTTACCGCATTTAAAGCAGAATAAAAGTTAGTAGTTGTTGATTCTACTGTGGTTTGAGTTAGTGTACTAGCATTAACATTAGTAAAACTAAATTCTACTAATAAGTTAGAGGTACCATTCCAAGTAAAAGGAGTGTGAAATTGAAATCTTTTTGATTGGTTTGCTGTAAAAGTTGTGTTTTCATAAAAAACCTCTGTAAATCCAGTAGTATCTATAGATCCGTCAATATCTGTTTTAGAGGTTTCTTTAAGTTTTATTTTTAAAAACTGAGCTTCACCAGCATTTTGTAAAATATTAAGGCTTAAGCCGTCTATATCTCCAGCAGTTATTCCTGCAGCTGTTAATTCTGCAGCAGTAAATAAATAATGTGATTTACCTGCTAAGTTGCTTGTGTTTATAGCTTTATCTAAAGAGTTTGTACTTGTACCAATAGTAGCAACCGTCTCGTTTACGGTAGATGTTATTTGTACATTAGATTGTGAGCTTCTATAATAATCGTAAACAGGAGTATTTTTGTAAGGAAAACTTGTACCACTAAAATTTGTAATAAAGTGGCTAGATACAGTTTTACTAACATCGTTTGTTTTTGTAGAATCTACTACATATGTATTATTAGAATAATCCCACTCACCACAACCTAAATTAGTATCAGATCCGTTAGAAACTAATCCATCTTTACAACGCATACTATATTTAAGAAGTATTTTTTCGTAAGTATTTGATGAAGCAGGAGGGAAGGTAACTAAAGTATCTCTAGTGAGACTTTCATAATTAAAGGCTTTCACTTTAATGGTATCGCCAATATTTTGGGCTTGAAAAGCGATAGTATTAAAAAATAATAATAGGAGTAAATATTTCTTCATTTTAGAATAATTTATTTAATATTATGTTAATAATAGGGTTTTAAAAACCTAAAAATAGTTAATATATATATACATTTTATGATTAATTAAACTTTTTTTATTCTTAAAATTAATATGTTAACCTAAATGAAATTTTATATAAAGAATTTTTTTTTGTAGAAGTTCTTCAACAAATTAATTTTTTAACGTCTAAAATTAATGATTATAAACACAGACAAAGAGGAAGTAGAATGTTGACTGTTTTATATATGAAGATATTAATAAAGAAGTTTTACTACAGATTTTTTTTAGTAGATAATAAACTTTTATGAGATATTTTCTTTTAAAAAATTATCTATTAAAACTTTAGATTTTTCTAAATCATTTTTTAAAACGTACAGTTCTACATTATTATTAGGGCTACCAAAACCGGCTAATCTTGCAGACTCTACATTGTCTTTTATTTTATAATCAATGTTATTATCTTGTAATAGATAAGCAATTCTATTTACAATAATTGAACTATCCGTTAGAATTCTGCTAAATTTTTCCATTACTTTTTAGTTTACCTATTAATATAATTTTTTACCAACGTGTATATAAGATTATTAATATACAGCTATAAATTCAATTTTTAAAAAGTTTTTTAATCAGTTAGTATTAATTGCATACTTAGACTATAGATTTTAGATTTTTCCCATACATTATTTATATAATACCAGCTATCTGTATAATCTTTAACCTTAATAGCATCTAAAGAAGGCTCATAATAAAACCAATTATGCTTTTTATTTGTATATGATTTATTTTGGTCTAAAAAGATATAGTTTAAGGCAATAAAAACTCCGTTTTTAGGAAAAATTATATTTAGGTGACTCAAATCTATTTCGTATTTTTTATGTCCCTTTTTTAAATAACAAATAAGATTATTATTGTGGAGAATGGTATTTGGTTTTCCATTTTTTCCTACAGAATAAACTACAATTGATATTATTCTATTTTTATCTGAACATAATGCCTTAAATTCCAGTTTGTCTAAATAAGTTATCTTATCAAATTCATTTAAAAACAGTTTAGAAACTTGAGATATTTTATTATGTTCTGCTGTACAAACAATACCTACATTTCCGTTTTTTATTAAGCCTAATTTATAGTTTTTTAAATGTTTTTTTTGTGTTATAAATACAGAATCAAGAGTAAATGGCTCTACTTCCATAAAAAACTTAGTACGGTTTTCTAAGGAAAGACTATCCAGTGTTTTATAACCAAGTGCTTTAATTTTAATATTAGAGTTTAAGTGATTATCATTTAATTTAAAAATACCTAATGAATCACTATATGTAGTTATTTTATTATCTACATAAATATATGCATATTTTATTGGAGAGTTATTTTCTGAAGATTTTAAACAAAATACATTTTGACCTTGACTAAGGTTATAATAAAATAGAAAAGATAGAATTATAAATTTAGCTTTCATCAATTGAAAATATAAAATATTTTATTATAACAAAAACCTTAGTTATTATTTCTTATACCAGATTGAGTAAATAAGAAATAATGTAACTAAGGCTTTAACTAATTAAAATCTTACTAAAGATTTTTTAAAACATCAATAATTTCATTTGGTTCTGATCGAGTTCTATAATCTACATTAACATAATTCCATTTAACTATTCCGTCTTTTCCTAAGATAAATGTAGCAGGAATTGGTAAAATATTCTCGTTTCCATTATTAATTTCTTCAAGATTAAGGTTACGATCAACTTTCATATGTTGCATTAAATACTCAGGTACTTGCCAAGCAACACCATATTTTGATGCTATTTTTGCATCTTGATCTGATAAGACAATAAAGTCCATTTTACTAATTTCATTCTCAGACAATGACCCATCTGGTACTTCTGGACTTATAGCTATTAAATTAGCACCTAATTCTTTAATTTCTGGTAATTTAGCTTGTATTGCTCTAAGTTGTAAGTTACAGTACGGACACCAACTACCACGATAAAAAGTAACTACTACTGGACCTTGTGCTAAGAGAGAAGATAAGACTATTTGTTCTCCTTTTGCATTTGGAAGTTTAAATTCAGGCGCTTTTTCTCCAATTTTAATGGCATTTTTTCCCTGCTGAAAAGACTTTGCTTCCTCGATAATTTGATCAACTTTTTTCATAAAGTCTGGATTAGCTTTTCTTCCAGCTTCAATTTTAGCATCTGTCTGTTCTTTTAAATTTTTCATTATCTTCTAATTGTGAGGTATATAAATTATTTAATCTTTAATTATTTTACAATTGTTTGTATTTAATTTCTTCCGTATTCTAAAAAAATACGAAAGAAGAAAATTGTAGTTAATTACAGTTTTGTAAAAATGTCTGAGGTTATTTGGTCTGTAACAACTACGTTTTTTGGTCCTCCTGCATTTTCACTTCGGTTAAATGATAATAAGACTTTACCTACGTTTTGATAATTATCCCAAGCTTTTATAAATCTTGGCTTTTCATCAGTGTAATTAACAAAAAATGCCCATTGTTTTACCAAATGATCTTTTTGATCTATATAAATATGATATTTATTTTCAGGAGTGACACCTACACCATTAAAAGTCATTTCTAATACGTCAGCTAGACTTCCGTTTGGTAATTTTTCTGTTTGTAGGTATTTAATTTTTACACCATCATCTTTTAATTTCCAAGGCATAGTTAACCAGTAAGAATCATTAATCCACCATTTTTTTCCTTGTTCAAGTACTTGATTAAGTGTGTTTGTATCTGTAATTAATTCTCCGTCTTTAATAGCTTTTCCTTCTCCTGTATTGATGTTTACAATCACTACCATATTTTCATTAGGATTTTCCACTCTCACATTACCAGTCCATTTATCCCAGTAGAGAGTTCTTTTTCCAAAATCCCATTGTATAAAATGAGTGTTATTCCAATTCTCTATACCACCCATAGCTTCAAAAGATTGCTGTATTATTGGGTCTATTTTTTTATGGTCATCTTGTGCTTGAAGATTTATTACACTTAACAGAATTAAAATAATTGTTTTAAAATTTTTCATCATATTTTTTTTGTAATGCGAATTTAAACATTATCCAACTAAAGTTTAATTAAATTTATTTTAGTTGTATATTCTAATTATTTCTCCGTTTCCTTTTCCGAAAACACTTCTTACATATCCGTTAATTACTTTTTTCATAGGGATAGGGTTATGTCCAGGAAAGTAATCTTTATACTTTTTGTAAGCATCTTCTACCATCCCAGAAGAAACTACATTTACTCTAATTCCATTTTCTATTTCTAGAGTTACTGCTTTAACAAAACTATGGATAGCCCCATTAACCATTGCTGCACTTGTGGTTTTTACAACAGGATCATCTGCTAAAATACCTGTAGATAATGTAATTGAACCATTTGGCTTTAAAAAATGCTGACCAATGCGTACAAGGTTTACCTGTCCCATTAGTTTACTTTTTAAACCAATATAATAGTCATCTTCGGTAAGTTTATTAAAATTTTCCCATTTAGCTTCTCCTGCAATACAAATGATAGCATCTATTTTACCAATCTTTTCAAACATAGACTTTATAAACTTACTATTGGCAATATCAACAATGACATCTCCATTAGTTCTTCCACCGATAATTATTTCATTTTTTTCTTTAAAATGAGAAACTACCTTTTTACCTATTGTTCCATTACCCCCAATAATTAAAATTTTCATTATTTATAACTTTAAGTTAAACATTTTTCTTTATTACATTTATTATTTCTATTTCTTGATTTATAAATGGTTAGAGTAGCTATAATGCTCCAAATTAAATTAGTTACAAATGGCGGAATTGCATTATAGTAATAACAATTTATAGCAATTAAAATTCCGCCTAATAAGTTTAAATACTTAGCATAGTCTATATTTTTTTTGTTTTTAAATAGGGTTAGGGCATAGGCTATAATAATAATCCCTGATCCTGTCCACCCTAAAATATCAATTAATAACTTCATAGTTTTATATATTGCGAAATGTAGATATGAGTTTTAAAATTTTTTTAAGTAAGAAAATCTGTAAATTGTTTAATAATTTCTTCATTCCTTTTTAAATAAGACCATTTACCGTGTCGGGTAGAAATTAACAATCCGCATTTTTCCATATTAGTTAAATATGTTGAAATAGTTGATTGTGATAATCCGGTTTTTTCTTGAATATAAGTTACACAAACCCCATCATTAAAATGCTTTAATGTTTCATGCGGCGGAAAGTGTTTTTCAGGTTCTTTTAACCATTCTAATATCTGAAACCTAGTTTGGTTAGATAAACATTTTCCTATTTCTGTTGCTATCTTTAAATTCATATTTTAAATATATCTATAATTCTAGATATATGAAAGTTATGTTTTAATTATTTATTTTTAAAACAATTACTTTTTTGATTTACTTTTAATATATTGATTTTTAGTTGTTTATATTTTTGATGTAAAGTTTTAGTTTAATAATAGTTTCAAGAAATATTTAAAAACTAAATTAAATGATGTATAACTAATTCTCTTTATTTGAAGATAATGAAAAGAACTTGTTGGAAGTTATACATTAGTAGTTGCAGTTTTTTCTTTTTTAAAACTATGTAATAACATTCCAATAATAACTAATACAATTCCTATAATAGAGTAGATATCTGGTAAATGAATTTTTAAAATAATAATTTCTCCAACAAGAGCAAAAAGTACTTCAGCAGATTGCGTTGCTTCTACAGAAGCCAGGGCTTTTTCGTCTTTTTGTACTTTATCTGTAGCCATAAAAAATAACACTGTAGCAATTACACCAGAGCATATAGCAACAATTAATGTTTGGTATACTTGAGGCTCATTAGGGAACTCATCTATGCTAAGGCCGTAAATAGATAATAACATCCAAAAAGGTAAACTACCTAATGTCATCCCTAAAGTTCTTTGTATAGCGTTTAGTTTACCATTACTAATCTGCATCATTTTACGATTACCTAATGGGTAAGCAAATGCAGCTATTAAAACAGGTATTGTACCCAGCAAGAGTTCATTTATAGAAATAGATTTAGCTTGACTTATTTGCATTATTAATATACCTAACAGTATTATTAACGAGAAAGCTAATGCTTGTATAGATATGGTATTTTTAAAACTTGTTTTATTTATAATAGGAGATATTAACATACCTGCTACAATTGTAATTTGCCAAGTACTTGCTACAAGCCAAGAAGGTCCATAAGCAGCAGCAAAAGTTAAAGGAGCATAGAAAATACCAAAGCCAATAGTACTCCAAAGTATCCATTGCCAAGGCTTTTTCTTCATTTCTATTAGCAGTGATTTGAAGTTTTTTCTAAAAAGAACTAAAATCAAAAGAAAAGGAATCATCCAAAAGAAACGTAGTGAAGAACTCCATATCCAATGTCCACCATCAACAGACATTAATCTATTTAGCACAAAAGTTACTGCAAAAAATAAAGCAGATAATACACCTAATAAAATTGCTGTTGATTTATTTGATTTCATTGAAAGGTAGTCTTGTTTTTTGGGTTGTTTTAACCATTCTTAAACAACTTTATTTGGGAAAGAAAGATTAGTGATAAAGGTACTATAAAAAGAACTAACTATAAATAATTACCTATTTGTGCCCAAAAAACAAAACTACCTTAGCTGTAGTTATATGGTTTGTTAATAGTATAACTAACTATTAATTTTTATAATTGGTTGGTACTTATGCCAATTTGCAATAATTGCCCAAATATTGATGACTAATAAAATTAAAGCTATTGCAATACTTGCTATATCATGAACTAAATGATGTACAAAAATACCTATCGTAATAGGAAGAATTATAATTGCACCTAATGCTCTTTTTTTAGGAATTGCTATTAAAATACCCCCAATAATTTCAACAATAGCCACCAGAGGAAAGATCCATTTTATAGTTATAAATGCACTCATTATTAACATCATTTCTTCAGACATTTTTGGCATTGGCATATAGTTGAAGAATTTGTTTAAACCAGAATTAACCATCATTAAACCAAAGAGAATGCATAAAACTGTTAGAACTTTGTTTTTCATTTTAAATATTTGTTAGAAATTATAAACCAAAATTAACTATTTTTGGTTACCATAAGTAATCAGATACCTTTAGGTAATCAGTTACCAAAAGGTAATCACTAATGAATTATGATGAAAAAAAAAGAACATAAAGAATGTATGTCTGCATTACTACCTATAAGAGATACATTAGATGTAATAGGTGGTAAATGGAAAATTTTAATTTTAATTTCTATTTGGGAAGGAAACAAACATTTTAGAGAAATTGAACGTAGTATTCCCAAATTAAGCACAAAGGTATTATCTAAAGAATTAAAAGATATGGAAGAAAATAAGTTAATTACAAGAACTGTGTTAAATGGTTTTCCTGTAAGAACAGAATATGCACCTACAGAATACTCTAAAACTTTAAAAAAAGTTATTTTAGAGTTATATAATTGGGGGGTTAACCATAGAAAAAAAATCTTTGCTTAAAAATTTACACCAATTACTGATAGAACTAAAAGATTTATTAGATTGAAATAAAAAACCTTTAAAAATAAGAAAGAAAACTTACATTTTTGTAATAATACGATTAGCAGCTTATCTTATGTTTTATTCTGAAAAAAAACTATACGATCCTTCGCTTTTAATAAATTCTTGGTATGTATAATTATTGTTACCTAATCTATTACGTGTATTTATATAATCTTTCCAGAAATAAAACGGTTGACCAGAATATACCGGATCTTCTATATTAGATTCGCTATTAATTAAAACAGTTAACCTTAATTCTCTTAGACCTTCTTCTTCCCATAAGTGATATCTCAATCTATAGAGTTTGTTATTTTGTTTGTCTTCCCAAATTACGGCATCATAATTTTGATGCTCTTTGTCATAATTGGTTGTATAGTGTCTAAAACTAGGTAATCCTATTTTATCTTTTAATAAATTATAAACAATTTTAGGTTCTTCTTTCAAGGTATAATATGCTAATGTATATTCTGTAATAATATTTTTTTCATTGTACTTGAATGAAACATAATTATAAAAACTTGTATCTTTAGTTTGGTTTTGTAGTTCTACTTTATTAACAGTTAATATTTCTTTAGACCTTGAGCTTCTAATTTTATCATCACCTAATTGATAGTCATTTTTTTCTGTTTTTTCAGGTATAATAACATTAACGTTAGTTTCTCCAAATTTGACTTCGGTTAAGTCAAAATTTGATTTACAAGAAGTAATAAGCAAACAGAAAAATAAATATTTAATACTTTTTTTAAATAATAAAAGATTTATCATAATAGGAGGTAGGTTTGGTGGTGATTATTAAGAAGAATTAATTTCTGTTTACAGACTAATAAGAGATTTTAATGTAGCAATTTCATAATAATCTTGATTAATTTTTGAGAATAAGATTTGCTAAAAAATAAACAAATCAGTAAAATCGAAAATATTCTCAAGGTTACTTTCATATTTTGGGTAACAATTTTGTATAATTTTCTGGTGAAGGCAAGTTTAGGAGTAAAGATAGTAAAAAGAGCTAACTTTGAAGCTTTTGTGTCTTTTACTGTAAGATATAAACTAAATTTAGTTGAAATTGTACGATGTTGTATGTCGTTTATTTTAATTATTAAGTAATAAACCTTCAAGTAGTCTTATGTCGTTGTCTATTCCTTGTTTAATTTTATTGAACATTATTGGTAATATTATTTTTAGAAATCCTTTAGCTTGAAAAGAGAACGAAATTTTAACAAAACTTCCTCCATTAGTTTCTTCAATATCCCAATTTATGTCAGCAAATAACCCTTTAGACTCAATGGTTTTGTATGCCACTTTATTATTAGGTTCAAGAGCTGTAAATTCAAGAATCATAGTTCCTTTATTAGTATACTCTTTAAATTTACTGCCAACCTTAATAGGACTATCTAATAATTCTACTTTTTGGATTATTGAAATCCACTCGCTTCTTTTTTCAACATTTTTCGCAAAATCATACACTTTATTGACAGAAGCAGGTGTTTGAAATTCAATGTTATGAATAAACTTTTTTTTCATTTCTATTAATTTTATTTATTCAATTCTTCTGCCAATCTTTTTAAATACTTCTTCATTGTGCTACCGTAAAACATTTTGGTCATAAATTTTGGTATTACAAAAGGAGCCGTTTCTCCGGTCATTTTATTATCAAATATTAAAGTGTAAGTAAATCTAGATTCTCCATTTTCGAGTGTAGTTACTTCTCTAATACTTTGCAAGTAATATTTAGAGGTATCTGGAGTCGTATAAATAATTTTATGATCTTTATTTTCCGTTACATATGTTGGTGTTATGGTACGCTTTTTTCCAAACGAAGAATATTCGGTAAAACCTTTACCATATTTTGGTGAAGTAATTTGTACCATGCTATCAACTTCAGCTCTCCACACGACATCGTTATTTAAGTCTGATATATAATTGAATAATTTATCCTTACCTATAGGAATATCAATAGTTTTAGTTATTGAAACATTTTTTTGAGCCTGAAGTTGACTACTGATAGTAATCAATAGTATTAGTAATGAAAATTTAAATGATTTTTTCATTCTTTTAGATTGCTATTAAATTTTTTTTAAACACCATCAAATTAGATAGTGATATATTCTAAAGTACTGATTATACGTAAAGTCTTCCTAAAACTATAAATAGAGCTAGTAATAAAAGAATAAGGTTTACAACTACTTTGTCTTTTTCTTTTCTTTTAAGATGAATCATTAACGCTCCAATCATAATCATAGATATTCCAATTGCAGCAATTGGCACTAGTATTGCTAAAGCGCCAATAAATATAGGTAAAACAATACCTATGGCACCTAAAATTTCTAAAAGTCCTATTAATTTTAGCTTGTTTTCAGAATAGTTATCTGTCCAATCTCCTAGTTTTTCACGAAGTGTCTCTTTATTTTTTGTTACTTTCATTATTCCTGCCATAAGGAATATAAAGCCTAATAAGCCTTGTGCTATGTAAAGTGTAATATTCATTTTTTCTGGTATTTTAGTTTAAAATTATTTAAGCTGTAAATAACAGAAGAAGTGAATTTAAATACATTAATGTAGATTAAGAAATCTACTATTGTTTTGAACGTAGTCGTTGACTTTTTAGAGAGCTCAAAGCTTCGGGTGTAATGCCAAGATAAGAAGCAATCATATGTTGCGGAACTCTTTGTATAATATTTGGGTAGGTAGATATAAAATGCTCATATCTATCAACTGCTGAAGCACTCATAAGCATAATTACTCTGTTTTGTAATACCCGAATTCGTTTTATAAACTTTTTTAAATCAATATCTTGTGTAGATGTTTTTTCTATAGGAATAATTACAGAATCTTCTAAAGCATCAATATATAATTCACAAGGTTCTTTAGGTGACACATAGTCTGTAACAATCCAACCCTCAGGCCCGAACATAAAAATATGCTCTTTTCCTTTTTCATCAATTGTATAACTTCTTAATAAGCCGGATTCTACTTTATAAGATTTACTGTATAAATCACCTTTTCGTTGTAAAATCTGTTTTTTTACTACTTTAATTTTTTTCATTTAAATTGTATTCAATTACATATAATAGTTATGTGTAATTTTCTAGCTAATTGAAGTGTTAGGAGTAAAAATAATAAAAAGAGCTAACTTTGACGCTTTTGAGTCTATTTCCGAAGGACACAACTAAACCTTAGTTGGAATTATACGGTGTTTTGCAACGTTTTTTTTATCAAATTTATATTTTTTATCATTTATGCAATTGTCTTAAAAAGCTTTGTTCTTTGATTATGTTCTTAATAATTATAATAATAACAAAAGTAAGAGAAAGAAAACCTGAAATTAGAATGTAAGTGTAAAACCCTTTTGAAAAGTAATCTTTAAAGTAAGGTAGTAGCAAATAAAATCCAACTATATAAACTGCAATACAGATTGGTGTAATAACAAAGTTTATCATTTGTCGAGCTTTGTAATACTTTTTCAGATAGGAGCGGTAAGCTTTTTGAGCCATTGAGATTAGTTGTTTTTCTTTGCGATATAATGAATAGAACTCCAAGAAAATTCGTAATGTAAGACTAGAAATCATTAGAATTAAACCTAGATTAAAGGTATTCCATTGACTAAATGCATAATAAAAAGCATAGATCATCAATACCATCACTGTTAACGACATTACAGTGATGCTGATATATTGACTGTTACGTTGCTTCTTTGCTTTTGTGATTATTTCTTTGGGATTAAAGTTTGATATATCATTAGTTTGAATATCCCATAATTTATTTAAGTTATCATTTTCCATTTGTAATACATTTTAAAAGTGATTTTCGAATACGACTCAAGCGCGTTCTCAATGTTCCGTGTGCTAAACCAACGGTGTCTGCAATAGTAGTTTGTGGTATGTTTTCTAGTTCTAATAATATCAATGCTTTATTTTGCTCATTTAGTTGGTCAATACAGTGATACATTTTTTTGATATTTTTTTCATCATCTTTTTTATTATCATCATAGTTACTATTTGACAATAAGTCTTCATTAATAGTGATGCTTTTTTTTGTTTTACGTAAATCCCCTAAACACACATTTACGGCAATTCTATAAATCCAAGTGTCAATAGACGACTTTCCTTTAAATGAGTTTCTATGTTTCCAAACTTTTATAAAAGTCTCCTGATGCCATTCTTTTGCAAGCTCATTATTTCCTGATGCATATCCTAAACACAACCTGTGGACTTTAGAAGCGTGTATATTATAGATGTTAGTAAATTCTTGTTCTGTAATCATTAATTAGATGATAATATCGTTTGCATTTGTTTTAAAAACCATTCGGGTTTGTCAAGCATTATAAAATGGGCACTATCTTCCACTATAATAAAATTGTAATTTTTTAAATTTGCATATTGATTTTTATAAGTTTGCTTAACCATTTCCTCACCATATGGTTGTGACGCTGCAATTATAGTAACTGGAATCGAAATATTTTTTAAATTTTCTCTAAGATCTAATTTAAGGTAATCTGTATATCCGTAAACATATGTTTTTCGGTCAGATTCTAGTATCCAATTTTTAATTTTTTCTTGAGCTGATTCTTTAAGACTCATACTTTTCGACATTGCTGTGGCAGTTTGCTCAAAGGCTACATCATCCATTGCTAGTTGTTGATTGTTATAAGGACTTTCATAAATTAAGTTTTCAGGGTCGAAATTAGGAATCATTAATGCTCCAGAAGCAGGAAGCGCATCAATTAGTATTATTTTAGAAAGTTTTAATTCGTCTTGTGCAGCAAGCCAAGTGGCAATTGTTCCGCCCAGGCTGTGACCAATTATGGTAGCATTTTGTAAATCATTTTCTAATATGTAGTTTTTTAGAGACTCGTTGACTTTAGGTAACCAAGGGAATTCAATTGGTTCTGTTCCTCCAAAACCAGCTAATGTTATTATGTGGCATTCGTAATTCTTTTCAAGTTCCTTTACAAGTGGATTCCAAATGTCGCCAGGAACTGTAAAGCCAGGAATTAATACTATTGGTTTACCTTTTCCCGTAACTTCTACACTGATTGTCTGACTTTCATTTTTTGCATAAATAGATAAAGAAAATACGAATGAAACGAATAATAAAATAAGATTTTTCATTGTTTTTATGTTTTGATTGCCCTTTAGATGCGGAAATCAAAAAATGTTACATCTTATTTCAAAAGTGACATAAAATAAGGTCAATTTATTCTACGATAATGCTTGATCTAAATGTTGCACAACGGTTTTGTATAATTTCCCAGCTAAGGGAAGGTTAGGAGTAAAGATAGTAAAAAGAGCCAACTTTGACGCTTTTGCGTCTGTGTCCGCAGGACACAATCAAACCTTAGTTGGAATTATACATTGTTGTAAAACGTTATTTTTTCAAGATGGTTGTCGTTTTTATCCCATCAGAAGTTTTAATTTTTAGAAAATATGTGCCAATATCAAAATTCGATAAATCAATTTTATCGCCCTTTATTTCTAAAATACGTTGGCCTAAATTGTTATATAAACTAACTGCTTCTAAATTATCTATATTTTTCAGATAAAGAATATCTTGCACTGGATTTGGATAGAAAACGATATTGTTAGAATTGAAATCCGTATTTGACAATTGACCATTTATAAATAAATTATCGAAACCAAATAACGAACCTGACGAAGTAACTGTAAATGACGTTACATCAGTCCAATTTAGGTCTACAGATGCACTTCCGTTTGTCAACGATGCCACAACAATTGAATTATTTCCTCCCGTTGGTGTGAAAGTATAATCAATATTTGCACCGTTTCCGTCAATAGCTAAGATTGTATTAACATTTACAGTTTCACTAAATGCAAAAGTAACACTCATTCCATTATTTGTGCCATCCGATACCACCAAATTATTTGACGATCCAAAACATCCTCCACAATTCGTTATTGTTAGGTCTGGTAAACCCGAAAAGGTTGCAGTAATTCCATCAATCGTTTCTGTAACATTATCTCCATTGTCAGTAGCGGTTTCCCACTCGAATGTCGTTTGAGCCATTGTTATTTGAATTTGAAACATTAATAAAAGAATGGCAAATAAGTAGTTAATTTTGTTTTTCATAAATTGATTTTTAATTGGTTGTTTTTTTAATGTTTTACAACGGTTTTGTATAATTTTCCAGCTAAGGGAAGGTTAGGAGTAAAGATAGTAAAAAGAGCTAACTTTGACGCTTTTGCTTCTGTGTCCGCAGGACACAACCAAACCTTAGTTGGAATTATACGTTGTTGCCAGTAGTTTTTAATCAGTCATTTTTTTTATTTTAGAGGCTATATCATTCTCTAAATTTCCAATATATTTTATTTGACTCGGGTGATTATTAGTAATTATTTTATAAAAATGACAAGCATTTAGGAAAGATCCTTTTTCATTAGGATGAATATTGTCTTCATATAGATTAATATCAATTTTACCACTAAGTGATTTGTAAAAATAGTCTCCGTTTGATGATATTAAGAGGTTCTGATTTTGAACAATTGAATCGTAAGCTTGATTGATTAATGAAAACTCTTGTGTTAAATTTTTTATTTTAGGTGAACAACATTTTTCTTTTTCAATTCTTGGGTCAATTATACTAGATTGACGACAAAACTGTTTAGGAAAATCTTTTTTACTAGGCCAATTTTTAAATAAAATGAATTTGCATTTTTCATTTCTTACTAACCCTTTAATTTTTGATATGGATTTTTCGACTTTAAGTTTTCTTATCTCTGGAATAAGAAAACGAGTAGAGCTTTCTTGAAGGATAATAATATCCCATTTTTTTTCCTTTATTTTTTTCTCTGTTTCGGTAATTTCGTTAGGTTTTTTGGTTCTAGTATAAATATTATTTTCATTATCACTAGACATTATAATACTATTCAAATGAGCATCTAAAGACATTCCAGGAAAAGTACTTTGTTCAACATTAAAATTTTCTGAATTTTCACTAAGCATTTTTTGAAGTGTTTCAGGCATGTTATGGAAATAAGTCAAACTATTACCAATTAATAGAATATTAATTTTTTTCTTTTTATTGTCTTCTGAAAATTTACAGCTAAAAAAAGTTAAAAAAAGTAATAGTAGTAGTTGTAGTCTTTTCATATTCTTGGATCAATATTAAATTACTGGCAACGGTTTTGTATAATTTCACAGCTAAGGGAAGGTTAGGAGTAAAAATAGTAAAAAGAGCTAACTTTGACGCTTTTGCGTCTGTGTCCGCAGGACACAACCAAACCTTAGTTGGAATTATACAGTGTTGGCAGTAGTATTTATTTTACTAAATGTAAAGTTTATTTGTCAAATAGTTTTCTTTGTTTTACATTTATTTAAGTTTAAATTCGAATATTATGAAAACAAATTATTTATTTCCTAATAAGTTTAAAAGAATAGGTTGGTTTATTCTTATTCCATCTGCAATTATTGGTTTGGTAACACTTGTTTACCAATATGAACCAAGCTTTTTAGATTTCAATGTTCCTGCTATTTTAGTTAATGAACTCAAGTTTTCGGAAAGTAAGAAATTTTTTAGAATGGTAAATAATAATGTTCTAAACGAAATTTTCGGTATTTTAATTATAATAAGTTCCTTAATTGTCGCTTTTTCTAAAGAAAAATCAGAAGATGAATATATATCTAAAATCAGATTAGAATCGTTGGTTTGGGCAGTTTATTTTAATTACGGAATTCTTTTATTTTCGTTTCTGTTTATTTTTGATTTATCCTTTTTATGGGTTATGATATTCAATATGTTCACAGTTTTATTGTTTTTTATAATCAGATTTAATTGGCGAATTTCCAAATTAAAAAAATCAGCTAATTATGAAGAATAGTATTAAAGTTGAAAGAGCAAAAAAGAATATTACTCAAGCTGAATTAGCAAAATTGGCAAAAGTTAGTAGACAAACAATTAATGCAATGGAATTAGGGAAATACGTTCCGTCAACAGTTTTAGCTTTAAGATTAGCTCAAATTTTCGACGTTGAAATTAGCGAAATCTTTACTTTGGAAGATTCAGATTGGGTTTAGTACATATTACTGCCAACGGTTTTGTATAATTTCCCAGCTAAGGGAAGGTTAGGAGTAAAGATAATAAAAAGAGCTAACTTTGACGATTTTGGGTCTGTATCCGCAGGACACAACCAAACCTTAGTTGGAATTATACATTGTTAGCAACAGCCCTTTTTACTCGAATAATGATTTGGTCGAATTAGTTTCCTCAATAAAAATCATGGTATCAAAATTTTTGATTAATGGAAGATAATAAATATCCTTTTCCGATTCTTTTGAATAGCCAATTAATCTTGTAGCTCCAATTATTTCATCTGTGTTTAATTCATTTTTTAAGTCTAGCATATCTATAGCAAACGAGTTGCCATTTATTAATAGTTTATTTTCCCAAAACAAGCTATCGACAGGTTGTAACAATTCGGTTTTAAGTTTTTCCGTATAAAGATGGTCTCCATTTATAATTTTTTCATTCATATACGAATAACTGCCTTTTAAGGTCGTAAGTCCAATGGTATAATAATCTTGATTAAAATCTTTTTTTAAATCTCTGCCCATAATCCCTATTTCATTATCTGTGATAATTTCGTTTGAAATATGTGCATTGTGAGCCCATACAATAATTTTACTACCCGAATTTTTTGCTAAAAATGATATTCTATCAGCCATTATTTCATCTCGACTTTGAAATGGTTTTTGGTCTTTAATGTTTACATAATTGATATATGTGTTCTTGCCATTGAATAAAATTTCTTTGATTGATTTGGTTATTTTTTTAGTTGATTCTAAATAATTTTCAATTTCTAATATGTTATTGTAAATTGAGTTATTGACTTTATATTTTTTTTCTGAATTATCAGTTGAACTTTTTGAAATATTTGATTTTAATTCTTCTAGATGCTTATTCAATACCTTGTCATTAATTGAATTAATATTGTCTTTTAGTAATTCATAGAAAACCCAATATGAATCATCACAACCTTTAAACTCAATATTATATTCCGGTTTATTATCCTTATACCATTGTAAAAAAGATTTAATTTCTTGAGTTTGATAAATGGAAAATAAGTGTTTATGCATTAAACTATCTAATGATATTTTATGTAAATCTCTGTTTAAGATTTCAATATCATCGTATGGGTTTTCTAACACCACAAGGCGATATCCTTTTTCTTTTATCAGTCTTTTTGTTATGATTTCTCTAAGTCGATAAAATTCTGAGGTTCCGTGAGTACTTTCCCCTATAGCAACTATCTTTTTGTTACCTATTTTTTCTATCAATGGATCTAAACTATTACACAGATTTTCTTCGTTGGAAAAGTCCAATTTTCTAGATAATTTTGATAATGCCGATTCAAGTTCATTAGAATTATAGCTTTCTAAAGTTATTTTTTTTGTTTCCTTTAATTCTTGAATATCTTTACCGTCAATAGTTACTTTAAAATCATCAAACCAAGCAATACCTTTTTTACCCAAAATACCACCTACATAAATTATTTTTGCGTTATCAGGAAAAGGTAATTTTATTGAATATTCTTTCCAATCACTTGTACCTCTTAGTTGTTGACCTTGCATTGATTTAAATGCTAAAGAACTTTTCTTTGAATGTCCGTCAATCCTCATCAAAAGCCCTACAGACCCTTTTACATTTTCGTATTTAATTCTACCAGATAGTACAATGGTATCTCCAACATAATTGGCTGGAATCTTATAAGTAATACAGCCAAACGTTCCATTTTTATCGGAAACAATTTTTCCAACAGAATTACCATTGCTAATTAACTCTCCCATTAAATTTTCAAAATTTCCCCACTTAATCCATCCTGTAGGCATTTTTTGTTTTTCCTGATTAAATTCGTTAAAGTCTAAATTGTATTTATTTTGACTATTTAAATTTTTTGGTATTAAGAATAGAAGAACTAAAAAGTAAAATGTTTGATTTATAAATTTCATATTTTGAATGAATGTTTTTTCGGATTGTTGCTAACGGTTTTGTATAATTTCCCAGCTAAGGGAAGGTTAGGAGTAAAGATAGTAAAAAGAGCTAACTTTGACGCTTTTGCGTCTGTGTCCGCAGGACACAATTAAACCTTAGTGGGAATTATATATTGTTGTGTGCAGGTTTTTTATTCTTTTAAAATTATTTCAATCGCATTTTCCAAAAGTTCGTCTTTTCCTTTTGTGATACCCTCAATTGTTGGCTTAACTTCAATGTCTGGAACTATTCCTACTCGTTGAGTTTCTTGTCCGTTTGGATAATTCACTCCAATTCCCGAAATCATTGTTCTTAATCCACCGGGAAGAAAAATAGGGGATACGTTTCCATCTGCTCCTGCCGTTGTACTTCCAATAATTGTGGTATTATCGCCTGCTCGAAATGCCATTGAAGTGTATTCTGCTGAACTTTGAGTTAATTCATTAACCAAAACAATCAGCTTTCCTTTATATGTTTTTCCTTTACTCGGAATCTTTAAGTTATCTGTAAATGTAAATTCGCCTGGGTTGTTAACATTGCCGTTTGTGAATTTCACGAAAGGTGTTGATGAGGAAACAAAACAAGAACCCAAACTAAAAGGAACAAAAGTTGACGGATAATTGCGGATATCAATGATGATTCCCTTCGTATTTTTAAATTCATCTTTGATTTGTGCAATATCATCTTCTTTGATTGTCTGAAGTGTGACATAGCCTATTTTGTTATCTAACATTTTAAAGGATTTAACATTACTTTTTCTATACCAACGATATATGTCAAGGCTATCTTTTGAGTATAGTTTGAGGTTCTTTGTTTGAGGATTGGAATTACCCGAAACAAACTCAATTTCAATATTATTTGAATTTGAGCGTAAAAGGTCTGCCGAAATATCTCGTAGTCTTGTTGGTTCGTTTGAGGCAGGATAATATCTCGATTGTTCTTTTACTATTTTGTCGATAGGAATATCATTTATTTTGGTAATTACATCACCAATTTTTAATCCAACTTCGTTTTTTAATTCTTGATTGTAATAATCTATGACAACCAATTGGTTTTCGATAAAACGAACGTGTATAGGAGGATAGTTTGAACCTTTCCATTCATCAATTTTGTCTGCTCCTCCCCATAGATTTGCGTGCGTGTCTTGAATATCTCCAATAAGTTGAATAGCAGCCAATTCATATTCTAATTCATCTTTAGCATTAATAAATAGAGGGATATATTCTTTTAGTTTCTTATTCCAATCTTCATCCATTAAGTGTTTATAAGGGAAAAAATAGTTTATCATATTCCAATATCGATAAAGTGATAGTAGTCTAAATCCATCATCGGGAAATGACATATTTGAATATGGATTTTCATTTTTAAATTTTGGATTGCCAACATTGGCTGTCATTCCAATGTAATAGTGTTTGCCTTGTGAACGGTTGTTATATATGAAGAGTAGTTTGTTCTTCAAATCTGTACTTTGATTGTTAATCCATTCCATATTGGGTTTTAAATAAGCATTTTCATCTGTTGGTTCACATTTTGCACATTCTTTTAATTGACCAAAAGAGTTAATCCATTCAACAATACGTTTATCTCTTTCAATAGTGTTTTCTGTCTTAATATATTTTGGTAAAAATCGAAAAAGTTCATAGTCCCAATTGTAGTTCCCTTTTGCAATTTCTGGATGATGATATTTGAGAAATCCCCAAACTCTGCCTAATAATTCGAGGTTTTCTATTTTTTCGGTGGCTAAATTTGAAAACTCAATTAAAGACCCATTATCAAATTCCTTGTCAAGCTGTGCTTTTGACAATTGTTTTTCGACTTCTTTCAGGGTTTGAACATTTTTACCATCAATTGATAAAACAAAATCATCAAACCAAGCTTCTCCTTTTCCCGAAAGTATTCCTGCAATAAAAATATTTTCTGCTTCTTCTGGATAGTCAAGTTTTATAGTGTACTTCTGCCAATCTTTAGTTCCCGATATGTTTTGATTTTGCATATTGTCAAATGCCAAAGAAGTACCATTTCCGTCAACTCGCAACAACAAACCTGCAAAACCGTTTTCAACATCTTTAATTTTCATAAAACCCTCAAGTTTTATTTTCTTTCCTTCATAATTTGCTGGAATTTTATAGGCTATACTTCCAAAAGAACTTCCTGTTTGGTCTGATGTGATTTTACCCGATTTTTTGCCTGAATGAGCAACATTTTCTATTGTCAAATTATAGTTTCCCATTTGAACCAATCGTCAGAAAGTGAATTTTCGTCTGTTTGTTTTTCAAATCCAAGATTGTATTTTTCGGTTTCTTGCCCTTGACAATTCAAAGAAATTATTGTTAATAAGGTAATGAGTATTTTATTCATCAATTTCGTTTTTTTTCAACTTGCACACAACGGTTTTATGTATGATTAGTGGCGTGTTTAAGCACCTAATTTAGCAAATAAAAACCGAATAGAAAATCCGCGAGGATTTTCGTAAGTAGGCGAGTACTAGCCATTAATTATAAACATTGTTAGGCTTTCGTTTTTCATATTTCTTTAGTCAGTTTATTCGGATTTTGTCTTGTGTCAAATAATGTAACAATATTTATCCGTTTGGAATTATAGCGATAATATAAAGTAGTTTGTTTTGTGATTACGCATTTTCTTAAAGATTTACCTTTTTTAGATTCTGGAAATATTTCAGGCTGGTTTTTAATTATCTCAATTGAGGAGTCTAATTTTTCAACAAAATCCTTTTTTAATTTTATAGACCATTTTTCTATTAAATACTCGAAAAGTTCTTCTAATTTCCTTTCGGCTGTTTTTGAAATAACAACTTTTCTACTCAATTTATCTGTGTTTTTCTATAAAAAATTCGTAATCCGTTATTTCTCCGTTTTCAATTTCAAGAGAAGCTGTTTCAATTTCTTTACGTTGTTCAACAGATAAATCGTCCCAAAAGTCAGCAGTTTTTGCTTTTTTGAAGATGTTTTTAATTGATTCAATGATTTTAGGATTTTCGGTGTCCAAAAGCATTTTTATCAATTCTATTTTTTCCGTTTGAATATTCATCTCATATTTATTTATAATCAAAAATAATGAATTTAACCTGAAATTGTGATTGGGAACGATTTTTTTTAAATGAAGCCTAACGGTTTTGTATAATTTTCCAGCTAAGGGAAGGTTAGAAGTAAAGATAGTAAAAAGAGCTAACTTTGACACTTTTGCGTCTGTGTCCGCAGGACACAACCAAACCTTAGTTGGAATTATACGGTGTTGGCTGCAGTTTTTTATATTCAGATGGTAATTCAATACCATAGACTTTTTTCATATACCAAAGCGGCGGCACGTCAAATTCAGCTCGTCTTTTATCTACGTTTTCGATGTCTGTTATTGGATATTCATCAAATTGATTCCAATACATTCCATAGATCTGTTCTTTTTTATTGACTATAGAATTCTCTTCCTCAAA
>NZ_FQYY01000022.1 GCF_900141885.1 Mesonia phycicola | reverse complement strand
TATGTCTTGCTGGAAGTCTTTTTGAAACTCCAGTTCTTCAATCTTTTCCTTTAACTTTTTAATTTCATCGTTTTTACTCATACCATTATTTTGTTGCACTAAGGTACTGTATTTTCTTAACCAATAGGAAATAGTTGTTCTGGGGACATCGTATTTTTTGGAAGCTTGATTGTTAGAGATATGTCCGTTAAGAATTTGGTCAACGACCAAAAGTTTAGTCTCTAAAGTTACTTTTTGGTAGCTTTTTTTTCGCCAGTGTTGTTTTTGGTGTTTCATAAGTGACTATAATTAATGGTTTAATTTTTAGTCAACCTATTTCAGGAAAGTTCACATTTCAAATAACAGCTAACGGTTAGTATAAGAAACGTAGGGCAGTAAAAAGTACCTTTGTTTCGGTTTATAACTTAGCTAAATATAAATATTTTGCTTTTATTTTTAGTGTAAATGCCATATTTAATATTTAGCGGATATTGTAAGCAAACACGGAACTTTGGAGTTAGCACGAAAGCCCTATGTTTTTTATACATTGTTGTAAGCCGTTTTTTTATTCTATCTAAATTGTTTCGGTTTAGTATTTCTACTTGCGTTTTCTGCTATTTCAATAATTCTTTTTTGTTTAGTTTCGGGTTTTTTAGCAAGCACAATCCAGCTTAATAATATTTTCTTTGCAGATTTACTTAAGCTCTCATAATATTCTAAAGCTCCTTTTCTTTTATCAAATTCTTTCTTTAGAGCTTTTGGAAGAATTAATGCTTCTACTTCATCCATTATAAACCAAGAACCATTTTTCTTAGCTGTTTCAATAGCTTTATAACCAGCTTCTCGGATAAGTCCTTTTGAAGTTAAACATTCTACCTTATCTTTATTTACCTTAGACCAAATACTATTGGGCTTTCTTTTACTGAAATATTGAATATATCTCTCTGCATCAATTGTTCTTTTAGTACTGTCTATCCATCCAAAACAGAGTGCTTCATCAACTGATTCACTCCAGCTTATAGAAGCCATTTTTGTTGATTTTTTATAAAAAACAAGCCAAACAGACTGTTTTAACTGATGATTTTTTTCTAACCAGTTTCTCCAATCTGTTTGACTTTTAGGGTAATATGTTTCTATTTCTTTTTTAGACATTATGGTGTTCCAACCATTCTAAAATGGCTTGATTAGTTTCTTCTGGTTTTTCTTGTTGAATACAATGTCCGCAATCTAAACTAATTACTTCTGCATTAGGAACAAAATCCGTTAAATTTTCGGATTTAGGAATCATATCCTGTTCTCCATATATCATAAGAGTAGGATGTTGAATAATTGGATTTACATCTGCCAATAAATGCCAATTGCGGTCAAGGTTTCTATACCAATTAATACCTCCTGTAAATCCTGATGTTTCGAAAGCAGAAACATAAACAGCCAATTCACTTTTGCTCATTATTGGCTCTCCGAGAGATTTTTCTGCTTTTGCAAGATTAATCATTAACATTCCTGGTTCAGGCATTGCAGGTGGAATGTTTTTACGGAATAGATTACCAAGAAACTTAGATTTGTTTTCATCTAAAATAGCATCTGCTACTCCTACTTGACGATTAAAGTGAACAAAATAGTTATCTGCTCCAAATATTTCCTCCATCCATTCAATCCAAGGTTTTTCTCCTCTTTCTTGATAAGGTAAAGCCAAGTTTATTATTTTATGTATTCTTTTTGGATGCAATAAAGCAAGACTCCAAACAATATTAGCACCCCAATCGTGACCTATAAAGGTAGCTTTTTCATATCCGAAGTGGTCAAGCAAAGCAATTAGGTCGCCTGTTAAATGTTTAATATCGTATTCTGTTATTTCGGTTGGGCAAGATGATTTCCCGTAACCTCTTTGGTTTGGAACAATAACGTGATAACCAGCTTTTACAAGTTCAGGAATTTGAAAACGCCAAGAAAACGCATTTTCTGGAAATCCGTGGCAGAGTACAATAGGATTACCTTTATTTTCCTTACCTGCTTCAAATACTTCAAGTTCAATATTGTTGACTGAAACCATAGTTGATTTTGGAAATACGATTGAATTATTTTTATTGCTCATACGATTGTTTTTTTTTTGTTTAAAAATTAATATGATACAAATGTAAATCGGTACTATGACAGCCTTATGGCAAGGGTCAAAAAAGGTTAATGATATTTGTCAAAATATTCTTGTAAACTCATATTATGAGGCTCGAAATTTTCTGTTAGAATTTCTATTTTTTGAATTCTGTCAGGTCTAAAGAACCTAAACTCATTACGCAAACGACAAAATGCAATTAAGTACCAATTTTCAGAATTTAATATAGCAAATGGTTCTATTATTCTAATTGAAGCAGAATTTTCTTTATTGATATATTTTATTTTAACAAGGTTGTAATTAGTTAACGCATTTTGTAAATCAGATAAATTATTGCTATTCCTTTCTCGATTTATGTTTTCATCATAACGTGTACGCTCAAGGAGTATATTAGCTTTATCTTTTGTCGTATATTTTAGAATTGATTTAATTTTATCGATTGCTTCTGAGTAGTCTTTTACAAATGATGAATCCTTACTATTTAGTACTAATTGTTCTGCAAGTATTAAGGCATTTGCTTGCTTTTCGGTAAACATTACAGGTGGAATTTTATAGCCATCCATTAATGTATAACCTTTTCCTTCTTCTGTCAATACAGGCACGCCAGATTGTTCCAATGCCTTTATGTCTCTGTAAATGGTTCTTTTGCTAATGTTAAATTTATTCGCTAACTCCGAAGCAGTTACAATTCGTTTAGTTTGTAATTGAATTAAGATTGCGGTTAATCTTGATAATCTATTTGTTTCGGAATAATCCATTTTTCAATGTAGTTACTGTTCTTTTTAAATGGCTTACGTTTAGTATATGAAAAGTAGGCGTTTTCTAAGCATCAAACTTTCGGTTAAGCACAAATTATTATAAGCAGCAAACCCCTTGAATTTAGAACTATTACGCCTATTTTTTATATACGTTGTTAGCCACAGTATTTTATTTCCCGAATATACTTTTGTCATTCATAAATGGACTTTCAAATGTTATCCAGTCAGTAGTAGTTGACTTTTTTCCGTCAATATTCATTGGTGTAAACCTTACTTTATATTTCCCCTCCTTCTTAAAAGCAAATGCTCCTGAACACATACTGTGACCAACATTTAATTTTTCCTTCCATTCTTTTATATAGTAAATAAATTTTTCATTTGTTTCTAATTCAATAAGTTAAGTTTTATACCAAATTTCGGAATCAGGATTATTTTTAATATTGAAAATAGCATAAGCTTCAGGATCACAACCATAATGAGTAATCTGTGTTTTTTCAAATTCAAGAGTTATATCAGAATTTAAGGATTCCACTGATTTATTGTTAGTTGTTATCCAATAAACTTTTTCACTTTCTTTTTTATCTAATTCGTAAATAGATGTTTCATCAGTTTCGTTTTCATTATTTTCCGAAAACTTAAGATGGTATTTTGTATTAGGTTTTAATTCGGTTGCTGGACAAAATATTGCTTGTGATAATTTTTTTTGACCAATCAAAATTTCTTGGAGATTTAATTCAACGAATTCTCCATTTTCACTTTTAAGATAGACTTTGTTTTCTTTGAAACTTTTAATTGTTTTTTGGCTAAAAGCATAACCTTGAATGATGAACATTGAATTCAAACTAATTTCCTTAGTTTCGGGAAAAAAACTCATTCCAATCATCGAGCACTTTGCGATACTTGGATTTATACTAAAAATTAAAATCAGAAGTATTAAGATTTTTTTCATATATATTGATTTTAAATTGAAACGAAAATTTTATTGATATTGTGGCTAACGGTTTTGGCTATGAGTAGTTGCGTGGTTTAGCACTTAACTTTGCAAGTACACACCAAACTGAAAATCCTCGCGGATTTTCAGAAGTAAGCGAGAACAAGCAATTACTTATAGCCATTGTTGTGTAGCGTTTTTATAATTTAATTGTCGTATCTTTTTTTAATTCGGTAAGAATTTCGTTTTCAGATCCAATTCCTTTTTGAAAAACTAACTCCATTACAGTTCCAGATGATTTTTTAAATCTTTTTTCAAGTGCAGTAGCATTTCGAAGCATCAAAGCAGTATCATTAATTTTGTCAATCATTTCTTTTATTAATTCCAATGCTCTTAAATCACTTATTTCTTTCCAGTCTTTTAATTCAGGCATTGCTATAATCCGAACAAAATCATCCAATCCGTCACTTCTCCAATAATTTTCTAATTCATATCGAGTAATTTCCTTATCCGAAAGCTTTTTTATTTGGGATATAGCTAATTCAATATCCAAATTTCCGTTTTCTAATTCCAGAATAATTCTCTTTATTGATTCAAAATTTTCAAGATTCATTCGTTTGTTTTTAATGCTGCACAACGGTCTTGTATAATTACCCAGCTAAGGGAATTTGG
This sequence comes from Mesonia phycicola, assembly GCF_900141885.1. GTDB lineage: Bacteria > Bacteroidota > Bacteroidia > Flavobacteriales > Flavobacteriaceae > Mesonia > Mesonia phycicola. The sequence goes on along the minus strand of NZ_FQYY01000022.1, from coordinate 659 downwards.
GAAATAAAGATAGTAAAAAGAACTGACTTTGACGCGTAAGCGTCTGTGTCCACAGGACACAAAACCTTAGTTGGAATTATACGGTGTTGTAACACGTTTTTTATTCATTTTTCTAAAAATCGTAAATCCAAATAGTTGTTATTCGGGTTTTCTTGATCAACATATAATATAGTCGTTTTTTTAATGGCAAAATGCATTTTTAATTTAGTCACGTCCATATCAATATCAAATCTATATTCAATTAATTCATTCTTATAAGGAACGGTAAAACGAATAACATTATGATTTACATCAATGTACTCATTTCGAGTGCCATTTCCACCACTGTTTCTGACTTCTATTTCTTGTTTGTAATTGTTGCTTTTAATTTCTATATCGTATAGATTAACAATTACTTTATCTCCATTATATATCAATTCATTGATTCGTTCCGCATTTTCGTCAGATGATTTTTTTACCATCAATTTAATTTTAATCATATAAATTATAAATGGTAATATTAAAATGATTCCAACTCCAATAAAATACCAATTTATATCTCCTGTTGGATTATATCTTCCTCTTCCGCCAACACCTGCATAAATAATTATAAACCCTAAAAATGTAAGTCCAATAAAAATCCAACTTCCAAAATCAGATAGTATTTTTTTTAAGTTCAT
>NZ_FQYY01000023.1 GCF_900141885.1 Mesonia phycicola | reverse complement strand
ATATTATTAAAGCTTTACAGAAAACAGATTTAAATATTGTTCCTGTTAAAAATGTTTATACAGCCTTGTTTGTTAATGTTGAGGAATATCAAGAACCATATTTTGTTATTGGAATAGAACTTTCCAAGCAAATTGATTTAAACATAGAACATATCAAAACAAATCTGAATAAATACTTTTATAAACACGTGGAATTTGAAATATTTGAAATTAATGAGAATGATGAATATTCAGAAAAACTAATTGAACAAGGAGAAAAAATTAACGGAATAAAAAACGTGTGGTAACACCGTATAATTCCAACTAAGGTTTGGTTGTGTCCTACGGACACAGACGCAAAAGCGTCGAAGTTAGTTCTTTTTACTATCTTTACTCTTAACCTTCCCTTAGCTGGGAAATTATACAAAACCGTTATACAACAGTTAAAATCACGTTCAAAAATTGAATGTTTAGATTAAATTTGTAAATTTGATATTATGGATTTAAGTTTAGAAAATAAAAAAATAGAATTAATTCAATGGTTATCAACTTTGAATGACACATCTCTGATTGACAAACTTATGAAATTAAGAGAGAAAGAGAAGAACGATTGGTGGAATGAAATTTCTGCAAGCGAAAAAGAGTCTATTGAAAAAGGAATTCAAGATGCTGATAACGGAAATTTGACTTCTCACTCAAACGTGAAAGAAATCTATGAAAAGTGGTTGTAAAATTCTGTGGACTGACCACGCAATTTCTGAACTTAAAGAAACTATTGAATATCTTGAGAATAAATGGACAGAAAGAGAATTAAAAACATTCTCTGCAAAATTAGACCATACAATAGAAGTGATTTCAAAATCACCAGAAATTTTCCCAGTATCATTCGAGAAAAAAAATATTCGAAAAGCTGTAGTCGAAAAACACAACAATCTTTATTACCGAATTAATAAAAATTCAATTGAGATTGTTTCTTTGTTTTCAAACAGAAAGAATCCGAATAAGAAAAAGCTATAAAACCATTGCATAACACTGTATAATTCCAACTAAGGTTTGATTGTGTCCTACGGACACAGACGCAAAAGCGTCAAACTTGGCTCTTTTTATTATCCTTACTCCTAATCTTCCCTTAGCTAGGAAATTATACAAAACCGTTATGTGGCATTAGAGACCAACTTCAGTATTTGAATTAAAAAAGATAATATGGCAAAGAAAATAACACCAAAAAATAATTCTTCAAATCAACAAAACGCAAACAAAGGAACAAGTGGACAAAACAAACAACACTCACAAGTTCACGGAAATAGAGGCAAACAATTAAACCCAAATCAAAAGGCTAAGAAATAGTTTGATGAAAGAAAGAATTAATAAAATTCTTCACGCTTTAAATGAAAACCTATTTGAACGTGAAGAAATAGTAAAATTAACCCTACTTACTACAATTGCTGGAGAAAGCATCTTTTTATTGGGACAACCCGGAGTTGCTAAAAGTTTAATTGCAAGGCGAATAAAAGAAGTTTTTAAAGATGGAAATTCATTTGAGTATTTAATGAATAGATTTAGTACACCTGATGAAATTTTTGGACCTATTGCAATCTCAAAACTTAAAAAAGACGACAAATACGAAAGAATTACAGAAAAATATCTACCAACAGCAGATATTGTATTTCTTGATGAAATATGGAAAGCAGGTCCTTCAATACAAAACTCACTTTTAACTGTAATAAATGAAAAGGTTTACCGAAACGGTCAACAAGAAGTTCAAATACCTTTAAAAGGTCTAATTTCTGCTTCAAACGAATTACCAGCAAAAGGAGAAGGTTTGGAAGCACTTTGGGATAGATTCATTATTCGTTATTTAGTAGAAAACATATCTGACTCAAATAAATTTAACACATTTTTATCAACTGAAAGCATTGGCTTTAATGCAACTATTGATGAAAAAGATAAAATAACAAATACTGAATATCATAAATGGCAAACAAGTATCAGTAAAGTTAAAATTTCTGACGAAGCTCTTAACGTAATTAACGTAATTAGAAATTATATTAATAAGCACAACGAAAAAAATGATACTAAAAGACCAATTTATGTATCAGACAGACGTTGGAAAAAAATTGTAAAAGTATTAAAAACAAGTGCTTTTTTAAACGACAGAAAAGTCATTGATTTAATGGATTGCTTTCTTATAGCTCATACAATTTGGGATGAAATTGAACAAATTAGTATTGTGAAAGAATTTGTTTCTGATGCTGTTAAAAATCACGGTTATTCTTTAAAGTACAATCTTTCAATGTTTACAAATGAAATCAATGATTTAAAATTAGATATTGACAATCAAACAAAAGAAAGTAAACGAATAACTTATTATGAGCCAAAATCAATAAAAATAAGTAATGCTATTTATTATGAGATTGATGATGAAGGAAACTTACAAGACAATTATAGACGTAGAATAAATTATATAAGAAAAACAGACTTCAATTCTTTAAATAAAACAACATATAAAGAAATTATTCTTTTTAACAGTAATGGTGAAGAAAATTATAATAATAGATTTGAAGCTTATTCAAAAGCACCAAATATCATTACTATTAGAAAATATGATAATTGGAACAGGAACAATAGCGGAACTAACTATAATCTAATATCGAATAAAAAAACAAAATCAGAAATCACAACAAAAATTCCGCATCCGGCAATAATAACAGAATGGAATAAAACAGTTTCTACCATTACAAAAGAAATTGACAAAACAATTAAAGCAATAGAAACTTTTAAAAAGGAAGATTTAGCATCATTAAAAGAAAACATTTTCGTAAACAAAAAACTGGCATCATTAGCAGAACACAATTTAAACCAAACTATAAATAGTTTTACATCTGAAAAACTAAAAGTTGAAAAACTAAAAAAAGAATATGATGCACTCTAATAATGAAATCTTTGCTCGGTTTATTAAATTCGGTAAGATTTCATCTGAAAGAGAGCGTGAGAAAATTGCCGAAATAATAAAGGAATGGAATTATGTTTCCATTGAGACTTCAAATATTGATAAAAAATATTTAGATACAATTAATTCTTTTATCACAGATGAAAAAATAAACTCAATTTTAAAAATTCAACCACAATTAAAAGAAGAGTTTATAAAAAAATTATTTACGCTTTTAGAAAAAATTGATTCAGCAATTGAGAATAATCCAACTTTTGATAAAGAAGAAAAATTAATTCAAAAGTATGATGAATTTCAAATTACAGAGTTAGAAAATGGAAAGACGATTTTAAACAAAAGTACAATTCTTGATGAAACACAAATCATCAATTACGAAATTGCTTTACAATCAGTAATAGATGATAAAGAGAAAATAAAAGTCAATCAATTTAAAAAACTTCATAAAAACATTTCAAATAATTGGAAAAGATTAATTGAAAAACAACCTAAAACGGCTATTGCTCAACAACTTCAGAAAATAAGCGAACAATCAGAAGAAGAACAACTTAAAGAAACCTTTGACAAGTTATCAATAGACAAATTCAAAAAAGATTGGAAACATTGGAATAAGTATAAAGAATTTTTAAAATCAAAATACCGAAAAAGAGATTTTGATTTAAACAAATACCAAGAAGAATTTAAGACAATAGAAAATACTGAAGTAAAACTCAATGAAACTAGTCTAAAATTAGTAAAATCAGATTTCATAAGTAAATGGGAAGAGAAACTATCAATTGAAAAACTTCAACAAAATATTAAAATAATTGATGAAACAAGGGAACAGTTTTTAAATGTTTTGTATAATAAGATTGATGAGTTAAAAGAACTCTTAAAGTTGCTTTCACCATTCATAAACGAAACAGCGGATTTAGGTAGGCTATGGGATATGTCATTAGGTAATTGGCAAAATGTAAATTTTAATTTACTTGAAAAATATACCCAAATACTTAAAGACAAAAGAGAAATTCAAGAATTAGCTGAACTTTTAGGTAAATACCGAAAAGCAGAAGCCGAATTGGAAGAAGAAGAATTTGAGAATATCGAAATAGTTTCAAAATATAGAATAGAACATTCGGGAAAATCTGAACTTATTGGAATAACAGAAAGTGATGATTTAAACAATTTATTACCAACAGAGTTGGCTCTTTTTAGTGATTTAGAAACGGAAAGCATATTTTACAAAAGGTTTGCAGAAAAGAAATTACAAACCTTCCAGTATATCAATAAGGAAAATGATTTTGAACAAAAATCAATCATAGATAGAAGACAAAAAGAAATAGAAAAGGTCAAAGGTCCTTTTATTATTGCAATTGACACAAGTGGCTCAATGCACGGAGAACCAGAGTTTTTATCAAAAGTCATTGCTTTTGCAATTAAAAGAATTGCAATTAGTGAAAAACGAAAAGCATTTTTAATTTCATTTTCAACAGGAATAGAAACATTTGAGCTTACCGATATTCAAAATTCTTTAGTAAAACTTATTGACTTTTTACAAATGTCCTTTCAAGGTGGAACAGACGCATCAGAAGCAGTTTTAGAAGCGTTAAAACAAATGGAAACTGAAAACTATGAAAAGGCAGATTTACTAATCATTTCAGATGGAGTTTTTGGAAACCTAAATAATGTTACTTTAAAATCGATTGAAGAATTAAAAACTAAAGGCAACAAATTTAACTCACTTATGATTGGGAATAGTTACAATGAAAAAGCATTAAAATTTTGTAATAATATTTGGCAATACGACCCAAATTATAATGAATTGAAAGACTTGATAAAAACGATAAAAAATGACTTAAACCAAAAATAACGCCACATAACAATGTATAATTCCAACTAAGGTATGGTTGTGTCCTGCGGACACAGACGCAAAAGCGTCAAAGTTAGCTCTTTTTATTATCTTTACTTCTAACCTTCCCTTAGCTGGGAAATTATACAAGACCGTTGCCAAATATGTAAAAACAAAAGCAGAAACGGTTAAGAATCCTCTGATATAAAACACTTAAAAATACTCTTAAATCGGACTGATAAACTAAAACGGAAAAAAATAGTAGTTTATTTTAGTTATTTACAGGTAAAAATACTATTTGGATGATTTAAAATCACTCAAATGGATAAAATAAAACGTAAAATT
>NZ_FQYY01000020.1 GCF_900141885.1 Mesonia phycicola | reverse complement strand
GTAAATCATAATGTTATTCGTTTTACCGTTCCTTATAAGAATGAATTAATTGAATATAGATTTGATATTGATATGGACGTGACTAAATTAAAAATGCATTTTGCTATTAAAAAAACGACTATATTATATGTTGATCAAGAAAACCCGAATAACAACTATTTGGATTTACGATTTTTAGAAAAATGAATAAAAAACGTGTTACAACACCGTATAATTCCAACTAAGGTTTAGTTGTGTCCTGCGGACACAGACGCAAAAGCATCAAAGTTAGCTCTTTTTACTATCTTTACTCCTAACCTTCCCTTAGCTGGGAAATTACACAAAACCGTTACCACCAATTTGAATGAAGCGCATTTTAATAAACATATTACTAATTCTAACTGTTGGATTATTCCAAGATACATTTGCGCAGGAATCGGAATCGAAAGTCGGAAAAGTAAAAGTTGTGAAATATCGAGATACTAACGATAAATTTACGGAATCGACAACTGACAAAACTCTTGCGTATTTGAATAAAAGAAAACACGATATTTTAATTACAAATAAAAAGGATACAACTCTATTGAAAACTGACTCTCTTGGAATTTTTAAAATCCCAAATAAATATTTCAATTATTGTAGTATAACCGTAAATCCTAAAACAAAAGACTTAAGAGAAGAATTCTTGTTTATTGAGGGACTTGGCGCAAAAGACAGTCTCGAATTTAAAATTTATGATTACCATATCTCGAACAAAATTGATTCAACTAAAGCACCTGAATTTTATAATAAATTCAATACTAAAAAGGCTGAACAGGACTTTTTTGCTGGAAATAAAAGATACTTGCTTGGAAATGGAATTGAATACTCAAAGAATTTTATTGAACAATTGGAATTAAAATCTAAAGAGTATGGATTTGAAATTGAGTATCCCGAAAAAATGTCTGGAACTTTGGAAGAACATCGAATTCTATATAGATATAACGACCGAATGAAAGAATTGCTCGGAATAAAAAACTGGTGGTAACAATGTATAACCGCAATTACGGCGGATTCGACTACGTCCGAATCCACTCGGAATTGCTAACGTCTGTGCTTAACCGAAAAATTTGCGTACTTTAACCCGTAACTGACGGTTATACGAAACCGTTAGCTTTAATTTGAGAAAAAATATGAAAATACAGAAATTAATCTTTGCAATTTTTCTTATTCTTTTAATTTCTTGTGACGAGCAAAAAGTTGAGACTGAATATCATAAAATTGCAGATATAAACGGTAAGTTTCCATTACCTAAAGATTATTTCCAAATTTCAAGTGAAAAAGCTATGGTATTAGCTGGCGGTATGAATAAACCAAATAGCAAAGCTTTGACAAATAAAATGAATGCTAAACTAAACCACTTTATTGACAAAAATAATGAGCAGAATTTAGTATCAATAACTAATGCCGTTCCAAAACTTGATATTGAAAAAGAATTTCTTAATGGTTTCGCTCAAATGATAGAAGAAGAAACATTTAATAATTTAAGTAAACCCTCAAATCATAGACTGATAGACAAAAAATTTTTTAAGTCTAAAGATAATAAGTCTCTTAAAGTTAAATTTGATTACGAAAGTGCGGAAAGCAAAAAGTATTTCACATTATTTCTTGTAACAACAACAAAGCAGTCATTTATAATTACTCAACATTCAAATACCAAGTCTGACATTCAAACTATGGTTACTGAATATATGAGAAAAAACTAAAGCTAACAATGTATAATTCCAACTAAGGTTTAGTTGTGTCCTGCGGACACAGACGCAAAAGCGTCAAAGTTAGCTCTTTTTACTATCTTTACTCCTAACCTTCCCTTAGCTGGGAAATTATACAAAACCGTTGTAAGCCATTAAAAAAACGACCGAGAAATAACGAATGAACGAAAATGAAACAAAAAGACTTTCACGACTGACTGCCATTTTAACGCGGTTGCAAACAAAACGACTTTTGACTTCTACGGAATTAGCAGACAAATTTTCGGTAAGTGTAAGAACAATTTACAGAGACATTCGAGCATTGGAACAAGCAGGAGTTCCCATAATCACGGAAGAAGGCAAAGGTTATTCCTTAATGGAAGGTTACAAAATTCCACCTGTAATGTTTACCGAAGCCCAAGCCAATGCCTTAATCATAGCAGAACAATTAGTGCTTAAAAATAAGGATGCTTCATTTATAAAAGATTATTCAGAAGCCATTGAGAAAATTAAAGCGGTGTTAAGATACAGTCAAAAAGACAAGGTTAATTTACTATCCGAAAGAACACGATTTGACCAAAACATAAACCGAGAAAGAAATAGTAACAGTCTATCTGAACTTCAATTTGCTCTGACCAATTTCCGACTTGTCAATATAGACTACATAAACGCTGGCGAGAAATCAACCTACCGAACAATTGAACCATTTGCACTTTTAAGCACAGAAAATTGGCTGTTGGTTGCTTACTGTCAATTACGTAAAGAGTTTCGTTTTTTCCGATTAGACAGAATTAAAAAATTGCAAGTACTCAATGAACATTTTGAACCGCACAAAATGACTTTGCAAGAATATTTTGATAAATTTCATTAAGCCATTTCGACCCCTGACATAACGCTGTCACAAGTCCATTTTATTTTTGCTTCAAATTAAAAAAGTAAAATATTTCAAAATGGAAAAAAGAACAATTGACCCTTGGAAATGGGGCGAACAAACTAACTCTGCACAAGCGGTAGAAGTAAAAAATGTTGAAGGTACTTTGTACTGTTCTGGACAAGTTGCTATAGATGAGAATGGTGTGCCGAGTAATGCAGATATGCGTTCACAGTTAATCCAAACGATTCAGAATTTAGAACAACTAATCAACGAATCGGGATACGAATGCAAAAACATTGTAAGACTTAATGTTTACACAACTTCAACACAAGAATTTTTCACAACCTGTATGAATGTTTATGTGCCATTCTTACAAAAATATGGCATAAAACAAGTCACAACGTTGCTAGGAGTTAAAGAACTTTTTGCAACTTTGACGGTAGAATTAGAAGTCACCGTTGTTAAATAAGAACGAAGAAACATATTATCCAAAAAGCCGTACGGATTGGCGAAAATGGTTAGTGAAAAATCACCAAACCAAGCCATCTGTATGGCTTTTATTTTACAACAAAAAATCAGATAAAAGCTCAATTAGTTGGAGCGATGCAGTTGATGAAGCACTTTGCTTTGGTTGGATTGATAGCAAAAAACAAAAAATTGATGAGTTTAGTTATCGCCAGTATTATTCAAAAAGAAAACCAGATAGCACTTGGTCTAAAATCAACAAAGAAAAATTGGAACAACTCATTAAAAACGGTTTGATGACAAAATCGGGATTAAAAAGTATTGAAGTTGCCAAGCAAAACGGTTCTTGGACAATTTTAGACGATATAGAAGAATTAATCATTCCGAAAGACTTACAAGAAGCATTGACAAGTCATAAAAACGCTCTTGAATATTTTGAAAGTCAAAGCAAATCCAGCAAAAAGATGCTGTTGTATTGGGTTGCTTCTGCCAAAAGACTAAAAACAAGACTAAACCGTATTGAAGAAATTGCTGAATTGGCAAGTATAGGACAAAAGCCGAAACAATTTAGATAGAATAAAAAACGGCTTACAACATCGTATAATTCCAACTAAGGTTGGGTTGTGTCCTGCGGACACAGACGCAAAAGCGTCAAAGTTAGCTCTTTTAATTATCTTTACTCCTAACCTTCCCTTAGCTGGAAAATTATACAAAACCGTTACCCAACATTTGAACTCACTCAAAATCAGACAAGTTGAATAACAAAATTGAAATACCATTAAGTAAAAAGAAAATAATTTTACTTCTATTAGCAGCAATTGCATTTGTTGCTGGCGGAATTTGGATTGCAACTAATCCAGAGAGATTTATTCCAAATATTTTTAGAGTTACTAATCCTGAAATTATTCGAATTTGCGGAATTACTGGAATTCTATTTTTTGGAGCGGCTGGAATTTATGGAATTAAGAAACTATTTGACAAAAAAGTTGGACTGATTATCGACTCAAACGGAATTACAGACAACTCAAACGCTTCAAGTATTGGACTAATAGAATGGAATGATATTTCGGATATTAGAACAAAGCAAGTTATGTCTACAAAATTCCTTCTGATTGACATTGTGAACCCTGAAAAATATATTGGAAAAGCAAAAAGCGGAATACAGGCGAGACTAATGAAAGCAAATATGAATATGTACGAAACACCTATCTCGATTACTTCAAATACTCTGAAATATGCTTTTGGAGAACTTGAGGAACTAATTCAAATAGAATACAAAAGAAATAAAAACGTTGGGTAACAACGTATAATTCCAACTAAGGTTTAGTTGTGTCCTACGGACACAGACGCAAAAGCGTCAAAGTTGGCTCTTTTTACTATCTTTACTCCTAACCTTCCCTTAGCTGGGAAATTATACAAAACCGTTGGCAACCATTTGAACGAACTTGATGGCAATACAAGATAAAATCACTCAAATTTGGGTAAAAAATACAGGGAAAAAGATAAATCCGAACGATTTTGAATGGTTAATTGGACCTATAGGAAATACAGATATTATTAAAGATAAGTTTATTTTCGAATTAGCTGAAAAAGAAAATTTAGAAATTCAAAAAAACTTACCGAATTCTGGTCTTCTCGAAAAAATGGAACAAATCGGAATTTCTGACCAAGACAAAAACCGTTTGAACGACAAAGTTACTGACTTTTATGAAAACACATCAAACTACGATTTTGAGGTTTGGTCTGAATGGAAAGGTATTTTTAAACCTTTTGGTAAACTTCTTTATGTCGTTTTTAGCAAACGACTTCAACAACTGAATTTACCTCTGAATTCGATTGATACTGCAAAAGGACTGAAAAGTCAAATAATAAAACTTAAAGATAAACAGACAAAGGAAACCAAATGGACAATTTGGTACAGAATAATAAAAAGTACAAACGACGTAATTTATTCAGGAATTTACACAACTTGTAAAAATCCGAATTACGAAAAACCACTTCTAAAAGTTGTGTTTCCACTACCAAACGGAAATGCTTCTGTGGTTATGACAGAGAAAGTTGAGAAAGATGGTTCGCTTCTTCTCTGCTCTGATGGAAAAAAATTCGGAGATAATGGATTTTACTTTACCTTGACAAATGGAAAAGGAGAATATTGGGCGAGATTCGTGAAATCAATGCACGAATGGATTAGAGTTTACGAAGACGATGAAAATGTATTGAGAGCTGACCACAATCTGAATTTTTATGGAATTCGGTTTTTGAATTTACATTATAGAATGAATAAAAAAACGGTTGCCAACACCGTATAAAAATAATTGCTAAATTAGTGCTTAACCAAAGATCGTTGCAGTTTTGCTACATCTGATTTTCCTGCGGAAAATCCTCGCACACAAAACCGCAACTATTCTTATACAAACACGTTGGCAACAAGCTGAAATCACTCATATGGAAACAAAATCAATCGAACAATTAGCAAAAGATATTTGGAAAAATCCTTCCGAATTTCCGACTGA
>NZ_FQYY01000017.1 GCF_900141885.1 Mesonia phycicola | reverse complement strand
TTATTTTCTTATCGTTCATTTGTATGTTAATACGTTATTCACAATTCAATTAACAATTTTAAAAGTAGAATTTTTGTCAAATGTGCTACAACGGTTTTGTATAATTTCCCAGCTAAGGGAAGGTTAGGAGTAAAGATAGTAAAAAGAGCTAACTTTCACGCCTTTGCGTCTGTGTCCGCAGGACACAATCAAACCTTAGTTGGAATTATACGGTGTTACCATACGTTTTTATTCACTTTTTTCTTCAGTCAGATTTTCATTCCGCACTACGATTGTGTTTCCCCAAGTGTCTCCCAATCTTTGATTTTTATCTGTATTTTTTATTGTTACTATTCCAATTAGTCCAAAAAAGAACATATCAATTGGGTCAAGTAAATGTCTTTTAAAAGATTCACCAAAAGTCAACTTTCGGTTAATTCCGCTTTTTGGAATTGCTTTTATTCCTGCGAGTGAATTTCCGAGTGTTGCTCCGAGTCCGATTTCAAGTCCGACAGTCATAATTCCCCAAAAGATTATTGGCACAAGTGCTGGTAATCCATTTACAGAATATTCACCTTCCGCATTTGGTTCTCCAAACGCATAGATATAGATGAAAAAGAATACGTAAATTATTAGATAATCTATAAATCCGGCTAAAATTCTCTTTCCAATATTTGGTTCAGTTCTTAATTCTGAAGTAATAATGTTTGTTTCTGTCATCGTTTTTCTCAAATGTATGGTAACGGTTTTGTATAATTTTCCAGCTAAGGGAAGGTTAGAAGTAAAGATAATAAAAAGAGCTAACTTTGACGCTTTTGCATCTGTGTCCGCAGGACACAACCAAACCTTAGTTGGAATTATACAGTGTTAGCAAAAGTTTTTTATTTTTAGTTGATTAATCTTATCGCTTTCTCAATATATAAATTATTGTCATATTGTAAAGCACTCTCTTTTATTTTATAATCTAATCTTAATCCTTTTCGTTGTACGCTTTCATTATTTGGATAAAATGCTCCAACTCCTGTAAAGTCAATTGTGGTACCATCGATGAGCTGTATTTGATTTCTATTCATTACCGCACCAAAAGTTTGTTCTCCAATAGTTGTACAGTTTGGTGATGCTTGAATTGCCATTCCAATCCACTCTGCTTTACTTGCTGTTGTTCTATCGACTAATAAGACTATTTTCCCTTTAAAATAGGCTTTATTTTTCTTTCCAGCTTCAAAAAGATTGTTTATGAAACTCAATGCTGTATTTGAACCATAATCACCATAAGATGGTTTTATTGATGTAAGTGCTTTTAAAAATGTAGTTTTTTCTGGATAAAGGTGTTTCGCTATATCTGATGCGCCAATACTTTTTGGATAGTTTCTCAAATCAATAATTACGCCTTTAAAAAGGTTAAAATGGTTGAATGCTTGCTTTAATTGCTTTCTGTCAATGTAGTTTAAATTTATATATCCAATTTCAGTGTTCAACTCCTTCCAGTTATCAGTTTTTGAAGGTCGTAAACGCATATATTTTTCGGCGGGATATTTTAGAGGACTTAATTGGATGTATTGCCTTATGTTTTGACCATTTGTTTTTAATATATTAACAAGAATTGAATCTTTATTAGAGGCTAATAAATATGTTTTTTCAATAGCTCTCTTTAAATAATTTTGATTTGAAACGCTTATTACATTAGAAAATTTATTTTGATAATATTCATTTAATTTTACACCATTTATTGCGTAAATTATATCTCCTTTAGATAAAGAATCCTCTTGAAACATTTTTTTGTTATAAACGGAAGTTATTACTAATGAATCATTTATTATTTTCCCTCCGAAATTTGGAAACTTGTTTAATAAATTAAGTGTGTAACTGTATCTATAATCTGAATGTGAGTCATTTAATTTACTGAATAAATTCTCTTTAGCTTTTTCAAAATTTTCTTTTCCGCTTGAAGTGAAGTCTGATATTAACTGATTTAATACCTTTTCCCAAGGTGTGTCAGTTAAGTAAATATTAACATTCCAAAATTTCATAGCATTCCAAAATGAAGCAAGAAATAATAGTCGATGCTCTTTTTTAGAATAATCAAAATTTGCTAATGAAGTTTCATTACTAAAATCTACTGAACAACTTAATTTTTTAACTTTTGCATAGTAGTTTTTGTAATTGGTATTTTCTTTCAACTCATTTAGCAAACTAAAAAGTTTGAAATTATAATTTGATTCATTAATCCATTCGAAACTATAATTTTTGGTAAAAAGTTTATCCTCAGAAATATTTTCTTTTGCTACAAATTTATCTATACCATAACTTTCTATCCAATCAATCATTTCCTCATCAAAAGCTTCCTTTGTTTTAATTAATTCTACCTTTTGATATTCTTTAATAAACTCTTTATTGAAATTAAATTTTCCATCACTTATTTCTGGGTGATAATATTTTAATAAACCCCAAATTTTGATAAACTTTTCATTCTTTTCTATTTCGTTTACTTGACTAAATGTGTTTGTAAAATGAAAGCATAGACAAAGTAATAAAATATATTTCATAGGTTTGTTTCAAATTTTTGCTAACGGTTTTGTATAATTTCCCAGCTAAGGGAAGGTTAGAAGTAAAGATAATAAAAAGAGCTAACTTTGACGCTTTTGCGTCTGTGTCCGCAGGACACAACTAAACCTTAGTTGGAATTATACGGTGTTACCACACGTTTTTAATTCGGATAAATTGATAATCTTATTTGATTATAAGAACCTTTAGGGTTTCCAAAAGCAAATAAATATGCATTCATTCCGTTTTTATTCAGCCATTTTATTCCGTCTCGATAAGTTCCATCATCTTTTTGGTTTTCAGACTGTATTTCCGAAAAGGTTGGTTCTCCGAACTTTTCAGTTAGCATTTCAGTCAATTCCGTAAATTTTTTCTTAAATGCTTTTTTTGTTTTCAGATTTTGTTTCTCCGTTTTGAAACTTTTCTTTTTTAAGTCATTCCACTCGTAAGTAGTAACTCTAATTGAACTGTCCTTTGTGAAATAGTAACCAACTTCGAGTGAGAAATTCGGTTTTATAATTCGCTTAAAATCTCGAGAAATTTCAAGTTCATAATTTTCCTTATTCGGATAAATATTTTCTCCAAGTCCAACTTTATGTGTTCGAGAAATATCTTCAGACTTTAGTTTTTTTTCAAGTTCTAGTGCGTAATTCAGATTCAGATTTTCGTAATTAAAAATCCGTTCATTTTGGAATACTTTTTTTGAAGTTCCGCATCCAACTAATAAAGTCAGAAAGATAATTGATATGAGTATTGTTTTTTTCAAATGTGTGGTAACGGTTTTGTATAATTTCCCAGCTAAGGGAAGGTTAGGAGTAAAGATAGTAAAAAGAGCTAACTTTGACGTTTTTGCGTCTGTGTCCGTAGGACACAACTAAACCTTAGTTGGAATTATACAGTGTTGTGCAACGTATTTTTATTCATCTTCGCAAGTTTGTATATATACAGCTCGACCTTTTGAATTCGCTACATATTTTATTCCATTTTCATCGAGATATTTATTTTCTTTTCTGCCGGAAGTATGCCAACGAATATAACCATAATCACATTTACCCATATTTCCATTTTTAAATTCTCTTTCTGCAATTTCATTGATTTTTTCCCAATATTTTTCTCTCGAATGGACAAAAAAAATAGTTGGATTAAACTCCTCTGGTAAGTCAGTCTTATAATATTTTTTAATTCTTTTTAAACTTGGATATCCAACGCTATCACTAATCGCAATTAATCTTTCTGTAAACTTGTCATCAGATGGATGAATAAATTCTTTCCATATTCTTTTGGCTAAATCTGACTTGAAGTTTCTCGAAAAAATATAATTTTGTCGGCCCTTTTCATTTTCCAGATTTTCAATGCTATCTGTTACTGCTTTATCAAAGGTTTTGTAGATTATGTATTCACGCAAAGCTTGGTCAAATTCATAGTTGAATTTTAATTCTTCTACAATTGTATCAATTTTCTGTTCGAACTGCTTTTCTTTAACATCAATTTTTTTTTGTGAATAACACGACGTTAGAGTAAATCCAATAAGTATTAAAATCAGTAATTTCTTTTTCATTCAATCTTTTTTTTTTTAATGTTCAATGTTTGGTTAAATGTTGTACAACGGTCTCGGCTATGAGTAGTTGCGTGGTTTAACACTTAACTTTGCAAGTACACACCAAACTGAAAATCCGCTAGGATTTTCAGAAGTAGGCGAGAATAAGCAATTACTTATAGCCATTGTTGTACACAGTTATTTCTCTAACTCTACACAAGAAACAATCGTATATTTCTCAGTTATTTTTTTAGTTCCAGACTTCTTTGTTTCATCAACTTGGACAGTTATTTGATAATAATCTTGAAGATTAAACTTAAAAATTCCTTGTTCAAGTTGTTTTGAAAATTTACCTGAATAAATATCTCCATCAAAACTTTCGACTTTAAATGTTTTAGATAAAGAATCTAATGCTTTAAAATTACCCTTAATCTTGATGTCTTTTGTGTTTTCAAACTCTAAAGAGTCTAAATTTTTCAAAATTGTTTTTGCTGTTGATGAAGAAAATGAATCTTTAATAATTAGTTCATTTTCTGGATTTGCATATTGAACATTTATTGAAATATCATCTTCTTTAATTTCTTTTAAGAATGTGTTATATGAATTCAACATTCCTTCATTCAGTGTAGTTTTAAGTTCTTTTAATTTATCTAAATCTTTACTAGCTTCAAATAAATTAAAAATTGTCTTAGTTATTTTTTCAGAACTAGTTTGATTATCAAAAAGTTCGGTTTGTTTTGAAATAGGGCGTAGAAAAACGCTAAAAGAAGCAGCTTTGGCATAAACGAATTCTAGTTCTCCTAATTGTTTAATACTTTTTAATTCACCTTTTTTTCGTCTAGGTCTATCTTCTTTAGGAATTTTAGCTGTTTTGTCATAGATATTTAAAGCAGTTGCAGAATTAAGACTACTATAATTGAGTAATATTTTCCCTAAAATAGAACTATATATTTTTCCGTAACTAACTTTTCTATTAGAGGATTTGATATGTATATTTATTAATTCCTCATTAGATTTTTTAGCTTCTTTTAAAATATCAAATACTTTGTTCTCTTTTGTTGTTACCAAAGAATCTAATCCGAAAAATTCAATGATTTTATTTAAATCTCTAGAATCTTCTTTTTCAAATTCAATATTTGTTTCAGGTAAATATTCATATGGAAGTCGATTAGGTGAACAAACTAAAGACCTCTCTATAATTCCTTTAGAGTTTTTATCTACAACAAACACAATATCATTTATTGGATTGTTTATTAAGCTAAAATGAGATGTTTTATTATTTATATACTCATTTAATTGATTTAGACTTATTTGGTAAATTAGCCATCTATTATTTTTATCGTCAGAGTCTACCCAATCTTGTAAATAAGCATTACCTAAATTGTCTTTTAATATACTCATTAAAGGACCCTCATAAAACATCAAGTCACCAACTCTTTCCAAAGAAAAAGGTAGTTCTTTTATGTCGAATCCGTTTATTTTAACTAATGAGTTTTTCAAAGTTTAATTTGTTTTATCGTTGCAAATTTAGTTTTTAAATTACAATTTTTGTGTTCGTGAAATGTAAAATGACTCTTCGAGTCTGGTTTATTTGCAATTCCATCATCTTTTTCTAATTTACCTTCGGCAATGGAATCTCCAAATACTTTTACTAATTGAGGTTTTCTTTTTAAATAATTAGTTAGTTTTTTTTCTGCTTTACTAAGATTGCTATATAAAGATAAACCATAACCCATACATTTCTGATTACAATTTTCGTAATCTTCAACTCTATTAGGGTCAATTTTAAAAACAGGTAAAAAATTATTAGGATTATTAAAGTCGGAATGAACCCATCTAAAAGCTAAAGTATCAGTTGAATTAAAATTTTCATCAGGGAAACAATCACATTCAAGTTTATCTATGTCTTTTATGTATTTATGTTCAGTCATTTATCTTTTTCGGTTTCTTTTCGGTAATTGTGTACAACGGTTTAATATAACTTTCAGTTGCGTTGAATTAAGGTTAAAGATAATAAAAAGAACTTAATTTGACGCTTTTGCGTCTGTGTCCGCAGGACACAAATAGCAGCGATTGAAGTTATATATTGTTGCCTAATGTGTTTTTTCCGTTTTGCTAATAACGAACATTTTATCCAGTTTGAGTATTTTATTCAACCGAGTTAGAATTTCATAATGGAAAAACGAGTTTTACTTTTTACTTCTTAAAGATTAAAAATTAAAGAGTAGAAGCGCGACAGTATTTATCCGTAACAAATTTTACGTTTTATTTTATCCATTTGAGTGATTTTAAATCATCCAAATAGTATTTTTACCTGTAAATAATTAAAATAAACTACTATTTTTTTCCGTTTGAGTTTTTCAGTCCGATTAAGAGTATTTTGAGTGCTTTATATTAGAGAATTTTTAACCGTTTCTGCTTTTGTTTTACATATTTGGCAACGGTCTTGTATAATTTCCCAGCTAAGGGAATTTGGAAACTAAAGATAATAAAAAGAACTGACTTTGACGCGTGAGCGTCTGTGTCCGCAGGACACAACTAAACCTTAGTTGGAATTATACGGTGTTAGGCAACGTTTTTTATTCGATTGTAAATTTTACTTTTACTTTTGTAGAGAACTTCATTTTCTCAAAATCAATCACAATATCTTCTTTCGCTCGACTTCCATAAATGCTTGAATATCCTCTTATTTGAACACCTGCAACTTTGCCCTGCAATTGACTTGTTATTGACGCAGTTTCTAAATCCGAAATGTAAATTGCTTTTCCGATTTTCTGATTTAGAGGTTCAACCATTTTTTCAGCATTTTGTTTGGCTTTTAAAATTGCTTTTGCTTTTAAATTTAGCAACAATTGGTCAGATTCAGAATATTCCGTTTTTGTAATTGAAACATTTGAAATTTCTTCACGTTCTAATCCTGCCATTACCTTTCCAACAGTTTGTGCATCGCTAACAATTAAAGAATACATTTTGGTTTTAAGTATTTTTTGTCCACTTAAAAAGTATTTTTTGAAATCGCTACTATAATCCAAAAGCGAAAGATTTTTCTCTAAATCAATTTTTAGTGAATTCAGAACTCTCAACATTGAAGCTTCCAATTCCTCCGTTGATTTTCGGTTCCGATTATCTTCTTCGTTTAACATTATAACTAAATGAATTTTGTCAGGTGTTACTAAAGTGTCAATTTCCGCAATTGTTTCCAAAAATGGTTGGTCAATAAAGTTCTTATTTTGAGCAAACGTTTGAATTGTTAGAAATCCGATAAGAATGAGTACGATGTTTTTCATTGATTTAATTTTTATAGTTTGTTATTTTCCTCAAAACTATAATTTTATTGTTTTTTTCGAAAGTCAGAATGAGTGAACTGTCCATTTCAATTAGTTTGGTGATTTTTCGGCGAGAACTTTTTTCAAATGTTGCCTAACGGTTTTGTATAATTTCCCAGCTAAGGGAAGGTTAGGAGTAAAGATAATAAAAAGAGCTAACTTTGACGCTTTTGCGTCTGTGTCCGCAGGACACAAC
>NZ_FQYY01000002.1 GCF_900141885.1 Mesonia phycicola | reverse complement strand
TAGGTGTAAAGGCAGTAATGTCATAGCCAAGTAGTACTAATAACCCGTATAGCTTATGCAGCCCCTAGCTTGTCTAGGGGCGCAAGATTGCCTAATTGATTTTCTTCTTATGTTAGAATTTTTGAATACTTTATTATTGTTATAGTATGTTAAGATATTAGTTCTTGTATAATAACAAGACCAAGAGCCAAGGTGGTTATAGCAACGGGGCTCACCTCTTCCCATTCCGAACAGAGAAGTTAAGCCCGTTAGCGCAGATGGTACTGCTTTTTGTGGGAGAGTATGTCGCCGCCTTCTTTTAAGACCCTTCATTTTTAATGAAGGGTCTTTTTTTTGTTTATAGTGTTACTATTGCGTTAGGGATAGCAACGGCATCCTTTTATTTTTTTGTGAAAAAGAATAAAAGATATAGTGGATTAGCCCGACCCAAAGGGAACGCCATTACTATCTTAAAAATTAATTTGTTTGGCACAGGAATTGAACTCTTTGATAGGTGCTAAATAATATAAGTATTTAGTTTTATTTAATTACTAATCATTTATAATTTGACTCTTTAATCTGTCAAATTGACCAATATATATATATGAGTAAATCTAATTTTTTTAAAATAGACAATTTGTCATTACAAGGAATTGATGAAGATGCAGAGTTAATACCATTAATGACCCCAGAGGATGAAGAGGAAATTAATAAGGAGGAGCTTCCTTCTGTATTACCAATTTTACCTTTAAAAAATACGGTGTTATTTCCAGGAGTTGTAATACCAATTACTGCAGGAAGAGATGCTTCTATTAAATTAATTAATGAAGCGAATAATGGTGATAAAACGATAGGTGTTGTTGCTCAAATTGATAGTAGTATTGAAAACCCTGAGGCTAAAGATTTGCATCAATTAGGTGTGGTAGCTAGAATTTTACGAGTTTTAAAAATGCCTGATGGTAATACTACTGTAATTATTCAGGGAAAAAAGCGTTTTGAAATTGACGAGATGGTAGCTACAGAGCCTTTTTTTAAAGCTACTGTGAAAGCTGTACCAGAAGTTAAGCCTGCTATTGAGAATGAAGAATTTACTGCAATAATTGAGTCTATTAAAGATTTGTCTTTGCAGATTATAAAAGATAGTCCTACTATTCCTACAGAGGCTAGTTTTGCTATTAAAAACATTGAAAGTCATTCTTTCTTAATAAATTTTATTTCTTCTAATATGAATTTGACAGTGGAAGAAAAGCAAAGTTTATTAGCTACTAATGATTTGAGAGATAGAGCACTTTCTACTTTAAAATTTATGAATACGGAGTTTCAAAAACTTGAACTTCGAAATAATATTCAATCTAAGGTTCAAAGTGATATGAGCCAGCAACAGCGTGAGTATTTTCTTCATCAGCAAATGAAAACTATTCAAGAAGAATTGGGTGGGGTTTCTGATGAAGGCGAGATTGAAGAAATGCGTAAGCGTTCTAAAAATAAAAAATGGAGTAAATCTGTTAAGAAGCACTTTGAAAAAGAATTGTTTAAAATGCAACGTATGAATCCTCAGGTTGCAGAGTATTCTATTCAAAGAAATTATTTAGATCTGTTTTTAGATTTACCTTGGAATGAGTTTAGTAAAGATAAGTTTGATTTAAAAAGAGCTCAGAAAATTTTAGATCGTGATCATTATGGTTTAGAAGAAGTAAAACGAAGAATTATAGAATATCTTGCAGTTTTAAAGCTTCGTAATGATATGAAATCACCTATTTTATGTCTTTATGGACCTCCAGGAGTTGGTAAAACTTCTTTAGGAAAATCTATTGCAGAATCTTTAGGTAGAGAATATGTAAGAATATCTTTGGGTGGCTTACGTGATGAAGCAGAAATTAGAGGTCATAGAAAAACCTATATTGGAGCGATGCCTGGTAGAATTCTTCAAAGTTTAAAAAAAGCTGGTACCAGTAATCCAGTTTTTGTTTTAGATGAGATAGATAAATTAAGTAACAGCCATCAAGGTGATCCTTCTTCTGCATTATTAGAAGTTTTAGACCCTGAACAAAATAGTGAGTTTCACGACAATTTTTTAGAATTAGGTTTTGATTTATCTAAGGTAATGTTTATTGCTACTTCTAATAGTTTAAATACGATTCAGCCTGCATTAAGAGATCGTATGGAAATTATTAATATGACTGGATATACGATTGAAGAAAAAGTAGAAATCGCAAAAAGACACTTACTACCTAAACAAATTACAGAACACGGGATTAAGCCTAAAGATATAAAGTTAGGTAAAGCACAATTAGAAAAAATTATTGAAGGCTATACACGTGAATCTGGTGTTAGAGCTTTGAATAAACAGTTGGCTAAAGTTGTAAGATACGTTGCTAAAAATATTGCAATGGAAGAAGAGTATGATATAAAAATTTCTAATGAAGATATTTTTAAAATACTAGGCCCTGCAAGAGAATCTAATAAATATGAAAATAACGATGTTGCGGGTGTAGTTACTGGTTTAGCTTGGACTAGTGTAGGTGGTGACATTTTATTTATAGAATCTATTTTATCTAAAGGAAAAGGTAATTTGACTATTACTGGAAATTTAGGTAAAGTAATGAAAGAGTCTGCTACCATTGCTATGGAGTATATTAAAGCAAATGCAGAGGAGTTTGGTATTAAAGCAGAACTTATAGAGAAATATAATGTTCATATTCACGTGCCAGAAGGGGCAACGCCTAAAGATGGACCAAGTGCAGGTATTACTATGTTAACTTCTTTAGTGTCATTATTTACTCAAAAAAGAGTAAAGAAAAACTTAGCAATGACTGGTGAGATTACTTTACGTGGTAAGGTTTTACCTGTAGGCGGAATTAAAGAAAAAATTCTTGCCGCAAAACGAGCAAAGATTAAAGAAATAATTCTTTGTGAAGAGAACAAAAAAGACATTGAAGAGATTAATGAAACTTATTTAAAAGGTCTTACTTTTCATTATGTAACCGATATGAGTGATGTGCTTAAACACGCAATCACTAATCAAAAAGTAAAGAATTGTAAAGAGTTATAATTTATAATTTTTTGAATACAAAAAAGCCACTAAATTTTTAGTGGCTTTTTTTATACTTACAATTTGTACTAGTTTTTAATTTTCTTGATGCTTAATTCTTCCGCCAGAGTTGCTCTCGTTGGCAGAAACTTTTTTTGGATTACCATAATAATCTATAGTAGCACCAGAAGATACACTAGCCTCTAAATAATCTTCATTGTATATATCAATACCAGCACCAGAACTAGCTTTAACTTTACATTCTTTAGTTTTTAAATTTTCCGCATAAATTCTAGAACCGCTACTAGCTTCTCCTTCAAAATAAATAGAAGTACCTTTAAGTTTAATATTTGCTCCACTAGAAACATCTACCGTTGCTTGTTTTACTTTTAAATTTAACTTAACCAGAGAACCGCTAGATGCTTCTATTTTAATTTCTTTCTGATTAAAAATATCTTCTGAAGAAATAGTAGAACCACTACTAGATTTAATTAGTTGTAAATCTTCTGTATAATAAAGTGTAATTTCTCTAGTACCAGACTGTATATTGTTTTTACTCCCTATGGTTAATCTATTGTCATCTATTTTATTATCTAATTGCTCTATTAAGTTTTCGTGAGCTCTAATAGTAATTTTATTTTCTGAACTTTTAACTAATTTTACACGCCAACCACTCTCTGTTTTTATTTCTGAAAAATGCTGGTCTAAAGTTATATCTTTAGTTATAATTTCTCCTTTTCCTTTTATACCTACAAAATCTACATTGCAAGCAAATAGTAGTGATGTAAAAACCACTAGCATAATTAGTTTAGGTAGTTTAGATTTCATATTTATTATTTGTTAGAAGTTTGGTTTATAATTTCTACTTGTGTTTTAATAATTTGATCTTCTATAGTATTTAATTTTGGTAAGTTGTTTAAAGAATCTTTTTCTTCTTCTTGATACCACTCATCTCCATTAGTTGAATAATTTTTAGATCTTTCATCATTATCAAGTTTATTGTTTTCTTTGCTAGTAGGGCAGGTTTTGCATATTATTTCTTGATTGCCAATAGTAAGTAAATGTCCCTCTTGACCTTTTAATAAAAGGTCTCCATTATCGTTGTAAGTTAAATGGTACGATCTAGTATTTTCATCTGCTAATAAAGTAGTGCCAATTGGTAGGTATAGTGTTACTGTAACTTTTTGGTCACTAAACATATTTTCTGTTGAAGTGGTAAAGTAACCATCTAAAGTTAGGGTATGGTTGTTAAAAATGGTGTTATAATTTATTTCAGATGCACGTCTTCTTGCAACCTCATAACTTTTGCCTTCTGCTTGTTTGGTAACTTTAATTTTAGCAACACTGTCTCTTGTAGACTTCACGATAAGTTTTATATCTCTAGAATATATAATTTTTTCAGAATTCTCATTTAATTTAATTTCTAAGTCATTGTTTCTGTGTAAATCACTCCCGTAAAAATTATTTGCTTGCATAGCTAAAAAAACAGTATTTTTTGCAGATATAGGTAAAGTTTTAACTTCAACTACTTCACCTTCAAAAGCACGTTCTGTAGCTTGTCTTATTCCTAAAAAAGAGATTACAAATACAGAGATTAACCATAAACCTAATAGGGCTAATTTTACAGGATTACTTATAGATTTTACATTACTTATTAAAATTTTTAACCCTAAAACAAATAAGAAAAATATAGGAATACCTGCTACAAAGAAAATTAACAATGCACCAAGCCAAAGAGGGATGCCTATATTGGCTAATTCTACATAATCCATCCACGGAGCATCAAATAAACCAAATGTCCCCACGCTTAATAAGCTAAATAAAAGACCTATTAATGCAGAACCAGCAACCAATAGTATTAAAATACCAATAAGTTTTATAAAAATTTTAATTATACTAATAATAGCATTGCTTACATGTTTAAAGAAATTGGTAGCACCGTTATTTACTTTTTGACCATATTTTTGATAATCTACATCTTTCATTTTATCTGCAACAGAGTCAAACCCTTCTTTTACTTTACGTTCAATATTACTTATATTGATGGGTTCTCCACGCATTTCTAATTTTTCTGTAGTAGTAACTGCTTCTGGCATAACAATCCAAAAGATGATGTAAATCACTATAAAGAATGCGGTAGTAACAATAGTTAATAAAACAAATAATACTCTTATCCAAACTGGGTCAATATTAAAATAGTGACCTAAACCAGAACAAACCCCCGAGATATATGAATTGTCTGTATCTCTATATAATTTTTTGTTTTTATATTCTGTTTTAGAGTTTTTTTGTTGATTAGAAGTATAAAATGATTGTGAGGTTTCTTCATCTTCAAAAATATCACTGTCTACTTGATAATCTTCTGGTTGCCCCATAATTTCTATTACGGCATCAACCTCTTTATTACTAATAACTTGTTTCTCTGTTTGTCGTTTTTCATCAAAAATTTCAGCAATACGAGCTTCAATATCTTGAATTATTTCTTCTCTTCCTTGAGAATCTGTAAATGATTGTTTGATGGCATCTAAGTAATTTTTCAACTTAAAAAAAGCATC
The DNA here is from genome assembly GCF_900141885.1 of Mesonia phycicola. Taxonomy (GTDB): domain Bacteria; phylum Bacteroidota; class Bacteroidia; order Flavobacteriales; family Flavobacteriaceae; genus Mesonia; species Mesonia phycicola. The sequence goes on along the minus strand of NZ_FQYY01000002.1, from coordinate 411,965 downwards.
TTCATCTATATGAAAAAATATGCCGGCTAGATTTATATTAACTGTCTTATTCATTTGATTGATTTTTTGCTTTAGTTACAATAGAAACTGCATTTTGTAAATTATTCCAGGTATCGGTTAGTTCTACTAGAAATAATTTTCCAGTATCTGTAAGTCCGTAATACTTTCTAGGTGGTCCGCTAGTAGATTCTTCCCAACGGTAACTAAGAAGACCAGCATTTTTTAATCGGGTTAATAAAGGGTAAATGGTACCTTCTACTACTAATAGTTTTGCACCTTTAAGTGTATCTAGTATTTCTGCAACGTAAGCGTCATTTTCATCTAGAATAGATAGAATACAATACTCTAAAACGCCTTTACGCATTTGCGCTTTGGTATTTTCAATTTTCATAAGGCATTTTTTTTATTTGCGTTAAACTGTTCATTTTTTAATTTTTTTTGATGAATAAATTTAGATTTGGTAATAATTAATCACAGTTTATTTGAGGTTGATTAGTCCTACAAAAGCTTAGTGTTGTTTTGGTAGATTTTATATGCTGATGAGACATTTCTACATTTTTATTTTTAGGTGTTTCTTTAGTTTTTATAATTGAATTTTGAGAGGTTTGAGAAAAAATTAAAGCCACTAAAAATGATAATACAATATTCATAAGTTTGGTTTTATATAGTTGGTTGTGTATTTTCTTCAGTTAAGTCTTTTAATTCTTCCTTATTTAATTTTATGAAATTTATAGTAAAAGGATATTTATATATTTTACCTTCTCTTGCTTGTATTGCCGCTTTAATTGCCCCATATATTTCTAAAAAAAATAAGAATATACCTAGTGTGATAATTATACATGCTAATAGAGTAGTAGGGGTATTTAAATGTGTAGAATGACTGCTAATTTTAAAACTGCTATCTGTACTGTAGAATAAATCTTCTAGATTCCCTAATTGTAACCCCATAATAACTAAACCAGTAATAGCAATACATATTAAAATACTAGCATATAGAAATAAAGAGATTTGAAAATTGATACTTCTTTTTGCATTAGCACTTACATATGGCTTTTCTTTATGTATTACCCAAATACAAGTTGGAATAATAAAATTGCCAAAAGGGATAAAATATTTACTAAAGGCAGCTAAATGAGCAATTGCTCCGATTGTTTTTTGATTGATAGATTGCATAGTACACTAATTTCTTATGCAAATATATATCTATTGAAAGGTATTATGCAATACAAAGTACTAAAATTTAACATTTTATTTTAAATTAAATATTATAGGTTATCATTATTGAAATCTATTTACCCTTTTGTTAATAAGGTTTTTAGCACGTTTTGAATAAAAATGATAACTTTAAAAAGATTTTTAAAATAAATAGACAATGAAGCTTACTCCTAAAAAAGTGAATCTTTTTACAATGATGAAATTACCTTCTGCTTGGTTATGCGGAGTGAGACTTAAAGAAATATCTGAAGAAAAAGCAGTAGTAAAAGTAAAGCATCGTTGGATTAATCAAAATCCATTTAACTCTATGTATTTTGCAGTTCAAGCTATGGCGGCAGAGTTAAGTACAGGAGCATTAGTAATGAATCAAATAAAAATTTCTGGAGAGAAAATTTCTATGTTAGTGGCAGAAAATAATGCTAGTTTTTCTAAAAAAGCCACAGGTAAGATTACATTTACTTGTACTGATGGAGATAATATTAAAAAAGCAATAGCTACAACCATAGAAACAGGAGAAGGGCAAACTTGCTGGATGAAATCTATAGGAAAAAATAAAGATGATATTACGGTTGCAGAGTTTAATTTTAAATGGACCGTAAAAAAGAGGTGATCTTATTGTTGATAGTTTAATATTGTGTTGCCTAAATGTTAGTAAATTACGAATTTGATAAATTATTAAAATATAATTGCAAATTATTTATTTTTTTTCTAAATTAGACCAACCTAAAAATAAAAGCTTATAGCCAAACTTTACTTAAACTAACTTTAAACTATTTAAACTTATGGCACGAGCAATGTTTGAATACACTAAAGAAATTTTAACCAAAGTAAGTTTTGATGTTGCATTGTTTTGTAAAGAAGTACAAAAAGCAGCAAATCACTTACTACCTTATGAACTTGAGGAGTTAAAAAACTTTATTGTCTTTTTATCTAAGCAAAATCCAAACCTTACACCAAGTCTAATCTATTTAAAATAAAAAAAGCCGCTTTTCAGCGGCTTTTTAGTATACAATAGTTACCTATTTGTGTATAGGACTTATAATTTTCACATTCTGAAAAGCAATTGCACCTCTAACTACTCCAGCAATTATATCTTGTAGAGCTTGTATAATTTGCATCTTTAATTCACTTTTATGGTAAATTAAACTAACTTCTCTAGCTGGTGAAGGCTCTTCAAACATTCTTAAATTTTTAGCTTCTCTTTCGTTAATATCTAGCGTATGTAAGTAAGGTAAAAGAGTCATCCCTAAACCTTCGTTAGATAGTTTTATTAAAGTTTCAAAGCTTCCGCTTTCTAATTGAAAAGATGAAGATTCTACGTTTTTATCTGCCTTACAAATATTAAGTATACCTTCTTTAAAGCAATGCCCATCTTCTAATAAAAGTATATCATCTACTTCTAATTCTTCTGCTTTAATTTTATCTTCTTTAGCTAATCTATGTCCTGGCGGGGTGTAAGCAACAAAAGGTTCATAATAAAGAACTCTTTCTTTAATATTTTCAAATTCTAACGGTGTTGCAGCTATAGCAGCATCTAAGTGACCTTCTTGTAACTTTTCTATAATAGCTTCTGTGTGTAGCTCTTCAATTTTGAGTTTAACTTTTGGGTATTTTTTTATAAAATTGGTTAAAAACATAGGTAGTAGGGTAGGCATAACGGTTGGTATGATCCCTAACCTAAACTCACCACCAATAAAGCCTTTTTGTTGGTCTACTATGTCTTTTATACGGTCACTTTCGTTTACAATATTTTTTGCTTGGTATACTATTTTTTTACCAACTTCTGTTAATTCAATAGGTTTTTTACTTCTATCAAAAATTTGTATTTCTAACTCATCTTCCAGCTTTTGTATTTGCATACTTAATGTAGGTTGAGTGACAAATACTTTTTGTGCAGCTTTGGTAAAATTTTGGTATTCTGCTACCGCAAGTACATAATGTAGTTGAGTGATTGTCATACTATTTGTATTTAGTATGCAAATATACTCTTACTATCAAAATAATCTATTAAAGTTTTCTAAAAAACAAACGGTTAAACTTTTATGTCTAACCGTTTGTTTTTTTAATATCTAATTGTGATTTTGTTTTCACCTTTTAGTAGTTGAAATTTTGCATCATTCCAATTTGGTGGGCCATAAAGCATCGGGTTGTTTGAAAGGCCATAGTCTTCTTTTGGCATTCCTGTAGGTTCAAAATCCATTTGTTGATTATCGTTAGCATCATGAAATGAAGATACCCCATATTCACCTACCGGAACATCATTAAAAACAATAGTAGCTTTACCATCTTTAATTTTTACTTGTTGAGAGTACTCAGGTTTAGATTTTAGAAAATTATCTTCTGTATACATTCCCACAATTAAATGTCCGTTATCGTTAGAAATGTTTTCAACTTCTATAGTAATTGTTGCTGTTTCTTGAGCAATTACTATTTTACCTAGTGCAAGCATTACACAAATTAATACTGTTTTCATCTTTAATTATTTTAGTGGTTAATTTTAATACTGTAAATAAACCACTATAAAAGGTAGCGCTATAATTTTTACTACTCAACTGTAATTTTGATAAGATGAAATGTAATTTTTATAATAGTCCTCTAGATTTTACTTCTAAATATTTATTAATTGTGTTAATAGTAAGATTTTCTGGAGCGGTTAAAACGGTTTGAATACCATTACGTTGCAACTCATTCACCATAATTTTTTTATCATTTTTAAATTCTGTTGCCACCGTTTGTTCTGTAATTTCAAAGATGTTGGTTGCTTCTTTTTCTATTAACTCTTCTAATTCTGTATTTTGAAAGAAGATTACTACTAGTAAGTGTTTTTTGTTTAGTGCTTTTAAATAAGGTAATTGTCTTTTTAAAGATGAAATGTGCTCAAAGTTAGTGTATAGCATGAGCATACTTCTTTGCGTAATTTTTCTTTTAGCGTAGCTGTACAATGTACCAAAATCACTATCTAAAAACTCGGTGTTTACTTGATAAAGAGACTCTAATATTAATTGAAGATGAGTCTTTTTGCTTGAAGCGGTTACGTAGTTTTGTATTTTATTAGAAAAAGTAAGTAAACCAACTTTATCATTTTTTTTAAGAGCAATGTTAGAGAAGGCTAAGCTACTATTTATGGCATAATCTAATAATTTAAGTCCTTCAAAAGGCATTTTCATGACACGGCTTGTATCAATAATAGAATAAATTGGTTGAGATTTTTCATCTTGGTATTGATTTACCATTAAATCTCTGTTTTTGGCTGTAGCTTTCCAATTAATGGTTCTAACATCGTCTCCTAAAACATATTCTCTTATTTGTTCAAACTCCATAGTATGACCAATTTTACGTACTTTTTTAAGTCCGTTCATAGTCACTCTTCTATCCATTGCTAAAAAGTCATACTTTTTCATTTGTATAAATGACGGATAAACTTTTACCGTTTGGTTGGTATCAAACTTATATCTTCTCTTGGTAAGTTTTAAACCAAATTTTATATAACAATTTAAACTACCAAAGTTGTAAACACCACGTTCTACTGGCTTTAATAAATAAGTGAATTTAGTTTCTTCTTTAGCAGCAATAGAAATTTTTCTTAAAAAATCTCTTTTTTGAAACTGAATAGGTATCTCATCAATAACTTCAATTTCTGCAGAAAAATTGTAGTTATTAGTTAAATAAATATTGATTTCATTTTCATCACTATTAGAAAATTTATCGGCTAAAACTCTCTTTGCTTTTAAGCCTGTGTGTTTATATAGCGCAATAATTTCTATACCAACGGTAATAATAAAAATTAGTACTAATAACCATACATATGGATAAATAGGTTTTACCCAATAAGAAAGCAAGAATAAAATTGCAATCCCAAAGAGGCTATAAAAAAAACGCTCGTTAAAGTATAAAGACTTAATAAGTTTAATCACACTTATCTAGGTATTTCAATAGATTTTACAATCATTTCTATCACATTTTCTGTAGTCATTCCTTCCATTTCTTTGTCTGGAGTTAAAATGATACGGTGGCCTAACACCGGATTTAAAGATTTTTTTACGTCTTCTGGAGTGACAAAATCTCTACCATTAATTGCAGCAAATGCTTTTGAAGCATTCATAATAGAAATAGAAGCTCTTGGAGAACCACCTAAAAATAAATGTGGGTGATTTCTGGTTTTGGTAACTAATTGAGCTATGTAATTAATTATTTTTTCTTCTATAATAATGTCACGTAATTGGCTTCTATACTTGTTAAGTAGTTCTGGAGTAATTACCGCTTCAATAATGTCTATAGGTTTTTTAGATTTACGCTCGTGGTGAGATTGTAAAATTAAAACCTCTTCCTCTAAAGAAGGGTAATCTACTTTTATTTTAAAGATAAATCTATCTAATTGAGCTTCTGGTAATGCATAAGTACCTTCTTGTTCTACTGGGTTTTGTGTAGCTAAAACCATGAAAGGAGGTTCCATTTTATATTCTTTACCATCTATAGTAACTTGACGCTCTTCCATAACCTCAAAAAGTGCCGCTTGTGTTTTTGCAGGAGCTCTATTAATCTCATCAATTAATACAATATTAGAGAAGATAGGTCCGGGTTTAAATTCAAACTCAGAAGAGTTTGCATTTAAAATAGAAGTACCCAACACATCACTAGGCATTAAATCTGGTGTGAATTGTATTCTGCTAAAATTTGTTTTAATAGATTTTGCAAATAATTTAGCGGTTACTGTTTTAGCAATACCAGGTACCCCTTCTATAAGTACGTGCCCATCTGCCAATAAACCTACTATTAATAACTCTACAAAATCTTTTTGGCCAATAATTACTTTACTTAATTGGTCTTTTAAATTTTGTACCGCTGTTCTTAATTCGTCTAAAGGTATACGATTACTAAAATTAATATCTTGATTGTTTTCTGAATTAGAAACCGCCTCTACAGGTTGGTTTTTTTGATCTTCTTGGTGATCTTTCTCTTGATTATGGTCCATTAAATATTCTTTTTAAATTGAATAATTAAGCGGTTAAGCTCTTCTAAGTCTTTTTTCTTGACTGCAGTTTTTATTTGTATTTCTTTAATTTTAGAAAATAATTTTTCTATTTCTTCTGTAGAATTTTCTGTTTGTTGTTGTAATAATTCAACTTTATTTTTTTGTTTTAAAATATCTACTTTCAGTTTTTTATTAATAAGTATTATAAAATGATCTATCATTTTATTTGCAATACCTCTATAATCTTTACTATCTAGATACATACCTGCTATAGTTCTGGTATAATCATAAGTTTGATTTTTTAGAGGTTCTATTACTTTTATGCTTTTTTGTTTTCTTTTACCTTCAAAAAGTATAAAAAGTATAGCTGCTATTAATACAAAATAATAAGCCCATTTTAAATATTTATTATTTAAGATAATGTATAGCGGAGAGGTGAATATGGATTTACCTCTTTTATAATGATTATCCCAATAAATAGGGTCATCACTATCTAAGTATGCCAAAAACTTTTCAGCATATTTATAATTATTATCTGTTAGAAGAAAAAAGTTAGTAAATGTTTGTGGCGATGTATGCAGTAAAAATTTACCTTTTTTATACTTATTTTCTACAAAATTGACTAAACTATCTTTTGGAGGGGTTGTGTCTTCTTTTATTTTCCCAATTCCTAATACTTTTTGGTGATTGTTTAAAGAGTCAAAATATATAAGAGGTTGATCACGATTAAACTCGTAAAAATTTTCGTTTTGCAGACTTGGATTAGTGAAATTATATAGAGGAATATTAACAATTTTGTTTTTACTAATTTTTTCTTTATTTGTTAATTTTAATGTATCTAATAAAGAAGCACTAATATAATTACTAGAAATTACAGCGGTATTACCTCTTGCTACCCATTTTAATAGTTTTGAAACTTCTGCTTTATCTAAAGAAACATTGTAATTTAAAAAGAAATAGGTTCCATTTTTAGTTGAGTCTTTTAAAAACTCAAAGGGAGGTATGTTAACATCTTTAACTTCAAACTTTTCTTTTAAACTTTCGTAAAATACATACGTGCCATATGGTATTTTTTCTCGTTGAGAATAACTTTTGAACCAGTTTATTGGTTCTCTTTGATTGGCTTCTAAAAAGACTAAGCCTGCTAGAAGAACCAATAAAATAGTTAATGTAATTTTATAGCTTTTCTCCATTAGTTGAGTTGATTTTGAAATGCTGTAAATTCTTTTTCAGCTATTTTATATTCACTTTCAGAAATGGGAAAATCACCATACCATACAAAATCATAAACTTTAGTAACCTTTTGAAAATGCTGATTAAGTTGTGCTGATGAAATTTCAGCTAAATAATCATGATTAGTTTTTTGAAATTGATAATCTATTATTTCTTTGTCTTTTAAGTTTTTTAAAACTAGTAAATAAGAGTACCTAACAGCTAACCTATATTGCTTGTTTTGTAAGGCAGTTTGTACCAATTGTTGTATATCTTCTGTATAAATAATTTTTTCTTCTTCAGATAAAAAAACTTTCCCAGCATCTTGTTTTTTTAGTGTTTTGCCACCAGGGTTAATTTTAATAAATAAATATACCGTAAAACATATAACTAAAAATAGTATTAAGTAGGGAAGATTTTTTATAAAGAAAGCAAGTAATGTATTGGCTTTATAGTCTCCCCAAAGCCATTTCCAGAAGCTATCCCAAATATTGTAACCCCATCTTTTAAACCTATACCACCAGCCTTCATTTTCATTAATTTCAGAATAATTAAAATCAGTATCACTTTTAAAATCTTCTATATCATTTTTATTAAAAGATACTGGCTGTAAATTTTGAGTATGGTCATACTCAAAATCTTGAGGTACAAGTGTATCTTTTTGTGCAGTAACTATAGAAACTGACAATAAAAAAATAAGGATGAGCGGATAGTGTAGTAATTTCATTTAGTGATCTTTCCCTAAATTATCTATAGCTTCGTAAGCTCCTGTATGGTTTTGTTTTTCATTTAAATTAAAATAAATAAAACAAACGGTTACCGCCAAAATACTGTAAACAATATTTGATATTGCGTTTCCTAAAATATTTAGAGATAAATAAACCCAATCAAAAGTAAAACTAGGATCAGTAAGAGAACCTTCACTAACAGAACTAAGTGTTTTAACTAAAGTATAAATTATGGTAGGTATTTGAAAAACCATATTAATAATGTATACTACAATAGTCATTACTACTAAAGTTAAAAAAGTAACCCACCAATTGTCTTTTACAAGTTTAAAACTGTGAGAAATAGTTTCAGAAAAGCTAAGCCTGTCAAAAGTTTTTATACTATAAACAAGAGATAGAGGCACAGCTAAATAAATTGCAGGAAAAAAGCAAAAAATAGCCCCTACAAAAATCATGAAACTAATAGCAAAACCTAAACCTAGAAATGAAAGCCAATCTTCACTCATACCTTGACCAACTTCGTCTATGTTAATTATTCCGTTATTTTTAATGTAAGATTTGATACTATGCTGTATAGTACCATACATAAATGCTTGGTAAAGTATAGAAGCAATAAACATAAACAGCATACTTAACACAAAGCTAAACCCAAAATTATTAGATGATGATAATTGCGTAAAAATATCTGAACCTAGACCTCCACTCACATACGTATAGTAACCCAGAGCAAAAAGTTGAAGAAGAAATGCTGGGCCAGCATATTTAACAAGAGCTTTAAACAGTACTTTGTAGTTATCTCTTACAAAATTGAATGTAACTGTTAAGATATCTCCTAAGTCTCGTTCTTTTTTAAATGGTATAAATTTTTGCATCTTTAATTTGTGATTTATGTAAATGTATAGGGTATATAACGTAATAGAATAATATTAGAGCCAAAGATAAACTTATAATTAAAATAGCTAGCCAATCTGGCATTTCGGTATGTCTAGTTACAAATCCTTCTAAAAATCCTGCTATAATAAAAAATGGGACGGTACTAATCACTATTTTTAAGCCAGATTTTACTCCGTTTATAAAAGAAGCTAATCTAGTATAAGTACCAGGAAATAAAATACCTTTAGCAAGAACCAATCCTGCACAAGCAGCAATTATAATTACAGATATTTCTATAGTACCATGTATCCATACAGTTCTTACAGACTCCCAAAGTAAACCTTTTTCATAAAAAAAGTACTGAAAGCTACCTATCATAATAGCATTATTCATGGTGATGTAAATAGTACCTATGCCAAAAAATATGCCCAATACGTAAGCAAATAAGCCTACTTTAATGTTATTAATAGTAATGCCCAAAAACATATTCATCTCTTCCATGTCTTTGTAAACTCCCATTGGGTCGTTATTTTCTATGTTTTCAAGTGTCATATTAACATAAGCATCACCTAGTATTGATCTCACAAAACTTTGATCTGTTGCAGCAGAATACCAACCCATTATAGCAAATAACATAAAAGATAAAAATGCAATGAATAGTTGTTTTTGATAGTTGTAAAATTCTAAAGGAAACTCTTTGGTGAAAAAAGTAATTAATCTATTTCTAGATTCTTTTTTACTCTTATATATTTTTTGATGTGCTTGAGATGATATACTATTTAAATATGCAAGAGTGTTGCTATTAGGGTAAAATGTTTGCGCATAACTTAAATGATCTGTCACTTCTAAGTAGAGTGCAGAGAGCTCTTCTGGAGTAATTTGAATATTATTTTGAATAACCCTTTCAAATTTATTCCATTTATCCTTATTTTGCTTTACAAATGCAGCTTCACGCATAATTTCTGAAGATTGAATTTCAAAGAAACGTATTAAATGGATAATTTTCAAATAGAAACAGCTCAAAATGTTTCCATCAATCAAAATATAGCCAATTTAGGGGATAGAATCTTGGCATATTTAGTAGATATTTTAGTAATCATTGCTTATATAATTTCAGTCACTATAGTTTTAGGCTTTATTTCTTTAGGATTGAGAGAGCAATGGGTTTTTATGTTGGTGATTGGTTTACCACCTTTTTTATATTCATTAATATGTGAAACATTTTGGAATGGCCAATCTATAGGTAAAGCATTATTAAAAATAAGAGTGGTTAAATTAGATGGCTCTAAAGCTTCTTTTTCTAACTATGCAATTCGTTGGTTATTAGGTATGATAGAATTATCTATGACTAGTGGTGCTATTGCAATGGTTACTTATTTATTAAACGGAAAAGGGCAACGCTTGGGGGATATAGCAGCAAAAACTACTGTAATATCAGAAAAGCAAAGAATATTTTTACACCATACGGTAAATACAGATGTACCAGAAGATCATCAGCCAGAGTATCCGCAGGTAACCATTTTTACAGATAATGAGATGCAAACCATTAAAAATCTATTTCAAAAAGCTAAAAAAGAAAATAATCATGCTATTATAGTTTCTTTAGCCAAAAAAACAAGCTCTATGATGGATATTACCCTTAAAGAAAAACCTTTACTTTTTTTAGAGAAAGTAATAGTAGACTATAACTATTACACACAGCAATAAATGGATTTTTTCTTAATTATAAATATACTTGGAGTTGTAGCATTTTCTATTTCTGGAGTTTTGTCTTCTATGAAAAAGAAGATGGATCCCCTTGGTATTTTAATTATTGCTTTTGTAGCCTCTGTAGGTGGTGGTACTTTAAGAGATTTATTAATAGATGCTCCGGTAGAGTGGATGCGAGATCTTATTTATGTTCACGTAGTTATTGTTACCACTATATTTGCTATAATTTTTAGAAAAAAATTAGTTCATCTTAGAAAATCTATATTTTTATTTGATACTATAGGGATAGGGCTTTACACCGTAATTGGGGTAGAAAAAGGCTTATCTGCAGAGTTTTCACCTATTATTTGCATAGCTATTGGTACTATAACAGCTTGCTTTGGTGGTGTTTTAAGAGATATTTTATGTAATGAAATACCATTGCTTTTTAAAACAAAAGAAATTTATGCTATCGCTTGTATTTTAGGAGGCGGTACTTATTTTTTATTACAATATTTTCAATTAAGTCAAGAGTTAATTTTTATAGTTTCAGGCTCTGTGGTTATTATAACTAGGTCTTTAGCAGTTTATTTTGATATACGTTTGCCTTCTGTTTATATAAATAGTGACGAGTAGAGTTATTGTACAGTAACGCTATCAATAATTACATTTTTAAGAGGCCATTCACTTTCGTCTGTTTTTATTTTTGCTATTTTATCTACCACACTCATTCCTTGTGTAACTATACCAAAAACAGTATGGTCATTATCTAAGTGGTGAGCGCCTCTTTCACCCTGCACGATAAAAAACTCAAAGGGAGAAGATGCTTTACTTATATTTTGCTCGCTATATTTTGCAGCAGAAAAAGCACCTCTGTTGTGCTGATGTTTAGGTGAAAATTCACTCGGAATTAAATAATCACCTATAGCTGCTCTTACTTTTTGAGTAGATACATTGTCACTATTACCACCTTGTATTACAAAATTATCTAAAACTCTGTGAAAAAATGTAGTTCCAAAATAACCTGTTTTAGCTAGTCTTACAAAATTAGCTCTATGTAAAGGTGTATCGTTAAAAAGAGTTACATATATATTACCAAAACTTGTATAAATAACTACTTTGTTTTCAGGGTTGTTTATACCATATTTAGTAAGAAACGGAATTAATTCTTCTTGACTTACCGTTTCAATAGCTTTTAAATCTATACTTGTTTTTAATGCATCATCATAAATTTTTACAGAGTTTAAAATACTATCTTCTTTTGCTTTTTGAGCAGCTCTTTCAAGTTCTTTTTTAGATTTATTAGAGTTTTTCTGGGTTTTAGTATCTTCACAACTAATAAAAAGAGTGGCAGACAAAATAATAGTCAAACAGAATAATTTTTGTAAATATGACATTTTCAGAATTTAAAAATTCAATTTCAAAAATAGAAAATTTTAAGGTGATAGGAGAAAAAGCACATTTAGAAATGTCTCCAGATTTTAGAAAAGAAGAATTAGCAAAATTATCTAAATCTCCCAAAAACCCTAAAAGAGCCGGAGTAATGGCATTATTTTACCCTAATAAAAACCACGAAACTTGCTTAGTGCTTATTTTAAGAAAAACGTATAAAGGGGTACATTCTGCACAAATTGGTTTTCCCGGCGGAAGAGCAGAGCCAGAAGATAAAAATATGGAAGAAACAGCTTTACGAGAAACTTTTGAAGAAGTAGGAGTAAAGCCCACAGAAATACAAGTAGTAAAAAAATTGACTAAAATTTATATCCCACCTTCTAATTTTTGGGTACATCCATTTTTAGGTATAGCAAACCAAACTCCCAAATTTGTAAAACAAGAAAGTGAAGTAGAAGAAATTTTAGAAGTTACTCTTCAAGATTTTTTAAATGATAAAAATTTAATAGAACAAACACTCTCTACTTCGTATGCTAAAAATGTAAGCGTACCAGCCTTTTATTTGAATAATCAAGTTGTTTGGGGTGCTACTGGTATGATGCTCAATGAAGTAAAGTCTCTTTTAAAAGAAATGTTTTAAATCAGCGAATTTCGTATATTTGAAGGTTCTAAATAAAATTAAATGGGGCTATTAAAAAAGAATCCTTTTGGGCATATATTATTTGTTAAAAAATGGTTGATTAGAATTCTAGGTGCAATGACCCATAGAAGGTATCACGGTTTTAACAATTTAAGCATTGAGGGGTCAGAAATTATAAAAAACTTACCAGATAATAATGTATTATTTGTTTCTAACCACCAAACCTATTTTGCAGATGTAGTGGCAATGTTTCACGTATTTAATGCAAGTTTAAGTGGTAGAACAGATTCTATTAAAAACGTAGGTTACCTATGGGATCCAAAATTAAATATGTACTATATAGCTGCTAAAGAAACTATGCGTGCAGGTATTCTGGCAAGAATATTGGCATATGTAGGTTCTATATCTGTAGAAAGAACTTGGCGTTCTAAAGGGCAAGATGTTAATAGGCAGGTAAAAATGAGTGACATTACTAATATAGGTAAAGCATTAGATGATGGTTGGGTAATTACATTTCCGCAAGGTACTACTAAACCTTGGAAACCTATTAGAAAAGGAACCTCTCATATTATAAGAAAATATAAACCTGTAGTAGTGCCAATTGTTATTGATGGGTTTAGAAGATCTTTTGATAAAAAAGGAATAAGAATAAAGAAAAGAGGTATTTTACAGTCTATGGTTATAAAAGAACCTTTAGAGTTTGATTATGAGAATGAGTCTGTAGAAAGTATCATAGAAAAAATAGAGTACGCTATAGAGCAACACCCATCTTTCTTAAAAGTTATTTCTGAAAAAGAATTAAAGATACAAGAAGAGCTTAATGAGATGAGAAGGTGGAGTTATAAAGAAGACTCTAAATCATAAAAAAAAGTTCAGGTTTTATAGCAATATAAAACCTGAACTTTTTTATAAAAGATAGTAAACAGAAAAACTAGATTTCTAAGCGTTTAATTTCTTTATAATTTCTCTTTAACTTTCTAAGTAGTAAGCCATAAATTAAGGCATATACTCCCCATAATACTAAAGAGAATATAATGGTAGTAATTAAACCTATAGCAATAGCTTTTACCCAATCTAAATCGCTTCTTATAGCAGAAAATTGTTCATTATACATTAATGAGAAAATAAAATAAACAAAGCATAAAATACCAGAAGATACTACTATATAAATAATATAATACTTCACCGTTCTTCTTGTTTTCAAAATATTTTTCATTAGAGCAGAAGCGCTATCTGTGGTGTTAATGGCTCTGTATCTTTTATAGAAGAGAATCACAAAAAATATGGTAATAATATAACCCAATGCATAGATGATAACTGTGGCAGTGGTTAGGTGTATATGGTCTATTTCTTTCCAAAAATCATTATCAGCTAATAAAAGATTTAAAATTATACCTAAAGCAAGTTCTGCAATACTTATAAAAAAGATCCATTTTACAATAGAAGAAGATCTTTTTAATAACAATGGGTATATTTCTTGAGCTTTTATATTTGGTAGATTAGCATCTTGCTTCTTCCAATCTTTTTTTAATAAATCTAATTCATCCATGTGCTTACGGATTTAATATGCTTCTCAGCTTTTTTTTAATTCTGTTCATCTTCACTCTAGCATTTACTTCAGATATCCCTAAGGTATCAGAAATTTCACTATAATTTTTATCTTCCAAGTATAGAAATACAAGGGCTTTATCGATATCATTCAACTCTTTTACAGCAGCATACATAACAGAAAGTTGTTTTTCTGTAGTATCATCATATTCTTCTGCTTTAATTTTAAATGCTACATTCTCAAACTCTTGAGTAGTTACTTTTCTTTTAGATTTTCTATATAAAGTAATAGCAGTGTTTAAAGAGACTCTGTACATCCAAGTGCTAAATTTAGAATCACCTCTAAATTTTGGGTATGCTTTCCATAACTGGATAGTTATTTCTTGAAATAAATCATTATGCGCATCTTGGTTGTTAGTATACAACCTGCATATTTTATGAACTATATTCTGGTGCTGTTCTAAAAGCTTTACAAAATTATGTTCTAAATTTTTATTCAAGAGGAATGGTTTTTTCTATTAGTATTTAGAATCGTTATAATGTTACATTTTTTTTAGAAATTATTATAACAATAACATATTATTTAATTCACAGGTTATAATTTTGTGAAAACTAATATCCTTATGAATATACCTACTTCCAACTTGCCTACCATTGCAATTATAGGTGGAGGTTTTGCCGGCATGAATGTGGCAAAAAAATTGATTAAACTTCAAAAATTTCAGGTGGTATTAATCGATAAAAAAAACTACCACACCTTTCAACCCTTATTATACCAAGTTTCTACCTCTAGTTTAGAGCCAGATTCTATTGCTTACCCTTTGAGGAAGGTGATTACAAAGAAAAAAAATGCATTTTTTAGACTAGCAGAAGTTACCTCTATAGATGCAGAGCATACCACTATATTTTCTGATATTGGGGAGTTAAAATATGATTACCTAGTAATCTCTACAGGGTCTAAAACTAATTTCTTTGGAAATGATAGGGTAGAAGATAATGCAATCTGGATGAAAACCATTCCGCAGGCATTAAATATAAGGAGCCTTATTCTAGAAAATTTAGAACAAGCTGCCATTACACAAGATCTAGAAGTAAGAAAAAGATTATTAAACTTTGTAATTGCGGGTGCAGGGCCTACAGGAGTAGAGCTGAGTGGTGCAATTGCAGAAGTAAGAAATAATGTAATACCAAGAGATTACCCAGATTTAAATGTATCTGAAATAAAAATTCATTTGTTAGAAGGGCTAGATAGAGTTTTACCACCTATGTCTGAAAAAGCTTCTAGAAAAGCAGAGAAATTTTTAAAAGATTTAGGTGTAGAAATACACTTAAATACAATGGTACAAGATTATGATGGTAAGGTGGTAAAAACAAACACCGATAAAGATTTTAATACAGAAACTTTTATATGGAGTGCAGGGGTTACTGGTTCTCCCGTTAAAGGATTAAATGCATCTGCAATTGCAGAAAGAGCAAATAGATATAATGTAAATGTGTTTAACCAAGTAGATGGTTATGAAAATGTATTTGCTATTGGAGATATTGCGCTAATGAAGAGCAAAGATTACCCTAGAGGTCACCCTATGGTTGCTCAACCAGCAATACAACAAGGAAAACATTTAGCTAAAAACCTAGAAAGATTATTAAATAACCAGCCTTTAAAACCTTTTAATTATAATGATAAAGGAACTATGGCTACCATTGGAAGAAACAAAGCGGTGGTAGATTTAAACAAATCTACTTTTGGTGGCTTTTTTGCTTGGTTTATCTGGATGTTTGTACACTTGTGGTTTTTAGTAGGTTTTAGAAATAGAATAATCACCTTTTTTAATTGGACGTATAGTTATATTAATTACGATAGAGCAGCAAGGCTAATTATAAGACCTTTTAAAATGCACAAGGTAGAAATGGAACACAAAGAGTAAATAGCTTTTTAGTTAATATGTAAAATACATTTGATTCAATATTTATATAGGTATTGAATCAAGTGTAATTTATACTTATTTTTTAGTAGCGTTTACTTTTTCTGGATTAAAGAAAGAAAATCCTAAGGTAGATACTCCCATAACTATTAAAATATAGGCTTTGATGTTTTTGTAAACACTTAAGTTATCAAAGTCTAAATAAAAAACTCCTATTATTAAAAACACTATGGCTATAATGGGCAACAATTTAATTTTTTTCATAGTGGTAAGTTTTAATGGTTGTTCAAATTATGGGCATCATAAAGATATTTAAAAAAATTAATAATTGTTAGAGTTGTAGAGTATTTTACATTTCAATTTTATTCACACTGTTGTCAAAATCAAATTTATAAAGAGCAGACGCTCCCGTAATACTTTTTTCTGCAGATAAATAACAAGCATTATTTTCTGTCATTGTTATCCCTTCAATTTGTATAGAAGCTCCTAGTTGAGGTTCTAAATCATGTTTAAGAAATTTTCCGTTAGAGAATTTTCCGTTGCTAAAATTTTTCAGTTCTATTAAAAACGGAGTAGGTATGCCACTACCAACCAATAAAACTCTATCATTTTTTTCATCATATTCTGCACCAGTAATTAAACCATTTGTTTCAATAGTATCTATTTTTTCGGCAGTATAATTTCCTGGTTCTTTAGATAGTTTGTAAATGTCTGTATTTTTATCGTCCCAATTTTTAGTGAAGATGTATAAATTGTCTTTATAACTAATTAATGCTTCTGCATCAAAATTACTACTATATCTAGCGGTATTGTAATTTGTTTGTGTAGCGTAATTAAATTCAATTTTTTCAGCAACTACAGTATCATTTTCAGTATTATGGTATTCTTTTTTAGAAATCTTGTAAACCATTAAATTTTCTCTGTTACCTAGATTATTACCAAAATCTCCAATGTATATGTAATCTTTATCTGCAGCAATATCTTCCCAATCGTTATTTTTTACATTTTTTACGTACACACTTCTTTCTACTGCACCTGTTTTTTTATTTATCTCAAATAATTCTGGCGTTTCATCAGAGTCATTGTGCGTAATTAATTTACCATCTATCATTAATAAGCCAGAAGATTCGTTTACAGAACTATCTAATGTGGTTTGCATAGGCAGTCCTTCTCCAAATCCTCTCGCAAGAAAAATAAATGACAAAATGATAAGGTGAGTAAGTTTCATAATCTTGTTTCTTAATAATTAATTGTATTATGTATTAAGAAATGATTATGCCAATAGCTCAAGGTGTTGCTTTATGCGCCGGGAAGTACTATAAAATAAGGAAAAATGGTATTTTCTAGAAACTGTGGAATTTGTTAAAAAAAGTGTGTTCTACAGTAAAATTGTAGAATATATCCACAGTTTTAACCTTCTTTAATTTCTAAAGCCACATATTCTGTCAATTCTGTGAAAAACTCTGTGAACTCTTCTTCAAATTCTGTATAGTGTTCATTTAATTCTACCACAGAGTGATCTAATCTAATTTTTCCGTTTATGCGTTTATTCATCTGTTTTAAAATTCTCTCTATTCCATCTATTTCCGCATAACTTACTAACCAATTATGGCTAACCATATATGGATAGAAATTTTGCACAGGTTTAGGTAAAATTTCAAAATTGTATTTTAGTAATAAGTAAAAATTTTCTACATAAATATTTAATTTAGTAGAGTGGTAATTTTGCCAGTTTTTAGCTAAAAAATGGTCGTATAATATATCTACAATAACAGAAGAGTAGTGGCTGTATTTATCAAACAAACGATGTTTACTTTTATATACAATGGGGTGACTATCTGTAAAAGTATCTATTTTTCTATGCAGAATAATACCATCTTTCACACGTTGAGGTAATTTCTTTTTTAAAATATTTCCTTTCACAGAGTCGGCAATAAAATTCCCGATGGTGAGTTCTTTATCGTTTCCAGATAAATAAATATGGGCAAGGTAATTCATAATTCTAAGTTACGTTTAATATTAAGTTCACACAAGCTTTTTGCATAAGGTGGGAATGCTTGTATATTTGTTTTTATAATTCAATAAAAGATAAATGACACTTATAAAATCAATATCAGGAATAAGAGGAACAATAGGTGGAAATGTAGGAGATAATTTAACTCCTATAGATGCTGTGAAATTTGCAGCAGCTTACGGTTCTTGGGTAAAAAATCAAGTAGATAAAGATAGATATAAAGTTGTGGTAGGTCGTGATGCTAGAATTTCTGGTGAAATGATGCAACAATTAGTAATGAATACCCTTATAGGTTTAGGCATAGATGTAGTAGATTTAGGTCTGTCTACCACACCAACGGTAGAAATGGCAGTACCTATGGAGCACGCAGATGGTGGTATTATTTTAACCGCTAGTCACAACCCTAAACAATGGAATGCTCTTAAACTTTTAAATGCTGAAGGAGAATTTTTAAATGGAGCAGAAGGAGCTAAAATTTTAGAATTAGCAGAAAGCGATTCACTTTTATTTGCAGAAGTAGATGATTTAGGTAAAATTTCTATCAATGATGCTTACATAGATTTGCATATAGAAGAAATTATAGACTCTAAATGGGTAGATGTAGAGGCAATTAAAAAAGCAGATTTTAGAGTGGTGGTAGATGCTGTAAACTCTACCGGAGGTATTGCTATACCAAGATTATTAGAAGCGTTAGGTGTAGAAGTTGTAAAATTATATTGTGAGCCTAATGGGCAATTTCCTCACAATCCAGAGCCTCTAAAAGAACATTTACAAGACATTTGTGAGTTAGTAGTAAAAGAAGATGCAGATTTTGGTTTGGTGGTAGATCCAGACGTAGACCGTCTAGCTTTTATAGATGAAAAAGGAGAGATGTTTGGGGAAGAGTACACTTTAGTTGCTGTAGCAGATTATATTTTAGGAAAAGAAAAAGGAAACACAGTAAGTAACCTTTCTTCTTCTAGAGCTTTGCGAGATATAACAGAAAAACACGGTGGTAAATATTTTGCAAGTGCTGTTGGAGAGGTTAACGTGGTTACACTAATGAAAGAGAGTAATGCTATTATTGGAGGAGAAGGTAATGGCGGAATTATTTTTCCTGAATTTCACTACGGAAGAGATAGTTTAGTAGGTGCAGCTTTGTTTTTAACCCATTTGGCAGAAAAGAAAATTAGTGTTTCTGAATTACGTGAAGAGTATCCTGCTTATTTTATGAGTAAAAATAAAATACAGCTAACTCCAGAATTAGATGTAGATGCTATTTTAGTAGAGATGGAAAAGAAGTATGCGCAAGAAGAAGTGTCTACTATAGATGGAGTAAAAATTGACTTTGCAGAAAACTGGGTACACTTAAGAAAATCTAATACAGAACCAATTATTAGAATTTATACCGAAGCAAAATCTCAAGCTGAAGCAGATAATTTAGCTAATCAAGTAATAGAAGAAATTAAAGAAATAGCAGGATTGTAATATTTCAATTCATTATAAAAAAATAGCCTTTATTTAAAGGCTATTTTCTTTTGTATATTTCCATCGTTTATGCGTCCATAAATAATAAGCTGGATCTTGATAAATTTGTTCTTCTAAAAGACTAAAAAACTTATCTGTTATCTCAAAATCTGAAAAATCTTTAGGGGATGCTGTAAGAGGTATTAATTTAGCAGAGTAATAACCTCTTTTTACTTTGGTTACTTGTAAATATAAAATACCAAAGTCTAATTTTTTAGCCATAGCTTCAGACCCTGTAAAAGCAGGAGTTTCTCTACCCATAAAGTTTACCCAGTGTGCACTATTACTTTTTTTAGGAGATTGATCTGCAATCATGTAATAACTAGAGCCAATACCACTTTTTTTGTTTCTAATCATTCTAGGAATAACTTCTTTACTGCTTATAAGTGTGGTCCCTAAATTTGCTCTTATATCTTTAATAAGCTTATCAAAATATTCATTTTTAATCTTTTTATAAATGGCGTAACCTTTATTTTTAGTATCATAAAAATTAATAGCCGTTGCCCATTCATAACTGGCATAATGCCCACACATCAATATAGTGCCACTACATTGCTTTTCAAAATTTATAAGTTCTTCAATATTTTCATACACAAATCTCTTTTTTAATTGTTGGTGAGAGATAGTGAGAGTTTTTATCATTTCTAAAAACATATCACACATATGTTGATAGAACTTCTTTTCTATTTTAATTAGTTCAGCTTTAGACTTGTTTGGGAAAGCATTTTTTAAATTGTCTTTCACTATTTTTTTTCTGTAGCCAATAACATAATAAACAATTATATAGCAAAAATCGGATACCAAATAAAATATAGGGAATGGCAATAGAGATATTAACCACAGAAATGGATAAATTATATAAAAAGCAAGTTTTTTCATCTTCTGTTATTGAGCTTACAAATATAGTTTTTTAGATGTTTTAGTTTATATTAACTACTACATCTTTCACATTTTCCTTGTAATAAGAATTGAGAACTGGTTACTTCTCTATTAGGTATGGTAGGCATAGTTATTTTAATGTCTAAACAATCTACTTTACCACAAGAAGTACATTGAAAGTGTGGGTGTAAATCTGAATGATGAGATGTAGAACAATTTTTGCATTTAGCATACCATCTTATCCCATTTAAACCTAAAAAAGAATGTAAAACTCCACTATATTCTAATTTGTCTAATATGCGATAGACGGTGGTTTTGTTAATTTCAGAATTTAACTTTTCTATTAAATCTACAGTAGAAATAGCACTATCTCGTTGTTCAAATTGGTTTAAAATTAATTTAACCGATTTTGTTTTTCTAATAATCTCCATATTTCAAATTTATTACAACTAAGTAGCATTAACAAATAAAAATTATATATTTGCAACTTAGTTGCATTAACGGAAAGTTGTATATGAAATTAACTCTTAAAAAACCAGACACCATAGGAGCTTTAACAAGTGCTTTGTGTGTGGCTCATTGTTTACTAACTCCATTTCTTTTTATTGCTCAAACGGGATCTTTGCATAGCATTAATTCTGTACCTGGTTGGTGGAGAAGTTTAGATTATTTTTTTTTAATAATTTCATTTTTTTCTATTTATCAATCTACTTCCACCACTAGTAAACAAATTATAAAATACTTATTGTGGTTTAATTGGTCACTACTTTCTTTTTTAATTATTAATGAAAAATTAGAAATGTTACCACTGCCAGAATTATTTACTTACGTGACCGCTATAGCACTTTCTGGGATACATATTTATAATTTAAAATACTGTCAGTGTAAAAATTCAAAATGTTGCTCACATGGATAAAAAACAAATAGAATCAATAGGAGATAACCATATATCTTTTAATACCAAAACGCCTCTACTTAAAACTGCTTTTGATAAATCTGATGATGAAAAAGTGAAAAATATTGAATTTCATTTTTCTAAAATTATGACAGAATTAGGTTTAGATCTGTCAGACGATAGTTTATCAGGTACCCCTTATAGATTTGCAAAAATGTATGTAAAAGAGCTTTTTTATGGGTTAAATCCTAAAAATAAGCCCAAATTATCTGTTTTTGAAAATAAGTATGGTTATAGAAAAATGTTGGTAGAGCAAAACATTACTATAGATTCTTCTTGTGAACATCATTTTTTACCAATAACAGGGTATGCTCATATTGCTTATATACCTAAAAATAAAGTTATAGGCCTTTCTAAAATTAATAGGTTGGTAGATTATTATGCACATAGACCCCAAGTACAAGAAAGACTTTCTATGCAAATTTTACTAGACTTACAAGATATTTTAGAAACAGAAGATGTAATAGTAATGATTTGTGCAAAACATTTATGTGTTTCTTCTAGAGGAATTAAAGATAAAAATAGCTCTACCACAACTATAGAATATGGCGGTGTTTTTGAAAAAGAAGATATAAGAAATAATTTTTTCAAAATAATAGATAACGCTAATTTGTAAGATGTTTTGTACTTAATTTATTGAAATTGTTATAATTATTATTACATAAATTAACTTTTTAGTCAGTTTATGTAACTTCTAATCTTTACTATATTCATTACTATTTCTTTAAAGATATGGTATCTTTGGTAATAGATAAAATTGACTATGGGAGATTTAGAAATAGTAACTTTAATTGTAATAGGGATTAACGGAATAATATCTGTAAAAGGTTTTAATGATACTTTTTTCTTTGATAAGTACAAGTTTAATGTAGGTGCTATCAAGTCAGGAGAGCAGTTAAGAATTATTACTTCTGGGTTTTTACACGTAGATATGACTCATCTATTTGTAAATATGTTAACTCTTTATTTCTTTTCTGGAGTAGTAATAGAATATACAGGTACTACCAATTTCTTTATTATTTATTTAGGTAGTTTAATTTTAGGTAATTTGTTTTCTCTTTATTTTCATAGAGATGAAGATCATTACACTGCCGTAGGTGCAAGTGGAGCGGTAATGGGAATATTGTATTCTGCTATATTGCTTCAACCAGATATGATGCTTGGTCTCTTTTTTGTGATACCTATACCAGCATATATGTTTGGTATTGGCTACTTATTGTATACAATCTACGGAATGAAAAATAGAGTAGGTAATATTGGTCACGATGCTCACTTTGGAGGTGCAATGGGTGGTTATTTTATCACTCTTATTTTTGAATCTTGGGTTTTTAAAGACCATTTATTAATGGTTGTCTTATTATTTATCCCAATAGTTGTTTTATTTATTCTACAAAAAAAAGGTAAAATTTAACTTTGGTATTCTTCTTGGTATTTTAATAATCAATCATAAAATAAAACACATGAAACAAATCATTTTAGCAACATTGTTATTTGTAGGTGTAACAACTTTTGCTCAAGAACAGCCAGTAGGCATTCAGGTAACTGGAGAAGGTATTGTTAAAGTAGTACCAGACCAAGTTTTAATACAAGTAAATGTAAATAAAGAAGGGAAATCTGCTAAAGAGGTAAAAGAAGCAACAGATAATACAGTAGATACAGTACTAAAGTATTTAAAAAAACAAAAAATAGATAAAAATAACGTTCAAACAGAATATGTAACTTTGGGTAAAAGTTACCAATATCAAACAAAGAGTTTCAATTTTGTATCTAGACAGAGTATTTCTATTTTATTAACAGATTTGTCTAAGTATGATGAAATAATGCAAGGAGTTTTAGAGCTAGGTATAAATGGTATTAATAGCGTTAATTTTATATCTTCAGAAATAGATAAGTATGAATCTGAAGCAAGATTAAAAGCAATTAAAAATGCAAAACAAAAAGCTCAACAATACGCTACTGCTTTAGAGGTTAAATTAGGAAGTCCTATTTCTATGCAAGATGTAAACTCTAGTAATTTTAATGGAGTACAAGTTTATAGAGCTATGGAAATGACTACAGTAAACTCTTCTCAAAAAGAAACCTTGGCTGTAGGAGAGATGGAAGTAAAGGCAAATGTAAACGTGAATTTTAGTATTTTAAATTTATAAAATTCACTAATTATTAATGATAAAAAAAGGAGATATTTTACTAAAATATCTCCTTTTTTCATTTTAAAAAGATGGTGGTTTTTAAGGTAGTAATTCTGCAATTTTAGCTTCAAGTGCAGCACCTCTTAAATCTTTAGCTATAATTACTCCATTCTCGTCTAGTATAAAAGTAGCAGGAATAGATTTTACATTATATAATTTTGCAATAGGTCCTTGCCAGTATTGTAAGTTAGAAACATGCTGCCAAGTTAACCCGTCATCTTCAATAGCTTTTAACCATTTATCTTTTTGTGTATTCTTATCTAAAGACACACCTAAAATATTTAAGCCCTTATCGTGGTATTTAGCATAAAGCTTTACTACGTTAGGGTTTTCTATTCTACAAGGTTTACACCAAGAAGCCCAAAAATCTAAAATAGTAACTTTACCAAGAGCATCTTTTAACGCTAATTGCTCTCCGCTTGGAGTAGGAGCAGAAAACTCAGGAGCTTTACTACCAATAGCAGTTGCACTAGCGCTTTTTAAAATTTTACTAATTGTACTACCAATATGTGTTTCTTGTACCTCTTTAGTTAAACCATTAAATAAAGTATTAGCCTTTGATGTAGAAATAGACTTGCTGTTAATCATATCAGATAATACTAAGATAGAAACCAAAGAATTTGGGTTGTTTTCTACTAGCTCTTCTCTTTTTTTAGCATCAGCATCTTGCATTTTTTGCTGCTCAGCTCTAATTTTAGCAATTAAATCTGGGTTTTGCATTAAGTCTGGGTTCTCTTTTTGGTAAGTTTGAACCATTTCGTTCATTTTTTTACTTGAAGATTGAATTTGACTTATATAATCTTGAAATAACTGATTTTCTTTACCTCCTTCAATTTTAGCGCTTCTTAAGCTATCTTTATAAAGTGTAGCAGAAAGTGCTTCATTTTCATTAATAAAAATCACATTACCTCCAACATTTTTAAGAGAGATAATATTTAAAGTTTGAAAATCTACCTTAGGTAATTTCATTTCAAAACTTCCGTCTTTAACAACAACAGTATCCATAGGTTCTGGTCTACCTTGCTCTCCTAATTTTGCTAAATAAACCTCTGTTCCGTCTTCTACATTTGCAATAGAAGCTTTAAAGGTTGCGTCTTTATTTTCTTCTACATTTTGACACGATACAGCAAATGCTGCTAATGCTATTAAAATTATTTTTTTCATTCTCTTTTTTTAGATTAAACACAAAAATAGGTAACGCGCTTCAAAGCCACAAATTTCTAAACTATTGTTAATGTTTATTATTGTTATCTTTGCAATGTGTAGAAAAAACTATCTTGTTTTTAGAATAATAATGTTGCAATGAAAGATCAAACTAAAGATTTTCCTTTTAATATAAAAGTAAGTTTTAACAAAGTGATTTCAACTTATCGTGAGCGTGCGAAGGTTGAGAAAAATCCTATTGCAAAAAGTTATTTAAAAAATGTATTAGAGTACATAGATAATTACCCTAAATTAAAATCTGGTTTAGAAAGTAAAGAAGAAATTAAAGAACATCTAGAACCAATTCACATTTTATTAGATGATTTATTTCCAAATATTTTAACTAATAATGAAATTAAAGCAGCTTCTTTACCTTATCAAAAGTTTTTGTTTAACAAGACAAAACGTTTTCAAGAAATAATAGATCAAGCAGGTGAAGATTTTGAATTAACTATTAGAAATTTTGATTCTGAAACAGATTATGTGTTTGGTTGTATTTTAATTTTAAATAGTTTTTACGGATATGATATAGACTTTACAAGACCTTTTTATTACGATATCCCAGATAAAAACGGTATTATGCGTCATTACCGTATAGCAGCAAATGCAGATTTTGTAGAGTTTGAAAAAACCAAAAATGCAATAGATATTACAGATGAAGATGTAGATATGCTATTGCAAAACACAGATAATATAGATTTGTGGAAACAAAAATTTCCTCCTTTAAGTTGGGTTTTTAAAGGCTTTATTATTTTTAACCTTACCGATGTAACGGTAGATGATGGGATATCAGACCTTAAAACACAGTTATTAAATAACAAATTACCTAAAGAAGAAAGTTTAAAAGGTATTACAGAAATTTTTAGATCTATTTATAGAAGTCCAGATTTAAATGTAGGGTTAACCATATTTGATAAAAAAAACTTAGACCTCTCTAGACTAGATAATAACGTTGATAGCTATATTCTTAAAGACTATAATGAGATTAATTGCCATGAAATTTTTTGTGAACAAGGCTATAATTTATTAATAGATAAACAACAATATTTTACAATCTCTAACGTAGAGGCTTACTCTAAAAATTTACCAGATAGCATACTTGCTAAAAATTTAGAAGCAGAAAATATCAAAAGTTGCATTTTTGCACCCATAGCAAAAGGCAATGATTTACTAGCAATATTAGAGTTAGTGTCTTATCACAAAAACGAACTTAATAGTATAAATGCGGTAAAATTAGAAGATATAGTACCATATTTAGTAACCGCTTTAGAAAGAAACAAGGCAGATTTAGAAAATAGAATAAAAGCAGTTATACAAAGTGAATGTACTTCTATACACCCGAGTGTACTTTGGGTTTTTGAAGAAGAAGCAAGAAGATATATTTTAGATTTAGAAAAAGATGGCGTCTCTTCATTTAGAGATATTGCTTTTAAAGACGTTTACCCGTTATACGGTCAAATAGATATTGTAGGTTCTTCAGAAGAGAGAAATAAAGCTATTCAAGCAGATTTGCTAGAGCATTTAAATATGATTAATAAAATTATAGAACATGCTTATCAAGAAGAAGCTTTACCAATATATGAGCAAGTAAAGTTTAGAATAGATGAATTTAGAGATGATTTAAATGAAAATTTAAACGCCTCTAGTGAACAAAAAATAATCAATTTTTTACATAAAGAAATAGATCCGCTAATCAATCATTTTAAAACTAAATCTGAAGTTTTAAAACAAATGATTGAAGAGTATAATTCTTGTATCGATAAAAACACAGGAGTAATTTATGACCAACGTAAAAATTACGACGACACTGTACAGCGTATTAATAGAACTCTAGCTAGATATATTGATAGAAAACAAACAGAAGCACAACAAATTTTTCCGCATTATTTTGAGCGTTATAAAACAGATGGAGTAGATCATAATATTTATATAGGTGAGTCTATGACTAAAAATAAAACTTTTAGTCGTGTGTACTTACACAATATTAGATTGTGGCAAATTCAAGTGGTTTGTGAGATGGAAAATAAATTCTATCAAATTCAAGAAAACATGCCACTTAAACTTGATGCAGCATCTTTAATTTTAGTTTTTAGCTCTACACTTTCTATTAAATATAGAATGGATGAAAAGAAATTTGATGTTGATGGCACTTATAACGCAAGGTATGAGATTATTAAAAAACGAATAGATAAAGCCTACATTAAAAATACAGAAGAACGCGTTACTCAAAAAGGAAAAATTGCCATCATATATTCTCAAAAAGCAGATGAAAGAGAGTATTTAAAATACATAGACTATCTACAAAAAAAGAACTACCTCGGTAGTGAGGTAGAACTGTTAGAGTTAGAAGATGTACAAGGTGTAGTTGGTTTAAAAGCTATTAGGGTTAAAATTTTATACCATACAAATAAAGATTCTGAAGAGAAAACTTTAACGTACGAGAATTTAATGGAAGAATTACATTAACCAAAAAGCAATAACAAAACTAACTACAGATATAATTATACCTGTCATAAATATGGTATAAGTCCATCGTAAGATTTTATATTTTCTATTAAGTACAATTCCTAAATAGTATAAATCTTTCGTGAGAGCCTCGTAAACATAATCTTTGTCTTTCAAAATCTCATTAATAGCCCAGTGGTATTGGTCAAATTTCATTTGGTGAAAATTACCGAAGAAAAGAACATTTATTTCTCTGTTTTTTACTTGCTCTTTCGTAAACTCTCCAGAGGTTACATTAGGTTTGGTAGACATAATAGACAATACAATAGAGGCTACACAAAAACATACCATAATTAAAGTAGGTATCATTAAGTGCCTGTTAGAGGGAGAGTCAAGTTTGGGTATAATATTAGCTAACGCTAATGATATTATAATGGCATTTACAGATAAAAGAATGTTGGCTTTAGTATCTGCTATATCACTTAACTTAATATGGTTTCTTAAAGTAGTTCTGTATAAAGTTTGAATACTTCTTTCTGGGTTATCATTTTTATACCTAGCTTTAAGTTTAGCCTTAGTTTCTTCTTTTTCGTATTTTTTCTTTAGTTTTTTCTGGCTTTCTAATAAACCTAAAAGATTTTCATCTTTTTTAGGTTTCCAATATTCTACCGCATAGTTGCTGTAAAATCTATGCACTTCTGTAAACATTCTAATATTTTCTTCTACCCATTCATTAGGCGTAAAATATTTAATGTTATGTAGTTTTAATTCTTGTCTTAAAAACTCGGTAGTATCTTCAAAATAATCTTTAGCTAGATGTGATGCATCAGCATCTTTTATTATTTCTTCTAAAAGAGTAGTGGGTTTTGTATTACTTTCTGTTGCAAGTATGCACTTTTCTACTTCTTTAATAGTAGCTTCATCTACATTATTATCTTTTAAAAAAGCTTTTGCAATACTTACACTTTCTTTTTCATGACCTTCTATAGTTTTGGTATAACCAGTGTCATGAAGCCAGGCAGAGAGCAAGAGTATCTCTTCTTCTTTAACATTAATTTGAGAATTTTCAATTAATTCTTTAGTACTTTTAACCACACGTTGAGTGTGATTATAATTATGATATATAAATGTATTTGGTAATTCATCTTTAAAAAGTTTCATTACAAAATCATCTGCCTTATCAATAATGCTCTCCATAAAATTTGGTTAAATTGTATTAAAATACGTAAGCCAAATTAGTAAAAAATCAATCACCATTTAAGTTATATGAAGAAAAATAACATACTTCTAACAATTTGTATTATTTTTTTAGCAAGTTCTTGCGCAACCTTTGGTCCCAAAATTAATGAAGATTACCCTCAAGATTCTATTAGCTACCCAAGTAGTAAAAAATTAGAGAAAAGATTTTTTTTAATAGGTGATGCTGGTTATTCTAATATGGGGAGTTCTTCTCTAGGAGTGCAAGCCTTTAAATATTTTATAGACTCTTCAGATACTAAAAACACTTATGCTGTTTTTTTAGGAGATAATATTTATCCAGCAGGAATGCCAGGTAAAGAAGACCCACTCAGAAAACAATCAGAATCTAGAATTGATGCGCAAATAAATGCTTTAGAAAATTACGATGGCAACATCTTATTTATTCCAGGTAATCACGATTGGTATAATGAAGGTCTTGATGGAGTAAAAGAACAAGCAGATTATATTAAAGACAAAACCAAACAAAAAGATGTTTGGGCACCAAAACCAGGCTGCGGACTAGAGATTAGAGATTTAACAGATAATCTTACATTAATAATTATCGACTCTCAATGGTATTTAGAAGATTGGGATGATAGCCCTACAATTAATGATAATTGTTCAGAAATTAAAACGAGAGATGCACTTTTTGCAGAAATTGAATCTGAATTAAAAAAGGGACAAAATAAAAATATAGTAATAGCATTACACCACCCAATGTATACCAATGGGGTTCACGGTGGTAATTACCATTTAAATAGGCATTTATACCCATCACAAAGCAAAATACCAATGCCTGTGCTAGGTTCTTTAGCAATGCTTATTAGAACTACTGGTGGTGTATCTATACAAGACGCCCAAAATGAACGCTACAAATCTTTTAGAGATAGGTTAGAAACTATTTCTAAAAATTATGAAAGAGTAACATATATATCTGGTCACGAGCATAATATGCAATATGTAATTCACGACGGGTTACATCAAATTATTTCTGGAGCGGGCTCTAAAAGATCTTACGCAAGTTTAAGAAATGATGGTGTATTTGCTTATCCAGATCAAGGTTTTGCTGTTTATGATGTTTTTAAAGATAAATCTACTTGGGTAAGATTTTATGGTTCTGAAAATGGACTTCCAAAATTATTATTTCAAACAGAGGTATTTCAAAAAGAAACAGCTCCTAATTTAGATAATTTACCAGATCCTAATTCATTTTCAAAAGAAATAGAAGTTTCTATTTATAATGAAGAAGATACTGATAAAAGTGAAGTATATGAAAGTTTATGGGGAGACCATTATAGAAAATTATACGGAAAAAAAATAAAAACAAAAGTAGCTTTATTAGACACCCTTTACGGAGGTTTAACAGTAGTAAGAGAGGGTGGTGGTCACCAAACTAGATCTATTAGAGTGAAAGATAGTTTAGGTAGAGATTACAACATAAGAGCATTAAAAAAGAGTGCTGTACAATTTTTACAAACCGTAGCTTTTAAAGACCAATCGGTAGAGCAAAAGTTTCAAAATACGTTGGCAGAAGACGCTATAGAAGATTTTTATACCGCATCGCATCCGTTTGCATTTATGGCTATTCCTAAACTTAGTGATGCAGCAGAAATTTTTCATACAAATCCTAAAGTAATCTATTTACCTCAACAAAAAGCACTAGGTAAATACAACGAAGCTTACGGTGATGATATTTATATGATTGTAGAGCGACCAGAAGGTGATTGGAAAGAAGCAGAATTTTTTGGAAGCCCTAACCACGATATAGAAAGTACCGAAGGTATGTTTGAGCGTCTAAGAAGAGATGAAAAATATAGCTTAGATGAAGTTGCTTATATACGAGCAAGAATTTTTGATATGCTTATTGGTGATTGGGATAGACATAAAGACCAATGGCGTTGGGCAGAGTTTGAAACAGAAGATGGTAAACATATTTTTAGACCTATACCAAGAGATAGAGATCAGGCATTTTCTAATTTTGATGGCGCTTTTTTTGGTACTTTAAAAGGTTTGGCAGGCTTTGCTAAGCAATTTGGTGAGTATGGTGACGATATAGATGATGTTGCTTGGTTTAATACCGCTGCGGCAGGTTTAGATCGTTCTTTAATACAAAATAAAGGTAGAGAAACTTGGATTGCAGAGGCTAAATACTTACAAGATCATATTACCGATGAGGTAATAGAAGAGGCTTTTAATGATTTGCCTGAAGAGGTAAGAAAAGATGAGTCTACTCAAGATATTAAAACTTTTTTGAAGGCTAGAAAAGAAAATATCGTAGATATTGCAGAGAGGTATTATAATTATTTAGCAAAATTAGCTATTGTAACTGCTACAGATAAAGATGATTTTATAGATGTAACCAGGCTAGAAAACGGTAAAACTAAAATTGAAATTTTTAGAAATAAGGGAGGGAAAAGAAAATCTTTATTCAGTAAAAAAACTTACGATAAAAAAGACACCAAAGAAATTTGGATTTATGGTTTAGATGATGATGATACGTTTACAGTAGTAGGTAATTCAAAAAGTAAAAACATACCTATAAAATTAATAGGAGGACAAAATAATGATATTTATAAAGTAGACAATTCTAAGAAATTAAAAATTTATGAGCATAAGTCTAAACCTAATACATTTACCGATGCACAAGATGCAAAAATTAGACTTTCAGATAACTACGAGCAAAACTTCTTTAATAAAGATAAAAAGATATTTAGTAGTAACGTTATTTTACCTGGTATAGGTTATAACCCAGATGATGGAGTAAAAATAGGACTACAAGATGTCTATACTCATTATGGTTTTAAAAGAGACCCATTTAGCTCTCAGCATAAATTTAGAGCAGGTTATTATTTTGCCACTAATGGTTTTGATTTTTACTACGATGCAAGATTTGCTAGAATTGTAGGTAATTATAGTTTGGGAGTAGGGGCTTGGTTTACTAGTCCTAATTTTGCCCAAAACTTTTTTGGTTACGGTAACAGCACAAGAAACCCAAATAGAGATAATGACGAAGATTTTGATTTTAACCGAACAAAAATAAGTAAAGTAGGTGCTAGTATTGGCTTAGTTAGAGAAAGCCCTTTTGGTAGTTATTTTGGTTATAAAGCTTCTTTTGAATCTGTAGAAGTAGACCAAACTTCTGGACGTTTTATAGATCAATATTTTGCTAATAATGCAAATGTTTTTGAAAGAAAATATTTTGCAGGCTTAGATGCAACTTACCGTTATGAGAGTTATGACGATGTGCTAAACCCTACTAACGGAATGAAATTTCAGCTAAGTGTAGGTGGAAAAATGAATACAAAAGACACCCAGAATATCTATGGCTATATTAAGCCTTCTATAGAATTTTTTAATTCGATAACTAGAAATAGAAAATGGGTATTGCGTACAGAAGTAAACTCTCAAATAAATATTGGAGACGATTTTGAATTTTACCAAGCAGCAAATCTTGGCGGAGCTACAGGGTTAAGAGGTTATAGAAACGAACGTTTTATGGGAGAGTCTTCTTTAGCAACTTCTGCAGATATACGTTATACTTTAGGTGAAGTTAAAACTACATTCTTGCCTTTTGAATTCGGAATTTTTGGTGGAGCAGATGTAGGTCGTGTATGGTTAGATGGAGAAGATAGTAAACAATGGCATAATGATTTTGGAGGGGGTCTTTGGGTTAATAGTGCAGAGGCAGTTAACGGAACATTTAATCTATTTGCAGGAGAAGATGGTATGAGATTTAGCTTTGGTTTTGGATTTAAATTTTAATAACATTAAATACGAAGAAAATAAAAAGGGAGCCAAATGGCTCCCTTTTTTGTGGTTAACTAAGTTTTACTGGTTAGTTGGTTTAGTTAATTACTAACTTTTGTACCTGACCATTAGTGTTTTTTACTAAATAAGTTCCGGTTGTTAAGTTAGCTACGTTTATGTAAGTTGCTTGGTTAGCAGCTTTTACTTTTCTTCCTTGCATATCAAAAAGAACGTAATCTGTTGGTTGGTTAAAGAAAACTCTTTCAGATTTTGCAGGGTTAGGATAAATTACAAAACTATTTTTTTCTGATTCATAGTTGCTTGTAGAAAGAACATCGTTGTTTAATGTATATACGCTAATGGTAGCACTAACTTCATTAGCAATTACAATTAAACCTTTAGCTTCAGAGTTATCTTCTGGAGCAACATATACAATACTTTCTGGCGCTAAATCTCCTAAGTTTGCAATATCATCTTCTCCTGGAGTTACACTTCTGTTGTTATAATAACCTTCAAATACTGGAGCAACTGGATTAGTAATATTGTACACCATAAAACCACCAACTCTTTCTAAAGCTATAAAAGCGTAGTAAACACCATCAATTTCTTGAACAATTACCGCTTCTGGCTCTGGACCTTTGTTGTCGCTACGGTTTTTCAATTCATTCTCATCGTCTGTGGCATTAAAAATTGCATTGTAAACAGGATCTTCTTCAATAATTCTTTCAAAATCAGAACCACTGTCATAAACTTGAGTTCCTGTAGAAGCATCGTAAATACTAAAAGATCTACCACCGTAAACGTATAGTTCTTCATACTCACCATCATTATCTATATCTCCGTGAGTATCTGTAAAAGTAAGTTTCCCTAAATTTCCGTCTAATTGTAAGTATTCTTGGTTAGGGAAAACACTAGCATCTAATAAAAGATCTTCTAAATCTACTTCTTCTTCAAAAGTATCGTATTCTCTAGCATCACCTTCGTTAGCGGTAACGTAATAAGTTGTACCATTTACAGTGTAACTTGCAATAGCATCTGGCATATACATACCTTTAATTGGCCAATTTGCCATAAAGATAAAATCTTGATCGTTAGAAGCATCTAAAGCATTTTCTGCTAAGCTATGGTCTTTGTAACCTAAAGACCAAATATCTGTAATTTGTAAGTTTACTAAATCTACCACTGCAATGGCATTGTTCTCTTGTAAAGTAACCCAAGCAGTTTGGCTATCGTCAGAAACAGCTATATATTCTGGTTCTAAATCTTGAGATACACTTGCGTTAGGTCCAAATATTCTAATACCATCTGCTTCTAATTGTGCTAACTGCGTATCAAAAGCATTAAAATTTAAAGTAGTTACATCAGCTTGAGTTAAGCTAGCAGCTCCACCAGTAAGATCTATAACAGATATAGTACCTTCAGGGTCTACAGAGTAATCATTGTTTGGCTGACCTTCGTTTGCTACTAATAACATAGTACCATCTGGAGAGAAGGTAATCATATCTGGTAAAGAGCCTACATCTACACTAGAAATAATAACTCCATCTGTATCCATAAATACAACCTTCCCGTCTTGCCCTACAAGATCTGGTACTGCAGTAGCAGCAACTAAACCATTATAATGAGCTACACTAGTACTAGAGTCACCGTAAGTAGATAAATCTATGGTAGAGATTGCAGAAATATTTAATGGGTTGCTAAAATCTAAAATTTCTACAGAAGCATTTCCGCTATTCATTACAAATAATCTTTGTGTATTAGGGTCGTGAGCTACAATCTCAGAACCAGGATTGCTTCCTCCAATAGCATAACTTGCACCAAAAGTAATACCTAAGTTTTGTGTAGCTGTAGGAGCATGCATTTCATCATCTAATATATATACTACACTTACTATATCACTATCTAAGGTAGCATTGGTTGCATTACTTAATTCTAATGCTAACATAGTATCTGGTTCTACATCACTATTATCTGGTATAGTAATGGTAATGGTTTGAGAAGTACTTCCTGTAGTAGTAAAAGTTAAAGTTTCTCCTGTGTAAGTATAATTTTGTCCCGAAACAGCAGTACTTTCTGCAGTTAAAATAGTAACATCTACAGTAGCATCTGTAGTTGGTAATTCAGATATTTCTACAGTAAGCGTAACGCTTCCTCCGTTTTCATTTACACTAACATACTCTTCGTCAAAATAAATTTCTGGTAGTGGTGCTGCAGCAACAAAACTACCTAAAGCAACTAATGTATTAAGTTGTGCAGCTGTATTACATAAACCTTGATTGTCTAATGCGTTAAGAGCACCAAAAGTCCAGTTAGTAGCATCAAAATTTCCACCGTTAGCGGTTTCTCCATTATTTCTTAGATAGTAAGTATCTAAATGTTCCCAAGCAGTACCTGTACCATCTACACCGTCTTCTCCAAAACGGTCTATAACAGTAGAGTTAGCATCTATTATTTGAAAAGCATCATCTCCGTTAGAAGAAATTGTACTATTTTCTATGATGTTACTTTGTGTTCCAAATTCAGCCTGAAAAATTGCTTGATCGTTAGTTATGTATACAAAACTATCTGTAATAGAACCAAAAGAGCTAAGATCTACATTTGTGGTATAACCCCCGCCATTTGCTTGTCTAACTAAATTCCAACCTGTAAAATCTATGGTACCGTTTACATAAATTTCTACAGCACGACCATTTGCACCACTACAAGGCGAGTCTACATAACCTGTAATTAATGCTTCTTGCGCAAAAGAAACACAAGAAATAAGAGCTAATAATGCACTTAAGTAAATTTTTTTCATAAGTAATGAGTTGTTTTTAATTTGGCGTAAAATTACTGGCTCATTATTGAAAGTGCTTAAAATTAAGGTTAACTAAAATTTACATTTCACAGGTTTTTTTACCGAATTAAAGTTTAGGTTACATTTATAAAACAATAAATTTTAATTAAAATCTAATAGCTTTCTATCTTATTAATATTAAAAAAGATGGATTCACTTTTAATTTTACATTTCATACCTCAAATTTTACAACTGAGTCATCTCTTTTTTTTTACAAAGGACTTTTAGTAGATATTTGCTTTACAATTAAAGAACAAATGAGCATAAAACGATTAAAAATATTATTGAGAATCTCTTTAGGAATTACTTTTCTAATCTTACTTATAGAGTTTCTTTTTAACGGATTTGATTTTAATACTTTTTTAGATTGGAAAAAGGTACTTATTCAATTTTCTTACAGCTTTGTAATTACTGTTTTTAATGTAGTATATTTTATAAGATTAGAGAAAAAATATAACTGGCATACAGAAAGTAAAAAACGATTTGTAGTAGGTGTAATAGGCTCTTCAATTGTTACTTTAATTGCTTTTGGAGTGTGTAGATTTTTACATTTAGTAGTTATAGAGCAAAATAGAACTATTACAGGTTTTTTAGAAAATGAAACGCCAGAAAAGTATTTATTTCCTTTTTTACTCTCTTTAATTGTAGGTTTGTTTTTACACGCATTCTACTTTTATAAAGCAATACAAGAAAGTAAGGTAACAGAGCAAAAGCTAATTGCTGGTACTGCTTCTGCTAAATTTGATGCTCTTAAAAATCAGTTAGATCCACATTTTCTATTTAACAGCTTAAATGTACTTACTTCTTTAATTGAAGAAAATCCAGACCAGGCACAAAATTTTACTACTTCCTTATCTAAAGTATATCGTTATGTGTTAGAGCAAAAAAATAAAGAACTAGTAGGTATTGAAGACGAGTTAGCATTTGCAAAACGCTACATAGGTTTGCTAGAGATGAGGTTTGAAAATAGTATTGTATATACTTTTCCTGAAAAACTAGAAAATACAGAAGGTAAAATTATACCGCTTTCCTTACAGTTATTGTTAGAAAACTCAGTAAAACACAATATAGTATCAGAAGAAAAACCTCTACACATTTCTATAGTAGAAGAAAACGGATTTTTAGTAGTGAAAAATAATTTACAAACTAAAAGTGTAATAGGCAAAAGCTCTGGTTATGGTTTACTAAACATACAACAACGTTATGATTTACTAACGGCTAGAAAAGTAATTATAGAAAAAGATAAAAATACATTTCAAGTAAAATTACCCATATTAACTAAACAATTAACCTCTATAAAACAATTAAAAATGAATACTACTATGAACACAACTATGAAAGATTTTGAAAAACTAGACCGTGCTAGAGAAATGGTAAAAAAGCAAAAAGAGTTTTATGCAAGCTTAACCTCTTATATGATTATTATTCCGTTTCTAGCTTTTGTAAACTGGTTTACTACAGGCTTTGGTTTGCCTTGGTTTTTGTTCGCTGCTGCAGGTTGGGGTATAGGGTTAATATTTCAGTATATGGATGCTTTCGATAAAAACCCTTTTTTCTCTAAAGATTGGGAGCAGAGAAAGATAAAGCAATTTATGGATGAAGATAATTACTAACCTGAAAAAATAATTAAAATGGAAATGTCTAATAAAGAAAAGCGCTACTTCGAGGCAAAAAAAAGAGTAAAAGACCTCAAAGATTTTTACATTCACTTATTCGTTTTTATTGTCATAAATGGTATTTTGGCATATATAAATTTTAGAAATGGGTTCGATGTTTACCCTTGGATGTTATGGTCTGTAGTTGGTTGGGGTATTGGTCTGTTATTTAATGCTGCACACGCATTTAGAATAAACCCGGGGTTTAGTAAAGAGTGGGAAGAAAAGAAACTAAAGCAATTTTTAGAAGAAGAAGAGAATAAGCAACAACGTTGGGAGTAACCTAAAAATTATGAGAACTATTATTATTGAAGATGAAAAGCCTTCTGCTCGTCGTCTTGAGCGAATGCTCGAAAAATTAGAAATTCCTGTAGAAAAACTTTTACATTCTGTAAACGATTCTATACAATGGTTGTTAGAAAATAAGCACCCAGATCTAAT
Organism: Mesonia phycicola; assembly: GCF_900141885.1. Lineage (GTDB taxonomy): Bacteria > Bacteroidota > Bacteroidia > Flavobacteriales > Flavobacteriaceae > Mesonia > Mesonia phycicola. The sequence goes on along the minus strand of NZ_FQYY01000002.1, from coordinate 374,665 downwards.
TTTTTTAGATATTCAATTAAGTGACGGACTTTCTTTTGAAATTTTTGAAGAAATAGACATAGAAAGCGCAATAATATTTACCACCGCTTATGATGAGTATGCTTTAAAAGCTTTTAAATTAAATAGCGTAGATTATTTATTAAAACCTATAGATGAAGAAGAGTTGGAAGCTGCAATTAATAAATTTCAATCTAAATTTAATAATAACAAAGAAGTTACAACAAACCTCTCAGAACTTAAAAAGCTTTTAAACACAGAGAGTGTTGCAAAAACCTATAAAAAGCGCTTTACAGTAAAAATAGGGCAACATTTAAAAATGTTTCCGGTAGATGATATAGAATGCTTTTATAGCGAAAATAAAGGCACTTATTTACATACAAAAGATAATAGAAATTACCTGTTAGAAAATACGCTAGAAAATTTAGAAGACAATCTAAATCCAGAAAAATTTTACAGAGTAAGTCGTAAATTTTTTGTAAATATTAATGCAATACAAGATATAATTAGTTACACCAACAGTCGTTTAAAAGTAAAATTAAATAACTTTAATGAGCAAGAAATTATTGTAGCTAGAGAGCGTGTAAAAGATTTTAAAGAGTGGCTATCTAATTAGTTTTTTTCTACCCTATTTTCGTTAAAAGCAGATGGGAGAAGCTGAGGTATAAATTTTATTAAAATAGGCAATAAAACACTTCCGCCAGGTAAAATAAAAATAGCTAAAGATGGTACAGTTTTGCATATATCTAGCAACTGTTCTTTTACTTTATGCTTTTCACTTTCAGATAAATCTTTGTGTGTAGATTTAGATAATAAAATCACCAATTCTTTGCTCTCAAAAATTTCTTTTAAAAGTCTTTTTTTATTCCTCATAATTAAAACACGCACCATTCTGTTAGTGTTTTTATAAAAATGCTGAATAGAATTACTGTAATTAAAATAAGAGATTTCGTTTTTATGAGCGTTTAAAAACTGAAGCATTCTGGTAATATTCTTATCTACCTCAGTAGTAGTAAAACCAAGCTGGTTACCTAATTTTTCTATAAAAGCATATTCTTGCTTTTCTATTTCTTCATCACTATAAATAGTGATAGAAGCCAAATCTAAAATATATTTAGTTTCAAAATGATTGGTGAAATTTTTAAAATTTAGTTGTTCAAATTTTTTAGGTTGAGGTTGAATTTTATGATAGCGTAAAGAACTCTCTAAAAGTTTGAGTACAAGGTTTTCATACTTATCTTTTATAGTTTTTTTCTGAAAAGCCAAAATCACCACGTTAGTAATTAAACTTTCTAATTCTATTAAATAATTTTTTGGATGTTTTTGTTTGGTTAAATACTCTTTAAAAGCCAAAACATCTACAAATAATAGAGCATTGGTTATTAAATGACTAAAGTTTTTTTGAATATAAGATTCATTTATTTGAATACGATGTTGTATTATTTTTTCTAATGTATCTTCTGGTTTAGCTTTAAAAAATGAAAGTTTAATTTTCCAGATAGACTCATTTTCTAATAATTGATAAAACTCTACTGTATCTTCAATAAATTGCTTTTTAGTAGCTTCTTTTTTTTCTGAAAAATATACAAATGCTAAAGCATCAAATAAATTAATTTTAGTAAGCTCTTCTAACGTAAAATTAATAGGTGATGTATCTGTGTAAGTTAGTGTTTTGGTACTATGTGCATATATAAAACCAGTTTCTTGTAGTTTTAAATAGTATTGTTTGTTATTAAATTTTTTATCTAAAACAGTATGTTGAAGATGTGAAAAGTGTTTGTTAATCCAACCACTAGCTGAAGGATTCATAAAAAATCAAGTTAAAATACGGAGTAAATTTATTTAAAAAACGATGCTAAAAAACTACTTAAATGTTAAAATTTAAAAAATATAAAACCAAGTAGATTAATCTCTCGTATATATAGTAGAGGTCAGGGTAAAAGCTGATTATTTTAGAGAGAGTTTTAAGGAGGAAAATTGCTATGAAAATATTATGTTATTTCTAGCCTTAACTCATAATGGTTTTTTCAAGTTTTTTGTTAGTTGTTAAAAAGCCTGTTCAATTTGTTTGAACAGGCTTTTTTGTATTATAAATATTTTATTTGTTTATGAAGCTGTGATAACACCTAAGGTATATAATTGCTCCATTGTAGGGCTTTCACTACCACCTTTAGGCTCTAAAGTTATACCAAATGCCTGAGAAGAATTTGGGTTTTCTAGAATAAAAATTTTATTCTCATCTTCAGAAAAATTAGATAACAATCCAATACTTGTAGGGGTAAGTGGCTCTAATGTTAACGACCAAACTTGGTACTCTTTACCTTCTGGTGGGGTTGGTAACTCTTTAGCATCTACGTAAACTTGATTAGTTTTTGAGTCCCAATGTATAGCAGCATATGCTTCAGGAGCTACTTGTTGTCCATCTAGCGGTACGGTAATTATATCTTTATCTCTAAAAACTTCTAATAGTTGCTTCGTTTTTTCAGCATCGTTTTTAGCAATATTTATTTGCTCTTCTAATTCAATATTAGTAGCACTTATGGTATTAATATTTTCTCGTAATTCGTTACGTTGATTAATTACAGAAATTAACCCAATTAACAATGCAATTGATGCTGCCCAACTTATGTAAAGTACAAGATTACTTTTTTTACTTTTTGCAGGATGCTCAATAACTTTTGAAGTATTACTATTAGTTATTCTTTGCTGAATATTTAGTAAAAGAGTTTCTGGATTGTAAGGAGCTGCAGCAATAGAAAGTTGCGTTAACGCATTTTCAATTTCTTCAACCTCTTTTAAAATTTCAGGGTGCTTTTTAAGTTCTGTACTAACTTTAATACTCTCTTCTTCTGTTAGCGCTCCATAGACATACAACTCTAATACTCCTGATGATATATATTGTTCTAAATCCATTATTTAGTTTGTTAAAATCTCTCTTAATTTATTCATACAGTTTCTATTTCTAGTTTTTAAAGTACCTAGTGGCATCTCTAACTCTTCTGATGCTTCTGCTTGTGTAAAGCCTTGAAAATAAAGTAAATTAATTATTTTTTTACAATATGGTTTTAACACATTAATATATTTTTGAATACCAATAGCATCAATTTTATTAGAAAAACTGTTTTTCTCTTCAATAATATCTACGAAATATTCTGCCTTTAAGTTTTTTTGTTTGTTTTTGTAAGCTTTAGATCTTGTTTTGTCTATAGCTGCATTTCGTGCAATATTTAAAACCCAAGTAAAAAACCTACCTTTAGAAGAATTGTATGACTCTGCATTGTTCCAAATTTTCACAAAAACATCTTGTAAAACTTCTTCAGCTAAATGTTTGTCTTTAAGTACACTGTTAATTACACCAAATGTACTTTCTGAATATCTATCGTATATACGCTCAAAAGCTTTTGGATTTTTAGCCTGAAGTTCCGCAATTAAACCATCTGGTTGAGTTTGCATAATTAGTTAATTGTATTAGTAGTTTAATAAATGTAAAACAAAATTTATACGTAGGCATAAAAAAAGCTGCTAATATTAGCAGCTTTTTATTTATAAGTAAGTTAAAAGATTACTCTTCTAAAGTAACTGTTCTTTCTACAGGGTTAAATGGACTGTCAATTAACTCTCCATTTGCATCTAATAATTCTAATTTAATAGTATTTTCTCCCATAGGTAAGCCGTTTATTAACTTAGGCTCCCAAGTAGTAATCATAAACTCTTTCCCGTTAATAGTAGCTCTTACTTTGTTACCATCTTCAGCTAAATCTGTATTTAATAAAAAGAAATCTAGCATAATGGTTTTAGCTCCCTCACCAGAGTAAATACCTTTTGGTCTGCTGTAAATTAAGTGAGGTTGTGTAAGGTCTACATTTCCTAACTCATCATCTTCAGTTTCACCTACTGCAATTTTTTTAACTACAAAAGATTCTGCATTTTTTACAGACTCGTGGTAAGAACGAGATAAAAATGCAACTAGTACGTGATTTCCATCTTCTAATTCTTTTTCAAACGTAGGCTCGTAATGAGCAGAGTAAGGGTCGTTATCTACAATAAAGTGAATGTGTTGCCCTTTAGCAGAATTAGCTAATTCCATGTTTTCTGAGCCTTCTGTAGGTACACCTAACTCATAATCATTTACTTCAAAAGAAAATTTTATTGGAGCGCCTGAAGCAACATTGTCTTCATTAGGGCTATTTAATTTTAATGTAGAAGTCTCATAAGCAGGAGAACCTTCTAGGCTAGATAATGTAATTTCACTTTCTGAAGCATTCATTTCTGTTTCTTCTTCCATAGAAGCTTCTTCAGTCATTGTTGTGTCTACTTCCTCTTCAGATTCTTTTTTATTGTCTTTACAAGATGTAGCAAAAACAATCATTGCTGAAGCTATAATTAAGCTTACTTTTTTCATGATATTGTTGGTTTAAATTTTAGGCTAATTTATAGAGCAATTTTAACAAAACAAATTATTTAAAATAAGCTTAACATCTTAGGCTAAGTTAAAGGTTGTTTACCGATAGCTATTTTTAATTTTTTTGGTAAAATATGAGCATTTACTTCTTTTAAAGATTTACAGTATTCACCATCTATTTGAAAGTCTACAGGGATTTTAGTTTTAATTGTTACTTTTTTTACAGGAATACATTCTACAAAATCTGAAGAGAGCTGTTTGTCTATATCTAAGGTTTTTAGTATTTCTAAAACATCTAATTTTTTAAAAATTAAAATTTCAAAAATACCATCGTCTATTTTACCGTTGGGGTTTATTACTGCTCCCGTACCAAATTTTTTACTATTTGCTAGGGCAAGCATAATTCCTTTTTTGTGTAAAGTTTCTGTAGGAGTTATAATTTCAAACTCATAAGGCCCTTTGCTTTGAAAAAGTGTAGTTATGCTGTTTATTGCATAACCAAGTTTACCTCTTAAAAAGCTGCTTTCAAACTCTTTAATTAATTCGGCATTTAATCCAAAATCGCTAATATGTAATCCTAATTGATCGTTAATTTGAATGGCGTCTATTTTTTTTGTTTCTCCAAACATTGCAATAGGTACAAAATCTTTTGCATTATCTGGTATGTCAAGATCACTAGCAAGACCATTTGCAGAGCCTGCAGGTATAATACCAATAGGTAATTGGTTTTCTCCCATAGCTTCGGCTATCATTTTAATGGTACCGTCACCACCTGCTACAAGTACACGATCAAATTTTTGGTTTAATAATTTGTCTTTAATTTTATGAAGATCATCTTTTCCTGTAGTTTTATAAATAGAAAGTTGATGCTCTCTATTTAATTTATTTTTTACCATTTTTAATAAATGGGTTTTATCTTCATTTCCGCTAATAGGATTTATGATAAATAAAAAATTCATAGTACAGCTTTAAAGTGCTTAAAAATATCTATTTTTCATTTTATAATACGTTATACTTTCCATAATTTATGAAGCTTGATTTAAAAATTTATAGAAGTTATGCTAATGAACGGGAGATAATTGTAATGGGACATTTGTTTAAAAAACATGCACCAGATATTTTTCAGTTAGATAAACGTTGGTATAAACATGCTTGGGCAGTAATTAGAATGTTCAGCATAAAAACCATAGCAAATGCAGAAGTTGTTTTTAAATTTAATAATGTACAAGTAGTTTCTAAAACTTTAGAAGATGGCCATTTTAGATTAACTATACCTTACCGAGAAGAACTTAAAAGTGGTTGGCATAAATTTACAGTAACCGCAAATGTAGATGGAAATATAAAAGAGAAAAAGGGAGAGTTTGTAAAACCATACCCTGGTGAATATGGGGTGATTAGTGATATAGATGATACTTTTTTAATTTCTCACTCTGGTAATATATTTAAAAAGCTTTATGTAATGCTTACCAAAAATATTAATAAAAGAGATGTTTTTGATGAAGCTGTAGATCATTATAAATTTTTAAATAGATTAGGAAGAGAAGACAACTCTACCAATAATGCTTTTTTTTACGTAAGTAGTAGTGAGTGGAATTTATATAATTTTATTAGTCAATTTGCTAAATTAAATGAGTTACCTAAAGCAGTTTTAAATTTAAAAGATATTAAAACAGGTATTGCAGACTTTTTATTTAGTGGAGGTGGAGACCACCGCCATAAGTTTTATAAGATTAAACATTTAGTTGAGTTTTACCCAGAATTACGGTTTATTTTATTAGGAGATGATTCTCAACAAGATGCTGCTATATATGAAGATATTGTGAAAATTTTTCCAGAAAATATAAGTACAGTTTATATAAGGCAAACTAAAAAGCAGAAAAAAAATAAAATAAACAAAATTTTAAAAAATATTGAAACCCTAGACGTAAAAGTGTGCTATTTTAAAAATAGTAAAGAGGCAATGCTACATACACAGGAAAATTTAGGATAAAAAAAAGCGCCTAAAATATTTAGGCGCTTTACTTAATTTAATGTTTAGGGTTCATAAATTAATCTTAGAAACGAGCTAAACCTTTCGTTATCTTTGCTAATAGGTATACCTGTTACAATTCCAATTAATATACGATCTGTAATCTCTACCCTCATTTGAGGTCTAATAGTCATATCAAAATTATTTTCGTGTATTTCTTTATTAAACTCAACACCAATAAAATTTCTAGATCCAGGAATCATATAGTGGAGGTTAGAATTAATCTGCCAATGGTTTGTGACCTTGTTATTAGAAAAATGATGATCAAAAACTGGCCCCGTATAAAGCAATGAATGAAAATTTGCTCCTAGTCTTTTGGCTGCAATGAAGAAAGGGTTATAAACATTACCTGTAAATAATTTTCCATCTCCGTAATTTCCAAAATTTGTAAGAGTGAATTCTTGTATATAACCAAATGCCATTGAAGCTCTATTTTTTTTAGAAACATAAAAGCTATATTGAGCGGCAAGTTTAATACTATTAAGATTATTTTTAGGGCTATAGTTTCCTTCGTTAGGGTAATAAAAAGAGAAGGGTAGCTCTACTTCTAAACCTAATCTATCTATAGGTGCCCACTCATATTCTACCAGGGTTATATATTCATCATAGTCAGCCTTATCTGTTAAACCAACACCAACATTCCATTCTTTCTCACCTTTTCGAGCTCCTAAATCTCTAATTAAATCTATATATAAAGGTTCGGCGTGGGTTACTTTATCTGGTAGGTTATTATTATCATTATCAAAATTTTCATTTTGAGCATAGGTATTATTGTATAGGTTTAGAAACACAGCTAAACCTATAATTTTTAAAAAATTATATTTCATTTTATTTATTTAATTATTGTTTACTTAAAATACGGCTAACAATAATTAAATTTAGGAGGGGGAGAAGTTACCTGTTGAAATATTGACTTTATAGTAAATAGATATTTTTTACTAACATTCTTTTTAGGTAATTTAAATACGATGTTTTTTTCTTGCAACAAGTAAGCTTGAAAATCTAATTTAAAATCTTTTTTATTAATAGAGTTTTCTTCTAAATCTTCAAATTCTTCAAATGCATTTTCATCACCAAATACTTTTTCAACAATAATCTCAACTATACTTTCTTGTTTATTATAAGATAAATCTTCTTTTAGAGTAGTTGGATTTAATAATGGAGCATTTACACTTATGTTTAGCAGTATTAATGCTAAGCAAAAGCAAAATTGGTTAAGATATTTATTTCTTTTAAATAACAATATAAATACAGTAAGTACAGTGTGCAATATTAAAAATAAAAAAGGACTTGATTGTATCAAGTCCTTTTTTATTTTTCTTTATAAATTTATGCTAGCTAGCTAAATTATGTAATTCTTCTTTAGCTTTATATCCTATTTCTTCTCCTTTAGAGTCTGCAATAATTGCGTTTTTCTTTGCTTTTAAAGCTTCCAATTTATGTTCGAGAGAATTTTTTACACCATCTAACTTTCCTTTGGCTCCTTTTACGTAATTAGAACTTTTTTCTGAAATATCTTTACGAGTTTCAGTCCCTTTTTTAGGGGCAAGTAATATTCCAGCTGCGGCTCCAGCTAAAATTCCTGAAGCAATTCCGATCAACATTTTTCCTGTGTTCATTCTGTATTGGTTTTAAAATTATTACTAGTATAAAGATATTAAGAATGTAGATTGATCTAGATTTTGTATAGTTAAGCTTGCTATAAATTTTCTTTTTTTTCCTTAAGATATTTAACAATTTCATCTAAAATACTTCAGAAGGAAAGCTTACCAAACTTTCATATCCATTTTTACCTACTGCTACAACACCAAAATAATAGTTATCTATTACAATTCCTTTTAAGGTAAATTCTGATACATTACCAACATATCTAGAATTATCCCAAGTAGGAGAGGTGGTATCTCGCCAGTAGATTTTATAACCTTTAATGTTTGGATTATTAGATTTTTTCCATTTTAATTTGGTTGAAGGTTCTACTACGCCACCAATTGCAACATCTTCTGGAGCTAATGGAGCCCAAGCTAAACTAGCTAAATTTATAGCGTTTACTTCAGTCAACTTTTCTGCATATTTAAAATTTACACCTTTAAGAACATCCCCGTATTCAATACCATTTTCTGTTCTTATATCTTGGTGTTGACGATTATAGTTTTCGTGAGCTTCCATAATTCTAACACCTGCGAAGCCTAAATCGTTAAAGGGTTTATGGTGACCACCTCTACCAAAACGATCTAATCTATAAATTAGCATTGGGTTCATTTCTGGTAGATAGTTTTTGGTTGTTTTATATATGTATCTGGCTAACTGTCTAGAAATCCCATCTACCTCACCACCATAATATCTTCTCATTTTTCTTTCTTGCTCTGTTTCTGTGGGAGGTACAGGTTCAGAAAAAATTCTAAAACTTCTATTGTCTATAACACCGTCTACTCCCTCAATGTTACCAATCATATCGTTATTGAGTACACCAATAATATTCCAATTGTGTTTTTTAGCATATTCTGCTAGACCTTTACCGCCAAAAAGTCCTTGTTCTTCCCCAGAAAGTCCAACATAAATAATGCTATTTTCAAATTGATAGTTAGAAAGCACTCTAGCGGCTTCTATAGTACCTGCCATACCACTAGCATTATCATTAGCGCCAGGAGCATCTGTTTTAAAATCTGTAGCATTACTAGCACGAGAGTCAATATCTCCACTCATTATTATGTAATGGTTTGGATTTTTTGTACCTCGTTGAATAGCTACTACATTTACAATAGAAGTAGTATGCGGTACACGTTTACCATCTTTTGGGGTAACAATTTTAGATTGATAAAAAACTTCTAAGCAATTATTACAATTGTTAGATATTTTATCAAATTCTGCTTTAATCCATCTTCTTGCAGCGCCAATACCTCTGGTAGTAGAGGTAGTGTCGCTAAAAGTGTTTCTGGTACCAAAACTGACTAGCTTTTCAATATCTTTTTCTATTCTATTAGAAGAGATATTATCTATAATTTCATAAAGCTGTGTGTTATTTTGACTAAAACTATTTACGGAAAATAGAATTGAAAATAATACAGCTAAGTAGTGGAGTATTTTCTTCATTTATTTAGCAAAATCTTGTAGTAATTTTTTTACTTGTACTGTATCTTCTACATAATAGCTTGCATCTGTTTTTTGTAAGCCTACTTTTATAGAGATGGTTTTACTAGGTAATTCTCTAAACATATACTCATCTGTCCAGTCATCACCAATGGCAAAAATAAAATCATACTTTTCTTTTAGTTGTTTGGTTGCTGCGCGACCTTTATTAACCCCGCTGTTTTTAATTTCTATCACTTTATTACCGTTTAGAACACTTAAATCGTGATTAGAAGTTAAATCTTTTACAACACTAGAAAGCTCGTTGGCTCTTTGTCCACCCAATTGCGGATCTGATTTTCTGTAATGCCAAGCTAGAGAGTAATCTTTTTCTTCAATAAAAGTTCCTGGAGTTCTATCTACAAAAGACTCTAATACTGGCCTAATACTACTCATCCAATTTTTATTTACGTTTTCTGTAATGCCCCATTCACCACCTTTTTCTTTTAGCCACAATCCGTGTTCTGCAATTAAGGTTACGTTTTTATCACCAAAATGAGTATTTAAAAAGTTTTTATCTCTACCACTAATAATTACGAGGTCACAATTTTTGTTATTTAATTGTTCTATAGTAGCAAATAAATCTTCATCTGGCGCAACAAGTTCAGGATCATCGTTAAAATCTACTAACGTACCATCAAAATCTAAGAAAAGTATTTTTTTAGAAGCTTTGTCAAACAGATCCATAATATATTCTTCTGTTTTACCTTCTACAAATGTTGCTTTTTTAGAGATATGATTAACCTTAGTACCTTCTAAAGCTTTCATAAACTCATCTGCCCATTTTTTTATACCGTAGCGTTTTAATCTTCTCTGTATAATTTTATTTCTAGCTTTTTGTTCTTTTAAAGGCATTTCGAAAGCTTGCTTTAAAGCATCTGCTATTTGATCGTAATTATTTGGGTTTATTATTAAAGCTTCATTCATCTCGTGTGCTGCACCTGCCATTTCACTTAAAATAAGTACACCAGAAAGATCTGTTCTAGTGGCTATATATTCTTTAGCAACTAGATTCATTCCATCTCTACGTGGAGTAAGTAAGGCTATGTCTGATGAGGTGTATAAATCTATTAAATTATCAAAAGGCATAGATCTATAAAAATACCAAATTGGTGTCCAGCTTACGGTAGAGAATTTACCGTTAATTCTACCAACTAATTCGTCTATTTCTCGTTTAAGTTTTTGGTATTGAGGTACATTAGATCTAGAAGGCACTGCCAACATAATTAATCTTACTTTTTCTTTAAACTGCGGATATTTTTCTAGAAAATGCTCAAAAGCACGAATTCTATTGGCAATACCTTTAGTGTAATCTAGCCTGTCTATAGAAAGTATCATTTTTGAGCCAGGAGAAGTTTCTAGATGTTGGTCTAGTCTTGCTTGTAATTCAGATTTTTGATCTTGGGTTTTTTCAAAATGCTCTAATGCTGCTTGTTCAAACTTTTCATAATCAATTCCCATAGGGAAAGAGTCTACTTTTACAATTCTATTTTTTAGTGTAATCTCATTAAATTGAGTTTCGTGACGTAAAATTCTACTTACAGAGCTTAAAAAGTGTCTTTCATAATCATAAGTATGAAAACCTAATAAATCTGCCCCAAGCATACCTTTTAATAGAGATTCTCTCCAGGGTAAGGTTCTAAAAACCTCGTACGATGGAAAAGGGATGTGTAAAAAGAAACCAATAGTTACATTTGGTTTGCTCTCTTTTACCATACCAGGAACTAGTAATAGCTGATAATCGTGTATCCACACGGTATCCCCATCTTCTAAGTTTTCAATAATTTTTTCAGCAAACTTTTCATTTACTTTTTTATAGCCTTTCCATTGCTCTTCGTCAAACTTTGTATATTCCATAAAATAGTGAAATAGCGGCCAAATGGTTCTGTTGCTAAAACCATAGTAATAATCGTCTAGTTCTTGCTCTGTAAGATTAATGGCAAGACATTTTTCTTGTTCTGCAGCAGTATTAATTTCTTTTTGAATTTCTGGGTTAACTTCTTCTTCTGTTAATCCAGACCACCCAATCCAAAGACTATCACCTTCTTGATGTACCGATTTCATCCCTGTAGCAAGACCTCCCACACTAGGAGAAATTTTTACATCGTTGTCATTTTCTATTGAAATTTGAAGTGGTAAACGGTTAGAAACAATAATAGTTTTGTTTTTCATTGGTCAAAATTTAGTGTTGGTAGTTTTATTTTTTTAATTTACAGTTTTATATTTAATTGACCTTAAATACCCTCAAACTTTAATGAAAAATTTAGATTACGGAATTATTGGAAATTGTAAAAGTTCTGCATTGGTTTCTAAATCAGGATCTATAGATTGGTGTTGTTTACCTAATTTTGATTCAGACGCTATTTTTGCTAAGTTACTTGATAATGAGAAAGGTGGAAGCTTTAGTTTACTAACTTCTGAAGACTATAAAATAGACCAAAAATATCTGCCCAAGTCCAATATTATTGTAACTAGGTTTGAAGCAGAAGAAGGAGCCTTTGAAATAAGAGATTTTATGCCTCGTTATTTTAAAGAAGATGGTAATTCTCACACTCCAGCAGAAATTATACGCTGTGTAGTTTTGTTGAGTGGTAAACCAAAATTTAGAGTTCATTACAACCCTAAACCTGCTTTTGCTAAAGAAGAAACAATTAGCAGAATAAAAGGAGATTACATAAAGAGCCACACCATAAATGGTAAGTACGACTCTGTATACCTTTATTCTAATATAGATTACGCAGACATTCTTGCTGAAAATGAAATTACATTAGAAGAAAATGCTTTTTTTGTAATGAGTTATCATGAAAAAATACTTAACCAAACCATAGATCGTGCTTTTTTACAATACCAAAGCACCTATACCTATTGGTTAAATTGGAGTGAAAAAACTACTTCTTACCGTTATTACAATAATGAAATACTACGTAGCGCATTAACATTAAAAATGCTTAGCTATGAAAAAAGTGGAGCGGTGCTTGCTGCGGCAACGACCTCTTTACCAGAAACGGTAGGAGAGGTAAGAAATTGGGATTATCGTTTTTGCTGGATTAGAGATGCATCTATGGTAATTAAAGTAGTTTCTGAGTTAGGTCACGTAAAATCTGCACAAAGATTTCTTCAATTTATTATAGATATTATTCCAGATAAAGGTGACAAAATGCAAATTATGTACGGAATAAATGGAGAGCGTAATTTAACCGAACATATTTTAGATCATTTAGATGGGTATGAAGGTTCTAAACCTGTAAGAACAGGAAATGCAGCTTACTTACAAAAGCAAAATGACATTTTTGGTATTTTGATGGAAGTGGTTTACCAACAATTTGTACGTTTTGAAAATACGCTAGAAAATATAGAAGAACTCTGGACTATTACTTGCGGAACGGTGCATACCGTAGAAGAAAATTGGAAGGCACCAGATAAAGGTATTTGGGAGTTAAGAACAGAAGATAGGCATTTTACTTTCTCTAAACTTTTATGTTGGGTAGCAGTAGATAGAGCTATAAAAATTGGTGAATTAATTCATAAAACAGCTAATCTAGAACATTGGAAAGAACTGCGTACAGAAATTTTTAATGATATTTATGAGAATGCTTGGAACGAAGAAGTACAAGCTTATACACAATTTTACGGATCTACAGATTTAGATGCTTCTACATTATTAATGGAAGATTATGGGTTTATAGATGCTAAAGATCCGCGTTATATTAAAACCGTTGAAGCTACAGAGCGTGAATTGCTTAAAGATGGTTTAATGTACCGTTACAAAAATAAAGATGACTTTGGTGAGCCAAGTTCTTCTTTTACTATTTGTAGTTTTTGGTTTATTAATAGCTTGTTTAAAATTGGTAAAAAAGAAAAAGCTATTAAACTATTTAATAAACTGCTTTCATACAGTAACCATTTAGGTTTATTTAGTGAAGATATTGATTTTAAAACCAAACGCTTACTAGGTAACTTCCCTCAAGCTTACTCTCACTTAGCTTTAATAGAAACTGCAAAAAATTTCTCTGGAGGAATTACTGAAGAAGAAGAACTAATAGAATTTATTCATCACTTTTAGATGATTTTTTAAAAGTTTGCAAACTGCCTGAAGAGTCATTATCTTCAAAAACAACTCTTGTTCTTGGAAGACTTTTCGGGTAGTTTTCTTTAATAAACTTAATCATATTTTCTCTTATAAAAACTCTTAAATCCCAATTAGTAGGTGAGTTTTTAGAACTTACTAAGGCTCTTAATTGCATAGATTTTTCTGTAGCTTCGGTTACTTGTAAAACATTTACTTTGCCATCCCAAAGAGGGCTACTCTCTAATAATCTAGTTAATTCTTCCCTAAGTACATCTACAGAAATATCATAGTCTGTGTATAAAAATACGCTTCCCATTATATCTGAAGTAGTGCGTGTCCAGTTTTGAAAGCTATTTTCTATAAAGTAAGTAGATGGTACTACCAATCTTCGTTTATCCCAAACTCTAACCACTACATAAGTAAGAGTAATTTCTTCAATCCATCCCCATTCTCCCTCTACAATTACGGCGTCATCTAAACGTATAGGCTGCGTTATAGCAATTTGAATACCAGCCAATAATGTGGCAATAGCTTTTTGAGCTGCTAAACCAACTATAATACCCGCAATACCAGCAGAGGTTAGTAAGCTAATACCAATATTACGTATACTCTCAAAGCTCATTAATATAATACCAACCGCAAGAATTATTAGTAAAAAAATTATAATATTTTCTAGTATGGTAAATTGAGTATATACTTTTCTGGCCTTTAGATTATCTTCTCTAGAAACATCATATTTGCTAAGTAGTCTTCTTTTAAAAACTTTTAGAAAAAGAATTAAAAACCAAGTGATAGATATAACCAGTAAAGAGATAATAAGATGTTTAGCTGCAAAATTATATTCGGCATTTTCAAATACTTTAGAGGCTTTTCCTATCCAGATTACTATTGCAATTAAAAATAATAGAAGCGGTATTTGAATTCTTTTAGCAAAATTAACAGGCAATATATTTTTAGGATCTTTACCAATTTTTTTAATGATAAGAAATGCAGCCCAAAAAGATATTACAATTCCTACAACACCATAAATAATATATTTTAGGGTTTCTTGAGTTACATCTATATCTTCTGGAGTGGTGGTTACTTGCATAAGAAATTAGTTTTCAGAATTAGACTTTTTTTCAATTGAAGGAAACTCTTGTACTCTAACTCGTTGAGTAGATAAGTTAATACCATCTTCTAAAGTACTAATATATTGTACAAGTTCTTCTCTTAATTCACAATGTAAATCCCAAGTAGAAGAAGCATCTCTTGCACTACATAAGCATCTTATTTTAATAGACTTTTCTGTAGTATCTACTACTTGAACGGTAGGAGCGTGGTTTTTATCCCAGTTATCTTTACTTTCTAATAGAGATTTAAATTTTTCTCTTACTTTTTTTACATCAATTTTATAATCTGCATACAACACAATAGGTCTTACTTGATGAGCAGAAGTCATAGACCAATTTTCAAAAGTATTAGATATAATATATTTTAAAGGAACTACTAATCTTCTTAAATCCCAAGTTCTTACCACCATATAAGTAAACCTAATATCTTCTACATAGCCCCAGTCGTCATCTATAATTACAGTGTCTCCAATTCTCGCAGGTTTTGTTAAGGCAATTTGTATACCTGCAATTACATTACCTAAGGTGCTTTGTGCAGCAATACCTAATATTACCGTTGCAACTCCGGCAGAAGCAAGTAAAGAAACGCCTAATTTTTCTAAAGATCTAAATTGAGAAAACACCACAGATGCTCCAAAAATAATAACTAAAAAGGTTAAAACTCTTCGAGCTACAGAAATGTAAGTTAACATTCTTCTAGATTCGGTATTTTCTTCTAAGGTGGTATCTCCAATTTTATTTTCGGCATAATAGATCATAAAATAATCTATCATCCGCATGAAAAACCAAGTAATGGTACCAATAACTAATACCAATAGCACAGCGTATAAAGTACTTGCAAATAATCCAGCAAAAGAGATAAGATGATTTAGTAGTAAATAAAAAGCAAGTACACCGATTGCAAAACCAGCAGGATTAGCTAATTTTTTTGCTATATGTATCATCCATTTTTTATTGGATTGAAGAAAAATTTTCTTCAATAAATAAGCCACGAGTTTACCTATAAAATAGCAAATAACTAATAGAATAAATACTCCAACAAATTTCCAAATAGGCATACCAAATAGTTTTATTCTTGCCCAATTAGGCATCATTCTATCTAGTTTTCTTGGTCCATAATGCGCGTAAAGAGCATCAATATTTTCAACAGTATTTTGCGAGATAAGCCAAAAAGCACCATAATCTTTATATTTAATACGTTGTACCCTAAAAACAATATCTCTGCCATCCATATCTACTTCACCAAAAACAATACTTCTTCTTGGTTTACCTGCAACGGCTTCATTGGTGGTGGTTTGTATATCTATTTGTCCGTCTGGGCGGTCTGGTAACTCATCCCAATTTATACTTACTCGCTGGTTAATTACAAAATATAATTTTTCTGCTAGGGTAGCAGCTTCTTCATCTGTAATATTATCTGGTAATAAATTTAAATTTAGCGCATAAGCAGCGTCTTTAAAATTATTGTTTCTAGCTTGAAGTATAAAATGCTCTAAAACTGCTTGTGGAGTTTGAAAATTTAATCGGTTAGGGGGTAAGCCTATATTTTTATTTAAACGATCTAGAATGTAATAAGCTTCATTATATTCTCTAATAGAATTTGTTCTATAGGTATTTTTACCTTTTACAGTAGAATCTTTACTGGGTAAATTACTTTGACTTTTCTCTACAATAGAGTCTTTGGTTTCTTGGGCTTGTGATAGAGAGATGTGTAGCCCTAAAATAAATAGTAAACATATAAATGAAGATAGTTTTTTTGCCATAGCTCACAAGTTACTTGCTTTTTGGCACAGATATTATTAGGGTTTTGTTAAAATAAAAGAGAGCTACAAAATTTGTAGCTCTCTTTATAACTTAACTTCAACTTATATTAAAAACAATATTTATTTTCAGCTATTAATTTATCTGCTATTTCGGTTCTTAGTTTAACTACGTTAGGGAAGTTATCATATTTAGTGAAACGTTTTAATCCCATTAACATCATTTTTAATTCGTCTCCTTCCGCAAAAGATATAATACCTTCTTTAGCTTTAGTAGTTATTTTATCTACTGCATTATAAAGGTATAATTGTGTCATAGCAATTTGTTCTTTTTGAGAATCTTCTCCAAAACGTTTTGCATTCTTTTCTGTTCTTAAGATTGCAGACTCTGCCATATATACTTCAATTAAAATATCTGAAGCAGCTAATAACAATTGTTGGTGCTCTTCTAATTGCGGCCCGAATTTTTGAACTGCGCTACCAGCAACCATTAAGAAAACTTTTTTAAGTTTCTTTATCATTTCTTTCTCTTCAGCAAATAACTCAGAATAATCTGGTTTGTCAAATGAAGGAATCCCCATTAGCTCTTGCCCAACAGCTTGTGCAGGACCTAAAAGATCTACGTGACCTTTCATAGCTTTTTTAACAAGCATACCTACAGAAAGCATTCTGTTAATTTCGTTGGTACCTTCGTAAATTCTAGAAATACGCGCATCTCTCCAAGCAGCTTCCATTGGCGTATCTGCAGAGAATCCCATACCTCCAAAAATTTGGATACCTTCATCAGAGCAGTTTTGTACATCTTCTGAACAAGCCACTTTTAGAATAGAACACTCTATAGCATATTCTTCAACTCCTTTTAATTCAGCTTCAGAATGAGAGTTTCCGCTTTCTAAACGTAAGTTAATTCTGTCTTCTATATTTTTTGCAGCTCTGTATGATGCAGATTCTCCTACATAGGCAGAAGTTGCCATTTCTGCTAATTTTTGTTTTATAGCGCCAAATTGAGCAATTGGTGTTTTAAACTGAACTCTCTCATTAGCATATTGTACAGAATTAGTGGTTACTTGACGTTGTGCATCTAAACAAGCTGCAGCAAGTTTTATACGACCTACGTTTAAAGCATTCATCGCAATTTTAAAACCTTCACCACGACCAGCCAACATATTTTCTACTGGTACTTTAGTTTCATTAAAGAAAACTTGACGAGTAGAAGAGGAGTGAATACCAAGTTTCTTTTCTTCTTCTCCAAAAGAAATACCGTTTTCAGCATCATTTTCAACAATAAAACCAGTTATATTTTTATCATCTTCAATTCTAGCAAAAACAATAAATACATTGGCAAAACCTGCGTTAGAAATCCACATTTTTTGTCCGCTAATGCTATAATGCTTTCCATCTTCAGAAAGCACAGCTTTTGTTTTACCTGAGTTAGCATCACTACCAGCACCAGGCTCTGTTAAGCAATAAGCTCCAAACCATTCTCCAGTAGCTAATTTAGGTACGTATTTTTTCTTTTGCTCTTCTGTACCATATAGTGTAATTGGCATAGTACCAATACCTGTATGAGCACCAAAAGCAGTAGCAATAGATCCTGTAGCTCCAGAGATATAGTCACAAACCAACATTGTAGAGACAAATCCCATTCCTAATCCATCATACTCTTCTGGTACAGCAATACCAAGAAAACCAAGTTCTCCAGCTTTGCGCATTACCTCTTCGGTAAGCTCATAATCTTTTTTCTCAAATCGTTCTTTATGCGGAATGATTTCTCGTTCTACAAATTCTTGCACAGACTCGCGCATCATTTTTTGCTCCTCATTAAAATCTTCTGGAGTAAAAACGTCTTCGCAGCTAGTTTCTTTTACTAAAAATTGCCCGCCACGTAGTATATCTTTTTGTTCAGTTGTATCGCTCATTTTGTTATTATTTTTTAGACTCAGAGTTTAGAAACAAGATTCAATACTCAAGAGTCAGGATTGTTTTTAGTTTGTAAATAAAATTTAATTTAAAAATTCGTAAACCCCTGCAGCACCTTGACCAGTACCTACGCACATAGTAACCATTGCGTATTTATTGTTGAGGTTACGTTTACGCATTTCATCAAAAATTTGAACAGAAAGTTTTGCTCCTGTACAACCTAGTGGGTGACCCATAGAAATTGCACCACCATTTACGTTTAATACCTCTTGATTTAAGCCAAGCTCACGTATAACGGCTAGTGATTGAGATGCGAAAGCCTCATTAAGTTCAATTAAAGCTAAATCATCTTGTTTAATACCAGCTTGTTTTAATGCCTTTGGAATAGCTTTTACAGGTCCAACTCCCATAATTCTTGGTTCTACACCTACTGCAGTATAACTAACCATTCTTGCAATTGGTTCAAGATTTAACTCTTTTACCATCTCTTCACTCATTACCATTACAAATGCTGCTCCGTCACTCATTTGAGAAGAGTTACCAGCAGTTACGCTACCACCATCTGCAAATACAGGACGCAGTTTATTTAAAACTGCTTCTGAAGTATCTTTACGTGGACCTTCATCTTTAGTTACAGTGTAACTTTTAGTTTTTTTCTTGCCATCTGCATCTACGTAAGTTTCATCTATTGTAATAGGTACAATTTGATCTTGAAAACGATTTTCAGCTTGTGCTTTAATAGCTTTTTGATGTGAGTTATATGCAAATTCATCTTGATCTTCTCGAGACACTTTGTATTGATTTGCTACAGCCTCTGCAGTTAATCCCATTCCCCAGTAATAATCTTCGTGCCCTTCTTTAGCTAACTCATAGTTTGGTACAGGTTTGTAACCACCCATAGGAATATAGCTCATACTCTCTGCACCACCAGCAATTATGCAGTCTGCCATCCCGCTTTGTATTTTAGCAGATGCAATTGCAATGGTCTCTAAACCAGATGCACAGTAACGATTTACTGTCATACCTGCCACATCTTTTGTTTTTAATCCCATTAAAGAGATTAAACGCCCAACATTTAAACCTTGCTCAGCTTCTGGCATTGCATTACCAACAATTACATCATCAATGCGCGATTTATCGAATTCTGGCAGTTTTTCCATCATATACTCAATGGTTTCTGCAGCCAATTCATCAGGTCTTTTAAATCTGAACACTCCACGTGGTGCTTTACCTATGGCTGTTCTATATGCTTTTACTATATATGCTGTTTTCATTTTTTTAACGTTTTAATTATTAGAATTATAATTTTTTGAATAGATCAGTAATTACAATCCTTAATTTCTTAACGGTTTACCTTTTTTCAACATATGCTGAATACGTTCTAAAGTTTTACGCTCTCCAGTTAGTGATAAAAATGCTTCACGTTCAAGATCTAATAAATATTGCTCACTTACGTAAGAGGCAGCAGATAAATCTCCTCCGGCCATTACATAGGCTAATTTATTAGCAATTTTCTTGTCATGCTCACTAATGTATTTTCCTGCGCTCATTTGGTCTGTACCTACATAAAATGCACCTAATGCTTGCTTACCAAGAACTTTGATGTCTTTACGGCGAATAGGTTGTGTGTAACCATTTTCTGCCATTAACAGAGCATGTTTTTTAGCGATTGCTAATTGATTATCACGGTTTACTACTACAATATCTTTCCCTTTTTGAAGAATATTAGTATCATAAGCCTCATAAGCAGAAGTAGATACTTTAGCCATACCAATGGTTAAGAAATTTTCTCTTAAACGGTTAAGTTGTACATCATCTTTTTGGAAAGTATCTGCAGCTCTTACTGTCATTTCTTTAGAACCACCACCGCCAGGTATAACCCCAACACCAAACTCTACCAAACCAATGTAAGTTTCTGCGTGAGCTACAACTTTATCTGCGTGAAGTGAAAGCTCACAACCACCACCTAATGCCATATTGTGTGGAGCTGCAATGGTAGGAATAGAGGAGTAGCGCATACGCATCATAGTATCTTGGAAATATTTGATAGCCATATTCAACTCATCATACTCTTGCTCTACAGCCATCATAAATATCATTCCGATATTTGCCCCTACAGAGAAATTTTTTCCGTCGTTACAAACTACTAAACCTTGATATTCTTTTTCTGCTAAATCTATTGCTTTATTAAGGCCGTCTAAAACATCACCACCAATAGAATTCATTTTACTACGGAATTCTACATTTAAGATACCGTCTCCTAAATCTTCTACAACAACACCACTATTTTTAAATACAGCTTTAGATTCTCTAATATTATCTAATATAATAAAGGAGTCTTGCCCTGGAATTTTTACATGTTTTTTCTGAGGAATATCGTAGTAATATGTATTACCGTTTTTTACTGTGTAAAATGATTTTACTCCAGTTTCTAACATTTCTGTTACCCAAGCTGCAGGATCGTATCCTTCAGCTTTCATCATTTCTACAGATTTTTCAACGCCAATGGCATCCCAAACTTGAAATGGACCGTGTTCCCATCCAAAACCAGCTTTCATTCCGTCATCTATTTTAAATAACTCATCAGAAATTTCTGGAATTCTGTTAGAAACATAAGCAAATAGAGCAGAGAAATTTTTTCGGTAAAATTCACCGGCTTTGTCTTTACCTGCTACTAGAACTTTAAAACGATCTTCAACATTGTCAATCGTTTTCGTCATTTCTAAAGTAGCAAAAGAGGCACTTTTTCTTGCACGATATTCCATGGTATTAAGATCTAAACTCTTAATTTCACTAGAACCGTCTTCTTTTTTTACTTTTTTATAAAAACCTTGTCCTGTTTTACTACCTAACCATTTGTTTTCCATCATGGTTCCAATAAAGTCTGGCAGTTTAAAAAGGTCGTGCGCCTCATCACTAGGTACGTTTTCGTATAAGCCATTTGCAACGTGTACCAAGGTATCTAGCCCTACCACATCTACTGTACGAAAAGTAGCAGATTTTTGGCGCCCAATTACTGGCCCTGTAAGTTTATCTATTTCTTCAATAGTCATATCCATTTCTTTAACGGTATGGAATAGACTCATTATACTAAAAATACCAATTCTGTTTCCTATAAAGGCAGGGGTGTCTTTAGCTATTACTGATTTTTTACCAAGAAATTTTTTACCGTAATCGTTTAAAAATTCTAAAACTTCTTTAGAAGTATCTGGCCCTGGAATAATTTCAAATAACCTTAAATATCTAGGTGGGTTAAAAAAGTGCGTTCCGCAGAAGTGTTTTTTAAAATCTTCACTTCTTCCTTCATTCATGAATTTGATAGGAATACCAGAAGTGTTAGATGTAATTAAAGTACCTGGTTTTCTATATTTTTCTAAATTTTCAAAAACTTTTTGTTTGATGTCTAGTCTTTCTACTACAACCTCTATAATCCAATCTACTTCAGCTACTTTAGCAATATCATCTTCTAGGTTTCCTGTAGTAATTCTACTTGCAAAGTCTTGATGATAAATTGGTGAGGGTTTAGATTTTAGAGAAGCATTTAATGACTCATTCACAATACGATTGCGAACTTCTTTATTCTCTAAAGTAAGTCCCTTTTTTTCTTCTTTTGCGTTAAGCTCTCTAGGTACAATATCTAGTAGTAAAACTTCTACTCCAATATTAGCAAAATGGCAAGCAATACCGCTTCCCATAATTCCTGAACCTATAATAGCAACTTTGTTAATTGTTCGCTTCATTTTGTTAGGTCTTGTTTATAAATTTTTTTGTTGTTAATTAATTCCATCATAGTGTTTGCTACATCTATAAATGTTTTGATGTCTTCTTCAGGAATAGTTTCTTTTACGGCATCATCAAACTTTAAAACTACACCTTTAGAGAAAGCTCTCATTTCACGTCCGTATTCTGTAAGTTGAATGAGAACGCTTCTACCGTCTTCCGGATTTTTTTTTCTTTCAATTAATCCTTTACCTTCCATCGTTTTTAAGGTTCTAGAAAGACTTGTTGCTTCCATACCCATTTTAGGACCTAGTGAAGTAGATGGAGTGCCTTCATCTGGATCTATATTTAATAAAGCAAAACCTGTAGCCATAGTGCTACCTTTTTTGCTTGCTTCTTCATTATACATTTTGGCTACGGCAATCCAAGTAGCTCTTAATACGTAATCTATTGTTTTTTCTCTCATAACTAATTTGTGCCTTCCAAATATAATAAAAAAATATTATGCACGCATAGTAAAGAGTGTAATTTTATTTATGAATTTAATCATATTCATAAAAAAACTCCTCAATTTTGAGGAGTTTAACAATAAGATAATGTTATTTTAATAAGTTCCGTAAATGTCTTTGAAGAGGTCTTTATAAATTTCTTTAATCACTTTACGTTTAATTTTCATAGTAGGAGTAACTATTAATATAATGATAAAAACACAGTATTTAGGATCTAACATTGTTTAAAATAAGTTTAAATACATAAATATTTACGAAAAGTATCTGTTTTAATGTAATTTTATAGTTTTTTTTTGTTTTTTTATACACTTAAATGTTTGATATCAATTTAAAATGGATTTAAAAAAAATTACCTCAATTATTTTACTGTTTTCCTTTGTAGTGGTGCACTCACAAAAACATAAAAAACCTGAAGAGTCTGTAATAGAATTAGCTAAAAAGCTAAAAATTGAATATCCAGATGAAGAGTTAGTAATTGAAAAAAGTAATTTAAATGTAGATTTTAGTTTAAAAAGAGACAATGTATCTGCTACCTTAGAGTCTTATGAAAAATTGATTAATATCGATTCAAAAACTTATAGTAATAGGCATGTTTTTTATAATGGAGAATCGACAATAAAGAATTTTGATATAAGTTTTAGCAATAATCATTCTGCTAATTTTACAATTAACGATGTTGCTTATGAGGATAATGATTTATTTCATACTGATACACGCTTAAAATACGTTGAATTAGATTTTCCTCTTCAAGGTTTTGAGTACCAAGTGTATATAGATAAGATTTTTTCAGATATAAAATACTTCACAACTATTTATTTTAATGATGATTACCCTATTAAAGAAAAAGAAATAAAAATAGTGGTTCCTAATTGGTTAAATATAAAATTTCAAGAATTTAATTTTGAAGGATATGAAATAGAAAGCCAAGTTGAAAAAGAAGATGAAAATACTATTTATACCTATAAGGCATTTAATTTGCCTTCTATGTTTAAGGAAAAAAATTCTAGAGGTCCAAGTTATTTGTATCCACACATAATGATTTTACCTATAAGTTATACCGATAAAGGAGAAGAAGAAAAAATTTTTGCAACTTTAAAAGATCAATACCAATGGTATAAAAACTTAGTAGATAAACTAGATTATACCAATAAGCCTTATGTAAGTAAAGTTGAAGAGCTAACAAAAGACTTAACTAGTAAAGAAGAAAAAATAAAAAAAATATTTTATTGGATTCAAGATAATATTAGATACATAGCTTTTGAAGATGGTATAGCAGGTTTTCAACCAGATAATGCTAGCGAGGTATTTTCTAAACGCTATGGTGATTGTAAAGGGATGGCTAATTTAGCTAAAGCCATGCTAAGCGAAATAGGGGTTGATGCTAGACTAACCTGGATAGGAACCAATCATATTGCTTATGATTATTCTACTCCTAATTTAGCGGTAGATAACCATATGATTTGTACTATAATGGACTCTGATATACCAATTTTTTTAGATCCTACAGAAAAATTCAATCCTTACAAAGAATTTGCGAATAGAATTCAAGGTAAACAAGCACTAATTGAAGATGGAGAAAACTTTAAATTAAAAACTGTGCCTGTTTCAAAAGCAGAAGAAAGTATAGAAAAAAAGGAATATTATTTAAAAATTGTAGATGACGTTTTAGTGGGCAAGGCAAACAATCATTATTCAGGAGAAAGTAGAAAACAAATTTTAGCATTTTTGAATAGTTTACAAACACACCAAAAAGAAGATTTTCTTACAAGCTTTTTAGAACAAGGGAGTTCATTAATGCAAGTTAATAATATAGAATCTTCAGATTTAAAAAATAGAGAGCAAGATATTAATATTGATTATGATTTATTGGTTGAAGGTAAGGTTTCTTCATTTGGAGATAAAACTTACATAGATATTCGTTTTAATGATAATTTTTCAGATTTATTAATGGAAGATAGAAAATCAGATTTTGTTTTTTCTCATAAAAAAATAATAGAATCTAAAGCTTACATAGATATAAGTGGATTTAAAACATCTAAAATAATGGAACCAATACACTTTGAAACCAAAAATTTTAAAATAGACATAAGTGTAGAGAAAGTAGACCAGTCATTAATTTGTACTCAAAAAATACAAATTCTAAATGAAGTAATAACTAAAGAAGAACTTCCAGATTGGAATACAAAAATAAAAACCATTAATAATTTCTTAAACCAACAAATTATTTTACAAAAAGCATGAAAAAAATTACTTATTTACTTTTAATATTTTTTTTAAAAATATCAATAGCATCTGCACAAGATGAAAAAATAGCACAGAAATTTTGGGATGGTTCTCAAGCAGATAATCTTGATATCCCTGATAAATGGAGAAACGAATCTGCTGTAATACTGTTTCAAGAATATAACTATGGTTATGAAGAACCGGGAAAGCGAGTTAGGTATACCAAATCAATACATAAAAGAATTAAATTACTTGACAAGGCTGCTGTAGAGGAGTTTTCAGAATTTAATTTTGTGAAATCTTTTAAAGTCAGTAAAGGTTTTTTTGATAAAGGAGGAAATCAAGTTCTTGGTATAAAAATAATTAAACCTTCTAAAGAAGAAAAAATAATCTCTATAGAAGAGGAAGCAATTAAAAATGATAAAGACGAATACAAAATAGCTATACCAGGTTTAGAGGTTGGGGATATTATAGATTATTTTGCTTACAAAACAGAAGAATTTAAGAGTGATGTTTTTTTATTTGATGTAAATACAGAAATATTAAGTGATTACTACCCATGTAAACAATATGTTTTTGAACTTAAAACCACGAAAGATTTTTTTCTAAATTTTGGAACTTATAATGGAGCGCCAGAAATAGAAGAGGTAGAAACAAAAAAAAGAAAGGAAAGAAAATATGTATTTGTAGCTCATGATATAGAAAAGAATGATTTTCCTATGTGGTTTTACCCTCAAGTAGAATTACCCTTTTATAAGTTTCAATTAACTTATGGTTTGAGTGTTAATAATGCAGATAATGCTTATCATAATTTTTTATCTAAAGATATAAAAGAGGTGAAATCTACAGTCACCCAAGAAGATGTATTGAATTTTTTTAGTTATCCTAATAGATATCGTAAACTTAAAATTTCTAAACATCTAAAAAAGTTTTCAAAAAAGTATTTAAAAGGGAAGACTTTGTCTAAAGAAGAACAGGTAGAAGAAACATATTATTTTTTAAGGCATTTTGTATTAACACAATATATACAACCAACAATTATATCAAAATTAGATGTAAAAAACACCTTAAGCCCATTTGATTACTATTATCAAAAAGTGGGAGGTAGAATATTAGTACCAAGTACATTAAATAACCAATTTAAATTTTGTTTAGATTTTGCAGGTTTTTTGAGTGCAAACGAAATACCATTTGAATTATTGGTTGCTATGCCTAAGTTTAAAGGAGGTGTTGAGGAGTTAATTTCAATAGATGAAGTAGAGTTATTATTAAAAATTAATTTTGAGAAACCTATATACATCTCTTATTATGATAAGTTTTCTACATTAACGGCAAATTCTCCTTTTTTAGAAAACACTGAAGTTTATGCCCTTCCTTACGATAATAAAAAAAAGGAAATATCTGATATTTATAAGTTAACAATTCCAGAAAGCAAAGCTAATGAGAATAGTTCACTTGAAAGCATGTCAGTTTCTTTTGAAGATAATTTTTCAACAATTAATCTTGATACAGAAAATGTATATAAGGGACATTTAAAATCAACTCAACAAGAAAATTTACTATACTTTTTCGATTATGTAGAAGAGGATAATAAACGCTTTAATAACCCAAATTATTTCGAAAGGATATTGTCCAATAAAAAAAGAACTCGTCACCGTGAAAAGTATGATGCTTTTCTTGATAAAATAAAAAAGAAAAGAGAAGATTATATGCTAGATCGCTTAAATAATAGTTATCAGTTTACTATTAAAGATCAAAATACAGAAATTTTAGATACTGGTAGAAAAAGTGATTCATCATTTCTAAAATATAAATGCCATTTTACAGTAGAAAATGATTTAATAAAAAAAGCAGGACCTAATTTTATCTTTGAAGTAGGAAAACTTAATGGTGATCAAATTACTTTAGATAAAAATGAAAGAGATAGAGAGCTAAATGTATATATGAATTTTCCTCGCTCTTACGCTAGTGAAATAATTGTAGAGATACCGCAAGGTTATAAAGTATTAGGAGTAGAGAAACTAGCTATAAATAAATCTAATTTATATGCTGAGTTTGTTAGTACTAGTAAAATACAAGGTAATCAGTTAATTATAACTACTAAAAAAACGTATAAAAAAAGTTTTATAGAGAAAGAAAACTGGAATCAATTACTTGAAGTTTTAGACGCTTCATTAGACTTTAATAAACAGAAAGTTTTATTTGAAAAAATATAAATATACTTTTGATATAAATTATATTCATAAAAAAAACTCCTCAAAATTGAGGAGTTTTTTTTATGAATATGATTAATGTTATTTTAATAAGTTCCGTAAATGTCTTTAAAGAGGTCTTTATAAATTTCTTTAATCACTTTACGTTTAATTTTCATAGTAGGAGTGAGGTGGCCTTCTTCTACAGACCAAACTTCTGGAGTTAGTCTAAATTGTTTTATACGCTCCCATTTTCCAAATTTTTCATTATAAAAGTCTACTTCTTTTTGTATTCTATTTATAACATCTTGATTTTTTATCATTTCTTTATTAGTAGAGCCTATGTCAATCTTTTTAAGCTTTGCCCAATCTTGAATAAATTCAAAATTAGGTTGAATAAAAGCTGCTGGCATTTTTTGACCTTCACCAATAACCATAATTTGTTCTATAAAACGAGATTGTTTCATAGAATTTTCAATTATTTGAGGCGCTACATACTTACCACCAGATGTTTTGAACATTTCTTTTTTACGGTCTGTAATTTTTAAGAAACCTTCTGAATCTATTTCTCCAATGTCTCCCGTATGAAAATATCTATCTTCGGTTAGAACTTCTTTTGTTTTTTCTTCGTCTTTATAATAACCAATCATTACTTGCGGACCTTGAATTAAAATTTCTCCGTCTTCGGCAATTTTAATATTGGTTTCTGGTAAGGGTTTTCCAACGGTGCCAACTTTAAAGCCGCCATTTCTCATATCGTTTACCCCGATAACAGGTGAAGTTTCTGTTAATCCGTAACCTTCCATAACACCTATATTTGCAGCATTATAAATTCTGGCTAGTCTAGGTTGTAGTGCAGCACTACCAGAAGCGATTACATTTAGTCTACCTCCTAATGCTTCTTGCCATTTGCTAAATATTAATTTTCTAGCAATACCTAGTTTAAACTCGTACCACCAGCCGTTTTGGCCATAAGGTTCCCATTCTAAACCTAGTTCTACTGCCCAATAGAAAAGTTTTTTCTTTACTCCAGTTAATTCTGCACCTTTTGCAATAATTTTATCGTAAACTTTTTCTAGAAGTCTTGGTACTGCAGACATCACGTGAGGTCTAACTTCTTTAAGGTTGTCACTTATTTTATCTATAGACTCTGCAAAATAAATACTTACACCAGCATATTGGTACATATACAAAAGCATTCGTTCATATATATGACATATAGGTAAAAAGCTAATAGCTACATTACTACCTTCTTTTAAAGGTAATCTTGTAGAACTATTTAATGCGTTACTAGTAATGTTTTTATGAGAAAGCATCACACCTTTTGGTCTTCCAGTTGTACCAGAGGTGTAAATAATTGTAGCTAAGTCGTCTTCTGTAATAGAATCTTTTATTTGTTCTACCTGTTCTTGGTTACTATCGTCTTCACCAAGCTGTAAAACTTCATTCCAGTTTTTAGCATTGTCAATTTCATCAAAAGTATAAACATCTATGAGGCTTGGTACTTTATCTTTTATTTTATTAACCTTGTCTAAAACTTCTTTGTCTGAGACAAAACAATATTTAGATTCACTGTGATTGAGTACATAAGCGTACTCATCTTCAGAAATGGTAGGGTAAACAGGTACATCTTGAGCACCTATTTGTAAGATACCAATGTCCATAATATTCCACTCTGTTCTATTAGAAGTAGAGATAATGGCAATTTTATCATTGGGGTTGACTCCCATTCTAAGTAAAGCTCTACTTATTTTGTTAGCTTTAGCTATGTATTCTTTAGTAGAAGTACCAATCCACTCTCCGTTATATTTAGTTACAAGAGACTGTTTTAAATTGAATTTTTCTAACTGATAATATGGGAAATCGAATAGTCTTTTAATTTCAGTCATAAGAGGATGTCTGTTTATATACTGCAAAATATAAAATAAACTGCTTATTTTATATTAAATATATAAAAAAACATCCTTTTAATTATTTAATTGACCAAATTGGTTAGAAACTATTCTGCTTTTTCTAACCAATTTTTAGCATTTACAAAAGCACTTAACCAAGGTGTTACTTGATCATCTTTTCTATTTTGTGGGTAGTAAGACCAGTTCCAAGTAAAGGTAGAACGCTCTAAATGAGGCATCATTACTAAGTGTCGGCCAGTTTTATCTGTTAACATAGCAGTGTTAAAATCTGATCCGTTAGGGTTAGCAGGGTAACCTTCATAACCATATTTACCTACAATGTTATATTTTTCTTCAGCATACGGAAAGCTAAATTTACCTTCACCGTGAGCAGCCCAAATACCTAATTTACTTCCTGCTAAGCTAGAAAGCATGACAGAATTGTTCTCTTTTATTTCTACTGAAGTGAAATTACATTCAAATTTATGAGAGTCGTTATGTAACATTTTTGGTTTTTCATCATGATCTGGGTTAATTAAACCAAGCTCAATAAATAACTGACAACCGTTACAAACCCCTAAAGAGAGTGTATCTTCTCTGTCAAAGAATTTCTTTAAAGCATTTTTAGCTTTTTCATTGTATAAAAATGCACCAGCCCAACCTTTTGCGCTTCCTAATACATCTGAATTAGAGAAACCACCAACGGCAGCAATAAACTGAATATCTTCTAAAGTTTCACGACCAGTGATTAAATCGGTCATGTGTACATCTTTTACATCAAAACCAGCTAAATGCATAGCTCGTGCCATTTCACGCTCAGAGTTAGAACCCTTTTCACGAATAATAGCTGCTTTAATTTTAGCTTTGCCAGTATCTATTTTAGGTAGTTTTCCTGTAAAACCTTCTGGGAATTTATAAGTAAGAGGTTGTTTTTTATAATTATTAAAACGCTCTGTCGCTTTTTCTTTTCCGCTTTGTTTCTGGTCTAATAAATAAGAAGTTTTAAACCAATTATCGCGGTATTGCTCAATGTCAAAAATAAAGTTATCGCTGTGGTTTACTATTTTTAATTCTGCAGCTTCAGTTACTTCCCCTATTTTAAAATACTCAACACCTTGTTCTTTTAAAATGTTTTCTACTGAATTGTCTTTAGCTTGAAAAACAATTCCGCTGTTTTCATTAAATAAAACTTTAACGGTATCTTTTTCATTTAATTTAGATAGATCTAATTCTGCTCCTAAATTAGTATCTGCAAAACACATTTCTAAAAGTGTAGTAATTAATCCGCCAGAAGCTACATCGTGCCCAGCTAAAATTAAGTCACTTTTAATTAATTGCTGAATGGTATTGAAAGCGGTAGCAAAGCTTTCGTCATTTTTAATAGTTGGAGCTTCTGTACCAATTTTATTTAAGATTTGTGCAAACGAAGAACCACCTAGTTTAAAATTATCTTGAGAAAAATTAATGTAATAAATAGAACCAGCATTATGTTGCAATACAGGCTCTACTACTTTGGTAATTTCATTACAGTTTCCTGCAGCAGAAACAATAACAGTACCTGGAGCAATTACCTCTTTGTTTGGATATTTTTGCTTCATAGAAAGAGAATCTTTCCCTGTAGGAACGTTTACTCCCAAAGCAATTGCAAATTTAGATAAACCTTCTACAGCATCATATAAACGTGCATCTTCACCTTCATTATTACAAGGCCACATCCAGTTTGCAGAAAGAGAAACCGATTTTAAACCGTCTTTTAATGGTGCCCATACTAAATTAGTTAAAGCTTCTGCAACAGAGTTTTTAGAACCAGCAACAGGGTCTATTAATGCAGAAATAGGAGAGTGCCCAATGGTAGTAGCTACCCCTTCTTTCCCTTTATAATCTAGTGCCATAACACCAACATTGTTTAAAGGTAATTGTAAAGCACCTGCGGTTTGTTGTTTAGCCACTCGGCCAGAAACACAACGGTCTACTTTGTTAGTTAACCAGTCTTTAGAGGCTACTGCTTCTAATTGTAAAACTTGTTGTACGTAATCGTATATTTTAGAAGTGTCGTAAGCTAAATCTGCATAGTTACGTTTCACTTTTTTATCGTTCATAATGGTTTTAGGCGAGCTTCCAAACATATCTGAAAGTGCTAAATCCATTGGTTTTTCTCCTGTAGTTTCACTTATAAAAGTAAACTGATGATCACCGGTTACTTTACCAACTTCATACATTGGAGAACGTTCGCGTTCTGCAACACGTTTAAGCGTAGCAATTTGCTCTTGGCTAATTACTAAGCCCATACGCTCTTGAGACTCGTTACCAATAATTTCTTTTGCAGAAAGAGTAGGGTCTCCCACAGGTAATTTATCTAAATCTATTTTACCACCAGTATCTTCTACTAATTCACTTAAACAGTTTAAGTGACCACCAGCACCGTGATCGTGAATAGATACTATAGGGTTTTTGTCTGCTTCTACCATACCACGAATGGCATTGGCAGCACGTTTTTGCATTTCTGGGTTAGAACGTTGTATAGCATTTAACTCGATACCGCTACTAAATTCTCCTGTATCTGCAGAAGAAACTGCAGCACCACCCATACCAATTCTATAATTTTCACCTCCTAGAATAACAATAGAATCGTCTGTTTTTGGTGTTGCTTTTATAGCTTGGTCTTTTTTACCGTAACCAATACCACCAGCTAACATAATTACTTTATCGTAACCTAGCTCTCGGTTATCTTCATTATGCTCAAAAGTTAAAACAGAACCAGAAATAAGAGGTTGTCCAAATTTATTTCCAAAATCTGAAGCACCGTTAGAGGCTTTGATCAAAATATCCATTGGGGTTTGGTATAACCATTTGCGCTCTTGCATCGCTTTTTCCCAAGGTCTTTCTTCTAATCTACTATAAGAAGTCATGTAAACTGCAGTTCCGGCTAATGGTAAAGAACCTTGCCCTCCTGCTAAACGGTCTCTAATTTCTCCACCACTACCAGTTGCAGCTCCGTTAAAAGGCTCTACAGTAGTAGGGAAATTGTGTGTTTCTGCTTTTAAAGAAATAACCGAATCAAACTCTGTATTTTGATAAAAATCTGGTTTATCTGCAGATTTAGGGGCAAATTGCTCGACTTTAGGTCCTTTAATAAAGGCTACATTATCTTTATATGCTGAAACAATTTCGTTAGGGTTTTCTTCTGAAGTTTTCTTTATAAGCTTAAATAGTGAAGTTGGTTTTTCTTCACCATCAATTACAAAAGAACCGTTAAATATTTTATGACGACAATGCTCTGAGTTTACTTGAGAGAAACCAAATACTTCAGAATCTGTTAGTTTTCTACCTAATTTTTCTGAAAGTTGTTCTAGGTATTTTACTTCTTCATTATTTAAAGCAAGACCTTCTTGTTGGTTATATGCTTCAATATTTTCAATTTCAATAACATTTTCTGGTTGTAAATGAATATCAAAAATAGTTGGAGTTAACTCGTTATATTTTTGAGACAACATTGGGTCAAACTCATTATAACCTTCTTCTACTCCGTAAAATTCTTCAATTCTAATAATACCTTCAATTCCCATATTTTGGGTAATTTCTACGGCATTAGTACTCCAAGGAGTAATCATAGCTGCACGTGGCCCTATAAAGTTTCCTTCTAATATTGTTTGATCTATTTGGTGAGTATTGCCAAAAAGCCAGTTAAGTTTTTCAACGTTTTCTGTAGTTAAGTTTTTTTGAACTTGAACCGCATAAACGGTAGATTGAGGGTTCCCGAAGAAAAGAATCATAATAGGTTATTTGCGTTGAGTTTTAAAAATGCAAATTTAACTTTTTATGATGAATTTAAGATATAAAAAAAGCGACAAAATTTTGTCGCTTTTTAACTAAGTATCGTTAATAACTTTTAATTTACAATTAACTTCTTGGTTGCAGTTAACCCTTTTACTGTAACTTGTAATAAATAAAGACCGCTAGATAGGTTTTTAACAGATATTTCTTTATTTATGGTTTGGTTGTTTTTAATTATTAATCTTCCGTTTAAGTCATAAATAGCGTAAGAATATTCTTCATTAGTAGAAAAATCAATATTTAAAATTCCATTAGCAGGGTTAGGGTAAATGCTAAATTGTAATTTGTTTTTTGGGTTTGTAGCTAAGTTTTGATCTCCTGCTATTGTAAAACTATCTACTGTATATCTTGTAGCGCTGTCTCCATTAGAAGTATCATACTTAAAGGCAAAATAGACTTGTCCCGTGATAGAACTTATATCTATAGTAGAAAAATAAGTTTCTTCTATAGTACTACCACCATCTGTGTGTAATGGGATAGAGATATTTGGTACAACTTGCCAAGTAAAATTTGAAGGATTATTACTACCATTATAATCTGAAGAATATAATAATTGTAACGTTGAATTACCAAATGTGGCGGCAGTAAAAAAGCTTAAAGTCTCGTTAGTATATGCATCAAAATCTATTTTGTTGTTAGTAATTAGCCAATCTGTGCTAGGTACTTGACTTCCGTTAGAATAAGCATTCATTTGATAAGCGCCCGTATTATTTTCACCAAACTCTGTGGTGCATTCCCAGTCTAAATCACTTAATTCACTAATAGCAGTAAATTGTACGGTTTCACAATCATTAAAATCTTCACTAAATGCTACTCCAGGATTATCTAAAGTAGTTACAGTTATTAAATTACTAGCCACAGAAACATTACCGTAAGCATCTAAAGCATACACTTCAAAATTATAAGAAGTAAGCGCGGTTAGATTGGTAACAGTGTAAGTTGTATTAGTAGCAGTGGTAGAACCTATATTTGTTCCGTTTTGTTCAATTGTATATGAATATACTCCCACATTATCTGTAGCTGCTGTCCAAGATAAAATTACAGAATTGTTGGTTAAATTACTGTAAGTTAAATTAGTTGGTGCAGTAGGAGCTTGTGTATCTGTTGTTCCCCAAATTTGAGCAACGTATTGCGGATTATCAATAAACGGGTTTCTGTTCCCTTGAAAAGTATACGCTGCATTATTACGGTCTATTTCTTTTTGAGAAACAGGGTCTGCATTATGCCAACTTATTAACATATCTAACATCCAATCTTCAAAAACTTGATTTGATGTTCCGTTAAGAACAATATTACTATTACTAGAGTTGGTTTCCCAACCGGCAATTTGGCTTTCATAACGAGTAGCCATGTAAAGCCATGTTCTAGCAACATCACCTTTAAATTCATCTATAGGTTCAAAAACAGTACCTGTATAAGCTCCTGAATAGGTATAAGAATTGTTTCCTTTTTTACTTCCGTTTAGAGATGTCCAAGATGCATTATTTACTTCACCAAAAGGAAAACTTCCACGTTGCCCATTTACATACCCGTCGGTTGGGTATATATGATGCATATCTGTCACCATAGGTGATTGATCGTTAAAATAGCTTTTAGGAAACAAATGTTCTCTGTTGTAACAAGAATTTTCTCCAGAATAGCTACCGCATTGATCACTACCAATAGTAAAATTATAAGGGTCTGATCCACTAGGATCTTCAGAATAAATATCTAAAACGCTACCATCATTTTCATAATAATTATCACGATCTGAACTATAATAAACCGTCCATAAATCACCATAACTTTGTGCGTTGTGACCATTGGTGATAATAGAGCTTAATTCGGTTTTTAAAGCGTAACCGGTTAAGCCTTGGGCAGTGCTATAATATCCCGACGGAACTTGGGCTTGCGTACAAGCCATATTAATTAATATGATAATTGATAAAAGTAGAATTTTTTTCATAGAAACTTATTTTCTTTTTTCTAATAAAGCCATATAAAATCCATCGTAACCGCTTTCATGAGATAAAATAATTTTCTCATTAGTAAGCATAAAGTCTTTTCCGCTTTCTCTTTCTAAAAATGCTTTTACTTGTTTTTGATTTTCAGAAGGAAGAATAGAACATGTAGCGTATACAAGTTTACCATCTTCTTTAATAATTTTAGAATAACGATCTAATATCTCTGCTTGAGTTTTTCTAATTTCATCAATAAATTCAGGTTGAAGTTTCCATTTAGCATCTGGGTTTCTTCTTAAAACTCCTAATCCGCTACAAGGTGCATCAATAAGTACACGATCTGCAGTACCATAAAGTTTTTTTACAACTTTGGTAGTATCTATTGTTCTGGTTTCAATATTATGAGCTCCAGCACGTTTTGCACGTCTTTTTAATTCTTTTAGTTTATTCTCGTAAATATCTAATGAGATAATTAAGCCTTTATTCTCCATTAAAGCAGCTAAGTGTAAAGATTTACCTCCTGCACCAGCACAAGTATCTACAACGCGCATACCAGGTTTAACATCTAAAAATTCTGCTACTAATTGAGAAGAAGCATCTTGTACTTCAAAAGAACCATATTTAAATGCTTCTGTAGAGAAAACATTAGCTCTTTCTTCTAGTATTAAAGCATTTTTATAACCTTTAACAGTATGTGTTTCAATATTTTCTTTAAAAAGTTTGTCTTTTAAAGCTGTTTTGCTGTTTTTTAAAGTATTAGCTCTTAAAACTACAGGAGCCTGTTTATTTAGAGCAGCAATTTCTTTGGTCCATTTTTCTTCTCCTAGCTCTTCTATAGCTAATTTATCTAACCAATCTGGAATAGATTCTCTGTATTTTCTTGTTTTGTTTAACTCGTCAAACCTACCTTTAATTCTTCTAGTAGGGGTTTCTTCTAATTGTTTCCAATCTGGTAATTCTATACCTCGTAAGGTAGCCCAAACAGCAAATAATCTAAATAAATTTGGTCTAGAAAAAGGTTCTTTTACATCAGCAATCTCTGCATATAGTCTTTTCCATCTAACAATATCGTAAGTAGTTTCAGCAATAAAGCTACGGTCTCTAGACCCCCAACGTTTATCTCTTTTTAAGGCTTTAGCAATTTCTTTATCGGCATATTTATTTTCGTCAAATATAGCTTTTAAAGCATCTATTACTGCAAAAACCAAGTTTCTGTGCAATCGCATTTTTTTGTCAATTTTAGTCTGCAAAGTTACGTAATTAAATATGTGAATAATGTTATATTTGGAAA
This sequence comes from Mesonia phycicola, assembly GCF_900141885.1. GTDB lineage: Bacteria > Bacteroidota > Bacteroidia > Flavobacteriales > Flavobacteriaceae > Mesonia > Mesonia phycicola. The sequence continues at coordinate 338,649 of NZ_FQYY01000002.1, read as the reverse complement.
AAATCTATTTATGAGGGGTTTTACCGGACTTATTCTTTTTTTATTTTTAACAGCTTGTGTAAATGTTGCACAGCAAGAAATTACTTCTCATCAATTTACCTCAGTTAATGTAGAAGATATTTACACTAAGCCCATAAGTATTAGAGCACTGCACGTAAATGCTAATTATGTTTTTTATGCAGGTTCTGGTGGTAAATTTGGTTATTTAAATACGGCAGATAACTCTGTTGCTTTTATGGGTAAAATAAGAGAAGCGAGTAAAGACACTGAGTTTAGAGCAATTGGGAGTACAGAAGATTCTGATTTTATACTATCTGCAGGAAACCCTGCTATGCTTTACAAAGTAAACTATTTTGGTAAAAGAAAGTTGGTTTATAAAGAAGAGGGAGAAAATGTGTTTTATGATGCTATGGCATTTTGGAATGCAACTGACGGAATAGCTATTGGTGACCCTACCGATGGTTGTATGTCTGTAATTATTACTAGAGATGCTGGAGAAACATGGAATAAAATAGATTGTTCTGTATTGCCTGAAGCATTAGAAGGTGAAGCTGCATTTGCGGCAAGTAATAGTAATATTTCTATTGTGGGTAATCAAGTTTGGTTTATTTCTGGCGGAAAAAAATCTAGAATTTATACATCTAAAGATAAAGGTGAAAGTTGGGAAGTTTTTGACTTACCTATTACGCAAGGCGAAAGTACAACGGGAGCTTATAGTTTAGATTTTTACGATCAAAATTTAGGTGTAGCTATTGGCGGAGATTATACAAAGCCTAATTACAATGAAAACAATAAGGTAATTACACAAGATGGGGGAGAAACGTGGAAGGTAATAGCAAAAAATAAAGAACCTGGTTATAGAAGTTGTGTGAAATTTGTACCCAATACAGGTGGTAAAGAGTTAATTGCAGTAGGGTTTCAAGGTATTTCTTATAGTTATGACTACGGAGAAAATTGGCAACAATTGAGTGATGAGCCGTTTTATACCATAAATTTTATAAATGAATTTGTAGCTTATGCTGCAGGGAAAAACAGAATTTCAAAACTGATTTTTATGGAAAATACGATTGAAGAATAATTTATTTTTTAAATTTTTCTAATAGCATTTTATGAAAATCGTGTTCTGCTTTTTTAAGCATTAGTATTTTTTTAGAAGACATGAGCTTCTTTAAATCTGCTACGTACTCTTTTCTTAATTGAAGACGATCGTCTTTAATTTTCATATACATAGCTAAAACTTTTTCTGCTTTTTCTTCTGAAATTTCATCTACGGTTTCTAGTCCGTTTTGAACTTCACACCATTTACTGTCTAAAATTTCACTTTCTTTTTGTTCGTATAAATTATAAACAGGCCAAAATTTTTGAGCTTCTGTAGGAGTTAGTGAAAGAGCTTCTGTAATAAAAGCTGTTTTTAAAGACTTAATTTTTTCATCTTCTCCCTTCTGGGCAAACATAGAAGAGGTGAAAAGAAATATAGCGAGGTAAAAAATATATTTTTTCATAATTAGTTGTCGTTAAGTAAAGAAGCTATGTCCATATCAGAGCTTTGTGCAAGATATTCTAAGATGGCTTCGTCACCTACAGTGTTTAATTCTTTTTTAATACTAATAAAATAAGCATCACTATTATAATCTATTTCATTTTCAAAATCAAAATCATTTTGTTCTAAATAATTTTCTATAGCTAATTGGTTAAGCTCTGTAGTTTCTGAAAATTCTACTGTTTTTTCTTTATAAATTAATACAATAAATAATAATACAGCAGCTGCAGTGGTAATCACTGTGAAAAACTGATTTCTGTAAAGAGAGATAACTTTAGATTTTTTATTTTCTGAAGGGATATCTACTTTAAAATCATTAAAATAATTATCAGGTGTTTTAAACCCTGTAGTTTTAATTTTATCTAGCTTAGAGATTGTATCTGCATGAGAGAAATCTACCTTAAAGTCCTCAAAATATTGATTAGGGACTTTAAAGCCGTTTTGTTTTGGTATGTTGTGTTTCTCTTTCATTTACTTATAAGACTATTTTATATAGTAAAGGTTTAATCTCTTTTGAGATATTCTTCAATTTTTTTTGTAGCGTGGTGATAGTTAGATTTGCAGGCACCTTCTGTAACTTCTAAAATTTCGGCAATTTCTTTGTATTTAAGGTCTTGAAAGTATTTCATATTAAAAACCTGTCGCTGTTTTTCTGGAAGAGTGTTGAGTGCTTTTTGTAAAGCAATTTGAATTTTATCTCCTTCAAAATAAACATCACTTTCTAAATTATCTATTAATTGATCTTGTAATTCTTGATCTGATAATTGAAGCTTTTTTGCCTTTTTATTTAAAAAGGTAATACTCTCATTAGTAGCAATGCGGTACATCCAACTGTATAGTTTGCTGTCTCCTTTAAAATTTTTAATATACCTAAATACTTTTATAAAGGTATTTTGTAGAACATCGTTAGCATCTTCATGGTTTTTAACCATGTTTCTTATGTGCCAGTAAAGTCTTTCTTTATAAAGAGAAACAAGTTCAGAAAAAGCTTGATCAGCTTGCTTATTAGATTGCAGCTGTTGTATTATTTTATCTTCTTTTTCTTGTTCTGTCATCTTTTAAATTTCACAATTATTCAAAAGATTGCATTTCTACTAAGTTTTTGTAAGTACCGTTTAAAGCTAGTAGTTCTTGGTGTTTGCCTTGTTCTACAATTTCACCGCGTTGCATAACAATAATATTATCTGCATTTTGAATGGTAGAAAGTCTGTGTGCAATGACGATAGAGGTTCTGTTTTTCATCATATTTTCTAAGGCTTTTTGTACCAATTTTTCACTTTCTGTATCTAGAGCAGAGGTGGCCTCGTCTAAAATCATAATTGGTGGGTTTTTTAATACCGCTCTAGCAATAGAAAGACGTTGTTTTTGTCCGCCACTCAATTTATTACCGCTATCTCCAATATTAGTTTCTATGCCATTAGGTAAGTCTGAAACAAACTCCCAAGCGTTGGCAATTTTAAGAGCATCAATAATTTCTTGATCACTGGCATCTTCTTTGGCCATTAAAATATTATTTTTAATGGTGTCGTTAAAAAGAATAGCATCTTGGGTAACCATTCCCATTAAATTACGCAGACTATCTTTGGTAATATTTTTAATATTAATACCGTCAATCAAAATTTCGCCACTTTCGATATCGTAAAAACGAGTAACTAAATTGGCGATGGTTGATTTCCCGCTACCAGATTGACCTACTAATGCAATGGTTTTTCCTTTTGGGACTTCTATGGAGAAGTTTTTTAAGACATCATAATCTTCGTAACGAAAAGATATATTGTTAATTGAAATTCCATTTTCGAACGTATCTTTTATAATCGCATTTTCTTTATTGTGTATTGGGTTTTTAGTTTCTAAAACGCTAAGTACACGTTCTGCAGCGGCATTTCCTTTTTTAACTTCATAAGAAGCTTTACTTATCGCTTTTGCCGGTGTAAGAATATTGTATGCTAACCCCATGTATGTGATGAAAGATGCTCCATCTAAAGTTCCTTCGAGAACGACCATTCTACCGCCATATAAAAGTAAAATAGAAATAACCACGATACCTAAAAATTCACTTACTGGTGAAGCTAAATTTTTACGATGCATTAAATCATTTGAAAATTTAAAATGTCTCTCTGTAGATTCTTGAAAGACTTGCGTAAACCTTCCTTCAGCATTAAAAGCTTTTATGATTTTTAAACCTGAAAGCGTTTCTTCTAAATTCGAAAGAATATGACCGTTTTCTTGCTGAACTTTATCAGATTTCTTTTTTAACTTTTTACCGATTAAAGAAATGACATATCCTGAAACCGGAATAAAAATAAACACAAATAGAGTTAACTTTGGACTAATTAACAACATTCCAACAATGGTAAAAATGATGGTCAGAGGCTCTTTTACAATTAATTCTAAAACCGCTAAAAATGAATTTTGAACTTCTTGCACATCAGAAGTCATTCTGGCAATAATATCTCCTTTTCTTTTTTCTGAATAGAACGAAATAGGAAGTTCTACAATTTTCTTATATAATTTATCTCTTAAGTCTTTTAAAACACCATTTCTTAAAAAGGCAATAAAATATAGCCCCATATAATTGAAAAGATTTTTTAATAAGAATAAGCTAATAATTATACCTACCAATATTGTTAAGGTGTAGACACCTCCTTTTTCTGCTGAAGTGGTGGTAATGTAATAATTAGAATATTCGTTAAAAAAGTCTCCTAAATGTACTATACCTCTATAAGCTGGAACCTCTTTTATAGGTTTTGCTTCTCCAAACATTACTTTAAGCATAGGAATTAGCGCTACCATAGAAAGGGTGCTAAACAATGCGTAAAATATATTGGCAAATATGTTTAAAAAAGCATACTTCTTATAAGGAAGTACAAAAGGGTAAATCTTTTTAATGTATTTCATTTAAAATAGATAGTTAAAAATCGAAATGCGAAAGTACCGAATCAATTTTATTTTCTAATTGTTCTTTTGTTTTTTTATAATTTTCTGCTGTATCTAATTTACCATTTACGCTAACATAAAATTTAATCTTAGGTTCTGTACCACTTGGTCTTGCAGCAATTTTACTACCATCTTCTAAATAGAAAATTAATACGTTAGATTTAGGGAAATCTAATTCTTTTGTAATGTTTTCTTTAAAGTCTTGTGCTTTACCAGTTTGGTAATCTTCAAATAAAACTACTTTAGTATTATTAAATTCTTTTGGCGGATTTTCACGAAGATCTGTCATCATGGTTTTAATCTCTTCTGCACCAGTAATTCCTTTTTTAACTAAAGAAATTAATTTTTCTTGGTATAAACCGTGGGTTTTATAAAGCTCTAGTAATTCATTGTAAAAAGAACTACTATCTGCTTTTGCAGCAGCACCAATCATACAAGCAAGTAGGGTAGAGGTAACGGCATCTTTATCTCTTACAAAGTCACCTACCATATATCCAAAACTTTCTTCACCACCACCAATAAAGGTTTGTTGTGGGTAATCTTTAATCATTTTGGCAATCCACTTAAAACCAGTTAAACCTAGTTTGCATTCTACGCCGTAGTGTTTTGCTAATTGATTCATCATTGGGGTAGAAACTACTGTAGAAGCAATAAACTCATTCCCTTTGAAGCTGTTTTTTGCTTGGTATTCTTTCAGTAAAAAATCTGTCATTAAAACCATGGTTTGGTTTCCGTTTAATAAAACCATTTTACCATCGTTATCTCTTACGGCAATCCCTAAACGGTCACTATCTGGGTCTGTACCAATTACCATATCTGCTTGTTTTTCATCTGCTAACTCTAAGGCCATTTTTAAAGCGTCTGGCTCTTCTGGGTTAGGAGATTTTACGGTAGGGAAATCACCATTTGGTTCTGCTTGTTCTTTAACAATGAAAACATTGCTAAATCCAGCTTTTTCTAATACTTGCGGAATTAATGTAATAGAAGTACCGTGAAGACTTGTAAATACAATTTTATAATCTTCTTTTGCTTTTTTAGAAACTCCAAAATCTACATTGGCTAGAGAAGCTTCTACAAATGCCTGATCTACTTCTTGGTCTATATATTCTATTAGCTCTTCGTTAGCTTCAAATTTAATTTCTTGGTATTCTAAATTATTAATTTCTGTAATAATTTCATGATCTTGTGGTGGTACTAATTGTCCGCCATCTTCCCAATAAACTTTATAACCGTTATATTCTGGCGGATTATGGCTTGCTGTTAGTACAATACCACATTGGCAGTCTAAATATTTTACTGCAAAACTAAGCTCTGGAGTAGGGCGTAGGTCTGAGAAGATAAACACCTTAATTCCGTTAGCAGAAAAAACATTGGCTACAATTTGCGCAAGTTCTTTACTATTATGTCTACAATCGTAAGCAATTGCAACTTTAATTTCTTTTTTAGGGAATTGTTCTTTTAAATAATTAGACAATCCCTGTGTATTTTTACCTAAAGTATATTTGTTAATTCTATTGGTACCTACTCCCATAATACCGCGCATACCGCCAGTACCAAAGGCTAAATCTTGGTAAAAACTATCTTCTAGTTCTGCTTTATTATTTTCTAGTAGGTCTTGTGTTTTTTTTCTTGTATTTTCATCAAAAACATCAGATAACCAATATTTTGCTTTAGATAATATCTCTTCCATAATATTTTTTTAGTTTGGTAGTAAACAAAAATATATAAAAATTGCTGAAGCTCTAGTGATTTAGCGTTTTGCTAACTTTATAACGTTCATGTTTACGTTGTGTGCGTAAAATTAATTCTGCAATAAATCCAGACAAGAATAGTAGTGTACCTATAACCATAACTGTTAGTGCAATAAAAAACCAAGGGTTTTGGGTAACAAGAATATCTGGTACGTGGTTATATAGGTGGTATAATTTAGAAATACCAATGTATAAGGCAGATAGAAAGCCAATAAAAAACATGAGAATACCTAGCCCGCCAAATAAGTGCATTGGGTTTTTACCAAATTTAGACAAAAACCAAATGGTAATTAAATCTAATAGTCCGTGTAAAAATCTTTCTGAACCAAATTTTGTTTCTCCGTATTTTCTGGCTTGGTGTTTTACTTCTTTTTCACGAATGTTAGTGTAGCCTGCGTTTTTTGCTAATAATGGTATGTAGCGGTGCATTTCACCGTAAACGTCTATATTTTTAACAACTTCTAATTTATATGCTTTTAAACCGCAGTTAAAATCGTGTAAGGCTAAGCCAGAAACTTTTCTTGCGGCAAGATTAAAGAGTTTTGAAGGTAGGTTTTTAGTGACTACATTGTCGTATCTCTTCTTTTTCCAGCCAGAAACAATATCGTAGTTTTCATTGTGAACAAGGTGGTAAAGTTCTGGAATCTCTTCTGGATTGTCTTGCAAATCTGCATCCATAGTAATTACCACTTCTCCCTTAGCCATTAAAAAACCTGCGTGTAAAGCCTGAGATTTACCGTAGTTCTTTTTAAAATGAATTGCTTTTACATTTTGGCTTGTGGTAGCAAGGTCTTCTATAATTTGCCAAGAATGATCTGTACTACCATCATTAATAAAAATGATTTCATAGGAGAAAGAATTGGAAAGCATTACTTCTACAATCCAATTATATAACTCTGGTAAAGATTTTTCTTCGTTAAGAAGCGGGATAACTATTGATAATTGCATAAAATAAGTTTTATCCTTCTAACGCAGGATTCTTTTTCTTAATAATTAAACCAATTATCAAAGAAATAATAAAGCCAAAAAATATAGATCCAACCAAGCTAAATGTAGCTTGAGCAAATGGACTAACCATTTTTTTGCTTATCGCTAGAGCTTGTTCCATTTGAGCATCAGACATACTTGAGTTGCTGTCTAACATTTCTTGTTGCGCTTTTTCTAGTGTTATTTCTAAAAATTCAGGATATACAAATGAGTAATGTATATAGGTGTAAACAGCAGATATTAAACCACCAATTACAGCAATTGCTAAACCTACTTTTAAAGCATCTGTTAAAGAAATAAAACCGCTATTTTTTGATTTAAATTCTTTCAAACCAAAAAAATAAACAAGAATAGAAAGTGAGAAACTTAAAATGGCTAAAAAGTAATTTGTATCTGTAATATTTAATACATAAATTAAAACAAGCATTATAATACTTACCACACCTAAAACAATACCATAAGTAAAGGCTGTACTTTTAATAGTTGTAGAATTTTCCATATTTTTGAAAGATTAAAGTTTGGCTTGTTAGTGTACAAATATAGAAAAAGGTTACATAGGCTATTCAAAAACTTTTATTTATGTAAAAAATATTGCTGTATATGTTGTAGGATAATATATTTTATATAAATTTGCACTTCGAAAATTATAAGGTTTAAAGCTAAAGAAGATGAAACAAGGAATCCATCCAGAAAATTATAGACTAGTAGCTTTTAAAGACATGTCTAACGAAGAAGTCTTTATTACTAAGTCAACAGTTAATACAAAAGAAACTATTGATGTTGAAGGAACAGAATATCCATTAGTTAAATTGGAGATTTCTAGAACTTCTCATCCTTTTTATACTGGTAAGACAAAACTTATCGATTCAGCTGGTCGTATTGACAAGTTCAAGAACAAATACTCAAAATTCAAAAAGAACTAAATCTAGTTTTTTTAAATTTTATAAGATAATAAAAACCCTTAGATTAATTTCTAAGGGTTTTTCTGTTTTTTCAATGTAGAAATGTATTTGCTTTATATTTTGCCACAAATCAGTTATTTGTTTTTATATAGAATGAGATAGAGGCAAGGTTTTGGTTATTTTAAAAAAATATGTTATTATGATAAAAAAAATGCTGCATTAATTATGCAGCATTTTTTATAGAATTAAAACTGTTAATTCTTTACAATCTTAAAGATCTCTCTTTTACCATTTACTTCTACATTTACAAAATATGCACCACTCATTAGAGTTTCTATATTAATTTGTGCGTTGTTAGTAGATAGGTTGTTATTTTCTATCACTTTTCTTCCGGCAATATCATATATAGTAATGCTAGAAATATTTGTTTCTGCATCTACGTGAAATATTGCATTAGTAGGGTTAGGGTATATGTTGATAGATGTTTTATGAATGTTTGTGGTAGATAAAGTTCCGCAAGAAATGTTAACGGTCCAACCAGATCTTGTGGTATAACTATCTGAAGTAAATTTAATAGTGATAGCTCCATCTGTATTGGTTGCGGTATAACTAAGTGATTGAGAAGTTAAATTACCAGATAAATTATCTCCATTGGTAAAAACAGGGTCGTTAACAGACGTTCCGTCATAAATAGTCATAAAATCGTAATCAAGTTCTGTATTAAATTCAGAAAAACTTAAGGTAACTTTATTATTGCTATTAGTAGGGTAAAAAGTTTTTATAAGATTTTGGTTGTTACCATAATTATTAAACTGTAACCCTGAATCAAAAAATTGATCATTTCCGCAAAAATCACCGTCTGTTAAAAACAGAAAGTTTAATGCGCTCCCTATTTCTGTATTGTTACAAATATTAGTAATAGAAAGTTGGTAATAAGTATTTGGTGAAAGATTGTTTACAGAAAATGTATTAGTATTGGTGGTAATCCAGTTATTTGAATTATTACCGTATGGTTTTAAGTTATAATACCATTGGTTAGAGTAGTTGTCGTTTATAGTAATATCTGTAGATGTAGAAGTGGTGTTGTTAAAAACTACATTGTCTATAGATCTAAAACAAGAGTTGATGCAGTCTGTACCTAAACAAGTTTTGTTATTTATATTATCTCTCATTAATTGAGCGGGTTGGGAGTGAAAACCATTGGCTAAATTAGTACCTACAGAAACCAAGTGGCAATAACTCATTATGGTACCTCCGTTAGAAGGGATAATAGCATTACAACCTTCATTTGCGCCACCTGCAGGTCCGCAACCATCAATAGCGGTGTTATTCCCGTTCCAATAACAAGCATGAGTATGTGGAGAGCCAAAAGAGTGACCTATCTCATGCGTAGAAGCATTAATAGTCCAAGAATAAGCGGGAATTTGATTAAAATACTGACTAACTGCAGAGTATGCGTAATTATTTTCTTCACATAAAGAATCTAAAAAAGCAACACTAGTAGTAGAGGGTTGATTAATTAGATGTGCTAAATCTCCATTAAAAGTAGTTCTATTAGCATAGAAGTAGTATAAGTTGTTTTGATAACCATACGTATACGGATCAGGAGTTGTCCATATCATTGTAGTGCTTAATGCAATTTGTATATTATCGTTAGCATAAAGTGTAGAAATATTGTTATGGATAGAGGTTAGCCAATTAAGGGTTTGGGTAGAATCGTAATTATTTTCTACATAAGGTTGATAAGCAACTTCATAATAGATTCTCACACAATTGTTTGTTAATGCTGCTGAAGAGTTAGAGGTGTTATTTAATTTTTCAGTTATTTTTTTTGTATTCTCTTCTATTTGAGAGAAACCACAAGTAAACGGATTTTCTCCTTTTAAATCACTTTCTGTGTATGCTATGTAAGTTTCAGAATCTTTAATTTTTCCAATATTTACATTACCTAATCTTAAAGAAGAAGCTACACCGTAAGCACTATTTTTAAAAAAGCTAAAGGCAACTATAGATTTTTCAGAATTTTTTATAACTCCTCTATAATAAGCTCCTGGTTTGTAATTAATAGTTTCTTTGTTTTGGTCTGTTGCTTGAAAATCTTCAGATAATATATCTTTTTTATATAATTCAATTTCTATAACAGAATTTTGATAAGGAATAGATATGCTTACTAATAAAGGTTTCTCTTTATAAATTTGCTGAATAACATTGGTGTCTATTTCTAAAAAAGTAGCATTATTTACAGATTTAGATATGTTTTGTATTAGAGTTTCTTCATTTGGTGTGTTTTTTTTAAATAAAGAATAGTTTTTAAATTCATAACCATATTGTTTGTATTGATTAATATTATTTAAAATTTTAGAAGAGTTTTCTTGAGCAAAAGAACATATAGATAATACAAATAAGAGTAAAGTAATTATTTTTTTCATACAATAATTTTAATAAGTCTGTGAATATAAGAGTAATTAAAAAAAATAGAGTCTTCTATAGCAAGGTTTGTTTAAAATTTTAACCTTTACTTTTGTACCTTTATCTTAAAATTATTCTATTTGAATATGAAAAAGAGTTTATTATTTATTTTCTCATTATTGATTTTTGTTAGTTGTAAAAATGAAGAAGAGAAAAAAACTACAGATAAGTTTGAAGTAGAAAAAGTAGAAAAAACACCTTTGCAAAAAAGTATTTCTGCAGGTAAAAGCATTTATACAAAAAAATGTGCTCAATGTCACTTAGCTACTGGTAAAGGAATACCTAAAATGTACCCGCCGCTAAGAAGCTCTGATTGGTTAACTAAAAAAAGAACAGAAAGTATCCATGCGGTTAAATATGGCTTAAATGGAGAAATTACGGTAAACGGTAATAAGTTTGATAATGTAATGATCCCTGTAGGTTTAAAAGACCAAGAAGTGGTAGATGTACTCAATTACGTGATGAATAGTTGGGGGAATAAACAAGACAAAATGGTATCTCTAGAAGAGGTAAAACAAGTGAAAAAATAAATACTTTATGTTAAATAGTGAACTTCAGCAAAATTACGGAAGCTTTTTTCAGCCAGAATTATTAAAAGAAATTAATGAAATAGCTATACAAAAAGAGGTAAAAGCAGGAGAAGAGCTTATAAAGTATAACGATTACATACGATCTATGCCTTTAATTTTAAAAGGTTCTATAAAAATATTAAGAGAAGATGAGAATGGAGATGAATTGTTATTATATTTTTTAGAAAAAGGAGATACTTGTGCTATGACTTTAGCTTGTTGTTTAGGAGATAAAAAGAGTGAGATTAAAGCGATTGCAGAAATAGACTCTACTTTATTAATGATTCCAATTCAAAAAATGGAAGAATGGTCTTCAAAATATAAAAGTTGGAGAAATTTTGTGTTTGATAGTTATCATCATCGTTTAATGGAGGTGCTTCAGTCTATAGATAATATAGCTTTTTCTAAACTTGACAGTAGGCTTATTAAGTATTTAGAGCATAAAAAGGAAGTTTTTAATTCTAATTATATAGAAATTACTCATCAAGATATTGCTCGTGATTTAAACTCATCTAGAGTAGTAATTTCTAGATTACTTAAAAAATTAGAAAATCAAAAAAAAATAGAATTATATAGAAACGCAATAAAGTTAATTGCTGTGTAACTTACATTACTTAAATCAACTACTTTTTTAAATAGTTTTGTTTACAAAGAAATTTTTTTGATGTTAATTACTATTCTTGGTTATATAGCTGCGTTGATAATTGGAGTTGTTTTGGGACTTACTGGAGGAGGGGGGTCTATTTTAACAGTGCCTGTATTTGTTTATTTGTTAGGGATAGATCCTGTGCTAGCTACTGGTTATTCTTTATTTGTAGTAGGAAGCAGTTCTATGTTTGGCGCAATAAAAAATGTACAAAAAAAATTAGTTAATTTTAGTACTTCTTTAATTTTTGCTGTTCCTGCTGTAATAGCAGTATTTTCTACCCGAAAGTTTATTATACCAGCCATTCCAGAAACTATTTTTCAGAATGAAAAAATTACTATTTCTAAAGATATGGTAATTATGGTGTTTTTTGCAGCTTTAATGTTAGTCGCATCTTTTTCTATGATATTTAATAAAAAAAGAGAAATGTCTTCCATTAATCTAGAGCAAACAAAATCAATTAATCTCTTTAGTTTAATAATACTAGGGATAGTTACAGGAGTGGTTACTGGCTTAGTAGGAGCAGGAGGAGGATTTATAATTGTGCCCATATTAATATTTTTTGCTAAGCTACCAATTAAAAAGGCCGCAGCAACTTCTTTATTTATTATAGCATTAAACTCTTTAATAGGTTTTTTAGGAGATGCTTTGCAAATAGATATAGACTGGTATTTTCTATTATCATTTTCTGCTTTATCTATAGTAGGTATTTTTTTAGGAATCTACTTAAACAAGTTTATCGATGGAGCCAAACTAAAGAAAGGTTTTGGTTGGCTAGTATTGTTAATGGGAGTATATATATTCTATAAAGAAATTCTCCTATAATTATTCAAACAGAATAATTATAGGAGAAAATAATAATTAATTTAATTTACGCTTAACAAACCAAATTCCTTCAAAACTTAGGTTAACGCTTATTAAATGATAATTCTCTTTTATTAAGCTATTAGAAATTTTACCTTTTTGTCCATAAGAATAAGATATATTAATCATAGAATGCTTAGTACTTCTTAGAGGTAAACCAATACCTAAACTAAGTGCATAATTATCTACAGTTTCTTCATCATTTACAAGAATATTTCCATTATCATAGCTTACTCCAGCTCTGTATTCTATGTGTTCCCAGTATTTTAAAGAGTTTTCGTTTGGTATATATTCAACTCCTAATCCAAAAAAGTCTTGATCTGTATATTTTCCTATATAATCTTCTTGATCTGTTTCATCCCAAAAGCTATGTTTATAATCGGCATATGCGTATAGATTGTCATTTAGCTTTGTTTGAAGTCCAAAACCAACTTCTAAAGGAAGTTTAAAATCATCTAATTCTGTAGAAACTTCTATTTGGTCATCATACAACTGCGTAATACTAGTTTCTTGATCGCCAGATAGTCTTACAGGAAGATTGACAATTGCTCCAAAAGAAAAGTTTTCATTCAATTCATATTGAGTACCAAAACCAAATTTAAAACCACGGTAATAATTATCGTCCTCTACTACTAATAGGTTTTGGTTAATTACGTTTGTTTCTGTTTGTTGTATTTTACCAAATAACACAGAAGCGTAACTACCTATGCTTAAATTAGGTAATATATTATAACCATAACTTAGCTTTAAGTCTTTTAACCCACCTGTACCTTCAACAATAGTAGAGAAGCTGTTGTTAGAGCCTTCAATATCAGTCTCTATACCGTCTATATTATACCCCACACTAGAATAAGGGGTAAGGGTTAAACCGATACCAGATTTGTCATTTACAGGAAATGCAAAAGAAATATTAGAAAAATTTGCACTAGAGCTATTTTCTTTATTTCCAGCAGTTTCGTAGGTATCAAATTGAGCTTTCCCTCCAACATCAAAAAAGAAACTATGTAAAGGTATACCTGCATAAGATGCAGGGTTTAAGTTATTTATAGAGGTGCTAGATTTCATGGCAATACCTGCCTTACCTAAAGCGTTTGTTTTACCTGTACTTACTTGATTTAGAATGCCTAAACCACTTAAAGAATAAGGAGAGCTAGATAAAGAGTTATTTTGAGCTAATATTTCTTGGGAAGCAAGTACTCCCAATATAAGTACAAATAATAAACTTTTTTTCTTATTCATCATAAATGGCATATGTTAATTCTAATTTTAATTTTAAGTCGTCATCTTGTTCATCTTCACCATAAAATATATATCTATCTACAGAGGCATTAAAATCTTGTGAGTAGACTGCTAAATACCAATTTTCACCATTTACTTCAGATAGTTTTTGCTCAATAAAATATTTTACAGGTATTTTATAGGTAGTTGTATTAAACTCGGTGTTATCATCGTCTAAAAGCCCAAGAGATGTAGTTTGAGTATAATCTGTTAATTGACTTAGTACGTTAGAGTCTTGATCTATAATATAGATGCTTAGCGAATCTCTAGTAGATAAATTATCTGTATGAGAATTCTTTTTAAGAGTAATTTCAACGTTAGCGTCAATAAATGAACCTTCTCCTTCAATATCGTAAATTCGTTCAAGATATGGGAAAGCAATTCTAGTAGCTATTCCTGAACCAGACTGAATATAACTATATCCATTTGATTGTGGATCAGAGCTAGATAAATATGTTTCCTGATCATCTAAATTGCTAAAAATAGTACCTGCAATTTCATTATTTACAAGATGAAAAGTATTTACGCTATTAAAAGGCATATCGTAAGTTAATTCTTGATCTGCAGTTTCATCAGGAATGGTATAGTAAATTCTAATAAAGCTATCTTTAGAGAAACCCAAAATAGAAGTGTTTGAAGGGTCTGCTACGATATTTATTCCTTGATATTCTTGTAGAAATTCATCTGAATTATTGATATCATTATCTAATATTTTATTAAACATTTCTTCTCCATATGCATCACTTAGAGGTATTGTAAGAGAATCGTGAGATATTGGCCTAGCATAGACGGTAACATCTCCAATAGATGTAGGGTCAACTTTAAAATCTGTAACATTATAATAATAATCCTCATCTGGAGTAATATCTTCTTCTACAGTATAAACAGAGAATTTTTGAGGAGATAAAGTATCATTATAATAATAGTTGTCATACTTTAATATAATTTCTATTGAATCATATACAGCATCTGTGTCTAATATATAATTTGTACTATAAAATTGAGAATAAATTTGACTTTCTGTATAACCAAAAACATCATCTGTATAAGCACCTAAAATCAATCTAGTACTAGACTCTGAAATTAAAGAGTCATATTTAAACGTAGATGATTCTATGCTCATGGTGTCTATATAATAAACTTTAGTGTTGCTTTCTAACCAAGACTCTCCAACAGCATAAGCTGTATCATCTTGCGAGCAAGAGAAAGTGCTAATTAAAATTAAAAGCATCACACCGTAATTAAGATACTTCTGTGTAATCATATAAATATAAATTTGTGCGAATGTATTACTTAGTTATAACTAATGAAAAAAATAATAGATTAATGATGATTTTTTATAGCCAGATATTGTTAATGTATCGATATAAAAACACGCTATTTTTGGTCGGGTAAATATAGTTGTTAATATGTAAAAAATACAATTTGGTATATTTTTTTTGATAGTCAACTAATATTCAAATTATGTTTGTTTAAACTCCTAATTAAGAACGCTAAAAAATCCATTTATTATATTTATCATCAATATAAAGAGTTTTAAATTTTACAATTGTTGCAAAAAAATGTTTTATAATTAGAAAATAGCTAATAAAATTGCAGAAGAGCTTAATAATTTCTTACGTAGAGTACTCAATTATTAAATCTTTTGATAGTTTTGCTTATTAATAAAGAGATATTTAAGAGTGATTTTAAAAAAAAATGTAACAATTAAATAAAAAAAGAGTTACTATATACGGTAAGCATTAAAATAAATTTTAGTTTTGACGTTTAACATATATAGAATGGTTTAGATATAATTATATATAAAAATATCAGTAAAGATTTTTGTGAAAAATTAAATTAAAAAGTTCAATACAAATTATAAAGACAATTAATAAAAATTAGAATTAAAATGATTAAAGGTAAAAAGTTTTTTATAGGATTAGCATTAGCATCATTAGGTGTTGCTTGTTCAAGTGATGATGATTTTGATAGAGGTAACTGGGTAGAGAGTTCTGTTTTTGATGGAGTGCCTAGAAGTAGTGCAGCAGCTTTTACTATCGATAACTTAGGGTATATGGGTACAGGCTATGATGGAGATGATTACCTTTCAGATTTTTGGGAATATAATATAGAAGGTGATTACTGGGTACAAAAAGCAGATTTTCCTAGTACACCAAGAAGTGCAGCCTCAGCTTTTACAATAGATGGTAAAGGTTATTTAGGTTTAGGTTATGATGGTGATGATGAACTTCAAGATTTTTGGGAGTATAATCCAGCAACAAATACTTGGGACTCAATCGCAGATTTTGGTGGGGGAGTTCGTAGATCAGCTACAGGTTTTGCTATCAACGGTACAGGTTATGTAGGTACTGGTTACGATGGAGATAACGATTTAAAAGATTTCTGGAAATATAATCCATCTACAGACCAATGGACAGAGATGGTTGGTTTTGGAGGAGGTAAGCGTAGAGATGCTGCTTACTTTATATTAAACGATCTAGTTTATTTTGGTACAGGTGTTACTAATGGAGTTTATAATACAGATTTTTGGCAATTTGACCCTTCTTCTGAAGTTTGGACTCGTTTAAACGATTTAGATGAAGAAGATAGCTATAGCGTAGTAAGGTCTAACGCAGTAGGCTTTAGTCAAGCAGGTTATGGTTATTTTGCAACAGGTTATAATGGAGGTGCATTAGATACTATTTGGGAGTATGATCCAACAAATGATGATTGGGAAAAAATCACAGAGTTTGAAGCTACAGCAAGACAAGATGCAGTTAGTTTTAGTACAGCTACTCGTGCATTTGTATTATTAGGTAGAACAGGTAGTTTATATTTAGATGATAACTACGAGGTATTTACTCAAGATGAATACGACGAAGAAGACTAATTTGATATAACTTTTTTAAAAAAACCAAAGTATATGAGTGTTTCACCTATATGCTTTGGTTTTTTTATTTTATAATATTTAGATAATGAAAAAGAAATATTTATTCTTTACCATAACTGTAGTAATTCTAATTTTTCTATTTTTTAAGTTTAATAGCTTTTTTACTAATAATGAAACTACATCAAATTACTATGCACAGGCAATAGAAGTTGATGGCGGGTATGGTTATGAAGTAAGAAAAAAAATCTCAAGCAAAATTTATATAAAGCAAGAATATATCCCAAGCTTAAACAAAAAATTAGTTTTTTGCACCAAAGAAGATGCTTTAAAAATAGGAGAACTTGTTGTAGATAAACTTAACAATCATATAAACCCCGCAGTAAGTAAAGAAGAGTTAAAAGAACAACAAATAGCATTAACTTGTAAATAGTTTACTATTTTATTAATTCTAATTTTAAAACTTATCTTCTCTAGATTTAATAAATTAGAAACGAAATTTAAATATTATGGAGGATGAAAGAATTTTGGGAACAGAAATTTAATACAAAAGATTATATCTACGGAAAAGAACCAAATAGATATTTAGCAGAAAAATTATCAAATATATCTCCAAAAAGAATATTGTTTCCAGCAGAAGGTGAAGGCAGAAATGCAGTTTATGCAGCAACTAAAGGTTGGCAAGTAGAAGCTTTTGATTTAAGTGAAATAGCGAAAGAGAAAGCCTTAAAATATGCTAAAGAGCTTCAAGTTTCTATTAACTATACAACCGCAAGTTTTTTAGAAATATCATACAAGTCTAATAGTTTTGACGCTGTAGCATTAATATATGCTCATTTTGCAGCAGATAAAAAAGAAACTTACTTTCAAAAAATCACTCAAATACTTAAACATAACGGAGTTATTATTTTTGAAGGTTTTGGGCAAAAACATCCAACTTATCAAGAAAAATATCCACACATTGGCGGACCAAAAGACAAAGAACTTCTTTTTTCTGTGGAAGAATTAAAAACTACTTTCTCTAATTTTGAGTTTTTAGAACTACAAGAAAAAGAAATAGAACTATCTGAAGGGAAAAAGCACATAGGTAAAGGCTCTGTAGTAAGAATGTTTGCTAAAAAGAAATAAAATTTGATTCCCTTTCTACAACTTCACTTATTAAAAACCTCTAATGTAACTCTAGTTACTTACATAAGTGTAGATAATGTGTATTTTTGTTTTCAATCATTCTAAAATGCTAAATAAGTATCTACATATAATAGAAAACTCATTCACGGGATATTTCAACTATTTAATAACTGAAATTACTACCCCATCGTGGATTAATTATTTCTATTGGCTAATTGCTTTATCACTGTTAGTTTGGTTATTAGAAATTTTTATTCCTTGGAGAAAAAATCAACCAATTTTTAGAAAAGGTTTTTGGTTAGATAGTTTTTATATCATTTTTAACTTTTTTCTATTTTCATTAATTGGTTATAACGCTATTTCTAATGTTGGGGTAGAGTTATTTAATGATTTTTTAGCACTTTTTGGTATTAAAAATATTGTAGCACTAGAAGTACAAACTTTTCCTGTTTGGGCACAATTACTTATTATGTTTGTCATTGCAGATTTTATACAATGGAATGTACATCGCCAATTGCACAAAAGAGCCTGGCTCTGGAAGTTTCATCAAGTACATCACAGCGTAAAACAAATGGGGTTTGCAGCACAGTTTCGCTTTCATTTTATGGAGACTATTGTATATAAAAGTGTGCAATACATTCCTTTAGCAATGATAGGTTTTGGGATAGAACAATTTTTTATCATCCATATGTTTGCAGTTTTTATAGGTCATTTAAATCACGCAAATGTAGGCTGGGGTTATGGTTGGTTAGGTTATATATTTAATAACCCTAAAATGCATATTTGGCACCACGTAAAAGATTTACCAGAAGAACACCCTTACGGAATGAATTATGGTTTGAGTTTAAGCATTTGGGATTATCTTTTTAAAACAGCCTATGTGCCCACAAACGGACAAAATATAGAATTAGGATTTGCTGGAGACGAGAGTTTTCCAGAAAACTTTACAGAGCAACTAACATATCCTTTTCAAACTAAAAAAATAAAGAAATAAAATAAAACTCTACATCAATGAATATTAAACAATTTAACGATAAAGCTTTAGCACATTATAGTTATGCAATCGTTTCTGAAGGGAAAATGGCAGTAGTAGATCCTGCTAGAAACCCAATGCCTTATTACCAATTTGCAGAAGAGAATAACGCCAAAATTGTAGCTGTTTTTGAAACACACCCTCACGCAGATTTTATAAGTAGCCACTACCAAATACATAAAGAAACAGGGGCAACTATTTATGTTAGTAAATTATTAGGTGCAGATTACCCACACCAAACTTTTGATGATGGAGATAGTTTTGTAATGGGAGAAATAAAATTTTCTGCAATTAATACACCAGGACACTCTCCAGATAGTATTTCAATTTTAACAGAATTGAAAGAAGAAAAAGTATTGTTTACAGGAGATACTGTATTTATCGGTAATGTAGGAAGACCAGATTTAAGAGAAACAGCAGGAAATATGCAAGCTAAACGAGAAGAGTTAGCAAAGCAAATGTACTATACTATAAACAATAAATTTACTCACTTACCAGATAATACTGTTGTTTATCCAGCTCACGGGGCAGGGTCACTTTGTGGTAAAAATATGAGTGATGCTTCTTCTTCAACATTAGGTAACGAAAGAATGGGTAACTGGGCTTTTAAAGAACAAACAGAAGAAGAGTTTGTTGCAGAAATTTTGAAAGATCAACCAATGATCCCTCATTATTTTGGCTTTGATGTAGATACTAATAAAAAAGGACCAGATAATTTCTTAAAAAGTGTAGGAGAAGTACCAGTTTTATTAAATGTAAATGAAGTAGAACCTGGAGCTGTTATTGTAGATATAAGAGCGCAAGAAGAGTTTAAAGCAAATCACTTGCCAGGTAGTATAAATATTCAAGGTTTAAGAGAACCTCAAAAATTAGAAACTTGGTTAGGTGCAATTGTTAAACCAGAAGAACCTTTCTATTTAGCTATACCTTCTGTAGATATGTTAGAGATAGCATTATCTAGAATGGCTAAGATTGGATACGAAAAGCAATTAAAAGCAGTAATTACTTTAGCAGATAATTTAAATACTTCTACAGAAATTAATCTAGAAGAGTTTAAAAATAATCAAGAAAAATATACTATTGTAGATATTAGAAATGTAGCAGAAGTAGAAGAAAATAAACCTTTTACCAATTCTATTAATATTCCTCTTCACGAGTTAAGAGAAAGAGCTAATGAAGTACCAACAGATAAACCAGTGGTAGTACATTGTGCAGCAGGTTATAGGTCTGCAGCAGGTAGCAGTATTTTAGAAAGTAATCTTGATAATGCTACAGTATTAGATTTAAGTGATGCAATTAAATATTTTATGTAATATATTCACTTTTTAGCATTAAAAAAGCCAAGCTATTTTAGCTTGGCTTTTTTGTAACTGAGTTTCTTAATTATTTTAAACTCTTGTTTTGTAATAGATTTCCATCTTTGTCAAAAACAAGTTCGGCACCGCTTTTCATTTCAATCTTGTGTCCGTCTTCATTCATTTTCCATTCATCCACATAATCGTTTTTGTACTTATTTTTTAAAAAATAACTCATTTTTTCTGGTAATAAGTCGTAAGGTACCTTTTCATCTCCTTTAATTTCAGTAGGATTACCTTCTTTGTCAAAATCAATTTTAGTATCATTTTCAAATTTTACTTCGTAACTATCATCGTCAATATCTATTTTTTCAATTTCATGACTTGCATAATTGGTTTCTATAATTTCTTTTGCATTTTCAGGAAGTTTATCAAAATTTTCCTGTGCACGTCCAAAACTTGCTAATAATAATGTAAATGCTCCAGTTAAAATTAATTTTTTCATAGTATAAATTTTTATGGTTATACCTTCAAAATTAAGATGCAAAAAACCGTTTTATATTAATACTATGTGAATTTGAATGAGATTAACAGTTTTTACTAATAAAGTATTAAGTAACTTGTGTTACAAAGTTTGAAACAAGAAGTAGGCATATTTGTATAAAAATTAATTAGTATGAATTGGATTTATGAACCTTGGCCGTGGTATATTGGGGGTCCTGCCATTGCATTTTTTATGTTATTATTATTAGTTATAGGCAAACAATTTGGTATGTCTTCTAACTTAAGATCTATTTGCTCTATTGGAGGAGGTGGTAAAATAGCAGATTTTTTCAATTTTGATTGGAAATCTCAACGCTGGAACTTAACTATTATGATTGGCGCAGCTATAGGTGGTTTTATTGCAGCCAATTATTTATCTACCAATACCGTTCAAATTAATGAAAGTTTATTACCGCAATTAAAAGCGTACGGTATAAATAGTGCAGGAAAAGCATACTTGCCAACAGAAATTTTTGCATTAGAAAATTTAAACCTCAAAAACTTTTTTATTCTTTTGATTGGTGGCTTATTAGTTGGTTTTGGAGCGCGTTATGCAGGTGGTTGTACCTCAGGTCACGGTATTTCTGGTTTAAGTAATTTACAATTACCATCTTTAATTGCCATTATTGGTTTCTTTATAGGTGGTTTGGTTATGGTACATTTACTTTATCCATTAATTTTTTAAAACTAATAGTAATAATTAGTGATGCTGTACTTTTTTAGTATCACTCTACAATACAATATTTATAAAAATGAAAACACTACTTTATTTATTTTTAGGTACAATTTTCGGAATTATTATGTACAAGTCTGAAGCTGCGTCTTGGTTCAGAATTTATGAAATGTTCAACTTTGCTAGCTTCCATATGTACGGTATTATGGGGTCTGCAGTAGCTATAGGGATAGTTGGAGTTCAATTTTTAAAAAAGAAAAATTACAAAGCTTTAGATGGTTCAGATTTATCACTTCAACCTAAAGAAAAAGGAATTTCAAGATATCTATTTGGTGGTATTATTTTTGGTTTAGGGTGGGGCTTAGCAGGTGCTTGCCCAGGACCAATGTATACGTTAGCAGGAGTGGGTTATATTTCAATTTTAATAGTAATTGCTGGTGCGGTTTTAGGAACTTTTTTATATGGTTTGCTACGTAAAAAATTACCACACTAAAATAAAAATTCAATTTTTTATATAAATCTCCTATTACAGGAGATTTTTTTATGCTTAAATTTATAAGAAGTATATCATAAAATAATAAAAGATATTTCAATTTTTAAAAAAGTTGAAAATTTTATGATAAAGTGAAATTCTGAAAAAAAATGCGTTTAGAATTTACTATATTTACAAATCGTCAAAAATAAGTCTATTTATTTATCAATATGGATAAAGATTATAAAGTAAAAGTAAATAGTGAGGCAGAATTTGAATTTAATTTAGATGAAATTCAAAAACTCGATGCTCAACCACTTTCTTCAAACAAATACCATGTTTTAAAAGAAAACAAATCTTTTAAAGCAGAAATAGTAGATAGTAATTTTCTAAACAGAAAGTACGTCGTCAAAATAAATTCTAATTCTTACGAAATCGATATTGCTAACGAGCTAGATCTTCTTATAGAAAAAATGGGCTTGTCTTTAGGTAATGCCCAAATTGTAAATGATATTAAAGCACCAATGCCTGGTTTAATTTTAGAAGTAAACGTGCAAGAAGGGCAAGAGGTAAAAGAAGGAGATTATCTTCTCGTGTTAGAAGCTATGAAGATGGAAAACGCTTTAACGGCCCCTAGAGATGCGGTTATAAAATCTATAAGTGTTGAAAAAGGGCAAACGGTTGATAAAAATCAACTTTTAATAGAAATGGAATAAAACTTCTTCACGTCTTTCCAAATGGTTGTATGACATAAGCTGATGTTTTACAGTAAAATACCATTTAAAATACAAGTTTTTATATAATTAAAAATGAACTTGAAGAAAAACAACAATTTACAATGAAAAAAATATTAGTTGCTAACCGAGGAGAAATTGCTTTAAGAGTAATGAAATCTGCTCAAAAAATGGGTATTAAAACCGTAGCAATATATTCTACAGCAGATAGAAATGCACCACACGTAAAATTTGCAGATGAAGCAGTTTGTATAGGTGAAGCACCTTCTAATCAATCTTATTTATTAGGGGATAAAATTATAGAAACCGCAAAAAAACTTGATGTAGATGGGATTCATCCTGGTTATGGATTTTTAAGTGAAAATGCGCAATTTGCAAAAGCAGTAACCGATAGCGGCATTAAATTTATTGGTCCAAAACCTTATGCTATAGAAATTATGGGTAGTAAGCTTGCCGCTAAAGATGCAGTAAAAGCTTACGATATACCAATGGTGCCAGGTATAGATGAAGCCATTACCGATACCGAAAAAGCTAAGAAAATCGCTAAAGAAATTGGTTTTCCTATTCTAATCAAAGCTTCTGCTGGTGGTGGAGGTAAAGGTATGCGTGTAGTTGAAAATGAAGAAGTGCTAGAAGAACAAATGAAGCGTGCCATTAGTGAAGCCGAATCTGCTTTTGGTGATGGATCTGTTTTTATTGAAAAATATGTGGCTTCTCCACGCCATATTGAAATACAAGTGTTAGCAGACGAGTACGGTAATACGGTTCATCTTTTTGAAAGAGAATGCAGTGTACAACGTCGTCACCAAAAAGTAGTAGAGGAAGCTCCGTCGGTAGTTTTAGATGAAGCTTTACGTAAAGAAATGGGAAAAGCTGCTGTTAGAGTGGCTAAAGCTTGTAGTTACGTTGGTGCTGGTACAGTTGAGTTTCTATTTGATGAAAGTAGAAATTTTTATTTCTTAGAAATGAATACGCGTTTACAAGTAGAGCATCCCGTAACCGAATTAATTACAGGTATAGATTTAGTAGAAGAGCAAATTAAAATTGCTCGAGGAGAAAAATTAAGTTTTACGCAAGAAGATTTAAATATTAAAGGTCACGCGTTAGAATTAAGAGTGTATGCCGAAGATCCGTTAAACGATTTCTTGCCAAGCGTAGGGAATTTAGAAAAATATATAATTCCTGAAGGAGAAAATATTCGTCTTGATAATGGTTTTGAAGAAGGTATGGATGTGCCTATTTATTACGATCCGATGCTAGCAAAATTAGTTACTTACGGTAAGAGTAGAGAAGAAGCTATTCAATTAATGATTAAAGCAATAGATGCTTATCAAGTGCAGGGTGTTTCCACCACATTGCCATTTGGTAAATTTGTTTGTGAGCACGAAGCCTTCCGTAGTGGTAATTTTGATACGCATTTTGTAAAAAACTATTATTCTGCTGAAAAGCTTCAAGCTAAAACAGAAGAAGAAGCAAAATTGGCAGCAATTATTGCATTAAGACAATATTTAAAAGATCAGCAACAATTACGTCTACCTATTACAGAATAGTACAATTATCACACTGAGCAGAGTCGAAGTGTTGATTCAGGGTCTCATCCTCAAATTTTTAGTTTTTAAAGCAGGATGTGATTCCGGATCAAGTCCGGAATGACGAAAATCTCGAATATTTTACATTAAAGATAATCGGTAAATTTTTAAAAATTTAAATATCGTAAAGGATTAAAAAATAATTAAATGAGTCAAAAAAATATAGATCAGCTTCAAGAAAAAATCAAAAACGCCCATTTAGGTGGTGGCGAGAAGCGTATTGCCAAACAACACGAAAAAAAGAAACTTACCGCAAGAGAGCGAGTAAATTATTTGCTAGATGAAGGTTCTTTTGAAGAAATAGGAATTTTAGTTACCCACCGAACTACAGAATTCGGGATGGAAAAACAAAAAATTTATGGCGATGGAGTTATCACTGGTTACGGAACTATTAACGGAAGATTAGTTTACGTTTTTGCACAAGATTTTACCGTTTTTGGAGGTTCACTTTCAGAAACACACGCCGAAAAAATCTGTAAAGTAATGGACTTAGCGGTTAAAGTTGGTGCTCCAATGATTGGTTTAAACGATTCTGGTGGAGCGAGAATTCAAGAAGGAGTTCGATCGTTGGGTGGTTATGCAGATATTTTTCATCGCAATGTAAAATCTTCTGGAGTTATTCCACAGATTTCAGCCATTATGGGACCTTGCGCCGGTGGAGCCGTTTAT
The DNA here is from genome assembly GCF_900141885.1 of Mesonia phycicola. Taxonomy (GTDB): domain Bacteria; phylum Bacteroidota; class Bacteroidia; order Flavobacteriales; family Flavobacteriaceae; genus Mesonia; species Mesonia phycicola. The sequence goes on along the minus strand of NZ_FQYY01000002.1, from coordinate 313,701 downwards.
TCTCCGGCAATGACAGATTTTACCTTAATGGTGCAAGACACAAGTTATATGTTCGTAACTGGTCCAAACGTAGTGAAAACGGTAACGAATGAAGAAGTAACTTCAGAAGAATTAGGAGGGGCAAGCACACACTCCACCAAATCTGGTGTTACGCATCGCGTTGCCATTAACGATATAGCTTGTTTAGAAGATATAAAAAAAATGATTGGCTATATGCCGCAAAACAATCAGCAAGCGCCAGAAAAATTACCTTATGAGTTAGGCGATGAGCTTCGCCCAAAATTAGATGAGTTAATTCCTGATAGTTCTAACAAACCTTACGATATGCACGAGGTAATTAACGGAATTATCGATGAAGATTCTTTCTTTGAAATTCATAAAGATTATGCCGATAATATTATTGTTGGTTTTGCTCGTTTAGGCGGAAGAAGTATTGGTATAGTTGCTAACCAGCCTATGAGTTTGGCAGGTGTTTTAGATGTAGATGCCTCTAAAAAAGCAGCTCGTTTTACCCGTTTTTGTGATTGTTTTAATATACCGTTATTGGTGTTGGTAGATGTTCCGGGATTCTTGCCGGGAACTGACCAAGAGTGGAACGGGATTATTCTTCACGGAGCTAAATTATTATATGCATTAAGTGAAGCTACTGTGCCAAAAGTTACGGTAATTACACGTAAAGCTTATGGCGGTGCTTATGATGTGATGAACTCAAAACACATTGGTGCCGATTTAAACTTTGCTTGGCCAAGTGCAGAAATTGCGGTAATGGGAGCCAAAGGAGCCAGCGAAATTATCTTTAGAAAAGAAATTAGTGAAGCCGATGATAGCGAAGCAAAATTAGCTGAAAAAGAAGCAGAATATGCAGAGTTATTTGCAAATCCTTTTGAAGCTGCAAAACGAGGATTCATAGATGAGGTAATAATGCCACACGATACAAGAAGAAAATTATTAAAAGGTTTTAGTATGTTAGAACATAAAAAAGTGCTAAGACCAGATAGAAAGCACGGTAATATTCCGTTGTAAAATTATCTAGCTTTAAAACATACTAGAAATAAAAATGGGTAATAATTATACAGGTTTACATTAGTTTCTACAGTTATGGTGAAGAAAAAAGTACATCTAATTAAATACCTATACTTACATATAATGTGTTTAAATTTATTAATAGTTGAATTATAACTACTTAAAATATAAAACTTCGTTAAGATGAAATAGTTTTTTGGCGTTCCAAATTAATGGCATTACATTTGAAACTATGACATGGTAGGATATTTAGATGTAAAGTTGTTTTATATAAAAACACGATCTTATCTTATTAATAACGAAAGTAAAACTTAAAAAACAATTATGTTAAAATCAGTAAAAGTAAACCTAGTCTTATTGTTAACTGTAGTTTGTGCATCTATCAGTGGAGTTAATGCTCAAATTCAGGCACCTGCTCAAAATGTTGCTACAGATGTATCTGAACAAGAATTAAGTAATTTTGCAGATGCATATCAAGCAATTCAAGTAGAAAATCAGAAAATCCAAGAAAAAATGGAAGCGATGATTGAAGAGTCTGGATTAAATGTTGAAAAATTTCAAAAAATTCAGAATTCTAAAATGAATCCAGATGCAGAGGTAGAGGCTACAGAAGAAGAATTAACAGCTCACCAAACGGTAATGACAAAAATTCAAGCAATGCAGCCAGAACTTCAATCACAAATGGAGACTGTAATTAAAAATAAAGGACTTTCTTTAGAAAGATATCAAGAAGTTGCTTCAGCAATACAAGCCGATGCTTCTCTTCAACAAAAGCTTCAAGCTATTATAATGAAGCAGCAAACAGGAGGTTCTGAAGGATAAGATAATAACCTTTTATTACTTATAAAGCGATGTGAAAACATCGCTTTTTTTGTTTATTAAATTTAAAATAATTGTATTTCATATATATTTAGTTGTAGAAAAACAATAGGGTAGTAGGTATTCAAAATACTTCTTTTAACTAATTTAATTTTGTTTGAACATGTTAAACTCTAAATATTCAACTATAGTATATGCAAATAAAACCTATAATTATTGATGGTAATTATATAAATGTAACTTAGTATTTCATACAAGTTGAGAGGTTTAATGAATTGATTGAAGTAAGGGTATTAAAGAATTTTCGTTATTGTATATGTGTCTTACATTTATCTGATTAGCAATTATTCAGGTAAATATATTGAGAATTAATTCATTATATATGGATAGCGAGCGAAGTAAAAATACTTGGAAGATGTTGTAGAAAAAATATGAGGTTATATTATAAAGTGATATAAATACAAAAACCCCAAGCATATTGCTTGGGGTTTTATATTAACAAAAGATAAAGTTTAGTGGAAAATAGCCTTTGTTAATAATGTGGCTTAATTAACATCCCAAAATAATGCTGTTTGCTGAGTGTCACCACCAATAGCAGCAGCAGCGGCATTGTAATTAGTAGGGTTCAAGTTTTGTTCTGTTACAGGGTAAGTATAACGCAACGGCACAGGGTTACCAGTATCTTCTGGTAAATTAAATGCAGGAGCATCAAACTTTCTCCAAACAGACCAACCTTGATAAGGGTTATCATACATTGCAATCCAAAACTGAGTTCCTATAGATTCTTTCCAATTAGCAGAATCATAAGCAACATCAGATTGTGCTATATAAGTGTTAGCATCACTGTCTGAACCTCCCCAATAAGTTATAGAAGCAGTAATAGCATTATTATAGTGCGTTTCTGCATCGCTAGCAGAAGCATAACCTCTTTGGGCAGCTTCAGCTAAATAAAACTCTACTTCTGCGTAATCTAATAAAATACCTTCGTGAGCTGGATCTAAAAATACTTCACCAACGTGAGTATAAGAGCTATAAGAATTACTTGCTCCATAAATACCACCTATATATCCTGTAGAGACATTGTCATCAAAATAATAAGTTCTTCTAGGGTCATTTAAGTCATTTAATTTATCTACAATGGTATTTGCAGTTACATAGTCAGATCTTCCGCTTTGTACTAAATCTTCCCATAATGGGTTAGTGTTAGGTGGAGATGATTCATAATATATTAAAGCATTGTCAGAGTTACTTGTAAATACTCCATTATCTATTGCAGTATTTGCAGCATCTTGAGATAAAGCAGGGTTAGAGTCTGAAATTCTCATAGCCAATCTTAATAATAATGAATTAGAGAATTTTCTCCAGTTAGTCATATCACCACCATAAATTACATCTGAACTAGAAAAACCATCACCATTTGCAAGTGCATCATCCGCATCAATTAACGTATTTATTAAATCTTCATAAATAGTTTCTGCATCAGAATATGCGGGTAAAGGATTGTCTGCTCCTTGTAATGCAGTCTCATAAGGAACATCACCAAATGTATCAATTAATACTTGCCAAGTAAGTGCTTGTAAAACATTAATTTGTGCAATTCTAGCGTCTATATCTTCTTGACTTAAAGCTCCTTCACTTACCACTAAACCTTCTTGTACATTAGTTTTAGCATTTTCTAAATCAAGTAATACGTTTTGGTAAAGAATCGCCCATTGATTAGAAGGAATACCTCTATTTACTAAATTATAATTTGGTTCATCTAAGTAAGTAGTGGCTGTCCAATATTGAGATATAAATCTAAAAATATTAAGATTTACATTTGGGCTTGCCATTTGGTCACCTAACGCTTGTGTAGATGAGGTAAATAGAAAATCTGCAGAAACCTCTTGTGGGTTTTTGGGATCTGTATTTAGATTATCAAATTGATCGTCTGAGCAGGCATAAATAACCACTACAGACAATATTGCTATTATATATTTTTTCATATGTTTTTTATTAAAAGTTAAGTCTTAAACTAGCTCCAATTTCTCTGAAAGAAGGGTATGCTCCAGATTGATAACCTTGAATATTACCAGAACTTAAACCAGCTTCAGGATCTGAATAAGGTATATTTTTATGGATAATCCATAAGTTTCTACCAATTAAAGAAATAGATGCATTAGTAATAAAAGTTTTTTCTAGAGCTTTTTCTGTGAAATTATAAGTTAAACTTACCTCTCTTAATTTTACATAAGAAGCGTCATAAATATGACCTTTGTTTGCATCTCTAGCATATCCATAAGGATTAGCATAAGTATTAAAAGAAGCTCTGGTAGTATTTTCTGCACCACCTTCTGTAACTCCTGGTAAAATAATACCACCGCTATCAGTACCTCCTGTTACAGCATTTCTTATAGGGTTTCCTAACTCATTAGTACCTACAGTTCTGTCATACAATCCAGTAGCAAAACCATACCAAGTATCTAAAGAGAAAATATCACCACCTTGTTGTACATCGATTAAGAAAGACATACTTATGTTTTTGTAAGAAAGTGAATTTTGAACTCCACCAATCCAATCTGGTTGAATATTACCAATTATTTCATTGTTGGTATCAGATATTAAATAGTAACCATTGTCTCCTACAATTTTTCTTCCTTCGCTATTGTAAACATAGTCAGAACCTCTAATGGCACCATATGCTTCACCTGGAGCAGCATTAATAGACACACCACCTTGTAAGCTAGCAAGCTCTAGGTTTTCGATACCTTCTGTTAACTCAACAACTTCACTTCTGTTTCTAGACCAGTTTACAGATAAATCCCAGCTAAAATCTTTTGTTTTTATAGGGTTAGCTCTAAATAACACTTCTATACCTTTATTCTCGATGGTACCTGCATTTAAAATTCTTGCAGAATAACCTGTTGCATCTGAAGTAGGTACTGGAGTAATTTGATCTTCTGTTCTGTTGTTATAATAAGAAACATCAAAACCTAATCTATTGTTCAAAAAGTTGGCTTCAAGACCTAGCTCGTAGTTTTTAGATCTTTCAGGTTTTAAGTCTGGGTTATTTAATGTAGATGGGTTAGATGCGTTACCACTACTATTAAAAGGTAAACTTACGTTATAAGTATTTACTAATCTATATGGATCTGTATCGTTACCAACTTCTGCATAATTAGCTCTTAATTTAGCAAATGATAGCCAATCTGTATCTACTATATTAGATAATAGTATACTAGTAGAAACTGAAGGGTAGTAAAATACATTATTATCGGTAGGTAGTGTAGAAGATTTATCTCTTCTTAAGGTTCCTTCTAAGTAGTAAGTATCTAAAAACCCTAAACTTGCTCTAGCATAAACTCCATAAAGCATTTTAGTTGCATCATACTCGTCAGGTGCTTCTAAAGGGCTTATTGTATTAGTTAATGCATAAAGGCCAGGTATTGCTAAACCACCGTTTGTAGATGCAAGAATTGAACTGTAACCATTTCTTCTTAAATTCCAACCTAAATTCCCGTCTAAATTAAGATCATCACTTAAATCTTTGTTTACATTTAAAATAATATCGTAGTTATACTCAGAAGTTCTATTGTTATATCTACTATAACCAGAAACACCAGCACTACCTACATTATTTCTTTCTTCTCTTAATTCATCATAAGTATCAAAAGTAAATCTACCTAAAACACTAAATATATCGTTTAATTCGTAATTTAAATTTACATTACCAAAATATCTATTTCTAGTATCGGTTTCAAAATTCTCATAAAATGTCCAGTATGGGTTATCAGAATAAATAGGAGATAAGTTACTTGGTCCGTTAGGGTTCCAAGTGATGTTTTCACCAGTTGCTAGATATGCTTGTTTTTGTTCTTCAATATCTACATTTACTTGCCACCATTGTCTAAATTGTTGCATAATATTGTTAGAGTCATAACCAGTACCATATCTACCTTTACCATCTGTTTTAGTGTAACTGATATTAGAACTTACTTCCAATTTATCTGTAAACTCGTGAGATCCACTAAATTTTAAAGTATTTCTTTTGATTTCACTATTAGGTAAATTACCATCTTGTAAAAAGTTGGTAAAGCTCATTCTGTAAGTACTTTTATCTGTACCTCCACTTAAAGCTACGCTATTTATAGCTGTAGTTCCACCTTCCCAAATGGTATTAGGGTCATTTTCTGCAGCTTCCCATGGAGTTGCTTGTTGGTAAGTGTCTAATTGTGGGTAAATAGAGTTCCATTGGTAAATAGGCTGACCGTCAAAAGCAGCACCAAAAGACGCATCTTCTGTAAATGGTGTAGTTTTATCTGGTATACCATCTCCATCAATATCGGCTAAATTAAAATAACCATCATCAGAATCATAATAAGGTCCATAACCAGCACCATATTCTTTTTGATAAATTGGTAATGTTTTTTTGTTTACGCTAGTAGCCATCAATGTAGAGCTAATAGTAACTCCAATGTCTGTATTCTTTTTACCTTTTTTAGTTTCAATAATAATAACCCCGTTTGAAGCTCTAGCTCCATAAAGAGCGGTTGCGGCTGCCCCCTTTAGAACGTTGATAGATTCAATATCTTCTGGATTAATATCTGTAGCAGCATTACCATAATCATAACCACCACCACCAGACATCTGTGTAGAAGTGTTATTGTTAGAATTATCAATAGGCGTACCATCAATTACATATAAGGCTTGGTTATTACCTGTTAAAGAAGAATTACCTCTAATAACGGTATTGGTAGAACCACCCATAGTACCAGAAGGATTAATTCTTAAACCTGCTACTTTTCCTGAAAGAGCGTTAGCAAAGTTTGTTGTAGGGACATCAGAAACTGCAGAGCCATCAACTTCTTGAGTAGCGTAACCTAAAGATTTCTTTTCTCTTTTAATCCCTAAGGCAGTTATCACTACTTCATCTAATTCTGAAGAGTCAGCTTCTAAAACAACATCTATAGTAGTATTGTTACTTACAGTATATTCTGTTGTTTTAAGACCTACATAAGAAAACACTAAAATATCTCCTTGCTGTGCAGTAATAGAATAATTTCCATCAAAGTCAGTTTGTGTCCCTGTTGATGTGTTTTTAATAACAACATTTACTCCGGGTAGAGGTAAATTGTTGTTGTCTGTAACGGTTCCGGTAATTTCACTTTCCTGCGCTAGAAGTACTTGTGAAAATAGCACACAGAGAAGTGTGCAAAACACTTTAAATTTTGTTCTCATATTTATTTATTTGAATTAGCCTTTTCAATTAGGCGAAAAACAAATAAATATTGAATATTTATGAGCAGTTTTAACATTTAATATGCGGTATTTTATAATTTCTATAACATTTTGTTAAGATAAGACAAAGAAATTTTAAGTTTTATGAAATATTCTCTGTTGGTAATTCTTAACATACTTTAATAAAAAAGCCACGCAAATAGCGTGGCTTTTTAAAATTTATATAATAAAACTTTAATACTCTATTTGTTAATAATGTTATTAAGCGTTTCACTAGCTCTCATTTCTTTATAAACAAGTGCTTCATTTGGATTGTAGTAGCCTTTAATATTTACCGGGCTACCTTGAGCAGCATTTAATTCTGCTATAATTTTATCTTCATTTTCACTCATAGCTTTAGCAATTTCAGAAAATTCAGCTTTTAAGTCAGCATCTTTATCTTGATTAGCTAAAAACTCTGCCCAATACATAGCTAAATAAAAGTGACTCCCTCTGTTATCTAACTCATTAACTTTACGAGAAGGAGATTTATTAGTATCTAAAAATTTATCTGTAGCCTCGTCTAGAGCATCTGCCAAAACAAGTGCTTTATTATTGTTATATTTTTTACCTAAATGTTCTAAAGAAACAGCTAAGGCTAAAAATTCACCTAAAGAATCCCAGCGTAAGTGACCTTCTTCTACAAATTGCTGAACGTGTTTAGGAGCAGAACCTCCCGCTCCGGTTTCAAATAAACCTCCTCCATTCATTAACGGAACGATAGATAACATTTTAGCACTTGTACCTAATTCTAAAATAGGGAAAAGATCTGTTAGGTAATCACGTAATACGTTACCTGTAACAGAAATAGTGTTTTCACCAGCTTTAACTCTTTTTAATGTATAAGTGGTAGCTTCTGCTGTAGACATAATTTGAATGTCTAAGCCTTCAGTATCGTGATCTTTTAAGTAAGTATTTACTTTTTTAATTAGCTCTGCATCATGAGCTCTGTTTTTATCTAACCAGAAAATTGCTGGCCAACCTGTATCTTTAGCACGATTTACTGCTAATTTTACCCAATCTTGGATTGGTGCATCTTTTACTTGACACATTCTCCAAATGTCACCTGCTTCTACTTCGTGAGCTATTAATACATTTCCTTCTGCATCTATTACTTGAACAGTACCATCTGTAGCTATTTCAAAAGTTTTATCATGAGAACCATATTCTTCTGCTTTTTGAGCCATTAATCCAACATTAGGTACTGTACCCATAGTGGTAGGATCAAAAGCGCCATTTTCTATACAAAATTTAATAGTAGCATCGTAAAGAGGAGCGTAGCTGCTATCTGGAATTACAGCTTTTGTATCTTGAGTTTCGTTATTTTTGTTCCACATTTGTCCAGATGTTCTAATCATTGCTGGCATAGAAGCATCAATAATTACATCACTTGGTACGTGTAGGTTTGTAATTCCTTTATCAGAATTTACCATAGCGATATCTGGACCATTTTCTAATTCTGTCTGGATATCAGCTTCAATAGCTTCTTTTTTATCTGCAGGAAGATTTTCTATAGCATTTAAAACAGAACCTAGACCATTAGTTGCATCTGCTCCAGCTTCTTTTAATTCTGTAGCATATTTTTCAAAAACATTACTAAAAAAAGCTTCTACTGCATGACCAAAAATAATAGGGTCAGAAACTTTCATCATGGTAGCTTTCATGTGTAAAGAAAAAAGCACCCCTTGTTTTTTAGCATCTGCAATTTGTTCTTTTAAAAATTTTAAAAGAGCTTTTTTGCTCATAAAGGTCCCGTCAATTACTTCACCTTCTAAAACAGGAGTTTTTTCTTTTAATACAGAAACATTACCGTCTTTATCTACTAATTGAATTTTTACATTTCCTTCTTTAGCAATAGTTACAGATTTTTCATTTGCAAAAAAATCACCACTCTGCATAGTTGCTACGTGAGATTTAGAATCTGCACTCCATTTACCCATACGGTGTGGGTTCTTTTTAGCATAGTTTTTTACAGCCTTAGGAGCTCTACGGTCAGAGTTACCTTCTCTAAGTACTGGGTTTACGGCGCTACCTTTAACGCTATCGTATTTCTTTTTAGTAACAGCCTCTTCGTCTGTTTTTGGCTCATCTGGATAATTAGGTAATTTGTATCCTTGAGATTGTAGCTCTGCAATTGCAGCTTTTAACTGTGGTACAGAAGCACTAATGTTTGGTAATTTAATAATATTTGCTTCTGGAGTTTTTGCTAGTTCACCTAATTCTGCTAAAGCATCAGGAACTTTTTGATCGTCGGTAAGTAATTCTGGAAATACAGCTAAAATTCTTCCTGCTAAAGAGATATCTTTTGTTTCTACATTAATACCTGAAGACTTAGTGTATGATTCTATAATTGGTAATAAAGAATGAGTCGCTAAAAAAGGAGCTTCATCTGTTTTAGTATAAATAATTCTAGGTTGTTCTGCCATTGGAATTTAATTTGTTAGTTTTTGAGGATTATAAATAATCCTAGTTAATAAATTATTTAAAGATGTCTTATTTTGAGAGCATAAGACTTAAATACTATAATCACAAATATAAACAATTGAGCTCTTTTAATTTAATAATTTCGGTTAGAAATCGTTTAAGTATTTCAAATTTTTGTAAGAATAACGTAAAATGGAAAATGTATTTAAAAAGAGTAGGAGAGATGTAGTAGTTTTTTACTACAAGTTTAATTGTGAATTTTTTTATAGTTGGGTTGAAAGCAAAAAAAACCTTCAACGAAAGTTGAAGGTTTGTCTTATTTAAAAGCTTAGTCTTGTTTGAAACGACGTTCTTTAATTCTAGCTTTTTTACCAGTAAGTTCTCTAAAGTAGTAAATTCTAGCTCTACGAACTTTACCTCTTTTATTAATCTCTACTTTTTGTAGTGCAGGTAAATTAATTGGGAAGATACGCTCTACACCAACAGTACCACTCATTTTACGAATAGTAAAAGTTTGAGCTGAACCAGCACCTTTAATTTGAATTACAACACCTCTAAAAAACTGAGTACGTGTTTTAGCTCCCTCTTTAATTTCGTAGTATACAGTAATTGTATCTCCTGCATTAAATTTTGGGAATTCTTTTTTTGTTACGAATTCGTCTTGAACAAATTTAATTAACGATTCCATTGTTAAAATGTTTTTTAATAATACTAAATCAACATTCGCGACGATCGCCAGAGGTTAATATAGAAACGGCTGCAAAATTAATATTTATTTTTAATTTAACCAACTTAATCTTTTAAAAGATCTGGTCTTTTTTCTTTTGTTCTTTGGTATGCTTGGTTTTCTCGCCAAGCTTCTATTTTAGGGAAATTGCCGCTCGTTAGTATCTCTGGTACTTTCCAACCTTTATAATCTGCTGGTCTAGTATAAATTGGTGGAGCTAAAAGATCGTCTTGAAAAGAGTCTGTTAGAGCAGAAGTTTCATTACCTAGTACTCCTGGTATTAATCTAATAACTGCATCACACAAAATAGCGGCTCCTAACTCACCCCCAGATAATACAAAATCACCAACAGAAATTTCTCTAGTGATAAAGTGATCTCTTACTCGTTGGTCTACACCTTTATAATGACCGCATAGAATAATAATATTTCCTTGAAGAGATATAGAATTTGCAATTTTTTGATTTAATGTTTCTCCGTCTGGAGTCATATAAATCACTTCATCATACTCGCGTTCGTTTTTAAGTTTTGTAATACATTTATCTATAGGCTCAATCATCATTACCATACCTGCACCACCTCCAAATTGATAATCGTCAATTTGCTTATAATTATCTGTAGTATAATCTCGTAAATTATGTAAATGAACTTCAACGAGTCCTTTTTCTATGGCGCGTTGCAATATAGAAGCTTCAAAAGGACTTCTTAAAATATCAGGAACAACAGTAATAATATCTATTCGCATACAGGTGTTTAATGCTTGTTTTTAGCTTGTTTGTTTTTTTCGTCTTGAAGTTGTCTACCTAATTTTTGTTGTTTCTCTAGCGCTTGTTTACGGTATTCGTCAAATTCTACTTCATTTTCTGCTAAGTTCTTTTTAGCTTCTTTAGTAAGAATGTTACTTTGCTTGAATTTATAAATGAAGAATAATAGAATTAGTATTAAAGCGAAGATAATTACCCACATAATAGTTTGGTAAGTACCTTTATCTGTAGGTAAACCAAAAAATAGTATTTGGTCTTTTTCTTCTGTTACCTTGTTTAAATTGTTTTGAGTGTCACTTAATTGAGTTTTTAAATCTTCAATTTTTGTGTTTTGTTCGTTGATGGTTTTTTTAGATGCTACAATTATTTCATTTAATGCATCTACTTTTTTTACAGTACTTTTTTGAAGCTGAATTAACTCGTAACGCTTTACCACTTTATAATCTTGGTAATTGTTAGATGATTCTATAAGCTCATCAAACTGATTATTAATTACGGCGCTACTGGTTTCTTCTTGATTAGTTTCTGTGGTTTCTTGTGCAATGCTTAGGTTACAAATGCATAATAAAATAAATGTGAAGAATAAGTTTTTTGGTTTCATCATTGCTTGTTAGTTTTCAGAATAAATAACACAAGTTATTCAACTTTATTGTAAACAGTTTATTTTTAGAGTAAACCCCAAATATAAGTAAAGCTGTGAAGAATTAAACTTAAAAATAAAAAAAACCTACTGGGCAAGCAGTAGGTTTTTAGACGACAGATAGATACTATTAATAATATGTAAATCGTCTTACTTTTGCAATGTATTTAGCTAAACGCATTACTTGATGGCTATAGCCGTATTCGTTATCATACCAGATGTATAAAATCACATTTTTTCCGTCTTCTGTAACAATTGTAGAATTACTGTCGTAAATAGACGGAGCAGAAGACCCAATAATATCAGAAGAAACTAGTTCATTATCTATTGAGTACTTAATTTGTTCTACTAAATCACCCTCAAGAGCATATTTTTTAATTAAGGTATTCATTCCTTTTAAAGTAACTGGCTTTTTTAAAGTTAAATTTAAAATAGCTAATGATCCATTTGGGACAGGTACTCTTATAGCATTTGAAGTTAATTTACCTTCTAGTTTAGGTAATGCTTTTGCAACTGCTTTACCTGCACCGGTTTCTGTAATAACCATATTTAACGCAGCAGCACGGCCTCGTCTATATTTACTATGCATGTTATCTACCAAATTTTGATCATTGGTATATGCGTGTATGGTCTCTAAGTGACCGTGTTGCACTCCTAAAGAGTCTTCTACAGCTTTTAATATAGGTGTAATTGCATTAGTAGTACAAGAAGCTGCAGAAAAAATAGAAACTTTATCTGGATCGTGATCTTTATGGTTTACACCATGTACAATATTAGGTATATTTTTACCTGGCGCTGTTAGTAATACTTTACTAGCTCCTTTTGCTTTTAAATGTCTTTTAAGTGCTACATCATCTCTAAAAGCCCCAGTATTATCTATAACTAAGGCATTATTTATACCGTATTTTGTATAATCAATATCTTCTGGTTGATTTGCAGAAATTATATAAACGGTAGTTCCGTTAATAATAAGTGCTTTTTTCTTTTCATCTATATTTACTGTACCAGAAAAATCACTGTGTACAGAATCACTTTGTAAAAGAGAAGCTCTTTTTTCTAAAACTGTTTTGTCTACAGTACCTCTAGTGACTATGGCTCTTAATCTTAGTTGACTGCCTTTACCTGTTTTAGTCATTAATTCTCTAGCAAGTAAACGACCAATTCTACCAAAACCATAAAGAACCACATCTTTTGGTTCTATATTTTTATAACTTTTTGCTTTAGAAAGTTTATTGGCTATAAATGCGGTAGCGTTATGTTTAGAGTCTTCTAATTGATACTCGTAAGTAAGCTTACCAATATCTAATTTTGCAGGAGGAAGGTCTAATGTTTGAATTGCTTTTGCAATTTCTACAGAGTCAAAAATAGAAATAGGTTTTTGTACAAATTTACCTGCATATTCGTGAAGGTTTAGAATTTGACTTACATTTTGATCTAATAATTGATTTCTGAATAATACAATCTCAATAGATTTATCATACCAAAGGTCACTAATAATTTTAATGAACTCTACTGTTGCTTTTCTTCTGTCTGCTTGAAAAGCTAGTTCTTTTTCGTATGCTTCGTTTTGACTCATTTTTGTGTGTTGTGTTTGTGAATAAAAATTTAAAGTCAATGCAAAAATACATATTTCAATCGTTTTCGTAACATAAAAATAAAAAAATCCTCTTTTGGTATAAAGAGGATTTTTTGCGAATAATTCAATAAATTACGGTCTAAACGTGTAATTTTCTTGTTGACCGCTAATATGTTTAAAGGTTATTTTGGTATTCTCATTTTTAGACTTGCTATTTATTATTTTTTTAACATCACTAACATTAGCAACTTTTTTATTGTCTATGGCGGTAATCAACCACTCATTTTCTTTTATATCTAGACGGGTAGAAAGCGGTCTTAAAATTTTGACACCATTATCTGCATTAAAACTAGCTAAATCACTGTCTGTAGCATTTGTAATTTCTACGCCAGCTACATCTAATATAAATGTTTCATATTTAGAAAGAATTACTCCTGTATTTTTCTCTTCACCATCTCTAAAATAACTAACAGTGACTTTGTCACCTGGTCTTTTGGTTCTAATATAAGCGGTTAAATCTGATAAATTTCTAACTTTGATGCCATCAATTTTTGTAATTAAATCGCCTTCACGTAAACCTGCTTTTTTTGCACCTTCTGCTGTAGATGCTACATAAACACCTTGAGAAATTGCAATTTCATTTTTTTGAGCAGCTTTAGGGTTTAATGTACCTCCGGTAATACCTATTATAGCTTGTTGTACATCTCCATACTCTAAAATGTCTTCTACAATTTTTCTAGCATTATTGCTAGGCACTGCAAAGCCGTATCCAATATAGCTTCCTGTTTGAGAGGTTATGGCGGTATTAATACCAATTAACTCTCCGTTAGTATTTACTAAAGCACCACCGCTATTACCAGGATTTATAGCGGCATCTGTTTGTATAAACGATTGCATTTTAGAGTCACCTTCATTTAAATCTCTTCCTTTTGCACTTATAATTCCTGCTGTAACAGTAGACGTAAGATTAAACGGATTACCCACAGCAAGAGCCCAATCACCAATACCCACTGTATCACTGTCTCCAAACGGAATATAGTCTAAATCTTCAGCATCTACTTTTATTAAAGCAATGTCAGACTGTGGGTCTGTACCAATTACTTTAGCTTGGTAAGTACGATTGTTGTTTAAAGTAACCTCTAATTCACTAGCACCGTCTATCACATGGTTATTGGTAACAATATAGCCATCTGGAGTTATAATAACCCCAGAGCCAGCACCTTGTATAGCTCTACCAGCTCTCATACCACTCATGTATTCTTGTAAGGTTCTTGGTTGTCTACCCACAGTAACATTTTTTACGTGTACTACTGCATGTATGGTTTTATCTGCTGCTTCTCTAAAATCGGTATTCATAGCATTAGAGACAGCGGTATTTGTAAAGTTATGGTTAATAAATGTAGCAGCTTCTTTTTGAGCCTGTGTTTCTGTTTGATATAATGGGGTGCTATTTTCATTTTCAAAAAATAGTTTGTAGCTCCCAAGTGTAAGAGCTCCACCCAACATAGATACTAAAAGTAAACTTGATAAATTTTTCATAGTTATATTGAGTTTTAAATAGAAAACATGATTAAAGTTAAAAATTTTTATTCCTACAAAATATTTGCTTAACTGTTTTTTAACGACAGTATTTCTAAGTGAAAATTGTATATTTGCGCACTTTTTATAACGAAAAAATGACTGTAAAATTTTATAAATATCAAGGAACTGGTAACGATTTTATAATGATCGATAACCGTGAAGGTTTTTTCAAAAATAATACCAAACTCGTTAATCGTTTATGTGACCGTAAATTTGGCATAGGTGCAGATGGTTTAATTTTATTAGAAAACTCTGAAGACCCTGAAGACGATTTTAAAATGGTTTATTTTAATTCTGACGGAAACCAAAGTACTATGTGTGGTAATGGAGGAAGATGTTTAGTGCGTTTTGCTGAATTTTTAAAAATTGTAGATAAAACAGCCATATTTACAGCTATAGACGGAAAACATCATGCAAAAATAGAAGCAGATAAAATTCATTTACAAATGCAAGATGTTGTTGAAGTAAAAGAATTAGGTACAGACTATTTTTTAGATACTGGATCTCCTCACCATATCGTGTTTACACCAGAAGTACATCAATTAGATGTGAAAAAAGAAGGCGCTGCCATTCGTTATAATGATGTTTATAAAACAGAAGGAACTAACGTAAATTTTGTAGAACCACAAGAGGGAGTTCTTCAAGTAAGAACATACGAGCGTGGAGTAGAAGATGAAACACTATCTTGCGGAACTGGCGTTACAGCCGTTGCAATTGCATCTACCTACGCAAAAAAATACAATACATTGCCAGTTAAAATTGAAACTCCTGGCGGTAATTTAGAAATCAGTTTCAAACAGAAAGGAAATCAATTTACAGATGTTTGGTTAAGCGGACCAGCAGAGCAGGTTTTTGAAGGTACAATTCTATGCTAACATTAACGGGAAAACATATTAGTTTAAGACCGTTAGAGCCAGAAGATCTAGATTTTATTTATCAAATAGAAAACAACGAAGATTTGTGGGAGTTAAGCTCTACACAAACCCCATATTCTCGTTTTTTAATTCAGCAATACTTAGATAATGCATATCGAGATATTTATGAGGTAAAACAATTACGTTTAGTTATTGAAAATAATGAGAAAGAGAGTTTAGGCTTAATAGATATTTTTGATTTTGACCCGCAACATCGCAGAGCAGCTATCGGTATATTAATTGTAGAGCAACAAAATAGAGGTAAAGGCTTTGGGGCAGAAGCTCTAAATTTACTTTGTGGTTATGCTTTTGAGCGTTTAAAGCTGCACCAAGTGTATGCCAATGTAGCAGAAGATAATTTAAAAAGTCAGAAACTTTTTGAGCACCAAGGTTTTCAAAAAATAGGGGTGAAAAAAGACTGGAACCTCGTAAACGGAATTTATAAAAACGAATATTTATATCAATTATTAAATAATGTATATTAAAAAAATATTAGTAATTATATCTCTTTTAGGGATAGTAGGCTTAGGTGTGTTTAGTTATTTTGTGTACAACTCTATTTTTACCGCTAACACTAATTTTTCTTCAGATACGCAAGAAGTTTTTGTACCTACAAATGCAGAATATGCAGAGGTAATTGAGCAATTAAAGCCTTTAGTTAAAGACATTTCAAGTTTTGATGCTATTGCAAGAAAAAAAGGTTACGCTAATAACCTAAAACCAGGAAGATTCATTCTAAAAAAAGGGATGAATAATAATGAAATAGTAAACACTTTAAGAAGCAATAATCAACCTGTAGCTGTAGTATTTAATAATCAAGAGCGTATAGAAAATCTTGCCGGCAGAATAGCCATGCAAATAGAAGCAGACAGTATTTCTTTACTAGAAGTAATGCAAGATTCTACATTTTTAGCAGAAAATAATTTTAAGGCAGAAACTGCATTGGCTATGTATATACCTAATCAATATCAATTGTATTGGAATACTTCCGCAGAAACCTTCAGAAATAGAATGCTAAAAGAATACCAGCGTTTTTGGAATGAAGATAGAATGGCAAAAGCCAATAAAATAAACCTAACACCTAACCAAGTGTATACCCTAGCTGCTGTGGTACAAAAAGAAACCGCAAAAGTAGACGAACGTAAGCGTGTAGCTGGTGTTTATATGAATCGTTACAATCGCGGAATTAAACTTGACGCAGATCCAACCGTAATATATGCAGTTAAGAAAAAAAATAACAATTTTGATACGGTTATAAAACGTGTACTTTATAAAGACCTAGAAACCGATTCTCCCTACAATACCTATAAATATGCAGGTTTACCACCAGGGCCCATTGCAATGCCAGATATCTCTGCTATTGATGCCGTGTTAAATTACGAAAACCACGACTATTACTATTTTGTAGCAAATCCAGAAAATCCAGGGTATCATAAATTTGCAAAAACCTTACGCCAGCACAATAATAACAGACAAGCTTACGTACGTTGGATAAATAAAATGGGAATTAATAGATAATTTTTGGGCGTTACCCTAACGGGTCGGGCTTTACATTACAATCTTTTTACTCGTACCTCATAAAAAGGATTTTCATTGCAATCCCTAACGCATTGTTACAAAACAAGTTCGTTAAATAAACAAGAAACAGTATCTTCTAAATGATTGCTAAAACCTGGATGCGTTTTAGAAGTTTGTATAACAGAACTTCTTGTGGCTGTTAACCATCTAAATCTAGAAGCTATATCCATTAAAGCAATAGGTCCTCCATTTTTCTCTCCCAAACTAATTAAATGAAAAGCTTTTAAATTTTTTTCTACCTGTTCTGCATCTAAATCAGGGCAAAATGCAGCCAATTTATTTTTATCTAATTGGTATCGCATATCAATAAATTTCTGATTTTTAGAATATAAAATTACACCAACGTTAAAAAACTCTTCTCGTTCTACCTTTGGTACAATTCTAATTACAGCATATTCATATAAGTGTCTTTCTTGCATCTTGGGCGTGTTTTACAAATATTTCTGAATGAGCTAAACGTATAGTTAAAAAGTTAAAATAAACCAATTTAATTTCTTCTGGAGACAAATTAGAGCCTTCCCAAGTAATCCATTCTTCAGGTATTAAATCAACAACTGTTTTTAAAACATCAGGATTAAGAATTTTCTGGAATTTTAAATTAGTTTCTTCTAACAAACCAGCTTGAGGTAACAAAACATGGTCTTTTATAAAAGGAAAATTAGTTTTGGCAGTTTTTTCCCAATTATCCCAAGAATGGTGAAAATATAAAGAAGCACCATGATCTATTAACCATACCTCACGATTCCAGATTAACATGTTTGTATTTCTAAAAGTTCTATCAATATTGGTTAAAAATGCATCTAACCAAACAATTTCTGAAGCTAGTTGAGGTGCTACCGTAGTTACCGCAGGATCAAAATTAATAGCTCCAGATAAAAAATGTAAACCTAAATTTAAACCTTTACTAGATTTTAATAAATCTTGAATTTCTTCATCAGCTTCTGTTCTTCCAAAAGCCTCGTCTAAATTAGTAAATACAAGCTCTGGTATTTTTAAACCTAATAGTTTAGCTATTGCTCCACCAATAAGTTCTGCTATTAATGCTTTTGTACCGTGACCTGCACCTTTAAATTTTACCACATACTTAAAACCATCATCTGCATCTGCAATTGCTGGCAACGAGCCACCTTCTCGCAGTGGAGTAATATAGCGAGTAACATTTACAGATCTTAAATCAATTTTTTCTTGCATCTAATAATTTTTGCAAATATATATTTTAATAAAATTAGTTAACTTTCTTTACTCGTTTTAAATCCAATAAATTAATAGGATTAATGCCTAAGCCTTGTACATTTTTTTGTGAAAATCTAACCACTTGATCATAATATAAAGGTACAACTGCTGCTTGCTTTATTACTATAGAATCCATTTGTTGGTAAAGTGGTATTCTATCTTTTGCGTCAGAGGTATTAATAGCTTTTTCATATAAACTATCAAAGGTAGCAGATTTAAAATGTGTATAGTTTGGCCCGTTGGGAGAAAAATTTTCAGAATAAAACAACGACAGATAATTTTCTGCATCAGGGTAATCTGCAATCCAACTAGCTCTAAAAATATCTAATTTCCCGGCAGATCGTTGCTGGCGTAGGGTAGAAGGTGGCATCACGTCTATATTTACTTGAATACCTATTTTCTGTAATTCTCGCTGAATATATTCTACCAAATCCAAATATGAAGAATTAGTACTAATAGTTATTTCTGGAGAAGTGTCACCAGTTTCTGCTTGATAAGAAGCTAAAAGTTCTTTTGCCTTAGGTAAATTATATGTATAGTACTTATCTTTAGAAAAACCCGGTAAACCTTTAGGTATAAAACCATTTTCTGCAGGCGTGCCAATTCCGTTTCTTAAATAAGTAATCATTGTTTTTCTATCAAAACCATAGTTAATAGCTTGGCGTAATTGCTGGGCATTAATTTCTGGGGTGTTACTGTCAAGATAAATACCTAAATACTCTGTATTTAAATAAGGAGCAGAAAGCATGTTTACTCGCTTGCTATATTTTTCTTTCAGATTTCCTACGGCAGAAAGCAATTCATCTTTATAAGATGGGTCTAATCCGCTTAAAAAATCTATATTTCCTTGAGCAAATTGTAAAAATTCACTTTGTTTATCTGGTAAAAATGTAATGGCAATAGCTTCAAGATAGGGTAATTGCTCACCTTTTTTATCTTTTTCAAAATAAAGATTATTTTTTCTGAACACCAATTTTTCATTGGCTTCCCAGCGCTTAAATTTAAACGGTCCTGTGCCAATTGGGTTTTCTCTAAAATCAAGTTCTTGCATTTCCGTAGGGATAATAGAGCAAAACTTCATCGATAATAATCCTAAAAATGCAGGAAATGGCTTTTTAAGTTGAATAATCACAGAGGTATCATTTAAAGCAGTAATGCTCTCTACATTTTGCATGACCCAACTTCCTGGAGAAGCCAATTTTGTATCTGTTAAACGTTGTAAACTATAAACAACGTCTTTTGCATTTACTGTTCTGGTAGAGTCTGCTCCAAAAATTTGATGTTTATGAAAATAGATACCTTTTCTTAGAGAAAAAGTATAGGTTTTAGCATCTGCAGAAATAGTCCAATTTTCAGCTAAATCTGGCTGAATATTTAAACTATCGTCTAACTGAACCAAACTATTGTATAATTGATTGCAAGGCCAAATATTACGTTGATCTTTAGCAAAAGCAGGATCTAAAGAGGTAATATTTGCGTGTTCGTTATACCGAAAAACTAGATGATCTTGATTGCTTTTTCTTGTGTTTTGGCAGCTAGAGAAACCAATAAATATAAAGGCTATAAATAATAGCTTGATAATTATGTTGTTAGTGTAATTTATCAATTTTCTTAAACCAATTTTAGATAGTATATTTGCACGCGTTTTTGTAAGGATTGCTGTGGCTTATCGCCAAAGTATTTCAATCACAATAATACTAAAAGATTAGGAAAGGAGCTGTTATGATAGATACAAATAAAAATGTAGCATTTTACACTTTAGGTTGTAAACTTAATTTTTCTGAAACTTCTACGATTGCTCGTTCGTTTGAGAAAGAAGGTTTCAATAGGGTAGAGTTTACAGAAAAAGCAGAGATCTATGTGATTAATACGTGTAGTGTTACAGAAAATGCAGATAAGCGTTTTAAATCTATTGTAAAGCAAGCTCAAAAAATTAATGAAAATGCATTTGTAATAGCTATTGGTTGTTACGCACAGTTAAAACCAGAAGAATTAGCAGATGTAAATGGTGTAGATTTAGTATTAGGTGCTACAGAAAAATTTAACATTACTAGTTATTTAAATGATTTACTAAGTCAGCCAACAGAAGCAAGAACAGCTCAAATTCATTCTTGTGAGATTGATGAAGCAGATTTTTATGTTGGTTCTTATTCTATAGGTGATCGTACACGTGCTTTTTTAAAAGTGCAAGATGGTTGTGATTATAAATGTACTTACTGTACTATTCCGCTAGCACGCGGGATTTCTAGAAGCGATACTTTAGAGAATGTTTTAAAAAATGCCCAAGAAATTTCTGAGCAAGACATTAAAGAAATTGTTTTAACGGGTGTAAATATTGGTGATTATGGCAAAGGTGAGTTTGGTAATAAAAAGCATGAACATACTTTTTTAGAGCTAGTTAAAGCTTTAGATGAAGTAGAAGGTATTGAGCGTTTGCGTATTTCTTCTATCGAGCCAAATTTACTTAAAAACGAAACTATAGAGTTTGTAGCAAACAGCAACACATTTGTACCTCATTTTCATATTCCGTTACAAAGCGGTAGTGACAAGTTATTAGGTTTAATGCGTCGTCGTTACCAAACAGCTTTATACGTAAATAGAGTAGAGCAAATTAAAGCAACAATGCCAAACGCGTGTATTGGGGTAGATGTAATTGTTGGTTTCCCTGGAGAAACAGAAGAACTTTTCTTAGAAACCTATAATTTTTTAAATGATTTAGATATATCTTATTTACACGTATTTACTTATTCTGAAAGAGATAATACTGTAGCTGCAGAAATGGATAATGCTGTTTCTTTAAATGTACGTAAAAAAAGAAGTAAAATGCTTCGAGGTTTATCTGCTAAAAAACGTAGATCTTTTTACGAAAGTCAATTAGGTAATGAGCTAACAGTTCTTTTTGAAGGAGAAAATAAAGAAGGTTACATTCACGGATTCACAGAAAATTACGTAAAAGTAAAAATGCCTTGGGATCCTAGTTTTGTAAATACATTACACTCTGTAAGACTTACAGAAATAGATGAAGATGGTTTGGTGCGTTTTGATTTACTATGTAAAAAAGAAAATGTGGCTTAAATGCTAATGCCTATTGGCAGTAAGTCTGAATATTTAAACTTATTTTTTCGGAAAAATTTTTTCACCTCTTTGCTAGTAGGTACTATTTTAATTCTTCCTTTATCTTTGATAAAATCAAATATTTTAGTTAAAAATTTTTCTTGATACCCTTGGTCTATTAAATCTTCAGAAATTTCTAGCTTAGAAAGAAAAATTTTTCGCTCTTGTTCAGAGTATTCTAACTTAATAAGTTCATTATTAATCGTTGCTTCAAACTGTCTTAAAAATTCATTGTTTTTAATTTCAAAATCTTCCATAATATTAGTTTTAAATTATGTCATAGGTACTTCAATTAAAAGTATGTAAGCATCTTCTATTACTTTTATTTCTATATTGCTAGTATCCCAAATCCCTATTGCATCTCTTTTTTCTAAAAGTTGATTGCTTACTTCAATTTTACCAGAGATTACTAAAATGTAAATACCGTGGTTTTGTTGGTGTAGTTTATAAGTAACGTTTGTAGAGGCGTTAAAATTGCCTAAATTAAAATATGCTTGTTGGTAAACCCAAAGCGCATTTCCGTCGTTATCATTTTTTGGAGAAACTATTTGTAGAAATTTATTTGCTTTAAAAGAGAATTTTTTTTGATCGTAACGTGGAGTTGCGTTTTCTTTTTCGGTAAAAACCCAAATTTGTAAAATATTTACAGTTTCTGTTTGGCTAGCGTTAAATTCACTGTGTTGTACGCCACTACCAGCACTCATTACTTGTACTTCTCCTTTTGTAATAACACCTTCGTTCCCTAAAGAATCTTTATGTTGAAGTGCTCCCTGTAGCGGAATAGTAATAATTTCCATATTTTGATGAGAATGCATACCAAAACCCTTCCCGCCAGCAATAAAATCATCATTAAGTACACGTAAATTTCCAAATTGCATATAATCTGGATTATAATATTTAGCAAAACTAAAAGAGTAATTTGCTTTTAACCATCCAAAGTCTACAGAGCCACGAGAAGAGGCAGGATGAAAAACTTTTTTCATTTTAAATATTTTATAAGATTAAATAACTTTATAACCCGTATTTTTGATTTTTAAAGTTAATTTTTAAATACCAGTTTTACTGTTATCTAGCTGTTAAAATGAATGAAAACTCTACAATTACCCACGTATATTTTATGCCAGGAATGGCGGCTAATCCTACTATTTTTGAACATATAAAACTACCAGAGAACGATTATAAAATACATTGGTTAAAGTGGAAAATACCTTACCATAATGAGTGTATGCATTCTTACATTACAAGAATGTTAGAAGATGTTGTACACCCCAACCCTGTTTTAATTGGTGTTTCGTTTGGAGGTGTTATTGTGCAAGAAATGGCTAAACTTATACCAGTTAAGAGATTAATTTTGATTTCTACGGTAAAATCTAAACATGAATTACCATCTAGAATGAAGTTTGCAAGTAAAACAGGTCTCTATAAAATTTTGCCAACAAGTCTTGCTGGTAGATTGGGAGATTTAGAAAAATTACCTGTTGGAGAGTTTACCAAAAAAAGAGCGCACCTTTACAAACAATATCTTTCTGTAAGTGATAAGCAGTATTTAGATTGGGCTATTCAAAAAATGGTTTGTTGGGATCAAGAAGAACCTATGGAGGGAGCAATACATATTCATGGAGATGCAGATATTGTTTTTCCTATTAAAAATATTGAAAATTGCATAGTTGTTGAGGGTGGTACACATATTATGATTATTAACCGTTTTAGATGGTTTAATAAATATTTACCTTCTTTAATTACAGAAGGTAAAATGCAGGAAGATTAGTAAGTTTTCCTATGAAAGAAGAAAAAAGAGAATATGAAATATAGAAATGTTTTTGCAACTGTTGGAGTCATAGCTGTTGCAGGTTTGGGAGTGCAAGCCGTTAGTTCAATATCACAAACAGAAGGCTCTGCAGCCACAGCTAGTGATACAGAAATAGTGAAAATAGATCCAGAAAAAGCAGTGAAAGATTATAATGTCTATGCATTGTCTTTACCAGAAGATTTAAATTTTGCAGGAGAAAAGGTACCAGTGCAAGACCCTGATATTAAGGAAAGAATGGACAGAGAATTGTTAGTAAATACTTACTGGCAATCTAATGGATTGTTACTTATTAAACGTGCAAATAAATACTTTCCTATAATAGAACCTATTTTAAAGAAAAATGGTATTCCAGATGATTTTAAATATTTAGCTATAGCAGAAAGTGGTTTAACTCAAATTGTCTCTCCAGCTGGCGCTACAGGTTTTTGGCAATTAATGAGAGAAACAGCGAAAGAACACGGGTTAGAAGTTAACGATAATGTAGATGAACGCTATCATATAGAAAAAGCTACACAAGCAGCTTGTGAGTATTTAAAAAAATCTAAAGAACAATTTGGTAGTTGGACGCTTGCAGCTGCAGCTTATAATGCAGGTAATTACGGTATTTCTAAACAACAAGATAGACAATTAGTAAATGATTATTACCAATTATTACTAGGGGAAGAAACGGGTAGGTATGTTTTTAGAATTTTGGCTTTAAAAGAGATTTTAAGTAACCCAGTTAAGTATGGTTTTAATTATGAAGCCAAACACCTTTACCAACCAATTACCACAAAAGAAGTAATAATAGATACTCCTGTTGCAGATTTTGCTGTATTTGCTAAAGAACTAGGTATTAATTATAAAATCTTAAAAATTCATAATCCTTGGTTAAGAGAAGCGCATCTTAACAATAAATCTCGTAAGTTGTACAAAATTAAAATTCCTGAAGAAGGGGTTTACTCTTATAAGCCATAATGTTAGAATATATACAGAATAATATCTTTTTTTCATTAATTATTATTAATTATATCATTGCTATTGGTACTGCAATTTTTATAATTTTAAATAATAGAAATCCTATAACGACCGTGTCATACATATTGGCATTGGTCGTTTTGCCATTTTTAGGACTATTAGTTTATTACTTTTTTGGCCAAGAATACCGAAAAGACAAAATGTTTAAACGCAGAAAAGTATTTGATAATGAAACCGTAAAAAAATGGGAAAAAAAATTAATGCTGAATAATTGCCGTTTAGAAGATTATGAAAATGGTTTTTTACAAAACAAAGTTAACGTAGTTAAATTACTTCAAAACAATCAAAAAAAACCACTGGTATTAGGTAATGATGTGGAGATTTTGATAAACGGAGAAAAAAAATTTGAAGCACTATTTAAAGATTTAAAAACAGCAAAGCATCATATTCATGTAGAATACTATATGTTTAATGACGATAAAATTGGTACTAAACTTATTAATGCGCTTATAGAAAAAGCAAAAGAAGGAGTTAAAGTTAGGGTAAATTACGATTATGTAGCAAGTGGTATTTCTAATAAAAACATTAATAAAATGAAAAGTTTCGGAATAGAAATTTTTCCTTTTATGCCAGTTTGGTTTCCAAATTTAACCAGAAAACTTAATTACAGAAATCACCGTAAAATTGTAGTAATAGATGGTGTTATTGGCTACGTTGGTGGGGTAAATATTTCAGATGAATATGTAAACCCTTGTGATAAGGGGTATTGGCGAGATACGCATTGCAGATTAAAGGGAAATATTGTTAAGTCTATTCAATCTCACTTTTTATTAAATTGGAATTTTGTTTCTCAACAAGAAATAGAAATTACAGATCATCTTTTTCCAGATGTAGAGTCTTTTGGAGACATACCAGTGCAAATAGCAGCGAGTGGTCCAGACTCAGACTATCCGCATATTATGGAAGCTTTATTTACGGCCATTAACGGGGCAAATGATTATATAAAGATTACAACCCCTTATTTTATACCTAATGAGCAAATGTTAACCGCTTTAAAAACAGCAAGTAGAAGAGGGGTAGATGTAGAATTACTAATCCCTAAAGAAGGAGATTCTTGGGCGGCTAAATATGCTACTAATTCTTATATCTCTGGGTTGCTAGAATCTGGTATTAAAGTATTTCATTATTGTAAAGGCATGGTGCACGCCAAAACAATGATTGTAGATGGTTTGTTAACTACAATAGGTACTTCTAATATGGATTATAGAAGTTTTGAAATCAATTTTGAAATTACAGCGCTCATTTATAATGAAAATTTAAGTGAAAAAATGGTTCAAATCTTTAAAGAAGATATAGAGCATTGCGATGTAGTAGAACTAAAAAAATGGGAGCAAAGACCATTTATAGAAAAAGTGAAAGAATCTTTTAGTAGACTTTGGGCGCCTTTATTATAAACTACTCTAAGTTAAAAGGTTTGTTATTTAATAATTGCTCTTCGTGTTCTAAAATTAACGAAACACCTTCAGAAACATTTTGGTAATTTAAAGTGTAAGACTTTTCGTAAGCAGAATTATAAGGTAATATAATAGTTCTGCTAATATCTAAAATCTGTTTATCAGAACCTATAAAAAATGTAGTAGGAAACCCTAGAGAATGTTTCATTGTTTTTACAATATAAGCATTTCTATTATCTAACTCATTAACATATAAAATATCTATAGAATTGTGGTATTCTTTAGCTACTTTTCTAACCTCGTCTTTTTTGTCCCAAAAAAGAACTATAAAATCTATCTGATCTTTAAATTTTTTAGATAACTCATTTAGTGCAGGTATTTCTCCTTTTCCAGGAACGCACCATGAAGCATAAGTTAGTAGGTATATAGGTTTTTGGTAATCGTTAAAACAGTTTTTGTTTTTACCTAAGCAATTTATGCTAAAATTGTCAATGTAAGAGCCTTTTAAACAATGGTTCACGAGAGAGTCAAAAAGAAAATTAGCTCTTTCAATATTTTCATACCGATAGGCTTTACTTACTTTCTTTTTGTAACTACTAATGTTTAAGCTAATAGCTTCAGAAAAATAAGTTTTTTTTTCTTGGGCATTAGCTAACGATAACATTAAACAGAATAAGATTATGAGTAATAATTTAATCATACGCCAAGCTTCTGTAATAAATATACTAAAATATATCTATTTTTTTGATGAATTGTTAATTCAATATCATCAAATTAACTTGGCATAATTAAATTTAGATAACAATTAGATTTTTTTCATCTGTTGTTTCATCATTCTTATTTGCTCATTAAGCATTCCGTGTTTATCTAAAGTTTTAGCTTCTTTTAATAACATTTGTGCTTCACGTTTTCTTCTTTTGGTCATGGCAATACCTGCCAAGTTCAACTTAGCCATAGCTAAATCTTGACTCATAGAAAGGCCTAATTTTATAGCTTTTTTAAAATATTTTTCAGCTTGACTTATATTGGTTTGAGAAACCATTAAACCATGTAAATAATAATAATAGCCTTGTTGTTTTTCTACTAAAGCAGCCTCTGGGTTAGATATTTTGTCTAGCCATTTTTTTGCACCAGGAAAATCTTGTTTTCTAAGTCTTAAAAAAGCAAGAAGTATAATTTCGTTTTTAAAATATAAAAAAACAAAAATGGCTGCTAGTAAAATAAGCATAATACCATTACCTATATTATTTTCTATAAATTGATAAATTGCAAATACAATAGTACCTACGGCTAAAACTAATTTTATATTTTTGTTAAACATGTGTTCTATTTTTTAACAGCGGCAAAGGTATAAAAAACAATTCAGAAATTATTTAAAAATACGTTTGGAAGAGTTAAAAGATATTGTATATTTGCACGCAGTTTTAGAAAAGAAATTTTCTTAAAAAGCAAATAACGAAGATACAAAGAAGATTAAAGATATTTTACAATGAAAAGAACGTTTCAACCCTCAAAGAGAAAAAGAAAAAATAAGCACGGTTTTAGAGAACGTATGAGTTCTGTTAATGGTAGAAAAGTGCTTTCACGTAGAAGAGCAAAAGGAAGAAAGAAACTTTCTGTATCTTCAGAAAATAGACATAAACACTAATTATGATATATTAGTGGTTTAAAATATTAAGGTGTTACTTAGCGTAACGCCTTTTTTTATATCTACTCGTAGCTTAACTTTGTAACCCAACCTAATACATTTATTTTCAGATGCCTAAAAACAACGACTTAAAAAGTATTTTAATTATTGGATCAGGACCAATCGTTATTGGTCAAGCGTGTGAATTTGATTATTCCGGAACGCAAGCCCTTCGTTCTTTAAGAGAAGATGGGATAGAAACGATACTTATCAATTCTAATCCGGCAACAATCATGACAGACCCTTCTATGGCAGATCATGTTTATTTAAAGCCTTTAACAACAAAATCTATCATAGATATTTTAAAAGAGCATCCGCAAATTGATGCTGTTTTACCTACTATGGGTGGACAAACTGCATTAAACCTTTGTATCGAAGCTGATGAAAAGGGAATTTGGAGTGATTTTGATGTAAAATTAATAGGTGTAGATATTAACGCTATTAATATAACAGAAGATAGAGAACAATTTAGAGAGTTAATGTTGAAAATTGGTGTGCCTATGGCGCCTCAAGCAACAGCTACTTCTTTTTTAAGAGGTAAAGAAATAGCTCAAGATTTTGGTTTTCCTTTAGTAATTAGAGCTTCTTACACTTTAGGTGGAGCAGGAGCAGGAATTGTATATAAAGAAGAAGACTTTGATGAAATGCTAACCAGAGGTCTTGAAATCTCACCTATTCATGAAGTGATGATTGATAAGGCAATGATGGGTTGGAAAGAATATGAATTAGAGCTTTTACGTGATAAAAATGATAACGTAGTTATTATCTGTACTATTGAAAATATGGATCCAATGGGTATTCATACAGGAGACTCAATCACTGTTGCACCTGCAATGACATTGAGTGATGCCACTTTTCAACGTATGAGAGATATGGCTATTAAAATGATGCGTAGTATTGGTGATTTTTCTGGAGGTTGTAATGTACAATTTGCAGTAAGTCCAGACGATAAAGAAGATATTATTGCCATAGAAATTAACCCTCGTGTATCTCGTTCTTCTGCATTAGCATCTAAAGCAACAGGTTACCCTATTGCTAAAATAGCTTCAAAATTAGCGTTAGGTTACACATTAGATGAGCTAGATAACCAAATTACAAAAACTACCTCTGCTTTATTTGAGCCTACATTAGATTATGTAATTGTAAAAATACCACGTTGGAATTTTGATAAGTTTGAAGGGTCTGATAGAACTTTAGGTCTTCAAATGAAATCTGTAGGAGAAGTAATGGGAATTGGGCGTTCTTTCCAAGAAGCATTACAAAAAGCAACTCAATCTTTAGAAATTAAAAGAAACGGTCTTGGTGCAGATGGTAAAGGGTATAGCAAGTATGATACAATTATAGAAAAACTAACTCACGCAAGTTGGGATCGTGTATTTGTAATTTATGATGCTATTCAATTAGGTATTCCTTTAAGCAGAATTCACGAAATTACTAAAATAGATATGTGGTTCTTAAAGCAATATGAAGAGCTTTATACCCTAGAAAAAGAAATTTCTAATTATAAAATAGATACACTTTCTAAAGAGTTATTG
Organism: Mesonia phycicola; assembly: GCF_900141885.1. Taxonomy (GTDB): domain Bacteria; phylum Bacteroidota; class Bacteroidia; order Flavobacteriales; family Flavobacteriaceae; genus Mesonia; species Mesonia phycicola. The sequence continues at coordinate 284,611 of NZ_FQYY01000002.1, read as the reverse complement.
TTAGAAGCAAAACAAAAAGGTTTTGCAGACAGACAAATAGCATATATGTTAGGTTGTTTAGAAAGCCAAGTTTATAATAAAAGAGACGAATTAAAAATTAACCGAGTTTACAAACTGGTAGATACTTGTGCAGCAGAGTTTAAAGCACAAACCCCTTATTATTATTCTACTTTTGAAAGTGAAATAGAAAGAGTAGATGGTACTACGTATGTAGAAAATGAAAGTGTTGTTACAGATAAAAAGAAAATTATTGTACTAGGTTCTGGACCAAATAGAATTGGGCAAGGTATTGAGTTTGATTACTGTTGTGTACACGGAGTTTTAGCAGCATCTGAATGTGGTTATGAAACTATCATGATTAACTGTAATCCAGAAACGGTATCTACAGATTTTGATATTGCAGATAAACTTTATTTTGAACCTGTTTTCTGGGAACATATTTATGACATTATTCGTCACGAAAAACCAGAAGGAGTAATTGTTCAATTAGGAGGGCAAACCGCATTAAAATTAGCAGAAAAACTAGAGCGTTACGGAGTTAAAATTTTAGGTACTAGTTATGAAGCTTTAGATTTAGCTGAAGACCGTGGTAGCTTCTCTACTTTATTACAAGAAAACAACATTCCTTATCCAGAGTTTGGTACTGCAGAAACTGCAGATGAAGCTCTTGCTTTAGCAGATGAATTAGATTTCCCAATCTTGGTAAGACCTTCTTACGTGTTAGGTGGCCAAGGAATGAAGATTGTTATTAATAAAAAAGAACTAGAAAGTACAGTTGTAGATTTATTAAGAAAAATACCTAACAATAAGTTACTATTAGATCATTATTTAGACGGAGCTATAGAAGCAGAAGCAGATGCTATTTGTGACGGTGAAAATGTTTACATTATTGGTATAATGGAGCATATAGAACCTTGTGGTATTCACTCTGGAGATTCAAATGCATTACTACCTCCTTTTAACTTAGGTGATTTAGTACTTCAGCAAATTAAAGACCATACTAAGAAAATTGCTTTGGCATTAAAAACAGTAGGTCTTATTAATATTCAATTTGCAATTAAAGAAGATAAAGTTTACATTATAGAGGCTAACCCTCGCGCATCTAGAACAGTACCATTTATAGCAAAAGCATACGGAGAGCCTTATGTAAACTATGCTACCAAGGTAATGTTAGGTGAGAAAAAAGTAACAGATTTTGAGTTTAACCCTCATTTAGAAGGTTATGCAATTAAGCAACCTGTATTCTCTTTCAATAAATTCCCGAAAGTAAATAAGCAATTAGGGCCTGAAATGAAGAGTACTGGTGAGAGTATACTTTTTATTAAAGATTTAAAAGATGATGATTTTTACGATCTTTATGCAAGACGTAAAATGTATTTAACTAAATAAGATAAATTATTTAGTAGTAATAAAAAAGGGACTTCAAAATTGAAGTCCCTTTTTTTTATGAGGCAAAAGTTACCAACTTTCTTGTAAACCAGTTTTTAAAGCGGCATTATAGTTTTCTATATCAAATTTATAAAGATCTGGAGCTTTATGTGCGCCACCTTTACGGGTTTCGTTTAATTTATCTAAAATATTATAACGGGTCATTTTTCTATAAAAATTACCTCTATTTAGTTTTTTGTTTAAAATTATTTCATAGAGTTTTTGTAACTCTGGCATGGTAAATTTTTCAGGAAGAAGATTTAAACCCACTGGTTTATAATTTAAATCTCTACGAAGTTGAATTAGTGCTTCATCAAATATATGTTGGTGATCCATCATTAATTCAGGTAACATATCTATATCTTTCCATTCACAAGCATCAGAAAATTGATCCATCACAGGGGTTACGGTTTCAAAATCTATTAACGCGTAATGTGCAATAGATATGTAGCGTTGTTTATGCCACAAATCATCAGGAAAATCTTTAAAATGAGCTTCAGATCTGTTTTTATCTCCAAATGTTTTAAATTGATTTAAGTAGATATTGGTAGCACCGGTTCTTTCTTGTAATATTCTATTAGCTCCTACGTTTAAATCTTCTTTTTTTTTTAAATATCCGCCAGGAAGTCCCCACGTTTCACTTTCTTTTAGCTTTATTAATAGAACTTTTAAACAAGCATTATGAAAACCAAAAACAACACAATCTATAGATACACTGGGTAAGTAGTTTTCTTTGTAATAAGGTGAAAGTATGGTAAGCTGTTTATATAATTCAGATTTCATGAAATTTAATTAAATACAATATATTTTTAATTTAGCTAATGATAATAAAAATTTCTTAAAATATATCAATTTTAATTATGAAATAAACAAAAAATCTCCTTATTGTTAACAATAAGGAGATTTAGTTTTGCAAACCTATTTTATTTTAAGTAGGATCTCCTAAAGAGCCTTCCATTGGTGCTTCATCAAAATCTGCCGCATCTGCAAGAGTCATTTCTGTAACAAAATCTTCTTTTGGCGTACGTATTTTTTTCATATTTACTAACCAATCATTTTCTTCTTCACGATAACCAATTGGTAATAGTAAAGTACTTTTATAACCGCTACCTTCTAATTTTAAAAGTTTATCTAGCTTTTCTGGTATAAAACCTTCAATAGGAGTAGCATCTACTTTTTGCTCTGCAGCTGCAGCAATAGCTAAACCAAAAGCAATATAACTTTGCTTAGACGCGTGATGTGCGTGCCATTCTGGGCTTAATTGAGAGTACATACCTAACAAATTATTTTTATAATCGTCCATAGTGCTGTGTGGTAATCCACGCTCATCCATCGTATAATTAAATACTTTAGAGACACGCTCATCTGTGTAACCATCCCAAGCAGCAAATACTAATAAGTGAGAACAATCTGTTACTTGGCTTTGGTTCCAAGAGATGCCTTTTATTTTTTCTAGTAAAGCTTTATCTGAAATAACAATTACTTTATAAGGTTGTAACCCTGAAGAAGAAGGAGCTAAACGAGCTGCTTCTAAAATATAATCTAATTTATCTTGAGGTACTTTTGTACCATTCATTTTTTTGGTGGCATAACGCCATTTAAGATCTTCTAATAAACTCATTATATAAATTTTTATACAAAGGTATATGTTAGGGGTTTAATATAGTAACTTTGTGACAAAAAGTAATAGTGACATTTAAGTAACCAACATGTTTTATGGAGAATATTGAAGAAAAACCCTGTACTTTAAAGACTTGCTCTCAAAAAATAAGAGCAATTCATGATACGATGGATGTGTTAAGCGGAAAGTGGAAGGTGTCTATTATTGCTTGTCTTTGTTACGAGCCTATGCGATACTCTGAATTGTTAAAAGAAATACCTGGTATTTCTGGTAAAATGTTGAGTAGAGAGTTAAAAGATTTAGAGATCAATAATTTAATAGTTAGAAAAGTTTTAGATACTAAACCAGTTATGGTAAGTTACCAAATTACAGAATACGGAAAATCTTTAAAAGATTTAACCAACGTAATTGCAGATTGGGGTTTACAACATAGAGAAAAGGTAATTAAAAGCTTTTAGTCTAACTCTTTTATTACTTTACACGGGTTGCCTGCAGCCATCACGTTTGCTGGTATATCTTTAATTACAACACTACCTGCGCCAATTATACTTTTATTTCCAATTTTTACTCCGGGACAAATAGTAACATTGCCGCCAATCCATACATTACTACCTATGCTAACTGGTTTTCCTTTTTCTAAATGTGTAGCGCGTTTTTCTGCATTGGTGGGATGTATTGCCGTATAAATTTGTACGTTGGGGCCTAGTAGAGTTTTTTCTCCTATTTCTATGGTTGCTAAATCTAATAAAGTACAGTTAAAATTAAAAAACACGCCTTTACCTGTTTTTATATTGTAGCCATAATCACAGTAAAATGGAGGCTGAATAAATGTTGCTTTACTAGAATTTGGTAATAATTTTTTTATAATTTCTTTTTGCTGCTGAAAATTATCTGGAGAAAGATGGTTGAGTTCATGCAATAGTTTTCTTGCTTGTAAACGTTCTGTGCTTAGCTCTTTGTCAAACGGATGAAAATATTCTCCAGAAAGCATTTTTTCTTTTTCAGATTTCATTTTTGGTTCAAGTTTATTGCGTTAGGGGTAGAGGCTTTGTTGAAGCTCTTTTGTTTTATTTCTTTGAGCGCAGCTAAAAGGGATAAACAAAAAGCGACTGCCGATAACCCGACCCGTTAGGGTAAGGTCCTTATTCTATATAAATTTTAAGGAATAACTACATAATATATCTGTAAAGTTACTAGACCTAAAAATAGATTTGGCTGCAATTAAAGAGCTATACCTTCCCAATATCTTGCGGCAATAAATACAAATATCAATAAACATTCTGGTATACCAACTATAGATTTCTGCTTTTCTAGAGCTTCTTTTTTTCCAATTTTTGTATTGAATTTATATACAGAGACAAGTCTTTTAATAACAAAAGAAGTTGGTTGATTAAGAAAAATGCTACGGAAATTTAAATCAATAAGATTGACAAAATTTCTAAAGGAATACTAACTCATTTTAAAAATTATAAAAAAACAAAATAACTAAAGAGTGGAATAACTCATTGAAAAAAAGAACAAACGTTTGTTTTTTGGTTTTACAACTAAGTTTCTAAGTAGCTATGGCTAAATGAGCAATTTTTATAATTAATGAAATTTACTACAAGCTAAAATATGAAAGAAGTGTAATGCTTTGAAAAGTTATTTTAACACTTAATGGTTTGGTTTAAAATTTTTTAAGTAATTTAGGTGTAAGTTTTTTTTATTTAACCAATTAAGATTTAATTCGATTAAAAAAAAATTACCAACCGATTATCATATAATTATGACAAGAGTTTTATTGTAAATCTATAAATTAAAATTATAGCAATTAAATGCATAAGCCTCAATCTTTCAATGATTAAATCTTGGGCAGATGAAGGCTATATAACGACGATTTCTATCTAAACTACATTTATTAATAATTCAATAAAACAAAAACTTCATGAAAATATATATATACATTTTTTTCTTTTGCTTAAAACTTACTGCGCAAACCACCAGCATTCCTGACCAAAATTTTGAGCAAGCCTTGATTAATTTAGGTATAGATTCTGATCAAACTATAAACGGGCAAGTATTAACAAGTGATATTAGTGGTGTAATAAATTTAGATTTAAAAAATATACTTTTAAATGATTTAACGGGAATAGAAGATTTTGATTCACTTAAAATACTTAATATTTCTGATACAGGATTAGGCTATACACTAGATTTGAGCCAAGTAGGAAGTTTAGAAGAACTTTATATGAATAGTGGTGGAGACAGTACTACAATACTTGTGGGAGAGATTATACTGACCAACAATCCAAACCTTCAAGTTATTCAGGCGATTGATGCCTGGTCACTTAATAAAATTAATTTAAAGGGAAGTGATACTCAACTTAACAATTTATCAGTAAATGTACAGAAATATGGAGAGGAATCAGATTCTAGCGTTTGTTTTGAAGTAACAAATTCTGTAAATGCACAGAACCAACAAGGAATTTATTCTACTTGGTCAATTTCTGGAAGTAGTAATTTTTCTGAAAATTGTAATTTATCACTAAAGACTACTAACAAAATAGAAGCTGCTTTATACCCTAATCCTGTGCAAAATAACTTTCAAGTAAAAACATTAGAAGAAATAGAGCATGTAAGCGTATTTTCTATTATAGGTAATGAAGTAGCAAATTTTGGTTTGCAAAATACATATGATATTTCACAACTTCCTGCTGGAGTCTATTTTGTGAAAATACAGAATAATAGGGGGCAAAGTATTAAGCGAGTGGTTAAACGATAATTTTTTTAATCAAAAATACCTTTCTGTAACAATTTTAGTGAGGCATTTTTTATAAACTATGCTGTAAAACACCTATTAAAAGCGCAACATTAATAGCTATACCAAAGCTTAATAATGTCCCAATTAAAATATATTCTGTAAGTTTTCTATCTTTAGATTGGGTAAGGTCGCTAAAGCGGAAAATAGATTTGGCAGCAATTAAAAATCCTACGCCTTCCCAATGTTGTGTAGCAATAAAAACAAATACGAGTAAACGCTCTAAGATACCTATGTATTTTCCTGCATTTTCGAGCGATTCGTCTTTTTCTATCTCGGTATTTGGCTTGTAAATAGAAATTAGCGTTTTTATCATAATTGATGCGGGGGTGCTCAAGAAAATAGCTCCGGTAAGGTAACACAGAAAAACAGGCGAGAGGTTAAAGTGAATGTTCTCTCTCTCGATTAAAAAATAAAGTCCAAAAATAATAATCAAATGAAAAAGCTGGTCAAGAAAAAAGAGTAATCGTCTATTTTTATTATTTTGAAAACTAAGTTTCCAGGCATCTATGCCCAAATGAGTAACGGCAATAATTAGTGGGACGTACCAAAGTTTTAAATTCCACAGAAAAAGAAAATTAAGCAATAAGTGAATCCCTACGTGAAAGTAGAGTTTATTAGAAGCTAATTTTTTATTTTCTTTCTCTTTTACCCAAGAATAAGGTTGCAACAAAAAATCTCCCACCAAGTGAGCTAAAATAAGTTTGAGCAGAATAATCATAAAATGGAATTAATTTTTTCTCTAAATATAAGGTCAAAATCTTGTAATTGACTTAAAGCTGCGCGTTTTTGTCGCTCACTCACGGTATTTTGCTTGATCCCGATAAGCTCACCTAATTGCTTTTGATTGAGTTGTGGATTTTCTATAGATAGCTTAATAATTTCGGCAGAATTTGGTGTCCAATAATCCATCGTCATTAATGCTAATTGAAAATATACGTTTAGCTCATTATCTAAATCTGTATGGCCTGTATTAATTAGTAAGTTGCTTTTTTCTTTTTTAAGAGTCTCAAATACTTCTCCAGAATTTATAAATGCAGAGCCATTAGCCTCTGATATGGTTTTGGCGTGGTAAGTTTTCTCTCCAATCCCTATTGCCATTCTTGCATCAAGCTCTTTTATAGTTTTTAAAGAAGCTTTTATGTATACACATTGCCAAAAAACATTTAGCGGATCTTTAATTTCTATCTGAAAACTGTCTCCTCTAAAAATTTCCCAATCGGTATGCTCTTTGCCTAGTACTTGAAGCGTTGTTCTTATTTGCTCTAAGTATGCTTTAGGCAATTTAACCGATTTAGAATTGATGATATCTCCTGTTATTACACTTGTCATAGGTCAAATATCGTTTAAAAAAGCGATAAATGCAAATATCGTTTTAAAAGACGATATTGTATTTTATCGTTTGTAGAGTAGATAAAGATAATTATCGTGTTTTGAGAAGATAATTTTTAAATGTAAAAATTTACAGAAGAATGAAATTAATGCAAAAATGAGGTAGCGCAAATTACGATTAATTATGAAAATAAGAAGAAAGAAAAAAAGTGTTAAACCTGCAAACTATGTAACAAAAGCTACAGATTTTAAAGGGATATGAAGTAAATTTGTAAGAGAACATAAATACCTATTTATATGGAAAATCTAGAGGCCGCAAGACTTCAAATGGCAATAACACTTATTTTCCACATTGTGTTTGCTTGTATTGGAATGGTGATGCCTTTTTTTATGGTAATTTCTCATTACAAATGGTTAAAAACTAAAGATAAAGTCTATTTAAAACTAACCAAAGCTTGGCAAAAAGGAGTGGCAATTTTTTTTGTAACTGGAGCCGTTTCTGGTACAGCGCTTTCTTTTGAATTAGGTTTACTCTGGCCAGAGTTTATGAAACATGCAGGGCCAATTATAGGAATGCCATTTTCTTTAGAGGGAGCAGCATTTTTTGTAGAAGCAATAGCTTTAGGTTTTTATTTATATGGATGGAAAAAATTACCAGAGAAATTTCATTGGTTTACCGGAGTAATAATTGGTGTTTCTGGAGTGATGTCTGGCATTTTAGTAGTAGCTGCTAACGGCTGGATGAATTCACCTTCTGGTTTTACTTATGAAAACGGTGTGTTTTCTAATATAGATCCTATTCAAGCAATGTTAAACGGAGCTTGGTTTACTCAAGCATTACATATGACGTTGGCTGCCTTTGTAGCTACTGGCTTTGCCGTAGCTGGTATTCACGCCTATCAAGTATATAAAGGAAGAAATGTAGTATTGCACAAAAAAGCATTTAGCATAGCAATTATTTTTGCTGCAATTGCTGCTTTATTTCAACCTATTAGCGGAGATATTTCTGCTAAAGATGTAGCAGAGCGTCAACCAAGTAAATTAGCTGCTCTAGAGGCGCACTATGAAACCGAGAAAGGAGCTCCGCTTTATATTGGTGGTATTGTAGATGAAGAGAAGCAAGAAGTAAGTTATAAAATAGAAATACCTAAAGCACTTTCTTTTTTAGCCTTTGGTGATTTTGATGCAGAAGTAAAAGGATTAAATGATTTCCCTGAAGATGAACAACCACCAGTAGCTATAGTGCACTATGCGTTTCAAATAATGGTTGGTATTGGTACGCTGCTTGCTATAGTAGGTTTATTTTATTTGTTGAGTTTAAAATGGAAAAAATGGCAAGATAACAGAAAGTTTTGGTTGCTTTTTACCTTTATGGCTCCATTAGGTTATATTGCTTTAGAAGCAGGGTGGATTGTTACAGAAGTTGGTAGACAACCGTGGATTATTTACCAAGTAATGAAAACAAAAGATGCGGTAACACCTATGCCAGGTATTTTTTATAGTTTACTTTTTTATACAGGGATTTATATTTTACTTACTTGTGTGGTAAGTTGGTTAATGGTGAGACAAATAAAAGTACTTAACCAAAAAGAAGCTTAATTATGCTAACAGTTGTTTTATTCTTTTTATTTTTTTCGTTATTTCTATATGTTTTATTGGCGGGAGCAGATTTTGGAGGCGGTATTATTGAGCTTTTTTCGTTGCCTAAAAATCAAGAGAAAACCAAACAAACAATTTATAGAGTAATGGGGCCAATTTGGGAGGCTAACCATATCTGGATTATTATTCTTATTGTAATTATGTGGATTGCTTTTCCTGAATACTTTAACATATTTGTGGTTTACCTACATATCCCAATTACATTAATGTTATTAGGTATAACCATACGTGGAGTTGCATTTATTTTTAGACACTATGATGCAGTAAAGGGAAAATCACAGACTTCTTATAACGTTCTATTTAAAATGGGAAGCATACTTAGTCCGTTGTTTTTAGGAGTTATCTTTGGAGGATTAGTAGGGGGAAATATAAATTTACATACAACGGGTGCAAATTTAGGTTTCAAAGAAATTTATATTGATGGTTGGTTTAACACTTTTTCTTTATTAATAGGTCTATTTTATACCGCACTATGTACATTTATAGCTTCTAATTTTTTAATTGGAGAAGCAGATGATGAACACGAGCTAAATGAATATAGAAAAAAAGCAAGTTACTCTACCATTGTTTTGGTATTAATTGGTTTTATAATCTTACTGTACGGCTATTTTAATGAGGTAGCTTTTGTATTAGATTTTTTAGAGAATCCTTTTTCTTTATTAGCAGTTTTTATCTCCGGAGTTGTATTAATTCCTCTGTGGAAAATGATTAAACTAAAGAGAAAAGTTTGGGCAAGAGTTTTAGCGGGAGTACAAGTATTGCTTGTTCTTTCTGCAGCAATGTTGGCTCATTTTCCTGATATTATAATCACTTCTACTAAAGAGGTAAGTATTTTAGATGGAGTAGCGCCAGATAGTGTTATTTTTGTTTTAGGAATAGCTTTAATAATAGGTGGTAGTGTAATTTTACCTGGATTATTCCATTTAATGAAATCTTTTCAACTTATAAAATTATTTAAATAATGTATAAAGAAATAGCTTTACTATTTGGAGCCAGTTTTGGAATTTTAGCCATTGTTTTAGGTGCATTTGGTGCTCACGCCTTAAAAAAAACTTTTACAGAAGAACAATTAGCTAGTTTTGAAACTGGAGTAAAATACCAAATGTATCACGCGTTATTACTAATTGTGATAGGCTTAAATTTACCCTTAGTAAATAGTTTACAACACGTAATGCTTATTTTTTTAATTGTAGGAGTTGTATTATTTTCTTTCAGTATTTATGGTTTATGTATTTCTTCTAGTAAAGGAAAAAAGATAAAAATACTAGGCCCTATAACTCCGTTAGGTGGGTTGTGTTTAATAATAGGTTGGGTATTAATGCTGGTAGTGTTTTTAAAAGACGGTTACTATTTATAGAAATTAATATGTCAAACCAATTTTATTTCTAATCTCATCTAGTAAAGAAATTAGATTTAAGCTCTTTTCAAAAGTCATAATTGTACTTTCTATTCTGTTTAAATCTAGCATTTCTTGCACGTGAATAGCTTCAAAATTATAACCTAGAGTATGTACAGGAAAATCTATTGTTTGTGTATCTCCATTTGTTAATGTAATTTCTATTTTACTAGGAGGTTGGTGAAATCTGCTGGTTAGTTTAACGGTAGCATTTTCTAATTCAATAACACATTCTGTAGGGGTTTTTTCTAATAAAGTACTTTTTAAAGAAGCAGTTACTTCATTTTTATACTCAAAATTTATCACACACTCTTCATCAATACCAGTAGAACTCATTTGGGCTGAAGCATCTATTTTTTGAGGCATTCCTATACAAGTTAAAGCGGCAAAAACAGGGTATATACCAATATCTAATAAACTACCACCACCTAATTTTTTGTTGAATAAGCGTTTGTTAAAATCTAAGGGAGCTTTAAAACCAAAATCTGCAGTTAAAGATTTTACTTTTCCGTATTTTTTTTGCTGAATTATTTCTAAAACAGAATTATAATGTGGTGTAAAATGCGTCCATAATGCTTCCATTAAAAATACATTTTCTTTTTTGGCAGTGGCTATCATTTCTTCTACTTCGGCTTTATTCATTCCAAAAGCTTTTTCGCATAAAACAGCCTTTTTAGCTTTTAGGCATTCAACAGTCAATTCTTTATGAAAAACGTGTGGAGTAGCAATATAAATGACATCAATTTCGGGAGAATTAATTAGTTCTGTATAACTTCCGTAGAAATTTTCAGCGTGAAAATCTTGTGCAAAATCTTCAGCTTTTTCTATAGATCTACTTGCAACAGCTTTTAAGTTTGCTCTTTCTACACTTTGTAAATCGGTAGCAAATTTTTTTGCTATTTTACCTAATCCTATAATTCCCCAATTATATATTTTGGACTGCATACGCTTTTTGTTTTGTAAAAATTTGAATTAATATAGCAATAAGCATCACTAAAGCACAGCCAAACATATTAAGCCATAAATAAGGCATCCAATCGTACCACCAACCAATTATTACAATAACTTGTGTAATTAAGGCAGCTGTAAAAGTGGCATTACTTTTTACAAATTTTACAAAAAATGCAAGAAGAAAAATACCTAAAACATTTCCGTAGAAAATAGAACCTATAATATTAACCAACTGAATAAGATTATCAAACAAATTGGCAGTACAAGCAACTATCACAGCTAAAAATCCCCACATAACCGTAAACCAACGAGAGGCGGTTAAAAAATGTTTTTCAGATTTGTTTTCACTAACATTGCGTTTGTATAAATCTATAGCAGTGGTAGAGGCAAGAGAATTAAGCTCTGATGCTGTAGAAGACATTGCGGCAGATAGTATAACGGCTAGAAGTAGACCTATTAATCCTTTTGGTAAATTATTTAGAATAAAATGTATAAACACATAATCTTTATCGTTGGTTTCTAATAGCGGATTTGCTTTTTTAATTAACAAATTAGCTTTTTCTCTAATTTTTACTTCTTTTTTATTAGAGTTTAAAATTTGTTTTTGTAGAGTAGAGTTATCTTTATTACTACTCTCTATAAATTGATAGGTAAGTTGTTCTTTTTTTAAACGTTCTGTTTCTAATTGTTGCTGAAGCTGTTTATATTCTTTAGAATAAGCAGAATTTAAAACTTCTTCTTCTGCTGCAGGATTAAAATTTAACGGAGAAGAGTTGAATTGGTAAAACACAAAAACCATAATACCTATAAGTAATATAAAAAACTGCATAGGTACTTTTAAAAAGCCATTAAAGATTAGCCCCATTTGGCTTTCTTTTAATGAGCTAGCAGAAAGGTAGCGTTGTACTTGGCTTTGGTCTGTACCAAAGTAAGAAAGCGCTAAAAAAGTACCTCCAATAAGTCCGCTCCAAAAAGTATATCTATTATTCCAATCAAATGAAAAATCTAAAACATTCAATTTTTCATTAGCAGAAGCAATTTTCAAAGCGTTAGAAAAGGTAATATTATCTGGTAAATCACTTACAATAAGAACAAAAGCAATAATTAAACCTAGAAAAATAACTCCCATTTGTTGTTTTTGGGTTACGCTTACCGCTTTTGTACCGCCAGAAACGGTGTAAATTACTACCAACGACCCAATAATAATATTTAGAGAAAATAAATCCCAACCTAAAACGGCAGAGAGAATTATAGAAGGTGCAAAAATGGTAATACCTGCAGCTAAACTTCTTTGAATTAAAAAAAGCATAGCTGTTAAGGTTCTAGTTTTTAAGTCAAACCTTGTCTCTAAATACTCATAGGCCGTATATACTTTTAATTTATGGTAAATAGGTATAAAAACCATACAAATTACAACCATAGCAATTGGTACGCCTAAGTAAAATTGAACAAAACCCATCCCGCTATGAAAAGCCTGACCAGGAGCAGATAAAAATGTAATGGCACTTGCTTGGGTAGCCATTACAGATAAACCAACCGTCCACCAACGAGCTTCGTTACCGCCTTTTAAAAAATCATTTACATTTTTGCTTCCTCTGGTTTGTGTGTAACCGTAAATTACTATAAATGCCAGTGTACAAACTAGAACAACTAAATCTATGGTGTGCATTGTAGTAATTTTATTGAAAGAAATTCATAAATAAATAGAAGAAAAACACGTAAATTAAATTGGCAAGTAGTAGCCACGTGTAAGATTTTTTCCAGATATATTTTTCAGGTTGTTTACTCGTCATTTCCTAGAGATAAAATATTAGCAAATAATTTATAAGCACCAGACACACCTGCTGGCAGCTCTCTAAAAAAGCTTAAACCTGTGTATACATAATTACCTTTACCATAAGGCGCAACTAATAAACTACCGTAAAGTTCTGCTTCGTTTTTATCTTTCATAGCTAAAATTGGGGTAAATTCTTTACTCCATTCATCAGGAAAATATAAACCACGCTCTTGTACCCAACCGTCAAAATCTTTTTCTGTTATTTTGTTAGGGGTATTTAATACGGGGTGATTTTTAGTTTTAAATATTACATTAGAAAACTCATCTGTAACTCTATCTCTAGAAAGATGGAGTGGGTAAGGAGCTATATTTTCTGTTTTAAGTCGATGGTTAGTGTTGTACTGCACCACCATTGTACCACCATTTTTAACGTAATCAAACAAAATAGGTTGTTTATACACTAATTCTTGTTGCGTATTATAAGCACGAATACCAATTACCACTGCATCAAAGTTTTTTAATTTTTCTGAAGTAATTTGTGAAGGTTTTATTATTTCAACTTGATAACCAATTGCTCTTAAACTTTTAGGTACCACATCTCCCGCACCTTCTATATATGCTATTTGGTTTCCTTTTTTCTGAATATTTAATTTAATCACCTTTGTTTTAGAAGGTAAAATCACGGTTTGCTGCGGAATATGATTGTATTTAATTACGTGAATTTCATTACTAAATTTCTCGTCATTATCGGTAAAAACAGGGTAAATTTCTGCCTCTTCATTGTTTTCGGGCGGGGTTACATTAAAAATAACTGTTTGTGAAGCTCCTTTTTGCAAAAATGTTAACGGGATATTACTTGGGGTTACTTGCCAATTTTCAGGAGCATTTAAAGCAATATTTCCTTTTAAGTTTTCTTTATAAGCAGTGACATTTACTGTAACTTTTTTAGGTGTATCATCTTTAAAAATTAAGGTAGAGTTTTCTAAACCTACAGATACCTCTGGCACAATGGCAAATGGCTCAAATACTTCCCCTTTTACAGGGTCATTAGTTTTAAAAACTAGATCTTTTGTAAATGATATCTGTTTACCTTCAATAAGTAACTCAAAATTAGCTTGAATAGCCGCAGGTGTTTCTGGTAAACCTATTAATGATTTTTGATTGACTGTATACATACCTAATGTACTAGGCTCATTTAACCAATAAGGATTGGTGTAATTTGCTGACGAAGGTATTGGTAGGGATATTTTTTTGTAATAAGGTTCGTTGTTTTTTAGTGCAGAATTAATTTCTATTTCTTTTTCTAAATTATGGAAAGCGATTTTTTGTAATTGAATAGAGGCATTACTTCTATTAATAGCCTCTAAATTGATAGAAATTTCTGAATTTTTTGTTGCAAATGAAGTTGAAGTATTGGCTTCTAGATATAAACCTGTACAAGCTAAAATGATAGATTTTATTTCTTTAGATTTTAACTCTCGCCAATGTTTATTTTTTAACTTCTGGATAAGTTCATAAGCTTCTATAAGTTGAGGTAAGCTCTTTTCTGGGTGTGTAAAATCAAAATTATCTTCTACATTATGTAAAATTTTTCCAATTTTTTTTCCTCCTTTTACTCTAGACCAAGTAGTATTAATTCCTTCAAAAATATCTTTACTTTTAGGGTAATCGCCTTTTATAAGTTCTATGTATTCTGAAGAAATACCGCGGGTACCTGTATTACCAAAACCTTGAGATTTATGTTGACTTCTACTTAGAGCAGCAATTTCTGAATTAGATAAACCTTTACTTGGGTAATAAGTACCTATATCATAACTCAAAAAGTTAGACTTGTCTGCCTCATTAAATTTTTCTTGACTTCCATAAAATCTCCAAGAGGTATTAATAAATAGCCGTTTTGGTTGCCAAACATCTAAATCTTGTAGTTGTTCTGGGTAGTATTTTTTATTGCCAGCAATATCAAAAGCTTCTACGCTTAAAATAGCAGAGGTGGTGTGGTGACCGTGTGTGGTGCCAGAAGTACGGTGATCAAACCTATTAATGATAATATCTGGCTGAAATTTTCTAATATTTTTAATGACATCTGCCATTACTTCTTCTTTGTTCCAGATTTCTAGTGTTTCTTCGGGTGTTTTAGAGTATCCAAAATCATTAGCTCTGGTAAAAAACTGTTCTCCGCCATCTATTTTTCTAGCTTCTAATAATTCTTCGGTTCTTATAACGCCAAGTAATTCTCTAATTTCTGTACCTATTAAATTTTGACCACCATCACCACGAGTTAGAGAGAGGTATGCGGTTCTAGCATGTACTTTATTAGAAAAATAAGAGATTAATCTGGTGTTTTCATCGTCTGGATGAGCTGCAAAATATAAAACAGAACCTAAAAAGTTGAGCTTTTGTATAGCGTCATATATTTCAGAACTATTTAATTTTTGAGGGGTTTGTGCTTTTAAAAATTGAAAAGAGACTAATAATAGTAGCAGAATGAGTTTTTTCATCTGGTAGGAGTAATATTTTAGGGATATCTCCAAATATAATAACTTTCAAGATAAAGAAAAGCTCTAGCTTTAATAAATATAATAGTATTTAAATATGTATAAAGTTTATCTCTTAAAACCTATTACAATGCATCTTTACCTTCATCAGAAGAATCTATAAAGGCATCTTTTTTTACTAAAGAAACAGCTTTTTGTAAAATTAAATTATTAGGGTAGGTAATAAGCTCTCCTTCAGAAGTTCTTAAGTGAATTTGAAATGCTTTAATATCTTCTATGATAGCGGTAAAAGGAAAATCTTTATCGTGAATTTTAATTTCATCACCAATTTTGTACGGGCAAGAGAAAAACATAATTACTCCAGAGGTGATATTACTTAAAATAGACCAAACAGCAAAAAGACCAACGCCTATTACTGCAAATACAGAAGAGAAAACAACTGTAACTTGTGTAATTTCTACTCCCCACACAATTAGCAATACAAAAATGGCTATAAAAATCACTAAAAAATTAATATACCTTACTATTAATTTTACTCTCGCCAAATTAATATCTGCTCGTTTACCTACTTTATTAGCGGTTGTGGTTAATATAAACTTGAATATAAAAAGTAATATTAACGCTGTAATAGTGTAAATAATCTCTTTTTCAAAAGAAGTGAAAACCTCTTGCATACTATATTTTTTTGCAAAGATACTAGTTTATAAATCCCGACATTAGAAATAAATATCTAAAAATTCATTAATTCTTTATAGAGTAAATGTGTAGGCATTCCCATTACTGTAAAGTAAGACCCTTCAATTTTTTCAATACCAATTTGTCCTATCCATTCTTGTATGCCGTAAGCGCCAGCTTTGTCAAATGGTTGGTAGTTTTTAATGTAGCTATTAATTTCTTCGGAAGTTAATTTTTTAAAATAAACTACAGTTTTATCATAAAAAAGCTTGGTTTTTTCTGTAGATTTTAAGCATACAGATGATATTACCTCGTGCGTTCTGCCAGAAAGTTGTTCTAGCATTTGGTATGCTTCTTCTGCATTTTTAGGTTTCCCTAAAGCAATGTTATCTATACAAACTATAGTGTCTCCGGTAATTAAAATTTCGTTGTCTTGCAGAGAACCATCAAATGCTTTTGCTTTTAATTCTGCTAGAAAAAGAGCAATATCTGCCCCTTTTAAGTTTGGAGGGTAAATTTCTTCTACAGATTTTAACTGAATTTTAAAATCTAAATTTAAATCTTTTAAAAATTGCTGTCTACGAGGAGAACCAGACGCTAAAATTAGCTGCTTATTTTTTAATTTTTCTTTTAGCATGATTTAATATTATAAAAGAATGAATTGAAAAAGACCACTAGAAAGCAATCCCAAAAACATAATTACTTTTAAAAGTAAGCTTAAACTTTTATAATCATTTTCAGTTTTTGCAGTTATTATTTTAATCATAAAATAAAGTAGTGGTGCAACAATTAATGCAAGAGCATAAATAATAGAACTTAGGTGACTATATAAATAGGTATATAAATAATATATTACAGCTGCTAATGGTAAAATACTTACTGCAAAAATAATTTTATTGGTACGCTCTTTTCCTACCATAATAGGTAAGGTTTTAATGCCAGTTTTATAATCACCATTAATATCTTGCTGGTCTTTAACCATTTCTCTTAGCCAATTTAGTAGAAAAGCGAAAATAGAATAGTCTAATACAATTCTAAAAATCACGTTTTGAGTGGCTTGGTTTTGCGGAGTAATAGCAGGAAAAAGATCAAAAAGGCCTACAATTATAAGTGACATTGCAACTAATATACTAATGATAATATTGCCTAGTACCAAATAACTTTTTAAAGAGCTTGCATAAAGGTAAAGTAGGGCAGAGGTAAAGATAAAAATAGCTGTAAAAGATGGTTTTTGTATCATATTAGATAGATAAAAACCAATAACTACACCAATTATATTTAGAATAAAAAATAGGTTGTAAGCAGTTTTTTCTGAAATAGATTTACCAATTATTACTTTACTAGGTTTGTTTATATGGTCTGCCTCAACATCAAAAATATCGTTAATTATATTTCCTGCAGCGGCTAAACAAACAGTAGCAGTTACTAATAAAAAGAACCCAAAAGCATTTAAGGTTATAGATATGCCAAAAGGCTCAAATAGAAAATATTTAATGAGAATTTGAGTAAAAATAATCATTAATAAATTAGGGTAACGTACTAGTTTTAAATACTTCAAAATTTAATTATGCTTAGTGTTAGTGAATTTTGTTTTAGATAAGTTTATTTTAATTTTTATTCGTTGCTCATTACTTCATTTATCCACTTGCCTTGCACCTTCATTACTTGCTCTATTAAATCACGACCAGCACCTTCACCACCATTTTTATGAGAAATATATTTAGAAATAGCTTTAATCTCTGGCACGGCATCTTGTGGGCAAGTAGGTAAACCTATTAATTTCATAGGGAAAATATCAGGGATATCGTCTCCCATATAAGCTACATTTTCTGCTTTTATTTGATGGTTGTTAAAAAATGTATTTAGGCATTCCACTTTGTCTTCTACTCCTAAAAAAATATTATTAATACCTAATCCGCTTAAACGTTTTCTAACACCTTCGTTTTTTCCACCAGAAATTATACAAACATGATAGCCAGTTTTTACGGCTTTTTTTAAAGCATAACCATCTTTAATATTCATAGATCTTAGTAGTTCTCCTTCAGAAGAAACCAATACTGTTCCGTTGGTTAAAACACCATCTACATCAAAAACAAAAGTGGTTATATCGTTTAAAATCTCTTTATAATTTCTATTCATGTTGGTTAATTATTGATTGGGTGAGCAATTTATAAATTTCCTTATAATCCGCATTATTAATTTGATCTAAATGATGCTGAATGGTTTTTTGGTCTTTTCTTACAGCAGGACCAGTTTGTACATCTTTTGGTGAATTGAGAGTTGCTTTTTTTGCAGTTTCTTTTATTAAAGCACTTAAAACATCAAAAGGTACTTGATTTTCTTTACAAATATCTTCAGAAATAGAATACATATAATTCACAAAATTACACGCAAATACAGCTGCTAGATGTAATTTTTTTCGTTGAGCTGAAGAAATAAAATATACTTTGTTAGAAATGCTTTTAGCTAAACCTTCTAGTAACTCATTATCACCTTTATTAGAAGTTTCTAAACAAAACGGAATTTCTTTAAAATCTACTTCTACATTTTTAGAAAAAGTTTGTAATGGGTAAAAAACCGCACTATGAGCACTACTTTTTAGCAGCTCTACGCTACCAGAAGTATGTGCTATTATTCCTTTTTTAAAACTAATTTTCTTGGCAGTTTCTGCAACAAAATCATCTTTTACACAAATAACATACACATCAGCATCTTTTATTTGCGATAAAGAAGTTGTGGTAGCAGTATGTTTTTTAAAGGGTAATAAAGATTCTTCTAGGTGATTATAAACCTGAATAACTTTCACGTTTTCAGTAGTTAAAAAAGCATGAAATAAATGCGTGGCAACATTTCCTGTGCCAATAAGTACCATATTTATCATTTGGCTAAAATATTAAAAAGAGTCGGCCTTTTAAAATTAACATTCTTAGAGGTATTTTAATAGCATAATTGCAGATAAATCCGTTAGAAATGGGTAAATTTGCAGCGTTTTTAAAGTACTTCTCATGATTCAAAAAAAGATCGCGAATATTCTGTTCTCAACACGATTAATGGCCGTATTATTTATTGTTTTTGCACTTGCAATGGCTATTGGGACTTTTGTAGAAAATTCTTACACCACAGCAACCGCTAGAGAGTGGATTTACAATGCCTGGTGGTTTGAGGCAATTATGCTACTTTTTGCGGTTAATTTTTTAGGAAATATTAAAAGATATAGACTTTGGAGTAAAGAAAAAGCAAGTACTTTATTATTACACCTTTCTTTCTTTTTAATTATTATAGGTGCAGCTATTACCAGGTATATTGGTTATGAGGGGGTTATGCCAATACGAGAAGGTGAAGTTTCTAACGTAATGTTATCTCAAGAAACTTATTTAACAGCAATGATAGATGGTGAGTTTAATGGAGAACCACTTAGAAGATCTGTAGAGCTACCTTTAAATCTTGCACCTGGTATAAATAACCTTAAAACTGTAACCACAGATTTTAAAGGCCAAAAAATCACTTTTGAAGTTACAGAATTTATTAACGGAGCTGAAGAAGGATTAGTAGAAGATGAAAACGGAGAAAATTATTTAAAAATTGTAGAAGCTGGTGGCGGGCAACGTCACGATCACTACTTAAAAGAAAATGAAGTAGCCAACATACATAATATTCTTTTTGCGTTAAATAAACCAACAGAAGGTGCTATAAATTTTATGATAGAAAATGGAGAATATAAAATTTCATCTCCTTTTGAAGGTAACTATATGAGAATGGCAGACCAAAAACAAGGTAGCGTTGTTGCAGATACAGTACAACCTTTAGTGTTAAGATCTCTTTACAATATGGCAGGAATGCAATTTGTAATTCCAGATCCTGTAATTAAAGGACGTTATGATATGGTAGCTTCAGACCCTAAACAAAAAGGTCAAGCAGATGGAGTAGTGCTTAACGTTACTACTGCAGGAGAAACACAACAATTAAAACTATTGGGAGCTGAAGGAATTATTAATGATTTTAAAGAAGTAGAAGTTGGTGGTTTAGAGATTTATGCCCGTTACGGAAGTAAAGAACACGAATTGCCTTTTGCTTTAAAATTAAACGATTTTATTGCTGAAAAATATCCAGGTACAGAAGAAAACCCAACACCTAGTTATTCTGCATTTAAAAGTAAAGTAGAATTGGTAGATGAGGGTGAGTCTAAACCTTTTGATATTTACATGAATCACGTTTTAGACCATAAAGGGTATCGTTTTTTTCAGTCTTCTTTTGATGCAGATGAAAAAGGAACCGTACTTTCTGTAAATCACGATTGGTGGGGAACTTGGGTAACTTACATTGGCTATTTTTTACTATACATAGGTTTAATGTGGATTTTGTTTGATAAAAATTCTCGTTTTGGAGAGCTTACCATAAAACTAGATAAGCTAAAAGCTAAAAAAGCCAAACAACTAAGCATATTATTATTACTAGTTAGTTTTGGTAGTTTTGCTCAGCAAGACGTTACTTCAGGTACGATTAACGAAGAGCAAGCTCCCGAGCATATTACAGAAGAGCATGACCACCAACACGATCATGCAGTAGAAACAGAAGAGCACCAACACGAAGCTCAAGCACCAATTAGTTTATCTAAAGAAGAAGTAGATAAAATAATTATAAAAAATAAAATTTCTGAAGAACACGCTGCAAAATTTGGAAAACTAATTATTCAAGATGCAGGTGGTAGAATGAAACCTGCCAACACGTATTCTTCAGAATTAGTTAGAAAATTAAGCAAGTCTGATACTTACGAGGGGTTAACAAGTGATCAGGTATTGTTTTCTATGTTTGAAAACCCTTCACTTTGGTATAATGTACCTATAATTTATGTAAAAGCTAAAAACGATAGTTTACATAATATATTAGGAGTAGAGAAAGGATTAAAACATATTCCGTTAGCTAATTTTTTTGATGAAAAAGGAGCGTACAAACTTTCATCTTACTTAGAGTCGGCTTACAAAGAAGAAGTAAAAAATCAATTTCAAAAAGATTTTATTTCTGCAGATGAAAAAGTGAATTTACTTTACAGCGCTTTAGAAGGAAAGGTTTTAAAAATATTTCCGGTTCCTAATGCCGAAAACAACAAATGGCTTTCTTACCCTGAAGTAATTAAAACCGAAGGTAAATTTACAGGTGTAGACTCTTTATACGTTACGCAAGTACTTCCTTTATACATGCAAACTATACAAAATGCAAAAAGTACAGGAGGTTATAATAAAGCAGACGAAGTTTTAGAAAGCTTAAAAGGTTTTCAGAAAAAATACGGAGCAGAAGTGATGCCATCTGATAAAAAAATAGATTTAGAAATCATGTATAATAAATACGATGTTTTTAGAGGTCTATTTTGGCAATATATGCTTGCAGGCTCTGTGATGTTTATTTTGGTAATTTTTAGAATATTTTTTGATAAAAAAGGACTTAAAATAGGAGTAAACATTAGCAAAGTGGCAATAATTATTTTGTTTGCATTGCATACCGCAGGGTTAATTGCCCGTTGGTATATTTCTGGACACGCGCCTTGGAGTGATGCTTACGAAAGTATGATTTACGTGGCTTGGGCTACTATGTTTTTTGGTTTAGCATTTGGTAGAAAAAGTGATTTAACTTTTTCTTCTACTACATTTGTAGCTTCTATGATTTTAATGGTAGCTCACTTAAACTGGATGGATCCGTCTATTGCCAACCTAGTACCTGTATTAGATTCTTATTGGTTAATGATTCACGTAGCGGTAATTGTAGCAAGTTACGGTCCGTTTACTTTAGGAATGATTTTAGGTTTAGTTTCTTTAATTCTAATGATTTTAACTAATCAAAAGAATAAAAAGAAAATGGCTATTAATATACAAGAGTTAACCATTATTACAGAACTTGCATTAACAGTAGGCTTAGTAATGCTAACTATAGGAAACTTTTTAGGAGGTCAATGGGCTAATGAAAGTTGGGGAAGATATTGGGGTTGGGACCCTAAAGAAACTTGGGCGTTAATTAGTATTATGGTATACGCATTTGTAATACATATGCGTTTAGTGCCAGGTATGAGAGGGAGATTTGCTTTTAACTGGGCAGCAGTTTTTGCTTTTTCTTCTATTATGATGACTTATTTTGGTGTAAATTTCTATTTAACAGGTTTACATTCATACGCTAGTGGAGATCAAATTATAAGTTACCAATTTATAATAGCTGCTTTTGTAATTTGGTTGTTATTAGGCTTTTTTGCTAGAAGAAAGTATGTACTATTTTATAAAAAATAAAATATGATGAATTTTAAATCTTTTTTACTTTTAGTAATAGGTGTTATTAGTTTTATTGCTTGTAATTCTAACTCATCTATAGATTATATAGGTGTTTATGAAGGGGTTTTACCTTGTGAAGATTGTGATGCTATAAAGGCTAAACTTACTTTAAAAGAAGATCAATTTTACACTTTGTATGAAACTTATAGTGCTGCAGAAGGGGATGAAATAAAGAGAATGAGTGGGAAATTTGAATGGGAAGAAGAAAAAGGAGTTTTTAGTATAGAACAAGTTGGTGCTATGCCTTTATATTTTAAAATAGTAGATAATAAAATTATGCACCTTAATTTTAAAGCAGAACCTTTTAAAGATAACCAACAACATATATTAATGAAAATAGAATCTTCTGAAGAGTAAAAAACTATTTTCTTTAACTAAATAAAATAAAAAATCCCAGAGATAATTCTCTGGGATTTTTTTATAAAATATTGTGGAAAGTGATTATTTTAACTCACCAACCATATCTTCAGGTTTTACCCAAGCATCAAACTCTTCAGCAGTAGTGTAGCCTAAATTTACAGCTTCTTCTTTTAAAGTTGTTCCGTTTTTATGAGCAGTATTTGCAATTTCAGCAGCTTTATAGTATCCAATTTTGGTATTTAAAGCAGTTACTAACATTAAACTATTTTTTAATAACTCATCTATACGCTCTTGGTTAGGCTCTATACCTGCAGCACAATGCTCTTCAAAAGAAAGACAAGCGTCACCAATTAACTGTGCACTCTGTAATAAGTTAGCAGCCATAACTGGTTTAAATACATTTAGCTCAAACTGGCCTTGTAAACCGCCAACAGTTGCAGCAACATCGTTACCTACAACTTGCGCGCAAACCATAGTTAAAGCTTCACATTGTGTAGGGTTTACTTTACCTGGCATAATAGAAGAACCTGGCTCATTGGCTGGTATAATAATTTCTCCAATTCCACTTCTTGGCCCAGAAGCTAACATTCTAATATCGTTTCCTATTTTATTTAAAGAAACAGCAAGTTGTTTTAAAGCTCCGTGTGTTTCTACTAAAGCATCGTGAGCAGCAAGAGCTTCAAATTTATTTTCGGCAGAAGTAAAAGGTAATCCTGTAAATTCAGCAATAAATTCAGCTACTTTTTCAGCATAACCAGCAGGAGTATTTAACCCTGTACCTACTGCAGTACCACCTAAAGCTAATTCAGCTAAATGCGGAAGTGTGTTTTCTAGAGCTTTTAATCCGTGATCTAATTGAGAAACGTAACCTCCAAATTCTTGACCAAGAGTTAGGGGAGTAGCATCCATAAAATGCGTACGTCCAATTTTTACTACTTCTTTAAAATCTTGTGATTTTTTATATAATGTGTCACGTAATTTTTTTACACCAGGGATGGTTACTTCTACTACTTTTTTATAAGCAGCAATGTGCATACCTGTAGGAAAAGTATCATTAGAAGATTGAGATTTATTTACATCATCATTAGGTTGAAGTGTTTTTTCTCCCTCACCAATTGTTTTTCCTGCTAATTGGTGTGCACGATTGGCTACAACTTCGTTTACGTTCATGTTACTTTGTGTACCAGAACCTGTTTGCCAAATAACCAAAGGAAATTGATCATCGTGTTTACCTTCTAAAATTTCTTCACAAACTTGAGCAATAAAATCTCTTTTTTCGTTAGGTAAAACACCTAAAGCAGCGTTTGTGTATGCCGCAGCTTTTTTTAAGTAAGCAAACCCATAAATAATCTCTAAAGGCATAGAAGCTGCTGGCCCTATTTTAAAGTTATTTCTAGATCTTTCTGTTTGAGCACCCCATAATTTATCGGCAGGTACTTTTACCTCACCCATGGTGTCTTTCTCTATTCTATATTCCATAATAGTTGATTAATTTTAAGTATAACAAATTTAAGGATTTAGTTTTTTTTATAAGCTTAGTTAAACCACGAAATGCATATTTTTTACAAATAGAAATAGAAGGATAAAAAATAATTAATAATCTGTTGATATTTTTTTAAGTTTAGTTGTGATATTTCATATAGAATAATTATTTTTGAAGCAAATTCTTGAAATTTATAAATTATGTTTGAGTTTGATCAATACCTTGGCTTTTTAGCATTTTTAACCATCGCAACTATTGGTTTTTGGTTAATGATATTTTTAGTAAGTTTTATAGTACCTTATTGGATTGGTGGTTCTATTATGGAAATGCTTAAAGAAAAGAAAGAAGCTAAGCGTAAAAAACGTGAAGAGTTAAACGCATAATTAAGATATATACTTATATAAAAAAAGGAAGCTATTTTTAGCTTCCTTTTTTTTGTGGGGTAAAATTTAAGTAGTTGTATGGGTAAAAAAAATGCGCTCTAAATAAAATAATTTAAAGCGCATTTTATTTTTCTTTGAGTTTTGTTTAGAAATCTCCTTCTTCTTCGTTTAAACCAGCACCGTTGTTTCTTCCTTTTTCTTTCATTCTATCTTCTTTAGACTGATTAAATCTGTAGATAAGAGATAAAGTAAATTGTCTTTCTCTCCATTGAAACTCACTATCTGATGTGAAACTATCACTTACTGTATAAGAGTTTCTTTTTCTAGAATTAAATACGTCTCTAATATTAAAAGTGGCAGTTAATTTATCTTTGATAACCTCTTTACTTAAAGCAAGATCTAAAGAGAAAATAGCATCATTTTCTGTTTGAGAGTTTTGAGTAGGCCCTTTATAAATACCATTAGTTTGTATGTCTATTTCTGCTGGTAAAGTATATTTAGCGCTAAACCTACCAAACCAACTTGTACTTTCTGTCCCGTAATCTACGCCTTCATAAAAACCTTCTGTCTCAAATCTAAATATATTAAAACTACCGTTTAATCTCAATTTTCTTGTCGGATTGTAAATTAATCCTACCTCACCACCAATACGTTCATCTGTAGCTAAATTAATAGGTTGGTTTCTAATAATAGCAACACCATCATCATTAGTATTTCCTGTGTCTTGCTGTATTCTTTCAAAAGCGTCTGTTTCTTTTTGGTAGTACACAGAAGTATTAAAAGTTAGTTTATCCCATTTTTTTAGGTAACCCAAATCAAAAGTATTAGCAAATGCAGGATTTAAATTTGGATTTCCTTGAAAGATGTTTGTAGTACTTGATCTTGAAGGAAAAGGATTTATGTATCTTCCTCTAGGTCTGTTTATTCTTCTATTGTATCCTAAAGTTATATTTTCATCATTTCCTATTTCGTAAATTAAATTTACGGTAGGGAAGAGGCCTAGGTAATTTTTATCAAAATTAGGATCAAAATCTACACCAATTTCTTCTATTAATTCATCTTGCGTTAAATAATCTGAATATGCATTTCCTTTTAATTCTGTTTGTTCTAAACGTAGCCCTAATAGAAATGAAAATCTATCTCCTAGTTTGTTTCCGTATTGAGTATATAGAGCGTACACATTCTCATCGTAATCAAAATTATAAGACTGTCCCTCGTCTAAATAATATTCTTGTGTATCTAAATCAAAATCTTCTAGTACGTAATCTGTTTTGCTAGATTGTGTATTTATTCTAAAACCAGCTTCAAATTGTGCATCTCCCTTAGGTAAAACATAATCTGCTTGTAATAAAAATTCATTTTGACGTTGATTTTCAAATATGCGTTGACTTTCTACCAACTCATTAGTAGGGAAAGTTTTATTTTCTACAATATTATTTGGCTTGTCTTCATTATCGTAAGAATACTGCAAATCTGCAGTTAATTTATGTCCTTCTCCATTAAAATTATTAATGTAATTTACAGACCCTTGGTAGGTTTCTTCTTTTTCTCCTTCTAATTGATTTCTGTAGGTAGAGCTATCTAAAGCATCGTCTATATAACGATCACTAATAGATTCACTTTCATCTTCATCATCACCCCATTTTCCGAAAAAAGTACCAGTAATAGAAGATTGATCATTTAAGTAATATTCTATACCTAAGTTGGTGTTAATACCTTTTCTTAAGCGATCATACTCACGGTCTTCAATAATACGATCGTAAGTGCCAGAGAAGTAGTTATTATCAAAATAAGCATTACCAGGAGATTTTCTATAATAAACCCCTGTGTTATTAAATATATTAAATTTATCTGTTCTTAGGTTTAATGTGGTAGAAACAGAATTATTAATTGGATAACCAAAGGTTGCATTAACAGAACCATTAAGACCTAAAGTTTTTTCTTTTTTAAGAATAATATTTAATATCCCAGCAGTACCTTCTGCATCATATCTAGCTGAAGGACTAGTAATAACTTCTACCTTTTCAATAGCATCTGCAGGTAGTTGTTGAAAGATAGTGGTATCATCAAAGCCAGCCATTGCAGACGGTTTACCATTAATAAGTATACGTACATTTTCATTACCACGTAAACTTATAGCTCCCTCTACATCTACAGATACAGAAGGTATGTTTTGCAATGCATCATTTACAGTACCACCGCGAGTGGTTAGATCTTTACCTATATTGTATATTTTTTTATCTAAACGTACTTCAACTTGTGTAGTTTCTGCGGTAACAACTACTTCGTCTAAGCTATCAGAATTTATACCTAAAGTGATTGTACCTAGATCTAAGTTTCCATTTAAAGTTTGGCTGTTATATGTTTTTGTTTCAAAAGAAATAAATTCAATTTTAATATCATACGTACCTTTATAAACATCTACATTAAAATTACCATCAAAATCTGTTACACCACCTTGTGGTAGGCGATCTCCAGATTTGTCTATAAATGTAATAGTAGCGTATTCTAGCGGTATTGCAGCATCTTTGTCTACAACAGTACCAGTTACTTTAACTTTCTCTTGGGCGTTACTAAATTGAGTTAAGCTTAGTGTAACAAATAATAAAAGTGTTTTTACTAAAAATAGTTTTTGGGTCATTGGTTTGTTCTTTGCTTATAAGACCTAATTATTATAGAATCGTTTAATTTTATTTTGTTAAAGTTGAGTTAACAAAAAAAGCCTCTTTTTTATAAGAGACTTTTAGTTTTCAAATTAATTGAAAGTTTATTGTATTATTTTTTTAATATTTTCTGACGGTCTACCAATTACAGCTTTCTTATTATTAACTACAATTGGTCTTTCTATTAACTTTGGGTTTTCTTGCATAGCAGTAATTATTTCTTCTTCAGAAAGTGATTTACCTTTATAGTTTTCTTTCCAGATTTTTTCATTTTTACGTACTAATTCTTCCGCAGAAATATTTAAAAGGTTAAGAATTTCTTTTATTTCTGAAGCAGATAATGGTGTATCTAAATACTTAATAATTTGAAAATCTTTACCAGACTCTTCTAACATCTTTAAACCTTCTCTAGATTTAGAACATCTAGGGTTGTGGTATATTTTAATCATTATTTTATATTTTATTTAAAGAGATTTTTCATCTTCTTTTTGCCCCATCATCATTAAATATGCTTTTAAAAATGCATCAATATTACCATCCATCACGGCATCTACATTACCAGTTTCTTCTGCGGTTCTTACATCTTTAACTAACTTGTAAGGGTGCATTACATAATTTCTAATTTGTGAACCCCATTCTATCTTCATTTTTCCGGCCTCAATATCTTCTCGTTGTGCTAGTTGTTTTTGTAGCTCAATTTCGTATAGTTGTGATCTAAGCATTTGCATAGCACGAGCTCTATTTTCATGTTGAGAGCGTGTTTCTGAACAAGATATTTGAATACCAGTTGGGTGGTGCACTAATTGTACTTTTGTTTCTACTTTATTTACATTTTGCCCTCCAGCACCACTAGATCTAGCGGTAGTAATTTCGATATCTGCAGGGTTAATGTCTATTTCTATAGAATCATCTACTAATGGGTAAACGTAAACAGAAGCAAAAGAGGTGTGACGTTTAGCATTACTATCAAACGGAGAAATACGTACCAAACGGTGTACACCATTTTCTCCTTTTAGCCAACCAAAAGCATAATCACCTTCAATTTCAATAGTTACTGTTTTAATACCAGCTACATCACCAGCTTGGTAATTAAGTTCTTTAATTTTAAAGCCTTGCTTTTCTGCCCACATTAAATACATTCTCATCAGCATTTCTGCCCAATCACAACTTTCTGTACCACCAGCACCAGCAGTTATTTGTAAAACAGCAGATAAATCGTCTCCTTCTTCAGAAAGCATATTTTTAAACTCTAAATCTTCTAAAAGGTTTTTAAGTTTTTCGTAGCGTAAATTAAGGTCTTCTTCTGTAGCTTCGTCTTCTTTGTAAAATTCAAAAATTACTTCTAAATCTTCATAAAGAGTCACCGCAGCTTCATAATCTTCTACCCATTTTTTTTCTTGGTTAAGAGCTCTAACTATTTTTTGAGCCTCTTGTGCATTATTCCAAAAATCTGGCGCAAAAGTTTTTTCTTCCTGATTGCTAATTTCTATACGTTTGGCATCAATGTCAAAGATATTGTTTTAGGGCAGTTACACGATCTTTGAAGTCTTTAAGAGTATCTTGGGTAATCATATTTTTTATTTTTTAATGTATAAAAATAGAAGTTGATAAGAGTTTTAAAAAAAATACAACTACTTATTTCTTCGGAATAAATTTTAAACCATTCCATACTTCTATTGTAAATTTTCTGAGTGAAGTTTTTAAATAGGTTTTATTTCTGTATTTACCAAAGAAACACCTTTAATTAAAAGTTTAGCAGATGCAGGATTGGATGCTAGAGGTACATTATGTACATCACAAATACGTAAAAGCATTAATACATCTGGCTCGTGCGGATGTTTTTCTAAAGGGTCTCTAAAAAACAATACCATTTTGCATTTTCCTTCTGCTACACGGCCTGCAATTTGTGCATCACCCCCAATTGGTCCAGAAAGATAGCGCTGTACTTTAAATCCTGCATTTTCAACTTTATTTCCTGTAGTACCTGTGGCAATTAGTTTAATATGATCTTGAAGAAAAAAATCTTTAAATTCTTCTAAAAACTTAACCATTTCTACTT
The DNA here is from genome assembly GCF_900141885.1 of Mesonia phycicola. Taxonomy (GTDB): domain Bacteria; phylum Bacteroidota; class Bacteroidia; order Flavobacteriales; family Flavobacteriaceae; genus Mesonia; species Mesonia phycicola. The sequence goes on along the minus strand of NZ_FQYY01000002.1, from coordinate 255,218 downwards.
TTTTACCATCGTGGGCAATTATAGCTATTTCCATTTTTCTTTAGTTTGAATAACAAAATTACAATTATTTTAGTTGGGTATCAATTTTATAAAGAAAGACAAAATGAAAATTTTGTCTATAATAATTACATTGTAAAACAGATACAAATTTTAGTTTTAAGTAATTATAATGATTATTTAATTGAAGAGGATGCAGCTTAAACAATTCTTGTAAATTTGATTTTCTTGAATATAATTAATAGCTATGATAGATTTAAAAAGTGATACTGTAACCAAACCAACTCCTGCAATGTTAAAAGCTATAATGAGTGCAGAAGTAGGTGACGATGTTTATAAAGAAGACCCAACAGTTAATACATTAGAAGAACGTTTGGCTAATATGTTTGGTAAAGAAACGGCCTTGTTTTTTCCTACGGGAAGTATGGCTAACCAAGCAGCAATAAAGTTGCATACTCAGCCTGGAGAACAGTTAATTTGTGATAAATGGGCGCATGTGTATAATTATGAAGGTGGTGGTGTTTCTTTTAACAGTGGAGTTTCTTGTAAATTAATAGATGGTGACCGCGGAATGATAACTGCAGCACAAGTGGCAGAAAATATTAATCCGCCAGATTTTTATCACAGTCCGTTAACGTCTTTGGTTTGTTTAGAAAATACTACTAACAAAGGGGGTGGAGCTTGTTATAATTTTGAAGAAATCAAGAAAATAAGAGAAGTATGTAATGAGCACAAATTAGGTTTGCATCTAGACGGAGCGCGTTTATTTAATGCTCTAGTAGCCAAAAATGAAAATCCAAAACAATATGGGGAAGTTTTTGATACTATTTCTGTATGCCTGTCTAAAGGGTTAGGTACACCAATGGGTTCTGTTTTAATTGGAGATAAAGAAGTAATGAAAAACGCTATGCGTGTACGTAAAGTATTGGGAGGCGGAATGAGACAAGTAGGTTTTATGGCAGCTGCAGGTTTGTATGCTTTAGACAATCACATAGATCGTTTAGCGGTAGATCATAGAAGAGCTAAAGAGTTAGCAACCGTTTTAAAGGAATTGACTTTTGTAAAAAAAGTGGAACCAGTAGAAACTAATATTGTAATATTTTATTTAAATGATAATGTAAATGAAATTACTTTCTTAAAACATTTAGAAGATAAAGGAGTAATAATTAGCGGAATGGGGCAAGGAAAATTAAGAATTGTAACTCACTTAGATTATTCTCTAGAAATGCACGAAAAATTCATTTCTATTCTAAAAAACATATAAATTTAACAACACCTTGTTGGTTTATTAAGAGTTTTTATGAAGAACATCTGTTAGCTTTGAAAAAAAAAGCTATGAAAAATTTTAAACCAAGACAAAAAGTACCAGCATTAAACATTAAAACGGTTAATGGTACTAATTGGAATATTGAAGAGTCAAATCCTGAAAATTTTAACCTTATAATTTTTTACAGAGGTCTTCACTGCCCAGTTTGTAAAACATATTTACAAGAATTAAATACGCTTATAAAAGATTATGAAGAAAGAGGCGTTAATGTTATTGCAATTAGTTCTAATACAAAAGAACTAGCAGAGAAAACAGTAGAAAGTTGGGATGTAGATAATGTAACTATTGGTTACGATTTCCCAATTGAAGAAGCAAGAAAGTGGGATTTGTATGTGTCTGAAGGTATTAATGATAAAGAACCTGCAGAGTTTGTAGAGCCTGCAATATTTTTAGTACGTCCAGACCAAACACTTTATGCAAGTTCTGTACAAACAATGCCATTTGCAAGACCAAAATTAAAAGAGTTACTAAAATCTATAGATTTTGTACTAGACAAAGATTATCCTGCAAGAGGGGAAGCATAATTTATAAAAAAGTCCTGATTTTTCAGGGCTTTTTCTTTATTTTCTTATGTTTTATAAGGGTAGCTAAACTTATAGAAACTACTACAGAGATACAAGCAGTAGTACCTAAAGCACCTCCAAAATTGTTAAAGAAACTTCCTTTATTAAGGTATAAAACACTAAAAATTAGTCCGGCTAACAGTACATAAATACTATGAGTAAGTATTTTTTTAGAAACCATACCTACAAAAGAAGAACCTATATAAACTAACGGAATTTGCTTTTGAAGCGTTTCATTTACTATTTCTCCAAAATAATAGAAAAATAATCCCACTAATAAAGAGGGAAAAGCAGAAGCTAAAACCGCTCCTAATTTTATGTGATTATTTAAGTAGTAGGTAATATAACTTCCAATAGTACCTACAAGTATTAGTATAATTGTGTTTTCTTCTATCATACAAGTAGGTATATTAATAAAGAAGTAAAAGCTACTCCACCAAATGCTAAAGTTCCCAATTTACCACCATACCCATTAAACAGGTTTTTTGAGCCAATAAATAAAATGCCAGTTAGTAGACAAGCAAATAGAATAAAGCTATAACCGCTAGCTAAAGTTTTTTGAGACATCCCTACAAATGCGCCACAATAAACCGTAGCAGGAATTCTTCTAAAAATTTTTGAATTTTTAGGAAGATAAGGAGGTATAGAAGCAACGGTTCCTACAATTCCTGCAGCAATTACAGAACCTAGTTTTAGTTCTACACTTAAAAAATAAGTAAAAATGCCACCTATAGCAATGTAAAATATATCTTGTAAATCGGCTAAAAAGTGGTCTTCTTGGTCGGTAGTGCTATGGTAATAAGCATAAGTAATTAAAGAGGTTACTAAAATAATACCTAACAAAACCCATATTTCATTTACTTTTTCTACCAAGATTGAGGTTAAAAAAATAAGATGAATAGCAATAATCAAAAAAAAGGTAATTACACTAATAATTCTCTTCATTAGGAAGAATTTTAAAAAAAAGACCGCCTAGAATATAGGCGGTCTTTATAAATTTATTTAAACATATCCATTCCAGGGATATTAGGCATACCTTCTTTTGCAGCAGCAGCCAATTCAGCTTCGTTAATATCAGAAGCTTTTTTTATGGCTTTATTAAGAGTAAGTATTAAATAGTCTTCTAGTTGTTCTTTATCATTTAATAATTCTTCAGAAACCTCAATATTTTTAATTTCTCTATTTCCAGTGATCGTAATTTTTAATAAATCGTCACTAGACTTTTCTTGAATGGTAACCGTGTCTAAGCGTTTTTTAGTTTCTTCTACTTTTACTTGCGCCTCTTTAATTTTATTCATCATATCTCCAAACATAGCTTCTTTGTTTTTTAGTTGAGTGGCAAAGTTATTAATATACTCTCAATGCTTCCTAATTTCTACTTAAATTTTACCTTTGCAAGCATTCAAAATTGAATTTTAAGAAGATGATAGAAGAAAAAATACTTCCGCCTAAAGCAGAAAAAATTGCAAAAGAATTAGAAATGCATGGCGATATACGTGTAGATAACTATTTCTGGCTGAATGATAGAGAAAACCCTAAAGTAATTGATTATTTAGAGCAAGAAAATACATATAACGATAAAATGACCGCTCATACCAAGCAATTTCAAGAAAATTTGTTTGAAGAGATGAAAAGTAGAATAAAAGAAGATGACTCTTCTGTACCCTACAAATCTAATGGTTACTGGTATTATGTAAGGTATGAAGTTGGTCAAGGTTATCCTATTTACGTGCGTAAAAAAGAAACCTTAGAAGCAGCAGAAGAAATTTTGTTTGATTGTAACGAAATGGCTAAAGACCATGCTTATTTCAATTTAAGCGGAATTAGTGTGAGTCCTAATAACAAATTAGTAAGTTTTGGGATAGATACGGTGAGTAGAAGAAAATACACTATTCAAATAAAAAACTTAGAAACCAATGAGGTTTTACCAACAAAAATAGAAAGTACCACAGGAGGTTCTACTTGGGCTAACGATAATAAAACACTTTTTTATACTCGTAAAGACGAAGAAACTTTACGTTCAGACAAAATTTATCAGCATATATTAGGGCAAGACCCTGCAGAAGATAAATTAGTTTATCATGAAAAAGATGAAACCTTTAACACCTTTGTTTATAAATCAAAATCTAAGCAATACATCATTATTGGTGCTAGTAGTACTATGAGTGATGAGTATATGATCTTAGACGCAGATAAACCTAGAGGTGAATTTAAAATGTTTCAAGAAAGAGTAAGGGGTGTAGAATATGGTTTTTCTCATTATAAAGACCATTTTTATATTATTACCAATAAAGATGATGCTCACAATTTTAAGTTGATGAAAACCTCATTAACTAACACCAGCTCTAACTATTGGGAAGAAGTAATACCACACAGAGAAGATGTTTTGTTAGAAGACATGGATATTTTTAAAAATTACTTGGTATTAGGTGAGCGTTTTAATGGTTTAAATAGAATTAGAATAATGAGTTGGGATAATCAAGAAGATTATTTTTTACCATTTGATAATGAAACTTACACCGCCTACACGGGTAATAACCCAGATTTTGATACAGATATATTACGTTATGGTTATAACTCTTTAACTACACCATCTTCAGTTATAGATTTTAACATGAAGACAAAAGAAAGTGAAGTTAAAAAAGAACAAGAAGTACAAGACCCTAGTTTTAAAAAAGAAAATTATATTTCAGAAAGAATTTGGGCTACCGCTAAAGATGGTGCCAAAGTTCCAATTTCTATGGTCTATAAAAAAGGTATTAAAAGAGATGGAAGTAATCCCGTTTTACAATATGCTTACGGTAGTTACGGCCATACCACAGATCCATCATTTTCTAGTTCAAGATTAAGTTTACTAAATAGAGGATTCATTTTTGCAATTGCTCACATAAGAGGAGGAGAGTACCTGGGTAGAAAATGGTATGAAGATGGAAAAATGCTGAAAAAGAAAAATACGTTTACAGATTTTATAGCTTGTAGTGAATACTTAATAGCTCAAAAATATACTTCAGCTCAACATTTATATGCAATGGGAGGTTCTGCTGGCGGAATGTTAATGGGAGGTATCGCAAATATGGCACCACATTTATACAACGGAATTATAGCAGCTGTTCCTTTTGTAGATGTAGTAACCACTATGCTAGACGATAGTATCCCATTAACTACAGGTGAGTATGACGAGTGGGGTAACCCTAATAATGAAGAATACTACCATTATATGAAATCTTACTCTCCTTACGATAATGTAAAAGCGCAAGATTACCCAAATATTTTGGTAACTACAGGTTTACATGACTCACAAGTTCAATATTGGGAACCTGCAAAATGGGTTGCAAAATTAAGAGAGTTAAAGACAGACAACTGTATACTCTTGCTACATACAAATATGGATGCAGGCCACGGGGGGGCATCAGGTAGATTTGAAGCTTTAAAAGAAGTAGCTGAAGATTATTCTTTTATATTAGACTTGGAAGGAATTAATGAATAATTAAAAAAAATATTGTAAATTCGCAATGTTTTTCAAAAATGTATCTCTATACTTAGAGACATTTTTATATGTTAACAAGAACTTCAATTTATGAAAGAAGACTTAAAGGTTTATAACGATGTGTTGCAACTTATAGGTAATACTCCACTAATAAAACTCAATAAAGTAACTAAAGAATTAGAAGGTAATTTTTACGCTAAAGTAGAAGCCTTTAACCCAGGTCACTCTACAAAAGATCGGATTGCTCTGTATATCATAGAAGAAGCAGAGAGGAAGGGTATATTAAAACCAGGAGATACAATTATTGAAACTACCTCTGGTAACACAGGCTTTAGTATTGCTATGGTTAGTGTAATTAAAGGGTACGATTGTATTTTAGCAGTAAGCTCAAAATCATCAGCAGATAAAATAGATATGCTGAAAACCATGGGAGCTAAAGTATATGTTTGTCCGGCAAATGTTTCTGCAGACGATCCAAGATCATATTACCAAGTAGCAAAACGCCTTCACCAAGAAATGAAAGGTTCTGTTTACATAAATCAATATTTTAATGAATTGAATATTGAAGCTCACTACCGCTCTACAGGTCCAGAAATTTGGAAACAAACAGAAGGTAAAATCACACACTTAGTAGCTTGTAGTGGTACAGGAGGTACAATTTCTGGTACAGCTAGATTTTTAAAAGAACAAAATCCAAATATTAAAGTAATTGGTATAGATGCATATGGATCGGTACTTAAAAAATACCACGAAACTCGAGAGTTAGATCCAGATGAAATTTACCCATATAGAATAGAAGGTTTAGGTAAAAACTTAATACCAACAGCTACAGATTTTGACGTGATAGATAAATTTGAAAAGGTTACAGATGAGTCTAGTGCACATACTGCTAGATTTATAGCAAGAACAGAAGGTTTATTTGTAGGTTATACTAGTGGAGCAGTTTTTCAAGGAATAAAACAACTAGAAGAACAAGGTGAATTTGATGAAAATAGTAATGTAGTTATGATTTTCCCTGATCACGGTTCAAGATATATGAGTAAAATTTACAGTGACGACTGGATGAAAGAACAAGGTTTTTCAGACAGTGAAAACATTGTAGGAGCAGAGAAAATAGAATTTGTAAAATAATAAATGTTGTAATAAATTATAAAAAAGACTTTGAATTCTATATCAAGGTCTTTTTTTTGCGATAAACGGTCTATATTTCTAATATATACATTACGTTTTCACACTAAAAAATTATATTTTTGCAACTTGGCTTAAAATTAAAATCTTATGAAGGATTTATTTGATAAAATATATAGAGATAAAGGACCATTAGGTAAATGGGCAGACCAAGCAGAAGGATATTTTGTTTTCCCTAAACTTGAAGGAGAGATTAGCAACCGCATGAAATTTCAAGGTAAAGAAGTTATTACTTGGAGTGTGAATGATTATTTAGGGTTAGCAAATCACCCAGAAGTAAGAAAGGTTGATGCTGAGGCTGGTAAAAAATACGGTTCTGCTTACCCAATGGGAGCAAGAATGATGAGTGGGCATACAGATTTACACGAAAAGCTTCAAAATGAATTGGCAGACTTTGTACAAAAAGATGCTGCATATTTATTAAATTTTGGGTATCAAGGTATGGTTTCTACTATTGATGCTTTAGTTGGTAAAGATGATGTGATTGTGTATGATGTAGATGCTCATGCTTGTATTATAGATGGTGTACGTTTACATTTAGGGAAGCGTTTTACTTATAAGCACAACGATGTAGCAAGTATCGAAAAAAACTTAGAAAGAGCAACTAAAATTGCAGAGCAAACAGGTGGTGGTATACTTTTAATTTCTGAAGGAGTTTTTGGTATGCGTGGTGAGCAAGGTAAATTAAAAGAAATAGTTGAGCTTAAAAAGAGATTTAATTTTAGACTTTTTGTAGATGATGCTCACGGTTTTGGTACTTTAGGTAAAACAGGAGCAGGAGCAGGAGAAGAACAAGGTGTACAAGATGATATTGATGTTTATTTTGCAACTTTTGCAAAATCTATGGCAAGTACAGGTGCATTTATTGCTGCAGACCAAGAAGTAATAGATTACTTAAAATACAATTTAAGATCTCAAATGTTTGCCAAGTCTTTACAGATGCAATTGGTAGAAGGAGCTCTTAAACGTTTAGAAATGTTACGTTCTATGCCAGAACTTAAAGAAAAGTTGTGGGAAAATGTAAATGCACTACAAAACGGATTAAAAGATAGAGGTTTTGATATTGGTACCACGCAAAGTTGTGTAACACCAGTTTACCTTAAAGGTAGTATACCAGAGGCAATGGCATTGGTGAAAGATTTAAGAGAAAACTATGGTGTATTCTGTTCTATAGTGGTTTATCCAGTAATACCTAAGGGATTAATTTTATTAAGAATGATACCAACAGCTTCTCATACATTGCAAGATGTAGAAGAAACTTTAGAAGCTTTCTCTGCAATTAGAGAGCGTTTAGAAAATGGTACTTATAAGCGTTTATCTGCAGCAGTAATGGATGCAATGAAATAATAATTACCTATTTTAATAATATAGAAAAAGCCCGATATAATTTTATATCGGGCTTTTTTATAAATAAGATAAGAGATTACTCTACTACTTCATTCTCAAAACCATCTTGTCTATTTTGTTTTACTTCTTTTTCCTTTTTTTCAACCTCCTTACTTTTTTTCTTATCCTCCATTATATATTCATCAGTACTATGCATATCTAATCTATAAGAAACTCCCAAAGCAACTTGCCATCTATAAGGTGTATCTTTAAAATTAGTTAAAAAAGACATATCTACTTGTAAGTCATTACCAAATAAGTAGGCTGCACCAAGTCTAGCAATGTCATCACTATAATAATCACTTTTAATAGCTTGGTATTCTCCAAAAACAGAAATCTCCCTGTTAATAGAATGAGTAAGGGTGAAAATACCAGAATAACTAGGGAAATCTGAACTTAATTTATCTGCAATAAAATTCATTACATATACCCATCTTCCTAAATTATGTTGAGTTATTAAGGCAAACTGAGGGGTTATTTTGTTATTTCCTTCTGGTAAATATGGGTTATCATCACCAAATGCTAAATTTAATCCAGCATACACAGAAACAGCAGGTATTAAATCTCTCCATTGAAAAGTATTATCTGCTTTCCAACTGTATAAATTAGGGCCTTCTAACATTCTTTTTTTATGAGGATCATACACTAAGTATTTTGCACCAAGTGTATTTTTGTCAAAATTGCTAAAGGTATTTTTATATTCTGTACCAGAAACAAAATATTTTTCTGTAGAACTAAGGTAAGAACCTCTTAAACTAATTTCTAAAGCTTCTCTAAAAAAACCATATCTAACTTCAAAATCTATTCCCCACAAATTTGTATCTGTACCTAATAAATCGTGATTGTCATTACCTAGCTTAACACCAGTTTCTACCTGTAAAACATTTTTACCAACCGCAAAAGCTCCCTGAGACTGTCCAGGTCTATTAGAGTTAATAGTTTCTGTATATTGAGCAAAAAGTACAGGGGAGGCTAATAAAAAGCCACTTAGTAATAGGGATTTAATCTTCATAAACGGTCAGTTTTTTTCAAATATAGAATAGTTTTTAGTAATTTTTATAGGTATTAATAAGTTTTTCATTGATGTAATTAATAGTTTTGTATAAAAAAGTAATTATGCAAGAAGCATCTTTGGTAGGTTTGGTGAGAACCATTCTTATTATACTATTTATTTATTTTGGATTGAAATTAATTTTTAAATGGTTTGGACCTCTTATTTTAAAATATTTTATGAGAAAAATGGGAGAAAAAGCCTTTAAAGGATTTAATCCGCAAGATTTTTCTAATCCTAATTCTTCCCACAACAACAAAAAAAATATAGATAAAGATCCTGAGACGAAAAGAAAGGAAAAGAAACCTGTAGGAGAGTATATTGATTACGAAGAAATTGATTAATTTTCGTGTTTTATCTTAGTTGAAGTAAATTTTATGTCTATAAATTTTAAGAAGGTTATACCACACTTATTAATTGTTGTGGGTTTTGTAATTGCAGCAATAGCGTATTTTAATCCGGTTTTGCAAGGAAAAGTTATTTTTCAGAGTGATATTTCTCAATATGTAGGGATGTCTCACCAAAACAAAGAATTAAAAGAAGAAACAGGAAAAGAGATATATTGGACAGACGCTGCCTTTGGCGGAATGCCAACTTACCAATTGGGAGCTAATTACCCACACAACTATATAAAGCAAATAGATAGACTACTTAGGTTTTTACCAAGGCCTGCAGATTATTTATTTCTTTATTTTATAGGTATTTATATATTCTTTTTATGCTTAAAAATAGACTATAAATTAGCAGCTTTAGGTGCCTTGGCTTTTGGTTTTTCAACTTACCTTATTATTATTTTAGGGGTTGGGCACAACGCAAAAGCACACGCTATTGCCTATATGCCATTAGTATTGTCTGGTATAGTACTTACATTTAGACAACGCTACCTTTGGGGAGGCTTGCTATTAGCAGTTGGTATGGCTTTACAAGTAAATGCTAACCACCCACAAATGACTTACTATTTGTTTCTTTTAGTAGTAGTTTTAGGGATAGCATATCTAATAGATTTTATTCAGAAGAAAAAAATTAAAGAATATTTTATAGCAATTGTAGTAATGGTATTTGCAGTAGTTATTGCTATTGGTACCAATGCAACTAGTATTTTAGCAACAAAAGAGTATTCTGAATTTAGTACTAGAGGAGATACAGGTTTAACCATTACTCCAGATGGTAACCAACAAGCACAAGCTTCTGGTTTGTCTTATGATTATATCACAGAGTATAGTTATGGCATTGCAGAAACTTTTAATTTATTTATCCCTCGTTTTATGGGAGGCTCTAGCGCAGAAAAATTAGGAGAAGATTCAGAATTATATAAAGAATTACTAAAAATTGGTGCTAGCCCACAACAAGCATTAGATTTTGCAAATTCTGCACCTACTTATTGGGGAGATCAAACATTTATTGGAGCACCAGCATATATAGGTGCAGTAGTAATTTTCTTATTTGTATTAGGTTTATATTTAGTAAAGGGACGATTTAAATGGTGGATTGTAGGAGGTTCTATTTTAGCCTTACTTCTCTCTTGGGGAGATAATTTTGCTCCCTTAACCAAGTTTTTTATCAACACCGTTCCGTTATATAATAAATTTAGAGCTGTATCTTCCATTCAAGTAATTATAGAATTGTGTTTGCCTTTGATGGCGGTTTACGGTTTATCTAAATTTTTTAGTAATGAAAGAACTAAAGAGGAAAAAGAGCACGCTTTAAAATTGGCAACGATTATTGTAGGAGGCTTTGCTCTATTATTTTTAGTTGCAAAATCTGTATTTTTTGATTTTGTAGGTTCACAAGACAGACAGTACATTCAGCAATTAGGGCAAAGCTTTGTAAGAGCATTAAAAGAAGATCGTAAAGCAATTTTTAATGCAGATACCCTTAGAAGTTTGGTTTTTGTATTGCTAGCAGCAGCTTTAATTTGGGGATTTTTAAAAGAAAAAGTAAGCAAAAGCTTAACCATATCTGGTTTAGCATTACTAATTGTTATTGATCTAGTAGGTGTAGATAGAAGGTATGTTAACAATGATGATTTTGTACAAGCACGCCAAATGAAACAACCGTTTCAAGCTAATAAGGCAGATGTAGAAATATTAAAAGATAAAGGTCATTACCGAGTTTTAGATTTTTCTGGTTCTCCTTTAAATTCTGCACGTGCATCTTTTTTTCATAATTCTTTAGGGGGTTACCACGCAGCAAAACCAGGAAGAATTCAAGAGTTATTCGATTTTTATATTTACAATGGGCAGCCAGAGGTTTTAAACATGTTAAATACCAAATACATTATATTATCTAACCAAGGAGAAATAATGGCACAACCTAATCCAGATGCTAATGGTAATGCTTGGTTTGTAAATAATATACAAATAGTAGCTAATGCCAATGAAGAAATTTTGGCTTTAGATAAAATAAATACTAAAGAAACCGCTGTTATTAATCAGCAATTTTCAGAAATTATTACTAACAAAACGTTTATCTCAGATTCTTTAGCTCAAATTAATTTAAAGAGTTATCAACCTGAAGAGGTAGTTTACGAGTACGAGACTTCTGTAGATAGATTAGCGGTATTTTCTGAAATTTATTACCCACACGGTTGGAAAGCTTATGTAGATGATCAAGAAATTGATATTTTACAGGCAGATTACGTGTTAAGAGCTGCGTTATTACCTAAAGGAAAACACAAAATTGTATTTAAATTTGATCCAGAAGTAATTAAAACAGGAAGTACAATTACTATTGCTAGTTGCGCAATTTTAGGACTTTTACTTTTAGGCGGATTTGTTTATACGTACAAAAAGAAAGCTATATAAAAGCATTATTTAGGTTTTAAATAATTAATATTTCAAATAACCAATATATTGAAAAAAGTGCTCATTGTAACCTATTATTGGCCACCAGCAGGAGGTCCTGGGGTGCAACGTTGGTTAAAATTTGTAAAATATTTAAAAAATTTTGGAGTAGATCCGATAGTGTATATTCCAGAAAATCCGCATTATCCTATTGTAGATAATTCTTTGGTTAACGAAGTAGCTAAAGATGTAACTGTTATTAAACAACCAATTTTAGAGCCTTACCAATGGGCAAGTATTTTTTCTAAAAAAAATACAGAAACCATAAGTTCTGGAATTATTCAAGAGAAAAAGCAACAAGGTTTATTGCAAAAAATAATGCTATGGGTAAGAGGAAATTTATTTATTCCTGATGCAAGAAAATTTTGGATTAAGCCTTCTGTTAAATTTCTTTCTAACTATATAGAAAAAAATGCGATAGACACTTTAATAACTACAGGGCCACCACATAGTCTTCATATAATAGGCTTAAAGTTAAAAGCCAAAACAAATGTAAAGTGGATAGCAGATTTTAGAGATCCGTGGACAACCATTGGTTATCATCATCAATTAAAATTAACCAAAAACTCACAGCAAAAGCATAAACTTCTAGAAAGTGAAGTTTTAAATAAAGCAAACCACATTATAACAACAAGTTATACAACTAAAAAAGATTTTAGTGAAATTACTACAAAACCTATCACAGTAATTACCAACGGTTTTGATGGGGACATTGTAGAGAGAAAAACTTTAGATAATACATTTTCGTTAGCGCATATAGGTTCTTTACTATCAGAAAGAAATCCTGAAAATTTATGGTTAGCTTTAAAAGAGCTGATAACAGAAAATAAAGAATTTTCTGAAGATTTTCAACTTGTATTTGTAGGTAAAGTAAGTGAGCAAGTATTAAACTCTGTTTTTAATTACGGATTGAAAGATTACTTAACTAATGTGGGTTATGTATCTTACCAAGAAAGTGTACAGTATAAAGAAAAATCGCAAGTTTTATTACTTTTAGAGATTGACAAACCAGAAATGAATGGAATAATCCCTGGTAAATTATTTGAATATTTACAAGCTAAAAGACCAATTTTGGCAATAGGTCCAAATAAATGGGATGCAGCAAGAATTATAAAGGAGACAAATTCAGGTAAGTATTTTAATTATTCTTCAAAAGAAAAAATAAAAACACAAATACTCAAGTGGTACAAAGCTTATCAAAGTAATGAATTGCAAGTAGATTCTTCTTCAGAAAAAATAGAAAAATTCAGCAGAAAAAAATTAACAAAGAGTTTAGCAACAATTATTAATCAACTAAGTTAAATGGGATTAGTTTTAAAACAATCTATCTCTAACATGATTACCACTTATATAGGTTTTGCTATAGGTGCTGTTAATGTGTTGTTTTTGTATCCTCATTTTTTAAAACCAGAATATTATGGTTTAATCACTTTTTTGCTGTCTGCAAGTACGTTAGTTTGGCCAATTATGAGTTTTGGAGCTCCAAACACGATGATTAAATTTTATTCCGCATTTGAGTCTCAAATACAAAAAAATAGATTGTTGACCGTAATGTTAGTAATACCTTTACTGGTAAGCATGGTTATTGGTAGTTTTGGAGTGCTGTTTTACCAAAGTTTACTTAATTATTTTGAAAACAATAAAGCAGTACAAAATTATATTGTTTTTATTTACGTAATAAGTATAGCTATTGCCTATTTTGAGGTATTCTACTCTTGGGCAAAGCTCACGTATAAAAGTGTATTTGGTAACTTTATGAAAGAGGTTTTTCATAGAGTAGGAGTAACAGTTCTTTTACTAGCTGTTTATTTTGATTACTTAAATTTAGATGGGTTTATTTATTTTCTTACTGCTATTTACGTAATAAGAATGTTTATTTTAATGATTTATGCTTTTAAATTATTACCACCAAAATTAGATTTTAAATTACCAGAACAGATTTCTAGAATTTTAAAATATTCTGTACTAATTTTAATTGCGGGATCTATCTCTACAGCACTTTTAGATCTAGATAAAGTGATGATAGAACATTATTTACCTATAAAATTAGTTTCTGTTTATAGTATTGCAGTTTATATAGCTTCTGTAATAGCAGTACCTGCAAGAGCAATGAAACAAATAACCTCACCAATTACGGCCTCGTTATTAAATCAAAAAAAGAAAGTAGAGTTAAATGATTTATACCAAAAAACCTCTAGCTCTTTATTACTGGTAAGCGGATTAATTTTTATTTTAATTGTAGTTAATGTAAACAAATTATATGAGCTTATTCCTGCAGAATATCAAATAGAAGTGGGGTTAATTGTACTACTTTGTGCTATTAAATTATATGAAAATTTTTTAGGTAATAATAATAGTATTCTATTTAATTCAGATTATTACAGGTTGGTATTAATTATTGGAGTAGTAATTGTTTTACTTGCTATTATTTTAAATATAACATTTATTCCACTTTGGGGTATTTGGGGAGCTGCAATAGCTACTTTCTCTACCTTTTTTACATTTTTTAGTATTAAGTTATACCTGGTTTATAAAAAATTTGGAATGCACCCTTTTAATAAAAAAACATTACCAATAGTCGTATTAATTACTATTACCTCTTTATTACTTTTTCAAATAAATATAAATTTACATCCGTTATTTGCTATAGCTATTAAATCTATACTTGCGTGTGTACTTTATGGCTTTATAGTGTACCAATTTAATTTTTCTGAAGATTTAAATAGTATTCTAAAAAAATATAAGAAAAAATAAACCCCTTCCAGATTTAAATATAATTTAAACCTGAAAGGGGAAAAACTAACCAACCAAAAACTATCTTACTCTAGAAGAACTTGTTCTATTACTTTCTGTAGAAGCAATAGATGAACTTCTATTAGATGTACGAGAATTTACTTGAGTTGGTTTTCTCGTACTCTGCGTATTTTTATTTGCAACACTAGAAGATCTATTTGTTACTGTACGTGTATTGTTATTTACTTTATTAGTAGATCTAGTACTTGTTGTTGGTGTTTTACTCACCGTACTTAATTGTCTATTAGATTGATTTTTAATCTCTCTAGTAGTATTAGATCTAGTATTAACGCTAGATTTAGTAGCATTACTACTTGTTTTTCTAGCTGAATTACTTCTTGTACTTACAGCAGAGCTATTTCTGGTATTAGAATTTCTTACAGTAGCTACACTTCTTTTATTACTCACTCTTGTACCTCTTTGGTAAGAAGCAACTCTTTGAGAAGGTCTGTAAAAATTACTTCTGCTATAACGGTTAACCTTGTAATGAGTTCTATAATAATTATAAGATACTCTATTAGGTTGGTAATAAGCTCTATAAGGTGTGTGATAAACTATAGCGTGTGTTACTACTGGTTTTCTATAATAATTATGCCAAGCTCTATGTACATATCTAGTATTATAGCTATTAATGTAACCTCTGTAATAACTATTACCATAAGAATTATAATAAATATATAAACCCCCAACTTGAGCTACTTGTCCGTAATTATTGTAATTAATTAAAACATTACCAGCTTGAATTATTCTACCATAATAATCATAATAAATAGGGATTGATTCTATTTGTATAACAGCCCCATAATCATCATATTGTACATACGGATCGTAATTATAACCACTATTGTAACTTATGTTTACATTAGGTGTATTTATATTAAAATTGAAATTGCTGTTTGGTTGATAATAAAAATCAAATTGACCATCAGGATATATTGCGAATTCTACATTTCTTTCTACAAAAATTATAGATGAATTATATCCATAATTATAAGTACTTGTAGAATTATCTACCGACTTATTTTCAGCGGAAGTAGTAAAACCTATAAGAGTTAATACTACTAAGGTGATTAGATTTTTCATAATTATGGAATTTTATAAGTTAATATGAAAACTTTAAATCAAACTGCGTGCCAAAAATATAAAAACTTAATTATCAGGTATTTGTAAGGTTTTTAAAAAACAGAAACCCCTTAAGTGATACTTAAGGGGTTTCTTACTAACCAACCAAAAAATAAATTATGATGTAATTAAATTACACCTATAATTATGGTTAATGAATTTCAATTACCGTGCCAACTACTTTAGTTTTTCTTTTAAATATTTAGCTGTGTAAGATTTTTTGTTTTTAGCAACTTCTTCAGGGGTTCCATAAGTAATTAGGTGTCCGCCATTTTCTCCTCCTTCAAGGCCTAAATCAATTACATAATCGGCACATTTTACCAAATCCATATTATGCTCAATTACAATTACAGAGTGTCCTTTTTCAATTAACGCATAAAAAGATTTTAATAGCTTATTAATATCATGAAAATGTAAACCTGTGGTAGGTTCATCAAAAATAAATAGAGCTTTATCTTTAGTAGTACCTTTTCCTAAGAAAGAAGCTAATTTTATACGTTGAGCTTCACCACCAGATAGGGTAGAAGAGCTTTGCCCCAAAGTTACATAGCCCAACCCAACATCTTGTAGTGGCTGTAATTTTCTTTTAATTTTGGTTTCATTATGTTTATTAAAAAATGCTATAGCATCATCTATAGTCATATTTAATACATCGTCTATAGAAGCGTCTTCGTATTTAATTTCTAAAACTTCTTGTTTAAAACGTTTACCGTGGCAAGTTTCACATTCTAAATGAACGTCTGCCATAAATTGCATTTCTATAGTTACTTCTCCTTCTCCTTTGCAAGTTTCACAACGACCTCCATCTACATTAAAGCTAAAGTGTTTGGCTTTAAACCCTCTTACTTTAGCCAGATTTTGATTTGCAAATAAATTTCTTATATCATCGTAAGCTTTAATATAGGTAACGGGATTAGATCTAGAAGATCTACCTATAGGGTTTTGGTCTACAAATTCTACATTTTTAGTATTGCTAAATTTCCCTTCTACCTTTGTTAATTGTCCTACTTTTTCTCCGTAACCTCCAGTTTCTTTTAAAATAGAAGGATATAAAAGGCGTTTTACCAAAGTACTTTTACCACTACCAGAGACACCAGTAACAGCTGTAAATATGCCTAAAGGAAATCTTACATCAATATTTTTTAGGTTGTTTTCACGTGCTCCAATAATATCAATGTAGTATTTATAGTCTTTTCTCTTCTTGGGTATGTCAATAGTTAAGCTGTTATTAAGGTATTTTGCCGTTAAAGAGTCAGATTTCAATAATTGTTTAAAGTTACCTGTTGCTACTACATTACCACCTAAAGTACCTGCTTCTGGACCAATATCTATAATTTCATCTGCCGCTTTCATGATGTCTTCATCGTGTTCTACCACAATTACGGTATTTCCTAAGTCTCTTAAAGATATTAGTACATTAATTAGTTTTTCTGTATCTCGAGGGTGTAAACCAATAGAAGGTTCATCTAGAATATACATAGAGCCTACTAAACTACTACCTAAAGAGGTTGCTAAGTTTATACGTTGTGACTCTCCACCAGATAATGTGTTAGATTTTCTATTTAATGTAAGATAATCTAAGCCTACGTTAGATAAAAATTGTAATCTATTAGTAACTTCTTTTAATAGGCGTTTGGCAATATGTGCATCGTGTTCGTTTAACTCTAATTGTTTAAAAAAAGCACTTACTTTATCTAAAGGTTTTTCTACTAAATCTGTAATGGTGGCTCCACCAATTTTCACGTAATTAGATTCTGGTCTTAAACGTTTACCTTGACAAACAGGACATTTTGTTTTTCCGCGGTAACGAGAGAGCATTACTCTGTTTTGTATTTTGTATGCTTTTGCTTCTAGATGATCAAAAAAACTTGTGAGACCTTCAAAATACTTATTTCCTGTCCATAAAAGGTTTTTTTGCTCACTTGTTAATTCAAAATAAGGCTTGTGTATAGGAAAGTCAAATTTATGTGAGTTATTTACTAGTTGGTCTCTATACCAACCCATACTATCACCACGCCAAGGGAAAATAGCATTCTCGTAAATAGAAAGCGCGGTGTTAGGAATAATTAAATCTTCATCTAAACCAATAACATCTCCGTATCCTTCACACTTAGGGCAAGCGCCGTATGGATTGTTGAAACTAAATAAATGAATATTTGGCTCGTTAAAAACAATGCCATCTAATTCAAATTTATTGCTAAAATGCCTTAGTTGATTGTCTTTTAGGGTTTCTATATATAATTCTCCTTTTCCCTCATAAAAAGCAGCTTGTATAGAATCTGCTAATCGGTTATAAAAATCTTCCTCATCTTTTTTAACAATTCTATCTACTACCAGAAAAGTATTTTCAGATTTAGCTTTTTTTAAATCTGCTTCATCAATTCTAACAACATTATCTTTTATTTTAATTCTGCTATAGCCTTGTTGGGCAAGTACTTTTACTTTTTCTTTTAAGTTTCTTCCTTTTTCTACAATAATAGGCGCAAGAAGCAGTAATTTTTCTCTATCTGAAAAACTTTTAATAAAATCTACTACATCACTTACCGTATCTTTTTTTACCTGATTACCAGAAACAGGAGAGTAGGTTTTTCCTATTCTTGCAAATAAGAGCTTTAGATAATCATAAATTTCTGTAGAAGTACCTACGGTAGATCTAGGGTTGGTAGAGTTTACTTTTTGCTCTATAGCAATAGCAGGGGCAATACCTTTAATATAATCTACCTTTGGTTTATCTAATCTGCCTAAAAACTGTCTTGCGTAAGAAGATAAGCTTTCTACATAACGCCTTTGGCCTTCTGCATATAAAGTATCAAAAGCAAGGCTAGATTTACCAGAACCAGAGAGCCCTGTAATTACAACTAGCTTGTTTCTAGGGATAACTACATTAATATTTTTTAAATTATGGAGTTTGGCTCCTTTTATAATGATGTTTTCTTTGGGATTTACTTTAGAAATATCTTGAATCATAGCAAAATTTAAGAATAGCCAACAAAGATAATTAAACTAAGTGGGCTTAAAAAGTGAGAATCTACTTATACAAATGTTAAATTTTTTAACTTATTTGGTAATGTTAAATATATGTTGTTATATTTAACACTTTCAAACCCCAAATTACTTCAAGCCTATATAGCAGCATTACTTCAAATTAAAGTTTATTAACCAAATTTAATTGACTTAAGTTCAACTTAAGAATAGAGGTAACCGCTATGAAGAAAATCGAAACAATTACAGACGCTACATTAGTTAGGCAGTATTTAGAGGGTAGTGAAGATGCACTTTCTAAATTAATTAACAGACACCAACAACGTATTTACAATTTTATTTACTCTAAAGTATTTGATCGTGATGTAACAGAAGACATCTTTCAAGATACTTTTATTAAAGTGATTAGAACTTTAAAAAGAGGGAAATATAATGAAGAAGGTAAATTTTTACCTTGGACCATGCGTATTGCTCACAATTTGGTAATAGATTATTTTAGAAAAAATAACCGCATGCCTAAGTTTGATAACAGTGGTGATTTTAATATTTTTTCTGTACTGCAAGATGAAGATTTAAATGCAGAAAAATTAATGGTAAAAGACCAAATAGAAAGCGACGTAAAGAAATTAATAGAAGAGTTACCAGAAGATCAAAAAGAAGTTTTGATTATGCGTATTTACAGAGATATGAGCTTTAAAGAGATTGCAGAGCGTACAGATGTAAGTATAAATACAGCTTTAGGAAGAATGCGTTATGCACTTATAAATTTAAGAAAGGTGATAGAAAAACACGATATTGTTTTAACGAAGTATTAATGATGCAATAAGCTATTTTTTTTTACGTTATTTATATATACTAACAAAAAATAGTCTTAATGGAAAAAATTTACTTTAACCAACCCCCTAACAAAAAGGTGGAAAAATTAAACCCTAAAAAAGAAACCATTCAGTTTCTCTTAAATTATTCTAAAGCCTTAAGTATTATAGAAGGAAAGCATATGAGTTATGAAAACCTTCTTAACTGAACTTAAAAAATCCGTAAATAAGATATTATTTACGGATTTTCTTTTTATTATCTTCATAAGCTTTAATCACAGATTTTCTTCCTATGGTTTTAGTAATAATATCTTTGTCTAAATTCCAACCACGAGCGGGAGAGTACTCTCTACCATACCAAATTATTTGTAAGTGAAGTCTATTCCAAACTTCTTTAGGAAACAGGCGTTTAGCATCTTTCTCTGTTTGTTGTACATTTTTTCCGTTAGTAAGATTCCATCGATACATTAATCTATGTATGTGTGTATCTACAGGAAATGCAGGAATACCAAATGCTTGAGATACTACTACGCTTGCCGTTTTATGACCTACAGCAGGGAAGGTTTCTAATGCTTCAATATTTTTTGGTACAATTCCGTTGTATTCTTCAATTAAAATTTTAGAGAGTCCGTAAATACCTTTTGCTTTCATTGGAGATAAACCTACTGGTTTAATAATCTCTCTAATTTCATCTACAGAGAGTTTCACCATATCATAAGGGTTATCTGCCTTTTTAAAAAGTAAAGGGGTAATTTGGTTAACCCTTACATCGGTGCTTTGTGCAGACATTAATACTGCTATAAGTAGAGTATATGGATCTTTATGATCTAGTGGTACAGGTATTTCTGGATATATTTCTTCTAGCGTATCTATTACAAATTGTACTTTTTCAGCCTTGGTCATAATAGTTTTTAAATTTTGAATTCAAAAGTATAAAAATTAAGCTTCTTGCTGAGTTAACAAGTAAAATTATGTAATGAAGTATTTGCTTAGATTTTTAAGAAGCTAATGGCAAAACTTATTGGTTACTCAAAAATGTCTTGTAAGTAACCAATAAGTGAAAACTTGTAACAGTTTATGCAATTATTCTACCCATTTATAATAACGAGCACCTATTAAATTTTCTTTTTCGTTTTCAATGCTATCTAAAACCCATTCTTGCTTGGGAGAAATTACACTAGTGTTTATTTCTTTTTTATGTAATTGGTGGTAAGTATCTATATCTATGTGCTTACAAGCGTCTAGAGTTTTAAATAAGTTTTGTTTGGCTATAATTTTTTCTGAGCCAGTTACTATTTTACCTTCAAATACTTTAGATTTTGCACCACTACCATATGCCATAAATCCAAATACTTTACCTGATAAATCTTTTCCGTTCTCATAAAAATCACATAAAGTAGAAAGCATACCCATAAACATAGAAGCGGTATACATATTACCAATTAGAGAAGACGCACGTTCTGCAGGGGCAAATTTTTCAGCAACAAAAAATTTATATTCTTCAGATTTACTTAATGCTTTTAGTTTACTAAAGTACTCCTCATCGTCTTTCTGGTAATTTTTAGCCAGTTCTGGGTTATCTGAGGCATAAATTTCAGCAAACATTCTGCGTGCTTGAAAAGAGTATGGCAGGTGCATAATAATAGCTTCCCAGGTTTGGTAAAGAGTTTCTTCTTCTTGTTTTAGTTTTTTAAATTGAAAATACGCATCTGTAGTTCTTTCTATATAACACTCGTTAGAGTACTGACCGTCAAATACAGGTTGTTCTTTAAAAATTTCAATTTCACTCTCTAACACTCCTTGCCATTCTTCATTATTATGTATGCCAATACTTTCTTTTTTAATGGTTCTATGAGGTTTAAAAAAATCAAAAACTCCTTTAGTACTTACAGAAATATTATTTTCTATTTCCATAAGTCTAGGGTTTTTGCTTATTAATAAAGCTACTGCACCGGCACCTTGAGTATATTCTCCAGTAGAGTTTAAATCGTATTTGGCCACATCTGTACAAATAACGATTGCTTTTTTAGTAGGATTAACTCTTACAAAGTCTAAACAATTATGAAAAGCATCTACACCACCAATACAAGCAAAAGTAAAATCTACAGCATCACAATGTGTAAATTTACCTTCACCAAAATAATTGTCCATCATTCCTATTAAATAAGAACCAATGGGTTTAGAGGCATCTATACCACTTTCAGAACCTACGTAAATACGGTGAATTTCTGAAGGTTCAATATCTTCTTGCTCTATTAGTTTAGTAAGTGCATTAGCAGCAAATGTTATTACATCTTGGTGTACATCTGGAAAAGTCATTTTTACAAGACCTAAGCCTTTTTCTAACTTTGCGGGTTCTATATTTCTTGCAATTGCCAAATCTTGGATTGGTAATTGAATTTTTGGTATATCAAAACTGATACTATCTATTCCTATTTTCATATTACAAAAGTAAAAATCGCACTTTTTTTAAGCAAGATAAATATGTTGAAAATGCCTATAATTACTGACTTTCTATTAAAAACAATTCATTTTTTAATAATTCGTTAATTGATTGTCTTTTTACATTGAAAAATTAAATAATCTATAAAATAAAACAATGATCATTTACTTAAAATGCTTTTATTATTATAGAGAGATGAGTATATTTCAGCAAGAAAAGAAATAATTATAGATAATGACAACTTTAAAAGCGGGAGATGCTGCTCCAGAATTTTCAGCAAAAGATCAAGATGGTAATACACATACTTTAAGTGATTATAAAGGTAAAAAATTAGTAGTATTTTTTTATCCTAAAGCAAGTACGCCTGGTTGCACGGCAGAAGCATGTAATTTGAGAGATAATTGGGAGACATTTCAATCTCAAGGATATGATATTTTGGGAGTAAGCGCAGATTCTGCTAAAAGACAAACTAATTTTAAAGCTAAAAATGAATTACCATTTCCCTTATTGGCAGATGAAGATAAAGCTGTAATTGAAGCTTTTGGAGTTTGGGGACCAAAGAAATTTATGGGTAAAGAGTATGATGGTATTCACAGAACTACTTTTGTAATTGATGAAGAAGGTAAAATTAAAGAGGTAATTAGTAAAGTAAAAACAAAAGCTCACGCAGAGCAAATATTATAAAAAAAAGCCGGATTAATATCCGGCTTTTTTTAGTTAGCATAATAGTTAAATGACTCATATATAATATCATTTGGTACCAGACAATCTATTTTAGAAACTCCTATTTTTTCTAAAAGAACAAAGTTAATATTACCGTGACTGTTCTTTTTGTCATATTTCATTAGTTTAATAATCTCTTCTATATCTTTAGTGCTGAAGTTTACTTTTTGAAAAGTTTGAAGCATTACGTTTTTAATATTGTCTGTTTCTGCCCTAGATAACCCTGTTAATTTAGTAGAAATGTATGCAGCCAAAACCATCCCTACAGCAATAGCCTCTCCGTGTAAAAGGTCTTCTTTTTCTGGGTTAGTAATAAAATAAGACTCTATAGCGTGGCCAAGTGTATGACCAAAATTTAAAGTTTTTCTTATACCATCTTCATTCAAATCTTTAGAAACTACTTCGTGTTTAATTATAACGCTTTCATAAATAAGATTTTCTAAATCTGTACTGCTAAGTTGAGAAAGGTCACTTAATTTTTTCCAGTAAGCTTCATCTTTAATAAGTCCATGTTTCAGCATTTCAGCTAAACCACTTTTCATTTGGTTTTGTGGTAAAGTAGCTAAAAAACCTACATCTATTAAAACCATTTCAGAATTACTAATAACTCCTATTTGATTTTTTAAATGCCCTAAATCTACACCAGTTTTACCACCAACAGAAGCATCTACCATAGCTAGTAAAGAGGTAGGTATATTTATATAAGGGATTCCTCTTTTAAATGTGCAAGCCACAAAGCCACCAAGATCTGTTACTACACCGCCACCAAGATTAATCATAAGTGATTTTCTATCTGCATCTAAATCAGATAAAGTTTGCCAAACCCCATTGCAAGTATCAATTGTTTTATTGGTTTCACCAGGTTCAATTTCAATAATTTCTACCTCTACATCCGTAGAAAGTTGCTGTAAAAAAAATGGAGCACAATGCTCTTGTGTATTGCTATCTACAAGAAGAAAAATTTTTGAAGGTTTACTATTTTTAAGGTAATCATTTAATTTTTGGAACGCCTCTTGCCCAAAAAGTATAATATTATTAACAGACTGAATTGATTTCATTAAAATATACGTTAAATGTTACTCGAAATTACGTAGAAAATTCAGAAATGTGTTATTTCAAAACTTATATTTGCGAAAAATTCAACAATCGATGGTAACAAAAATTTTCAACAACACTAAACGTGCTTTTGCACTTAAAAGTGATAAAGAATTAAAAAAAGCTCTTTTTATTTTCGGAATGATGAATAAGCCAGCATTAGTAGCTATTGGTACAAGAGTTACAAATCTAGCCATTAAATTGAATTTACCGGTAGATGGTCTTATTAGAAAAACAATTTTTGAAATGTTTTGCGGTGGTATTAGCATGAAAGATTGTGAGCCAGTTATGGAGAAAATGTACCAAATGCATGTGCATAGTGTATTAGATTTTTCTAAAGAAGGAGAAGAGGCAGAAGAAGTTTTTGATAAGACTCTGGAAATTAAAAAAGACATTGTAAAATTTGCTAACGGAAAAAAACAAATCTCTTTTACCGTATTTAAACCTACAGGAATAGGAAGATTTGAAATTTGGGAAAAAGTATCTGCTAAAGAAGAATTAAGCAAAAAAGAGCAAGAAGAGTGGGAGAGAGTAAGAAATAGAGTAGATGAAATATGTAAGTTAGCTTATAATTTAGATACTAAAATTTTAGCTGATGCTGAAGAATCTTGGATGCAAGATGCAGCCGATGATCTTTTAGAGGAAATGATGGAGAAGTATAATAAAGAAAAAGTAATTGTTTATAATACTTTACAATGTTACCGTTGGGATAGATTGCAGTATATTAAAGACTTGCATAAACGAGCAAAAAACAAAGGTTTTAAAGTTGGAGCCAAAATAGTTCGTGGAGCCTATATGGAAAAAGAAAATGCAAGAGCAGAAAAGATGGGTTACCCAACTCCTATTTGTGAAGATAAAGAGGCTACAGATGTAAATTTCAATGCAGTACTTTATTATGCAATGCAAAATTTAGAAGACATTTGGTTATACATAGGTACACATAATGAAGTAAGTACTTATTTAACCATGCAGTTGATGGATGAAAAAGGCATAGACCAGAGAGATGATAGAATTTGGTTTAGCCAATTATTTGGTATGAGTGATCATATCACGTTTAATTTAGCGTTAAATGGTTTTAATGCTGCAAAACTGGTTCCATTTGGTCCAGTAAAAGATGTAATTCCGTATTTAATAAGAAGAGCACAAGAAAATTCATCTGTAAAAGGGCAAACCGGTAGAGAGCTTGCTTTATTAAGAGAAGAGAAAGATAGAAGAGATGGTAATTTTACCAAGACTATTGCTTAAAAAATTTATATCTTAATTAAGTATTAAATCCCACCTACATCAAGGTGGGATTTTTTATTTTAGATACTATGATAAAATATTTTAAACTTTTACCAAAGACTTATAAAGAATGGATGAAAAACAATCCGTTTGAGCAAAGTGCTGTAATAGCATATTATACCTTATTTTCTTTGCCATCTTTACTGGTTATTGTAGTTTCTGTTGCAGGTTATTTTTATGGCAGAGAAGCTATACAAAATCAAATCACTTCAGAATTTGCTGTTTTTATTGGAGAAGGAGCTGCAGAAGCTATTAACACCATGATTTCTAATGCATTTTTAGAAGGTGGCTCAATTATAACTATTCTTTTTGGTATAGGGATGTTGTTATTTGGTGCCACAGGAGCTTTTTTTCAGCTTAAAAGAGCTATGAATAGAGTATGGGGAGTACGAGCTAAAAAAGATAACTTTCAACGTATACTTTTAGATAGAGCTATTTCTTTAGGAATGATTTTGGTAATTGGTTTTATGCTTTTAGTATCCTTAGTAATTTCTGCAGTAATACAAGGTTTAGGTGATTATTTAAGAAATTTTGCCCCAGAGATTACCTCATTTGCATTATCAATCTTCAATTTTTTAATTTCCTATATATTTATTGGTCTTTTATTTGCTGGTGTATTTAAACTTTTGCCAGATATTAAAATTAATTGGAAAATTACATTTGTAGGCGCTTCTGTTACAACTATTTTATTTTTAGTAGGGGAGTTTTTATTAGGCTTCTATTTTGGGCAGAGTGATCCAACTTCTGTTTACGGTGGTGCTTCTTCTGTTATACTTATATTACTTTGGGTATTTTACTCTTGTTTAATTATGTTATTTGGAGCAGAATTTACCGTGCAATATGCCTTGTTTCGAGGAGTAAATGTAACGCCTAATAGTTTGGCAGAGTCTGCTTTAAAACAAGAGTTAGAAGAGTTGAAACAAAGAGAAAAAGATATTAAAAAAAAGGAAAAACTTTTAGATGAGCTGGGAGAAGATGGTCCTGGTGAACATGCAGAACAATTTTAGGGTTTATATTAATAAAGTTTAACTTCTACAGTAAATGGTTTAAAACTTCTTTAATACAAAGATCTATTCTTATTACTTAATTTTGAAGTGAAAGAAAAATAAATCACTAAAAATTAAATTGTTATGAATAAGAAAGTAGCCATATTAGCAACTGACGGATTTGAAGAAGTTGAATTTACATCTCCAAAAGAAGCTTTAGAAAAAGAAAATTTTGAGGTAGATGTAATTAGTATTAAATCTGGAAAAATTAAAAGTTGGGATGTAGATAATTGGGGAGCAGAATTTGATGTAGATAAAACCATAGATCAAGTTTCTGCAAAACAATACAATGCACTTGTGTTACCAGGTGGCGTTATTAATCCAGATAGTTTAAGAACCAATGAAGATGCTTTGGTATTTGTTAGAGACTTTTTTAAACAGCATAAACCAGTAGCAGCAATTTGCCACGGACCGCAAACTTTAATTAATGCAGATGTAGTTAAGGGAAGAACAATGACGTCTTACCCATCTATAAAGAAAGATTTAGAAAATGCAGGAGCATTATGGGTAGATAAAGAAGTAGTAGTAGATGAAGCTTTTGTTACTAGTAGAAAGCCTGACGATTTACCAGCATTTAATAGTAAATTAATAGAAGAAATTAAAGAAGGAAAACACGAGTTACAACACGCTTAATTTCTTGTAAATAGAATAATAAAGATCCGTGGTAAATTATGCTACGGATTTTTTTTTACAGAACTAAATAACAATCCGCCGCTTAATCTGTTTAGCATTTTCTTTTCAAAATTCCAGAAGAATTTAAATTGCCCAAAAATAGATCCAATTACTACCAATAAAACCTGATAAAAAGGGAAAATTAACAATATTCTAAGTGTGTAATATCCAAAACCACCTAAAAAACCTTCACCAAAGTGAGTTCTATCTAAGTTTATATATTCTAAAAATGGTTTAGCAACATACACAGAAGTAGAACCTGTAATAGCAAAAACTATAAATATGATAACAAGTTGAAAGTTAGAAGTAACATTCCATTTTTCTTTTAATTTTTGCATATAACTACCTTAGTTTTTGATTGTATTCTTCTTGAAAAAATAAAAAATAATGATATAGTAAATAATTTACTTCATAACCATAATTAACTGTAGGCTCATAATCAATTTTTTGCGGGTATAAACCAGTAGTAGAGTAAGGGTAACTTACAACTCTATTGTTGTAAGTTACCACAAATCTCCAATTTTTTTGTTCTAGATAATTTTGAGAATAAAAACCTCGAGGTTTTTGGGTTGCTATCCAAGAAGAAAAGCCAGGTTCAAATACAATTAACTCGTAATTTAAACTGTCGTTGGCAATTCTAATAGTATCATTACTGTAATTGTTACTAGACTCTAATTTCTTTACAGAACTTGTAGAACAAGCCATAAAAGCAAGAACAATACTAAGAATAGCAACTAAATTTCTCATAATAATTACTGCTGAAGTGCAGAAAAGTCTATAGTAAAACTACCCGGGTATTTTACAGAAACCTCTTCTTTAAAACGATCTGCTTGTTTTCTTGTTTTAAATTTCCCTAAAATTAAGCTGTATACTTTTATATTTTGTATGGTTTTTACTTGTACAGTAACATTCTCTTCATAGCTTATTTTAAGGTTATCTGCCAATCTTATTAAATTAGCTACTTCTTGAAAACTACCAACTTGTACACCAAACCAATCTGGCTCATCTACTTTATTTATATTAAGCTCATAAAATTCATTTGGTTCTACATTTGTAACTGCTGAAGAATTTTTAGGCGTAGTAGTGCTAGTTTCGTTATTGTTTTCAGAAGAAGAATTATCTGCTACACTTTGGTTTGGAGTGCTTACATCTTCTATTGTATCATCTGCATTACCTACCACTTCTATAGCAACATCTGTAACACCAATTGGTACATAACCTAATTCTTGCGCTGCAGATTTAGAAAGATCTATAATTCTCCCACTAACAAATGGTCCGCGGTCGTTAATTTCAACTACTACAGATTTGTTATTAGCTAAATTAGTAACTCTTACTTTAGTACCAAAAGGCAAGTGTCTGTGAGCAGCTGTTGCTTTGTTATGGTAATATTTTACTCCACTAGCAGTTCTTCGTCCTTCAAACTTATCAGCGTAAAAAGAAGCTTTTCCCGTTTGTACTTGAGCAAAAGCTATTACGCTGATAAATAAGAAGCATATGGTAATTAAAAATTTCTTCATTTTTTGGTTGGTTGTTAAAGGTGTTAGTTCAAAATTTCAATAATCTGATTGGCTAATTCTAGACCAATTCTATCTTGAGCCTCGTTGGTAGAACCTCCAATATGTGGAGTTAATGAAATATATGGACTCATTAAAATTTTGATTTCTGGTTTTGGTTCAGATTCAAAAACATCTAAACCTGCAAAGCTTAATTTTCTTTTATCTAAAGCTTCTACTAATGCAACCTCATCTATAACTCCGCCACGAGCAGCATTAATTATACCTGCACCGTCTTTCATCATTTCTATTTCTTGCTTTCCTATAACGTATTCTTTTTGAGAAGGTACGTGTAAGCTAATAAAGTCTGAATTTTTTAATAATTCTTCTTTACTAATGGTTTTAATGGTGAAATCTACTTTTTGACCGTCAAAGAAATCTAGTTCAATAGTCGCTTCATCTACATATCCGTCTGAAGCAATCACTTTCATCCCTAAACCTAATGCAATTTTAGCAGTAGCTTGACCAATTCTACCAAAACCAATAATACCAATAGTTTTACCTCTTAGCTCTACACCTTTAGCGTAGTTTTTCTTTAAGTCTTTAAATTTAGACTCTCCTTCTAAAGGCATATCTCGGTTAGCATTTTGCAAAAATCTAACACCACTTAAAAGGTGAGCAAAAACTAATTCTGCTACACTAGCAGAAGAAGCTGCAGGAGTATTAATTACTTTAACTCCTTTTTCTTTTGCGTACTCTACGTCTATATTGTCTAGACCAACGCCACCACGACCAATTATTTTTAAACTTGGGCAAGCATCGATAATATCTTTTCTTACTTTGGTAGCACTTCTTACTAAAATAACTTCAATTTGATGTTTATTTAGGTAATCTATAAGTTGCTCTTGTGCAACTTTGGTAGTAATTACTTCAAAACCGTTGCTCTCTAAATGATCTATTCCGCTTTGAGATACACCGTCGTTAGCTAATACTTTCATATTCTTTATTGTTGTGTTTGTTGTTTTTTTAAGCTTGAGTTTCTAACTCTTTCATCACTGTAATTAGAGTTTGTACACTTTCTTTAGGTAATGCATTGTACATAGACGCTCTGT
Source organism: Mesonia phycicola (assembly GCF_900141885.1). Taxonomy (GTDB): domain Bacteria; phylum Bacteroidota; class Bacteroidia; order Flavobacteriales; family Flavobacteriaceae; genus Mesonia; species Mesonia phycicola. The sequence continues at coordinate 225,796 of NZ_FQYY01000002.1, read as the reverse complement.
AACCACCTACACTTCTGTGGCCGTTAATACCGTTAATACCTGCTGCTTTTACTAAATCTTCAAAAAGATCTTTTAATTTTTCATCTTTTAGATTAAATGTAGCATTCATGATAGATCTATCTTCTACGGCTGCAAAACCTTCAAATAAAGGGTTTCTATCAATTTCTGCATATAATAAAGCTGCTTTTTCTTCATTTAATTTTTGAATACCAGCAATACCACCTTTTTCTTTTAACCAACGTAAGGTTAACATAGAAGTGTATACTGCAAAAACAGGAGGTGTATTAAACATACTGTCTTTACTTATATGTGTTTTGTAATCTAACATAGAAGGTATTTGTCTAGAAACTTTACCCAGAATATCTTCTTTAATTACTACAAGAGTAGTACCTGCAGGTCCCATATTTTTTTGAGCTCCTGCATAAATTATATCAAATTTAGAAAAATCTAATTCTCTACTAAATATATCACTACTCATATCACAAACTAGTGGAGTAGTAGTGGTAGGAAATTCTTTAATTTGAGTACCAAAAATGGTATTGTTACTTGTACAGTGAAAATAGTCTGCATCTGCAGGGATACTGTAGTTTTTTGGTATATAGTTAAAGTTTTTGTCTGCTGAAGATGCTACTTCTTCTACAGAGCCAAACATTTTAGCTTCTTTTATAGCTTTAGAAGACCAAGTACCTGTATTTAAATAAGCAGCTTTATTTTCTAATAAATTATAAGCTGTCATTAAAAATTGTGTACTAGCACCTCCTTGTAAAAATAAAGCTTTGTAACCTTTACCTTCTAATTTTAGTAGGTCTATTACTAATGCTTGTGCTTCATCCATTACCGCTACAAAATCTTTACTACGGTGAGAAATCTCTAATATAGATAAGCCTGAGTTATTAAAATCTAATACAGCTTGAGAAGCTTCTTTAAATACACTTTGTGGTAAAATGCAAGGTCCTGCACTAAAATTGTGTTTTTTCATAACTTTTTTTATGGGTATAAATAAGAAAGCTAAAATTACAAAGTTAAGCTGCTAATAAAAAAAAATAACCTATAAATTTATCAGGAAATTCATAGTATCTACATTATCTGCATAATCAGATAATTTAGGTTGTTGAGTTTTACCAAAATTTACGTGATTTTCTTTTAAATTATTAGAAACTATACACTGTATTTGTTCTTTCTCTTGATCTAATTTTTCTAATAAATCATCTAAATTTGAATATTTTTCATAAAATACACTTGCAATAGGAGAAGAGTAAGAAGTGTCTTCTTTTAAAATTAAAAATCCGTTATCAAATAATTTAAATTCACTCATTAAATAAACTGCTTTATTATAATCGTAATTATTAGCGTATTTATTTTGATTGATAATAGAATTCCAGTGGTAAACAGCTTTAAAAAGTGTTTCTAGAGAAAAGTCTTCGTGAATAAAAATTTTAGATACATTTCTGCAGCCTAATCCATAATACCTAAAAATATCTTCTGCTAATGGTTTTAAATCATCAACTGTGTCATTGTTAGTTAAAATAGCTACAGAGTTTCTATTTTTTCTAATAATATGTGGTTTTTTAGAAAAGTAATATTCAAAATAACGAGCAGTATTATTGCTTCCTGTGGCAATAACTGCATCAAAATTCTCTAATTTATCTTTTGTAAAGGTGATATATTCTTTAAAAGTAGGGTTAACATCTATTAAAAATTCTACCAATACCGGGAGTAGTAATTTATCGTTAGAAGATTGTTTAATTAATACTTTATTTCCAGAAATTAAAATAGACAGAAAATCATGAAAACCTACCAAAGGGATGTTACCTGCCATTATTACAGCTACTGTCTTAGGTTGTTTTTCTTTCAAAGAGTAATTAGAGATCCATTCTTCTAAATTTTCTTTAGTAAGAGCACTAGCCCATTGTGTTAAAGAAAAGTATATGTTTTCTTTAGTAAACCAGCCATTATAATGAATTGAAGATTCTGTTTTTTCTAATAATTGCTCGTGAAAATGTAGGCTATTTTCTGGAGTTTTTTCTTGAATAAAGTCGTTTAAAAATTGACCTAATTGAATAAATGCTTGTTTACGTTCTTCTAGCGTCATATTATTTGGTTATCTGTACTAATGGCTTTATTTTTGTACAAAGTTACGTAAACTAAAAAGAAAAAAATGGCTATAATTATAACAGACGAATGCATTAATTGTGGAGCTTGTGAGCCTGAGTGTCCAAATACAGCTATATATGAAGGTGCAGATGATTGGAGATATGCAGATGGAACAGATTTAGAAGGAAATGTGGTTTTACCTAACGGAGTAGAAGCAGATGCAGATGAAGCTCAAGAGCCTATTAGTGATGAGTTTTATTATATAGTACCAGATAAATGTACAGAGTGTAAAGGTTTTCATGAAGAACCACAATGTGCTGCTGTTTGCCCTGTAGATTGTTGCGTACCAGATGATGATCATGTAGAATCAGATGAAGTTCTCTTGGGTAAACAAAGTTTTATGCACCATGAATAAATAAAAAAAGGCTCTCTAAATTTAGAGAGCCTTTTTTATAAATATAAATTTACTTATTCTAAATTATATTTTTTAAGCAATACCATGTCTGATGCAGGATCGTAACTTTCTACAATAAAGTTTTTGTCTTCATCAAAATACCCAAAAGAGTTTTCATTTTCTTTTACTAAAATGTAAAATTCATGATCAGGCATTTTTCTTATTTTCCCATACATTTTTTTTTCTCCGTTTTTATGAGTCATCATTACGTAACCATTTTTATCAGGTTCAATCGTGTAATTCTCATTACCAACACTAAAAGTGGTTGATTCTTTAATTTCTACAGCACTTCTTACAGCTTCTTGGTTTACTTTATTACTATCATTTACCTCTAAAGCTTGTTTAGAAGTATATTTTTTTTCTTGTATAGCAACCTCTTCACCAGCAGAAGATTTAATTTTCGTTTTAGTAGTTACTGTTTTAGATATTTTATCTTCATTTTGAGCAAACCCAAAAGAGAAAGAAATCATCGCTATTAGTAAAACAAATTTTTTCATAATTAGTATATTTTAAATTCTAACCAAATGTAGTTGTGGTAAGTGTTAATTTTTAATAAGCTAAAACTAATATTACCCTAAACTTTTTCTTTAAAACTCTTATGTTATTAAAAAGTCTAAAAAAATAAATCAAATTGTATATTTGCGGTTGTAAAATAAAATAGTCTTCATGAAAGCAGGAATTGTAGGATTACCAAATGTGGGTAAATCAACTTTATTTAATTGTTTATCTAATGCCAAAGCGCAGAGTGCAAACTTTCCTTTTTGTACTATAGAACCTAATGTAGGAGTGGTAAATGTACCAGATTTAAGATTAAAAAAATTAGAAGAATTAGTAAACCCAGAAAGAGTAATTCCTGCAACGGTAGAAATTGTAGATATCGCAGGTTTAGTTAAAGGAGCTAGTAAAGGAGAGGGATTAGGAAATCAATTTTTAGGTAATATTAGAGAAACAGATGCACTTTTACACGTGTTAAGATGTTTTGATAACGATAACGTAGTTCACGTAGATGGCAGTGTAGACCCTATTAGAGACAAAGAAACTATAGATATGGAGCTACAACTAAAAGATCTAGAAACTATAGAGAAAAAGTTAGACAAGGTTAAACGCGCAGCTAAAACAGGTAATAAAGAAGCACAAAAAGAGCAAGAAACACTTTTAAAACTAAAAGAAGGTTTAGAAGCAGGAATCTCTGTAAGAGCAATTGAGATAGAAGAAGATGCCCGTAAAGATTTTGTAAAACCTTTGCAGTTTATAACAGACAAACCAGTAATGTATGTTTGTAATGTAGATGAAGGTTCTGCTGTGAGTGGAAACAAATATGTAGATTTAGTTAAAGAAACAGTAAAAAATGAAAACGCAGAAGTAATCTTTTTGGCAGTAGGTACAGAGGCAGATATTGCAGAATTAGAAGATTATGAGGAGAGAAAAATGTTTTTAGAAGATATAGGTTTAGAAGAAGCAGGTTCTGGTAAACTAATTAGAGGAGCATATAAACTTTTAAATCAGCAAACATATTTTACTGCAGGAGTAAAAGAAGTAAGAGCTTGGACGTTTAATGTAGGAGCTACAGCACCACAAGCAGCTGGAGTAATTCATACAGATTTTGAAAAAGGTTTTATTAGAGCAGAAGTAATTAGTTACGAAGATTATGTAGCTTTTGGTAGTGAAGCAAAAGTGAAAGAAGCAGGAAAGTTAAATGTAGAAGGAAAAGAGTATATAGTAAAAGATGGTGATATTATGCATTTTAGATTTAATGTGTAAATAAAAATCAAACTATAAATAAAAAAAGTCTATAATTTATTTTATAGACTTTTTTTATGCTAATTACCTTGTTATTATGATAATAAAATTTATTTTAGAACAAAATTTTATACTAAACTGTGAGAAATCTATTTTTCTTAATTTTAATTTTTCTAACAAGTGTACAACTTGTTGGTCAGCAAACTTCTCAACAGCAAGAATCACTTCAATACTACTTTCAAAAATCTACTTCTCATTATAAAAATTCTAGCTATTTAGAGGCCTTAATAGATAGTAGAATATTATTAAAAAAAGCCATTAGGCAAAACGATTCTACCTATATTTCTAAAGCATATTTTCTTTTGGGTAGTATAGATCAATCTATTAAAAATTTTGAAAAAGCAGAAAACAACTATTCAAAAGCTATAGGTATAGCTAAAGTAAATAAAGACTCTATTGTTTTAATTGATATTTACCAGCAACTTGCAAGAATAGCTGCTATTCACAAAAACTTTTCAAAATCAGAGGTTTATTACCAAAAGGCGTTAAAATATAGTGATGCATTAAGTGAAGAGGCACATAAACAAATACTAGTAAAATTCTGTCAGAATTTTTTAAACAATAAATCTCCCCAAAAAGTAACGCCTTATCTCAATTCTTTAAATAGTTACCTGCAAGAATCTAGCAATACTATTCAAGAAAAAAAGTTTCAGATTAAGCTTAATTATGTTCTTGGAAGATATTACGGAGAAATTAAAAATTACAATTTAGCTCAATATCATTTGTCACAAGCATATGCATTAGCAAAAAGAGATGGCTTGCTTTATAAATTTATAAATATTTTAAAATTTAGAGCTAGATATTATAAAAATGATCATGATTTTGAAAACGCTTTAATTTATAAAGAAGAATATATTGATTATAAAGAAAAAGAATTAGATAGTATTTCTTCTGAAAGATTAAAATTAGAAGTTTTAAAACAAAACATTAATAAATACGAAGCTGCCTTAGATACCCTTGAAAAAGAAACAGTAGCTTCTGTATTAGTGTCTAAAAGTAAGCTTAGTTTGTTTTTTGTTATCATTAGTGGTTTGCTTGGCGTGTCTTTTATTTTAATTTTTATTACTAACCAAAAAAGAAAAAAACTAATTTTTCATTTAAATAATAAAAACAAAGAGCTTGTAGAAGCACAAGAAAAAGTAAAACTAGCTGCAGAAATTAAATCTAATTTTATTTCAAATATTAGCCACGAGATAAGAACACCATTACACGGTGTTATTGGTATTACTTCATTATTATTAGCAGAAAAAGAAATTTCTAACGATAATAGAAAACTCTTAAAATCATTAAAATTTTCTGGAGACTATTTATTAGGACTTATTAATAATGTTCTTTTAATGAGTAAGTTAGATAATAACAATGTAGAAATAAATTTGCAGCCAATAAAAATTAAAAATTTAATAGATACAATTAAAGGAGGGGTAGTATTTCTAGCAAAGAAAAATAATGTAAATATTGAATTTAAAATTCAAGAAGATGTACCAGAAGAAGTTATTTTAGATTCAAACATTGTTTCAGAGATTCTTATTAATTTAATAGAAAACGCTATTAAATTTTCAAAAGGAGGTTTGGTAGTTACAAGTATAGAAATAAACAATAGCTATCAAATTACGCAAGATGAGTTAATGTTGAGGTTTACCGTAAAAGATAACGGAATAGGAATACCAGAAGATAAGAAAAAAGTGATTTTTAATAAATTTTCTCAAGTTGGTTTAGAGCGTAATATGCTAGAGGGTACAGGTATAGGTTTATCTTTAGTAAAAAACCTGCTGTTGCATTTAGATAGTGATATACAGTTAGATTCTACTGTAGGTAAGGGGTCAACCTTTTATTTTGATTTATCTTGTAGTGTAGTTTCTCATAATAAAATTGATTTGTCTTTAAAAGCAGATAGTTTCAACTTTTCGGGTTCAAGCAAGAAAATTCTATTGGTAGAAGATAATAGGATAAATAAAATGGTGATAGAGAAATACTTATCACCATACAATATACAATTAGATATGATAGAAGATGGTTTAGAAGCATATAATACTTTGCTAACTACTAAGTATGATTTATTGCTGCTAGACATCAATATACCATCTATGAATGGTTATGAAATTACTAAAAAGTTAAGAGAAAAAGGTATTACAATTCCTATTGTAGCAGTAACAGCTTCAGAATTATCAGAAATACAAGAAAAAGCTTATAGCTTGGGTGTAGATGAAATCATTATAAAACCGTTTCAAAAACAAAAACTAATCTATATACTTTCTAAATTTTTCAAGGCATAGTATATAAAATTGTTAATTAATTTCCTGAAAAGATATTTTATTTTATGTGAAATGATACTATCTTAGCCTGAGATCCTAAGATTTTATGGTAGAAGAAACTAAGTACACAGAAGACAATATACGCTCTTTAGACTGGAAAGAGCATATTAGAATGAGACCAGGAATGTACATTGGTAAACTGGGCGACGGGTCTTCTGCAGATGATGGTATTTATATTTTGGTAAAAGAGGTTTTAGATAACTCTATTGATGAGTATGTCATGGGAGCTGGTAAAACCATAGAAATTTCTATACAAGGTACAAAAGTAATTGTACGAGATTACGGTAGAGGTATACCTTTAGGAAAAGTAGTAGACGTTGTTTCTAAAATGAATACCGGAGGTAAATACGACTCTAAAGCCTTTAAAAAATCTGTAGGTTTAAATGGAGTTGGTACAAAAGCGGTAAATGCACTTTCTTCATATTTTAGGGTAGAGTCTTCTCGTGAAGGAAAATCTGCTTCTGCAGAGTTTGAAAAAGGAGAATTAACCAATCAAGAATTTTTAGAAGAAACCTCAAGAAGAAAAGGTACTAAGGTTACTTTTATTCCTGATGAAAGTATATTCAAAAACTATAAATTTAGAAACGAATATGTAGCAAAAATGCTTAAAAACTATGTTTACCTAAATCCAGGTTTAACCATAGTTTTTAATGGTGAAAAATTTTATTCAGAAGAAGGACTTAAAGATTTATTATCAGATAGTATTCATGAAGAAGATCGTTTGTTTCCAATTATTCATTTAAAAGGAAATGATATAGAAGTAGCTATAACTTATAACAGGTCTCAATACAGTGAAGAGTATAATTCTTTTGTAAATGGACAACACACCACCCAAGGAGGTACACATCAAACTGCATTTAGAGAAGCAATTGTAAAAACCATAAGAGAGTTTTTTGGTAAAAACTACGAGCCTTCCGATATTAGAAAATCTATAGTTTCTGCTATTAGTATTAAAGTAATGGAGCCAGTTTTTGAAAGTCAAACAAAAACAAAATTAGGTTCTACAGATATGGGCGGTGATTTACCAACCGTAAGAACTTATATTGTAGACTTTGTAAAACGACAGTTAGATAATTATTTACACCGAAACACAGAAACAGCAGAAAAGCTACAAAGAAAAATTTTACAAGCAGAGCGTGAGCGTAAAGATTTATCAGGCATAAGAAAACTAGCTCGTGAGCGTGCAAAAAAAGTTAGCTTACACAATAAAAAATTAAGAGATTGTCGCGTACATCTTGGTGATGTAAAAAAACAAAGAAACCTAGAAACAACTTTATTTATTACCGAGGGAGATTCTGCAAGTGGTAGTATTACCAAATCTAGAGATGTAAATACCCAAGCAGTTTTTAGTTTAAAAGGAAAACCATTAAACAGTTTTGGTTTAAGTAAAAAGATTGTTTATGAGAATGAAGAATTTAACCTGTTACAAGCAGCATTAAATATAGAAGACTCTATAGACGATTTAAGGTACAACAACATTGTAATTGCAACAGATGCCGATGTAGATGGTATGCACATACGGTTACTTTTAATTACCTTCTTTTTACAGTTTTTTCCAGAATTAATTAAAAAAGGGCATTTATATATACTACAAACTCCATTATTTAGAGTTAGAAATAAAAAAGAAACTATTTATTGTTATTCAGAAAAAGAAAAACAAGAAGCAATAAATAAATTAACAGGAAAACCAGAAATTACTCGATTTAAAGGATTGGGGGAAATTTCTCCAGATGAGTTTAAGTATTTTATAGGAGAAGATATTCGTTTAGATCCAGTTATGCTAGATAAAGACACTGGTATAGAAGAGTTACTAACCTTCTATATGGGTAAAAACACCTCAGACAGACAAGAATTTATCATTGATAATTTAAGATTTGAATTAGATGTAATAGAGACTGAATAATATATATGAGGTTTAACAATCATAAAACAATTAAATATATACCATTTTTATACCTTCTTATTGTAGTAAGTATAGGTGTTTTTGGTTATTTAGAGTTTAAATTTAAGCAAGAACACTTATTTTATGCAGAGATAGTATTTTGGATATTTTTAAGCATCATGATTTTCTTGTTGGTATATATTTACAACTTCGGAAGATTTTTTGAATATGATAGTGATGGCGAGGCACTTTGTTTTAGAAACTCTGGAGCTTTACTTTCAGAAACTATTAATTATAGAGAGAAAAGAGCAGAATTTCCTAAGCAAAAATTAAAAAACTTCAAGATTAAAAATTATATCTTCATTAAGAAGTTAAACATTTACGTTAAATCTAATTATTTAGGCAAAAGGCAAGTAAAAAAAATGGTGTTTGATATTACCTTTGTCACACCTAAACGTATTAGCCTTATGAATACGTCATTAAACAAAGTAGTTTCAACAAATAGTAAAAAATTACATGAGTCAAGATCTAGAAAATAATAATCAAGAACCTTTAGAAGAAAATACAAACCAAGAGGTAATTACTAAAATTACTGGTATGTATAAAGATTGGTTTTTAGATTACGCATCTTATGTAATATTAGAAAGAGCCGTACCAGCTATAGAAGACGGTTTTAAACCTGTGCATCGTAGAATCATGCAATCTATGAAAGATTTAGACGATGGGCGTTACAACAAAGTAGCTAATATCGTTGGGCATACCATGCAATATCACCCTCACGGGGATGCAAGTATTGGTGATGCAATGGTGCAAATAGGGCAAAAAGAATTATTAATAGATACACAAGGTAACTGGGGTAATATTTTAACAGGAGATAGAGCAGCGGCATCAAGATATATTGAAGCAAGACTCTCTAAATTTGCTTTAGAAGTAATTTATAGTCCTAAAGTTACACAATGGCAATCTTCTTATGATGGAAGAAGAAAAGAACCTATAAATTTACCTGTAAAGTTTCCGTTACTATTAATGCAAGGGGCAGAGGGTATTGCAGTAGGGTTAAGCACAAAAATTCTTCCGCATAACTTTATAGAATTAATCCAAGCTTCTATAAAGCATTTAAATGGCAAGCGCTTTACAATTTATCCAGATTTCCCAACAGCGGGTATTATGGATATTACCAATTACAACGATGGTTTAAGAGGCGGAAAAGTAAGAATAAGAGCCAAAATAAGTCAGCAAGACAAAAATACATTAGTAGTAACAGAAATACCATACAGTACTACAACTACAACTTTAATAGATTCTATTATCAAAGCAAATGATAAAGGAAAAATTAAAGTAAAACATATAGAAGATAATACGGCAGAAAATGTAGAAATCTTAATTCACCTGCCAAATAATATCTCTCCAGATAAAACCATTGATGCGCTCTACGCATTTACCAATTGTGAAATCTCTATTTCTCCTTTATGTTGTGTAATTATAGATCATAAACCTCATTTTATAGGAGTTTCAGAAATATTAAGATTAAGTACAGATCATACCGTAAAACTTCTTAAAAGCGAATTAGAAATAAAGTTAGACGAGCTACAAGAACAATGGCATTTTGCATCTTTAGAAAGAATATTTATAGAAGAAAGAATCTATAGAAATATTGAAGAAGAAGAAACTTGGGATGGGGTTATTACAGCTATAGATGAAGGATTAAAACCACATATAACCCACCTTAAACGTGCTGTAACTGTAGAAGATATTACAAGACTAACAGAAATTAGAATAAAAAGAATATCAAAATTTGATTTAGATAAAGCACAACAAAAAATTGAAGCACTAGAAGATGAAATAGCACAAATTAAACATCATTTAGAGCATTTAATAGAGTTTGCAATTTCTTATTTTGAAAAACTATTAAAAGATTACGGTGAAGGAAGAGAAAGAAAAACAGAAATAAGACTTTTTGAAGATATAGAAGCTACCAAAGTAGTGATAAGAAATACCAAACTTTACGTAAATAAAAAAGAAGGGTTTATTGGTACCTCTCTAAAAAAAGATGAATACGTAGCAGACTGTAGTGATATAGATGATATTATTTGCTTTATGCAAGATGGTACTATGATGGTAACCAAAGTAGATGCAAAAACATTTGTAGGTAAAAATATAATTCACGCAGCTGTTTTTAAGAAGAAAGATAAACGTACCATTTATAACATGATTTATAAAGATGGTACAAACGGAAATACTTACATAAAGCGTTTTGCTGTCACCTCTATTACAAGAGATAAAGAGTATAGTATTGGTAGTGGTAAAGCAGGTACAAAAGTATTTTACTTCTCTGCAAACCCTAACGGAGAAGCAGAAAAAGTTACCGTTTATTTAAGACAAGTAGGTAGCGTTAAAAAATTAAAATTTGAAGTAGATTTTGCAGACCAACTAATTAAAGGAAGAGGCGCTAAAGGTAACATAGTTTCTAAACACGCTATTAAAAAAGTAGAACTCAAAGAAGAAGGCGTTTCTACACTTAAACCAAGAAAAATTTGGTTTGACAATGTAGTAAAACGACTAAATGTAGATGAAAGAGGAGACTTATTAGGAGAGTTTAAAGGAGATGATAGAATATTGTTAATCACTCAAGATGGTATAGCAAAAACAATTATCCCTGAGTTAACTACTCGTTTTGATGAGAATTATGTGTTAATGGAAAAATGGAATCCGCAGCAACCAATATCTGTAGTGTATTGGGAAGGGGAGCGCGAGCGTTACTATGTAAAACGCTTTTTAATAGAACACGCAGATAAAGATGAGCTAGTAATTACAGATCACCCTAAGTCTCAATTAGAGTTAGTAACTACAGACTCCATTCCTGTATTAGAAATTATATACCGTAAACAACGTAATAAAGAACAAAAACCTAATGATGAGGTTAATTTAGAAGAATTTATTTCTGTAAAAGGTATTAAAGCACAAGGCAATCAATTAACTACAGAGAAAATTACGCAGCTTAATTTACTAGAACCTATAGAGCCAGAAGTTTCTATAACTGAAGAAGAAGAAGTTCTAGATGAAGAACCACTACCAAAAGATAACGAAGCAGATTCTTCATCAGAGAGTCAAGCCTCATTATTTGATTAAAATTGTATGAGTAAATTTTTCAAAGAATTTAAAGAATTTGCCATAAAAGGCAACATGATAGATATTGCAGTAGGGGTAATAATTGGTGCTGCATTTAATAAAGTAGTAGATACGCTTGTAAAAAAAATAATCATGCCGCCTATCTCTTTATTGACAGACGATTTTAATTTTGAAAGCAAAAAACTTATCTTAAAAGAGGCTGTTGTTCAAAACAATGAAATAATTAAAGAAAGCGTCTACATTGGTTATGGCGAATTAATTACTGTATTAATTAACTTTTTTATAGTGGCTTGGTGTGTGTTTTTAGTGGTAAAAATATCTAACCGATTAAGAAATAAAGCCGAAGACGTAAAAAACAAAAAAGAAGTTACCCCTAAAGATATTGAGCTTCTTGCAGATATGAAAGAAATAATGAAAGAGCAAAACGAGCTTCTTAAAGCTAAATTTAATACCAACGAGAGCAAATAGGATTAAATAAAATACAAGATTATTTTACTTAAAAAACACTGAATAGTTCTATGTTTAGTTGCATTTAGAAATTGTATACTTAAAATTTTTTCAAAATGCATTCCCAATAATTAATCCAGTTTTCTCGAAAAGACGCTAACTAAAAATTAATTAAATCAGAAAATAAAGATTTAAGCGCTTTCTAAGCTACAATTTTCAAGTTACCATTATCATTTAAGCAATTTTTTTAAAACTTGCTTAAAACCTTTAATTTTAACTCAAAAAAAATCTGGACGTTAAAGTAGATGGCTAAAAGACTATTTAATCTTTTTTGCGGTCCCTTTATGTTTTTTATCTTCTCCAACCACAGAAAACTCAAAAGTATAAGTATCTCCTTTAGTAGTTAGTATTTTCATGTGTAATGGCTTTTCTTCTGCCATATTTTTAGGATTTAAATTGGTAAGTATATATTCACAATCATTAATCCATCTAATAGAAGAAGAATCTACTTCATTTCTAAAATAATCAATCTCTAAAGATTCTGTTCTCACAAAAGTAGTTTTAACTAGCTCGCCTTCTAAATAAGATTCAAACTCAAAAGTACCGGTTTTAAAATCTTCACAATTTCTTTCTGGAGCAAAGCAACTGCTAAGAAATAAAAATAGAATAGTAGCGGTGATAAAACTTTTCATGGTGCAATTTTATTTTTCACAAAAATAATGTTTCCCATGATATTTAATTCTGAAAAGATTCAAAACTTCCGTCTTTATAAAAAATAACAATTTTATGAATTTTCTTTTGTGAAGATGTAGAAGGTAAGTTGGTAGTCTCTGTTAAATTTTCTAATTCAAAACTACTTTTTTCAACTTCGTTTTTTACAATTTCTTTTGTAGGCTTTTCTGTTTTTAAAGGTTCATTTTCTAAAGGAAGTGGACTAGGAGTTGGATTGTTTTCTCTAGGAAATTTTCCATCTCCATTTAATAACCAATACAATTCTACTTCAGGGAAACTTTGTATAATCTTCATTACAAAATCTAAACTAGGTTTATTTCTGCCAGAGAGAATATGAGATATAGAAGAGCGTCCCACTTGTATTCTATCTGCAAAAGAAGCAGCAGATAAATCATAATAATCCATGATTTTACCTAACCTTTTAGCGAATTCTACACTGTTTACCATTGTAAACTAATTATTAAAATTTGTTATGTTACAAATGTAAATAACTTAATTGTAAACACCAATTATATCTTTATTTAATTGTAATTATATTAAATCTTAGCTTTAATCAAAGATATTTAAATAGCTAAAAACAAATGATTTATGTGTAATTTTATTGAGAATTGGATTTTTTCCTGAAAAGAGTATTCATTTGTATAAATACTTGTTTACATTTTTAAACTAATTTTGAAATTCAATTGTTTACAATTGTAAAATATAGAATGTTTACTTTTGTAAACTATGGAAGCAAAACATCTTTTAGAAAAGTATTCAGAATTTAAAGAGGTATCAATTACTGGTAGGTATTTGTCTTACTCCTCTATTGTAAATTATATAGAAAATTTACCTTCTTATTTTATTATTCAAACCGAAGGAAAATCTGTTTTAGGTGAAAAAATCTATTCAATTGAATTTGGAAATGGTCCAAAAAAGATTTTGATGTGGTCTCAAATGCATGGCAATGAGTCTACCACTACCAAGGCTGTTTTAGATCTATTAAATTTTATAGCAATTGATGAAAATGATGATTTTAAAAACAGAACATTAGAAGATTGTACTATTAAAATTATCTTGGTTTTAAATCCTGACGGACTTAAAAATTATACTCGTGTTAATGCAAATGAGGTAGACTTAAATAGAGATGCTACCAATCAAAGCCAGCCAGAAAGTAAAATTTTAAGAAAGGTTTTTCAAGAATTTAAACCTCATTATTGCCTAAACTTACACGATCAGCGTACAATTTTTAGTGCAGGAAGCGTAAATAAGCCTGCTACAGTCTCTTTCTTGGCTCCGGCTTACAATGAAGCTAGAGAGGTAAATACTGTAAGAGAAAAGGCTATGCAATTAATTGTAGGAATGAGCAATTATTTGCAAGCTGTAATACCAAACCAAGTAGGTAGATATGATGATGGTTTTAATATAAACTGTGTGGGAGATTATTTTCAGGCTCAAAATGTACCAACTATTTTGTTTGAGGCTGGTCACTATTATGAAGACTATGAGAGGGAAGTAACAAGAAAGTATATTTTTCTGTCTTTGTTTTCTGTAGTTTCACAAATTATATCTGCTACCTATAAAGATTTAGACCGTAAAGAGTATGAGAAAATCCCTGAAAACGATAAATTATTTAATGATATAATAATTAGAAACGCAGAAATAGAAGGGGAGATTAAAGATGTGGCAATACAGTATAAAGAAGTTTTAGAAGAAGGTAAATTTTATTTAATGCCTATAATTGAAGCAATTGGAGATTTAAATAACCGTTTTGGTCATAAAGAACTAAATGCAGAAAATAAGGTTTTACGAATAAATAGTGTTAAAAATCTAGAAATAGGAATTAAAATTGAAAAAATCACGTTGAATAATGAGATTATTTCAATTTTTTTAACAAATTCTTAATCCTCAAATTCGATAAATATTGATTTTTGTTATATTTTTGTAGCTTGTTTATAGACGAATTTCAATAAATTATCAAAATGGCAAGATTTAGATTAGACGAAGTAGACCACCAGATTCTAGATATTTTAATAGATAATACTAGAACTCCTTTTACAGATATAGCAAAGAAGCTTAGTATATCTGCAGGTACGGTTCACGTGAGAGTAAAGAAAATGGAAGAGGCGGGAATCATTATTGGTTCTTCTTTAACACTAGATTATAAAAAACTAGGATATGCATTTATTGCCTATGTTGGTGTTTATTTAAATAAAACTTCTCAAACAAAATTTGTTTTAGAACGTATTAACGATATTCCTTTTGTAACTGTAGCTCACGTTACTACAGGGAAATTTAATGTTTTTTGTAAAGTAAGAGCAAAAAATACAGAGCACGCTAAGCAAATTATCTTTTTATTAGATGATATTGAAGGTGTTTACCGTACAGAAACGATGATTTCTATGGAAGAGAGCTTAAACGATAAAAAACGTTTAATGCATTCTATTTTTAATGAAATGTAATATTTCTTAAAAACATAAATAAAAAAAGGAGCTATTGAAAAATAGCTCCTTTTTTTATGATGTAATTAGAAGAGATTTTATTCTTCCATAGTGTGATATACGTTTTGTACATCATCATCTTCTTCAATTTTTTCAATTAGCTTTTCTACATCTGCAACTTCTTCTTCAGATAGTTTTTTTGTAGTGGTAGGTATTCTTTCAAACCCAGAAGATAAAATTTCTATCTCTCTATCTTCTAATTCTTTTTGAATAGCTCCAAAACTTTCAAAAGGGGCGTATATTAAAATACCATCTTCATCATCAAATACTTCTTCTGCTCCAAAATCTATAAATTCAAGTTCTAATTCTTCCGCATCTATTCCTTCTCCGTTAATTCTAAAATTGCAAGTATGATCAAACATAAACTCTACAGAGCCAGAAGTACCTAAGTTACCATTACATTTATTAAAATAAGATCTAATATTGGCAACTGTTCTTGTATTGTTATCTGTAGCTGTTTCTACTAAAATAGCTATACCGTGTGGCGCATAACCTTCAAAAAGTACTTCTTTATAATCACCTTGACTTTTATCAGATGCTCTTTTTATGGCACGCTCAATATTGTCTTTTGGCATGTTAACAGACTTTGCGTTCTGTATAACTGCTCTTAATCGTGAATTAGCATCTGGGTCTGGGCCACCTTCTTTAACAGCCATTACTATATCTTTACCAATACGCGTAAAAGCTTTAGACATTGCTGCCCATCTTTTCATTTTTCGTGCTTTACGGAATTCAAAAGCTCTTCCCATTTTTTTCTTGTTAAATTATGATGTACGCAAATTTACTAAAAAGATAAAATACTAAGGTAATTATCCTAAAAATTACTCGGCATCTATGATAGATTCTATAGTTTTTGCCATTTGAAAGTCTTTTTCTGTTACTCCGCCAGCATCATGGGTAGAAAGTGAAATGCTTAAAGTGTTATAAACATTTGTCCACTCTGGGTGATGTTGTTGTGCTTCTGCTTCAAAAGCAATACGCGTCATAATGCTAAAAGTTTCTTTAAAGTTTTCAAATTCAAATTTAGTTTGAAGGGCGTTTTCTTGAAACTCCCATCCTTCTAAGTCTTGTAGTTTATCACTAATTTCTTTTTCGCTTAACTTGCTCATTTTGTATATTTTTTATTGATTAATTATTGAATCTTTTACCACATCTAAAATACTAATTTGAAGATTGTGTGGCAATAAGTTGTCTTTTGGTAGTAACGCTAAAAATCTATCATCATTAGAGTCAAAAACACTTTTAAATAAAGGATCTTTCAATTTTAGCTGTTTGCAAATATCTTCTATTAACTCGCTATGGTGAATCAAGTCTGTACTACCTAAATGAAATACGCCAGTTAAATCTCTATTAATAATATAATGCATTTGCTGTGTAAATCTAGTAATACTGGTTGCGTTAGTTACCACATTAGGAAAAACCTCTATAGGCTCATTTAAATCGTTTAAAATTTTAAGTTCTTCAACTCTTGGAGAGCCAGCCCCATAAACCATAGGTAGTCTAGCAATCACATATTTTTTATTGGGTAACCTAAGTAAGGCATTTTCTATTTTTGTTTTAAACTTCCCGTATACACTTATAGAAAGTGTTTTGTCATACTCGTAAGACGGGTAATTGGTAAAAGCATCAAACACATTTGCAGAAGAAAGAAAAATTAGTTTGCACTCGTGAGTTAATATGTAATTAATTACTTCAAAATGAGCAAATAACTGAGCTTTAAAATCACCTCTTAATGCACTAATTACAAGATCTGGTTTTAGATTTTTTAAAAGAATTTCAAGACCTTCTGTTTCTAAATCCCATTGATGAAATTTTTTATTCTTTTCAAAAAATGAATTGTCACTAAAATAAGTTGCGTGAACATTAAAATAGGGTAGAAGCTCTTTGTAAAGTGCGTTCCCTAAAAAACCACTCCCACCAAGTATTAATATTTTTTTTGAATTTTTAATACGCTTACAATTTTTAATTCAGAATAATTAAACGGTTAAAAAGCAAAAACTAGTGCTAATAAAACCATAAAATATGATTTTGAGCACTAGTTTTTAAATATCTTAAGTAATTTTAAGCCTTGTAAAAAGGTAATTTTACAACAGTAGCAGGTATAGTTTTCTTTCTAATCTGAATAAATATTTTAGAATCTACTTTGCTAAAATCTGTAGTTACGTAACCTAAACCAATAGCCTTACCAGTAGAAGGAGACATGGTACCTGAAGTAACTTTACCAATAGCATTGCCTTCTTGGTCTACAATTACATAGTCTTTTCTTGGTATTCCTTTTTCTGTAAGCTCAAAAGCTACTAATTTACGTTTTGGACCTTCTTCTTTTTGTTGTTTTAAATTAGCAGAATTAATAAAATCTTTGTTGAACTTGGTAATCCAACCTAAACCTGCTTCAATAGGTGAAGTAGTATCATCTATATCATTACCGTATAGGCAAAATCCCATTTCTAATCTTAGTGTATCACGTGCAGCAAGACCAATTGGTTTGATACCAAAATCTGCTCCAGCTTCTAAAACTTTTGTCCATACTTGTTCTGCAAATTCATTTTTCACATAAATTTCAAAACCGCCACTACCTGTGTAACCAGTAGCAGAAATAATTACATGCTCTGCATCTGCAAATTTACCAACTTCAAAATTGTAAAATTTAATAGCAGATAAATCTATTTCTGTTAGAGATTGCATTGCTTCTACAGCTTTAGGGCCTTGTATAGCAAGTAAAGAATACTCGTTAGAAAGGTCTTTCATATCTGCTTGCATAGTGTTATGCTCAGAAATCCAGTTCCAATCTTTATCAATATTAGATGCGTTTACTACCAAAAGGTACTTTTCTGCATCCATTCTATAGATAATTAAATCATCTACAATACCACCATCATTATTAGGCATGCAAGTATATTGCGCTTTACCATCGGTTAGTTTAGAGGCATCGTTAGAAGATATTTTTTGAATAAGTTCTAGCGCATTTGGACCAGAAATTAAAAACTCTCCCATATGAGAAACATCAAAAACACCTAAATGTTTTCTAACAGTTTCATGTTCAATATTTACTCCTTCATAAGAAACCGGCATATTGTAACCGGCAAAAGGAACCATTTTTGCACCTAAAGATTCGTGTATATGTGTAAGTTGGGTATTTTTCATGCCGCTTATTTATATTTTTGGCAAAATTATCAAAAAATACAGAGTAGCGATAAGAACTTTTAAAATAATATGGAATTATTAGTGATTTTGTTGAGAATATTTGAATGTTAATGGTTACCGATGTTTTATAAGCCGTACTTTTAGTAATTATCTACTTTTTGTTTTGTAAAAAGTCTTTTAATTGCTCGTAATTTTTTATTTGAACACTTTTTTTCTCTTTATTTATTACTTCTTTAATTTGTTTTGGGATCTGTATTTTCACTTCTAAAGTTTCTTCAACCGTATCTAGAAACTTTACAGGGTGTGCAGTTTCTAAAAATACACCGACCGCATCAGGAAATTGATCTTTACTTTTTTGCCAACCCAAGTAGCCAACCGCACCGTGAGGGTCTGCTATATAATTAGATTGCTTGTAAATATCTTTCATAGCTTTTTTAGTCTCTTTGTCTGTAAAACTTAAAGCACTAAAATCATTTTTTAAGTCTTCTGTGGTGTTATAAAGAGCTTGTATTCTTATAAAATTACTAGGGTCTCCCACATCCATAGCGTTAGAAATAGTAGCGCTAGAAGCTTTTGCTTGGTAATTACCTGTTTTTAAAAACTGCGGAACGGTGTCGTTAATATTAGTAGATGCTATAAAAAACTCTATTGGTAAACCTAATTTTTTGGCAAGCATACCAGCGCAAATATTTCCGAAATTTCCGCTAGGTACAGAAAACACTAATTTCTTTTTTAATTTTTTTAATTCACTATAAGCAAAGAAATAGTAAAACATTTGTGGTAACCAACGAGCTACGTTTATAGAGTTGGCGGAGGTCAAGTTAAACTCTTTTAATTCTTCATCTAAAAATGCTTTCTTAACCATTGCTTGGCAATCATCAAAAGTACCATCAACTTTTAGAGCAGTAATATTTTTACCAAGGGTAGTTAATTGTTTTTCTTGAATAGTAGAAACTTTACCACTTGGGTATAAAATTACCACTTCTACACCTTCAACTCCTAAAAAACCGTGCGCTACAGCACCACCAGTATCGCCAGAAGTAGCTACTAGAACTCTAATTTTTTGGTTTTTCTTATTTCTGTTGAAATAACCTAAGCAACGAGCCATAAAGCGTGCGCCAACATCTTTAAAAGCCATAGTTGGTCCGTGAAAAAGCTCTAAAGTATAGGTATTCTCATTAATTTGAATTAACGGAAAATCAAAATTTAAAGTTTCTGCTACAATTTTTCGTAATTCTTCTTTTGGAATAGAGTCTGTAACAAATTGTCTAATTACTTCGTAAGCAATTTGCTCTTTTGTCATCAAGTCTATTGTTTCTAACATTAGTTTATCTAACGGAACAAAACTTTCTGGAAAATATAAACCTTTGTCGGGAGCAATTCCGTTGACAGTAGCTTCTTCAAAATTTGCTTTAGGTGCTTTATGGTTTAAACTTAAATATTTCATTTTTTCTTTGATGTTTTATATAAACTAATTTTATGTAAATAATTTAATTAAAAGGTCTTATAGTTTTTTACTTAAATTAAAGATTTAGTTTATATTTTTTAATTTTTATAATGTACTTGTAAATCCAATTCAGTATTCATTTATAATATTTTAATTCCTTCCTTATTAATAGAAGAAACGTGAACATCATAATCTACCTCAAACTTTTTATAAGTTGTAGCCATAGCGTCACCTATTTTTTGAGCTGTAATTTTGTCTTTACTTAAAGCAAAAATAGAGGGACCAGAGCCAGAAATGCCGCTACCTAAAGCTCCGTTAACTAACGCACTTTCTTTTACTTCATTAAAACCAGGTATAAGTACACTTCTAAGTGGTTCTACAATCTCATCATGTAAGCATCTTGCTAATAAATCATAATCATTAGTGTAAAGAGCGCTAATTAATCCTGCAAGATTTCCCCATTGTGTAATTGCTTTTTTAAGAGGAACTGTATGTTTTAAAACAGCACGCGCATCTGCTGTTTTTACTTCTAATTGCGGGTGAATAACTGTAGCTATTAATTGGTTAGGTACAGGTAGTTTTAAAATATCTAGTGGCTCATAACTTCTTACTAATGTAAAACCACCTAAAAGGGCAGGAGCTACATTATCTGCATGTAATGCTCCGCTAGCTAAAAATTCTCCCTGCATAGCAAAAGGGATTAGTTCTTTTGCAGAAAAAGGTTGATTAAGTAATTGATTAATGCCAAAAACGGCTCCTGCAGCACTTGCAGCACTACTACCAATACCGCTTCCTGGTTTAATGTTTTTGTAAATCTCTATTTCAAAACCAGATTTAAAATCTTTTAACTCATTAAGTAAGGCAAGACCTGCTACACCAGCTACATTTTTCTCGGTTTCTAAGGGTAAATCTTGCCCTATAATTTTGGTGATTTGAATACCAGGAGTAAAAGATTTTTTAATAATCATCTCGTCTCCTGGTTGTTCTAAGCAAAGCCCTAAAACATCAAACCCACAAGAAACATTTGCAATAGTTGCTGGGCAAAATAGTTTTATCTCTTTCATAGTTTAGTAGTTTCCTATTCTAATGATATCTGCAAAAATTCCAGAAGCGGTAACATCTGCACCTGCACCTGCACCTTTAATAATTAGCGGTTGCTCTGTATATCTTTCTGTGTAAAACAATACAATATTGTCTTTACCTTCTAGGTTATAAAATGGATGTTGCTGCACAATTTCTTCTAAACCAACACTGGCTTCTCCGTTATTAAATTCAGCAACATATTTTAATCTGCTGTTATTCTCTTTTGCATTTTGATAAAGCTGGTTAAAGTGTTCTTTTTGAGTAGCTAGACTTGTAAAAAAGTCTTCTACATTTTCTGTAGCTAAACAAGATTCTGGTAAAAAAGATTTGTTTTTAATATCTTCTAGCTCTAATTGATAGCCACTTTCACGAGCAAGAATTAATATTTTTCTCATTACATCAATTCCACTTAAATCAATTTTTGGATCAGGTTCTGTATAACCTTCTGTTTGAGCTTGCCTTACTACCTCTACAAATTCATGATTATCATCAAAATTATTAAATACAAAATTTAAACTACCAGAGAGTACTGCTTGAATTTTGGTGATTTTATCTCCAGAAGCTATTAAGTTTTTAAGCGTATCTATAATAGGTAAACCTGCACCCACATTGGTTTCAAACAAAAACGGAGCATTATAATCTCTAGATAATTGCTTTAATTCTTGATAATTTTGATATGCAGAAGAGCTTGCAATTTTATTACAAGTTACTACAGAAATACTGTTTTTTAAGTATTGTGCATAAGTGTTTGCAATTACTTGATTAGCAGTGTTATCTACAAAAATACTGTTTCTTAGGTTTAAAGATTTCACCTTATTAAAAAACAACTCTTTGTCTGCTTTTTCACCATTTTCTAAATTCTCTCTCCAACTATTTAATGAAATACCACCTTCTTGAAAAAGCATTTTTTTAGAATTAGAAAGAGCTATTACTCTAATATTTAATTTTAAATTTTCTTTTAAGTATTTTTTCTGTTGCTCTATCTGATTTAAAAATTTAGCACCAACATTTCCAACTCCCATTACAAAAAGATTAAGTTGTTTAATGTTCTCTTCAAAAAAGCGTTCATGTAAGGTATTTAAAGCCTTTTTTACATCTACTTTTTTTATAACGGCAGATATGTTTTTTTCTGAAGCACCTTGTGCTATTACACGAATGTTTACATTATTTTTACCTAAAGTGCTAAACATTTTTCCGCTTAAACCCTGGTGACTTTTCATGTTATCACCTACCAAAGCAATAATAGCTTGGTCATTTTCTATAATAGTTGGTTTTATTTGGTTTAGTGAAATTTCGTAAGCAAAAGAATGATCAAGTGCTTTTTTAGCTTTTTCAGCATCTTCTGTAGCCACTGCAACACAAATACTATGTTCTGAAGATGCTTGGGTAATTAAAACCACGCTAACTTTTTGGTAAGAAAGTACTTCGAAAAAGCGTTTAGAAATTCCGGGTACACCTACCATACCTGGTCCTTCTAGAGAGAGAAGAGATATGTTTTCTATATGGCTAATTCCTCTAACCGGTCTGTTTTTTCCGTTAGTATTTTTTGAAATTCTAGTTCCTTTTTCATTTGGTAAAAAAGTATTTTTTATATGAATAGGAATTTCTTTCTCTAAAATAGGTTGTATTGTAGGTGGGTACAAGACCTTAGCCCCAAAATGAGAAAGCTCCATTGCTTCTTGATAAGAAATTTCTTTAATAGCGACAGCTTGTTTTACCAATTTAGGGTTTGCAGTAAACATACCGCTAACATCTGTCCAAATTTCTAAAACGTCTGCATTTACTGCGGCAGCGAGAATGGCGGCAGTATAGTCTGACCCACCACGACCTAAAGTTGTAGAGTCTCCTTTTAAAGAAGAGGCAATAAAACCAGGAAGTAGGGTGACATCTGTTTGGTTGTGAGCAGAATAATCTTGTATATTTTGGTGAGTTACTTCAAAATTAACCTGTGCCTTACCAAATTGCTCATTTGTTTTTATAAGTTCTCTACTATCTTTAAAAACACTAGAAATACCTTCAGTTACAAAATAAGCTTGTATAACTTTAGAAGATAGCAATTCTCCATATCCAACAATTTTGTCTAATAATTTAGGGGTAGTCTCTCCAATTAAAAAAGCACCTTCTAATAGGGTTTCTAATATGTTTAGTTCCCTTTTTAGTTCGCTCATTATAGCACTTTGCCTTGTAACGGGAATTAACTTTTTAACTACTTCTATATGTTTTTGCTCTACAATACCAAATGTTTCTAGGTAAGCTTCTTTTTGTTGACTAGCTAAATACGCGGTGTTTAATAATAAATCTGTAACTCCGCCTAAGGCAGATACCACCACATACAATTGGTTATTAGTAGATTCTTTTTGAACTATATTTTTTACGAGTTGAATATTTTCTGCATTAGCTACAGAAGTTCCTCCAAATTTGAGAACTTTCATAAGTTTTGCTTTTAAGGTGAATTGTAAATAGCATTTTTCTTGTTTGTGAATTACAAACTAAGATAACCTGAAGATAATATGATATTATAGAACCCCAGAAGGGGTAATAGTAGATGTAGAAATAGCAATAATGCCAGTAGCAAGAGCTCTGGTATTTATTAAATGTATGTTATTGCTATAGATCATAATAATGATTTCATCTCAAATGTATTACTTTTATACGGAGAAACCAATTTATAATTAATTTTTACGGAATTACTAATTTTAGAGATATATACTGAATAATGAAAATTTTTAACAAAGAAAACATCTATAAAGCTGATAAAATCACAATTAAGAATCAAAATATTGAAAGTGAAGTGTTAATGGAGCGCGCTGCGATTCAAATTTTTGGTTGGCTTAAAACCCAATTGCAAGAAAATTTCCCAACCATCCATTTATTTTGTGGAATAGGAAACAACGGAGGTGATGGTTTAGCTTTAGCAAGGTTGTTGTTAAATGATGGTTATGAGGTAGAAGTGTATGTGGTAAACTTTAGTGATAAACGTTCTGACGATTTTTTACTGAATTTAGCACGATTAAAAGAAAATAAATTGTGGCCAGAGTTTATAGGTGAAAATTCTGATTTACCTCAGCTTCCCGAAGGTGATATTGTAATTGATGCAATTTTTGGGATAGGTTTAAATAGATCTGCAGCAGGATGGATAAAAGAATTAATTCAGCATATAAACACATCAAAAACTTATGTAATTGCTGTAGATGTGCCTTCTGGGTTATATTTAGATAAAGCACCAGATGATAAAGAAGCTATTGTAAAAGCAAATACCACAATTACATTTCAGTTTCCGAAGTTAGTTTTTTTTTTACCAGAAACAGCAGAGTTTGCTGGCAATGTAGAAATTGTAGATTTAGGTTTAGATAGAGAGTTTATTAACACAACTACTTCTGAAGCATTTTTAATAAGTAGAAATGATGCTCAGAGACTTTACAAACCAAGGGCTAAGTTTGCACATAAAGGTGATTTTGGCCATTGTTTAATAGTAGGAGGAAGCTACGGGAAGATAGGAAGCGTAGTTTTAGCTACAAAAGCAGCTTTAAGAGCTGGTGCTGGTAAAGTAACTTCTCTTGTGCCGGAGTGTGGTTATGATATTTTACAATCTACCGTGCCAGAAGCTATGGTAATTACTGCTTTTAATGATAATTTTTTAATTCCTACAGAAATAAACTTTAAGCCACAAAGTAGTGTATTTGGAATAGGAGCAGGCAAAGGAAAAAAGACAGCTAAATTTCTAGAACAATTATTAACAGATGCTCATTCTCCATTATTAATAGATGCAGATGGTATAAATATTTTAGCAGAGCACACAGATTTATTAGAGCTTTTACCAGAAAAGTCAATTTTAACCCCTCATCCGGGAGAATTAAAGAGGCTATTGGGAGATTGGAAAGATGATTTTGAAAAACTAAACAAAGCAAAAGATTTTTCTAAAAAATATAAAGTGGTTTTAGTAATTAAAGGGGCTTTTAGTATAACCATTGCAGACGATAATTTATATATAAACACTACAGGTAATCCTGGGATGGCTACTGCAGGAAGCGGAGATGTTCTTTCTGGTATAATTTCTAGCTTAGTAGCACAAGGTTATGATGCTACAATAGCAGCAGTATTTGGAGTTTATTTGCACGGTAAAGCAGGAGATTATGCTGCGCAAGAAAATGGGTTTGAGTTTGTAATAGCAGAAGATATTGTAAATAATTTAGGTAATGCTTATAAGAGTCTCTTTCAGCAACATCCTGAAAATTAAGTTTTATAAAGATAATTTAATTAATATATTGAAAAATTCTTGTTTATTTTATAAGATATCTTCAATTTTGAAGCAATTAATTTAACAATTGTTGAACAATGCGAGATACCCATTACATAAGTCGAGAAATATTAGATTTGCCAAAAATTCAAGAAATTCTTGAAGAAAATCAATTATTGGCTTTAAGTGATGAGGCTAGAGTTAATATTAACAAAGCAAGACAGTATCTAGATAAAAAAATGGAATCTTCTAAAGAGCCATTTTACGGTATTAATACTGGTTTTGGTTCTTTATGTAATGTAAAAATATCTAAACAACATTTAGTTCAGCTTCAAGAAAATTTAGTCATTTCACACGCTTGCGGTACAGGAGATAGAATAAATTTTAAGATTGTTAAATTAATGCTTCTGCTAAAAATACAGAGTTTAAGCTATGGTAATTCTGGTATTACAGAAGAAGTTGTACTGCGTTTAATAGATTTTTTTAACGAAAATGTATTACCAGTAGTTTATGAGCAAGGTTCTTTAGGCGCTTCGGGAGATTTATCACCATTGGCCCATATGTCTTTACCTTTATTAGGTAAAGGAGAGGTTTTCTATAATGGCGAAATTTTTTCTTCTGAAAAAATACTAGAAAAATTTAATTGGAAACCACTAAAATTAAGATCTAAAGAAGGTTTAGCGTTATTAAATGGTACTCAATTTATGAGTGCACATGCAGTATATTCTTTAATAGAGGCTTATAAATTATCTTATTTAGCAGATGCAATTGGAGCGGTTTCTGTAGACGGATTTGATTGTAATCTTTCTCCTTTTGATGCTTTAGTACATTATGTAAGACCACATCGCGGACAAGTAAAAACTGCCGAACGCATCTTAGAATTTTTAGAAGGAAGCGAAATTGCAGAAAAAGTGAAAGAAAGTGTACAAGACCCTTATTCATTTAGATGTATGCCACAAGTACACGGTGCATCTAAAGATACTATTAGATTTGTGCATCAAACCGTGAAAACAGAAATTAATAGCGTAACTGATAATCCAAATATATTTGTAGAAGAAGATAAAATTATATCTGGTGGTAATTTTCATGGTCAACCACTAGCATTAGCTATGGATTATTTAGCAATCGCTTTGGCAGAATTGGCAAATATATCTGAAAGAAGAATTTATCAATTAGTTTCTGGCTTACGTGATTTGCCAATGTTTTTGGTAGACGATCCTGGTTTAAATAACGGGTTTATGATACCGCAGTACACTGCAGCAAGTATTGTAAGTCAAAATAAACAACTATGTACACCAGCAAGTGTAGATTCTATAGTGTCATCTAACGGACAAGAAGATCATGTGAGTATGGGAGCAAATTCTGCAACCAAATTAGTGAAAGTGGTTGAAAATTTAAATACTGTTTTATCTATAGAGTTGTTTAATGCTTCTCAGGCTATTTATTATAGAGAACCTTTAAAATCTTCTAACTTTATTATGCAATTGGTAAATAGTTTTAGAGAAGAAGTTCCTGTAGTAACTCAAGACAAAGTTATGGCAGAAGAAATAGCAAAAGCAAAACTGTATATAAAACAATTTAGTATTGATAAAGAAATACTTTTTGCAAATTAATCTTCCATTAAAAATAAAAAAATCCTCCAACTGTAATTATTTTAAAGTTGGAGGATTTTTTTATAAATAGAGTAGGAGTTTTATTGTTGTAATTGAAATGAAACAAACTCTTCGTAAGTAGTAAATTGATAGCAAGGAATTTTGGTAAAATGCTTCACGTATTTAAGGTTTTTAATGTCATTTGGGTGAGTGGTTACTACAACTACCCATTTAACAATTTTGTTTAAATTTAAAAAAGGAGCTAATAGAATAGAGGGATCGTAACTATGTGTAACTTCTAGATTTTCTCTGTGTACCAAAACACCTACGAAATCTTTACCAAAGTGCTTTTCTTTAATAGCAAACGCCTCTTTTAATAGTTTTAAATTAAAATGGCAACCATCAAACATTTTCAACTCAATAAAATCATCATGAATTATTATGTTACATAATTTAAGCTGGTATGTTTTCAATGTAAAAAATCTTAAAATAAATTAATAAAAAAGCCTCATATATATAGATATGAGGCTCTAAAATAACAATTAATTTAATTCTTGGAAATTTTAAGATTCTTCTGTTTTAGCTTCAGGTTTTTTTACTTGAATTGTTAATTCTTTTTTATCAGTATCTAAATCCATAGTAACACTGTCACCTTCTTCTATTTTAGAAGTAATTATTTCTTCTGCAAGAGCATCTTCCACGTATTTTTGAATAGCCCTTTTTAAAGGTCTAGCACCATATTGTTGATCAAAACCTTTATCAGAAATAAAATCTTTAGCAGCATCAGTTAAAACTAAATTGTATCCAAGATCTTGTATTCTTGTTACCAGCTTTTCTAATTCAATATCAATAATTTTGTGAATATCGTTTCTTTCTAACGCATTAAATACAACAACATCATCAATTCTGTTTAAAAATTCTGGAGCAAATGCTTTTTTAAGTGCATTTTCAATAACAGCTTTAGTATTAGCATCTGTTTGGTCTTTTTTAGCTTGCGTACCAAAACCAACACCTTGCCCAAAGTCTTTTAGTTTTCTAGCACCAATATTAGAAGTCATAATGATAATAGTGTTTCTAAAATCTATTTTTCTTCCTAAGCTATCTGTTAAATAACCATCATCTAATACTTGTAAAAGCATATTAAACACATCTGGGTGTGCTTTTTCAACTTCATCTAAAAGAACTACTGCATAAGGTTTGCGTCTTACTTTTTCTGTTAATTGACCGCCTTCTTCGTAACCTACGTACCCTGGAGGCGCACCAACTAATCTAGAAATGGCAAATTTCTCCATATACTCACTCATATCAATTCTAATAAGAGTGTCTTCATTATCAAACAATTCTTTCGCTAAAACTTTAGCTAGTTGAGTTTTACCTACACCTGTTTGTCCTAAAAATATAAAAGAACCAATAGGTTTATTAGGGTCTTTTAAACCAGCTCTGTTACGCTGAATTGCTTTAACCACTTTATGTACCGCTTCATCTTGACCAATTACTTTACCTTTAATAAGTTCTGGTAATTTAGCTAATTTGTTACTTTCTGTTTGAGCAATTCTATTAACAGGTATGCCAGTCATCATAGAAACAACATCTGCAACGCTGTCTTCAGAAACTATTTCTTTGTGTAATTTAGATTCTTCTTCCCAACGTTCTTGCGCTATTTCTAGTTCTTTTTCAAGACCTTTTTCATCGTCTCTTAGTTTAGCAGCCTCTTCATATTTCTGTTTTTTAACTACAGAATTTTTAGTTTCTCTAACTTCTTCTAATTTTTTCTCTAAGTCTAGTATTAACTTAGGTACTTCAATATTAGTGATGTGTACACGAGATCCTGCCTCATCTAGAGCATCAATAGCTTTATCTGGTAAAAAACGATCTGTCATATAACGATTAGTTAATTTTACACAAGCTTCAATAGCTTCTGGAGTATAAGAAACGTTGTGGTGACTTTCGTATTTACCTTTAATATTATTTAGAATTTCAATAGTTTCATCTACTGAGGTTGGCTCAATAATTACTTTTTGAAATCTTCTTTCTAGTGCACCATCTTTTTCAATATGTTGTCTATACTCATCAAGAGTAGTAGCACCAATACATTGTAATTCACCTCTTGCTAATGCAGGTTTAAACATATTGCTGGCATCTAAACTTCCTGTAGCGCCACCTGCACCAACTATAGTATGAATTTCATCTATAAAAAGAATAATATCGTCATTCTTTTCTAATTCATTCATTACCGCTTTCATACGCTCTTCAAACTGACCACGATATTTAGTTCCTGCAACTAAACTGGCAAGATCTAAAGTTACCACGCGTTTATCAAAAAGAATTCTGCTAACTTTTCTTTGTACAATTCTTAAAGCTAGACCTTCTGCAATGGCACTTTTACCAACACCAGGTTCACCAATAAGTAGAGGATTGTTTTTCTTTCTTCTACTTAATATTTGAGAAACTCTTTCAATTTCTTTTTCACGTCCAACAACTGGGTCTAGTTTACCTTCATCTGCCATTGCGGTTAAATCTCTACCAAAATTATCTAAAACAGGAGTTTTAGATTTTTTATTAGTTTTAGAGTTACCGGTATTTCCTGTTCCTCCAAAAGGATTGTTTTTAGTAGCATCTCCTGAAGCCGTGTCATCATCTGGAAATGACTCGTTAGAAGGGGTTTCGTTATAATCGTTATCTTGTGTTATCATAGACTTAAATTCATCTTTCACATTATCATAATCAACTTTTAATTTGTTTAAAAGTTTGGTAGTGGGGTCATTCTCATTTCTAAGAATACATAATAATAAGTGTGCTGTGTTAATAGAAGAGCTTTGAAAAAGCTTAGCTTCTAGAAAAGTTGTTTTTAAAGCACGCTCAGCCTGCCTGGTAAGGTGTAGGTTTTTCTTTTCGTTAGAAATTATAGCACTATCTGGGTTTGCAGGGCTTAAAATTTCTACTTTTCTTCTTAAATGATCTAGGTCTATATTTAGAGTATCTAGTATATTTATAGCTTTTCCATTACCGTCTCTTAGTAAACCAAGAATAAGGTGTTCTGTTCCTATAAAATCATGACCTAAGCGTAAAGCCTCTTCTTTACTGTAGGTAATTACGTCTTTTACTCTAGGTGAAAAATTATCATCCATCTCTAATCTCCTCTAATTAATAATACAATTATGGTTTCAAAAACCATGCCTGTTTAAAAGCACTAAGCTAATAGACAAAAATTACTTTTAAAATCAAAGTTTTTGAGTAGTTACTTATTAACGCTGTGCTAATAAAATTTTGTTAATAAAAAAAATGTAAACTTGTAGTTAGTGGCTTTAAAATAGTGATTAATTCCGTAAATTGCCACGTTAGAAAAATAAATTAACCAAAATTAATTTTATGGCTGAAGGAGAGAAGTTAATTCCTATCAACATTGAAGATGAAATGAAGTCGGCTTACATCGATTATTCGATGTCGGTCATTGTGTCACGTGCGCTGCCAGATGTTCGTGATGGTTTAAAGCCAGTTCATAGAAGAGTATTATTTGGAATGTACGAATTAGGTGTACTTTCTAATCGAGCATATAAAAAATCAGCAAGAATTGTTGGGGAAGTTTTAGGTAAGTATCACCCACACGGGGATACATCTGTTTACGATACTATGGTACGTATGGCTCAAGAGTGGAGTTTACGTTACATGTTAGTAGACGGGCAAGGTAACTTTGGTTCTGTAGATGGAGATAGCCCTGCTGCTATGCGTTATACAGAAGCTAGAATGCGCAAAATTAGTGAAGATTTACTTGCTGATATTGATAAAGATACCGTAGATCATCAATTAAATTTTGATGATACTTTAAAAGAACCAACCGTACTGCCAACTAGAGTCCCTAACTTATTAGTTAATGGAGCTAGTGGTATTGCTGTAGGTATGGCTACCAATATGCCACCTCACAATTTAACAGAGGTAGTAGATGGTACAATTGCTTATATAGATAATAATGACATTGAGATAGATGAATTAATAGAGCACGTAAAAGCTCCAGATTTTCCTACAGGTGGTATTATTTATGGTTATGATGGAGTAAAAGAAGCTTTTAAAACTGGTAGAGGTCGTGTTGTAATGCGTGCCAAAGCAAGTGTAGAAGAAGTGAGAGGTAAGGAGTGTATTGTGGTAACAGAAATTCCTTATCAAGTTAATAAAGCGGATATGATCAAAAAAACCGCTGATTTAATTAACGATAAAAAAATAGACGGGATATCTCTAATTCGTGATGAATCTGATAGAAACGGGATGCGTATTGTTTACATCTTAAAAAGAGATGCTATCCCTAACATTGTATTAAATATGCTTTTTAAGCATACTGCATTACAATCTTCTTTTAGTGTAAATAACATTGCATTAGTAAAAGGTCGTCCAGAAATGCTGAATCTTAAAGATATGATTCGTTATTTCGTAGAACACCGCCATGAAGTAGTTGTTAGACGTACACAATTTGAATTAAAGAAAGCAGAAGATAGAGCTCACATCTTAGAAGGTTTAATTATAGCTTCAGATAATATAGATGAGGTTATAGCTCTTATTAGATCTTCTAGCAATACAGAAGAAGCAAGACAGAAATTAATAGATCGTTTTGAGCTTACAGAAATTCAAGCCAAAGCAATTGTAGAAATGCGTTTAAGACAACTTACTGGTCTTGAACAAGATAAATTACGTGCAGAGTATGATGAGTTGATGGAAACCATCAAAGACTTAAAAGATATTCTAGCAAGTGAAGAAAGAAGAATGCAAATCATTAAAGATGAGTTGCTTGAAATAAAAGAGAAATACGGAGATGAGCGTAGATCTGTAATTAATTTTGCAGGAGGAGATTTGAGTATTGAAGATATGATACCAGATGAGCAAGTAGTAATTTCTATTTCTCATGCAGGTTATATTAAACGTACTTCTCTTTCAGAATACAAAAAACAAAATAGAGGTGGGGTTGGTTCTAAAGCAACCACTACTAGAAACGAAGACTTCTTAGAGTATTTATTTGTAGGTACTAATCACCAGTACATGATTTTCTTTACCCAAGAAGGTAAATGTTTCTGGATGAGAGTTTACGAAATACCTGAAGGTAGTAAAACCTCAAAAGGTAGAGCAATTCAAAACCTTATAAATATTGAGCCTCAAGATAAAGTAAAAGCCTTTATTTGTACGCAAGATCTTAAAGACGAAGAATATATCAATAGCCATTATGTAATTATGGCTACTAAAAAAGGTCAAGTTAAAAAGACCTCTTTAGAGCAGTACTCTAGACCTAGAACAAACGGTATTAATGCAATTACCATTAAAGAAGGTGATGAGTTACTTTCTGCTAAGTTAACCACAGGAGAAAGCCAAGTAATGTTAGCGTTAAAATCTGGTAAAGCTATTAGATTTGAAGAAGCTAAAACAAGACCAATGGGTAGAAATGCTAGTGGTGTAAGAGGTATTACTTTAGCGCACGATAATGATGAAGTAGTAGGAATGATTGCTGTTGAAAACCCAGATGAAGAAACCGTATTGGTAGTTTCTGAAAATGGATATGGTAAACGTACCTATATAAATGACCCTGAGACAGGAGATGAAATTTACCGTATTACTAACCGTGGAGGTAAAGGTGTAAAAACAATCTCTGTAACAGAAAAAACAGGAGAATTAGTAACTATTAAATCTGTAACAGATAACGACGATTTAATGATTATTAATAAATCTGGAATTGCTATAAGAATAGCAGTAGAAGACCTTAGAGTTATGGGACGTGCAACACAAGGAGTACGTTTAATTAATCTTAAAGGTAATGATTCTATTGCAGCAGTTGCCAAAGTAATGAATGAAGATGAAGATGAAGATCAAATTACAGATGTAAATGAAGATGGCACAGCTGTTGATAATACAGGAGAAGAAGAATAAAAAAATAATCTCAAACCAAAAATTTTTAAAAATGAAAACAAAAATTTTAGCAGTAAGCTTAATTTTAGCGAGTTCTGCAGTTTTTGCACAAAAAAAAGAAATTAAAAGTGCTGAAAAAGCAATCAATAAAGAAAATTATGCAGAAGCAAAATCTCTTTTAAAATCTGTAGAAGGAAGTATTTCTTCTCAAAAAGATAATTTAAAAGAAGATTTTTATGTAGCTAAAGGGCTTGCATATATGGGGAGTCAACCTCAAAAGCAATCTGTAGAAGATTTAAATATTGCAGGAGAGTCTTTTAAGATGGCTAAAGAATTAGGAAGCCAAGATGCAGATGCAAATTTAACTAAGGTTAGAAATGCTTTGATTAACTCTGCAATTGCAGATCAAAATGCTCAAAATTTTTCTAAATCAGCAGAAAAACTTTATGCATCGTACAACTTAAATAAAAAAGATACTATTTATTTATACTATGCAGCTTCTAATGCAACTAATGCTAAAGATTACAAAACTGCCTTAGAATATTATAATACTTTACAAGAATTAAATTATTCTGGAGAAGGTATGGAGTATTATGCTACCAATAAAGCTACTGGTGAACAAGAAAAGTTTACAGACAAAGAACAGAGAGATATCTTCATGAAAACAGGAACTTATAAAGATCCTAAAGAAGAAAAATTACCATCTAAAAAAGCTGAAATCACTAAAAATATTGCTTTAATCTATCTTCAACAAGGAGACACAGAAAAAGGTCTTAAAGCAATAGATAAAGCTATAGCTACTAACCCTGAAGATACAGACTTATTATTAGCACAAGCAGATATTTATTATCAGTCTGGAGATAAGAAAAAGTATACTGAAATTGTAGAGAAAGTATTAGAAAAAGATCCTAATAACGCTGCATTATACTACAATTTAGGAGTTACTGCAATGCAAATGGATGCTGCAGAAAAATCTATTACTTACTACAAAAAAGCTATTGAAATTGATCCAAAAATGGCTAATGCATACGTAAACTTAGCATCATCTATGTTAATGAAAGAGAAATCTATTATTGACGAAATGAATGGTTTAGGGATGAGTAATGCAGATAATAAACGTTATGATGAGTTGACTAAAGAGCGTTCTGAGCTTTATAAAAATGCAGTTCCTTACTTAGAAAAAGCGGTAGATTTAGAACCAAATAACGAGCAAGCTATTCAAACTTTAATCAATATCCATTCACAATTAGGGAATGATGATAAAGTTGCTAAATACAAAGCAATGCAAGGTTAATAGTATTTACAACCAAGTATAAAAAAAGCTCCGTTAGAAATAACGGAGCTTTTTTTTATATGTAATTTTTTTATTCTCTACTAAGTTCTAAAACCTGTACACTTTGTTGGCCATCTGTAGATTTCCAAACTTGTTTTTTAGATTTATCACTTACAATAATCCAGGTTTTATTTAAATGAGATTCTTGTTCTTCTCCAGCACTTTTAATAATGATGTAATCTTCGTGTAACTCATAACTAAACTGTGATTTATCACTATAGTCATTTTGAAATACATTATAATTTATATCTTTTACACCCTTTCCGTCGCTGTTAAAAGAAATAGTACCAATATTGTTAGAAGTCGTACTTTGTCCTTTTTTAATAACTTCATATTTATCAATATTCCAAGAATTTACAATACTTGGAGAACAACTTACTAAAGATACAGCTGCAAAAAGTAAAATAAGTTTATTTTTCATAATTAAATTTTTAGTTATAAATATTCATTTTTATTGTAATAAAACAATTTTAAAATTCTATGTAGCTAGTTTTAGCAGAAGCTTAACGCTTCTTCACATTTTTTACAATTCTACCTTAACTCTATATTGTTTTAAATCGTTTTGAAAATCTGGTGAAGAAAAATCTATATGATGAAATTCTTCATCTCTTTTTCTTTTTAATTGCGTACGTTTCATACTTTTCAAAAACCTTAAAACACTTTTTCTTCTAGATAAAATAAGTCCAGGTACTTTTAAACTATTTCCGTCTTTATCTTTTGCTACCATGGTGATGTAAGAAGAGTTACAATGTTTAACGTCTCCCGTCTGTATGTTTTCAGCCTCTACACGTATACCAATAACCATAGAACTGTTACCAACGTAATTTACAGATGCTTTCATAGTTACTAGTTCTCCAATTTCAATAGGCCTTAAAAAATCTACCGTATCTACACTAGCCGTTACACAATATTGCCCGCTATGCTTAGACGCACAAGCAAATGCAATTTGATCTAAAAGAGATAAAATATAACCTCCGTGAATTTTTCCGTTAAAATTAGAATGGGAGGGAAGCATTAGTTCAGATATGGTTACCTCAGACTCAGATACATGTTTAAATTCTTTACTCATAAATAATTTGTTATCATTTAGGCGCAACCCCAAAGGGTCGGGCTTTTCGTTATATCTTTTTTTGCCATTTATTAAAGCAAAAAAAGGATGCCACTACAATCCCTTGCGCTTAGAAAATATTTAAGATAATAATTTTAAAGAGATCTATTCTATTAAAAGATATTTATCTTCTAAAATGTGGAGATTGGGAGAGCTCTACATCTGTTACAAAATATTTAGTATCTCCCCAAAAAACAAAAGTACCATAGCGCTCTACATAAGTAAGTTTTACATACTCGCCTTGGTATTGCTTCATTTTTTCTATCACTTCTTCATCTTTATCAAGTACAGAAAAGCTAAAAATTTGAGCACCACTAATACCTTGACTTATTTGCCCTTCCCAAGTTTTTACCATTACTCCACGGCTACTAAATTTTATTAATTCTCCAGCACGTGTACCTTCACTATAGGGTACAAAATAAACAAAAGCGTAATAAGCCATTGCTATGGCAGCAATCCCTAATAAAACGTATGCTAATATTTTTTTCATAAATCTAATTCGTTTGTAGACTGCTCAATAAGTTTAGCATCTATTTGTTTACTGGCTTTAGCGCCAAGTTCTTTTAATTTTTCTACTCGTCTTACCAAATTACCTTTACCCGTAAGTTTTACCATAGCTTTATCGTAGCTATTTTGTACCGTACCAATTTGGTTTCCTACTTTTTTCAACTCTTCGGTTAAATTTACAAAAGAGTCATACAACGCACCTGCTTGTGTAGCAATTTCAATAGCATTTTGCTTTTGCTTTTCATTTTGCCACATACTATCTATGGTTTTTAAAACCGCTAATAAGGTGGTAGGAGTGACCAAAATAATATTTTTATCAAAAGCATCGCCATAAAGTTGCGGATATTCTTGAGAGGCTACCGCAAAAGCAGCTTCAATAGGTATAAATAACAGCACAAAATCTGGACTTTCCATATCATAAAGCTGATGATAGTTTTTCTTACTAAGCTCATCTACTCGGTTTTTTACAGCTATAAGATGATTTTTTAAATGAATTATTTTCTGTGCATCATCTACTTCATTTACATAACGCTCATAAGCATTTAAAGAAACCTTAGAGTCAATAATCATTTTTTTATTACCAGGTAGTTTTATCACCACATCTGGCATAACTCGTTTGCCTTCTTGAGTTACAAAATTTTGCTGCACAAAATATTCGCTATCTTTTTGTAGACCGCTACGCTCTAAAACTCTTTCTAAAACCATTTCTCCCCAGTTGCCTTGCATTTTAGTATCTCCTTTTAAGGCTTTGGTTAAATTAGTAGCTTCTTCACTAATTTTCAGGTTTTGTTCGTTTAAAAATTGTAACTGCTTACTTAATTCAGCATTAATTTTTACAGAATTTAGGCTGTTTCGTTCTACTTTTTCTTCAAAAACTTTAATTTTTTCTTGTAACGGATTTAAAATATGCTGTATATTCTCTTTATTCTGATTAGAGAATTTTTCTGAATTTTCATCAAATATTTTGTGGGCCAAATTTTCAAATTCTTTCTGAAATTTTTCTTGTAATTGTTGTACCTCTTCTTTTTGCTCGTTATTTCGTTGTTGTAAATTAGAAAACTCTACGTTTTTACGAGTCAATTCATCTTTAAAAAAGTCTTTTTCATTTCTAAGTGATTCTCGTTCTGTTTTTACTTCTTGCAAATTTTTTTCAGAATTTTCTAATTGAAGTTGATAATTTGAAACCTCACTTTCTAAGCTTTTCTGAATAGATTGCTGTTTTAGCTTTCCGAGACTTTTGCCCATAAAAATTCCTATAAAAAGCATTACCACAGCAATGACTCCTAAAATAATGTATTCAATCATAAAAGCCTTTTTTTCAAATTTACATAAAATTACTTCAGCAAATGAGAGATTTAATCTAACGAACTTATAGCTAGCTGGTCATTCCGTGCGTGACACGGAATCTCATACACGTTTTGAAATTGACAATTAGTATGCGATGCTGAATCAAGTTCAGCATGACGTTAGTTATAATAAAGCTTTACAAAACTCTAAAACTTTTGCTTGAAGCATCAAAAGCAACCAAATCTTTCGGGAAAAGTTCTTGAAGCAAGTTACTTTTAATCAGTTCTTCTGGCGTTTTTTGAATAATTTCTCCCTTATTTACCAATATAATTT
The DNA here is from genome assembly GCF_900141885.1 of Mesonia phycicola. Taxonomy (GTDB): domain Bacteria; phylum Bacteroidota; class Bacteroidia; order Flavobacteriales; family Flavobacteriaceae; genus Mesonia; species Mesonia phycicola. The sequence goes on along the minus strand of NZ_FQYY01000002.1, from coordinate 188,512 downwards.
GATCGCATAATTGTAACGCTAAATTAATTTCATGAGTAGCAAAAACTATTGCTTTTTCTGTTTGTCGGGTAAGTTTTTTTAGCAATTTAAAAACAAAAATTTTATGGTAAAGGTCTAGGTGAGTAGTAGGTTCATCTAAAAAAATAAGCGGTGTATTTTGGGCTATTGCTCTTGCCAATAACACTTTTTGTAATTGCCCGTCACTTAAATCGCTACACTTAGATAATGATTTCTCTTCAATTTCTAATAATTGTAGAGCTTTGTTAATCTCTAATTTATCGTTTTTAGAAAGTTGCCCTAACCAATTGGTATAAGGTTGCCTGCCTAAAGCTACTAACTCTTCTACATTCAAATTGTGAGAAAATTGCGTATCTGTTAGTACTACGCTAATAAAATGTGATAATTGAGCGGTATTTAACTCTGTAATATTTTTTTGTTGAAGATAAATTTCTCCTTTTTTAGGACTCAAATCACCTGTTAGTGTTTTTAATAAGGTAGATTTCCCAGAGCCGTTTACTCCAATTACTGCTATTAAATTTCCTGTATTTATTTCTACCGAAATATTTTTTGCAATCAATTTGTTAGCATAACCAATATCTAGTTGATGCGTTTTTAAAATTGATTTTATTTCAGTTTCTATATTCATTAATTTATTTCTGTTTTTAAAGAAAAGAAATTTAAAAGTACAACTTCTTTTTTCTTACTAAAAGCCAAATTACCACGGGAGCACCAATTAAAGAAGTAATCGCGTTAATTGGTAAAGTGGTGTTGCTGCCAGGTAATTGTGCAATACTATCACAGATCAGCATTAAAATTGCACCTCCTATAGCTACAGCAGGAAACAAAATTAAGTGGTTATTTTTAGTAATAATTTGTCTCGTTAGATGCGGTACTGCTAAGCCAATAAAAGCAATAGGTCCTGCAAAAGCGGTAATGCTTCCGGCTAATAAGCCAGTAGCTAAAATTACTAATAGGCGTGTTTTTTTAAGATTAGCACCTAAACTCACTGCATATTTTTCCCCCAACAAAAGTGAATTTAAATTTTTGATGCAGAAAATGGAAATGAGTATACCCAAACACCAGAAAATAAGTAAAATAAGTACTTCTTGCCAAGATAAATTACCTAAGCTGCCAAAAGACCAAAACACATATTGTTGTAAAGATTCTGCTGGACTAAAATAAGAAAGAATGCTAACAACAGCAGAAGTTAAACTGGCAAACATTAAACCAATAATTAGCAGCGTCATGGTATCTTTAACCCGAAAAGAGGTTGCTAAAACGGCTAATAAAACCAGTATGCTTCCTAAACTTGCAGCAATTACTAATGTCCATTTAGAAAAGAAAAAAGAAGAGATAACTCCTCCAAAAATAGAACCTCCTAATATAACCATAGCAACTCCCAAACTAGCGCCACTACTTAAACCCAATACATAAGGACCAGCTAACGGATTTCTAAACAATGTTTGCATTAAAAGTCCGCTTAAGGCTAAACCTGAGCCTACTAATATTGCTGTAATAGCTTTTGGTAAGCGGTATTCTAAAATAATATATCTCCAAGTTTCTTTCTCTACATCAGCATCTAGTAAACTTGCCATAATTTCTTTTAAAGGTATGTTTACAGAGCCTAAACTAATGTTTAAGATCATAAATAAGAGTAAAATAAGAACACCTAATAAAAGAAATATGGTATTTTTTTGCATTTAGCGAAGGTAAAAATTTTAGAAATCTTGTAGAATAGTAATTTTTACTTTTCATCTAACATTTTAAAAAATGTAGGTTGGTAGTTTTCTAAAAGTTCTGGATGAAAAGTTTTTATTAAATCTTTAAGCACTAAATCTGGACGTAGCGGTGCTAACTCATAATATAAAACTCCGCCTGTTTCTCCTGTTACTCCAGCAAAAGAATATATGTTTTTTTTCTGAAATGCTTTAAATTGTTGGTAATGCTCAGAGGTATTTAACATTTGCTCATAACTAATAAAACTTCCTGGAGCAATCCAGTAATCTGCATTTTGAGCTTTATCTAAAACACTTTCAAAAGAAGCAGAAATACTACCATTACCAGAAGTTTCTGCATATAAATATTCTGCTTGCGCATCTTTTATAAATTGTGCTTGCCAAGAATTACCATAAGGTAAATACCAAACATCTTTATACATAGAACCTGCAAGTACAGTAGGTTTAATTGTTACATTTTCTACTAATTTTTTGGCGGAAATATATTCTCTTTCAATTTTTTTAAAAATACTATCTGCTTGAGGTTGTTTATTGTAAAATGCACCAAAAAACTTAATCCATTCTGCTTTACCAAGTGGGTCTGTTTCTGTCCAATCTCCATTATAAACTACTGGTATTCCGCTTTTCTGTACTATTTCAAACGCTTTATTTCCACCTTCTACTGCAAAACCAATAACAACGTCTGGATTTAAATTTAAAAGTACTTCGGTGTTAATATGTTCATTTTCACCAATCTCTTCAATTTTTTCTTCAGCAATTAAAGCTCTTGTTTTTTTTGAGGAAATATAATTTAAGTTAGGGAAGCCTACCAGTGTATTTTCTTCTTGTAAAATCTCTAAAGCAGGAATATGCGTGGTAGAAGTAACTACAATTTGCTGAATAGGAACGGTAATTTTTTGATCGTATTTTAAAGTATCTGGTAGTGTTGCGTTTTTTTCTGCTAAAACATAAGTAAAGCCTTTTTCTGAATTAGGCCAAGGTGTATTTACTTTTACTATTTTAAAATTCTTGTAATTTGTAATGCTAAATCCTTCGGCATAAGTAATTTCTACTTTTTCAGCATTCGTTACCACAGTAGTTTGGGTGGTAGAGTTGTTTTTTTCTTCTTTACAGTTACATAAAAGAATACATAGAATAATAACTAAAAAATTCTTCATAAATATATTTAGGCTTTTAGGTTACAAAAGTAAGATTATTTCATTTTAAGATAGCAAATGCTAAAGAAATGTTTATTTTCGTCAAGAATTTGGTTGATTGTTGAAGATAGTTCAATAATCATTAAAAGGGAATTAGGTGATTCTTCTAGAAAAAACCTGAGCTGTTCCCGCAACTGTAAGCTTTGTCTGTAAAAAGATGCTTGTAGTAAAACTTCAAAATCCACTGTTTTAAAAACGGGAAGGAGCTACTACAAGACGCAAGCCAGGAGACCTGCCAATATTCATTTAATTAAAAAGCAGAGACTTTCGGGTAAAAGGTCTTAGGTGAATGAAACATTTTTTAAGCTACATTTTGTTATTAGGAGTAATTGCTTCTGCCTTTTCTCAAACAGATTCTATTACTGTTTTAGAAGAAGTTTTAGTGGTGCCTACAAAGTTGAAAGAATTTTCTAGCGGGCAAACTCTAACTACGTTATCAGATTCTTTATTGCTTCAAAATAAACCTTCTTTAACTTCGGTTTTAAATTATAATACGCCTATTTATTTTAAAGAAAATGGATTAGGGATGGTTTCTTCTCCATCTTTTAGAGGTACTACGGCTTCACAAACTGCGGTTTTGTGGAATGGTATCAATATTAATTCTCGCTTTAACGGACAAACAGATTTTAATACCATTAATACAGGAAGTTATGATGCTATAAATGTTCGTGGCGGTGGAGGAAGCGTAATTTATGGCACGGGAGCTATTGGTGGTACCGTACATTTAACTAATAATGTTGATTTTAAGAGGCAATTTAGCAATAAGTTATATTTAGGTTATGGTAGTTTTGATACTTATGATACTCGTTACCAGTTAAAAGCTGCTAATAAAAAGTGGAGTACAAGAGTTTCTTATAGTAGAAATCAATCGGAAAATGATTACGATTATTTAGAATCTGATAATTATAATAGAAATGGACAGTTTTATAATAATAGTTTAAATGCAGTAGTAGGTTTTAGAGCAAATAGTAGTAACACTTTTAAACTTTATAGTGAGTTGTTTGAAGGCGAACGCCATTTTTCATTAATCAGAGCTTCAGAAAACAAAACAAAATATCAAGACATCAACCTAAAAAATTTATTGGAGTGGGAGTATAGCAATCGTAAAATTACTTCTATTACCAGAGTTGCGTTTTTAAAAGAAGAATATAAATATTTCCCCAATATAGAAACAGATTCTTACACCTTTGGAGAAGCAAACACCTTGATTGGTAAGTACGATTTAAGCTATAACTTTTCAGAAAAAATTAAACTGAACACAATACTTTCGCACGAATATACCGATGGTAAAGGTTCGAGTATACCTAATAATTTCAGAAATATTTCTTCTGGAGCTTTATTATTAAAACACCAAGTTAATTCAAAATTAGCTTATGAAGCTGCCGCAAGAAAAGAGATTACACAAGATTATGAAAGTCCGTTTTTATTTAGTTTCGGAAGTGGTTATCGTTTTAATGATTATTACAAGTTGAAATTGAATGTTTCTAAAAATTTTAGAATACCAACTTATAACGATTTGTATTGGGCAACTGGCGGAAATCCAGATCTAGCAGCAGAAGAAGCACTACAATACGAATTAGGTAATGAGTTTACTTATAAAAATTTAAAGCTTACTCTAACAGGCTATTACAATGATATTGACAATATGATACGTTGGTTACCAAATAGCAGTGGTTACTGGTCTCCAAGTAATGTAGATGAAGTAGCAACCTACGGAGGAGAAGCTGTTTTAAATTGGAAAAAACAATTTAATAATCACCAAATAGCTATTAATAGTACTTATGCTTACACCGTTTCTAAAAATAAAGAAACTAAGAATCAATTAATTTATGTGCCTTACCACAAAGCAACAACTTCTGTGTATTATGCTTATCAAAAGTTTTTTGTAGAGACACAAGCTTTGTATAACGGAGAAGTTTTTACCAGATCAGACAATAACCCTATATACAATTTAAACGATTATTTTTTATGGAATGTAGGTTTAGGTTACCAATTTAAACCTCATTACACTATTGGCGGAAAAGTGAGAAATGTATTAAATACCGCTTATGAAAATGTAGAAAACCGGCAAATGCCCGGCACTAATTATACTATTTATTTAACCTTAAATTTTTAAAAATGAAACTTACCAAATTTTTAGCAGCAGCCTTTATAGGTTCAATTTTATTTACCTCTTGTAGTAGCGATGATGATTTTTCTGATCAGCCAGATGAGCCTCTTGGAAATTATGACAACGGAATTTTAGTATTGAACGAAGGCGGAACAGGAACTGTAACTTACATTAGTGAAGATTTACAAACTAGCGAACAAGCTATTTACCAAACAGTAAACGATGGTGACGATATTGGAGCTTATGCGCAATCTATCTTTTTTGATGACGATTTAGCCTATATTATCTCTAACGGATCTAATTTAATTACGGTAGTAAATCGTTACACTTTTGAACTTGTAGGGAAAGTTGATAGTGGTTTAGAAGTACCTCGTTATGGAGTAGTAGAAAACGGAAAAGCTTACGTGACTAACCAAGGAGATTTGACTGATGGAGGAGTAGATGATTTCTTGACAATTATCGATTTAGAAACATTAGAAGTTGAACAAACTATACCTATGGGGGCTCAAGACGAAGCCTTAGAATATATTAAGGAAGAAGGTGGATTACTATATATCCAAAAAGCTTCTTATGACACAGGGAATAAAATTGCTGTTTTTAATCCAACTACTAATACTGTTGATAATACTATTGAAACTTATACCTATACCGGAACTTTATATGGAGCCCCAAAGGATTTTGGTTTAAATTCGTTTGAAATAGAAGATGGCTTTATTTATAGTTTAAGTGGTAGCTATCTTGAAAAATTCAATTTAAATACGTTAGAACTAGAAAGTAGTATTTCTTTAGATTACGAAGGTGGAGATGCTTATAATATAGATATTGAAGACGATCAAATTTACTTTACGGTAGCTAATTCTGTTTATACGATGAGTATAAATGCTGATGCAGCTCCAGAAGATGCTTTATTAACTTACAATACAAATTCTGCTTGGGGCGTTATGTATGGTTTTGAAGTAGAAGATGATAGAATTTATGTAGCAGATGGTGGAGATTTTGTTTCAGATAGTTTTGTAGAAGTTTACGATTTAGAAGGAAATCTTTTAAGCAATATTACTGTTGGAGTAGGGCCAAATGGTTTTTATTTTAATGACTAAAAGCTAAATCAATATTAGTTTTTTAGATATAAAAAAAGTCCCAATCGAAAGATTGGGACTTTTTTGTTTGAAAATAAGATGATTATTAATAAACCATAAATTATTCAGCAGTGTTTATATACATTCTTTGGTAATTAAGTGCATTCATATCACTTTCTCCAATTTCTTTAAATTCTAAATCACTTTTGTTGTTGTCTACAGTAAATCTACCTAAACTAACATCGTTTAAAGCAGCAGCAAGTAACGGTTCGTTTACATCACCTAAAACTCCTAAATTAGCATAATCTTCTTCTACAATAATACTTGGCGTTATTCCATCTACATAATCTGTATAACCATTAGCATTCACCGTTTTTAAAATTAAAGGTTGCATAGCATATTTGTGATTTATACTAGCATCAGAACGAGAAAAATCTGCAGAATCATATAAAGTAACAGAACCTTGAAATTTCCCTGTGGTGGTGGTACCTATTTGCACTACTTCAATATAAGGTAATAAAGAGCTAATAATTAATTCACTTGCAGAAGCGGTACTACCTGTAGTTAAAATATAAACTTTGTTTAAGTTTAAACTATTAATGGTAGCTCCTGTACTTACTTCATTATTGAACAAACGTTCTACATCATCAAAATTTTCATTATAAACTTGAGTAGTAAAAAGTTCTCCATTAAACTGGCCAGTAACCATGCTTGCTAAATCATTACTAGTTTCAATACTACCACCGCCATTATAACGTAAGTCTATTACTAAATCTGTAATACCTTCTCCTTTAAAATTTGCAAAAGCATTATTAAGTGTGTTATCAAAATTATTATTAAATGCATTGTACATTAAGTATCCTACATTTTTATCTGCTAGCTCAATGGTTTTGGCAATGTAAACAGGGTCTTCTGTGTATTCACTTTTGGTAAGAGAGATAGTTTCATCTAACTCTGTAAGCGTGCTATTTTCAAAACTAGCAAGACCTATAGTATATGTGGTGCTAGCTAACAAGCTAGAGTAATTTTCTGTAGTGATGGCAGTACCATCAATGCGGTTAAAAATCATACCTCTTTCTACACCTTTATCTTCTGCATCTGTATTTGGTAGTACATAGCGTACATATCCAAAAACTTCTCCTGTGCTTTGTAGTTGTACAAGACCATATTCCATTCCATTACTTTTAGAAGTTCCTGCAAGCGCATCTTCTAAAACTGTATAATCTGAAACAATAAAACTAAATCTATCTTGAGAAGACATTAGCGCATCAAATAAATCTTCCGGATTTGCATAGTTATCTAAAAAATTATCTAACTCTGCTTGAGAAGCATAATTAGTTTCATCTAACGCAGAAATATCTTCTTTATACAGATAAAAAATGTTTAATCCTCTCCATACAAAATCTTGAATTTCTAGGGTAGAGGCTGGTTGTATTTCATCATCTTGATCGCTAAAACAAGAAGTAAGGCTAGAAGTTGCTATTACTAAAATTAGTAAGTAAGCTAATTTATTTTTCATCATTTCATATAATTGTAAGTGTCTAAAATAACGACAAAATTATAATTTAGAAATTTATTGTAACAAAATTTAAACAAGTTCGTCACCATAGTGTAGAGCATAACCAAGAAGAAATGAACCAAAAAGAGTTTTTAGTTTTTGTAGAACCTATTAAAGATAAGATGTATAGATTGTCTCTACGCTTATTAGTTTCTAAAGAAGCAGCTCAAGATGCGGTTCAAGAAGTTTTTGTAAAGCTTTGGAGTAAACGAGATAATTTAAAAAATTATAATAATGCTCATGCATTTGCTATGACAGTAACTAAAAACCACTGTTTAGATCAGTTAAAACTGAAGAATAACAATAATCTTAGAATTGTACATAGTAATTATGAAGATGAAAACAAATCACTTCAAAAACATCTAGAAGCAAAAAATGAGTTAGAAATTGTTGCAGAAATTATTAAACAATTATCTGAGCAAGAACAAACCTTAATTCAACTTAGAGATGTAGAGCAATTAGATTATGAAGAGATTATAGAAATTACAGGAATGAAGCCAACCGCTATACGTGTTGCTTTGTCTCGAGCAAGAAAAAAAATTAGAAAAGAAATATTAAAAAAACACCGCTATGGAACTGTCTAATATTAAAACCCTACTAGATAAATATGTAGAGGCAGAAACTAGTTTAGCTGAAGAAAAAGAATTAGAAGCTTATTTTTTATCGGGAAATGTAGCTCCTGAGTTAGAAGAGTATATGCCTTTATTTAATTTTTATGAAAGCGAACGCAGTATTTATGCTTCAGAAAAGATAGAATTTAAAATGCCTTTTGAAGAGAAAGAAACTAAAAACTTCTCTTTTTATAAATGGTCTGGCATTGCAGCTAGTGTTGCTATTATTTGTACCGTATTTTGGTTTGCACAAAGTGAGCAACGTATAGATACTCCAACAAATTCTATTAATCATGAACTTGCTATGCAAAACACGCAAGATTTATTATTAATGATGACAGATGCTGTTTCTAATAGTAAAAAACAGTTAAACTATTTAAAAGAAATCAATCAAACTAAAAATCAATTTTTAAAAAAATAATACCATGAAAAAATTAATTGTATTAATAGCCTTAGTCTTATTTCCTGTATTAACTCAAGCACAATCTTTTAGCAAATATGCAGATATGAAAGGAGTAAGCTCTATGGTAATGACTAGTGAAATGTTTAAGCTTCTAGCAGATATAGATTTTGAAAGTGAAGATGAAGAAGTAAAACGTTACATTAAACTTATAGAAAACTTAAATGATATTAAAGTATTAACTACAGAAGATGCTTCAATATCGGCAAAAATGCAAGCAGATGTAAAAACCTATTTAACCTCGGCTTCTATGAATGAGCTAATGAGTTTTAAAGACGATGGTAAAGAAGTTAAATTTTACTCTAAACCTGGTAGTGCAAAAGGTGCCGTAAGTCAATTGTTTATGTTCATGAAAGGTATGGAAGACGGTAAACCAATTACTGTAATAATGTCTATCACCGGAGATATAGACTTAAAAGAAGTATCTAAACTAGCACAAGATTTAAAAGTACCAGGAGCAGAACAATTAGAAAAAGTTAACGAAAAATAATAATTGCTATGAAAAAGATAAATAAAATTTTATTACTGCTAGTTGCTGTTTTTGCCATAGCTTGTAATAGTGAACCTACGTTACAAAAATATTACGTAGAACACCAAAACGATGATAATTTTGTACTTATAGATGTACCTTCTAGTTTGTTTATTGGTGACAACTCTGCCGTTTCTGAAGAAGATAAAAAAGTGATAGCTTCTATTAGAAAAGCTAATGTTTTAGCACTACCAATTAATGAAACTAACCAACAGTTTTTTACTCAAGAAAAAGCTGTTATGGAAACCATTTTGAAAGATGAAAAATACAAAGTATTAATGAGTTTTGGTAGCTCTAATAGAAATGTAAAAGTAATGTATCTTGGAGAAGAGAAAGCAATAGACGAAGTTATTGTTTACGCAAGTGATGATACCAAAGGCTTTGCCGTAGCTAGATTATTAGGAGATAATATGAATTTCTCTGCAATTATAAAATTAATGAAATCTGCTACCAATGGAGACTTAGATTTAAATTTAGGTGTTTTTCAAAATTTTGGTAGTGAAATCAAAAAAAAATCAGGAAACACGAATAAAAAAGATACTATTTCTATCGAGGTAAATGATAGTTTAAAAGTAAAAATTTAAAAGTTAAAAAAGATAATTTAAAGCGAGCTAAATTTTTGGCTCGCTTTTTTTTTAGTCTTAACTTTAACTCAAAACCAATAACAATGAAATTTTTTATAAATGATGCTCATCACGTAGTAGATGAGGGATTAGAAGGGTTATTAACCGACCCAAGCCTAACTAAATTAGATAATTTTCCAGAAGTACGCGTTATTCTTCGTAAAGAAATAGATAAGAATAAAGTATCTATTATCTCTGGTGGGGGTTCTGGTCATGAGCCTGCACATGCTGGTTTTGTCGGTAAAGGTATGCTTACAGCTGCAGTATGCGGAGATATTTTTGCTTCTCCCTCTGTAGATGCAGTTTTATCTGCTATCGTAGCTACAACAGGAGAAAAAGGATGTCTTTTGATAATTAAAAACTATACGGGAGACAGACTTAATTTTGGACTTGCAGCAGAGCAAGCTAGAGAAATGGGCTATAAAGTCGAAACCGTTATAGTTGGTGATGATATAGCTTTAGGGCTAGATGTACAACAACGAGGTTTAGCAGGTACTTTATTTGTTCACAAAACAGCGGGTTATTTAGCAGAAGAAGGTAAAGATTTAGAAGAGGTAACTAAAGCAGCAAAAAAAGTAGCTACTCAAACTTATTCTATAGGTCTTTCATTAGTAGAAGGTCAAAAATTTCAAAACACAGAAGAGTCTCGTTTAAGCCAATCTGAAGCCGAATTAGGTTTAGGTATTCACGGAGAACCTGGTGTAGAGACTATTGCTATGGATAGTGCTGAGGTTTTAATGAAAAAAGCCATAGATAAATTAAAAGAGTATTTACCTTCTGAAGAAAAAGAGTACGCTTTACTACTTAATAACTTAGGAAGCGTAACTCCTATAGAAATGAGTATATTATTATATGAATTTCAAAAATCAGATCTTGCTAAAAAAGTGAGATTAGTAGTAGGGCCTGCTCACTTAATGACTTCTTTAAATATGAATGGCTTTTCTATTTCTATTTTAGAATTAGATGAAGAAATTAAAACAGCATTAACAGCTCCTGCAGCTCCATTTGCATGGTTTATAAGAGAGTTTGGAGAAATTAGTGAGGTAGAAAGTCCAAAACTAATAGAAACCATGCCTTTTAAACCTTCTAAAGAAGAAAAGACAGAAAAAGCTTTGCTTGCAATCACAGAAAAGCTAATAGGTTTAGAAAAAGAATTAAACGCTATAGATGAAAAGGTAGGAGATGGTGATGCAGGTTCTACATTTGCAGCTGGTAGTCAAAAACTAAAAGAAGTTCACGATAAATTACCATTTGCTAATCCATCAGAATTATTAATTACTATTGGAAGAATTTTAGCAAGAGAAACAGGTGGTTCTAGTGGAGTTTTATTATCTATCATGTTTACCAGAGCAGGTAATGCATACAAAGAAGAAGCGCATTTAGGTAAAGCGTTAGACGCTGGTTTACAAAAAATGAAAGAATTTGGAGGAGCCTCAGAAGGGCAACGTACAATGATAGACGCTTTTCAACCAGCATTTACAGCATTAGCTAATGGCGAAAGTTTAGAAGAAGCAGCTAAAAAGGCTAGGGAGGGCGCAGATAAAACAAGAGAAATTACCAATACAGATTTTGGTAGATCATCTTATTTATCTGAAAAATCTTTAAAAGGAATTCCAGATCCAGGTGCAGAAGCAGTAGCTAGAGTTTTTGAGGTATTAGTAAATTTATAAAATTAGAAGTTTTGTAATAGCAAAAGCCACTGGAGTTCAGTGGCTTTTACTATTTTAAAGTATATTTTAACAATCACTCAAACTAACTTTTACAGCTAAACCACCTTCTGAGGTTTCTTTGTACTTTGCATTCATATCTTTTGCCGTATCCCACATAGTTTCAATCACTTTATCTAAAGGTACCTTTGCTTTGGTAGCATCTGTTTCTAAAGCAATTTCTGCAGCATTAATAGCTTTTATGGCTCCCATGGCATTTCTTTCAATACAAGGTATTTGTACCAAACCGCCAATTGGGTCACAAGTTAACCCTAAGTGATGCTCCATTGCAATTTCACTAGCCATTAAAACTTGCTCAGGCGTACCACCTAATAACTCTGTAAGTGCTCCTGCAGCCATGGCAGAAGAAACGCCAATTTCTGCTTGGCAACCACCCATTGCAGCAGAAATAGTAGCCCCTTTTTTAAATAAACTACCTATTTCTCCAGCCACTAATAAAAATTGTTTTACGTGTTCAAAACTGGCTTGGTGGTTCTCTATGGTCATATAATACATAAGCACAGCAGGTACCGTACCAGCGCTTCCGTTGGTTGGAGCAGTAACTACTCTACCAAGAGAGGCATTAACCTCATTAACACTTAAAGCATAACAGCTTACCCACTTAAGTATTTGTCTAAATTTCACCTCTGTATCTCTAATACCTTCTAACCACTCTTGTGGATTACTGTATTTTACTTCTCCAATCAGTCGTTGATGCATATCAAAAGCTCTACGCTGTACATTTAAACCACCAGGCAAAACACCTTCAGTATGGCAACCTGTATACATAGATTCTAGCATTACTCGCCAGATATCTTTTAAGCTATTATCTATTTGTTCTTTTGTACGTAGAGATTTTTCGTTTTCTAATACAATTTCAGAGATTTTTTTCTCTTCAGATTTACAATAGGCTAGTAGTTCTGTTGCTTTTTCTATTGGAAATGGAAAATGCTCAAAATTTTCAATTTTTTTCTTAGCATTTTTTCTTTCTTTTTTCACTACAAAGCCGCCACCAATAGAGTAGAAGCTGGAGCTTGTTTTTTTGCCATTACTTAATTTGGCAGAAAACTTTATTCCGTTAGGGTGAAATTCTAAAAACTTTTTGTTGAAGATTACTTGTGTAGAAGGATCAAAATTTATTTCTAACTCTCTATTTAAAAGTAATTTTTTTTCTTCTTTAATTGAATTGATTAACGGATCTAATTCAGCTAAATCCATAGTTACAGGATCATAGCCAGAAAGTCCCAATATAGAGGCAATATCTGTAGCGTGTCCCTTACCTGTTAACGATAGAGAACCATATAAATCTACTTTTACTTCTGTTATTAATTTAAAGTAATCTTTCTTTTTAAGTTCTGCAATCCATCGTTGTCCAGCACGCCAAGGACCCAAGGTGTGAGAACTTGAAGGGCCAACCCCAATTTTAAGCATATCGAATACGCTTATGCATTCAATTTTTTTCATAAAAGAGACTTTTTTAATCTAATTCAATTAATCGCAAATATGACAGAAATTATTGAGCTAACATTAATATGAAGTGAAAATTTTGATTAAATCTTAGTGAAATGTTCTTTTCATTTATAATTAATCATTTTCAACTTATTATTTGTAGAAGTAGATTATATATGTGTGTCAATAATTTCAGTATAATCTATTTAAAATGACAACCTGTCATAATTTTTTTGGTGGCACAAAGATTGACTATTTGTAACCGAGTTTAAAATTTGAAAAAAAACAAAAAATATAATTATGAGTAAAATAATTGGTATAGACTTAGGGACTACCAACTCTTGTGTTTCTGTAATGGAAGGTAATGAGCCAACCGTAGTACCTAACGCTGAAGGTAAAAGAACAACTCCATCTGTAATTGCTTTTGTAGAAGGTGGTGAAATTAAAGTTGGTGATCCTGCAAAACGTCAAGCAGTTACCAATCCAACAAAAACTATCGCTTCTATAAAAAGATTTATGGGTAATAAGTACTCAGAGTCATCTAAAGAAGCAGGTAGAGTTGCTTATAACGTTGTTAAAGGAGATAACGATACCCCTAGAGTAGATATTGATGGTCGTTTATACACACCACAAGAATTATCTGCAATGATTCTTCAAAAAATGAAGAAAACAGCAGAAGACTATTTAGGTCAAGATGTAACAGAAGCAGTAATTACTGTTCCTGCTTATTTTAATGATTCTCAACGTCAAGCTACAAAAGAAGCTGGAGAGATTGCAGGTCTTAAAGTAAGAAGAATTATTAACGAGCCAACTGCTGCGGCATTAGCTTACGGTTTAGATAAAAAAGGTCAAGATCAAAAAATTGTTGTTTTTGATTTTGGTGGTGGTACGCATGATGTTTCTATCTTAGAATTAGGAGACGGAGTTTTTGAAGTACTAGCTACAGATGGAGATACTCACTTAGGTGGTGATGATGTAGATCAAGCTGTAATAGATTGGTTAGCGCAAGAGTTTATTAACGATGAAGATATAGATTTACGTAAAGACCCAATGGCTCTTCAACGTTTAAAAGAAGCTGCTGAAAAAGCGAAGATTGAATTATCTTCTTCTACTTCAACAGAAATTAACTTACCATACATCACTGCAACAGCTAGTGGACCAAAACACTTGGTAAGATCTCTTTCTAGATCTAAATTTGAGCAATTAATTAGTGATTTAGTAAAAAGAACAATAGCTCCTTGTGAGAAAGCATTAAAATCTGCTGGTCTTTCTAAGAGTGATATTGATGAAATTATTTTAGTAGGTGGTTCTACACGTATTCCTGCTGTACAAGAAGCAGTAGAGAGTTTCTTTGGTAAAAAACCAAGTAAAGGTGTAAACCCAGATGAGGTAGTATCTGTTGGTGCTGCAATACAAGGTGGTGTATTAACAGGAGATGTAAAAGATGTACTTTTATTAGATGTAACTCCACTTTCTTTAGGTATAGAAACTATGGGTGGTGTAAATACTAGATTAATAGAATCTAACACAACTATCCCAACAAAGAAGTCTCAAGTATTTTCAACAGCGGCAGACAATCAGCCATCTGTAGAAATTCACGTACTTCAAGGAGAGCGCCCAATGGCTGCAGATAATAAAACTATTGGTAGATTTCACTTAGATGGTATCCCGCCAGCACAAAGAGGTACTCCACAAATTGAAGTAACTTTTGATATTGATGCTAACGGTATTATTAAAGTAAGTGCTACAGATAAAGCTACAGGAAAATCTCAAGATATTCGTATAGAAGCTTCTTCAGGATTAACAGAAGAAGAAATTGAGAAAATGAAGCAAGAAGCTGAAGCAAACGCAGAAGCAGATAAGCAAGCTAAAGAAAAAGTGGAAAAGCTAAATGAAGCAGATACCATGATTTTTCAAACAGAAAAGCAACTAAAAGAATTTGGTGATAAGCTTTCTGATGATAAGAAAAAACCAGTTGAAGATGCTTTAGAAGAATTGAAAAAAGCATACGAAACTAAAGAGCTTGAACAAATTACTCCTGCTTTAGACAAATTGAATGAAACTTGGAAATCTGTTTCTGAAGAAATGTACAAAGCTCAAGCTGAAGCACAACAGGCTGGAGGAGCTCAAGGTGGAGCAGAACAAGGTTCTACTGGAGGTCAAGCCCAAGGTGAAGATGAGAATATTGATGATGTAGATTACGAAGAAGTTAAATAAACTTCTCTATCATATAAATGCAAAAGGCTCAAGTTAACAACTTGAGCCTTTTTTTATACATATAATTTTAATTTAATTTTTATTAAAATGCTCCATAAAATGATCTGGGTGTGCACCAGTTCTTTCATCATTGTCTAATAAATCAATTGTACTAATTTCTTCATCGGTAAGTGTAAAATCAAATACAGAGGCGTTTTCTATAATACGTTGTTTGTGTACACTTTTAGGGATAGTTAATACTCCTTTTTGTAAATCCCACCTAATAATTATTTGTGCTACACTTTTGTTATATTTATTAGCAATCTCTTTAATTACTTCATTTTCTAAAATTCTACCTCTCATTAAAGGAGACCAAGCTTGATATTGAATATTTTCTTTTTTGCAATAATCAATTAAATCTTGCTGTAGTAATTTTGGATGAAATTCATTTTGTAATACCATAGGTTTTATAGAGCCACTTTTTTTAATTGTCTCTAATTGATGCGTTAAACAATTAGAAACACCAATAGCTTTAACTTTACCATCTTTATAAAGTTTTTCTAAAGCCCTCCAGGTGCCTTCTAAAACATCTGGTACAGGCCAATGTATTAAATACAAATCAATATAATCCAAGTTTAGTTTACTTCTAGATACTTCAAAAGCTTTTAGAGTATTTTCATAACCTTGATCATCATTCCAAACTTTAGTAGTCACAAAAATTTGATCACGTGCTACAGAACTTGTTTTAATGGCTTCACCAACACCTTCTTCATTATTGTAAAAACTAGCAGTATCAATTAATCTATACCCTGCTTCTAAAGCATTATGTATGGCTTTAACTACTTCATTTCCGTCTTTAGATTTATAAACTCCTAAACCTAAATACGGCATTTCAATTCCGTTATGTAAAGTTACTTTTCCAGTAATGTCTGTGATTTTCATAAAATTGAATTTGTAATTTTTTTAAAGAATTATAAAGGTAAAATATTTAAAAGCTAGAGCGCAAACTTCAATTAAATGATTTAAAATTTTAATAAATATTTATGTTTAATATTTAATTTATGACAGTGAATATTAGAAGGTTTCATTTTTTGTGTCAAGCTTTACGCAAGTTATATTCTATAAAAGCAATATTTTAATTACTTTTGTTAATCAGAAAATAGAACCATTCTACAGATGAGCCAAAAAATTTTACTTAGTGCTAAAGAAATAGAAATTATTTTACATCGCCTGGCTTGTCAACTTATTGAAAATCATCAAAAATTTGAAGAAACCGTACTTGTTGGTATTCAGCCAAGAGGTATTTTTCTAGCAGAACGTATTCAAAAGTTACTGCAAGAAGAGTATCATATCAAAGAAGTAAAAACAGGTAGGTTAGATATTACTTTTTACAGAGATGATTTTAGAAGAAGTACAAGACCTTTAGAGGCTAACAAAACCAAAATAGATTTTTTAGTAGAAAACAAACGTGTAGTTTTTATAGACGACGTATTATATACAGGTAGAAGTATACGTTCTGCATTAACTGCTATACAATCTTTTGGTAGACCTAAAACAATAGAACTACTAACTCTAATAGATAGAAGATTTAGTAGACATTTGCCAATACAGCCAGATTATAATGGCCGTAAAGTAGATGCAATAAATGAAGAAAAAGTAAAAGTAAATTGGGTAGAAAACGCAGGAGAAGATTGTGTTTACCTTATTAATCAATAAGCAAAGTCAATGAGTGAATTAAGTGTAGACCACTTACTGGGCATAAAATATATTACCAAAGAAGATGTTGATCTTATTTTTAAAACGGCAGATCACTTTAAAGAAGTAATTAACCGTCCCATTAAAAAAGTCCCGTCATTACGTGATATAACCATCGCTAATTTATTTTTTGAAAACAGTACCAGAACAAGATTGTCTTTTGAGTTGGCAGAAAAAAGACTAAGTGCAGATGTGGTTAACTTTTCTGCAGCATCTTCTTCTGTAAAAAAAGGAGAAACTTTAATAGATACGGTGAATAATATTTTATCTATGAAAGTAGATATGGTTGTTATGCGTCACCCTAACCCTGGTGCGGGGGTATTTCTTTCTCAACACGTTAATGCTAGTATAGTTAATGCGGGAGATGGAGCTCACGAACATCCAACCCAAGCCCTTTTAGATTCTTATTCTATTAGAGAAAGACTAGGGGAGGTTACTGGTAAAAATATTGTAATTGTTGGTGATATTTTGCATAGTAGAGTTGCTTTGAGTAATATTTTTGCTTTAAAACTACAAGGAGCAAATGTAAAAGTTTGTGGACCTAAAACGTTAATACCTAAACATATTGAAAAATTAGGTGTAGAGGTAGAGACAAATTTACGCAAAGCACTAGAGTGGTGTGATGTTGCTAATATGCTTCGAGTACAAAATGAACGTATGGATATTAGTTATTTTCCATCTACTAGAGAGTATGTACAACAATTTGGATTAACAAAAGATATTTTAGATTCTTTAAACAAAGAAATTACCATAATGCATCCAGGCCCTATTAATAGAGGGGTAGAGATTACTAGTGAAGTAGCAGACTCTGATCACGCTATTATCTTAGATCAAGTACAAAATGGAGTAGCTGTAAGAATGGCGGTAATTTATTTATTAGCTTCTAAAATAAAACAATAGTCTATGAAAGTTACACAGCAAGAAAACTATATAATTGTAAAAGATGAGAAAAATGATGTAATTGGTTTTTCTAATTATTTAGAAAATGAAGCTTATAAGTCTATAGAAGGCAAAAACATAGTGGTAGATATTTTAAAATATGGAGAGTTAACATTAGAAGAGTTACTTTCTTACCTTGCTTTATCTAATAAACATCGCTCTTCAGATCATTCATTTGTAATAGTAAATGATACAATAAATATAGATCTTGTTCCAGAAGAGTTAATGGTAGTCCCTACTTTATTAGAAGCTGGAGATGTAATACAAATGGACGAAATACAACGTGACTTGGGAGGTTTAGATGAATTTTAAACAATTCAGCAATAATTAAATTTACATTTATATGGAGTTAACCATTTTAGGTTGTTACTCAGCTACCCCAAGAACATTTAATAACCCTACAGCGCAAGTTTTAGAAATTAAAAATCATTTATTTTTAATTGATTGCGGAGAAGGTACCCAAGTACAATTAAGACGTAGAAAAATAAAATTTTCACGTATTAAGCATATTTTTATTAGTCATTTACACGGAGATCATTTTTTTGGTCTGGTAGGTTTAATTTCTACTTTTGGTTTATTAGATAGAAAAAATGAACTTCATATACACGGCCCAAAAGGGATTAAAGAAATTATTACCCTACAATTAAAATTATCTAATTCTTGGACGGGATACCCTTTATATTTTCATGAGTTAGACCAAAAAATACCACAACTTATACTTGAAGATGAAACCGTTACTGTAGAAACCATTCCTTTAAAACATAGAGTGTATGCTAATGGGTTTTATTTTAAAGAGAAAGAAGGAGATAGAAAACTTCTAATTAACGAGGTACAACAATATGAAATAGATGTAGCTTATTATAGAAGTATAAAAAAAGGAAAAGATGCCGTTTTAGAAGATGGCACTACAATACCAAACCACAAACTTACAGAACCAGCAGAGCCAACCAAAAGTTATGCATTTTGTAGTGATACCGTTTATTTACCAGAAATAGCAGAACAGATAAAAGGGGTTAGTACTTTGTATCATGAATCTACTTTTTTAGAACAGCACAAGCATTTGTGTGATAAAACCAAACACTCTACAGCAAAACAAGCAGCTTTAATAGCTAAAGCAGCAAATGCAAAACAATTAGTTTTAGGCCATTATTCTACAAGGTACGGTAACATCGAAGTATTTAAAGAAGAAGCACAAACTGTTTTTGATAACGTGATTTTAGCAGAAGACGGGAAGGTAATTACTATTAATTAAAAATACGTAAACTTTTAAAAATCGCTTTTCCTTTACCGGCATTTCCATTAAATTGCAGTATGGAAAAGAATTTAGAAAATTATCGTAAATCTTACGATAAATCAGAATTAAAAGAAGAAAATCTTTCAGTAAATCCGTTAGCATTTTTTCAAAAATGGTTCAATGAAGCAGAAGAATCTCAGCTAGTTGATGAACCTAATGCAATGACTTTGAGTACAATTGGTTTAGACGGTTTTCCGAAGAGTAGAGTAGTGTTACTCAAAAAAATAAAGGAAGAAGGTTTTGTTTTTTATACCAATTACGATAGCGAGAAAGGAAAAGCTTTAGAAAAAAATGCTAAAGTATGTTTATCATTTTTTTGGCCTGCTTTAGAACGTCAGATAATTGTAAAAGGTGAAATTGAAAAAATAAGTGAAAAAGAATCTGAAGCTTATTTCAATTCTAGGCCAGAAGGTAGCCGTTTAGGTGCTATTGTTTCTAACCAAAGTTCTCCAGTACCTAATAGAGATTACTTAGAAAAAAAATTAACAGAATTAGAAAAAGAGTACCAAGATAAAACTATAAAAAAACCAAAAAACTGGGGCGGTTATCTTGTAAAACCTTTTTCATTTGAATTTTGGCAAGGTCGTCCAAATAGATTGCATGATAGGTTTGTTTACAAACTATCTGTTAATAACACTTGGGAAACGCCAATAAGACTAGCTCCATAAACCAACCAAACCAACCAATATTTAACTTTATGAAACAACTAATACTAGTAAGACACGGTAAATCTTCTTGGGATGATCCTACTTTAACAGATCACGACAGGCCTTTAAAAAAAAGAGGTTTTAAAGATGCTAAACTAGTGATTAATGCTTTTAGCACGTATTTACAAAGCCCTTTAAAAGTAATTAGTAGTTCTGCAAATAGAGCGTTAACCACCGCTAATTTATTTAAAGAAGGTTTAAAAATATTAGATTCAGATTTTAGTGTAGTAAAAGAAGCTTATACTTTTGAGTCTTCAGAGTTATTAGAGGTTATTAAAAATCAAGATGATACAATAGAAAAATTAATGGTTTTTGGGCATAACCCTGCAATGACAAATTTGGTAAATTCTTTAGGAGATAATTATATAGAAAATTTACCAACCACAGGACTTGTGGTGATAGATTTTGATACAGATTATTGGAGTAAAATAGAAAATGGTAAGACTTTAGTGAGTTTATTTCCTAAAATGTTTAAATAAAATGGGAGTTCAAAATCAATACGTAAATAGAGAGTTAAGTTGGCTTCAATTTAATGCTCGAGTACTGCAAGAAGCAGAAGACGAAAGTGTACCATTAATAGAAAGACTTCGGTTTTTAGGTATTTTTTCTAATAATTTAGATGAGTTTTTTAAAGTACGTTACGCAACGGTAAAGAGAATAGATCAAGCAGGAAAAGGAGGAAAAAAAGCTCTTGGAGGGATGACTGCTTCAGATTTGTTAAAAGAAATTACTCAAATTGTAATTAAACAACAATCAGAAAGTTTAAAGATTTTAGATACTATTATAAATAAATTAGTAGATCATAAAATTTGCATTATTAATGAGCAAGAAGTAACAGAAAATCAAGCTCAATTTGTACAAGATTATTTTTTACAAAAAGTAAGTCCTGCTTTAGTAACTATTATTTTAAATGACTTAGAAGAATTACCACGTTTAAAAGATAGTGCAGCGTATTTGGCTGTTAGAATGATTTTAAATGAAAAAAAGAAAAAAGAAAAAAAATATATTTTAATAGAAATACCTAGAGGGATAGAGCGCTTTGTAGAAATACCTTCTGAAGATGGTAACAAATACATCATTATTTTAGATGATTTAATTAGGTATAATTTAAAAAGTCTATTTAGTATATTTAATTACGAAAGCATTTCTGCTCACATGATTAAAATTACTCGTGATGCAGAGCTAGATATGGCGGGAGATTTAAACAAAAGTTATATAGATAAACTTTTGTCTAGTATTAAAGATAGAATAGAGGGTGAACCAGTACGTTTTGTTTACGATAAAACAATAGAAGATGATACATTAGAGTTTCTACTTTCTAAAATGGGTATAGACGATTCTGATAGTATTATTCCAGGAGGTAGATACCATAACCGTAGAGATTATATGAAGTTTCCTAGTTTAGGAGCTTCAGATTTATTGTATAAAAAATATTCTGCACTTCCAGTAAAAGGCTTAACGCTGCATGGAAGTTTATTAGAAAAAATAGCAGAAAAAGATTACTTACAATATACTCCATACCACACATTTTCATACACAGTAAAATTTTTACGAGAAGCCGC
The DNA here is from genome assembly GCF_900141885.1 of Mesonia phycicola. Classification (GTDB taxonomy): domain Bacteria; phylum Bacteroidota; class Bacteroidia; order Flavobacteriales; family Flavobacteriaceae; genus Mesonia; species Mesonia phycicola. Next base: position 167,005 of record NZ_FQYY01000002.1, on the reverse strand, counting down.
ATTAGACCCTAAAGTAAAGTCTATTAAAATTACGATTTATCGTTTAGCTGAAATTTCTCACATTGCTAGTTCTTTAATCAATGCAGTAAAAAATGGTAAACAAGTAACCGTTTCTATTGAGCTAAGAGCAAGGTTTGACGAGGCAAATAATATACGTTATGCAGAAAGAATGCAGCGTGAAGGAGTAAAATTAATATTTGGTGTACCTGGTTTAAAAGTGCACTGTAAAGCTTGTGTTATAGAACGTTTAGAAAAGAAAAAACTAGTACGTTATGGCTTTATAAGTACAGGTAATTTTAATGAGTCTACCGCAAAAATATATACAGATTACACACTTTTTACAGCCAACCAATCTATATTAAAAGAAATAAATAAAGTATTTAACTTCTTTGAGATTAATTACAAAGTAAGTCATTACAAGCATTTAATAGTTTCTCCACATTACTCTAGATCTGTTTTTGAAAGGTTAATAGACACAGAAATAGAAAATGCTAAGCTTAATAAACCTAACGGAATAAAAATTAAGCTAAATAGTTTGTCTGATTATAAAATGATTGATAAATTATATGAAGCTAGTAGAGCAGGGGTAAAAATAAAATTAATAGTAAGAGGTATTTGTAGTTTAATTCCTGGAGTAGTGGGAATGTCAGAAAATATTGAAGCTATTAGTATTATAGATAAATATTTAGAGCACCCTAGATTATATATTTTTGAAAACGGAGGAGAACCTAAAACTTATATATCTTCTGCAGACTGGATGACAAGAAACTTAGATAACCGAGTAGAAATATCTTGTCCTATTTATCAAAAAGATATTCAAGAAGAGTTACTAGAAACGTTTAATATCTGTTGGAATGATAATGTAAAAGCTAGAGATTTCTCTGCTAAAAATGACAACGCTCACAGAGTAAATAATCAATTAAAAGTAAGAAGTCAATTTGCTACTTATGATTATTATTTAGAAAAATTAGTAAATAAAGACTAAAATATACAAATATACGTGCTAAAAATAAGAAAATACGCTGCCATAGATATAGGTTCTAACGCTGTTAGATTATTAATTTCTACCATTACAGAACCAGAGTTTAAAGAACCAACTTTTAAAAAAACATCGTTAGTGAGAGTCCCTATTAGATTGGGAGCAGATGTTTTTGTAAATGGTGAAATCTCTGCAGAAAATATGTTAAGAATGCAAGATACTATGTGCGCATTTAGCTTATTAATGAAATCTCATAAAATAGAAAAATACAAAGCTTGTGCTACATCTGCTATGCGTGATGCTGCTAATGGACAAGAATTAGCAGATATTGTATTAAAAGATACTGGAATAAAAATTGAAATTATTGATGGTGAACATGAAGCAGCTATAATTGCTGCTACAGATTTACATAGTTTAATACAAGGTGATAAAACCTATTTATATGTAGATGTAGGTGGAGGTAGCACCGAGTTTACCCTATTTTCTGCAGGGCAAACTATCACTTCAAGAAGTTTTAAATTAGGTACCGTACGTATACTTAACAATATGGTAGAAGATTCTCTTTGGAAAGAAGTAGAAACTTGGATTAAAAAAGAAACAAAACCCTACACTCATATCTCTCTAATAGGTTCTGGAGGTAATATTAATAATATTTTTAAGTCTAGTGGTAAAAAAGCAGGTAGCCCGTTATCGTATCTTTATTTAAATTCTTATTATCAGTTACTTAACTCGTTAACTTATGAAGATAGAATCTCTCAATTAGGAATGAACACAGACCGTGCAGATGTAATAATACCTGCTACAAAAATATATCTATCTGCAATGAAATGGAGTAGATCTAAAAGTGTACATGTACCAAAAATTGGACTTTCAGACGGAATAATAAAGTCACTTTATAACGATATTATTAAAGCAGAAAAGCTTTAAATTACCCGTGAATTAATCCTTCTTTGCTTAAAGATTGCATAATTTTGGCTTCATAAGTTAAGAGGTCGTTCCATTTTTGGTCCACTTCTTTTCTATCGCCATATTTACGGGCAAAATTTAAAAACATAGTATAGTGGTTTGCTTCACTAATCATTAGTTTTTTGTAAAACAAGCGTAACTCCTTATCTTCTAACTGTTCAGATAATAATTTAAAACGCTCACAACTTCTTGCTTCAATTAATGCCGCATATAATAAACGGTGTACCATTTGAGTAATTCTACTACCTCCTTTAGGAAAAAATTTAAGTAATTCTATTACATACATATCTTTTCTATCTCTGCCTAACTCAAAGCCACGTTCTAGAATTTTATCATGAACCATTTTAAAATGACTCATTTCTTCGTGAATAAGTTCTGTCATTTCTTGTACAAGCTCTGTAAATTCAGGAAAACTTACAATTAGAGATACTGCAGTAGAAGCAGCTTTTTGTTCACACCACGCGTGATCTATTAAAATATCATCTAAATTTTTTTCAGCAATATTTACCCAACGAGGGTCTGTAGGAAGTTTTAAACCAAGCATAATTTATATATCTAGATCAAAAGTTGTTCGTAATTTATCTATCAACGGGTTCTTTTCTTTTAGCTTTTCAAACTTTTCTCGAGTAGTGAAAGCATATTTTTTTGTAGCCGTTTCGTTTACATCTATGTGTAGTTTTATAGATGTATTCTGAATTTTTTTCTTAATAAACCCCATTAAATTACCTTGAGCTCTCTTTAACTCAATCAACATCGTTTCATTAGGTAATTCTATATGTATGGTATCACCTTTTAAGGTAGGTTTATCTGTATCTACAATAGAAGCTAATATTTTTTTACCACGATTAGTAAGTTTTGATACATACTCTGCCCAAGCTTCTTGTACTTGCTCTTCTGTATAACTTTCTGTTAACTCTTCTGTAGGTAAAGCTTCTTTTTCTTTTTGTTCTTCTTCGTGTTTCTTTTTATGAGCAATGCTTTTTAAAGATAAACCAGAAGGCCTTTTTTTGTTATTAAGATTTATTTTAACCTCTTCTTTTGGTGTAGGAGTTTCTGTTTTTTCTTTAGAAACCGAAGAAGGTAATTGTACTTTTACTTCAGGTTTTGTAGCAGGAGTAGGGTGTTCTTCTGTTTTAATTACCTCTTTAGATGCATTATCTATTTTTTTTGCTGAAACTTTTTCTGTAGAAATAAAGTTTTCTGCAGGAATTATAAAGCGTTTAGAATTTTTTTTTTCTCCATCAAAAGTGATAGAGGCAAGCTGCATTAAGCATAATTCTACGAGTAATCGCGGATTTCGACTGGTTTTATATTTTAAATCACACTCATTAGCTAGCTCAATACCCTGCATTAAAAATTCTTGAGGTGCTGCTTGAGATTGTTTAAAGTAAAGTGCTTTTATTTGTTCTCCTACTTCTAATAAACTAATTGTAGCTTGATTTTTACAAACCAATAAGTCTCTAAAGTGAGATGCTAAACCAGCAATATAATGGTGACCATCAAAACCTTTAGCTAAAATCTCATTGTATTGTACAAGTAAGTCTGGTATATTATTAGCTAAAATTAAATCTGTAGATTTAAAATAAGTTTCATAATCTAGAACATTTAAGTTTTCTGTTACAGCAGCTCTAGTAAGATTATTACCACTAAAACTAACTACACGATCATAAATAGATAAAGCATCTCTCATAGCTCCGTCTGCTTTTTGGGCTATAATGTGTAATGCATCATCTTCTGCTTGCACACCTTCTTTTAAGGCAATACCAGCTAAATATTCTTTAGCGTCGGTAACTGTAATTCTTTTAAAATCAAATATTTGACATCTAGAAAGAATAGTAGGTATTATTTTATGCTTCTCTGTAGTGGCTAAAATAAAAATAGCATGTTTTGGTGGTTCTTCTAAAGTCTTTAAAAACGCATTAAAGGCAGAAGAAGATAGCATATGTACCTCATCTATAATATAAACCTTGTATTTACCTACTTGTGGTGGTATTCTTACTTGGTCTATTAAATTTCTAATATCATCTACAGAGTTGTTAGAAGCGGCATCTAATTCAAAAATATTAAAAGCGTAATCTTCTTCTTTATTTTCTGTAGCTTGTTGATTAATTTTTTTAGCTAAAATTCTGGCACACGTAGTTTTACCTACACCTCTTGGGCCTGTAAACAGCAAAGCTTGTGCTAAGTGATTATTATCAATAGCATTAAGAAGTGTGTTGGTAATTGCTTTTTGACCAACTACATCTTCAAAAGTTTCAGGCCTGTATTTTCTGGCAGAGACAACAAAATGTTCCATAGTACAAAAATAGAAATCCTAAGCACATATGGCTTTTAGTTCTGTATTTTTTTCTGAATAATTATTCACAATTTTAAAGATAAAATTCTTCAGCTTATATAATCTACTATATTTGCAAGACGCAGGCCGCCTTATCGCCACGCTTTAAAGCTTGGAGGAAAGTCCGGACACCAAAGGGAAGCATAGTGGTTAACAGCCACCGGCCGAAAGGTTAGGACAAGTGCAGCAGAAAGAATGTACAGGTAATGCTGTAGTGAAACCAGGTAAACTCTATGCGGTGCAATACCATGTATACCGGCGCTTAAGATTGCCCGATCAATGCCGGAGGGTAGGTAGCTAGAGATTTTTGGCAACAAAAATTCGAGATAAATGATAAGGGTTCTAATTTATTAGAATACAGAATCCGGCTTATAGGCCTGCTATTTTTTTAAGTTTACTAATGTCCAGTCAATAGCATCGTTTAAGTTTCTAAAAACTTGAAAAGGTTTTTCTTGAAAACTTTTTTCATAAAGAGCTGCTTGAACGCTAGTATCAGAATAACAAACCATAGCTATAGTTTTTACTTTATTATATAAATTACTTAAGTAGTAATTAGTAGGTACAATATTGTAGTTGTTTATTCTGTTAGAAATGTAACCTATGTTTTCTATACTTTTTGGGTAATATGTGTCTATATTCATTTTTAACCAATTGAGTTCTTCAATATCAAAAACTACATCTTCATTTATTTCTGTAATAATGTAGTTTTCATAAAGTCGAAGCTTCCCAATTTTATCTTCTATTATTTTAAATGGTGGAGTCATTTTAAAATAATATTAAATTTTGAAAAATGAAAAAACAGAACTTCCGTATTTTCTACTTTCTGTAAAATGGTTGGTTTCAGATAAATCTGTGTACTTAGAGTGCTCAATAATTAAAATACCGTCTTTATTTAATAAATCATTCTCGAATACAAAATAAGGTATTTTTTGAAATTCTGCAAGTTCTAATCCGTAGGGTGGATCTGCAAAAATCACGTCATGTTTACTTTTTACCTTTTCTAGATATTTAAACACATCGCTTTTTACGGTTTGTATTTCTGCATCTAATTCTTTAGCTGTTTTGTTTATAAACTTTACACAACCATAATTTTGATCTACGGCAGTAACATCTGTAGTTCCTCTAGAAATAAACTCGTAAGATATGTTTCCTGTACCTGCAAAAAGGTCTAATAGTTTAACATTATCAAAATCTATCTGAAAATTTAATATATTGAATAAAGCTTCTTTTGCCATATCTGTAGTTGGTCTTACAGGTAGAGTTTTGGGAGCTATTAATCTTTTACCTTTAAATTTTCCTGATATAATTCTCATATTAAATTACTTAATAATAGTAAGTTTTGTTTAGGATTAATATTTTTTTCTGATAAGTTTTTCAATTGCTGTACTAGAAATGAGGTGTCTAAAAACTCAATATTTTTTACATATGTATAAAGGTAGTGATACAGATTGTCTGTTTCATTTATTTTTCCGCATAAATACATCTGTAACTCTTCATTATTTAATTTTAATTGCTCTAAACAAAATAGAACATAATAAATAAAGTCTTGCGGGGTAAAATATTCAAATGAATTTGCTAAAAGCAGTTTATTATCTTTTATAATGCAAATATCAAATGTAGATGTATAAATATTTAAGTAAACTACCTCTGTATTTAGTTTGTTAGAAGAGTTTACTAAACATAAATCTACAAATAGAGTAGAAGAGTGGGTATAGGTAAATTCTCCAAACTGATCAAACAAGTAGTTATTTATATTAGTATAGGGTATATAAACACTATTTGCTTTAATATTATTTAGCTCATCAAATGCTATAAAATCTGTATGTAGAATTTTGGTGTTAAATTTTAAATAATCTGTAAGTTTTTTTTCAGAGAAATATTTTTGAGGTACAATATTATATAGATTATTAGCGTAAACCACTTTAACTTTACTAATAGCAGTTAAAATACTACTATCTATATTAAATTTGATAGCATTTTGTAGCTCAACTAATATTTTTTCTGGGTCTAGATTATTATTAAAAGACTTATTAAAAAAAATATCTAGGGTATTGTTTTCTGTGTTTTGGGTACAAAAAGAAAGTCCATCTTGAGTAATCAAGATGGACAGTTTGTAATATTGTTTCTCGTTATTAATCGTTAGATCCATAAACTTTTGGCCAGTTACCATTTGTGTTTACTTCAGACATAGAACCTACTTGAATATATTCACCTCTAACGTTATCTACAGAAAGCATTTGCTTTTCTTGTTTAATTAAATGCTCATCTTGATCTGCTAATATATCTGCTTTATCAATTTTAGCTTCAAAAACAGGAATATAACTATCGTTTTTATAGATTTTTCCGGCATCTAATTCAAATTTCTTACCATCTGTGAAAGGAACTTCCATCATTGTTTTATAACGATCTGTACCTTTGTAGATAGAATCTCTAACAGAAGTATACCCTAAAGTATCAATAATAGTTTCAGACTTGTATTGGTCTACTTTATAAGTATCATAATACTCTTGATCAAAAACAGTAGTATCTCTACGTTGAGTAACTACAAATTTAGCAGTATCAATAAATTGAACTAAGCTATCCCAGTCGCCGCTAAATCTACCAGTAACTTGTTTGTGTGCTAATTCTGCCTGGCGAATATCTTTTAATTTCTCAATTACTTTAGGATACCTAGCATCTCTAACTTTGTTAAATTTAATTGGCTCATATACAGCATTAAAAGTAAGGTAGCCTAAAAATCCAATAACGACCCATAATAGTAATTGAATGACAATTTTCATATTTAATGAATTTAATTTGTTTTATATGATATACGCAAACTTACAATTTTTTTTTATTCGCAAAAGTTTCCAAGTCAAAAATCACTGTTTATCTTTGGTTTTTTAGTAACCTAAGCATTTAAATGACCTCCACAGAATTTTATAAATTATTAAAGAACGATTTTCCTTTCACGGTAACTACACAACAAGATGTAGCATTACAAAAATTGTCAAGTTTTATCTTATCTGATAAAAGCGATCAATTATTTATCCTCAAAGGTTATGCCGGAACTGGTAAAACTTCTATAATTGGTACTATTGTTAAAAATTTACGGAGGGTACTTATGTCTTCTGTGCTTGCTGCGCCAACAGGTAGAGCAGCAAAAGTAATGAGTAATTACTCTGGTTATCAGGCACAAACTATACATAGAAAAATTTATCATCCTAAAAAAACAGGTGGTAGTAAAGTGCAATTTGTGTTACAAAAAAATAAACATAAAAACACTGTATTTATTGTAGATGAAGCTTCTATGATATCAGATTATAGTGGTGACGGTTCTCTTTTTGATAGTGGTTCTTTATTAGAAGATTTAATAGATTATGTGTACTCTGGAAAAAATTGTAAACTCATTTTTATTGGAGATACCGCACAATTACCACCAGTTAAATTAACCCTAAGCCCAGCACTAGATCAAGATAAGTTAAGTTTAGGTTATCAAAAAGATGTAGACCATTTAGAGCTTAATGAAGTAGTAAGGCAAGAGCAAGAAAGCGGTATTTTATATAATGCAACTCTAATAAGAGAAGCTATCAAAAATCATTTTTACGACGATTTTAAATTTCAATTAGGAATAGGAGATGATTTTATACGACTAGTAGATGGGTATGAAATTATGGATGCCATTAACGATTCTTACGATCATGGCGGTTATGAAGAGACTGCTATTGTAGTAAGATCTAACAAAAGAGCAAATATTTATAATGAACAGATAAGAAATAGAATACTTTTTCAGGAAAATGAAATTGCTAGTGGCGATTTTTTAATGGTGGTAAAAAATAACTATTTCTGGGTAAAACCTACTTCTGAAGCAGGATTTATAGCGAATGGTGATATTATAGAGATTTTAGAAATATTTGAAATTATAGATTTATATGGTTTTAGGTTTGCAGAAGTAAAAGTACAAATGGTAGATTACCCTAAAATGCAAGCTTTTGAAACAGTTATTATTTTAGATACCCTAACCGTTAATGCACCATCTTTAAGTTATGAGCAATCTAATGAGCTTTACCAAGAAGTGCAAAAAGATTATGCAAATGAGACATCTAAGTATAAAAAGTTTCAGAAAGTAAAGAGCAATAAATATTTTAATGCTTTACAAGTGAAGTTTAGTTATGCTATGACATGCCATAAATCCCAAGGTGGACAATGGGATAATGTTTTTGTAGAGCAACCTTATTTAAAAGATGGTATCAAAGAAGATTATTTACGTTGGTTATATACCGCTTGTACTCGTGCAAAGAAAAAATTATATTTAATAGGATTTAAAGATGAATTTTTTAAAACAGATCTTTAAAGACTTTAAGTAAATAGAAGAAGATTAATAACATAAAAAATAACTACTTGAATAATAATAAATTGAAAGTCATTGCAATGATACCAGCACGATATGCTGCAACAAGGTTTCCTGGAAAATTAATGAAAGATTTAAACGGTACCACAGTAATTACTCGTACTTATCAAGCTGCAGTTTCTACAAAACTTTTTCAAGAAGTTTATGTAGTTACAGATGATGAAATTATTTTTAATGAAATTACCAACCACGGTGGCAAGGCAATTATTAGTAAAAAAGAACACGAATGCGGAAGTGATAGAATAGCAGAAGCTGTAGAAGATATGGACGTAGATATTGTAGTGAATGTGCAAGGTGACGAACCATTTATAGAAAAAGAGAGCTTAGAAGATTTACTGGCTGTCTTTGAAGGAGAAGATGCTCATCAAATAGATTTAGCTTCTTTAAAAACATCTTTAGAGACAGAAGAAGAGGTAGAAAACCCTAATCATGTGAAAGTAATTACAGATAAAAATGATTTTGCTCTCTATTTTTCACGCTCTCCAATACCTTACGTAAGAAATAAAGAAGCAGAAATTACTTATTACAAACATATAGGTATTTATGCTTTTCGAAAAAATGCTTTGTTAGATTTTTACCGTTTGCCAATGTTAGCTCTAGAAAATGCAGAAAAGTTAGAACAGCTACGCTATTTAGAATATGGTAAAAATATAAAAATGGTAGAAACAAAACTTAAAACCATTGGGATAGATACTCCTGAAGATTTAGAAAAAGCAAGATTAACCCTAGATAATCTTAAAAAGTAGATTGTTTATTAAAAAAGCTATCTAAAAAACGATAAAATCTTTGATTGAAAGTTACTTCAAGCAGAAGAAAATTAAGTTTTTAGATAGCTTTTTGTATGGTATTTTATCTAAATTATTTTTTTTATAACTCTAAGGTTGTGAGAGTATTGGTTGGTATCTACATTAAAAATACCACTATGATCAATTCTATCTATACGTACTTTACCATGTGCGTGAATAATGTAGTTATCTCTCATTATAATCCCTACATGAATAATTTCACCTTCAGCATTATCAAAAAAAGCTAAATCACCAGGTTCACTTTCTTCTATAAAGCTTAATGGTTCCCCTTGTCTAGCTTGTTGAGATGCATCTCTATAAAGATGGTAGCCATTTAAGCGATAAACCATTTGGGTAAAACCGCTACAATCTATACCAAAAGGAGTTTTACCACCCCATAAATACGGAGTGTTAAGATATAAATAGGCTGTATTTAATAAATTGTCTTTAGGTTGCACACCAACAATTTTTCTACCTTCAAACTCTAAATTTAATTTGTTAATAAAATTTAATTTAGCTCCAATAGATAAAGGGGTAAGCTCTTGGGTATTTGGTGTTACTGCAAAATCTACCAAATCTATAGATAATTCTTCAGCAGAAGATTGTAATAAAGCATACTCTTCTTCATCTAGATGTAAGTATTGTTTATTATCTATCCACCCTTCATAAGAATCAAATGCAATACGAATTTTGCTCCATTTTTTTCTTTTTTCTAAGACTTTGAAATTTTCTCCAAACAAAAGTTGAGAAACCATTTCACTAGTATCGGTAGGTTCTAAACGTACCGGCACAATATTTAGATGACAAATTCCGTATTGCATTAATTGTTTTTTACTGCAAAAATATCAATTTCTTTCAATTATCATTGCAGAAGCTCCACCACCTCCGTTACAAATTGCAGCCGCACCTAACTTTCCATCATTTTGTTTAAGTACATTTATTAGGGTAATTAGTATTCTAACTCCCGAGCAACCAAGCGGATGCCCTAAAGAAACAGCCCCACCATTTACGTTTACATTTTCATCAGAAAGTCCTAAAATTTTCATATTTGCAAGCCCAACTACAGAAAAAGCTTCGTTAAATTCAAAATAATCTACATCTTCTATTTTAATTCCTGCTTTATCTATGGCTTTTGGTAAAGCTTTAGAAGGAGCAGTGGTAAACCATTTAGGTTCTTGCGCAGCTTCAGCATAACTTTTTATAGTAGCTAATGGAGTTAAACCTAACTCATCTGCTTTTTCTTTGCTCATTAATACTACAGCACCAGCACCATCATTAATGGTAGAAGCATTAGCAGCAGTTACGGTGCCTTCTTTACTAAATGCAGGTCTAAGTGAAGCAATTTTATCCATTCTAACATTTTTAAACTCTTCATCTTCGCTTACAACAACAGGTTCTCCACGTCTTTGTGGTACTTCTACAGGTACAACTTCATCGTTAAATTTACCTTCTTCCCAAGCTTTTTTAGAACGCTCATAAGATTTTATAGCAAATGCATCTTGGTCTTCTCTAGAAAAATTGTGTTCTGTAGCACATAAATCTGCACAAACACCCATAGCATTATGGTCGTAAGCATCTACCAAGCCATCTTTTTGCATGCCATCTTCCATAGCTTTAGGTCCAAATTTGTGACCGTTTCTTAGGTGAACATAATGAGGTATTAAACTCATATTCTCCATACCGCCAGCAACAATAATGTCTGCATCTCCCAAAGCAATTGCTTGAGCAGCTTGAATAACAGCTTTTAATCCAGAAGAACATACTTTATTTACTGTAGTGCAAGGTACGCTATCAGGTATACCTGCACCAAGAGCAGCTTGTCTAGCCGGAGCTTGCCCAACACCAGCTTGTACAACATTACCCATTAATACTTCTTGTACTAACTCTGGTTTTAAATTTATTTTCTCTAATGCACCTTTTATAGCGATAGAACCTAGTTTTGGAGCTGTTACAGAAGATAAACTTCCTAAAAAACTACCTATAGGAGTTCTAGCAGCACTTACAATTACAACCTTTTTATTCATTATTTAATAATTTTTAGTTTTATTTTTTACGAATTTAATAATTTTAAAAAGAACTAACTACTGCTTTACCTGTTACCTTTTAACTTTTCACTACATTTGATATTGAATAAAATTGTATGAGTAAATTTGTTAATAGTGTTTATAAGAATCAGGCTTTAATTTATAAGGTTTTTCTTTATATATTGACTACAGCCATTATTGTTTATTTATTTCCTAAAGGAAGTAAATTTAAGTATGAATATTCTAAAGGTCAGCCTTGGCAGTATGAAAATTTATACGCTCCTTTTGATTTTGCTATCTTAAAATCTAATCAAGAAATTGAAGCAGAAAAAGAAGATATAAGAAGCAAACACACCCCTTATTATGAATATAACGAAAATATACCTAAACAAGTTGTAAACTCTTTAGATGCCGAAATAGATGCCGTATTTTCTGATAGCATAATTAATAGAGATGGAGTAAGACTTGTAAAATTTACAAGAAAAACTTTAGATGATTTATATACAGATGGTTTATTGCAAGAAATAGAACCTTTTGAAGATAGCAGAATTGTTTATCTAATGAAAGGTAATGAAGCTGAAGAAATTGTATATGGTAGTATTATTAAGCAAGAAGGTCTACGCTCTTACATTAACAAAAAAATAGACATAGCGGGTTTACAAAAATATGAAAATGAGTTAACAGAACTTTTTTTTGATATCGTACAACCTAATGTTAGTTTAAATGAAGAGTTAACTCAACAAGATTTACAATCTAAACTTAATGCTATTTCATATACACGAGGTATAGTAAACCAAGGCTCTAGAATTATTGCTAGAGGAGAGGTGATAGATGGTAATAGATTGGGGATTTTAAATTCTTTAAAAAGTGAATACGAATCTAAAGTATGGAGTACCTCTAGTTATTATGTAGTTGTATTTGGCTATGTTCTTTTAGTGTCTTTATCTCTATTAATGCTTACTCTTTTTATAAAAAAATATAGACCAGAAATTTTTGATAATAATACCAAAGTAACATTTATATTTTTCAATATTCTTTTTTGTGTATTACTAACAGTGGGGGTAATGAAGTTTAATGTAAAATATGTGTATGTAGTACCACTTTGTATTTTACCATTAACTTTAAAAGCTTTTTTCGATGCTCGGCTTGGTTTATTCACGCACGTAATTTTAGTACTTATATTAGGCTTTATTGTACCTAATAGTTATGAGTATATGTTCTTGCAAATAATAGGAGGTATTGTTACTATTTTAACCGTATCAGAGTTATATAAGAGAGCTAATTTATTTATAAGCGTAGGGCAAATTACGGGAGTTTACTTATTTGCTTATTTTGCATTTACTATTATACAAGAAGGTGATTTACAAGAAATAAACTATGAAACTCTATTAATATTTTTAATAGCAGGTTTTGCCACACTTTTTGTACAACCCTTAATTTATGCTTACGAGAAGTTATTTGGGTTAGTATCAGATATGTCTTTATTAGAATTATCAGACACCAATTCTAAGCTTTTAAAAGAATTATCTAATAAAGCACCGGGTACTTTTCACCATAGTTTAAATGTAGCTAATCTAGCTGAAGCTGCCGCTAATGAAATTGGAGCAAACTCTATGCTGGTAAGGGTTGGAGCTTTATATCATGACGTAGGTAAAATGTCTAACCCTACTTTTTTTACAGAAAACCAAACAACTTCTGTAAATCCGCATGACGAGTTAGAGCCTAAAGAAAGTGCACAAATAATAATAAATCACGTAATCCACGGTATAGAAATAGCAAAAAAACATAATTTACCAGATAGATTAATAGATTTTATTAGAACACATCACGGTACCAGCGTAGTTTATTATTTTTATAAAAAAGAACAAGCCCGTTTAAAAGATACTAACCAAGATGTAAATATAAAAGACTTTACTTACCCTGGGCCAGAGCCATTTAGTAAAGAAACGGCTATTTTAATGATGAGTGATAGTGTAGAAGCGGCAAGTAAAAGTTTAAAAGAACCAACTGCTAATTTAATAGATAATTTTGTAGAGAAAATTATAGATAAGCAAATGGATGAGGGGCAATTTTTAAATGCAGATATTACTTTCAAAGAAATTCAGATAATTAAGAAAGTTTTAAAACGAAAGTTAAAAAACATTTATCATCTTAGAATTGAATATCCAGAATAATCATTCAATTAAAATCAAGATAGATGAAATTTGGAAAAGTGGAAGATCCAGGTAGTATTGATTTTTTATTACCAAAAGATCACATTCAAACTAAAAAAATACTACAAACCTACGAGTCTAAAACGTTTAATAACGTAAGTGTAGGTTGTGCTAAGTGGAATAGAAAAGACCTTAAAAACTTTTATCCACGGGGTACAAAAGAAGAATTAACATATTATTCTCAGCAATTTAATAGCATAGAGCTCAATGCTACTTTTTATAGAATGTGGACAATAGAGCAGTTCCAAACGTGGAGAGATAAAACAGTTGAAGATTTTAAATTTTTCCCGAAAGTACCTAGACTTATTAGTCATATTAAACGTTTGGTAGATGCAGATGATTTGGTGACAGATTATACAGCAAATTTATTAGGTTTAGGAGAAAAATTAGGAATGGTTTTTTTACAAATGCCAGAAAATTTTCATCCTAAATGGATAGATAGATTACCTCCATTTTTTGAAAAATGGCCTAATGAAATTCCGTTAGCTTTTGAAGTAAGACACCAAGATTGGCATCTTGATTCAGAAATAAGTGACCGGTTTAATGCTATTTTAAAAGAACATCACATCACTAACGTTATTACAGACAGTGCAGGTAGAAGAGATTTACTACATATGAGATTAACGTCAGATACTGCATTTATTAGATATAACGGCGCAAATCACCCTTCAGATTACACAAGGCTAGATGATTGGGTAGATAGGCTAGAAGAGTGGTATAATTTAGGACTTAAAAACGTGTATTTTTTTGTTCATCAAAATCTAGAAGAAGCTTCTCCATTATTATCTGCATATTTTATAAATAAACTAAACGAGCGTTTTAACTTATCTATTAAAATTCCGCAGACATTATAAAGAAATAACCAATAGCTGTATAGATTTTCTTAATTTAAATCTATATTATTAGAGCTAATAAACGTTTAACTTGCAATAAAAATTATTATGAGATTTCATACAAGAAAATGGATTAAACCAGAAGATTTAAACCCAAACGGAACTTTATTTGGAGGTAGATTGTTAGAGTGGATAGATGAAGAAGCAGCTTTATACTCAATTATTCAGTTAGAGAACCCTAAAACGGTTACTAAATATATGAGTGAAATAGATTTTCAGAGTTCTGCCAAACAAGGTGATATAATAGAAATAGGTATTGAAGTTTTAAAATTTGGTAGAGCTTCACTTACCTTAAAATGTGAAGTAAGAAATAAAATGACAAGAAAACCTATTATTAAGGTAGACAGAATTGTTATGGTAAGTTTAGATGAGAACGGAAAATCTGTACCTCACGGTAAAACCAAAGTAGAGTTTGTTAAAGATAGACTTAGTGAAATGTAATTACATTTCACTAAGAAGCAGGTAAGTATTTTTTATCTGCATAAAATGGTCCAAATGGTAAAACAGAGCAAAATGCAACAATGGCAAATGTTTTTAAAGACCAGTTTAGTTTTTCATACATAAAATAAGCACCAATTAGGTAAAGTACAAATAGTATACCGTGTGCCATCCCTAAAACACTTACAAATTGTGGTAAATCCCAAATATATTTAAGTGGCATTGCTATAAACAGTAACAGTAAAAAAGAAATAGCTTCTAGAGTGCTTATTATTTTAAATGCTTTAATTTGAAAGTCCATACTTTTATTTTTTTGCAAAAATAAGGCTTAAAGAATATAAAACTTCTAAATTTTCATAAAAATTCATAGTTAATTAAGCTTTTAAAATTATTTACATTTATTTAAAAATCTAATTAAAAAATATATACTTGTTTTAATTTCTAATTTTTAAATTAGGGGCTTATATTATACGGTTTTGTAAATACATATTCGTGTAAAATTTATCTTAATTATAGAGATAAGTTAAATAATTTTAAAATACTGAAAATGAAAATATTAGTAACTGGAGGGCTAGGTTTTATAGGTTCTCATACAGTAGTTGCTTTGTTAAACGAAGGTTTAGAAGTAGTGATTATAGATAATTTATCTAACTCAAGTTTATCTGTTTTAGAAGGAATTACTAGAATAACCAATAAATCTCCAGAGTTTTATAAAATAGATTTAAGAGATAAAATTGCAGTAAGTGATTTTTTTGAAGAAAATCAAGATATAGCAGGTATTATCCATTTTGCAGCATCTAAAGCAGTAGGTGAAAGCGTAGAAAAACCATTATTGTATTATGAAAATAATATTAATACGCTAGTTAATGTGCTGCAAGAGTTGAGAAGAAAAGAACTTTCTAATTTCATATTTAGTTCTTCTTGTACCGTTTATGGTCAAGCTGACGAACTACCAATAACAGAAGCTGCTCCCGTAAAATTAGCAGAATCTCCTTACGGAAACACCAAACAAATAGGAGAAGAAATAATTAAAGATTTTGCTAAAACAGCACCTAATTTTAAAGCAATAGCTCTAAGGTATTTTAATCCCATAGGTGCGCACCCAACAGCAGAGATAGGAGAATTACCAATAGGAACACCTCAAAACTTAATTCCATACATTACACAAACTGGTGCAGGTATAAGAAAAGAATTATCTGTTTTTGGCGATGACTATGATACTAATGACGGTACTTGTATAAGAGACTACATACACGTGATGGATTTAGCCGAAGCACACGTAGTGGCTTTAAAAAGATTAATAAATAACCAACATAAAACAAATTATGAGGTATTTAATCTAGGTACTGGCCAAGGCAACTCTGTTTTAGAAGTTATTCACGCATTTGAAAAGGTATCTAATAAAAAATTACCATATAAAATAGTAGATAGAAGAGAAGGAGATGTAGTTGCCGCTTATGCCAATACTACCAAAGCAAATTCAGATCTTGGCTGGAAAGCTAGATTTACCATGGAAGATGCTTTGGCAAGTGCTTGGAAATGGCAACAAAAACAGTAATTACCTTTTACTAGTTACTAAAAAGGCATGTATTACTCCTGGTAGCCAAAAAATTAATGTTAGTATTAAATTAATAATAAAATCTTTACCTAATCCTTTATTCATAAATACTCCTAAAGGTGGTAAAATAATGTTCAAAATAATTGTAAGTATAGACATTGTTGTTGGTTTTTTTATAAAACTACGCAATGTCTTTTCTTTTTAAATACAATTAAAGATAAGTATAACAGCTATTTAACAAAAGTGTTAATGGCAGGGAAAATCTACATTAAAAATAGGGTAGGCATAGGCTTTTCCAAAATCGTAATGCCACCATTCGGTTCTAATAATATGAAAACCAAATTTTTCTAAACCTTCTCTTAGTAATTTTCTGTTTTGTAATACTTCTGCAGGTAAATTTTTAAAATCTTGATGAGCTTTTTCTCCAAAATAATCATAAGTAGTACCCATATCTAATTGATTTCCGTCTGCATCTACCAAAGTTAAATCTACAGCGGCAGCTCTATTATGTACAGATTTATTAGTGTAGGGATTAGCAACATATCTTGGATTAGGATATATTTTCCACATCTTTTTTTGAGCACTCAAAGGCCTGTAACAATCAAAAATTTTTATTTGATAACCTAGGTCACAAAAATAATAGTTTGCTCTAGTTAGCGCTTGAGCCACTTCTGGTAGTAGTAAGCATGTGGCACAATTATATATAGGCTCTTTTAAAAAATTATTAGAAGTAGCGTATCTAATATCGTAAATAAAGTTAACATCATACTTCTCTAAATCTACAAATTGGTTTAGAGAGTCTTTAGATTGGCTAAATGCACAAAAAGACAATAAATATAATAGCGTAAATATATTTTTCACTAGAAAATATTTTTCTGTACAAATTTATAGAAGATACATAAAAAAAGCCCTCTGTAGAAGAAGGCTTTTGTATAAAATATAAATAATATTAGTCTTCGTAATTTTGAAGAGCTTCATTGTATATTCTAATCTCTTCAATATTTACTGGATTATCAGATCTTTTGATAAGATTAATTAAATACATTAAACTCTCATCAGCATTAAATTCTTGATTTTGAAATTCTGCTTCTTCTCCTTCAATAGGTTCATCTTCCGGAATAGGAATATCAAATGTGAAAGTTTCTTCTAAATGCTCACAAGTTAAGCGTATTGCTTTTGCTACTACAGGAAGCTTCTCTTCAACAGCATAGGGACGAAGTTGTTTTAAGTCTTCAACTAATGTATTGGTGATAATACCTGCGTGGTCTAAATCATCCAATATTTTCTTAATTATTTTTTGAGCTTTAGGATTATTCAAAATAGATTGCTTTTAAAGGTTAACGGGATACAAAAATAAATTTTTAAAACTTCCTTTCTTTATATTTTGCTATAATTTTCAAAAAAAAAGCACATTTAATTTCTGCTAGTACTTCTCTGGCTTTGGCTTTTAAAAATATGCGTTTATAAGGGTTTGACAATGAATAGAATAAAATTAAATTAAGATTTAATGCCTAAATATTTCAATAAACCTTTTAAACTGACTAATTTTGCAAGGTTTTATTTTAATAATTTTAAGTTCAGGAGAAACGATTTATGGCTGAAAAAGTGGCAGAAAAGAAACTTTACGATTATCAAGAGGCAGATTTACAAAAGATATTTGGTTATCTAAATGAGTCTCCAGATAATTTTAATTTATTATATCAACTTCCAACAGGAGGAGGAAAAACAGTAATTTTCTCTGAAATTGTAAGAAGATACATAGCACAAACTAATAAAAAAGTTGTGATACTTACACACCGTATAGAATTGTGTAAGCAAACTTCTAAAATGTTGAAAGGTTTTAATGTAAACAATAAAATCATCAACAGTAAAGTAAAAGAACTACCAGACCAAGACGAATATCAATGTTTTGTAGCAATGGTAGAAACTTTAAACAACAGACTAAGTGATGATAAACTTGAAGTGTCTGATGTTGGTTTAGTGATTATTGATGAGGCGCACTACAACTCTTTTACTAAGCTTTTTAAATATTTTGAAAATTCTTTCATTTTAGGAGTAACGGCAACCCCGTTAAGTTCTAATATAAAATTACCAATGAAAGATAATTATAAAGAGCTTATTGTTGGTAACTCTATACCTTCTTTAATAGAAAAAGGGTTTTTAGCAAAAGCAAAAACTTATAGTTATGACGTTGGTTTAACCTCTTTGCAAATTGGTATAAATGGAGATTACACCGTTAAATCTTCTGAAGATTTATATACTAATTTTACTATGCAAGAAAAATTAGTACAAGCATATGAAGAGCGTTGTAAAGGTAAAAAGACCTTAATTTTTAACAATGGTATTAATACCTCTTGGTATGTATATCAAACTTTTAAAGATGCAGGTTACGAGGTAAGACATTTAGATAATACGCATAGTAAAAAAGAGCGTAAAGATATTTTAAAGTGGTTTAAAGAAAAACCAGATGCTATCTTAACTTCTGTAAGTATTTTAACAACAGGTTTTGATGAGCCTACTGTAGAAAATATAATCTTAAACAGAGCAACAAAATCTCTTACATTATATTATCAAATGATTGGTAGGGGATCTCGTAAATTGCCTGGCAAAGATGATTTTAGTGTTATTGATTTAGGTAATAACGCGGCAAGATTTGGTTTGTGGGATGCTCCCGTAGATTGGCAACAAATCTTTAAAAACCCAGACTATTATTTAGAAAATATTACTTCTGATGAAGATATTGAACGCGAGTTTAAATATACAATGCCAGAAGAGGTAAGAGAAATGTTTAAAAACTCAGAAAATATAGAGTTTGACATTAAAGAGGCTTATGAGTCTGCTGTAAATAATGGCGAAAAATCTAAAAAAGTTTTAGAAGAATCTATAGATCAACACGCGCAAATGTGTGTAGAAAATAGTGAAGATGTTTTTGATGCTAGAATCTTAGCAAGAGAATTAAGCGGAGATATTAGAGATCGCGTTAAACGTTACTCTAGATGTATTATTAATAATACTAAAAATTATAGAGATTGGTTGTTTGAAGATTATAACAGAAAACTAAGATCTAGAATTAATGAAATGTTTCAAGATTAAGTTTTTGTAGCAGAAAGAAAAAAGCCAGATGATTAAAATCATCTGGCTTTTTTTATAGAAATATTATAAATTAGTTAAGTGCTTCAAAAATAGCGACTCCGTATATAAAAAATCGTAAAAAACGTAATAAACCAAATAATAAGTAACTACCAAAAGGAAACTTAATAACTCCTGCAGCAATACTAGAGATAGAAAATGGTACAGGTAATAATGCTCCCACTATAATTAAAAAGCCTCCCCATTTACGCATATTTTTAATGTGTTTAGCCATTTTAACTTCTAAATACACAAATACCGAGGGAATACTTGCAATACCTCTTCCCATAAAGTAAGATAAAATACCACCACAGTAAGATAATGTAGCTAATGCAGCTAAATACCATTCTGGATGGGCAGATTTACCAGACCAAGCAATAAATATTTCTGGTGGTATTAAACCTAATATAGATTCTGAAGCAAAGAAAACAGATAATACTCCAATAGGAGGGAAGTTATCGGTTACGTATAATAAAATGTCATTAATATCTATTACAAAAAAGTGAACACATATTAATGCAACTACAAATAACAAAATAGGTATTGCAGCCTTTAATAAACTTTTACCTACAAAACTATAAAACCCGGTATACGAGTAATATTGGTGTAAAAGTTTCCATTTAGGTTTTCTATTTGACGGGCGTTTGTTCTTCATTAGGGTGGTAAAAATAAGTTGTATTTACATACAAGACAATAAATAAATGATAAGAATTAGTTAATGTATTATGCTTTAAAAGTAGGGTTCATATTACTTATCTCTCTAAAATCGTAACCAGTAGGTAATTCGTACAATTCTAAATTAAAATAAGGAGTTGCTGCCAATAAATGATCAAAAATATCTGCTATAATATGCTCATAGTTTTTCCATACTTTATCTTTACTAAAGGCGTAAATTTCTAACGGAATGCCTTGTGCTGTAGGCTCTAGCTGTCTCGTCATAATCATCATGTCTTTATTAATTGCAGAGTGTTGATTTAAGTAAGTATCTACATATTTTCTAAATATTCCGAAATTTGTCATATTTCTTCCGTTAAGTAAAACTTCTTTATCAATATTATTTTCTTTATTAAAATTGTCAATATCGTTTTTTCTATTAATTAAATAATCTTTAATCAATTGTATTTTTTTAAATTTCTCTAATTGTTCGTCATTTATGTAATGAATACTTGTAGCTTGTATTAAGAGCGCTCTTTTTATTCTTCTACCTCCAGAAACACTCATCCCTCTCCAGTTTTTAAATGAATCTGAAATTAAATAGTAAGTTGGGATAGTGGTAATGGTATTGTCAAAATTTTTAATTTTAACAGAGGCTAAATTAATTTCAATCACATCTCCATCTGCTCCATATTTTTCCATAGTAATCCAATCTCCAATTCTTACGGTATCATTTACAGAAACTTGTATACTAGCCACAAAACCTAAGATGGTGTCTTTAAAAATTAATAAAATAATGGCAGAAATAGCCCCTAAAGCGGTTAAAAACTCTACAATAGATTTACCTGTTAAAATAGAGAAGATTACTATAAAACCAACACTCCAAGAAAATATTAAAAATACTTGTAGATAACTTTCAATAGGTTTGTCTTTAAAGCTATTAAGAGATTTTAAATAATCTTTAATGGTATGTAAAATACTTCTTATAAAGGTAATTACTAAAAATACAGTAATGATATTTAGTAAGATATCTACTTCATCTTTTAAATGAGCATAATCTTCTAAAATTAAAGGCATTAACCATTTTATAATAAAGATAGATAGTAAATGGCAAAAATGAAGCAATACTTTGTTGTGAAATAAATAATCATCAAATTCAGAAATTGTTTTTTGAGAGATGTTTCCTAATGCTTTTTTAAAGAGGCTTCTCATTAAACTATTAAACAGGTAGGTAATAGTTAATAAAAGAACTGTGTTAATAATAACATTACCTAACGCAGCCATATTTTCAGACCAACCAAAGCCTATAAATATTTTGTAAAAATACCTGGTAATATATTCTAACTCCATTTTAAAAATTTCTGCAAAAATAAGGTTGATAATTTTTACAACCAAGAACAAAACCATGTATCTTATAATTTATAAACTATTCTTAAACCAACCTAAAAGTTAAAGCGTTTAGATAAATTTGCGCTAGATTTTGTAACTGTCTATAATGAATATTACTCAACTAAAAACTCATATTATTAGATATGTTTCTGGAACAGATTTTTCTAGGGGACTTATCTTAGCTATTTCTATTGTTTCTGTAGTTTCTGCGGGGTATTATTTAAATATGATGCCAATAGGGGTGGGTATGGCAATAGGTTCTTTTTTAGTAGCTCCTGGTGATGTACCTGGTAATTTTAGACATCGTTTATTGGGAATGCTTTCTGCGGTATTTTTAGGAGTTTCAGTAACTATAATTGGTGGTTTATTAAATTTTAATTTTTGGTTAGAGTTACCTATTTTCTTTGTTGTATTTTTTAGCGTTGCATTTATTTCTGTATACGGATTTAGGGCTTCTTTAGTAACTTTTACAGGCTTAATAGCTAGTGTTTTAAGTTTTTCTAGTTTAGGTGGTGATGATATTTTTCTACACGCACTTTATATAGCCTTAGGTGGTTTGTGGTACATCATTTTAAGTTCTATTTACTTGTTATTAAGACCAGAGAAGCATACAGAAGTTTTACTAGGAGAAACAGCATCTTTAACAGGAAAATTTTTATCTATTAGAGCAAAACTTGCAGAAGATGTAGATAGAGAACAATATTTAACAGAGCAATTTAATTTACAAATATCTATTAATGAGCTTCATGAAAATTTAAGAGAAGCATTACTAAGCAGTCGTCAGAAATCTGGAAGATCTAACTCATCTAGAAGACAGATTTTAATATTTATAGAACTAGTAGATATTTTAGAGCTTGGTATTGCACACCCTGTTAATTTTCAGAAAGTAGATGAGCTTAACAAAGAGTTTCCAGAGCTTATAGTAGCATTAAAAAAACTCATTTTAGAAATGGGTAGAAGGTTAAATCATATTTCTGAAGTATTTATAGATG
Source organism: Mesonia phycicola (assembly GCF_900141885.1). Taxonomy (GTDB): domain Bacteria; phylum Bacteroidota; class Bacteroidia; order Flavobacteriales; family Flavobacteriaceae; genus Mesonia; species Mesonia phycicola. Next base: position 144,260 of record NZ_FQYY01000002.1, on the reverse strand, counting down.
GCAATAGATTAACAATAACTAATAAAACTGCTCAATTAATTAAAGAAGTAGAGCAATTAATAGAAACCTATAAAAAGACAGAAGAGTACCCACAATCTAGACCTACGGTTTTATTGATGCGTAATTTATTAGATTTTGAAAAAAAACAACATCAAAAAATATTATCTATAGAAAGAGTTTTAGGTAATATTAAACAAAGAGATGCGGTAAATGTAAAATTAAAAAGACCAGACCAGTTTTTAACTCCAACAGATTATTCGTTTAAAATATTAGCAGAAAACTTCAGTTTATCTTCAACAATATTTAGACACAGTTTAAGATTGGCTATTTTAATGGTATTAGGGTTAATTTTAGGCCATGTTTTTGATCTTCAAAACTCTTATTGGATTTTATTAACCGTCGTGGTTATAATGAGGCCAAACTACGGGTTAACCAAAGAAAGAACCAAAAAAAGAATTATAGGTACTCTAATAGGTGGAGTAGTAGCAATAGGTATTGTTTTGTTAGTAAATGATCCGTATATCTATATAATTCTAGCGGTGATATCACTAATCACAGCATTTTCTATGCTACAAAAAAATTATGTGGGAGCAGCAGCATTTATAACTTTAAATGTAGTTTTTCTGTATGCATTATTACAACCTAATGCACTTAATGTTATTCAGTATAGGGTATTAGATACTTTAGTGGGTGCAGGTTTAGCATTTTTAGGTAACAAATTTATATTACCAACTTGGGAGCATATAGCAATAGAAAATACCTTAGCTAATGTTATAGAAAAAAATATAAATTACTTAAAAGAAATAGAACAGTTTTACAACAAAAAAGGTAGATTAACTAATGCGTATAAGTTAGCTAGAAAAGAAGCTTTCTTAGCTATGGGAAATCTTAGCGCTGCATTTCAACGTACCTCACAAGAACCTAAATCAAAACAAAAAGAATATAGCCATTTGTATAGGTACACCGTTTTAAATTATACTTTTTTGTCTTCATTAGCAAGTTTAGGTAGTTTTATAAGAAGCCATAAAACTACAGAAGCTTCTGTTTATTTTGAATCTTATATAGCTCATATTTTAGAGAATTTAAATGATACGTTAACACAGTTAAATAAATCTCCAGAAAAAATTAAAGCTAAAGATAAAAGCCTTAGTGACGTAGATAAATATTTAAATAAACAGTACTCTAAATTAGATCATTTACGTAATAAAGAGTTAGAAGAAGGTAAAGAAGAAATTAGTTTGCCGTTAAGAGTGCAAATGCAAGAAGCTCAATTAATATCAGAACAGTTAAAATGGCTTCATCAAGTCTCCTTAAATTTAAAAAACGTAAATAGTAAAGCTACTTATGAAAGATTATTTTAAAAGTCCACCATTTTTTATCACCATAGGTATTTTGGTGTTGGTTAGTGTAATTGTATATTTTTCTAAAGACAAGTACTATGTAGAATATACAGATGCTAGTCAAATTAAGATTGTAAATAAATGGGAGTTACCGCGTATATTAGAAGAAGTTTCAGGTATATCTTATTTAGATAATGAAAGAATTGCTTGCGTTCAAGATGAAGTGGGCGATGTATTTATTTTTAACTTAGTAAGTAAAACCATAGAAAAGAAGATAAATTTTTCTAAAAATGATGATTTTGAAGGTTTAGCAACTGTAGAAAATAAAGCTTACTTATTAAGAAGTGATGGTGAAATTTTTAAAATAGACGATATTACTGTAGAAAATCCTAAAATAGAAAAGCTAAACTCAAGTCTCTCTTATGAATATAATTTTGAAGGTTTGTGCTACGATAAAAAGCATAATCGTTTGTTATTAGCAGCAAAAGAAAGCGGACCAGATAAAGACAAAAATTTTAAACCTGTTTTTGAGTTTTCACTAACTACCAATAAACTAAATAAAACTCCTGTCTTTAAACTGAATTATGACAACCCCATATTTGAAGGATTAGAAAGTGCAGGAAGTGCAAGAGTGTTTAGAACTTCAGAAATTAAAATACACCCTACCACTGGAGATATTTATATGTTAGATGGTGTAATAGGGAAACTTTTAATATTAAATAGCAATTGGGAAGCAAAAGATCTATATGTATTTAATCCATCAGATTTTCCTCAGCCAGAAGGAATAACTTTTTCTCCTAAAGGAAAAATGTTTATTAGTAATGAAGGGGAGTGGAACCCTGCTAATATTTTAGAAGTAGAGCTTCAAGGTCCGCCAAAAGATAAATCTAAAATAGAAGAAGATTCTATTAATAAATTGTAGTAATTAAATAAAGAAAAAAGAAAACGTTAGTCTTCGTTTTCTTTTTTCCCTTTCAAAAAAGAGAAAATTCCTCCTTTTTTCTTTTCTTTTTTAAATGTTTTCTCGTCTTTGTTTCCTTTAAAAAGTTTTTTTAGAAAACCATCTTCTTTTATTGGTTCACATGCTAAATCTTCCATTACCTCGTCATCTGGAGTTTCAAATTTAGCAGTGGTTATATTATTAAATTTATCGTCTGCGTTTATGTTTTTCATGAAATTAGCAAAAATAGGCAATGCAGAGTTGGCTCCTTGACCAATACCAGTACTACTAAAACCAATACGTTGCTCATCATTACCAACCCAAGTAACAGTTACCAATTTTGGAGTAATCCCTACAAACCAACCGTCTTTATTATCTTGTGTAGTACCTGTTTTCCCTGCAATATCATTAGTTAAACCATAGGTTTTTCTAATTCTTGTAGCAGTACCCTCATTAATGGTAGCTTTCATAAACTCTAGCATTACTTGCCTTGTGTAGTCACTATACGCTGGTGGGGTATTATCTTCTAATTCATTTTTATAAATTAAATTTCCATTTTTATCTTCAATTTTAGTGATAAATAATGGAGTGCTTGGCTTGCTTTTATTTACAAAAGAGGTGTAAGCTTTAGCAAGCTCTATAAGCCCTAAATTTTCTGTACCTAAAGCTATAGAAGGAACCTCTTCAATTTCTGACTCTATGCCCATTTTATGTGCTAGCTCTATTACCTTTTCTATTCCTACTTCATTAATAACTTTAACAGCAATAGTATTTACAGAGTTACTAAGTGCTTTTTTTAAAGAATAATTTAAATCAGGATCATTAAGACCTCCAGAATTTTTAGGTGTCCAATTATCCATATCTGTATAAGTCACTTCTTTTACAGGAAAATAAGTACAAGGCTCCATACCATTTTCTATGGCTGCAGTATATACAAATGGTTTAAAGGTAGAGCCTACTTGCCTTTTACTTTGTGCTACATGGTCGTATTTAAAATACCTATAATCTACCCCGCCAATATACGCTCGTACAGATCCGTTACTCGGGTCTAAAGCAACCATACCGCTATTTAAAAACTTTAAATAATGTTGTAAACTATCTAAAGTAGATGCTTTTACCACTTTATTACCATCCCAATTAAAAAGTTCCATTTCTCGTTTTACAAGTAGGCTATCTTCTATCTGTTTTTCAGATAAACCTTCTTTTTTAAGTTGTTGGTAACGCTTTAATTTTTTCTTGTTGCTTTCTAATATTTTTTTGTTGGTAAGCCAAGGTGCTTTATTACCGTAGGCATTTTCATAGGCTTGCTGTAGTTTTTGCATATGTTCACGCATTGCATCTTCTGCATATTTTTGCATAGTAATATCTAGCGTGGTATAAACTTTTAAACCATCTCTATAAATATTATAATTGGTACCATCTGGTTTTAAGTAATCTTTGTCTTCTAGTATTTTATCTAGTTTCTTTGTAATAGCTGCTCTAAAATAAGGAGCTATTCCTTGATTAGGAGCAAAGTATTGGTAGTCTAATGCAATTTTATCTTGCATAGCCTGATTGGCTATTTTTTCTGAAACATAACCATATTTTACCATTTGCTGTAAAACAACATCTCTTCTTAATTGGCTTCTCTCTGGATATAATCTTGGATTATAGCTGTGATTAGCTTTTAAAGAGCCTACCAAGGTTGCAGCCTCTGCTAAAGTTAGGTTTTGAGCGTGTTTATTAAAAAACTTTAGAGATGCACTTTCTATTCCGTAAGTATTATCGCTAAACGGAACGGTATTAAAATACATAGTAAGTATGTCGTTTTTAGAATAAATTTCTTCCATTCTTTTAGCAACAATACTTTCTCTAATTTTATTAACTACTATACCAAGAGAACCGTAATCTTGTCTGCCAAATAAATTTTTAGCAAGTTGAAGGGTAATGGTACTACCGCCACCAGACGATTTATCTGAAAGCAGTATAGTTTTGAAAAAAACACGTAATAAACTTTGGTTGTCTACCCCGTCGTGCTCATAAAATCGAACATCCTCTGTAGCAACAAGAGCATCAATTAAATGTTTAGGTAAGTTGTTGTAACTTATAGACTGCCTGTCATATATATAAATTTTACCTAAAAGTTTTTCATCTTTATCTAGTATCTCTGTAGCTTGGCTTTGTTTAAGTTCACTAAGTTCTTTTTTGGTAGGTATTTCTCCCCAAAAACCTAAATAAATACTAGCATAAAAACCAACAAAAGCAATAATTATAAGTAAGAATAAATATAATAATCGCTTTATCCATTTATTCTTAAAAAATCTCTTCCACATAAATTATTCATTAATTATCAAACCTTTTGTACTTCGACAAAAGAAGAACAAAAATACCATAACTTGCCAATCCTGCCGCAACTAAACCCAAAAGAATACTTCCGTAGCTAGAATTTTGCAAAAAAGAAAACGCATCTTCTGTGCCTTTAATTTCATTTTGCCTAGAATATAATCCTGCTTTTAAAAAGAAAAAAGCGATTATACCCTCTACAACAGCTCTTGCATAGTAACCAAAATAGCCTGCGTTTTTTGCTAGCGTATGGTATTTAAGATTAGCAATAGAGTATTCATCCATAAATTTTTTATGATAAGCTTTTTTTAAATGAAACACAGCCTTAACAGCAAGAGCAATACCAATTGCTATAAATACAATAGCTACCACGGTTGTACCAAACATATCTATGTAATTTTGGGTATTTGAAGAGCCACCAGAGCTAGAAACTACTTTTTTAATAGCAATACCAGCTAATACTAAATAAATTAAACCACTTACCCCAAAACCAGCTCTTTTAATTTTTGCTTTAGTATCGCTACCTTCTTGCTCTGGATCTTTAAAACATTGTATAAACCTCCAGGTAGCGTAAGAAATAAGACCCAATGCTAAAACTATAAGTATTACATTGCCTAGAGGTTGTTTTTCTAAAAAATCTAATACTTTAAATTTACCAGATTTAGAGCCTCCCATATTTAGTGCGGCTAATAATGTTAATGTGCCAGAGATTAGGTAAATACTTCCTTTTGCAAAAAAGCCAAATTTCGCAATTTTTTTAGTAGAGTTTTTCATTTTCAGTTGATTAGTTGTTTTTTGGAAGGGAATTTACAGTTACTATCTAAAAATTATAGTCAAATTCATATAAGTTTAACAAGCATTATTTTCAACGTTAAATTCTTCAAAAAGCCAATAATATCTACTGTTTTTTCTTTATTCTACAATATCTTTATCTTCAAATAAAACTCAACAACCATGAATAATTTAAAGAATAAAACAGCTTTTATAACCGGAGGTAGCAAAGGTATTGGCTTTGGTATTGCGCAAGCTCTAATCAATCAAGGGGTTAATGTAGCAATAACGAGTAGATCTTTAGAGTCTGCAGAAAAAGCGGCAAAACAATTAACCACTACAGATGCTAAAGCACTAGGTTTAGAGGCAGATGTAAGAAATTTAAAAGACCAAGAAGAAGCTATTAAAAAGACGGTTGCAGAATTTGGACAGGTAGATTTTGTAATTGCAAATGCAGGACTTGGTCATTTTGCTAACATTACAGATTTAACACCAACGCAATGGAATGAAACCATTGATACTAATTTAACTGGTGTATTTTACACTGTAAAATCTTCTTTAGAAGAATTAAAAAAATCTGAAGGTTATTTTATCACAATTTCTAGTTTAGCAGGTACCAATTTTTTCCCACAAGGAACCGCATATAACGCAAGTAAATTTGGATTAACTGGTTTTTCTCAAGCTTTAATGCTAGATGTGAGAGAATACGGAATTAGCGTTTCTACCATTATGCCAGGATCTGTTTCTACTCATTTTAATGGAAATGACCCAGAAGAGAAAAAAGAGGCTGAGGCTTGGAAAATACAGATTGAAGATATTGGTGAAATTGTGGTAGACTTATTCAAAATGAATAAAAGAACCTTACCTAGTAAAATAGAGGTAAGACCATCACGACCAGATAAAAAATAAAAATTTAATGCTATGAAAAAGAAAAAATTTGGGAGTTCAGCACTAGAAACAGATCCTTTAATTTTTGGAGGAAATGTTTTTGGATGGACGTTAAATGAAAAAGAATCTTTTAAAATTTTAGATGAACTTTTTGAGAAGGGTTATCATACCATAGATACAGCAGATGTTTACTCTCGTTGGGCAGAAGGAAACAACGGAGGAGAATCTGAAACAATTATTGGTAAATGGATGAAAGATAAAGGAGTGAGAGACCAAATTAGTTTGCATACCAAAGTAGGCTCAGATATGGGGCAAGGTGCAAAAGATATTTCTAAATCTTACATTTTAAAAGCGGTAGAAGACTCTTTAAAAAGACTGAAAACAGATTATATAGATTTGTATTACACGCATTGGGATGATGATAAAACCCCTGTAGAAGAAACTCTAGAAGCATACCAAAAGTTAATAAAAGAGGGGAAAGTTAGACATATTGGAGCATCTAATTTGTCACCTTCTAGATTGCAAGATTCTTTAAACGCTGCAAAAAATAGTGATTTACCAAAATATGAAGTTTTTCAGCAGCAATATAATTTAGTAGAAAGAAATGATTTTGAAGGAGATATTAAAAATATTTGCAATGAAAATGGGGTAGGAGTAGCAACTTATTTTTCTTTAGCTAGCGGTTTTTTAACCGGTAAATACAGAAAAGAAGAAGATTTTGAAGGTAAGCAGCGAAAAGACTTTGTAAAGAAATATTTAAACAGAAAAGGTTTAGAAATTTTAGATGCGTTAGATCAAATATCTGCAAATCATAATGTAAGTAATGCAGGAGTTGCGTTAGCTTGGGTAATTAATAGACCTGGAGTTACTGCACCTATAGCAAGTGCTACAAAATCATCTCATATTAAAGCTTTTGATGAAGCTATATCTTTAGATTTATCAGAAGATGAAATGAATAAACTTAATGAGGTAAGCAAATAATTTATCTTTAAGAGATAAAAAAAGCGTGATTTTATAATCACGCTTTTTTTATTTTATTATCCTAAATACTTTTTTAATATTTTGTTTTTAGACTGGTGTTTTAATCGTCTAATCCCTTTTTCTCTTATTTGTCTAACACGTTCTCTACTCAAGTCAAACGTATCTCCAATTTCTTGTAGCGTCATTGCAGGCTGATTGCCAATACCGTAATTTAAGCGTATTACATCTGCTTCTCTTGTAGAAAGTGTGTCTAAAGCTCTGTTAATTTCAATACTTAAAGAATCACGCATTAAATTATCATCTGGGTTTGGAGACTCTCCAGAACTTAATACATCATATAAGTTAGAGTCATTTTCACCTTCTTTAAATGGTGCATCCATAGAAAGGTGTCTACCAGAATTTTTCATGGCAGTTTTTACTTGCCCCACAGGCATATCTAACTCGTTTGCTACTTCTGGAGCAGATGGAGGTCTCTCTAAAGATTGCTCTAGATGAGAGTATGCTTTGTTAATTTTGTTAATTACACCAATTTTGTTAAGCGGTAACCTAACTACACGAGACTGCTCTGCTAAAGCTTGCAAAATGGATTGTCTAATCCACCAAACAGCATAAGATATAAATTTAAAACCCCTAGTTTCATCAAAACGTTTGGCAGCTTTTACTAAACCTACATTTCCTTCATTAATTAAATCTGGGAGTTTTAATCCTTGATTTTGGTATTGTTTTGCTACAGATACCACAAACCTAAGGTTTGCATTGGTTAATTTTTCTAAAGCACGCTGATCACCTTCTCTAATACGCTGGGCTAACTCAACTTCTTCCTCTGCGGTAATCAAATCTACTTTGCTAATATCTTGCAGATATTTGTCTAAAGACTTGGACTCTCTGTTGGTAACCTGCTTGGTAATTTTAAGCTGTCTCATATGTGTACTTGTTTGTAATTGATATTCTGTATCATTATAACATTTTTAATCCACATTTCCAAATTTTTAGATAGATATAACTAATAATGCTATAAACAAAAAAATCACAGATAGAAAAACTACCTGTGATTTTTAATAAAATATGTACTTGTATTTTTATTTAATCTCTAAAACTTCTACGTCAAAGATTAAGTCTTTACCTGCTAATGGGTGATTAGCATCAATAATGATAGAAGTTTCTTTTACTTCTGCCACTCTTAATTGACGCTCAGAACCGTCAGGATTTTTAGCTACTAATCCCATACCTACTTCTGGAGCAATTTCTTGTGGTAATTGATCTTTAGGTACTTCTTGAAATAAATCTTCTATTACTTCACCGTATGCTTCAGCTTGAGGAATTTCAATGGTTTTTTTATCGTTTACCTTCATATCGATAAGGCCTTTTTCAAGACCAGGAATAATTTGACCGCTTCCAATTGTAAATTCAATAGGTTCTCTCTCTAAAGAACTATCAAAAACTTGACCGTCTTGAAGTTTACCAGTATAATGGATTTTTACAGTGTTATTCTCTTTAACTTGACTCATAAATTTGTTTTATGTTTTAATAAACTGAAAATTAACTAGATAAGTTATTTTCATTTGAATTTGCGAAACTACAAAGTAGAATAGGAAAATCCACAGCTATAGGCTTATTATCTAAGAGTATTAAGAAAAACTTAACATATATAGAGTAAAAGCTTTTTTTTAAGCTCTATCTCTTAAACTTGTTTTAAATTTTTTCCCAATTAGCATTCTGTTAATATTTGTAAGTTGACTAATTAGTTAATTTTCAGAAAAACTAAATCAATTAACTATGAAAACTAACCAAAATTCTAGAGAGGTAGATAATATACAAGTTCATAAAAGCAACGATTTTGCATCTAACTTAGCAGTGATTTTAGCAGTATTAATTACCCTAACAGCTATTTTTTTGCTACCAGGATAAACCTGAGTAATTAGTTAATTATTAATAAGTTAATTTATTCATTTTAAATTCTCTACATATGTCAGCAGATCCAACTAAAAATCAAAACAACGAAGATTATATATTAAAAGACAACAAAAAAACTAAATTTGGTGCTTCTTTTATTATTGTGGTATTAATTGTATTAGCTATTGCAGTAGCTTTTTCTGGAAGTTATATGGGGTGGTGGTAATTTTCACTTAATTTATTATAAACCTCGTCTGCTAATAAACTAATAATTATAGTTTGCTTTTTAGCCATTTTTCTCTTTCAAGGGGTGTAAAGTATGTCCACGCTACAATTCTATTAGTTTTATTACCTACACTAATATCTATAGTTTTTATTTCTGAAGGATTGTTTTTCTTTAAAACTTTGTAAATCTTTTTAAGATTAGATTGTTTTGATACTAAAGTGGTGAACCACAAACAATTTTTGGAAAATGCTTTACTTTCAAAAATCATATTTTGAATAAACTGAAACTCACCACCTTTATATACCAATTCATTCAAATTTCCAGAAAAATTACGTTCTACAGAATCTGTTTTTTTACCAGTTAAGTTTTTAATTTTTCTTTTTGTACCACTAATAGCATCTTCTATAGAGGCATGAAATGGAGGGTTACAAATAGAAACGTCAATTTTATCTTGTTCATTTAAAATATTTCTGAATATAAATCTGGGATTGTTCTGTAATTTAAAATTTACTTTCCCTTTTAGAGAATTGTTTGTTTTTACAATTTTTTGTGCAGATTCTATAGATTTTGCATCCACATCTGTAGCAATAAAATTCCAGTTATATTCTGCAACACCAATAACAGGATAAATGCAACTAGCCCCTGTACCAATATCTAAACATTTTATTTTTTCACTTCTAACTATATTTTCTTCATTATAATTACTCAGTAAATCTGCAATATGGTGTATATATTCTGCTCTTCCGGGTATTGGAGGGCAAAGATTTTTTTCAGGAAAATCCCAAAATTTAATTCCGTAATAATAATTAAGTATTGCGGCATTAAGAGTTTTTACCGCTAATGGATTAGAAAAATCTATAGAATTGGTTCCCCATTTATTAGGTTTTATAAAGCTATTAAGTTTAGGACTAACATCACATAATGCATCTAAGTCATACCTATCTCTATTTTTATTTCTAGGATGTAATTTTGGTTTTTCTTTTACATTTTTAGGTGTAGACATACTCTCTAATTAAATTTTAATGTATCGCTAAATATTATCTCTATTGTAGAATTTTATTTTTTTTCAAATATAGATTCCTTCGATTATAAAACTCTAAGCTATTGATCCTCTCTATTTTTTACTCAATATTTTTCAAAATTACTCATAAGTGTCCACTATCAAGTTATAAATGCACTTTAATTATGCTTATTATAAAGCAACTACATTGACAAAACACTTTGATTTTGATAAAATCAAGATAATAGTATCACAGTATTGTAGAGTTTTATAGTGTTAAAAGTAAAAACACTTATGTTTTTTTTGATAATTATCACCTAATTGTATTCAGTTTTATATTATTGTTTCTAATTATGTTAATTTATCTGTAATAATTCAATTTAGTTCTCGACATAAATTTTCTATGGATCAAATTATACTCTAATGAAACAATTAAAATTTGTGTTTATCTTCCTCTTTCTAGGATTTATTTCTTGTATACAAGAAGACATTGTTGACGATACTATATCTGAAGAAGTTAGAATTACAAGTACAACTAGTATTTTAAATATAGGTGATACTATAAAACTTGAAGCCTTTTATTACAATAATGTAGGAGAAATAGAAAATAAAACAATTACTTGGCAAAGCTCTAACTCTAATGTTATATCTATAGATAGTGCCTCTGCAGATATGACGGGTTTAAATGAAGGTATTGCAACAATTACGGCAAAAACAAATAGTAATAATGGAGTTGAGTTAGTAGATAGCCTAACGATAACTGTAGTTGCAAATGATGAAGTGATAACTCCTGTAGAAACGATTAAAGTAGGAACCTTTGTAGAAACATCTTCTTATGTTGCAGCAGGAGATTTTGAAATTTTAGAAACCTCTTCTGGCATACAAATAAACTTAGCTAGTAATTACCAAGCAGACCAAAGTTTACCAGGTTTTGCTTTGTTTTTAACAAACAACCCAAACTCATTATCTAATGCTTTGCAAATTGATGCTTATGATGATAATGATGGCGTACATTATACAGGAGCTTTTACTTATAATATAGATAATGTAGGAATAAATGACTACCAATATTTAGTGCAATGGTGTAGGCCTTTTTCAATTTTAGTAGGACAAGCAATAATCACAGATAAATAAATTTTATATGAAGCATTTACACTTATTAGCAATTATATCTGTTTTTTTTGTTTTTCAAAATAACTATGCTCAATGGACAAAAGAAAAAGGAAATGGATATTACAAATTATCTGCTTGGTCTTTAGTGGCAGATGAGCATTATACTAGCTCTGGAGAAATAGACCCAAATGCAACTCGTGGTAATTTTACACTAAGTTTTTATGGTGAATATGGTATTACAGATAAGATAGACGTAATTACATATATTCCTTTTTTTACAAGAATCTACCAAAACACTCAAGTTTCTGGTACTAATGGTAATGTTTTGCAAGATGGCGAAGCCGTAAATAGTATTGGAGATATAGATTTAGGGTTTAGATTTGCATTATTAAAAAAGAAAAAAATAGCAATTTCTTCTACAATAAAATTTGGGTTACCAACCGGAAAAGATAAGGCAGGGAGTGATGGTAGTTTTCAAACTGGTGATGGTGAATTTAATCAATTACTAACATTAAATGCAGGAAGCTCATACAAATTATTTGAAAAGCGTTCTTATGCCAAAGCTTATTTGGGGTTTAATAATAGAACTAATAATTTTTCAGATGAATTTCATTATGGTGCAGAAACAGGAATTAAATTATGGGATAAGTTTTGGTTATTAGGGAAATTAAATGCTGTAAAGTCTTTAAAAAACGGCTCACTATCTGCTCAAAATACACAAGGGAGTATATTTGCTAATAATGTAGAATATGTGAGTGTAGCAGTAGAAGCAGCTTATTATATAACCAAGAAATTAGGAGTTTCTTTTACCTACGCAACTGCAATTTCTGGCCGTATTATATATGCGCAACCATCTTATAGCGGAGGTGTGTTTTTAGATATTAAATAATAATAATAGTTAGTTGGCTATTTTACATTTACATAAAAATAGTCAACTAATTTTTCTCTAAAGCACTTAATGCAAGTCTAATTTTAAAATACGGAATCTTCTCATCAAAATATTCAAAATAAGGTTTTAAGCCATCGGGTGATTTTAATTCTTTTTTAGCAGACTCAATTTGATCTATAATTGCTTGTTCTACAAAATCATTAATATTAATATTTTTACCTTCACTGTATAACTTAGCAATGTGAGAATAGATAGTAGTAGAGGTTAAGTTTCTTTTTTCTGCAATTTCTTCAATAGATAAACCTTCTTTATACAAATCAAAAGTTACTTTGTGAGTATTGGCTTTCTTTTTTTTAGTTTGATTAAATTTTTTAATTTCAGCCATAAACAGATCTCCGTATACTTCTAATTTACGTTGACCAACACCACTAATATTCATAAAATCTTCATCTGTAAGTGGTCTTTCTCTTTCAATTTCTTTTAATGTAGCATCATTAAAAACTAAATATGCAGGTATGTCTTCTTCTTTTGCTATGGTATATCTTAGCTTGCGTAAATTTTCAAATAAAGTTTCTTTAGTTTTAATTTTTTTACTTGATGATTTAGCAATTGATTCTCTCTTTTCTTTAAGTGCTGTTGGTTTAGTTAGTAATACTTTTTGATTTTCAAATAATACTTTTTTTGCTACTTCTGTTAATTGCAATGTATTTTGCTTATGAAAAGCAATTTCACAATATCCTTGATTAATAAGTTGCGTTAGGTAATGTTGCCAATCTCTAAATGATATGTTATTACCAATACCAAAGGTTTTAATATGTTGGTAGTTTTTAGAAATTATATTAGCATTTTGCGCACCTCTTAAAACTTCAATCACAGTTCCTGCTGCTTCTTTATTTTTTAATCTGGCAATGCAAGAAAGTAATTTTTGGGCAAGTACAGTACCTTCAAAAAATTCTGGCGGATTTTTACAAACATCACAATTACCACAATTTTTTTCTAAATACTCTCCAAAATAACCAAGTAGAATTTTTCTTCTGCAATCTGTAGCTTCTGCAAATTCTTTCATTCTATCTAACTTGGCATTCTGTATTTCTTCATTGGCGGCACCTTGTGTAAATTTTCTTAATTGTATAACATCTGCATAAGTATGAAAAAGTAAAGCGTAAGAATCTAACCCATCTCTACCAGCTCTACCAATTTCTTGATAATAGCCCTCAATATTTTTAGGCATATTATAGTGTATAACGTAGCGCACGTTAGATTTGTCTATTCCCATACCAAATGCTACTGTAGCGCAAACTACTTGAGTTTTATCAAAAATAAAATCTTCTTGTACTTTTGCACGTTGCTCAAAGGTTAGGCCTGCGTGGTAAGCTGTTGCTTTAATACCTTTATTTTGAAGTTTTTCTGCAATGTTTTCTGTTCCTTTTCTGCTTAAACAATAAATAATACCAGATTCTGAACTTCTTTTTTCTACAAATTTTAAAATTTGGGTTACTCTATCTTCTGCAGGTCTAACTTCAAGGGTGATATTTTTTCTATCAAAAGAGCTTAAAAACTGTTTAGCTTGCGGTATATTTAATTGATCTATAATATCTTGCCTTGTAGCTTTATCTGCTGTTGCGGTTAGAGCAATTATTGGGGTTTGAGGTAAAGAACGTTTTAAAAAACCTAATTGCTGGTAACTGGGTCTAAAATCATGCCCCCAAGAAGAAATACAATGTGCTTCATCTATAGCAATACAACTAATATAAGTTTCTTTTAAAATATCATTTAAACCAGATAAACTTTCTGGTGCTACGTAAAGTAATTTAATTTGTTTATTTACAACCTTATCTAAAATTTCTTGTTGCTGTATGTTGTCTTGGCTACTATTAAAAAAATCTGCTTCTATACCGTTGGCTTTTAAACCATCTACCTGGTCTTTCATTAACGCTATTAGCGGAGAAATTACTAGCGTTAATCCTTCAAATAATAAAGCCGGAAGCTGAAAACATATAGATTTACCACCTCCTGTAGGCATAATTACCAAACAGTCTTTTTTTTGAAGTACGCTTGTAATTATTTCTTCTTGTTGTGCTCTAAATGTATCGTAACCAAAGTATTTTTTAAGAGTAGGGTAGAGCTGTTCTTGGTAAGTGGTTACAGACATAGATAAGTATTTATTTAAGATTGCAAAATTAGACAAAATGAATTAACTCACGAAATTACTTCTGCCAATCTAAATATATGTGAACAATTACCATTTTAGATAAAGGCATAAAAAAAGTGCTAACCATTATTTATAGTTAGCACTTTTTTACCAAAGCGGTTTTTATTACTGTCCGCTATGGTCTTCTTCTAAATCATTATTATTACCGCCTTGGCTGTATATATCATTTTCTTCATCTTTTAAACCGCTAGGTCCGTTATTCTTTTTAGCTTTATCGCTATAAGGTACATCTAAATCATTTCCTGTAAAATCTACGTCTTTTTTACGCTGATTTAATTCTTGATCGTCACCGCCATCATTATGAATGTTTTCTTGATTCAACATTTCTTTTTCTTGTTCTGTTATTTCTGAGTTGTATGCATCTTGCTTTTTCATTTCTCTAAGTTTTTTTATTTCAATTTACAAGAAAACTATAGATGGTAATTTTTAATTAACTTGCTTTAACATAGGTTTCTAAAAACTTTTAACAGCTATTTATGTAGCAATTAAATTTACTGGTATTAAAATTTTATAAAATTAGTATTAGATTTGATAGATTTTAATAAGGTTTTTACTAAAATTCTCTTGTAAAAAATAACCATAGTACTACTATTTATGCACGCTGAAATTATACAACACGTTACCAATACGATAGAGTTGACTAATGAAGAATTAGAAGAATTTACAAGTGTGTTAGTAGAAAAAAAAGTAAAGAAAAAATCGTTTTTAATTAAGCCAGGAGATCGTGTAAAAGAAGAATATTTTGTAGTAAAAGGGTGCTTATTAGCTTATTATATAGATCATTTAGGTAATAAACATATTTTACAATTTGCTGTAGAAGATTGGTGGATTAGTGATTTTGAGTCGTTTTTTAACGGAGAACCAGCAAAACTATATATTGAAGCTTTAGAAGATTGTACTCTATTAGCAATAAATAAAGATGTACTAGAAACTGTTTACCAAAGAATACCAAAATTTGAACGTTTTTTTAGAATAAAAACAACAAAGGCATTTGTATCTTTAAGAACCAGAATTTTATCTAGCTTACAAAAAACAGCCAAAGAGCGTTACGTAGAGTTTTGTGAGGCTTACCCAGATATAGAAAAGCGTATTGCCAATTACCAAGTAGCAAATTATCTAGGCATTAAACCAGAAAGCCTTAGCAGAATAAGAAAAGAGCTTGTAAAAGTTAACACTTTTTAACTAGTTTAGATAACTTATATCATTCTACTTCTTACATCACTCTTTTATCTTTGCTGAAAAAAATCATGGCTAAAGATAAAAATCAACCGTTATTGTCTTCTTTTAATCTCAACGGACTAGAACTACCAAATAGAGTAGTAATGGCACCAATGACAAGAAGTAGAGCAGATAATGAAGGAAATATAGCTACAGAAGAATTACAGGGAGAATATTATAAACAAAGAGCTTCAGCAGGATTAATTATTTCTGAAGGTTCTCAAGTTTCTCCAGAAGCTGTAGGGTACGTTAATACTCCAGGAATTTATAGCAAAGCACAAGTAGAAGGATGGAAAAAAGTAAACCATATGGTGCATAATGCAGGAGGCAGAATATTTATTCAGCTTTGGCATGTAGGTAGAATTTCTCATCCAGATTTTCATAACGGAGAAAAACCATTAGCTCCTTCTGCAATTAATCCTAATGCAAAATCATTTACATACAACGGTTTTAAAGATACTGTTACCCCAAAAGAGATGACTATTGCAGATATTAAAAGAACTGTACAAGATTTTAAAAATGCAGCTAAAAATGCTATGGATGCAGATTTTGATGGTATAGAAATTCACTCTTCTAACGGTTATTTATTTCATCAATTTTTTAGTGCAAACGCCAATAAAAGAGAAGATGAATATGGAGGAAGTATAGAAAATAGAGCTAAATTTTTATTTGAAGTTTTAGATGAAATTAAACAAGTAATGCCAGAACATAAAATTGGGTTAAGATTAAATCCATCTTTAGACGGACTTTTTGGTATTGAATTAGATAAAGAGTCTATTCCAACTTTTGATTATATAGTTGAAAAATTAAATAATTATAATTTGGCTTACTTGCATTTATCTGAACCTTTTACAGATGTTTCTAACAATCCATACGCAGTAAAAGAAATAGCAAAACATTACAGACCTATTTATAAAGGCAATTTAATTATTAATACAGCTTTTGATCAAGACAAAGGAAATAAAGTAATTAAAGATGGAGATGCAGACTTGGTAGCTTATGGTAAGCCATTTATTTCTAATCCAGATTTGGTAGAAAGGTTTGAGCAAGGTGTTGCATTAACAGAATGGGATAATGATACATTTTATACATCAGGAAAAAAAGGGTATTTAGACTATGAAAAAGAAACAGATTAATTACAAGATTAATCATTTTACCCCACGAAAAAAGCGAGTTAAATAACTCGCTTTTTTTATATAATATAGTAAGTACTAAAAAATTATTTTTTTAATAATTTTTTAGCAGCTTTTAATTCAGATTTAGACAGAAAACCATCTTTATCGGTATCTAAAGTATCAAAATTTTCAGATAATTTAGTGTTTTCAGCAGCTTCAGCTTTGCTAATTAATTTATCACTATCTGTATCTAATTCTGCAATTTTAGCCCTTTTTTCAGTAGCAGAAGCTTTCATTTTTACAAGTTTTTTTCTGTCACCATTCATTTTTGGTCTTTCTGCAATCATTGCATTTAGCTCTTCTTCAGATAAATAACTGTCACTGTTTGTGTCAATTTTATCAAAATTTTCAGTCAATCTTTCATTATCTCCTAATTCATCTTTACTTAATTGGTTGTCTCCGTTCTCATCAAATCTTTCTATAATTTTATCAGCAGAGATTTTACCTTTTCTTTCCATTTTTTGAGCGTTTGCAGTAACACCTAGTGCTAAAACAGCTCCTAACATTAAAATTGATTTTTTCATTGTAATTTTATTTTAGTTTTATTGGTTAAACCAAATACAATGCCAAAAAAATATGTTTAAAGCATTTGTAATTGTATTTCTTGTAAATTTTAATTTATTTATCTGGTAAATAGATGTTTGTATAATTAAGATATTTTTACTTTATCCCCTAAAAACTTAGGCTTTACATGAAAAAGTATATCTAAAAATACCTTACTTCTGGCTAAATATTCTCTTAATTGTACTCTAATACCATAAGCGTAAGATACATTTTTTGCATTAAAACCAACAGCATTTATCCCGTTATGTTCTGCAATATAAATAGCTCTTTCGTTATGAAATTGCTGAGAGATAATAGTAATATTATTTTGTCCAAATATTTCTTTTGCTCTAATTACAGAGTCTAAAGTTCTAAAACCAGCATAATCTAAGAAAATTTTATCTTCCGGAATCCCAAATTTTATCAGTTCTTCTTTAAAATCAGATGGCTCATCATAATTTTTACTACTATTATCACCACTTACCAGAATAAATTCAATTTTCTCTTCTTTATACAAAGCTACAGTAGCTTCAATTCTATATTTAAAATAAAGATTAATATTCCCGTTTTGTAGTTTTTTAGAAGTACCCAAAACTAAGCCTACTTTGTTTTGAGGTATTTGTGAGGTATTAAAATATGTTTTGTTGATAGAATTTTTTTCGATAAAATAATTAGAAGCTCCAATAAATAGAATAGGGGAGAGAATAATAATGATAAGTAGGTATTGTACTTTTCTTTTTTTAAGTAATGTAATCAAATTAAGTAAATATTAGGTTTTAGAAAATTTGTCACAAAAGGTTGATAATAGAACTTTAAAAATATAATAATTCTCTTTAAACTATAAATCTATCTAAAAATAAAATCCCCCTTTATAATTTAATTTACAAAGGGGATGGATTAATAGTTAGTTGTAAAGTATTTTATACTTGCACTACCATTTTACCTTTATTTTTACCTTCAAACAAATCTAGAAATGCTTGTGGTATATTCTCAAAGCCTTTTACCATGGTTTCTTCATAAACAAGTTTATCTTCTTGAAGCCATTGAGCTAGCTGCTTAGATGCTTCACCAAACTTATCTTGATAATTACTTACAATAAACCCTTGCATTAAAGCGCTATTTTTAACCAGAAATGGTTGTACTGCAAGGGCTTTTGGGATAGAAGTTTTGTTATAAACGGCAATTGCACCACATATGGCTATTCTAGCAAATTTATTGATATTGACTAAAACACCATCAGAAATTTCACCACCTACATTGTCAAAATAAACATCTACACCGTTAGGGCAAGCATCTGCTATGGCTTTAGCCATATTGTCTGTAGTTTTGTAATTAATACCTTTATCAAAACCAAACTTGCTGGTAAGCATTTCTACTTTCTCATCACTTCCCGCAACACCAACTACGTGTAAACCTAGTATTTTACCAATTTGCCCAACAACGCTACCAACAGCACCTGCTGCGCCAGAAACTACTAAGGTTTCTCCTTTTTTAGGTTTACCAATTTCGGTTAAACCTAAATAGGCTGTTAATCCAGTAAGACCTAAAATACCTAGATAAGTAGATAGTGGGGCTTTTTCTGGATCTACTTTCTGTAAATTTTCTGGATTTACAACTTGTTGTTTTTTCCAAGGCAAATTACCTGTTACAAAATCACCTTTTTTAAAATAACTATTTTCAGATTGTAAAACTTCTGCAACAATTCCAGAAGTGATAGGCTCATTTAATTTAAATGGAGGTACGTAAGATTTAGCATCACTCATTCTTCCTCTTAGATAGGGATCTACAGAAACATATTTACTTTCAATTAAAATTTCATTATTTGAGGGAGTGCCAACTTCTTGATTAACAAATTTAAAATCAGACTCTTGTGGTTTTCCTTCTGGTCTGCTATTTAATAGAATTGTATTTTTCATTTTTTTTAATAAAATTACAATTATTAGAAGGCTTAAAAGAAGAAACGACCTAGTTTAAATCTATTTTAACACTAGGCAATTAGTAGGTTAATTAGAGAAATATTTACTTGTTTTTTGCTGTGTTTTAGCAAAGTATTTTTCTAGAATTAATAAAGAAATAATGTCTTCTCTCTCTTTATTTTGAAACTGCTTCACATATTGGTTGGCATTTTTAATAATAGTTTTGGCTTTTTCTGGATGGTTTATGTAAAAGTTCAATTTTTCTTCTAGATCAGAAAAATCATCTTTTATAGCAATATAGTGATAGTCTGGTTTTAAAGAACCTTCCATAAACCAGGTTTCAAATTTTGGTTTTGGCATTACTGCAATAGAATTAGAAGACATAACCCATTTTAAATTACTAGCAACATCATTACCCTCTATACTCATAATAAATTTATAGTTTAATTGCTCTTCTATAGTCATTCTTGGTTTTACCCAATTACTATTTAATTGATTAGTGTTTACTTTACCAATATCACAAAGCGGATGATCTATAAATTTTTGAACAAAGTTGATTCTATGAGGTTGAGTAGGGTGCACTTTACCTCTCCATACCAATAAGTCTTGTTTATCTAGGTATTTTTTAGGATGCTTTTTTATAAAAAGAAAGTGCCTAATTTTATTCCATTTCATTAAAATAGAATTTTTATTTTGACCAGATATAGGTCTACTTTTTAATAAAGTTGGGTAATTAGGCGTGTGAGTGATATCTCCAAAAAGGTAGTCTACTTTAAACTTTTGTGAAAAATATTTATGGTGTTCTAAAAAATCAAAAAAATAAGTTTTACCTCCTTTTTTTAAGGGAATAGAATTTAAAGGTTTGCTATCATTACTAATTTCATGATTTTTATCTAATTGGTAATAATAGTTTACACGTTTAAAAACATATTCTTTGTCTAGTTGATCAAGCTGATGTAGTTTTTTATCTAGCTGAAAATTTTGTAGTTTATTTCCAACAAAATAACTCCAGTAGTTTTTAAAATAATAAGCCATCTTATTATTTTTATGTTTACCAGACAAACGTTTTAAATCCATAACAAAGAGTCTATTTATTTAAAATAGGCTTCTGTATGTGCTTTAAAATTATCTAAAATAGCTTGGTGAAATTCTTCTAATTCATCTAAAGTGCTTTCATCTTCGTCTGCATCAAAAGTTTTAGTTACAAAAGTTTCTTCTCCTTCTTCTGTAAAAAGAATACTTACTTTACTTCCGTCTTCTAATAGATAAACAATTTCGTCTTTAGGTATTATAATTTCATATACCCCATCTACTGCAATAGTTTTACTTTTGTCTTTAGCTTCTATTTTAAATGAAAATTCTCCACCAGGTTCTAATTGTTGAGTTACTTGAGAACATTTCCATTCAGACGAAGGAAAATTCCATTGCTTAATGTGTTTAGGGTTAGTCCAAGATTCCCAAACTTGATGTACTGGTACGTTAAGGGAAGTTTCTACGGTAATAGACTCCATGATTAAATGTAAGAGATTTTTAAATGTTATATTTTCAAATATAAATGATAAAAGTTAATTTTAAAGAAGTATAATTTATTTTATCGTAGTATTTGTTTAAAAGTTTGATTTTCAGTTATTAAAAAATTATATTTTTTCAATTTTTTTCTGATAATACTTATGAAATTACAAATATTTTAAAGATTATAATGGTATAAAAGAGGTAATTGTAGAGGTTTTAAACTTTTAGAAGCTATAATTTTATTAAACCATACAAGTAGAGTTAATCTATTAAATTTATTTTTAAATAACATTTGATTTTTAATAATTTAAGAGTAAAACTGTAACTATATTTGCAAAAAATATAAAGGTATAATTTACCGGTTATCCAAGAAGCAATATAGAATGATGAAATCACAAAAAGATATTTTAGCAAAGCTGAATATTAATCAATTAAATGCAATGCAAGAAGAAGCATCTTTAGCAATTTCATCTACAAATAATATAATTTTACTATCACCAACAGGTACTGGTAAAACCATTGCATTTTTACTACCATTAATAGAAACTCTTCAAGCAGATTTAGAAGAGGTGCAATTATTAATTTTGGTACCTTCTAGAGAATTAGCAATACAAATAGAGCAAGTTATAAGAGAAATGGGTGCTGGATTTAAAACCAATGCTGTTTATGGAGGTAGGCCATTTTCTAAAGATAAAATAGAACTAGCACATCCGCCAACTATATTAATAGGTACTCCAGGAAGAATTGCAGATCATTTGCGTAGAGAAACTTTTTCTACAGAAAAATTGCAATCTTTAGTTTTAGATGAATTTGACAAATCTTTAGAAGTAGGTTTTGAAGCAGAGATGAAGCAGATTATAGAAGGTTTGCGAAATTTAAATAAGCGTATACTTACTTCTGCTACTCAAGAAATAGAAGTGCCAGATTTTGTTGGTTTAAAAAAGGAGTTAGTAATTAACTATTTAGGAGATAAAATAAATCAATTAAGTATAAAAAAAGTAATTGCTACAGAAAAGAATAAACTACAAGCATTACTAGATGTGTTGCACCACGTGGGTAATCAACCTGGTATTATTTTCTGCAATTTTAAAGATACTATTCAATACGTAAGTGATTATCTAAAAGTAAACAAAATACCACACGGTTGTTTTTATGGTGGTATGGAGCAAATAGAACGTGAAAGAGCTTTAATTAAATTTAGAAATGGTACTCACCAACTAATTATAGCTACAGATTTAGCGGCTAGAGGTTTAGATATACCAGAACTTCATTTTATTATACATTACCAATTACCTTTAAAAGTAGAGGAGTTTACTCACAGAAATGGTAGAACAGCTAGAATGAATACTGCAGGAACTGCCTATGTGTTACAATGGGAAGAAGAGTATTTACCTGAGTTTATAAAAACTTCAGAAATAGCTAAATTAACAGAAGCCAAAGAAAAATTAGGAACAATTTGGACCACTTTATTTATTTCTGGTGGAAGAAAAGATAAAATTTCTAAAGGAGATATAGCAGGATTGCTTTTAAAACAAGGAAACTTATCTAAAGAAGAATTAGGATTAATTGAATTAAAACAAGATTGTGCTTTTGTAGCAGTGCCTCAAGCAAAGGCTAAAAAAGTGATAGAAAAAACAAACAATACTAGATTAAAGAAAAAGAAAGTACGCATTAGCGTGATATAAGTTTATGACAGAAAAAAATCTAATTGCAGATATAGATGCTTGCATTAAAACAATACAAGATTTACTGGAAGATACTAATCAACTTTTTGAGCTTCCAGAAGAAAAACGTATAGAATTATTAAAAGTAGCAGGAGCGTTAACTAGACCTAATAGAGAAGAATTTCAGCGTAGAAGAAAAGATGCTAAAAAGGCGGCTAAACGTAAAATGATAGCACGTGATAAACACGCTCGTAAAACTACAGGAATAAGATCTGCAAGAGAAGCTAACGTCTTTGTAGCACCTAAATTATTAGCCGTAGCACAAGAAAATTTAAATAAAGAAACTCCAGAGCTAGAGTCACCAAGAAACTGCTATGTATGTAAAAAAGTTTACACCAAACTACACCATTTTTATGATAGTATGTGTACAGAGTGTGGTGATTTAAACTATTTAAAGCGTTTTCAAACAGCAGATTTAACAGATCAAGTTGCAGTAATGACGGGGTCTCGTTTAAAAATAGGTTATCATATTACTTTAATGTTATTACGTGCAGGAGCAACGGTTATTGCTACTACGCGTTTCCCTGCAGATTCTGCAATTCGTTTTGCAAAAGAAGAAGATTACTCTCAATGGAGTAATAGATTGCATATTCACGGGTTAGATTTAAGACATATACCTAGTGTAGAAATTTTTTGTAACTATATTGAGCAGAAGTACGATAGATTAGACATACTAATTAACAATGCAGCACAAACAGTAAGAAGACCAGCTGGTTTTTACGCTCACTTAATGGAGAATGAAGAAAAACCATTAACAGAGTTACCAATATTGGCTCAAAAACTTTTAAAAGACCATCATTCTTGTCTAGAAGAATTAAATAGTTTAAGCGTAACTACGCAAAAAACAAGTAAAAACAACGTATTACCTGTAACTTGGCACGGTCCAGAACCAGGTATAGGTTTACGTTCTTCAGCAAAATTAAGTCAAATACCTTATAGTTTTGATAACTCGTTACAAGCTTCAGAAGTATTTCCGGAGGGTGAGTTAGATGCAGATTTACAACAAGTAGATTTAAGAAAAACAAATAGTTGGAGATTAAAATTAGGGGAGATTGAAACTACAGAAATGGTAGAAGTACAATTAGTAAACTCTGTAGCTCCTTTTGTTTTGTGTAATCGTTTATCACAATTAATGCTGAAAGAAGATACGGGTAAAAAGCATATTATTAACGTATCTGCGATGGAAGGGAAGTTTCATAGATTTAAAAAAGAAGACCGTCACCCACACACCAATATGGCAAAAGCAGCATTAAATATGTTAACACATACTTCTGCAGCAACTTTAGCTAAATCTGGTATTTATATGAATGCTGTAGACACTGGTTGGGTGACAGATGAAGATCCAGCAGAACTTTCTAAACGTAAAACAGAAATTCATGATTTTCAGCCACCATTAGATATTGTAGATGGAGCAGCACGAGTTATGGATCCGTTAATAGATGGAATTAATACAGGAAAACACTGGAGTGGTAAATTTTTAAAAGACTATTTTCCTATAGATTGGTAAAATGTTTTTTTTAAGTTTTTTAAGCTCACCAGTTTTCTTAAAAAATAAACTCTATTTTTGCAATTGCTAATTTTTAGAAATTTTTCTGGAATTAGTCTTAATTTTTTATTCCGAATTTATTTCGGATTTTCTCAAATCTCACCTTGTGAGTAATTTATAAAGTATGGAATTATTTGAAGATTTTAAAATAAATAATCAACTACAATACGGTATTGAAGACTTAGGTTTTAAAAAACCTACACCAATTCAATCTAAATCTTTCCCTGTAATAATGAGTGGTAAAGATGTAGTTGGTATTGCACAAACAGGTACAGGTAAGACTTTTGCTTATATGTTACCTATTTTACAAAATCTTAAATACTCAGAGCAGAAGCACCCTAGAGTATTAGTGATGGTTCCTACAAGAGAGCTTGTAATTCAAGTAGAGCAAGAGATTAATAAATTTGCTAAATATTTAAATCTTAGAGTAGCTGCTGTTTACGGAGGTGTAAATATGAATACTCACCACCAATTAGTAGCACAAGGCTGTGATATTGTAGTTGCAACACCAGGTAGATTGTATGATTTAACTTTGAGTAGAGCCTTACAATTAAAACAGATTAAACAGTTGGTGATAGATGAAGTAGATGTTATGTTAGATTTAGGCTTTAGGTTTCAGCTAACTAATATTTTAGAAATTTTACCTCCACGTAGGCAAAATATTATGTTTTCTGCAACAATGACAGAAGATGTAAATTTATTTATTCAAGACTTTTTTAAAAGTCCAACTACTATTTCTGTAGCAGTAAGCGGTACACCTTTAGAAAATATAGATCAAGTTTGTTATGCTGTACCTAACTTTTATACCAAAGTAAATTTACTATTAGATTTATTAAAAGATAAAGACACTTTTCAAAAAGTATTAGTTTTTGTACCAAACAAAAAGAGTGCAGATTTAGTTTTCAATTTATTAGAAGAGCGTTTTTCTTATGAGGTAGCCGTTATTCACTCTAACAAAACTCAAAATTACAGATTAAGATCTATAGAGAATTTTAATAAAGAAAAAACACGAGTATTAGTTACCAGTGATGTAATGTCTAGAGGTTTAGATTTACATAAAATTACACACGTTATAAATTTTGATACACCGCGTTACCCAGAAAATTATATGCATAGAATTGGTAGAACCGGTCGTGCAGAAGAGCAGGGGAGTTCTATTTTGTTATATACAGAAAAAGAGAGAGAAGCTAAAGAAGCAATAGAAGAATTAATGGGTACTTCTATAAAAGAGTTAGAAATGCCAGAACAAGTAGAAATTTCTAAGCAACTTACTCCAGAAGAGCGACCTAGAGAAAAAGAAATTGATAATCCAACAAAGATTAAAGATGAAGATGCACCTGGTCCAGCGTTTCATGAGAAAAAAGAAAAAAACAGAAAAGAGAATTTAGGAGGTTCTTATAGAAGAAAACTAGAAAAGAAATACAAAAAACCTAAAACTAGAGGAGATAAAAACTACAATAAGAGAAATAAGAATAAATAATTTACCTTATAAATAATTGAATATCAAGTATTTAAAATTTAATTTGACTTTTTTTTAAAATAAACATTTATTTAACGGTTTTATCCAAATATAAACTTGATATTTGTAGTATTATAAATAACAATTTTTTTAATTACATTACAATGAATAAAGGAACAGTAAAATTCTTCAATGACACTAAAGGTTTTGGATTTATCACTGAAGAAGGGGTGAACAAAGATCATTTTGTACACGTATCTGGATTAATCGACGAAGTTCGCGAAGGTGACGAAGTTGAGTTTGATTTACAAGAAGGTAAAAAAGGTTTAAATGCAGTAAACGTAAGAGTACTGTAATTCATATATCTTTAAAGATTTCAGTAAAACCCATCTTTTTAAGATGGGTTTTTTTATGCCTAATTTTTACAAGTAGTACGGTTTATATGTTAACACCTACTTAGTAAAAATTTATGATTTCCTTCTTACTCGGTATATTTTCTAAACTATAATTTAGGTTTATTATAATTTTTGGGCTTTTCATCTCTTGAATTGCTTTTAACTTAAAACTAAATAATAGAAAGATGATCAACATACAAACCAAGCCGAGTACTATTGCTTCCAATATTCTTCAGACTGTAGGAAATACTTCATTAGTACAACTTTCTAAATTATTTATAGCCCAAGATTTTAAAGTTTACGGCAAATCAGAATACAATAATCCAAGCGGAAGTATAAAAGATAGAACCGCATTAAGTATATTAAAAGATGCTTTAAATAAAGGACTTATTAATGAAAATAGCACTATTGTAGAATCTAGCTCAGGTAATATGGCTTTAGGATTAGCGCAAGCTTGCCTGTACTTAGGTTTAAAATTAATTGTAGTGGTAGACCCTAAAATTAACCTGCATACACAAAAACTGTTAGAAACCTATCAAGTAAAAATTATTAAAGTTGAGCAACCACTAGATGATGGTGGTTTTTTAGGAGCTAGACTTGCTAAAATTCAAGAACTATTACATAATATACCAAATAGTTACTGGACTAACCAATACGGCAATCAAGCAAATCCGTTAGCACATCATCAAACAATGGAAGAGATTTTTAAAGATTTAAACAGAAAAGTAGATTATCTTTTTATGGCTACAAGTACTTGCGGTACTATTATGGGTTGTGCAAATTATATACATAAGCACCAATTACCAACAAAAATTATAGCAGTAGATGCTAAAGGTAGTGTTTTGTTTGGTGGTGAATCTAAAAAAAGAATTGTACCGGGACACGGAGCGGCAGTACCCTCTCAATTTTTAGATACTTCAAAATTGTATGACCACGTAGAAGTAAGTGATTTAGATTGTATTAAAGGCTGTTGGTCTCTTTTAAGTAACGAAGCTATTTTGTGTGGAGGTAGTACAGGAGGTGTAGTACAAGCTATACAACAATATGCATATAAAATACCTAAAAATAGTAATTGCGTAATGATGCTTTGTGATCGTGGAGAGCGATATTTAGATACAATTTATAATAAAGATTGGATAAATAAAAATATACCGAAAGCTAATAATTTTGTTCAGTTTAGAACTAAATAAATGGAAAAAAAAATACAAAATACTTTTTTAACCATTGCTATTATTGGGTTTGGTCCCAAAGGTTTATTTGCTTTAGAGCGTTTAATAGCTAATTTACAATCTACAAAAAGTAAAAAAAGAGTACATATTCATATCTATAATAGAACCTCTTTTTTTGGCTCTGGTGATGTTTATAGAACAGACCAACCAGATTATTTATTAATGAATTATGCTAATTATAATATCTCTTTTAAAAATAAAGAAATACCTCACCTGCAGTTACCACAATTGCAAGAATTTTTACCTTGGTTAACCAATAAAACCAATAAAACTCTTGAAGAAATAGAATATACATACTCATCTAGAAAAACCGTGGGAGAATATTTAGAGTATTGTTTGTCTATGCTTTTATCTAATTTACCAGATAATATACGTGTAACTAAGCATATAGCAACCGTTGTAGATATTATCCCTACTAAAAATGAATATCAAATTAATACAGATAAAGTAGAAGAAAACTCTGTCGTTAAAGAAATAATGTTAACTACAGGACACTTTTGGAACAGACATCAAATAAAACCAAGTACCAATTCAAAAAAATATATTGATTTTGTATATCCAGTACAAGAAAAACTTCAGCATATTTTAAATACAGAAACTGTAGCAATTAAAGGAATTGGGTTAACTTTTATAGACGTCGTACTAGCATTAACAGAAGGTAGAGGAGGAAAATTTATTAAATCAAATAATACTATAAAATACATAGCCTCTGGTAGAGAACCTAAAGTTATCTATCCGTATTCTAGAAGTGGTTTACCCATGATTCCTAGAAAAGGAAATACAGACAAAGTAACTGAATTTAAATTTTTTACAGAAGATTTTGTGCAGCAACTTCTTTGTAAAAAATCTATTGATTTTCAGAAAGATATTTTACCAGTTATAAAAAAAGAGAGTTTATTCATTTTTTATCAAACGAACTTTCGTAATTACAATTTTGATGTTGAATTATCAGATGATTTATTTCCCTTTAAATTACAAATTGAAAAATTTCATCAACAATATCCAGAGGCACAAAAATTTGATTGCAATTTTTTTATAAATCCATTTTCAAATAAAGAAACCCTTTCTAACAAAGATATTTTACCTTATATAAATTTTATTTGTGATTTAGTAGAAGAAAATGAAGAAACTTCCCCTTGGTTAGCAGTTATTTCTTCTTTAAGAAATATGAGCGTTTTATTTAGTAAGATATACCGTTTTGGAGGGCTTTCTGCAATGTCACATCAAAAATTTGATTCACAGTATTTTGGTTTATTAAATAGGTTAGCTTACGGCCCGCCTGTACAAAATATGAGAAAAATAGAAGCCTTAATAAAAAGTAAAATCTTAGATTTTAGTTATGCTCGTGGTTCAAAAATTAAAGAGAATATAAATGGAAGTTTCTCCATTTTCAACAAAAAATCTACTAATTATGTAGATATTCATATAAATGCCACAATTCCTAGAGCGGCAAAAAATCAAAAGCGTGATGGTTTATTTGGTAAAATATTAAATCGAGGTATTATTTCAGAATTTGTAAATACAAACGGCACGTCTTATGCTACAGGAGCAGTGGCAATTAATAAAAAAGGTCAAGTTATAGATAATCAAGGGAAAATTAATAAACATATAAGCTGTTACGGCACACCCACAGAAGGAATTACTTTTGATAACGATACTTTATCTAACCGTAAAAACAACTTTAGTATTTACTGGGCAAAGCATATAACAGAGCAACTCAACTAACAAAACATAACTAAAATGAACTATTATAAAGGAAATAAAACAGAAGGATTAACCCCAATTACATCCCCTTGGATGTTAGAACTTCTACAAAATAGCTCCCTTTTACATTCTTTATTAGATAATTATGGGTCTCCTATAAATATTCATCACCTTCCAAGTTTTAATAAAAATATTAAAAAATTTCAGCAAGTATTTAGAGCTAAAAAAGTAGACGCTCAAATTTTTTATGCTAGAAAAGCTAACAAGTGTAAAGGTTTGGTAAAAGAGGCTTTAAATACAGGGATTGGAGTAGATACAGCAAGCTTTAAAGAGTTGCAACAAAGTATTTCTTTAGGAGGTAAAACAGACAGTTTAGTACTTACTAGCGCTATAAAAACAAAAGATCAAATTACGTTAGCTGTAAAAAAACAAATACCCATTGTGTTAGATAATAATGACGAGGTAGAGTTAACTCAGCAAATTGCAGAGAGCATCAATAAAAATGCATTAATTGCTTTAAGAGTTAGTGGTTTTTTGGTAGATAATAAAAAACTGTATAGTAGGTTTGGTTTTGATATAGAAAAAGTTAAAGAATATATTGTAGAGAATTTTGTGACTACTAATAAATGCAAAAACTTAAAATTAAAAGGTTTACATTTTCATTTAGATGGTTATTCTACCAAGCAAAGAGCCATAGCACTACAAACTTGTATAGATTTAGTAGAAGAACTACATCAGTATCAAATTAATATAGAGTTTATAGATATGGGAGGCGGAATTTTAATTAACTATTTAGCCGATGAAAATGAATGGATTCAGTTTAACAAAAAACTACAAGATTCTGTAAAAAATAAAGAAGAAAGTTTAACATTTAATGGTACAGGTTTAGGTTATGAAATGATTGAAGGGAAACTACAGGGAAGCCTAAAAACCTATCCGTATTTCAATAAAGTTAATAGTGAATCTTTTCTTGAAGAAGTGCTGGTTAATGATTTTAAAGACAGTAGTTTAAGTAATTCAGAAAGAGCTATAGAAAATAATATTCAACTAAGAATAGAACCAGGAAGATCTTTATTAAATCAAGTCGGGGTAACTGTAGCAAAAGTAGCACATCGTAAGCAAGATGCAAAAGGGCAATGGCTTGTTGGGTTAGAAATGAATATGAGTCAAATGCTTAGTAGTAGTGCAGATTTTTTATTAGATCCGTTTGTAGTTTATCAAGAAGATGTAACAAGTAACGATGAGGCTGTGAGTTTGTATTTTACAGGAGCTTACTGCTTAGAGCGTGATATACTTTTAAAAAGAAGTATTAAACTACCAAAATTACCAGAAATAGGTGATTTAGTAATGTTTGTAAATACAGCAGGGTATATGATGCATTTTTTTGAAACAGAAGCTCACTTATTTGAATTGTCTACCAATTTAATTTACAAAAAATTAGATGTAAATAAAGCACCTACCACAAAAGATTTTATTAACGATGATAATTTATAATTTAAAATAAATCTTTTTTTACTCGTTCATAATAAGAGTCGCTTACAGGTATTTTTAAATTACCCAAAAGTAAATCTCGGCCTTTTAACCCTGTAACTTTAGATTTGTTAATAATAAAAGATCTATGCACTCTTAAAAATTGTTGGCTGTTAAGCGTTTTTTCTAAAGATTTCAAGCTTTGGTGACTCATTAATTTTTTTCCTAAGTAATGAAAAACAACATATTCACTATCGCTTTCAATATGAGTAATATCATCTGTTTTTAATCGGTGTAAATCATATCCAGATTTAACCGTAACCATATCAGAAGGGGGAGTATTACTTTGTTTATTAGCTTTTAGTTTATTTACGGCAGTTAAAAATCGCTCAAAAGTAATAGGTTTAAGTAAATAATCTAAAGCATTTAGTTCAAATCCTTTTAAAGCATATTCAGAGTACGCAGTAGTAAAAATAACCCTAGTTTCTGGAGAAATCATTTTTGCGAAATCTGTACCATTTAAATCTGGCATTTGTATATCTAAAAACAGAAGATCTACTTGGTTAGATTTTAAGGTAGGCAAAGCTTCAATTGGGCTTTCAAAAGAATTTAATAACTCTAAAAAGTCAATTTTCTTTATATAACTTTCTAATAAAGTTCTTGCTAATTCTTCGTCATCAACAATTATACAGTTATACTTCATTTTTCTAGTTTAAAAGTTCTTTTCTTACAAATTAACAGAAATCAACTTTAATAAATAGAGATTGATTAACAAAATTGCTGAATTTTTCTAGAAGGATATTAAAAAAATAAGAATTTCAATTTATAGTATTTAGAAGAAAAGTGTAGTTATCTTTGCTAAAAAAACAGAAAATGTTAAAACAATTTTCAGCCTTAGGAGTTAAAGAAGAATTACAGAAAAGTTTAGTGAATTTACAAATTTCTGAACCAACAGAAATTCAGAAAAAAGCTATTCCTGCCATTCTAAATCAAAAAGAAGATGTGGTTGTTTTAGCAAAAACCGGTACAGGTAAAACAGCAGCATTTGGTTTACCATTATTACAGCTAGTAAGTGCAGCAAATGAAGATATACAAGCGCTTATTTTAGCACCTACTAGAGAATTAGGGCAACAAATTTATACTAATTTACTTGCTTTTGCAGGAGAGAATTCTGCAGTAGAAATTGTTTCTATTTGTGGTGGTACGCCAATTAAACCACAGATTGAGCAGCTTAAAAGCAAAACGCATATTGTGATTGCTACTCCTGGTAGATTAATAGATTTACATAAAAGAAATGCTCTTGATTTAAAAAGCTTGAAATATCTAGTTTTAGATGAAGCAGATGAAATGTTGAGCGCTTTAAAAGAAGAGGTAGAAACTATTTTAAAAGAAATACCTAAAACCAAAAGAACATTTTTGTTTACAGCAACCATGCCAGGTTACATTAAACAATTAGTTCAAAATTATTTAGCCAAAAAGGTAATTCACCTAGAGGCAGATATGCAGACTATAGGTCATCAAGGTATAGATCACCAATACGTAGTAGTAGAACCTATTGAAAAGCTGGAAGTATTACTACATTTTTTAAGTACAAGAGAAGGGGAGCGTGGTATTATTTTTTGCAAAACAAAAGCTGCAGTAAACAAATTAGCAAAAAAATTAGCTATTAATAAATTCTCATCCGGTTCTATTCACGGTAGCTTAACTCAAGCAATTAGAGACCGTATTATGGGGCAGTTTAGAGAAGGGCATATAGATATTTTAGTTGCTACAGATTTAGCTGCAAGAGGTATAGATGTAAAAGATATTAGTTATGTAGTAAATTACCATTTGCCAGATACTTACGATGCATATGTACATAGAAGTGGTAGAACGGCTAGAGCAGGAGCCAAAGGTTTTTCTTTGACAATATTACAAGAAGAAGAAGTGCCAGAAATAGCAGATTTTGAGCAAGAATTAGGTATTGTTTTTAAACCTCTAAAAAAAGCAGATGCTCAAAGTATTGAAGAAAATAACACTCTGTTGTGGGCTAAAAAAATATTTAAAACAAAACCCAATCGTGAAATTTCTGAGGAATTTAAAACGAAAGTAAAAACAGTTTTTCATCACCTTACTAAAGATGAGCTTATAGAAAAAGTATTGGCGCATTACATAGCACAAAATAACACAAGTCACCTTCCTTCAGAAAATTTAAACAAAAAATAATTATTTAATTGATTCACTGTAAGTTTTGAAAACAAAATTAAACGTATTATTTGTAGGATTAGTAATATCTTTAAGTGCTTTTACCTATCCTGTTACAGAAAATGTGTATATATGTAAAGGTCCATCCAGTAAAAAATACCATTTAAAAAAGAATTGTAGAGGACTCTCTAATTGTTCTACAGATATTTATAGCGTAACCAAAGAAAAAGCCAAAAGCCTAAATAGAACCCTTTGTGGTTGGGAAGATTAGTAGATTTACTATTTCTTTTCTATTTAAAATTTATACAGCACTATTAAAATGAGTGAAATACAACCTAACAACCCGTTACACGGCGTAAAACTTAAAGATATACTTGAATTTTTAATAGATTATTATGGTTGGGATGGTTTAGCTCAGCGTATTAATATTAATTGTTTTAAATCAAATCCTACTTTAAAATCGAGCCTAAATTTTTTAAGAAAAACACCTTGGGCAAGAACTAAAGTAGAAAACCTCTACTTAAAAACAAAAAAGTAAATCTAGAACTAATAATATATTTTACTGTTAATTATAACTTTAATGTTGTAAGAATGTAATTTGTAACATAATATCGCTTACTTTCGCGCCTTCAAATAAAAATGCAATATGAAGCGTATTAACGAATACAAAAAACTCTTTGGGGTAGAAAAAGAAATTGAATTAAAAGCTCTAAAAAAGAGTTACCGTAATTTAGTTAAAGAATGGCACCCAGATAAATTTCAAAATGGAGACGCTTTACAAGCAGAAGCAGAGTTAAAGAGTAGACAAATTATAGATGGTTATCATTTTTTAGTGAGTATTGCTCCAGAAACAATAGCAGATAATCTAGAGGCATATACAGAAACCATCACAAATTCTGGTATAGCAGATTACCAGCATAAAGGTTTGTTATTAGAAATTACTTTTTTAGATGGTACTACTTACGAGTATTTTGGTGTTACAAAACAAGTATATATAAAAATGATTAATAGTAATAAACTTAACCGTTTTGCTAAAAGATCTATTTACCCTAATTACCTTTATAGAAAATCAAAAAGAACAATGGAAGAAGCATAAAATAAGCTTTTATCTAAATATTTTTAATCTCAAAACCTCTCTAAAAACTAGTTTTAGAGAGGTTTTTATATATATAAAATACCTCACTATTTCTTCTATTTATAAAAAATTTCATCGATAAAATAGAATGCTTTGTATAGGCAATTCTCTCAAACATCTATTACTATTTTATAAGGTACAATATAGTCACATATTTGATATGTAAATTAAAAACACTTCATCAATGAAACTATATATTATCATAGCAAGTTTTTTATTTGTTCAGCTAACTTTTTCACAAGAAGAAGAAACAAATAAAGTTTCTAAAGTTTGGTCTTTACAAGACTGTATTGATTATGCATTAGCAAATAATATAACAGTAAAAGAAGCCACTTTAAATAAAAACATTGCAGAGGTAGATTATTATCAAGCAAAATCTTCTAGGTTGCCTAATTTATATGGTAGCGGTTCTCAAAGTTTTTCTAGTGGTAATACGATAGACCCTATTACAAGTGATTATGTTACAGATCAAATACATAGTACTAATGTAGGATTAAATACAGCGGTAACCTTATTTCAAGGTAGCCAAATTACTAACCAAATAAAGCAAAATAAATTATTAACAGAGCAAAGTATATTTCAAGAAGAAGTAGAAAAAAATAATATAGTTTTAAACTTATTAGAAACCTACTTACAAACGCTTTATAGCAAAGAAAGTATTACTATAGCTAACAATAATTTAGAAGCTTCAGAAAAAGAAGTAGAAAGAGCAAAAGCAAGATTAGATGCAGGTACTATTGCTTTAAATGATTATACAGAAGCTCAAAGTCAACTAGCTACTAATAAATATAATGTTATTGCAGCTAAAAATGATTACCAACAATACTTAATTACATTAAAACAGTTATTAGAACTACCATTATCTGAAGAATTAGAAATAGAGAAAGTAGATGATACGCCAGGTTTAATAAGTCAAGCATTAGATAAAACAGAATTATACAGTAGTGCAATAGAAACTTTACCAGAAGTTAAAGTAAACGATTTAAGTATTGCTTCTAACGAAAAACAATTAGACATAGCTAAGGGAGGGTATTTACCAACTTTATCTTTAACAGGTAGTTTAGGTACAGGGTACACCAGTATAGATGACGAAACATTTTCAGATCAATTTGACATCAATTTTAATCAACGTGTAGGTTTATCTCTAACAATTCCAATATTTAATAGAAATGAAACCAAAGCGGTAGTAAAAACAGCTACACTAAACATTGAGAAAGCTAAAATTCAAAAGCAAATTACAGAAAAAGAAATTTATAAAAAGGTAGAAACAGCTTACCAAAACGCTCTATCTGCACAAGAACAAGTAATAGCATCAGAAGCATCAAAAATAGCTGCAGAACAAAGTTATTTACTTGCTCAAAAGAAATATGAATTAGGAGATTTAAGTACAACAGACTTAGTAATTAGCCAAAATACCTATACCAATGCTCAGCAAAATTATTTACAGTCTAAGTATTTAAACATTTTATACTATCAATTATTACAATTTTACCAAGGAAACGATATCAAACTTTAATCTATAAATAAAATGAAAAATAAAAAGAATATTATTATATCCATCATTGTTATAGTAGTTATAGCAGTTGTAGCATATAGCTTTTTAAAACCAGATGATGCAATACCTATTGAAGCAAAAACTATAACAGCTCAAAAGGGAGAAATTACCACACTGGTAACAGCAACAGGAACAATAGAACCTATTAATCAAGTAGATGTAGGTACACAAGTATCTGGAGTAGTAGAGAAAATTTACGTAGACTATAATAGTGAAGTAAAAGAAGGGCAGCTAATTGCAGAATTAGATAAAACTAACCTTAAAGCTGCCCTTACACAAGCACAAGCATCTTACGATAATGCTGTTAGCCAAAGAAATTACATGAAAACTATCTATGATAGACAAAAAACATTATACGATAATAAAGTAATTAGCAAGTCAGATTTTGATGATGCTACTTATAATTACGAAACAGCAAAAGGAACCGTAATACAACGTTATTCAGATTTAGAGTCTGCAAGAACTAACTTAGGCTACGCAAATATATATTCTCCTATTGATGGGGTAGTACTATCTAAAGATATAGAAGAAGGCCAAACAGTAGCAGCAAGTTATAGTACACCAACATTATTTACTATTGCACAAGACTTAAAAGAAATGCAAGTAGAGGCAGATGTTGATGAAGCAGATATAGGAAACGTAGTAGAAGGTCAACATGTAGATTTTACAGTAGATGCTTATATAGGTGAAATATTTAAAGGTACAGTAACGCAAGTACGTTTAGATTATACAGAATCATCTAACGTGATTACTTATACGGTTATCATAAAAGCAGATAATCCTAATTTAAAATTAAAACCAGGTTTAACTACCACCATATCTATTTACACTTTAGAGCTGAAAGATGTATTAACAACAGAAGCAAAAGCAGTTAATTTCAAGCCTTCTCCGCCCGTATTAATGGCTTATAATGAACAAGAAAACCTTCAAGCAGAAGGAAATTCTCAAAATCGTCCAGCTCCTCCAACAGAAAATGAAGAAGAAGAAACTACCCTTTGGGTGTTAGAAAGTAATGGAGCTATAACTCCAAGAAAAGTAACTTTAGGTGCAAGTGATGGGGTTAACGTGCAGATATTGAGTGGTATAAAAGAAGGTGAAAAATTAGTTTACGATTTAAGTGGAGCTGCAAATGTAGTTTCAGGTCAATCAGGAGCTGGTGAAAGTCCATTTATGCCAAAACCACCTGGAGCCAAAAAAAAATAAAAAGAGATGAGTAAAGAAATAATAAAAATAGAAAACTTAAAAAGAGAGTTTACTATGGGTAGTGAAACTGTTCACGCCTTAAAAGGAATTTCATTTACCATACATGAAGGGGAGTTTGTAACTATTATGGGTTCTAGTGGTTCTGGTAAAAGTACAATGTTAAATATCTTAGGATGCTTAGACCAACCCTCTTCAGGTACATATGAAATTGATGGAGTACGTGTAAAAGATCTTAATAGAAATCAATTAGCAAATATAAGAAACGAGAAAATTGGTTTTATTTTTCAATCTTATAATTTATTAGCAAGAACCTCTGCTATAGAAAATGTAGAATTACCATTATTATACAATAGTAAAGTATCTACAGAAGAGAGAAGAAGAAGAGCTATTGAAGCTTTAAAAATGGTTGGGCTAGGAGAAAGATTACATCATACTCCTTCCCAACTCTCTGGAGGGCAACAACAAAGAGTAGCAATAGCAAGATCACTGGTAAATAAACCAGTACTAATATTAGCAGATGAGGCAACTGGTAACTTAGATACGCGTACCTCTTATGAAATTATGTCTTTATTTCAAGAGCTTAATAGTAAAGGTATTACCATAGCATTTGTTACTCACGAGCCAGATATTGCAGTATTTAGTAATAGAACCGTCATTTTAAAAGATGGTAATATTATTCAAGATAAAATAAATTCAAATATTCAGTCTGCTGCACAACAACTGGCCAATTTACCTAAAGAAGATCATTAATTATGAGAATATTAAATTTATTAAAGATAGCCTTTAAAGCAATTGTTCTTAATAAAATGAGAACTTTGCTTACCATGCTAGGGATTATTATTGGTGTAGCTTCTGTTATTGCAATGTTAGCTATTGGAGAAGGCTCTAAAGCAAGTATTAGAGAAACTATTTCTGCTATGGGTTCTAATATGGTTACTGTTAGACCTGGAGCAGATGATAGAGGTCCAGCAAGAGGAAGTGGAGGAGATGTACAAACTCTTATTTATAAAGATTACGAAAAAATAAAAGAAGAAGTAAGCTTAATTAATTACATAACTCCAGTAGTAAATGGCGGCGGACAAGTAATTAATGGTTCTAATAACTGGCCAAGTACTATTTATGGTGTAAATCCAGATTACTTAAATATTAAAGTAGTTGGCCTACAAAGCGGAAGCATGTTTACAGATGCTGAAGTACAGTCTGCATCTAAAGTAGTGTTGCTTGGGCAAACGGTAGTAGATAATGTTTTTCCAGATGAAGAACCAGTAGGTAAAATGATTCGTTTTAATAATATTCCATTTAAAGTTATTGGAGTTTTAGAAGAAAAAGGAGAAAATACTTTTGGTCAAGATCAAGATGATGTAGTAATTGCACCATATACAACCGTACAAAAACGTATTCTAGCAATAGATTATCTAAATCAAATAATGGCATCTGCAGTTAGTGAAGATGATGCCTCAGAAGTTGTAGAGCAAGTTACAGAAATTTTACGTTCACAACACAAATTATTAGATAGTGAAGATGATGATTTTACGGTACGTTCTATGGAAGAATTAATTTCAACATTTAGTTCAACCAGTGAAATGCTCACTATTTTATTAGTTGCAGTAGCAAGTATTTCTTTATTAATTGGTGGTATTGGTATTATGAATATTATGTATGTTTCTGTTAAAGAGCGTACCAAAGAAATTGGTTTGCGTATGGCAGTTGGTGGTAAAGGTTCAGATATATTAATGCAGTTTTTAATAGAAGCTATTTTAATAAGTATAACAGGTGGGTTGTTAGGAGTTTTACTGGGACTTACAGCTACCGTTTTTATAGAAAATTTCTTGCACTGGCCAACTAGTGTAGCTTTATATTCTATTATTGTATCTTTTGCAGTATGTGCAATTACAGGTATATTCTTTGGATGGTACCCTGCAAAAAAAGCCGCCGCATTAGACCCTATTACGGCATTACGTTATGAGTAATATTTGTAATAAAGAGAGCAAAAATATTTTTGCTCTCTTTATTATATCTTTCTTTTTCTAAACTGAGTAGCAGTTAACCCAGTGTTTCTTTACTATTTTGAGAAAATATTCTTACATTATAAAGTAAAACAAGCAGTAATTCAACTATACAGAGCACTTGGAGGAGGGTGGCAATAAAATTATATCGATATAATTATAATATTCATATAGTTTATATACCTAATCATCTATTAAAACAAGAGAAAATTATAAATAAATTTATATTTGAATTATTGATTTTATAAAATGTAAAATCAATAATTCAAATTAAAGTAATATGCATAGAAATACAAAAGTTACTATTTTATCACATACCTTAGTATGGTTTGTATTATTCAGTATGCCCTATTTATTATCTTACGGGCAAGAACAAGAAATTAATAGAGTAATTGCACATTTCTGGATTCCTTTATTTTTTTCAGTAATTGTATTTTACGTCAATTACTTAGTAATTATAGATCGTTTTTTATTTACTAAAAAAGCATTTGTTTACGTACTAATTAATGTGATAATTATAGCATTATTCATTTTTTTAAAAGAGTACATAGAAAATACTTTCTATGAAGATTTAATAAGAAAGAAAAATGAAAATGACAATACAGGTCCTCCTTTCAAGATGTTTGTATACGTGCAAATGGTATCTTATATGGCACCTTTATTCTTCGCTATTGCAGTAAAAACCACAAAAAGATGGGTGAAAACAGAAGCAGAACGTAAAGAAGCGGCAAATTTTAAACTACAGTCAGAGTTACAACATTTACATTATCAATTACAACCGCATTTCTTTTTCAATTCTTTAAATAATATTTATGCATTGGTAGATATATCTCCAAATGAAGCAAAAGCATCTATTCATAGTTTAAGTAAACTTATGCGTTATATGCTATATGAAACAAATGTTGAGTTGGTACCTTTAAATAAAGAAATTGATTTCATGAAAAAATATATAGATTTAATGAAATTAAGAGTATCAGATAAAACAAGCGTTAGTTATTCTTTTCCAGAACAAGTAAACACTGTAAAAATAGCTCCATTATTATTTATATCTTTAATAGAAAACGCTTTTAAGCATGGGGTTTCTGCTAGTAAAGAAAGTACTATAGATATTAATATGACTTATTCAGGAGATACCATAATGTTTAAAATTGAAAACAATAATTTCCCAAAAAAAGTAGAAGATAAAAGTGGTTCTGGTATTGGAATAATTAATATTAAAAAACGATTAGAATTATTGTATCCGCATAAAAACAATTTTAAAACATTTGTAGATAATAATCGTTTTATAGCAGTATTAGAACTAAAAATCAACTAAATTATGAGTAATATAAAAATATCATGCGTTATAGTAGATGATGAGCCAATGGCTCTTAATTTAGTAGAAAGTTATGTAGAAAAAACCCCGTTTTTAATTCTAAAAAAGAAGTGTAATAGTGCTATTGATGCTATGGAGTTTATTAAAGATAATCCCGTAGACTTATTGTTTTTAGATATTCAAATGCCAGATTTAACAGGAATAGAATTTTCTAAAATGATACCTAAAGAAACACGTATTATATTTACCACCGCTTTTGATCAATATGCTTTAGAGGGTTTTAAAGTAGAAGCGTTAGATTATCTTTTAAAACCATTTGATTATGCAGAATTTTTAGTGGCAGCAAATAAGGCAAATACGTGGTTTAAACTAGTTAAAAATGGAAATAAACAAAACATAATTTCTGAAGAAAAAGAATTTCTATTTGTAAAATCTGAATACAAACAATTACGTATTAAACTGGCAGATGTATTGTATTTTGAGGGTTTAAAAGATTATATTAAAATTTGGTTAAAAGACAATCCTAAACCAATTTTGACTTTGATGAGTTTAAAATCTTTAGAAGAAGAATTACCAGAAACTCAATTTATGCGTATACACCGTTCATTTATTGTTTCTTTAAAAAATATTGAAGTTATAGAGCGAAGCCAAATTATTATCAATCAGCAAAGAATCACTGTTTCAGAAAATTATAAGCCTAAATTTTTAGAATTTGTAAACAATAACTCATTAAACTTATAATTTACATTCATCTATAGATTAAGTCATTTTGTAGATAGATATAGGGAAATGGTCTAATTTAATTCTTACTAAACAAGAATGACAA
Organism: Mesonia phycicola; assembly: GCF_900141885.1. Lineage (GTDB taxonomy): Bacteria > Bacteroidota > Bacteroidia > Flavobacteriales > Flavobacteriaceae > Mesonia > Mesonia phycicola. The sequence continues at coordinate 103,570 of NZ_FQYY01000002.1, read as the reverse complement.
TATTTTTGCCGTACATTAAAATAGAAATAACCAATATTATGAAAAAAACAATACTAGCTTTAATATTTGCTGCTACTTTAGTTAGCTGTGATAGCACATCAGGTTTAACTTCACAAGCATCTACTGCTGCAAGCTTATTAGGTTCTTTAAGTTCTAACTCTACAGTACAACAAATTACAACATTATTTAATTTACTAGATACAGATAATAATGAAGAAATAAGTTCTTCAGAAGCTATTGGTTCTGTATCAGAAAATTTTGATGTATTAGATACAAATAACAATTCTAGTTTAAACCTATCAGAATTAACAGGTTTATTAGATTTATTATAAGATAAATTAATAGGTTGGTTTTTAAAAGAGCATACTTTTATGAGTATGCTCTTTTTTTGTTATTATTTATATCTAGAAAATAATATTTCTGGTAGATAAATTTTACCTGTTGGTCTATTTTAGTTTACAAAAACTCTTATCTACTATATCTTTATATCATAATTAGAGATTACATCATCTAATTTATAATAGAAGTTTAACGTAATTAAAAAGAGTTATGAAACTATATATTAAAGCATTTACCTTCGTTGCTATACTTGTATTTGTTACTAGTTTAGATATATCTGCACAAACAACCAGGAGTAATAAAAACACTAAAACTACTAAAGTTATTTCTACAAGAAATACTACAAATCACGTTTCAAGAAGTAAGGTAACTTACAAAAAAGAATCTAAAAAAATTAAAAGTGTACGTAATTTACCTAATAAAACAGTAATAAAACATAATGGTAATAACTACTATTACACTAATCAAAAGTACTATACATATTCTGGAGGGCGTTACATATCTATAGCACCAAAGGTAGGGTTTAGAGTAAATACATTACCAAATAATTTTATCCGCATAAATTATAATAATAGAACATTTTATAACGCAAATGGTATATTTTACATACAAGTGAATAATACTTATGAAGTTGTAGAACCAGAAATAGGTACAGTAGTGTCAGAACTTCCTGCAGATTATGAAAAAGTAACTATAGATGGTCTTACTTACTATGAATATGCAAATGTATTATATGAAAAAATACAAGTTAACGGTACTAGAGCTTACGAAGTAGTAGGTATTATAGACGTAGAATGAAAATAATTGTTTGATTATTGATTGATTGGTTAGTAAAAGAGGGTAGTTATTAAGTTAATTGCCCTCTTTTCATTTCTAATTTTTTATGCGTATTATTTTATATATTAGCGTATAAAATACGCTAATATGAAACAGTCCATCAAACTTACTGTAGACGCTGTGGTTTTTGGCTATGAAGCTAAAACAGAAACTATTTCAGTATTACTCGTTAAAAGAAAATATAAACCATTTCAAGGTAAATGGGCACTACCTGGTGGTTTTGTTTTACAAGAAGAATCTTTAGAAGATGCTGTAGAAAGGGAGCTTAATGAAGAAACTGGTTTGCAAATTAATTATTTAGAGCAACTCTATACTTTTGGACAACCAGAAAGAGACCCAAGAAGTAGGGTAGTTTCTGTAGCTTATTTTGGTCTTATAAAACCTAGTAATTTTAAAATTGCTGCAGCTACAGATGCAGAAGATGTACAATGGTTTAAAACTACCGAGCTTCCTAAACTTTCATTTGATCACGATAAAATACTAAAACTCGCAATTGCGAGATTAAAAGGAAAAATAACTTATGAGCCTATTGGTTTTCAATTGCTAGATAATAAATTCCCTTTTTCAGATTTAGAAAAATTATATACCACGCTTCTTGGTAGAACCATAGATAGACGTAATTTCAGAAAGAAAATATTGAGTTTAAATATTTTAGATGAATTAGACGAAAAAATTTCTAGAGGTTCTGGTAGACCAGCTAACTTATTTAAATTCAATAAAGAAAGGTATTTTCAATTAAAAAACGAAGGTATCATTTTTGAAATATAATTTTAAAATTTTATAGTTTGTGTAAAATTAACACAAATAAACTTGCTTAATAACTACAACTAATTTAAGTTTGTGTTATAATTACACAAATACAAATATTATGAACGGATTATTTTTAACAGACGGATATAAAACAGGACACCACCAACAATACCCAAAAGGTACAGAAGAGGTATATTCTAACTGGACACCAAGAAGCAATAGTTATGCACCTAAAGGCTGTGATAAAGTAGTGTCATTTGGGCAACAATATGTTTTTCAATGGTTGCATGATTATTTTGAAGCGAATTTTTTTTCTAAGCCAAAAGGTGAAGTTTGCAATGAGCTAAAAGAAGAATTATCCTTGTATTTAAATACAGATTATGATGTTACTCATTTTGAAGATTTACACGATTTACAATATTTACCAATTAAAGTAAAATCTTTACCAGAAGGAGTAGAGGTGCCTATTAGAGTGCCTATGGTAACGGTAGTAAATACAAGTAAAAAGTTCTATTGGATAACTAATTTTTTAGAAACTATTTTATCTACCATGCTTTGGCAACCTATGACGTCTGCTTCTATAGCTTTACGTTATAAAAGAATATTTAAAGATTGGACACTAAAAACAGATAAAGATAATTTAGCATTTATAGATTTTCAAGGTCACGATTTTTCTATGAGAGGTATGGGTGGTTTACAAAGTGCTATTTCTTCTGGTATGGGACATGCTGCTGTATTTTTAGGTTCAGATACGTTACCAGTAATTAGTAGCTTGCGTAAATATTATAAAGCAGAAGGCTTTGTAGTAGGCTCTGTAAATGCAACAGAACACTCTGTGATGTGTGCTGGTACGAAAGATGATGAAATAGGTACTTTTAAAGCGTTAATGAATACATACCCAACAGGAATTCTATCTGTAGTAAGTGATACTTGGGATTTGTGGAAAGTACTAACAGAGTATTTACCAAAATTGAAAGAAGAAGTTTTAGCTAGAGATGGTAAATTAGTTATAAGACCAGATAGTGGAGATCCTGTAGATATTATTTGTGGGGAAACTAAAGAACTAGGAGGCAAAAATCCAAAAGATAAAGGAGTTGTGGAGTTATTGTGGGATATTTTTGGAGGCTCTATTAACCAACAAGGTTATAAAGTTTTAGATAGCCATATAGGTGCTATTTATGGAGATAGTATAACTACAGAAAGAGCAGAAAATATTTGTCAACGGTTAAGTGATAAAGGCTTTGCTACAACGAATGTTGTTTTAGGGATTGGTTCATTTACTTATCAATATAATACTAGAGATACTTTTGGTTTTGCAATGAAAGCAACTTCTGTAGTAGTTAATGGAGAACGAAGAGAAATTTTTAAAGATCCAATTACAGATAATGGTGTAAAAAAATCTGCAAAAGGATTAATAAAGGTAGACTTAGTAGATGGGGAATTTACACTAGTAGACCAAGTAACACCAGAGCAAGAGAATAAAGGTGCTTTACAAGTTATTTACGAAAATGGTAAATTTTTAAATCAAGTGAATATACAAGAAATTAGAGATCGCATTAATCAAAATCTTTAAACTAAGTATGATGAAATATGAAATAAAAGATTTTAATGATGGCCAAATTGCTGCTAAAATAGTAGAAAGTGGAGACCTTCATATAAAAATTAGAGGAAATAGTTATAAAGATTTATTTAAAGTGGCCTCCATAAAAGAGGCTTGGGATGCTGAAAATACTACTAACAAACTTGGAGTAGCCCAATTAACTATATTTTGTTTAATAGGTCAACGTTCAGACAGGCGTTTTAATAAGGGAGAGTCGTTTGATTTAAAAGTAATATGCAATTTTATTAATTCTATGAATTTTGATAAAGTTTATATTCTGCATCCGCATAGCCCTATTTCATTGGCTTTAATTAACAATTCAGAAAAAATATCACATTTCAGTTTCGTAGAAAAAGCATTTCACACAATAGGAAATCCAGTATTGGTAAGTCCAGATGCAGGAGCTTATAAAACTACACATGAAATTGCAGAAAAACTAAATGCAGATTTAGTTCCATCTAACAAAGTAAGGGTAAATGGAGCTCCTATAATTAGTATTCAAGGAGATGTGAAAGGCAAAGAATGTTTAATTGTAGATGATTTAGCTGATGGCGGAAGAACCTTTAAATTTTTAGCCGAAGCTCTTAAAAAACAAGGAGCTACTAAAGTGAATTTATATGTTACGCACGGCCAATTTAATTACGGGTTTGAAGAATTAAAAGAAACTATAGACCATATTTATTGTACCAATAGTTTTAAAGAGATAACTAGTGATTATGTTACTCAGTATAAATTAGAAGGTATTCTTTAAAAACTAAAAGGCCTCCATTATTTGCTAAAAAATTTGGAGGCTTTTAATATTTATAAAGCGGTGCAGTTTATTTAAAACTATGACGCTGCTCTTGGGTAGAAGAGGCATTTAATAACAAATTAAAGTCTCTTGTACTATTAAAATTAGCAGTAATAGCTCGGTCTACTGCTACGCCAGAAATACCGGTAGCTAAAATAGCAGTTACTTCTGGTAGAGTAATTTCTCCATAACCAAGTATTGGCGTAGTAGTATTTAATGCTTCTAAAATTAAGGTATATCCGTTTAACCCTAAGGCTAAATCAAGATTCTCAGAAGATGATTTTTTTTGAAAAGGAGCTAAGTATAAATAATCTACTTCCTCTTTAATTAAAGTTTCACACTCTTCTAGATTATTGGCAGTTGCGCCAATGGTTTGCCAAGTAAATAACTCTTTACTTAATAGAGAAGGAGAGGTGTTAGATTTCTCTAAATGTACTCCATCAGCTTTTATTTCTTTAGCAACTTTATAACGATTTCTAATAATTAGTCTTGTTTGAAAATGACTTGTTATTTCTCTAGCTTCAAGAGCATATTTTAAAAATTTTTTATCAGAAAGGTGATCTAAATTTAATAAAACCAACTCGGCACCAGAAGTACACGCATTTTGAAGATTCTCTAGGTGTATTTTAGCAGAATCTCCTTCGGTTATATAGTGTAATTTTGGTATCATTTAGTGAAGTATTTACTTGTTTATTGATCACTAACTTTTTTAGAATACTCCATAAAATAAGATTCAAAACGTTTTAGTTTAGCATCTAACTTTTCAGAATATAAAACGTATTGACTTTTTATTATACTTTGACTTATAGATAAAAGCGCTGCATAGTCTGATTGTTGAGCAAGAAAATCTGCATCATCTACACTAAAGATTTTTATTTGAGAAGTATGTACACCATTCAGTAAAAATAATTTATTTAAATTTTTAGGTGTAGAAATAAGTATATCTATACCAGCTAAAATTTCAGATTTTTGCAAATCTATGTGCATTTTTTCGTGAGCTACATACAAACGCAAAGAAGTACGTCTGGTAAATGGCATAAATGCATCTTGCATTTCTAATGCTTTTTCTTTATTTTCTACCAAAACAACAGCTCTAGGTGCTTCTCCAACCGCTTCACATTGTAACGCTTGTAAAGTGGTAAGTATAAGTGTTGTAGTTTTACCACTACCTGCTGGGGCTATACAAAATGTATTAATACCACTTTTAATTACTGGTATACTGTTAATTTGCAGAGAATTTGGGGTGGTAATTTCTCGATTTTCTAATGTTTCTTTCAGATGATCGTGTAATTTTTTAAAAGGCTTGGGAAACATAGAAATAGATAATTTTTTCAGTTAATTTATAATAGGTTACAAATATACTTAGGTATACCCAATTAAAGAGAGTGATGTGGTTTTTTCTGTAAGTGATAGTGAAAAATAGAAGTTATTTACACCATTATTACTGTAAACAACTTCTATTTTTTAATTTACTCTGCTTCAGAGATAAAAGAGTCTTCCATTGCTAACTCTTCATTTTCATCATTATTTACAGGTACAGAGTTTTTTAGTCTGGTAAACTCTTCTGCAAGTTCTGCTTGATCTTCTTCATCAGAAAAATAGGGAAAAACATCCATAATAGGAGATTCTGATACGGCAGGTATGCTATATTCACCCATGGTATCTTTCATTGTGGTGATGGTATTTTCAAAAGCTTCTTTTACATCATTAGCTTGTACTAACAAGTATAAATTGGTCTTACGCTCTTTACCGCTTTCTTCATCAAAAGCAATAAGGGATATTTTAGATTTAAACCATCTATCAGAGTTTTCAAACGGATGTATTTCAGCGTAATTAGCTACTTTGATATTGGTAATTTTAATTTCTTCACCTTCCATCAAATAAGCAGCCATCTCTTCTGTAATTCTAGTTTCTGCTTCTGTATAAGAAATAGCATCTACCAAAAAAGCTTCTGTTTTTACTTTTTGCGTACCAGAGGCTTCGTCAAATTTTCTATATTTTACTTTACATTCATACCAAGTTGCACTCATATCTTTTTGTTTTAAGGATGCCAAAAATAAGGTTTAGCTACTAGCAAATGCCTTAAAACAGAAGATAGATATTCACAATTTGAAGTATAAATTTTTAGCAGTTTTAAAGTGAGCTACTTATAGAAATTTTAAATATTAATTAAATAGTTTTTTTGAAACATTTTGTCATATACATCTTTACTAAATATATATAATTGAGCTGGTTTTTTAGATACTCCAACTTGTTTTTCATCTAAAGCTATGATGTATTTTTTATTAATCAATTTTCTTCTAAAATTTCTATTATCTATTTTTATACCTAGTATAGATTCGTATAAATCTTGCACATCATTAATGGTAAATTTATCTGGTAATAGTTTAAAAATAATAGGTTCAGACAAACATTTTGTCTTTAAATCTTCATAAGCTTCTGTAATTATTTTTTTATGATCAAATCCTAGTTCTGGTAAATTATTAACAGGAAACCATTTTGCTTGGTGTTCATTTTTATTTAAATCAACATCATCTGTTTTTAATAAAAAGTAGTAAGCTATGGTAAAGGTTCTGGTATTAAATTCTTCATTTTTAATCCAAATTAAATCCTTTTCATTAGTCAAACGGTCAGGATTACCAAAAGCCTTAAATTGTTTCTTGTATTGGTTGGTTAATCCAGTTAATTCTTTTAATACTCTAGTAGCAGTATCATCTAAGGTTTCGTGTTGGTAAACGTGGTACCCTGTTAATACATAATCATCTACTAAAACTTCTTTTTCAGATTCTAAAAAACGTTTTATTACTAATACGTTTAAAGATTTTGTAGCAACATCGTACCCAAACACAACACAATCTACAGATACATTTAATATTTTCTCGTTTTTCATAAATAGTTGTATGTTGAATATTTTTCAAATATAGATTAAACGTTTTAAAAACGTTAGTAAATGTAATTAATTATTAATAATAACCTATATAAACGCTAATAAAATTAAGGATAGCGCATTTATTTCTGTATTTTATTTTGAATAATTAGGTTTTTATAAAAAAATTAAGATATATTTGAAAAACAAACGTAAAGATGACGTTTATAAAATGTTATCTAAAAATATTTAATAATGAATAAAAATTTTACCCCACCACTAAAAAAGAGCTTTGGTTATAGCAGCAAAGTGAATGCTAAAAGAAGTTTATTAATCATTAAAATAGCATTGTTCTTTTTTGCAAATGTAATTACTGCTCAATATGCAGAGGTAACAAATGATACTCTAGTGAGTGAAGAAGTTACTGCAGAAAAAAAGTATACTCCTGTAAGTATTGGTGCACACCTAAAAAATATGCATACATGGCATGGTTTTGTAGTACATCCTGGAGCTATGATTGCTACCAATATTGAATATAACTCTAAAAATGAAAAATTCACTTTTGGATTTTGGGGGGGAGCAAGTTTTTCTTCTGTAGATGTAAAAAACATTACTACTGGAGAGAATGAAAGTGCTTATTACAAAGAGGTTTCTATTTATACGAAATATCGTTTTTCAGATAAGTTTTTTATAGAAGCAGTAACTCATAACAATTTTACAGGGGTAGAAGAGAGAGGAGACGAGTTAAATTACTGGAGTTATGATAAAACCCAAGGCTATAACTTTGTAGATTTAAATTTTGGCTACCAAGTATTACCAAGCACATCTTTATACTTAGCTACTATTATTGGAGGTGGTTCTGGAGATTATGAAGTAGAAGATAATGGAAATTTAAAAAACTCTTGGACACATTATTTTGAAGTGAGTAGTAAAGTTTGGAAAAATGAAAACTCTAGTGTTTCACTTTTTGCTGGTGGGGCTTGGTCTTTTTTAACTACGAAAACGTTTTATACAGAAGGTACTGGCAATATTATTAATGTTGGTGTAACTTACAATAAACAATTTGAAGTACTAAAACATACGCTTCCGGTAGATGTAACCTTAATGTGGAATCCAGAACAGAAAAGAACCGTATTACAATTTGATCTTACTTTATTTTAATCGGTAATTAATTATTTAAAAATCTAAGATTATGAAAACAAAATTTTCTACATACAAACTTGCTAAAGGAGTATCACTGTTATTTTTCATCATTTTAACAAGTAGTTTAATTGGTTGTGCAGAACAATTAGATAAAACCAAAACTCTTAAAAATACTTCAACAGAAGAAGTAAAAGATGTATTTGAGAGTAAAATTGATTTAAAAGGTAAAAAAATAGGCTATTGTTCTCCAACATTAAACGCTCCGTATTACCAAGCCTTATGGCAAAGTATAAAATCTACTACAGAAAAAAACGGAATGGAATTTATTTCTGCAGATGGGCAAAATGATATCAACAAACAAATTGCAGCGGTAGAAGATTTAATTACCAAAGGGGTAGATGCTTTACTACTAAACCCTAAAGATCCAGATGCTTTGGTAGGTGTTACGCAAATGGCAAAAGCCGCAGGTATCCCTGTTTTTATTATAGATAGTTCTATTAATCCAACGGCAGATTTTGTAACAACAATTCAATCTAACAATTTGGCAAACGGAGAATTAGCAGGGGAGTGGTTAGCTAAAAAATTTGGTAGTAAACCTATGAATATTGCACTTTTAAGTGGTAACGCTGGTAACCCAGTGGGTCGTACACGTAAACAAGGTTTGTTGCAAGGTATTACAGAAGAGCAATTAAGAGCACAAGGTAAAATCACTTTAAATGTAAAAACTCAAGCATATACTGAGTGGTCTTACGCAGGTGGTTTACAAGCTATGGAAGATATTTTAGTAGCTCACCCAGATATTAATGTAGTAATTACAGAATCTGATGTTTGTGTATTAGGTGCAATTAAAGCAATAGCTCAAGCAGGTAAAACAGATGATATTTTAATTGTAGCAGGAGCAGATGGACAAAAAGAGGCTATTAAATATATTATGGAAACTGATTTTTATGGCTGCACAGCTATGAATAGTCCTGTGCAAATTGGTAAAAATGCAGTACAATATGCCATAGAGTATATGAACGGAAAAAGAGACTTCAATAAAAAATCTTACACAGCTCCGTTATTAATTACTAAAGAGAATGCTGCAGAATATTACAACCCTAACGCTATTTTCTAATTTTAAATTGTAAACATGAAAAATTCAGAAATAGAATATCGTTTAGAAATGACAGGAATATCCAAAAGTTTTGGGGTTGTTTCTGTACTTAAAGATGTAAACCTCAAAGTTAAGGCTGGAGAAATTCACGCTTTGTTGGGAGAAAATGGAGCAGGAAAATCTACATTAATTAAAATATTAAGTGGAGTACACCAAAAAGATGCTGGTGCTGTGGTTTTAGACGGTCAAGAAATAAATCCTAAAAATACGCATGAAGGTCAAGTATTGGGTATTAATGTAGTATATCAAGAATTATCTTTAGTTAACGATTTATCGGTTGCAGAAAATATTTATTTACACAAATTAGGTGCAAATAAAATCTGGATGAATTGGAAGAGTTTAACCCAAGATGCTCAAAAATTACTAGATTCTTTAGGCTTTACGATAGATGCTTCTGTAAAAGTTAAAACCTTAAGTATTGTTCAAAAACAAGTAGTAGAAATAGCAAAAGCAATAGCAGAAGACACCAAAGTTTTAGTGCTAGATGAACCTACAACAGTATTTGATCCTAATGATGTTAAAAAACTATTTAATATACTATCTCAATTAAAAAAATCTGGGGTATCTATTATATACATATCACATCATTTAGATGAAATTTTTACCATAGCAGACTCTGTAACTGTATTAAGAGATGGTGTAGATACTGGTACAATGGCTATTGAAAATACAGATAAAGACGGAGTTATACATTTAATGATAGGTAGAGAATTAAATGATTTGTACCCTAAAAGAGATATAAAAATAGGAGACAAACCTGTTTTTGAAGTGAAAAATTTAACTTCTAAAAATACGCTAGTTCACAATGTTTCTTTTGATGTAAAACCCGGAGAAGTATTAGGTATTGCAGGATTGGGTGGTAGCGGAAGAACAGAAACAGCTAAACTTATTTTTGGAGCAGATAAGAAAAAATCTGGTACAATAATTTTAAATGGAGAAGAAATAGAAACTAACTCTCCTGTAGATGCTGCAGAATATAAAATAGGTTTAGTTTCTGAAGATAGAAAAGAAGAAGGGGTGTTTTTACCTTTATCTATTAGACGAAATATAAGTGTTACCAGTTTTGATTCTATTTCTAGTAAACTTGGTTTTATAAACATAGACAATGAATACAAAAAAGTACTAGGGTTAATAGAAAAACTGAATATTAAAACTCCACATTCAGAAATTGATGTAAAAAACCTAAGTGGTGGTAATCAACAAAAAGTAGCTCTAGCCAAATGGTTAAGCATAGATAGTAAAGTAATTTTTATAGATGAGCCTACACGTGGTGTAGATGTAGGAGCAAAAATTGAAATTTATAATCTAATTAATGAAGTAGCTAAAAAAGGAGTAGGGGTTGTAGTAATCTCTTCAGATATGCCAGAAATTATGGGTATTTCAGATCGAATTTTAGTTATGCACGAAGGTACCGTTTATGGCGAATTAGCTAAAGAGCAATTTTCTGAAGAAAACATTTTACGCCTATCTATAGGTGAACCTCTAAAAAAAGTATCAATCTAATTAAAAAAACATTTGCGTTATGGCTTTAACAATAAAACAACAATTAAGCAGTCCAGGAGGCATTCTTAAGTTTCTAGTAAAATACAATACTATATTTATATTTATACTATTAGTAATATTTTCAGCATTTATATCTGATGTATTTTTTACATCTGTTAATTTATCTAACCTACTAAAACAAGTTTCTGGTATTGGTATTATTAGTATTGGGATGCTTCTTGTAATTTTAACAGGAGGTATAGACTTATCTGTAGGCTCTATGGTTGCCCTTTTGGCGGTAATGTTTGCTATTTTAGTTAACATCTTTATTTTGCCCGTGGCAATTTTATTTACATTATTACTAGGTTTTGGTTTGGGTAGTATTTCTGGCTATTTGGTAGCTTACCAAAAAATGGCTCCATTTGTAGCTACTCTAGCATTAATGACGGTAGCTAGAGGTATGAGTTTTATCTACTCTAAAGGTTCTCCAGTAACATTTACCACCGTTGGCGGACAGTTTATGTCTAATTTTGCCAATAACTCTACCTTGGGTATACCTAATATCGCTATTGTGTTTTTTATAATCGTAATTATGGCAATGGTAATGTTGCGTTACAATGTTTTTGGTAGATTAATTATAGCTATAGGAAGTAACGAAGAAGCCTCTAGACTATCTGGTATTAAAGTAAATAAGTATAAGTTTTTAGTATATGCTATCTCTGGTGCATTGGCTGCAACTGCAGCAATTATTGTAGCTTCTAGAACTAATTTAGGTTCTCCAAATATGGGAATGGCTTGGGAGCTAGATGCGATTGCCGCAGTAGTAATTGGTGGTGCTAGTTTAAATGGAGGTAAAGGTACAGCTATAAACACGCTAATGGGAGTACTAATTTTAGGTTTAATAGGTAATATTCTTAATTTATTAAATGTACCATCTTATCCGCAACAAGTAGTAAAAGGGGTAATTATAATTTTTGCAGTGTTATTACAAAAGTTTGAAAGTAAATAAACTTTCATTTTAATTACTTACATATAATTGATAAATGTAGGTATAAGTGAAAATGCTTTTACCTACATTTTTTAGTATATCTATTAGAATAAACTAACCTTCCTTAAAAAATAAAAACCAAATTACACTTAAAGTAATTATTTATATTGCTTGAGTCAAATTATTTAAAATCAAATAATTTAGAAATATCACTAATAATATATTCTTTTAATTTTTTTACAGATTTTGGATTGGTAGCTTTTACTTCGGTTTTAGCTATGGGTTGGTGATTAATAGTAGTATTAATATTGTAAACCGCTACTTCAATAGTATAGGTTGTAATTTTTTTAGTATCGTATTCTACTTTTTCATTAGACGTAGTTTTACCTAATTCTAATGGTTTTAAAGAATTCATGTAATTATGAAGAGACTTAGTTAAAACCGTATCTACGGTAATTGATTTTTGAGATGCAAATAAGATTTTATCTATATTCTTATTTTTACATTCTACAATAAAAGCATTAATCTCTTCTGGAGATCTGTCTTCTTGATATTTTACCTGCGGAAACAACTCGTGCATAGTAACCGTAGTAATACCTTTTTTGCTTAAAACTTCCGAAGTTTTATTTTCAAAATCGCTTTGTAAACTAGTATCTTCTGTATTGGCAAAAATAAGCATGCGCTCTACAGATTTTGGTTTAAAATCTTCAGAAACCCATGAATTAGATTCTATTTTAGAAGTAGAACAGCTACTCACTAAAACTATTATATATATTAAAAGTGTAATTTTTTTCATTATTTAATAGAATAGAAAGAGGTTAAAATTAAAAATGATTTAAAACTATGATTTATTTTTTGCTATTAACTACAAATACACCCCAGTCTGCAATAGATTTAATGGTAGGTATTAGTGTTTTTCCAAACTCAGTTAAGGAGTATTCTACTTTCAAAGGTGGCTTAGTAGTATAAACTTTTCTTTTAATTACACCATCTTCTTCTAATGTCTTTAATTGTAAGCTTAACGTACGTTCTGTCACTGTAGGCATTTCTTTTCTTAATTCGTTATACCTAAGCGGACCATCAATTAAATGAAATAGTATTACCGTTTTCCATTTACCACCAATAACTCCCATTGTTAAACTAGCACAACAAGGATACTCTTTACCTTTAAATTTATACATAAACTTAATTTTAAGTTATACAAAGGTATTATACTATCATTAATTACACAACTATACTTTTTATAGTTTATTTAACATTTTGTATAAATACCTATTATCACTGGTATTATCAGATGTTATAACCATTAAATTTTATACTATCATTTATGACCGTTATTGCACAGAATGTAAACTACCAATATTTTTGCAACTATACTTTTGATAGTATAAATTAAAACTATAATAAAAATCAATTAAAAATGAGTTTAAAAGAAACATTAAATTGGAGATACACTACTAAAGAATTTGATCCAACAAAAAAAATATCTGAAGCAGATATGGCTGAAGTCAAAAACCTATTAAGAATGAGCCCATCAAGTGTCAACCTACAACCTTGGCATTTTATTATTGCTGAAACTGAAGAAGGAAAAGCACGTATAGCAAAAGGAACACAAGGTTTTTTCCATTTTAATGAACCTAAAGTAACCAATGCTTCAGCTGTTGTGCTTTTTTGTGCAAAAACAGATGCAGATGAAGATTATTACCAACACATTGCGGACACCGAAGATAAAAATGGAAGATTTCCCAACGAAGACATTAAAAACGGATTTTTAGGTGCCGTTAAAGCGTTTGCAGGTATTCATAAATACGATTTAAAAGATTTAAATCATTGGATGGAAAAACAAGTATATCTTAACATAGGAAGCTTTTTATTAGGTGTTGCAACTTTAGGTATTGATGCCACACCAATGGAAGGTATAGATGTTAAAGCTTTAGATGATGAATTCGGGTTAAGAGAAAAAGGATTTACAGCTTTAGTTGCAGTTTCTATAGGTTACAGGGCAGAATCTGACTTTAACACCACAGATAAAACACCAAAATCTAGATTGCCGGAAAGTGAAATTTTTACTGAAATATAAATCATTTTAATCCATAGTGATGAAAAAATTTATAATGGTTGTCTTCTTATTCTTAGCAATTAGAGTCAGTGCCCAAACACCAACTACAGATCCAGCAAAATCTATAAACGAAGTTGTTACTGCAGAAAATGTAGAATGGGGTTGGTTAAATCCGTTGAGAGGCGATAAAAGTCCGGCTGCAGGAAAACTCTGGGGCGACCGAACTAAAAACGAGCCTGCAGGTTTTTTAGTGAAATTTAAAAAAGGATTTTCTTCGCCACCACATATTCACAACATCACGTATCGTGGTGTCGTGATTAAAGGATTTTTACATAATGATGATGAAAACGCCGAAAAACAATGGTTGCCAGCCGGTTCGTACTGGCAACAACCTGCTGGCGAAGCACATATTACAGCTGCAGATGCAGAAGATAATATGGCGTTTTTAGATATACAAGAAGGGCCATATTTAGTGAAACCAACATCGGAAGCTTTTGATAATGGCGAAAGACCAATAAATGTAGATAAAAACAATTTAGTTTGGTTAAATGCTAACGATATTGAATGGATTGCAGAAAAAAGTAATGTAAAAACTGCATTTTTATGGGGAAGCCACGAAAAAAACCAACTTCGTGCCACACTTTTAAAATTACCTGCTGGTTTCAAGGGTAAAATTAAAAATTTAAGTCCAAATTTTAGAGCTGTTGTTATTTCTGGCAAAGTAACTCATCAATTTTCTAAAAAAGATGACGAAAACATATTAAAAATAGGTTCTTATTTTGGTGCGGAAGAAGGTGCAGAACCTTTATTAAGCACAGAGATCGAGACCGTAATTTATATTCGTTCAAACGGGAAGTTCAAAATAAAATAAACCCTGAGTTTAGTTTGATTGATTAATAGCAGAAAAAGCCACCAAATGTTAAATGCATTCTGTGTGGCTTTTTCAGTATATCAGCAAAATTATGTAAAATACTACGTATGTGTGCGCTCTTTTATTCATATTATATATTTGTACTATAATTTATATTATGTAAAATAGAATATTTTAGAAACTACCCTAGATAATTGTATTACTATAAAAAGCCTATTAATAAGTTATACTGACAAATCAGTAATCGGAAATTTGTGAAGAGTAAATCTTATCTCCTGAAATATATTCTACTGAATAGAATCTAACATAGAAATATAACCTTGGTAACTAATGTTGTCTCTTTGGTTAGAAACTACGTAGGTATTTACTTTTTTGTTGTGATAAATGGTTAAGTTAAATTGATATGCTTCAGATTGATTTTTAGCTTCAAAAGAAATGCTGATTTCTTTCTCTTTATCATAATTTACGCTTAGGTTTTTATAGGTACCGTTTATTTCAATTCCGCCAGTACTTCCGTAGCTATTTCCAAATTGTCTAACGCCGTAATATGGCAAAAAGACACTAATACTATCACCATACATTTTAATATAGTTATCATTATTAGTAATAGATATTTGTTGTACACGCAAAGGTTTCATCCATTGGTGTTCAATGATAAAATGAGATTTATTAATTAGTTGTTGTAGGTCTGTATTTTCTTTTACTTTTTGCTCTTCGGTTTTACTACTTCTGCAGCCAAATATAAAAGCAGCTATTAGAGAAATTAAAAACAGATTTTTATAAAAAGATTTCTCCATAACGTGATTTTTAATCATTAAAATAAGCTTAAATATAATTTATAGACATATTTTTGTATTCAGATTAACAAAAAACAGCTAATTTTATTCTTTCTTTTAACAATAAGACTAGTTGTAATTCAAGGATAAATACTTAATCAACATATAATTTTAAGGCTAATGTTAAATATAAAGAAATACTACTTAACTATAATTTTAGTTCTATTTGTAGCAATAGATGCGTATTGTCACACTACAGAATATGATTCTAAATCTACAATAATTAATAACGGAATTGGGATTGGATCTACAATAGCTGCAATTGCTTCTTGGGAAAGAAACAAGTCTATTTTATGGGCAATTATTCATGCTTTTTTCAGCTGGTTTTACGTAGCTTACTTTGTAATTACTAGAAGTAAAAGTGAAAAAAAGTAAAAAAGGTAGCCACTACTCTATTCTGTTTTTACTACAATAAAAGAAGCTTTATATCCTGTAGCTAGATTCCAAATATTAGAACTTATAATATTTCCACTTTCGTCTAATACCTTAAATTCTGCAGTATTTGGTCCAGATTGCCCTTGGTTTAGAGCTTCTATTTCAATTTTATTAAAGCCACTTTTTAGCTCTAAATAAACCGTTTTGTATTTACCTTCTAAGTAAATTTTTGGAGCAACTACTTCCCCATCTTGGTAAACTTTTACCATATCTCCATCTACCGCTTGGTGATCTCTACATATAATTTTTATTTGTCCGCTAGTAGTTTTAAAATCACCTAAATATTGATTTTCTTTAAACTTATCGTCCATTTTATTTTCTGGTTCCTGCTTTAAGTATTTAGGATCAAAATTTATTTCTGGATCAATAAAACCTTCGTTCTCTGTAATATCAATTTTCTCTTCTTTATCTTCTAATCTTGCAGTTTGCGGTCTTTTGTAAAAACTATTGTTTTTTTGACTTAAGCTAGGTGCTGTTCTAGAAGTAGTACTAATTTCATTAGGGGTGCTAATAGAATTTCCTGTAGTGGTGGTGGTTGGACTATCTAATTGTGCCCAAGCTGAAATACTACAAATTCCGAAAATTAATAAAAAGAAGTTTTTCATAGAATAACTATATATTAACGAAAGTAATAACTTTAAATTTATTATTGAATCTTAAAATCAATAATCTTGCCATCACCTAAATTTAAAGACTTCCAATTTTTTTTAAAATTACAGTTTTAACAAAAAAATAAGGTTTCTCAAACAAAATTTAAGAATCTAAACCCATTACTTCGCTTCTTATAAATCAAAAAAAATAAATTATGAAAAAAGCAATGATGCTTTCTGCAGTTTCTTTAAGCCTTTTACTAGGTTCTTGTGTATCTAAAAAGAAGTATACAGAAATTGAAACTCAATTAGATGACACCAGAAGTGAGTTAATGCAAACCAGAGTAGACAAAGAAGAATGTGAAGATAAGTATGCACAAATTCAAGAAAAAGTTTCTAATTACTATTCTAAAATCAACTCTCTACAAGAAGAGAATGATAATAAATTAGAAATGGTAGATAACATTGCCGCAATGTCTACCAAGTCTAAAGAAGCAATGCGTAGAACGCTTCAAAATGTAGATTCAGAAAAATTAAGTGGAGCAAAAACTTTAAGTGACTCTATTAATTTAGCTGTTTCTTATAATTTAACTAAGTCTTTAAATGAAGGTGACGACGATGGAATTGATATTAATGTAGAAGAAACGGTAGTGCAAATTACTATTTCTGATGCATTATTGTTTAAAAGTGGTAGTTACTGGGTAAACTCTAAAGCTCATAAATTATTAGGTAAAATTGCACAGGTAGTAAAATCTGAACCATCTATGGAGATATTAGTAGAAGGGCATACAGATAACCAAACCATTAAAAAAGAATCTTATTTAGAAGATAACTGGGATTTAAGTGTACGTCGTGCAACTTCTATTGTAAGAGTTTTACAAGATAAGTATGGTGTAGATGGTAAACAATTAATTGCCTCTGGACGTAGTAGTTATATGCCTTTAGAAGACAACTCTACAGCTACAGGAAGAGAAAAAAACAGAAGAACTCGTATTTTAATTTTACCAAACTTAGATAAGTTTTTGGCAATGTTAGAAGAGTAATTTTATATAGTTAATAAAAAAAGGGAAAGCCAATGGCTTTCCCTTTTTTGTATATAGAAGTTAAATAATTATTTAGCTCCCCATTCTTTTAAAGAATCTTCATTCATTTTCACGTAGTCTGCATTTCCTGCTTTTTTTGCAGCCTCTAAAGAAGCCTTGGCAGATTTAATAGCATCTTTTTTCTTTCCTAATTTAGCTTCAATTAAAGATTTTTTACGCAACATGTAAAAAGGAGCAGATTCTTGCATATCTATTGCTTTTTCCATCCAAGTTAAAGCTTGTTTTAAATCTTTATTTTCTGCATAATAATAACTAGCTGCATTGTAATATTCTCTAGCAGAAGGTCCGTTCATAGCACCTTCAATACTTTTCATAGTAATAGCATCTGTTGGTACATTTACTTTAAAAGCAGCTACAGTTTCTTCCCAAAGAAAGTTTACCATCGCAGAGTCATTAGTTAACTCATCAATAACTATAGTAAAAGTTTCCATAGTCATTGGCATTTTTTGAGTTTCTACTTTTATAGAAAGTGCTACTTGTGAAGCATCCCATTCTTTAGGTAAACCCCAGTTATCTGTTTTTTTGTAAAATATCACCTCCCAATTAGCTGCAGTTGGTACGGTGTAGATAGCGTAAGTCCCTTTTGTTAAGTTTTTACCGTCTATAGTAACATCTGTAGAGAAAGTAATGGTTGTATTTTCGTTAGCTCCGGTTCTCCAAGTTTTACCAAACGGAATTAAATTTCCAAAAACTTCACGACCTCTCATAGATGGTCTAGAATATTCTACCGTAAAATCTGTTAAACCAACTTTTTGCCAAATTTTAGCTTGTGGACTAGGCTGTGGAGTTTGAATTTGAGCCTGTAGGGTAATTACTGCTAAAAGCAATAAACATAAAGAAATAATTTTTTTCATAATAGAATTATATTGATCTTTTAATTAGTGAGTAAAAATAATGTATTTCCCCCTATTTTGTAAATTATATTTTTCAAAACAATAACTTTTGTTTAACTTTTAAGCTAGTTTATTAAACAAAATATATTGTAATTTTAACTTATGAAAATTTATAAACTACATAAGTACCAAAAACTGCCAATTACAAAAGCTCAGGCTTGGGAGTTTTTATCAGATCCGGCAAATTTAAAAGTAATTACTCCAAATTATATGGGGTTTGATATTTTAGATGGAGCAGACAGAAAAATGTATCAAGGGCAAGTAATACAATACATTGTCACTCCTGTGGCAGGTATTAAAACAAAATGGGTTACAGAAATTACACACGTAAAAGAAGGAGAATATTTTGTAGATGAGCAACGTTTTGGTCCGTACGCATTATGGCATCACAAGCATTTTATCAAAGAAATTGAGGGCGGTATAGAAATGGAAGATATCATCCATTACAAATTGCCTTTTGGTTTGTTAGGCAGAATTGCACACCCGATTATTGTAAAAAATAAGCTAGAAGAAATATTTGCGTATAGACAAAAAAAGTTAATTGAATTATTTGGAGATTATAAATAGAAATTGATGAAAAATATAGTACTTATAGGCGGAAGTAAAGGAATTGGCTTAGCAACTGCTAAATTATTAAATGAAGAATACAAGGTAATTGTAGCATCGAGATCTAAAGGAGATTTAGAAAATATAAATGTTACGCACTTAGAATTTGATGTACTAAAAGACGATATTTCTACTCTTGATTTACCAGAAATAATTGATGGTTTAGCTTTTTTTCCTGGAAGTATAAATTTGAAGCCTTTTAAAATGTTGAAAACAACAGATTTTGAGACAGATTTACAACTCAATTTTATATCTTTAGTTAAAGTAGTTCAAGGTTTATTAGATAAATTAAAAAAATCTAATCAAGCTAGTTTGGTGTTTTTTAGTACCATTGCAGCACAAACAGGTATGCCGTTTCATACTAGCGTGGCAGCATCTAAAAGTGCTATAGAGGGTTTTGCTAAATCTCTAGCTGCAGAGTTAGCTCCTAAAATACGTGTGAATGTAATAGCTCCTTCTCTAACCAATACATCTTTAGCAGAAAAATTATTAAATAAAGAAGAAAAAATCACCAAAATGGCACAACGCCATCCATTAAAAAAAATAGGAGAACCTGAAGATATAGCTAAACTTACAAAGTTTTTACTAACAGAAGAAAGTAGTTGGATAACCGGACAAGTAATAGGCATAGACGGAGGTTTGTCTACTTTAAACTTACAATAAATGAATACTCAAAAATATAATATTTTTTGGTTTAGAAGAGATTTAAGACTAGACGATAATATTGGTTTTTATAAAGCATTACAGAGTGATTACCCTGTAATACCTATTTTTATTTTTGATAGTGAAATTTTAAAAGATTTACCAGAAGATGATGCTAGGGTAAATTTTATACACCAACAATTACAGACTATGCGCAAAGAACTTCAAGAAAACTATGAGAGTTCTATTGCCATATATTACGGTAAACCTAAAGAGATATTTGCACAATTACTTCAAGATTATTCTATTGCTGAAGTTTTTACTAATAGAGATTACGAGCCCTATGCAAAAGATAGAGATCAAGAAATTTCAGATTTATTAGAAAAAGAAAAAATTGAATTGCATACCTACAAAGATCAAGTTATTTTTGAAAAAGACGAGGTTGTAAAAAAAGATGGAGACCCTTATTTAGTCTACACGCCATACATGAAAACTTGGAAAAGTAATTTTAAAGAAGATAAACTCAAAATATTTTATACCAACGATTATTTAGAAAATTTAATAAAAAACTCAAGACTACCTAATTTAAGTTTATCAGACATAAAATTTAAAAAGTCTTCTATAGAAGTGCCAGATTATACTCTAACTAAAACCTTAATGAAAGAGTATGATGAAAACAGAAATTTGCCTGCTAAAGATGCTACCTCATATTTAAGTACGCACTTAAGGTTTGGTACTGTTAGTATTAGAAAAATGATAAAAAAAGCCATTCAAGTTAAAAACGAAACTTTTTTAGAAGAATTAATTTGGAGAGAGTTTTTTATGCAAATTCTTTATCATTATCCAGAAACGGTAACAGAAGCTTTTAAAAAAAAATATGATAGAATTGAATGGAGAAATAAAGAAGCAGAATTTAAAAAATGGAAAGAAGGTAAAACAGGATACCCTTTAGTAGATGCAGGAATGAGGCAACTTAACGAGTCTGGATTAATGCACAACCGTGTAAGAATGGTTGTGGGGAGTTTTTTATGTAAACACCTTTTAATAGATTGGCGATGGGGAGAAGCTTATTTTGCTGAAAAACTACTAGATTATGAAATGTCTTCTAACGTTGGTAACTGGCAATGGGTTGCTGGTAGCGGTGTAGATGCAGCTCCTTATTTTAGAATATTTAACCCTACTTCTCAAAAAGAAAAGTTTGATAAAGAAGAAAAATATATAAAAAAATGGATACCAGAATATGGTACCAATAAATATCCCGAGCCTATGGTAGACCATAAAGAAGCTCGGGAACGTTGTTTGTCTGTCTACAAAAAAGCGGTAAGTAATTAGTTTACTTACTGCTTTTGTTTATTTCTTTTCAATAAAAGTAATGCCTAATTCTTTTTGTAATTCTTTAATCTGAGCAATTTCTTGTGGTAAAATTAAAGCAATAGAAACGCCAGACTTCCCTCCTCTTGCTGTTCTACCACTTCGGTGTGTGTAATAAGCTAAAGATTCTGGTAATTGGTAATGTATTACAAAAGCCAAATTATTTACATCAATACCTCTTGCAGAAACATCTGTAGAAACTAAAAATTGAGTAATTCCCTTTTTAAAGCCACGCATTACTTTTTCTCGGTCACGTTGCTGCATATTTCCTTCTAACGCTTCAACAGAAAAACCTTCTTCTTTCAAGGTTTTAGTCAGTTTTTGAGCTCCAGCCTTAGTTCTAGTAAAAATAATACCACGTTCTTGTTTTCTTCCATCTAACAATTGGATCAACGCATCATCTTTATCTTTTAAGCTAGTATTAATGTATTGGTGAGTAATATTGGTGTTCACCAAGTTTTTGTTAGGCTCAATTTTAATAGCCTTGTTAGACATGTATTTTTTAATAAGCTGATTTAGTTCAGCTGGCATAGTAGCAGAAAATAACCACGTATTTTTTGTTTGTCCGGTATATTTTAAAATCTTGTCTAAATCCTCTTTAAAGCCCATGCTTAGCATTTCGTCTGCTTCATCTAGCACAAGTGTTTTTATATGCTTTAGGTCTAATGAGCCTCTTTCAATTAAATCTAATAATCTACCAGGAGTAGCCACTACAATATGCGTAGGTCTTTTTAGATTATTAATCTGAATATTAATTTTCTCACCCCCATAAACCTCTTCCGTAAAAATTTTACCATCTATGTATTTGGTAAACTTAAACAGCTGTTTTTTAATTTGCTGAGCCAATTCTCTAGTAGGAGATAAAATAAGTGCTTGTATTACTTTATTTTCTATATCTATTTGCTGAAGAATAGGTAGCCCATATGCCGCAGTTTTACCTGTTCCTGTAGGTGCAATACCAATAAAATCTGTTGGCTTGTCTAATAAAACAGGAATAGTTTCATTCTGAATTTGAGTAGGTTCTACAATACCTAACTCATTTAAACCTTTTATAAAATCTTTACTAATTCCTAATTTTTGGAAAGTACTCATAAATTCTTTTTTTCTAGGCTGCTAAGTTACGCTTATAATTACTAAGGTTAGAAAAAATATAACAACTTCTCTAACGTGCTAAATAAATGATAAAAACTTTTCTATGTAAAACTATTGAGTTTACTTTATAGTAAATGCTAAAATTTAAAAGAAAAAATATGTCAGTACTAGCCAAAAATGAAAGACAGCTAACCGTATATTACGATTCTAAAAGTGAACTTGGTAAGAAGATTAGAGCGAGAGCAGAATCATCTGACTTGAAAGTCTTACCTGTAGATTTACTGAAAAGTAATCTTACAGGAACAGAATGGACAGAACTTGCAGAAATGTTAGGGGTTACTGTAGATAAATTGATTAATCAAGACCATCCTATTTTTAAAGAGTTGTATGGTGATGATCCGGTAGATTTTGATGAAAATAGTGCTATTAAAGTACTTGTTAAAAATCCAGAAACTTTAGTTTTCCCTATTGGCGTAAGAGGTAACAGAGCTGTGCAAGTAAAATTGTTGAGCGATTTAAACCCTTTATTTGATACCGATACAGGGGAAATACCACAACCATAAATAACAAATTGAATCCTAAAAAAAGCCTGAATATTATATTCAGGCTTTATTAATTTAAAGAAATTCAGATTAGCTCAACTTTTCTTTAAATTCATTAATAATTCCTCCTTTCAATAAAACTCTAATTTGTCTATCACTTAAGGTATGTTTGGTTGGGATAGTTACAGAATCGCCATTTTCTTTAACAATTTCCACTTGAATTGTTTCTCTATTTTTTACGGCATCACGAAGATTTTTCAGCTTAATTGTATCTCCTTGTTCAAATTTTTCATAATCATCGTTATTTTCAAACTCTAGAGGTAGTATTCCGAAGTTCACTAAATTTTGCCAAGCAATTCTGGCATAACTTTTAGCTATTACCGCAATTTGACCTAAGTATTTTGGCGCAATAGCAGCGTGCTCTCTACTAGAACCTTGTGCGTAATTATCTGCCGCAACCACTATATGTCCGCCAAATTGATCTTTGGTTTGCATAGCTCTATCGTAGTAAGTTTCATCTATTACCGTAAAGGCATACTTACTAATTTCTGGAAGGTTACTTCTAAAAGGTAAAACCTCTGCTCCTGCTTTTAGAATTTCATCGGTAGAAATATTATCTCCCATTTTTAGTAAAACAGGAACTTCTGCTGAATCTTTTAATTTATCTATATGCGGAAGCGACTTAATATTAGGTCCTTTTTGTAATTCTACACTTTTATTATCTTCTAACGGAGCCACTAGCATATCTGTATTGATAATATGAATTTCTGGATCTACGTACTCAGGATACTTCATATCATACAATTTTTCTAAATCTCTAGGATCGGTAATTTTTCCTGTTAATGCTGAAGCTGCTGCAGTTTCTGGACTACATAAATGTACTTGATCATCTTTAGTACCGCTACGATCTGGGAAATTTCTTGGCATCGTTCTTAAACTAATCGTTCCGCTTGCGGGTGCTTGCCCCATACCAATACAACCCATACAACCACTTTGATGAAAACGTGCTCCTGCGGTAATTAAATTTCCGAAGGTTTTAATATCTATCATATTCTGAATAATCTGTCTAGAAGTAGGATTTATATCTAAACTTACTTCTGCATTTACAGATTTTCCTTTTACAATCTCACCCACAATCCAAAAATCTCTTAAACCAGGATTAGCAGAAGAACCTACCACACATTGACTTATTTTTTTACCAGCAACTTCACTCACAGGCACAACATTACCTGGACTAGTTGGCAAAGCAATTAATGGCACCAATTCATCTAAAATAATTTCGTCGTGCAAATCATATTCACAACCTTCATCTGCTTTTAACTCTACCCAATCATCTTCTCTGGTTTGCGATTTTAAAAAGCGTTTAGTTTCTTCATCACTTGGGAAAACGGTGGTAGTTGCACCTAATTCTGCTCCCATATTGGCGATCACGTGACGATCCATCGCGCTTAAATGTTGTAAACCTTCACCATAGTATTCAATAATTTTGCCCACACCACCTTTTACATCATGACGACGAAGCATTTCTAAAATAATATCTTTAGCACTTACCCAATCTGGTAATTTACCAGTTAGTTTCACGCCCATTACTTTTGGCATTTTTACGTAGTAAGGCTGACCTGCTATAGCAGAAGCAACATCTAAACCACCTGTACCAATAGCCAACATACCTAAAGAACCAGCAGCACAACTATGACTATCGGACCCTACTAGGGTTTTACCGGGTTTGCCAAAACGTTCCATATGTACGGGGTGACTTACACCGTTACCGGGTCTGCTAAACCATAAACCAAATCGTTGAGCTGCAGATTTTAAAAATAAATGGTCATCTGCATTTTTAAAATCTGTTTGTAATAAGTTATGATCTACATATTGTACAGCTACTTCGGTTTTAGCTCTATCGAGCCCCATAGCTTCTAATTCTAACTGCACTAAGGTACCTGTTGCATCTTGTAATAGAGCTTGATCTATTTTTATTCCTATTTCTTTACCAGGAATTAGCTCTCCTTCTACTAAATGATCTTTAATAAGTTTTTGAGTAACGTTTAAGGCTGACATTTTTCTTTTAGTTTTTAGTTAATTTTTTCTTTTAATTTAAAAAATCTTATCAGCAATTACAGGGAGTTTAACAAGCTTTTAGGTTTACGGGTTTTTAAAGAGAAAATTGCTAAAAGCATATTAAAAAAATAGGTTTACAGCATTGTAAATTGTATCTTTCAATAAACTTAAATAAATAACTATGGATACCAATTTTAATTATGTTCACGTAAGTGCTAGCGAGCGTTTAGAAGAATTTACAAAAACTAAACTTGACAAATTAAAAGATAGATATGAATTTTTAATTAGTGCTGAAGTATTTTTTAAAACAGAAAATTCTACCTCTAAAGATAAAGGAAGAATTGCAGAAATACAGTTAAGTGTACCTGGACCAAGAATTTTTGCTTCTTCTAATGAAGAGAATTTTGAAATAGCTGTTTCTAAAACTATTAACGATTTAAAAACACAACTACAAAAAAAGAAAGAGAAAATGCAAACCCATTAATCTCTTAAATTATTTTAATAAAAAAAGCCGCTAAATTAGCGGCTTTTTTGTGTGCTAACAATAACACTATTAATTAGTTTGTTGTGCAGCTTCTTCTTTCATTTCTTCGTTTGCCACAATAGCCAACTCTACTCTTCTATTTTTAGACCTTCCCTCTGCAGTATTATTGTCATATTTAGGTTGAGTTTCTCCGTACCAATTGGTGGTAAATCTTCCGTTAGATAAACCCTGACTAGTTAAATAATTGGTTACAGAATTAGCTCTTTTTTTAGAAAGGGTCATATTATAATCTTCTGCTCCTGTATTATCTGTGTGACCTTCAACTAAAACATTTGTGTTAGGGTACTCTTTAAATATGGCAACTAGTTTTTCTAAAGTTTCTTTAGATTTAGAATTGATATCAGATTTATTGGTATCAAAATAAACTCCACTATTTTCATCAAAAGTTACACTAATCCCTTCACCTACTCTAGTTACTTCTGCACCAGGTATTTCTTGTTCTATTTCTTGCGCTTGTTTATCCATACGGTTACCAATATATGCACCAGTAGCACCACCAACTACACCACCAATAATGGCACCTAAAGCAGTATTGTTACCATCACCTATATTATTACCAATTACACCGCCAATTACAGCTCCGCCTGTAGCACCAACGGCACCTCCCTTTTGTGTATTGTTTGCATTTTTAATGGCATCACAACCTGTTAATACAAGAGTTAATGACATTATTAAAATTATTGATTTACTAGCTATCTTTTTCATAATATATTTTTTTGATTTGATTAATAATTTGATTTAGAAAAATTCATTCTAATAATAAAAGGTTGTCCTTCATAAGATACGGTTTGCTCCCAAACCATATTTGTTTCAGATAGAGATACAAGATTTAATCTAAATCCCGTGTTTATTTTTCTAGCATTTTCTCCGTCATTAATAGGTTTTAAGGTAAAATCATATAAACCACTATCTGCATTTTCTTCTTGTACAGCCCAAATAAAATTTCTAGTACCTTCATTACAATTTGCGCCAGATAAAGTATAAGTGCCTTTGTTGTTATTACTAATAAAATTCCATTGAGAGTTTCTAAAGCAATTGGCAGAGGCATCTTGAAATAAAGTAACATCTACAAACCCATCACTATTTGGGTAAGTAACATTATTTAAAGTCCAAGAGCCTTTAAACGTTCTTTCGGCTTGTCTTTCAATTTTGGTTGTTCCGCAAGCAAATAATAATAAACTTACAGTAACTAATGCAATAATTTTTTTCATAATTAAAAATGATTGGTTATCTATTTCAATCAAATTTAAAGGGTGCTTTCTTTTTAGCCGAAAATGTTAAGAATGTTTAACTATGAATTGTTAAAATATAGCTAAGAATAATTAGTATTGAAGTAATGCTTCTATAGTCTGTTGTAATCTATGTTTAGCTAAATACTGTATTTCTAAATTTTTAGCAAAAGGAATAGGAGTTTCTAGGCTAGCAACCCTTTTTACAGGAGCATCTAAATATTCGAAACAATTTTCCATAATTAAAGCAGAAATATCAGACATTATACCTCCAAACATAGAATCTTCTTGCAATAAAACTACTTTACCTGTTTTTTTTACTGAAGCGTATATAGTGTCTTTATCTAATGGCTGAAGGGTTCTCAAATCTATAAGATCTGCATCTACCTTTGAATGTTGATCTAAATAATCTAAAGCCCAATGCACCCCAGCACCATAAGTAATAATACTAATGCTCTTACCTTCTTTTAAAAGGGAAGCTTTACCTAAAGGAATAGTGAAGTAATTTTTAGAAACTTCTTGGCGTATGCTTCTATATAAAGCTTTATGCTCGAAAAATAATACAGGATTTGGGTCTTCTATAGAAGTACATAGTAAGCCTTTTGCATCTTGCGGAAATGCTGGATAAACAACTTTTAAGCCTGGAGTTTTGGTAAACCAAGCTTCGTTAGTTTGACTATGAAATGGGCCAGCTCCAACTCCTGCTCCACAAGGCATTCTTACTACTACCTCTGCAGATTGCCCCCAACGATAGTTTACCTTTGCTAAATAATTAACTATAGGGTTAAAGCCACTAGAAACAAAATCTGCAAACTGCATTTCTACCACCGCTTTCATTTTATTAATAGATAGACCCATTGCGGTAGAAATTATAGCCGATTCACATATAGGAGTATTTCTTATACGTGATTTACCAAATTTTTCTACAAAACCTTCCGTGATTTTAAAAACACCACCATAATCGGCAATATCTTGCCCCATAACTACAAGCTGGTCAAATTTTTCTAGCGATTGTTTTAGGCCATCTGAAATAGCATCTATAAACCTTAGTTCTTGTTTATTAGAAGATGGTTTTGTTTGTTTTAAAGTAAAAGGAGAATAAACATCATATAATTCATCATCTAAATTTGCTTGTATTTCTTCTTCTGTATTAGCTATTTTAAGATGATGGTTAATTTCTTCAATAATGTCGTCTTTTATTTTTTTATCTTCAGCTGGTGTGAGTAAGTTTTCTGC
This sequence comes from Mesonia phycicola, assembly GCF_900141885.1. Taxonomy (GTDB): domain Bacteria; phylum Bacteroidota; class Bacteroidia; order Flavobacteriales; family Flavobacteriaceae; genus Mesonia; species Mesonia phycicola. Next base: position 75,512 of record NZ_FQYY01000002.1, on the reverse strand, counting down.
AATTAGGTGTTTTTTTAATAATTCTACAGGATCTTTTTTAGCCCAATTATCAAGTAAGTTTTGAGGTACATATTTAGTACCACTAGCTTCTTCATGGCCGCGCATTCTAAAGGTTTTAAATTCTATTAAAACAGGACGAGGATTTTCTCTCACGCTCTCCACTATTTTAGATAAGCGATAATAAACTTCTAGAATATTATTGCCATCTATTAAATGAGCTTCCATACCATACCCTTTGCCTTTATCTACTATATTTTCACATCTAAATTGCTCGTTAATTGGCGTAGATAAACCGTAACCATTATTTTCAATACAAAATAAAACAGGTAAACTCCATACAGCTGCTACATTTAAAGCTTCGTGAAAATCACCTTCACTAGTACCTCCTTCTCCAGAGAAGACAGCAGTAACTTTCTTTTCTTTTCTTAGTTTATGGGCTAAAGCAATACCATCTGCAACACCTAGTTGTGGTCCCAAATGAGAAATCATTCCTATAATCTTGAATTCTTGCGTACCAAAATGAAAACTTCTATCTCTTCCTTTAGTAAAACCACTTAGTTTACCTTGCCATTGCGCAAACAACCGATGTAGAGGTATCTCTCTAGTTGTAAATACTCCTAAATTTCTATGCATAGGAAGAATGTATTCATCTTTTGTAAGCACAGATGTAACTCCCACAGAGATTGCTTCTTGACCAATACCGCTAAACCATTTAGAGATTTTACCTTGCCTTAGCAACACTAGCATTTTTTCTTCTACTAGCCTAGGTTTCAATAAACGTTTATACAAAAGTAATTTTACTGAATTAGAAACGTTTTGTGAATAAAAACTAGCAATAGTATCTTCTGTAGTGTTTGCAGAGTTCATAAATTATAAGATTGTTTAATATCAAATTTATTATAAATCTTTTTAGTTAATATAAATAATTCTGATTAATATTAAATTAAAGAAAATCATTAGCTTTGTTTTAAGCTTAATATAAAAAACATAAATCATGTCTATAAATAATATCCCTAGTGTAAATTTAGCAGACTTTCTGTCTGACGATGCTAAACGAAAACAAAAATTTGTTGATGAAATAGGGAAAGCTTATGAAGAAATTGGATTTGTTTCTTTAAAAAATCACTTTTTAAGTGATGATTTGGTAGATGAATTATATAAAGAAGTAACTTCTTTTTTCGCACTACCTCTAGAGACTAAAAAAAAGTATGAAATTGAAGGTCTAGGTGGCCAACGTGGTTATATTAGCTTTGGGAAAGAGCACGCCAAAGGTAAAAAAGAAGGAGATTTAAAAGAATTTTGGCATTTTGGACAAGAACCTTCTGAAGATGCAAATTTAATTGAAGAATATCCAGAAAATGTTCAAGTAGAAGAGTTAAAAGATTTTAACCATACTGGGATGGAAGCCTATAGAATGTTAGAAAAAACAGGAATTTACGTTTTACGAGCACTAGCATTATACATAGGTTTAGAAGAACATTATTTTGATCATTGGGCAAGTAATGGAAATAGTATTTTAAGACCAATACACTACCCTCCTATCACAGAAGAACCAAAAGGTGCTGTTAGAGCTGGAGCTCACGGTGATATTAATTTAATCACACTTCTTATGGGAGCTTCTACTGGAGGTCTTCAAGTATTAAGAAAAGATGGAGAATGGATAGATGCTATTCCTCAAGAAGATGAGTTAGTAATTAACGTTGGAGATATGTTAGAAAGACATACCAATAACAAATTACGCTCAACTGTACATAGAGTGATTAATCCACCAAAAGAACAATGGGGAGAACCAAGATATTCTATTCCGTTTTTTATGCACCCAAGAAGTGAAATGCCTTTAAATTGTTTAGAAGAATGTATAGATAAAGAAAACCCTAAACATTTTGAAGATATAACAGCAGGTCAATTTTTACACCAACGTTTAGTAGAAATAGGTTTAATTAAAGAAGATAAATAAGCTAAAATGGATTTACAAGATCAGCTTAAAAATTTATTTCCAGATCACGAACCAGAAGAAACGCCTGTAGAAGAAAATACAGAAGATAATTTATGGTTACAAGACGATCCGTTAATCTGTAAATATGAAAAAAGAAAAGGTAAACCCATTACAATAATTGAAGGCTACACGGGAGCAGATGACGATTTTAAAAAACTAGCTAAAGAAATTAAAACAACTTTAGGTGTTGGTGGTAGCTTTAAAAATGAAAAAATTATTGTTCAAGGAGATTACCGACCGCAAATAATGGAAATACTTCAAGATAAGGGTTTTAAGGTGAAACGTGTTGGTGGTTAGTAAATGAGCAAAAAACAACTACATATCACTAACGGAGATAATTTAACTCAAAGAATTGAAAATTTAAATATTTCTGGTCAAATAATCACATGGCGAGAGATGCTATGTGAAGGCAAAACTATTCAAGAAATTGGAAGTTTAGATTTTATAGAAACACGCAAACAATTTTTAGAATTTTATTACCATATCCCGCCGAGTGATTATGAAGATAAATTTGTAAAAGAACTTAATAACCTGTGTTTAGCTAAAAATTATGAAGAAATAATTTTATGGTTTGAGTTTGATTTATTTTGCCATTTTAATATGATTGCCGCTATTCAGTTTTTATTTCAGCAAAAAATTGAAAAGCCTATATATTTAGTATGTAGTAAACGTTTAAAAGGAGAAGAAAAATTACAAGGACTCTCTCTATTAACAGATAAAGAACTACTCAATCATTTTACCCATAAAATTTTATTAAACAAAGATGATTTAGAGTTAGCTCAACTAGTTTGGAGTTTTTACTGCGGAAACAATCCGTTGCGTTTAAAACCAGAAATTAAGAAAAACTCTAATTTTGAATATTTATCAAGTTGTTTAAGAGCTCATATAGAGCGTTTTCCTAATATGGAGTCTGGACTAAATTCTCTAGAAAATAATATTTTAAAACTAATAGTTAACAATACTATTACAAGTGATAATCAATTATTGGGTTATGCATTAGAGTATCAAGGTTACTATGGTTATGGAGATATGCAGATGCTTAGAGTTATAAATAAGCTTCAGCCATTTTATTACTTCAATAACGCAAAATTTAGCTTAACAGAAGAAGGCAAAATGGCTATCAATAAATCGCAAAATTTTTATCAAGAACTTAAAGACGATTTATATTACGGCGGTGCAAAAAAATACGATTTTTTATACAATCAAGAATCACATCAATTATTAAAACTTTAATTCACAATGATTAAAGAATCTGAGTTAATCTTAAATAAAGATGGTAGTATTTATCACCTTCATTTACAACCTAATCAAATAGCAGATACAATCATTACTGTAGGAGATCCAGAACGGGTAGAAAAAGTAACAAAATATTTTGATGAGGTAGAATTTATTGTAAGAAAACGTGAATTTCATACGCAAACAGGTACTTATAAAGGTAAACGCTTAACCGTTATCTCTACAGGTATAGGCACAGATAATATAGATATTGTTTTTAATGAAATTGATGCATTAGCAAATATTAATCTTAAAACAAGACAAGTAAATAAAAAGCTTAAAAAATTAAAATTTATAAGAATTGGTACTTCTGGAGCTATTCAGAAAAACATTCCTATAAATTCTTTAATAGCAACAGAAACAGCTATTGGTTTTGATAGTTTACTGCATTTTTATAAAAGTGAAACCATACAAGAAACTAAAGTAGCTCTAGAGGTTTATCAGCAATTGGCTCTTACCAATTCTAAATCTAAACCATATGTAGTTAATGGTTCTAAAAAACTATTAAAACATTTTACTTCATCTGGAGAAATTACTACAGGTTTTACTGCTACTAACGTAGGATTTTATGCTCCGCAAGGTAGAGTTTTAAGGGCGCCGCTTCAAGATGAAAAGTTTATGGATAAGCTTAGTAATTTTAAATACCAAAAATTAAAGATTACAAATTTAGAAATGGAAACCAGTGGTATTTATGGAATGGCAAAATTATTAGGCCATAGAGCTATTTCTTTAAATGCAATTTTAGCCAATAGAATTACAGGAGAATTTAGTAAAACTCCTGAAAAAATAGTAGATAACCTCATTAAACTTACTCTAGAAAAGCTCTTAGACCTCTAGGTTTATTTAACAGAACTTTAGAAATACCTACTCAGGCTTATTTGTAATTTTGAAGAAATTAAACTACATGACAGAACCCCAAGATAAAAAATTTCAACATAGGGATATAGACTGGCTTAACTTTAACAAAAGAGTTTTACAAGAAGCAGCAGACCAATCTAACCCTGTTTATGAGCGGTTAAAATTTTTGGCAATATTCTCATCTAATTTAGATGAATATTACAGAGTAAGGGTTTCTCAGCTAAGACAAATTAAAAAAATTAAAAAAAGCTTACGCAAAAAACTTGCTTTAAGACCTACAAAAAAAATAAAGCAAATTGTAAAAGACGTAGCACAACAGCAAATTCAATTTGGTGAAATATTTAGAGATCAAATTTTACCAGAATTAGCAAATCATCATATACACTTAATTCAATACAAAGATTTTAACGAAGATCAATTAAAAGAAGCTTCTGTATATTACACCGAAAAATTAAAACCACAATTAGAGCCGCAATTAGTAAATCTTGAAGAAAAAAATCAGTTTTTTTTAGAAAACAATACAATTTACTTTTTTGTTTCTTTCAAAAACTCTAATAATGCAGGTTTAGTAAATATACCTGTAGAGAAATTAGGAAGATTTATAACTCTAAACAAAGAAAAGGAAGAGCATTATATTACTTTTTTAGACGATTTAATAAGAGCAGAAATGCATCAGGTTTTTCCTAACCAAACTATAGAAGGTATTTTTGAAATTAAAATGTCTAGAGATGCAGAGCTTTATATAGACGATCAATATAATGGTGTTTTAGCAGAAAAAATTTACGATTCTTTGGCACAACGTACAGATGGCCAACCTACCAGATTGTTGTATGATGCAGAAATGCCAAAAGAACTAAGAAAATTGTTACGTAAACATTTAGGTTTAGGTAAAATAGATATGATGCCTGGCGGTAAATATCATAATTTTAGTGATTTTTTTGCATTTCCAGACCCAACTAACAATCCAGAGTTAAAACATCAACCGCTCGCTCCTATTCCGCATAAAGCATTTGAAGCTAATAAAGATTATTTTGAAGTAATTAAAGCAAAAGACCAATTACTGCACTTTCCATATATGTCTTTTAATTACATAGAAAATTTTATAGAACAAGCTGCTGTAGATAACGATGTAATTTCTATAAAAATATCTCTCTATCGAGTAGCAGATAAATCAGCATTAACCTCTTCTCTACTTAAAGCACTAGAAAAAGGAAAAGAAGTTACCGTTTTTATTGAAGCAAAAGCAAGATTTGACGAAGAAAACAATATTTCTTGGGGGCGTAAATTTGAAGAAAAAGGAGCGCACGTAATATATAGCTATCCAAAAATTAAGGTCCATTCAAAAATATTTTTAATTGACAGAATAGAATCTGGAGAAAGTGTAAAATACGCTTATATAGGTACTGGTAATTTTAATGCAGAAACCAGTAAAATTTATTGTGATCACGCCCTATTTACTGCTCATAAAAAAATAACAAAAGAGCTAGATAGAGTATTTAAAGTGTTAGAAGGTGAGTTAATTATACCTCGAGCAAAAAACCTTTTAGTTTCCCCTTTTGATACTAGAAGAGAATTTACATCTATGATTTTAAAAGAAATAGATGAAGCAGAAGCAGGCAGAAAAGCTAAAATTACAGCTAAAATTAATAGTCTTGAAGATGAAGAAATTATAGATTTACTCTACAGAGCTAATAATAGCGGTGTAAATATAAGAATGTTAGTAAGAGGTTTTACCAGTCTTATAGCGGGTGTAGATGGTTTGAGTGAAAATATTTATATTACCAGCATTATTGACCGTTTTTTAGAACACGGTAGAATTTATATGTTTCATAACGCAGGAGATGAAAGAATTTTTATAGGAAGCGCAGATTGGATGAATAGAAATTTAGATAGAAGAATAGAAGTTTTAGCACCTATTTTTGATGAAGATTTAAAGGAAGAATTAAAAGATATTTTACAAATTCAGTTAAATGATAATGTAAAAGCAAGAATACAAGATTATACCCAAAAGAATGAATATGTAAAACATAGTTCTACAAAAACAATTCGTTCTCAATATGAAATTTACAATTACTTACAGAAAAAACATTCTTAATGACAACTATTAAAGTAGGAGGTGTTCCAGAGCATTTTAACTATCCGTGGCATATTGCTATTGAAGAAAAGAAATTTGAAGAAGCAGGTATTAATATTGAGTGGACAGATTTTTACGGAGGCACTGGTGAGTTAAGTGAAGCTTTAAGTAATGGAGAAATAGATATTGCTTTAATGCTTACAGAAGGGGTTGTAAAAAAAATTATTGAGGGCAGTGATTTTAAAATACTACAAAATTATATTGCTAGTCCTTTAATCTGGGGTATTCACGTAGCAGCAAATTCTAAATTTAACCACGTAAATGAATTAGAAAATACTACTGCAGCAATTAGTAGATTTGGCTCTGGGTCTCACCTATTAGCATATATTAATGCCAAAAACCATGGTTGGGATACTTCTAACCTAAATTTTGAAGTAGTAAATGATTTGTCTGGCGCTGTAAAAGCATTACCAAACGACGATGCTCAATATTTTATGTGGGAGCATTTTACAACCAAACCTTTGGTAGATGATGGTACTTTTAGAAGATTGGGCGATTGCCCAAGTCCTTGGCCTTGTTTTGTTATTGCTTCTACACAAAAATTCACTCAAAATTTTAATAAAGACATTACTACAGTTTTAGAAATATTAAACTCTATTACTAGAGACTTTAAAAAATTAGATAATTTAGCAGAAATTTTAGCAGACAGATATCATCAAAAAGAGGAAGACATAAAATTGTGGCTGCAAAAGACAGAATGGGATCAAGAGCAAATAAAAGAAGAAACTATAGAAGAAACTCAAAACCAGCTGTTTGATCTAGATTTAATTAATAAAAAGCTCCCTTTTCTAGATTTTATTACTATTTAAAAATTATTTTAAAATAATTTACGCAACCTTTTCGTTCTTTGGGTATCTACTATGTAGAAAACCCAATAAAACCTTTGTATGATTATTTTTCTTAGTGTATTAGCAGCGCTATTAGTAATTAATGTTTTACTATTTATATTCAGTAGAAATAAAATAGAACCTAAAAATACTTCTAATTATAAAAAAGTATTTTATAAAAAAGGAGCTAGAAATGTATCTCACACTACCACTCCACAGGTACAAGAGTCTTAGATTTTAAATAATCGTTTGTTTTGCTAAAATGTTTATTACCAAACCAGTAACCTCTATTTGCACTTAATGGAGATGGGTGACCAGATGTTAAAACCAAATGTTTCTCTTGGTCTATTAATTTAATTTTCTTTTTAGCAAAACCTCCCCATAATAAAAACACAACATTACTTTTATTTTTAGAAATTGTAGAAATTACTTTGTCTGTAAATTTTTCCCATCCCTTTTTTTGATGACTTCCTGCTTCATGTGCTCTAACCGTTAATGTTGCATTTAATAATAACACTCCTTGTTTTGCCCAACGTTCTAAATTTCCATTTTCTGGAACAGTAATATTTAAGTCTTGCTCAATTTCTTTAAAAATATTAATTAAAGAAGGCGGTGTTTTAATATGGTCTTTTACAGAAAAACACAATCCATTAGCTTGATCTACTCCGTGATAAGGGTCTTGGCCCAGTATAACTACTTTTAAATCATTAAAATGGCAATAATCAAAAGCGGCAAAAATATCTTTACCCTGTGGGTAGCAAGTATGCTCGGCATATTCTGTTTTAACAAAAGAGGTTAACTCTTTAAAATAAGGTTTATCAAATTCATCATTTAATTGTTTTTTCCAGCTATTGTGAATGTTCACCTTCATAAAATATTCATTAAGTTTGTCGTACTACGAAAGTAGATATTGCTATGATAAAAATTACAGAAAAAACACTTAAAGATTTAGAGTTTCCAACCGTTTGTCAACAAATAAGTGATTATTGTATCACAGACAAAGGGATAGAAAAATCATTAAACATCAAACCTTTTCAAAAGGTTTCAGACATTTTATTTTCATTACATCAAACTAATGAATACAAATCTTCTGCTTTACAAGAAACAAGAATACCAAATCATGGTTTTGATGTGATAGATAATGAGCTAAGATTTTTAAATATAGAAGATAGTATTTTAGATGTTTCTGGTATTAGAAAAATTGCATCTCTTTCTAACACGGTAAATACACACATACTTTATTTTAGAAAATATAAAGAAATTTACCCAAGCTTGTATGAAACTACTAATGAGGTAGAGTATACAAAGCATTTAGTTGAAAAAATTGAAGAAATAATTAATCAATTTGGAGAAGTTAAAGATGAAGCCTCTCCTCTATTACAAAATACAAGAAGAGCTATTAATTTAGTTAGAGGGCAAATTAACTCTAGTTTTTCTAGTGCATTATCTAAATACCACAGCGCTGGTTATTTAGATGATATTAAAGAAACTGTAGTAGAAAATATTAGAGTATTGGCAGTTACTGCTATGTACCGCAGAAAAGTAAAAGGTTCTATATTAGGAAGCTCTAAAACAGGAAGTATTGTTTACATACAACCAGAAACTACATTACAATATGCAAGAGAGCTCAATAATCTTCAATACGAAGAAAAAGAAGAAGTTAAGCGTATTTTAAAATACCTTACAGAGTACATTAGACCTTCTAGACCTTTATTAATTCAATACCAAGAACTATTAAGCGAGATAGATGTAATTGCTGCAAAAGTGAGGTATGCAGAAGAGTTAAATGCAGTTTTACCAACTATTACAAAAAGTAGAGAGTTAGATGTTAAAGAGGCCTACCACCCTCTTCTTTATTTAACCAATAAAAAAAGTAATAAAAAAACGTTTCCTCAAGATATATCTTTAGCACCAGATAATAGAATTATTGTTATTTCTGGACCTAATGCAGGTGGTAAAAGTATTACACTTAAAACCATAGGTTTACTACAAGTTATGCTACAAAGTGGTATGCTAATACCTGTGCATGAATATAGTAGAGTTTGTTTTTTCACGAAAGTATTAACAGATATTGGAGATAATCAAAGTATAGAAAATCATTTAAGCACTTATTCTTACCGTCTTAAAAATATGAAGTATTTTTTAAGACAATGTGATGATAAGACCTTATTTTTAATAGATGAATTTGGTACTGGTAGTGATCCAGAATTGGGAGGCGCTTTAGCAGAAACTTTTTTAGAGGTATTTTATGAAAAAGAATCTTACGGAATAATTACTACACATTATGCCAATTTAAAGAAAATGGCACAAGAAACAGAAGCAATTTCTAATGCAAATATGCTTTTTGACTCTAAAACTTTAGAACCTATTTACAAACTTCATTTAGGTGAAGCTGGTAGCTCTTTTACTTTTGAAGTAGCTCAAAAAAACGGAATACCTTATAGTTTAATTAATCGTTCTAAAAAGAAAGTAGAGCGCGGCAAAATTAGATTTGATAAAAGTATAGCTAAACTTCAGCAAGAACGCTCTAAACTTTCTAAAACTACTTCTAGCTTAAAAGAAAAAGAACAAAAAGCAGCAGAAGAGAAAAAACGTTTAGATGAAATTAATGCAAAAGTTCAGCAAAAATTAGAAGGTTTTCAGGAGTTATATGATAGTAACCAGAGAATGATTTATATAGGTCAAAAAATAGATGACTTAAGTGAAAAGTTTTTTAATAATAAAGACAAGAAGCTTTTAATTGGTGAGTTTTTAAAATTTGTAGCTATAGAGAATTCTAAAAGAAAAAAAGAAACCAAGAAAAAAGCTGAAGCAAAAAAAGCACAAGTTCAAAAAATTAAGAAAGAAGCTGAAAAGAAGATAGAAGTTATTCGACAAAAGAAAAAAATAGAAAAAGAAAAGCAGGCAGAACAAGAAAAGAAAGCTACAGAAAAGAAAATTGTATCTTTTAAAATTAATGATAAAGTGAGATTAGAAGATAGTCGCTCTGTTGGTACTATAGATAAAATTGAAAAAGGAAAAGCAATTATTAACTATGGTATGTTTACCACAGAAGTAGCTTTAGATAGATTAGAATTGGTACAACGAGCTAAAAAATAATGAGTACTATACCCCAAAATAAAAAAATCATTTTGTTTGATGGCGTTTGTAACCTATGCAATAACGCTGTGAACAAAATTATAGATCACGACAAGAATGATGTATTTAGGTTTGCTTCTTTACAAAGTTCTTTGGGTATTCAATTAGCTGAAGAACGTGGTATTGATACCACAGAAGTAGATTCTATGATTTTAATAGATCCAGGTAATGCTTATTACCTAAAATCTACCGCAGCTTTACAAATTGCTAAACATTTATCTGGTATATATAAATTAGCAAGTTATTTTCTTTTTATTCCGGAAGGATTTAGAAATATGATTTATGATTTTATAGCTAAAAATAGATACAAATGGTTTGGTAAAGAAGATAACTGCCGTATCCCTACCCCAGAATTAAAAGAGAAATTTATAGAATAAAAAAAGAGACTTTAGATTAAAAATTAAAGTCCCTTTTTCTACTATTTCTTATAAGAGTCGTCCCAATTTTTAACTAGTGGTTTCTCTCTTAATTTACCCACTGCTTTTGCTACTAGCATAGATACAGAAGCATCTCCAGTTACATTTACAGTAGTTCTACACATATCTAAAGGTCTATCTATTGCAAAAATTAATGCTAATCCAGCTTCTGGGATTCCTGCTTGTGCTAAAACAATAACAAGCATTACCATACCAGCACCAGGTACGGCAGCAGAACCAATAGACGCTAATGTAGCGGTAGCAATAATACCTAATTGAGTTGCAAAATCTAATTCCATACCAAAAGCTTGTGCTATAAATACGGCAGCTACTGCTTGGTAAAGACTTGTACCGTCCATATTTATGGTAGCACCAATTGGTAAAACAAAGCTAGAGACTTCTTTTTCTACACCTAAATGCTCTTCTACCCTTTCCATAGTAACAGGAAGTGTAGCTGCGCTAGAACTTGTAGAAAATGCTAATAATTGCGCTGGTGAAATACCATTTATAAAAAAAGAAGGTGTTTTTTTAGTGAAAACCCAAACTAGTAGTATGTAAACACCAATCATTAATAAAAGTCCACCTATTACACAAAGCGCATACATACCAAGGGCGGCAAATAAATCTGCACTTGGAGCTTCAACAACTAAAGCTGCAAGTAAAGCAAATACACCATATGGAGCTGCTAGCATTATAATATCTATCATTTTGAGAATTACCTCATTAAAACCATCAAAAAAAGCTTTTACAGGTTTAGATTTTTCTTCAGGTATTAATATTAATCCTATTCCGAAGAAAATTGCAAAGAAAATTACTTGTAACATATTAGCATTACTAGAAGAGGCACCTACAATATTGCTAGGTACTATATCTACTAATGCTTGTAAGGGACCCGCTTTTTTTTGCTTTTCTGCATCTTGACGTTTTAATTCTGCATCTCCCCCATAGTTTTCTACTAATTCTGTACGAGTTTCTTCAGAAATGGAAGAACCTGGTTTTACTAAATTAACTACTACTAAACCAATACTTACAGCAATAACCGTAGTTAAAATATAAGTACCAATAGTTCTAAATCCCATTTTAGATAATTTAGAAATATCTTTTAAATCTGAAACTCCTTTAATTAACGAAGCTAATATTAATGGTACTGCAATAAGTTTTAAAGCATTAATAAAAATAGTACCAAAAGGTTTTATCCAGTCTGCAACAAAATCTGCTCCCCAAGAAAAATTAGTCATAATAAGGGCAAAAATTACCCCTAGTGCCATTCCTATTAATATTTGCCAGTGTAGTGCAAGTTTCTTCATATATAAGTTTAGTTCTTTACGCTTTAGTTGTTCGGTTTATTAAGAAAAAGTCTGCAATAGTGAGTGCTGCCATAGCCTCTACAATTGGCACCGCTCTAGGTACTACGCAGGGGTCGTGACGCCCTTTCCCTTGCATCTCTACCTTTTCTCCTTCACTGTTTATGGTTTCTTGTTTTTGCATAATTGTAGCTACAGGTTTAAAAGCTACATTAAAGTAAATATCCATACCGTTAGATATACCTCCTTGTATACCTCCGCTATAATTAGTTTTAGTACTTCCGTCAGAATTAAAAGCATCATTATGCTCACTTCCTTTCATTTGAGTGCCTTTAAAGCCACTACCGTACTCAAAACCTTTAACAGCATTAATAGAAAGCATAGCTTTCCCTAATTCTGCATGTAGTTTATCAAAAACAGGTTCGCCTAAGCCAACTGGTACATTTTTAATTACGCAAGCAACTGTACCGCCAACGGTATCCCCTTCTTTTCTTATTTGTTTGATATAATCTTCCATTGCTGCAGCTTTTTGAGCATTTGGGCAGCGTACAGGATTTTTTTCAATTTCTGTAAAATCTATAGTATCGTTTTCTTCTAATTCAATTTTTCCTACAGAGGTTACGTAAGCGTAAAATTCTATATTCTTTAAAAATTGTTTAGCAATTGCACCTGCAACTACTCTACTTGCTGTTTCTCTTGCAGAGCTTCTTCCGCCACCACGATAATCTCTTACTCCGTATTTTTCTGTATAGGTAAAATCTGCGTGACTAGGTCTGTACACGTCTTTTATATGTCCGTAATCTTTAGATTTTTGGTTGGTATTTTCAATTACAAAACCTATAGAAGTACCGGTAGTTTTTCCTTCAAAAATACCAGATAGAAATTGAACCGTGTCTGGTTCTTTACGTTGAGTAACAATGGCAGATTGGCCAGGTTTTCTACGGTTAAGTTCAAGTTGAATTTGTTCTAAATCAATATCAATACCTGCTGGGCAACCATCAATAATACCTCCTAGTGCTTTCCCGTGAGATTCACCAAAAGTAGTTAGCTTAAAAATTGTTCCGAAGGAATTTCCTGCCATAATACGATTTTCCACAAATGTAATTTTTTAGGGTTACATTTAAAAATGGATTTTTAAGAAAGATTGGTTTTAATCGAGAAGCAATAACAAATCTTCAATAATTTACTCTTAATCGTTAAATAAATAAAATACTTGGCTCTAAAATTATTTTTTTGTCAATAGAACAACTATCTACTTTTAGATTTATATTTTGAAATGCCGTTTTTGTAACTAACTATATTTATTTTGAGTAACAATAACTTCAACTTTGCTTAAAATCAAATTAATATGTTTTTGTAATTGCTTTCTTTACTTTGTATAAAACAAGATTTATTTTGCAAGGACAAAAAAAAAGAAAAGTAGATTTAGTAGTAATATCTGATGTACACTTAGGTACATTTGGTTGTCATGCAAAAGAGTTATTGCTGTATTTAGATAGTGTAAAGCCTAAAAAATTAATTTTAAACGGAGATATTGTAGATATTTGGCAGTTTAGAAAACGCTATTTCCCAAAATCTCATCTAGAAGTAATAAAAAAAATAATAGATCTCTCTGCAAAGGGTACAGAAGTAACCTATATTACAGGTAATCACGATGATTTGTTAAGAAAATTTACCGATGTAGAAATGGGTAGAATTTCTTTAGTAGATAAATTAGTATTAGAGTTAGATGGTAAAAAAGCGTGGTTTTTTCACGGAGATGTTTTTGATGCTTCTATACAAAATGCTAAATGGTTAGCTAAATTAGGTGGTTGGGGATATGATTTTTTAATTCTTTTTAATCGGTTTATTAATTGGTGCTTAACTAAAATGAACCGAGAGAAGTATTCTCTATCTAAAAAAATAAAAAACAGTGTAAAAAAGGCAGTAAAACATATTCAAGATTTTGAAACTGTAGCTTCAGATTTAGCAATAGAAAATAATTATAAATATGTTATTTGCGGACATATACATCAGCCTCAAATTGTAAGAAAAGTAAATAAATTTGGAACTTGCCTTTATTTAAACTCTGGAGATTGGATAGAAAATTTAAGTTCTTTAGAGTATCACGACGGGCGTTGGAGTCTTAACTACTTTAAAAAAGAAGATTATGCTCCAGAGGTAGTAACAGAAAAAGACGTAAAAGATTTTCAAGGGATGTTAGCGGCCATTACTATTACTTCTCAGCCAGAAAAAAATAAATAGTATATTTGTTACAAATCAATTTTTGTAATGAAGAAATTAAACTTATTATTCTTAGCCTTTTCTATTCTTTTAACTGCATCTTGTTCTAGTGATGACAGTAATAGTGATGAGAATGAAGAAACTACTTCTAATTATTTTCCGTTAACTGTTAGTAATAGTTGGACGTATAACAATGAATTTGTGTACGAAGATGGTAATACAACAAATACGCAAGAAACCTTAAGCATTTCTTCTTTAATTGAAGAACAAGGTGTGAGTTATTATTCGTTAAATTCTGATGCTAGTATTGAAGATCAAGGTTTTGTAACAGGCTTATTAGCTAACGGACAATTAACGGTTGCAGATAACCAGTTAATTTACAACGGAGAGTTAGAGTTAGACGCTACAAATTTAGGAATTGTAGATACAGAGAACATTGTTATACCACTAATAAACATTATTATTTTTGATGCAGATGCAAATGTTGGTGATGAACTTTCTGAAAATGAAGATTCATTTACTCAGTCGGTAGATATTCAAGGAGTAGATATCCCTTTTACTTTTGATTATACCATAACTTCTACCCAAAATAGTTTTTATGAAAGCTATACCGCAGGAGAGCAAATTTTTGAAGATGTAATTAGCTCTAATATTGCTGTGAATATAGAAATTAATGCTAGTTTTTTTGGTGTTGATATTCCGGTTTTAGAACCTCAAGACGCTGTACAAATTACCAATTATTACGCTAATAATGTAGGAATGATTTATAGTGAAACTGCTATTAATTATAATTTTGAAGAAATTAATATACCAACAGTTTCTAGCATTCCTGATTATCAATTTGATATAACGCAAGAAATTGATTCATATACTATTACAGAGTAATTTTTAAAGTATTACTTTAATAAATATTTATTTAAAATGCTTACCGGATGGTAAGCATTTTTTTGTGTTCCATCTTTTATTTGGTGTCTACAACTAGTACCATTTGCTATAATAATTGTTTCTGCATTGGCTCTTTTTACAGCAGGAAAAAGAGTTTGCTCCCCTATTTGCATACTAACTTCGTAATGTTCTTTTTCGTAACCAAAACTACCGGCCATACCGCAGCACCCAGAGGGTATTATAGTGACTTTAAAATTTGCAGGAAGATTTAAAATATCAAAAGTATGTTTGCTATTAGAAAGCGATTTTTGGTGACAATGCGCATGAATTTTAACTTCTTTAAATTCACTACTAAATTGAGAGGATGTGATATTTCCTTTTTTAATTTCTGAAGAAAGAAACTCTTCAATCAAAAAAGCATTTTTAGATAGTTTTAAAGCATCTTCCCTATTTTCTGCTAATCTTAAGTATTCATCTCTAAAAGATAAAATAGAAGATGGCTCTATACCTAATAAAGGGACTTCTTCTGTAATTATATCTTTAAAAACATTTATATTTTTATTAGCTAACACTTTTGCTTCTTCTAAAAAACCTTTAGATAAATAACTTCTGCCACTCTCTGCATGTGTTGTAGTTTTAATTTCATAACCTAAGCCTACCAATAATTCTATAGCATCTATACCTATAGGTGTATCTAATAAGTTGGTAAATTCATCTATAAATAAATAAACACTTTTTATCTTTTTCTTCGGAATTAATGGAATCTCTTTCTTTTGTATTAATTTTCTTAGACTTGTTTTAGAAACTGTAGGTAATGAGCGTTTTTCTGCCACACCCATTAATTTTTTAATAAAACTAGAAGAAACGTTGTTAGTAAATAAATGATTGGTGATTCCAGAAAATACAGAACCAAATTTGTTGGCTTTATTATTATGCGCAAACATTTTGTTTCTTAAGCTAAATCCGTTTTCTTTTTGGTATTGGTACAAAAACTCAGCTTTATAACTTGCCATATCTACGTTAGAAGGACACTCACTTTTACACCCTTTACAACTAATACATAAATCTAACACCTCTTTTAATTCATGGTGGTTAAATTGATTTGGCTGTTCACTTTGGGTTAAAAACTCTCGCAATACATTGGCACGACCACGCGTGGTATCTTTTTCATTTTTGGTAGCTCTATAACTTGGGCACATAGTGCCTCCTGCTTCTACACTCTTTCTGCAATCTCCCGTACCATTACATTTTTCTATAGCACGTAAAATACCATTAGTATCAGAAAAATCTTGAAAGGTTTCTATTTTTGGCTCTTTACGGTCTGCTACATACCTTAGGGAAGTTTCCATAGGTTTTGCAAAAACAATTTTACCAGGATTAAAAATCTGTTGCGGATCAAATAGTTTTTTTACTTCTATAAAAAGCTGATAGTTTTTCTCTCCCACCATTTCTTCAATAAACTCTGCTCTCACTCTACCATCTCCGTGTTCCCCACTTAAAGAACCATTATATTTTTTAACTAATCTAGCAACGTCGTGTGTAATTTGCTTAAACAATTTTACATCTTTACTAGCTTTTAAGTTTAAAATAGGTCGTAGGTGTATTTCTCCTGCGCCTGCATGTGCATAATAAACAGCACGTTGGTGGTACGCTTTCATAATAGCAGTAAACTCTCCAATATAATTAGCTAGATTAGGAATACTAACTGCTGTATCTTCTATACAAGCAACTGCTTTTTCATCTCCATTCATATTCCCCAACAAACCTAAACCTGCTTTACGCAGCTCTATTGCCATTTCTATTTGCATACCTTTTAAAATAGGTTGTGCATAACATCTTGTATTTTGTTTAATTTCTTCTAAAAGAGTTTGAATTTGAGAAAGAAGACCTTTTTGGTGATGATCTCTAATTTCTAACAGTAAAATAGCTTCAGGGTCATCTTCGATAAAAAACCTATTCTCTTTATATTTTAAGTTGCTTTTAGTGCAATCTAAAATGGTTTCATCCATCATTTCACAAGTGTAAAGTGAATGTTTCATCACTGGTGCAACGGCCGCTAAACAATCTTCTATACTTGTAAAATGTGCTGCAATTAGTACAGATTCTTTGGGTGGTAAATCATCTAATTGTAAAGTAAGTTCTGTTGTAAATGCTAAAGTACCTTCACTACCAGAAAGTAGTTTACAAATGTTTATTTGGTTGGTACTACTAGAAAATACTTCAGAATTAATAATTTCATCAATAGCATAACCGGTATTTCTTCGATGTATATCCCTTTGAGGAAATTCTTTATGTATTTCTTCTTGTACCTCTTTAGGTTTTAGTAATTCATATAATTTTCTGTAAATATTACCTTCTAAAGAAGAAAGTTTACATTTTTCTTGAAATTCTTCCGCAGTTAAAGCTTTAAAAACTACTTCACTTCCATCTGCAAGTAAACATTTCATAGAGATAACTTTATCTCGTGTAACACCATATTTAATAGAAGTAGTTCCGCTAGAGTTATTACCTGCCATTCCGCCCAACATACACCTGTTAGAGGTTGAAGTATTGGGAGCAAAAAATAAATTGTAAGGTTCTAAAAATCTGTTTAAATCGTCTCTAATAACACCTGGTTGAACGGTAACAGTTTTATTTATTTTATCTAGCTGAATTATGTCTGTAAAATATTTAGAAATATCTACTACAATACCATCTCCCACACATTGACCTGCTAAACTAGTACCCGCAGCACGTGGAATTAGGCTAGTATTGTTTTTAATACAAAACTGAATGAGTAGCTGTATATCTTTACTTGTTTTTGGTAATACTACCGCTAAAGGAAGTTCTCTATAAACAGATGCATCTGTGGCGTAAAGAGATTTAATTAGGTGGCTGTAATAAAACTCTCCACTAATTTTTTTGGCTAATTGATCAAGAAGTACTTTCAAAAATAATTTTTTTTAAAAATACAACATAGATAAATAATGTGTAATAATATCTCTTTAACTTTTGTTAAGTAAGATTAACAAACTTTTGGCGAAGCCAGTGTATAAGGGAGGTTTGAAAGAAATATATTTGTTATTCGAAATAAAATTTTGAAAACTATGAAAAAATTATTGTTTACATCTATTCTATTATTAGGTACTTTTTTTACTATACAAGCACAAGAAATTGCAGAAAACGCATTGGGACTTCGTTTAGGAGGAGCTAATGGTGTTGGTGCAGAAATTTCTTACCAAAGAAAAATAGGTACAGATAATAACAGATTAGAATTTGATTTAGGTTGGCGTAACGATTCTCATTTTGATTTAGTAAAAGCTACTGGTTTATACCAATGGGTATGGAATATTGAAGGTGGATTTAATTGGTATGCAGGTGCTGGAGCAGGATTTGGTATTGTAGATGATAATTACCACGATGACTATAATCACGACGACGGTGCTTTTTTATATGCAGCAGGTAATATTGGGGTAGAATATAATTTTGATATTCCGTTGCAGGTATTTATAGATTTAAGACCAGAAATAGGTTTTTCTGATTATGATGTAATTGATGATTTTGTACCAGATTTTGCTCTTGGGGTAAGATATCAATTTTAAAAAATTGGATAAATAATAAAAAAGCCCTAATTCAAAAAATTAGGGCTTTTTTTATAGGGTAAAAATGAATTTATACTAGTTGTAATGCATTTTCATATATTTCTTCATACAAAGGTACAATAGCATTGATATCAAATTTAGAGGCCATTTTTTTAGCATTTTCTTTAAATAATGCTAGCGTCTCTTTATCTTTTAAAATTTTAAGTCCGTTTTCGGCCATTTCTTCTACATCGCCTACATTACTTAAATAACCAGAATAACCTTGTTTATTTACTTCTGGTAAACCTCCTGTATTAGATGATATTACCGGTACTCCATTAATCATAGCCTCTAGAGCAGCTAAACCAAAACTTTCACTCTCTGATGGTAATAAAAACAAATCTGAAAAGCATAGAATCTTATTAATTTCATTGCTTTCTCCTAAAAATAAAACATTGCTAGATATGCCAAGCTCATTTACCAATTGTTTAGCTACACTTACTTCTGGCCCCTCACCTACCATAATTAGTTTTGCTTTTATTTTTTTCTGAATGTTGTAAAAAATCTTTACTACATCATCAATACGTTTTACTTTTCTAAAGTTACTAATGTGAGTTATAATTTTTTCTTCATCTGAAGCCATTAAACCACGCTGACAGTCAGTAAAAGGATTGTCTTGTTTAGAGATATCTATAAAATTAGGAATTACTTTAATATCTTTTTTAATATCAAACAATTTAAGAGTGTCTTCTTTTAAACTTTGAGAAACAGAGGTTACCACGTCACTTTTGTTGATACTAAAAGTAACTGCTGGTTTATAAAAAGGGTGATTACCCACTAAAGTAATATCTGTACCGTGCAAAGTAGTAACCATAGGAATATCTATGCCTTCTTCTCTCAACATTTTTTTTGCCATATATCCAGCATAAGCGTGAGGAATTGCGTAGTGTACGTGCAATACTTCTATTTGATGAAGTTTTACCATATCTACCAATTTACTAGAAAGTGCTAGCTCATAAGGTTGGTAGTGAAATAGAGGGTATTCAGGTACGTTAACCTCGTGATAATGAATGTTGTTGGATAGTTGTTCTAAGCGTACAGGTTGTTTGTAGGTAATAAAGTGTATTTCGTGACCTCTTTTAGAAAGAGCCATCCCTAATTCTGTAGCAACTACTCCACTTCCACCAAAAGTAGGGTAACAAACAATACCAATTTTCATATTATATATATTAAATAACTGTCAAAATACAGTCGGTAGTAATGCTTTAAAATTACATTTTTATTTTGGGAAAACAGGCTATTATTACGTTTAGCATTTTACGGATACTCAATAGCCTCATAAATAAGTCTTTGTATTTCTGTTCTTATGTTTTCTGAAATTAATTTTCTATTAGTAGCAAACGGGAAAGTTCTATTAGAAAGAAAAATATAAACTATTTCTTCTTCTGGGTCTGCCCAAGCAAATGTTCCTGTAAAACCACTATGACCAAAACTTGTCATAGAAACACATCCACAAGTAGGTCCAGCTTTTTCTAACTGAGGTTTATCAAAGCCTACACCTCTTCTTACCTCTTGGTCACAATAATAACAGGTATTAAATTTATCTATTGTTTCTGGTTCAAAATAATTAATACCGCCGTAATTACCTTTGTTTAAATACATTTGCATCATTTTAGCAACATCATTTGCGTTACTAAATATCCCTGCGTGACCGCCAATGCCGCCAAGCATAGCTGCACCTTGATCGTGTACTGTACCTTGAATTTTACTAAACCTCCAAGAATCATCTATTTCTGAAGGAGTAATTTGATCTTTATTAAAACTTTCTAAAGGAAGATATCCCATATGATTAGCACCTAAAGACTGATAAAATCTTTTTTGTGTAAGGTAATCTAAGGAAGCACTATAATATCTTTCTAAAAATTTTTTTAATAAATAATATGGTAAATCACTATATTTATATTCTTTCTTTTTTAGTAAATCACTATCAATAATTTTCTGATAAATAGAATCTTTATAATCTTTACGCATATAAAAATTTTCACTAACCGGTACATTAAATTCTTCAGACTTTTCTGATCTATAATATTTAGGTGAAGCGTGTGTACCATCTTCTGACATGGTAGCTGCGTAAAAAGGTATCCAAGCTTTTAAGCCTGCATAATGACTTAGCATGTCTTTTAAAGTGATATTTTCTTTATTACTACCTTTTGTAAATGGTAAAATTTCTTTTAGTCTAGTATTTAAATCTATTTTATTTTCTTGCTCTAACTCCATTACCAAAGGAAGCGTAGCCATAATTTTGGTTAGTGAAGCTAAATCGTAAATAGTAGAATCTGTAACTTTTAATAATTTATCATAGGTATGGTACCCGAAGTTTTTTTGATAAATAACTTTACCTTTTCTAGCAACTATCATTTGTAAACCCGGAGTCATTTCTTCATTTATTGCTAACTCTGCAATAGCATCTATTTTATGGAGTTTGGCAGAATTTACTCCCACACTTTCAGGATAGCCATAAGATAACCTATGTAAGCTTGGGGTTTTAAATTGAGTGCCAGAAGGAAAGTTTTCTCCTACACTTACAGGTAATTTACCTTTTGCGGGTAAAGCTCCAAAAATAATTTGAGCTGTTTTCTGCTGTGCCAAAATACTATTTTGGTATCCTATGACAATTCCTTCTAAATTGGTGGTAGATTGAATGTCTAATAAGGCGTAAGGTCTTGCAAATACGTTTAAAATAGTTTTATTAGTTCTTGCTATTTCGTGCAACCAAACAAGTTCTTTTTCTGTGAATTTATAAGATTTCCAAGGAGAAGCATTAGATTTATGGTAGCCTACAATTACTAAATTGTAAGATTTTAGTTGATAAAGTAAATCGCCTAAATTATCAGATTTTACGTGATCTACTTTAGCATATTTTTTAAGTTCTTGTAAAAAAGAAGTTTCAGTTAAGCTATCTCCTAAATTTACATAAGCTATTTTGTTGCTATATAAATCTTCAATAGGCAATATGGCTTTATCATTTTTAACAACAGTAATGGCATTTTCCATTAATTCTGCATATAGAATATCATTTCTAATACTATTTAAATCTTCAATTAAATAGTTAGTATCTACAGGTTGATAATTATTTAGCCCTACTTTGTATTTAGCAGCCAGTATTTTTTTTACAGAATGTGCTAGTCTCTCTTCTGTAATTTCATTTTCTAAATAAGCATCTTTAATTTTTTGGGCTGCTTTAGGTACGTTTTCAGAAATTAATAGAATATCGTTACCAGCAAGAAAAGCAGCTAAATCTATATCTCCAGGTTCATCATAATCTGCGGCACCTCTCATATTTAAAGCATCTGTAAAAACTAAACCTTTATAGTTTAATTTTTCTTGTAGTAAGCCTGTAACTATTGGTTTAGATAGTGAAGAAGGGAAATTTGTTCTAGGTTCTAAGGCAGGTACATTTAAATGCCCAATCATAATACTAGAAACATTTTTTTTAATAATTTTTTTAAAAGGATATAATTCTAAACTATCTAATCGGTGTTTGGTAAAATCTAAGGTAGGTAGAGATTTGTGAGAATCTATATCTGTATCTCCGTGTCCAGGAAAATGTTTTGCAGAAGAAAGAACCCCTTCACTATGCATGCCTTCCATAAAAGCGATGGCTTTTTGGGTTACATTTTCTTTATTTTCTCCAAAAGAACGATTGCCTATAATTGGATTTGCTGGGTTGTTATTGATGTCTACAACTGGTGCAAAATTTATATGCACCCCTAGTCTCTTGCAGTGTTTTGCAATTTGAGCTCCTGTTTTTTTAATTAAGTTATTATCTTCTATAGCACCTAACGTCATATTCCAAGGGAAAGCATAGGTAGAATCTAACCGCATTGCCAAACCCCATTCTGCATCCATCCCTATTAGTAGAGGTACGTTAGCTATTTCTTGGTATTCATTATTTAATTTAGCTTGACGCATTGGTCCTCCTTTAGAGAAGATAATACCACCAATGTAATTTTCTTTTATTAAGTTTTTAATCTTGTCTGTTTCTGCTTTGCTTTTACTAGAAAAGATATCTACCATAAATAATTGACCAATTTTTTGATCAATATTCATAGAATTATATGTACTATCTACCCAAGCTTTTTGAACTCTAAAATCTTCTGTTTTTAAGGGATTTTTTTGTTGAGCTAGTGCAGAAATAGATACAAAAAGAAAAAGATATAGTAGGGATTTGATAGTCATTTAACGAGAGGGAATATTTTTAGCGTTACTTTATGGGTAACGCTTTATTTAGCTTTAAAATTATGTAGTAATTAAAGAAAACGGTTATGCCAACTATCTTTAAGAGGCACTTCCCAATTGTGTGTAAACTCTTCTTTGTTATTTACTAAATTATTAAAAACTATAGTGTTTTCTGAAACAGATTTATTCTTAACAAGATTCTTAAAATCTGTAAGAGGTTTGTGTGCTAAATATTCGCCTTGTTTAAATGTGACATTCATTTTATCTAATAAAGTCACATTATATTTTTTTTCTAAAGATTGAATAAAATGAACACTAGCATCTATAGAACAACCACTTGCTGATGCTATTTCTTGGTCTAAACCAAAAACAATAAATCTATTGTATGGTATTTTATAACCAGCTTTTAGGCTAGACCCGTGAGCTGTCCAAGCAGTTAAAAAGGCTTCTATTTCTGAATTTATTTCTTGAAGTTCTTCTTCTTTAAAAGGTCTATTTGCTTGGTATATCCAGATTCGAGCTTCTGGAGGTAATTCTTTAAAATTAATCAACATAAAATCTAATTCTTCATCATTTATAAATCATCGGCATCTGCAATCATTTCCGCAACATCCATCACTTCAATTTGCCCTTCTTGATTTTTGCCTTTAACACCATCTGTCATCATTGTATTACAAAATGGACAACCTGCAGCAATTACTTCTGGTTTAGTTTCCATTGCTTGCTCTGTACGTAAAATATTAACGTCTTTATCTCCTTTTTCTGGCTCTTTAAACATTTGTCCGCCTCCTGCTCCACAACAAAGTCCGTTAGATTTGCACTTACGCATTTCTACTAATTCTACTTCTAGTTTTTTTAGTAAATCACGTGGTGCTTCATACTCGTTATTGGCTCTACCTAAATAGCAAGGATCGTGAAAAGTAATTCTCTTCCCTTTAAATTTACCACCTTCTACTTTTAATCTCCCTTCTTCTAAAAGGCTTTTTAAAAATTGAGTGTGGTGCATTACTTCGTAATTACCACCTAATTCTGGGTATTCATTTTTTATGGTATTGAAACAATGAGGACAAGCAGTTACAATTTTTTTAATTTCATAACTATTTAAAACTTCGATGTTAGTTACTGCTTGCATTTGAAAAAGAAATTCATTTCCGGAGCGTTTAGCAGGATCACCGGTACAACTTTCTTCTGTACCTAAAACTGCAAATTCTACTCCAGATTTATGCAGAAGTTTTACAAAAGCTTTAGTTATTTTTTTAGCTCTATCATCAAAACTACCAGCACAACCCACCCAAAATAAGACTTCTGGTTTTTTACCTTCTGCCATATACTCTGCCATTGTGGGTACTTTAATTGCTTCAGCCATAATTTATATTTTTATATTTAAAGAGTTTAGTCTTTAAACACTTCTATTTTCACACTTTTTTCTACTAAATCTGTAAACTTACCTTTGTAACGAGTAGCTTTTACTAAATGATTATCAATCCAATGGTAGTTTCCTCCTCTAGGTTTACCCATTAAAAGGCTATGGTATTTAAAACCATTTTCTTCTAACCAAGTTTCTGTAATTTCACGATGCTCTTCTGTTCTTGATGTAAAAAAGCAAATACGGTGACCTTTTTCAAACCATTTGTTTACTGTTTGCAATGCATCTGCAAAAGGTTTACAGGTTTTCATACGTTCTGGCTCCTCATTAGGTACATCTTCTGTTATTGTACCATCTATATCTATTAAGTAATTTTTTACTTCGTGAGGTAAAACAGGACTTATAAGTTCTCCGTTTTCAGATTTGTCTTTTAATAAGTTGTCTAGGTCTTTATTTTTATCTTCCAAAGCTATATTTTTTTAATTTTCGTTAACCCAATTTAATCTATCCATTTGGTTATATGGCCAAGGTGCTCCGTTATTTTCTATATTACCCATCGCAATATTTAACTCATTTGGAGCAGCACTTTGTTCCATTACCAAATATCTTCTCATATCTACAATAATAGATAATGGATCTATACCTATAGGGCAAGCCTCTACACAAGCGTTACAAGAGGTACAAGCCCAAAGTTCTTCTGTAGTTATATAATCGTGTAGTAATTGCTTACCATCGTCTTTAAATTCTTTATTGGCTTGGATGTTATCTCCTACTTCTTTTAAACGGTCACGCGTGTCCATCATTATTTTACGTGGAGATAATTTTTTTCCTGTTTGGTTTGCAGGACATTCTGAAGTACAACGCCCACACTCTGTACAAGTGTAAGAGTTTAATAATTGTACCCAGTTTAAATCTTGCACATCACTGGCTCCAAATTTTTCTGGCATATCTTCTTCTCCTTCACTTGTTTCAGGAGTAGCAAAAGGATCTGCCGAAGGATCCATCATAAGTTTTACCTCATTAGTTACAGCTTCTAGGTTATTAAGCTCTCCTTTTGGTTTTAAATTTGCAAAATATGTGTTAGGGAAAGCTAATAATATATGTAGATGTTTAGAATAGTATAAGTAATTTAAAAAGAATAAAATACCTACAATGTGTAACCACCAAGCTGTTCTCTCTAAAATGATTAATGCAGAAGTACTTAAACCATCTATTAAAGGAACTATATATTGACTGATAGGGAATGCTCCCATTATTCCTGCTTCATTTGCATAATGATCTGCTCCCAATGTTTGTAATTGAAAATCTGCAGCATTCATTAATAAAAATAAAGCCATTAACACCATTTCAAAATAAAGAATGTAATTGGCATCGTTTTTTGGCCAACCTGTCATTTCTTTAGACCAGAAACGTTTAATTTTTATAACATTTCTTCTTATCCAGAAAATAATTACACCTACTAACACTAAAAATGCTAAAACTTCAAATGCTGCAATTAATACATTATAAGTTGTACCTAAAAAAGAAAAAACACGATGTGTACCAAAAATACCATCTATTATAATTTCTAAAACTTCAATATTGATAATAATAAAACCAACGTAAACTACAATATGTAAAAAACCAGCAATAGGCCTTTTTACCATTTTAGATTGCCCTAATGCAACTCTAGCCATATTGGCAAAACGCTCTTTTGGGTGGTCTGTTCTATCAATAGATTTCCCTAATTTAATGTACTTGATAAGCTTTTGGATGTTTTTGGTAAAAAAACCAACACCCAAAATAAGAACGATAACAAATAAAATTTGAGATATCAATTGCATGTGTTTTTATTTTAAAGAATCTTTAGGCTTACTATATTCTCCATCTTTTTTGCCAAATACAGAGAAATGAACATATCTTTTTGGATTAAGTTTAATATCTTGAAGCAACTGCTCTAACTGTTTAGTAGCACGGTCTAGATTATTATATACTTTATCATCATTTAGTAATTTACCAGCGGTACCTTTACCATTGGTTAAATTATCTGAAATTTGTTTAAAATCGTTAATTACTCCTTCAAATTCACCTACTAATTTATTAATTTCTATTTTAGAAAGTGTGTCTGAAAAGGTGTTTAAATTAGATGAAAGTTCGTCTAAATTTGTGAAAGTTCTATTTAATTTTACTTCATTATTAACTAAAATACCATTTAAGTTTTCTGCAGTGTTTTTAAATGAAGTCATGGTTTCATTTAAACTAGCAATAGAACCTTTTATATTATCTCTTGTTTTAGGTTCTAAAATATCATTAATACCATTTATTAAACTATCTGCACTAACCACAGCGTTTTCAATTTTTTCTTGTAATGGCTTTAATCTATCGTTTACCAATTCAAGTAAACCTTCATCAATATCACCTTCTAAAGTATCTCCACTTTTAGCAGTTTCACCTTTATAATCAGGAATTATAGACATAGATTTACCACCTATTAAATCTCCTCCATAGATTTTAGCTTTACTATGTTTAGAAAAACTAAAATCGTTTTTCACATTCATCTCCACTAAAATTCTACCATTAGTGTCTAAAAAATCAATATTTGTAATGGTACCTACTTGTAAGCCATTAATTGTAACAGGAGAAGAAACAGCTAATCCCTCTACATCATTATAGACCGCAAAAAATGTTCTATTATTGTTTAATAGATTATTTCCTTTAAGAAAACTATAGCCAAAAACTAATAGTACAATGGCTACAATAGCTAGTAAAGCGGTTTTAACTTCGTTGGTTAATTTCAAAAGAATTATTTTATGTGGTTAGCAAATTTAAGGATTAAAAATAGAAAAGCAGTTTTATTTTGTCTTAGATTTTAACGCCTCATTAACGCTGATTTTCTTCTCTCCTTTAAAAGCAATAATATAACATTTTTTATAACCAGCATCAATAGCTTCTTTTTGCTTTTCTTGAATTAGTAAATAATCAGAGGTGTTACCGTAATAATATTTATATAAACTTCCTTCCTTTTTTCGAGAAACCCCATTTAATCCTTTAAAATTATAAGATTTGGTTTCAATTGCAGTAGAACCTGCGGCTAATTGAACTTTAAATACAATGTCATTATAAATATCTGTGTTTTTTGTTACAGAAGATGTGTTGGTGGTGTTTGTATCTGTATTTACTACTTCTATAGAGTGTAAATTAATACTGTTTTTATAGTTAACTATTCCCTCAACAATTGCAGAGGCCATTTTTAATTGTCCTGTACTTGAGTTTAAATATTTGCCTTCAGTACTATTGGTTAAAAATCCAGTTTCAACCAACACACTAGGCATATAAGTTTTTCTTAAAACAAGAAAACCTGCTTGTTTTACCCCTCTATCTTTTCTCTTTAATTTATTGGTAAATTGTTTTTGCACATAATCTGAAAGTAAAATACTTTGGTCTAAATATTCTTCTTGCATTAATGTCATACCTATATAAGATGCTGGTGAATTTGGGTCAAAACCACCATAGGTAACCTCATAATCATCTTCTAGTGTTATTACAGAGTTTTCTTTCATAGCTATTTTAAGGTTATCTGCATTTCTATGTAAACCTAATACAAAAGTTTCTGTACCATAAGCACTAGTAGAGCTTGCTGCATTACAGTGTACACTTACAAATAAATCTGCTTTAGCATCGTTAGCAATTTCTGCTCTTTTATCTAAAGTTACAAATACATCTGTTTTACGTGTGTAAACAACTTTTATATCTTGATGCTTCTCTAACTCTTTTCCTACTTTTAAAATTATTTTTAAGGCAATGTCTTTTTCTTTGTAACCATTACCTCGGTTACCTGGATCTTTCCCTCCGTGACCAGCATCTAAAACCACTACAAACTTTTCTGTAGGTGGTAAAGTATGAGCAAATACTGAAATATTAAATGCTATTAAACTTATAAATGCAATAAAAAGAAACTTATACGTTTTCATAATGAAATAGTTAGTGGTCTTATTTTTTGATAAATTTTCGATTTTACAAAATAGTATGTTAACCTTCAAAAAATATATGTAATTTTGGGTTTTCAAAAAGTAAGCCAAACAATACAAAAATAGAACTATTAGCATTGCAAGCAAACTTAAAATACATAGTTTTTGTCTATTTTCTACCCTTATTTTACTTTGGCGGTCTAATAGCTCAAGAAAGAGATAGTTTAACTCCAGCTCAAGTAGAGTTTAAAACCCCTCAAATGATTCCAGTAAGTGATACTACTGAGTTGAATTTTGCAGAAAATAAAATTATTGAGCTAGATACAGTAAGCTTAGATACCATTAAACCTAAAAAAGAAAGTTTTTTAACCGATAATATTGTCTCTACAGCAAAAGACTACATTCGGTTTGATAGAACCAACGGAAGAGCTTACTTATATAACCAAGGGAAAATTGTTTACGGTGATATTACCATTGAAGCTGGTTTAATTATTTTAGATAATACTAAAAAAGAGGTTTATGCCTTTGGTATAAAAGATACCAGTGGCACTTATACCCAAAAACCAGTTTTTACTCAAGGGCAAAATGTGGTGGAGCCAGACAGTATTAGGTTTAATTTTGAAACAGAAAAAGCGTTAGTTTACAATTCTAGAACAGATCAAGGAGCCTTTAAAGTAAAAGGCGAAGTTACTAAAAGGCAAAATGACTCTGTTTATTACATGCAAAACGTAAAGTTTACTACTTCTGAAGACGTAGACAATCCTGAATATTATTTTTATGCTAGAAAAATAAAAATGGTACCAGATAAAAAGATTGTTACCGGTTTTGTAAATATGTACATTGCAGATGTCCCTACTCCACTAGGGCTTCCTTTTGGTTACTTTCCTTTAACAGAAGAACGAGCTTCTGGTTTTATTATTCCTTCTTTTGGAGATAATAACCAAAGAGGGTATTTTTTACAAAACGGAGGTTATTACTTTAATATAAGTGATTATTTTGATTTGGCTACTTTGGGTAGTTACTACACCAATGGTAGTTATGATTTTAGGTTAGAGTCTAATTATAAAGTTAGATATAAATTTAGTGGTAATTTTAATTTTAGATATGAAAAATTACTAACTAGTGAACCTGGTTTTCCAGATTATGCAGAAAGTTCTATTTATAATATTACTTGGAGCCATTCACAAGATGGTAATGCAAATCCTAATTCTAGGTTCTCAGCATCTGTAAATTTAGGAAGTAGCGAATATTACCAACAAACCATTAACCAGACCAATACTGGTAATTTTTTAAATAACACTTTAAACTCATCTGTATCTTACAATAAAACTTTTCAGGGAGAACCAGAAGTAAATTTAACTATCGCCGCTACCCATAGTCAAAATAGTAACACAGGAGATATTAGCATGACGCTTCCCACAGTGCAAGCAAGCATGGGAAGAGTTTATCCTTTTGAGCCTAAAACAGGTTCTAAGAGCGGAATTATAGAAAATATTAATTTTCAATATACAGTTAGAGGAGAAAATAATTTTGATACAAACGATTCTATATTTTTTAAACCAGAAATGTTTAGAGACGTAGAAAGTGGTATTCAGCACAGTATTCCTATTAATACCAACTTCAAATTATTTAATTATTTTAGTGTTAGCGCTGGTACTTCATTTGAAGAAAACTGGGTTTTTAAAACCTACGAAAGGTCTTATGATGAAACTGCTCAAGAAGTAGTAATAGATACTGTTAATGGTTTTGAATCTTATAGAACTTATAATTTTAGTACTAGTATTGGTACTACTATTTACGGAATTTTTAACTTCGGAAAAGATAAAAAAATTCAAGCTATTAGGCATACGGTAAGACCAAGTTTAAGTTATTCTA
Source organism: Mesonia phycicola (assembly GCF_900141885.1). GTDB lineage: Bacteria > Bacteroidota > Bacteroidia > Flavobacteriales > Flavobacteriaceae > Mesonia > Mesonia phycicola. The sequence continues at coordinate 45,469 of NZ_FQYY01000002.1, read as the reverse complement.
CTAATCCAGCTTTTGATCAGTATTACGACTCATACGTGATACCAGCCTCTACAGGTATAGAAGAAGAAGTGGTAGAATATTCTAAATTTCAAGGTACCTTATACGGCGCACCTAGTAATAGTTACTCTAGTAGTATAGGGTTTAGTGTGACCAATGATTTTGAAGCCAAAATAAAATCTAAAGATACATTAGCAGAAGAACCAGAAACAAGAAAATTACTAAGTAACCTATCGTTTAGTTCTTCTTATGATTTAGCAGCAGACACTTTAGCCTTATCTCCTATTCAAGTTAGAGGTACTCTGCCCCTGTTTAAAGAAAAAGTAAATATAAACTTTAGTGCAGCATTAGATCCTTATGCATTAGATAATAGTAACTCTAGAATTGACGAGTGGAATATTAATAATGGAGGTAGTTTATTTAGATTAACCAATGGTAATGTGAGTTTTGGTTACTCTTTTTCTAGTGATGATTTTTCTAAAGATAAAAGCAAAGACGATAAAAAAGGGGAAGATAGTGATACCTTTAGGCAAGGTGGTAGAACTGATGATTTGTTTGGTAAAGGGATGAATTATGATGGTACTTTTGAAGATGAAGAAGAAAAACCAGATGATGAAGAAGTAGATAATGAAAATTACAATTATAAAATTCCTTGGGATTTAACCTTATCTTACACCATGACTTATGCTAATGCAGCAAGACAAAACGAAATTTCATCTCATTCATTAATGTTTTCAGGAAATGTAGATTTATCACCACGCTGGTCTGTAGGTGCTTCTTCTGGTTTTGATTTAAAAGATAAAGGTTTTACATATACTCAATTAAGGTTTCAGAGAGATTTAGAAAGCTGGCGTATGAGCTTTAACTGGACACCATTTGGTACTAGAGAATCTTGGTATTTCTTTATAGGAATTAAAGCAAGTGTACTTAGTGATGTTAAGTACGATAAAAACAGAGAAAGAGATAGAAGTTTATAAAAACCATATTTTATGAAAAAAATAATCACTACTAGTAATGCTCCTGCTCCAATTGGTCCGTATAACCAAGCTGTTTTAACCGGTAATATGCTATATACTTCTGGGCAAATTGCAATAGACCCTAAAACTAATGAGCTTTTTAAAGGATCTTTAGAAGATGAAACAACCTTGGTAATGAAAAACCTAGAAGCAATCTTAAATGAAGCAGGAATGACTTTTGAGAACGTTATAAAAACTTCTATTTTTATAAGTGATATGAATAATTTTGCTGTTATTAATAAAATTTATGGCAAATATTTTAATGAAGACACAGCTCCTGCTAGAGAAACAGTAGAAGTTGCTAACTTACCAAAGTTTGTAAATGTAGAAATTAGTGCAATTGCAATTAAAGATATTTAATTCTACATCTTTTTATTACTTTTAGCAACCAAATTACATATTCATGTTGCTATCCACATTAGACTGGCTATTTATTATAGCCTTTTTTTTAATCAGCTTACTTGTAGGAATTTTAGTTGCTAGACGCAGCGGTAAATCTTCTCAAAACTTTTTTCTTTCTGGCAGAAATATGCCTTGGTGGTTATTAGGTGTATCTATGGTGGCTACTACTTTTGCTGCAGATACGCCAGGGTTAGTTGCTGGTATTGTAAGAAAAGATGGAGTTTACGGAAATTGGATTTGGTGGAGCTTTCTTTTAACAGGAATGTTGACCGTATTTTTTTATGCAAAACTCTGGAGAAAAAGTAATATCACTACAGATTTAGAATTTTATGAGCTAAGGTATAGTGGTAAAAGTGCTGCCTTTTTAAGAGGCTTTAGAGCAATTTACCTTGGGGTATTTTTTAACGTAGTAATTATGGCTACGGTCTGTTTAGCTGCTATAAAAATTGGGCACGTAATGTTTGGTTTTTCTGAAGCAGAAACATTAATTATAGCTTCTATAGTAACGGTTACTTACTCTATGCTTGGTGGTTTACAAGGGGTATTAATAACAGACTTTATCCAATTTATTATTGCAATGATTGGTAGTATTTGGGCTAGTATTTATATAGTCAATTTGCCAGAAATTGGCGGTTTAGAAAATTTACTTTTACATCCAGAAGTATCTAGTAATACTAATTTATTTCCAGATTTTTCTCAACCAGAAGTTTTTATACCATTATTAATAATTCCGTTGGCAGTACAATGGTGGAGTGTTTGGTATCCGGGGTCAGAGCCTGGTGGTGGTGGTTATATTGCACAACGAATGTTAGCCGCTAAAAATGAAAAGCATGCAGTTTGGGCCACCTTATTTTTTAATATTTCACATTACGCACTTAGACCTTGGCCTTGGATTATTATAGGTTTAGCTTCTATAATTATATTTCCAGATTTGGCTAGTTTACAAAAAGCTTTTCCAGATTTGGGAGCTTCTTTTGTAAAAGATGATCTCTCCTACCCTGCGATGCTTACTTATTTACCTGCTGGTTTATTAGGAATAGTAATTACCTCTTTAATTGCTGCTTTTATGAGTACTATTTCTACACATTTAAATTGGGGAAGTAGTTATGTGGTAAATGATTTTTATGCAAGATTTGTTAACCCAAAGGCTTCAGAAAAATCAAAAGTATTAGTTGGTAGAGTTTCTACTTTAATTATGATGATAGCAGCAGGCTTTTTATCTCTTGTATTAGAAGAAGCAAGAGATGCTTTTAATTTATTACTACAAATTGGCGCAGGTACTGGTTTATTATTTATTTTAAGGTGGTTTTGGTTAAGAATTAATCCGTATAGTGAAATTGCAGCAATGGCGGTTTCATTTGTATTAGCAATACTTCTTTTTTTAAATAATAAAATGGACCAACCAATTATTAATTGGGAGTCTCATTGGCAATTAGTGTTTGGAGTGGTAATAACAACCATAGTTTGGGTAGTGGTTACTTTATTAACTAAGCCAAGTGATAAAGAAACACTTCAGAAATTTGAAAATTTAGTATTTGATAAACAAGGTAAATTTCATCATTTTAACTATAAAATTGGTGCTTTTTTTACGGGAGTTATAGGTATTTACGCTATTTTATTTGGTACAGGCTTTTATATTTATTCAGATTATTTTTCTGCTATCATAGCATTTGTACTTGCTATATTTTGCACTTTCTTTATCTGGAAAAATTGGAATAAAATTGTTTAAAAATTTATTTTGAAGGAAATTTAATATAATCTGGAGCTAAAGATTTTTCTTGATTATTTTTTTTAATTTCTTTTGGTACTTCTTGTAGTTCAATTTCTTTATTTAATATTTTGTAAATTAACTCTTTAAAAGTATCAAAATCTACTGCGTAAGAAAGTCCTACTCCTTGTGTGTAACCAAGATCTTCCCCAATGTATTGAATGTTATTTTCCCTGTTAAATAGGTTAGCACGTAAGGTTCCGTCTTCATTAAGCAACATTTCTACCTCTACATTTCCTGCTATAACATTTTGAGTGGTTCCGCCTATGGGTACCCCTACTTGTCCATTAATTAATATACGCTCACTAATTTGGGTAGATAAAGTTACTCCAAAAGTATCTGCTGTATCTTGATCTGGAGTACTATCCCCCTGTACATAATTAATACCTACTTTAAACTTACCTTCATCATCTGCAAAAATATCATCAAATAAACCAGAAGCTCTTTCTGCAATTAAATTTCCAGGAGCGCTTTGCCCTACTGTATATTGGCTATAAAAACTACCTTGTGTAATTAACGATAATGCTTGTAGTTCTGTATTTTCACGATCACTAATTCTATATTCTAATTCAGATTTTACCACCGAGCTTAAATTAGGGTATTCTAAGTTAAAGGTTAAGTTGGTAGAAGTTAATTCTCCTGTTAAATCAATATACACTTCAATAGGTATATTTCTATTAATAGTTGGGTTTTCTAATAATATAGCAGGGTTTGCTTCTGCTTTATAGAGAGCTCTTACATTTAAATCTGCCTTAGTTGGGCTACCATCCCAAGTAATATTTCCGCCAGGTACTACTTCAAACTCTTTTTGTACTAATCCGGCGTATTTAAAATTGTAAATACCATCATACACCACAAAATCTCCCCACATATTAAATTTACCATTAGTATTAATTTCAATTAGCAAGGTACCTGCACCACTCCCTCTTAAACTGCTTCCGCTAGTTTGGTCTACTACAATTTCTACTTCAGCATCATTAGTAACATCTAATTCAAAATTAAGCTCTAAACCTTTTACGTCTTTTATTTTAATTTCTTTACCTTGTTGTCTAGCTAATTTTTCTTCTGCAGTTAAAAAATAAATAAAAGAGTTATCACCAATACTTTCTGTATCACTAAGCGGAATTTTAAAAATGGTTCCTTTCTTTGTGGCTGCGTTTACATTGATAACTAATTCTTCTGTTGGGCCAGATATATTTGCACTACCAGCAATAAAACCAGTACCATAGTAAAGGGCGTCTTCTGTATATTCTGTATCTAAAACAGCTAATTTTTCTGGAGCTATGATGTCTAAATCCATACTCCAATGAGAGAAGAATTTATGAGATATGGTACCGTTAACCACCCCTTTTGTTTTGTATTTAGTGTCTGTAACATCTACATTATTAAATAGAAAATCTTGATTGGTTAAATCTACCACCGCATTTTCTTGTAAGTCTAAATCTATATTTAAATACGGAATTTTTAATCCAGCATTACTTAAAGTTAGCCTACCAGTCATATCTGGATTTCTATAATCTCCTGTGATTTTAGCATTACCGTAAGCCAAACCTCTTATGTCTGAAATTACGTCTGCCCCCAAAGCACTAAATGCATTTAATTTAAAACTATCTAGATTTACATTTAAATTGATATTAGGGTTATTTTCGCTAACATTTATATCTCCTCTAGCGGTTAAAAAATCATATTGTTGATCTCCAAGTATTGCTTTTACTTTATACTGTGTTAAATCATCATTCCCTTTAATTTTTAAATTTAAATTACCATAAGTAACGTCGTTTACAGCTATACTGTCTATGGTAAGAGAAGAAGCTGGGTAATAAACTCCGTTTTCTTGATAAAAATCTAATTTACCATTTACAGTACCTTTTAAATCTAAACTATCTATATCTGGAGTAATTTTAGCAAGATCTACTCTATCAAAATTAATTTTAAAATTCTTGTAGGTAGAGTCTTTTGCCTCTCCCGTTAAACTTATTAATTCCTCTTTATGGTTAAAAGTTAAAGTATCTATTTTGAAGCTACTCAAATCTTTTTCAAAAACAATTTTTTGAGACTTGGTATTGTCTCTATTTATATACCACTCACTTTCTTTAAATTTTACGTTAGATTTTCTTAAACCTATTACAGATTTTTGATCTTTATTAATGGTATGATAAAGGCTAAAGTTAAAATCATCATTATTGTTTTTACCTCCTTTAAATTCTGATCTGATAAATAACGTATCGTTAAGTGTTACGTTAATTAAGTTAAAATCTGATGCATTATAATATTTTGTAGCAACACTATCTATTTCTACATAAGTATTAAAAAGCGGATTGGTATTATCTATTTGAAGGTTTACTTTTTCAAACATATTTTCAAATACATTTATTTGCGGAGATTTAAAGGTTAATTTAAAGTCAGATTCTTCAGACTCTACACTTCCTTTTATAAATGTATTAGGTGCTAATTCTATTTCAGGAAAAAATACTTCTACTATTTTATTATAGACATCAAAATTAAAGTCTAAATATTGATTTTTTTTAATTGGTATAGGTTGGTAATTGGTATATAAACTACCAATTGCATTTTGAAACAAAGCAGGTACCTGTTCTATATTAAAAATACCTTCTACTTCACCATTAATAACGTCTGGAGAGTTAATGGTGATATTTCTTATTTGATTATTGAAAGAAGAATTTAGTTTTAACTCTTCAAACTCAAACAATTCATCTTGATTTTTATAAGAAAAATTTTGCAGAAAAACCTCTCCTTTAGCATCGTTTAAATTATTGCCTTCAATATTCATAACAATGTCTCCTTTCACAATTGAGATACTATCGCGCTCAACAAATTTTAAAGCGTGTAAATCTGCATAAGTTACTTTGGCTCTAAAATCGTAAATATTAGTTGTTTGAGAAACATCTGCTAGTCCATTAAATTCAAATTGAAAATTAGGGTCTTTGCTAACTAATTTACCATTAAAGATTGGGTTGTCTAAAACACCTAAAACTTTTATATTTTTATAAGTATAACCATTAAACCTTAATCTGCTAATGTTACCATCTAGTTGAGTATTAATGGTTTCTTGAGTAAAACCGATACCATCTATATTAAAATCAAAAGTTGCAAAGCCTAAAGAAGAATTACCTAATAATTTACCTAAATTAAATTTATTGAATTGTACATTCCCCTTATATTTTGCGAAGTCAGAATCGTTTAAATCATTTAATTGTAAATTTAAAGAAGCATCACCTAATTGTGATATAATATTAGAGTTAGTGGTAACACTTGTAGGTGTAGCGCTTAAATAACCTATAAGTTTTACACTTCCTATCTCTCTAAGTTTTGTAGGTAATGTATTTTTTAAAATATTTGGTAGCAAGTTTACTAAATCATAATAATTTGTAGAAAACTCATTAAAATTACCTTCTACTTTAAATGTTTTATTTTGATCTATTAAATCTTTGAATTTTAAATTTCCGTTAATAACGGTACGATCCATACCATATAATTTCCAGTTTGTTAATTCAAAATCATTTAATTTCCCGGCAAATAGACCTTCAAAAGTAATATTTTCTGTAGACCCAAATTCTGTATATAATTTTTTTAAATCTTTAGTATTAACCGTAGAAGAAGAAAAATCTGCAGTGATTATCACATTATTCTCAAAATCTGCCAAACCTCCTTCTTCATAATCAAAACGTATATCAGAATTTAATTTTGAATCTGGCGTTTCTAATACCAAATCTTCAAATATCATATTCTCTTCTGTATACTTAAATTTTGTTTTTAAATTCTGAATTTTAATGCCTCTGCTCTCTTCTGCTTTAATACTTTCTATATCTACAGTAACATCGGTGCCATCTACCACCAAATTAGCAGCATTTATATTTAAATCATTAAAAAATAGAATATCTGGAGTGTCTAAATTTTCATCTACATAACTTAATTCACTATTGTAAGTAATAATATGGTTTATGGTTAAAACAAAATTTTCTTCAGACTTAGCACCAGTTTTAAATTGATCTGCAAAAAGTGATAGATTATCTTTTTCTTCACCTTTATAGTGTTTAATCTTTAGTTTTAATTTATTGGCGGTTAAGTCTCCAAAATCTAAATGAGTACCAGATAATATAGCAGGTACATTAATTAAAGAAGTATTAATTTCTTGAGCGCTTATTAGGCTATCTTGGTGATGGTCTGCAATATAAACCTCTTCTAAAACAACCTTACCATTATAAGAAATACTTAGAGCCTTTACATTAATATGAGTACCGTAAGTTTCATTTAAAGATGTGGTAACTTTATTAGCTACATAGGTTTGTACTGCCGGTATAGAAAATACCAGAACCACCACAATAAAAAACAGTAGAATAGCTACTACAATTCTACCTAATATTTTAAAAAACTTTTTAATAGTTTGTTTGTTTAAGTGTCTAGTTTCTTATTTACTAAGATTTTTTCGATTTATAAAAAGTATACTTCATAAATACTATACTTTTACTGCATTGCAAATTTAAGTAGCTTTGTCAACAATATTAACATTTTTTGCACCTAAAAATTCATAATGGTCTCACAAAATATATACATACTTGGTATTGAGTCATCTTGTGATGATACTGCTGCTGCTGTACTTTGCAACGGCAAAATAAAAAGTAATATTGTAGCCACACAGAAAATCCATGAAGAATATGGTGGTGTAGTTCCAGAATTAGCTTCTAGAGCACACCAACAAAACATTGTTCCTGTGATAGATCAAGCTATAAAAAAAGCAGGAATTACTAAAGAAGACTTAACAGCAATAGCATTTACAAGAGGCCCAGGATTAATGGGATCTTTATTGGTAGGTACTTCGTTTGCAAAATCTATGGCAATGGCATTACAAATTCCTTTAATTGAAGTAAACCATATGCAAGCGCATTTATTAGCTCATTTTATTGAAGAAGAGAATTTTGAAAAGCCTAATTTCCCGTTTTTAGGTTTAACTATTAGTGGAGGCCATACTCAAATTGTAAAAATTACAGATTTTTTTGAAATGGAAGTTATTGGGGAAACTTTAGACGATGCTGTTGGAGAAGCTTATGATAAGTGTGGTAAAATGCTAAACTTACCTTACCCTGGCGGACCTTTGATAGATAGATATGCACAAGACGGAGACCCAAAAGCGTTTGTTTTTGCAAAACCAAATGTAAAAAATCTTGATTTTAGTTTTAGCGGATTAAAAACTTCTGTTCTTTATTTTATACAAAAGCAAGAAAAACTAAACCCTAATTTTGTAGAAGAAAATTTAAAAGATTTGTGTGCTTCTTTTCAATTTACAGTGGTTAAAATTTTAATGGACAAGCTTAAAAAAGCAGTAAAACAAACAGGAATTAAAGAAATAGCCATTGGTGGTGGCGTTTCTGCTAATAGTGGTATTAGAAAAGCTCTTACAGAAGCTCAGTCTAAATTTGGGTGGAAAACCTACATTCCGAAATTTGAATATACAACAGATAATGCAGCAATGATTGCTATTGTAGGACATTATAAATATTTAGATAAACAATTTGTAGATGCTAGTATTACAGCAAAAGCTAGATATTCTCTTTAATTTTTTAGTATGCAATTATTCTATAATCCAACTGTAAAAAAATCTGATAAAGTAATTACTTTTCCGAAAGATGAAAGTAAACATATAGTTAAAGTATTACGTAAAGATATTGGTGATAAATTAAACATTACCAACGGTAAAGGTTTTTTATTTACAGCAGAAATTACAGATATTAATCCAAATAAATGTAGAGCTGTTATTCAAGATTTTGAAGAAGAAAGAGATAAAAAATACCACATACATTTAGCAGTTGCTCCTACTAAAATGAACGACCGTTTTGAGACATTTTTAGAAAAAGCTACCGAGATAGGTTTAGATAGCATTACCCCTATTATTTGTGATCATAGTGAGAGAAAAATTGTAAAAATAAACCGATTAGAACGTGTTTTACAAAGCGCTATGAAACAGTCTTTGCATTTTACATTACCAAAAATAAATGAAGCAATACCTTTTAAAGACTTTGTAGAAAATGAACAAAACGAACAAAAATTTATTGCTCATTGTGAAGAATTAGATAAAAAGTCTCTTCAAAAAGAGTTAAAACCAAGAGGTAATTATACAATACTTATTGGTCCCGAAGGAGATTTTTCACCACAAGAAATAGAATTAGCAATAAAAAACTCATTTATACCAGTAACCTTAGGTAATACTAGGTTGCGTACAGAAACTGCTGCAATTGTAGCTGCACACACAGCAGCAATGATTAATGAATTTCAGTAACAAAATTCTACTTATATTTATTAAAATTTAAATCCCGTTATGCAGAAGTATTTTTTTAGCCTGTTTCTATTACTTAGTATGCTAAGTCAAGCTCAAGATATAGCTATTTTAAAGTATAGCGGTGGTGGTGATTGGTATGGTAACCCTACTTCTTTACCAAATTTAATTAAATTTTGTAATCAAAATATAGGTACTGCAATTAATGAACAACCAAAAACGGTAGAACCAAAAAGCACAGATATTTATAGTTACCCCTTATTACATATGACAGGACACGGAAATGTGTTTTTTACTTCAGAAGATGCTAGTAACCTTAGAAAATATTTAATAAGTGGTGGTTTTATTCATATTGACGATAATTATGGAATGAAACCTTATCTAGAAAAAGAGTTAAAAAAAGTTTTTCCCGCATTAGAGTTAAAAGAATTACCAGCTAATCATCCAATATTTTCTACTGCATATAATTTTCCAGAAGGATTACCAAAAATACACGAGCATGACGGTAAGCGTCCACAAGCTATGGGTATAACTTTTGAAGATAGATTAGTGTTACTTTTTACTTTTGAAAGTGATTTGGGAGATGGTTGGGAGAATGAAGAAGTACATAACGACCCAGAAAATGTAAGGTTAAAAGCATTACAAATGGGTGCTAACATTGTTAAATACGCTTTTGAGCATTAATATGAGTCAGCAATTAGATCATCTTACCATCCCGTTTTCTACAGAGAGATTTCCTGTGACATTAATTACAGATCAGGTGAAAAGTCCTGCAAACTTGGGTAGTATTTTAAGACTAGCAGATGCTTTTTGTGTAGAAAAAATTATTTTCTGCGGAATAGATGAAGAAGTTATTAATAGTAATAGATTAAAAAGAACAGCGAGAGCAACTCAGCAAACAATGCATTACTGTTTTGAAGATAATATTATAGACGTAGTAAATAGTCTTCAGCAACAAAATTACAGTCTCACTGCATTAGAAATTACAGATGATAGTATAGCGGTAGAAGATTTTATGATTAAAAAAGACTTGAAGATTGCACTAGTAATTGGAGATGAAAATTTTGGAGTTTCAGCAGAAATTCTTCAAAAAACAGAGCAAAATATACACATCACTATGTTTGGTAATAATAGTAGTATGAATGTGGCACAAGCTACAGGTATTGCTTTGTATGAGATTACAAAAAAAATAAAATCAGTTCAACAGAAATAATATCTTGTTAAGGTGAGCAAATCAATGAGTAAATCTATAGCATACGGAATTTTAAAAGCTCTTGCTGTAGTGGTAGGTGTTATTTTATTCTGTTATTTTATTTATAAAATACAATCTGTAATTATCTATGTTGCTATTGCAGCAGTTATGGCATTAATAGGTAGACCAATAGTATGGTTTTTAAAACACAAACTTAGACTACCTAATAGAATCTCGGTAATCATTGTGTTATTACTATTTCTATGTGTTTTTGTAGGCTTAATAGCGTTGTTTGTACCTATAATTATTACACAAAGTGAAAATATAGGCCAAATAGATTTACAGGCATTTAAAAACGATTTAAATGCATTAAACAGTCAAATAAGAGAGTTTTTAGGGGTAGAACAATTAGATATTGTAGAAGGTATTAGGCAAACCAGTATGGTGCAAAACTTTGATTTACAAGTTTTTCCTGATTTTATGAATATGCTATTTGGTGGTTTGGGTACTATTTTTATTGGTGTATTTTCTATAATATTTATTTCATTCTTCTTACTTTCAGATAGTTCATTAATGCTTAATAGTGTGCTTGTATTTTCTAATTATGGAGAAGAAGAACGTTTTAAAAGAGTTTTTGAAAAAATTAAAGTATTGTTATCTCGATACTTTGTAGGATTAACACTTCAAATTTTAGTACTTTTTATACTTTATACCATATTGTTAGTAGTTTTTGAAGTAGACAACCCTATTGCCATTGCTTTTATATGTGCTTTTTTAAATATTGTACCTTATTTAGGGCCTTTATTTGCTGGTATTTTAATGATTTTGTTTGTGATTTCTAGTAATTTAGGCGCAGATTTTTCTAGTGTAATTTTTCCAAGGTTAGTATATGTTATGAGTGGTTATGGTATAGCTCAATTAATAGATAATTTTATAAATCAGCCTTTAATATTTGGTAAAAGTGTAAAATCTCATCCGTTAGAGATATTTTTAATTATTTTAATAGCTGGTCTGTTATTTAATGTGATAGGTATGATTGTAGCAATACCTGTTTATACCGCTATAAAAGTAATTGCTAAAGAGGCGTTTAGTGAGTATAAGATTGTAAGAAAACTTACCAGAGATTTGTAATTATATGTGGAATAAAGCTTTGCTGAAAAAAGACGTGCAAGATTTTATTAGTGCTAACTTAAAATCTAATCTACCACAACTTATATTAAAAGGTAGTCCGTTTAAAGACGTTACTATTCAAGAATTAGCAATACAGATAGAAACAAAACGTAAAGCCGAAAAAAAAATACCCTCTTGGTTTTCTACAGATAATATTATTTATCCTAAAACATTAAATTTAGAACAAACTTCTTCAGAAATCACAGCAAAATACAAGTCTTCTCAATTAGAAGGAGAAACAATTATAGATCTTACAGGTGGTTTTGGTATAGATAGCTTTTTCTTTGCTCAAAAATTTAAAAAAGTTACCCATTGTGAATTAAATGAAGAACTCTCTTTAATTGCAAAACATAATTTTCAAAAATTGTCTAACAAAAATAATATTGAATTTTATGCTGGTGATGGAATAGAATTTTTACAAAATACCAATCAAAATTACGATTGGATTTTTATTGATCCATCTAGAAGAGATCAAGCTGGCGGAAGAGTTTTTAGATTGCAAGATTGCGAACCAAATGTTATTGAAAATTTAGATATTCTTTTATCTAAATCTCATCAAGGTATATTTATGAAAACCTCACCTCTACTTGATTTGAGTTTAGGTATTAAAGAACTTCAGTATAAAGTACAAGAATTACAAGTTATTGCTGTAAATAATGATGTTAAAGAATTACTTTGGAAAATTACTTCTAAAGAAAATAAAGAAAATACTCCTGTAACTTGTATAAATTTCACGAAAAATAAAATACAAACTTTTAAAACCACTTTAGAAAAAGAATCTGGCAGAAGCATAACTTATAGCAATCCGCAGCAATATTTATATGAAGCAAATGCAGCCATTTTAAAAGCAGGTTTATTTAATAGCGTAGCAGAAGAATTTCATATAAATAAAATAGCAGAACATAGCCATTTATACACTTCAGAAGAAAAAATAGAGTTTCCTGGTAGAGTTTTTAAAATTTTAGAGCTAATACCTTTTCAAAAGAAGACATTTAAAAAATTAAGAATACAAAAAGCAAATGTTACTACTAGAAATTTTCCGTGGAGCGTAGAGCAAATACGTAAAAAGTTAAATATAAAAGATGGCGGTAATACCTATTTATTTTTCACAATAAATAAAAATAACGAGAAGTTAATTGTGGTTTGTGAAAAAACATAATATTATTATTGAATTTTGAATCTTTTATTCATTTCTATTAATAAAGGTTTATTAGCAATAAGATCTTCTAAACTGGCTTCAAACGTAATAACCTGATTAAGTTTAGGAAAAGATATTTTTTTCTTTACTATAGAATTTGAAATAATAAGGTTAACATAGTTAAACAAAAGTATTCCCTTTTGCATAAGCTCTTCATCTACTATTTTAAAACCTATTTTTGTAGCTGTTCTTTTGTTAATTATATATGTAGTAGCTTTAAATGTAATTTTTTGATCAGGCTTAATTTCAAAGTCTTCAATCATATTTAAAAGACCTTCTGTATATTTTTTAAGAATATAATTTCTTCTTTTTGTAGCACTCCATTCTCTTTTTATTACAAAAACATAATCTAATAAAGTACCTCCGTGAATTTTAACAATATTATTTTTAGGACTTTCTGTTATCAATAAATTAGAATAATAAATTAATTTACCTTGTTTTTTCATAGAAGGCACATCTAAAAATGGAGCAATTACCGTAATTAAAATGAAGAAAATTAAAAAAGGAATAAAATAAAGTTTTGTAAACCACCCTATAATTAAGAATAACAAAAAAAATAATAGAGTTATAAAAACAATTTTTACTTGAAATTGAATTTGTTTTTTTTTAGATTTTGAAAAAAATGGATGATTCACTGTTTAAAAAATTAATTTATTAATAGCTCAAAGGTCTCATTTTTTTAAAGTTTTTATGAATTTAAACACAGATTAAATTTTTCTTTAAAAATTAACTAATTGTAAATAAAGTAGATGCAAATTATTTAAAAAAAAGATGATTTTTTCTTTGGTGAATACGCTTATGTGTTCTATATTTGCAACCGCAAAATAATTGCGACGTTCATAATTTTAACGGAGAGGTGGCAGAGTGGTAATGCAGCAGATTGCTAATCTGTCGACGAGAAATCGTCGCCAGGGTTCGAGTCCCTGTCTCTCCGCTAATTTTTTTTATTGATTTAATTTGGCAGATTAAAATAAAGTTTTATATTTGCCATCCCAATAAAAAAGCATCTTTTCGGGGTGTAGCGTAGCCCGGTCATCGCGCCTCGTTTGGGACGAGGAGGTCGCAGGTTCGAATCCTGCCACCCCGACACCAAGGGTATTAAAAGGAAACAATTAATACCTAAATGTATGAAAACCAGTAAAATATATTTTTACTGGTTTTTTTTATGCATAAATATTAGCAGCTAAAATATGTCCTAATTAGTGTCTAGTTTTTTTCAATAAAAAAATCTTATATTTATACCTAAGGCCAGTTGTATATTGGCTTTACGATTTGGCTTTCGTTAAAATAATTTTTTAATTTAAAACGAAAGAAATGTCCTATCAACAAACTTTTAATGTACGTTTTTGGCTAAAAAAAAATATTACTCGAAAAGATGGTACCATTCCCATCTATGCCAGAATCTCTGTAAACAGTATTGTTTCTGACCTTAGCACCCAATTGGCTGTAAAGAAGAGCCATTGGTGTACCAAAGCTGCTCGGGTTAAATTAAAATACAAAGATGCAAGTGAAACAAATCCGATATTAGAAAAAATATTAGCTAAACTTCACGAGGCTTTGGATCAGCTAAACCAAGAAGGACGTCCGGTAACCGCACTAAGTATTAAAGATCGTTATTTAGGAATAGATAAGCCAGTTCTCAGTTTATTAGAGCTTATAGACTATCATAAGGAAAATGAATTCCAAAAATTGGCTTCTGGTACCATAAAAAATTACGCTGCCACTGAAACCTATTTAAAAAGATTTCTGAAAGAAGAATATAAAACGATCGATGTCCCACTTTTACAAATTGACTATTCTTTTATCATTAAATTTGAAAACTTTCTTATAAAGTGCAAGCCTATAAAGTCATCGCAACCATTAAGTAATAACGGTCGCATGAAACATTTGGAACGTTTTAAAAAACTTACCACTTTAGCATTGAAACATAATTGGATCAAATTGAATCCATTTGCACTTTACAAAATGAGTTATGATCATTACGATTGCGCTTATTTACAAGCTGCTGAGATAAGAAAAATGAAATCAATTTTGCTTGATGATCAGCTGTCGGTTACTCGAGATTTATTTATTTTTTCTTGCTATACAGGATTAAGCTACGTGGAGATAAAGAATTTAAGGTTATCCCACATCACAGAAGGTATTGATGGAAACTTATGGATCATGCTTCGCCGTCAAAAATCTAAAACCGCAGTAAAATTACCCATCTTACCAGATGCCCAGGAAATTTTAGATAAATATTTATCAGAATATTATGGAAATGATAGTACCCCAATCATTCCTATTTTAAGTAATCAGAAAACCAATCATTATCTGAAGCTAATTGCTAAAAAATGTGATATTCAAAAAAACTTAACTTTTCATGTAGCCAGACACACTTTTGCAACGACCATAACTCTGCTAAATGAAGTACCTATTGAAACTGTTTCCAAAATGTTAGGACACACAAAACTCTCTACTACTCAGAAATACGCTAGAGTTGTGGAAGAAAAGATTAGTTTAGATATGGGTAAATTAAGTAAACGCTTAGGAAAAAATTTGTCTAAACGGTCAAGAAGTAAACAGCCTATTCAACTTAAAATTGTTCGATAAACCTATAAAAAAGACCGACAAAATTGTCGGTCTTTTTTTTATAGTTTAGCATTTAAAATTAATTTCCTTCTCCCCTTTTTCTCTTGAAGTTCTAATTGAAGTTTCTCATTTTCTCCTAACACAAATTTCGGAAAAACATAAACAAACCTAAAGCTTTGGCTATGGTACACTTTATTGGGCACTTTATACTTTAAAATAGGAGTTAAAGAAAGCTTTTGGTAAGAGGATTTTCTTTTTTGATTTCCCTGAACCCGGAAAAGTTCTAGGTATTCTAACTCCAGTGCAATCCCTGATTTATTTTTAATTTCTATCACTAGATAAGTTTGATCACGACTATAGGCTAGTCTTTCCATCTTGAGTTTAATACCTGATCGACGTTTAGTTTTGATATGCTGAGAAGAAGAAGTTAAAAGATATTCGCTATATCTTTCAAAATATTCCTGTTGTCTGCCGACCGAGTCTTTTTCAAAAACAGATAGTTTTTTTTGGGGGATAGCGTGCTCGGTTCCCACCCGATTTTTCTTAGGTATAAAATAAGTAAGCTGTTTTAAATCATCGCTGTATTTAACAATGTAGCTAAATACATTACCATCAACGGTAATCACTAATAAATTCCCGTCTTCGCCATCTATTCCTTGCAAAAGTCCCAGGTATTGAGGTGCCTCTCTATTATAGGTAAACGTAAAATGATCATTTCCGGTAATTGCTTGTTTGATTGGCGATGGGAAGAATAACGCCACTGCTTTATAATTATTTACATATAGGGTGTCCGGATCTGAGAATCCAAAAGACGTAAAACTTGAGAATAGCAGTAGAAATATTAAAATTAGATTTTTCATAGTTTATTGTTTTACGGGTTTTAAATTCATTTGATATTGATCCAAGATGGTTACTTTCACATTTCGATTATTTCTTCTAAATAAGTTTTTAAGCCCGCTGACCTGAGGCACCGTTGGAATATTAATAGATCCTACTGTCTGGTCGAGTACTTCCCGTGTAGCCTCTTGTTGAAAGCTATTTTTCAAATAAACCCCTTCCCCTCCATCTTGTAGATCAAAGGCATTTAGTTGTACTTCTTTCTCTTGAATATGGGTGATTTTCAGTAAAGTTCTATTGGGAGCAAAATTAACGGTAGCATAAATAGGTGTATTTTTAAGGTACTGTTTTCCTCCAATCCAAGATTTTTTACCTAAGCGCAGGGATAATCTTTCATTAGTACTAATTTTTTGTTCGCCATCAACACTCACCGGTATGATTTCATCTGTCCTACCTTTCATTTTTGAAACAGTATTTACTCCATTAGCGGCAAAGAACAATTGATGTTCTAAACCTAATTCTTCTAATTGTTCCAATTGCTTCTCTTCCTCCAATGTATTTTGAGAAGGATTGAGGGTACTGGTATTATTTCCAGCTTGTCTTATTCTGGAATTATCTGAATATTGTTGATAGACGCTATCGATCAATTGTTGTTTTTCATACGTCAATTGATCTTCCCGATAGGTCCCGGTAGTATCAAACAAATCTTCGTTATAAACTTCTGGAATATGCTCGATTCTTTCTTCCTCCAGATGATCCAATGCTTCCATTTTTGTATTGTACTGTTCGGGATCTTCTTCTAATTGCGGAACCGGAGGCTGTTTATCTTCTAAGGAATCTTCTTCCTGTTTTCCAAAAGTGATAATGGAATACCCTACGATAAACAATACCACACTTAGTAATATTACTATCATTACGATTTTATTCTTTTGTACTTTCATGGCTATGTATTTTAGTTAAACTTTGTTCATAAAAATTTTTAATGATTAACCCGTGGGGATTGTGTGGAAAATTTCGATCCACCTTCATCAGTTGACCGCTGGTTTTAATTTCATAGGAATCGGTAGCCTCGCCACGTGTAATACTAAACCGGGTGGTGGTCATAAAATTGATTTCGCCATTTTTTAAAGATATTTCTGAATGTATAGCACTTATTTTTTGGATCAATGAGTATTGCAATAAGCGATTGTAAATTCCTTCGGCTTTTTTTTGACGATAGAGTTCAGCTATCGAGTTATCCCCAAGCCACAATGCCTTTTCCATATTTCGTTCAAAATTATTGGCATTGATTTGATAGAAATAACGGTGAAACATTTCTAAATGTGCTTTAGCTTCCACTTCGAGATTTTCCCGATGCTCAATAAGCTGTAAGGGGATTACTTGTCCTTGATCATTAATCACAAATGCACTTTGCTGACTTTGTTTAAAAATTCGGTAGGCAAAGAACCCCGATGCAATCATCGATAAGGAAGCACCGATGATGACCGTTAATACGACAAAACGATTTGTCCTAAGAACTTTATAGATATTGGTATAAGGTGTTTTCATAATTTTATGAATTGATTTTATCCTCCGGTAAAAAGACGTAATACAAAGGAGCTTGACTTTTTATATAATTTGAATTTTAAAAGCACGATAAATCCGATGGATGCCAGCTCAATAAGCGGGGCAAAAAATTCACTTCCCCAATCGGTACCAAAGAGATCATTCCAAAAGCTTGAATTTATTTCTGTATAAAGGTTATTAATGAAAATGTTTACCAAAAAGAAGGCAGGCACCAACATATAGACTCCGGCATACAACTTAAAAAACTGGTAAGCTAAGTTTCGAAATTTCTCGAAGACCGCCAGGCTAATGACCAGCGGAAAAAACGCTTGCATCAGCCCCAATAAAAAATAGCGTTCAGCCAGAAATAAGGGATAGATAAATAAATCCAATAGCCAAAGAATGACCCCAGCAATAAATGCAATCATTTTTAAACCAAAAAGTGGGGTTACCAAAGCTTCGTAAAGCACGGCCATCGCCTTTTTTGTGGCTTCAATGGCGCCTACATCTTTCTCCAAATCGACATCACTTAATTGTAATGGCATCAGTGCCGGTGCCGTATTTCTGTATTGACTTTCTATAGAAACTAGAATACCATCAAAGACCCCCAGAATTTCGGAGGAAAAGATCACTAATAGCACAATGATAAAGTTCTTAAAAAGTTCATTAGGACGAAGACCCCAAGTTTGACCATCGGTTTTTGCCATTCCTTCATTATATTTTTTTAAAATATTGATCAGAAAGAATAATATGGCAAGCGTCTTCATACCTGTGATGGTATATTGAGAAAAGTCACTTTCTTTAATCGTCTGGAATACCGTATCGATATATTCTAAACCTATACTCATCAGAAATCGGTTTCACGGTTATTGATTTTATCCTGCATTTTTCGAAATGATATAATGCTGCGATATCTTTGTGTTTTGTTATTTACTTCCGCTAACATCTCCGAGGAAGTTTCTTCATAGGCTTTAAGTATGGCTGCCCGTTCTCCATCGCTCATTTTTAAATAGTCACTGGTTAAAATTTTATCGATATAATTTACATTTAGAGTAGAGCGTTGCAGGATTTCATTAAATGATTCACTTACCTGATCGACTTCTTCCGGTTTGATATAAGGTGAACTTAAGATTTCCTGTAAATCCTGTTGAACCAACTGGTAAAGTTGCTGATTGTTTTGAATAAGGTTACTGACCGCATCTAGCTGCTGAATCACATTACTTACCTTTTCAATACGTTCCTTTTGTTGTTTTAAAAATTCTACCGTCTTTAAAAGGTTTGTAGTCTGTTTTGCTGACTCCACCAGCTGCTTGGCCAAGCTGATGAAATTTGTATTGTCATATACAGGCATTCCCTGTGCCATTGTAATGCTTGGCATTAGAAAAGCCAAGCATAGCGTGATGGCTATCTTTCGAAACGGTGGTGATATAAGGTTTTTCATTTCTATAAATTTTAAGATTCATTTTTACTTTGAAGAAAATCTTGAATAGCCTGTTCCATATTCCCCGATTCTTGGAATAGCCTAAGAATTTGATCGCTTTCTTCTCCATCGGTGAGGTAAGCCGCGTATACCTCAGGAGGAACCTCTAGACGAAAAATATTGCTCTCCTTCCCTATTTTGATAAACATTTCTGTATATTTTCTATCACCGGTGAGACGATTCCGGATGGATCTTAACTGATTCAGATCGTGACTGGAAAGGTTCAGTCTTTTTTGTAGGTCATTGTAACCTTTTTCATTTCTAAGGCTATAAACCACTTGAGTATTTTCCAAAATACTAGCCGAAGTAGCGTTTTGAGGTAATTGATTAATTGATTGAAGAATAATACCGATGGCTCCATTTTGTTTTCGAATAGCCTGATAGTAAAACTCCACACTCTCCAACACATTTTGAAATTTCAATTGTTTGGCAAACTCATCAAACAAAATGATTCCACGTTCAGAACGATTTCGCCAAATTGTGCGTTGAATGGCCGATTTAATCAGCTTCAACATCACCGAGAGGATTTCTTTATTATCTCTTACCTCGTCTAATTCGAAGATAATCATCTGCTTATCTTCAATCCTGTAAGTCTGGTCTTCGCCAACCTCAAATAGAAAACTATATAAACCATCACCTACATACTCTGATAGAATATGTAAAAAATCATACGTACTGAAATAACTCTCCCGTATACCAAGCAGTTGATGAAAGTGGTCTTTATGATGATCTACAAAATCATAAAGAGAACTCAGAGAATGTTCTTTTCTAATTTCTTTATAGTAATACAATAGCACCTTTTTCATCGCTACCTGTTTTGCCTTAGAGACCTTGGCTCCTTCTGCCATCAACTCTAACAGAAAAACACTTAAGTCTTCCAATCGCTCAGGGGTCAGGTCTTGCTCACTTGAAATATAAAATGGATTAATCCCTAAACTTTCTCCGTGCTGATAACGCAAAATAATATGCTGGTCAGGATATAGTTTTGCAAACTTGGAATAAGAACCCCCCAAATCGATGATCACCAATCGTACTTTGGCTTCGAAATACTGTCGAAGGATGTTATTGGCCAAAAAAGATTTTCCTTCCCCTGTGGGGGCGAATATGGCGAAATTCCTTGCCTTAATTCTTCTTTTCTTTTGATCCCATACATCCTTTAAGATGGGTAGATTATGTTGACGATCATTAAAAATTACCCCTTGTTGGTCTGATTTATAATTGGTGCTTTGTATCCATAAACAAAGGGCGTGTTTCAAATCACTCACGTATAGATCTTCATCGGTAAAATTACTAGAGTAGCAGAAATAGGAATTTAGATAATAATGCTTTCGTGCATCTCCTTTAGGAGCATAAGGAATCATATCCAATTCTTTGAATTCACCTTTTATTTGGGAGGAAATAGATTTTAACTGCTCTAATGTTTCACTCCAATAAATGACATTGAGTTGTCCTCGAATAATTCGCGATTGTTCATCTTTATTGATCCTATCCAGAATATGCTTTATTTTTTCAAGAATCACTTTGTTTTGGGTTCCAAAATTTGAACTCTTTTGAAGCGCAGTTACTTTTTTCTCCAGAAGTTTTCTCCATCGGTGTTTATCATCGAGAAATAAGATTTGGTTGACCAAATGGTTTTCGTGCAGATTAAGTCCTAAACCGTCGATAAACCCCTGATGAAAACTGAAATCGTCCGAAGTGAATTCTTCATTGATTTTACTGCTTTGTAACGTATCACCAAAACATAATTCGCTATTAATAGCCAATACATCAAAATAATACTTCCCGATTTTGATTTCATTGTCTAACTCTATATCCGTATCTACATGTTCATTAAACCCATTAAAGTAACTTTGAGTTTGCTGATGAAATGATGAAGAATGCAATGGTTGTATCTCTATTTTTTTTGAATTTTGAATAAAAGCGATCACATCGTGTACAGCACGCTGAAAAGCATTTGCTCGAGTTTTAATTTTCTTATAAAAATCTGTTTTTATCGTTCTAAAAGGATTGATATACCCACTAGCTTTAGTACTTTTAGAGGCTGGCAAAATAAAATACAGGTAACTCTGATGCTCTAGGTAGTTTCTCTCTTTAAAATATTGATAGGTAGCCTTTTGTAAAAACGTTTCTCGTTGAAGTTGGTCTCCTTTATAAATTGATTTTCTATAGAGATCCTGCTTATGCACAATGGTGCCCACCGGTAAGCTTTTGATAGCTTGAAAAAATTGGGCGTGCAGTGCTTCAAAATCCTTTTCTGAAAGCGAATAGATTTCCGGAAGCTCCAATTGATAGCCGATCACTAAATTTCCATTAGCAGCAAAAACTAAATTATCCTGTATATCCAAAATGGGATAATGTGAAGAGAGATTAAATTCATTCATAGTCAAGAGTTGATTGACGTTTGTTACTAATTCGTTTAGGAAAAGATTTCTTTAAAAATCCTAAAAGGGGTTGTTTTGAGAACCTGTTAAGCCCTATAAAAAGAAGGCAGTTCCAACTAATTGCGATGATGATGGTTAACATTCCAAAAGAGAAAATAATTACCATCAAAGAGCCGATCACCGATAACATCTGCAGCGCAAAGAGGTTTAAGGGCAAACCGAAGATGACCGCTTTTTTTCGTATATCCCGATAGGGTTTAAATTGTTTCATTAGACCACTATTCCTATCAGGTACGTAAAAATCCCAACTACCGCTCCCGCAATAAGAACAAAGATGAGCACCCGGGTGATCCCTTTTTTAAGATCTGCATTTTCTCCAAAAAAGTGACCGGCGTTAAACAGGAAACCCACTAAGAAAATGACTCCAAGAATAATGGGAAAGATCGCTCGAATGGTATCTGAAATATCATTCACGGAATTTTCAATTCCTCCGATTTGTGCCCATGCTGATCCTGTGAATATGAGTAATAAAAGTGAAACATAAATAGCTTTTTTCATATCAAATAAGATTTTTGTGATACTTGAAATTGATAAAGTAAAGCTATGACAATCAACACTTTATTATACTGAACGTCAGAAATCTGTGAATAACATTCTATTTGCTATTCATTGTTGGAATATGGTTCTAAATCATAATAAAATAAATGATCCTTTTGATAATAGCTGTTGATAACCTAAAAAGTCATAAGGATAATTATTTCTAAAAACGTCAATTTTCTATCCACAAACCTTGGAGACTCATCATATTTAGGTTCTTTTATCTTTTGCATCTTTGCTAAAGGCAATCAAATTAAAAAGCTCCCGCATCCTACTTCGAACGCGGTTTCCATAGCGCTTTTCGAGTTCCTCTGCATTAAGATTAGTAGTCACGTGAGTTTTTAGCTTTCTGTGGGTATTTAAATAAAGTTCATGTCTTGACAGTAGAATTTCTCCCATCACATTACAATCCTTTCCGTAGAATCTACCGTAAGGCTCAATACCCAGATCATCAAAACAGAAAAAATTGGAATTGCCATAATCTTCAATGGCCTTATAACCAAGATGATTAAAACTAAACACCACATTTCTACTAGGAATCATCTCATAAGGACGTTGCTGTGGAACCAGAAATTTTAAAAGCTTCATTAAACTTGTTTTTCCACACCCCACGGGTCCGGATAATAAAATCCCTTTATGGACATCTATTTCAAATTTTTCACAATTTTCCTTATCCCTAATGAGGTATGAACACAGCTTGTAGATAATCTCACGATCCTCACGGTATAATTTAAATTTTTCCCCGAAAAGCAATTTACCTTTAGCCTCCAGGTAGACTTGCATTTTTTTAAAATCATAACGAATTTCTTTTCCGTAGATTTTTCCTATTTCATAAGCAACGCCACCTTCCTGAATGATATGTGGTGATTTAAAATTCATAAGGGTTCATCATAATTTTTATCGTCACTAGTTCTAAGGTTGTCCTGATTCGGGACATCTAGGTTAAGTTTTTCAGTAGTTTCATTTTCCGAAAAATTTAAATTTTCAAAAATTTCTGTTTTTTTATTGTTTTTAATGTTTTCTATAGTTTGTATATGTTTTATTATAGATACCAATGCTTGTTCACTACTTGTCCTATTTTTGGTATGGTTGGGGTCTAATACTTGTTCACTACTTGTCCCAAAATCGAACATCTTAATTTTGCTACCCTTCCAAGGATTATGGGAAGGCATATAAACCAAATAGCTCCAATGGCTCAATTCTCGGATGCATCGATGGTAAGTGGATTTGGAACCAATTTTAGCCAGGTTCATCACTTCCTGGCGATTAATAAAAAATTCACTTCTATAGTAGTTGACATTCCAGAATTGAAAGAGGGCAAGATACAGACTGATGTGCGAAGGATTTAGTCGGTTATCCCGAAAAAAAAGCGCAAATACACGATTGAGGTGTTTGATGTAATTTACTGCTTCCAAAATCAAAAGGTATGATGTATTCTATTTTTCTCTAAAACAGCATTGATTTCTTCCTCATCATAATAGAGAACACCTCCAATTTTAGTATAAGGCAGCGTGCCGTTAATTCGTAAATTCTGAAGTGTGCCGGGGGAAATCCCTAAAAGTTCACGAACTTCTTTTGACCGTAACCATTTCTTCGAAGTAGTTGAGTGTTGTTTTAATAGTAATTCTTGGATCTCCTCAAGAAGTTCAAGTTTAAATTCTCGAAGATCATCGGTGGTAATGATAGTTGCTGACATAATTTTTGTTTTTAAATTAAAAAAGTGAGTACCCTCCTACTATCACCTATTCAGGTACTCACTTAAATTTGGCTGATGAATTTGCTCTATTCATAGAGCGGTTCCATCAACCGTTGATTTGACTTTCATTACAAATTTTGAATCTTTTTATGGGTTCTTATCCCAAGATGAATCGTAGTTACGACAAACTTTAACATCCTCTCTAAATAGATACAAAAAAGCCCAAATACGATGATTCAGGCTTTAATTTTAATCCTCTAGGGAGCGTTATATCAAAAAATTTCAGAAGTAGATCGAATCGTAACTACGTTTTTTCGAAGCCTTCTTCTTTATCCATTTTATGTTGAAGATGAATAATCAATTCATCAAGAAATTTAGTTCTACTCCCCCTCCTTTCCTTTATCTCTGAATAGGTTTTATAAATTTGATCAAGTTTGATATTGAAAAAATCTTCAAAGCTGGAAGTAATCATTTTCAAATCAGCTGCTCCGTGATTCACACATTGATCGGAATAGAGTGCATAAATGAGTTCAATCAGTGCTGTTTTGGAAGCTGTCCATACTAAAACTTGATGCTTCTTCTGTTCATAGATCTTGGTTTGCCCCGGCTTTAGTTCTTCTAAAGATTCCCTTAAGTAATGTATGAATTGATACATAGCTTTTACTTTTGCCCAAAGCATATCGTGGGAGGTTGAAAACTCCGGAAACTGATAGTAATCGGTAAGTGGGCTAACCGGAAATTTTGAGCGATGGGTGCGTGAAAAAAACTGATGGTCTAAATAAGTATGACCAAGTTCCATATAATGAACGAAATCAGAATTCTTATGGAAAAATTTATTGACCCTTTTTAATTCTTTTTCATAATAGCTAATTTGATATTGTAAACCAACTTTTGGTTTTTGAAGCTCACAGCTTCGCATTTCCGTATAGTATATTAAGTAGCTCATTGGGATTGATTTGATATTTTTGAAAAAATGAATTTCTTTGGGTATCGTTTCAAAATCATAATCCTCCACTTTCTTCTTAAGTGTAGAAAGTGTTTTATTGCAAACTGCAATTGATATCATGGCCTCTTTTAGCAAGGTTAATTTTTGCTTTTGAATATTCTTTATTTTAATTTTAAAATCTTGGGTTGTCTTTTCTGCATTTTTCATTCTATTCCCATTTAATATTATTGAATCTGAGATTCTATATAATCTAACTTAAAGTTATTTTTAGCTTGTATATAAGCTATTTGAGGTAATACTTGTGCTCCAAGTTTTCGTTTTTCGAAGGAAGCACTTATACCAAAATCAACATCTTCATAGTCGAGACTTCCCGCTCGCTTAATACTTTCGTAAAGCAATTGACGGTAAGTTTGATATTGGAGGTTAAACTCATAATTTAACCCTACTAAACTGGGAACATACGATGGTTTGTTCCCCTTATAACAAAACATTACTCCAATAGGATCAGAAGAACCTTTTATTTTTTCTTTAGGATAGAGCAAAATAAACTCCCAAGCTCTAGAAATGTTCATCTGTTCAAATACTTTTTTTGGATAAAGAAATGTATTTAAGTCTAGATTTTTTTCTTTTACGTTTTGATATAATTGATAGAGAATTTCTAACTGTACTTGGTTAACATTTGAAACGATTTCAATAGTGACTAATGTTTGATAGGCTTCAATATCTTTTTTAAAATGCTTTCTTGATTTTTTAGAGAGACGTTGTAAATACTCCTCTTCACTTTTCCAAGCTAACTCATTAATGATACATAAATCTGGCATCTGAATAGGGATATATCCTTGAGATTGAAATACTTTCTGGTAAGCATTAGAGACTTCAAAATCTCTTAAAACAATTTGTTCAATGCCCTTTTCTTCCATAATAAGATCCAATTGATCTAATAAGAAATGAAAGATTTCTGCTTGATTTTCTTGATCTAAAACTTTTAAGGGTAATCCATCTGTAAATAAAGATCCTAAACTCAGAACTTTAGAAGTAAATTGATATGGGTTAGTTTTTCTTTGTTGTTCTATTAATTCTGAAACTTGAGTTTTTGCAAGCAGGTCATCTTTCCAAATTGATAAGGTAAAGGCTGCTAATGCAATTAATTCTTTTTGAGAATTAAAAACTTTTATATACCAGAACTCCCAGTTATTTTCCGGTAATTTATTTCCTGTAAATGATTTTTCTAAAAATTTAAAACCTTCCCAGTTTAAAAGGGCTTCTCCCAGAAAATGTGTATCCCATAGGTTTTTATCTATTTCCTGAATAGAGCTAAATGTTTGAATACTGAACTTCAAATTTTTCTTCTCGGATTTTTCAATTTTAATTTTTTTTTGAAAAGCACGATTCAGCTTATCATAGGTGTTTCCGGTCTGATTCATAATCACAGGATATAATTCTTTTAAGCTCTTTGCTAAGCTTTTAATATCAGTTGCGTGATTATGATTTGATAGGGTAATTCTAAGTCCGGTATTTTTAGAAGGAACTGCCGGAAATAATCCCATATTCACATAAAATCCTTCCTTCATTAATGCTTTGGTAAGTTGATAACCCGTCTCGGGAACACCAGTGGCAAGAAAAAATACTGGAGAGTCATTTTCATCTACTAACGGTAATTGATATTGTTTAATTAACTCCTTAAATAGACTTATCTTTTTTTGAAGTTTATTTTGTAGTTGGATTATATCTGTAGATAAATGGATTTTTGCAGCCGCAATAGCAGCTCCCACCGAAGCAGGATCTAATTGAGCAGAAAAAGTAAGGGGACCTCCAAAGGTTTTTATTTTCTGCTGTTTTTCTATATCACCACAAACGATAAATGATCCATTTGCTCCAAAAGTTTTACTTAAAGTACCTATAACCACTACTTTTTTTGATAATGGAAATAATTGATCGTAAACAAAACCTCGCCCCATTTTTCCCTTCCAACTCATTCCGTGAACATCATCAAAATAGAGGTGTAATTGCTTATATTTTTTTGATAGTTTCATTAAATGCTCTACAGGGCTATAGTCTCCATACATGGAATATACTCCATCAGCCATATACCAAATATGATTCACTTTTGAAGAGATTTCCTGGATTTTTTTCTCCAGTAAGTCTAGCCTATTATGTCTAACAAGTTCAATTTTAACTCCTCTTAGTTTTAATCTTTTAGCAGCGTCTTGTACACTCCAATGAACTTGATGATCCAATAATATTGCATCCCTATCTTCAACCAACACAGGAATAGCAGCCATATGGGCAATCGTAGCATTTTTAGAAATAACTACCGGCCGCTCATAAATTTGATCGAGCAGGTTCTCTAATTCAGCATATAGTGGATGCGAGATATATGATTTTGAAAGTGGGAATTGCGTACCATAATTTTGAATAGCTTCGATGGCAGCGTCTTTTAATCGTTGATCTTGTTCTAAACCAAGATAACCTGTGGTTCCGAAATGTTTTAACTTCTTTCCATTTACTCGCATATGTCTTCCATCAAAAGAGGATCCTTCGGCATTTAAATGTAAAATTTTCAAGTTTTTAGCATAAGTAAAAACCTCATCTACCGTATCTAAAAAACGGTTATGTTTCAGTTTTGCCATAATCAATAATTTTTAAGAATAATAATCTATTTTTCTGAAACTAAACATTTTATAAATTTTGACGGGTAATTGTGAATAGTAGCTAGAATAATAATCCTTCTTGGATAAGAATAAATCCTTTAAAGTAAAATTTCAAACAAAATATCTAGCTATTTATTCCAAAATACTACAAAATGAAGCAATAAAAATTACACTTCATCCGATTTATTTGTAATTTAATAGTGAAAACGTGTGATATGATTAACTATATTAGAACGGATTATGCTGAAATATATCTGGAAAATGGCATTCTATTTTTCAATTATTTCAATATTCCAAATTTCGATTTAAAAGCAGCAAAGAAGATCGTAGATGATCGAATTTCTTTGCAAAAAGAAAAGGCTTATCCTATTTTATGTGATATGAGTGCCATCAATTATCCAGATATTGAAGCAAGAAAATATTTAGCTTTTGAGGGTTCTTTGTTGATTAAAGCGGTAGCTTATATCGTTGCTATGGACATTCCTAATCATTTGCTAGATTTTTTTATTGAAGTTAATCCTCCACGTGTTCCTACAAAAATATTCTATCAGCGAGAAAAGGCCATTGAATACCTTCAGCATTATAAATGATAATGAAATGACAGATCACCAACAACAACGGCGAATTAGTTTTTTAAGAAAAATGATTCTGGAATTGGCGAAAGGAAATTTTCAATATCGAATTGAACTTTCGGGAATAAAAGATACCATCGAAGATTTTAGTTTACTAATGAATATGCTGGCTGAAGAACTAGGCTTACTATTGACGGACCAATCTATGAAACGAAGCCAGCCTCCTATCATTCTCATTTATGATCAGTATTTTACTTTAGTTTCTTATTCTATTCCTCCTGCAGATCGTGAAAAATTTAATATCCATATTTTGTTGGAAAATACATTAGATAAAATACTTTTAAAGTCTACTTTAGATAAACTAAAACAATGTATCCTTGAACTTTCGGAAGATATTCATCATACCGAACTTTTACAACTTCGTTTTACAGCAAATTCCGGATTATCTCATTGGAGTTTACAAGGGATGCTTTATCTATTACATCATAAGAAAAAAGATTATTATTTGATTCAGGGATTATTACAATCCACAACCCCTATAACGCTTAACGAGAAAGATTCGATATCGAATTATCCAAAAAATAATGTACTTCAGCTTCAAGCGGACATTCAGAAGATTAGAGATGTACACCAATATATTTTAAATCATCTTCACGAGTCTTTACCCTCCATTATTCAACTATCGAGACAATTTAACTTAAATGAGTATAAGCTGAAAAAAGGATTTAAACAATTATACCAAACGACCATTTTTAAATTTCATCTTCATAAACGTTTGGAACAATCTTTAGTGCTCATTAAAAATACCCCAATGTCTTTAAAAACAATTGCTTCCTCTTTAGCATTTAAGAGCTTTCCCCATTTTTCCAGAGCGTTTAAATTGAAGTATGGTATTTCTCCTAATAAATTTAGAAAAGGTAGAAGTAGGTAAACTACTTTAAAGCATTAAAATATAATCCTCTAAGAGCAATTCTTTCTACCTTAAAAATAATTTAATTGTTTCAATTTTATCTCAGTCAAGAAAACATAGGTTATGACAAGGGATAAGATTATTTACATAAGTATCAATTATATACTTCTTATAGTATTCGCATTTGCAGGGATTACCAAACTATTAGAACAAGAAAAGTTTTATACCAATTTAGTTAATTCTCCAATTCTAGAATTACCGAGTTTGGTCATCCATATTATAGCTTGGTTAATACCTACACTAGAGGTGTTTGTAGTTATCGGTTTAATTTGGAAAAGGTTTCAAGTACAAGCAATTTACCTAATTGTGGTTTTACTAATTACCTATATTATTTATACCCTAGCAATACTATTGGTAGCTCCTTACTCCCCCTGTTCTTGTGGTGGAGTAATCGCATTAATTGATTGGACTCAACACTTATACCTTCAAATTGGTTTGTTGAGCTTAACATTTGTGGAGATGTATTATCATTTCAAAATATCAAAGAACTAATTTTTGTTGCGCAGCAAAGTCAGGAAAAAGCTGAAAACCTGTATAAAAGAGTAAGCATATTTTTTAACCATTAAAATTTTTAAATTATGAAAATTAAAATGTTATTGCCCGTATTGGCATTGATTTTTGCCACCGGGATGTCATTTACTACGGTAAGTGCAAGTCAAAACGCTATTTCCGGTTTTGTTGAAAGAACACCGGGGAATTGGCAAGCCGTTAATGTAGATTGTCAAGGTAATCAAGAATGCCTTGTACAGTTTGCAGGAGAACCTCAAACACATCAGGTGTATGCTACGATGGATAAATCTCAACCTTTAAATGGATCAGGAGAAGTTATTATTCTTAATCCTTAATGGTCATAAATCCATCTCAATAATTGAAAGTGGGAATTGTAGATTCCCACTTTCTCATTTTAGACCTAAAATTGTGTCAGGTCATCCTTGGCTAAAACATCAATAATTATTTAGTCGGTTTTCATCTTTTTTAGGATTCATTTTAAACACTCTAGGAGTTCCATTCAAATAGGTTTGACTTATTTCTTTAATATCATTTGGAGATAGTGATTTTATAAAAGCTATAAGCTCATCTTGTGTATACCAAGTATTATTTTCTCGCAAGTGAGTGGCAATTTTCTGTAAACGATTATAATTATTCTCTCTTTGTAGGGATAAGAACTCTTGTTTTGTAGTCTCAAACATATCCTCACTAAATAAATCTCTCTGAATAATCTTTATACTACTTTCGATCTCTTTGGATAATCTTTCTTGATCTTCAGGTTGACAGCTATAAATGATGACTAATTCGTGAAAAAAATTGCTAGCATCATGGTTATATATTGTATGAATGGAATAAGGACCACCTTGTTCTGATTCTAAGCGAAGTCTTCTCATTAAGCTTACATCCATCAAGTTAGCTAAAAATTCTAATTTTATTTTTTCTTTCCAATCATCGGTTTCTGAAGTAATTTTTGTTCGATAATATACATTTACCAATGTATTGTTCATTTTATCTGGAGACCCCCATACTTCCGATTGTAAGTCATTATCAAAAAAATCTTTCTTATGTAAATTCTTGTTACAAATCAGATCTTGGATATTCGGGAGGTTTCCTAAGTATTTATTGCTAAGCTCTAATACTTTCTGCTGATCAAAATCACCAGAAAATATAAAGGTAAACTCTGAGGCTTTCCCAAATAAACTCTGATAAACCGCATAAGCCCGGTCAAAATCAGTTTTTGATACTCCTTGCATTCTAAAGCTTCCTGTAGGTAAGAAATTTTTGTGGCCTAAGGCTAATTCAATCTGGGTTCTAAAATCTTTTTGATTGACATCCTCTAAATTTTCTGAAGGATTAGCTCTCTCCCAACGTTTAAATGCAGCGTCATTTTTGTTAGGATCGGTAAAATATAGATAAACTAATTGTAAAGCTGTTTCTAAGGTCTTCATTGTTGCCTGACCTTGAATTCCAGTTTCTTGGTTATGAATATATGGCATCGCATACAGGTAAGGGTCTTTTGATTTTAAGTACCTATTTAATGATGCTCGATCAATATTACTTACCCCTGCATCGTAAACTATTTGCGGTGCATTTATTGCTGAAAAATAATCTTCTTCTAAGAAACAAAAAGCTCCTTTTTGTCTAATCCCAAGAAATCTTATCTCTCCTTTCGGTATAGACATATAATCATCTTTGGCTAATGGCTTCAATACTAATTGGAGTCCGTTAGCGAGCTTATATTTTTTAGCATTAGTTATATTCACCGGAAGGCTTGTAAAGCGATGTGCTTTCAGGTTTTCTACTACTTTCGAATCTATAAGAGAGCTCGGAATACCCGGAATTTTAAAATTAGCAACTTCTTGTCGTAAGCCATCATTAATCCAAGACCGAATAGTATCTTCTTCCAAATCTAATGTGGGATGTGCTTTAGGAGCTATTAGACCTATATGGGACGGCATCGCATTATAATTTTCTCTTAGATAATCATTGATATCCTTAGCCCTTAATTGATCAAGGTAATTCTTTAGGAATTCCTTTTTACGGGCTGGTAAGGCTTCTTGGTTTAAAAAATGTTTTCTAATTTCTGAATTCCAATAACTTTTTGAATCTTGCTGTTCAAAAAATGGTAAGATTCTATTTTTAATCTTGATCAATTCTTCCTTCAATACACCATATTTTCTGAATTGTTGCAAGGCATTCATTGTTCCACGTATTGCTTCCTGAGAACTACCTTCTTGAGTTTTAACCTGAACATTTAAAAAAGAAGAACCATCAGAGAAAGCCGCAATCGCCTCGAAAGGCCAATTTTCTGTTTCTTTTAGAAGTTTCAATCTTTCGTGTAAAACTTTTGAAATTATTTCTTCTTTCAATCGGTTTTCTAATCCTGTCACAGAGTTATTATTTTTTAAGGATTTGGATTGAAAGTAAAGTTCATAATACAAATCAATTTCATACTGATCTTTATAGTTTCTTTCTCTTTCTTGTTGATAAAAATGACCTTTATCTTGCTTAGTAGTTCCTATACAACTTTTTCTAATCCTCGGATTGACAGGATTAGGAATTTCAGCGAACCATTCATTAAGTTCATTTTCTAAAGAATTTATATCCTGGATGCCACCTGTAATCATCACTCCCATTAAATCTGGACGGTACCAATCCTTATAAAAACGAATGAGTTTATCTTTTGTAAAGTGCTCTATATAGTTTTGATAATCTACCGGAGCCATCGCTCCGCACCCAATCACTTCAGATTCTAATAGAAATTTCTTTACCGCTATAGAACTTGCCCCTCCTCTTACTTCACTTTCATCCATAAAGGGACTGCGTTCAGATTCTACATAGGCATCTTTAAATTCTAAACCTTGCATAATATCATCTAAAAGTTGAAAAGCAAATTTCTTTGCGTTATCTGTGTTTGGGATTCTAACGACGTATTCGGTATATTCACGAGCGGTATATGCTGTAATTGCTCCTCTTCCTATATTTAAATCGTTAGCCAATTTGGATCCATACAATAAACGTGTAGATACATTTTTACCCGCTTTTAGCGCAATATGCTCCATAAAGTGAGATAGTGTGTATTGATCTTCATCTTCCTGATTAAATCCTGCTTTGACCAGAAATCTTATTTCTAGATTTTGCTTAGCATTTGACGTGGGCTTGATATAATACTGAAATCCGTTGTTCAACTTTCCGTAGGTAATAGAAGGATCTAGAACTAAAGAATCTTTAGGGTATGATTTATCGAAAGCATTGCTATAAAAGTTGATACTTAAAAGCAATACATACGTGATGAAATACTTCATATATTAAGTTTTTAGTATCCTGGATTTTGTTCCAGATTTGGATTTTTCATAAGTTCTTCTTCGGCAATGGGGTATAAAATATCTGTGGATTCCCATAAACTCTTTATAGGGACAAGTACTTCATTTGCCTGATCGGTTCTTTTTAAATCCATCCAACGATGCCCCCATTCGGTAAAAAGTTCTCTTCTACGTTCTA
The DNA here is from genome assembly GCF_900141885.1 of Mesonia phycicola. Classification (GTDB taxonomy): domain Bacteria; phylum Bacteroidota; class Bacteroidia; order Flavobacteriales; family Flavobacteriaceae; genus Mesonia; species Mesonia phycicola. Next base: position 12,198 of record NZ_FQYY01000002.1, on the reverse strand, counting down.
CAGCAATAGAATCTAGAATAGCCGGTACGGGTAAATTGGGATTCGTATTCATTATAGAAGGAATTTGAGCACGTTCTCTGATTACATCTAGATCGGTTAAAGCACCCGACGAATTACCTTGATTGGCTCTAGCCTCTGCACGAATCAAATACTGTTCTGCCAGTCTTAATACCATCGTGTATTCTGTGATTTCTCCGGTAGTAGCATACTTCACTTTATACTTAAAAGGATAAAAATAAGTTCCGGTATCGTCATTAAAACTTGCTATCCACTGTTGCAATCGGTTATCTTGATTTGTATAAATCTCTAGAAAATCTGATGAAAGCCCTACCGGATTTAGACTATTTGGCGGGCCATCGAGTATAAAAAAATTGCCCTCTCTCGTATGTAATGCTCCCGTACCTGTGCTTTCAGGAGAGATCTGCCAAATAGCTTCTGAACTATTTATTAAAAAGACATCATCGAGATTAGCTTCTAATGTAACAGCTGAATTTGAAATCACATCAGTACTCACTATTTCTGCGGCTTGATAATTTTCTAAGTATAAATAAACCCTGGCAAGAAATGCGTTGACGGTGAGGCTAGTTGCTCTAAGTTTATTCTGAGGCATTGAAGCTAAAAGTTCTTTGGCTTCTTCAAGATCGTTCACTATTTGGTTATATAGTACTTGTACCTCTTCTGATGATAGCGTAGAATTTTGTCGATAGTCTGTAGTTAACACCAACGGAACTTCCCCATAAAGATTGACCAAATAAAAGTAAACAAACGAACGTAAGAATAAGGCTTCTCCGCGCATTCTATCTATTTCTTGCTGATTTATGGAGCTAGCATTTGCCAAGCCTTCCAACACGGAATTTGTTTGATAAATGAGATTATAAGCACTACTCCAAACCTCATAGTTATTTGGATTTTGAACTGTAAGCTCATTTTCTTCAAACTCTCTTAAGTTCTGGCTGGTCACTGTCGTGATCAAATTATCGGCTGATAATCCCGTTAATACTGATACTGAATTAGGACCACCAGCAGCAAAATAAGCAGTTGAAAGTTCGTTATATAAACCTTGTACAGCGCTTTCTGCACTCTCTTGATCGTTAAATACAGTAGAGCTAATAATACGATTATCGGGTACATCTACTTCCAAGAACTCTTCACAGCTAAGCATTATGGAGCTTGCTATGATCATACTAATAAATTTTATTTTGGTTATGTATTTCATAATTATAAGTTTAAAATTTAACTTCCAATCCAAAGGTAAAACTGCGTAAAGGCGGTAAGGCGAGACCTCCTTCAGGATCAAGCCCTAAGTAATTAGTGAAGGTCAATAGGTTCTGCCCGTGAGCAAACAGGCGAACACCTTGCAAACCAGTTTTCTCTATCGCTTTTGGAGAAAGGTTATAGGATAAGGATAGGGTCTTTAATCTTAAAAATGAAGCATCATCTACTGCGCGATCACTTCTAATCGCATTATAATGTGCCATAAATGCTGGAATGTTTTGAGAATATTGCTGAAAAGAAGAATTATCTCCCGGACCTTGCCACGCATCAAGCACTTCTACAGGTTGATTCACATTGAAACCCGGCGTACCCGACTGCGCGAAGTAAGTATAGTTATCCTGTTGCACGTACTGCCAAAGAAAACTAAGGGCAACACCTTTATAAGTAAACGTATTATTGATACCCGCATAATATTTTCTACCTAAATTTTTAATCACTATTCGATCATCATAATTATAGCTACCATCTTCATTGACATCTCTAATTTGATAAAAACCAGTTTCCGGATCTATTCCTTCATATTGAAATAAGATGGCAATGTCGAGCGGTTCTCCTACCCGATAAATATTTTGGTAGGCCGTTTCTTCTATTCCGTCAAATTCGATAAGCTTATTTTGTGGAATTGTTAGGTTGATATTACTTTGCCACTGAAAGTTTTTAGTTTTTATATTGGTGGTTGATAAGCTAAATTCCCAACCTGTATTCTCCACAACTGCCGGTAAATTAGCCTGTACGGTTGCAAACCCTGTAGTGGCAGGTAACGGATAACCTACTAATTGATTAGAAGATCGATTTCGATACCAACTTACTCCTACCTGTAAACGATTTTCTAATAAGCCTACTTCTACTGCTGTTTCCAGCTTTTTATTGACCTCCCAAGAGTAATCAGGATTTACGAGCTGTGTTGCGTATAGCCCTCCCGGACCTGTTGTAGGCTGATACGTATCTAAATAGCCATAATCCGGAATTTGATCACTCCCTGTAGTACCGTAACTTGCACGTAGCTTACCGAAATTGAGCCACTCCACCTTCTCTTTAAAAAATGTTTCTTCAGAAAATAGCCAAGCCCCACCAATCGCTCCAAAATTTGCGAATCGCTTATCACGACCAAACCGGGAAGAACCATCACGGCGACCTGTAAAATTCAAAAAGTATTTCTCTTTCCAGTTGACGCCTAACCTTCCGAAGGCAGCCATATACCGATAATCAATATTTTCATTTACATTTACCCTTACCTGATCTGCGGCGGCAAGGTTACCAATTAAACTTTCGTGACTATAGCCCTGTCCTACACTAATTAATGTACTACTACGGGTATTTTGAAAACTAAGCCCTGCTAAAGCCTCTAAATTGAAATTACCTCGTTGCGTTTCATATACCAATTGTGGTTCGATGATCCAAGAAGATCGATTTACCGTAGAATGGGTGGAAGATGCCTGTACATTTGCCCAATATTGAGGGTCGTACGTACGAATAGGATTTTTAATTAATTCTTCACTATTTAAGCTCGCATAGCCTAAGTTTGTTTTTAAGTCTAAACCTTCTACTAATCGGTAACTCAAATTCATATTTGACATTAAATTATTTGAGTTGACTTGCTGAGTTTTATAATGGTTAGCCAAGGGGTTACTCCACGTACTTTCTTCCCAATTTAAATTGCCATCGCTATCGTATAATTCTGGTGCATTAGGCGGTAATGTTAGGGCTAAGCCTACAAAACTATCATTAAATAAATCATTCTGATCGACCCCATAATTGGTGGAGAAATTAAGCTTTAACTTGTTATCCTTAGATCGATGAGTAAGATTGATATTAGCCGTGGCTTTTTGATAGCCAAAATCTCCCGGAAACACCGAACCTTCTTTATGATAACCACCCCCCAATATAAATGAGGTATAAGCATCTCCCGCTGAAAGCGCAAGGTTCATATTGGTAACTTCTGCAGTATTGCCAAATAAAACCTCCTGCCAGTCGGTATAGCGATTTTGATCCCAACGCGTTACATCGGGATCGCCTGCTAAGGTGGGCTCTTCGCCATCATTTGCGAAAGCCTGTTGACGCATTTGTAAATATTGAGAAGTATTTAGTAATTCCATCTTATGAGAAGCTTGGGAAAACCCAGCATAAAGCCGAGCATTCACTTGTAATTTTCCCTGTTGCCCTTTTGGCTTTTTGGTCGTTATCAATACCACGCCATTAGCCCCTCTCGAACCATAGATGGCCGTAGCATCGGCATCTTTAAGCACTTCGATACTTTCTATATTCGCCAAATTGAGCACATTCAAAGGATCGAGTCCCGGCACATTTGTTAGTAAGCCACTCGTACGAACCGGACTAGAATTTATAGGTACGCCATCGACTATAAAAAGCGGCTGATTTCCGTTATTCCCAGGACTGTTACGTAAGCTGTTTTGCCCCCGTATTTGAATACTGGCCGCCAGCCCTGTGACACCACTTTGTTGTACCACCTCTACTCCCGGCATTCTACCTTGTAGTGCTTGTAAAGGATTTACTACCGGTTGCAGCTCGATCTCTTCGGCAGAGACTTTTTCGATGCTTCCCGTGCGTTCCCGATCGGTGGTGGTATAATATCCGGCATTGATCACCAGATCGCCTAAAGAATTTTCTTCTTCTTGTAACGTAATATTTATTTGGGATTGATTGGCGACCGCAATCGTTTGCGTTTGATAGCCTAGATAAGCAAACACCAAGCTGTCTTGTGCTTGTACGTTAAGCTCATATTCTCCATCAAAATTAGTGGTCGTACCACCAGGTTTATTTTTAAAGGTAATATTTACCCCGGGGATGGGCATATTATCGGTATTGGTTACGGTACCCGATATTTGCTGTTGCCCCGTGCATGGAATAGCCCAGCTGCTCAGAACTAAGAAAATACTTAGTCTAAGGCAGGATCTGAATAAAAATTTCATATTTTTGAAATGTTATTAGTTAAATATTTGAGTTTAGTTAATACACGCCTTCTCTGTCTCGCCAAAGTATAGAGAGGGCTTTTTTATGGATTTAATTTTACCTCATAAGCTTTTGTTTTAAACGGTTTACCCGACCTGGGCGTAGGTACTTTTCTTGCTATTACACATACCTATAATTATCACTACGATTGATTAAATTGTAGCAACCTTGTAAATTTGGTTTGATTGATTTCTGGTTAGAAAAACCGTGCACATTCCATGGGTTTATCTATGGAGTATCTAGGAAGCTTCCCAGACTTTCTCTTACATATAAAGTTTTACTATTGGTCTTTAAAAGATGATTACTGTAACAATAAACACAGGTCTTGTAATTCAGCTCTATTAAGTAGTAACTTATTTAGCTTTACTAACTCCCTTATGGCCTGTTCTTATTAAAAAGAAAAAGGCGCAGGTCTCAGTTTATTGAACAGCGGCACTGGTATGCCATGAACACAATAAGTGAAAAACCCACGCCTAGGTCGTGAGCTTAATTACTTATCCTCTCGTGTTCTAAAAATTACCAGTTTTCTGTTCGAGATTCTAAGCAATAGCTTCTAATATTTTTCTATTTGAAGAATTGCTAATTTACATCTATTGATGTTTTTACTACACAAATATAGGAAAATTTTATTCAATTGGGTTATATCCCAATTATATTTTTTGAAAATAAATAGAAATTGTATTATAAATTCAGGATTAATGGATGATTCAGAGCAGTTTTTATTTCAAGTTGGTAAAAAATTAAAAAGTTATAGAGAATTAAATGGTCAAAAGCAGAGTGATATAAGCTTTCATACTGGTTTGGAAACCTCCGAAATAAGTAAGTACGAAAAGGGTAAAATTAATATGACATTAAAAACCCTATATAAGTTTGCAAAAGTTTTAAATGTAAATCCTAAAGAATTATTAGATTTTGATATAAAATCAGATCAGTAAAACTCGCAGATTTTTACTGATCAGTCATAAATTTAGTGAATTTATATTCTGGTAACCAAAACCAAAAAGTTGTGTTATCCGGGTGATTTGTATATATAAACCGTTATATTTGTATGGATATAACACGTTAGCTAAAATACGAAACAAAAATCAGCGAGTTTAAAATAAGTTACTTTCTTTTTGGAGATGATTTATTGTGATTCTGAATATTAAAGTCATCTGACAAAATTATTGAAAGTTTTACTCAAAACTGATACGGATAAAACGTACTGAAAATCTTTGCGGAAAATTTAAAAATTAAAATCAGAACACGGCGGACTTGAAATCACTCAGATGGAAAAACTGAAACGGATAATTTGTTGCGGTAAAAAATTTTCTCAACACTACTCTATTTTTCAAATGTATACGGATAAAAAAAATTATTCAAAATTCGTTTTCAAAATAATGATTTGAATTTAGCGGACTGAAAAGCTCAAAAACGATAAAGCGGAAAAGAAATTTTAAACGGAAAAAAGTACTTTAGCTAACAATATATATTTCCAATTGTGGCTTTGTGTCCTGCGGACACAGACGCTGATGCGTCAAATTCAGTTCTTTTTATTATCTTTAATTCCTAATTCCCACAACTGACAAATATACGGGACCGTTGCCACCAATTTAAAACCAGAGAATAAGAAAAATTACATTGTTACTTTTTTTAATTTTATCTACAATAACTTTTGCTCAAACAGATAAAAATGAAAATCCAGTTTTTAATTCAATGTCTATTGATGAAATTATAATAGATGATAATTTTAAACTTGTTGTAAATTATTACACTTTAGAGAACAATATTGAAAACCCATTAAGTTCAGTTTATATTTCTAAAAAACCATCTGAAAAAGAAATAATTGAATCCGCAACAGAATTAATGTCTTATAATTTTCTGTTATTAAAAGACCAAAAAATGGTTGATTTAATAGCCTTTAATGAAAAACCATTAAGAGCTTTTAATTTAATAAATCTAAAATCAGGAAAAGTAAAAGATTACAAATCAAAGATAAAAGGTGATATTTCAGAAAATAGAGCAAATGAAATTATCGATAATAAATTTGACCATAACTCAAAAATTGAAAATAACATTTTGACTTATAACGGTAAAACGTATTCTATTTATTCTAAACAAGAAGTTATCGATGAAATTTTAAATATCATTAAAAACAATAAGCATTTAAAAGATAAAGTTTCTGATACTCAAATACCAACAAAGGCAGAACTTCAAAATTATATTATCGAACAAACAAAACCCTATAATTCTCTTGACTTTTTCACGGAAATTAAAGGTAAAGAATATGATGGTGTTCAAATAAAACCTGGAGTTTACGCAACTCTTCAAAGTATTGCATTTTACAAATGGGGAAGAGCTAATTATGAGTTAGGTGTAAATACTTATCAAGATGCCTTTAGTATATATGCTAAAATCAAAGGAAAAGAATTAAACATTAAAGAAAAACAATCTATTAAAAGTGGGTTTAATAAGGATTAGGAAAAATAAAAACTGGTGGCAACAACGTATAATTCCAACTAAGGTTTAGTTGTGTCCTGCGGACACAGACGCAAAAGCATCAAAGTTAGCTCTTTTTACTATCTTTACTCCTAACCTTCCCTTAGCTGGGAAATTATACAAAACCGTTGTAAAACATTTGAAAAAAATTCTGAACATATCATTTAAAATTCTTGCATTCCTTTGGATTCTATTTATTGGATTTGGAATTATCGGAACTCAATTTTTCGGAGAAACTTCTGATGATTTAGGATTTAATAAAGATCAAAATCATCTCAAAAAAGAAATAATTAATAATAAGCAAAATCAAAAATTTGCTATACAAAATACTGACTCAATTCCTCAAGGTAAATTTAAATATGAAATTTATTTAGCCGAATTTGGTGGTAGAATGCAAAACGAAACTTGTGATATAGAAATAAAAGGAAACAAAGTCATAATTACTCAAAATAAAACTAATGATTCTGAACGAAAAACTATTTTCAGCGGAATGGTTTTAAAACATAATAGCGGAAAGTGGGTTTTAGCGGATAATTATAGCGCAAGAAATGCAGAAGAAATTGGAGGATGCACCACTATTCCAATAATTGATTTTAAGAAAAAACTAATTGAATGGTGTTAGAAAATATTTTATTTGGTGATTAATTTAAGTTTTACAATAAAAAAAATAAAAAACGTTTTACAACAACGTATAATTCCAACTAAGGTTTAGTTGTGTCCTGCGGACACAGACGCAAAAACGTCAAAGTTGGCTCTTTTTACTATCTTTACTTCTAGCCTTCCCTTAGCTGGAAAATTATACAAAACCGTTGTAGCATATTTAAAATAAAAAAAATGAAAAAAATATTTCTTTTATTAACTATTATTTTTCTTAATAGTTGTAAAAATTCAAAAGAAAATAGTTCGAAATTAGAAGAAGAAAATTCCAAAATTAAAACGAAAGAAACACTCGGTGAACAAAAGAAGGTGTCGATTAATCAAACTCAATTATCCCAACCAACATATTATGATTTTTCAAATGTTTCCTTTAATTCAGATTATCAAAAAAATATAGAACATTTACTCTCCAATGACAGTATTCCTGACAAATTTACAATTCAGATTCCAAAAGGAAATATAAAAAAAACAAAAAGTTACCTTTTAATTAAATCTACAAAAAAAGATACTATTCTTTTTCGGTCTTTTGAAACTTGGGAGTTAATTTATGGGTACTCTTTGGATCAAATTTATTCTGACAAAGAAGTTATTGAACATATTAAAAAAAGAGTTTCGCAAAACTTTGAAGAAAACTCTTTTATCAAAATTACAGAAACTAAATTAGATTTTTTCAATAATTCAGATCCAGACGAATTTGAAAACTATGAAACTTTTATTTATTGTAAAGAAAAAGGATTACCTATTTACCAATTCACCCTTTGGAATGAAAATTCAACTTTTTACGGTTTTTCAGTAAAAGAAAAAAAATTAGTTCCAATTATGTATTGTTGTTAAAATACATGCTACAACACCGTATAACCGCAATTACGGCGGATTCGACTACGTCCGAATCCACTCGGAATTGCTAACGTCAGTTCTTAACCGAAAAACATTATCTTTAATCCCGTAACTGGCGGTTATACGAGACCGTTGCCAAATATGTAAAACAAAAGCAGAAACGGTTAAGAATTTTCTGATATAAAGCACTCAAAATACTCTTAATCGTACTGAAAAACTCAAACGGAAAAAAATAATAGTTTATTTTAATTATTTACAGGTAAAAATACTATTTGGATGATTTAAAATCACTCAAATGGATAAAATATAACGTAAAATTTGTTACGGATAATACTGTCGCGCTTCTACTCTACTCCCTAATCTTAGCGGAAAAAAATAAAAAAAACTCGTTTTTCCATTATGAAATTCTAACTCGGTTGAATAAAATACTCAAACTGGATAAAATGTTCGTTATTAGCAAAACGGAAAAAACACATTAGGCAACAATATATAACTTCAATCGCTGCTATTTGTGTCCTGCGGACACAGACGCAAAACCGTCAAATTAAGTTCTTTTTATTATCTTTAACATTAATTCAACGCAACTGAAAGTTATATTAAACCGTTGGCTGTAATTTAAAACTTAAAAAATGAATGCTCTTCAAAAATATTTAAAATTATATCAAGATAATTTAATAAATGATTTTAGTAGAATAAGAAAAGTAATAAATGATTCATCAGTAAAAGGAGGCAAAAACGAAAAAATAGTTGCTAATTTTATTGAGGGACATTTTGATAATAAAATTACATGCACTAATTCACAAATTATCGATTCTTTTGGATCGACTTCCGATGAAGTAGATGTAGCTGTTTGTAATAAGGATCAACCTTTTATTGCTAATGATGGCGAAATTCTAATATGTGAAGGAATAGATTTTATTATTCAAGTCAAAGCAATTCTAACAAATCAAGAACTAGATAGAATTATTAAAAATTGTAAGAGTGTAAAAAAATTAAAAAGAAAATATCTTAAACAAGATACATTTCAAGGAAATATAGGAGACTTAAATTACCACATAAATCGTATACCATATATTGTATTCGCCTTTGAAAGTAACACTAAAATTAATACAATTCATCAAAACCTAGATTTAAAGCTCAAAAATGTACCTTTAGAATTACAACCTGATGCTATTTTTATTTTAAACAAAGGAAGCTTAATAAATTTCAGAGAAGGTTTAGGTAATTCATTTACTATAAATGAAAAAAAATTAATAGGTTTAGTTGGGTTTATCTTAGATGAAATGACCTTATTAGAATTTGTTAGATATATAAATTGGATTGTCCCTAAAATTGAAAGAAGAACAAAACCTATAACTCATTATTTTAATGAACAAGTCTACCAAAAGGGAGTAATTTCAAAGTATAAAATATAAAAACTACAGCCAACAACGTATAATTCCAACTAAGGTTTGGTTGTGTCCTGCGGACACAGAAGCAAAAGCGTCAAAGTTAGCTCTTTTTACTATCTTTACTCCTAACCTTCCCTTAGCTGGAAAATTATACAAAACCGTTGTAAATCATAGCGCTCACTCAAACGGCGGAAAATTCTGAATTTTAAATACTTCTGATTTCTGAAAAATTAAAACTCTGAATTATTACGCGGAGAAAACCACTCAAACTCTGAATTTGACAAACTTTATGCTGAATTTTACTCTTGCTGAATTCAAACAGTCTGCGGAATTTATAAAACACTGACTTTAATAAGTTTTACGTGGAATATCACTCTTGTGGATTGAAAATTGTTGTGGAAAAATCCTGAATTGATATTTACTCAAAATCAGAAATTCAATCAAACTGATTAATAAATCTGAAAAACTACAATTTACAACACCGTATAAGTTTAATTGCTTCTGATTTTCCTGCGGAAAATCCTCGCATTTTTATTATCTTAGTTTCTTAATCTGAAAATCCTCGCGGATTTCCAGCGCAACTAAGCTTATACAAATACGTTGTAAATCATAGCGCTCACTCATACGGCTGAAAATTCCGAATTTTAAAAACTTCAGATTTCTGAAAATAAAAACTCTGACTAATCTCGCGGATAAAACTACTCAAACTCTGAATTTGACAATCTTTACGCGGAACTTCACTCGGGCGGAATTGAGCTTGGTTGCGGAATTTTAAAACGCTGACTAAACAAAAATTGGGTGGATTCTCACTCTTTCGGATTGAAAATTGTTGCAAAAAAATGCTGAATAAGAACTTACTCAAACACGGAACTTCATTCAAGCTGAATAACAAATCTGATAAAGCTACAATTTACAACACTGTATAAGTTTAATTGCTTCTGATTTTCCTGCGGAAAATCCTCGCATTTTTACTATCTTAGTTTCTTAATCTGAAAATCCTCGCGGATTTCCAGCGCAACTAAGCTTATACAAATACGTTGTGCCCAATTAAAAAAATCCGTTTCATAACATAATTCAGATTAAATGATTGTATCTTTGATAGTATCAAATGATAGTATCACAAATGAAACCACCTTACGAAATAACATCTTCTATTTTAAAATTAATAACTGTTATTTCAGAAAAAATAGGAGAAGTAAATGCTAATTTATTAAACAGACCTTCACCTAAATTGAGAAAACAGAATAGAATCAAAACTATTCATTCTTCTTTAAAAATAGAAGGAAACACACTTACAGAGGAACAAATAACAGCACTTGTTGAAAACAAAAGAGTTATTGGTCCTAAAAAAGATGTTATTGAAGTTTTAAATGCAATCAAAATCTATGAAAATTTAGATGATTACAATCCTTCTAGTGAAAAATCTTTTTTAAAAGCACACCAGAATTTAATGGAAGGTTTAATCGGAAATTCTGGAAAATATAGAAAACAAGGAGTTGGAATTGTAAAAGGATCAAAATTAGAACATTTAGCTCCACCTTTTGAAAATGTAGCTTTCCTAATGAAAGACCTTTTCAAGTATTTGAAAAAGTCTGATGAAATTGAGTTAATTAAAAGTTGTGTTTTTCATTACGAAATGGAATTTATACATCCATTTTTGGATGGAAATGGTAGAATGGGAAGATTATGGCAAACTTTAATTTTAATGGAAAAATATCCAATATTTGAGTTTCTACCCTTTGAAACGTTAATTAGCAACGACCAAGGAAAATATTATAAAGCCTTGGCTGAAAGTGATAAATCAGGAAAATCAACTAAGTTTATTGAATATATGCTTAACGTAATTGACATTTCAATAAGTCAATTATTAGATTTTAATAATCGAACTTTAAATGAAAAAGATAGATTAGAATATTATGTTTCCTTAAATAAAACAAAATTTACAAGAAAAGACTATATGGATATTTTTAAAGACATTTCTTCAGCAACTGCAAGTAGAGATTTAAAAAAAGGAGTTGAATTAAATTTATTTGAAAAAATAGGAGAAAAAAATAAGACAATCTACCGTTTAAAATAACTGGGCACAACAATGTATAATTCCAACTAAGGTTTGGTTGTGTCTTGCGGACACAAACGCAAAAGCGTCAAAGTTAGCTCTTTTTACTATCTTTACTCCTAACCTTCCCTTAGCTGGGAAATTATACAAAACCGTTGTACACAATACGAAAAATGAACTTTCCTGAAATAGGTTGACTAAAATTTAAACCATTAATTATAGTCACTTATGAAAACACAAAATGAACACTGGCGAAAAAAAAGCTACCAAAAAGTAACTTTAGAGACTAAACTTTTAGTCGTTGACCAAATTCTTACAGGACATATTTCTAACAATCAGGCCTCCAAAAAATATGATGTCCCCAGAACAACTATTTCCTATTGGTTAAGAAAATACAGTACCTTAGTGCAACAAAATAATGGTATGAGTAAAAACGACGAAATTAAAAAGTTAAAGGAAAAGATTGAAGAACTGGAGTTTCAAAAAGACTTTCAACAAGACATAATCGCTGATATGGAACTGATTACAGGTGTC
>NZ_FQYY01000038.1 GCF_900141885.1 Mesonia phycicola | reverse complement strand
TTAGCTCTTTTTATTATCTTTACTCCTAACCTTCCCTTAGCTGGAAAATTACACAAAACCGTTAGCCATAATTAAAAACAAAAATGATTCAAAGTCAATCAAAAGATATAAAAAGTAAGAAAATAATTAATTGGTTAGTAGGTCTAGCTATAGCTTTAATAGTAATTTCATTTTTATCACCTTGGTTACTTACCAGTTTTTCAATCTTAGATCTTTCAAGAACTGGACAAATTGGAGATACGTTAGGTGGTATTATGAATCCATTTATAGCTTTAGCAGGTGTTTTAGTTACTTATTTAGCATTTTATATCCAATATAAAGCAAATCAATATCAAAGAGAACAGTTTGATATTCAATTAAATCGAGAGAAAGAACAATTTCGATTGGAATTAGAATCTCATAATGAACAATTTTTAAAAAGTCAATTTGAAAATCAATTTTATCAAATGTTAAGTATACACAGAGAAAATGTAAAAAATCTGACTTATCATAATACATTAATTGACTTGAATGATTTTGAAAATTCGACTTATGAAAAAAACGAAATTGAAGGTATTAAAACCTTCCCTTATTTACTGACTGAATTTGAATATTGTTTTAATTTAGTGAAAATTCATTTTAAAGATCTCGAATTAAAAGAAATAATAAATGAAGCCTATGGAATGTTTTGGGATGGTATAACCAAAAGTGATATAAGTAAACATAAAATCTTTGCAATTGCTTTTGATCAAAAAGAAAGTTTATATAATTCTTTTCTTAATGGAAATTCTAATCAATTAGCACATTATTATAGACAACTTTTTCAAACAGTAAAATTTGTAGTGAACCAAAGCATTCTTAACTATGAACAAAAAAGAAATTACTTGAGAATTTTAAGATCGCAATTATCGAATGAAGAACAAGTTTTACTTTTCTATAATTGGTTTTCTGGTTTTGGTATACAGTGGGAAAATTTTAATAATAAGTATTTTACAGATTATAGGATGATTCATAATGTTTTTCCTAATATGTTAATAGAAGAAATTAAATTAGACAAAATTTTTGATTTAAATGGTACATATAAAAAAGAAAAAGGTAGAATTAATGATTCTCTTTTTGAGTTTCAAGACTGGAAAAAATAACTATGGCTAACAACGTATAATTCCAACTAAGGTTTAGTTGTGTCCTGCGGACACAGACGCAAAAGCGTCAAAGTTAGCTCTTTTTA
>NZ_FQYY01000019.1 GCF_900141885.1 Mesonia phycicola | reverse complement strand
TTTTATTGTCTTTAATTCATATTTATCCATTCCGCAATTAGAATTCAAAACCTTAAATTCTTCGTCTCCTTGTTTTGTCAAATATTTGATAAATTTCTTTTCATAATCATTCCAAGTTCCACCTATAGGTGTTTCTCGACAAGTCTTTACTAAACTAAATATTTGATTTCCTTTTTGGATTATCATTCCGCCTGATTTTGTTCCGATTTTAAGTGCATTAATTCTCTGAAAAAATTTTTGTTAGTCAATAAATATTCAGCTGGTTTTTCTTTAGAAGTCATTTCTATGAGAGCAAAAGTTTTTAATGCATTCAATTCGCTCTGATAGTTCGCGACAAAAAGAATAAAATGCTCGTAATAATTTGGTTCACTATTTTTCGGATAATTTTTATTTGAATAAGCTATTATATTTTTAAGTCCAACGTTGTCAAAAATTTCAGTATGTTTTGGTTTATTCAAATCTGTTGCCTCAAAAGAGTGTTCTCTATAATTTTCTTTCAAAACGTCTTTTGCAAAAAGTTCAGCAGATAATGAGTAGTCAACCTCTAATTCCGATTCGTTTTTTAATTCAGTATTAGTATCAATGCTTGGTTCAGAATTCAATTCAGGTTTTTGATTTTCAGCTTTCTCATTGCAAGAGCAAAAAAGCAAAATAATTATTATTAGTATGTTGTTTCGGATTCTCATTTTTCAGCTTGCAGGTAACGGTTTTGTATAATTTCCCAGCTAAGGGAAGGTTAAGAGTAAAGATAGTAAAAAAGAGCTAACTTTAACGCTTTTGCGTCTGTGTCCGCAGGACACAACTAAACCTTAGTTGGAATTATACAGTGTTGGTAATAGTTTTTATTAGAAAGGAAAATCTTTGTCGACACTTTTTAATTCGCTTATTAAAGCTTGTCTATTTTCTTTTTCCGTATTGATATCTATTGGCGCATCAGTTCTATTATACTTCAACTTTTCAAGCTTTGAAGTAATCCCCATTACACTTATAATATACCAAGTAACTGATATAAATTTCCTTCTAGGAGTATCATTTTCACGCTTTCTTATATCTAACTTTAACTCTTCAATGATTTTTTTAGGCTCATTATCATCTAATGTTGTTGGATTTGGTGAATGAGCAAATATATTTCTTAAAGACCTAATGTTTTCTAAATCAGTTTTCTCTGATTCACTAATCAGTCCAATAGAGTAAGACATTTTAATTTTACTTGAAAATGTTCCCAGAGGACCACTGAAATCAAATAAATTTTTAAAATGTTTTTTACTTCCTATTAATTTTCCTTTTAATAAATCAGTTAGTATCGTTTCTAGAAATGAAACAGCTAATATGACACAACCTCTATCTGATTCATTAATTAACTGCTCTCTCACACGAGCAGTATTATAAAGGAATGGTTCTAAATCGGGTTCAACATCTATTAATTTTTCAGAAAGTACTTCTATTAATAATTTAGCCTTTAATATACTTTCCGGTGTTACTTTATTCATTAAAAGTATGTTTTTGAAATTATTACCAACGGTTTTGTATAATTTCCCAGCTAAGAGAAGGTTAGGAGTAAAGATAGTAAAAAGAGCTAACTTTGACGCTTTTGCGTCTGTGTCCGCAGGACACAATCAAACCTTAGTTGGAATTATACATTGTTACCTGCTGTTATTATTCCATTCAGTTAATATTTTCTTTCGTTTTTTTCTGTCTTTTCCTTTTACTCTTTTTAATCTATCATCACTAAATAGCCATTCCACGTATCTTTCTTTAAATACTTTGTTATTTAGATAATTATCAATACCAAAATAATATTCAATTCGATTCGGATTATTTTCGCAAAAAGTCAGCGTACAATTTTGAATTCGCGTAACTGTAAAATATGGCATTGGCTCAATTCTATCTGCTATTATAATTGCAATTTCTCCTTTAGTCAAATTCCGATTATAACATTCCGATTTAACTTTAGTCAAGGTTGTATCAGTAAAAAAATCCGCAAGAGTTATCAAAGAATTTTCTCCAAATGCTTTTATTTTTTCGACTTGATTGGTTTTTATTATTTCTTTTGAGTTTTCCGTTTCCGCAATTATATTTAGTAAAGAGTCAATTTCAGATTCACTTTGAGAAAAACCCAAGTTGAAATTCAGAAGTAAAATTGATATTATTAAACTAAATTTTTTCATTCGTTTTTATTTGTTTCCAAATTTACTCTTTATGTAATAATTCAAAACCTTAAATGAGCGAACTGCCTTTTTCGTTTAGTTACAAGCGTTTTTTTATAATTGCAGGTAACGTGTTTGTGTATGATTTCGTTACGGGAAAATCCAGCGGATTTTTCCGATTAATAACGAAAGATAGCAAAAATGATTGGAATTTCCGACAGGAAATTCCGCCGTAATGAATTATACACGTTGTTGGGTTTTAGTGCTTTTATAATTCATTCTGATTTTAGTTTTCTCGGTCAGCTTTTAATTCATTCCGCAAACTAGCTCAAATTCCGACCGTTTTTTAATTCGGATTTGAGTGAGCAATTCCAGCGTTGTTTTTCCAGTTCCGATTGTACAAACAAGCTAAAAAGTCAACCGTAATTTAATTCAGAGTTTGAGTGAGCAATTCCGCAGCTGTTTTTTCATTCCACCTTAGATTGATAATTCCGAAAATTATCAAAATTCCGCACACAGTTTTTCTGATTTATCTATCTTAAAATTCTAAAAAAAATCGAAAAATAAACTAGGCTTTTTTCAAACCGCAAACTTGCTCCAGCATTAAACCCAACGGTCTCGTATAACCGTCAGTTACGGGTTTATATGCGTTAATTCTCGGTTTGGCACTGACCTTAGCAATTCCGAGTGGATTCGGACGTAGTCGAATCCGCCGTAATTGCGGTTATACATTGTTGTGCACAGTTATTTACATATTTCATTATAGTGATATTCTAAAAATGATATGTTTGGTTCATTAACTTTTGGTTTTTTAAATTCTAAATCAGTCAAAAGTTTCTTTATTTGTTTGTCTGATTTTGGTCCAAATACTATTCTATATTCAGAGTCTAATGAGAAATAACCTTTGTCAAACATCTTATCGTGCAAAACACAAAAGCAAATCGCATTTTGAGGGTTTAATCTTTCCTCTTTGTCAGACATCCAAGGTTTTATATGACTACAAACAAGTAAATCGGATTTGTTTATTTCGCAAATAGCACAAGTTGAATTGTAATTGTCCAAAACAATTTCCCTTAGTTTATTTTGATAAGCTCTAATTTTTATTTCACTCTTAGATTCAGTCGGATTATTACTTTTATTTATTTCCTGATTTTTTATAAAATATTCCTCTGCTTCTTCCTCTACGAAATTCAGTTCCTCAATGATTTGTAATGCTTTTTTAAACTCTAAATCGTTAGTGGCATTTAATTTGGAAATCGATTTTTTAGTCAAAAGACCTTTCTTGTCACCACGAATATTATAATGATGTAATAATTCCATCGCTACAAAACCGCCTCCTCTGGCTGGTGCAGGTAAATTTAGAATCTCTCTTTGGATATTTCTATGACTTTGTCCATCTATTAAGTAAGCTTTTATTACTTCGGCAATTGTATAATTATCAAATTTGTCGGTGATTACCATAGTTTGGTTTTAATTGTGCACAACGGTTTTGTATAATTTCCCAGCTAAGGGAAGTTTAGGAGTAAAGATAGTAAAAAGAGCTAACTTTGACGCTTTTGCGTCTGTGTCCGCAGGACACAACCAAACCTTAGTTGGAATTATACGTTGTTGTCTAAAGTGCTTTTTCCGTCCAGATTATCGATTCCACTTTATCGTTTCTGAGCGTTTTAGTCAGCCGATTTCAAATTAGTATTTTGAAAACGAATTTTAGTTTTACTTTTTCTCCGTACAGTTTTGAAAATGGAGTAGTGCTGAGAAATTTTTATCCGTAACAATTTATCCATTTCAGTTTTTTCAGCTGAGTAAGTTTAAGTCCGCCGAGTTTTAATTTAATTATCTACCTTTAAGTTTCTCTGCGCAAAGATTTACCAAACAGTTTTTCGTCTAAGTGATTTTTATCCGTTCAGATTCATCATTTTTTTTAAGTTTTCGCTTAAAAGATAGATTAATTTAGAAATGAAACTTGAAGTTTACCACGCTGTAATTGTGCATTTTTGACAACGGTCTTGTGTATGAAACGTAGCGTATAAATAAACGCTAACTTTTCGGATTTAGCACGAGCCGAAATTTTTATTTTTATGTTTAATTTTCTTTCATAAATATAACCAAATAAAAAATTTGGCGTACTTTGTAAATATACTAAAACCTCTTGGAAAGCCTATAATAGCTATGTTTTATACACGTTGTTGTATGCTGGCTTTTCTATTGTTCCACTTTTAAATTCGGATTACCGTATAAATGCATTGCACACCAAGCAGCAGGAGTAGGATATTTTTCATAAACCTTTTTATTTGCTTTAAATAGGGCAATATCAATTGAATCTCCGTTATTAAATGAACTTAAAAATTCGGGCAGCCAAATTTCCGGAACATTTATATGTAAACCCCAAAATGGAGCTATTATAGCTTTATATCCTTTTTCAATATATGTTTTTACCAAAGATGTAATGTTATTCTTAAATAGTTCTGATTTGTAAGAACCAGAATGGCAGATTAAGAAAATTAAAACTTCTCCTTTACCAATGACTTTGTTAAGGTTTACTAGTGGTCTTTCAGATGGATATATAATTTGTTTTTCAGCAATATCTTTTGCTCCGTGAGAACAAATAATATTTATGTCAGAAGTTATTGAGGAATCCTTTTCCAATTTTGTATTAATATCAAAACTATTCTCCATTAAAGTATCTTCTATTTTGGCATATAACTGGTTTAAGGTAAAATCTCCTTCTTCCTTTGGTATCCAGATAGATTTCGAATAATTTTTATTGATTGGCGTTGATTTGTCAACTGATAAATACCATTCTGTGGATAGAATATTTGTAATTGGTTTGCTTAAGTGTAGAAAATCTCCATTTTGATTAAGAAATAAATTATGTGGAAAATCGGTTAGTTGCATATCTTTTATAAGATAAATGGAATCTGTATCATAATCAACATTCAACTTACTAAATGAAATTTCATTATTTATTTTTCTTGCTTCTGCAAAATGTTCCTCTTCATAAACATTTCGAACTCCACCTTTATCTTTGAGAGTATCATCAAACGAAAAACTCGAAAAATACTCTCTGTTAGTAAGGCTTTTAAATTTTGACCAATCCCATTCGGTTAACTCAAAATATTGAAAGGTCTTATTTCTGAAAGCTAATTGAAATACTTTCCCCTCGGTTATTGCAAGCCAAATTGTCGATTGAAATTTATTTTTAGATATCTCGCTTTCAATTTTATCTCTTTCACTATATATCTTATTAAACTTTTCTAATTCAGTTGTAGGAACTTTAAAAGGAGCAAATTCAAATGATTCTTTAGATTTAAAAATCAAGCTAAAATCCGATTTAATCATCATAGCCAACAAAATTGCTTCTGAATCTTTTTTTGCAAAACCATCTTCAATTATTCTATTCGCAATTTTAAGTGACATATCATTATCATAAACAATATCTGATTTGTTCCTTGTCTCATTTAATTTGATTAACGATTTTTTTAATTGCTCTTTTAAAGATGAGGAGTTACCATCGATAATATTTTTATAGCTACTAATTGACTCTTTTGGTACAATTTGTTCAAAAATATTTACATAATAACCTAGACCAGTAAGACTGAAATTTGCATTTGGGAAAATCCTTTTAACATTATATAATGTAATTAGCCAAGGTAAAGATTCGTAAACTCCACCCGAGAATATATTCTCTCTTTCTTTGTTTAGATAATCTAATAATAAATCAGGTAACTTTTCTTTCTCCAATGGTATTAGACTTGTGAAGTAAGAATGGTCTATTGAACGCCTGTGATATCCAGAAAACTCTAGTGTTTTAGGTATGCTTTTATACATTTTTACAGCGTAAGGATATAAGCCAGTATTTCTAAAATATTTTATTGATTGCCAAATTAATTCTTGTAGATATTTATCCGAAATTCCCTGCTTATTTTTTAATGCAAGGTGCATACTTATATTAGCATAGAGTAGAGCTGCTTGAGCACTACCTTGTGCTGAATAACACCTGAAAGCATTAAAAAAACCAAATTGTGGATAATCATCATTAAAACTGGAAATTATAATTTCTTCAGAAACATCTCTAGCTGCTTGATAAAATTCAGAAGAGTTAAGTCTATCAATAAAAATTCCGATTATAAAGTAAAAGAGTTCGGGATTGTTCAATCTAACGAGTAAATGCCTTAAAATAGGCAACTGTAGCATTATATTATCGCTTTGTTCCTCTTTCCAGTCTATTTCTTTGGCACTCTCTTGTATTAGACTAATTTGTAAAGAGATTATTTCTTTTATTTCTAACTCTGTTAAGTCGTTGGGAGGAAATTCAAAATCAGAAATTCTTAATTGATTATTTATTTTAAGGCTTTTTTCTAATAACTTTAAAAATTTGCTGTTTGATTCATCAGTAATTTCAGCTTTAGCTACAGACTGGTCTAATTTGTAAACATTATTTTGACTAGTCAATTTTTCAAACAAATCGAAAAAGATAAATAAAGAATATGAAATGGACTTTCTATCGTTATCTTCTAAAGTGGATAGAATTAATGGAGAAAATTTTCGATAAGTTTCGAAATCGGTTGATAATATTTCAAGTATTTCAAAATAATGTATTATAATTTCTTTTTCAAACACATTATTGTCGTAGAG
This sequence comes from Mesonia phycicola, assembly GCF_900141885.1. Taxonomy (GTDB): domain Bacteria; phylum Bacteroidota; class Bacteroidia; order Flavobacteriales; family Flavobacteriaceae; genus Mesonia; species Mesonia phycicola. The sequence continues at coordinate 205 of NZ_FQYY01000019.1, read as the reverse complement.
ATTTTCAGATGTTAATTTTGAATGAAAATCTTCAAATACTTGTTTGTTCATATTTTTTGTTGGAGTTTTTTAGCTTGCATACAACGGTTTTGTATAATTTTCCAGCTAAGGGAAGGTTAGAAGTAAAGATAGTAAAAAGAGCTAACTTTGACACTTTTGCGTCTGTGTCCGCAGGACACAACCAAACCTTAGTTGGAATTATACG
>NZ_FQYY01000006.1 GCF_900141885.1 Mesonia phycicola | reverse complement strand
ATACTATGGGGGATTAATCCAAATTTCTCTGGGCTATACCCCAGTAATAGGTAGATTGTATACGCGTTACGCACCCGTGCGCCACTCGTCAGCCAGAGCAAGCTCTGCTGTTACCGTTCGACTTGCATGTGTTAAGCCTGCCGCTAGCGTTCATCCTGAGCCAGGATCAAACTCTTCATCGTTGTTTTTTAAATATATTTACAATACTTATATTCAACTCGGAATTATCATTTCTCCTCTAAACTAATAAAAGAGAGACTCAAAATTAATAAATTAGCTATTTAGCTTTAATTCGTTTTTACTGTCAATCAATACTTCAATGAACTCATAACACTACCACTAAAAAGTAATAGTAATCGTTAAAAATTAAGGACTCGAACCTTAAAAGCAATTTCTTAATTACTCAGCCTCCCAGCTTTTCTATTTCATAATTTTTTGAGAACTTTAACGCCTTAAGCGTTAGCGGCTGCAAATATATAACCTTTATTTAAACTAACAAGAATAAATTTCAAGTTTTTTATTTTTATTTTTTAGAGCCTTACAAGATACAAACTATATCTCTAATAAACCAAAAAAAAATAACCCTCTCAATGAACGTAGCTTCTCTCTCAAAGCGGATGCAAATATACTCCCCTTTTTGTTCCTAAAACAAACTTTTTAGCAAGTTTATTTAATAATTTCTTCATATTAAATTTAAACTACAGTAAATCAGAAGAATAACACTATAAAAAGAAATCCCAAACTATACCAAAGCGGATAGAAAAGTCTCTATATGGTTGTAAAAGAGCTACGAAATTGTTGAAGTTTGTTAATTGTAAAAGGGGGTTTTGTCAATTTTAATTGTTATAGTAAAATAAAATATTATATTCGTCTATATACTTAAACCGTTAGAATGATAAAAGCTTACTCTCTACTAATAGTCTTATTATTGGTAAAATTTTCTGGGTTTGGACAATGCGCTGGTCAAGATACTACGATTACTATTTGCAATTATGCCGATACTAATAATCAAAATTTTAATTTGTTTAATGCTTTAAATGGAAATCCTGATAGTGGTGGTACTTGGATAGATAACAGTAATTTAGGTGTTTTTACCAACGGGAATCAAGATGAAATTAATATCTGGCAAATTAATCAAAGTGGTATTTTCACTTATACTTATACTATTAGTAATAGTAATTGTACAGATAGCTCTTCAACTTTAACACTTATAATAGGAGGTTATGCTGGTGAGGATAATTTTAGCGCAAATGCCTGCGAAGATGACTTTAGTGTAAATTTATTTCAGTTTATAAGTAGTAATCCCAACCCTCATTTAAATGGAACTTGGGTAGATGTAAGCAATACGGGAGCTTTAACTAATAATAATTATGATGCTACCGTGCAAGGTGTAGGCACCTATACATTTACTTACAATGTACCATCGCAAAATACCTGTGCAATGAGTACAGTTACTGTTGAATTAACGGTACACCCACTCCCTACTCCATCAGGATCTATCGAATATGAGGTTTGTGGCTTAGACGAAATAGCAAATCATACAAATGTAGATTTAAACAGTTACATTTCGGCCTCTTCTTCTAATGGCTATTGGAGTGACAATAATGGGACAAATGAAATTAACGGAACCACCGATACAATTATAGACATACAAAATATCTTTAATAATTTTGGTTACGGTGTTTATAGCTTCAGTAGAACTGCAATTCCTGACCATCCTATTTGTGAATTTCAAACTTTTACAGTGATTATTCAAATTAGAAGACAATTAGATTTTTCTGATGCCGTATTAGAGGTCGAATCAATTTGTGAGAATGATGTTAGTGGTTTCCCTATTCAAGCAACTATAAACGGATTTCCTAATTTAAACGATCTACCAAGTAACATTTTTAATATTACTTACGATGTTAGCGGACCGGTAAGTTTGAGCGGAATTACTATACAGATTTCTTTAAACGATCCGGAAAGTTTTACCCTTCCAAACACCTTTGCTCCAACTCCAGGAATATATACGATAGAAGTAACCGACTTTGAAATTTTTAGTGATCCTAATAATATTATATGTCAACTTCTTTATGACCTGGAAGATACTTTTGAAATTTATCCCATTTTTGAAGACGATATCGTAATTGACATTCCAGATATTTGTTTTGGTGAAGATCTTCTTATCGATTTTGATATTGAAAATAGCAACTTAAATGAAGACCTAATTATAAACTACAATATTTCTGGAGCGAATAATTTTACAGCAACCAATGTCACATTAAATTTTTCAAATGGGTCATCTTCACTTCAAATTCCTGGAAATTTACTTCCTAATTCAGGAACAAATGAATTAGAAATCACAAAAATTACGACAATCAATGGATGTGTAACTACTCCTACCGATCTTAATTTTGAATTTGAAATTTTTGAAAACCCAGATCCCTTCGTGATCATAGCAATGGAAAATATATGTTTGGGAGACGATGCGATTGCTGCCTTAAGCAATCTTACTGGAATTGATCAATTAGAAATCGACTACTCTTTAACCGGAGCTAATATTGCAAACAATCAAATTGAAACCATAAATGTAAACAATGCTAATGGTGAATTAATACTACCTTCAAGCTTACTCAACAATTCTGGAGTAACCACTTTAACCATTCACGAACTTACTAATGCAGAAACAGGATGTTCTACAATTACCAATGTCGATTTTACTTTTGAAGTTTTTCCGCTACCCGATGCGCCAGACGCTCTGGCTTTGCAAGAATTTTGTGAAGTCGATGCAGCACAGGTTTCAGACTTAACTCCTAATCTTCCGAACATATTTTGGTACGATTCAGAAAATAGTGAAATACCACTATCAGCCGATACACTTCTTGCCAATGGAACTTATTGGGTAGCGCAAATTGACGCCAATGGTTGTTACTCTTTAAAAACACCGGTTAGTGTTCTTATTAATCAAGTTCCTGTTGCTACACTAATTCCTGATGGAGATCAATTTTGCGGCGCAGACGAACCTACTCTTTTAGATTTAAGTGCAAATACTCAACAATACAATCAATACCAAATAAATTGGTATGACCAAAACGGAAATTTGTTAGCAAACGACACCCCACTTTCTGAAACAGTAATTTATTATGCTTACACCTACGATTCGGTTATTAATTGTGAATCGGTCGATGCTTTAGAAGTTAACGTATCACTCACCGCCTGCGACGGAAATTACGACTTTTTTATTCCAGATGCTTTTTCTCCTAATAACGACGGAATAAATGATGTGTTTCGTATTCCTGATATCGAATATATTTATCCCGATTATACTTTCGAAATTTATAACCGATACGGCAAACTTTTATATAAAGGCGATATTAATCGCCCTCATTGGAATGGTGAAGCAGAAAGCGATTTAGTTCTAGCTGATGGTTTGGTACCTAACGGAGTCTATTTTTATATCGTCAACTTCAACAAAAACAATATTGCTCCGCAACAAGGAAGATTATATCTAAATAGATAATTAAAAAATAATAGATGAAAATAAAATTACTTACGCTAATCGCTTTTGTGAGTTGCCTCACCTTGTTTGCACAACAAGATCCTGAGTTTACTCATTATATGTATAACCAAAAAATCATCAATCCGGGTTATGTAAACGACACTCCCGAGACTTTACATTTTGGTACTTTTTTTCGTAAACAATGGGTCGATGTGATTGGTAACCCAACAACATACTCTTTCTTTTCTCATTTACCTTTAAGCAGTAAATTAGAAGCAGGAGTTTCTTTTGTAAATGATGAAATTGGCGAAGACGCGCTTAAAGAAAATAATGTTACTGCAGATCTGGCATATATTTTAAAAATTTCAGAAAAAACAAAAATCTCTTTAGGTCTTAAAGCCGGAGCTACATTTTTAAATACAGATTTTTCAAGATTTAGACTAGAAAGTGGCGATGCAAGTACAGATCCTGCCTACAGCCAAAACATTAATGAAACCTACCCGACTTTAGGAGCCGGAGCATTCTTATTTACCAACAACTATTATGTAGGCTTATCGACTCCCAATTTTTTACAGAGTAAACATTTAAACGACGCTAATGGTATTCAACGTATTGGTGGCGAAGAAATTCATCTATATTTAACCGGTGGTTATGTATTTAAAGTTTCTCAAAGTCTAAAAGTGAAGCCTTCATTTTTATTAAGAACTGTTGCCGGTACTTCTGCAATGGTCGATCTTTCTGCAAACGTTTTATACCTAAATAGGTTTGAAGCCGGAGTTTCTTATCGCTACGACGACTCTATAAGTGCTTTAATGAGTATTGGTATTACGACCAAGCTTAAATTTGGGTATGCCTACGATTATACCACTAGCAACTTAGGAAATTACACCAGCGGTACCCACGAAATTTTCCTTCTTTATAATTTAGACTTGTTTAAAGGTCACAACAAATCGCCTCGTTTCTTTTAATTTTTTATGATGAAAAAACTCTTACTACACTTCTTAATTATCATTTTTAGCTTGGCAACATTTCAAGCGAACGCGCAAGATTTTTCTATTAAACAGGCTGATAAATATTTTGAAAGAACCTATTATTCTAAAGCTATTCCTTTATATGAAGAAGCGATCACCCGAAAATCTGAAGCCAATTCAATAAGAAATTTGGCAAACGCTTACTTCTATACGTTTGATTTTAAAAATGCTGAAAAGTGGTTTCAATTCCTGCTGAAGAATAATAAAGAAGTAATGGATGATGCTCACATTTTTAAATACTACCAAAGCTTAAAAGCTCAAAAGAAATATAAATTGGCCGATACTGTTTTTCAAAATCATTTGCTTGAAGCTTCAGAAAAAAATAATCACCTACAATCCCTAGTTTATTTGGAAAATGTTGAAGCGATTGGCGAACGTTACAGCTTAAAAAATTTACCGCTAAATACTGAGAAGTCTGAATTTTTCAGCGGAGTTTATCAAGACCAAGTTTTAATTTCATCTACCAAAGAACAAAAAGGGCTTTTTGCTAAAATTTATTATTGGAATAATCTTCCTTATTTAAACCTTTACAGTATTCCTTCCGATAGTTTAGAAACAGAGAATTCAAAACTTTTTGCTGAAGAATTAACGACCAAACTTCACGAGAGCAACGCAGTTTTTACCAAAGACGGAAAGACGGTTTTCTTCACCAGAAATAATTATTTAAATGGTAAAAAAGAGAAAGACACCGCAAATGTCAATCAGCTTCAAATTTACAGCGCTCAATTAGAAAACGAAAAGTGGACCAACATTACCTTGCTTCCTTTCAACAATAAAAATTATTCTTTTGAGCATCCCGCATTAAGCAACGATGGCAAAACACTTTATTTTGCTTCTAACAAACCCGGCGGTTTTGGTGGTTTCGATATTTATAAAATAAATACGAGCGATTTTACTTCTCCACAAAACTTAGGAGAACTTATCAATACGCCTAAAAAAGAACAATTTCCGTTTATTGATGCTGAAGGAAATCTTTATTTCTCTTCAAACGGTCATCCCGGTTTTGGTTTACTCGATGTATTTATTGCCAAACCGACTACAAACGGATTTCAAAAACCAGATAATGTTGGTTTACCTTTAAATTCGAGTTACGACGATTTTGCTTTTTATATCAATCCTAAAACTAAAAATGGCTTCTTTTCTTCTAACCGACCTTCAGGAAAAGGAAGTGATGATATCTATCAAATTCACGAAACTAAGCTTCTAATTATAGAAGATTGCTACCAGCTTTTAAAAGGAAAAGTTTTTGACAAAACCACTCAAGAACTGCTTACTAACGCAAAAGTTGTTTTATTTGAAAATGAAATCGCCATCGACAGTTTAACTACTAATGCTACAGGAACTTTCTCTTTTAAAATGAATTGCAATTCTTCATTTCAAGTTATGGCCACCAAAGAAAAATACACCAAAGACGAAAAATCTTTCAATACATCTTCACAACGTAAAAAAGAAAATCTTGCTGAACTTTATTTGCTAAGCGAAAAAGCAATTGCTGAACGTAAACAACAAGAATTAGATCGCGAAAAAGAGCGTTTACAACAGCAAAAAATTGAACAAGAAAAGGCTCAACAAGAACAAGTAAAACAAATTATTGATAACGAACCGAGTATAGTTACCAAAAACGACAAGATTTTTATAGAAACAGAACCTATCTACTTTGATTACGATTTATGGTATATAAGAAAAGAATCTCGTAAAACACTTAACAAAGTAATTACGCTTCTCCAAAAATATCCAAAAATGAAAATTGAAATTGGCACGCACACCGATATTAGAGGAAATAACAAATATAACTTAGAGCTTTCGCAAAAAAGATCTGATGCTGTGATGGAATATTTCAATGAAAACGGAATAAATCTAGAGAGACTCAAAGCGGTAGGTTATGGCGAAACGCAACCTATTATTCATTGTGAAACAGAAGATTCTTGCACCGAAGAACAGCACGAAATTAACAGAAGGTGTGAATTTGTAATTAAAAGCTTTAAATAGAAATTACTGCCACTTTTCAACAGCTTTCAAAAAGTCAATTTTAATAGCTGGAGGCTGCTCCTTTAATCTGTGCTTTTGGAAGTTTCTACGCAGAATATGTTCTATTAAAAAATCTTCTTCTACTTCTTCTGGATGATATTCTTCCTTTAAAGAAATATTAAATAGACTTGCTGTTGTATTATACCAAAATGCTCGCCAACCACTTTTTAAATCTTTTACTATATTAAATGTAGTTGCTCCTGTTTGTCTGTACATTAATTTTACTAATATCTGTCCTTCTGTTTTGGTAAGTTTTTTCAACTCTTCGGTAAACTCGTTTTCAATATATTTTTGAACAATCTTGGTGTACTTTTTTCTTTTAGATTTAGACTCTATGGTATTTAACCTATTGTTCAATTCTGTTAAGCGAGTAGATGCCATTACAGCATAAGGCCAAACATGTCTCGTTTTTTTCTGTAATATTAAATAACGACGACGTTCATATCTATTTTTAAACTTAAATGGACCTACTAAAAATACTTCGTCTAAATCTATAGCTTCTAAAACTTGATTATCTATAACCATGTATTCTTTTTGCTGAATACTATCGGAAAAATCATCTTTCTGTTCTTTTTTTAGCTTTTCAGCTTTAACAATAGTTTTAGTTGTATCATTCTTCTGCTGAGAAAAACACAAACTTTGAAAACAAACTACAAATATGAAAAGTATTTTTTTCAAGATATATGATTAAAATTTTAGTTCTTATGAATGTGCTAAAATCATTCCAAAATTAGTAAAACTTGAAACGATATAGATAAGAATTCTTATTTTCGTAAAAATTTACAAATAATATATATGTCAAGTACAAGCATTTTAAATAAAAAGTCTTTAGATTTCTTAGAAAAATACCTTAATAATGCATCTCCTACAGGATATGAAAGTGAGGGACAGAAATTATGGATGGACTACCTTAAACCTTATGTAGATGAATTTATAACTGATACTTACGGTACTGCTGTAGGAGTTATTAATCCGGATGCAAAGTTTAAAGTGGTTATAGAAGGACACTCTGATGAAATTTCTTGGTATGTAAACTACATTACAGATAATGGACTTATACATGTTATTAGAAATGGAGGAAGCGATCATATGATTGCTGCATCTAAGCGTGTAAATATTCATACCAAAAAAGGAATTGTAAAAGGTGTATTTGGTTGGCCAGCTATACACACTAGAAATAAAGGAAAAGAAGAACACCCAAAATTAGAAAACATTACTATTGATGTAGGATGTACTAATAAAGAAGAGGTTTTAGCTTTAGGTGTACACGTTGGTTGTGTAATTACTTATCCAGACGAATTTTTTGTGCTAAACGAAAACAAATTTGTGTGTCGTGCTTTAGACAACCGTATGGGTGGTTTTATGATTGCAGAAGTTGCTCGCCTTTTAAAAGAAAATGGTAAAGAGTTAGATTTTGGACTTTACATCACCAATTCTGTGCAAGAAGAAATAGGTTTACGTGGTGCAGAAATGATTACTCAAACTATTAAACCTAATGTAGCTATTGTTACTGATGTTTGTCACGATACTACTACCCCGATGATTGATATGAAGAAAGAAGGGGAAACTAAAATTGGAGAAGGTCCAGTAATTACTTATGCTCCTGCTGTTCAAAACAATTTGAGAGAAATGATTATGGATACTGCAGAAGCAAACAATATCCCATTTCAGCGTATGGCATCTAGCAGAATGACAGGTACAGACACCGATGCTTTTGCTTATAGTAATGGCGGTGTTGCATCAGCATTAATATCTTTACCTTTAAGATATATGCATACCACAGTAGAGATGGTTCATCGTGACGATGTAGAAAATGTAATTAAATTAATTTACGAAAGTCTTCTTCAGCTTAAAAACGGAGAAACTTTTAGTTATTTTAAATAAAAGTTTTAAAATAACAAACAAAAAAGCCTTCCTACTTTAGGGAGGCTTTTTTATTACTCCATATTATAAAAGAGAGAATAATTAGATGAAACAACTCTATAAAAAAACTTAATTAGTAGGTTTTTATAAAAACATTCACTTTTTATTAGATAAGTCACTCTCTTTTCTGAAGTAAATTTATAGACAAGCTACATTTTCATATGAATTTAACTACAGAAAAAATTGAAAAGATTACCCAGCAACCAGAAGAATTTGCTGCTCTTGCTAATTTGGTTTATATAAAAGACCATCAATTAACTATAAAACGTCACAAACACGGAAGAGGTTTTTATTATACAGATAAAAAAAATAAAAAAATCACCAATAAAACCTCTTTAGAGAGAATTAAAAAATTAGTGATCCCTCCTGCTTGGACAGAAGTTAGAATTACACATCTAGAAAATGGTCATTTACAAGTAATAGGTAGAGATACCAAAAACCGAAAAGTATATAGATATCATGACCTTTGGTCTAAATTTAAAAACCAGACTAAGTTTTTTAAAATGACATCTTTTGGAAAAAAACTTCCTGAAATTAGAAAGCAAGTTGACCGTGATTTAGAGTTAAAGGGTATGCCTAAACAAAAAGTATTAGCACTGGTGGTTAGACTAATGGAAGAAACACATATTAGAATTGGCAATCACTATTATGCTAAAAAAAATCAAACTTACGGCCTATCTACCCTACGCTCTAAACACGTAAATATTAGTAAAGACATTCTTACGTTCAATTTTATAGGCAAAAAAGGAAAAGAACACCATATAGAAGTGACAGACCAAGACTTAATTGAATTAGTTAATGAGTGTGAAGAAATACCAGGATGGGAACTTTTCACCTATTATGATGATAATGGAGAAAAAGACTGTATTGATAGCGGAATGATAAATGAATATATTCAGAATATTTGTGGCGAATTTTATTCTGCTAAAGATTTTAGAACTTGGGCCGCAACCAAAATATATTTTGAAGCTTTACGAGATCTGGGTTATACCAAAAAAGAAAAGCAACAAGACAAAAATATTATTAATGCTTTAGATGAAGCCGCAGAAGCTTTAGGAAATACTAGAACGGTTTGTAAAAATTATTACGTGCATCCAGTAATTACAGAATATTATCAAAACGGAAAAATTCAGAAATACTTTGACAAAGTAGATAAAAAATCTGCAGGTAAATCTTCTGAAGAATTTTCTCACACAGAGAAAGTACTATTAGAACTAATGGAGAATTTTAAAATAAAACTAAAAAACTAAATCTTATGAAATACATTTTACTCTTTTTTACCATCATAACAACTGGCACATTACAAGCTCAAGTGCCTTTACAAGAAACCTCATCAGAAAAAGAAATAAACTCTGGATATATAGTACTTGTTACTAGTAGCTATAATTTACCAAAAGCTAAAGAACAATATGATATTTTTGAAAACGGGAGAAAGTTTTTTGCTGAAAGAAATATACAGCCCTACGTAGTTACTCCAGACAAAGTAGAGTCTTTTTTTAATGAAAAAAATGAAAGACTTTTAAATTTTGGCGATTACCAAAAACTGCAGCAAGCTAATACAGATTTTTTAGTAATTGTTTTAGATGAAGATTTTCATGTAAAATACAAAACTAAAAATCCCATTACTCCACTAGAAATTAGTGAGGTAATGGAATAATTTAATATTACAGAAAATTTCTACCTTACTTATTTAAATAAGCAAGTACATTATTCTGAATTCTGTTTTCTATATTATCTATTTCTGCTTTATCAAAAGTTTCTCCAGTAATATTCTCATATAATTCAATATAACGTTCAGAGATAGAGTTAATATATTCATCTGTCATTTCAGGGAGTTGTTGCCCTTCTTTTCCTTGAAACCCTTTAGATATTAACCATTGACGTACAAACTCTTTAGAAAGTTGCTTTTGGCTCTCTCCTTTTTCTTGTCTTTCTTCATACCCTTCAGCATAAAAATAACGAGAAGAATCTGGAGTATGTATCTCATCAATCAATACAATTTCTCCATTAGCATTTTTACCAAATTCGTATTTAGTATCTACTAAAATTAATCCTCTTTCTGCTGCAATTTCACTACCACGTTTAAAAAGTTTATAGGTATAATCTTCTAAAACTTTATAATCTTCTTCAGAAACAATTCCGCGAGCTAAAATATTTTCTCTAGAAATATCTTCATCGTGCTCTCCCATTTCTGCTTTGGTTGCAGGAGTAATAATAGGTGTTGGTAATTTATCATTTTCTTTTAAGCCTTCTGGTAAAGCAACTCCGCAAAGTTCTCTTTTTCCTGCCTTGTATTCTCTAGCAGCGTGACCAGCTAAATAACCTCTAATTACCATTTCTACTTTAAATGGTTGGCATAATTGACCAACAGCTACATTTGGGTCTGGTGTAGCTTCTAACCAATTTGGTACAATATCTTTAGTAGCATCCATCATTTTGGTTGCTATCTGATTTAATATTTGACCTTTATAAGGTATCCCTTTTGGCATTACTACATCAAAAGCACTAAGTCTATCTGTAGCAATCATTATTACTTGGTCATTTTCTAAACGGTAAACTTCTCTAACTTTACCTTTATATACACTTACCTGATTAGGAAATTTATAATTTGTACTGTTTACGGTATTCATAAATTACTTTTGGGTGGTTTTTACTCTCTATTTTCTATAGCGTTGTAAGCAGAAATTATTCTTTTTACTAATCTATGTCTTATTACATCTTTATCGTCTAGGTAAATTATATCTACCCCTTTTACTGTTTTTAATACTAAAAGCGCCTCTTTTAATCCAGACGTTACTCTTCTTGGTAAATCTATTTGCCCTGGGTCACCTGTAATTAAAAATTTTGCGCTTCTCCCCATTCTGGTTAAAAACATTTTCATTTGCGCGTGAGTTGTATTTTGTGCTTCATCTAAAATCACAAAGGCATTATCTAACGTTCTACCTCTCATAAAAGCCATTGGAGCAATTTGTATAACTCCTTTTTCTATAAAAGAATCTAATTTTTCGTGAGGTATCATATCTCGTAGCGCATCATACAAAGGTTGCATGTAAGGATCTAATTTTTCTTTTAGATCTCCTGGTAAAAAACCAAGATTTTCACCTGCTTCTACTGCTGGTCTTGTTAAAATAATTTTTCTTACTTGCTTTTCTTTTAAAGCTTTTACTGCTAGAGCTACACCTGTATATGTTTTTCCGGTACCTGCAGGGCCAACCGCAAAAATCATGTCATTTTTCTTTGCTGCCTCTACAATTTTACGTTGATTGGCGGTTTGCGCTTTTATTAACTTACCATTTACACCGTGCACTAAAATTTCTCCACTTTCGTTAGAAGTTTCATAATCATCTTTCGTTTCACTAGTAAGTACACGCTCAATAGAATTTTCGTCTAATTTATTATATTTTCCAAAATGTTCCATTAACATATTGAAGCGTTTATCAAACTCTTCTAACCTTTCTTCATCTCCAAATACTTTGATTTGGTTACCACGAGCTACTAATTTTAACTGCGGAAAATATCTTTTCAACAACTCAATGTTTTGATTTTGTTGGCCAAAAAAATCTCTTGGGCTTATTTCAGAAAGTTCTATAATAAGTTCGTTCAAAAGCAAGTGTGTTTATTTATAATTATCTTTAAATTCGCATCACAAATTTAATCAAAAATACGACTCTATCACTTTAAATATATTAACAGATTTTTAAATGGCAATAATAACTCTTACAACAGATTTTGGATTGAAAGACCCTTCTACCGGTGCGGTTAAAGGTGCCATTTTAAGTGAATTAGACACGGCTAACATTGTTGATATCTCTCACCTTGTTGCTCCTTTTCACATTACAGAGGCGGCTTATATTATAAAAAACACGTATAGTAGTTTTCCTAAAGGTACTATTCATATAATTGGGGTAGATTCTGAAATTACGCCAGAAAACAAACATATTGCGGTACAATTAGACGATCATTTCTTTATTTGTGCTAATAATGGCATTATGTCTTTAATTGCTTCAGAAATAAAACCACAAAAAATTGTAGAAATTAATATTCATGATACAGTAGAAACTAATTTTCCTGTATTAGATATTTTTGTAAAAGTTGCTTGCCATATTTCTAGAGGCGGCACACTAGAAGTAATAGGTAGATCTATTTCTGAAATAAAACAATTAAAAGATTTTACACCTATTGTAAACCAAGAACAAAACCAAATTATTGGGCACGTTGTGTATATAGATAATTACGGTAATGTTGTAACTAATATTTCTAGAAAATTATTTGAAAACGAAAGAAAAGGTAGAGATTTTAAAATTTCTGCAAGAACGGTAAGCCTTACTAAAATATACGAAAACTATAGCAACGCAATTAATTTTACCATTCCAAAAGAAGAACGTAGAGAAGACGATGGTAAAAAATTAGCTATTTTTAACTCTTCAAACTTTATAGAGCTTGCTATTTACAAAAGCAACCCTAGTACTGTGGGTAGTGCTTCTACGTTATTTGGATTAAAATTAAAAGATACTATTAATATTAAATTTTACTAAATGTTAGTTAGAATAGTAAAAATGCATTTTCAAGAAGAAGAAATTGAAAATTTTAAATTGATATTTGAAGAGAAAAAAAAATACATTAGAAATTTTGAAGGCTGTCAGTTTCTAGAACTATACCAAGACAAGAATAATAAATCTATCTTTTTTACGTATAGCTATTGGGTAAATGATGAAGCTCTAGAAAAATATAGGCATTCTGCCCTTTTTAAAGAAGTTTGGGCAGAAACCAAAATTAAATTTAAGCAAAAAGCAGAAGCTTGGAGCGTAGATAAATTAGTAAGTCTTACTTAAAATAAGTGCATGAAAGCAATTTTATTAAAAGAAATAAACTCTTTTTTCTCTTCTACCATTGGGTATTTGGTGATAGGAATTTTTTTATTAATTAACGGATTATTTCTTTGGGTTTTTCAAGGAGATTTTAATATTCTAGATTATGGTTTTGCCAGTCTTTCTCCATTTTTCTATATCGCCCCGTGGATTTTTATTTTTCTAATTCCCGCGATTACTATGAGAAGTTTTTCTGAAGAGCTAAAACAAGGTACTTTAGAGCTTATACTTACCAAACCCATTACCTTAAACCAATTGGTAGTTGGTAAATATACTGGTACTTTTATCTTAGTGGTTTTTGCATTAGTACCCTCTTTACTTTATGTATATACCATATCTACCTTAGGTTCTACAACAGGTAATTTTGATAGCGGTGCTACAATTGGGTCTTACTTAGGCTTATTATTTTTGGGAGCTGTTTATACTGCTATTGGTATTTTTTCTTCCACCTTATCTAGTAACCAGATAGTAGCTTTTATTATAGGAGTAATTATTTGTTTTTTATGTTTTTACGGGGTAGAAGGTTTATCTAACATTAATCTTTTTGGTTCAGAAATTTACGCCTTAGAGTATTTAGGCATTAGCTACCACTATAAAAGCATAAGCCGCGGAGTTATTGATACCCGAGATATTATTTATTTTATTAGTCTTATTTTACTATTTCTATTTTTAGCAAAGCTGAATTTAAAACGCTATTTCTTATGAAAAAAAATAACAAAACCTATCTTTCTTTAGTGGTAGTTATTGGAGTTTTAATTGCTCTAAATATAGTATCAGCTAGCTTTTTTAAAAGAATTGATCTTACAGAGAATAAACGCTACACACTTTCTGAAGCTTCTAAAGAAATATTATTAAATGTAGATCAGCCTATTATTGTAGATGTTTTTTTAAAAGGTGAATTTCCTTCAGAATTTAAACGACTACAAAATGAAACACGATATTTATTAGAAGAATATGAGGCGTATAACAGTAATATAAAATTCAATTTTATAAATCCGTTAGAAGAAAACAGAGCTGCTCAAGAAATTGCTACAGATTTCTACAATGCAGGGATGACACCAGAAAACTTAAACGTTACAGAAAACGGAAAGGTTACAGAAAGTCTTCTCTTCCCTTGGGCAGTTGCTAATTACCAAGATAAAAGAGTAAAAATACATTTACTAAAAAAGAAAATTGGAGATAGTAATGAAGATATAGTAAACAGCTCTGTACAGCAATTAGAATATGCATTTACAGATGGGTTTAATCAACTAATTCACGAACGCTCTAAAAAAGTAGCCATAATGCGCGGTAATGGTGAGTTAGCAGATCTTTATATTGCAGATTTTGTAAAATCTATTAAAGACTATTATTACATAGCTCCATTTACCTTAGACTCTGTAGCAACCAATCCGCAAAAAACACTAGAGCAATTAAATGAATACGATTTAATTGTTGAAGCAAAACCTACAGAAGCATATACAGAAGAAGAGAAACTTGTTTTAGACCAGTATGTTATGAATGGTGGTAAATCTCTTTGGTTGTTAGAAAATGTAATGGCAGAAAAAGATAGTTTATTTACTAATGAAGAAAATAAATTACTTGCCTTTTACAATGATTTAAATTTAACCGATTTTTTCTTTCCATACGGCGCACGAGTGAATCCAGAAATTGTGAATGATGTTTACTCTGCCCCTATTGTTTTAGCTAAAGGTAGTGGAGAAAATACCCAATTTAATCCGTACCCTTGGTTTTATGAACCTATGGCTACTACTAAAAATAATCACCCAATTGTAAACAATATAGAAGCGGTGAAATTTAATTTTGCTAACCCTATAGATACTTTAAAAAATAATATTAATAAAACTATTTTGTTACAGAGTTCTACTGCTTCTAAAACAGAAGGAGTACCTACACAAATTAGTTTACAAGAAGTTATTCAGCAAAAACCAGATCCGTCTTCATATAATGCTGGAGCTCAAAATTTAGCGGTATTACTAGAAGGTAATTTTACCTCTGTATATAATAATAGAATACTACCTCTTCCACTAAAAAACTATAAAAAATCTAGTGAGGCTAACAAAATGCTTATTGTGTCTGATGGAGATGTTATTAAAAACCCAACCAGAAACGGACAACCACAAGCACTAGGCTATGATGCTATGACAGCAACTACGTATGGTAATAAAGAATTTTTAGTAAATGCTGTAAATTACTTGTTAGACGATAAAGGTTTATTAAAAATAAGAAGCAAAGAGGTAAAATTAGCATTTTTAAACACCAATAAAGTAGCTGCAGAAAGAGTACAATGGCAAATAATTAATATTGTACTCCCATTATTATTTTTAGGGGTTTTTGGAGTTATTTTTACTTGGTTTAGAAAAAGAAAATATATAAAATAATATTTTTCAACAAAATTTTAATGGTTTCTTCCTGGTTTTTTTGCCTAAGCATAACATATAGAGGAGACTAGTGTTTACAAATAAAGTTGATAGCTGTTAATAAATATGTGTCAAGTTTGGTGCTAAAATTCAGTTATTAAAATATATTTGTAATTCATTGAACATTTTATCAAATTATTCTCATGAAATTTATAGTTTCTAGTTCATATTTACAAAAACAACTTCAAATATTAGGAGGCGTTATTAATAATAGTAACACCCTACCTATTTTAGATAATTTTCTTTTTGAATTAAATCAAGACAAGTTAAAAGTATCTGCATCAGATTTAGAGACTACTATGTCTGCAGAGTTAGATGTAGAGTCAGAATCTGAAGGAAGTATAGCAGTACCTGCAAAATTATTGTTAGATACTCTTAAAACTTTCCCAGAGCAACCTTTAACTTTTGTAGTTGAAGATAATAATACAATAGAGTTAAGTTCTAGCTACGGTAAGTATGCATTAGCTTATGCCAGTGGTGAAGAATTCCCTAACGCGGTGCAATTAGATGAGCCTAGTAAAACTGTTGTACCTGCAGATGTTTTGGCAACTGCTATAAGTAAAACTATTTTTGCTAGTGGTAACGATGATTTGCGCCCAGTAATGAGTGGAGTTTTCTTTCAGTTTTCTACAGAAGGTTTAACTTTTGTTGCTACAGATGCTCACAAATTAGTAAAATACTCTAGAGAAGATGTTGCTGCAGAAGAAACTGCAGAATTTATTATGCCTAAAAAACCTTTAAATCTTTTAAAAGGAATTTTAGCTAACAGCGATAGCGATGTATTAATTGAATACAATGAGTCTAACGCTAAATTTACTTTTGATGATACACAATTAGTTTGTCGTTTAATAGACGGTAAATATCCAAACTACGAAGCTGTAATTCCAAAAGAAAATCCAAACGTATTAACTATAGATAGAAGTCAATTTTTAAGTTCTGTAAAAAGGGTTTCTATTTTCTCTAACAAAACTACACACCAAGTAAAATTAAAAATTGCTGGTGCAGAGTTAAATATTTCTGCAGAAGATGTAGATTATAGCAATAAAGCAGAAGAGCGCTTAACTTGTGATTACCAAGGAGACGATATGCAAATTGGTTTTAACTCTAGATTTTTAACAGAGATGTTAAACAACTTAAATGCAAATGACGTTCAGCTAGAAATGAGTTTACCAAACCGTGCAGGTATTTTAACTCCTAAAGACGGATTAGATGATGGTGAACGCGTAACTATGCTAGTAATGCCAGTAATGCTAAATAATTAAAATTTAGTTACCAACTAAAACTTAAATTTTAAAAACCCTCGCTAACCACGAGGGTTTTTATTTACTTTTCTATTTCTTTATTATTCTTCTTACTTCACTAATATTTTCAGATTCAATTTTCACAAAATACGTTCCGCTAGGAAAAGTTGAAATAGATAAAGATTTTGTGTTTTCTACTACTTTAATTACTTCTCCTAATAAATTATAAACGGTTAGTTTACTTATAGGAAGATTAGAAAATACTTCTACATTACCCGAAGTTGGATTTGGGTATACCGTAAATGAATTTTTAGAAAAATTTTCTGTCTCTAAATAAGAATTATTGTTTTTAGAAATAATCTCAAAATCTGGATCTATTTGCACCTCTTGCACGGTAAATAATACAGAAGAAAGATTAAATTGTTGATTATTATTGGTGTTATTTAAAATTACATCTAACTCTTCACCATTAGTCCCTATTAATCTTACTGGTAAATACACTTCAAAAAAGCTTACAGAAGAGTGACTTTGAGATTGAGCAACAGTAACAAGTAAATCGTTAGTAGTATTATCTTGACTCCAAGTTAAATTAAAAGATGGATACCCTTCTCCATAAATCCAATCGTTAAAAAATTCATCTAAATTTATAGTAGATTGGTTTTCTAAATGAGTTTTTAAATCTGTAGTTTTTGCATAAGAATATGCTAAATCTGTATCATTTAGATAATTTTGCAAGCCCTGAAAAAAATCTGCATCTCCTAATTTATTTCTAAGCATATGTAAAACCATAGCTCCTTTATTGTAAGACAACCTACTACTAAAAACTCTGCTCACGCTTAAAGTATCTTGAGCGGGAACATATACAGAACCACTTGTACTACTAGTAATAGTATTAATCATACTCTGTTTATAGCTATTAAAGGCTGTTTCTCCATCAAAATCTTCTACCACCATTGCTGCCATATAGCTTGCAAAACCTTCATTTAACCAAATGTCTTGCCAGCTTCCGCAGGTAACTTTATCTCCAAACCACTGGTGACCTAACTCGTGAGCAATTAAACCTCTGCTAAAATTACCCATAAAAGAAACTGTAGTATGCTCCATACCGCCACCCCAACCAAATTGAGCATGACCATATTTTTCATTTTCAAAAGGATAACTTCCAAAATTATTAATAAACAAGTCCATTATATTTACAGTAATAGCTGTAGAAGATTGAGCTGATGTTAAATTTTCTGGATACACGTAATTCACAATAGAAAAAGGATTGCCGTTATTAGCTACGGTTTCTGTGTAGACAGAATAATTGGTTACAGCAAAAGCAACCAAATAAGCAGGAATAGGGTAAGTATGTGTAAAATGTGTAGTTTTTAAATTACCATTTACAATTTGAGATTGCTCTAAACCATTGGCTACTGCTATATTTTCTTCTCCGTCATTGTTATAAGCGGGAGTAGTAATATAAATATCTATGTTTTCAATTTTATCTACTAAATCTTGTTTACAAGGCCACCAAGCTTTTGCTCCGTATGGCTCAGATAAGGTCCAAATAATTTCATCTCCGTTATGTGTAGTTTGCTCAAAAGAACCAAAACCAGTACTTATGGGGTTGCCAGAATAATTAATGCTCAAAGAGTCTAACACGCCTGTTGCTTGGTTTTGAGGTAAATCTATAATTAACTCTTCATTTACGTGTTGATAGGTTAAACTTACTCCGTTTTGAGTTACTTGATTTACACTCATACCTTGTGCAAAATCAAATATTACTTGAGTCAAATTTTCTTTAGCTTCAAAATAAGTAGTAACTGTACCATCTATATATGCAACAGACGGATCTACCTCTATCTCTAAACGTTGGTAGGTAACATCATAATTACCTGTATTGGCGCTAATTTTGTTTTTGTACCTAAAAGATGCCGATGCTAATTCTTGTTTAGCAATCTCTGTGTGCTGTAAAAAATGATTTTGTGCAGTTATCGGAATAAAAAAACTTAATAATATTATAAATAGACAGTATTTTTTCATCATAAATGTAAATTGAATAAGTATTAGACGCTGAAAATAAAGAAGTTTACATTTATAATAGCTTTTTTTATGTTTAAAAAAATTTTACATACCAATTATTATAGCTCTAAACCTATTTTGGTTTGGGATGGAGACTGTACTTTTTGTAAGTTTTGGAAAACTAGGTGGGAGTTAAAAACCAAACAAAAAATTAAATATGCTACCTACCAAGAAGTAAGTAATCGCTTTAAAGACATTCCGTTAAAAGAGTTTAAAAAATCAAGCAAATTAATAGAAACTAATGGTAATGTTTATAATGGCCCAGACTCTGCATATAGATCTTTATTTATAGCAGGTAATAAAAAATGGCATCAGTTATATCATTATTCTTCTTTATTTCAAAAAATAAGCGATCACGCTTATAACCACATTGCAAAAAACAGATCATTTTACTACAATGTTACCATACTCTGTTTTGGTAAAAACCCTAAATCAATAAAAGCCTATTGGCTAGTATATGTTTTTGCATTTATTGTAATAATTACATTTATACTCTACTTTATTTCATAATAACAAAATATAAAGACTTGCAGTTAAACTTATACTAAACCATTCTCAGTTTTTGGTAAGTATACCATTTACTAGTAATTTAATAGAAAAATCAATTATTATGAAAGATTACGGGACATTATCTGAAGCAATTAATAAATTAAAATTAGAAGAAGGTTATAAGCATGATTTTAATTTGATAGATGAATATTTAGAACTCAAATCTGAAAAAGAAAAATATACCGCAGATGAATTTGAAGTAGATAAAGTGTTACGCTTTGAAGGTATGAGCAACCCAGATGATAATTCTATTCTTTACGCTATAACTACTTCTAACGGCAGAAAAGGAGTACTTACCGATGGTTACGGAGTTTCTGGTGGGCAAATTTCTAAAACTATATTAGATAAACTACATAGAGAAACTAACCAATAACTAATTAACTTACAATACAAAACAGTAAAACAACTATTCAATATTATAAAAAATAAAATTTAGCTATGGGATATTTAAATCTTGACAAAGAAAAAATAACATTAACTGTAGAAGAGTTAAACGTGTTATTAGCTGATTATCACTTATATTATCAAAAATTAAGAAATTTTCATTGGAATATTATTGGCAAAAGCTTTTTTGACCTTCATGAAAAATTTGAAGAAATGTACAACGATGCAGTTTTAAAAATTGATGATATTGCAGAAAGAGTATTAACTTTGAGATTTCAGCCAACAAGTAATTATTCAGATTATTTAGAAATATCTAATTTAAGTGAATCTAAATCTGAATTTACAGATACGCAAATGGTAGAGATTTTGTTAGAAGACCACGGCAAAATTTTAAACCAAATGAGAAAAGTAGTTAAAGTTGCAGATGACGCAGATGATGAAGGTACTATAGATTTAATTGGCGCTTATATTAGAGAATTAGAAAAAACAAGCTGGATGTTAGACGCTTGGATTATGAAAACAAAGCAAACTCATAAAGAAATTAAATAAATTTTAAATGAACGAAAACGGGAATTTCAACTTATCTGAAGCAATTGGTGGTATATATGAAAAACTTGCCGATTGGTTAAATTCAATTATCATCAATCTCCCTAATTTTATCTTAGCAATTTTAGTATTTATAATTTTTATAATTATAGCTAAATATGTTGCTAAGTTTCTTAATAAGTTACTTTTAAGAAGAAACATCCAAGCATCTGTAAGAGATATTACTATCAGAATTCTGAAATTAGTAATTATCTCTTTCGGTTTTTTTATAGCATTAGGCTTATTAAATTTAGACAAACTGCTTACTTCTATTTTAGCTGGAGCTGGAGTAGTAGGTTTGGCAATTGGTTTAGCCTTACAAGGTACTTTAAGCAATACAGTATCTGGTGTTATTTTAAGTTTTCTTCCAGAAATACAAATTGGTGACTGGGTAGAAACTAATGGATTTGCAGGTAAAGTATTAGAGGTCAACCTAAGAAATATTGTTATTAAAAAGTCTGATAATAACCACGTTGTGATTCCCAATTCTAAAATAGTAGAAGAAGCCTTTACTAATTTTAGCACTACTTCCAGATCTAGAGTTATGCTAACTTGTGGTGTAGGTTATGAAAGTGATTTAGAAAAAGTAGAAGAAATAACAGTTAAAGCTATTTCTAATATTTTTAAACAAGACAATGGAGAAAAAGTAGAATTTGCTTACGAAGGTTTTGGAGATAGCTCTATTAATTACGTTGTTAGGTTTTGGACAGATGTTACCAACCAAGGTGATATTTTATTTGCTAAACACAAAGCAATACTAGCAATAAAAAAAGCCTATGATGCTAACAATATTAACATACCATTCCCTATAAGAACATTAGATTTTGGTAAAAACAAGTTTAGGGCAGAAACTCTACAAATAAACACCAAACAAGAATAGACAAATACACTTAACATAAAAAAAGCCTGCTAAAATTAGCAGGCTTTTTTTGTAAATAAATTTTCACAAGATTTAGTCTCTTGTTAATTTTTTATATTTAATACGCTTAGGCATCACATCACCACCTAATCTTTTCTTCTTGTTCTCTTCATATTCAGAAAAACCACCTTCAAAGAAATATACTTGAGAGTCTCCTTCAAAAGCTAAGATATGCGTACAAATTCTATCTAAAAACCATCTATCGTGACTAATTACTACAGCACAACCAGCAAAATTTTCTAAACCTTCTTCTAAAGCACGTAGAGTATTTACATCTAAATCGTTAGTAGGCTCATCCAAAAGTAAAACGTTACCTTCTTCTTTAAGCGTCATGGCTAAGTGTAAACGGTTACGCTCTCCACCAGAAAGTAATTTTACTTTTTTGTTTTGCTCACCACCAGAAAAATTAAATCTACTTAAATATGCACGAGAATTTACTTCTTTACCTCCCATTAAAACCAATTCTTGCTCATCACTAAAGTTTTGCCAAATGGTTTTTTCAGGGTCAATATTAGCGTGTTTTTGGTCTACATAAGCAATCTTAGCAGTTTCTCCAACAACAAATTCTCCCTTATCTTGCTTTTCTTCTCCCATAATCATACGGAAGATGGTTGTTTTACCAGCACCATTTGGCCCAATTACCCCAACAATACCTGCTTGTGGTAAATTAAAGTTTAAATCTTCATAAAGCAATTTATCATCATAAGCCTTACTTACACCTTTTGCTTCAATCACATTAGAACCTAGACGAGGTCCATTTGGAATATAGATTTCTAATTTTTCGTCAAGTTGTTTTTGATCTTGACTCATTAACTTATCGTAGTTCTTTAAACGCGCTTTTTGTTTAGTCTGGCGCCCTTTAGCCCCTTGCTTAACCCAATCTAATTCTCGCTCCAAAGTTTTTTGGCGTTTAGAAGCTGTTTTGCTTTCTTGAGCCATACGCTTAGATTTTTGGTCTAACCAAGAAGAATAATTTCCTTTCCAAGGGATACCCTCTCCTCTATCAAGCTCTAAAATCCAACCAGCTACGTTATCTAAAAAGTATCTATCGTGTGTTACAGCAATTACAGTACCCTTATATTGCGCTAAATGGTGCTCTAACCAATGTACAGACTCTGCATCTAAGTGGTTAGTTGGCTCATCTAATAGTAATACATCTGGCTCTTGTAAAAGTAAACGACATAAAGCTACACGTCTACGCTCCCCACCAGAAAGCACTGCTATTTTTTTATCGCCATCTGGAGTACGTAAAGCATCCATAGCAATTTCTAATTTGGTATCTAACTCCCAAGCGTTAGAAGCATCTATTTGATCTTGTAAAACGGCCTGGCGGTTCATTAGCTTTTCCATTTTATCTGGATCGCTATACACCTCTTCTAAACCAAACTGATCGTTAATACTATTGTATTCATCAAGAATTGCAACCGTTTCTGCTGCTCCTTCTTTTACAATTTCCATTACAGTTTTCTCTTCATCTAATTGTGGCTCTTGCTCTAAATAACCAACAGAATAACCTGGAGAGAAAACAACATCTCCTTGATAATTTTTATCTACTCCTGCAATAATTTTAAGCAAAGTAGATTTACCAGATCCATTAAGACCTAAAATTCCAATTTTGGCTCCGTAAAAGAAGCTTAAATAGATATTTTTTAAAACTGGTGTTTGTGCACTAGGAAATGTCTTGGTTAAACCAGACATCGAGAAAATCACTTTTTTATCGTCTGCCATTTTTATATATAATTTTTTTTAAAAAGTTTGGGCGTTTGCAAAGCAACGCGTTATTCGCTATATCTTTTTTTACTTGAAAAAGAAGTAAAAAAAGGATGCCGCTACTACCGCTAACGCAAAAATACGAATTTTAAATTCTGAAAAAATAGAATAAATTAAGAATGTAAGTTTAGTAACCTAAGAATTATTAAAAGTTGACCTGTATGATAAGCATTATGCTCTACAATCAGCATTAATTCTCTAAACAAAGTATGCTCACTATTGCTTTTTATAGGTTCATCTAAACAAACCTCATCTTTAGAAATTAGGTTAATTAATTGGGCTCTTTCTTTAAAAAATTTGCTTTTTAAATTATCCCAATCTTTTTCGTTATTAGGTCCCTGTTGTAAAGACCAATAATCATCTGGCCATTTAGGCGCTTTATAATTAGCCTCTAAAATATATTTTAAAATATCTTCTTGGGTAAATACTATATGATAAAACAACTCATAAAACGAATAAGGTAAACCGTTAGGTCTTATAGATAGATTAGCATAAGAAATATCTTCTAATAATAAATCTATAGGTGCAAAAGCCTCACCACCTTTTAAATGTTTTATGAGTTGTTCTTTCAACATGTTTTAAACTCTTCCTTTTAAGGCATTAAATACCCAGGCAATAGCAAAAAACCCTACACCTACAGCACCAAAACCATATCCTGCTATTTCTCTATACTTAAATGCAGCTAATGAAATTAATCCTAAACCTACAATAACCATTATAAATGTGGCCCAAGCCAACACTGTATTTTTATTCATACTCATATTTTACTTGTATTTAAATTTCTAAAAAGCAACTACAAATTTATAATATTATTAATAGTTAATACTTTTATTATGAAATTGAAATTAAAACTCCTTTTTTTTGCTTCATAATTATAAATATCTCACTTTTTGATTGATATTTTTGTTATAAAAATGATAAGCTTTTTGTATTTTCGTTACCAAAAATAGAAAAGCGTTAGGGATTGAGCGTTATGTTTGAGCTCTTTTTATTTTAAATAAAATAAAAAAGCGAGTAGCGAAAGCCCGACCCGATAGGGTAACGCCCTAAAAATTATAATGAATGGATTTAAAATTCAATAAAAACGAAGATCATAACAAATTACTTGTTTCAGATCTTAATCATAAATTAAAAAAAGTTAGTCTTGGTGGCGGAGAAAAACGTATAGAAAAACATCATGCAAAAGGTAAAATGACTGCCAGAGAGCGTATAGATTTTTTGCTAGACAAGCCTGAAGATGCTATAGAAATTGGTGCTTTTGCAGGAGAAGGTATGTACATAGAACATGGTGGTTGCCCTAGTGGTGGTGTGGTTGTAAAAATTGGTAAAGTTTCTGGTAAATTGGTAATTGTTGTGGCTAATGATGCTACGGTGAAAGCTGGTGCCTGGTTCCCTATTACTGGAAAGAAGAACTTACGCGCGCAAGAAATATCTATAGAAAATAAATTACCTATTATTTACTTGGTAGATAGTGCTGGTGTTTATTTACCAATGCAAGATGAAATTTTTCCTGACAAAGAGCATTTTGGTAGAATTTTTAGAAATAATGCCGTGATGAGTAGTATGGGTATTATTCAAATAGCTGCAGTTATGGGTAGTTGTGTTGCTGGAGGCGCGTATTTACCTATTATGAGTGACGAGGCTTTAATTGTAGAGAAAACTGGTAGTATTTTTCTTGCAGGAAGTTATTTGGTAAAAGCGGCGATAGGAGAAAGTATAGATAATGAATCTCTTGGTGGAGCTACTACTCATTGTGAAGTGAGTGGTGTAACCGATTATAAAGCAAAAGATGATAAAGATGCATTGACCAAAATACAGAGTATTATGGACAAGATTGGAGATGCAGATTCTGCTGGTTTTAATAGAAAAAAAGCGGTAAAACCTAAATTAGATGCAAAAGAAATATTTGGACATTTACCTGCAAAGCGAAGTGACCAATATGATATGATGGAAATTATTAATAGGTTGGTTGATAATTCTGAATTTGAAGAATACAAAGCTGGTTACGGGCAAACTATTATTACTGGTTATGCTAGAATTGATGGTTGGGCTGTTGGTATTGTAGCCAATCAGCGTAAAATTGTAAAAACGACTGCTGCTAAAACTAAACCTACAGAAATGCAATTTGGTGGTGTTATTTATTCTGACTCTGCAGATAAAGCTACTAGATTTATTGCTAATTGTAACCAAAAGAAAATTCCGTTGGTGTTTTTACAAGATGTGACCGGTTTTATGGTGGGTAGCAAAAGTGAACACGGCGGTATTATTAAAGATGGTGCTAAAATGGTAAATGCTGTTAGTAATTCTGTAGTGCCTAAGTTTACAGTGGTTATTGGTAACTCTTACGGAGCTGGTAATTATGCTATGTGTGGTAAGGCTTACGACCCTAGACTAATTGTGGCTTGGCCTAGTGCAGAATTGGCTGTAATGAGTGGTAATTCTGCTGCTAAAGTACTTTTACAAATAGAAACTGCTTCTTTAAAGAAAAAAGGGGAAGAAATTACAGAAGAAAAAGAAAAAGAACTTTACAATAAAATTAAAGCAGACTACGATAAACAAATTAGCCCTTATTACGCGGCAGCTAGAATTTGGACAGATGCAGTAATTAATCCGTTAGATACTCGCAAATGGATATCTACAGGAATTGAGGCAGCTAACCACGCTCCTATTACCAAAGATTTTAATCTAGGGGTTATACAGACTTAATATTTTTTTACAAATAATGGCGATTATTATAGATGATAATTGCCATTATTGTACCTTAAAACCTCTACAAATACACATTACAGTTAGGTAAAGCCTTTTTTATTCTATTTTTTTCTGCGTTAGAAAAGTTGTTATTTAATGCTATAAGTGTTCTTAAATTTTCTAGCTTTTCTAAATTTTCTGGTAGTTGAGATAGTTTATTGTTACTTAGTACTAAGGTTTCTAGTGTACTTACATTTGTAAGTTCTTCTGGTAAATTCTGCAATTCGTTATCGTTTAAAAATAAAGATTTTAAACTCGTATAATTTAACAAGCTAGAAGAAAGCTTTTTTAATTGATTATGTTCTAAACTTAGTTCTTCTAACTTTTTTAAACTAAGCCAATTTTCATTTAGCTCATTAAATTGGTTAAAACCTAAATGCAATACTCTTAAGTTTTTGAGCTTATTTATTTCTTTAGGTAAGTAACTAAGCTGATTATTATCTAACTCTAATACCTCTAGATTACTACATTCACTCAAATCTTTAGGTATGTTGGTTAATAGATTTAAAGAGAGATATAAATTTTTAAGTTTATTTAGTTTTTTAATTTCAGGGGGAAGAGTTGCTATATTATTATTTGCTAAATCTAAATTTTGTAATGCCTTTAAATTTTTTATCTCTCTTGGCAGATAAGATAAAGAGTTAGACTTTAAGTTTAAATTATTTAAAGTTTTTAGTCTAAAAATATCTTTATTCCAGGTAGATAAGTTATTACCCATTAGGTTTAGAAACTGCAATTTCTTTAATTTAATAATCTCTTTAGATACAGAAAATAAAGATTGATCTCTTAAATTTAATTGCGTGGCATTTTTATCTTGCATTGCTTCTGCAACAGAAAAATAAACAGGCTCTCTTAAAGGATTAGGGTTTTGAGCTTTAGCAACAATTGCATTAAATAATAAGGCTAAGCTTACTAAACGCAGTAAAATTTTATGTTTTTTCATAAATTCAAAAATAAAAAAGACCGGTAATAACTTACCGGTCTTTTATTTAAGTTATTGTTACCAACAATTATTTTGTTGTTAATACTTTATAACTTCCTGTTTTACCATCTACAGTAACTTTTACTATTAATACTTGATTGTTTTGTATTGAAGTAGAAAGATCTAAGTTAATAGGCTGGTTGCTTACTGTTAAGTTTTGAATATTTTGAACTCTACGTCCTAATAAATCATACACCTCAACACTTACTTCATTACCTTCTTTTATAGAAATATATAAGTTTCCTTGTGTAGGGTTAGGGTATAGTGAAATATTGTTCTTTAAAGTTTCATCTACACTTAAAGTAGTTACTTCAATGTAATCAACTTTTTCTAATTCATTAGTACCAGCAACATTAGAAGTTTCTAAGGTTACAGCAAAAACACCTTCTGTATCATAAGTTACTACTGGGTTTGGTACGTTAGATGTACTTGGCGTACCACCTGTAAATGTCCAATTCCAAGTATCTGGATTATTAGTACTTAAATCAGAAAAAGTAACACTTTGCCCTTTTTCTACTTGTACTACATCTGCAGAAAAATCTGTTACAGGAGCTTGAACTCCTAAATTTTCATTTAAAGCAAATACAATAGTTGAAGATTGATCAAAAGTTACATTATTAAATGTAGCATCTAATTGCGCTGTATTACTTCCGTTTGGATGTTGTACAGAAAAGAAACCAAATTTATAATCTGGAGAAAAAGTTAACCCTGTTGGCTCTGACCCTATTGGCATAGAAGCAAAAAGATCTACGTGAGGGTTTGCTTGTGTGTGGTCTGGTCTTACCACCCATATGTAGTTATTACCACCATCTTGTAATACCCAAAGGTTTCCTTTATCATCAAAAGTTAGGTTATCATTACCTGATCCCCAAGCTTCATTAAATACTCCATTAGCCGTAGTTATATCATAACTAGTACCTCCAACAAAAGTTTCAAAATCTTTCACTCCAGTTCCGTCTTCAGTAAAACGGTAAGTTCTAGATTTTCCTTTTGCAGCAAAATAAATTTGACCTGTAAGTGGATTAATTTCTGCATCTTCTACTCCATTAAAGTTTGTACCTCCTAAAGCTGCAGCATTTGCAGGCATATTGTTTCTGTCTGCTTGAGTTGTATTTGGTACTTGTACCCACTGCCCTGTAGTAGATGTTGGATCGTTACCTGATAATGGTGAATCTAAAACTAATACGTAAACAGTACCAGAAGTTAAATCTCCAGGAGTATCCATAACATATTTATACATACAATCTGTACCACCATCTTCACCATAGTAAGCTGTAGTACTGTCATCTGTAATTACAACATTTTCGTGTTGCATTCTTCCCATTGCCCAAAGTTTTTCTTGACCATTCCCATAGTCCATAACTTGTGCTGTAACAGGATCTATTTCTACTAACCAACCTACATCTTCGTAACCATCATTATTATTATCTCCTGTATTTGAAGATTCTTCTGCTGTTACCACTGTACCCCAAGGCGTAATTCCTCCTGAACAGTTTCTCGTAGTTGTTTCTAAAAAAGTATTATATAAATCTACAGGCTGACTGTTAGTTAGCGTCCATAAACTTGTACTACTATTAAAGTTTAAATCTACTATAGAAACTCCACCTGGAGTATTTTCATGATTTACAGCTAAATAACCATTAGTACTACTACCAGCAATTGGCACATAACCTGTAAAGTCATTATTACCTGGTACGGTACCAGAACCATCTAAGTAAGCGTCTCCTTGCTTAAATATTAATTGAAATCTATGATCGTCTGATATAATTAAGTTAGAAGTTTGCGCTGTTGGCTCTATAGAAGTAAAACATCCTATGTGAGCAGTAGTACAATCAAATGTAGAGTAGTCTACCTCTAAAGACATATCAAATCTTAAATCTGAGCTTCCTGCGGTTGCTTGGTGTAACTCTACCGCTATTACATTGTCTCCGTCTTGTAATAAATTAGTTACTTGGTTTGCATTCCAAGTAGTTTCATCAGACCCTGCAACTGTTGAAGAAGCATAAGTATTATATGCAACAGTACCAGAAGGCATATTTAAACGAAAAGCCTCTTGACCGTTTACGTATACTATAACTCCATCATCTTTTTGTGTTTGAAAGTTAAGATTAGAAATTAAAGAAGCATCTACAATGTTAACGTGCTTTCTAAAATAATAAGTCGTGGTTTTATTAGAAGAGTCTGTACCGTAATTTAAAGTAGTAGTTTCTGCACCATCACCGTAACCTAAAACAGCATTACCTTGTTGCCAAGTTGCATCTGCATAAGATAAGTCTTTCCAAGTTGTACCTAAATCTGAACCAGAATCATCATACAACCAAGTATCTCCAGAATAGATTAAATAATTAGAAACCGTAGAAGGTTTATCTAACGATGTATTGTTGGCTAAAGCCAAGTTAATACATACAACACTAAGTAAAAATACCAATAAGGAATTTTTTTTCATAAGTAAAAGTAATTAAGGGGTTAAAAATTTTTACTCAAAAATAATTTTGAAGTAAGAAGAGAACACTCTTTTAACTTTAAGCTTATTTTAGTAAAAAGTTACCTAGATTACCTTAGCCTTACATAAACATCATGAAGTTGAATTTAATGTTAAATTCAGTTATAATATACAGTTTTTGCCTTATTTATTTTTATTTTAAATAGCAAATTAAGTAAATATTTAAATAATTTTATAAAAAAAGAGCGTGTAGTCTATACATGCTCTTTTTGTAATTATATATAAATAGTTATAATTTTTTAGCTCAACTCTTCTGTAGCAGAAGGTATTTCTTTTAATTTAACATCTGCTGAGAACTCTTGGTATTTACTTTTTAAGGCAGACTTGGTGTGCGTAAACCAAGCTTGAAAAAGTAATCGTAATACTTGAAATAATTCAACTATACTTTTAAATACTAAAACTAAAATTTTGTTTTTTTTCATTTGGTAAAATATTAGTGATTTATATTTCTTGTAAAAAAATAAAAAGCAACTGTTTCAAAAAATTGAAACAATTGCTTTTGGTTTTACTTTAAGTCTGTAAAATTCATGAGCGTAATATATATTTACTCTACTATTTTTTTAAAACTTTAAAGGTTTTACTATATCCGTCTTTATTCACTATTAAAATTAATAAATTATTGTTCAATAAAGCCGAAGATAAATCCACCTCAATAGAATTATTACCACGAATAATAGTATTAATTTTGTAGGTTCTTCCCAATAAATCATAAACTTCAACAAAAATATTTTGAGTATCTAAAAGTCCTGTAATAATTACATTACTAGAAGTTGGGTTAGGATATAAACTTAAATTACTAAGTGTAAAATCATCTTGTGCAAGTGTACTATCTCCCCAAGCTAAGTAATAAAAACCTGTTTCAATTGGCATCTGGTTAAAGCTTGCAATGTTCCCACTTACTGTTGCTTGGCTTGCTATACTTAAACTAGAACCTATTGTATCTTGTTTTACTAAATAAAATTCTTGGGTAAGTTGACTAATAGAGTCGTAAACTGTATTACTTAAAGTCTCTTCTAGGTCTAAATTAAGTGAAGTGTATTGTAAGTTGAGTGGATCTATTTGCCAGCCTCCTTCTAAATAATTTACATCTACATAATTAGGTACTGTACCTATTGCAGTACTGTTACTTTTACCTATTACCATGTTGTTAATATAACTAGTAATTACATCTACCGTTTCTAAACCATTGTTAGTTATCATACTATTTTTACTCCATTGACCAACTACTTTAGTTTGAAAGTCTTGATTAATGGGTGAAACAGGTGAAGTAGCAAAACTTAATGTTGCGCCATCTAAAGTAATATCATAAGCCTCGCTTCCTTTGTCTTCTAAGAGAGTGATATCTGTAGTAGAGGTCTCAAAATCGTAATAAATAGCTAAATCTTGCTCTGTTCCTGTTAATGGGTAATGCATGTTTTCTTTTATTTCTATAGGAGTTAATGCTCGTTTCCATATTCTTAATTCATCCATTTCAGCATCTATGTCACTACCGTAACTTGGGCTATCACCTATACCTAAGCCCCAACTATTAGGTACATATTCTACAAATGGATTACCTGCTACATAGGCTCCGTTTAAATAGTATTTAATTGAATCATTTTTAACGGCAGTAACTGTTACATGATTCCATTCTCCCACATTCCAAATATCACCTTGATTAGAAATTGCATTCCATCCACTACCATTTGTTCCTGCTACAATATTTAATTGATTACTACTTGGATACTCAAAAGAAATACCTGTTGTATTATTATTTACCCGTCCATTACTTGCTAGAACTTTATAATTATTTCCTGGATCTGAATTTAATTTTGCCCAAAATTGAATTGTAAAATCTTCTGCTAATACTGTATTTATAATATTTCCTTCTATAGCCATATTTTGACTACCTGGCATATTTAATACTTCTCCTCTTAAAGATGTTACTTCAGCTAAATCCATTATTTCTTGATCAGAAATAAGTCTAGCATATAGATTAAATTCATCTAAAAGTCCTTCAAAATTTTCTCCTATTCTTAAATTTCCGAATGCTTGTTTAGATGAGGCTACATCACTAAAGCTTTCAATTAGAAAACCATTGTAGTATAACGATAAAACTCTTTGTACATTATCATACTTCCAAGTAACAAAAGACCAGTTATTTTCTACTATATAAAATTGACTTGTCTTAGTAATTTGCGAGTTATGATCTTCATAATATAAATTTCCGTTAGCAGTAATCCCAAAGGATAATCCTCTATTATTTTCTTGGTTAGAAAATAAAACTGAATTATTTAATTGACTAGGATTAACCCAAAATGATAAGCTAAATGATTTATCATGTAGTTTTAAACTTTGTGCTTGGTCAATTTCAATTGAAGAGGTTGCCATAAGCTCTAATGCCTCGTTAGCTTCGTTATCTCTATTGTTTGCAAAAGAAATATTTGAAGAAGTGATAGTATGATTAAAAAGTGAATTATCTTCAAGAGTATTTTCTATTGGCAATGCTAAATTGTGAGCATCACTATTTTGACTAGTTAACATATCTTCATGAATTATTTCTTGAAAATACGCTTGCCCATCTAAACCTACATATTCAACTTTCATTCTACGGTCTCCTACATCACCAAAAACGTTTACTCTTAAATAAGTTTGTTTTACTCCTTGTAATATTGTTTCTTGTCCGTAATTAACATAGTAATTACCATTACCTACATCTGAGTTTAAGTTTCCAGAAAGTACATCTATTAATGGGTATTTTACATCGCCATCACGTACCATAAACATTTGTTCATGAACATCTGCACTAAATGAGATTAAACCATTAATATTATTATCTGATACATATTCAATCAACTCTGTTGCTTGAGCTGTATTACAAAAATTTCTACCTCCGCAATTTCTTTTAAAAGAAGGAGTACCATTAATTAATACTTTAAAAGTTGCTGTAGAGTTTAATAAAGAAGTTTTTAACCAATCTAATTGATCTGGACCTAAATGTTGTTGTGTACCATCACGGTAACTACGGTTATCTAATAAAAAATATTCTACATCTTTATATTGATATGAAGAATATAAACCTTGCCCTTCTGCTGTACTTTTATATTCTGGATTTGGCCACCAATCCATAAAAATTTCACGAGTTTCATTTATGGTAGGCATATTTTTATCAAACTCATTAGGACCTAAATCGTGGTTATCTGTAATTGCTAATTGAGGCATTGCTACTAAAAGACTATCATGATAATCTCTTTGGAAACGATAACGATCAAAAGCCATATCTTTGTTTGCCCAATCATCTACGCCGTTTGGACATTGACCATTTGCATGCTGTAAACCTAATAAATAAGTAGCATCCCCTAACCAAACCATCATATCACTTCCTTCTTCTGCCATTTTATTAAAAATAGTAGGACTTCCATTAAAGTGATATGCAGATTCGGGTAAATCTATACAACGAGTTAAGTCATAAATTCTACCACAACCACCAGATAAAAACTCAAAATCTGTAACATTATCTTGATCTATAACTATAGACGTTTCTCTATCTGCAACTACAGTAGAATTTGCTAATAACTTAGCCGTATAAGTATCTGCACTAGTTAAGTTAGTAAACTCGTAAGATCTAAGGTTATACCCCAATCTAGTATCATTATTGTAAACTGTACCAGTAAGTGCTGTTGTAGGTGTATTATTGTTAGCAAAAGAAAGAGTTAACGTTTCTCCTGATCCTGTATTGTTTTTGGTTAATACCCAAACACGTATTGAATTATTGTAGACAGGACTAAACATAGGTCCGTATACAATAGAATCTCCTGGTATGGTAATTTGAGCTTGAGAAGAAAAACCAAAGAGACTAATAATAAAGAGACTGAAATAAAATAATTTTTGATTCACAACTAAATGTTTTGATTAGATTAATTAATATTTCGTCAAAGTTATTTTATAAGCAAACTGTTATCTCTTTTTATGATTTAAGCAATGTTTAAAGAAAGGTTATCTATATTAACTAATGTTCAATTTAAAGTTAATTACCTTATGTAATATTTAATTAATAATGCCTTAGCACTAGCTAAATCTATATTCAATGAGGTTACATTAAAATCACATGAAAAATCCAACAAATATCAATATAACACATAACTAGGTTAATATTGCATTGCTTAAAGCTTTAAGCAAAATATTTTAGTAGTTTTTGGTACTTAAAGATTTTATGAAACTAATCAAGTCTTTTTTCTCTCTATTTGTCAACTCTAAAGGATCTGGGGCTAATGTTTGGTTAGGTAACTCATTAATCAATCCCATTCCAGATGCACCTCCTTTATCATAGAAATCTATAACCTCTTCTAAAGTAGAGTAGCTACCATTATGAAAATACGGGGCTGTATAGTTTGCTTCTCTTACAGTTGTAGTTTTAAAAGAATGCTTGTAAATAGATAATTTATCTTCATAAATTCCATTCTCATACCTTCCTAAATCTTTATCTATTTCCAAAACATTTGGAGAAGTTAAAACGCCGATTACTTCACTTTCATTCTCTTGAAATAATGGAGGAACTAAACCACTAAAAGTTGGTGGAAAATGGCAAGTAGCACATGCCGCTTTACCCATAAATAAATTAAATCCACGCTTAACAAAAACCGAAATATTAGATTTTTCTCCTCTCACATACTGATCAAAAGGAGTATTAAAAGAGCGTAAAGAAATTACGTATGATGAAAGCGCTTTAGAAAATTGATACCGATTAATTTTTTGCTCTGGAAAAACTTCTGAAAATAAATTTATATAATCACTATTATTTTCTAACTTCTCTGTAATTACCTTAAAATTAGTATTATACTCTAAATGATTATCTATTACGTGCCCTACTTGGTCTTCTAAATCATGCGCTCTTAAATCATAAAAAAAGCGATCAGAAAATACTGCATTTATTAAACTCGGTGAATTTCGTTTTACTGTTTCTCCTTCTAGATTAGCGAAAGATTTTACTTTCCCATCTGTAAATGCTAATTCTGGTTGGTGACAAGACGCACAACTTAAATTTTCATTTTTACTTAAACCATCGTCATAAAAAAGTTTTTTACCTAAATTTCTTAACTCTGCAGAGTCCTCTTCCTCCTTTAAAAAACTATAATAGTATGGGTTGAGTAATTCTTCAGAGAAGATAGAAGTACTGTTTGTATTCCATGAAGAAACCTCTCCATATTTGTTTGCAGTCGAAGTCAGGTTTAATTCTTCTTTAATTTCTCCTAATTGAGCATATAATGGATCTACATAATCTTTTAAAAAAGCTAATCTATCAAAAGATTCAAATTCTTGATGTTTTTGTAAATACTCATCAACTAAATAAAATAGACGATCTGTTCTACTTACAGAATTTAAAGAACATTTTTCTTTTAATAAATTTATATAATCTTCTACTCCTTTTAAACTATGTTTAACTTCAGTAATAGCATTTAAAGAACCTGGCGTATCAAAACCAGTCACTCCCATACTAAATACTCTTATCAACTCTAAACGAGAAGCTTCTAAAAGTTCAAAATCATAGAAAAATTTTCTGTTTTTAATATGCTTTTCTAACGGAATATAAAACCTCTGCAACCTAGTTGTTAGCCTTACAATTTTTTGTGAATCTATATTATCTTCAGAAAAAATTAATTCATCTAAAGTCTGTAAACCCTCTGGCGCAGCTACTCTTGGTTTTCCCGAATAATGCCCAAGATCAAGCATATCTAAAGGTAAACTTTTTTTATAAGCTTCTGGCGTCATTACATAATAATCTGGAGCATTTTTTTTTATAGGAAAAGGATCTGGATGCGGTAATGGCGCTCCGTTAATATATGCCTGTATATGCTTTGGGTAGTAATACGTTAAAACTCCTTCTGCTCTTTTAAAGGCATAACGAGTAACTTGTAATTGATTTTGCAGATCTTTTTTAGAAAGTTCTTTTTTCTGAAATTTTTCTGAAATTAAAACTAACAAATCTATCTCTTTAGATAATCGATTGACTTGCTTATAAACAATACTAGAAAAATCTTTTTGGTAAATTTCTTGTTTCGTAAAATTAGAAAGGCAAATACCAAGACTTATTATAAAAACTATAAAAAACCAACAACGTATACTTTTTTTAAAATAAAACATACTATTTTATTGCTGAAGAAATATCTGTGGTTGATTTAAGAAAAGAAATGATTAATTGTTTTTCTTTTTCTGTTAAATCTAAAGGATCTGGAGATAGTGTTTGGTTTTTCACCTCAACCCCCTGGCCTTCTCCTCCTCCTAAATTATAAAACTCTACTACCTCTTCTAATGTAGCATATGCTCCATTATGAAAGTACGGTGCTGTTAAAGCAGAGTTTCTAATAGTAGTGGTTTTAAAAGATTTTTCAAAAATCCAAGCTTCTTCGCTTTCTATTTTGTTAGCTATTCTCCCTTTATCTTTATCTAGTTCTATCTTATTAGGCTTATCTAAAACTCCTAAGATTTCACTTTCTGTGTCGCTAAAGTATGGTGGGACCAAGCCTGAAAAAGTAGGCGCAAAATGGCAAGTAGCGCAAGCAGCTTTGCCCATAAATAAATTAAACCCTTGTTTTGCTTCATCATTTAAAGTATTAGTTTCTTTTCTTATATATTTATCAAAATCACTATTAAAAGAATTTAATGAAAGTACATAGGAGGCTAAAGCTCTAGATAAATTTTCTCTTTGTATGGTAGGCTTACCAAAAACAGTTTCAAATTTATTTTGGTATTTTTTTTCTTGATTAAGCTTATCTAAAATAGAGCTGTACGCTGTATTAAACTCATTAGTATTAAAAATTACGTGCTCTGCTTGTTGCTCTAATGTGTAAGCCCTTAAATCGTAAAAATAACGATCTGAGTATACTGCATTTAACAATGTAGGCGAATTTCTTAAAACTGTTTGCCCTTGTATACTACTCATAGATTTGGCATTACCATCTGTAAAAGCCAATTCTGGTTGATGACAAGATGCACAACTCATTGTCCCGCTATTGCTTAACATAGGGTCGTAAAAAAGAGACTCTCCCAATTGTTTAAGTAACTCACTATCTTCTTCTTTTTGCAGTTCTGTATAGAAATAAGGATTTAAAAAATCTTCAGAAAAAATAGATTCACTTTCAGAGTTCCAAGCAGAAGTGTATGTTAAAAACTCAGGCAATTCATATTTTACACCTCCAAAAGATTTATAAAGCGGATCTATATATTCTCTAAAAAATGTTAGTCTATCAAACTCATTAAAATTTTTATTTTCTTCAACATAAATAATTGCATTTTTTAATTTTTGCTGAATGAATTCAAAATCTTTTTTAGCAAATAATTTTTTATTTTCTTGGCTAAATTGAAGCATCCCTTCTAAGGCTGATTTTGCTTCTGGTATAGCGTTTAAAGAACCTGGTGTATCAAAACCAGTTATCCCCATGCTAAATATTCTTACCAGCTGTAATCTTAATACTGGTATTAATTCTTTTTTATTAATTTCTTGATTTGCTAAACTACTATACAAAATCCCGTAGGTATTTCTAAGTTTTGTTGCTATAGATGATATCTGTGTTTTTTCTTCTTCTGGGTTTTCTGCAAAAGCTAATTCATCTAAAACTTGTAAACCCTCTGGCGGCAAAACATTTGGTGAAGTACCTGTTCTTTCAATATGTAGAAGTGGTGCTCCGTTAATATGACTGTTTACATATTCGTGAAACTGAAAATCTAAGTAAAATTCAATTTTTTTATAAGCTAATCTTGTAGTTAAAACAGCGTTTCTTAACGAGTCTTTTTCTACAGTACCTGCTTGAAAACCTCTTCCTATTTTTTGTAATAAAATAACTTCTTTATTAAATTCTTCTGCAGCTTTTTTAATATAATTGGCGTTGTAATAGTACTCTTCTTTAGTGGGTTGAAAAGAAAAAAGTGTGATAAATACTGTAACTAGTAAAGTTAACAGTACAAGCATTTTAAAAGGTTTAGTAAGCATTAAGTCTAATTTTCTAAAGGTTAACAAACTTAATTGGCACATATTACCTTTTTAGCATTTTAAGTTTAAGAAAAGATTAAAACATACACCCTTTTTCATTTTACATTAAACATTAATTTAACTCACTCAATACTTAATATCTCGTTCCATTGGGTGGTAAAACGAGGGCTTCTTTCATTTTTTATCAATTCCCAATCTTTTACTTTTCTAGTATCCATTAAAGCTGGAGTTAAAGTAGTTTTTCCAAATTTCTGGTTAATACGGTCAAATGCTTCCATTAATCCAACTTTTTCATCTGCAGTGGCAAATAAATTAGTTTGTACATACTCTTTAGGTACAATTCCGCTCAAGCAAACCCCTACTTTTTTATAGCGATAACCTGGTTTAAAAATTTTATGTAAAGCTTTTTTTCCCTCTGCGTTTAAAATAAAAGTATTATTGGTTGGTACTTCTAAGGTTACGGTAATACTATTGTGGTATTGCTTATCACGTTCACTATGGTAATTGGTTTGTAAAAATATTTGCAAATAATTAGCACAACAATTTTGATTTCTTAAAACCTCACTCACTTCATTAATATAATAAGAGCAAGCTTCTTCTATTAAACTAAGTTTGGTAAGTTTTTTACCAAATGATTTTGCGGTACCTATTGCTTTTTTAGGTTTAGGCGCACGCTCTAATGGCAAACAACTTTCTCCTTGCAGCTCTCGCCATGTGCGCTCTCCAATCACAGTCATTTCTTTTCTTACCCAGTGTAAAGGCAATTGTGTAAAATCAAAAGCAGAATTTCTTCCTGTTTCTTGAATGCGTTTTGCGTGTTTTTTACCAATACCCCAAACATCTTTTACTTTTGCCCAGTGTAATGTATCTATTCTTTTTTCTTCTGTATCAATTACAAAAACATGATGATTACTTTCTTCTTTTTTAGCACGTCTATTTGCTAATTTAGCTAGTACTTTGGTAGGTGCAATACCAACTCCCACCGGTATGCCGGTATATTTATAAATTCTTTCTTTTATCTTGTGACCATATGCTACTAGATCTACGTGAGTTAACCCAGTAAGATCTATAAAAGATTCATCTATGCTATAAATTTCTACTAACGGAGAAAATTCTTTTAAAATACGCATTACCCTGTCAGACATTTCTCCATATAATGTATAATTAGAAGAAAAAAAAGTAACTCCGTTTTTTATTAATAAATCTTTAATTTTAAAAGCAGGCTCAAACATAGGTATGTGTGTTAAAGCTTTTGCTTCTTTATTGGCTGCAATAATACAACCATCGTTATTACTCAATACTACCACAGGTTTACCTCGTAAATCTGGTCTAAATACTTGCTCACAAGAGGCATAAAAACTATTACAATCTACTAAAGCTATCATAGCGCATGTATTGCATAAGTGACTACTCCCCAAAGCTCAAAAAAATCTTCTCCCATATTTTTACGTTCTTCTTCCGTAGGAAATTTCATCACCTCAAACGCTCCATCTTTAATTACTAAGGCTATTTTTCCGCGTACAAACTCCATCGAGCGGTCTATTACTAACACATCATTTTTATAAACTCCTAAATGCTCCCAAGCACTACCTGCAATACGCACATAAAAAGTAGCTTCGGTATTTTTTACCAGTACTTCAGATAAATCTATAGTACGCTCTAAATAGTGCGTGGCTGGACTAGGGAAACCTGTTTGCATAGATACTTCTGCTCGGTGTTTTGGTTGCTTTCGTTTTATCTTTCCAAATTCTGTTACTTCCATTTTTCAAAATTAGGAAATAATCCTATCAAAAGGAAAATATCCATTAAGTAATTTTAATTATTTATTTCTTATCTTCGTATTCGTGAAATTTTTTCAAAAAATAACAGCAATTTTAATGGCATTTTTAGTGCTATTTTCTACTTCTGCCTTTGCAGTGAGTATGCATTATTGCGGAAAAAATTTAGTAGATTATTCACTTTCTCAAAAAGCAGCTTCTTGCGGAATGGAAACTGCACAGGTGCAAAAAGAAGTTAATTCTAACCACTACAGTTTTCAAAAAAAAGGATGCTGCACCAATAAAAAGATTACTAAACAACAAGACGAGGTAAACAGTAACCCACAATTACAACTAGAACAACAAGTTTTTGTAGCTACTTTTTTTTATACCTATACACTACTTTTTAAAGAAGAGAAAACACAAAAAGTACCTCATCAAAACTATACTCCTCCCCTGCTCGTCTACGATTTGCTCTTGCTAGACAATACTTTTTTGATTTAAAACCATAATGGCGCAACCCAAAGGGTCGGGCTATTCGCTATATCTTTTTTGCTCATTATAATAAAATTTTACAAAAAAATTAAAAGCAAAAAAGGATGCCGCTACTATCCCTTGCGCAAACACCTTCTTTTAGAAATTATCTTTTTTACAAGTAAATTATTACTTATAAAAACAATTCAATTTCAACCTTTGTTTTATTTCAATTTCATCAAAATCACTAAAAATTATGCTCAATAAAGGCATCAAATTTTTAATCTATAATAAAATTGTAGCACTATTGCTGCTCATTCTCTTTTTAGGTTGGGGACTCACTAATTCTCCCTTTCAGCAAGATGTAGCATTTTTACCTCATAATCCGGTAGCAGTAGATGCTATTCCTGATATTGGAGACAACCAACAAATTATTTTCACAAAATGGGAAGGTCGCTCTCCACAAGATATAGAAGACCAAATTACCTACCCACTTACCACTTCTCTTCTAGGCATACCTGGTGTAAAAACCATTAGAAGTTCTTCTATGTTTGGTTTCTCTAGTA
The DNA here is from genome assembly GCF_900141885.1 of Mesonia phycicola. Classification (GTDB taxonomy): domain Bacteria; phylum Bacteroidota; class Bacteroidia; order Flavobacteriales; family Flavobacteriaceae; genus Mesonia; species Mesonia phycicola. The sequence goes on along the minus strand of NZ_FQYY01000006.1, from coordinate 253,431 downwards.
TTTATATCATTTTTGAAGAAGAAACAGAGTTTTACTGGAGTAGAAGTAGAATTTTAGAAAAACTAAACTCTTTACCCGCCAACTTACTTCCGCAGGGAGTAAACCCAACTTTAGGTCCAGATGCTACAGGACTCGGACAAATATTTTGGTACACCTTAGAAGGTAGAGATAAAGACGGTAATGTAACTGGAGGTTGGGATTTACAAGAGCTACGTAGCGTTCAAGATTATTACGTAAAATATGCTCTTTCTGGAGCTAGTGGAGTTTCTGAAGTTGCTTCTATTGGTGGTTACGTTCAAGAATATCAAATTGATGTAAATCCTGAAAAAATGCGACAATACCATATTAGCTTGCCGCAAATTGTAAACGCAGTGAAGGCAAGCAATAGAGATATTGGAGCGCAAACTCTAGAAATTAATCAAGTAGAGTATCTTGTTCGTGGTTTGGGTTATATAAAATCTATAGAAGATATTGAAAATGCAGTAATCACTTCTGCAAATTATACTTCATTGCGCATAAAAGATATTGCTAAAGTACAATTAGGGCCAGAAACTAGACGTGGTATTTTAGATAAAGAAGGTGCAGAAGTGGTAGGCGGTGTAGTAGTAGCTCGTTATGGCGCCAACCCAATGGAGGTAATTACTAATGTAAAAGCTCAAATAGAGAAAATTAGCCTAGGTTTGCCTTCTAAAGTTTTAAAAGACGGAAGAACTTCTCAGCTTACCGTAGTTCCTTTTTACGATCGTACGCAGCTAATACAAGAAACTTTAGGCACGCTACAAGAAGCATTAACCATGGAAATTTTAATTACTATTTTAGTAATTATCATTATGGTATTTAACCTTCGGGCTTCACTATTAATATCTGGTTTATTACCTGTAGCGGTGCTCATGGTATTTATTGCCATGAAGTTTTTTCACGTTACTGCTAATATTGTAGCACTTTCTGGTATTGCCATTGCCATTGGTACTATGGTAGATATGGGGGTAATTCTTTCAGAAAATATTATTCAGCATTTAGAGAAAGCTAAAAAGTCGTTTTCTACTAACAAAATTGTTTACCAAGCTACTTCTGAAGTTTCTGGTGCTATTTTAACTGCTGTACTCACTACTATTATTAGTTTTATACCTGTTTTTACTATGACAGGAGCTGAGGGGAAACTTTTTCGTCCCTTAGCATTTACCAAAACAATGGCATTGGTAGCCTCATTAATTGTGGCTTTATTTCTTATTCCGCCATTTGCTGCTGTACTTTTTAAAAAGAGAAAAATTCAAAAAACTACCCGTTATCTAATAAATACTGTATGGATACTTATTGGGCTAGTAGCATGTATTTTTGGTTATTATTTAGGTTTGGTTATAGTAGCCTTTGGGGTTGTGCAACTTCTTCTATTTAAAAATATTATTTCTACAGCAAAAGCTAATATTATTCATATTCTAATTTCTGTATTAGTTATTGTGTATTTTCTAGCTACGTATTGGAGGCCACTGGGTATTGCCCACCACCTTTCTATCAATTATATTTTTGTGGCTTTAATTGTGTTTGTAATTTTAGGTGGGTTTATGCTTTTTAAAAAATATTACACTAAAATTTTAACGTGGACGCTTCAGTATAAATTACTCTTTTTAAGTTTACCATTAGCGCTAGTTATTTTTGGATTTTTAATTATGAAAAATACAGGCAAAGAGTTTATGCCTTCTCTTAACGAGGGTTCTTTTTTACTTATGCCTACTTCTCTACCCCATGCAGGTATTCAAGAAAACAAACGTATTTTACAACAATTAGACATGGCGGTGGCTACAATTCCTGAAATTGAAACAGTAGTAGGAAAAGCAGGAAGAATAGAGTCTGCGTTAGATCCTGCACCTCTTTCTATGTATGAAAATATTATTCAGTACAAAACAGAATATGCTTTAAATACAAAAGGAGAAAAACAGCGTTTTCAAGTAAATAAAGATGGATATTTTGTATTAAAAGATGGAAGTTTGATAGCAAACCCTAATCAAATTACTTCGTCTAAAACAGAAAATGTATCAACTTCTATCAAGGTAGATAGCTCTTTACTTATTGCTGATGAAAATGGGGAATACTACCGAAATTGGCGACCAGAAATTAAATCTCCAGATGATATTTGGAATGAAATTATTAAAGTTACCAAACTACCAGGAATCACTTCTGCCCCTAAGTTACAACCTATTGAAACACGACTTCTTATGCTACAAACTGGAATGCGTGCACCTATGGGTATAAAAGTACAAGGCCAGAATTTAAAAGATATAGAAGCTTTTGGCCTTCAACTAGAAAACATCTTAAAAGAAGTAAAAGGCGTAAAAAAAGAGGCTGTTTTTGCAGATAGAATTGTAGGTAAACCTTATTTGCTAATAGATATAAAACGCGAAAAATTAGTACGCTACGGTATTACAATTAATGAGGTTCAGCAAATTTTAGAAGTTGCTGTGGGCGGAATGCAACTTTCTCAAACGGTAGAAGGCAGAGAACGCTACGGTATTAGAGTACGTTATCCACGTGAATTAAGAGACAGCCCTAAAGACTTAAATAATATATACATTCCTGTAGCTAATGGAAATCCTATTCCGTTAAGTGAAGTAGCAGAAATTAAATATCAAAAAGGTCCGCAAGCTATTAAAAGTGAAAATACGTTTTTGGTAGGTTATGTGCTCTTTGATAAATTAGATGTTTTTGCAGAGGTAAATGTAGTAGAAAACGCTCAGCAATTTATTCAGCAGCAAATAAAAGAAGGTAATTTAAAAGTACCTAGTGGAATTAATTATGAGTTTACAGGAAATTATGAAAATCAGCTTCGAGCAGAAAAAACATTATCTATTGTCGTACCGCTGTCTTTGTTTATTATTTTTATGATTTTGTATTTTCAGTTTAAATCGGCTACTACCTCATTTATGGTTTTTAGCGGAATTGCAGTAGCTTTTGCAGGTGGCTTTTTTATGATTTGGTTATATGGACAAGAATGGTTTTTAAATATTAATTTGTTTGGAGAAAATCTGCGAGATTTGTTTCAAATAAAAACCGTGAATTTAAGTGTGGCGGTTTGGGTAGGTTTTATTGCTTTATTTGGTATTGCTACAGATGATGGCGTGGTAATGGCTACTTACCTTACACAAACCTTCAAAAAAAATAAACCAGAAAATATAAAACAAGTAAGACAGTCTGTAATAGAAGCTGGGGCTAAAAGAATAAGACCTTGTTTAATGACCACAGCTACTACTCTATTGGCTTTATTACCTATTTTAACTTCTTCTGGTAGAGGTAGTGATATTATGATACCTATGGCAATCCCTAGTTTTGGCGGTATGCTAGTGGCATTAATTACCTTATTTGTAGTACCAGTTTTATTTAGCTGGCGAGAAGAAATAAAAATTAGAAAACAATATAGTTTGTAATGAAAAATAAAATTCAATATAAAAATATACTCAAAATCTCGTATTTTAAATATGCATTTTGCCTAATAGTAACTCTATTTTGTGGATTTTATGGACATGCACAATTATTAGAAAATTACATTAAACAAGCCATAGAAAACAGTCCGCAAGTAAAAGCTGTCGAGCTTAACTATAAAGTTGCAGAAGAAAAAATAAACGAAGCAAATACATTGCCTAATACAGAATTTAGCGCAGGGTATTTTGTGAGTGAACCAGAAACTAAAACAGGACCACAAAAAGCAAAAGTCTCTATTCACCAAATGATGCCTTGGTTTGGTACTATTACCGCTAGAGAAAATTATAGTTCTTCTTTGGCAGATGCCGCTTATGTAGATATTGTTATTACCAAACGGCAATTAGCAATGCAGGTTACCCAAACTTATTACCAACTATACGCTCTAAAAACAAAACAAAAAATTCTACAACAAAACATAGACTTACTAAAAACTTATGAAGATTTAGCTTTAAACGCAGTAGAAGTAAATAAAGCTTCTGCAGTAGATGTACTAAAACTTCAAATTAGACAAAATGAAATTAATGAACAAAAAGAGTTACTAATGGGTGATGAGTTTGCTACAGAAAGTAAATTTAACAACCTACTCAACCAAGAAGAACAACCTATAATGGTAGAAGACTCTATTACTATTTTAGAAGAAGAGCCTTTTTTAACTATGAATGATTTAGAATTACACCCAGAGTTAGAAAAATATGACCAGCTCTATCTTTCTATAAAACAATCTACAAAATTAAACTCTGCAGAGTCGTTACCAAACATTGGTTTTGGTTTAGATTATATTGCCGTACAAAAGTTACCAAACGAAACTTTTAACGATAATGGTAAAGATGTTTTTATGCCAACCGTTTCTGTTTCTATTCCTATTTTTAATCAACAATATAAATCTGCTAACCGCCAATTAAAAATCCAACAAGAAGAATTAAAATTAAAAAAAGAAAACCGAAAAAATGAATTAGACTCCAGATTAAAAGATGCTATACAGCAAAGAATTTCTGCAAGAATTAGTTATAATGCACAACAAAAAAATATAACACAAGCAAAAAATGCAGAAGAAATATTACTAAAACAATATGAAACCAGTACTCTTAATTTTAGAGATGTTTTAGATATTCAAGAATTACAACTAAAGTTTCAATTAAAACAAATTGAAGCCATTAAAAACTATTATTTACAAACTGCTATTATTAATTATTTAAGTAACTAAATTATGAAAAAAACAATTTTATGTTTAAGCCTTATCGCTCTAAGTTTTACTGCATGTAAAAACGAAGCTAAGACAGATGAAAATAAAGAAGAAAAGGTACAAGTGGAAGAAAAAGAAGAAAACACAGAGAATTTACCTCTTGCTTTTACTTCTGAAAAACAATACGAAATTGCTAGACTATACCTAGATTTAAAAGAAGCATTAACCAACGAAGACAGTTACGCTTCTAAAAAAATATCTGAGATAATAGTAATTAAGTTTAACGATACAAAAGAAGAAGAAAACAAAAAAATAGCGCAAACTATAGTAGACAACGAAGAGAATATTGAAGCCCAAAGAGAGGCTTTTTATCAGCTAAGTACCAATTTGGCTCCTGCCTTTGAAAAAAATATTACTGGCGGTAAACTTTACAAACAATATTGCCCAATGGCTTTTGATGGTAAAGGTGCGTTTTGGTTTTCTTCAGAAAAAGAAATCATGAATCCTTATTTTGGAGATAAAATGCTAAAATGCGGAGAAGTACAAGATATTATTAAGTAAAAAAACACATTATGAACTCCTTTTTTAAACAATGGGGTGAAGCAGCTAATACCTCTCTCGGATTTTTCTGGATGGCATTATGGGCTTTTATCCTTGGGTATATAATTAGTAGTATGATACAAGTTTTTGTAACCGAAAAACGGATGCAAAAATCTATGGGTAAAAATGAAGGCAAAAGTATACTGTTAGGTACATTTTTTGGTTTCATAAGCAGTTCGTGCAGTTTTGCTGCACTTGCCTCTACTAAATCTATATTTAAAAAAGGAGCTAGTTTTGTTTCTTCTATCGCATTTCTCTTAGCTTCTACTAATCTAGTGATAGAGTTAGGTATTATTATTTCTATCTTTTTAGGTTGGCAATTTGTTGTAGGAGAATATCTTGGCGGAATTTTATTAATACTTATTTCTTGGGCATTAATACGCATTATTAATCCGAAAAAACTCATTGAAAATGCTCGCAAAAAGTTAGAAAATGAAGAAAATGATACCTCCAACAATTCTAAAAATTGGAAACAACAGATAAAAAAAGAAGAAAGTTGGGCACGAGTAGGTAAAAAATATAAAATGGAATGGCAAATGGTCTGGAAAGATGTAACCGTTGGTTTTACTATTGCCGGTATTGTTGCCGCTTTTGTACCCGACTCTTTTTTTCAAACTTTATTTATAAATAGTGGTCCAGAAAATACAGATTTTACGTTTATAGAAATTTTAGAGCATACTATTGTTGGTCCCGTAGCGGCATTTTTAACTTTTATTGGTTCTATGGGAAACATTCCTCTAGCGGCATTATTATTTAGTAAAGGGGTTAGTTTTGCAGGAGTAATAGCATTTATCTTTAGTGATTTAGTAGTTTTTCCGGTATTACGCATTAATGCAAAATATTACGGATGGAAAATGTCTTTATTTATAGTTTTTCTATTATTTACAGCTTTAATTGGCGCCTCATTAATATTACATTACACTTTTGATTTATTTAGTATTCTTCCCAACCCCTCTCAAGTTAAAATTCAAAATCAAGAATATTTTAAAGTTAATTATACTCTGTTTTTAAACCTATGCTTTCTTGGTATTTCTGGCTTCCTAATTTACTTAGGCTTCTTTAAAAAGAAAGATATAGACTACTCTATGAGTGAAATGGCACCAAAGAGTGAATTACTAGAAACGATTTTAAAATATACAGCATTTATCTGTTACCTTTGGTTGGCAGGAGGATTGACTGTAAAATACTTTTTCTAAAAAATGAAACAAGAATTTTACATTAAAAATATGGTATGTGACCGCTGTAAAATGGTGGTGAAACAAATTGCCGAAGCTGGTAATGCTATGGCAGAAAATATTCAGCTAGGCAAAGTTGTACTTCATATAGACGATAATTTTGATAAAAATGAGTTTCAAAAAGAATTAGAAAAAAATGGTTTTGAATTAATTCAAGATCCAGAAATTCAAATTGCAGAAGCTATAAAAACAGAACTTATTTCTTTAGTTGAAAACCACAATTCTACAGAAAATCTATCTTCTTACTTAAGCAAAAGCCTGCATAAAGATTATACTGTTTTAAGCAAAACTTTTAAAAAAATAGAGTCACAAACCATCGAGAAATTCTTTATTAAACTAAAAATTGAAAAGGTAAAAGAATTAATACAGATGAATAAACTTTCGTTTTCTGAAATTGCCTATCAACTAAATTATAACTCTATCCATCATTTATCCAATCAATTTAAAACCGTAACAGGCCTCACCATGAGTGCCTATAAAAATAACCAAGATTGGAATAGAACATCTTTAGATAAAATTGTGTAAACCCTACCTATAATTATGTAAAGCTCTGCTTTATTCTCTGCTTAACTTTGCTTATAAAATAATTTGAGATGAAATATACCTATCATATACACGGAATGTCTTGCGGTGGTTGCCAAAATCACGTAAAACAAACCTTAGCAAAAGTTAACGGAGTTAAAAACGTAGAGGTAAATCTAGAAAAAGCCCAAGCTGAAATTGAAATGGAAAAACATATTCCGTTAAAAAAATTTCAAGAAGCCTTAAAAAATGATGGCGGTAGTTACTCCATTCATCCTCTAGACCAAAAACCTAAACCTAAAAAAAAATCATCTTCTCTTAAAAAACAAGAAAATGGTACAGGGGTTTATTATTGCCCAATGCATTGTGAGGGAGATAAAACTTACTCTCAACCTGGTGATTGCCCAAAATGCGGAATGGATTTGGTAGAAGAAGTTTCTACTGTACCAACCAACACGCAATATACTTGCCCAATGCACCCAGAGGTTATAAAAGACCAACCAGGAGATTGCCCTAAGTGTGGGATGGATTTGGTACCTAAAAAACCAGACCTCTCTGCAGAAGAAAAAACGTATGCTCAATTAAAAAGAAAATTCTGGATAGCTGTTGCTTTTACCTTACCGGTATTTATCATCTCTATGTCAGATATGTTTAATAACAATCCTCTTTACAATATTTTAGATCTAAAGTATTGGAATTGGATTCAGTTAGTATTATCTGTTCCTGTGATTTTTTATGCTACTTGGATGTTTTTTGAACGTGCCTACAAATCCATTATCACTTGGAATTTAAATATGTTTACCCTTATTGGTATTGGGGCTAGTGTTGCTTGGTTGTTTAGTGTGGTATCACTTTTATTTCCTGATATTTTTCCCGCGCAATTTAAAACCGAAAGCGGAACGGTTCACGTTTATTTTGAAGCAGCAACGGTAATTTTAACCCTCGTTTTATTAGGGCAATTAATGGAGGCTCGTGCACACAGTAAAACTAACTCTGCTGTAAAAGAACTAATAAAACTAAGCCCTAATGAAGCTACACGAATTAACGGAGATCTAGAAGAGAAAATTTCTGTTAATCAAATTGAAGTTAGTGATAAATTACGTGTAAAACCAGGAGATAAAATCCCTGTAGATGGAGTAATTATAGAAGGTTCTAGTAGTATAGATGAGTCTATGATTACAGGAGAACCTATTCCTGCAGAAAAAATAGAAGGAGACACAGTAAGTGCTGGTACCATTAATGGCGAGCAAAGTTTTGTAATGAGAGCCGAAAAAGTAGGTAAAGAAACACTACTTTCTCAAATAATAGAAATGGTAAATAAAGCTAGCAGAAGTCAGGCTCCTATTCAAAAAGTAGCCGATAAAATATCTGCTTATTTTGTACCTGTGGTAGTAATTATTTCTATCATTACATTTTTTATTTGGGCCATTTGGGGACCAGAACCTGCGTATGTTTTTGGTTTTGTAAATGCAGTTGCAGTATTAATTATTGCTTGTCCGTGTGCCTTAGGCCTAGCAACACCTATGTCTGTTATGGTTGGTATTGGTAAAGGAGCACAAAACGGAGTGCTAATTAAAAATGCAGAAGCGCTAGAGAAACTTAACCAAATAGATGTACTTATTGTAGATAAAACAGGTACACTTACAGAAGGAAAACCTAAAGTAGAAAAAATAGGTTTTGCTAAAAATTATTCTGAAGAAAAAACACTTCACCTCATTGCTTCTTTAAATCAATACAGTGAACATCCTTTAGCAAAAGCAACACTCAATTATGCTAAAAAAAGAGAGATTAAACTACAAAAAACACAAGATTTTAAAGCAATTACAGGTAAAGGTGTAGAAGGCAAAATAGATAATGAATTGTACTTTTTAGGAAATAAACGTTTAATAGAAGACCATTCTATTAATGTATCTCAAGATTTACAACAAGAAATACTTCAGCAACAAGAAAAAGGTAAAACAGTTTCTTATCTCGCTAATACAAAAGAGGTTTTGGGTTATGTAGTTATTGGAGACCCAATTAAAAAAAGCTCTAAAAAAGCAATACAAGAACTACAACGCAAAAATATTGAAGTAGTTATGCTTACCGGAGATAATAAACAAACTGCCGCAGCAGTAGCTAAAGAGGTAGGTCTTTTGCATTTTAAAGCAAGTATGCTACCTGGTGCCAAACAAGAAGAAGTAAAACGTTTACAAGCAGAAGGTAAAAAAGTAGCAATGGCTGGTGATGGTATTAATGACGCTCCTGCTCTAGCTCAAAGTAATATAGGTATTGCTATGGGTACTGGTACAGATGTTGCTATAGAAAGTGCAGAAGTTACTTTAGTAAAAGGTGACTTACAAGGGATTGTAAAAGCCATACATTTAAGTGAAAAAGTAATTAAGAATATAAAACAGAATTTATTTTTTGCCCTTATTTACAATAGTATTGGGGTTCCTATTGCTGCAGGAATATTATTTCCTTTTTTCGGGATTTTATTATCTCCTATGATTGCAGCTTTAGCAATGAGTTTTAGCTCTGTTTCTGTAATTACCAACGCTCTAAGATTACGTGGAGCTAATATTTAAAACAAGATGAAAAAATACTTGATATATATTTTATTGTTAATTGTAGGAGTTTTTCTAGGCTATCTATTTTTTAATTCTTCTGAAAAAAATTTAGAAAAAACACAAACACCTCTTACTGCAGAAACAAATGAACTTTGGACGTGCTCTATGCACCCACAAATTATAAGAGAAGAACCTGGTGATTGCCCAATCTGCGGAATGGAATTAATTCCGTTAGAAACAAATGGAAGTGAACTAAGTGAAAATCAATTTTCACTCTCTAAAAATGCTATGGCTCTTGCTAATATAGAGACCACAGTAGTTGGGCAATCTTCCTCTACCGCCAATAAAGTAACTCTTTCAGGAAAAATCACAGAAAATAAAGAAGAAACTGCCACCCAACCTGCTCATTTTAATGGTAGAATAGAAAAGTTATACGTAAATTCTCTTGGTGAATATGTGAAAATGGGACAACCTGTTGCGGTTATTTATTCTCCAGATTTAGTTGCTGCTCAGCAAGAATTAATTTCTGCCTATAAAAACAAAAAAAATCAGCCTAGATTATATGAAGCGGTACGTAATAAATTTAAAAACTGGCGTATTCATGAAAATCAATTAAAAAAAATAGAACAAAGCAAAAAGCCACTTACTAAAATTACCATTTACTCACACGTTGCTGGAGTAGTTACTTCTATAGATGTAACTGAAGGAGCACATATTATGGATGGTAAACCTATTTTTAAAGTTTCTAACCTGTCTACCGTATGGGCAGAGTTAGATGCTTATGAAAATGAGATGTATCAATTTAAAAAAGGGCAACCAATACTTGTAAAAGCAGATGCCTACCCTACTCAAGAATTTAAAACTACCATAAATTTTATAGATCCTGTTTTAAATGCCACTACCAGAACACTTGTAATTAGAGCAGAGCTTCAAAATAAAAATAAACTTTTAAAACCAGGTATGTTTATCACAGGTTACTTAGAAAATGATAATGTATCTAAAAAAAATCTAATTAGCGTACCTAAAAGTGCAGTGATGTGGACGGGAGAGCGTTCTACTGTTTACTTAAAGGTAGATAAAAACCTACCTGTTTTTGAAATGCGTGAAATTCAATTAGGAAATGAAACTGGCAATACCTATGCAGTTCTACATGGTTTACAAAAAGGGGACGAGATTGTTACTAACGGAACATTTACTGTAGATGCAGCGGCGCAACTACAAGGCAAAAAATCTATGATGACTGCAGAAAATAATTTATTAAGTATTAATGAAGAGAATACAGGAAAGTTTTATCAAATAGTAGATAACTACTTATCTATAAAAAATAATTTGGTAAAAACAGATTCTACTGCCGCACAACTATCTGCTCAAAAAACTTTAGCATTATTAAAAAATATCTCTACCGGAGAAGAAAAACTTCAGCAAGAATTTCAAAAATTACAAGAAAACCTTCTTCTTATACGCAATACTTCTTCTATAGTAAAACAAAGAGAATATTTTATTACTCTCTCACAAAATATAATTCAGTTGGCTAAACAAATTGCATCTACCCAGCAATTATATGTACAAAAATGCCCAATGACCAATAATAATAAAGGAGCCACTTGGATTAGTTTGAGTAAAAAAATTGAAAATCCGTATTACGGTAACTCTATGTTACAATGCGGAAGTGTGATAGATGTAATTAATTAAACGTCAATTTATAATTAAAGCAATATTTTTTTATTAATTTAGTTAATATAAATAATCGCAAAAACAACTATGCCGTAAAAGCTACTATTTAATTTTTATAAATTATGAATGCTTTACTTGAAAAAACAAAAAAACACTGCACGCAGCTACTATTAAAAAGTCGCTGTAATGAGCTTGCTTTTCATAACAACCAGCATACTAATGAAGTTTTTGCTTCTGCAAAGAAAATAGGCATATACTCAAATTTAAATGAAGAAGAGCTAGAGATTGTACTTTTAGCAGCTTTGTTTCATGACACTGGTAATATTGATTGTTTTAAAGACCATGAAGACATGAGCGCTCGCAAGGCTTCAGACTATTTAACTTCTATTGGTTTTAATTCTTCTAAAATTGAAAAAGTGGTAAAATGTATTTTAGCTACCAAAATGCCACAAACACCAACTAATTTATTAGAGCAAGTAATTTGTGATGCAGATTTATCTCACTTAGGGAAAAAAAACTTTATCTCTAAAAATAAACTTCTTAGAGAAGAATGGAGTGAGCACTTAAAAATGTGCTTTAGTAATAAAGAGTGGGTAAAACTAAATATAGACTTTTTAGAGCGTCATAAATATTTTACTTCTTACGGTAAAAAAGAACTTCAGCCTCAAAAAGAAATCAATTTAAGAATTTTGAAACAACAGTTTTCAGAAATTTACTAGTTATCCGTTTCTCAATAAAATAACTAACTACAAATAATAAAGCATTTACTATTATTTAAAGAGTATGGCTTTTTGTAAAAGTTGAAAAAGTGACAAGTATAAAATAGTTCTACTATCAATTCTTTGTCTATTTTTGAAATCAAAATCAATTTTTCAATGCGCATATTTGTTTTAAGTACGGGACGTTGTGGTTCTTTTAGTTTTGTAGAAGCCTGTAAGTACATAACAAATTATACTTGTGGCCATGAAACGCAATCTCAAAAATTAGGGCAAGAACGTTTTAATTATCCAGATAACCATATTGAAGCTGATAATCGCTTAAGTTGGCATTTGGGAGAATTAGAAAAAAACTTTCCTAAGCAAGTTTTCTATGTGCATTTGGTTAGAAATCGAGATAAAACAGCATCGAGTTATAACAAGCGCTTCTTTAAAAAGAAAAGTATGGTAGATGCTTATGCAGGAGGTATTAAAATGACTCCTCCAGAAACTCTTTCTAAAGAAGAGCAACTTCAGCTTTGCTATGATTATGTAGACACTGTTACTGCAAATATCCATTCTTTTTTAAAGCACCAACCGCAACACATTACCATTCGCCTTGAAAATATTAAAGAAGATTTTGAAAATTTTTGGAATGCAATTAATGCAGAAGGAGATTTAACGTCTGCCTTAAATAGTTTTAATAAAAGACACAATACTGCTAAAGAACACGAAAAATCTTATTTTCTATACCACTTAAAATTGTTTGTATTTAGACAGAAAAAAAGACTTCTAGGTTAATTTATTGTTTTTCTAACTTTTCATTTTTAGTTTAAAATTACAAGTAAACTCTAAAATAGAGTTTTGGGTAATGGCTACCTATATTGTTTTACTAATATGTAAACCAACTAAAAAATCGTTGATAACAAAACCTTTATCCTATTTCATAAGTTTAAATATTAGTTAATTTTGTCAAAAAAAATTAGATTATGCTTATTATAGGGATAGCTGGAGGAACCGGAAGTGGTAAAACAACAGTAGTAAATACCATTATAGATGAATTACAGCATGAAGAAGTAGCAGTAATTTCTCAAGATTCTTATTACAGAGATACAAGTGATCTTTCTTACGATCAACGTACTAAAATTAATTTTGACCATCCGCAGTCTATAGATTTTGAATTATTAGTAAAACACCTTAAACAATTAAAAGAAGGTAAATCTATTCCGCAACCAGTATACTCTTTTACAGACCATAACCGTACAGGAGAAACCATAGAAACTCCCCCTAAAAAAGTAATGTTAGTAGAAGGTATTTTAATACTTACCAACCCTGAGCTTCGTGAACTTTTTGATATCATGATTTACGTACACGCAGATAGTGATGAGCGTTTAATTAGAAGATTAAAAAGAGATATGAAAGAACGTGGCCGCGATTTAGACGAAGTTTTAAATCGTTACCAAACCACCTTAAAACCAATGCACCAGCAATTTATAGAACCTTCTAAAGAATTTGCAGATATAATTATCCCAAACAATAGATACAATACCGTTGCAGTAGATATTGTACAAACAATTATTAGAGAACGCTTAGACTAATTTTGTATCTTCGTAACAATGACACTAAAAAAACTTCGGCAAAAACGCTGGTTTAAAATTATAAGCAATAAATACGTGCTTATTTTACTAGTATTCTCTTTTTGGATGCTTTTTTTAGACAGTAACTCTTGGTTAGTTCACGAAGAATTAAATCAAGATCTAAACAAATTGCAAAACAATAAAGAATACTACCAAACAGAAATAAAAAAAGATAAAGCTATTATTGAAGGCTTAAATGACTCTTCTGAACTAGAAAAATTTGCTAGAGAAGAATATTATATGAAGCGTGAAAATGAAGAAATATTTATTATTGAATATGAAGATAGCGTAAAAAAAGATTAAATGATGACTAAAAAACTATTTGAAGATTTTACTGAAGTTTCTGAAAAAGAATGGAAACAAAAAATTCAGGTAGATTTGAAAGGTGCAGCCTATGAAAGTCTAATTTTTCATACAGATGAAGGGATAGATGTAAAACCGTTTTATCATCAAGAAAATTTCACCAAAAATCACGCTCCTGCAAACCCTACTAATTGGTATATTACAGAGCAATTTGTAATAAACTCAAAAACTACAAGTCAACAACTTTTAGAAAGTTTAAAAAAAGGAGCAGAAGCTCTTTGGTTAATTATCCCCTCTTCTGAGATTAATTTATCAAACCTACTTACCGAAATCGATTTAGAGAAAACACCCATTTTTCTCGATTTTCAATTTTTATCTCCAGAAACTCCTCTACAACTTAGAGAATTTTTAAAAAACAAGAAACATCAAGTTTCTGTAAGTATAGATATAGTTGGTCATCTTTCTGCAACCGGAAATTGGTTTTCTAACCAACAAGAAGATTTTAAAATTTTAGATAACTTTATTCTGCTAAATAATATAGTTTCTACTACAATTAGTATAGACACTTCTATTTACCAAAATGCTGGTGCCAATATAGTACAGCAACTAGCCTATGCGTTGTCACACGTAAACGAATATTTAAACTATTTAAATAAAAAATCACCAGAACAATTAAAAAACTTTAAACCTACTTTTAAAGTTACTACAGGCTCTAACTACTTTTTTGAAATTGCTAAACTAAAAGCATTAAGGCAATTATATGCTAGCTTGGCTAAAGTTTATCAAATTTCAGAAGAGATAGATATTCTAGCCTACCCTACCAAACGTAATAAAACTATTTACGATTATAATGTAAATATGTTACGTACCACAACAGAAAGTATGAGTGCTATTTTAGGAGGAGCAAATTGGGTTTGCAATGTTGCTTACGATGAAATTTATCACCACGATAATGATTTTGGAAGAAGAATAGCCCGCAATCAGCTTCTAGTTCTTAAAAAAGAAAGCTATTTTGATAAAGTAGCAAATGCTAGCGAAGGAAGCTATTATATAGAAGAAATTACAACTCAATTAGCAGAAAAAGCTTTAGATATATTTAAAGATATAGAAAAAGCTGGCGGCTGGATCACCTCTTTAATAGAAGGCACCATTCAGAGAAAAATAAAAGAACAAGCAAATAAAGAAGAAGCACAGTTTAATAAAGTAGAAAAAATATTAGTTGGTACTAATAAGTATCAAAATATGGAAGATAAAATGAAAGGTGATTTAGAGAAAGACCCTTTTCTTTTAAAAGAAAGTAGAAAAACATTGATTATCCCTATTATTCAAAAAAGACTTGCAGAGAAAAATGAACAAGAGCGTTTAAAAAAAGAATAATAGTAGAATGAGAACCTAAAATAAATTTAGGTTGATGTAAAACTCTAAAACAAATCAAGAACATGTCAAGAAAAGACGTTCAACATATACAACTTCAAAATTCAGACAATAAAACTTCTTCTTCAGAAACTTTTTCTACCGCAGAAAAAATTAAACTAAAAAAGTTTTATTCTGCAGAAGACACAAAAGATTTAGAACATCTAAATTTTGCAGCAGGAATTTCTCCTTTTTTACGTGGCCCTTACTCTACTATGTATGTACGTAGACCTTGGACAATTAGGCAATACGCTGGGTTTTCTACCGCAGAAGAAAGTAATGCTTTTTACAGAAGAAATTTAGCCGCAGGACAAAAAGGACTTTCTGTAGCTTTTGATTTAGCAACACATCGTGGTTATGATAGTGATCACGAACGTGTGGTGGGAGATGTTGGTAAAGCAGGAGTTGCCATAGACTCGGTAGAAGACATGAAAATTCTTTTTGATCAAATACCGCTTGATAAAATGTCAGTTTCTATGACCATGAACGGAGCAGTTTTACCTATCATGGCATTTTATATTGTTGCTGCAGAAGAGCAAGGTGTAAAACCAGAACAACTATCAGGAACCATTCAAAACGATATCCTTAAAGAGTTTATGGTGCGTAATACATACATTTACCCACCTAGCCCATCCATGAAAATTATCTCAGATATTTTTGAATATACTTCCAACAAAATGCCTCGTTTTAATAGCATTAGTATTTCTGGATATCATATGCAAGAAGCTGGTGCCACTTGTGATATTGAACTAGCATACACACTAGCTGACGGATTAGAATATATAAGAAAAGGTCTAGCTGCCGGGATGGATATAGATAGCTTTGCCCCTCGCCTTTCTTTTTTCTGGGCTATTGGAATGAATCATTTTATGGAAATTGCTAAAATGCGTGCAGGCAGAATGTTATGGGCAAAATTGGTAAAGCAATTTAACCCAAAAAACCAAAAATCACTTTCATTAAGAACTCATTGCCAAACTAGCGGTTGGAGCTTAACAGAGCAAGATCCTTTTAATAACGTAGCTAGAACTTGTATTGAAGCTTCTGCTGCTGCATTTGGAGGTACGCAAAGTTTACACACAAATGCTTTAGATGAAGCTATTGCTTTACCAACAGATTTTTCTGCTAGAATTGCTAGAAACACACAACTATATTTACAAGACGAAACAGATATCACCAAAACAGTAGACCCTTGGGCTGGTAGCTATTACGTTGAAAAATTAACTGATGAAATTGCGCAAAAAGCTTGGAAACTAATTGAAGAGGTTGAAGAATTGGGCGGAATGACCAAAGCTATAGAAAAAGGAATCCCAAAACTTAGAATTGAAGAAGCTGCAGCTAGAAAACAAGCTAGAATAGACAGTAACCAAGATGTAATTGTAGGTGTTAACAAATACCGAAGAGAAAAAGAAGACCCTATTGTTACGCTTGAGGTAGATAACCAAACCGTACGTAAGCAACAAATTGCTAGGTTGGAAGAAATTAAATCTAGTAGAAATAATGAAAAAGTTGAAGAAGCATTAAATAAATTAACTAAAGCTGCCAAAAATAAAACTGATAATTTATTAGAACTAGCCGTTAATGCTGCTAAAGCTAGAGCCAGTATTGGTGAAATTAGTATAGCTTTAGAAAAAATTTATGGCAGACATAAAGCACAAACCAAATCTTTTAGCGGTGTGTATAGTAAAGAAATTAAAGATGACAAATCGTTTAAAAAAGCACAAGAATTAGCAAATCAATTTGCTGAATTAGAAGGAAGAAGGCCAAGAATTATGATTGCTAAAATGGGGCAAGATGGTCACGATCGTGGTGCAAAAGTAGTAGCTACAGGTTATGCCGATGTTGGTTTTGATGTAGATATTGGTCCGTTGTTTCAAACACCAAAAGAAGCGGCTAAACAAGCGGTAGAAAATGATGTACATATCTTAGGGGTTTCATCTCTTGCAGCTGGACATAAAACTTTAGTACCTCAAGTAATTGAAGAGCTAAAAAATTATGGACGAGAAGATATTATGGTAATTGTAGGTGGTGTTATCCCTTCTGCAGATTATCAATACTTGTTTGATGCAGGTGCTGTTGCTGTTTTTGGTCCAGGAACTAAAATTAGCGATGCTGCTATTCAAATTTTAGAAATTTTAATTGATTCTGTAGAATAAAAAAAGTAATCACCTTCCTCTATATTTAAATTATAGAGGAAGTTATCTTATTTCTGTACAACCAATCTTTGCCCTTGCAGATCTATAGTGATAATTTCTCCTATCCAATCAATTCCCATAATACCTTCGTGAATTAAACCTGTAATAAACTGAGCCTTCACATTATTTATTTCTGTTTGGTTTTTAGCAGTACTCAATTTATTCAACTTAGTAAAGTAAAACTTATTACTATGCTCTGGTTTAAACATACTTGCTCTAACTTGTACCTCTGTACTTAGAGTGTCAATTGCAAGACTTTCTAAATAACGAGCATTAAATCTAAAAACTCCAGAACCCGCACCACTATCTAAATTCACTAATAAAGAAAGCTGGTCGTTCAAGGTTACATTTGTAGCAATCGCTACAGTTATCCCTTTATCATAATGTACTTTAATAGGCATTTCAAAATCTGCTGCTGCTACTCTTTTATTTACAGATTCAGCAGTCTCTACCACCAATTGTTTTTTCTTAAAATCTATTGTTAAAGGGGTATTTACAAATGGAGTTAGAGAGATTAATCCATCTATAGGAAAATCTAAATCATAAACTGCACATACGTCTTTTTTAAATTTAAAATCTGAAATCTCAATAAGTTTAGAATTCCATATATCACTCATAATCTCTTCTCCTGTTGCACGATGCCCTGTATGAAAGTGGTGTGTTTTTTCTAAATCTGAAATTTTATCTGCAAACTTTTTTATTAAAAGATTCATCCCTGCTCCAGTATCAAAAATAAACTTCCCTTCTACCCCATTCACTTTAGCATTTATCAATATATGTCCGTTAGGAGTTAATTGAAATGGAATAATTACTGGCTCTTTTCTTTCTTGTGAAAAAACTACGAAAGAAGTAAAGAAAATAGTAAATAATAAATTTTTCATAGATACGCTTTATTATTACAACGATTACATACACTACTTGTTACTAAACAAAGCTGAGATGCTATTGCTATTCACTGATAATTTTTCATTTATACGTCTTATTTTTTCTGAAAAAGAAAGTATATTTAAAAAAAACTAAGATCCATGAATTTTCAAGCTAAAATGTTGCGTGACGACGCACTTAAAAATAAAAATATTGTAGTAACTGGTGGTGGTAGTGGTTTAGGTAAAGCAATGACTAAATACTTCTTAGAACTAGGAGCGCAAGTTGCTATAACTAGTAGAAATTTAGAAAAGCTACAAACTACCGTTAAAGAACTAGAAGAAGAAACAGGTGGTAAATGTTTTGCTATTCAATGTGATGTAAGACTTTATGAAGAAGTAAAGCAAATGAGAGACGAGGCCATTAAACAAATGGGAAGCGTAGATATACTTTTAAACAATGCTGCTGGTAATTTTATATCACCAACAGAAAGACTTTCTGCCAATGCATTTGACACTATTATAGATATTGTTTTAAAAGGAAGTAAAAATTGCACCTTAGCATTTGGTAAACATTGGATAGACCAAAAAGAAACCAATAAAACAGTTTTAAATATTGTTACAACCTACGCCTGGACGGGTTCTGCATACGTAGTACCATCTGCAACAGCAAAAGCAGGAGTTTTAGCAATGACGCGTTCTTTAGCTGTAGAATGGGCTAAATACGGAATTAGGTTTAATGCCGTAGCACCAGGACCATTCCCTACCAAAGGTGCTTGGGACAGATTATTGCCTGGTAATTTAAAAGAAAAGTTTGATTTAGCACAAAAAGTACCATTAAAACGTGTGGGAGAACACCAAGAACTTGCCAACTTAGCAGCCTATTTAGTTTCAGATTTTTCTGCATACGTTAATGGGGAAGTTATCACCATAGATGGAGGTGAGTGGCTTAAAGGCGCAGGTCAATTTAATCTACTAGAAGACATACCATCTGAAATGTGGGACATGTTAGAAGAAATGATTAGAAAAAAGAAAAACAAGTAATTATTACCCATTGTTAAAAAACAACTATAAGTAATTTCTTTTAGCATTTTTAATTGGTATAATAAATTGTATTTTTACCATCTAAATCTAAAAATTCTTGATGGGTAAAATCATTGCAATTGCTAATCAAAAAGGAGGAGTTGGTAAAACCACTACCTCTGTTAACTTAGCTGCAGCGCTAGGTGTATTAGAGAAAAAAGTACTATTAATAGACGCAGATCCGCAAGCAAATGCAAGTTCTGGTTTAGGGATAGATGTAGAAACTGTAGAAGCTGGCACATATCAACTTTTAGAACATACGCTAAAAGCAGATGATGCTATAATTGCTACAGATTCTCCAAATTTAGATATAATTCCTGCTCATATAGACTTAGTAGCTATAGAAATTGAATTAGTAGATCAAGAACAGAGAGAATCTATGCTTAAAAAAGCGATAGTACATCTAAAAGAAAAGTATGACTATATTTTGATAGATTGTGCTCCTTCTTTAGGTTTACTTACTCTTAATGCATTAACCGCAGCAGACTCTGTTATTATCCCTATTCAATGTGAATACTTTGCTTTAGAAGGTTTAGGTAAATTACTTAACACCATAAAAAGCGTTCAAAAAATTCACAATGCTAATTTAGATATAGAAGGTTTATTATTAACCATGTACGATTCTCGCCTTAGATTATCTAATCAAGTAGTAGATGAAGTTACAAAGCATTTTGAAGAAATGGTATTCAAAACCATTATTCAACGTAACGTTAGACTAAGTGAAGCCCCTAGTTATGGTGAAAGTATTATTAATTATGATGCTAGTAGTAAGGGTGCTAATAATTACTTGAGTTTAGCTGAAGAAATTATAAAGAAAAATAGTTAAGCATATATGGCGAAGGCAACAAAAAAGCAAGCACTAGGTCGTGGTCTCTCTGCATTATTAAAAGATCCAGATAATGACATTAAATCTGCAAAAGATAAAAATGCAGATAAAGTGGTAGGCAATATTGTAGAATTAGAGCTAGAAGCTATTGAGGTTAACCCTTTTCAGCCAAGAACAAGCTTTAATGAAGATGCTTTAAAAGAATTAGCTACTTCTATTAAAGAGCTAGGTGTAATTCAGCCCATAACTGTTAGAAAAATAGATTTTAACAAATACCAATTAGTATCTGGTGAGCGTCGTTATAGAGCTTCTAAAATAGTAGGTTTAAAAACTGTACCTGCTTACATAAGAATAGCTAACGATCAAGAGTCTCTAGAAATGGCGTTAGTAGAAAATATACAACGTCAAGATTTAGACCCTATAGAAATTGCACTTTCTTACCAACGTTTAATAGACGAAATAGATTTAACTCAAGAACAAATGAGTGAGCGTATTGGTAAAAATAGATCTACTATTGCCAATTACCTTAGGTTGCTAAAATTAGATCCTATTATTCAAACAGGTATGCGTGACGGCTTCTTATCTATGGGGCACGGTAGAGCTCTTATTAATGTTGAAGACCCAGATGTACAATTAAATATTTACGAAAAAATAATTCAGGCATCTTTATCTGTAAGAGATACAGAACAACTGGTAAGATCTTATCAAAAAAATGGCAAAGCATCTGTCAATAAAAAAAATACAACACCAAGTATACCTTCAGAAATTAATTCGTCATTAAAAAATTTCTCAGAATATTTTGGAGCAAAAGTTGATGTAAAAGTTAGCAAAAAAGGCAATGGAAAACTAATTATTCCGTTTTCTTCTGAAGAAGACTTTAAACGTCTACAAAAACTCATAGAAGGTGAAGCATAAAATCATAATTGTTCTATTCATTACTTTTTCTATCTTTCAATTAAGTGCTCAAGAAAAAGATACTTTAGCATTTCGTACAGATAATATTGCTCAAGTAAATGAAAATCAAGGTGATTTTAAAGAGTATAACCCTCTAGCGCCTGCAAAAGCTGCGTTTTATTCTGCTATATTTCCTGGTTTAGGTCAAATTTATAATAAACGCTATTGGAAATTACCTATAGTATATGGTGCTATTGGTACAAGTGTGGCTATTTACATTTATAATAACGATCAATACCACCGTTATAGAGATGCGTATAAAAGAAGATTAGCAGGTTATAATGATGATGAGTTTCAAGATCTGTTAAGTGATGATAGTTTAATAGATGCACAAGAACAATTTCAGAGTAATAAAGAACTTACTCTCTTAGTAACAGCAGCTATTTACATTTTAAATATAGTAGATGCCAATGTAGATGCGCATTTACAACAATTTAATGTAAGCAACGATCTTACATTAAACCCAAGTTTTGATTATAACCAATTCACTGGAGAAGCAAATTTTGGCTTGTCTCTAAATATAAAATTTTAAATATGAAAATTGCAATTTTAGGATACGGAAGAATGGGAAAGACCATTGAACGAATTGCTATTGAAAGAGGTCACGAAATAGTTTACAAAACTTCAGAACCTATAAATATTACCGAACTTAAAAAAGCAGAAGTTGCCATAGATTTTAGTATTCCAACAGCGGCTTTTAACAATATTACTACTTGTTTTAAAGAAAATGTACCTGTAATATGTGGTACAACTGGTTGGTTAGAAAAATACGACGAAGCAGTTTCTATCTGTAAAGCTAATAACGCTGCTTTTATCTACGGATCTAATTTTAGTTTAGGAGTTAATTTATTTTTTGAATTAAATAATAAACTTGCAAAAATGATGAGCAAGTTTAACGAGTATGATGTAGAAGTAGAAGAAATACATCACACTAAAAAATTAGACAAACCTAGCGGTACAGCTATCACTTTAACCAAAGGTATTCTAGAAAACACTAGCAAAACAGACTGGAAACTTATAGAAAACCAAGAGAAGGTAGATTCTAAAACAATCCCTGTGGTTGCTAAAAGAGAAGATGAAGTACCAGGTACCCACACTATTAAATATTCTTCAGAAATTGATGAAATTGAAATAAAGCATACCGCACACTCTAGAGAAGGTTTTGCTTTAGGTGCCGTAATTGCTTCAGAATGGATTAAAAATAAAAATGGAGTATTTACTATGAAAGATGTTTTAGATTTATAATCTGTAACAAAAATCTTTTTATACGTACTTATAAAATAAACAATACAAGAAATGACGTTTACTCAGTGGTTTATATTTTTTTTAGTAGTTCAAGTAATTCATGCGGCAGGTACTTGGAAGCTTTATAAAAAAGCAGGAAGACAGGCTTGGGAAGCTATTATTCCTATTTATAACGCAGTAGTTCTCATGAAAATCATCAATAGACCTTGGTGGTGGACTATCTTACTATTTATACCTATTGTTAACCTAATTATGTTTCCTGTAATTTGGGTAGAAACTGCTAGAAGTTTTGGTAAACACACTAAATTAGATACTTGGCTTACTATATTAACTTTAGGTTTCTATTTGTACTATATTAACTACACCCAAGAAGTTTCTTATATTGAAGAAAGAAGTTTAAAACCTAGAACAGAAGTTGGTGAATGGGTAAGTTCTATTTTATTTGCTGTAGTTGCCGCTACTATTGTGCATACGTATTTTATACAGCCATTTACTATACCTACTTCATCTTTAGAAAAAACGTTATTAGTAGGTGATTTTTTATTTGTAAGTAAGTTTCATTACGGAGCAAGAGCTCCAAAAACTACGGTTTCTTTTCCAATGGTACATGATACAATACCTGTTTTAGGTATAAAATCTTATACTAATTGGCCAGAGCTTCCTTATTTTAGATTTCCAGGGTTTGAAAAAATAGAACGTAATGATATTGTGGTTTTTAACTGGCCTGTAGATACAGTTAGAAAGTTTTTTGACCGTTCCGGTAAACATTACCAAAAACCTATAGATAAAAAATCTAACTACGTAAAAAGAGCTGTTGGTATACCAGGAGATTCTTTAAAAATTGTTGACGGAAAAATCTATATTAACAATGAACCATTGGTGTTACCAGAGAGAGCTAAACCTCAATACTCTTACATTGTACAAGGTAAAGGTCAAGGTTTTGATTTAAAAAATTTAGCACAACGCTACGGTATTACAGATGGTGTGGCTTGGTATAATCAAGCAGAAAGACAATATAGGTTTATCTCTTTGTCTGAAGAAGCTATACAGAAATTTAAAAATCACCCGAATGTAGCTTCTATAACAAAAATTATAGACCCTGCAGGTAAAACAGACCCTAGAATTTTTCCTTCTCCAAGAATGAATTGGAATCACGATCAAATTGGTGGTATCTATATTCCGGAGCAAGGTAAAACAGTAGCCATCACTCCTGCTTCACTTCCGTTTTACAAACGTATTATTGAAGTTTATGAAGGAAAAGAAATGGGTATTGACAATAAAATTTCTGTAAACGGAACCAAAGTTCTTCTTAACGGAAAACAGATTACAGAATACACCTTTAAACAGAACTACTACTTTATGATGGGAGATAACCGCCATAATAGTGAAGATAGTCGCTTTTGGGGATATGTGCCAGAAAACCACGTGGTAGGTAAGCCTGTATTTATTTGGATGAGTTGGGATAGTAACGGTGACGGCTTTTTTAATAAAATACGTTGGGAAAGATTGTTTACTACCGTAGGCGGTAACGGCAAACCTGTTTCTTATTTCTACTATTTTTTAATTGGTTTAGTAATAGTTATTGGTTTTAATTTTTTCAGAAAAAGAAAAAAGAATAGCTAAAACATGAAAACGGTTTTACTACATCCTGCTTATTTTGGAACTATTTTTCAATTTTGCCATATTGCACAAGCAGAAGAAATTCTTTTTGAGAATGAAGATAATTACCAAAAACAAACTTACAGAACACGTCAATATATTTATGGCGCAAATGGCTCTTTGTTATTAA
Source organism: Mesonia phycicola (assembly GCF_900141885.1). Classification (GTDB taxonomy): domain Bacteria; phylum Bacteroidota; class Bacteroidia; order Flavobacteriales; family Flavobacteriaceae; genus Mesonia; species Mesonia phycicola. Next base: position 229,194 of record NZ_FQYY01000006.1, on the reverse strand, counting down.
ACATACCTATAAAACATACAGGTAACAAAGAAAAAAAACAGAAATATAAAGATGTAAAAATAGAGCAGCAGTTTAACTGGCAAACCATACATTGGCGCTCTTTAGAGGCTGCTTATAGAACTTCTCCGTTTTTTGAGTTTTACGAAGATGAATTAATTCAACTTTACCAAAAAGAGTATAATTTTCTTTTAGATTTTAATTATGCTTGCTTTCAAGCAACTGTAGATTGTCTACAAATAGATATACCGCACCAAAAAACAACAGAATATTTTACAGAAGATTTACCAAAGGAGATTACAGACCAACGTAAATTGATTAATGCAAAGGGGCTAAAAAAACCTTTACTTGAAAATTACACCCAAGTATTTGAAGAGAAACACGGCTTTTTACCCAACCTCTCTATTTTAGATTTACTGTTTAACGAAGGACCAAATAGCTTAAACTATTTAGAAAATCAAAATTTAGAGTAAGTAAGCTTCTTCTAAAGTGAAAAAGTACAAGTGATAGGATAGTGATCTGAATATTTAACCTCTGGAAAGTTTTTAAATTCTTTTACCTTCATTGCTTCATCTACCAAAATAGCATCTATTCTCAAAGGAATAAAATCAAAATCAAAAGTTTTACCAAAAGATTTGCCTTTTTCTTTAAACGCATCTAAATGATCTTGCGCCAATTTTCTATAAACGTAAGAAAAAGCACTATTATTCATATCTCCACTAATAACAGACTTGTACGAACAATCTTTTAAATTTTCTAAAATCTGTTTTACTTGTGCTTCTTGTTTTTTAAAAGAGTTACCCATTCTACTTACTAGTTTTTCTCTTTTTTCTTCTTGAAACTCGGTAACCTTAGGTATAATTTTTAAGCTTTCTAAATGAATATTAATTACTCTAATAGTATCTTTATTTACTAAAACATCTAAGTATATAGCGTTATTATTAGAATCTTCAAACTCTAACGAGCCTTTATTTATTACAGGGTAATTGGTATAAATAGCTTGCCCAAAACGTTCACCTTCATTAGTAATTACCTCATACTTATATTTAAAACCATTAAACTTAATATCATTTCTTTTGTGGTATTCTTGCAGACATACAATATCAGGTTTTTCATTTTCAATAAAATGTATAATTTGATTGGTTACTGTATCTCCTTCAATCCAATTATACCTATTAAATTGTCTTACATTATAACTTAATAGTTTAATATCTTCTGGTTGTTTTTCATACTTATCTGCTTCTATTCTATAAAGAGATAAAATATGATTAAAGCCAAGTAATAATACTAAAGTAGATAGTAAAAATTGTTTTTTTAGCTTTATTACCCAATAAATTAAAAAGACAATATTAATAACCAATAATATAGGCATACCTAAACTAAGTACAGATAAAAACGGAAAAGTACTTGGTGGGATATATGGTAATAAATAAGCTAATAAAAGCGCTGTTGCAAACAGTGAATTTATAAAGAAAATAAGTTTGTTAAAAATATTTAATGGCTTCATAGACTATCAAAGTTAATCTTTGCCGGCATTAAATAAAAAATCTTTTTCAGCTTTACTCAAACTTTCGTAACCGCTTTTGCTTATTTTATCTAGAATACTATCTATTTGTTTTTGCTTTTCTGCAGAATTAGAAAAGCTACTTGTAGTTTTTTGTGTAGCAGTATTGCTTCTATTTTTATAAACCTTCTTAAATGGAGTTTTTTCTTTTTTAGAAAATAACGAAACTAGACTATCTACCAACTTTTCAAACCAAGAACCAATATCTGTCCCTTTTTGTAATTGAGAAGTATATAAAAAACCTAATAAAGCGCCACCTATATGCGCTAGGTGACCACCAGGGTTATTAAATGGCATTTGTACAATATCTGAAATCACAAAAAAAGCAGCTATCCACCATAATTTTATATTTCCAATAATCATTAATCTTACTTGCATGTTAGGCGCTTGTGTAGTCACCCCTAACAATACTGCCATTACCGCTGCAGAGGCACCTAATAAATAAGAATTACCCGCATTGGTAAACGCTGGAAAAATATTATAACTAAGCATATACAGTAACGCACCTGCAATAGCTCCTAAAAAGTAATAATTCAATAAACGCTTAGGAGAGAAAAACGTTAGAAACATTCTACCTGCAAAATAAAGAATTAGCATATTAGATAAAATATGCCATATTCCACTATGCATAAAAGCATAAGTAATAAGCGTCCAAGGCTTATAAATAAACTCTCCTATTTCTTTAGGAAAAACAAGCCAAGTAGTAATAACATCCGGAAAATTGAATAAAAAAGCAATTGCTTTTAGAAGAAATATAACGATAAACACAAGCACATTGACAGCGATAAGTTTTTCAACTACGCCAGCCATGTTGTATTTATATTGTAATTGATCTCTCCAATTCATGTTAATTCCAACGATTTTGGTTAAATTGATTTTTTTGCCAATACCACATAGTTACAAATCCTATTACCGCCCCTCCAATATGCGCCCAATATGCTGTGTTAGACGGACCTAAAAGGGTCATTCCTGTTACTGCAGAATAAACATTTAACAAAAAGTAACCTCCTATCAAGTACTTTGCTTTTATAGGAATAGGGATAAACATAATATACAATGGCAAATTAGGATATACTACAGCAAACGCTGCTAAAACACCAAATATTGCTCCAGATGCTCCCACCATTGGTGTAACATAAGCATCTGTCATTTGAACCACCATTTCTTGAGACACCCCAGAAAAAAATTGGTATTGATTTGTTTGTACTGCTTTTTCTAAAGATTGATAAACCGTAGCAGGATCTATACCTGCGTCAATACAGGCTTGAAAACCAGGATTAAAATCTAAATAACTAAAAAGAATTTGCAAACCAGCCGCAGCTAAACCAGAAGAAAAATAAAGAAAAATAAATCTATTTTTACCAATAGCTTGTTCTAAAACGCTACCAAACATATACAAAGCAAACATATTAAATACAATATGAGAAACTCCCCCATGCATAAACATATGTGTCACCAACTGCCAAACGCCAAAATTATCATTCTCAGGAAACCAAAGTGCTAAAATCTTCAGGGTATAATCTCCTGAAATTTGGCTTCCAACAAAAAATAAAATATTAGCTATTAAAAGTACTTTTACTGTTTCTGTTATTCTACCCATTTACATGAATTTTTTTTCAAGATCGTCTGCAGATAAAGTAGTAAACACTCTTCTATTAGAAGGAGTCACGTTTGGCTCTTTACAAGCAAAAAGACCATTAACAATTGCAATCTGTTCTACCTTATCTAAAACCGCGCCTGTTTTAATAGCCATACTTTTTGCTAAAGATTTTGCCAATAAGTCAGTTTGTGTAAAGCCACTTTCTGGTATTTCATTTTCAAAATCTGACAATAATTGATCTAAAAGTATAGAAACTTCACTTTCTGAAATTAAATTAGGTATTCCTTTTATTTCAACTTCATGGGTGTCTATACGTTCAAAAACAAAACCTGTTTGTACTAAAGAGTCTTTCAACTCCTTTAACATAGCGGTTTCTTGCTGAGAAAATTGAAGTACTAACGGAAATAATAATTGCTGACTAATTGCCGCTTTTACCGTTATACTTTTTAAAAGATCTTCATATAAAATTCTGGTATGCGCCCTATGCTGATCTATCACCAGTAAACCACTTTTTAAAGAACTGATAATAAATTTTTTTTGAAGCTGAAAAGTATTTCCAGACTCCGTTTTTTTATCATCATCAAACAAACTACCTGTCACTTCTTCACTCTCAAACTCTACGTTACTAAAGTTAGACTCATGCTCAGAATTTAAGCCTGAAGCAGTATATAAAGCTTCCCAAGAACCTTCATTCTTTTTAGCATAGGAAGAAGATTGGTAATTACTTTTTGCATTTCCTCCAGAGGATTTAGAAGTAAATTTAGATTCACTTTCAAACGGATTAAAACTTCTATCTACTTCAATTACAGGACTTGTTGCTTGCTTACCACTATAATTATATGGAGTATCTAAATTAGCATCTCTATCAAAATCTAAAACTGGAGCTACATTAAACTGCCCCAAACTATGTTTTATAGCACTTCTTAAAATTGCATAGAGTGCGTGTTCATCATCAAACTTAATTTCTGTTTTAGTAGGATGAATATTGATATCTATTCGCTTAGGATCTATAGTTAAATACAGAAAATAAGAAGGATAGGTTTTATCTTTTAATAAGCCTTCAAAAGCAGCAGTAACTGCATGATTTAGATAAGGACTTTTAATAAAACGATCATTTACAAAGAAAAACTGCTCTCCCTTTGTTCTTTTAGCAAATTCTGGTTTTCCTACAAAACCATCTACTTTTAAAATCTCTGTTTCTTCTTCTACCGGCACCAATTTTTCATTGGTTTTCCCGCCAAACACATTTACTATTCGTTGCCTGTGATTAGAAGATGGTAGTTGAAATAACTCATTGCCATTATGGTGTAATGAAAAAGCTATTTGAGGGTGCGCTAGCGCTACACGTTGAAATTCATCTATAATATGGCGTAATTCTACCGCATCAGACTTTAAAAAATTTCTTCTAGCAGGAATATTAAAAAATAAATTTTTTACACTTACCACAGTTCCCTTTGGGGTCACACAAGGTTGTTGTAACTCTACTTTGGTTCCATTTATCTTAATCTCTGTACCTACTTCTGTATCTTCTTGCTTAGATTTTAAGTCTACATGAGCAATAGCTGCAATAGAAGCTAAAGCCTCCCCTCTAAACCCTTTTGTTTTTAATTGAAAAAGATCTTCTGCTAATTTAATTTTAGAAGTAGCATGACGCTCAAAAGATAAACGCGCATCTGTTTCACTCATTCCTTTTCCATTATCTGAAACTTGAATAAGTGTTTTACCTGCCTCTTTAATTAATAATTGTATAGAAGTAGCATCTGCATCAATTGCATTTTCAAGCAATTCTTTCACTACGGATGCAGGACGTTGAACGACCTCTCCCGCAGCAATTTGATTAGCTACATGATCTGGAAGTAATTGAATAATATCTGCCATTAATTTTGGAAGAAAATTGATAAATCAAAGTCTATAATAAATAAGAATACTAAAATTAAAATAGCCACTATATAAATTATTCTTCTGTTAGAATCTCTATCAGACTTGTCTTTTAATTCTGCAAAAGCATTTTTAAACCTAGAAACAAACCCTTGACTATCACCAACGGTTTTTCTGTATTTATCAAATTTAGATTCTATTTTATAGGGATTACCCTCTCCTTTATCATCAAAATAACGAGGATTGTAATTGAATTGTTTATTCTTTCTTGTCTTTAAAATTCCCATAACTTTAGCTTATTTCAAAGTTACTAAAATCAAAAACAATGCCGCTCTAAAGCGGCATAATTTGTTAACAGTATGTAAGAAGTTTTTTTTAATTTTTATAGAACTTAGCATCTTTACGTAACTGCGCCATTTTAATAGCGGCAATACCTGCTTCTGCTCCTTTATTACCGTGTTTACCTCCACTTCTGTCAATAGATTGTTGTTTTACATTATCTGTAAGTACGCAAAATATTACAGGTATATCAGACTGTATATTTAAATCTTTAATTCCCTGAGTAACACCTTCACAAACAAAATCAAAATGTTTTGTTTCTCCTTGTATTACATTACCTACAGCTATAATTGCATCTAACATCTCAAAAGACTCTTGCATTTTTTTACATCCGTAGATAAGCTCAAAACTACCAGGAACGTTCCATCTTACAATGTTTTCTTTTAAAACTCCGTTTTCTAACAAAACATCAAACGCTCCTTGAAAAAGGTTTTCTGTTATATCATCATTCCACTCAGAAACAACAATCCCAAACCGAAAATCTTTCGCGTTTGGGATTGTATTTTTATCGTAAGCGGATAAGTTTTTACCTGCTGTTGCCATTATTTAAGTGCTTTTGCTTGCCCTAAGTAAACTGCTATTTTATCTGCTTCTGGTGCTTCTGCATATTCATCTTGAATAGTCATTAAGTAACCTTCAGCTTTAGATCCCTCTCCTAACTCTAAAGCAGTGATGGCTGCTTTTAATAAAAATTTAGGAGATGTAAAATCGTTTGTTCTCATTTTAGCTGCTTCTTCATAATAACCTAAAGCTTCTTTTGGTTGCTCTAATTGCATGAAAGCATCTCCTATAGCTCCTTTAGCTAATGGTGCTAAAATTTCGTCTTCACTAGAAAAATTTTCTAAATACTCTACCGCTTTGTCATATTTACCTGTATTAAGGTAAGACATACCTGCATAGTAATTAGCTAAATTAGCAGCATCACTATTTCCGTAGTTTTCAATAATATCTAAGAAACCAAATTTACCTGCTCCACCTGTTAAAGCTAAATTGTATAAAGAATCTTGAGCTTTACCAGAAGCATCTAGAGCGTTTTCAAAATAAATTTGAGATTGTGCTATTTCGTTAGCTGCTTCTCCTTGTTTTGGCTCATCAATAAATTTTTGATACCCCAAGTAACCCAAAGCAACAACTACTACAGCTGCTATAACTACTAAAATAGGTTTTTGGTTTTCAGCAATCCACTCTTCTGTTTTATTTGCACCTTCATCTAGGTTGTCAAAAACTTCTTGAGTAGTAGATTCACCTTCTACATATCCATTTTCTTCTTCTCCTATTTCTTCGTTCTCCTTTTCAGGTTTCGGCTTGTAGCCTCTTTTCTTATATGTTGCCATAAAATTATCTTAATTGATGCGCAAAAATAAAATTTTTATTTATATATAAAAGAGATTTTTTTTGTTATTTTTCAATACTTTGCATCATTATATTGAAGTATTCTCAAAAAAATCTACAAATTACAAAATTACTGTATACCAGCGTTTTATGCACTTAAAAAAATTATCTTTACTTAATTACAAAAATTTTGAAACTGTTAATTTTGATTTTGATGAAAAAATAAATTGCCTAGTTGGCTATAATGGGGTTGGAAAAACAAACATTTTAGATAGTATTTATCATTTAGCTTATGGTAAAAGTTATTTTAATCCTGTTTCTTCTCAAAATATAAATCATCACGCAGATTATTTTGTTATTGATGGTGAGTTTGAAAAATTAGAAAGGACTGAAAAAATTGTAGTCAGCGTTAAAAAAGGAAATAAAAAAGTAATTAAGCGCAATGCTAAAGCATACGAGAAATTTAGTGAACACATTGGCTTAATACCCGTAGTAATTATTTCACCAGCAGATAGAGATTTAATTGTAGAAGGGAGTGAAACTAGAAGAAAATTTATAGATAGTATTATCTCTCAAAACGATAAAGTATATTTAGATTTACTTGTTAAGTATAATAAAACACTATCTCAGCGTAATTCACTACTAAAATACTTTGCGGCCAACCATACTTTTGATAGCGCAACCCTTTCTATTTATAATGAGCAAATGAATAGTATGGGAACCAAAATTCACGAAACAAGAAATGAGTTTTTAAAAACTTTCACGCCTATTTTTAAAGAAAGATATAAAAGTATAAGCAACTCTAAAGAAAAGGTTAGTATTAGTTATAAAAGTCAACTTACTGAAGATAATTTATCTACTTTACTTGACAAAAGCCTGCAAAAAGATATGGCAGTACAATACACTAGCGTTGGGGTGCATAAAGATGATCTTACGTTTAAAATTAACGGGCATCCTGTTAAAAAATTTGGATCTCAAGGCCAACAAAAATCTTATTTAATAGCTTTAAAACTAGCTCAATATGATTTTATGAAAGAACAAAGTAAGGTAAACCCTATTTTGTTGTTAGATGATGTTTTTGATAAGTTAGATGAAAATAGAGTTGCACAAATTGTAGACCTGGTTACTAAAGATGACTTAGGACAGCTTTTTATAAGTGACACCCATGCAGAAAGAACTGAAAATGTGGTAAAAGCAAATGCAAGTCAATACAAAATAATTAAATTATAAGTTTATGAACATAAAAAAAACGGTTTTAATTCTTTTCTTAGTTACTTTTTGCTTTAGTTGTAGCACTACCAAAAAGGAAGACTTAAAAAATTTAAATGGGTATTGGGAAATTAAAGAAGTAAAACAAGAAAATGGAAAAGAAATAGTTTTTAAATTTAATGAAATGGTAGATTTTATAGAGGTTAAAAACTTAAATGGTATTAGAAAAAAAGTACAACCTTCTTTAGAAGGCGGTTACAAAGCTACCAATGATGCTGAAAATTTCACTATCTCCCAACAAGGAGAGTCTTGGGTTTTTCACTACCAAACAGAATTAGATGAGTGGACAGAGACTTTACTAAAGCTGAATGAAAATGAATTTATAGTAAAAAATAATAGAGGAATAACTTATACCTACCAACGATTTAACGGATATTTAGATGGCACGAAATAATGAAAACCAAACTATAAGTGATGTACTTAAAAATTTTGTTGATAAAAATAAACTACAAAAAGGTTTAGATAAAGTCAATGTAAAAGAAATATGGCAAGCACAAATGGGCCCCGCTATTAATAAGTATACCTCTTCTATAAAACTTAATAACGATACTCTTTATATTGAATTAACTTCTTCTGTATTAAGAGAAGAGTTAAGCTACGGTAAAGACAAAATTATTAAAATGATGAACGAAGAATTAGGCAAAAAACTAATTACCAAACTCATACTCAGATAATTTCATTAATTACAAGCAAAAAAAAACCATTAGCAAATGCTAATGGTTTTTTTATAAACAGTTATGTATGGTTTAGAATTGCTCTCTACCTGCAAAATGAAAAGCACCTTCAATTTGTGCATTCTCATCGCTATCACTTCCGTGAACAGCATTTTCTCCAATAGAAGTTGCAAATTTCTTTCTAATAGTACCTTCTGCAGCCTCTTCAGGGTTAGTAGCACCAATTAAGGTTCTAAAATCTTCTACTGCATTATCTTTTTCAAGAATAGCAGCTACAATAGGTCCGCGAGTCATAAATTCTACTAATTCTCCAAAAAACGGACGCTCTTTATGAACTGCGTAAAATGCTTCTGCATCTCTTGTTGTCATTTGCGTAAGTTTCATTGCTACAATTCTAAAGCCTGAAGCTGTAATTTGATCTAAGATTGCTCCTATGTGGCCGTTTTCAACCCCATCTGGCTTAATCATTGTGAATGTTCTATTTGCTGCCATCGTATTTTTTTTAAAATTTGCTGCAAAAATAATCAAATCCTTCATAATACCTAAATTTCTAGACTTTTAATAAAGTAGCAATAAAATTAAAAGCAGAAAAATTATAAATTGTATCTTTGTTTGCTATGAATTCAACAGAAATTAAAGAACTAAAATCACTTTTAAATTCACCTAAAAAAATTGTGATTGTTCCTCATAAAAATCCAGATGGTGATGCTATTGGCTCTACCGTTGGTCTTTGCAACTTTTTAAAAAATAAAAATCATCAAGCAACAGTTATTGCTCCTAATGATTATCCTGAATTTTTAAAATGGGTACCAGGACAAGAAGAAGTGGTTATTTTTGACAAAAATCAAGAAGAAGCAAAACAGCTTATTACAGGTGCTGATATTATTTTTACATTAGATTTTAATCATTTTTCTAGAACAGGACCAGTTATGGAGCCTGTTTTAGCGAGTGCTAAAACTACTTTTGTAATGATTGATCACCACCAGCAACCAGATAATTATGCTAAATATACATTTAGTGATGTAAGCTACTCTTCTACTTGTGAAATGGTGTATCATTTTATAGAGATGTTAGACGAAACTCAATATATTACTCCTGCTATTGCAAGTGCTCTTTACTTAGGAATAATGACAGATACTGGTTCTTTTAGATTTCCTTCTACTACAAGCACTACCCATAGAGTAATTGCAGACTTAATAGATAAAGGAGCCAAAAACTCTGCCATACACCAAGATACATTTGATAATAGCTCGTATGAAAGATTTCAACTATTGGGAGTAGCGCTAAGAAACATGAAAATTGTACCAGAATATAAAACTGCTTATATTACGCTCTCACAAGAAGAATTAGATAATCATAATTTTAAAAAAGGAGATACAGAAGGTTTTGTAAATTATAGCTTAGGGATTAAGGGTATTATTTTTGCTGCCATTTTTATTGAAAATAAAGCAGATAAAATAATTAAAATATCTTTACGCTCTAAAGGTGATTTTGATGTAAATCAATTTTCTAGAAATCATTTTCACGGTGGTGGCCATATTAATGCTGCAGGCGGTAAAAGTGATGATAGTTTAGAAGAAACTACTAAAAAATTTGAAGCCCTTTTAGTGGATTATCAAAAAGAACTAAAAAATGAAAATTAAAATAATTAGTGTATTGTTTTTAATAGCTTGTACAACTAGCTGTAAAACACCCGAGGCAAGGCAACCCATTTCTAAAAGTTCTGGCTCTTTTATTAAAGAGTCTGTAAAAAGAAACCAAAAACTTGTAAAGAAAGAAGAAGAAAGAATTTCTGAAATTATTCAAAAAGATACAACTCACAATTACATTTCTTCAAGTGATGGTTTTTGGTATTACTATAATATACAAGTAATGCAAGATTCTGTAGCTTCTCCTAATTACGGAGATTTAGTGAATTTTAATTATAACATCTCTACTTTAGAGGGTACTGCAATTTATTCAGAAAAAGAAATAGGTACTAGAGAATATAAAATTGACCAAGAAAATGTTTTTAATGGCTTAAGGCAAGGTTTAAAACTCATGAAAGAGGGAGAAACCGTTACTTTTCTATTCCCTTCTCACAAAGCATTTGGCTATTATGGAGATCAAGAAAAAATAGGAAGAAATGTACCTATTAGATCTACTATTACATTAAATAAAATATTGAAAGAAGATAACTTAAATTAAATTTAGAATTTAAAACAACCATGAAAAAACAAACTTTATTTTTACTGTTAGCAGTAGCAATTAGCGCTTTTGCATGCCAAAAAGAACCTTACCCAAATTTAAATGATGGTATTTACGCAGAATTTAAAACAAACAAAGGTACTTTTGTTGCAGAGCTTTTTTATAAAGCAACTCCTATTACAGTTGCTAACTTTGTCTCTTTAGCAGAGGGAGAGAACCAAATGGTAGACTCTTCTTACCAAGGAAAAAAATTCTTCAACGGTCTTATTTTCCATAGAATTATTAAAGATTTTATGATTCAAGGTGGTGATCCAGATGCAACTGGGCAAGGTGGGCCAGGTTACAAGTTCCCAGATGAATTTAATGATACGTTGGTACACGATAAAAAAGGTATTTTATCTATGGCTAACGCTGGTGCAGGAACTAACGGAAGTCAATTTTTTATCACCTTAAAAGCTACTCCGCACTTAAATAACAGACATAGTGTTTTTGGTGAGATTGTAGAAGGTATAGATATTGTAGACTCTATTGGTAGTGTTAAAACTGCACAAAGAGATAAGCCTGTTGAAGACGTGGTGATGCAAGAAGTAAACATTATTAGAAAAGGAGATGATGCTAAATCTTTTGATGCACCAATGGTTTTTAAACAAGAATTAGATAAGGCAGAGCAAGCTAAGGAAGAAGAAAAAGCAGCTTTACAAAAAGAATTAGAAACATTAAGTGAAGGGTTTGAAAAAACAGATAGCGGTTTACGTTACAAAATTACTCAAACTAATGATAAAGGAGAATCTCCTACTAGCGGACAAACCATTAAAGTTCACTACACAGGTAAATTATTAGACGGTACTACTTTTGACTCTTCTGTAGAAAGAGATCAACCTATAGAGTTTCCTGTAGGAACCGGAAAAGTTATTCCAGGTTGGGATGAAGGGCTTCAGTTATTAAAAACTGGTGAAAAAGCAAGGTTAGTAATTCCTGCTCATTTAGCGTATGGTGAGCGTGGTATTGGCCCAATCCCTCCAAACTCTCCACTAATTTTTGATGTAGAATTAATTAGTATTGTAAAGTAATTTACAGTTTATACCATATATAAAAACCTCACCAAATTGGTGAGGTTTTCTCTTTTTATAGCAATTTTTTTCTTTTTATTTACAGAGCTTCAATTTCTTTCTGTAACTCTTCTTTAGATTTTCCTGTTTTCTCTTGTAGCTTTCCTAACATTTGATCCCATTTTCCTTCAGAAAATGTCACATCATCATCGGTTACCTCTCCATATTTCTCTTTAAATTTTCCCTTTACTTGGTTCCATTTACCTTTCATTTCTAATTCGGTCATAGCTTTTAGTTTTTATTGTTTAACAATGATTAAATTTACTAGTTTAAAGAAAGAGTCATTGCCAAAAAAATCCCATAATTATCTTAATGCTATGTTATTTTACTATTTCAGAAAAAATTATCTGTATCTACTTGCCTGCATTTCTTTAACCTTTATAAGCTGTGGTGCAGGCAAAATACCTGAAGACACTTCGATTAAATTACAACTTTTAGATGATTATATTATCCCTGCAAATTTTACTTTTAAAAACTCTCACGTTGGCGGACTTAGTGCTATAGATTATGATGGCAAAAATTATTACGCAGTTTGTGATGAAGGTAGCAAACCCAGGTTTTATGAGTTTAACATTAAAACCTCTTCTTCTAAAATAGATACAATTATCTTTAAAAATGTAACTTATCTTTCTTCTAACATCACAGATAAATTAGAGAGTAAGTTTGATTTAGAGTCTATAATTGTAGATGCTTATAAAAAAGAATTTATTATAAGTAGTGAAGGTGCTATAGATAATTTTAAAAATCCGTTTATAGTTAGAGTAGATACTGCGGGACAATATCTAAATCATTATCAACTCCCAACTTATTTTTTGGCAGAAAGAAACCAGAAACCAAGAAACAATGGTGTGTTTGAAGGTCTTTCTACTTCTGCAGTAAACTCTAAACATATTTGGGTAGCAAATGAGCTTCCGTTAGTAAAAGACGGTAAAAACCCCAAATTATATAGAACAAAATCTCCTGTTAGATTTACACTTTTTAATGAAAATTTAAAGGCAACTAATCAATTTTCTTATCTGCTTGAACCTATTCAAAAAATACCATATTATCCTTTTTCTCTTAATGGAGTAACAGATTTTATAGAAATTGCTCCGCTTCAATTTATTGTTATTGAAAGAGCATATTCTGCAGGAAGAGGTAAAAAATCAAACTCGATACTTTTGTATAAAGTAGATGCTAGTAAAGCTACCAATACCTTAGCTATAAATGAATTAAAAGGAAAAATACAAAAAGAAGTTATCCCTGCAGAAAAAGAGTTGATTTTCAATTTTAAAGAGATTAGAAAACAACTAAAGCAAAAAATAGTAGACAATATAGAAGGTATTTGCTTTGGCCCTACTTTACCTAACGGAAATAAAACATTAATGTTAATTGCAGACAATAATTTTAATGCATATACCAAGCAAATTAATCAGGTAATTTGGTTAGAAATAGTTACAGAATAATTGAGAGATTGCATTTACTTAATATGCTTTATCTATAAAATTTATAATGAAGAGAGCATCTACATTAACGTTAAACCAAAATCTATATTTTTTTAAGCTTACTTTAAAAGTAAATTAGCAGATTATTGGTATTTTTATGTAAAACCAATCAAAAATGAAATACTTAACAATTATCTTGTTCAGCATTTTTATAGCGTCTTGTAAACAAGAAAGCAAAGAAAATACTAATACGCCAGAAAATTTATCTGAGATTGATGCAGATAAAAATTTTACCGATAAAAATAAAACTACTTATTATTTTATAAGACACGCAGAAAAAGATAGAAAAGCAGAAACTAACGATCCGCATTTAACTTCTATAGGAATGGATAGAGCCAACCAATGGGCTAAAATATTGGCCGATAAAAATATTGAAGTTGTTTTTAGTACTAGTTATCAACGTACTATAGAAACCGCAAAACCTACTGCAGATGCTGTAAACACAACTATAGAATTTTATAAACCTAGTAAACTTTACACAAAAGAGTTTCAACGAAAAACTGCAGGAAAAACAGTATTAGTAGTAGGTCATAGTGATACCACTCCTCTATTTATTAATAAAATTTTAGGAGAAGATAAGTATAAAAACATTTCTGATAATGAAAATGGTAATCTTTATACAGTAATTATACACCCTAACGGAAGAAAGGAAAGTTTGTTAGAAAACTTCCCTTTATCTCAAAAAGTTACAGATTAATTACCCGCAGTTTCTGTCTAAAACTTCTACCTGAATATCTTCATTTTCTATGGTAGAAAATAATTCTAATTCATTCTCTTCAAAAAGATCATCTAAGTCTTCTAATTTTGGAGAGGTTCCTTTTTTAGGTGCGTAATTTTTATAATCTACAAAACGTATCCCTTTAATTTCTCTTGGGTTTACAGCTTCTCTAAAACGCATTCCGCCACCATTCACCTCGTAAGAGTAAGCTAAATAATCTACATGATAATTATTTTTATTTACCCAGTACACATAAATATCTTGAAAATCTTCACCTCCTCCTTCTTCTGCAAAATTTACTTGAATTTTATAATAAGGTTTTCCCTGAATAGAGTCTTCTGCTATTAGTTCTTTTCTTACGGCAGAGTCATTTAAACCAAAAGGTAATTGAGCAAAATAAAGCACAGAATTTATAGAGTTAGTGTACTTGGTTACCAAAGTATCTGCCAAATCTTCTTCTTTTTCATTTTTTAAATAATTAAAGCCTAAGTTAGAAACCGTTTCTAAAGTTTGGTTGCCATTATTATCTGTCTTCTTTCTAGAAAATTCAAACATACCGCAGTTTCTAATACTTTTATAAGTAGCATCTCTAAATGTAAATTCAATAGTGGCAGTTTCATAAAGATTACCTCCTGCAGAGTCTATAACAGTATTAATAATTTCTGCTCCTTTACCTCCATCTTTTGGTGTATAAGTAACCTTTTTAGCTTCTTTCACCTCTATAATTTCTTCTTTTTTAACTTCATTTTTACAAGCTAATAGAGATAAAGTTATAAATAAAGCAGTGTATATTTTTTTCATTTTTTTATTGAATTTATTTCAACAAATGTAGCAAAATCAAGCATTCTTTAATCTATTTTAACCTTTTAGATTTTTAAAATCTAACCTTTATATATAATAAATTGTAACAAATTTATCTTAAAGATGTCTCTATAATAGAGAAGAGTTATTCTTATTTAAAAAAAGCTTCCTATTTTAGCGGTTACTATGCAGAAGAACAATATCAACATAAAGAATAGGAAAGCTAAATTTCAATATGACGTACTTGATAAATATACCGCAGGTATAAAATTAGCAGGTACAGAAATTAAGGCTATTAGGGAAGGTAAAGCTAATATAGCTGAAAGTTTTTGTGAGTTTCACCGAGGAGAATTGTATGTTATTAATATGCACGTAGAAGAATATTCTCACGCAACGCATTTTAACCACAACCCTAAAAGTGAACGTAAATTACTTTTAAATAAGCAAGAACTAAGAAAGCTTGAAAAAGAAATTAAGCAATCTGGTTTAACCATTATCCCGCTTAGGTTATTTGTAAACGACCGTGGCTTAGCAAAATTAGTAATAGCTCTTTGTAAAGGTAAAAAAACGCATGATAAGCGAGAAACTATTAAAGATCGTGATAACAAGCGCCGTTTAGACCGTATTAAAAAAGAGTATAACTAAATGCTTATATATTTTGAAAAAATTTTTACTGTTAACACTACTCTTAGTTACCGGTATTGCTTCTGCTCAAGTAGTAGGAGAAATTACAGGTACTAATGGAGAAAAATTACCTTATGTAAATATTTACCTAGAAAATAGTTTTACAGGTACCACGTCTAACCAAGAAGGTAAATATGAACTAGAGATAGAACATACAGGTAAGTACACTATTGTTTATCAATTTTTAGGTTTTAAAACAGAACGTAAAACAGTAAATATTCAAAATTTTCCCTATACGCTAAATGTTACTCTTACAGAAGAATCTACTAGTTTAGAAGAAGTTGTAATTAACTCTAACGAAAATCCTGCCGATAGAGTTATTAAAAAAGCTATTGAAAACCGTAAAAGTAATCTTGCTAAAATTGAAGCATACACTGCAGATTTTTATTCTCGCGGAATGTGGAAAATTGAGAATGCCCCTAATAAAATTTTAGGGCAAGAAGTTGGTGATCTTGGCGGTGGTTTAGATTCTACCAGAAGCGGAATTGTTTATCTTTCTGAAACTAGCTCTAAAATAAAATTTCAAGCTCCTAAAAATTTTCATGAAGAAATTATTGCTTCTAAAGTAAGTGGTGACGATAATGGTTTTAGTTTAAACAGTGCACAAGATGCAGAATATACTTTTTACAACAATACCATAGAGCTTAATACAGAATTGGTCTCTCCTATTGCAGACTATGCTTTTAACTATTATAACTACAAATTAGAAGGTATTTTTTATGATGATTTAGGTAACCTTATTAATAAAATAAAAGTTACCCCAAAACGCCCTAAAGACCGAGTTTTTTCTGGCTACATCTATATTTTAGAAAACTCTTGGGAAATTTACGGAATAGAATTAACCACCACAGGCGAGTCTACCCAAATTGCACCTATAGAAACTTTAGAATTTAAACAGAATTTTACTTATTCAGAAAAAGATAAACTATGGGTAAAACTTTCTCAAACAGTAAATTTTACCTGGAAAATTTTTGGTATTGGTGGTAATGGTAGATTTTCTGCCGTTTACAGCAATTATAATTTTACTCCACAATTCACTAAAAAAGACTTTAGTAACGAGCTTTTAAGTTTTGCAGAGAGTGCTAATAAAAAAGACTCTCTTTATTGGGAGAGTATTAGGCCTATGCCTCTTACTAATGAAGAACTTAACGATTATGTAAGAAAAGATAGCATACAAGAAAGAAAAAACTCTAAGGTTTACAAAGACTCTATAGACCAGGTATACAATAAATTTGGTATCACAGATATTTTATTTGGTTACAACTACAAAAACTCTCACAAAAAATATTCTATGGGAATTTCAGGGCCTGTACAAGGTATTCGTTACAATACCGTACAAGGTTGGAACACCACCGTAGATGCAAATTTTGTAAAATGGGAAGATGATTACGAAAAATTTTGGAGGTTAAATGCTTCTGCCAATTATGGGCTAGCAGATAATCGTTTGAGAGTAACTGGCGGATTTACCAAAAAGTTTAACAACAAATCTAAACCATACCTACAAATAAATGGAGGGATTGAAGCTAAACAAATTAACGATACAGAGCCTATTTCTACTTTAGTTAGCTCTATTGCTACTATTTTATTTGATAAAAACTACTTAAAAATTTACGATAGAACTTTTATAGAAGCTAATTATTCTGAAGAATTATTTAACGGATTTAGACTTTATGCTAATGCTTCTTTCGAGCGTAGAAAAGCATTGTTAGATAATGCAGAAATTATAGAAGATGAAGATGATTTTACAGCCAACAATCCGTTAGCGCCTAACAATTTTAATTCTGTTCCGTTTCAAGAACATAATATTGCTAAAATTGGAATTACAGGAAGAATTAATTTCGGACAAAAATACTATAACTACCCTGACGGTAAATACAACGTAACCAATTCAGACTACCCGACGCTTTATGTAAGCTATGAAAAAGGATTTGCAGCTACGGTAGACGATTATAATTTTGATCATTTTAAAATTACAGCTACTCAAAATGTGAGTCTTCAAAATAAAGGAGATTTAAAATATAGCATAAAAGGTGGTAAATTTTTAAATGCAGATAATATTTCACTTGTAGATTACCAACATTTTAATGGTAACCTAACTCATGTAAAATTATCTCCAACCATTAATCAATTCAATCTTTTGCCTTACTACGCTAATAGCGCTAATGATGCTTATGGAGAATTTCATATAGAACATAATTTTAAAGGGTATTTATTAGGCAAAGTACCACTTATAAACAAGCTTAATTTTAATACCGTATTGGGAGTAAATACATTGTGGACTACAGGTAACAAACCATATTCTGAATATTCTATAGGGATAAGTAACATAGGTTTTGGTAAGTACAGAATTTTACGAGTAGATTATGTACAAGCATATCAAGGTGATTGGAAAGATAATGGTGTGATGTTTGGCCTAAGTTTAGGTTTGTAAATCTTGATTAAATAAAAAATGAAACCTATAGCTAAAAAAAAATCTTGTTTTGCTAAACTTATTTTACTGGTAAGCATTGTTATTTTGGCATTATCTTTAATCCCAAACATCTTTGCTAATTATTGGTTTACAGATATACTAGCAAATTTTAAATTTCAATACATAATTATAGCAATATTGCTATTGGTTTTAGTACTAGTATTTATTCAGAAGAAAATTTGGAGTCTTACTCTACTAATTCCTAGTATTATTTTTAATGCATATTACATACTTCCTTATTATTTGCCATCACCTCAGGTTTCTATTGTAAAACCTGAGCAATTAAAAGTAACGAGTATTAACTTGCTCTCTAGTAATTCTGAAATAAATTTAGTTGAAAAATATATCAAGTCAGAAAACCCAGAGGTCTTAATTTTGTTAGAATTTACGCCGCAATGGCAGTTAAATTTACAATCAACACTTGCTGAATATCCGTATAAAAAATTAGTACCAAGAACAGACAATTTTGGGATTGCTTTAATAAGTAAAAAACCTATAACTGCAGAGGTTCAAGATTTAATTAGTACGGGAAAACCTTCTATTATTGCAGAAGTACAAGTAAATCAGAAAAAAATAGATATTATAGCTACGCATCCTTTTCCTCCTTTAGGTAAGCTTGCTTTTGAAGCTAGAAATAAACAAATGAATTATCTAATTAAAAATAGATCTGCATTTTCTGATAGATTACTCATTTTGGGAGATTTTAATAATTCATCTTTTTCTAATCATTTTCAGCAATTAATAAAAGAAGATTTAAAAGATAGCCGATTAGGTTTTGGCTTACTCCCTACTTGGCCTGCAAATTTCTCTATACTGCAAACCACCTTAGATCATTGCTTAGTTTCTAAAAATATAACAGTAATTAATAGAAGTATTGGTAATAATATTGGCTCAGACCATTTGCCCATTTCTATAGAAATAGAATTTTAGTGATTTACGATAACAAAAAAAGCCTTTTACAAAAATTAAAAGGCTTGTTTATAAATTTTACCACTGTGGTAACTTATAAAAATGAATAACCAACAGCAATAGAGAATACTCCGTTTTTTGCATCTGTATTTTCAATAGCATCTGTAACACCAAAATTATAACGAGCATCTACACGTACGCCAAAAGGTAAATCTAAACCAGCACCAACTGCGGCAGACATATCAAAACTTTTAGCTTCAATTTGATCTTCTATGTTTTCAAATTCAGGAAAATCATCGTTAGCCACAAAACCAAATTGTGGTCCCGCTTGTACATTTAGTACATCTCCTATTAAATAAAATTTAAAAATTACGGGAATATTGATGTAATCTATATGATAGTCTCCAAAATCTGAATCGCCTCCTTGTTGTGAGTATAAAATTTCTGGTTGTATAGCAAACTTATCGTTAAACTTTAACCCAACAAAGGCTCCAGCTAAAAGTGCTGTTCTATTATCTAAATCATCAGCATCTGTTAATTCTGCAAAATTAACCCCTGCTTTAAGACCAAAATCTAATTCTTGTGCTTGAGAAGTAATTCCCATAACAGAAAGAATACATACAAATACAATTTTCTTTATCATAGCTTTTATTTTTATTCAAATATAAAAACGTGATATTTCAGTATATCTTATAAAAAAGCTAAAAGAAACTTTACAAATGCTAATTTTTATCTTCTAATAAAGGTACAAATCTAAATTCTCCAAATTCTTTCTTCTCAAACTCTTTGGCAGATTTTCTTACAAAAAGAGTCATAATTTGTGGGTCGTCTCCCACAGGAATCACTAGCCTACCTCCTACTTTAAGTTGTGCTAATAGTGGGCGCGGTACAAAAGGAGCGCCTGCAGTAACAATAATTTTATCAAAAGGGGCATAATTTGGTAAACCTTTATACCCATCTCCAAAACTTAAAAATTTTGGTCGGTAATTAATTTTGGCCAGAAAAAGCTTTGTTTTTTTATAAAGCTCTTGTTGGCGTTCTATAGAAAATACTTTTGCGCCAAGTTCACACAAAACAGCTGTTTGGTAACCACTACCAGTACCAATTTCTAACACCTTTTCTCCTTTTTGCACTTGTAGCAATTCAGATTGAAAAGCAACTGTATAAGGTTGAGAAATGGTTTGATCTGCCGCAATAGGAAATGCTTTATCTTGGTAAGCATGGTCTTCAAAAGAGCTATCCATAAATAAATGACGAGGTATTTTATTAATAGCAGCCAAGACGTTCTCGTCTTTTACTCCCTTAGATTTCACAACCTCAACCAATTGTTTACGTTTTCCCTGATGTCTAAATGTATCTTTCAAAAGCTGGTAAGTTTTTCAGTAACAAAAATAAGGATTAAGCCTGTTTTATGGAATTTTTTCAGCATTCAACTATTAACAATTTACTACTTCATTTAAAGAAATTACATTCATAATTCTTAAAAGAAATAGTATTTTTGTGTAAAACATTTAAGAAATATGCTGAAAGTAGGAGTTTTAGGCGCTGGCCATTTAGGTAAAATTCATTTGCGTTTATTAAATCAATCAGAAAAATATGAACTTATTGGCTTTTACGATGCTAATGAGAAGTATGCTGAAGAGATAGCGAAAGAGTTTAATTATAAAAATTTTAAAACAATAGACGATTTACTGCAAGAAGTAGATGTTATAGATATTGTTACTCCTACCCTTTCTCACTTCAATACTGCTTTAAAAGCTATTGAAGCAGGAAAACACTTTTTTATTGAAAAACCAATTACCAATACGGTAGAAGAGGCAGAACAACTTACCAAATTATCTAAAGAAAAAGGTCTAAAAGGCCAAGTAGGTCACGTAGAGCGTTTTAACCCTGCTTTTCAATCTGTAAATACTAAGATTGATCACCCTATGTTTATTGAAGCACATAGATTGGCAGAATTTAATCCGCGTGGTACAGATGTACCTGTGGTATTAGATTTAATGATTCATGATATTGATGCTATTTTAAGCGTGGTAAAATCTAAGGTAAAAAGTGTAAATGCTAGTGGAGTTTCTGTAATTAGTGATACTCCAGATATTGCAAACGCGCGTATAGAGTTTGAAAATGGTTGTGTAGCAAACCTTACAGCCAGTAGAATTTCACTTAAAAACATGCGTAAATCAAGGTTTTTTCAGCGAGATGCTTATATTTCTGTAGATTTTCTAGAAAAAAAATCTGAAGTAGTAAAAATGAAAGATGCTCCAGAAAACCCAGATGATTTTGCTATGATTTTACAAAATGCAGAAGGGGTAAAAAAGCAAATCTATTTTGATAATCCAGACGTAGCAAATAACAATGCTATTTTAGATGAATTAGAAACTTTTGCAGATGCCATTAATAACAATACCACTCCTGTGGTAACTTTAGAACAAGGTACAGAAGCATTGAGAATTGCAAAAATGATTATTCAAAGTTTTGACAAGTAAAGAAAATAAAAGCTAGAAAAATTTTCTAAAAATTACTTTACCTCGTTATCACTAAGTCTAATAAAAAGAATTAAAAAATCACATCAAAATGAAAAATATAGCAGTTATTGGAGCCGGAACTATGGGTAATGGTATAGCACATACTTTTGCTCAGTTTGGTTTTAAAGTAAAACTTATTGATATTTCTAAAGAAAGCCTTGCTAAAGGTATTGCTACTATCACTAAAAATTTAGATAGAATGGTAGCTAAAGAAAAAATTTCTGAAGAAGACAAAAAACAAACCCTAGATAACATTACCACTTATACTTCTATTGAAGAAGGTGTAGAATATGCTGGTTTAGTAGTAGAGGCTGCTACAGAAAATGAAAAAATAAAACTAGACATTTTTAGAACTTTAGATAAAGCTTGCCCAGAAGATACTATTCTTGCATCTAACACTAGTTCTATCTCTATTACCAAAATAGCCGCAGTAACCAATAGACCAGAAATGGTAATAGGTATGCATTTTATGAACCCAGTACCTATCATGAAATTGGTAGAAATTATTAGAGGTTATAATACTTCAGATGAAGTAACTAATACCATTATGGAGCTTTCTAAGAAATTAAACAAAGTTCCTACAGAGGTAAACGATTATCCTGGTTTTGTAGCCAACCGTATTTTAATGCCAATGATTAATGAAGCCATAGAAACTCTTTACAATGGTGTTGCTGGGGTACAAGAAATTGATACCGTAATGAAATTAGGAATGGCACACCCAATGGGACCTTTACAATTAGCAGATTTTATTGGCTTAGATGTTTGCCACTCTATACTAGAAGTAATGTACGACGGATTTAAAAATCCAAAATACGCGCCTTGCCCTTTATTAGTTAATATGGTTAGAGCAGGAAAATTAGGAGTAAAATCTGGAGAAGGTTTTTACGATTATTCTGAAAGTAGAAAAGCAGAAAATGTTGCTGCTCAATTTAAAATATAATTAATTAGATGCCTAAAATACTTCCTTTTCAAGCGGTAAGACCCACTAGAGATAAAGTAAGTTTAATTGCTTCACGCTCTTACCAAAGTTATACCCAGTCTGAAAGGGAAGCAAGGCTAGACAACAATCCGTTTTCCTTTTTGCATATTGTAAACCCTGGTTACAAATATCATAAAGAAATTTCTGGTCCAGAGCGTTTTCAACTAGTAAGAAACCGCTACCAAGAATTTAAAGAAGATGATATTTTTATTCAAGATAAAAAGCCTTGTTACTATGTGTATAGAATAATTAATCGTGAGGGAGAGCAATTTACAGGTTTTATAGCAGCTGCTAGTGTAGAAGACTATAAAAACAATCTTATTAAACGTCATGAAGATACTATCTCTTTTAGAGAAGAAACCTTTAAAGACTATTTAAATACGGTGGGTTTTAATGCAGAGCCTGTTTTACTAACACACCCAGAAAATAATACTTTAGCAAAAATTCTTACAGAAGTAACCAAAACAAGAGCAGAGTTTGAGTTTACTACTACCTATAGAGATACGCATTATTTATGGATTTTAGAAGATGAAAATGTACTAAAAACCATACAAGAAGAATTTAAAAAGATGAACTGTTTGTATATTGCAGATGGTCACCACCGTTCTGCTTCTTCGTATTTACTAGGAGAAGAGCTTAAATCTAAAAATGAACAACATACAGGAGAAGAAGCATATAATTTTTTTATGACTTATATAATTCCTGAAAAAGATTTACGTATTCACGAGTTTAATAGGTTAATTAAAGACTTAAACGGTTTATCTAAAGAAGAATTTTTAATTCAGTTAGATGCTTATTTCAGAATAGAAAATAGAGGGTTAGAATATTACAGACCTAAAAAGAAACACCAATTTAGCATGTATTTAGAAGGTGAGTTTTACTCTCTTCAGTTAAGAAAAACAGCATATCAATTTACAGATGCTCTTTCTTCTTTAGATGCTAAAATTTTATATGATACTATTTTAAAACCTATTTTAGGTATTGTAGATTTACGTAACGATAAACGTATTGATTACTCTCACGGTATTAACGGAATGGCTTACGTAAAAGGTAAAATTGATGAAGGAGCTTACAAAATTGGTTTTGGTATGTTACCAGTAAATATTCAAGAAATGAAACAAATTTCTGACGAAGCACTTACTATGCCTCCAAAAACAACGTATATTCAACCTAAGCTAAGAAGTGGGGTTACTATTTATGAGCTTCATTAATAAAACACTTTACTTTATAAGCATTTACAATTTTATCATCTGTAAAAATAAAATTACAGAAGTATATAATTTGGAAATAAAATTTAAACCATGGCTAGCATACAAGAAAATATAACTAAATATCGAGAAGAAATTCCGGCAGAAGTAACCCTTGTAGCGGTTTCAAAAACAAAACCTAACGAAGATCTTTTAGAAGCTTATAAAGCTGGGCAGCGTATTTTTGGAGAAAATAAAATTCAAGAAATGACCGATAAGCATGAAGCGCTCCCTAAAGATATTGAGTGGCATATGATTGGTCACGTACAAAGCAATAAAGTGAAATACATGGCTTCTTATGTAAGCTTAATTCACGCTGTAGATAAATTAAAACTACTAAAAGAAATAAATAAACGTGCGTTAGAACATAACCGTGTAATAAATTGTTTATTACAAGTTAAAATTGCTGAAGAAGATAGTAAATTTGGTATGAATGCAGAAGAAGTAGATAATATTTTAGCTTCTGAAGCCTATCAAAATATGAGCAATGTAAAAATTGTTGGTCTTATGGGAATGTCTACTTTAACAGAAGATACTGCCCAAATAGAAAAAGAATTTAGTTTCTTAAAAAAGAAATTTGATCAAGTAGCCTCTACTAATCCAGATATTAAAATTTTATCTATGGGAATGAGTGGAGATTATCAACTAGCCATTACTCACGGAAGTAATATGGTAAGAATAGGAAGCTCTATTTTTGGAGCTCGAAATTATAATTAGACTTTTTTGTACGCAATACTAGATATAGAAACCACCGGCGGAAAATATAATGAAGAAGGCATTACAGAAATTGCCATCTACAAATTTGATGGCCATGAAGTAGTAGATCAATTTATTAGTTTAGTAAATCCAGAAATCCCAATACAACCTTTTGTAGTAGGGTTAACTGGTATTAATAATGAAATGTTGAGAAATGCTCCCAAGTTTTTTGAGGTAGCAAAACGCATTGTAGAAATTACTTCAGATTGTACACTTGTAGCTCACAATGCAAAATTTGATTATCGTATACTACGCTTAGAGTTTAGAAGATTAGGTTACGAGTTTCAAAGAAAATCTCTTTGTACAGTAGAACTTTCTAAAAAGCTAATTCCCAATATGCCTTCATACAGTCTAGGCAAATTGGTTAAAAACCTAGGTATACCTATTACAGATAGGCATCGTGCTAGTGGTGATGCCATTGCCACTGTAAAACTATTTAAATTATTACTGCAAAAAGATTCTAGCAAAGAAATTATAAAACACTCTATAAGTAGTAACCCTAAACTACAAATGGAGAGTAAACTTATTCATATAATTGATGAGCTACCTGCTATAGTTGGCGTATATTATATGTATAACCAAGCAGGAAACATTATTTACATTGGTAAAAGTAAAAACATAAAAAAACGCGTTAAC
This sequence comes from Mesonia phycicola, assembly GCF_900141885.1. GTDB lineage: Bacteria > Bacteroidota > Bacteroidia > Flavobacteriales > Flavobacteriaceae > Mesonia > Mesonia phycicola. The sequence continues at coordinate 204,036 of NZ_FQYY01000006.1, read as the reverse complement.
CAACATTTTACCAATAGCTCTCATAAATCTAAAAAAATTCAGCAAGAAGTTTCTGTAGTTACTTTTGAAAGTACAGGAAACGAATTATTGGCTCTTTTAAAAGAAAATGAAGAGATTAAAAAAAATAAACCTAAATACAACCGTGCATTAATAAAAGATATTTTTAGTCACGCACTTTATACTGATAAAGATAAAAACAATTATGTACAGTTTAAAATAGGTAAAGCAGACCCTGAAAAAGAAAACATCACCACTTTTACCAATCTTAATCAAGCTAAAAGCATTTTAGAAAAAATTGTAGAAGAGTTTAAATTATGTCAAAAACATACAGGATTGCACAAAACCTCTGGTAGTTGTTTTAACTATTCTATTAAAGAATGTTATGGAGCTTGTGTAACCGAAGAATCTGCTGAAGATTATAATAAACGAGCACAGCAAGTAATTAACAAATACTCTTATGAAAATAAGAATATGTTAGTAATAGATAGAGGTCGGGAGGTAGATGAGAAAAGTGTTATTTTAATTGAAGATGGTAAATTTAAAGGTATAGGTTATTACAATCTAAATTTTCAAGTGAATCATATAGAAACAGTTAAAAATATTATTACTCCTATGCAAAACAACAGAGATAGTCAACACATTATACAGAGTTATTTACGCCGAAAAAAACCATTAAAAATTGTAGAGTTTTAAATTATTTTAAAATTTTATTTGTCGGTTATTTATAATATTTTCGAAGTTGACTTGCTTAATGTAATTCAGCATCCATTAAAATGGATATAAAAATTAACTATAAAACTTCTGAAAAGAATTTCAGAAAAAAAGAAAATTTAAAATTTATTTTTATTGAAAAATACTCCTAAAAATAGTTCTTGGCGAGAACAACTTCACGAAGTAATTTATGAAGCAGATACTCCTGCAGGTAAAACCTTTGATGTTGTTTTACTTATTCTTATTCTCTTAAGTATTGTATTTGTAATGCTTGAAAGTGTAAAAGGCTTAGATGCTTGGGTTTATAATTTTCTGTATTATGCAGAATGGATTATTACCGTATTATTTTCTATTGAATACATTGCTAGAATTATTTCTATAGAAAAACCAAAAAAATACATTTTCAGTTTTTACGGACTAATAGATTTCTTTTCTACCATACCACTTTATGTTTCTTTACTTTTTCCTGGTGGTGGTAGTGCATTAATTACTGTAAGAGCATTACGATTATTAAGAGTTTTTAGAATTTTAAAAGTAAGTAGATATATAGGAGAAGGTGATAAATTAATGAAAGCACTAAGAGAAAGTAAAGCCAAAATATTGGTCTTTTTATTTGCTGTAATCATTTTATGCCTAATTTTTGGGACTGCTATGTATATGATTGAGGGAGAAGAAAGTGGTTTTACTAATATACCTGTAAGTTTATATTGGTGTATTGTTACCTTAACTACAGTAGGATTTGGAGATATACACCCTGTAACGCCACTTGGGCAATTTTTAGCTTCACTTATTATGATATTAGGTTATGGGGTAATTGCTGTACCTACTGGTATTGTAAGTGCAGAATACTCTAAAAAAGATAAAAGTGCAGATAATAATTTAAGAACCAATACACAATCTTGTTATCACTGTAATGAGTCTAAACATTTAGACGGCGCAGATTTTTGCCACAATTGCGGATACCCTTTAAATCGAGAAAAATAAACAATTTTTATAAAAACCTCTTTAATAGTTAAAATATGAAAGAGGTTTTTACTTTACACCAACTAGCTTTCGTATTTTTTTTGATAAGTTTTATGTAGCTTATAAGTATAAAATATCTTGCAATACCTTTATTTTTTTAAATAAATAAGCTGCGCTAGATTATATGCTGAAAAGATTAAGTTTTTTTCTGATGCTTCTATAGCTTCATTTAAGGTAGAAATAGATTTTAAAATTGAAGTGCAATACGTTAATCCCATTTTCTGTTGTTGTTCTATACTTAGAGAAATTGCTCCACAAAAAGCAGCTACCGGTATGTTGTATTGCTCTGCAGAATTAATAACACCTTGTATGGTTTTTCCGTAAAAAGTTTGCTCATCAAGTTTACCTTCTCCAGTAATTAACCAATCTGCATCTTGTATAACCTCATCAAAATTGCTTATATTTTTAATAAGCTCTATACCAGAAACTAAATTACCATTTAAAAACACCACGCTTCCTGCACCAATACCTCCTGCTGCTCCTGCACCATTAATTTGCTGGCAATCTACTCCAAACTGCTGTTGTAATATGCTTGCAAAATGTTGCAAGCCTTTATCTAATTGTAAAATATCTTCTACGCTTGCTCCTTTTTGTTCTGCATACACAAAAGCAGCTCCCTCATTTCCGTATAACGGATTTTGTACATCACAAGCTATAGAGAATTTTATATTTTTCAACTTTTCGTGCACGTTAGAAATATCTATTGTTTCTACTTGTGACAAATTAGCCCCAATTGGTTTTAACTTTTGACCACTTGCATCTAAAAATGAATAGCCTAATGCAGCTGCCATTCCCATACCACAGTCGTTAGTAGCGCTTCCTCCTATACCCAACAATATATGCTTAGCTCCTTTTTCTATAGCATTCAGAATTAATTCTCCCGTACCATAGGTGGTTGCTTGCATTACATTTTTTTCATTTTCAGCAATACGTTTTAATCCAGAAGCTTCTGCCATTTCTATATAAGCCGTTTCTGTTTCTTCTGAAAAAACATAAGAAGCTTGTATTTCTCTAAAAAAAGGATCTTTTACTAAACAATCTGTTTTACTTCCTTTTAGGTGGTGCTGTGCAATATCTAAAGTACCATCACCACCATCTGCTAAGGGTAGATGAATTATCTCTGCATTAGGGAATACTTTTAATAATCCCTTTTCTACTGCGGTACAAAATTCAAATCCGGTTAATGACCCTTTAAATTTATCTGGCGCAATTACAAACTTCATTTAACTTAATATTTTTGAAAGTGACCAAGCTAAAACTACAATAACTAAAAAGTAAATCAATAAAGTTATCACTGCAGATTTTGCATTTTTATACCAAACCACTTCTATGGTTTTGCTTTTCTTATTTCTTATAAAACTACTAATTACTATAGCAACTATAATGGTAGTTAAGCAACCAATAGCATTCCACCAGAACCAAAATACTTCTGGCACAGCAAGCCATAAATAAATATTAAGACCTACACCGGCAACAATACCTATGTTTGCTCCCATTGCTTGCACTTTTTTAGAAGCTATAGCTAAGATAAAAGCTGCTAATATTGGTCCGTAAAAAACAGAACTAATTTTATTAATTACTTCTATCACAGTCCCTTCTATACTACCTGCAAAAAATGCAAAACCTAAACAAACTAATCCCCAAAATAGAGAGATAAATCTAGAATATTTTACATACTCGTTATCTGTAACATTTGGTTTAAAACGTTTTACAAAATCTTCTAAAGTGACTGCAGATAAAGAATTTACAGTAGAACTTAAAGAAGACATAGCGGCAGACATAATTGCTACTATTAAAATACCAATAATACCATTAGGTAAGTATTTAATGATAAAAATAGGCACCATTAAGTCTGCTTTTTTACCTGCTAGATTCCCTATATTTTCTTGGTAAGTAGATTCTAGTAAATTTTGAAAACCAACATCTTGCATTAATAATGTACCTAAAACAAGCCCCATAAAACAATAGGTAAGTGTTATAGGAAAACGAAATATACCATTAGCCAATAATAATCTTTTAATAGTAGGCATATCTTTAGAAGAAAGTAAACGTTGAGATTGTGTTTGATCTGTACCATAATAAGAAGCATATAAAAAGAAACCACCTATTATCATTGGCCAAAAACCAAACTCATCGTTACCATCTGCATTATTAAATCCCCATTTTGTAAAATCTATAGCCACTAAACGATCTGCATCTACTTCGGTTAAAAAATTAGAAACTCCACCTAGTTCACTTAAACCGTAAGCCAAGCAGATAACAATACCGAAAAAAAGAATACACATTTGAATTACATCTCCCCAAATAACGGCTTTCATCCCTCCTTGAAAAGAGTAAATCATAGTGATAATGCCTATTAAAATAACAGATATCCAAAATTCTATTCCAGTGGTAGCTTGTAAAATTAAAGCCATAGTATACACCATTACTCCAGTTGCTACAGACCTGCTTATTTGAAAAACAAATGCTATTAACAGCCTAGAAGAGGCATCAAATCTTTTTTCTAAAAATTCATAGACACTAATAATTCCTGATTTATATAAAGTAGGGATAATGGTTACTAACAAAAATGCCATTGCTAAAGGTACTGCAAGCTCATAAGTAAGCCATTGCAAACCTCCACCCTCTTTTAAGCCTACAAAAGCAGGAGCAGAAATAAAGCTGATTGCTGAAAGTTGCGTTGCCATTGTAGATAAACTTAACGGGAACCAACCAATAGACCTTCCTCCTAAAAAATAATCACTTGAATTTTTATTTTCTTTGAAGAAATAGCCTATCCCTAAAAAGCCTAATAAATAAACTGCTATAATTATGTAATCTAAATAATTCATAGGTTTAGGCTTTCAAGATATCTAATATTAAAGCTGCAGACCAAGAAAAATTAACTCCTCCACAACCATTGCTTTCATTTTCTGTAGAAATTTCTCTGTGCGGATTAAAATACTCATAAAACCCGAATTTCTCTATTAATTCTATGGTGTCTGTTTTTATATTGTTCGCTAACTCTGGTTGGTTATGCTTTAGTAAACCTTTGTAAATTAACCAATTTAAGTTTACCCAAATAGGTCCACGCCAATATTTTTTAGGATTGAAATCTTCGTGCGTAGGATCAAAAGAAGCACACGCATATAAATTTGAGGTTGCAAATTTTTGATTGTAACTTTCTAATATTAATTTTAGTTGTTTTTCTTCAGGAGCACTTGAAAATAAAGGTGCATAAGATGAAGAAGTTATTTTTTGAATACGTTTTTCATTTCTAAGATCGTAATGCATATACGCTCCTAACTCTTCATCAAATAATTTTTCATTTAAACTTTGCTTAGTTTTTAGCGTCCATTCTTCCAACTGAGAGATACGCTCTTCTCTACCTAATTGCTTATACAAATCTATTAATGCTTCATTAGATGCTAATAGCATAGCATTAAATAAAGGGTCTTGAATTAAAAACGGAGATTTTTCTGCAATAACACTTTCTTCATAATTACCAGCTTTTGCTACTTCTATAAGGTGTATGTAATAATTATATTCTTTATTAGAAGGGCGTTGAGATGCATCTATATGTGTGGTGTCTTTTCTTTCAAAAGTATATTGCGGAATATCACTCATAGTTTCCCAAACCTCATCCCAAATAGGAGAATTATCTGTACCAGACTCCCAATTATGCCATATGTAAACTAAACCTTCATTTTTAGGGTCGCGATTATTATAAAGGTACTCGTGCTTCTTGTAAATTTTATCAATAATAGTATCTATAAACTTTAAAGTAGCTTCTTTATCTTCTGCAATTCTATACATTTCTTGAAGCACAAAACCTAAAACGGGGGGTTGTGTCATCCCTGTTGTTCTATATTTTTTAGAAGCGTCTTTGTGTAATTTAGAAAGATGGAAATCTGGACCAGGGAAGTAACTATCAGAATCATTATGAAAAACGATGTGCGGAATAAAACCGTTTTCCCACTGTGCATCTAATAAAGATTGTAATTCTTCTTTTGCTAATTCAATATCTATATGAGCTAAACCTACAGCTATAAACCCTGAGTCCCAGTTCCATTGAAAAGGGTACAAACCTTCACAGGGAATGGTAAACCCACCTTGATTATTGTTTTTTAATATTGTTTTTGCTTTTTCTACTAATGTCTCTTTCATAAACAAGAATAATATGGTTGCCTTGATTACAAGACAACCATGTTTTTATTAATTAATTTTTTATTTTTTTTAAAAATTGATGGTTGCCGATAAAAACAAACGTGTTGGTAATACCGGACGACCTACAAAATATGCTTCTTCTGTTTGGTTATCTGCCAATCTAGGAGAACCTTCTGTAATGCCTTCACTATTAAATAAGTTGTAAACACGAGCACCTAAACGAATAGACTCTAAGTTTTCTCCCATACTAAAGGTGTATCCCATATTTAAAGAAGCTAAACCAAAAGCATCTAATAAAATGGTATTAGCATCATTACTATACTTCTCTCCTGTATAGTTATAGCCAAAAGCTGCATCTACTTTGGTGTTATTATAGCCTAAGTTTAAGGTACCTAGTAATTTTGGTTGACGTCTTAACTCGTTTCCTACAAATTCTGGATTACCTTCAGATTTTGTTAATTGGTGATCTTGGTAAGTTACAGAACCGCCAAAGCTAAAATCTTTTACAAATCTCCAGTTCCAGGTAACTTCTGCTCCATAAGTTTCACTATCTTGAATATCTACTTGCTCTGTAGCACCACCATCATCTGTATTTACAAAGGTAACTGCTCTTCTATCTTTTAAAGTTACTCCGTATAAAGCAACCGTACCAGATAATTTACCTTTTCCGTATTTTAAACCAGCTTCTCCTTGTAAAATATTTTCTGGCTTATAAGAGGCAGGATTTCCAAAACCATCAAAACTAATACTTCTAAGTTCTGGGAAGAAATAACCTTTAGAAAAGTTACCATACACACTGTAAGATTCATCTATTTTATAAAGTGCAGCTAATGCTACAGCCAAACCATCTGCTGTTACATGACCTCTTGTATAGCTGCCGTTACCCCACATTACATTGTCTATATTCTCTATACCAGTATTATCTACTACATAACTTTTTGTTCCTTCAATTTTAATATCTCCAGAAGCTCTTTCGTATCTTAGCCCTACGTCAAAATTCCACTTATCTAATCTAATTTCATCTGCTAAGTAAACAGCAATTTTATTACTAGTTACACTTCTATTACTATAGCTTGTCCCTCTATTTGTTATACCATTTACGGTATAACCCGAAACATTAATTAAATCTGGACGATCTCTATACTCACTTAAATAGCTAGTTATAAAATTAACATCATCTGCTTCTGAGTGTGTCATAAAAGAACCTAACGTAAAGGTATGTGCATTTAAACTTTTTACTAGTTTAATGTCTGCCATTAGTTCTTGTATAGGTCTATCACGATCTAATACTCTATTTTCAAACAATAATGCATCACTATCTAAAGCCTCTCCATTTAAGTATGTAAAATCTCCACTACTTAAATTTCTTGCTGCAAGATATTCAGCTTGAGTTTCTACCACGTTTGCATCAGCTAAACCACTTCCGTCTAAAAACAGATTAAATTCATGTTGGTATTTACTATATCTTAATTTTGCATCAAATTTTAAATCATCTTCAAAATTGTAAATGTAATTTGCTAGAAAATAACCTCCTTTTGTTTTAACTCCGTCATCTATAGGTGAGTGATACATTCCATCTGGAGTTTGGTAAGAAAAATCTGAGGCTGCTGCGGTTTGTAAAGTATAAATAGTTTCTCCGTCATTACCTGTAGGTCTTGCTCTTGTACCCCCCTCTAATGGTAATGGAAGAAAGAATTGTACTTTATCGTCTATCGTTTGACCAGACAAGGTAAAAGAGCCATTTTCAAACTTCTTTTTTATATTTCCTCTTAATTGAAAACCACGAGTAGTAAGTCCTGTTTTAATAGGGCCTTCATCATATCTATAAAAACCTGAAAAAGAGTAAAAAAGATCTGAATCTTCACCTCCTAAAGGTCCGCTAGTAACAAAATCTGCTTTATAACGAGAGTTAGTTGCCGTTTCTATTCTTAAAGTTGTTTTAGGTTGAGCGCTTCCGGTAACACTAGTGTAGTTAATAATACCTGCAACAGAACCTACTCCGTATAAAATTGAAGAACCACCTCTTACAAACTCTAAACTTCTCATACCCAAATCGTTTCTAAAATAAACATCATGAGCAGAAGAATTTAAACCAAAGGTACCTAATACTGGCATTCCATCAATTTGTATAGGGTTAAATTGATATTGCCCACCAGAAGGTAAACCTCTTACAAAAACGTTGGCACCTACTTCACCACCACCACCTTCTGCAGTAATACCTGGTACACTTCTTAAAATATCTGCTTGACTACCAGTATTTTTTTGAGCCAGTTCTTTTTGACCAAATGATGTAATAGATAATGGTGTTTCTTTTTGGCTACGTCTTGTAGAAGTAGCGGTTAAAACAACTTCATTTAATTGCTCTGAACTTGCTTTCATTTGAATAGCTAATTTAATTTCTGAGCCATCAAACGTTTTCGTTTCTTCATACATCTCAAAGCCAACATAAGATGCTTGTATTTTTTGAGCACCAACTTGATTACTTACAAAAGAAAAGTTCCCGTCTAAATCTGTAATTCCTCCATCAGAGGTTCCTTTAACAACAACATTTACTCCAGGAATTGCCATCCCAGAAGGATCTGTAATTTGTCCCGAAATCTTAGTTTGCCCTACTACAAACAAACCGCAAAATAATACAATAAGGGTTAGTAATTTTGTTTTCATTATTAATTATTTAGGTTATAACTATGTGTTTTTTTGTGAAATTATTATTATTTAACATTAATTTTAATGAAATTATACAAAATATTCACGCAAACGTTACCGGGAACATTTGAAATTTGTATTTTTACGAAAACGTAATAGTTGTATATGAAAAAAAGAGCCACCATTACCTTAAAAAGATTAGCTGAAGATTTAGAACTTTCTGTTTCAACGGTGTCTCGAGCTTTAAATAATCATCCAGATATTAGTGCTTCTACTAAAGAAGTTATATGCAAGTACGCTAAAAAAATGAACTATCACCCTAATCTTTTTGCAAAGGGTTTTAGGTCTCAAAAAACACATATTATTGGTTTAGTAGTACCACAAATTTCTAATTACTTCACTTCTACAATTATTGAAGGAGTACTTAATGAGGCTGAAGAAAAAGGTTACCGAGTAATTGTGTCTGAATCTAAAAACTCCCCTAAAAAACAAAATGAAGTTATACAAATGATGATGCAGTTTGGGGTAGACGGTCTTTTGCTATCTCTTACAAGAAAAACTAAAGATGTGCAAAGTATTATTTCTGCATCAGAACGTATACCACTGGTTTTATTAGATAAAATTTCTAATAAAATACCTTGTACCCACGTGATAATTAATGAAGAACAAGCTGCTTTTGAGGCTGTAGAGCATTTGATACATACTGGTAAAAAAAATATTGCTATTATTAAAGAAACAGAAAAAACTTTTAACTCTGAAATGCGTTTTGCAGGCTACCTAAAAGCACTAAAAAAACACAATCTTCCTGTAGATGAACAATACATTTTAAGTACCGAAGATATTTCTTTACAGCACGGGCAACGGTTAGCTTACCAACTATTAAGTTTACAAAAAAGACCTGATGCTATATTTACTATTACAGATGATTGTGCTATTGGAGTTATTAAAACATTAAAAAAACTAAATATTAAAATACCAGATGATATTGCAGTACTTGGTTTTAGTAATTCTTTAAATTCTACTATTATATCTCCCAAACTTACTACGGTAGATCAGCCAGGTCAAAAAATAGGAGGTACAGCTGTTAAATATTTAATTGAAGAATTAGATAACGAAACACAATTAACTAATAAAACTATTGAAATAAAAACACACTTGGTGGTAAGAGAGTCTACTTTAAAATTATAAAATTGTAATTTTGTATTCAATTTTTTTCAATGAGCAATTCTCTAATTACTATTGTTGGCCCAACTGCTATTGGTAAAACCTCTGTAGGAGTAAAATTGGCACAACATTATCATACAGAAATTATTTCTGCAGACTCTAGGCAATTTTTTAAAGAAATGGAAATAGGTACTGCTGTACCAAATAAAGATGAATTGGCTGCTGCTAAACATCACTTTATTCAGCATATTTCTATTGAAGATAATTATTCTGTTGGAGATTTTGAAACAGAAGCTTTGAATTTACTAGATCAAATATTTCAAAACAACAATAAAGCCTTAATGGTTGGTGGTAGTGGCTTATACGTAAAAGCAGTGTTAGAGGGCTTAGATAAATTTCCTGAGATAGATGCTTCTATTAGAGAGCAATTAAATCTCGATTTGCAAAAAAAAGGATTAGAACCTTTGCAACAATTATTGGTTAAATTAGATCCTGTTTATGCTAAAAAAGTAGATTTAGACAATCCGCACAGAGTAATTAGAGCACTAGAGGTTTGTATAGGCAGTAATCAGCCGTATTCTAGCTTTTTACATAACTCTTCTTCTACAAATAGAAATTTTCAGGCTATAAAAATTGGACTAACTGCACCTAGAGAGCTTATTTACCAACGTATTGAGCAACGTGTAGATATAATGGTAAAAAATGGCTTACTAGCAGAAGCAAAATCTCTATATTCTAAGAGAGAAATGAATGCTTTAAATACTGTAGGTTACAAAGAACTATTTCAATACTTTGCTGGTAATTGGTCTTTAGATTTTGCTATTTCTGAAATAAAAAAGAATACCAGAAGATTTGCAAAAAGACAACTTACTTGGTTTAGAAAAGATGAAGCTACCAAATGGTTTGAATATAACTCTTCTATTGAAGAGATGATAGATTACATAGATTCAAAAACACTTCCTGAGATAAAGTAACTTACCTCAGGATATGTTTTTTGAAACTGAAATCACTAATAACTAATATTAAGCTTTAGTTTCTTCTTCTTTATTTTTAATTACAAGTCTAAACCCTTCACCGTGAATATTTAAAATCTCTACGTTTTCGTCTTTCTTTAAATACTTACGTAATTTGGCGATATAAACATCCATACTTCTAGAAGTAAAGTAGTTATCATCTCTCCAAATTTTGGTTAATGCTAACTCACGAGGCATTAAATCATTTTCATGTAATGCCAGTAAACGCAATAATTCATTTTCTTTTGGAGATAGTTTTATTGGTTCTTCTTCATTAAAAGTTAAAAACCTCAATTTAGAGTTTAAGTGAAAACCACCTATTTGAAACTCAAATTGTTTACTATCTGATATACTATCTGTAGCTTTACGCTGCATAATAGCTTTTATTTTCATTAAAAGAACTTCACTATCAAAAGGTTTGTTCAAATAATCATCTGCACCAACTTTATACCCTTTAAGTACATCTTCTTTCATTGCTTTTGCAGTTAAGAAAATAATTGGTACATCTTCATTTTTCTCTCTAATTTCTTTGGCTAAAGTAAAACCATCTTTGTAAGGCATCATTACATCTAAAATACAAAGATCGTAATCGTCTTTTTTAAACTTTTCAAAGCCTTCCATTCCGTTTTTAGCATGAGTCACATCGTAGTCATTCATTGCTAAATAATCTTTAAGTACGATTCCGAAGTTTGGATCGTCTTCTACTAATAAAATTTTCTTGTTTTCAGTTTCCATATATTTAAGATATTAGTGGCAATTTAATAATAAAGGTACTTCCTTTTCCTTTTTCACTTTCAACCGTCACTTGCCCGTGATGGTCTATTACAATTTGTTTTACATAGGCTAATCCAAGTCCGTGACCTTTTACATCGTGGACATCGCCTGTATGTTCTCTATAAAATTTTTCAAATACTTTTTTATGTACTGCTTTACTCATCCCTTTACCTTGATCTCTAATTTTTAAGATAATGTAGTTTTTTACATTTTCTCTATAGACATCAATCTTAGGTTTTCCGGTAGAATATTTTACCGCATTATCTAAAATATTTACTACTACATTGGTAAAGTGAGAATCACTTGCTAAAATACAAGATTGTAAAGCTCCAAAATGTGTTTGTACATACCCGTTACGGTCGTCTACAATAAGTTCTATATGGCTAATTGCATCTTGTATTAACTCGTGCAAGTCTATTCTATCTTTCTTGATATTTAATTCGTTTCTTTCTAGTTTAGACATGCGTAGCACATTTTCTACTTGTGCGTGCATACGTCTATTCTCTTCTCGAATCATTCCCATATAACGAGCTACTTTTTCTGGATCACCTGCTATTTTTGGGTTTTTTACAGAGTCTAATGCCAAATTAATAGTTGCAATTGGAGTTTTAAACTCGTGCGTCATATTATTAATAAAATCTGTTTTTATTTGAGAAATTTGTCTTTGCTTTATTAATTGAGACAATGCACTAGAATAAGCAACAATTATAATTAAAGTAAATACGATACTTAACAGAGCCATTAAAGCTATTGAACTTAATATTTCTTGCTTTTTATCTAGAAAATTGATGTAAAACTCATAATTAGTATCGTTAGACTCAAAAATTGGAATTCCGTAAGTACCGTGAGAGTCTTTTTTAAATTTATCTGTCATCACTTTGGTAGCTAAATCGTTACTATAAATAGCAAACTCAAAGTCTGATGTGATATCTCTAGCTATTAACTGTGCTTCTATTAATGATTTTACTAGTGCTGTATCTACACGTTTGTGAATAGGTAAAAGTGATGCTTTTTCTTTAATTGCTTCTAAAAGCAAATATTTTTCATTCTCTTCTAATCTTGTTATTCTTTCAAAACGTTCTTCTGCAGAAAGCTCATTTCCATCTAATTGATCGTTTCTAACCACACGTGTTATTTTGCTAGAAACCATTTTTTTAAAATCTATAGAGTCTTGATCTGCATCTAAAAACGGAGAACTTAGTTTATAATCTTCTTGTAGAAGACTGTTGGTATAATAAAAAGTCTCATTAGTAAGCTCATTTTGCTTTATTTGAAAAAGCTCACTTAATCTAGAGCTGGTTGGCTTTGTAGAATCTGCCAAGATAGCGTATTGCACGTAATACTTATCTATTTCTTCTCTTTCTAGCTGTTCTGAAACATTGATAAGAACTTGCTTTGCATTAAATGAAAATTGTTCTTCGTTAGTTTCTACTGTATTTTTAATCCAATAGCCTTGTACAAAGATGATCCCTATCAAAGATAGGCTCATTAGCAGTATTAAAATTAAAAACAACTTCTTATTCATACCGCCAAAAGTAAGATTTTAACATTTACAGATTAAACGGTTTAACCAAATGTTAACATCAGGTATTTACAAGCCCCAGAAGTATTTTATGTAGAGATAATACTTTTAATTTTGTTTGATCTAAATCTACGTTTTCTATAGAGAAGTTTGCGAGCTTAATTTTTTCACTATCAGACCATTGGTTATTCATTCTAGCTTCAATTTCTTCTAAAGTAGCATTATCTCTACCTTGTATTCTTTTAACTTTAATGTCTTTAGGAGCCGTAACTAATATGGTAAAATTAAATCTATCTTGTAATTTTTTTTCAAAAATGATAGCAGCTTCGTAAATTACGTAAGCAGATTTTTGCAATTTCACCCAAGTTTGAAAGTCTTTAGCTACTTCTGGATGAACAATAGCATTCAATTTCTCTAGTAACACTTTATCTTTAAATACTTTACTAGCTATAAAACTTCTATTTGGTAATCCGTTTTTATCTAAAGCTTCTGGTCCCAATAAAGAAATAAGTTTTGTATGAATTTCTGTAGAAGTTTCCATTAGGTATTTAGCTCTATTATCTGCTACATAAATAGGCACTCCCAACTCATGAAACATTTTTGCTATAGTAGTTTTGCCACTACCTATACCACCTGTTAAACCTACTACCATCATTTTTTAATTACAAATTGTACTTTATTAATATTTAATCTTGTAGATGTTATATTATCTGGTTTTTTAATGAGTTTAGGAATAAGAAAATTTTGATCTTCTTTTAAATCTTTAAAATCACAAACTACCTTAAAGTTAGATTTTACAATAGAACTATAGTTTTTTAAACTCACTACGTATATTACTACAATCTTTTTAGGAAATATGCTAAGATTAATGTTTTTTGGTGCATTTATTATTTCTATAGGTACTTCTGCTCTACCTTCTGTAAATTTTTCTACTTTAATAGAGTAATTGGTTGTAGAGCTATAAAGAGTTACATTATCAAAACCTTTAGTGTCTAAACCTACCTTCCCTTCTAATTTTTTTTGAACATCTTTTAAAATTAGTTCTTTAGTAGCTACAAATTTTAAAGAATCTATAATTTCTGGTGAACCACTAACTTTTACAGAATCTGGCTTTAAAACCATTTTTTCATTAGAAGAATAACCTGCTGCGTAAGTGATTTTTATATTAGATTTTATAGGTAATTTTTTTACTTTTTTTTGAGAAAATGGAACTACCAGTGTATCTTTTAAAAAAACTACTTCATTTAAATCTATATCTAATTGTTCTTGTAAAGTATCTTTATGATCTTGTAAGGTATAGATTAACTCAGAGCCTTTTACTTCTAAATCTTCTAGACTTACTTCTACAGAAGGGGTTAAAAAACTAAACCAAGCTATATTAAAACCGTTATCATTTAACCGAACTGAAAATTTATCATTCTTCTTTTTTACAATTTTATCTTTAGGTATGTGTATATAATTAACTTCTATTGCAACTTCTTGTTTATAGTTTTTACCAAATTGAACCAAAACCCATATTACTATAGAAAAAAACAAGAAGAAGAAAAATGCTTTAAAATTGGTTTTTTTAAAGACGGTATTTCTTAATTTATAAATATAATTTTCCATTAATCAAAAAATAGTTCAGGGAATACCTTGGTTGGCTGTTTTGCTAATACTCTAATATAGTAGGTAGATTTTAAAAACCCAAAACCGTAGCCTAAAAACTGTGTTAATGTTGCTCTAATAGATAACACTCCTATTTTAATACTTTTGTTTTGTACTGAAGATAAAATAAAAATGAGTAATAAATATAGACCATAAAGTTTAATAGCAAACGTGTAACCAATTATTAAGAGTAGTAAGCTAGCAAAAAGACCTAAAGTAAATACGCTTGGAAACCAAAAAACAATACTAGCAGTTTGTGGGTGCCAAGAGTTTAAAATTGGTCTTACTTTTCCAAATTTATTTACTTGAATATAAAATTTTCCCCAACTAATTCTTCTTTTATGATATACGTAAGCTTCTTTTATAAATCCTATTTTAAAGCCTTCATTTTTAATACGAATAGATAAATCTGGATCTTCTCCTGGATGAATTTTACCAAAACCACCTGTTTTTAAAAAGGCTTTTTTAGAAATTCCCATATTAAAACTTCTTGGCTCATACTCTTTCACAGATGTTTCTTTTCCTCTAATTCCTCCAGTGGTTAAAAAAGAAGTCATTACAAAATTTATTGCCTTTTGTATATCTGAAAAATTTGCTTTTGCCGCATCTGGACCACCAAAACAATCTACAGGGTTTTGTTTTAAATAAGCATCTACCGCCAAGACATAATGCTCTGGCATTACCACATCACTATCTAAAATTAAAAGAAACTCTCCATTAGCTCTATGCATTCCGTAATTTCTAGAATCTCCTGGGCCTGAATTTGTTTTTTTTAGATAAAGAATATTAAGTTGACTATTAAAACTCTTAATTATTTCTTCTGAAGGTATGGTAGACCCATCTTCTACAATTACAATTTCAAAAGGGATATCTCCCTTCATAGACAAGAAACTTTCTAAAAGTTCTTGAATTTCTTGAGGTCTGTTAAAAACAGGGACTATAAAAGAATATTTCACATTCATTCTGCTAAAATACATAAACTAAAAAACCCAAGGCAAATGCCTTAGGTCTTATTTAATATATTTTTATTCTTTAGTCTTTTATTAATTTAAATACGTTAGAGTTATTTTCTATATACACCTTCATTAAATAAATTCCGCTGGCGTAGTTAGATAAATTTATATTGCTAAATAATGTATTTACATTTTTTTGAAATATTTTTTTTCCTTCAATAGAATAGATTTCTACTTTTGAAATGTTTTTTTGTGACTCTAAAGTAATTTCTGAATTAAATGGATTTGGGTAAAATGAAAAAGTTTCAAAATTTTGAGACACTACACTTAGAGTTGAGTTAAATGAAATTGGCCCCAAATATTCGCTTGTTGTAATATCATCACAAATAGATTTTATATAAACTTCATAATCTTCATCAGCAATTAAATTGGTTAATATTTCGTCACTCACTCCATCATTATCTATAATTGTAATTGCATTAGCCCCATTAATATCAAAACCCTGCAACCCATAAACTAACTCCCACTCTGTTGCAGAGTTGTTTTCTTGCCAAATTACTTCAATACTAGTAGAATCTACTTGATTAAATACAATATTACTTGGAGAAATACAAGGTGGAGCATCTTCTGCTACTACAGATAGATTAAAAACTCCCTCACTGTTATTTATAGCACCACTGTAGTAACCTATATTAACATAATAAATATCACCTAAGGTAGAAGTAAATGTAATTTCTTGAATATCTGCTGCTAAATCTTGAGAATCTACACAACTTAAATTAGAGCAATCTCCGCTATAAATTGCTATTTCAGAATCCCAAATACTGGTTTCTTCTACAGTTACTGTTATATCATACCCTGTACCTGCAAAGGTATACCACACGCCATCATTCATCCCAAATCCTGGGCAAACTGTAATAAAACCGTCATTATTAGTAGCCCAAGTGGCATCTTGAGAAGTTGTATAAGGGAAATTAGCTATACTTATAGAGTTAGAGCAAGCATCATTAGTTGGTAGAGATAAAGTAGAAAAACTCTCTATTACACTCCACTCACTAAAATTATTTACATCACAAATAGATCTTACATAAACATCGTAAGAGGTATTTGGTTGCAAGTTATTAATTATCAAGTCTGAAACTCCATCATTATCTATCACAGCCGTGCCTTGGGTAGAAACATCAAAACCAGCATCTCCATAAAGCACCTCCCACTCTGTAGCTGTTCCATTTTCTAACCAAACAACGTTAGCTTCATATGGTGTTATTCCTGTAAATGAAATATTAGAAGGTATATCACAAACTTCTTCTGTGGTGAAAGAATATTCGGTACAACCTACGGCATCACCTAAACTATTATAAGGAACAATTGTAAAATAATAGGTTGTTAATTCATTTAATGTACCAGGATCAAACACAGTAATACCTCCATTAACTACTGTATTATTAGCTATATTATTGCCTCCAGAAGTATCTCCCATTGTAATTTTATAACCTACTGCACCACCTGTTGCGTGTTGCCATTGAATATCTTCATTTACACTTATATCTACACTTGTATTTAATGGACTAGTGACATTAGCATCACAATTAGGTATACTAGTAACTACTTGATCTATAGCTATATTATCTAAATAAAAAAAGTAATCACCTTGAAGCCAATTAGTTTCAAAACGCAATTGAAAATCTGAACCAATAGGAATAGATGTACTTGGTATAGACAATAAAACAGTGGTGCAAGATGTAGAAGCTGAATAATTAGTATTATCTATAATATGTAAACTACTCCAAGTAACCCCTTGATCTAAGCTATACAATACCTCCATATTTCCCCAACCTGAAGCAGTGGCTGTATTTACTACACCTGACGTAGAATTTTCTAATATTTTATAATCAAATTGAATATTTACAATAGTCCCCGTAGATAGTTTTTCTATGTTTGGAGAGGTTATTGAACTATTTTGAGACTGTAAGTTTAAGTTACTACTTGCACTATTATTTTGACAAGCAAAATTACTTGATACCCCGTAAGAGCCACTATAAGTCCAATTAGAAGGAAAAGCAGATTGATCAAAATTTTCTGTAAGCTGTATTTGTGCGTTAGTGAAAAAAGACAAAAACAAACAGGCAACAAAGTATAGTTTTTTCATAATATAGTTTAAGTCTCTCTAAAATACTCATTGTTAGAAAGAAATGCCAAATAAAACTAAATTATTGCAAACAAAAAAACCTAGCTAATTTGCTAGGTTTTAAAATAGTTAGATTAAAAAATTTATTCTTTTATCACTTTAAATACTTTAGTTTGATTATTTTTTTGAATTTCAACTAAATAAACACCTGATTGCAGCCCTTGTAAACTAATACTAGAAGACATTTTTTCTGGATGATTTTCTAATATTTTTTTGCCAAGTAAGCTATAAATACAAATTTTATCTACTAATACAGATGATTCTATATTTAAGAAATTTGAGGTTGGATTAGGATAAATAGAAATACTATTTAAAAGATGATTATTTACACTAAGTACAGTGGTAGAGAAAGTTTCTGGACCTACCCAATCACTAATTGATGATTCTGAACATATAGATCTAACATATACATCGTAGTCTTCATCATCAGTTAATCCCGTAAGGGTTTCTCCCAACGTACCATCATTATCTATTATACTTGTTCCTGAAGTAATTGGATCAAAACCTGTTAAGCCATATAAAATTTCCCATTCGGCAGCGGCTCCATTTTCTGTCCAAGTTATACCTGCACTCGTAGGAAGTGCATTATTAATTGTAATACCAGAAACATTGATACAATTCTCTTGTTGGCTAACAGCAACATTATCAATAAAGAAATCGTAATCTGCTACATCGTTATTAGCTCCCTCAGATGCCCAAAAAGCTATTTGAACTATTCCTGAATAAGCAGATAAATCAAAAGACTCTTGTTTACCTGTTAAAGGTGCTATATTAGTAGAGTTATAAGTAGTTATATTTTGCCAAGTTGTACCTCCATCTGTAGTGATTAACACTTGCACCTCATCATCTGTAGTAGACATACCTCCGTTTTCATTAGCTACAGTATCATTATAATCTGTTTGCCCAACCATATATTTTAAATTATAGGACGCCCCTGATAAATTTATACTAGGAGATATTAACCAACTAGACGTACCTACAGAATATAAGTTAACTTTAGTAGATAATGAGTTTGAAGAGTTATTTAAATAATATGCTTGTAACCAATCTCCACTTCCAAAATTAGAAGGCCCAGATGTAGGGTCTCCAGCACTTGCTACTTCCCAACAATTTGGAGCAAAATTAGAAGCATTAAAATCTTGTAAAAAAGGTAATGGAAATATATCACATTCTGTAGTAAAATAATATGGTCCAGACCAAGTGCTTACATCTCCTGCTCCGCAATCTGCTTGTACATAAAACTCATAACCTGTATTTGCAGCTAAATTATTGTATACATAAGGATTCGTCACATTGGATGCTGTTGCAGTACCTGATGGTGTAGTGCCTAATGTCACCACCTCTATATTCCAAGCAGTAGCTGTCCCATTTGAGTTCCAGCTTAATTCTGCGCTAGAACTTGTAAGATTGCTAGCAAGTAGATTATTTGGTGCAACGCATGTTGGTATTTCATCTACTGTAATATCATCTAAACCTATACCATAAGCCCAAGAACCTTGGTCATTATATAAAAAAGAAATTAGAACATTATTTTGACCTGCATATGCAGATAAATCTAGTTTTTCAGCATTTCTCCAACCATTTACATCTGTTAGTGTAGCTACACTAGTCCAATTATTTCCTCCATCTGTACTTACTTCAATTTTAACTACTTCAAAATTGTTTTCTAAAAAAACTGAATAAGTTAGCTCTACAGTTGACATTGTAGATAAATCTAATGTAGGAGTAATTAATCTATCTGCAGATTTATCACAATTACAAGAATCATCATTAGTAAAAACAAAATTACCATGAGGATCAATTGAAAAATATGTAGATGAAGCATTTGCTGCGTTATCTATTTCCCAAATACCATCTGTAGATAAACCCGTTTCTGTCCACCCAGTAGGTAGACCATTAACTCCTACCGCTCCTTCAAAATTTTCTGATAAAATTTGAGAACTAACAATAAACGGAAGCAGTAAAAAAACAAAAAAGGTAATTTTATTCATACCACGAAATATTTTTAAAATAAAAAATATAAATATATACATTAAATCTAAAAAAAATGTACTTAATCAGTTAAAATTGCAGATTAACGATAAATAACACGTAAAGTGTTAATATTATGTTACTTATAAATTGAAGATATAAATAGAAAAGCTACTAATTAGATATAAATAATAACTTTTAACGATAAGTTTTACAATACTACATTTTTTTTTAAAATTCACATAATGTAATTTAAATTCTTAAATCATTTTTTTGCCAAGTATTATAAAACAAAAAAAGCCTAGCAATGCTAGACTTTTTTTATCACTATAAAAGTTTCTTACTTTTTATTCTTTAATAATTTTAAACATCTTAGAAGATTCATTTATAATAACTTTTACTATATAAGGTCCTGTTTGTAATCTTGATAAATCAAGATTAGTTTTCAAACTATTAGGCTTTACTACCAATACTTGTTGACCTAATAAATTATAAATAGAAACTTCATTTATTTGAACACCAGCATTTAATGTTAACATTTGAGATACTGGATTAGGATAATATTTAAAGTTATTAAATAAATTATTATTAACTGATAAATCATCTTCGGTTACAAAATCAACTTTTGCTGACCAATCGCTTTCATTATTAGCATCACAATAAGTTTTCACATAGAAATCATAATTTGTGGTTTGTGTTAATCCTGTTACAACAACAGAAGTTACTCCTGAAGATACAATACCACTAGATAAAGGCATATCTACTAAAGGATCATCTCCGTCTGTCATTACATACCATTCATATCCATTGGTTTCATCTGGAGATGCTGCCCAAGAGAATTCAGCTGTAGTAGTTTGAACATCTACTAATGTAACTGTTGTTGGAGCATCACAAGATGCTAATGTAGTTACTTCTACTTTTGCTGACCAATCGCTCATGTTACTAGATCCACAATCCGTTTGAACGTAAAAATCATAAGATGTCATTGTTGCTAAACCTGTTACAGTAACTGTTGTAACTCCTGTACTTACATTACCACTGAATAATGGCATATCTACTAAAGGATCATCTCCATCTGTCATTACATACCACTCATACCCATTAGTTTCATCAAGAGAGGCTGTCCAAGAAAATTCAGCTGTAGTAGTTTGAACATCCACTAGTGTAACCGCCGTTGGAGCATCACAAGGAGGACCTAACGTAGTTATATCAACTTTAACAGACCAGTCACTATCATCTGTACTACAAGAAGTTTTAACATAAAAATCGTAACTTGTCATTGGCGTTAACCCTGAAATAATCACGGAAGTTACTCCTGTAGCTACACTTCCATTAAATAAAGGCATATCTACTAACGGATCATCTCCATCTGCCATTAACACCCAACTATAACCTCCTGTTTCTAATCCATTAGTTTGCCACGTAAATTTAGCGGTAACATCTGTAAGAGCGTTATTGAAAACACTTGATGGAGGTGTACACGGATAATCATCTGTTATAAAATCTAATGTAGCACTCATTACACTTATTGTGGTTCCTCCACAATCAGTTTGTATGTAAAAGTCATAAGATGTTCCTGGTGTTAACCCTGTAACTTGCACAGTTGTTACACCTGTAGCTACTGTACCGTTAGTCACTGGAGTATCTACTAACGGATCGTCTCCATCTGTCATAACATACCATATATATCCATTCATTTCATCTGCAGAAGCTGTCCAAGAAAAATCTGCTGTTGTCAAGGTAAATCCAGTATTTGTAATTGCCGTAGGCAAATCACAAGGTGGCAATGCAGTAGTAAAATCAATCATTGACCATGATCCATCTAAAGAACATATGGTGCGGATGTAAAAATCATAATCTACCCCTGGCGACAAACCAGAAACTGAAATCGATGTGGCACCTGTACCTAAAGTACCAGTTGTAACTGGTGTATCTACTCCAGGAATATCTCCATCTAACATGATTATATATTCATAACCATTAGTTTCATCTAGAGATGCTGTCCAAGAGAAATCTGCAGTTGTTGTCGTAATGTTTGAAGAGGTTATATTTGTTGGAGCTACACAACTATAATCGAAAATATCAACATCATCTATTGAGATATCACTTTCATAATCATTACCTCTAATTGCTCTAAAACGTACTTGAATCGTTCCTGTATAAGAAGATAAATCTACAGTTGCTAAGAACCAAGCATCTGCTTGAGCTGTTTGTTGACCACCAACTAATGGTGTCATAACATTATTATTCCAAACACTACCATCATATACATCTACGTGTAATTCTCCCATATCTCCAACTGTACTACCATTAAACATATGGTAATAAAATTCTAATGCAGGAGAAGATAATGCACTAATATCTATAAATGGACTATATAATTCTGCTACGTCTCCACTACTACCACTAGATCCTTCTGTAAAGAAGAAATTCGTACCACTATACGCTTGGTTTGGCCCTGTTCCGCTAGATGGTGTATCATCATCACTAATATCCCAACCATATGAACTTTGAATAGTATACCAACATTGTGAATCATTAAAAGTAGTGGTAGCAATATGAGTTTCTACATTTTCAAAAAATGGTGCAACAAATGCTGCACAAGCAGTTGTAAATGTATATGGACCTGACCAAGCACTAGAGCTAGTTGTAGAACAGTTTGTTTTAACATACACATCATAATCAGTTGTACCTGATAAGCCTGTTAGAGTTTCTCCCAAAATACCGTCATTATCAACAATAGTAGCTATTGCAGCAGTAGAGCCTTGAGTATATCCAGACAATCCATATTCAATCTCCCATTCTGTAGCAGCTGGGGTATTATTTTCTGTCCATATAATATCAGCATTTGTTGCAGTGATATTATTAACTGCAATACCTGAAGGCTGAGTACAAGACGGTGGAGTAAACTCAAACGCTCCTACATCTGGTGTTGTTGAACTTCTAGTTACTCCATTAATATCTAGAGTTACGACTGTTAATGGTGTTCCTAAATTATCTATTGCCCCATTATTAGGAGATAATTGCCCCGTAGATGCTCCTCCGAATATTGGATCTGCATCTAAGGAATTTGCATCACCACTAGTTGCCGTTTGCCAATCCAACAAGGTAGTTTGAGCACTTCCTAAATAACCTAAATGATTTGTTCCAGCAGAAGCATTTATATATAACACATTATTATTACTAATAATACTAGATGCTGCTGTATTAAAATATAAACAATACTTAGTACCTGTACCACCTCTTGTAATAGAAATAATATTGTTAATAAATTCAATATCTGATGCTGAACCTGTCTGGTAAAAACCTCTAGTAGTACCTGAAGTTGCTCCTTGAAAATCTAGCGAAATGGTGTTATGGTAATAATGCACTCCGTCACTTCCGCTATTATATATTCCATAATTAGTTCCTCCTACACCATTAATATTATATATAATATTATTAGATACCACATTGGCATTTCCTGCAGCGGCATCTGTTAAAGTATGATAAATAGTGTATGCTGTACTAGTTGCAGTAGGCTCACTAGTAAACGCATCATGAATCATATTAGCATCAATAATATTTCCGCCGCCGTTTCCTGTAAAGTACAATGCATAAAATGAACTTACATTTGCTCTATTTTCTCTATGAATATCATTACCACTAATAGTTGTGTTTTCTACATCGTTATTGTATATCCCGTAATAATAAAAATCTTGAATCACATTATTAGATATCGTATTATTCATAGCACTTCCAGTAGATTCTCCACTAATACTGATTCCGTAGTATCCACCAATTATTGCGTTTCCAGTAATAGTAACGTTACCACTGTTTCCATCAGTAACAGCACTAGTTAGACTTCCTGAAACAACAATACCAGCATTATCTGAACCTGAATCTGCTATTGCAGAAGTTAAATCTATAGTATTGTTTGTTATACTATTAAAATTAGCTCCATTAGTAAGTTGAATAACAAAATTATAATCTACATCTTGAGTTACAAAATTGAAATTATTAAGAGTCACATAATCTGCTCCATCTAGTAAAAATAAATTTCTATTTGATGAATCTGTAGTAGAAGTTACAGTTTCTCCATTACCATTAAAAGTTATCGTATTAGTTGCACTAGCACCAGTTACTTCATTTAAAACTAATTGTTCATTATACGGTCCTGAACCACTCATTAAATTAAAAGTAACCGCAGAAGAAATACCACAAGTATTTAGGTCTGCAATTGCTGCTGAAATAGTTGCATAATCACCTGTAGCACCAATATTATATGTTCCTGTTAATTGAGAAAGACAACCTGTTGAAAATGCAAAAGGACCTTCCCAAACACTTTGATCTGTACCTCCACAATCCGAACGTACGTAAAAATCGTAGTTTGTAACTTGTGTTAGAGATCCTGCAGTTGCACTAGTTGTTAAAGACGTTCCTGTACTAATAGCTGTAGAAATATCTAGGGTAGAACCTGAAGCCATTACAGCCCATTCGTAACCACTAGAAGGCACAATGGCTGGAGCTGTCCAAGAAAAATCTGCAGTAGTTGCTGTAACCGAAGTATTAGAGATACCTGTAGGTTTAATACATGTAGGAGCTTCTGCAATTGTTAAATCATCAATCGCTATATCACCATAAAACGAAAACCCTGATGTAGTAGTAACCTCTTGGGCTCTTAATCTTAATTGTACTGTATTACCTACAACATAATTTAGTAACATAAAGGTATGATTCTCCCAACTCGCACTTCCTGTATTTACTAATCCTACTTGATTCCAAGTTGTGCCGTCATAAGCTTCAACGTGTAATTCATTGCCTGGCGAATACCCCTGTGTACACATAAACATATAAAAACTTAATTCAGGAACTGTAAGTGCACTTACATCTATCAAAGGTAGTTCTAAAGTAATAGTTTCTGCTGGAGCGATATTTGTCATATCTACCGCTGCAAATTCACCAGCACCTGTTGTATGATCTGATGGAGATGCAGTACATTGTGACGTATTCCAACTAATAGTACCATCAAACTCCCAATCATTGCTAGAGTTTTGCGACCAACAATTAGGAATGGCTCCTGAATCAAAATTTTCTGTAAATGGAGCTAATATCGAGCTACACCCAGTTTGTGAATATCCTTGCCAGCTTATTAAAAGAGCAAAGAAAAATAGTGGAGTAATTTTTTTCATGTGTGAAATTTAAGTTAAACTATTGGTTAAAATAACAATAAAATGTTAACAAAAAACAATAAATTCAACAAAAAGCAAGTTAATCGATTAAATGTTTAAAAAAAACGATGTAAATTGATACTTTATTGAAAATATATCACAAATAGCTAAAAAGATCATTTAACTATTAATCAACTTCACATTATTAATTCTTTGTCATCTATGTAAGCTTTTATATAACTTCAGTTTGTTTAATCATTAATTTCGATTAGATTTTACGATTTTATTTCTTGTTGAAATAACTACACCATTACTTAAATTCTCTAATAAATAATTTAATAAATTCAAAATATTAAAACAAAGAAAGCCTAGCAATGCTAGGCTTTCTTTGTCACTATAAAAGTTTCTTACTTTTTACTCTTTAATAATTTTAAAGGTTTTAACTGCATTTTCTTTTTGCACTTTTACTAAATATACTCCAGATTGTAAGCTCTCTAAATTCATACTTACATTTAAATCTTTTGGATTTAGTGTAAACACTTTATTTCCTAAAATACTATAGATTGATATTTTCTCAACTTTAATATCTGCTGTAAAGTTTAGTATATTTCTAGTTGGATTAGGATATAATTTAACATCACTAAGTATTTCTGATGAAACATTTAATGTTCCTGTTGTAAACATTTCTGGCCCCGTCCAATCACTATCTACAGAAGAACAGATTGATCTTACATAAACATCGTAATCTTCTTCATATGTTAAACCACTTAAAGTTTCTCCTAAGGTACCATCGTTATCCATTACTAATGTTCCCGCTGTTGTAGGATCAAACCCTGTAACGCCATAAAGTATTTCCCATTCTGTCGCACTACCGTTCTCTGTCCAATTAATTTCTGCTGTTGTTCCTGTTATATTAGTAACTGAGATAGATGTTACTTCCGGACATAATGTAGTAAACATTACTGGTCCTACCCAACCACTATTTAAAGACGAACAAACAGATCTTACGTAAACATCGTAATCTTGCCCTTCTGTCAAACCGCTTAAAGTTTCTCCTAAGGTACCATCGTTATCCATTACTAATGTTCCCGCTGTTGTTGGATCAAACCCTGTAACGCCATAAAGTATCTCCCATTCTGTTGCACTGCCGTTCTCTGTCCAATTAATTTCTGCTGTAGTTTCTGTTATATTAGAAACTACAATATTTGTAGGGTCATCACACGTTGGTGCTGCCACAATTGCTACATCTTCTATAAAAAAGTCATAATCAGCTGTATCATCTACTGTACCTTCTGAAGCCCAAAAAGCTATTTGTATTGTACCTGTATAAGCTGCTAAACTAAATGATTCTTGCTGACCTGCTAATGCAGCTACGTTAGAAGCATTATAAGTTGTAATGTTTTGCCAAGTGGCTCCTCCATCTGTAGTAATTAAAACTTGAACCTCATCATCTGTAGTTGCCATACCACCATCTTCATTAGCTACAGAATCGTCATAATCTGTTTCTGCAACTTTATATTCTAAGTTAAAACTTCCAGATGTTATATCTATTTCTGGAGAAATAAGCCATTCTTCTTTACCTGTATACCATAAATTAATTTTTGCTGAAATAGTATTACTACTATCATTTAAGTAATCACCAAAGTTCCAGTTTCCTGAACCAAGAGAACTAGGACCTGTTGTAGGTGTGCCACTACCTGCTTCTTCCCAACAATTTGGAACAGAAGTAGTACCATTAAAATCTTCTAAAAATGGAGTTGTAAAAATGGCACAAGGGGTAGTAAATGAAAATGGACCAGACCAACTACTTAAATCTCCATTACCACAATCTGATTGAACATAGAATTCATAATCAGTAGCCGAGCTCAACCCACTAACTGTATATGGATTAGTTACACCAGTAGTTGTAGCAACTCCAGTGGGTGATGTTCCTGCTGTAACCACTTCAATATTCCAAGAAGTAGCGGTTCCATTTTCTGTCCAAGATAAATCTGCTCCTGTTGCAGAAACATTGGTTGCAGATAAACTGGATGGACTTACACAAGTTGGTAACTCATCAACCATAACATCATCAATTCCTAATCCATATGCCCAATCTCCATTGTCATTATATAGAAAAGAAATTAATACATTACTTTGCCCTGCATAGGTTGTTAAATCTAAAGTTTCATTATTTAACCAACCCGAATTACTTGTTAAAGTAGATTCTGTGGTCCAAGTAACTCCACTATCTGTACTAACTTCTATAGTGACTGTCTCTGAATTAGGAAAATACAAAGAATATGTCAATTCTACTGTAGTAAGTGTCGATAAATCTAGTGCAGGTGTAATTAACCTATCTGCAGACTTATCACAATTACAATCATCATCATTTGTATATGCAAAATTTGTATGTGCTGAGTAACTAAAAAAAAGAGAAGATGCTGATGTAGCATCTCCGACAGACCAAATTCCATCTGTTGATAAACCAGTCTCCGTCCATCCTGTTGGCAATCCATTTGCCCCCATTGTTCCCTCAAAATCTTCGTCTAATACTTGACTTATACTTATAGATGAAATAAGTATAAAAACCAAAAAAGTAATTTTATTCATATCAACGTAATTATAGTTAAATTCCAATTAAATATATCAACAATTAACATAACAAATAACACAAACTATAATAAAAAAACAAACTTTAACATAAAACAAACTTTAACATAAAACAAACTTTAACATAAAACAAAAAAATCGCCCAAAGGCGATTTTTAAATATCATACATAAATGTATATTAGATTTTACTCTTCAATAAATCTACTCATTACTTTTTGACTTACTCCCATGTTAGAGAAACCTCCATCATGAAATAAGTTTTGAAGAGTTACTTTTTTAGTTAAATCTGAAAATAAGGTTAAGGTATAATCTGCACATTCATCTGCTGTTGCATTACCTAATGCTGACATTTCATCTGCATATTTAATAAAACCGTCAAAACCTTTTACTCCTTGTCCTGCAGTAGTTGGTGTTGGAGATTGAGATATTGTATTTACTCTTACTTTTTTCTCTGTTCCGAAGAAATAACCAAAACTACGTGCTATAGATTCTAAGTATGCTTTATTATCTGCCATATCATTATAATCTGGAAAAACACGTTGTGCAGCCATATAAGTAAGCGCTACAATACTTCCCCATTCATTCATTGCATCTTTTTTGTATAAAGTTTGCATTGTTTTATGAAAAGATACTGCAGAAACATCCCAACCTTTTGCTGTCCAATCGTAATTTTGATCTGTATAACGTTTCCCTTTTCTTACATTTACAGACATACCTATAGAGTGAAGTACAAAATCTAATTTACCCCCTAAAATTTCGGTAGCTTTTTCTATTAAGTTTTCTAAATCTTCAATATTTGTAGCATCTGCGGGTATAATTTCTGCACCTGTTTTTTCTGCTAATTCTTTAATAGCTCCCATACGCATGGCAACAGGAGCGTTGGTCAATACAAATTTACCTCCTTGTTCATGAACTTTCTCTGCTGTTTTCCAAGCTATTGAATTTTCATCTAAAGCCCCAAAAATAATTCCTCTTTTTCCTTTTAATAAATTATATGACATGGTTTCTATTTTAATTGTCTTTTGAAGCGGTAAATATAATAAAACATCTGTTAGTTAAGTAATTCTTTTGCGTGTGCAATTGCTGATGCCGATTTTTCTTTACCGCCTAGCATTTCTGCTAATTCTTGTACACGTTGCTCTTTATTTAACTGTAAGATATTGGTTTTTGTTATATTATTTTCTGCTGCTTTAAATACTTTAAAGTGATGATTTCCTTTTGCTGCAATTTGCGGTAAATGTGTTATAGAAATTACTTGCATATCTTCTCCCATAGCACTCATAATAACTGCCATTTTTTGAGCAATATCTCCAGACACCCCCGTATCTATTTCATCAAAAATAATAGTAGGTAATTTGCTATACCTAGCCAAAATACTTTTAATAGCTAAGGTAATTCTAGATAACTCTCCCCCAGAAGCTGCTTTTTTAATATCATTAAAACTACCTCCTTTATTGGCTGCGAGTTTCCATTTTATTTCGTCTGATCCTGTGGTATAAAAGTTATTAGTGTTATTTAATTCTACTTTAATCTTAGCATCTGGCATACCTACCTGCGTCAAGATCTTTTCTGCAGATTTAACAAAACCTGGAATTACTTTTTTACGCTTATCAAATAATTGTGTAGCTAATTTCTGCGTTTTAGTTTTAGATTCTTCTATTTTTAAATTTAAAGCTTCTATTTCTTCTTCTGCATTATCTGAGGTTGCTACTTTTTCTTGCAAACTGTTTTGAAGCTGTAACAAATCTTCTACACTATCTAAATGATGCTTTTTTTGAACGCTATATAATTGCTGAAGCTTCTCATTTACATACATTAAGGTTTCTGGATCTGCTTCTACCCTATTTTCTAAACGCTCAATTTCAATAGTCATATCTTCTATCTCTATTAAAACACTTTGAATACGCTCTGACAAAGATTGATATTGCTCTCCATAATTCTCTAATGCTAAAAGTCTATTTTTAACTTCTTGCAAAATACTTACTGCACCTAATTCTTCTTGCTGTAAATGGTGTGCTGCAGCAGATAAATTTTCTTTTAATTCTTCTACGTTACTTAATTCTTGGTATTGAGTTTCTAACTCTTCCTGCATACCTTCTTTTAAGTTTATTTCTTTTAATTCATTTAATAAAAATAAATTGTAATCATAAGTAGCTGCCGCTTCTCTTTGATTTTCTTTTAAATTATTAAGCTGCTGAATTAATTGCTGATATGCTTTATAAGAAGTTCTATAATTTTGAAGTAGCTGTTTGTTATCTGCAAGCGCATCTATTACTTGAAATTGATAATCTGACTCCCCTATAGATAATGTTTCATGCTGACTATGAATATCTACCAACAAATTACCCAAAACCCCGAGCTTTTGAAGAGTTGCAGGCGTATCATTTATAAAAGCTCTAGACTTACCAGAAGGTAAAATCTCTCTTCTAATAATAGTTTGCGACTCATAATCTAAATCATTTTTTTCAAAAATAGATTGTAAATCGTAGGCTTCTATTTGAAAAACTCCTTCAATTACACATTTTTTTTCTGGATTTCTTATTGCGCTTAAATCTGCCCTTTTACCTAATAAAAGTGACAAAGCACCTAAAAGTATAGATTTTCCTGCTCCAGTTTCTCCTGTAATAATGGTAAACTGGTCTTGTAACTGAAGATGCGCGTCTTCAATTAATGCAAAATTCTTTATAGAAAGTGATGTTAACAATTCTCTAGTTTATTTTTTAAGTAAATATACGAGGGAATTTTTGCTTATAACAAGGAGAAGAAAATTAATTTTTAATAGAACCCCATTTGTTGTTATAAAATGGAGCTATACGTCGTAAATCATTTAATACTTGAGTTAAGTCTATTTTAGGACCGCCATTAAATATATTAGTAATTTCATCTGCTTTAGCGTCAAAAAAAGTACGCAATAAAAGTGAATTTGGCCTAGAGCTATTTACTTGTTTGAGTAAATCTATAGATTCTATAATTTTATTTTTAGATGCGTCTACATCTTTGTGCATCGTATCTAAACCTTCTCTATGATAAACATACAGCACTTGTCTAAATTTTGTAAAATTATTAGAAAGTAAATCTGAATTTAAACGAAATCTAGATTGATTACCATCTGAAGATTGCCAACCTTGTCTACCACTTTGTTGTGCGGTATTTACAATTAAATTAGCTTCTTGAAAATGAGCTGTACCTCCCATAGGAGAAAAAGTATCTGCATCTATGCCTAAGATAGTATATATATAAAAACTAATGGTAGAAACTAAATTAGAAGAATAGGTATTTGGGTTATAATTTAAAGGTTGAAATTCTGTATATGAAAAATTAAATTGATCATCCTTATAATTAAATATTGGGGTAGAGATGTTTGAACCATAAACCGGTCTTGATGCTTGTACTTGAATTGTTGCCGTAAAATTATCTGAATCATACTCGGTAACATTTATAAAAAAGTTACAAGTTATTTTTTCAAAATCTTCTAAGTCATTATCTGTCCAAGTGTTTTGATTTACTAAATCTTGAATTGATTTTTGTAAGGTTTTAAAAATAGAAAGATTAGATTTACCTGTCTGATTAGTGTTTACAGTAACTACAGAGTTAAATTCTTGAGCAAAACTTGCTAAAGAAATAAATAATAACAAAAAAGTAAGCTTAATCTTTATCATAGTAAATCACTTCATTTAAAATGTCTTTTGCCACCTCTTCTTTAGGTTTCAACTCAAATTCTTTTATCTTATTAGCGTAAATAATTTTTATTTTATTGGTGCTTTGTTTAAAACCTGCACCTTTATCATTTAAAGAGTTTAAAACAATAAAGTCTAAGTTTTTACGCGCTAATTTACCTTTTGCATTTGCTTCTTCATTTTCTGTTTCTAAAGCAAACCCGATTAGTATCTGGTGCTTTTTCACTTCTCCTAAAGAAAGCAAAATATCTTTGGTTTTCTCTAATTCAATAGTTAATACAGCAGATGCTTTTTTAATTTTTTGACTTGCCACATGCTTTGGTCTATAATCTGCAACCGCTGCTGCTGCAATTGCTACATCTACATCTGTAAAATATTGATGTGCGGCAACATACATTTCTTGTGCACTTGTAACTTTAACTAGTTGCACTGAACTGTTGGTAATAGTTAATGATGACGGACCACTAACTAAAATAACCTCTGCCCCTAAGCTTGCTGCTTGCTCTGCAATAGCATACCCCATTTTACCGCTAGAATGATTACCTATGTAACGTACGGGATCTATAGCTTCGTATGTTGGACCTGCGGTGATTAGTATTTTTTTTCCGTAAAGTGGTAATTGACTTTTAAGATCGTTTTCTATAAAGATTAAGATTTCTTCTGGCTCTGCCATTCTACCTTCTCCCTGTAAACCACTTGCTAATTCTCCAGAACCAACGGGTATCATTTTGTTTTGAAAGTCACTTAATTTATTTAAACTTGCTTTGGTAGATGGATGCTTATACATATCTAAATCCATTGCAGGTGCAAAATAAACAGGACATTTGGCAGAAAGGTAAGTAGCTAGTAATAAATTATCACTATGCCCATTTGCCATTTTAGAAAGTGTGTTGGCTGTTGCTGGTGCAATTAGCATAAAATCTGCCCAAAGCCCCAATTCTACATGATTATTCCAACTTTCTCCTTCTTCATTAGTAAATGAAGAATATACTTCATTTTTAGATAAAGTAGAAAGGGTAAGAGGAGTAACAAACTCTTTAGATTCAGGAGTCATTACTACTCTTACCTCTGCTCCGGCTTTAATAAAAAGCCTAACTATATAAGCGGTTTTATAAGCAGCAATACCTGCTGTTACACCAAGTAAAACTTTTTTACCGCTCAAAACAGCCATATTTTTTTACTCTAAGTTACTTTTTGTGTCTCTAAAGTAAATTTTATCTTCTAACCACTCTTGTACTGCCAAAGATTGTGGCTTAGGTAGTCTTTCATAAAACTTAGAAACTTCTATCTGCTCTTTGTTTTCAAAGATTTCATCTAAGCTATCAGTATAAGTGGCAAACTCATCTAATTTCTCTAACAACTCTTTTTTAATTTCTGTATTAATTTGAGTTGCTCTTTTAGAAATAATTGAAATTGCTTCATAGATATTATCTGTAGGCGCATCTACTAAGTTTTTATCTATAGTAGTTGTGTTTACAGGAGCATCTGTCTTCTTTAAATCCATAGTTTATGAATTAGTGTTATTTATTTGTTGTCTTTGTTCTATATCTGCTGAATATTCTTTTGCTTGTTGAGCAAATTCACCTTCAGGATAATATCTTATATAATCTTCAAAATATTCTTTTGCTACTTTTAGTCTTTCTGGCACTAATTGCTGGTAACTTCTAATAGCCAAAGTATAAGCTGAGTCAAATTTATAAAAGTATGCTTTCTCTAAATATTTAGATCCTGGGTTATCTTCTATAAAATTATTTAATGCTGCAATAGCTGCTTTATAATCTTCTGTATGATGATATTGTTTAGCTATCTCATAAGATTTTTCATCTAATTTATCTCTTAAATTAGCCATATACTCGTTAGCATCGCCAATAAATTCTCCATCTGGATATTTAGAGATATATTCTTGAAATTTATCTATTGCTTTATAAGTTTCTGTTTGATCTAAACTAAATCTTGGAGAAACTTCATAATAACTTTTAGCACTCTTATAATAAGCTTCTTCTACTTTTTCACTTCTAGGGTATGCTTTTGTAAAACGCTCAAATTGGTAACCTGCATCAAAAAAACCACCTAACTCGTAATATGTGTTAGAATAGATATATGCCAAACGTTCTCCTTGAGGTTTCCCTCGGTATTGTGGCACTATTTGATCTAACAAACGAAGTGATTTTTTTAACTTACTATTCTTACCCTCTCTAATCCCCTGATTATAAAGACTGTCTGCCATAGCATATTTTGCTTTGACATCGTCTTCTTTTAAAACTTTTTGATACTCACTACAAGCACCTAAAGTTAAAACGGTTAGAAGAATAAAGGTTATATTACGCATTTTTAAAAACATCTTGCAAAAGTACTTTAATATTATGGATTATAAAAATTTAATTAAAACCCAAAACAGCTGCGTTTATTGTACTAGACCTTATTTATTTTGATCTACAAACTCGCTTAATTTTGAGCTTAATTCTTTACTTGCTTCTATTAGTGGTAATCTAACAAAATCTTGTGTTATCTCTAGTTTTTTGGTTACAGATTTGATTCCTGCTGGGTTTCCTTCTTCAAAAATTAAATCTATAGAAGGAGCTATTTGGTAATGAATTTTATAAGCTTCGTCTACATTTCTACTTAAACCGTGCTGTACCATTTGAGCAAATTCTTTAGGAAAACCTTGCGCTATTACAGATATTACTCCTGCACCTCCGGCTAATACCATTGGTAAAGTAATCATATCATCTCCAGAAATTACTAAAAAATCATCTGGTGTTTGGTCTATCATTTTCATAGCCTGCACTATATCTCCAGCTGCTTCTTTAATTCCTATTACATTATCACAGTCTTTAGCTATTCTTGCAACTGTCTCTGGTAACATGTTAGAACTTGTTCTACCTGGTACGTTATATAGAATGACTGGTAACGGAGAGGATTGTGACACTTTTTTAAAGTGCTGGTAAATACCTTCTTGTGTAGGCTTTACATAATATGGTGAAACAGAAAGAATTGCATCAAAACCTTCTAGATTTTCATTTTGTACAGCATCTGCTACTGCTTGCGTATTATTGCCACCAATACCTAAAACTAGAGGTAATGCGCCATTATTTTCTTCAACAATAGTTTTCTTTACTAATTGTTTTTCTTCATTAGTTAGTGTTGCATATTCTCCAGTAGTACCTAAAACTACTAGGTAATTTATTCCATTTTCTTTTTGAAAACGTACAAGACTTCTTAGAGCTTCTACATCTACAGAGCGATCATCTTTAAAAGGGGTAATTAACGCTACTCCAGTACCTAAAAACTTTTTCATTTTATTGTTGGTTAATTTATTATTGGTTTATAATTGCTAAATATTTCTTTAATTCTTTAATAAAAACTTCAACTTTTAAAGGGTCTACTTTAATAGACAAATCATTTAAACCTTTTTTTACCGAGGGAGAAAAACCTATTTTCATGTTTGATGAAGCACAAGCTCCCAAAATAGATAATTCTGGTTTTTCTAAATTGAAATAATTTATTAATACATCAAACTTTTCTTGCTGAAAGTTAGCAGCTTCTGTCATTGGTTTAAACTTACCTCTCCAGCTTAAATCTTTTTTATTGTAGGTGAGGTAATTTTCTATTTCGGTTTCAGAAAAAATAATAAGTTGATATTTTTTTGTAATTGCAGCTAGTTCTTTTTCTAACAAAGCTAATTTCAAACCTAATTCTAACAATGATCCATCTAAAATGACTCCCATTTTTTGAATAGATTTTACTGCTTTAGGTTGGTGTTGAAGTATACAATTTTCAACTACTTTTTCTGCTGATTTAATTTTTAATTTCTGAAACATTTATTTTTTTGATAACAGCCCCGCAAATGTAAGATTTATAATAGAAATTTAATCTTTACTTTACATCATTTTTAAAGCTTATACATACAAAAAAAAGCTGCCTATTAAAGACAGCTTTAAAAATTTATACTTTATTACTATCTAGTTTAATTACCTAACCAAGCTTTTCTAAGCTTTACGCGTTTATCATCACTAGATAACTCCATTTCTTGTAATGCAGTTTGTGAACCCATTGGGGTTTTGTAGTTTGCTTCTAAATTTATTTTCTTTCCATCTCTTTCTACTTCTATAGTAACTTTATCTCCTTCTTTTAACGCCTGAGAAGTCATAATTAAACCATATACATTTTCTATGGTATATGCTGTTCCGTTCAT
The DNA here is from genome assembly GCF_900141885.1 of Mesonia phycicola. Taxonomy (GTDB): domain Bacteria; phylum Bacteroidota; class Bacteroidia; order Flavobacteriales; family Flavobacteriaceae; genus Mesonia; species Mesonia phycicola. The sequence continues at coordinate 168,663 of NZ_FQYY01000006.1, read as the reverse complement.
AGAGATTATAGTGTCTTTAGGTTTTACTCCTAATTCTTTTAAAAATGAATTAAACACAATACCTTCTCTAAAAAATAATTCTTTAGTTTGAGGGTTACCATCTATATATGGTTCTTGACCTTTTAAAAACATTCCTGTCTCTACTTCTGTTTGCATTTCTGCTACTCCAACTTTTTCAAAGAAAGTGTTGTACGGTATTGGCGTAGTTCCGCTTACGTAATCATTAAAAAATGATTGAATTTCTGGATAAGTTAACTCTACAATTGCAGGTATTAAATCTTCATCGTTAAATGGTTTATTTTTCCCGTATTTGTTACTTAATTTCTTCATTAAGTCTAAAATACCCATTTCTCCATTACTTAATTCACGCAAACGAATATCTAAAGACATACCTATTAAAGCTCCTTTTTGATATACATTATAGTAGCTGCTTTCATATTTTTCATCTAAAATATTTTCACTCATCACTGTAAACGGCATAGTATCATCAAAAGATTTTGAAGAAGCTATTTTCTCTGCCATACGATCATAAAAAGACTGGTGATCAATTAATTTTTGGTTTACTTGAAATAAGTTTGCAAAATATTCTGTAACTCCCTCGTACATCCAAAGGTGTTGAGACATTTCTGGGTCGTTATAATTAAAGTAGTGAACTTCGTTAGAATGTACACTTAACGGAGTAATTATATGAAAAAACTCGTGAGAAACTACATCTTTCATCGTTTCATTTAAACGCTCTATTCCCATAGATTCTGGCAACACCACGGTGGTAGAAGTGTGATGCTCTAATGCACCAAAACCTTGAGCATCTGGTTTATTAATATCTGACAAGTATAATAAAACCGCATAGGTTCCTGTATTATCAAAATCTCCTAAAAAGCTTTTTTGCGCCTGCATCATTTCTTTTAATTTAGGAGCAACATCTTGTACAGACACCATTTTATTTGGAGAGTAAACATCTAATTTCACCTTCATGCCTTGCATTACAAAACTTGTAGTATCTGGTACAGAATACATAATTGGATGATCGGTTACTTGAAAATAACGATCTACATTAAACTGATCTGTTACATAATCTACACCTTCTTCTGTCTCTACCTCTATTTTTGTTAGAGATGTCCCTGCATTTAAGTTTTTAGGATGATTAATTAGTAATTGGTATGGCTTTTCAGACAATCCTTCAAAATAACCTACAAAACCATGTAAATTCAGCATAAAGTTTTCACCAGCAGCTATATTAGTTCCTGCTGGAGAGAAAACACCCTCTTCCCCATCTATATCATAAGTATCATTTACCCAATAGGTAACTTTATCTAATGCTATTGCATTGCTAATTTTCCAAGAGTTATCATCTAATTTAGTAACAGATAACTCATTACCATCGTAATCTAATGCTTTTAAACCTTCTATAAATTTCCCGTAATTATCTGTAGAATAAGTACCTGGCACAGTTTTAGGAATATAAAATGTAGTTTCTGGGGTGATAAATTTACCCGGATCTACACTTACCATTACTTTATCGTCTTGAACATTTACTAAATCTAATTTAGCTACTACTAAATCTTTATTAGCTTCTTGTTGCGTTGATTTACAACCTACTAAGGCCGCTACCATAGCAACAGCATACATTACTTTTTTCATTAATTTAGTTATTTTAGTCAATAAGACTACAAATTTGACAAAAAGTTACATCACTTACTACAATAATTGCATAATATATTTACGTTAGCTTTTTATGTTTTAGTAAAAAGATTACATATTCTCTTTTTATATTCGCATATCAATTATTTCTTATGAAACTATTTTTAAAAGCTAGCTGCATTTTTGCTGTTAGTATATTCTATTCTTGTAAAGACCAAGCCTTAGCGGTTGCTAAAATTGAAGGAGAAGAAATTCAAGTAACAGATACTATTTCTTCTAATGCAGAGTTAGATCAATTTATAGCTCCCTACGCAGAGCACATTAACAAAGAAATGAGTACAACGCTAGCTTATGCTCCCAAATCTCTCTCTAAAAGTGATGCCAAATATAACACTGCAATAGGTAATATGGAAGCAGATGCTGTGATGGAAATGCTTACTCCTATTTTTGTTTCAAGAATGAATGACAGCTTAGATGTGGTTTTGTTAAATTATGGAGGTATTAGAGCTAGTATTAATAAAGGAGATGTCACCACTAAAACAGCCTACAATATTATGCCTTTTGAAAATGAAGCAGTGGTAGTTAAACTAAGTGGTAAAACTATGCAAGAGCTTTTTCAATACTTAGCAAAAAACCAAACGGCACACCCTTTAGCTGGTGCTCAACTTATACTCAATGCAGACGGAAGCATTCAAAAATCTTTGATTCAAAAAAAACCTATTGATACCAACCTGACTTATTATGTTGCTACTAACGATTACTTACAATTAGGTGGTGATCATATGGACTTTTTAGCAAAAACAGATACTGTAATTAATATGAACTATAAACTAAGAAATCTTTTTATAGATTATTTTAAAAAGAAAGACACTATAGCTCCAGTTAGAGATCAACGTTTTATAAAGTTAGAAAAGTAAGATGAAAAGAAAAACCTTTATACAAAATACAACAGCAGCCGGAATTTTAACAGGAATTGGAGGCTTAGGCTTACTTTCTTCTTCTTTTAAAACAGCTAGAAAACACATTACTATTTTACACACTAATGATGTGCATAGCCACATACAGCCTTTTCCGGTAGATGACGCAAAATACCCTAACTTAGGTGGCGTTTCTAGAAGATATACACTTATCGAAAGTATTAGAAAAGAAAACCCAAATACGCTTCTTTTAGATGCTGGAGATATTTTTCAAGGTACTCCTTTTTTTAATTTTTATGGTGGTGAACTTGAGTTTAAGCTTATGAGTAAACTTAAATATGACGCTGCTACTTTAGGTAATCACGATTTTGATAATGGTATCGATGGTCTTAACGCTCAATTACCTCACGCAAACTTTAGTTTTATTAGCTCTAATTACAACTTTACCAATACTGTACTCGATGGAAAAGTAAAAGATTACCAAATATTTACAAAAGATGGTGTAAAGATTGGCGTTTTTGGACTGGGAATTGAATTAGACGGATTGGTTAGTAAAAAAAATTACAAAGAGACCAAATATTTAAATCCTGTTGAAATTGCTCAAGAAATGACAAAAAAACTAAAGCAAGAAGAAAAATGCGATTTGGTTATCTGTCTTTCTCATTTAGGGTACAGCTATAAACACAATAAAATATCAGACCTAAAATTAGCAGAACAAACTAAAGATATAGATTTAATTATTGGTGGCCACACCCACACTTTTTTAGAAAAACCAACTATTGTAGAAAATATGATAGGTAAAAAAGTTCTTGTTAATCAAACTGGTTGGGCAGGTGTAAACTTAGGTAGAATTGATTTTTATTTAGATGAAGAAAATAACATCTCTGCAGACGGAATTGCTATTGAAGTTTAAATAATTTTGAAATTAATTTAGTCTTTTAGAGTAGCTAACTCTACCACTTTTTCTGCTAAAATTAAAGTAGGGTCTATCAAAGGTACAGACCTATCTTTATCGTTTATTTCTTTAGTATTTGTAAATAAAAGTGGTAATTCTGTACAACCTAAAATAATAACTTGCGCTCCTTCAGCTAGTAAATAATTAACTCCTTTCATAATTTCTTCTTTACAAGAACCGGTAGTATACCCAGCTTTTACGCCCAAATCTCCATAAATACTTTCCATCACATGGTTTTGATGTACCTCATCTGGAATTACAACTTGAAGTTCATACTTTTTAAGTACATCTAAGTAAACATTACTTTTTACTGTACCAGTGGTAGCTAGTAAACCTACTTTTGTATTTTTTCCATAATTTTTCAGAATAAACTCCGCAGTTGTAGTAATCATATTCACAATAGGAATATTTAAATGCGCTTGAATTTCTTTTACAAAAGCATGTGCGGTATTACAAGGTATAGCTATTGCGTTAGAGCCTGCGGCTTCTAATTTTTTACAAGTAGAAAACAAAGCAATGGTAGGGTCTGTTTCATTCAAAATTAAATTGGCAGTTCTATCTGGAATTTGCGGATTTTGCTCTACCACCATTTTAATATGGTCTTGATCTTTAGCTGCAGGTGTACTTAAAATAACTTTATTCATAAAATCTACCGTAGCAGAAGGCCCAACACCGCCAACAATGCCTAATTTAAATGGTTGACTCTGAGATTTAACATTACCTATTTGTAATGCATAATTGGCATAAACCTCATTCACATCTATAATAGAAATACCTCGCTTTCTTAACTGATTTACAACAAGAGAAATTTCTGTAATACAAGGTAAAATAACCTTACAACCTTTTTCTTTTAATTCTAAACAAGCTTGATACACAAACTCGAGTGGCAGACCGTCTAAATTTCCGTTCTTTATGCCAGTTTTACCGTAAATTGCATCCATAAGTTTAGCCTGATTGCTAGGGAAAACCAACTCATAATCTGCCAAATGCTTATTAAGTAAAAACGATTCTTTTACAAAATTGGATGTTAACACTCCTACTTTTGCTCCTTTTTCAATTTTTGAAGTTAAATGATGTGTAATTGCATGAAAAATATTAACAATAGAAATAGTAGTTTCTTTCTGTAATTCTTCTAAAAACGAATGACTTGCAAAACATGGCAATAAAATTTTAGAAACCTCTTTAACTTCAAAGTTCTTGCAAATAGAAAACGTATAAAATTTTCTAGATTTTATATCTTCTTCTTCGTGTAGAGCAGATTCTATTTGGCGGTAAGGTTGCTGCTCAAAAATAAAATGATATTTATTTTGATGATTTAAAACCTCCTGATTTTTTAATAGCTTAAAAAACAAATCTCCCCCAGAAAGGGTACCTAAACCTCCAATTACCGCAATTTTCTCCATCATTTCACTTTTATTTTGAAAAGTTTTTCACCTACTTAGATGTTAATTATTCTACCATTGCTAGAAAATCATCTTCAGAAATAATTGTTGTTCCTGCTTTTTCTGCTTTAGCTAATTTACTTGGCCCCATTTTATCTCCTGCCACTAAATAGTTGGTTTTAGTAGAAATAGAACTAGTTACTTTACCACCATTAGCTTCAATTAATTTTTTTAATTCTGAACGTGATATTTTTTCAAAAACTCCAGAAATAACAAAAGTACTTCCGTTTAATTTATCGGTTTGCCCAGCCAATTCTTCTTCAGAAATTGCTAATTGCAGTCCGTGAGATTTTAATCTATTAACTATTTCTCTGTTTTCTTCCACCGCAAAAAAGTCGACTACACTCTCTGCAATCTTTTCTCCTATTTCATCTACGCTTACCAAGTCTTCTTGCGTAGCAGCTTCTATAGCTTCAATCGTTTTGTAGTGTTTGGCTAATTTTTTAGCTACGGTTTCACCTACATATCTAATCCCTAACGCAAATAAAACTCGTTCAAAAGGCACTTGGGTAGAATCTTGCACACCTTTAATTAAATTTTCAGCAGATTTTTCTGCCATACGTTCTAAAGGTAGAATTTGCTCTTTTTTTAATTCATACAAATCGGCATAATTTTCTATAAGATTTTCTCGAACCAATAAAGCCACTGTTTCACCACCTAAACCTTCAATATCCATTGCTTTACGCGAAATAAAATGCTGAATTCTACCTATAATTTGAGGCGCACAACCATTATAATTTGGGCAATAATGTTGCGCTTCTCCTTCTTTTCTTACCAATTCAGTTCCGCATTCAGGACATTCTTCAATATAATTTGTAGGTTCAGAATCAGGATCACGTTTAGTAAAATCTACTGCTATAATCTTCGGAATAATCTCTCCGCCTTTTTCTACAAACACCTCATCACCTTCTCTTACATTTAACTTTTCAATTTGATCGGCATTGTGTAAAGAAGCTCTTTTTACAATAGTTCCTGCCAATTGTACCGGCGCTAAATTGGCTACCGGAGTAATAGCTCCTGTTCTCCCAACTTGATAAGTTATTTTTTCTAATTTAGTAGAAACCTGTTCTGCTTTAAACTTGTAAGCCATTGCCCAACGAGGAGATTTTGAGGTATAACCTAACTCATCTTGATGGTTTAAATTATTTACTTTAATCACCACACCATCTGTCTCGTAAGGTAAATCGTGACGATGTGTATCCCAATATTCTAAATATTTCATGACCGCATCGGTCGATGTTGCTAATTCTGCTTCTTGCGGAACTTTAAAACCCCATTCTCTTGCTTTTTGCAATCCTTCAAATTGTGTGGTAAATGGTAAATTTTCACCAACAATACTATATAACAAACAATCTAAAGGTCGTTTAGAAACCTCGGCACTATCTTGTAATTTTAAACTTCCAGAAGCGGTATTTCTTGGGTTCGCGTAAGGTTCTTCTCCGTTTTCTACTCTTTCTGCATTCATCTTCACAAAACCTTCGTAAGGCAAAACAATTTCACCTCGAATATCAAATTTTGGCGGGAAATCACCTTTCAGCTTTAACGGAACTGAACGAATGGTTTTTACGTTATTAGTAACATCGTCACCTTGTATTCCATCTCCTCGCGTCACTGCACTAACTAACTCACCATTTTCGTAAGTTAAACTTATAGAAGCACCATCATACTTAAGCTCACAAGTATATTCTACCTCGTCTTCAACCATTTTTTTTATTCTAACTTCCCAGTCTTCTAATTCTTCTTTTGAGTAAGAATTAGATAAAGAATACATTCTATGTTTATGAACTACGGTTGCGAAATTTTTGGTTACTTGCCCGCCTACACGAAGAGTTGGAGAGTTAGCATCGTAAAACTCTGGATGCTTATCTTCTAACTCCTGTAATTTTTTCAGCAACATATCAAAATCATAATCTGATATTTCTGGCTGATCTAATACATAGTAATTATAATTATGTTGACGAAGCTCTTCGCGAAGCTCATGTATTTTTTGCTCAGTATTCATGAATAAAAACGGGTATTGTAAATTAAATATTGAAAATAACGATTACCATAGTGATTATGGCAGGTAAAGATTGCACAAAAAATATTTTTTTACTTACGGTTAGAGAGCCGTAAATACCAGCTATAACCACACAAGCAAGAAAAAATAAAGCTATATTATTTTGCCAAACCTTATTTTCTATAAAAAAAGACCAAATAAGTCCTGCTGCTAAAAAACCATTATACAAACCTTGATTAGCAGCTAGTATTTTTGTTTTAGGAAATAAATCTTTAGGTAATTCTTGAAATGCTTTTGGCCCTTTAGACTCCCAAGCAAACATCTCTATCCATAAAATATATAAATGAAAAAAAGCTATAAAACCTATAAGAGCATTAATTAATAACTGCATTATAATAGAGATTTGAATATGAAAATTTAATAATTTATTAAGTCTGCTCTTTATCGGTAAGCCATTTAGTTTCTACTTTAGACTCATAGCTATGCATTTTATCTAATAAAATTTCTATAGAGTCTGAAACTAAAATAAGAGCTAGTGTTTCATTTTTTAATAAACCTTTAGTTACCATGTTATTAAACATCATTAACAAATCGTTATAGTAACCTTCGGTATTTAAAATGCCAATTGGTTTTTTATGCAAACCTAATTGTGCCCAAGTAAGTATTTCAAAAAACTCTTCAAACGTACCAAAACCACCAGGAAGCATGATAAAACCATCGCTCATCTCGTGCATTTTTAATTTACGCTCGTGCATATCTTGCGTGGTAATTAAGTCGGTAAGATCTCGATGTACAATTTCTTTGGTTTTTAAAAACTCGGGGATCACACCAAACGCAAGTCCGTCGTTTTCTAAAGCTCCTTTTGCTACTTGCCCCATTAAGCCTAGTTTGCTTCCGCCGTAAACTAAATCTATATTTTTATTTGCCAACGTTCTTCCTAGCTCGTATGCCTGACTATAAATAAATTCATCGTTACTATCGCTGCTTCCGCAAAATACTGCTATGCTTTTAATAAAGTTCACAGCAGGTTTTTCAGTTGAATTCATATGGATTATTTTTTCTGAATAAGTATTCTTTTTATTTCCAACTTAAGTAAAGCTTTCAAATTTTGCTTTCAGAGAATCTTCAAGATATAATCAAAAAACTAATGAGATTCTGAAATAAATTCAGAATAACGAATCTTCTATTGTTATTTTAAAAAAACAAATAACGTGATAAAATCCTTATTAAAAGGAAGCTTTACACATTCTAAATTTACCAAATATATCTTTTTTTAACTCGATATGTTGGTAACCAATTTCTTCTAACAAAGATACCATTTCTTCAGGTAAATATTCGTTGATTTCAAAATACAAAACACCATTTTTGGTTAGTGCATTTTTAGCCAACCTAGCTATTTTACGATAGAAAATTAACGGATTATTATCTTCTACAAACAATGCTAATTCTGGTTCAAAATCGAGTACATTTTGATGCATTTGCTCTTTCTCTAACTCACGAACATAAGGCGGATTAGACACAATCACCTCATACTTTTCAGGTAAACTCTCTGCTTGTAAAATATCTTGCTGAATAAATTTTACCTCTACTTGATTTAAGGCTGAATTATTTTGTGCTATTTGTAAAGCTTCTTTAGAAACATCTATAGAACTTACTTTTGCCTGCGGAAGTTCTTTTGCTAAACTTATAGGTATGCAACCACTCCCAGTACCTATATCTAAAATAGAAATTTTAGCGGTGTTTGTTTCTTGTTTTCTCGCCGCTACATCTTCAATAATCCAAGCTACTAACTCTTCTGTTTCTGGACGCGGAATTAATGTATATTGATTCACCTGAAAAGGATACCCGAAAAACTCTGTTTCTTCTAAAATATACTGTATAGGTTCTTGCTGAAATAATCGCTGTAATGCTTTTTCAAACTGCTGAAGTTGCTCCGAATTGATTTCGAAATCTGGCTCCAATGCTAACTGAATTCTAGTTTTCTCTAAATAAGCTTCGGTTAATAAATAGAAAAAAGACTCTACTTCCGTTTCTGGAAATAGAGAAAGTAATTTTTCGTAAAATTTAGCTTTGTATGTTTTTAGTTTCAAAATCTCTTTTAATTTATACTTTCGTTATGTTGAATTTGCTTCAGTATCGTATCCTGCTAATTTAATTCTTTCAGCATCCAAACATCGCAAGAATAATGACCTGTACTTCCCATACGGCAATCAATTTCTTTGAACCCTGTACGTTTATATAATTTTTGCGCCGCCTTCATATACGGTAAAGTCTCTAAATAGCATTGAGTAAAACCTTGCTCTTTGGCAAATTCTAAACAAATTTTCATCATTTTACTCCCTAAACCTCTGCCTCTTGCTTTTGCAGAAAAATACATTTTTTGCAATTCGCATACATTTTCTTTTTCTCCTTCTAAATGAGCAATACCTGCACTATCAATAATTTCTCCGTCTTCTTCTACTACAAAATATGTTGCTCTTTTTTGTTGATACGCCTCAAACATAGTTTCTAGCGTTTTATCTTCATAAGCTGTACCAACTTTTGGTGCTCCCATTTCTACCAAAACCTCTCGTATCATTTGTGCTACCACTTGATTATCTTTTGGTTGAATAGGACGAATTATTAGCTTCTTCATTGTAAATTTTTCATGCTATTTTTGACTAACAAAGGTCGCAATTATTTTAAGATTTTTACTTAGAAAAACAAGGAAGTGAAAAAACACGAATTCTATTTACAGCGTTGCATTCAATTGGCAAAAAATGCTACCGGAAACACCTACCCTAACCCATTGGTTGGTAGTGTTATTGTGTATCAAGATCAAATTATTGGGGAAGGCTGGCACCAGAAAGCAGGAGAACCTCATGCAGAAGTTAATGCAGTTAATTCTGTTAAAGATAAAAGCTTATTAAAAAAAGCTACTATTTATGTGAGTTTAGAACCTTGTTCTCATTTTGGTAAAACACCACCTTGTAGCGATTTAATAATTGCTAATAAAATAAAGCGCGTGGTTATTGGTACTATGGATCCGTTTGCAAAAGTGCAAGGCCGTGGTATACAAAAATTAATTAGTGCAGGCTGTGATGTGGTTTTAGGCGTTTTAGAAGAAGATTGCAAAGAATTAAACAAACGCTTTTTTACTTTTCATAAACACCAAAGGCCTTACATTATTTTAAAATGGGCACAATCTAAAGACGGTTTTATTGCCCCTGCTACTCAAGAAAATCGAGAGCCAGTTTGGATTACCAATTCTCACTCTAAACAATTGGTACATAAATGGCGTAGTGAAGAACAAAGTATTCTGGTAGGCACGCAAACTGCCGTTAAAGACAACCCAAAACTAAATACTAGACTTTGGGAAGGTAAAAGTCCGGTTCGCGTGGTTTTAGACAGAAATTTACGTATTCCGCAAGACTCTCATTTATTTGATAATACGATTAAAACTATCGTGATAACCGACTTAAAGACCGATATCCCTCCCGCCTTAAAAAAAGAAAATATTTATGTAGAAGAGGTTGATTTTAGCTTAAATCTTGCCAAAGAAGTTTGTAAAATACTTTACCAACACGAGTTGCAATCGGTTATTATTGAAGGTGGTAAACAAACTTTACAAACTTTTATTGATGCTAACCTCTGGGATGAGGCTCGTGTATTTACTGGAGATTGTTTATTTAAAAATGGGATTAAAGCGCCTAGCTTAGTTGGAGAGCATCCACAAAAAGAGAAAGTTAACACCGATTTATTAGAAATTTATAAAAATAAAAAATGATCAAAACGCTTTTATTCGACTTTGGAGATGTGTTTATAAATCTAGACAAAGCAGCTACATTTAGAGAATTAAAGAAATTAGGTTTAGAAGATTTTTCTTCGGGAATGATGGAGCAAAACCAACTCTACGAGATGGGAAAAATTTCTTCGGAAGAATTTGTGAATTTCTATATCTCTAAAATTCCTGAAAGTAATTCAAAAAAGTTAATAATTGCTTGGAATTCTATTTTACTCGACTTCCCACAACATCGGCTAGAATTTCTTCAGCAATTAAAAGAAGAAAATAAATATCAGCTTATTTTACTAAGCAATACTAACGATTTACACATTTCTTGGATTAAAGAAAATGTCTCTTTTTTTACTGAGTTTAAATCTTGCTTCGATGCTTTTTACCTTTCTCACGAAATAAACTTTAGAAAACCAAATGCAGATATTTATGAGTTTGTATTAGAAAAACACCAACTTCAACCTAATGAAGTTTTGTTTATCGACGACACTCAAGAAAATACCGAAGCGGCAAAAAGCTTAGGAATACACACTTGGAACATCGATCCCAATACAGAAGACGTTGTTGATTTATTCAGTACTAAATCTGAGCTCTTTTGATTTTTCTCCTGCTAAGCATACTATCTTCTTCGGCAATTTACGTGGTATTTAAACTGCTAGATAAGTTTCGAGTAAATTCTCTTTACGCTATTGTGGTTAACTATTTTACCGCTTGCGTAGCTGGTTATTTAGGTTTTGAAAGAGACTTTAGTATTAACGACACCCTAGCACAAAATTGGATTTTTGGCGCCATCTTATTAGGGGTATTATTTATTGTTGTTTTCAATTTAATGGCAATAACCACGCAAAAAAGCGGACTTTCTGTAGTTTCTGTTGCTAGTAAAATGAGTGTTGCGCTTCCTATTTTGTTCGTTATATTTTATTATAATGAACCAACTGGTTTGCTTAAAATCTTCGGTATTGTTCTAGCGCTCATCGCCGTTTACCTTTCTTCAGTAAAAAAAAAAAAGGGAATTCAATTAGAAAAAAATACGCTTATTTATCCGCTATTAGTTTTTTTAGGAAGCGGAGTTATAGAGACGCTTATCAAATTTTTAGAACAAAATTATGTCGCTAAAGAAGATGTAGCCTTATTTTCTGCTTCTATTTTTGTTTGCGCTGCTACAATAGGTTGTGTTGCGGCAGTAATTCAATTTAACAAAACAAAAATTAAATTTACTTATAAAGAAATTATAGGCGGTATTGCTTTAGGTATACCTAATTACTATTCTGTTTACTTTTTTATTCTTGCATTACGCGGAGATATGCCTAGCACTACAGTATTTATATTAAACAATGTAGCTATAGTTTTACTTTCTACATTTATAGGCATTCTTTTATTTAAAGAAAAATTACTTAGAAAAAACTGGATAGGTATTGCATTAGCCATAGTAAGTATTATTTTAGTGGCATTCACAACCCGATAATTTTGGAAGCAGCAGATCTTTATAAAACCATTTTTACACCTAGCGAAGAAGTCTTATTTAAAGATAAAGGCAGTAAATTTTTTGGTTACGCTTTTCCTGTAAAAAATGAAGAAGAAATTAATTCTGTTTTAGAAGAAATAAAAAACAAACACCACAAAGCAAGGCATTGGTGTTATGCTTGGCAATTGGGTAAACGTTACGACCACTATCGTGCAAATGATGATGGAGAACCCTCTAACTCTGCCGGAATGCCAATTTACGGGCAACTACAATCTTTTGAGGTTACAAACATTCTAGTAGTTGTAGTTCGTTATTTTGGCGGCGTTAAACTAGGTGTTGGTGGTTTAATCAACGCTTACAGAACTACTGCTCAAATGGCTTTAGAAGCTTCAGTAATAAAAACCAAAACCATTAATGCAGAATATAAAATTACTTGCCAATATCCAGATATGAATAAAGTAATGCGAGTAATTAAAGAGAAAAGTCTAAATGTAACCAACCAGGTTTTAGAATTAGATTGCCAAATTTTTATCTCTGTAAGAGAAAATGAAGCTGAAAATATCTTTGATAAGTTTGAAGGTATTTACGGAGTTAAAATTGAAGAAGTAGAATAAGTTAGAAGAATTTTAATTTTGAATTGAATGAAAATTTTACAGCTTCAATATTCTTATAAAATTATCCTCTAAAATTTCTAGTGATGAGATGCTGAATCGAGTTCAGCATGACGAACGAATAATTTTCAAATTCAACTTCAAAAAAATTAAAATCCAATAGCTTTTAAAATATGAGGAGGACATTTTATAGGCTTCTTAGTTGTTGCCTCCATAAACACCAAAGTAGTTTCTGCAATTGTTAATAACTCTTCTCCCCTGTATATTTTATAAGTAAATTTAATTCTAATGTCAGGCTCTTCTTTAAGAGTAGTTACAATTGTTAAACGATCATCAAAATGAGCAGGACGCTTATATTTAAAATTCATTTCATAAACAGGCAACATAACTCCATCATCTTCCATAGACTTATAAGAAACCCCAAACTGCTCCATCCACTCAATTCGCGCTAATTCAAGGTATTGCGCATAGTTACCGTGGTGCACTACACCCATTTGATCTGTCTCGGCGTATCTTACTCTAATAATAGTTGAAAATGATTTCATATAATTTAACAGCTTTTAATGGATTAGATTTTGTAAGTTTATAAAGAATTTAAGTATGAGAAAAAAAAAGAATAAATTCAATACCTATTGGGTTTTTTTTTTACTTTTTTTGTTCACATATTTGTTCTTCCAAAATGAAAAACACTTATTATTTTTAAGTATCTCATTTTCACTTTTATACTGAATTAACAATAAAATTTATATTAAAATTATGGGTAAAACTGCTGAATCAGTTTGGGAAAGTTGTCTGTCTTTTATACAAGATAATATTACTCCCCAAGCCTATAAAACTTGGTTTGAACCAATAAAAGCAGTAAAGCTCACGGATAATGCGTTGAGTATACAAGTACCGTCTAAGTTTTTTTATGAATGGTTAGAAGAGCACTATGTAAAATTGTTAAAGGTTTCTTTAACTAAAGAACTAGGAGATCACGCAAAATTAGTGTATGTTATCAAGATGGAAAACACTTACGGTAACAAACAACCTTTTACAGAAAAAATACCTAGTTCTCAAAGAAGTAATGTTTCTTCTCAAGAAGTTGACGTACCGTTAAAAGGTAAAAGTCCAGAGTTAAAAAACCCATTTATTATTCCTGGAATAAGAAATGTAAAAATAGATTCTCAACTAAATCCAAATTATAGTTTTGATAACTTTTTAGAAGGAGACTCTAACCGTTTAGCAAGATCTGCTGGTTTAGCAGTATCTAATAGACCAGGAGGTACTTCATTTAATCCATTATTAGTATTTGGTGGTGTAGGTTTAGGTAAAACTCACTTAGCACACGCTATAGGGGTAGAAATAAAAGATAAATATCCAGAAAAAACTGTTTTATACATATCTGCAGAGAAATTTACGCAACAATATATTGAATCTGTAAAGAAAAATAATAGGAACGATTTTATTCATTTCTACCAAATTATAGATGTTCTAATTGTAGATGATATTCAATTACTATCTGGTAAAGCTGGTACACAAGATGTATTTTTCCACATCTTTAACCACTTACACCAAAATGGTAAACAAGTAATTCTTACTAGTGATAAAGCTCCAGTAGACATGCAAGATATTGAGCAACGCTTATTATCTCGTTTTAAATGGGGACTTTCGGCAGAGTTACAACATCCTGATTTTGAAACTAGAATTTCAATCATCAAAAATAAACTCTACCGTGATGGGGTAGAAATGCCAGAAGAGATTATAGAATATTTAGCTAACAATATCAAAACTAATATTAGAGAATTAGAGGGTGCTATTATTTCTTTAATTGCTCACTCTTCTTTCAATAAAAAAGATATCACGTTAGATTTAGCTAAAAAAATTGTTGAAAACTACGTTAAAAATACCAAGAAAGAAGTTTCTATAGAGTACATACAAAAAGTTGTAAGTGATTATTTCCAGATGGATGTAGAAACTCTACAATCTAAAACTAGAAAACGTCATATTGTACAAGCTAGACAATTAGCCATGTTTTTTGCTAAAAAACTAACCAAGGCTTCTTTAGCAAGTATAGGTACGCAAATAGGTAAACGTGACCACGCAACCGTACTTCACGCTTGTAAAACAGTAAACAATTTATCTACTACAGATAAACAGTTTAAGAAATTTGTAGAAGATTTAAATAAAAAATTGACTCTATAATCATGAAAACAAAGGTGTTAATGGTTTGTTTAGGTAATATTTGCCGATCACCATTGGCAGAAGGTCTTCTAAAATCTAAAGTTAATCTTCAAAATGTTACTGTAGATTCTGCAGGTACAGGTAATTACCATGTAGGTGACACCCCAGACCCTAGATCTATTGCAGTGGCTCAAAAAAAAGGAATAGATATTAGCGCACAGCGCGGTAGACAGTTTACGCAAAAAGATTTTCAAGAGTTTGATTTTATTTATGTGATGGACAATTCTAATTACAGAAATGTAATAGAACTAGCTTCTAATGAAGAAGAAAAGAAAAAAGTATCTTTAATTTTAGATAAAATTTTCCCTAACGAAGAAGCTTCTGTTCCAGACCCATACACAGGAGGCTATCATGGTTTTGAAAACGTATACCATATGCTAGATGAAGCTACAGATATTATAGCTAAAGAACTAGAACTTGCTGAATAACTTTTTTACTTAATTTAGTTAAAGAATTAAGTAACACTAAAATTGAATTTATGGCAGAACAAATGCAACACACATTTAAACCAGGAAAACTATATTTAATACCTAATAGTCTTGGAGGTTCTGCACCATTAGAAGTTTTACCCTTAAGCATTACTAAGAAAATTGAAGAAATAGATTTTTTTATTGTTGAAAATGAAAAAACAGCTAGAAAATTTATCAAGCAAGTTGTACCTAGTAAACCTCAGCCTTCTTTACATTTTGAAATTATAAATAAATATACCAAACCAGAAGATTTACCAGAATTTTTAAATCCTTGTTTAGAAGGTAAAGATATAGGTGTAATTAGTGAAGCTGGTTGCCCAGGTATTGCAGACCCTGGTGCAGATGTAGTAAAAATTGCACATTCTAAAAATATTAGAGTAATACCTTTAGTTGGCCCTTCTTCTATCTTTCTTACATTGATGAGCAGTGGTTTAAATGGTCAAAATTTTGCATTTCACGGTTACCTACCTATAGATAAATCTGAAAGAAAAGGTGAGATAAAAAGATTAGAAAGAATTTCTTTAGAGCAAAACCAAGCACAAATTTTTATTGAAACTCCTTATAGAAATCAAAAATTTTTAGAAGACTTATTACAAAACCTAAATCCTAATACCACTTTATGTATTGGTTGTGAGGTTACTCTATCTTCAGAATTTATTCTTACAAGAACTGTAAGAGAATGGAAAAAGATAAAAATTGATCTTCAAAAAAGACCTACTATTTTTATTTTTCAGAAAGAGCAGTAAAGTAGCTATTTAATTTTGGAGCAACTGCTTTGGCTTTTCTATTAGGCTCTACAAAAGAAGTATCATAGCCTTGAAATCTTTTTAAGTAGTATTTTATACTTGTTCCAAAAGCATCTGAAAAAACTTCTGTACCTCCACTTCTTAAAAATTTCTTTACACTACCAGGCCCTGCTAAATGAGCTGCAGCTAAAATACCAGATTCTGTTATTTTAACTCCAGATATATTTTTACCAACATACCTTTTTATATCTTTTCTTAAAATCCATTTATTTCTAGAAGCATTAGCATAAAAAGCTGCTTCTTGTAATGGCGGGTTATTTAAAAAATCTTTTGTATCGTAAATACCAATTAATTGAAGAGTACCTCTCCCAAATTGATACTTCCCTAAATAACCAAATTGATTAATCACTTCATAATCACCTCCAGATTCTTTAAAAGCTATTGCTTCTTTAAACCCAAGATAACTTTTTTTAAGAACAGGATAAATTACTTCATCCATTAACAAACTATCTTTAGACTTTACGCTATAGTATTCCGGTAAATTATCAGTAGTTACACTAGCAATAATTGCTTCATCTTTATTAGAAAATCCACTTAATAAAAAGATTCCTATAAAAACCGGCACGGCTAATATTTTCGTAAAAACTCTTCTCAATACACTTGTTTTAAAAGACACTTTCTAAAGAAAGCTTTTGCCTTTAAATTCGCGGGGGCAAAGATACGCTATTATTTAATACGCAAACAAATTAAGTGTTAAAAAACACATAACACTTAAAACACTGTTAATCAATGCTTAATATTTTACACAAGTGTTGTTTTTACTAGGATTAAAAGAGTATCACGAAAAGAAAAACTCTAAAAACGACATTAATTAGAATATTTTTTTAGCTAAAATTTATGATTTTAAATAAAAAATCGTCTTTAAAAAGTAATTTTTTTATTTTATTTATACTTGTTTTTATCACCTGTAAAATAGGTGGTATAAACTTTATTAAATCAATTGAATAAGAAGTGGTAGTAAAGGTAATTTCAATAACTTTGTGAAAATTGAATGAAATAACTTGCTTTATATGAAAGATGGCTTCGTTAAAACCACAGAACAATCTTCTCTTTACAATCATTTAGAAAAAATGGAGATTTCTGAGCTTTTAAAACATATTAATACAGAAGATCAAAAAGTAGCTATAGCCGTAGAAAAAGAATTAGATAAAATAGAACAACTTACTTTAAAAATTACCCAACAGCTACAAACTGGAGGAAGACTTTTTTATATTGGTGCAGGTACAAGTGGCAGATTGGGTATTTTAGATGCTAGCGAGTGCCCTCCCACCTTTGGGGTTTCTCCAGATTTAGTAATTGGGATTATAGCTGGCGGAGATCACGCCATTAAAAATGCAGTTGAAAATGCAGAAGATCACGAGTTACAAGGTTGGGAAGATTTAAAAAAACATCACATTACTAATAAAGATATTGTGGTTGGTATTGCTGCATCTGGCACTACTCCTTATGTTATAAAGGCACTTGAAAAATGTAATGCAGAAAGTATACCTACAGGCTGTATTACTTGCAATCAAAACAGCCCATTAGCTAGTGTAGCCCAATTCCCTGTTGAAGTGGTAGTAGGTCCAGAGTTTGTAACAGGAAGTTCTAGAATGAAAGCTGGTACCGCTCAAAAAATGGTTCTTAATATGTTAACCACGAGTACTATGGTTAAATTAGGAAGAGTTAAGGGAAATAAAATGGTTGATATGCAATTGAGCAATAATAAATTAGTTTTAAGAGGAATTAAAATGATACAAGAAGCTACGCAAGTAGAAGAAAATGTAGCAAAAGAAGCCTTAAGCAAATTTAAAAATGTTCGATTGGCTATTCAATATATAAAAGATAATGATGACAAAAAGAACTAACAAAGAAGTTTTAGGCAAAGGGATAAGGTTTTTAGCAGCAGCTCTATTATTTATATTTACAGGACCATCAATCTTGTATTCTGCTTTTCACAATAAAGAACACCCATTATATATTGCGGTACTTATTTTAGGTATAGTTGTGTGCGGAGTGGCTATTTTTTTAGTTTTTAAAGGCATTAGTACATTAATGAAAGCTCTTTTTGATTAACAAAAAAGCCCTCTAAAATTTTAGAGGGCTTTTTCAATTTACACGTTACACATATTTAATTTTTAAATGTAGTTACACCAAATTTTTGCGCTTCTGCTCTAGCTTCATCTGCCCAAGATTCAAGATTGTTAATTCTTGTATCGTTAGAAGGGTGAGTACTCATAAACTCTGGAGTAGATTGCCCGCCACTATTAGCTTTCATTCTTCTCCATAAATCTGCAGCTTCATCTGGGTCATAACCAGCAATAGCCATTATATTTAATCCTATCTTATCTGCTTCTGTTTCGTGACTTCTACTAAAAGGTAATAAAACCCCAACCTGAGAACCTATACCGTAAGCTGTATTAAAATATCCTGCAGTTTGTTCATCTACACCTGCTGCCTGTGCTCCTATTGCCGTTGCTGCTGCTCCAACTTGCTGTAATTGAGTAGCACTCATACGTTGTTGACCGTGATTAGCCAATGCATGAGCAACCTCATGCCCCATCACAACTGCTAAACCTGCTTCATCTTGTGTAATAGGTAAAATACCTGTATAAACTACAATTTTACCACCTGGCATACACCACGCATTTACAGTTTCATCTTGTACTAAATTATATTCCCATCTATAATCTTCTAGGTATCCTTGATAACCATTGGCATTTAACCAACGTTCTGCTGCTGTAGCTATTTTTTGACCAACATTTTTCACCATTATAGCATCTGCAGATCCTGTAACTACCTTATTTTCATTTAAAAATTGGTCATACTGCTCAAAAGCCATTGGTAATATTTCAGAATTAGGTACTAAAGCCAAGGTTTTTTTACCCGTAAATGGATTTTTAGTGCAAGCTTGAAACGCTAATACCGCTCCTAGAAGCACTATAAGTTTGTTAATTTTCATAATTTAAGATTGTTTGGTGCATAAAATTACAAAATTGAGTGTTTCAAAAAATTAAATTTATAATCGCTTTAACAATTCAGTATTTTTAAAATGGCATAAACTTTGTAGTTTTATAAAAAAATAAATATGAAAAATACCCTGTACCTATTGCTAATAGCTTGTTTTTCCTTAGTTAGTTGCCAAGGAAATGCTCAAAAAAAAACAAAAAAAGAACAGTTTAAGGTTCAAAAAACTGACGCTGAATGGGAAAAAGAACTTACTGCTGAAGAATATTACATTTTAAGAAAAGCAGGAACAGAAAGACCATATTCTAGTAAATTAAATAAAATTAAAGAACCAGGAACTTTTGTGTGTGCAGCTTGTGAACACCCACTGTACAAAACAAAATATAAGTTTGATAGTGGTACCGGATGGCCTAGTTTTGATAGACCTATTGAAGACGGAATTTTTTACTCTACAGATAATAAATTAGGTTACACTAGAGATGAAGTTCTTTGCGCAAACTGCGGAGGCCACTTAGGGCATGTTTTTAATGACGGACCTACAGAAACTGGAAAAAGATATTGCATGAATGGTGATGCTATGCATTTTATAGCCGCTAAACAATAATAGCATGAAAAAATACAGCATAGAGAAATCTGACCTAGAATGGAAAGAAAAATTAACCGAAGATCAATATAGAATATTAAGACTAAAAGGAACCGAAGCTCCACATACAGGAAAATACAACCTCCACTTTGAAAATGGAAAATATAAATGTGCAGGATGCGGTAATCTACTTTTTGAAAGCGAAGCTAAATTTAAAAGTAATTGCGGCTGGCCTAGTTTTGATGAATCTGTAGAAGGAAGTATTGAGTATATAAAAGATACTAGCTTTGGTATGATTAGAACAGAAATTTTATGTAGTAATTGTGGCGGACATATTGGACATGTTTTTGATGATGGCCCAACAGAAACCGGACAACGTTACTGCGTTAACTCTGCAAGTATAGAATTTAACCAATAAACATAAATTATGAAAAAATTATCCATTTTAGTATTACTATTTATAGCAATAATCGGCTTAAGTAGCTGTGAAGGTGATCAAGGAGAACCAGGTATAAACATATTAGGTTCTACTGCAGAATTTACAGTAGATTTTAATAATAGTAATGAATTTTATTATGAATTTGCAGATGATGGAATTGAAGTTTTTGAATCTGATGCGGTCTTAGTTTACAGATCTGAAGAATACATAGACGATAGTTCTGGACCTATAGATGTTTGGAAACAAATGCCACAAACCGTATATTTTGATAATGGAGATCAATTAGTTTACAACTTTGACCATACTTTTTTTGATGTTAGAATATTTTTAGATGGAGACATAGATTTAAATACTATCTCTACAGAATATTACCAAAATCAATTATTTAGAGTGGTAGTAGTCCCTTCAGATTTTGCTAATGACCCTAACAATAATTTAGAAACCTACAGTGATTTATTAAATGAAATTAACCAACAAGGTTACCAAATAGAACAAATCAACTAACAATAACGTCATTACTTTGTTATTAATAACAATACCCATAGTTAAAAGTAGTACTTAAATAAGTCTATACTTTTGGTTATGGGTATTATTGTTTAAATTCGCAATTCTAAATTCAGCTAAAAATAAAAATGATATGAGTAAATATGATATTATAGTTTTAGGTAGTGGTCCAGGAGGTTATGTAACTGCCATTCGTGCTTCTCAACTAGGTTTTAAAACTGCCGTTGTAGAAAAAGAAAATCTAGGTGGTGTATGTTTAAACTGGGGTTGTATACCTACTAAAGCATTATTAAAAAGTGCAGAGGTATTTAACTACTTAAATCACGCTGAAGATTACGGACTTAAAGCAGACAACGTAGATAAAGATTTTGACGCTGTTATAAAAAGAAGCCGTGATGTAGCTAACGGAATGAGCAAAGGTGTTCAATTTTTAATGAAAAAAAATAAAATTGACGTTATTAATGGTTATGGTACACTAAAAGCTGGTAAAAAAATTAGCGTTAAAGATAGCGACGGAAATACAAAAGACTACGAAGCAGATCATATTATCGTTGCAACAGGAGCCAAATCTAGAGCTCTTCCTAATTTACCACAAGATGGTAAAAAAGTGATAGGTTACCGTGAAGCTATGACTTTAAAAGAACAGCCTAAAAAAATGATTGTAGTAGGTTCTGGTGCAATTGGAGTAGAGTTTGCTCACTTTTACAACTCTATGGGTACAGAAGTAACTATTGTAGAGTTTTTACCAAATTTAGTTCCATTAGAAGATGAAGAAGTTTCTAAGCAATTTGAAAAATCTTTCAAAAAATCTGGAATTAAAGTAATGACTAACTCTTCTGTAGAAAGTGTAGATACTTCTGGAGAAGGCGTAAAAGCTACTGTTAAAACTAAAAAAGGAGAAGAAATTCTTGAAGCAGATATTGTACTTTCTGCTGTTGGTATTAAAACAAATATAGAAAATATAGGTCTAGAAGATTTAAATATTAAAACAGACAGAGATAAAATTGTAGTGAACGAATGGTACCAAACTAATGTACCAGGAGTTTATGCAATTGGTGATGTTGTTGCAGGTCCTGCTCTTGCTCACGTTGCTTCTGCTGAAGGTATTATCTGTGTGGAAAAAATTAAAGGAATGAAGGTAGAAGCATTAGACTATGGTAACATCCCTGGTTGTACATACGCTTCTCCAGAAATTGCTAGTGTTGGTTTAACAGAAAAACAAGCTAAAGAACAAGGTTACGAGATTAAAGTTGGTAAATTCCCTTTCTCTGCCTCTGGTAAAGCAAGTGCTTCTGGTAAAAAAGATGGTTTTGTAAAAGTAATTTACGATGCTAAATACGGAGAATGGTTAGGTTGCCATATGATTGGTGCCGGAGTAACAGATATGATTGCAGAAGCTGTTCTTGGTAGAAAACTAGAAACTACAGGACACGAAGTTTTAAAAGCTGTTCACCCTCACCCAACTATGAGTGAAGCTGTGATGGAAGCTACTGCTGCTGCTTATGATGAAGTAATTCACTTATAAGTTTTTTATAAAGTATAAAACAAAAAAATCCTGAAGCTAAGCTTCAGGATTTTTTGCTCATAAATCTTTGATAATACACTTTATAAAATATATTGATTAGCCGTCATCCTGAACTTGATTCAGGATCTCAGCCTCAATAATTTGTTTACAATATAGTATGAGATTCCAGATCAAGTCTGGAATGATGAGAGAATGAATAATTACAATTTAAAAGAATCTATAAAAACGTGAAATTTTCTCTCCTAACTTTATTCGATAGCGCTTTATTTCAGTTTCAAATCTACATACCAAAATTTATGATCCCAAGATTGTGATTCTTGGTAACAATCATCTTCGTTTGATGGGGTATAATCCCGAAGTACTTTTTCTCCTATTTCAAATTCGATAGGAAAAGAAAATAAAGGTCCATCAAAAACAAAGGTGTGAAATTCTCCATTTTCACCACAAGCATCTACATTTTCTGGTAAATCATTTAAAAATTCAGCATCTACAATTCTTCCGCAGAAAGACTCGTCTAAGTAATTTGCATTTACACAAACTACAATTGCTTTATAACCTAGATTAATAAATTCTTCAACAAGACTTTTGGTGTCTTTTTTCCATAACGGAAATACTGGAGTTACTCCTACTTTTTGCAGTTCATTTTCTCGATAAGTTTTTAAGTCTTCTAAAAAAATATCTCCAAAAACGGTATGGGTAAATTTTTCTTCTTTTAATAGAGAAACATGCCTCTGCATAGTTTGGTTATATACTTGCATAGAAACATCTCCATCAAGCGGAATTTGATGCAATGGTAATTGTAAACTCTCTGCCTGCTTCTCTAGTAATGAAATTGGTAAACCGTGCATAGAAACCCGGTTATAATCAGAATTTACTGTAGTCACTAATTTTTCAACAGAAAAATTGGAAGAAGATTGAAGGTGATGTAGAGCTAACATAGCATCTTTACCACTACTCCAATTTAAATAAGTTTTATTCATCTTTTAAATCTATAAAACTTAATATAGCAAGTTCATAACTTTTTAATCCAAAGCCAGTGATTACACCCTTAGCATTAGCTGCAATATAAGATTGATGTCTAAAACTTTCTCTTGCTGCAGTATTTGAGATATGTACTTCTACCACAGGAATGTTAATAGCTTTTACAGCATCTGCAATTGCTACAGAAGTATGCGTATATGCTGCTGCATTTAAAACTACACCATCAAAATGTAATCGAGCTTCGTGTAATTTATCTATAATCTCCCCTTCGTGGTTAGATTGGTAATGAGACAACTCTACTTCTCGTAATTTAAATTGAAGAGATGTAAAGTAATCTTCAAAAGTTTGACCACCGTATACGTTAGGTTCTCGCTCTCCTAAAAGATTTAAATTGGGGCCATTAACTATAAGTATTTTCATAACTTTATTTTATAAACCTATAGATAAGCCTACCATAAAGGTGTTAAAATCTGCAGATGAAAAAGTTTCGTCGTTTTGAGCTATTTTAAATCCGTAACGAGCATTTATGTATATGTTATGAAAAATATCATAACCTACACCTACCGTTAAATCTAAACCTAACTGATCTTTAAATTCTAAGTCATTATCTCCTTTAAAAAGGTAAGTAGCTTGTGGTCCTGCTTGAAGATTTAAATCTGAATGTGCTACATAATATTTTAATACTACTGGTAAATAAAGAAGGTTTTGATCTTCTATATTACCATATAATAATTCTGGTTGTACCTTTAAAGAATTGGTTAAAGATATTTCTGAATATAAACCTGCATAGAAACCAGAATTTCCTTCATCTGCATCATTAGCAGTAACGTTTAAATATCCACCAGTAATACCTACTTCTATTTCTCCCTGAGAAAAAGCAGACTGGATAGTCACAAATACGAAGGCTATAAATAGTATTTTTTTCATAAGAATAATTATATAGTACATCTACAAACTTACTAAATAACTTAAAAATTTAGACTATTAAATTGTAAATAGATATATTGAAAATAAAAAAGCGAAGACATTTGCCTTCGCTTTTTTATTTTACATTTTGATTACTTAAAACTTATAACCAATAGACAATTGGAAAACATTGTTTATTTCTGAATAGTCATCTGACTCTTCTTCTATATCAATTAATCCAAAATTATATCTTGCACCTGCAAAAAGCCCCATATCAAACTCATAGCTAACACCTAGATTTGCTGCAAAATCAATCGTAGAATATTGATCTTTTACATCTATTTCATCACTATAGCTACCTGATTCTCCAGATACTGAAGCTTCTACTTCTCCTTTAGCATTAATTAAAAAGCCAATTTGAGGACCTACCTCAACGGCTAAATTATCAACAACTTCATACTTAAACATAAAAGGTACATTGATATAATCTAGTTTTAATTTTGCTTCTGAAGAAACACTATTTAATCCATCAGTATAAACTAGATTTAATTGAGCGCCTTGCATAGAATATAAAAGTTCTGGTTGAAAAGTTATTTTCTCTGATAAAGGAATTTCTACAAAACCTCCAACATGAAATCCAACTCTACTATCTAAATCATAATCATCTGAAGCATCTCCTCCAAGTGTAGCTACATTTAAACCTCCTTTTACTCCAAATTCAATTTCTTGTGCTTTTACGGAACTAATCCCCAAAAAAGCTACTGCCGCAATAAGTAATAATTTTTTCATAATATATAATTGTTTGATTTGTTTGAGCGGCAAATATATATACACTTTCTAAAATAAATTTATTTTTTTTAACAAAAATTATACACGTTAAATAACTACTTAAAAGACAATATTTTAGTTTATAATATTTAATAATTCTAAAAAAAAGCCAACTTATAAAAGTTGGCTTTTAATGCTAATTGGTTAGTTAAGTGTGTTTTTATTTAAAACATAAAACCTATTCCTGCTTGAAATACGGAGTTATGTATATCATAATCTTTAATTAATTGAGAAAAACCATAATTATATCTTCCTTGAATAAAGAAACCATTATCAAATTTATACTCTAATCCTGCAGCCAAGCTTATATCTATATCTTCGGTTTCACTGTAATCTTCTAAATCTATATCCCCTGCATCATCATTAGGTTGATAGTCTATTTCTTCGTTAATTTTAAATCCAATTTGTGGTCCGGCTTGTACACTTAAGCCTTCTACTAAATAAATTTTAGCTAATACAGGTATTTGAATATAGTCTAATTGATATTCAACATTTCCGTCGTTATCTAAAAAATTATCTTGATTAGATTGGTCTATATCAAAACCTTGCCCTGAGTAAAGTACCTCTGGCTGAATTGAAAATCGTTCTGTAAACGGAATTTCTGCTACAAATCCTGCATTAAAGCTTGTACGTGAATTTGGACCTTCAAAATCATCTCCTGTAACATTAGAAAAGTTTACACCTCCTTTTACCCCTACTTGCACTAAATCTGAATCTGCTTGAGCATTTACTCCTAAGATTGTCATTAATCCAAAAATTGAACTTAAAATTACTTTTTTCATAACTATTGTTTTTTGTTTGATACAAATGTAAGGGCTCAATTCACAAAAGATTCTCAACCAAAAATTAAAATAGACTTAAATAATGGCTCAATTTTATTTACTTTTAACAAGTGAAATGGCAGCAAGCACTTACAGATTACCAACATTACCTTCGCATAGAGAGAGGGTTATCTAGCAATTCTATAGAAAATTATAGTTTTGATATTGTTAAACTGATGCAACACCTAGAAGAGCATCAAATTAAAATATCTCCCTTAACTATTACTGAAGAAAAAATTCAGGAGTTTATTTATCAAGTTTCTAAAACAATGAGTGCTCGCTCACAATCTAGAATTATTTCTGGATTACGTAGTTTTTTTGATTACTTAGTTTTTGAAGATTATAGAAAAGACAATCCTTTAGAATTAATAGAGTCTCCTAAAATTGGAAGAAAATTACCCGACACTCTTTCTACAGAAGAAATAGATTTATTAATTGATGCTATAGATTTAAGCCACGCACAAGGTGAGCGCAACCGCACTATATTAGAAACTCTATATAGTTGCGGACTTCGAGTATCTGAATTAATTACACTAAAGCTTTCTGATCTTTATTTTGAAGAAGGTTTTATTAGAGTCTCTGGTAAAGGAGACAAACAACGTTTGGTACCAATTAGCCCGCTAACTATTAAATACATTAATTTATATATAAACCATACAAGAGCACATTTACCTATACAAAAAGATTTTGAAGATACTTTGTTTTTAAACCGAAGAGGTAAACAGCTCACGCGCGCAATGATTTTTACTATTGTGAAACAAACTGCCGAAAAAGCCGGCATAAAAAAGAAAATAAGTCCGCATACGTTTCGGCACTCTTTTGCAACGCATTTGTTAGAAAACGGAGCCGATTTACGAAGCATTCAGCAAATGTTAGGGCATGAAAGTATAATTACTACAGAAATTTATATGCATTTAGACCGTACTCATCTTAAAGAAGTTTTAGAAAAATTTCATCCTAGAAAGTAATTTTATTTTGTCACTTTTTCTATTTCTGAATTATCTAGAAATAGCTTCTAAATCTTAATTAAATCAAAATTCAATTTTTATATAAATCTCTAAATAAATTTTGCTTATTAAAGTATTGCTAAAATTCTTAAAATGCTTTACTAGTTGCTAGGTATCTCCTATCTTGAAAACAAAAAAACATGAGAACTTTAGAATTTAAAAACGGAGATAAAATGCCAGCAGTTGGTTTAGGTACTTGGAAGTCTGAACCAAAAAAGGTAGAAAATGCCGTAGAACACGCATTAAAAAACGGATATAGACATATTGATTGTGCAGCCATTTACGGTAATGAAAATGAGGTGGGTAATGCTTTTCAAAAAGTATTTAGTAACGGAAATGTAAAACGTGAAGACGTTTGGGTTACTTCTAAACTATGGAATAATGCACACAAAAAAGAAGATGTTATTCCTGCATTGAAGCAAACATTAAAAGATTTACAGTTAGATTACCTCGATCTTTATTTAATGCACTGGCCAGTAGCTTTTAGTCCAGAGGTTACCTTCCCAGAGAAAGACGAAGAATTTTTATCTTTAGAAGAAGTCCCTTTACATGAAACTTGGGAAGCTTTATTAGAAGCTAAAAAGCAAGGCTTAGTAAAACACGTTGGGGTTTCTAATTTTAGTACAAAGAAATTAGAAGATTTAAGAGAAAAAACTTCTGAAATGCCAGAAATGAATCAAGTAGAATTGCACCCTTATTTACAACAAAACGATTTAATAGAATATTGTAGCAAACACGGAATAAATCTTACTGGTTATTCACCTTTAGGTAGTGGAGACAGAACAGATGCTATGAAAGCAGATGATGAGCCTATTTTATTAGAGAATGAAGTGATTAATAAAATAGCAAAAAAACACAATGCAACTCCAGCACAAATATTGATTAAATGGGCAGAGTTAAGAGGTACAGCGGTAATACCAAAATCTACAAATGAAGGCAGAATTGAACAAAATTTGCAAAGTGTAGGTTACCAATTAGAAGAAGAAGACTTGCAAGAAATTGCCAAACTCGATAAACATTATCGTTACGTAAAAGGAAATCCTCAATTTGTTACCGAAGGTAACTCTTATGATAATATTTTTGATGAATAGTTAATTAGTATAAAGTAGTAAAACTTATAAATAAAAAACTCCCGAAGGATTTCTTCGGGAGTTTTTTTTGCGTCAAGCTAAACTTGTTTAAGTATGTTGAATCTTCAATTTTAGCATCTCATCAAGTTAGTTTATTATTTCTTCGGAATATTTTGAAGTACTTCTTTTAAAAACTTCCAGAATTTTTGGGTTGAAGAAATACTTGCTCTTTCATCTGGAGAATGCGCTCCTCTAATAGTTGGCCCAAAAGAAATCATATCCATTTTTGGGTAATGGCTACCAATAATACCACATTCTAAGCCAGCGTGACAAGCAGCTACATTTGCTTTCTCTCCAGTTTGCTTTTCATACAAATTATCTAATACTTTTAGTATTGCAGAGTCTGGGTTTGGCGCCCAACCTGGATAATCTCCACTAAATTTTACCTCAAAACCAGCTAACTCAAAACCACTACCTAAACTATAAGCCAAATCCCATTTACCAGATTCTACAGAAGATCTTGTTAAACAAGAAATTTGAACATTTCCGTTAGCTATGGTTACTTTTGCTACATTATTAGATGTTTCTACTAAATCATTAATATCAGGACTCATTCTAAATACCCCGTTATGCGTCGCATAAATTGCTTTTAAAACTTCTGCTTGTGCATTTTTTTCCATTACTTTTTCTGGAGTAGAAATTATCTCTGCCGTTATGCTCAAGTTTTTCTCTAAAGATTTATACTCAGTTTCAATGGCCGTTTTTATAGCTTCAAAAGCATCTTCAAAAGCAGCTTTATTTTCTTTAGAAACCACTATTGTTGCAACACTCTCTCTCGGAATTGCATTTCTAAGTCCGCCACCATTTACTTCCGCAATTTTAATATCTGCTTCTTTAAAAGTAGTGTACAAAATACGGTTCATTAATTTATTGGCATTACCAAGTCCTTTAATAATATCCATCCCTGAGTGACCACCGTTTAAGCCTTGAACTTTTATGCTAAGTGCCTCTACTTCTCCAGTAACACTTTCTTCTTCATAAGATTTTTTTGCGGTAATATCTATACCTCCCGCACAACCAATACCAATTTCATCGTCTTCTTCGGTATCTAAATTTAAAAGTATTTCTCCATCTAATACAGAATTGTCTAGGTTTTTGGCACCTGTCATCCCTGTTTCTTCATCAATGGTAAACAAAGCTTCAATTGCTGGGTGTGCAATATCTGTGCTTTCTAAAATAGCCATTGCTGCTGCTGCGCCTAAGCCATTATCTGCACCTAAAGTAGTACCTTTAGCACGCACCCAATCTCCATCTAAATACATATCAATACCTTGCGTAGCAAAATCAAAATCTGTATCGTTATTTTTTTGATGCACCATATCTAAATGAGACTGTAAAACCACTTTTTGGCGATCTTCTAATCCTGCAGTAGCTGGTTTTTTAATAATTACATTTCCAGCGCTATCTTCAATAGTTTCTAAACCTAAACTTTCACCAAAATCTTTCATAAAAGCAATTACTCTCTCTTCTTGTTTAGAAGGTCTTGGTACTGCATTTAAATCTGCAAATTTGTTCCAAACTGCCTTTGGCTCTAAATTTCTTATTTCTTGACTCATGAATTTTTTATTTTCAATTATAGTTGTCACTTCGAGCGGAGTCGAAAGGCCGTTAACAAAATGACTTCGACAAGCTCCGTATGACAAAATTTTCAATTTTCACAAAGGTATTGTTTCTGTTATCAACTATAAAATTTGTACCCATACAATTAGTTTGTATTTTTAGCTTGTGAAACAACGTAGCCATTTTATTCTCTCACTTTTATTACCATTACAAGTAGCTTTAGTTTCTATTGCTGCCAGATTTCCGCAGTTTATAGAAACTTATTACAGTAATGGTATTTATCCTCTCATTTCAAAATTAGAACGCTACGCTTTAGGTTGGCTACCTTTTAGTTTTGGAGATTTATTTTATACTGTACTAATATTTGGTTTAATACGTTGGATTTTTATACGGATTAAATCTAGATATAAAAAACCTAAACAGTGGATTTTAGAAGCTCTAGCCTCCCTTTCTATTATTTATTTTTGCTTTCACGCTTTTTGGGGATTAAATTACTACCGCCTACCATTACATCAATCTCTAGAAATTGAACACGAATACTCACAAGAGCAACTCATTTCTTTCACTAAAAAATTAGCCATAAAAGCAAATAAACTTCACTCTACTTTAGCTAAAGATGACACCTTAAAAGTTGACTTTCTTTTTAAAAATTCTGAAATAAGAAAAATTGCGATAGATGGATATAAAAATATAGAAGATGATTACCCTGAACTCACCTACCAAGCTAAGAGTGTAAAGCCTTCTTTATTCAGTATTCCTCTAACTTATATGGGATTTAATGGATATTTAAATCCGTTTACAGGAGAAGCGCAAGTTAATAATCAAATACCAAAATTTAAATTACCAAGTACTACCAGTCACGAAATGGGACACCAAATTGGTTTTGCTAAAGAAAATGAAGCCAACTTTATGGCGTGTTTAACCACGATGAACCATCCAAATCCGTATTTTAAATATGCGGGTTACACCTTTGCTTTAAAATATTGTTTGGGCGAAGTTTATGTAACCGACCCTTGTGAAGCAGAAAATATTATTGCTATGCTTAATTTAGGTATTAGAAAAAATTACTGGGAAGTACAGCACTTTTGGGCAGAACACGAAAACCCATTAGAACCATTTTTCAAAATTTTCTACGGTAGTTATCTAAAAGTTAATAACCAACCGCAAGGAATAAAAAGCTATAATTATGTAGTTGCCTTGCTGGTTAATTATTTTGAAGGAGAGCATCAATTGTAAAGGCTTTTGGGAAAATGTATTAAAGCTGATAGGTTACTTTTAATAGCAAAATTCTAGGCTGAAGTAGCGTTCTTTGGTCGCTAATTAAAAAATTAGAAGTACTATTATTTCTTTTAAAATTTACGTCAAAAATATTTGAGACTTCTACTCCAAACCCCCAAGCACTAGATTCTTGTTTATAACGCAAACTTGCATTCCCGATTTGAAACTCGCTAGATTCATTAGTATTTTGATTGATATAATAGGTATATTTATAATCGCTTTCTAATAAAAAATCTTTAAAAAACCGATATTTTATGGTTGCGCTGGGATTAAGTTGAGTAAACCGTGTTGCTTCTTGATCTTCCGAAGAAAAAACATTAAACGATTGTTGAAAAGCAATTTCTATGGTTGGAAAATTCTTCTTATAATATTTTCCTTTAGCAGAATATGAATAACTTTTAGATTTATAATCTAAGCGTTCTTCATTTACAAGTCTCGCATAATCATTTAAATAAACATTCCCGTTTACACTAAGAGTTAAATCAGATTTAAAACGTTTAGATATAGAAACATAACCTGAGTATGAATTTTCGGGCAAACTATTAAGAATACTTGTATTGATATAACTAATACCATCCAACTGCGTTGTTTCTCGAATACTTTGCTCTCTACCTAAATAACTTAAATTAATATTATAATTAATCTTACTGTAAAAATTGTAATTGCGATATGAGATATCTACATCATGATAAAGTTCATTTTCTAAATTTTCATTTCCTTGATAAATGCTATTAAAATTGGTTAATTGAAAACGATTTGCAAATTTTTCTGCATCGGCAAAAGTAGAGTTTAAACGATAGTCTAGTCTAAAACTCTCTACCTTGTTAATATCCCATTTCACCATGACTTCTGGTAAAAAAATCATTTTTTGATGATTCACAATTTCTGTATTAAATTGTTTTGCTTGCCAAGAATATAAATGTGTAAAAGCACCAAGGCGAGTAATCCATTTACCAAACATTGTTTTGTATTGAAAACCACCAAAAGCATCTATTAGTTTAAAATCTAATTGATTATTAAAACCAGCATCTTGAAAATTAATAAGGTTTTCGTTATCTAATTTTTGATATTCGAACGTATTAAAATCTTTTTTTAAATAATTAATCCCAGCGGTAGGGTAAAGATGATTCGTATTATTTAATATCCAATAATGTTTTGCATCTACTTGAAATAATTGTGAATAAGAAGAATTATCTTTTAGCAGGTTAATATCACCACTTTCTGTTTCTTCAATTGGGATAATTTCATTAAAAATTGGCTGATTAAATAACCAATCATAATTATTTTTCTTCTCATTATATTCAAAATTAGTATTGATACTTAACGTATGCTTATAAGAGAATTTTTTATTAATACTATTTACATTACTTAGAGAAAAAGAATTTATATCATTTACATCATTAAAAAAAATATTTTCATTGTTGGTGATAGAAACCGTTTGCTCTCTAGCTACAGCATCTGCATATTTTACAAGAAAATTGGTTTGTAAATCCCAGTCCTTTAAATTATCATAGCGTAACTTTACTTTTCCTAAAGAAAAAAATTGATCATTTTTTTCTTCATTCTCACGATATTCATCTTCTTGCTCTTGACTAATATAGTTAATCTCTTGGATAGTTTTACTCTCTGTAAATACATCTTTTACAATGACATAAGCATCTAACCGAAGGTATTTTGCTAAACGCTCTGACCAACTTGCAGCACCTAATTTATTTTTATTTGAAAATCCATTATTTCCGCTAAATAAACTAGCAGAAGGTTGAGTAGCAAATTTATTTTGTGTACCTCGAAGGGAGTAAAAACCCCCTTCAAAATCTATTAGATCTGAATAAGAAAACGCACTTTCTCCTGTATTATTAAGGTCTGCCAACACATTTATACTTCGGTTGGGGCTGTAATAAAATATATTGGGATTTACATAATAGCGTTCTTTAATACCACCACCAACTTCTGACTCGCCAAACATAAAATTCTTTTTTCCTTCTTTTAGTTTGATATTAAGAACCATTCGCTGACTATCGTCTAAGCCTTTTAGCATAGTAATTTCTGGGTTATTATCTAGTGCTTCTATTTCTTTTATGGCATCTGCCGGTATATTATTAACACCTAGTTTTGGGTCTCCTGTAAAAAACTCTTGCCCTTCAATCATGAGTTTTTTCACTTCCTTTCCGTTTACTTTTACATTACCCTCGCGGTCTACTTCTACACCAGGTAATTTTTTAAGAATATCTCTTAGTTTTCTTTCATCACCAGTTTTAAACTGATCTACTTTATACCGGATGGTATCTTCTTTTACCACTACAGCCATTTCTTGCTCTATAACAACCTCTTCTAGACTTTCGGTACGCTCAAAAAGCGTATAGTTTTTAGTCTCACTTTTAGTAATAATCACGGTATCAATTTGTTTACCAAAAGCTAAATGAGTAATTTTTAAGGTATAGTTTTTATTTGCTATTAAATCTAGTTTGTATTTCCCTTGCTGATTGGTAATAGAGAAAGTAGTTTGCAAAATTGAATCTTGAGGTGTAGCAATTACATTGGCATGCGCAATAGGGTTTTGCATACTGTCTTGTATAATACCTGAAAATTGAACTTCTTGCGCTTGTAAAGACACAACGAATAGAATATAAAATAAACCGAAGAAAAAATAAGTCTTCTTCGGTTTAATGAAATTTGTAATATTTTTATAAGCAGCTTTTAACAACATTTATTTGAAAAAAGATTTATACTCTTCTTCTGTTACAAGTAGATCTTCAGATGGGAAATCTATTTTCAAATCTTCTTTAAATTTAATTTTTCTTGCGTAGTGCATTCTTCCCATTTCATGTAGTTCTAAAATAAAACCAGGCAAGCCATAATATCGAGATGTACCGTAACTAACAGGAATATCTGTGGTAAACCAAGCTACTACTTCTCTTTTATATTTTGCAGTAGGCATATTGGTTGTTGCCTTTTGGCATTTATATCCCAAGATAGTTTTATATTCTGAGTGAAGTTTCCAATTGTAGTGATACTTATCAGTTAAATCTACATAATATCTATCTTTCCCAATATTTCTATTGATATACAACTTTGAATCTTTATAAAACAGTTCTGTTATATTTATAAAATCGGTAGGAAGTAAAGAATTGTTGTAATCCATCATTTTTACTTTTTCTACATGAGCTCCAACTAAATTAAACTTAACGGTAAAGTATGTTTCATCATCTGCTAAAACCCGTTTAGCAGTATTATCTTGCATTACCAAGAAATCTTTCACTTCTTCTCCTGTCACTTTAGACGTATCAATAGCCATATTTAAATATTCCGTTCCAAATTCAATTTCACCTGAAATTTGACTAAATACTAATATTGGAAAAAATAAAAGAATGGAAAGAAAACAACCATTGGTGTTGATTTTAATCTGAAACTTATACACACACATCTTCATTTAAATAATATCTGTTTAACACATTAGTATAGTTTACTAAGTTCTTCTTTTGTAATTAAAAATTTTTCATCGGGAAAACGAAGATTATATTTTTTATTCAAGTTTATTTTTCTTGCATAATGAAGTCTTCCTAATTCTTTTATTTCTAATATAAGACCCGGTAAACCAAAGTATCTATATGGTCCATAGCTAACTGGTATATCTATGGTAAACCAAGCAATAATAGGTATAACCCTTTTACCTGTATTAAAGTGCGTTTTTGCTTTTTGGCATTTATACCCTAAAATAGTTTTATACTCATCTATTAACTCCCATTTGTGAGAAATATTCATTTTTACATAGTATTTTTCTTTACCAATGCTTCTTGTCTCATAAAGTATATTTTCTTTAAATAAATATTCACCTAACATAATGTAGTCTTTAGGTAATAATCTGTGATGGTCTATCTCCATCATTGGAATATAAGATGTTATAGCTCCCTTATCATTAAACTCTAGTGTAAAATAAGATTCATCACCAGCTAGTGCTATTTTAGAATTGCTATCATGCATTAATACATGATCCATAACTTCAGGCATTTTAACCCTAGAAGTATCAAGAGACATTCCTAAATACTTCGTTCCAAATTCTACCCTTCCCGTCTGTGCTAATGAGTTAATGCTCAAAAAAATGATAAAATTCAAAAAGAGAACCTTCTCATTCAGTAAGATATTAAATAATTTCATTGTTACAATTATTTAAAATTATAAAACTAGTTTTCTATTCAGCTAGTTAATTATTTATCTAAATTCTAAAATTATATTTTAAATGATTTCGGTTAATTAATTAGTATGATTTCTCTAAGCTTAGTTTTTTAAAAAAATAAATAAACATCAAAAATTTATGTTAAAACCTAAATATACCGAAAGGTTATTTTATTTACCAAAGAAATTACACAACTTTTTTAAATGATTTTTCATTCGTACTCACCAGCATTAGTAAAATTTAAAATCTTATTATATTTATAGAAATCATTACCTTTACGCGCTAGAAATTCAACCTATGCGCAAGCAAATAAGCAGCACTCAAAATAAAACTGTAAAACAAATTCTTCAGCTTCAAGAAAAATCTAGAACAAGAAGGAAAGAAGGTCTTTTTTTAATTGAAGGTATTAGAGAAATTCAATTAGCTCAAAAAGCAAATTACGAGTTTACAGCAGTATATTTTTGTCCAGATTTAATAAAAGAAGAGAAACTACTCAAATTTCAATTTACAGAACATTTACTTACAGAAATCACTACAGAAGTATATAAAAAAATAGCCTACAGAAGTGGTACAGAAGGTATTTTGGCAATTGCAAAAACTAAATCTCACGAGTTAAGCAATCTTCAATTTAAAACAGAAAATCCTTTAATTCTAGTTGCAGAAGCTCCAGAAAAACCAGGAAATATTGGTGCTATTTTACGTACTGCAGATGCTGCCAAAGTAGATGCAGTGATTATTGCCAACCCAAAAACCGATTTATACAACCCAAATATTATTAGATCTAGTGTTGGTTGTGTATTTACTAATCAAATCACTACAGGAACCACTTCAGAAATAATTGAATTTTTACAAGAAAAAAAGGTAGCTATCTATTCGGCTATTCTACAAGATTCTGAAATTTACACTAAACAAGATTTCACCAAAGCATCTGCAATTGTTGTTGGCACAGAAGCTGTCGGATTAAGTGAAGAGTGGCGAAAAAATGCTACGCAAAATATTCACATCCCTATGCAAGGGGAGATTGATTCGATGAACGTTTCTGTTGCGGCCGGAATTTTAATTTTTGAAGCTAAAAGACAACGGAAATTCAATTAGACTTTTATAAAATGAGGTTAGGTATAAACCCTTAATTCGTCATGCTGAACTAGATTCAACATCTCATTAAACAACTAGAAAATTACACATTACAATTTTAAAATATGACTGCAGAAACAGTTTTTTATATCATCATTGCTATTTTATTACTCGATTTTATCGTAGATCAAGTTTTAGATGCCCTTAACGCAAAACATTTTGAAGATAAATTGCCAGCAGAGCTAGAAGATGTTTATGAAGATAAAGAGTATGAACGCTCCCAAGCTTATAAAAAAACACGTTACAAATTCGGGATACTTACCTCTAGTTTTTCGTTAATTCTAACTTTAGCATTTTTCTTTTTAGGAGGTTTTGCTTGGGTAGATGCTATTGCTAAATCTATAACCGATAATCTAATTTTAATTGCTTTAATTTTCTTCGGAATAATTATGATTGGGAGTGATATTCTTACCACCCCATTTTCTTATTATAGTACGTTTGTAATTGAAGAGAAATTTGGTTTTAACAAAACCACTAAAAAAACCTTTTTTCTAGACAAAATAAAAGGTTGGCTAATGATGGCTGTTCTTGGCGGCGGAATTTTAGCCTTAATTATATGGTTTTATCAATTTGCAGGAGATAATTTTTGGATTTATGCTTGGGCATTAATTACAGTTTTCTCTATTGTAATGAATATGTTTTACAGTAAATTAATTGTACCACTATTTAACAAACAAACTCCGTTAGAAGAAGGCATTTTACGTACAAAAATTGAAGCTTACGCAAAAACAGTAGGCTTTACCTTAGATAAAATTTTTATTATAGACGGGTCTAAACGAAGCACCAAAGCCAATGCTTATTTTTCTGGCTTTGGTAGCGAAAAAAGAATTACGCTTTTTGATACACTTGTAAATGATTTAGAGGAAGATGAAATTGTAGCAGTATTAGCACACGAAGTTGGTCATTACAAAAAGAAACACATTATTTTTAATCTTTTTGTAGGAATAATTACAACTGGGTTTACTCTGTGGTTATTATCACTTTTTATTAGCAGTCCACTACTCTCTCAAGCATTAGGCGTAGAAGAGGTAAGTTTTCATATTGGGTTAATTGCTTTTGGTATTTTATATTCTCCAATATCAGAAATTACAGGATTGTTAATGAATATTTTAAGCAGAAAATTTGAATATCAAGCCGATAATTATGCCAAAGAAACTTTTGGCAGCGCCCCACTTATAAGTAGCCTTAAAAAACTATCTAGTAATAGTTTAAGTAACCTAACTCCGCATCCAGCCTATATTTTCTTTCATTATTCGCACCCTAGTCTTTTACAACGAATTAAAAATTTAAAGCTGAAATAATAGTTTACTTTACTATATTAGTGGTATGATTTTGACGGAAGAAGAAATAGAACAAGAAAACAAAAGAATTGCCAAGCAATACAAAGAGTTGCTGCGTATAAGTTATCGTACTTTAACAGAAGACGATAAAACACTTATTAGGCAAGCTTTTGAAACTGCTGTAGATGCACACAAAGAGCAACGCAGAAAATCTGGAGAAGCTTATATTTTTCATCCTATTGCGGTTGCAAAAATTGTAGCTTCAGAAATTGGTTTAGATGCTACTTCTATTGCTGCGGCCCTACTACACGATGTAGTTGAAGATACCGAATATACGCTGAATGATATCGAGCAAATGTTTGGAGAAACCGTAGCTAGAATTGTAGACGGATTAACCAAAATTAGCCACCTAAAACCAGAAAGAGATGTTTCTCTACAAGCAGAGAATTTTAGAAAAATGCTACTTACCCTTAATGATGATGTTAGGGTAATTATTATAAAAATTGCAGATCGTTTGCATAACATGCAGACGATGGATTCTATGCGCGCAGATAAGCAAGTAAAAATTGCTTCTGAAACGCTATACATTTACGCACCTTTAGCTCACAGAATTGGGCTTTATAATATAAAAACAGAATTAGAAGATTTAAGTTTAAAATATACTGAACCAGAAGTGTACCAGGATATTTTAACTAGAATGAAAGAGAGTAAAGAAGACCAAGATCTTTATATAAAAGACTTTACAAAGATTATTACCGACTCTCTAGACAAAGAAAAACTACAGTACGAGATAAAAGGAAGACCTAAATCTGTATTTTCTATTAGAAAAAAAATTCTGAAGCAAAACATCACTTTTGATGAAGTGTACGATAAGTTTGCAATTAGAATTATTTATAAAAGTACTCCAGAAGATGAAAAATTTCTAGCCTGGAAAATTTATTCTATAGTTACAGATCACTTTAGGCCTAACCCAACACGTTTACGAGATTGGATTTCTTCACCTAAATCTACAGGATATGAAGCCTTGCACATCACTGTAATGGGGCCAAAAGGCCGTTGGGTAGAAGTGCAGATTAGAAGTGAGCGCATGAATGAAATTGCAGAGAAAGGTTATGCCGCTCATTACAAATACAAAAATGAAGATGAAGAAGGAGATGAAAATCTAGACCAATGGTTAAACAAACTACAAGAAGCCTTAGAAAATAATGAGGTAAATGCAGTAGATTTTGTAGAGCAATTTAAATTAAACCTCTACTCTAAAGAAATTTTTGTTTTTACACCTAAAGGAGATTTAAAATCTTTACCAAAAGGTGCTACTCCATTAGATTTTGCATTTAGCATACACACAGAAATTGGCTTAAAAACACGTGGTGCTCGTGTAAATGGTAAACTAGTACCATTAAGCCATCAATTAAAAAGCGGAGATCAAGTAGATATAATTACATCAGAAAAAGCAAAACCTACCAATAACTGGTTAGATTTTGCAAATACCGCAAGAGCAAGATCTAAAATAAAGTCATCTTTAAAAGATGAGAAAAAACTAATTGCAGAAGATGGTAAAGCAATTTTAATAAGAAAGTTAAAAGCTCAAAAAATACAATTTAACGACAAAACCATTGCAGAGCTTGTAAAATACTTTAAAATAAAAACTAGTCTAGATTTATTTTATAGAGTTGGTATTGGCACTATAGACAATACTAAACTTAAAGAGTTTGCAGCTTCTAGAAGTAACGCTTTTGTTTCTTTCTTTAAAAATAAAATTAGAAAAGCCAGCGTTCCGCAAGACATAGATAAAGAAGAGATAACTCAAAATTACGATCAACTTGTTTTTGGTCAAGAAGAAGAAAAACTAGAATATAAACTAGCAAACTGCTGCAACCCTATTCCAGGAGATCCAGTATTTGGTTTTATTACAGTTAACGATGGTATAAAAGTGCACAAAAAAAACTGCCCAAATGCCATTCAGCTTCAAAGTAATTATGCCTATAGAATTATTCAAGCAAAATGGATAGACTCTTCGCAACAAGAATTTACAGCAGTAATCAGGTTAAATGGATTAGATAATTTAGGACTTGTAAGTGAAGTTACTAAAGAAATATCTAACAATTTACACGTAGATATGCGTAAAATTTCTTTTGAAAGTCTTAATAGTATTTTTAAAGGACAGATTACAGTTGTGGTAAAAAATAAGACCATTCTAAAAAAATTAATGGATCGTTTGAAAAAAATAAACGGAATTGATAAGGTTACCCGTGAATAAAGTTTAAATTTGCAGGCAGAATTATGGAAGAAACAGAAAAACAGAAAAACGACCAAGCAGTAGTTAAAAACGTATTTACAAAGTTTTTAGAAGAAAAAAAACACCGTAAAACACCAGAACGTTTTGCTATTCTTCAAGAGATATACGATAGTTCAGAGCATTTTGATATAGAATCTCTGTACATTACCATGAAGAATAAAAACTATCGTGTAAGTCGAGCTACACTATACAATACTATAGAGCTTTTACTAGAATGTGGTTTAGTAAGAAAACACCAATTTGGTAAAAACCAAGCTCAGTATGAAAAGTCTTATTTTGACAGACAACATGATCACGTTATTTTAACCGATACTGGAGAAGTTATCGAATTTTGTGATCCAAGAATACAGTCTATTAAACAAACAATTGAAGAGGTTTTTGATATAGAAATCAATAACCACTCCTTATATTTTTACGGAACTAAAAAAACATCCAAATAAACTTTATTTATGGCAGTAGATTTGCTACTCGGGCTTCAGTGGGGAGACGAAGGAAAAGGTAAAATTGTAGACGTTCTCACCGCAAATTATAATATTATTGCGCGTTTTCAAGGTGGTCCAAACGCAGGACACACACTAGAATTTGATGGCATAAAACACGTTTTAAGAACAATTCCTTCAGGAATATTTCATGAAAACTCATTAAATGTTATTGGAAACGGAGTTGTGGTAGACCCTGTAGTTTT
The DNA here is from genome assembly GCF_900141885.1 of Mesonia phycicola. Taxonomy (GTDB): domain Bacteria; phylum Bacteroidota; class Bacteroidia; order Flavobacteriales; family Flavobacteriaceae; genus Mesonia; species Mesonia phycicola. Next base: position 128,282 of record NZ_FQYY01000006.1, on the reverse strand, counting down.
TGTAAAAGAACTAGAAGGTCTTGACAAATTCAACATAGATTATAACAAAAAATTAGTTATATCTAGAAAAGCACACATCATTTTACCAACCCATCGTTTACTAGATGCTGCTTCTGAAGCTTCTAAAGGAAAAGCGAAAATAGGATCTACCCTAAAGGGAATTGGACCAACTTACATGGATAAAACAGGACGTAATGGATTACGTTTTGGTGATCTAGAGATGAGTGATTGGAAAGAAAAATACAGAAATCTAGCAGACAAACACGAGTCTATGATTTCTTATTACAATGTAGATATTCAATATGACCTAGAAGATCTTGAAAAAGAATTTTTTGCGGCTGTAGAAACTTTAAGATCAATTAAGTTTATTGATTCTGAAGAATTTTTACACCAAGCACAAAAAGAAAATAAAACCATTTTAGCAGAAGGTGCCCAAGGTTCTTTATTAGACATAGACTTTGGTACTTACCCATTTGTAACTTCTAGTAACACCACTGCTGCAGGTGCCTGTACAGGTCTTGGTATAGCTCCAAATCAAATTAACGAAGTTTTCGGTATTTTTAAAGCTTACACTACTCGTGTAGGTAGCGGACCGTTCCCTACAGAATTATTTGATAAAGATGGAGAAACCATGGCTAAAAACGGAAACGAGTTTGGTGCAGTAACAGGAAGACCAAGAAGATGTGGTTGGTTAGACCTTGTAGCATTAAAATATGCCGTACAAGTAAATGGAGTTACTCAGTTAATGATGATGAAAGGAGATGTATTAAGTGGTTTTGAAACTTTAAAAGTTTGTGTAGGCTACAAGTACAAAGGAGAAGAAATAACTCATTTACCATATAACATAGAAGAAGAAAACCTTACTCCTATTTACAAAGAAGTAAAAGGTTGGAAAGAAGATTTAATGCAAATGACAGATGAATCTCAATTTCCGCAAGAATTTAAAGACTACATTGCTTTTGTAGAAGAAGAATTACAAGTACCAATTAAAGTGGTATCTGTAGGACCAGATAGAAAGCAAACCATCATGAGATAATCTTAGTTTATTATTATATTTCAAAAAAAACGCTTCAAAAAAAATTTTGGAGCGTTTTTTGATTATTGCCAACAAGAAAAAACATTTGTTTATTTTTGAATAAAATTTATCTGTTGAAAAAAATTATCCAACATATTTTAACTGGAGTTTTCTTATTACTCTCCTTAGGGCTATTTGCCCAAGAAAACAAACCCAAGAAAATAGATTATACCAGTGACCGCTCTTATAAAGATGAAGAAAAATACCCTGGAGCCTTTATTTTAGCCAAAATAGATACACAAGTTTATTTTAATCACGAAGGGATTGAGGTTTGGTGTGACCAAGCAGTATTTTACCAAGAATCAGACTTTTTTAAAGCCTACGGTAATGTAAGAATGAAACAAGGTGATACTATTAATTTAACCAGTGATTATGCAGAATATAACGGGCAAACAAAATTTGCCTTTGCAAGCACAGATGTAAAACTTAAAACTCCAAGTACTACCCTTACTACAGATTCACTTTTTTTTGACAGGGTAAAACAACAGTCTTTTTATAGAAGTGGTGGTAAAGTAAAAGATACTGCTAGCACAATTACCAGCGTAATAGGCCACTATTTTATGAAAGATGAAAAATATTCTTTTAAACAAGATGTGGTGGTTACCAATCCAGATTACATAATTAACTCTCAACAATTAGACTTTTATTCAGCTACAGGAAATGCATATTTGTATGGCCCCTCTACTATTACTAGTGAAACCAGCCAAATTTATTGTGAAAGAGGTTATTATGATACAAGAAACGACAAAGGTTATTTTGTAAAAAACTCTACCATTAATTACGAAAACAGAAAATTACAAGGTGATAGTATTTATTTTGATAGAACTAAGAGCTTTGCTTCTGCCACCAATAATATTAAAGTAACAGATACGGTAAATCAATCTGTTATAAAAGGGCATTATGCAGAAGTATTTAGACATAAAGATTCTTTATTTATTACCAAAAGAGCAATCGCATCTATGAAACAAGAGTTAGACTCTATACATATACACAGCGATACTTTAATGATTACGGGCAAACCTGAAAATAGAATTATACGAGGTTTTTATCATTCAAAATTATATAAAAGTGATATGAATGGTAAATGTGACTCTATTCATATTAACGAAAAAACAGGATTAACCCAAATGATTGGCAAACCTGTAGTTTGGTCTGGAGATAATCAAATGACTGGTGACAGCATTCATCTTATAAATGACAAGAAAACAGAAAAAATGGATACCCTAAAAGTATTTTACAATGCTTTTATGATTCAAAAAGATAGTATTGAAGGCTATAACCAAGTAAAAGGAAAAGAAATGTATGGGTTATTTGGAGATGACAACCAAATCTCTGAAGCTAACTTTATAAAAAATACAGAAACTATCTACTATAGTAGAAATGATGATGGTTCTTTAATAGGTATTAATAAAGCAATTTCTTCTTCTATAAAATTACTTTTTGGTGATAAATCTATTACAGATATTTACTATTACAGAGATGTAGAAAATATTTTATACCAAGAAAGTGATTTCCCAAAAAATGCCCGAAAGTTAAGAGGGTTTAATTGGCGTGGTGATGAGCAAATAACTAGTAAAGAAGATTTATTTAGAGATGAAGGCCCTTTAAATTTACCTAAAATCAAAGGCATTCCGCTCCCCGAAGAAGACAGCAACTTTTTTGAAGATAGAGATAGTGAAGACCCTGAATTGCTACATAAAAACTCTAGATTAGATCCCAAACTACTTCAGCATAGAGAACAAGATAGTACTTCTGTAAAAAAGAAAAATATTTTACAATTTAAACAAAAGACTCCATAACTTTTGAATAAAGATTTTTTAAAATACCAAGCTCAAACAAGTCCTCATCCTTTGGGGCTAGAAGTTCAATCTGCCAAAGGAAGTTACATTTACACTACAGATGGCAAGTCTCATTTAGATTTTGTTGCGGGTGTTTCTGCATGTAGTTTAGGGCACTGCCATCCAAAAGTAATTAAAGCAATACAGCAACAAGCCAATAATTACTTGCACGTAATGGTTTATGGAGAATACGCCCAATCTCCAGCCATAAATTACACAAAATTTTTGCACCAAAAAGTAAGCATACCAAATGCAAAAACTTATTTAGTAAATAGTGGTACAGAAGCTATTGAAGGTGCTCTAAAACTAGCAAGAAGATATACAGGTAAACAAGAAATTATTGCTGCCAAAAATGCATACCACGGTAACACCATGGGTTCTTTGAGTTTAATGAATTTTGAAGAACGTAAAAAACCATTTAGACCTTTACTTCCTGGTATTTCATTTATAGAATTTAACAACGAAGAAAGTTTAAATAGTATTACTGACAAAACAGCAGCTGTTATCTTAGAAACCATACAAGGCGGCGCTGGTTTTATTTTGCCTAAAAATAATTTTTTAAAAAAAATTAAACAAAAATGTAAAGAAGTAGGCGCTCTTTTAATACTAGATGAAATTCAACCTGGTTTTGGTAGAACAGGAAAATTATTTGCTTACGAGCATTTTGATATTACACCAGACATACTAGTAATTGGTAAAGGTATGGCAGGTGGGCTTCCTGTAGGTGCATTTGTAGCATCAGAAGAAATAATGGATAGTCTGAGTAACAATCCAAAAATGGGACACATTACCACCTTTGGTGGCAATCCAGTAATAGCTGCTGCCGCACTTGCTACTCTAAAAGAAATTTGCAACACTTCATTAATTACAGAAACACTTCAAAAAGAAAAATTATTTAGAAAGCTTTTGGCTCATCCTTTGATAAGTGAAATTAGAGGTAAAGGATTAATGCTTGCCGCAATAGTAAAATCAGAAGAAATTGCCAATCAAGTAATTTTAGAAGCTAAAGAGCAAGGTTTAATTTTATTTTGGTTATTATTTGAGAATAAAGCCATTAGAATAACTCCACCGCTAACTATTTCTGAAGAAGAAATAAAAAAAGGATGCAATATAATTTTATCTATTTTAGATAAAATTCAACAAAAATAGGCTGTTAATTACTTTGTTAACAACAAAAATACGATGATTGCTAATCGTACGTTTTACATAGTAAATTTAATACAGTAGAAATAAGTAAAATTTCGTGTATGCAATTAAGTCAAAACGAAGACCACAATTTCTCTCTTTCAAAATTTGAGTCTATGCTTAAAACAAATGATGTTTTATTCTTTGACTCTAATGAATTTGAAGGAATTATCTTTCATTATCTAGAAACCGGTAAGTTTGCATTGGCAAAAAAAGCCGTTAAACTGGGCTTAGAGCAGCACCCAGACGCAAGCGTACTTAAATTATTTAGAGTAGAAATCTTAATTTTTGAAGACAAACTTTCAGAAGCAGATTTACTTTTAAATGAATTACATAGATTAGAACCGTCTAATGATGAAATTTACATTCAAAAAGCCAATATATTCTCTAAAAGAGATAACCACAAAATGGCTATTGAAACTTTAGAGACTGCCTTAGAATTCTCTACAGAAGAAGCTGAAATATACTCATTAATGGCGATGGAGTACATGTTCATGGAAGACTATGAAAATGCAAAACTCTATTACATGAAATGTCTTGAATTAGAAGACGATGATTATGCAGCCTTGTACAATATTATTTATTGTTTTGACTTTTTAGAACAACGAGAAGAAGCAATAGATTTTCTAAATTTATTTTTAGACAAACACCCTTACTCTGAGGTTGCTTGGCACCAAATTGGAAAACAATATTTTGATTTAAAACAATACAAAAAAGCACTTACAGCATTTGATTTTGCCATTATTTCTGATGATTATTTTGTAGGAGCTTATATGGAAAAAGGTAAAGTTTTAGAAAAACTAGAAAGGTATGAAGAAGCTATAGAAAATTATCATATCACACTAGAATTAGATGACCCTACTGCTTTTGCATATTTAAGAATTGGTAAATGTTATGAAAAAACAAAGCAACCAAAACTAGCTTTAGATTTTTACACCAAAGCAATAGATGAAGACCCTTTATTAGACAAACCGTGGATTGCTATTACAGACTTTTATCTTAAAAAATTAAATTACCAAAAAGCATTATATTATATCAATAAAGCCATCAGTATAGATAGCGAAAATGTTCTATACTGGAAGCGTTTTGCCAAAATAAACAAGCGACTTAATTTTATTGAAGAAGCAGAAAAAGGCTATAAAAAAGCGTTAGATTTAGGCAATTACGAGCTAGAAACTTGGATTACTAGATGTGACCTACTTATTAAACTAGGTGAGTTTGAAACTGCATTAGATACTATGTACCAAGCAGTAGAATTTTATCCTGAAACTGCAGAAATAGAATATAGATTAGCCGGACTTTATTTTTGCCTTAACCAAGGCGAAAGAGGTTATTATCATTTAAAAAATGCATTAAAAATTGACGCTGAATATTCTATCATTATAGAAGAGTTATTTCCAGAGATTTTTAAAAGAAACAGCATCAAGGCTTTAATTGAAAAAAACTCCAATTAAACAAACAACTTTATAAGAATACGCTTTGTTCAAAAGTAATTTTAGTACTTTTACTTTTTAATTTAGCGTATGCAAAGAAGTATTAAAGACTATTTAATAATAGCCCTAAAAGGTGTGGCTATGGGAGCAGCAGACACTGTTCCTGGTGTTTCTGGAGGTACTATTGCTTTTATTTCTGGTATTTACGAAGAGTTAATAACCACTATTAGCAACATAGACACCTCTCTTATTAAAACCTGGAAAAAATCAGGTTTTAAAGCTTTTTGGCAACAACTTAATGGGGGGTTTATTCTCTCCCTTCTTCTTGGTATTTTATTTAGCGTTTTTACATTTATGCGTTTAGCTAACTACCTATTAAAAGAATACCCTATATTAATTTGGTCTTTCTTTTTTGGACTAGTTTTAGCAAGTATTTGGTTTGTAGCCAAACAAATTGAAAAATGGAAAATTTCTACAATTATTTTTACCACTTTAGGTGCAGTAATAGCTTATTTAATTACTTCCCTACCTCCTACAACATCTTCAGATAGTTATTTCTACCTATTGCTTTGTGGTGCTGTAGCCGTTTGTGCAATGATATTACCAGGAATTTCTGGTGCCTTTATTTTAGTACTAATGGGAGCTTATAGAAATATTACACAAGCAGTTCACGATTTTGATTTAAAAAAAGTAGCTGTAGTTGCTTTGGGAGCCATAATAGGTTTATTAGCTTTCTCTAAAATATTAAAATGGTTATTTGGTAATTATAGAAATACAACATTAGCTGTTCTAACAGGTTTTATAGCTGGATCTTTAAACAAAATTTGGCCTTGGAAAAAAGTATTAGACAGCATTACGCTAGAAGAGAAAGTAATTGTGCTGGAAGAAAAATCTGTTTTACCTTGGAATTTTGAAGGAGAGCAACAACTTTTATTTGCGGTACTTTTAATGATTGCTGGTTTCTTATTAATTCTTATTTTAGAGAAATTAGCAGAACAGAAGCCTGAAGAAAATGCAGCAAACCCGAACATTTAAAGATAAATTCTTCTTAGTACTTAAAGGTTTAGCTATGGGAGCGGCCAATAAAGTGCCTGGAGTATCTGGCGGTGTAGTTGCCTATGTAGCAGGTTTTTATGAAGAGTTTATTTATTCTCTACAAAAAGTAAATTACAAAGCTTTTCTTTTACTATTAAATGGGAAGTTTAAAAGTTTTTATCATTATATTAATGGTAAATTTTTAAGCCTACTAATTCTAGGAATGCTTATTAGTTATTTTAGTGTTTCTAAAATTCTAGATTATCTTATTGATCGTTTTGAACTTTATGTCTGGTCAGCTTTCTTTGGGATGATTATAGGCTCTATCTACTTTATCTCCAAATCATTTAAATTAAAATCTCTTAGTAATTTATTATTTATACTATTTGGTATTATTGCTGGTGTTGCTATAAGTTTAATGGAGCCTGCTACAGAAAATGACAATCTTTGGTTTGTTTTTCTATGTGGAGTTATAGGTGTATCTGGAATGACACTTCCTGGACTATCAGGATCTTTTATCCTTATTCTTATTGGTAATTATGTTTTACTTTTAGTAGACTCTGTAAATGCTCTATTTGACACTTTAACAGACATCGCAAAACTAGATTTTTCTTTCACGCAAAATACAGAAAGAATAAACTTACTAAAAGTATTAACCTCTTTTACAACTGGTTCTGTGGTTGGCCTTGTTACTCTTTCTCACGTATTGGGTTATGTATTAAAACATTTTAAAAATACTACAAATGCCATTATTATTGGTTTTATTACAGGTTCTCTTGGGGTAGTTTGGCCTTGGAAAGAAAAAGTATTTAAAACCGAAAGTAACGGTAATTTTTTAAAAGATGCCAACGGTAATTTAATTCTTGATAATTATGACAGATATTTACCACATTTAAATGAAATCTCTACGTGGGTTGCTATAGTTTTTATAATTTTAGGAATATTAATTGTAGTTGGTTTAGAACGCTACGGTAATAAAAACGTTAAAGTAAATGGATAAATACGGATTAGTTGGTAAAGATATTTCATATTCTTTTTCAAGAGATTATTTCAAAAATAAATTTGAAAAAGAACAAATAACCGCAAGCTATCAAAATTTTGATTTACCAAGCTTAAACAACTTTAGAGATATTATTTCTAAAGAAGCTAATCTAAAAGGGTTAAATGTCACTATTCCCTATAAAGAAGCCATTCTTCCATTTTTAGACCAAATAGATGAACAAGCTGCAAATATAGGCGCAGTAAATACTATTCAAATAAAAAACAGAAGGTTAGTTGGCTACAATACAGATTGTTTTGGTTTTATGAAATCTCTATTCCCTTTACTAGAAAAACAACATACAGATGCTTTAATTTTAGGCACTGGCGGAGCCTCTAAAGCAATTTGTTATGCATTAAAATCTTTAGAGATAGAATACACATTTGTATCTAGAAACCCTTCAAAAGGCAATTTGAGTTATGCAGAAATAACAGAAGAAATTTTAAATAAAAAATTCTTAATTATTAACTGCACACCACTAGGCACCTATCCAAATTTAAATGAAGCCCCTGCAATACCATATCAATTTTTAGATCACCGTCACCTTCTTTTTGATTTGGTTTACAACCCACCACTAAGTACTTTTCTTGCAAATGGTAAAGCAAGAGGAAGCAAATTATGCAACGGACAAAAAATGCTAGAATACCAAGCAGAACGTTCTTGGCAAATTTGGAAAGAAGCCTAATTATTAAATTCGGTAAGAATCTTACTTTTTTTTGCAGAGTAGCTACGGAGTTACTATCTTTCAAGACTAAACAATAATGAACTTAAACATTGAAAGATATGTCTGAAAAGGAAAAGTCTCAAGAACAAGAAATCGAGAATAAAAAAGAACAAACTTCTACAGAATCTACTGAAAATCAGCAAAACACTACAGCAGATAATTCTGAAATAGAACAATCTATGATTGATGAATCTCAGAAAAAACCAGTAGATAATAATAATGAAGAACTTACAACTCAAGGCTCTTTAGAAGAAGAAAACGCCGAAACAGAAAGTACTTCAGAAGAAAAAGAAGATGCTTCTCATCATGATGAGCTAGAAAGCGCAATTGCAGAAGATAGTGAAGATGAAGATTCTCATGAGCGTCACGGTATAGAAATGAAAGATTACCACGCCATGACTATGCAAGAATTAATCGATGAGCTTTCCTCTTTAGTTAAAAATGAAAAAGTACAACATATAAAAGACCACGTACAAGAAATTAAAATAGAATTTGATGCGAAATTTGAAGAAGAAATGGAGCAGAAAAAAGAAGATTTCTTAGAAGAAGGTGGCAATATTATAGACTTTCACTACTCTAGCCCTGTAAAAAAAGAGTTTAATTCTGTTTATTTTGATTATCGTGAAAAACGAAACAACTACTACCAACAACTAAAGCAAAATCTTAACAAAAACCTAGAAGAGCGTTTAGCTATTATTGAAGAGTTAAAAGGTATGATTGGTTCTGGCGCAGATATGGGAGCCAATTTTAACCAATTTAAAGAGCTGCAAGAACGTTGGAAAAAAGCAGGTCCAGTACCAAGAGAAGAATACAAAACTGTTTGGAACACCTACCACCATCACGTAGAAAATTTTTATGATTTTTTACACTTAGATCGTGAGTTTAGGGACATGGATTTTAAACATAACCTAGAGCAAAAATTAAAAATGATTGCTCGTGCAGAAGAACTTGCAGAAGAAACTAACATTAACCGTGCATTTAGAGAGCTGCAAATGCTTCATAAAATGTGGAAAGAAGATGTTGGCCCTGTAGCTAAAGAGTATAGAGAAGATATTTGGGAAAAATTTAGTGCTGCCACTAAAAAAATTCACGAAAACCGTCAAGCTCATTTTAGTGAGTTAGATAAAGAAAAAGAAAAAAATCTAGAAGTAAAACTTCAAATAATTGAGTCTTTAAAAGCAATTGCAGATAAAGAGATTACCTCTCACAACCAAGCACAACAACAAATTAAGAAAATTGAATCTTTAAGAGATCAATTTTTTAAAGCAGGTAAAGTACCATTAAAAGTTAATGAAGATACCTGGAAAGCTTTTAAAGAAAATGTAAGAAGCTTTAACCGCAAGAAAAATGCTTACTACAAAAATCTGAAAAAAGAACAGTACAAAAATCTAGAAATGAAACTAGAACTTGTTGAAATTGCAGAAGACAACAAGAATAATGAAGATTTTAAAGCTACTACTCCAATCATGAAAAAAATCCAGTCTAATTGGAAACAGATTGGCCATGTACCTAGAAAAGACAGTGATAAAATCTGGAAACGTTTTAAAGATGCTTGTAACCACTATTTTGATAGAGTACACGCTGTTAAAAACGAAGAAAATAAAGAAGAAAATGAAGCTTTTGATAAAAAGAAAGCTCTTTTAGAAGAGGTAAAAGCTATTGAATTAAAAGGAGAACCTAATGAAGATTTAAAACTAATTAAATCTAAAATTTCTGAATGGAAAGAGTTAGGGAGAGTATCTTTTAACAAGCGTTATATTGAAGGTAAGTTTAATAAAGTTTTAGATCAATTATTTAATAAGCTTGATATTGGCAGAAAAGAGGCAGAAATGATGAAATACGAAAATCGTGTGCAAGCCTTAGATGAAGCTGATGATAGCAGACAAATTGAAAAAGAAGAATATTTCTTACGCAAAAAAATAGGAGAAACAAAAGCAGAAATCACGCAACTAGAAAATAACTTGCAATTTTTCTCTAATGTAGACGAAACTAACCCGTTAGTAAGAGATGTATTAAAAAACATACAAAAGCACAAAGATCAATTAGATACTTGGAAAGCTAAATTGAAAAAAATAAAATCTCTTTAATTTTAAAATTTAAATAACTTTTATTCTTTTTAAATGGCCTCAGGAATTTTTGCAATATTAGATGATATTGCCGCATTGATGGACGATGTAGCTGTAATGAGTAAAGTAGCAGCTAAAAAAACTGCCGGTATTCTAGGAGACGATTTAGCCGTAAATGCTGAAAAAGCATCTGGTTTTGCCTCTTCTAGAGAAATACCGGTACTTTGGCAAATTACCAAAGGCTCATTACTTAATAAACTTATTATTTTGCCTATTGCGTTTTTATTAAGCGCATTTTTACCCATAGCAATAACCATAATTTTACTATTAGGTGGTTTGTATTTAGGTTATGAGGGAGCAGAAAAAATTTATCATTTTTTTGTCCCACATCACAATTCTAAAAAAGAAGAAATACAAGAAGCTAAAACAAAAAAAGAAATTCTTGCTATTGAGAAAGAGAGAGTAAAATCTGCAATTTTAACAGATTTTATACTATCTGTAGAAATTATAATTATAGCATTGGGTACTGTGGTTGGAGAGCCTATTTTAGAACAAAGTATTGTTGTAAGTATTATTGCTCTTGTAGCTACTGTCGGCGTTTATGGTATTGTTGCTCTTATTGTTAGAATGGATGAAGCAGGGTATTATTTAATAGAAAATAGTGATACAAAAACTAGCTTTAAAGCTAAATTAGGTAAGCTTTTAGTTGCAGCACTACCTAAAGTAATAAAAGGCTTAACCATTGTTGGTACCATTGCTCTTGTACTTGTATCTGGAGGCATATTTGTTCATAATTTAGATTTTATACACCATTTAATACCACACGCTGTACCTTCTATAGTTGCAGAATTTGTGGTAGGTTTAATTGTTGGTTTTCTTTGCTTATTGGTAATTAAACTTGTTATGAAATTAAAAAAATAACCCTTTTATTTCTAAACACCTATAAACTACTACTTCTTAAATTTTAATAACTGACATTTTTAAAAATGGTATTTTTTTTGATACTTAATTTTTAAAAACAGTTATTATCATGAAAAAGTTAGCAGTAATCTTATTGAGTTTAGGCTTTTTCTCTTCTTGTAATTCACAGACAGATAAAGCTAATACTCTTAACAATTATGAAGACGTAAAAGGTACAAGCCCTAACGGTAATTGGGAAGTACACAAAGAGTTTGACGAACACGGAAATCTTGTTAGAAAAGACTCTACTTATTCTTATTCTTGGTCATCTGTAAATGGCAAACAAGTAAATCCGCAAGAAATGGATAGCTTAATGGTAAATGCCAGAAAAATGATGCAAGCGCATATGCAAAGTTTTAGCAATTTTGGCTTTGACAGTTCTTTTGAAAATGATTTTTTTGGAGAATCGATGATGAGTATGAATCCTGCTGAAATGAGAAAGAAAATGATGGAGCGTATGCAGAAAATGCAAGCTCAGTTTTTTGGTGATCAAAACTTATCAGATGAGTTAGAGTTTTACGAAGACCAGCCTTCTACCGAAACACCTGCTGAAGACGAGGTTGAAACTGAAAAAACAAAATTTACTACTTCTTCTCAGCAAATTTAAAAACTGTTAGGGATTGTAGTGAAAAGCCCGCAAAGCAAAATATCTTAAAAAATTTGCCTTTTAGAAAGCGACAATAGAAGCTTTTTAAAGGGCTTTATTTTTTTAATGCTTTTGCTGCGTACTTGTAACGGAAAGCCCGGCTCGAACAGAAAAATAGTTAGCAGCATTAATTTTTAGCTGAAGGTAATCTATTTATGATGGCAGATAACTTCATACTTCACGACATCTAAAGAGCATTAAAAGCTCAAAATATATGAGATAAAAAACTCATAAAAATGAACGAAAGTAATACTGAGGATTAAATGTCTAAAAATTAATTATTGATTACTTTTTTTCTTCTATAATAATAGAAACCTAACCAACCTAAAGCACCGCCTATTCCTGCACCCCAAAAAGGCTCAGAATTGTATATTTCACCTAAAATAAAAGCCATAAGTGAAAAAATAATGACAGTGGTTACAATTACAAAAACATCTTTTTTTATCATTTTAAAATTCTTATATTAATTATATCTAATTTATTTAAGAGAAGTATAAAAATACAAAAAAGAATAATATAAAAACAAATTATTCTTTTTTGCATTTTGAATGAGCTAATAGAGTTTTAAAATAGCTTGAATAAAAAAAATCCCTTCCGAGTAAACGAAAGGGATTTTTGAGGATTAAATGTTGAGAAAATTATTTCCCTTCCATTTTATCTTTTAAAGCTTGAAGATCTGCGTTAGCATCACCTAATGTTGGCTTGCTATCTTCTTGTGCTTTTTTAGCTGCTTGCTTAACAATCTTAGCCTCTTCTTCTTTATGAATAGACATATGAGATGCTACCACTCTTTTAAATTCTTTATTGAATTCAATGATTAAGAATTCTGCTTCATCACCTTTACCAAGTTTAGAACCATCTTCTTTCTCTAAGTGACGTGTTGGTACAAAAGCAGTAATATCTTCGTTAAACTCGATAGTTGCTCCTTTGTCTACCATTTCATCAATTGTTGCAGTATGTTTAGTACCTACAGCAAATTCAGTTTCGTATTTATCCCAAGGGTTTTCTTCTGTTTGTTTGTGACCTAAGCTTAGTTTACGTCCTTCAACATCAAGTTCAAGAACAACAACTTCTAACTTATCTCCTACGTTACAGAATTCTGATGGGTGCTTAATTTTCTTAGTCCAAGAAAGGTCTGAGATGTAAATTAAACCGTCGATACCTTCTTCTAATTCTACAAACACACCAAAGTTAGTGAAGTTTCTCACGATACCTGTGTGACGAGAACCAACTGGGTATTTAGTAGTAATATCTGTCCAAGGGTCTGGAGTTAATTGCTTAATACCAAGAGACATTTTACGCTCTTCTCTATCTAAAGTTAAGATTTGCGCTTCTACCTCATCACCTACATTTACAAAATCTTGAGCTGAACGTAAGTGAGTACTCCAAGACATTTCTGAAACGTGGATTAACCCTTCTACACCTTCTGCTACTTCAATAAATGCACCGTAATCTGCAATTACAACTACTTTACCTTTTACTTTATCTCCAACTTTTAAGTCTTCATCTAAAGCTTCCCAAGGATGTTTGTTTAATTGTTTAAGACCTAATTGAATTCTTGTCTTAGCCTCATCAAAGTCTAAGATTACTACATTCAATTTCTGATCTAACTCAACAATCTCGTTTGGATGGTTGATTCTAGACCAAGAAAGATCTGTAATGTGAACTAAACCGTCAACTCCACCAAGATCAACAAACACACCGTAAGAAGTAATATTCTTCACAGTACCTTCTAATACTTGACCTTTTTCTAATTGACCAATAATTTCTTTTTTCTGCTCTTCAATATCAGCCTCAATAAGTGCTTTATGAGATACAACAACGTTTTTAAATTCGTGGTTGATTTTCACAACTTTGAATTCCATTGTTTTACCTACGTAAGCATCGTAATCTCTAATTGGCTTCACATCTATTTGAGAACCTGGTAAGAAAGCTTCGATACCAAATACGTCTACAATCATACCACCTTTAGTACGACATTTAACGAATCCGTTAACAATAGTAGCTTCTTCATGTGCTGCATTAACACGATCCCAAGCTTTGATAACACGAGCTTTACGGTGAGAAAGAACTAATTGACCTGTTGCATCTTCACGCACATCAATAAGTACTTCTACTTTATCTCCTACTTTTAAATCTGGGTTGTAACGAAATTCGTTAAGAGAAATAACTCCCTCACTCTTTGCGTTGATATCAATAATTGCATCACGATCTGTAATGTTGATTACTGTACCTATAACTACTTCATCATCTAAAGTATCTACAAAGTTTTCTGCTACTAACTTTTCAAACTCTTCTAGTTTTTCATCATCAATAGGGTCAATTCCTTCTTCGTAATTGTGCCAGTTGAATTCTGCTAAAAACTTTTCAGCGTTTTCTGTTTTTGGTTGAGAGTCTGCAGCCATTCCAGCTACATTCTTTACTTCTAAATCTTTGTTTTCTTCAGCCATTGCTGATAAATAAATTTGTATTCTATATTCTTCGGAAGAATTATTTAGCTAAAACATAGAAGTTTTAATAAATTATTTTTATCTTTCCTTTTCTCTTTCCGATAAAGCCATTAAAAAGGGGTTGCAAAAATACATTTTATTTTTTGATATTCAAATAATTACACAAATACATTTTAATGAAATTATTGTATTTATAAATTTTAACTAAATATTGATTTTCAAACAATTAGCTATCTACTTCTATTGGTTTTTTAAAGAATAGATGAACCACTAGTATTAGCAAGGTATAAATTAAGCCTAAAGTAGCTACTCCCGTCCATTTATAAATTTCCCAAGCGTAAGCTCCAGTAGTTGTACCTACCGCACCACCAATAAAATAACCTACCATATAAATGGTATTTATTCTATTTCTTGCTTCTGGATTTTTAGAAAAAATAATATTTTGATTGGTTATATGTAGAGATTGTAAACCCATATCTATAAAAACAACACCTATTACTAAACCTACTATAGAGTTACCTGAAAACTCAAAAACACTCCAAGCTACAATCATAACCAGAATTGCTATCGTAATTAATCGGTTTTTATTTATTTTATCACTTAATTTCCCTGCCCAAGTTGCAGCTAAAGCACCGCCAATACCTAAGAGCCCAAAGGTACCTGCTACGCCACTTCCGTAATTAAAAGAATCTTCCATTAGAAAAACCAAGGTGGTCCAAAAGGCGCTAAAACCTGCAAAACCCAACCCTCCTCTTAACGCTGCTAACCTAACAGAACTTTCGGTTTTAAAATAATCCCA
Source organism: Mesonia phycicola (assembly GCF_900141885.1). GTDB lineage: Bacteria > Bacteroidota > Bacteroidia > Flavobacteriales > Flavobacteriaceae > Mesonia > Mesonia phycicola. The sequence goes on along the minus strand of NZ_FQYY01000006.1, from coordinate 113,032 downwards.
AAGAGAATTCATTAATTGACCATAACTACCTGTAAAATCTGAAGTAAGATTGGGAAGTTTAAAAATTAATACAATAGCATACAGTAGCATAATTCCGCTAGCAATAAAGTACATTTCACGCCATCCTAAATATTCTCCCACATAACCACTAATAGATCTACTACCTAAAATACCTATTAACAAACCACTCATTACAATACCTATAGCTCTTCCTTTATCTTTTTTTCCTGCTAATTGTGCTGCCATAGGCACAAATAATTGCGGTACCACAGAAGAAAAACCTATACAGAAACTAGCAATTGTTAGAATAAATAAGGAAGAAGAAATTGCTGCTACTAACAAAGAAGCAATAATGGCAATAAAATCTATTAAGATTAGCTTTTTTCTATTGAATTTATCTCCTAGCGGAATAATAAATAACAAACCAAAAGCATAACCTAGCTGTGTGAATAGTGGTATATTACTTACCGCAGACTCTGATACTTTAAATGTTTGAGCTATTAAACTTAAAAGAGGTTGATTGTAATAATTATTAGCCACTACTAAACCAGCGCCAATAGCCATTAAATACAATAAAGAATTAGAAAGTTTTTGTGACGGCATTTATATTACTCTATTGGTCTATAATATTTTTAGCCAAAGAAAGAATTTTTTCAAATTGCTCTTCCAAGCTTAACGCAGAATTATCTATCACTACAGCGTCTTTTGCTTTAATTAACGGGGAGTCTTTTCTGGTAGAATCTATATGATCTCTGCTTTTTACATTTTCAAAAACATCTTCATAAGTAACTTCTTCTCCTTTTTGTTTTAGCTCATCAAACCTTCGTTGTGCTCTAGTTTCTGCAGAAGCAGTCATAAACAGTTTAAGCTCTGCTTCTGGAAAAACAACCGTGCCAATATCACGACCATCCATGACAATTCCTTTTTCTTGCCCTAGTAAATGTTGTTGTTCTACTTGCTTTTTTCTTACTTCTGGTACCGTTGCTACCTGACTTACAAAGTTAGATACGTTTAAAGTTCTAATTTCATTTTCTACATTTTCTCCATTCAAATAAATTTCTGCAAAGCCTTTTTCTGGGTTAAATTGAAATTTTAGTTGAATGTTTACTAAACTTTCTACCAACTTAGTTTTATCAAAAAAATTATCTGTTATTAAATTATTACGCATTGCGTATAAAGTAACTGCTCTATACATTGCCCCAGTATCTACATACACATAACCTAAGGTTTTTGCTAATTGTTTAGCTACGGTACTTTTTCCGGTAGAAGAATACCCATCTATGGCAATAATAATTTTTTTCATCTGTATTTTTTTGGCTGTATTTTAGAACGATGCAAATACACTTTAAAAAGTGCTACTTTAAGTAGTATTAGCCTTGCGAAAATATAAAAAACCAAGCAACTACCTCGTTAAACTTTTACTATTGTTACATAGAAAAGCTGCTCGTAGTATTTGAAATGATTTATACTGAAATGAAGATTCTAAAATTAATTTAAGTCTAAATTAAGTCCAAAAAAACTTGAATTAGCAGCACTACTATAGCGAGCATAGGTGTAACTCAACCTTAATTTATTAAATTTCACAGAAAAGCCACCGCTTAAACCAGCAAAAGATCGTTGGTCTACAATTCTTAACTCTTCCCCTCTTCTAAAGTTATACCCTAATCTTATATTAAAGCCTCCTTCAGGAAAAAGCTCTGCTCCTACAATGGTATGTCTTAGTATATTATTAAAAAAACCAGGATCGTCTGCAATAGTATTACCGTCTAAATCTGTTTCATCTCTAGCACTATTACTAAATGCTATATTCCATTGTTGTAAATTTTCTAATGTAAGATGCCATCTTATAGGCACACCTTCTGCTAATTGAGATATCCCAACATCTACTTCTAAGGGTAAATCTTCATGAGTTTCATAATAGGGAGTAAACTGCGTACCTATATTTCTAACCACACCAGAAACAACTAAATCCCAGTCATCATATAAATAAGTAACTCCTAAATCTATTGCTCCTCCAAAAGAACTATATTGCTCTAGCTTAGAAGATATTAACTTTACATTAGCACCTACGTAAAAATCTGACCAAGGTATGTTGTACGCGTACCCTACAGATAATGCTGCTTCACCTCCGCTAAAATCACCTGTTGCTTCCCCAGTTTCATCATAACCATTAAATGTACCATAATTTACATAAGTTACTCCTGCATGAATTACTTGAGTTCTTCTATCTATTAAATAAGCATAAGATGCTGTACCGTAATTAACATCACCTATATAATTAACATAGTTTAAAGAGACATTATTATCCATCTGGTAATTAATGGTAGACGGATTGTAGATCCCTGAAGTTGGGTCATAATCGTAAATGGTAATATTTTTACCACCTAATGCAGCTTGACGTGGACCTGCTACTAGATTTAGAAACTGATAGGTACTCTGACCTCCTATTTGCGAATAAGCTTCGCAAGTAGTGAATATTAGTAGTAAATAAACCCAAAATCTCGGCATAGCGGCAAAAGTAATTATTTTACATTTCTTTAACGGAAATGTTTTGGTATTATTTTTAAAATGTAAAGATTACCAATTATAAAGAAGCAATTGTGCGAAAATTTTTTCAACAAAAAACGCCGCAAAAAAACACCTTTTAATATGGTATTTTGATTTTTTTTAACCAAAAATCAAAATATTCATTTTTTAAACCTCAAATTTTCATAAATCGTTAATCTAGAATTTATGTGAGTAATTATATTTCAAATACTTACAATAAATTATTAAATTGCTTTCTTAATTTTTTAACAATTTCAGAATAATTAAAACTTAACCCATGAAAAAGAAGATATACTTTATTGTTCTTACAATTTTAGTGATTATCAATCTGTTCCACCTTCCAGGATCTCCAGAAGAAGCGGCAAATATAGACACTGGTGATACTGCTTGGATGTTAGTTTCTGCTGCATTAGTTTTATTAATGACACCAGGACTTGCATTTTTTTACGGAGGAATGGTGAGCAAAAAAAATATTATATCCACTATGCTTCAAAGTTTTGTTGCATTAGGTGTGGTAAGTATTTTATGGGTTACTGTCGGGTTTAGTTTGGCTTTTGGAGATAGTATAGGAGGTATTATAGGAAACCCAATGACGTATTTTAACTTTAACGGTGTTTCTTTAGCTCCAAATCCAGATTTTGCTGAAACTATACCGTTTTTATTATTCGCTTTATTTCAGTTAAAATTTGCTATTATAACACCTGCATTAATTACTGGTAGTTTTGCAGAGAGAGTAAGATTTAGAAGCTATATTCTTTTTATGGTGTTTTTTGTTCTTATTATTTACACTCCGTTAGCACACATGACTTGGCACCCTGACGGGTTATTAAGAAATTGGGATGTATTAGATTTTGCGGGTGGTACAGTAGTACACATGTCTGCTGGGTTTGCAGCATTAGCCGGAGCTGTATTTTTAGGTAAAAGACGTAAAAACATACACAACCCATCTCAAGTACCTTATATAATTTTAGGTACTGCTCTTTTATGGTTTGGGTGGTTTGGTTTTAATGCAGGATCTGCTTTAGGTGCTAATTTAGATGCTGTAAGTGCTTTTGCTAATACTAATTTTGCCTCTGCCGCAGCTATGACTGCCTGGATTTTCTTTGATATGTTTAACAAGAAAAAAATGTCTGCTACTGGAGCTTGTATAGGTGCGGTAGTTGGGTTAGTTGCAATTACTCCTGCTGCAGGATTTGTAACCATTGGGCAAAGTATTTTTATAGGTTTTATTTCTGCTATAATTAGTTGGTATGCGGTACAAATTAAAAACAAATCTGGTTTAGATGATACGCTTGATGTTTTTCCTTGTCACGGAATTGGAGGTGTATCTGGAATGATTTTAACTGCTGTTTTTGCTAAAGATGTAGGATTAATTTATGGACAAACTACTACTTTTATTCATCATATAATTGCTCTTTTAGGGGTTGGTATTTTTACCTTCTTTGGAAGCTTACTTTTATATAAAATTGTAGATATGATTACTCCTATTAGAGTAGCAGAAGACAAAGAATTACAAGGTTTAGATTTATCTCAACACGGAGAAAGTGTAGATTAAGCCTAAAATAAACAAACTCTAAGCCCTATTGATTTTTCAATAGGGCTTTTTTAATATTAAATAAATGAGTACCCAGTTCACTCCCTTTTGCAGCATTAGATAAAATATAGCTCACAAAACACATTTTTCTTATATTTTTGTACTACTAATAAAAAGTACTTTATATGCGAGTAGATAAATATTTATGGTGTGTACGCTATTATAAAACTAGAAGTATTGCCACTAACGCTTGTAAAAAAGGACACGTTAGAGTAAATGGAGATATTGTTAAACCCTCTAGAGATGTTTACCCTACAGATAAGATTGAAATTAGAAAAAATCAAATTAATTATATAATAGAAGTTTTAGATTTACCTGCTTCTAGAGTTGGAGCTAAATTGGTTAATATATATTTAGTAGATATTACTCCAAAAGAAAATTTAGAGAAACTAGATCTTTTAAAATACTCTCAAGATTACTATAGAAAAAAAGGAACAGGAAGGCCTACTAAAAAAGACCGAAGAGAATTAGACGATTGGTTTGAAGAAGACACAGATAGCAAACAAGAAACAACAGAACAAAATAAAAAAGATGACAACAGCTAAAACTACATTAATCTTAAATCACGAAGAGATTGAACATAAAATAAAAAGAATGGCTTTTCAAATTTATGAAAGCAATGTTCATGAGTCTGAAATTATTTTAGCAGGAATAGCAAAAAACGGATTTATTTTAGCTGAAAAACTTTACCAACAACTTTTAGAGATTTCAGATTTAAAAATCAAGCTTTGTGAAGTTAAATTAGATAAAAAAAACCCGTTAAGTGGTGTAAAAACATCTTTACCCGTAGAAGAATATAAAGAGAAATCTATTATTTTAGTAGATGACGTTCTTAACTCTGGCTCTACATTAATTTACGGAGTAAAGCATTTTCTAGAAGTACCATTAAAAAAGTTTAAGACAGTTGTCTTAATTGATAGAAGCCATAAAAAATATCCGGTAAAAGCAGATGTAAAAGGTATTTCTCTATCTACTTCTTTAAATGAAATGGTTAAAGTTAGTTTTGGCAAGACCAATAAAGCTGTTTTAGTAGAATAAGTTGATAATTTCATCACTTAATTCTTCAGCACTTTTATCATTAGCGTCTATAATATAATCACTTTGTAAGTAATAGTATTGTCTCTCAAAAAGATGCTTTCTTACATACTCATCTAGCAATTCTTTACTAGAAAGATGACTTATTAGTGGACGCTGATGAGTTTCACTCCATAATCGATTGGTTAAATTTGCTGCGGTAAGTTTTAAGTAAACCAATTTCAAATCTTGTGTTTCTTTTAGCATTTGCAAATTATTTGCATAACAAGGAGTACCTCCTCCTAAAGAAAGAACAGATTCATCTAAGTTATCTAATAAGTTTTTCAAGATTAAATTTTCTTGTTTTCTAAAGTATATCTCCCCTTTTTGAGTAAATATTTCAGAAATAGACAAATTTTCTTGTTTTTCTATTTTAAGATCTGTTTCTACAAAATTTAAACCTTTTTTACTTGCTATTAACTGGCTTACAGTACTTTTACCACAACCCATATACCCACACAACGCAATTTTCATAATTTCCAATTTATCCAAAAGTCAACTTTTTTTTAGAAATTTCAAAATAAACTCAAAAATGTCTTGATAAATTGAGAAAACTACTTATATTTGCACCCGCGTTAGCAAAACGAATATTATTGATCTGGTAGCTCAGTTGGTAGAGCATCTCCCTTTTAAGGAGAGGGTCCTGGGTTCGAGCCCCAGCCAGATCACTTTTTTATTGTTCTTTACACATTATGATCTGGTAGCTCAGTTGGTAGAGCATCTCCCTTTTAAGGAGAGGGTCCTGGGTTCGAGCCCCAGCCAGATCACTTTTCTAATTTATCTTCTTATTAATTAGAACCCCTCATTAAGCCCAGGTGCTGGAATTGGTAGACAGGCATGGTTGAGGGCCATGTGTCCATTAGGGCGTGTGGGTTCGACTCCCATTCTGGGCATTTTAAAATTCATTTTTTTATCCAATTATTATTTCTCTCAATTAGTATAAAGTAGAATTTCTAAAACTTTATTAAAAGTGTATTTAAGTTATTGTAAATCTTCATTTACTTTAATTACAATAGAGAAAACTTTATATTATTCATTAACCGCCAACTACCACGTATTTTATATGACTTTTTTAATATTATAAGAAATTTCTTATTATCACTTTCGCATTCTAAAGTAATATCTCCTCTCTCAACATCTATATAACGATCTGGGTTAGAAGCGTAACTTATCTTTGTTAGAACCATATTTTCCCAAGCTACACCAAAAGACTCTCCCTTTTTAATTATCTTTTTAAAATTTACACTTAAATCCCTTTTAAAATCAGCTATAATTGTATCTGCAGAAGGAATTTTTTCTTCAGGTTTTTTAGCTTTAGCTAACAGAATAATGTAGTTAACATCTTTTTTATTAGACAAGCTCTTTAAAATTATCTTTTCTTTCTTCTTTTTAAAAGCTTTAAATACATTTTTAACAATTTTAGTATCTTCAAAATTATCTTGTGAAAATGCTGGGTTATAAATAAAAAAAGAAATGATAAAAAATAAAATGTATAAACGGGTAGGTAACTGTTGTGCTTTCAATTATTAATTGTTTTTTTTTCAGAACAAAGATAACAGAAGTTATTTTTAGATAGCCTTTTAGTTGCTACCGTTTATATAGCTTTTAAAATATATAGTAAGAAAAAAAATTAGCCCAATCATCTTCTTACCTACGATTTAAACATATATCAAAAAATTTCGTAATTAAAAAAATTTATTCCCCCATATAATTACTCATAAATATTACATAAAGTAATTCTTGTTAGCTTTAAAGTTCAAGTTTATTTGTTATTTTTCGAAGAAAATATTTTTATATGATTGTAACAAAGAATTTAAAATGGAAACACGTATTATTTTATACTTGGAAGAGCTTACTTTACTTTCTTTGTTTATCTATTTGTGTGTACATTCTTCACGTAGAGTTTGGGTATGAGTTTTTAAGTATTCCGTTTAATGCGGTAGCCACACTTAGTACTGCTCTAGCCATTTACTTAGGTTTTAAAAATAATAGTGCTTATGATCGTTGGTGGGAAGCTAGAAAAATATGGGGCTTACTGGTAAATTATAGCAGAGCGTGGGGTCGTGAAGTTTTAAATTTTGCCATTACTACCAATAAAGAAGAAGAACCCGAATTAAAAGCCTGGAAAAAGAAAGTAATTTATAGACACATAGCTTTTGTACATGCGCTGAGAGTATTTTTAAGAATTAGACACGCTTATAATAAAATCTCTTCAGAAATTATTGAAGACTCTAACAGATATGAAGATATAGATGATTTTGTGTCTAAAGAAGAATATTTAGATTTTATAAAAAAAGAAAATCCGCCTAATTATTTATTATTGCTGCAAACAGAAGATTTAAAGTATGCATATAAAAGAGGATGGCTTTCAGACTATAGATTTGTAAAACTAGACGAAACCTTAACGCAATTTAATAACCACCAAGGGATGAGTGAACGTATAAAAAACACTCCCCTACCTAGACCATACAGTTTCTTTTCTAGAGTTTTTGTGTATTTACACGGTACATTAGTTCCCTTTGCTTTTATAGAAGAGTTAGGTTGGTTAAACATTCCGTTATCATTAATTATTAACTTTATATTTTTAGCCTTAGATCAAATTGGAGAACGTACAGAAGATCCTTTTGAAAATAGAATGGACGATACTCCATTAACCGCTATAAGTATTACAATAGAAGGTAATTTAAAAGAAATGATGGGAGACCCAAATATGCCTAAAAAAGCAAAACAAATAGAAGGAGTTGTATTGTAACTCTGTTTCTACATTTTATTATTACTATTGACAATAAAATTTTTTATGAGGTTTTTTTTCTTACTATTATTTTTACTTGTAACTCAAACAAATTTTGCGCAAGTACTAAGCCACAAAAACGGTGTATACACTAGAGCAGATAGTCTTCGAGGCTCTTTAAGACCAGAAAGAACCAATTATGATGTATTAAAATACAACCTATATGTAAAAGTTGATATTGACAATAAATTTATTTCTGGAGTAAATAAAATTTCTTTCCGTACGGTAAATAACCTTAAGAAAATGCAACTAGATTTATTTGAAAATATGCAAATAGACTCTATTAAATACCGCGGAAAAAACTTAAAATATACTAGAGAGTTTAATGCAGTTTTCATCACTTTTGAAGAATCTATCCAAAAAAATAAAGAGCATACCATAGATTTTTATTTCTCAGGAAAACCAATTGTAGCAAATAACCCACCTTGGGATGGTGGTTTTATTTTCACAAAAGACCAAAATGGTAAAGATTGGGTAAGTGTAGCAGTACAGGGTACAGGAGCAAGTTTATGGTACCCAAATAAAGATCATTTAAGTGATGAACCGGATGAAGTAGAAATTCACGTAGCAGCACCAAATGGTTTAATGAATGTTTCTAACGGAAGGTTTTTAGGTAAAGAAAAAATAGATGATAATTACACCGTATGGAACTGGAAAGTGACCAACCCTATTAACAACTACAACATCATTTTGAATATTGGAGATTATGTAAACTTTTCTGATCAATATAAAGATTTAGATCTAGATTATTACGTTCTCTCTTATAACCTAGAAAAAGCTAAAAAATCTTTTAAAGAAGTAATCCCAATGATGGATTGTTTTTACGATAAAATAGGTCCTTACCCTTTCCCAGAAGACTCTTATAAATTAGTAGAAACTCCTTTTTTAGGTATGGAGCATCAAAGCGCTGTAGCCTATGGTAATTTTTACACCAAAGGTTATATGGGTAGAGATTTATCTGCCACTGGGGTAGGTTTAAAATGGGATTATATTATTATTCACGAATCTGGACACGAGTGGTTTGGCAATAGCATAACTGCAAAAGACATTGCAGATATGTGGATTCACGAGTCTTTTACTTCTTACACAGAAGCTATTTATATTGAGTGTCGTTGGGGTTTAGAAGATGCTTTAACATACTTAAATGGTACTAAACAAACAATGGTAACTAACCACTCTTCTATTATTGGAGATTATGGTGTAAATAGCGAAGGTTCTGGAGATATGTATTTTAAAGGTGCTAATATGATTAACACCTTACGCTTTATTATTAACGATGATGAAAAATGGTGGAATATATTAAAGAAATTTACCACGCAGTTTAAACACACCACTACAGATACCTCAAATGTTATTCAGTTTTTTGAAAAAGAAACAGGTATAGAGTTAACAGCTTTTTTTAATGAATATTTACGTTATGCGCAAATACCAAAACTTCAGTTTAAAAAAGAAAGCAACCAGATTTATTATCGTTGGCAAGCCAATCAAAATAATTTCAATATGCCGGTAGATTTAGTTACTAATAACCAAAATACAAGAATTTACCCTAACAATACTTGGCAAAAATTAAGTAAGAAAATTGCTAAAAAAGATTTTGAAATAAATTTAAAAAAGTTTTACATCACTACTAATTTGGCAGAAATAAAATAAGCCTTAATCACTTACTTTACAATGAAAAAATTAAGCTAAACGTGCCTTTAATGTATTTATTCGATTTATTTTACCAGTGTGCGTTTCTTCAAACTTTTCTACAAAATAAATTTTCTTAGGTCTTTCAAATTTATCTAATTCTTTAGAATGTTGAATTTCTTTTTGAAGATGCTTCAATTCTTCTTCATTAAATTCTGCTTCTATAAACAAAACTAATTTTTCTCCCAAAGCATCATCTGGAAGAGAAGTGACAAAAAAGCGTTGTAAAATAATTTTCTGTAATTTTTTCTCTACTTCTTCTGGATGTATTTTTACGCCTCCACTATTAATTACGTGGTCTACTCTTCCTTTCCAAAAGAATTTTTTATAGGTAATTAACTCTACCACATCATTAGTAACCACAACCTCATCTGCTACTGCTGGTGCTTTTATCAATAAACAATTTCTATCATCTTGTGCTATAGTTACATTGTTAAGCACCTTAAATGGAAGTTGTTTTTTTCGACTTTTTTTAGAATTTATACGGCGTGCTGCAATATGAGTAACCGTCTCTGTCATTCCGTAAGTTTCGTAAATTTTAGTAGGTATACCTTGCACTAATCTTTTTAAATGAACCGACACTGCGCCACCACCAACAATTAATTTTTGTATTAAATGAAGTCTCCCTAAAGAATTATCTAATTGAAAAGGAGTCATAGCACAAAAATCATAACGTTTATACACCTGATCTAACGGATTTGATTTTGGCTGCACACTATCTATATGCCAACCTAAAACCATAGCACGCACCAACATCATTTTACCTGCAATATAAGAAGCTGGTAAACATAACAATGCCGTAGTTTGCTCTGGTAGTTTAAAAAACTTACCTGTGGCTTTGGCACTATTTACCATATGCTCTTTACTAACTTTAATTATTTTGGGAGTACCAGTAGAACCAGAAGTTTTTACTTCTACATAATCTTTTTCATCAAGCCAATCTAAAATAAACTCCCCTATTTGCTCTTCATAAGGTTCTCCTTCATTAATATATAAATTAGCTAGCTGAATTAATCCAGCTTCATTTAATTGATTCTTATTAAATTGAAAATCTTCGTGCAATCTCGGTGAGTAATAGTTATTAATTTCTGTCATTACCAAATATGCATTTTCAATTATAAATTAGCGTTACTAAAAGATGAAGTTACTTTTAAATTTCGTTTAATACTGAGTCTTCTGTATTTTCTGGCAACTCAATAGTACCTATTAATTTTTCTTTCCAATTTTTCCATTTGTATACTTTTGCCATAATTAACAGAAAAATAGGATAGATAATGATTACTGGTAAAATCACCTGAAATCCTGCTGTAGGAGTAGAAACATCTTTTAAAATAGATTCTGTTTGAAAAGCAGTCCAATCTGCAGTTACTAATAACACTCCAACCAGATTATTACCCGCATGAAAACCTAGCGCAAGCTCCATACCCTCATCCATAAGTGTCATAATTCCTAATAACAAACCAGTACCTATGTAATAAATCATGATAATATTACCTAGTTTATCTACTTCAGGATTAAAAAAATGTAACCCTCCAAAAATCACAGAAGTAAGCAATAAAGGAAACCATCTATTCTTGGCTAAAATCCCGAAACCTTGCATTAAGTAGCCTCTAAACACATATTCTTCTACACTAGTTTGTATAGGTACCATTAAAATAGCTATGACACATAGTATTGCAAAAGATACTGGTTTAAAGTTTAGTACATAATGTTCTGGATTATTACTGTAATCCCAATATGTACTTATAATGGTAAAAAGTGCGATTAATGTAAAACCAAATGCTATTCGTTTCCAATCAATTTTTTCTCTACTAGTAGTAAGTTTTACAAAAGGTTGATGGTGTAAAAATTTAGTAACTAAAACTATTCCGCCCATAGCAAATACAAAAGACAATAGTAATAGAAACAGGTTTAAATTAGAATCTAATACCTGCATTAAATCTGCTTCTGTAGCTCCTAAAATACCAAATCCTTTTTTATATAATATGGCAAATGTAAATGGCAACTGGCCAATTACAGAGGCTACAATAATTATTAAAGAACCTATTAAATATCTCCAAAATTGGTGATAATACTTAAATGCTTGCGCTATAAACATATTTATAAAATTGAATTAATGTCCCAATTTTCTTTGGGATTATAAGTAATAGTTTCTCCTTTTATCTGTAGTGGGCTTTCTATATTATTGGTGTACAAACTACCAGTACCTAAACCTTGTGGCATATGGCTGTCTTGCATAAAAGTATATTGGCTAATAGCATTAAGACCTATATTACTTTCTAAAGCACTAGTTACCCACCAACCTATTTTATGCTTTTCTGCTAAATCTATCCACTCTTGTGTACCTTTAAATCCACCAATTAAGCTTGGTTTTAAAATAATATATTGAGGCAGAATGCTTGCAAGTAACTTGTCTTTATCTGAAGCAGAAAAAACACCTATTAATTCTTCATCTAAGGCAATAGGCAATGGAGTTGTGGCACAAAGTTGCGCCATTTCTGTAATTTGACCTTGTTTTATTGGTTGCTCTATACTATGTAAGTCTAACTCGCTTAAGAGTTTAAGTTTTTGTAAAGCTTCTTTGGTAGAAAATGCTCCATTAGCATCTACACGTAATTCTATTTCTAAGGCTGAATATTTTTTTCTTATAGATTGAAGTAAAGCTATTTCTTTTTCAAAATCAATGGCTCCAATTTTCAATTTAATGCACGAAAACCCTTGTTCTAATTTCTGCTGAATTTGCTCTAGCATAAAAGCCTCTTCTCCCATCCAAATTAAACCATTAATTTTTATGCCTTTTTTTCCTTCTGTAAATGCTGAAGGAAATAACTGAAAAGGATCTTGAGCTTCAAAAGATTTTAAAGCCATCTCTACCCCAAATTGAATAGAGGGAAATTCTACAAGCTGCGCTAGTAAATCTTCTAGAGGTAAATGTATATTTTCACAAACCCATTGTATTTTTTCTTCATAATCTGGACGATCGTCAATACTTAAGGTTCTTAAAATCCCGCATTCTCCAACGCCTATTTTTTCTCCTTCTTGTAAAATTAGAAACCAAGTTTCTTTGGTTCTCAGTACACCTCTTGAGGTTCCGCTAGGGCGTTTAAAGTTTAAAATGTACTTTTTGTATGTTGCTTTCATTAAATTTCTATACTCTCACCAATTGCTAATAAATGAAGTGTTTTTTCTTTCATTTTAAATTTTTCTTTGGCTAAATCGTGATCAATTTCAATATAACCAAACGTATCGTAATGACAGCCCAAAATAGTATCACATTCTACAAAATCACTAGCAATTACAGCATCATCTACTCCCATGGTAAAGTTATCTCCAATTGGTAATACCGCTAGATCTAATTTAGTTCTCATCGGGATAAGTTTCATATCCATTGTTAAAGCTGTATCTCCCGCTACATAAATATTACCTTCTTCCGTTTCAAAAACAAAACCACCTGGTTGCCCGCCATAGCTTCCGTCTGGAAAAGAACTGGTGTGTATTGCATTTACATATTTTACTGTTCCAAACTCAAATTGCCAGCTTCCGCCGTGATTCATTGGGTGAACTTCTATGCCTTTTTCTTCGTAATGGTTCGCTATTTCAAAATTACTTACAATTTTAGCGCCGGTGTTTTTGGCTATTGCTTCTGCATCTAGCGTATGGTCTTGGTGCGCATGCGTTAAAAAGATATAATCTGCTTTTAGCTTTTTAATATCTACTTTATCTTTTGCTAGATCGCTTCCTGTAATAAAAGGATCTATAATTATATGTTTACCAGCTACTTCTAAGGCTAATGAATTTTGACCGTAAAATGTAATTTTCATAACAAATTGATTTAATTTTTTCTGTGTAAATTAATAAAATTTAGTCTGTTTTTTTATTCTTATTCACACTTTAATAACATATCTAAATAAAAGAATATTTTTAATTATAGATGCACCGCTATTAAAAAGAGAATCGAAAATAAAAAAGTACTTAAAGCTACTTTTTTTAATTCTGGATCTAACTCTTTTGGTACTTGGTTACCTGCTACCTTTTTTAAATGAATAAGTAAAGGAATAAACGCAACAAACGTAAGACTAAGCATATAATATTTTGTTGAAAAAATATAAATTAATTGCGCTAATAAACTCACCAAAATAAGAGAATAGTGATAAATTTTAGCCTTGTCTTTACCTAGCATAACTACTAGGGTATTTTTCCCTGAGTTTTTATCACTAATACGGTCTCTCATATTATTTAAATTGAGTACCGCGGTACTTAATAAACCTACGCTTATGGCTGGTAAAACTAGTAATAAAGATAAATTTTGACGATACAAAAAGAAGCTACCTAAAACGCTTAATAAACCAAAAAATAAAAAGACAAATACATCACCTAAACCTCTGTAACCATAAGCACTTTTGCCAACTGTATATTTTATGGCTGCTCCAATAGAGGCTAGCCCTAAAACAAAAAATAAAACCGAGTATAAAAAATTTTCTTTTCCAAAAGCTAAATAGATTAAAATCAAAGCAAAAATCATAGTTATTACAGAGGTAATTACCATTGCTTTTTTCATTTCTTTATCGGTAATAATTCCGCTCTGTAAAGCACGCATTGGCCCTACTCTTTCTTCATTATCTGTGCCTTTTACCCCATCGCCATAATCGTTGGCAAAGTTTGAAAGTACTTGTAAACCTAATGTAGTAAGTATAGCAAATACAAATATTTGCCAAGAGAAAGCCTGGTATTCTATAGCAAGTGCTGTACCAGTGATTATTCCTGCGACAGATAATGGCAATGTTCGTAATCTTGCTGCTGCTACCCAAGTTTTAAATTTAACTCCCATTATCTTCCTATTGATGCTTTTATTAATATCTCTTTAAATAAGTCTGCCGTATTTGCGCTATTAGCCCCTACTCCTTTTCCTTTAGCATCTACTTCTCTTAGTTTTTCTACAATACCACTTACTTCTTTCATTTTATAATTTTTAGCAGCAATAGCATAATCTTTTACAAAAAACGGATTTACCCCCAAGGTCTTAGCCACATTTGCTTTATCGTGGTTAGCTAAACTATGGTATTTTAAAATTTTAGTGAAAAAGTTAAATAGAATACCTGTAGTTAATAAAACAGGATGCTCTCTAGGGTTTTGTGAGAAATAATCTATGATACGGAATGCTTTTTTAAAATCTTTACCTCCCAATGCCTTTTGTAACTCAAAATTATTGAAGTCTTTACTAATCCCTATATTCTCTTCAATAAGTTCTGGTGTAATTTGAGAGCCTTCAGGTAAAATTAACTGTAACTTTTGTAATTCATTATTAATTTTACCTAAATCTGTACCCAAAAACTCAACTAATAATAAAGATGCTTTAGGGGTAATACTATAGTTTTTTCCCTGTAACACTTTACTTATCCAATCTGGTATTTGGTTTTCATACAAAGGTTTGCTTTCAAAAACAACACCTACTTTGTTTAGAGTTTTGTAAAGAGCTTTACGTTTGTCTAACTTTTTATATTTATAACAGAATACCAAAATTGTAGATGGCTGCGGATTTTCTGCATATTTGGCTAGCTTTTCTATAGTACGAGATAAATCTTGTGCTTCTTTTACAATTACTAACTGGTATTGAGCCATCATAGGAAAACGCTTTGCAGAAGAAATAATATCTTCTACACTCACGTCTCTACCGTACAAAACAGATTGGTTAAACCCTTTTTCTTCTTCTGTTAGCAAATGTTCTTCAAAATATTTAGAAATAACATCTATATAGTAAGGCTCTTCTCCCATTAAAAAATAAATAGGTTTTACTTCTCCTTTTTTTATATCTGCTACAATTTTCTTTACTTGCTCCATGAAGGGTTTTTAATCTGAATGATGTAATTTTAACCAATGGTAAAACTTAACTTTCCGCCTTATCAATTTCGCTTCAAAAATAGCGAAAATAAAACGGCTATATTTGATGTACTAAGAAAAAAATTTGTCATTCTTACTCCAGAAGAATGGGTACGACAACACACTATTCAATATTTAATTCACGAGAAAAACTACCCTAAACAATTACTTAACGCAGAAAAACAACTTAAAGTGAATAAGTTAACCAGACGTTACGATATTGTTGGCTACAACCCAAACGGTAGTATTAATTTAATTGTAGAATGTAAAGCACCTTCTGTAAAAATTACACAAGAGACTTTTGATCAAATTGCGAGATATAACCTTTCTTTACAAGCAGAGCAATTAATGGTAACCAATGGTTTATCTCATTATTATTGCCAACTAGATTATGAGTTAGAAAAATATCATTTTTTACGAGAAATCTCAGCTTATTCCCTTTAATTTGCAATTGTGAAAATAGCCATTGTTATACTAAACTGGAACGGAAGAAAACTTCTGGAAACTTTTTTACCGTCTGTGGTAAATTACTCTAAAGAAGCTAGAATTTATGTAGCAGATAATGCTTCAGAAGATGACTCTGTAGCTTATGTTAAAAAAACTTTTCCGCAGGTTAATATCATTCAAAATAAAACTAACGGAGGCTATGCCAAAGGCTACAATGATGCGTTGCAATATTTAAATGAAGACATTTTTATTCTTTTAAATAGTGATGTAGAAGTAACTCCTAATTGGTTAATTCCTATTATTTCTCATTTTGAAAAACATACAAATACCGCAATTGTACAACCTAAAATTTTAAACCATCAGCAAAAATCTACGTTTGATTATGCTGGTGGCAGTGGTGGTTTTATAGATAGTTTAGGTTACCCTTTTTGTAGAGGAAGAATTTTTCAAACTTTAGAAAAAGATACAGAACAGTACAATAATGCGTGCAAAATTAGTTGGGCAAGTGGTGCTTGTCTAGCAATTAAAAAAGAGGTGTTTTTTGAAGCAGGACAACTAGATGAAGATTATTTTGCGCACCAAGAAGAAATAGATTTATGTTGGCGCGTACACCATTTAAATTACGAAATCTGGGCAATTCCAACCTCTACGGTTTATCACTTAGGCGGAGGTACTTTACACGCAATGCACCCAAAAAAAACATTTTTAAATTTTAGAAATAGTCTTTTTAATCTTGTGAAAAACAAAAAAAGAAATGTTTTTTTTAGTGTTTTTACTAGAATGATTTTAGACGCACTTGCTGGAGGTAAGTTTTTAATAGAATTAAAGCCAAAACATTTTCTCGCAATTTTAAAAGCTCATTTTAGTTTTTACATTCATTTACCTAAAATGATAAAAAAAAGAAAGTCTAGCTATAACAATAAAGAAAATTTTACCTCGTTAAAATCTATTGTATGGCTTTATTTTATTAAGAAGAAAACAAAATTTAGTCAATTAAAAAATGTAAGCTAAATAATTGTTAATCCTTAAATACCATCTTGCATTTTTAATAGCTTTGAACCCATAATTAATTTTAAAAATAACTATGATGAATAGAGTTTTTTTATTTTCTGTACTATCAGTACTAATGTTCACTTCTTGTGTATCTAAAAAGAAATATACTGAGCTTGAAGATAAACAAAAGGAGACTCAGGATTTGCTAAACACAGCAACCGTAAAGCTTAACTCTTGTTTAGAAGATAAAGAAACCAAGGTTTCTTATTTACAAGATCAAGTAAACACATTAAAGAAAACAAACAATGCCTTATTAACTAATCAAGGTGATTTAGCTACCTTATCTAAAAAAGGTGCTGAAAATTTAGAAAGATCTTTAGAAAGTATTAAAGAGAAAGATTTACAAATTAAAACAATGCGTGACGCAATCAATAAAAAAGATTCTGTTACTCTAGCTTTAGTTACTAGCTTAAAAGGCGCTCTAGGTAATATTAACGATGAAGATATTGAAATTAATGTTGAAAAAGGAGTAGTATTTGTTTCTATCTCTGACAAACTTTTGTTTAGAAGTGGTAGTTACCAAGTATCTAACCGTGCAAGAGAAGTGTTAGGTAAAGTTGCAACTGTTGTGAAAAACAAACCAGAATTTGAATTTATGGTTGAAGGACATACAGATGCCGACCCAATTAAAACAGAATGTATTCAAGATAACTGGGATTTAAGTACTAAAAGAGCAACTTCTATTGTTAGAATTCTACAAAATGATTTTGGTGTAGATCCTGCAAGAATGACTGCTGCTGGTAGAAGTGAATATATTCCATTAGAATCTAACGATACTGCTGCTGGTAAAGCTGCTAACCGTAGAACTAGAATTGTGGTTCTACCTAAGTTAGATCAATTTTACAGTATGATTGAAGACGGAATGAAAAAAGCTTCTGAACAGAAGTAATCACCCTCAACTAATATAAAAAAGGCTACCTATTGGTAGCCTTTTTTTGTTGGATAACATTTAATTATTTAAAATAAGGTTGATACTGTAACACTCTAAAATCTAACGTACTCATTTCTGGGTTTTTCTGTTTTAAATATTTGTAATACTGCATCCCGCCAACTGCTCTATTTGCAGCTCCAGACGGCGCTGTTAGAGACACAGTGGTAATCACTCGATTATCTAAATTAAATTGATGTATTCTAGGTACCTCATCACTCACTTTTTTAAGTTGAATTTCTTTATGGTCACGAATATGTTTTCTAAAAAAATACTCCGGACCGTTTTTGCTGTTTCCACCGGTGAAGAGTAATGTTTCTACAGATGGGTTTTCTTTTAAGATCTGTATCATATTCCGTAGTTTCACTTCTTTCATTCCTAAATCTGAAGCATCTATTTTTTCTCGCAATGCATAATCTACCATATCACAAATACCAATATGGTTGTTCTTTAAAAAATTTTTTCTTTGCTGAATTGCTTCTTGAGTCGTTTCAAATTGAAGATTTAGATTAAAAATTCTATCTAAAATAATCCATAACTGTCCGTCACGGCTTCCGTAGCAAAAATCTACATCGCCATCTTTTAATTCTCCCGTTGTAAACCTAGGTGGTGGCAATGTACCAACTATTAACTTTTTTGTTTCTTTAGGAATATATGGAGCATAAGGATGCGTGTGCTTAAACAAAATTTTTCTTTTTTAATATTGAATATAAAAGAACCTTCCAAATACTGAAAGGTTCTTTTTGGTTATTTATTAGATCGGGCGGAGTAAAAAGATGCTGAACTTTATTTTGATTCTCATTAAACCTCTAAAACTCTTGAGGTGACATGAGTTTTAATCTCTCTATCCCGCTCGAGGTAACATTTACTTCAACTCAACTACTAAATCTTCACTAAACACCATAGTACCTGGTTTTAGATAGATTTTTTTAACTGTACCTTCTCCATTAGAAGTAATGGTAGTTCCCATTTTCATGGCTTCAATCACAAATAAAGGTTGATTTTTAGTTACCGTATCACCCTCTTTTACCATCATTTCTGAAAGTGAGCCTTGTAACGGAGCAGCCACGTGTTTCTCGTTAGATTTATCTGCTTTTACGTGTTCTACTTTTTCAACTTTAACAGATTTGTCTTTCACCTGAATGTTTCTAGTTTGTCCGTTTACTTTAAAGAAAACAGTAACCATACCAGCTTCATCTGGTGCCGTAGTAGAAATTAAGGTAATTAATAAAGTTTTACCTCTATCAAGCTCAACAATAATTTCTTCTCCAATCTCCATTCCGTAGAAAAAATCTTTGGTAGGTATATTCATCACCTTACCATACTTTTTATAGTGCTCATATAAATCTGTAAACACTTTTGGATAAAGTTTATAGGAAAGAAAATCTGTAATTAACAATTCTCTATCTAATCCTTCTGAAAACTCTTTTTTAAACTCTGCAAATTCTTTATCAAAATCTACCGGCTCTAAGTGAGCATTTGGTCTATCTGTATAAGGTTTTTCGTCTCTTAAAATTATTTTTTGAACCTCTTTAGGAAAACCACCAACTGGCTGACCTAAATCTCCTCTAAAGAAACTTTTTACAGACTCTGGAAAAGAAAGGGTATTACCTTTTTTATAAAAATCATCAATTGTTAAATCGTTGCTCACTAAAAACTGAGCCATATCTCCTACCACTTTACTACTAGGGGTTACTTTTATTACATCTCCAAAAAGTTCATTTACTTTTCCGTACATATCTGTAATTTCATGAAAACGATCTTTTAGCCCTAGTGACTCTGCTTGAGGCACTAAATTTGAATATTGACCTCCTGGAATTTCATGCTTATACACTTCTCCTGTACCTGCTTTTAAGCCCGACTCAAACGGATAGTAATAATCTCTCACGGTAGTCCAATAATTAGAATATTCATTTAATTTTTGAACATTCATTTTATTTTCACGTTCGTGATAATTCATTGCCTCTACTAATGAATTGAAGTTTGGTTGTGATGTTAATCCAGACATCCCTGCTAAAGAAACATCTACCACATCTACTCCTGCTTCTATTGCTTTAATGTAGGTTGCAGATTGTATAGAAGAAGTATCATGCGTATGTAAGTGAATTGGAATAGAAATTTCACTTTTTAATGCAGAAACTAATTCTGACGCGGCATAAGGCTTTAACAAGCCAGCCATATCTTTAATTGCTAAAATATGTGCCCCAGCGTTTTCTAAATCTTTAGCTAATTGCAGGTAGTAATCTAAGCTATACTTATTGTTTTTAGTTTGAAGAATATCTCCCGTGTAACACATAGAAGCTTCTGCAAGACCTTTTGTATTTTTTCTTACATATTCTATACAAGGTGCAATAGATTGCATCCAGTTTTGAGAATCAAATATTCTAAAAATATCTACTCCATTTTCCCAAGCTTGTTCTACAAATTTTTCAATTAAATTATCTGGGTAAGCAGTATACCCCACACCATTAGAACCTCTAAGCAACATTTGAAACAGTATGTTAGGAATTGCTTTTCTAAGTTTTTGTAAACGCTCCCAAGGGTTTTCTTTTAAAAACCTCATACAAACATCAAAAGTGGCTCCTCCCCAAACTTCCATACTAAATACTTCTGGATGATTTTTAGCAAAACCTTCTGCTACTTTCATCATATCATAAGTACGCATTCTAGTTGCTAATAAACTTTGGTGCGCATCTCTTAATGTGGTATCTGTAAAGTGAATTTTTTTCTCTTCACTTAACCATTTAGAAAAATCTTCTGGACCTAAATCTGTTAATAAGTCTTTTGTTCCTTTTTGGTAAGGACTCTTAGTATCAAACTTTGGTACTGTTGGGGTGATTAATTTTTTGGTTGGGTCTGTGTATTTTACATCTACATTTCCATTTACAGTTACATCTCCTAAAAAATTCACCATTTTGGTAGCTCTGTTACGAGGTTGCTGAATTTCAAATAACTTAGGAGTATTTTTAATGTAATTTACAGTAACCTTACCTTCTCTAAAAGTTTCATCTTTTAATATATTATCTAGAAAAGCCATATTGGTTTTTACACCACGAACTCTAAACTCTGCTAAAGCTCTACGCATTTTTCTACAAGCACCTTCTAAAGTACCGCTATTAGCGGTAACTTTTACCAACATAGAGTCAAAAAATGGAGAAATACTCACTCCTTGATAAACACTCCCCGCATCTAAACGAATTCCGAATCCAGAGGCACTTCTATAGGTAGAAATTGTACCGTAATCTGGTTTAAAATCATTAGTAGGGTCTTCTGTAGTAATTCTACATTGTACAGCAAAACCTTCTGTAGATAATTTTTCTTGACTTTCTATATTTATTTCTTCGTCAGATAATTGGTGACCTTCTGCAATATATATTTGAGATTTCACAACATCTATACCAGTTACAACTTCTGTAACTGTATGTTCTACTTGTATTCTTGGGTTTACTTCTATAAAATAAATACTACCATCATCGTCTACCAGAAATTCTACTGTACCAGCATTGTTATAATTTACTGCTTGGCAAATTGATAATGCGTATTGATAGAGTTTATTTTTGGTTTCTTCATTTAACCCTAAAGATGGAGCTATTTCTATTACCTTTTGGTAGCGACGTTGCACAGAGCAATCTCTCTCAAACAGATGTACCATATTTCCGTGGTTATCTGCCAAAATCTGAATCTCTATATGTTTTGGATTTTCTACAAATTTTTCAATAAAAACCGTATCGTCTCCAAAAGCATTACCTGCTTCACGTTTAGATTCTGGAAATGCTTTTTTAAGTTCGTCTTCTGTTCTAATTACCCTCATCCCACGGCCTCCACCTCCAGAAGCTGCTTTTAACATAATAGGGTAACCAATATTTTTAGCTTCTTTTAAAGCTATATCTATACTAGTAAGCGCTTCTTTATTACTCTCTATTACTGGTACATTATTTTTTACTGCTACTTCTTTAGCAGTAACTTTATCTCCTAAAGATTTTAATACAGAAACTTTAGGACCAATAAAAGTGATACCATTATCTTCACAGGCTTGAGCAAAACTAGAATTCTCTGAAAGAAAACCATACCCAGGGTGAATAGCATCAATATCATTCTCTTTAGCAATTTCTATAATTTTATCTATATCTAAGTAAGGTTTTAAAGGCTCACTATCATCTCCTATTTGATAAGCTTCATCTGCTTTATATCTATGCAAAGAATAACGATCTTCATAAGTATAAATACCTACCGTACGTAACCCCATTTCTGTACATGCTCTAAATATTCTAATAGCAATTTCACCTCTATTGGCAACAAGAACTTTTTTGATTTTCATTTGAATGATTTGATTTATAGAATTGAGTAAAAAAGATGATTTAAGTCATAAAATCATCATTATGGTAATATCGGAAATATTCTGTAAAACGTAAAATCTTCACTTTAACATTAGCAATATTATAACATATCGCCACAATTCTAAACTAGAATAAACCACTCTATAGAGTAATAATATTTATAAAAAAAACATAAAATATTTATAGATAAAACACATGCTTAAACGATTAAGCGTAAAATATTTCCGATTAAGTGTGTTTTTTGATTTAAAATAAACTAATTTTGAGTACTCAACAAACTCGTTATATGTGTTAAAAAACTACAATTGTTATGAAAACATCTACTACTACATCCATCTTTATAGGGGTATTTTGCTACCTATTTACCATGAGCGTTCACGCTCAAACTTATCAAAGGGCAACAAGTGTTCACACAGCTATAAATGTAGATAACTCTACTAATGCAATAGACTTAGATTTTGTAGATCCGCGAGGAAATCTCTCTACATATTCAACAATTAAAGCAAACTCTGGATTAGCCTTAGGTATTGGAGCTTATGACGGTTTACAAGCCTTAGAATACCCAACTATTGTTCCTGGAGGAACAACTACATATTTTAAATTAGGAGGTAATACAACTTTACTAAATAATTTATTAGGTAGCTCTGACGTAGGAGCTTTATTAGAAAATGTTTTATTTGGATTTCAAACTGTTACATTCTCTGCGTATGACGCATCTCAGAATCCAGTTTTAGTTAAAAGTTCTAATGATATAGATAGTGAAGAAGCGAGAGTAGTATCTAATGCTGCAGGTGAGTATTTTTTAGCTTTTACCCCGCCACTAGATTATAAATATATTCAAATACACCATGATTTAACAGGTACTGTTGGTTTACTAGATGAAACAGAAATATACCTATATGGTGCGTTTTATACTACCTCTTCTACATCTTGTGGAGGAGCAGAGTATACGTCTTGGTCTGCAAATGGAGGATTATTAAGTGTTTCTCTTCTTGGATCTGGTGGAGTTGACAATCCTGAAAATGTTATAGATAATGACCTTACTACATATTCTAAATTGAGTTTACCGACACTTTCTGTTGCTGGTAGTGTAGAACAAACTGTTTATTTTGATGGAGCTTCTAGCTCTAACTATCAAATAAATCTTGCTAGTACTGCAGACGTTGTAAGTTTAAACTTAATTAATAATGTTGATATTATAGGTTATAACGGTTCTACCTTAGTAGATTCAACTTCACTTTCAAGTTTATTAGATTTAGATTTACTTGGTTTATTTCAATCTAACGGCATAATTTCTATTCCTTATACTCCAACAAGTGCTATTGATAGAATTACTATCAGAATGTCATCATTAGCAAATGTATCTCTTACTTCTAGTTTAAGGTTATATGATGTCTCTAAAAACCCAACAGAATTAACCACCCAAGCAGCAACAGCAATTCATACAGATGGTGCTACTTTAAATGCTGATATGATCAATATAGATTGTGTTACTTCTTATGGTTTTGAATATAGTACAGATCCAAATTTTGAACCAGGAAGTGGCACTCAAATTCCTGTTACAAATTTAGCTAGTGGAAGTTTTAGTAACGACTTAACTGGCTTAAACGCTCATGAAACTTATTACTTTAGAGCTTATTCTACAATTAGCTCAGGCACAACTTATAATATATATGGAGAAGTTGAAAGTTTTACAACAGATTTTGTAACTTGGAATGGTTCTGCTTGGAATAATACAACTGGCCCAAATACAAATGGATCTGATGATGTTTTAGTTACTGGTGATTATACCTCAGATATAGATGGAGGAGGAATAGCTGTAGATAGTTTATTTATTAACTCAGGTGTAGTAATAGAATTAAAAAATAATGACAATATTGACCTTTACGGTTCTATTGACGCTACAAATGATCACTCTATAGATGCAAAAGAAGGATCTGTAACATTATTAGGTGAAGCTACACAAGTTTTAGATGGTAATGATTTTGTTGATAATACTTTAAATATTATAGAGGTTAATAAAGATGTAGATACGGAATTAGATGCCTATAATGAAATAAACATTATAGATAATTTTACTATAACTAGTGGAGATTTAAATTTAAATAATGGTGCTAATCTTGTATTTAAAAGTTCTTTAAACAAAACAGCTATTTTTGGAGAAGTTGCAGATTGTACTAATACCACTATCAATTATTTAGGTTTAGCAGGCTCTGCAGGGCGAGTTACTGTAGAAAGATTTATCAAAGCTAAAAGAGCTTTTAGAGGATTAACTGCTCCCGTTAATTGTATTAACCCTATAAAAAATAATTGGCAAGAAGGTGCTCAAAATTTAACTAGTAGTTATAGTAATAACCAAAACCCAAATCCAGGTTATGGTACTCATATAACAGGTAGCAACATTGCAACAACAGGGTTTGATGTTACTGCAACTACAAACCCCTCGTTATTTACATATAATAACATTTCCCAAAGTTGGGTATCGGTTACTAGTACGGTAACTACCACAATAACACCTGGTAGCGCATATTTATTAATGGTAAGAGGTGATAGATCTATTAATACAGAAATTAACAATCCAACACCTACCAATACCATATTAAGAGCAAGTGGACATTTAAATATTTGTGATTTTGTATTTAATCCTACAAGTTTAAGTCCTGTAGCAAATAATTATAATTTTATTGGAAACCCGTACCAGTCTCCTGTTGATATGAATTTAGTTCTTAATGATACAGAAAGTGAAAATGTAAACACCACAAGCTACCAAGTATATAATCCACACTTAAATACAAATGGAGCATATGTAATTGTAGATGTAACCGATGGGAGCTCTGTACCTCCTTCTTCTGTAGACCAATATTTACAGCCTGGTCAAGCAGCATTTATATTTACAGATTCTGATGGTGGAATCGCAAAAGTAACATTTAAAGAAAGTCATAAAACTAATACCTCTACAAATGATGTTATTTTTAGACCTTCTGCTTCAAACATAGATAATTCTATTAGAATAAATCTATACAAAAATTCAACTGAATTAATTGATGGGGTTAAACTGAACTTAAGTAATAATTTTTCATTTAATAAAGACAACGGAGATATTTACAAATCTGAAAACTTTGATGAAACCTTTGCACTAGTTAATAACAGTGAAGATTTTGCCATTGTAAGTGAACCAGCTCCTAATGACAGTAAAGTTTATCCTTTTAGTTTAATTAACTACAGAAATTCAAATTATAAATTTGAAGTTATTATTAGAGATCAAAACGGATTAAATTTTGCTATAAAAGATAATTATTTAAATAAAATTATCAATTTAAATGACGAAGTAAATTTATACGAATTTAATATTGATTTAAATGATGATTCTTCTAACTCTAATAGATTTGAATTAATAGTAACTAATGAAACTTTAAGCAACACTAATGAAGATTTTCTAAATTTTGTTGTTCATCCAAACCCAATTACAGAAAATTATTTCACTATTGAATCTTCTAAATTATCTGGTAAAGATGTAAATGTAGCTATCTACTCTATATTAGGTAAGCAAGTTTATAAAGAAGATCATCGTTTTGATAATAAAGCACTAAAAATTGAATTTAATCAATCCATCAGCAGCGGTGTTTACTTAATTAAATTAAACGTTGAAGATGAAACTTATACACAAAAATTAATTATAAAATAAAAATATAATTTTTTTAAACTATGAAAAGATTTAAGAAAAGATCAAAAAACCTATTAATTATTGCATTAATGTGTTTTTTCCAACAAAGTTATAGTCAAGGACTACCTACTGATGATGGAGATGTTATAGATAACCCTGGCGCACCCATTACAGGGTTAATACCCTTGGCTGTATTAATAGGTGCAGGTATTGGTTTTTTTAAGTTAAAAAATAAAAAATAACCTTATTTAAATTCACAAAAAAGCCCTGATTGTATCAGGGCTTTTTTTTAGAAAATAGTTTTATTAAAAACTGTTATCTCCGTCTAATAAATTTCCTAATCCACCCAAAATACTACCTTCTCCTCTTTGTTTGTTTCCGCTCTGTGGAGCTGCAGCAAAAACACGACTAGCCAATCTACTAAACGGTAATGACTGAATATAAACAGTACCAGGGCCTGTTAAGGTTGCAAAATAGAGTCCCTCTCCTCCAAAAAGTGTATTTTTAATTCCACCTACAAATTCTATATTATAATCTACAGTAGACTCAAAACCAATAATACAACCAGTATCTACTTTTAGACGCTCCCCTGCATTTAAATATCTTACTGCCGTTGTACCTCCTGCATGAACAAAAGCCATCCCGTCTCCTTCTAACTTCTGCATGATAAACCCTTCACCACCAAAAAAACCTCTTCCTAGTTTACGAGAAAATTCAATACCTATTGAAACTCCTTTAGCAGCACATAGAAAGGCATCTTTTTGACAAATAAATTTCCCTTTAAAATAATTTAAATCTATAGGTATTATCTTACCGGGATATGGAGAAGCAAAACTTAATTTTTTCTTACCAGGAACAGTGTTGTAAAAAGCCGTCATAAATAAACTCTCTCCAGTAATTAATCTTTTTCCTGCTCCAAAAATTTTACCCATAAAACTATTGTCTTTAGAAGACCCATCTCCTAAAATAGTATCCATTTTAATTCCCTCATCCATCATCATTAAAGCTCCAGCTTCTGCTACTACACCTTCATTGGGATCTAATTCTATTTCTACATATTGCATTTCTTCTCCAAAAACTTCGTAATCTATTTCGTGTGCGTTCATTATATATTATTTAGTAGATATAAATTTAAAAAAATAAAAAAAGCGATCTAAAAAGACCGCTTTTTTATTTTTTATTATTTTGTTTATTAGAACGAAGTAGAAAAATTTAATGTAAAGCCAGTATTTTGCGGTACATACCTACATACACCTCCTACGCATACTAAACCACCTCTTTGTCTACCAAAATTCACAGCCAATCTAGATGCCCCAAAACGGTAAGCTCCACCAATATTATAGTAATGGTTTTTATCTGTTTCGTAATGTGCCCCGTAATTATAAATATCCCAAACATACATAGAAAGGCTATTATTAAAATTATACTCTACAGTACCTCCTGCCCAATTTCCTCTATCTGCATCTGCCCACATATGCTCCATTTCTACTCTAATAGATTTTGAATTTTGAAAAGACCACGTACTTTCTAAAGATAATATATCTGCATTTACAACATCTCCACCTTCAATTAAACTTTTATCATAATATTGGTGGATATAGTAAAAACCAGTTCTCCAGTTCTTTTTAATTCTCTTTTTTATTTCAATATTGTAATCTGAGAAATATCGTTGACCTACCCCAAAAAATTCTGTATCATATTCTCTCGGAAAATATCTATACTTACCTGGTAAATTATACCAACTTGCTAAATTTACCGCTACACGAGTACCATATTTACCTCCTAATGAAGTACCTTTTTTAAATCTATAATAAACATCTATTTGCCCACCTGTTTCTCCAGATTTCATTTTATCTTCTCCTAAATAACTTACTTGATATTGAGCTTGATATACATAGATGTTAGCTAGGTTAGAATGATGTTGTTTGGTTAAACCAGGTACATAATTTAAAATTTTATCATTGTAGTTTAAACTTGTGTTATTAGCATCTATTCTTTCTGGCTCACGTTCAGACAAAAAAGTCATATTTTCTAATCTTCTAAGCATAACGTCTACGCCTAAACCACTTTTGGTATAACCAAAGTTTAATAGATATGCACTACCAGATTTTACTAACTCATTACTAATAGTATTTTGTAAACTTAAAGCAGCATCTTTAGATTTAAAGTTAGCTTCTCCATTTAAATAAAAAGAATTTTGAGAATAATTAACTCTTACACCAAAGGCGTTAGTTAACTCATTAAAATCTGGGTTTTCTAAATCTGCTTCGTCTATTTTTTCATATCTCCCCACATAAGAAGCTCCCACAGATAAATCTGATGTTTCAAAATTTAACCAATCTGTTAGGTAAAATTCAGAGTCAAATCCAAAAATATCACTATTTGCTACGTCAAACCCGGTACGTTGTTGACCATAGATTGCTTTTAGAGTAATTTCATTTGTAGGTCTGTAAATTATTTTACCTCCGCGCAATGCATTATTTATACCTAGTGCTCTATCTTCCCAAAACCTAAGTAATAACCCGCTACCAAATTGTTCGTAAAAATAACCAGCAGTAGCATCTATTTTATCAGATTTATAGTTTAGGTAGTAAGTAGCTAAATTAGTCCCCTCAAACTTAGGGTTGTAGTTTAGAAGTGCATTGGGCTCATAAGCCTCAACTTGAACTCCCGCTGTAAACTTACCATAATTATAATTGGCGTTAATGTAACTATTAGATCTAAAATGATTATCGTAATTAAAATCACCTAACTTACTATCATCTATATAGTATTGAGAATTACTTTCAACACCACCAAAAAAACGACCTTTAATTTTTTCTTTTTTCTGAATTGAATCTTGAGCATTAGAAGTAAAAGTAGCTACCAAAACAATTACAAAGAGTAATATTTTTCTCATTAAAGTGATTTTATTTCTTCAAATAATTCTTCTTCTGCCCCTTCTACATAACCATTATGTACATAAACAACTTTTTTGTTTTTTACTACAATTACATGAGGCACGTTAGAAATCTGCAGTGTTCTCTTTAATTCTTGATTTGTATCTAACAGAACTTCATAATCCCAATCTTTACCATTAATTAAAGGTTTCACTCTTTTTACTGTTCTAGCATCATCTACAGATACTGCTATTACATCAAAATCTACTTCTTCTTTCCATTCTTCAATATTCTCTGAGATAGATTCTAATTCACTTAAACATGGTGCACACCAAGTAGCCCAAAATGAAAATACATATACTTTATCTTTCTTGTTGTAATCTTCATAAACATTTTTATAATCATTATCTAGATTTTTCAGCCTAACATTTGGCATTTGAGATTGAGCGTTTATAAACAAAGGGGTTAAGCAAATTAAGAAAACAAATATATTCTTCATTATTTATTAAAATTTAGTTAATATGCATCAAATATATATATTT
Organism: Mesonia phycicola; assembly: GCF_900141885.1. Lineage (GTDB taxonomy): Bacteria > Bacteroidota > Bacteroidia > Flavobacteriales > Flavobacteriaceae > Mesonia > Mesonia phycicola. Next base: position 83,610 of record NZ_FQYY01000006.1, on the reverse strand, counting down.
TTAAGGCATTAACAATCCTATAAATATTAAATACTCTTAATTATTAATTAATCATAAAATAATTTATATTTGTTACAATTAACCACAAATCATATAGAGATGAAGAAAAAATTACTACTTACTTCTGCATTTGCTTTAATTAGTAGCTTAGCTATCCAGTCACAAACAATTGTGTCTACAACTCCAGAAAACAAAAATGTTATTCTAGAAGAATTTACTGGTATAAACTGTGTCTATTGCCCTTCAGGTCATGCAATTGCAGAAAGTATTAGAAGTTCTAACCCTAACGATGTTTTTTTAATCAATGTACATACTGGTGGTTATGCAATTCCTTCTGCTGAACAACCAGATTTTACTACAAGTTTTGGATCTGCTCTAGCTAGTCAATCTAACTTAACGGGATACCCTTCTGGAACAGTTAATAGACACGTATTCTCTGGTCTAGAAATGACTTCTGGAGGTACAGCGATGAGTAGAGGCAATTGGCAATCTGCAGCTAATCAAATATTAACACAAAGTTCTTATGTAAATGTAGCCACCCAAGCTAATGTAGATGTGGCTACTAGAGAAATTACAGTTTTAGTAGAAGCTTATTTTACTGCTAATGGCAACTCTACAAACAAACTAAATTTAGCTTTACTACAAAATAATACCGAAGGACCACAAACTGGCGGTAATATGGGAGATAACTATGTTCATCAACATAGACTGGTACATTTAATTACAGGGCAATGGGGAGAAGATATTACTACTACCTCTCAAGGATCTTTTATTTCTAAAACTTACACTTATACAATACCAAAAGATTATAATGATATAGGTGTAGAATTAAGTGAATTAGAAGTTGTTGCTTTTGTAACCGAAGGTAACCAAGAAATTATTAATGGCCATGGTACAGATGTAACTTATAGCTCAAGCTACAACAATGAAATTTCTCTTTTTAGTGTAAGTGAAATTGAAGATTCTTGTGATGGTCATATTACACCAGAAATTACCATTTCTAACTTAGGTAATACCCCTCTAACTTCATTAATTATTGATTATAATATCAATAACGGCACTACCTATTCTTATACTTGGACAGGTAACTTAGTTCTTGCTCAAAATGAGACTATTACTTTACCTGAACAGGTAGCAAGCATTCAACAATCAAATATCGTAAATATTTCTATCCCAACTGATGAAGATACAAGCAATAATACTAACTCTATTTCTTTTAATACTTCTTTAGAAGGTACTAGAAATATTACAGTAGAGGTACGTACAGATTATTTTCCTGGTGAAATGACTTGGGAGATATACGACAGTGCAGAAACTTTAGTTGCTAGCGGAGGTCCATACGTTGGTAATACAAATGGTTCTGGTGGCGGTCAAGACGCATTTACAACCAAATCACACTCAGTTACTTTACCACAAGCAGATTGTTATACGGTAAAACTATTAGATTCTTACGGTGATGGTTGGGCTTTTTGGGATAGCACTGTTCCTACGGCTGGATTTGATATATATTCTGGAAGTAATTTATTGTACACTATTGACGGTAGTAACTTTGGATCAGAATTAGAAATTGCAGGAGCATTTAGAGCTAACTCAACACTTGCTGTAGATCAAAATGATTTAAAAGCTATAACTATTTATCCTAACCCATCGACTGGTAAGTTATTTGTAAGTAACTTAGATAATTTTGACATTAGTATTGCCGACGTTAGAGGTGTATCTGTATTAACTGCTAAAAATTTAAAAAATAATACTCCAATTAACATCGAAAGTTTAGAAACAGGAGTTTATTTCGTAAATTTAAAATCTGAAAATACACAAAAAACAATAAAATTAATTAAAGAATAAATAAACCTAAGAAGAAAGAGATTTTATAAAATTCTCTTTCTTCTATTTTAAAAAGAAAAATATGAAAAAGATACTATTACTTTTATTCACTACTATTTTAACTATTCCTGCAATTGCACAGATTAGTATTACTGATCATAGCGGTAACGCAATAACTAATGGTCAAGAATTTAAATTTTCAGAATTAGGACAGCTTTTTGCTGAAGTAGGAATTAAAATCACCAATAATGGCAGCTCAGATGCATATATACTAGGTGAAGTTGTTAGCATGTCTAACGCCTCTGGTAGTAATTTACAATTTTGTCTTGCAGAGGTTTGTTACGCAACAATTACTTCTGCTACATCTTACCCACTTACTACACCATTAACATTAGCTCCTGGTGAAAGTAATGGTGATTATGATCATTTCTTTAATAATTATGATGGTAATGACCCAAGCCAGCCTGTAGTGTATGAATTTAGATTTTATGAAGTAGATGCTTCAGGTAATGAATTAGGGGATATTGTTTCTTTTTCTTACACTTACGACAAAACCCTAAGTACTAAAAAATACAATTTAGAGAATATTGGTATCACTGTTTACTCTTCGATGGTTAGTGATCAATTTAAATTTAACACAGAAGAATCTACTACTTTAAAAATATATAGCCTTACAGGTAAAAAAGTATATGAAAGAAACTTCAATAATGGAGAACAAGTAGTTTCTACTTCAAAATTGAGCAGCGGTATTTATATTATAGAATTTGTTACAGAAAAAGGATATAGAGCAGCTAAAAAGATAGTCAAAAAATAATTAAATAAAAATGCTAAAAAATAAAAGATTATCTGTTTTACTTTTATTATTTACTATTCTTACCATTCAAAGTTGTAGTGAAAATTACGAAATAATACCTTCCATTAACCCAGTACTTATCTCTTCAGATAATACATTAAGTATAATTGGTAACCCTGTTATTTTAAAAGCTACACAAGATGGAGAAGATATTACAGATGAAGCTATTTTTCAAGTAAACGGCGAGCCTATAGATGGTAACACCTATAATTCTAACGAAGTTGGAGAATTTTCTGTAACAGCAACTTATCAAGAAATTACTTCTGAAACTTTAGTAATTGAATACCATAACGGTACAGAGGTAAACTTTAAAAAAAGAGTTTTAATTGAAGACTATACAGGTACTTGGTGTGGGTATTGTGCACGAGTTGCTTATGCAGTAGAGCAGGTATTAGAAAATACTTCTAATGCTGTTTTAGTAGGTATACATAGAGACAGCTCTAACCCTAACGATGCTACATATGATCCTTACAACTATGACACCTCTTCTATTGAAGAAGATTTAGAAGCTGTTGGCTACCCTAAAGGTTATTTAAATAGAAATATATTATGGGAAAGTCCAGAACCAGAACACGTTAGTCAAGTTTTAGATCTTACACAAGGAGAAAACCCTAAATTAGGTCTTGCTCTAACTAATACTATAGAAAATAATAGCGTTAGTCTTGATATAAATGTAAAAATTGCTAAAACTTTTACAGAACTAAAATTAGTAGTATATGTTTTAGAAAACGGACTTATTTACGAGCAAAAAAACTATACTCAATATTTTGATGGAGAAAACCCAATTGAAGGGTTTGAGCACAACCACGTATTAAGATCTTCTATCACTAATCTTACTGGAGATACTATAAATATTTCTAACTTTGATGAAGACAACATTTATACAACAAATTACACCTTCTCAATTCCTGAGAATGTAAGTAACAGTGAAAATATAGAATTTGTTGCATTTGTTATAGATGAAAATGGTACAGTTATAAACGTTAGAAAATCTGGTACTAACGAAACACAATATTTTGAACAGATTTAAATTTTAATTTTAAAATTACAAAAAAAGCAATCTCTAACAAGATTGCTTTTTTTGTATTAAATAATTAAATTTCAATACATTAATTCCCCAAAGAGTCAATTTTTGCTCTACTATGAGCTCCCCTTCTATTTCACTCACAATTAATTGATCTTTAAAAGACTTAATATACTTTAACCATAAAGTATTATTTACATCTTTTAATAGAAAGTAAAAACCACTATCTCCAACTTTTTTACCAGACGATTTTAAAATTAACTCACCTTTTTCTCCTACATAAGGCTCTAAAATTACGGTAGCATTACCATTAGGAAGCGGAAAAATTGCCTTTATACAAGTTTTTCCTGAAGGGATAGTACAAGTACCATAAATACCAGAATAAATAACCTCTCCACTAGTTTTAAATGTTCTATACCAAAAAGTATACTTAATACGTTTAGTAATTGGGTTTACAAGATTAATAATTTCACTTTTTAAAGAATCTGTATCTTTAATAGTTTTTGTAGGAATATTTAATTGCTTTAAACGATTGCTAAATAAAAATTGCAGTAAAAAACCAAATATTTTAAAAAACGGATTCCAAGTAACTTTTAAACCTAAATTATAATTAGAAGTATTCACATAAAAATCAATAACTTTTTTAGATAGTTTTTCTACCTGCTCTTCAGGTAAATTCAACTGCTCTATATTTCTAATTAAACCACAATTTGGCAATTCTCTCTCTAAAACTAAATTTTCTTTTTCTGCAAGTTGATTAATAAAACCTTCTCCTGTAATATTTAAACTCCCAAATGGCCCTATTAACCAAGAGTGTTTATTTATATTTATTTTTTTTCCAAAACTAATTACCCATTGCTGGGTTAACCAATCTTGCAAACGTTGTACGGGATAGGCAAATGCCATGTTAAATTAGCTTTTAATAAAATTAGAAATAATATTTTTCTTTCCTTCCCACTCTCCAAACTCAGAAATTGGATAAAAGCGTAACGTGGTAAATTCAAAATGAAAATTTTTACGTTCTCTCTCTTCCATGGCCTGAAAATGTCTTTTAGGGTAAGGTACAGAACTATGACCATGTACCATATCTCTCATTTTTTTTTCAGACTCCCAAATAGAAAAGGTAGAAACGGTTTTTGGTAACCTAATTGTAGCTAGAGATAACAAAGTTGCAGGATGATCTCTTACCAATTTCTCTACAGGTCTTCCCCACTTTATAAATCTTGGTATTTCTAAAAATTTCATTCTTGCAATAGTAACTGCTACAACAGGCAAATCTTGAGGTAAATATTCTTTATTATCAGGTATTTTAAATTTTTCAAATTTTCCCCATTGTCTAATAAAATTTAGTTTAGTGTACCAACCTTTAGCTAGCTTTTTTCCAAATTTATCGTTAGCTAAAAAATCTTCTATTGCCTGTTCATTTTCCCACTGAGCAAAAATTGCTACCTGTCTAACCAACACTCTTTTAGTTGAAAAAACTGGAGATCCTAACGTCATTCCTGTCATATATTCTGCGTGAATTAACCCTTTTATATTTTTTGAAAGAGGATTAAAAATTATTCCCTTAAAAGCAGATAAGTAAGAGGTTTTTATTAAATGATAGGTAAATATGCTCATTAATTATATTATGGAGAGTAACTATAAATTTATTTTGTTAAAACTATTTATTACCTTTTTCATTAATAATAGATATTAAATTTTGTTTTGACAAAACTCCAGACTCACGCCACACTTGCTTACCTTCTTTAAATAAAATCATGGTAGGCACACCCCTAACTTGATATTTACTAGCTAAATTTTGATTTTTATCTACATCTATTTTCACAATTTTTAATTGCTCTCCTATCTCTACTTTCACTTCCTTTAAAATTGGAGCTAATGTTTTACAAGGGCCACACCAATCTGCAAAAAAATCTACCAAAACTAATTTATCTTGACTAATAATTTCTTTAAAACTACTTTTCATTTTATTTCTATTTAATAATACTTTAAAAATAAGCTTTCATTCTTTAACAATCCTATTTTCTAAAATAAATACTACCTTCAAAATTACTATTTTTGAGTTATGAAAAACTTTGAGGAACTTAATAAACACAACTTCGGAATTTTATTTGAATCTGTTTCTGAAGGAATTATTGTTGTTAATAGCAACCAAATTATAGTAGCCAGTAATAATTCTGCCAACCAAATGTTTGGTTACAAACAAGATGAATTAAAAGGGCAACATTTAGACGTTTTAATTCCTCAAAAATATGTACACAACCACCAAAGCCAAGTAGATGGCTTTATGAAGCATAGTAGCCACCGCCAAATGGGTAGCGGCAGAGACTTGTACGGATTAAAAAAAGACGGACATCAATTTCCTGTTGAAGCAGGATTAAACCCTTTTGAACTAGAAGGTCATCATTACGTGATGGCAATGGTTATAGATATTAGTATTCGTAAAACACAAGAAAAACAAATATTAGAACTAAATAACCAACTAGAACACAAAATTGAAGTAAGAACAGAAGAGCTGCACCAAACTGTATTAGAACTAGAAGATGAGATTACAAAACGTAAAGAGGCAGAAAATAAGATAAAAGAATCGCTACGTAAAGAACGAGAACTTAATGAACTTAAAACCAAATTTCTTTCTCTAGTTTCTCACGAGTTTAAAACTCCCCTTAGCGGTATTTTAACCTCTACCACTCTTATAGGTAAATACACACAAACAGAACAACAAGAAAAAAGAGACAAGCACCTTAAAACAATAAAAAGTAAGGTAAAATACTTAAATAATATTTTAGATGATTTTCTTTCTGTAGAAAGATTAGAAACAGGTAAAGTAAGTTATAAGTTTAGCCATTTTCCGCTAAGTAAAGTAACTAACGAAGTGATTTATGATGCTAATATGCTTTTAAAAGAAGGGCAAAAAATTAGCTACCCTACAAATATTGATGATATATATTTAGATTTTGATGAAAAGATTTTAGAGCTGGTACTTACCAATTTAATTAATAATGCTATAAAATATTCTCTAGAAAATACTACCATAGATATTGAAGCATTTACTAAAAATAACCTTCTTTATATCACTATAAAAGATGAAGGTATTGGTATTCCTGAAAAAGAACAAAAATTTATATTTAAAAGGTACTTTAGAGCAGAAAACGCACTGCTAAACCAAGGTACTGGTATTGGTTTAAACATTATTAAAAGCCATTTGGAAAACCTTAACGGAAGTATTAATTTTACCAGTGAAATTAACAAAGGAAGTACATTTACCGTTACAATTCCGCTAACTTCAAATCAATAATCTATTATGAAAACTATTCTTCTTATTGAAGATGATACTGCTTTACGTGAAAATACTGCAGAACTCTTAGAACTTTCTAATTACCAAGTTACCACCGCACCTAACGGAAGAATAGGAATAGATAAAGCCTTACAACTAACACCAGATATTATTGTTTGTGATATTATGATGCCAGAAGTAGATGGTTATGGTGTATTAGCTGCCTTAGCCAAAAATGCTTCTACACAACATATTCCGTTTATATTTCTTTCTGCTAAAACAGAGCATAAAGAAATACGCAAAGGCATGAATATGGGAGCAGATGATTATTTAACCAAACCTTTTGATGAAGAAGAACTAATTAGTGCCATAGAAAGTAGGTTAGCTAAAGCAAAAATTTTAGCTGAAAATATTATTAAACCAATTACTGTTGAAGTTGAAAAAGAAGATAGTGTTAGAAATTTAAATGAGCTTAAAAATTTGTTTGATGATGAAGGGGAAATAACTACTTACAAAAAAGGAGAATCTATTTATACAGAAGGAGATCACTCTAATTTTGTATATTTAATTTTAGAAGGTGTAGTAAAAACACACCAAATGGATGAAAACGGAAAAGAACTTATTACCGCTCTTTTTAAACCTGATGAGTTTTTAGGCTTTACTTCTTTTGAAGATAACATTCCTTATCAAGAATCTGCTACTGCAGTAGAAAAAACAGAACTTGCAGGTATTTCTAAACAAACATTAAAAGATATTTTAGAGAGTAACAAAAAAGTTTCTTTAGAATTAATGAATGTGCTTGCAGATAATTTATCTGAAATAAAACAACAATTACTACAAATGGCTTATAGCTCTGTAAAAAGAAAAACAGCACAAACCATTTTGCAGTTTGTTAAAGTATTAGATAAAAATCCTTCTGAAAATATTAAAATTTCTCGTGGAGATTTAGCAAGTGTAGCAGGTATTGCTACAGAAAGCTTAATAAGAACACTCTCTGCTTTTAAAAAAGATGGACTTATAGAAATTGAAGGAAGAAATATTAAAATTCTTGATGTAGAAGGGTTAGAAGTAATGGAGTAATGCTATCACTTCATTTTTTGCGTTAGGGATAGTAGTGAAAATCCCGCAGCAAGTTGTAACGTGAGTGCAAACTTGTGAGGAATTGTAACGCATAGCCCGACCTAAAAGGTAACGCCCATATTATTTTACTAATTTATAGAAAACTGATTTTTATCATTTTTCACCCTCTTCTCTTCTTCTACATTTGCTTTATCATAAAAGTAGAGGAAGATGAATATTTTAATGCCTACAGATTTTTCTGAAAATTCTTGGAATGCTATTAGCTATGCGTTATCGTTTTTTCAGAATGTATATACCAATTTTTATTTTTTAAATATTGAAACTAATGATTGGGAAGAGACAGATGTTAAGGTTGCACAAAGCACTGCTACCAACACCCAGCAGTCTTTTCAGGTTTTATTAACACGTTTGGCTAAAGAGAAAAAAAATAACAAACACCAGTTTTTTACGGCTACAGAGTCTGGTAATTTTATAGAAGCTATACGCGAGCAGGTTACAAATAAAGAGGTAGATTTTATTGTAATGGGTACGCAAGGTGCTAGTGGTTACAAAGAAGCAACGGTAGGTAGTCACTCTACAGATGTTATTACTAGAGTTAAATGCCCGGTTTTAGTAATACCAGAAGATGCTAGATATACAGAACCTAAACGCATCACCTTTCCTACAGATTTTAATATTTCTTATAAAAACAAAGTAATTCATACCTTAAAACAGGTTTGCCATTTTAATGAGTCGGCATTAAGTGTTTTGTATTTATCTAAAAAAGAAGAAGATTTATCTGAATCTCAAGAGAGTAATAAAAACTACTTGAAAGAGCAATTAATGGAGCTAGAACATAGTTTCCATTTTACACAAAACAACACGCTAGAAGAAGCGGTACAGTCTTTTGTTACTTCTCACGAAACACAAATGATTACTATGATGGCTAAAAATTTAAACTTTTTTCAGCACATTTTGTTTCACCCTTTGGCAAAAAAAATAAGCTATCATAAAGAGATTCCGTTTTTAGTTTTACACGAATAATTTACAAACTATATGTGCCAACCACTTGTTCAAAAATATAATATTCCTGGTCCTAGATATACCAGTTACCCAACCGTACCTTATTGGGATAATTCTAGCTTTTCTTTAAAAGATTGGAAACAATCGGTAACCACTTCTTTCACAGAAAGTAATGAAACAGAAGGCATTAGCCTTTACATACATTTACCATACTGTGAAAGTATGTGCACATTTTGTGGTTGTAATAAACGTATTACTAAGCGCCACGAGGTAGAGTTACCGTATTTAACTTCGGTTTTAAAAGAATGGGAGCTTTACTTAGATATTTTACCTAAAAAGGTGAAAGTAAAAGAAATTCATTTAGGTGGCGGCACACCAACTTTTTTTTCTCCTGAGAATTTAAAGTTCTTAATTAAAGAACTTCTAAGAAAAGTAAATTTGGCAGAAGCATATCAATTTAGTTTTGAAGGTCATCCAAATAATACTACCAAAGCACATTTAGAAGCTTTGCAAGAAGTAGGTTTTACCAGAGTAAGTTATGGCGTGCAAGATTATGATGCAGCGGTACAAAAAGCAATAAACAGAATACAGCCTTTTAATAAAGTAAAAGAGGCTACCAAATTGGCTCGCGAGATTGGTTATACTTCTGTAAGTCATGATATTATATTTGGCTTACCTTTTCAAAGTATTGATGCTGTTAAAAATACTATTTTAAAAACTAAAGAATTAATGCCAGACCGCATTGCTTTTTACAGCTATGCACACGTACCTTGGATTAAAGGAAACGGGCAACGTGGTTATCATGAAGCCGATTTACCTTCTGCAGAAACCAAAAGAGCACAATACCAATTAGGCAAAGAGCTGTTAGAAGAAATGGGGTATGTAGAAATAGGTATGGATCATTTTGCGCTAAAAACAGATTTACTTTACCAATCTTTAGAGGCAAAACAATTACACCGAAATTTTATGGGGTATACCGCTTCTAAAACAAAATTAATGATTGGTTTAGGGGTTTCTTCTATTAGTGATAGTTGGTATGGTTTTGCTCAAAACACTAAGAGTATTGAAGAATACCAAGAGCTAGTAAACAATGGTATTTTACCAGTTTTTAGAGGACATTTATTAAACCAAGAAGATTTAATACTTAGAAAGCATATTTTAAATTTAATGTGCCATTTACAAACAGAATGGCAAGAAAATGATTTGCATTTTACAGAACTGCCAGAAGTATTAGAACGCCTTACAGAAATGAAAAATGATGGGCTTCTATCTATTACCAATAACACGTTACAAATAACAGAAAAAGGGAGACCTTTTGTAAGAAATATATGCATGGCGTTTGATTTGCGCCTGCAACGAAATAAACCAGAAACCAGATTATTTTCTATGACGGTTTAAAAGTAAAAATGAAAGTAGGTTGAGTTAAGTTAGTAGGTTAGAAAAAGCATCTCTAGAGTTTATAAATAAATTCTGAAAGAGATGCTTTTCTTTTTTAGATAAACCTCTATTACTTCGGTCTTGCCATAAAAATTTTCATTTGAAAATTGGTTGCCATATTTCTAGCATTAAATTTTGCTCTTTCTGCCAATTCTCCTTCAAAATACTCATCTAAGGTATTTACCCAAAGGTTTAACCAAACTCCAAAATGCTTTGCTTCTATTTGGTGGTTATATTTATAATCTACTTCTATGTGTGCTCTACCTGGTCTGCCTCTATAGCTACCTGCATAAAGTAAATTACTCTCCCAAAAATCGGTCAACTTTTCTAGGTGGTGGCTCCAATCTGTTATGGTTTCATTAAAAAAAGAGCCAATCTCGGGATTGGCTCTTACTTTATCGTAAAACCGATGTACAAGTAACTGTACATCGTCTCTATTTTCTATTTGTTTCATATTTTATTACAACAACATCATTAATCCGTGGTACAAAATAAATAATAAATTTACAGATATACTTGCTACTAACGAATTAAAAACTTGTTTAGACGGTAAATTAGAAAGTACTGCCGTATTATAGCCCATAGAGATCATTACTACTGCAAATAATTGAATCATTTGTAAAAATCCGTGACCTGTCATTAAAATAAACATTGCTGCAATAGCACCTAAACAACTAGAAGCAATTATACCTATAGCAGCACTACCGTAATACATTTCTTTAAACTCTCCGTAATATTTTTGATAAACTGACATCTTATATTGTTTTTAAATTATAGTATAAAATTACTACCGAAGCAGTGTTTATAAAATGACATTTATCAGGTTTCAAAAAAAAAAATTATCTCTAAAAAACTATGAAAATTTTAATTTTATTCATTTTATGTTTAATTTTATTTAAAATTAAGTTTAATAAATTTAAAAATGGCTCAACTTCCTGTAAAATGCCCTAGTTGTGAAAACACCTTAGAGGTAAGTCAGCTTTCTTGTAATAATTGCGCAACTGTAATTTCTGGTAAATATGCTTTACCAGCTTTAATGCAATTATCTGTAGAAGATCAAAATTTTATTCTTCAGTTTGTTTTAACTGGCGGAAGTTTAAAAAAAATGGCAGCGCAATTAGAAAAGAGCTACCCTACTGTAAGAAATAAATTAGATGATATTATAGCTCAACTAAATTCAAAATAAAAATGAAAAAAATATTCTTTCAGCCTTTTGAAAATTATTCTGAAACCAAACTAATTAGTATTGGGCTAGCAGGTACATTATTAGGTTCTCTTATCGCTTTTGCTTTTCATGCTAGGTTTGATGGGGTTTTAGATCTACATTTTGTAAATGAGTTACATTTTTACGCTCCGTTTACAGACAACTTTATAAACATTATTTTTCTTACTATTTTTCTTTTTATAGCAGCCATTCTTACCTATAAAAAAACGAGAATTATAGATATTTTAGCAACTTGTATACTTGCTAGACTACCATATTACTTACTAAGTTTTGGTAACATTAATAACTACTTATTAGATATTACACAGCAATTAGTAAACATTACATTAAAAAACACACAAGCAATTTCTATAGGTGTTATAGATGTTTTATACATCGTTATTTTTGCTCTCTTTTCTATAGTGCTATTGGTTTATTATTTCTATTTACTTTTTAAAGGATACAAAATTGCAACCAATGCAAAAGGAGCTAAACCTATAGTATTTTTTATTATAGCAATTCTTCTTGCTGAAGTTTCTTCTAAACTTAGTATTTACACATTAAATTATTAATTATGAAAAAGATACTACTACTATTATTTTTGGTTACCAATTTATGTATTGCGCAAACTATAGAAGGAGATTGGTACGGTGAGCTAAGCATACAGAATACAAAACTACCTACCGTATTTCATATAAATAAAATAGATACTGATTTTAGTGCTACGATGGATAGCCCTAGTCAAAATGCTTATGGTATTCCGCTAGATAGCGTATCTTTTATTCAAAATAAATTAACTATTACGCAAAAATCTATTCAGATAATTTATGAAGCAGAATTACAACCAGATACTACACTTGTAGGTACTTTTAAACAAAGAGGTTACAGCATCCCGTTAACTTTAAGTAAAAAAGTAGTTGTTACAGAAGCTCCCAAAAGGCCGCAAACTCCAGAAGCACCGTTTTTATACTCTTCTGAAGAAGTACATTTCACAAATAAAATAGATAACATTAACCTGTACGGGACTTTAACTTTACCAAAAGGGAAAGAAAAATTTCCTGCAGTGGTGCTTATTTCTGGTAGCGGACCCCAAAATAGAAATGAAGAAATATTGGGCCATCAGCCTTTTTGGGTGTTAGCAGATTACTTAACCAATAATGGCATTGCTGTTTTACGTTATGATGACCGTGGTACTGCTGCTTCTGAAGGAAATTTTAGCACAGCTACTACTTACAACTTTATAGATGATGCGCAAGCTGCAGTAAATTACTTAAAAACCCGACCAGAAATTAATTCTCAAAAAATTGGTGCAATTGGCCATAGTGAAGGTGGTATTATTGCTCCTGCCCTTGCTAGCAAAAACAAAGTAGATTATATAGTTTTACTTGCTGGCCCTGGATTAAGAGGAGATAAAATTTTAAATCAGCAGCGTAAAAAATTAGAAGAAATACAAGGTATAAATGCACTGGCTACCGCTCAACGTCAAGCTATATTTCAAGAGGTATACCAAGAAATTTTAGATACTACTTTAACTAGTAATGAGACTAAAACCAAAACCTTAAATATTTTTAAAAAACACTGGGGTGCTATGGTTAGTAATACAGAACTTGAGCAAATAAATAATCAAATAAACTCTAATTGGATGAAAGAGTTTATTAGGTTAGATCCTACTCAATTTCTTACAAAGGTGAGCTGCCCTGTATTGGCTCTAAATGGAGAAAAAGATATACAAGTATTAGCAAAAGAAAACTTAGATGCTATTACAAAAAGTGTAAAACAGTCTGGCGCCCCAATCACTACTAAAACATATCCTAATTTAAATCATTTGTTTCAAGAAGCAACCACTGGAAGTGTACAAGAATATGGAGATATTGAGCAAACCACAGCTCCACAAGTTTTACAAGATATTACACAATGGATATTAGAACAAGCCAATAATTAATATATTTAGATTTGTTTTCACAAAACCTATTTCACTAAAATTATTAATATATATGAAAAAAACCTTAAGCTATATTTGGCCACTTACTAAAAAAATAAAATCTGATTATAGCGGAGATTTAGAAGTGACTTGGCTTAATGGAAAAAAAATACTGGACACTAAAAACGCAAATTACTCATACGGAGCCTTACACGAAATTTTAGATATTGCTCTAGAAAAAACTAATGCAGACAGAAGCGGACAGGTTTTGGTGTTAGGCCTAGGTGGCGGTAGTATTTTACAGCTTCTAAGAGAAAAATATAATTTTTACGGAAAAATTACTGCAGTAGAGATAGATAAAGCTATTATTAAAGTAGCAAATTCAGAATTTAACATTCAACAATACGCTCCTATAGAAGTAATTTGTGAAGATGCCTCACAATTTGTTCAGCAACATCCTCATAAATATGAAACCGTAATTGTAGATATTTTTATAGATATTAAAGTACCAGAAGCATTTTTTCAATTAGTATTTTGGCAAAACTTATCAAAGCTTCTTTCTACAAAAGCTACTGTTATTTTTAATGCTGGTATTGGGCAGCAACACATCAAAGAAATTGAAAACCTTCTTCAGCAAACTAAAAAAATATTTTTATTTAAAAAGATAGAACACGTAAAAGGTACTAATACCATTTTGTTAGGTCAAAAAATATAAATTTTTAACCTTATACTATAGTTTAAATTTCATTATTTTAAACCCTATTTCGATACGATTTACCTTACACAAAGGATTAATTTAAATAATTTACAACTTAATTAATTCATTTTTAAATAAAACTTATATTTTTACTTAAAAACCAATTTTCATGAATTCTAATTTTTCTGAGGCTTCTACTTATGAAGCTCCTGTATTAACACAAGACGAAATTAAAAAAGCGCAAGCTGGCTTTATTACCAAAGTCTATAGCTGGATGACTTTAGCATTAGTAATTACTGGTTTGGTAGCAATTATTACCGTCTCTACCCCTTCTCTTTTAAATGCAGTGTTTGGAAATAAAATTATTTTCTTCGGACTTATTATTGGAGAATTTGCTTTGGTTGCTTATTTAACCTCTGCCATTAAAAATATGTCTGCAAGTACCGCTATTGCATTATTTATTGCCTATGCTGCTTTTAACGGTTTAACGTTATCTTTTGTGTTTTTAGCATACACATCTGGTTCTATTGCCTCTACATTTTTTGTTACTGCTGCAACTTTTGCCGCAATGAGTGCTTATGGTTATTTTACTAAACAAGATTTAACCAAAATAGGTAATTTATGTTTTATGGCACTTATTGGTATTGTAATAGCCTCTATCGTAAATATTTTTCTTCAGAATGAAATACTATATTGGATTGTTACCTATGCAGGAGTATTAATTTTTGTAGGTTTAACTGCTTGGGATACCCAAAAATTAAAAAGAATTGCGGTAGAAGGAAACGAAAACTCAGAAACTGGTCAAAAACTTTCTATTATTGGAGCCTTAACTTTATACTTAGACTTTATCAATCTTTTCTTATTCTTACTACGTATTTTAGGAAATAGAAAATAAGTTTTTAAAATATAACTTTTCGTCATTCTGAATTTATTTCAGAATCACATCAAACTCTTCTACTCATCCAGATGAGATTCCGGATCAAGTCCAGAATGACGAAAAATAGATCAATAAAAAAACCCTAGTTTTTTAGCTAGGGATTTTTTTTGTTTGGTCAGTTCGAGCGGAGTCGAGAACTCAATTCATACTAAAAATTGATGTTAAAAACCTTTCGACTCCGCTCAAGGTGACATTCATTTTATTTAAAACGTTCGTACATCGCTTTCTCTAAACTCTCTTGATGATTAGGATGCGCTATAGATATTAGAGCATTAGCACGCTGCTTTAAACTTTTTCCGTATAAATTTACCACGCCATTTTCTGTAGCAATATAATGTACGTGCGCACGAGTAGTAGTTACTCCTGCACCTTCTTTTAAACAAGGTACAATTTTAGAAATTCCTTTAGCAGTTATAGAAGGCATTGCAATAATTGCTTTTCCTCCTTCAGAAAGTGAGGCTCCACGTATAAAATCCATTTGTCCTCCCACTCCAGAGTATTGCATTTTCCCAATAGTATCTGCGCAAACCTGTCCGGTTAAATCAATTTCAATAGCGCTATTAATTGCAGTTACTTTTGGGTTTCGCCTAATAATAGAAGTATCATTGGTATAAGCTGCTTCTTTAAAATGTACTAACGGGTTGTCATCTAAAAAATCATATAATTTAGGAGAGCCAATAGCAAAACAAGTTACTATTTTTCCGTTTTTCACCATTTTATTTTCTCCGGTAATAATTCCTTTTTCAATCAAAGGCAGCACTCCATCAGAAAACATTTCGGTATGTATTCCTAAGTTTTTATGGTTGTGTAAGTTATTTAAAACCACGTTAGGTATTCCGCCTATTCCCATTTGTAAAGTTGCTCCATCTTCTACTAATTGCGCCACATGATAACCAATTTGCTTTTCAACCTCAGAGGGTTCTACGGTAAATACTTCATGTATAGGCTCATTTACCATTACCGCCGCATCAATTTTATTCATATGTATAATACCATCTCCGTGTGTTCTTGGCACTTGCGGATTTACTTGAGCAATTACTTTTTTTGCACATTGTATTGCTGTTAAAGTTACATCTATAGAGGTTCCTAATGAGCAATACCCGTGTTTGTCGGGAGGTGAAACTTGTATAAATGCAACATCAAGAGGTAAAATACCACGTTTAAACAATAAGTGCATTTCGCTTAAAAAAATAGGAATATAATCTCCGTGTTCAGAGTTTACCGTTCTACGCACATTACCTCCCACAAAACAACTATTTACATGAAAACTTTGGTTGTAAGGCTCTTGCGCATATAAAGCATCTCCTTCTGTATGCATTTGCACCAACTCTACATCTTTTAATTCTTGGTAGCGTTCACATAAAGCTTTAATAATTACTTTGGGCGTCATTGCTGCACCTTGAAAAAATACTCGATTGCCAGATTGTACATTAGATACCGCCTCTTCTTCTGATATAAAAGTTAACATAAGTGTTCTTATTTTCTATTTCTCTTACAAAACTATTACCTCTACCTAGTTTAAAATATGACATTTGGCATACTTCTATAAAAAATAAGTTTCCATTAAAATTTATTGGGCGCAACCACAAGGGTCGGGCTATTCGTTATATCTTTTTTGCTGGTCACTTCGAGCAGAGTTGAGAAGTCTTCAAAAGCAAAAAAGGATGCCACTACTATCCCTTGCGCGGAACGTGACAGTCTATTTGAGAAGAAACTTTTTCTGTAGTATAAATTGCTTTGGGAGATACATACGGAATACCTAAACCTAAACCTCTTAGTACAAATAATAAACCTACAATAACCACAAAAACCGGAATGGCTTTTTGTATTTTTTGTCTAAATGCGGTACTTAAAAAGTTACCAGCCAATACCATTATTGTCATTAATGGGATAGTTCCCAAACCAAAAACAATCATATATAAAGAACTCATCGCTATACTTTCGTAAGCAAAAGATCCAAAAATGGCCATATATAAAAGTCCACAAGGTAAAAACCCATTTAAAAAGCCAATGGTTAAAAACGTATCTGGTGTTTTCTTTTGTAACTCTTTACCTAAAGCAGATTTCACTTTAGAAATAAGTTTATAAATAGGACGTGAAAAATTATACTTGCTAAAAGTTTCATGCGGAATAATTACCACCAAAATCATAAGCCCACCTATTGCAATAGATATTTTCTGCTGAATACCAAACAGAAATAAGCCTTTACCTAAAAGACCAAATAAAAAACCAATAAAGCTGTATGTAGTTAACCTACCAAAATGGTAAAGACTTAACTGTAATATTTTTTTAAACTTGCTTTTACGATCCAGCGGTAGCATAAATGCAATTGGCCCACACATTCCCACGCAGTGAAAACTCCCCAGTAAACCTAATATAAAAGCTGAATAAAGCATAATTCTATTTATGGTTAAAACTTATTAAATTACTTACTCTTATGTGATTCCGGATCAAGTCTGGAATGACGCTTCTTATCCATGTCAGATCGAGCGGAGTCGAGATCTTGAGACTCTGCAAAAGCTCAAAAATTTTCGACTTTACTCGAGGTACAAATTCACTTAGATTTTGCGTCACCCTGAACTCGATTCAGGGTCTCATCGCCCAAATCTTTCGTTTAGAATGTGATTCCGGATCAAGTCCGGAATGACGCTTCTTATCCATGTCAGATCGAGCGGAGTCGAGATCTTGAAACTCTACAAAAGCTCAAAAACTTTCGACTTTACTCGAGGGGACAAATTCATTAACTTTTGAACGTTTTTATAAATTATTTCGAGTATCGTCACCCTGAACTCGATTCAGGGTCTCATCACCCAAATCTTTCGTTTAGAATGTGATTTCGGATCAAGTACAGAATGACGCTCCTTATCCATGTCAGATCGAGCGGAGTCGAGATCTTGAAACTCTACAAAAGCTCAAAAACTTTTGACTTTACTCGAGGTACAAATTCACTTAGATTTTGCGTCAGCCTGAACTCGATTCAGGGTCTCATCTCTAATATTTTTTTTTAGAATGTGATTCCGGATCAAGTCCGGAATGACACTTCTTATCCATGTCAGATTAAGTCTGCAATGAAACAAAATATTTAATTTCTAATCTGTAAATCTTTTTTGTACAAATAAGTGGTTCCGTTAGATTTCCAATTAATAGAAAGTTTGTATTTCCCTTCTACTAATTTTTCTGAAGGAATAAACATTTGTTGATTTTCTAAAGAAATTGGAACTTCTATATCTAACTTTTTGTTAGAAGGTCTGTATAAATTAACTTCTCCTTCTATGTTTCTCTTTTCTGAAGGAAATACAATTTGAATTCCTTCCGCAGAAAGTTCTACTTGTATATTTTTAGTTAAACTTGCAGAATTTTGTTGTGCATCTAACTCTCCTTGGTAAGCTAATTCTTGTTGATAATACTCTTCGGTTACCAGATCGTGATCAAATTTTTTATCGGTACTCATTTTTACCCCTAAAAAAATTATAAAGCTCATAAAACATGCTATAGCTATTACAATACCTACTCCCCAATTTATTTTTTTCATATTTATATGTTTAAATAATTATTATATGTCTATTGTCAACCCAAACTTATTTTACTGGGTTAAACCTTCAATTTCAGGGTTTCCTCTTTCCTATTTCTGTTTTTAAATTCAAGAAGAAATTACATATCCAGCATAAAATGACGCATTCTACCTAAAACTACGTGGCCCTAAAAATGATGCTACCGTAGTTTCTATTAATTTATCTCCACTATACACACCTATTTTCAATCGTTCTTTGTCACTTTCTAAAGCAGCTTGATTAATATCTATAAATAACGTCCCTTCAGATAAACCTTGCTTAGGAACTTCAAAATTTTCGTGTGTTACCAATTCAATTTTTCCGCTATGCGAAATCAATTTAAAATGAACATCTTCAATAGGTTCTACTGTTTTATTTACTAGTTTAAACGTATAAACATTTCTTATTACATTATCTGCTTTCTTTTCATACAGTTGTCCTGGTAACCTCAACACGGTAGCTTCTACATCATTACGTAAAAAAAGCATACCTACTAAAACACCCATCAAAATAAATAGTACTGCACTATATGCTTTTAAACGTGGATTGAATGTGAATTTTTTCTTTTCGGCAATATTTTCTTCGCTAGCATAACGTATTAAACCTGTTGGTAAATTCACTTTTTTCATCATGGCATCACAGGCATCAATGCAAGCGGTACAGTTTACACACTCTAACTGCGTGCCATTTCTAATATCAATATTGGTTGGGCATACTTGTACACATTGCGCACAATCTATACAGTCTCCTTTACCAGTTGTTTCTCTGTCTTCATTTTTTCTGAATTTTGCTCTTCCTGCTTCTTTTTCTCCTCGCTTATAATCGTAAGCAACCACTATAGATTTTTTATCTAATAAAGCTCCTTGTAAACGCCCGTAAGGACAAGCAATAATGCATACCTGCTCTCTAAACCAAGCAAAAATAAAATAGAAGACCCCGGTAAATATCAAAAGAGATATAAGTGTGCTTGTGTGAGTTTTGGGGCCTTCTGTAATATATCTTAACAGCTCATCGCTTCCTATTAAATAAGCTAGAAAAATGTTAGCAATAAGAAAACTTATCATGAAAAATATAATCCATTTTAAAGCTCTTTTTCTAATTTTTTCGGCATTCCAGACTTGTTTTGCTAAACGTATTTGTTTACCTCTATCTCCATCAATCCAATATTCTATTCTGCGAAAAACCATTTCTAAAAAAATAGTTTGTGGGCAAATCCATCCGCAGAAAATTCTACCAAAAGCAACAGTAAACAGAATAATAAATACCACCCCTATAATCATTGAAATTACAAACAGGTGAAAATCTTGTGGCCAAAACGGAAACCCGAATATATTAAAACGACGCTCTAAGACATTAAACATTAAAAACTGATTGCCATTTATTTTTATAAAAGGTGCGGCAAAAAGAAACAGCAACAAACCGTAACTTACCCAAGTTCTGTATTTGTAAAATTTACCTTCAGGTTTCTTAGGATATACCCAAGAACGTTTCCCTTCTTGATTAACAGTCCCTATAGAATCTCTAAATTTCTCGTTGCCTGGAGCTTCCACGTTTTTTAGGTATTAGGTTATTGTTTTAAATTTATTTTGAAAAATTTTTCTTGCTGTTAGCAAAATCAATCAGGATGAGATGCTGAAATCATAGATTCAACGTAGTTAATCAAGTTTAGCATGACTAAAATTTGAAATTGCTTCTTACCAAAGCAAGGATTGAAAAAAATTTAAAAAAAGCGGAGTTGAGACCTTTCGACTCCGCTTGAGGTTACTTAATTATATTTCATCTGTAACTTGAATAGTATCTACAGAAGTTGTGTTTTCTGCTCTTTCTGTATTTTCAGCTTCTGGAGCGTCACCCTCTTCTACCCAAAGTTCTCCTTGCGGTTCTTTAGGTTCTGCTGGTGTGGTACCTTGTAGAGATAGCACATAACTTGCTACTTGTGCTCTTTCTACAGGTTTTAGAGTTTGCTCCCAAGCAACCATTCCTTTACCAGAACGACCACCTTCGGTTACGGTTCTAAATACATTTTTAATACCGCCACCTAAAAGCCAATATTTATCTGTTAGGTTAGGACCAATACCACCACCTCCATCAGCTTTATGGCAAGCCGCGCAATTGGTTTGGAAAATATTTTTACCTGCTGCTAAATCTCCTGGTTCTGTAAGTAACTCTACCGTGTTAATATCTACTAGATTTTTAGCTGTTTTTTTATATTCTGCAATTGCAATTTTAGCTTCTACAACTTCTGCTTCATATTCTTGAATCTGATTATAGTCATTAAACACATGAAAACGTAATAAATAAACCGCAGCAAATACAATAGAAGCATAGAATCCATATATCCACCAAGGTGGTAAGTTATTATCTAATTCTCTAATACCATCGTAATCGTGATCTAGTATAATTTCTCCCTCTTGTTCTATTGGTTTGGTATCTACCAGTTTTTTGTAAGTTTTTTTAAACCATACATAACGTTTAGCTTCACTTTCTTTCTCTGCCGCTAAATAACGTTGTTTAGCCTCTTCATCTAGCGATTTATAAAGTACACTTTGCAACGCTCCTACACAAAGTTCTACCGCTACTGCAAATAACCCTGCAATCCCTAAAACTAACCAAGCTAATGGGTAAGTAGTAAACACCGAACCATCTTTTACCTCTACCGTATATTCTATTAATAAGTACCCAATTAGTAAGAAAAGGAATACTCTAATGTATGATACTATATTCTTCATAAGGCAGCGTCTTTTTCGGTTTCTAATGGAATATTACTTACTTCTTGTATGTATTCTTTTTTTGAGGTAAATACCCACCAAAACAAGGCAACAAAAAAGAGAAAGAATATGAGTAAAGAAATTAGTGGGTATACTTCTACCCCATCTATGGTTTCCATATGTCCTTTTATAAATTTCAACATGGTTTCTGGTTTTTATTTAGAACTTACTTCTTGGTTAGCATCTTTAATTTTAATATCGGTTCCTAATCGTTGTATGTAAGCGATAAGTGCAATTACTTCTCTATCTTTCATTTCTACAAAATCAAGTCCGTTTTCTTTTGCATATTTTTTATCGGCTTCATAGCTTTCTGCAAAGTCAGGGTCTGAGTACAAGTTTTGCTCTATTTGCGCTGCTTGCTCTTCCATCCATTTTTGAGCGTTAGCAATTTCTTCATCGGTATAAGGAACCCCCAAGGTTACCATAGCTCGCATTTTATCTTCTGTTTGTGAACGGTCGTGTTCATTTTTAATTAACCATTTGTAACTTGGCATAATAGAACCAGAAGAAGTGGTTTGTGGATCGTAGAAGTGATTAAAGTGCCAATTGTCTGAGTACTTACCTCCTACTCTAAATAAATCTGGACCGGTACGTTTGCTTCCCCATAAAAATGGATGATCGTACACATATTCTCCTGCTTTAGAATATTCTCCATAACGCTCTACTTCACTACGGAAAGGTCTAATCATTTGTGAGTGACAAGAAACACAACTCTCACGGATGTATAAATCTCTACCTTCTAACTCTAATGGCGTATATGGTTTAACACTAGATATAGTTGGGATGTTAGACTCTATCATTAAAGTTGGTACAATTTGTACTGCGCCACCAATTAAAATAGCTATCGTTGCATAAATGGTAAGTTTTACTGGTTTTCTTTCTAACCAAGTATGGTAACCCTCTCCTGCTACACGTTTGCTAGAAACTTTTGTTAACGGAGCTGCTTGTGCTAACTCATCTGTTACTGCGCTTCCTGCTTTTATAGTTCTTACCACATTATAAAGCATTACTATTGCTCCAACAATGTATAAACTACCACCAATAGCACGCATCCAATACATTGGTATAATTTCTTGTACCGTTTCTAAAAAGTTACCGTATACTAAACTTCCGTCAGGATTAAATTGCTTCCACATAGAAGCTTGTGTAAATCCGGCTACATACATAGGTAAAGTGTACATGATAATACCTAAAGTACCTACCCAAAAGTGAACATTTGCTAACTTGGTAGACCATAAATTAGTTTTTACTAATCGTGGTATTAACCAATAAATCATTCCGAAGGTTAAGAAACCGTTCCAAGCTAATGCTCCTACGTGAACATGCGCTATAATCCAATCACTAAAGTGAGCAATAGCATTTATATTTTTTAGAGAAAGCATTGGACCTTCAAAAGTTGCCATCCCGTAACCTGTAATTGCTACTACCATAAATTTAAGAACAGGATCTGTTCTTACTTTATCCCAAGCACCACGTAAGGTTAATAACCCATTAATCATACCTCCCCAAGATGGAGCTAGTAACATAATTGAAAAAGCTACTCCTAAATTTTGTGCCCATTCTGGTAATGCAGAATACAATAAATGGTGTGGACCTGCCCAGATATAAATAAATATTAACGACCAAAAGTGAACAATAGAAAGTCTGTAAGAATAAACTGGACGGTTAGCAGCTTTAGGTACAAAATAATACATTAAACCTAAAAATGGAGTTGTTAAAAAGAATGCCACCGCATTATGCCCGTACCACCATTGTACCAATGCATCTTGCACCCCCGCATATACAGAATAACTTTTTAAAGCACTTACCGGTAATTCTATATTATTAAAAATATGAAGTACTGCTACGGTAACGAACGTTGCTAAGTAAAACCAAATTGCTACATATAAATGGCGTTGTCTTCTTTTAAAGATTGTCCAAATCATATTAACACCAAATGCCACCCAAACAATAGCAATTGCTATATCTATTGGCCACTCTAATTCTGCATACTCTTTAGAAGAAGTATAACCTAACGGAAGAGTAATTGCTGCAGCTACAATAATAAGTTGCCAACCCCAAAAATTAAAGTTACTTAACGCATCGCTCGCCATTCTGGTTTTCAACAAACGCTGTAAAGAGTAATACACTCCTGCAAAGATAGCGTTACCTACAAAGGCAAAAATTACGGCATTGGTGTGCAAAGGTCTTAACCTTCCAAAACTTAGCCAAGATATCCCATCTGTTACGTTGGGAAACAAAAACATAAACGCTAGTAGGAGCCCGACGGACATTCCTATAATTCCCCAAAAAATTGTAGCGTACAAGAATTTTTTTACGATCTTATTGTCGTAATAAAACTGATCCATTTCCATTTTTATGATTGTTTGTCTTTAGTTATTACTTGTTCTTGATTATTCTTGTTGGTAGATTTTTTTACTAGCTCATCTTCAAAAAGCATTCTTACAGATGGGGTATACATATCATCATATTGCCCACTTTTTACAGAGAGAATAAATGCCACAAAAAACACGATGGCAACAGTGATACTTATAGCTAATAAAACGTAAATGACACTCATAGGTCTTCTAATTATATATCAAAAGTAGATGTGAAGGCTTTCTTAAAAAATGACATTTGTCAGTTTTAAAGATTAGATGCTAGGCTAGATGAAAGAGAAGAGACCTGCCAATAATAAACTACTAATAAACAGCACTTTAAATGCATTTTATCTATAAAAACACATATTAAGACAGATTCTAAATAGAATTAGATAGATAAATCAAAGTAATGCCATACTTTTTTACTCCAAGAAAAGTCTTTCTTTAAATTGTAACGCATACTTTTTATTATACCTACAGAAGAATATTGTATAAAATCTAGGTGTTGAGGTTTTACTAAATAGCCACCCCAATTTTTAGGCATAGGAATTGTTTTTCCTTTAAATTTTTCTTCAAAATAATGAAGACTTTTTTCTAAAGATGCTCGAGAAGTTAATTTTTCTCCTTGTGGTGAAGCCCAGGCTCCTATTTTACTACCTGCAGGACGTTGTTCAAAATAATTTTCTGAAATTGATCTTGGTAGTTTTTCTGCTGTACCTTGAATAAATATTTCTTTCCCGGCTGCTTGCCAATTAAACTGCAAACTAACTTTGGGGTTTTTAGCTATTGCTCTTCCCTTTTCACTTTTATAATTAGTGAAAAATAAAAAACCTTCCCAAGTAAAACGCTTTAGTAAAACCATTCTGCTTTTTGGGCAAGCATCTTCTCCTATGGTTGTAAGTAGCATAGCATTTACCTCTGAGATTTGGTGAGATTTTTCTACCTCAAAAAACCATTCTTGAAATTCTTGAATTGGGTTATGCTCTTGCTTCATTTCTAGAATTTTTAAACAGTTTTTCCCCTTTTAAATTAGTGAGAACAGTCACAAAAATTAATACAGTAATAGAACTCAAAGGCATTAAAATAGCTGCTATAATAGGAGATAACTGCCCTGTAACTGCAAAATATAAACCTATTACATTGTAGATAAAAGATAAGGTAATACTCCATTTAATAATGCTTACAGTTTTTTTTGCTGCTTTAATAAATGCTGCTATTTTTTGAAATTGACTAGCTTCTAAAATAGCATCACAAGCGGGAGAAAATACATTTACGTTTTCTGCAATAGAAATACCCACGTTGCTTTGCGCTAAAGCTCCGGCATCATTTAAACCATCGCCCACCATCATTACATTTCGTCCTTCCTTCTGTAAAGTTTTAATGTAATTAAGTTTGTCTTCTGGTTTTTGGTGAAACAACATATCTGTTCTCTGTGGGAGTAGTTGTTGCAAAAATTTCTTTTCTCCATGATTATCTCCCGAGAGAATAATTAAATGAAAATCTTTTTTTAATTGCTGAAATAATTCTTTTACTCCTTCACGATATTGGTTGTGAAAAATATATTTTCCTTTATAAATATCGTTGGTTTTTATATGAACTGTAGTTGCTAGTGTGTCTGTTTCAGTATCATTTCCTACAAATTTAGCAGAACCAACCTCTATAGAGTTGTCTGCTTTTTTGGCGTGCATTCCTTTCCCTGTAACCTCTTCAAAATCATCTAAAGTTTGAATATCTTGCTCTGCTAAAAAATTGTATAAAGCACGGCTTAATGGGTGGTTAGATGAGCGCAATGTATTTTTAAGTAAAGCTTCTTCATCTTCAGAAAGGCTTAAACCTTCATAAGCAATAGTACTTTTTTTATTGGTAGTAATAGTACCTGTCTTATCAAAAATAAGGGTATCTACACTTGCTAATTTCTCTATTATATTTGCATTTTTTAAGTAAAATTTTTGTCTACCAAAAATACGTAGCATATTACCCAACGCAAATGGGGTAGATAATGCTAATGCGCATGGGCAAGCAATAATAAGCACCGAGGTTAGCACGTTAATAGCCAAACTACTATCTACTACCAACCAATAACTTGTTGCTATTACAGCAATACTTAATACCGCCCACGTAAAATATTTACTTATAGAGTTGATAATACCTATAAAACCGTGCTCTTTGTCTTTTGCAAAAACATCATTACTCCAAAGTTGCGTAAGGTAACTTTGTTCTACTGACTTTATAGCTTCTACTTCTATGGCTCCAAAAAGTTGCTTTCCTCCTGCAAATAACTTATCTCCAGAAACTTTATCTACAGGTTCACTTTCTCCGGTTACAAAACTATAATCTATTTGTCCTTTTCCTGAAATTAAAATGCTATCTACAGGTAATAATTCATTATTTCTAATTAAGAGTCTATCTCCTTTTTTTACCTCATAAATCTGGATATTTTCTTCTATTACAGACTCATTTTTCTTTGTAATTTTAGTAACTGCTATAGGAAAATAAGATTTATAATCTCTCTCAAAAGATAAAAATGAATAGGTTTTTTGCTGAAAAAATTTACCTAACAATAAAAAGAAAACTAAACCTGTAAGACTATCAAAAAAACCAGTGCCGCTATCTGTAAACACTTCTGCAGTACTTCTTATAAAAAGTACTAAAATACCCAAGGCAATAGGTACATCTATATTTAGTATGTTAGAACGTAAACCTTTATAGGCAGAGACAAAATATTCTTGTGCAGCATAAAAAACTACCGGTAAAGAAAAAGCAAACATTAAACCTCTAAAAAGATATTTATATTGATCTAACCAATATTCTGAAACTTCAAAATACTCAGGAAAAGATAAAAACATTACATTACCAAAAGCAAAACCAGCAACTCCTAATTTGTAAATTAAACTACGGTCTACTTGTTTTTTTCCTTCTGTGTAATCATTTAAACTAATGTAAGGTGCGTAACCAATGGTACTTAATAATTTAACGACTTCTTTTAAGTTGAAGTTTTCAGTTTTAAAGGTAATACGAACGGTTTTCTTTGGAAAGTTTACTTGTGAACTTTTAATTTCTGGTTGCAATTGGTGTAAATTCTCTAAAATCCATATACAAGAACTACAATGCATATGCGGAATGTAAAGATTTACTACTTGAATACTTCCATCATTAAATTCAACTAATTTTTCAATAATATCAAGATTATCGAGATAATCGTATTTGCCTTCAATTTCTTGCGGAATTGCTCCTGGAGCCGACTGAAGATCGTAATAACAGGATAAATTATTAGTTGAAAAAATTTCATATACAGTTTGGCAGCCATGACAGCAAAAATTTTTATCATCAAATACAATAGGCGATTTACCACAATCACTTCCACAATGAAAACAAGTTTGTTGCATCTTTAAAATTCTAGTCTTGCAAATTTGAAAAAGAAGAACAATTTATAATATGATAAATGTCAGATATGAATCTATTTATTATTTATTTTTTTGTGGTATCTTTTCAGCTATCAAATTTTATATATATGAGATTATCATTCTTTTTTCTTGCTTTATTGGTTTTTCAATCTATCCATTCTTATGCTCAAGAAGAGAAAAGGGTGTTTAAAATTATACATAAGGGAAATAATATAGGAAACTTATATGCAAAAAAAGAGCAACTAGGTGACAAGGTTATTTACAGTAACAGAACAGAAATTGACACAAGAATTATAACCAAAATAGAAGTAGATTATAACTATAAGGTGGTGTATAAAAATGAGGCGTTAGCACACGCTTATGTACTAATTTTTTTTAACGGAAAAGAGAAAACAAACACCTACACCGATCAAAACAAAGAAGGGTATAATTTTTATGAAGACGATGAGTTACAGCAAAAAATTTCTGAAAAAATTAAATACAGCACTGTTAATTTAATGTTTGAAGAGCCTGTAAATATTAACCGGGTTTATGCAGAAGAACACGGTAACTTTCATCAAATAAAAAAAATTGGACCTCACTGTTATGAAAAAATAAACAACAAAGGTAAATCTAGTACTTACACGTATAAAGATGGTTTTTTAACGCAAGCAGAAATTGATGCAGGTCTTATCAATTTTAAAATTATTGCTAACTAAAAACGCCACATAAAATGTGGCGTAAGTAGGTATATTTGGGGTAAAAAAAGGTCTTATTTTGTACTCACCGTTCTATAGTAACTTCTGTCTCCAGAAAATACAGCTAACATATAATCTCCAGCTGGTACAGCAGAAAAATCAAATGTTTTTTTAAGAACTAAATCATTATTTACTAAAGTAGTTACTACTTCTCCATTAGCATCAAAAATATATACCTGAATATTTTTTTGATCTGGGTTAGTAAAAGATACTTTAACTTGCTTATCTACTTGCTTAAAGTTTGGCTTAAAAAATATTTGAGAATCACTTTTAATAGTTACCGTATTATTTTTTTTCTCAATTTGTTTAGCATAGATAGAACTTTCATCTTCTAAGTGAAGAAAATAAGTACCATCAGGTACTAATTCTAAACTTAAGCTTTTTTGAAATTTATTATTTAAGTGAGCTTCTTTAAAAAGTACTTTTCCGTCTACATCTAATAAAGTCAACATATCTCCTTCTTGAGCATCATCTAACTCTACCATTAAAATTTGATTTTCAGCTACGGCTACATCAAAATTTTTCGCTGCTTGTACATTATATCCTACAATAAGTAATAATGTAAATACCAATGTTTTCATTCTTCTTTGCATAATCTTTAGCTTTAATGGTTAATAAAATTTTTACTTGATTATTACATTACAAATATAAAGCGGATGTAGAGCTAATTTTAGCACGCAAATCGCTAAAATATGTTCTATATTAACCCTTAATAAACTCGTAACATTAAAGTAACAATCAATTACACACATAATAATAAAATCATTTATTTTTAGTATATTGATAATTAATTGTCAATTTTATTTTCATAATCGCAATATGCCTGCAAAAAAAAATTTCAAACCTATTTTAGAAAAAGTAGAACCATTATTTGGTAGCTCTTTTTCTTATAAATATTTTGGTGAAGATAACCCTAACAAAAGTGAAAAGTTTTGGCACTATCATCCTGAATTAGAACTGGTTTATGTAAACAAAGGCTCTGGTAAACGCCAAATAGGTAGCCATGTTTCTCATTATAGAAATGGCGATTTATTGTTGATTGGTGCTAATTTACCCCATTGTGGTTTTACAGATCAAATGAAAGAAGGGCAACACGAAACCATTATTCAATTTTTACCAGATTTTTTAGGGCAATATTTTTTTGATATTCCAGAAATGGCTCCTATTCGTAATTTGTTTAGTAGAGCTGCAAAAGGCATTGTTTTTCACGGACAATATAAAAGAACTATTGGAGCTAAAATTCAAGCATTACGTTACGACGATAGTTATCATAAATTACTTGGCCTTTTAGAAGTTTTAAAGTTATTAGAAGAAGCTAAAAACTATACATTATTAAATGCAGAAGGTTTTATGCTAGAGGCTAAACTAGAAGACAATAACCGAATTAACACGGTTTTTAATTTTGTGAAAGAAGAATTTAAACGCCCAATACCTCTAGAAGAAGTAGCTAATCTTATTAATATGACGGTACCTGCTTTTTGTAGATATTTTAAAAAAATAACTGGAAAAACATTTGTACAGTTTGTAAATGAATATCGATTAACACACGCTGCAAAACTTCTTCATGAAAAACAAATAAGTATTACGGATGTTTGTTTTGAAAGTGGTTTTAACAATTTTAGTTATTTCAATAAAAAATTTAAAAGTCTTACAGGTAAATCTCCATCTACTTATAGAAATGAGCTAAACTTCAATATTAGTTAAACAAAAAAGCCTCTTCTTTTAAGGAAGAGACTTTTTAAGTGAACACATTGTATGGCTTTAATTTTCTGTAAACGTATCTTGTAATTGATTTGTACTATACAAGTACATAGCTTCTTTTACCTCATAATCTGCATAAGCACTTACTAAAGCTGCTTTTGCTTCTTCTTGAGTACTTCTAGCGTCTAATAAATCTGTTAAATTATTAAGTCCGCTATCATAATTATCTTTTTGTGATTTTAAATTTTCTTGCGCATACAACACTCTATCTTCTGCATATTGAATTTGCTTGTAAGCATTTTGTAAATCATACCAGCTTTTCATAATACCCAACGTTAGTTGATCTTCACCATCTTTAAGTTTATTTTCTGCTATAGTGACTGCAATTT
The DNA here is from genome assembly GCF_900141885.1 of Mesonia phycicola. Classification (GTDB taxonomy): domain Bacteria; phylum Bacteroidota; class Bacteroidia; order Flavobacteriales; family Flavobacteriaceae; genus Mesonia; species Mesonia phycicola. The sequence goes on along the minus strand of NZ_FQYY01000006.1, from coordinate 53,441 downwards.
GGCGTTCTTCTACTTGACGTTTTTCACCAGACCACCAAGCAGAAATTGGGATACTTAATGTACCAAACGCTATTGGTTGTACGTCTATACCTAAATCTGTATTAAAAGAATCAAACTTTGCAGCACTAAAACCTACTGCAAATTTAGGTAGTAAGTCTGCTTTTTCATTCTTTACTTGAAGCTCTGCTGCATCTAGTTGGTGTTGCAACAAACGGTATTTATTATTGTTTTGTAAATCAAGTTCTGGATTTTTATACTTTAATTGTGGCGGAGTAATTTTTTCATGAATTCCTTTTATTGCTACTAAAGTAGTATCATAATTTATACCTGCATATAAAGCCAAATCTAACAAAGCGATCTTACGTTTATTATTTAAATCGTTTTGTTTTAATAATAACCCGCTTTTTTCTACTTTAACACGTAATAACTGACTTTTAGCTATAAGGCCTGCTTCTAATAAATCTGTTTGTTGTTTTAACAATTCATTCAAATAAATTTTACTACTAGCAATCACCTCTTGTTGTTCTTGAATTTTGATTAACTGCCAAAACTTAGACTCTACGTTTAATAAAACAGAATCTCTAGATTCTTCTGCACCTATTAATCTACTATCTGCTTGTAGTTGCGCCAAATCATTTGCTAGATTTACTTTTCCGCCAGCATAAACAACTTGAGAAGCAGTTGCTGAAATTCCGTAGAAATTATCAATACCATTAGGCAAAATGCCAGTAATTGGCGGAATTAGGTTTTCAAATCCGTACACTCCAAAGGCCATTGCTTCTACCTCTGGAAAGTATTTTGCTACGGCCTCTCGTTTTATTAATGCCGCCTGTTCTGCTCGTAGATTTCCGTTTTTAATACTTCTGCTATACTCTAATGCAGAAGTAGTAACCTCTTCTAAAGTTAATTCTTGCGCTTGAATAGTGCTGGTTAATCCGAAGAAAAACGCAGCACACACACTAATTTTTATATATAAATGGTTTAAAGCCTTCATCTTTTATTGGTTTATTTTTTTTGACTCTGTTTCCAGATTTTCTTTGTTCTCATCATTTCTAAAAAAGATCCAGTAAAGTACAGGCAATACATAGAGCGTTAAAACCATAGATACTAAAAGCCCAAATGCAATTACGGTACCCAATGGGCCCCATAAACTGGATCTACTTATAATCATTGGTGTTACTCCTACTGCTGCTGCAGATGAGGTTAAGAAAATAGGACGCATTCTTCTTTGTGCAGAAAGTATAGCTGCCTCTAACACATTTTTACCGTGATGTTCGCGCAGTTCATCTGCAAAATCTATTAAAATAATTCCGTTTCGTACTACAATACCACATAATGCTAAAATACCTAAGAAAGAAGTAAACCCGTATGGGTATTGCATTAATAGTAACCCAATTGCAGCACCAAGTATACTTAATGGCATCGTGATAAAACTTAGCATAGCGTGTTTAAACGATTTAAAATGCCAGATAAGAATAAGAATAATTAGAATAATACTAATAAGCAATGAAATTTGCATTGGCACCAAGTTTTCTTGAGACATTTCAAACTCACCACCGTAACCAATAGTAATATGTTCTGGAATATTTAGCTCTGCTAATTTTGGTCTAATTTTATCTAGTACCACATTTGCTACCGCACCTTTTTCTAAATCTACACGAATGGTTAAACAACGCATACCATTACGTCTTACAATTTGCTCCTGCTCCCAAGCTGGTTTTACTTCTGCTACTTGTTTTAAAGGAACTATTTTACCTGTACTTGGAGAAATAATAGATAGTTGATTTAGATCTGATATACTCTGCGTAGCACTATTTTGTGATTTTATTTTTACATTAATACCGTAATCTCCCTCATAAAGTTGTGTAGCTTTTAAGCCTTCCATATTCATAGCTATGGTATTACCTATATTTTCTTTGGTAAGGCCTACTTGAGATGCTTGGTCTTCTTTTATAGCTACCGTTATGGTTGCATATTGTTCTCCAAAATTGCTTCTACTCCAAATAGTTTGTGGTGTTTTACGTGCAACATCAATTACTAAATCTCCATATTTTTGCAATTTGGTAATATCATCTCCATACAACCTAATCTCAATAGGCGCAGGTTTATTTACCATATTTAGTTGCTTCATACGTAAGTACGCATTTGGAAACATATTAGCATACTTGGTGTCGTATTCTTCTAAAATTTCTTCGGTAGCATCATTAGATGAAGTAGTTACCAATATTTGCGCATAATTTTTAGATGGCAATTTTGGGGCATATACCATATGAAAACGAGGTGAACTCTCCCCAATAAAACTGGTATAATTCTCTACTTTTTCTTCTTTATCAAGTATTTTTTCAAAAGCATTTACCACTGCGGCAGTTTCTTCTAGGTTACTCCCTTTGTTTAAAGTAACTTCTATTGCAAATTGATCTCGCTCTACAATAGGAAATAGCTCTTTACTTACATTTGAAAATAAATAACCACCTAAAATTACTGCCAAAACACCTGCAAATACAGTAATTTTATAATGCTCCATTGCTTTTTCTACACTTTTGTTAAAAAAGCCTTGAAGACGATCTAGCATTGATTTTTTCTTTTTGCCTTCTTCCTCTTCCTTTTTATCTGAATGTAATCCTTTTTTAATAAATACTGTATTAAGAAAAGGCACCAGTAATATAGAGATGGCTAAAGATAAAAACAAAGCAATGGAGATGGTAAACGGAAAAGTACTTAAGAAATCTTTTGCCGTACCAGACATAAAAAACATTAGCGGAAAAAAGGTTGCCGATATAGCTAAAGTTGCCGTAAAGACAGATGGAAATAATTCTTTAGCACTATGATATGCAGCATCCCAACGGGACTCACCTTCATCTAATTTTTCTATATAATTATCTATAACCACAATTGGATCATCTACCACAATACCCAGTACTACAATTAATGCAGCTAAGGTTACTGTATTTAACTCCATACCTAACATATACATCACTGCTAATGTTGCTGAAATGGTGATAGGGATGGTTGCTGCTGCTAATGAAGCTACCCGAAAAGGTAGCAAGAACATACACACAATAATTACTCCCATAAGCGCATAGCCAAACTCTTTCATAAAATGACTAATAGAGTGGTCTACTGCTACTGGTTGATCTGCTATGGTGCTAATTTTTATATCAGATGGCAGTTCTGTTTCTAATTTTGCAAGGTGTTCTTTTACCTCTTCTCCAAACTGAACAATATTATTTCCTTTAGCCATTTCTAAAGTAATAATCATTGCTTTTTCTCCTCCCGTTTGTATATAAGAATCTGGATCTTCATACTCTCGTTTTACATGAGCTATGTCACTAACTTTGATAACGTTTCCGTTTTCATCTGTTTTTACAATATGCTGTGATACATCGGTGATATTGTTTAAAAATGCATCTAAATGAATAGGACGATCAAACTGCTTACCTTCTAAAGTTCCTCCTGGTAAAATAGTACCACGTTTTTGCAAACTTTGCATCAACATACCTGGACTAATACCGTACTGAGCTAATTTGTTCTGATCTACCTCTACAGAAATCTGTTCTGTTAAACCACCAGAGTGAGTAATTTTTGCAACATCTTCTATTTGGCGTAAATCGTCTATAATTTCTTCTACATGTAACTGAAGGTCTTTATACGGTCTAGAATCTGACTGCACCGATAGTATCATCGCTGCCGTATTTCCAAAGTCACTATTTACAATAATACCTTGTACTCCATCTGGAACGGAGCGTTGCTGAAATACAAATAAATCGCTCTTTAACCGATTCCAGAATTGTTGAGTTTCGTCTTTACTTACCCTATTGGCAACTTCTAGATATACATAACTCATCCCGTCTTTTGAGTAAGAATAAGTTTTAGTTTTATCTACTTGATTAAATGTAAAAAGATATTCTTCTAATTTTGAAGTAAGTTGTGTTTCTACTTCTTCTACTGTTGCACCAGGATAAACCCCTACAACCAGTCCTGTTCTTATGGTAAAATCTGGAAACTCATTACGAGACATATTAAATAGCCCAATAAGCCCGATTACCAAAAATGTTAATGCTAAAGCAATAGGGAAGGCTTTATTCTCCATTCCCCACGCTATAAGATTTCCTTTCTTTTTCATAGGTTACTTGCTTATCAAAGTTATAGGAGTGTTATTGGTAAGTTTATGGTAACCTGAAGAAATTACTTTATCTCCAGTATTTAAACCGCTCTCTACTACAATCCCTTCATCATATAAACTTCCTACTTCAATTATTTTTTGTTGAGCTGTGTTTGTAGCCTCATCTACTACATACACAAAATGAGCTCCTGTATCTGTAATAGATACTATTTCTACCGGAAGTATAATTGTGTTTGTTTTTGTTGAAGATGCTGTTTGTGCTGGTTGATTTGTAAATTTTGCCTGACAAGACATACCTGCTTTTAAAGCATTTTTGGTATTTGGCAAAGTAATTTTTGCCTGATAGATAGGGGTTTGTTTACCAGATTGCACAGAAATTTCTGTAAGAGTCCCTTTAAAATCTTTATTTAAAGCATCTACATGAACTATTGCTGTATCTCCCTCTTTAAAGTTATTCACTTCTTGATCTGAAAGAGAAATTACTGCTTGCATATTATCTGTATCTAATAATTCTACTACAGGTGCGCCTGGGCTAGCAACATCTCCTACTTCCATCATTTTAGCACCTATATAACCAGAAAATGGTGCTTGAAGTTGTGTTTTTTTCACACTCTCATAAGCTGCATTTGCTGCAGCTTGGGCTTGCTTGTATTTAGAGCGTGCCTCTACCATTCTTATTTCTGCAATACTACCTTTAAGATAAACTTCATTAATACGTTTGTAATTTTCTTCTGCTAGTTCTGCTTGTGCTTTTTGAGCGTTATATTGTTCTCTATAACTAGTAGCATCTATACTAGCTATTACATCTCCCTTGTTAACGTAATCTCCAAGACTTACTTTAAAGTCACTAATATTACCAGAAACCTGAAAACTTAATTGAGTAGTTTTTGCTGCTTTGATAGTACCAGAAAAGCGAGTAGCTGATTTAGCTGAAGAATTTTTATTGTTACCAATAGTTAAAGTTTGTACCGCAATAGGGTCTATGGTTTTAGTAGTTTCTTTTTTAGCACAAGAAGCAAAAAAGAAAACTACAAGTAGAGATAATAAAAATGGTTTACGTTTCATCTATTTAAAATTTTTAAAACTTTATTTTAAGGAATTGATTAATAATTTAGTGATCCACTTTAATCTTTTTATTGGGTCACCTTGAATGGTTTCGTATATAAAATATTCTTTTTTAACACTCTCTTTGGTGTTAAGAATTACGGTAGCTAAAAAATTTAAATTACTTTCTTCTATGGGTTTAATTTCTTCTTTTTCTATTGCCCAAACTAAAAAACTTTTAATAACATCTAAGTCTTGTTGACGTATTTGCAATAAAATAGCAGCCACAAAACCTATGTCTTGCTTAAGATCATTTAAAATAGCTCCATAAGTTTCTATACCATTTGCTGTATTTTCAAAATGGGCCTGAATGTAGGTTAAGCAATTTTTTTCTAAAGTATTTGTAGGAGTAAGTTTTGTTTTTAAGCTGTTAAAAAGCGGTTGATTAAAATCTGTTACAAAAGCTTTAAAAACAGCTTCTTTACTTTCATAATAATAATAAAGTGTACTCCTTCCTTTACCAGATTCTTTGGCTATCTGTTCCATCTTGGCATTTTTATAGCCATACTTTCTAAAAACTTCTTTTGCTCCTTCTAATATTTGATTTTTGACAAATTCGTCTTTTGATATTTTCGACACTAAACTTATTTTTGTTTAATTTTCGACAAATATATATAATTTGTTAGTTTGTTAGACAAAAAAAAATATTTGTCTTATTATTTATTACAGTTTTTTCTTTTACTTATCTAATTACAGTAAAACAAGTTACTTGAAATAAGGTTAATTTACTGAAAAACAATTATTTACTTAATAATTTAAATATAAATGACTAACATATCTATTTTAAATTCAGCAAAAAACAATCACTTAAACTGCAATATTCATAAAATGAACCCAAAATTTTAAAAATTATGCATTATATTAACTCTTTTAGTTCCGTTATATATGCAAGACAATCAATATCATTACTTAAATTAATGTTAAAAAGATACATATAACGTTAAATTTCAAATCTAAAAGATGGAGTATGATTAAATTAGTTGCTCACAAAAGGTAGTTTTCGAAAAAAAACGATATAATATGAAAGGTAAGTATCCAATATCCAGACGTAATTTTATTACATTATCAAGTACAGCAGCAGCAGGTATTACATTTTTGCCACCCACAAGTTGGTTTTCAGATAAAGTTCCTGCACCAATGATGAGAGATTTTGGTAGAATGAAAAATAAAGTTACTACACTTGGTCTTGGAGGTCAAGCCTCTTTACAATGGACACCAGATGATGTAGATCCTGTTTCTATTATAACCAAAGCTTTTGATTTAGGTATAAATTATTTTGACACATCTAATGTTTATGACTTAAGTCAATTACATTACCACGAAGCTTTTAAGAAAAAAAACTTAATTCCGGGAGAACCAAATTATGATAAAAAACTTAGAGAGTTTATTACCATAACTAGTAAAACTCTTATGAGATGGGGAAAACCAGGATGGCCAGAATTAAAAAATGTTCGAAACAAATCTAATGGTGAAAATGTTCAAACTGCGGCAGATGATATAAGAAGAACTATGACGCAGCTTTTTGGGGATGGAAATGGATATTACCCAGAGGGCTCTTACGTAGATATTGTTTTGGTTCACGCTTTAGAAGCTATTGAAGAGAACGATATTTTGTACAAGGGTATTGAAACACCAATTAAACCTGATGAAAACTTTGGTGCCTTAGTAGTTTTAAAAGATTTTAGAGATGGCACCAATTTTACAGGAACAAATCCTAAAAATGAAAAATTAATAAAACATATTGGTTTTTCAGGACATAAAAATCCTGAAGCTATGATTGATTTTATGCAACGTGATAAATATGGATTATTAGATGCTTTACTAGTGTCTATAAATTCTAACGATCATTTGTATTTTAATATGAAACACAATGTTATTCCGGTAGCTAAAGCTAAAGGTTTAGGTGTTATAGGGATGAAAGTATTTGGAGCGGGAACTATGTATAAAGAAGTGCCTGGATTCTCTAGAAGGCCAGATCAAATCTATCGTAAAGTAGGTTCTGCAGAATTACCTAGTCATGAACTTATAGAATACGTATTAACCACACCTGGCGTAGATACACTTATTATAGGTATTGGGCAAATAGATGAAGATCCGCTTAAATGCCAATTAACTCAAAATTTTTATGCCTCTCAAGTAAAACCAGATGCAATGTCTGAAAAGAGAAGACTTGAAATAGAAGCTAAAACCGCAAAAGCTGCAGGAGAGCGAACAAATTTCTTTCAGCTTGATAAAATAGATATGACAGGGCCTAGAGATCTTAAACAAGAAACTGTAAACGGAGTTACAAAAATCACTTGGCAAACGGCTTATGCGGCGGCAGACCCTATTTCACATTACGAAGTTATGTTAGACGATAAAGTGATAGGTAAAGTAGACCATAAACCTCAAGTACTTAAAGATTCCCCTTTTGTTTTTGAAACTGAAGCTACAGGAAAATTCAAAGTTTACACGGTAGATAAAGCAGGACATAGAGCCTAATTATAATCATTGGGGTAAATAAAATACTACCTATTTATAAAATTAACTGAATGTCAAAACTAACGCTGCTTAAAAATTGGTTTAAAAACCATAAAGGTACAGTTACCGCTTTTTCTGGCGGTGTAGACTCATCATTAGTTCTTTATGTTTCTAACTTAGTTTTAGGTGATCAAGCAATTGGTTTAATTTCTAATTCTGAAAGTTTAAAATCTAAAGATTATGAGATTGCTACTAATTTTTGCAAAAAACACAATATTCAATTAAAAGTTATTAAGACAGAAGAACTTAGTGACCCTAATTACACGTCTAATCCTGCTAACAGATGTTTTTTTTGCAAGACTCATCTTTATGAAGCTATGATAGATATTATACAAGAAGAATACCCTAACCACACCATTTTAAACGGAACAAACTTAGACGATTTAGGGGATTACAGACCCGGGTTAGAAGCAGCTAAAAATCATCATATCAAATCTCCCTTAGCAGAACTTAAAATAACCAAAAAAGAAGTTATAGAAATGGCTAACGAGCTTGGTTTAGAAACTGCAGCTAAACCACCAAGTCCTTGTTTAAGTTCTAGAATACCTTATGGTACTACCGTAAACAAAGAAAGACTTCAGCAAATAGAAAAAGCAGAATATATTTTAAATCAGTATGGATTTTTAAATGTACGTGTAAGGCATTTAAAAGAAGTAGCTTCTATAGAAGTACCTGTAAATGAAATAGAAGATTTAAAAAATAAATTTAACAAGATTTCTAAAGAGATTAAAAAATTAGGATTTAACAAAGTAACTATGGATAAAGAAGGATTTGTATCTGGAAAATTAAACCGTGTATTAAATGGATAAAACATTTGTTATTGACGAGGATAGAAAACACCGTTTAGGTTTTGAAGAAGTAATTTACGGAGCGTCTAAAAGTGTAGCATTACTAACAGATATATTAAAAGATTATTCAGATAAAAAAACAAACGTATTAGTTACCAAACTACAAGAAAATAAAGCAAAAATATTATTAGAGAAGTATAAAACAGCATTCTACGATGAAGAATCTGGCATTTTTATGCTTTCTGCAATCGACAATAACGAAGAGAAAGCTGCTAGAATAGGAATTATTTCTGCTGGTAGCTCTGATATTGGAGTAGCTCATGAAGCTTATTACACGTTAGCATATATGGGAGTAAAATCAAAAATTATACACGATATTGGCGTTGCTGGTCTTCATAGATTACTAAATAGACTAGAAGAAATAAAAAGCTTTGACATACTTATTGTAATTGCTGGTTTTGAAGGGGCATTACCTACAGTCATGGGTGGTTTATTACCTCAACCAATAATTGCTGTGCCTACCTCTGTAGGTTATGGTACAGGTAAAGGAGGTGAAACTGCTTTACGAGCTATGCTTACTAGTTGTGCAAATGGTATTTCTGTAGTAAATATAGATAATGGTTACGGTGCGGCTTTAAGCGCTTTTAGAATGATAAAATTATTAGAAAAAAAATGAATACAATATACATAGAAGCTTTTTCGGGTCTATCTGGTAATATGCTTTTGAGTGCTTTTTCTGAATTACTAGAAGATTATGAGCAATTAATTGATTTACCTAAAAAATTACATTTACCAGATGGTAAAATAGAAATTAAAGAAGTAGACAAAAATGGTATTAACTGTAAATACGTAGAAGTTATAGATTTAAATCTAGACAAAGAAAATTCTGCAGCACACAGTCATACTCATTCACACACACATACTCATGATGGCCATACTCACTCCCATGACCATCACCACGGTAATCATAGACATTTAAGTGATATACAAAAAATTATAGATCACGCGCACATTAGTGAAGGAGCAAAAAAAATAGCTCATGAGATTTTTTTAATGATTGGTAAAGCAGAATCTAAAATTCATGATATGCCACTTGAAACCATTCATTTTCATGAAATTAGTGGTGTAGATTCTATTATAGATATTGTAGGAAACGCTGTACTTATAGATAAATTAAATATTTCTAAAGTATACAGCACGCCAATTTGTACAGGTTTTGGTATGGTGAGTACACAACACGGTATGTTACCTGTTCCCGCTCCTGCTACTGGCGAGTTACTACAAGGTATGCCTATTTACTCTGGTAACGAAGAAGGAGAAAAAATAACTCCAACTGGTGCGGCTATTTTAAAATATCTAAATCCAGATTTTACAAATACAACTTATACTCCTACTAAAACAGCTTACGGCCCAGGTAAAAAAGATTTTATCAATGCCAATGTGGTACGTATATCATTACTTAAAGATGATTCTTGTGACAATAAAAAATCTAAATATTTACAATTAGAAGCTTCTATAGATGATATGTCTCCAGAATATTTAGGAGCAGATTTTCAAGAAGATTTATTAATATCTGGTGCAGTAGATTTTAGTATTACACAACAATTAATGAAAAAGGGAAGACTGGCATTTTTGTTAAGCGTTATTCTCCCAGAAGATAAATTAAAAAACGTATCTAATTATTTGTTTGATAATACCAGTACTATTGGGGTGAGGTATTACCAAATAGATAGAATTGAACTCCCTAGAATTCAAAAGAAAAATCAAACTGCGCTAGGTGAAGTAGTAGTAAAAGAAGTCACTACACCTTCTGGTATTAAAAAAATGAAACCTGAATTTGACGATGTACAAAAAATAGCCAAAAAAACATTTCAATCTCCTTTTCAGGTAATAAACAAAATCAATAACAAATCTTAAAACTATAAACTATGAAAAAAGCACTTTCTATCTTTATTTTCGCTATCACTTCACAAGTGATATTTGCTCATCCAGGATCTGAACACCACCACGAATCTTTTATTGGTGAATGGGCTTGGTTAATTATTCCTGCTATTGCTATTGCTGGATTAATTTGGAAATTTGGTAACAAAAAAATGAAAAAAATTGAAAAATAATACGTGGTTATAATTAACCCAATATTTGTTTAATATTATCAATTTGCACAAAAGGGATGTTCTTAAACACAGAATATCCTTTTTTTATGCTTTAAATTTGATGCATTTAAATTATAAAATCAATTAAAACGCTCACTTTTATTTGATTTTTTTTTCAATTTGAAGACTCCCTAAGCAACTCAATTACAAATAAGTAAATGCATTTGTGATTTTTGCTTATACTATAGATTAACACTCCCTTAATAATCAGGTAAATAAAACATAACAAATAGAAGTAAACAACTAAATAACAAGTAGTTAAAACACATTAACTGACTATTTTTACAATAAATTAACCTTATTAACATTCAGAATACTTACCTAACGATAGCTTAAATTTAAGTTTACATCACTGCCTGTAGATTTACAATCAAATAAACATCTTGTTAAATGATTGAAATTTCACAAAATAATTTAATCATAAAAAAACTACTCACTATCGTTTTCTTATTCTTATCACTCACTATGTTCTCTCACGGTGATTTAACTGCCAGAATTGAACAGAAAACAAAAGAAATATCTCTAGCTCCAGAAAACTTTGAACTTTATTTTGAAAGAGGTTTATTATACCAACAGCATATAGAATATTATAAAGCTTTAGATGATTACAATATTTCTAAAAAATTAGGCAACTCTAGTCAAGCTTTATATTATAGAATTTCTGAAGTTTATTATTTGACTGAAGATTTCACAAATGCTTTAGAAAGTATCTCACCTTGCATCGAGCTAAAAACTCCCGATGTTAAAGCAAAAAAACTCCAAGCTAGAATATTATTTAATCTAAAAGATTACAAACAATCCCTAGATGCTTACCAAGAATTTATAACCAATGTAATTGATCTTAAACCAGAAGATGTATTAGAATACTGTGATATTATATTGGCTGAAAATAGTAGTAATTACAACACAGCTCTAAATATTATAGAATCTGGTTTAGAACAAATTGGTGTAAACACTTTATCCCTTCAACTAAAAAAATTAGACTATTTAAAAGCTTCAAATCAAACTGAAAAAGCTTTAGAGCAGTATAATTATTTCATTCTTGAATACAAGAGAAAAGAATTCTGGTATTACAAGAAAGCAAAGTATTTAGCAACATTGAATAAAACTCAAGAAGCTAATATATGTTTAAAACTAGCAACAGTTACCATTGAGCAGTTAGATGTTAAGTTTAAAAACATGAAGTCTATTATTAAATTAAAACAACAAATAAAAACCTTAGAAACCTCACTTAACAACTAAAAACTATTATGAAAAAAATTACCCTTATGTTAATGATGCTGATTTCAGCTTACTCATTTTCACAATCTTACACATTAGATATCCCTATAGCTAGTTCTACTACAGGCTCTGGAGAGGAAGATATATCTAGTGGAGAAGTTAGTACTTCTAGTTCTGATTTAGAATTTTACCACGATGGTAGTACAGAACAAATGGTAGGAGTTCAGTTTGAGACTGTAAACGTACCACAAGGTTCTACAATTACAAATGCCTATATTCAATTTCAAGCAGATCAAGAAGGTGGCGGAGATGTAACTGTAAATATTGTTGGTCAAGATATTGACAATGCACCTAGTATACAACATAATGTATATTATGATATTTCTTCAAGAACTGCTACTACCGCAAATGAAGATTGGATTATTGCAAGCTGGATAGGAGAAAAAGATATGGCTACCGTAAACCAAAGAACATCAGATATTAGTTCTATTGTAAGTGAAATTACTTCAAGAAGCGGATGGGTTAACGGAAACAATATAGCTTTTATGATTACAGGTGTTTCTAGAGCTAACCTACCTGCTTGGAGAGAAGCAGAAAGTGGTGGTGGCGCTGGCGGACCTATTTTACACATAGAATACGTAAACTCTCCTACAGAAATTGAAATTACAGGAAATAATACTTCTATAACAAACGGAAGCACTATTGCAGATGTCTTAAACGATACTCAATTTGGAGGTGTAGGAGTTGGACAAACGTTCACTAAAACATTCACGATTAAAAATGTTGGTGGAGAAGACTTAGTATTATCTGGCTCTACATTAGTTTCTATTACTGGAGATTCTCAATTTAGCATACTTACTCAACCCAACTTATCTACTCTAAGTGCTGGTGAGACTACAGATTTTGTTGTTCAATTTACACCAACAGCTACAGCAACTGTATACAATGCTACTATTTCTATAGCAAATAATGATGCAGATGAAAACCCATTTACTTTCGCTATAGAAGGTAGTGGAGAAACTTCTGTTATTGATTTAGATGTTTTAGGAAACTCTACTTCTATAACAAATAATGATAGTACTCCAGACGTATTAGACAACACAGATTTTGGGACGATTTATTCTGTTGTAGAAAGAACAAGAACATTTACTATAGAAAATACAGGAAATAGCTTATTAAATATCACATCTGTGGCTAGTAGCAATCCAGATTTTGCTATTGTAATCCCTCCTTCTTCTACTCTTAATATTGGAGAAACAACAACTTTTGATATTGCTTTCACTCCTTCTAGCGTAGCTACTATCTCTTCTACTATTACTATCGTAAGTGATGATACAGATGAAAATCCATTTACATTTACTGTAGAAGGAGAATCTACAAACCCTACTTTACCTTCTTCTATTAGTGCTGGGGATGATTGGTATTACTTAGACAATGGTAGTGATCAAGGTACTGCTTGGAGAAACCTTAATTTTGATCAAGATAATAACTGGACATCAGCTACTACAGAAATAGGTTATGGTGATGGTGATGAAACTACAGATCTTGGGCAACCAGTCAATCCTAAGCCTATCACTACTTATTTTAGAAAATATATTAACATCGCAGATATCACTGCATACAACAGTATAGATTTAGAAGCTGTTAGGGATGATGGTATTATTGTATACATTAATAACGTAGAAGTTTGGAGAGATAATCTACCTATAGGAGAAACTATTGAATATAATGACGTTGCTCTTGTTGCAATAGCTGATACTGACGAAAGTGCTTGGAATACAAAAAACCTTAGTTCTTCTTCATTAGTTAATGGTATTAATGTGATTACTGTAGAAATTCACCAAAACAGCAATACAAGTTCTGACATTAGTTTCAATTTCAAATTAACGCCAAGTACTGCTATAGCTCCTTCTGCTTACATAGAAAGAGGACCTTATTTACAAAGCGGTACACCAACAAGTGTTGTTGTTAAATGGAGAACAGATACAGCTACAGAATCTGTAGTAAATTATGGTACATCTTTAAGCTCATTAACGCTTAGTGAAACAGATGCTAATTTAACTACAGAACATGAAGTTACACTAACTAGCTTAACACCAAACACTAAATATTATTTCAATATTGGTAATCAAACGGAAGTATTATCTGAAAGTACTACAGGAGACATGTATGTAATTACAGCGCCAACAGCAGGTACAGATCAATTTGTACGTGCTTGGATTTTAGGTGATCCTGGTACTGCTAGTACAAATCAAAGAAATGTTAGAGATGCGTATTACAACTATGTTGATAATAGCACTATTAATACTGGTAAAACAGATATGATGTTATTTTTAGGAGATAACGCATACAACAGTGGTACAGATACAGAATACCAATACTCTATGTTTGATATTTATGATGAAATGTTGAAAAAATCTGTAGCTTGGTCTTGTTTAGGTAACCACGACGGATATACTGCTTTTTCTGCAACTCAATCTGGACCATATTATGATATTTTCACTTTCCCAACTGCTGGTGAATCTGGCGGTACTGCATCTGGAACAGAAGCATACTATTCTTTTGATTATGCTAACATTCACTTTATTGTATTAGATTCTTACGATTCTAGTCGTGATGTAGGAAGCACTATGTACAACTGGGCACAAACAGACATCCAAAACACAACTCAAGATTGGATTGTTGCTATTTTTCATCACCCTGCTTATACAAAAGGTTCTCACGATTCTGATAGTGAAGATAGACTTATTAATATGAGAGAAAACTTTATGCCTATGTTAGAGTCTAACGGTGTAGATCTTGTTTTAAGTGGCCATAGTCACTCTTACGAGCGTTCTTACTTTTTAAATGGTCACAATGGTTATGCTAATACTTTTGATATAAATGAAATCTCTAACGGAGGTCATACTGTAGGTACTACAGGAAGCGGAGATGGTAGAGCAGACGGTAATGGTGTTTATCAAAAAGATGCTAATCAAACAGAAGGTGCAGTGTATATTACTACTGGTTCTGCTGGTAAAATATCTGGAGGAGATTTAAATCACCAAGCTATGTACTTATCTTTAAATGAACTAGGTTCTAGTGTTATGGAAGTTGAAAGTGATGGTACTGGTGGTCAAAACTTAAACATTAAATTTATTACAGATACTGGAGCAATTAACGACTATTTTACTATCAATAAAACTGGAATAACACTTTCTGTAGATGATAATGATTTAGTAGAAAAAACCATTAAACTTTTCCCAGTTCCTGCTAACGATTTGCTTAATGTTGAAGTAGATGCAAGCGAGCAACTTCAAAAAGTTATTTTTTATAGCAATACAGGCCAATTAGTAAAAGAAAGTACTAACAAAACTATTAATGTTAGTAATATGAAAACAGGTGTTTATGTAGTAGAAATTACTACAGACCAAAACACCTATTACAAGTCTATTATTATTGAATAATTACTCTCTATAAATTTTATTTAAACCTCAACGCAATTCTATCTGTGATAAATTGTAGTTGAGGTTTTTATAATTTCTAAAAAACTTACCCAGAGTTAAAAACCTAGTTATCAATGAAAAAAATCATCCTTTTAACTGTATCTATATTCGCTTGCTTTGTTCTATTATCTGGAAAAAAGACAGAAAGTGAATATCAAAAAAATACAATTCCAAAAGAAGTAACAGCATTATACACTAGTAATTTTCACAAATTTCAAGAAGAAGTACATACACTGGCAATTCTTGCAAATAATAGTTCTTCTTCAAATCATTTTCAGCAATTAAAAAAGCAAATTGAAAAAACTAGATTAGTCTACAAAGACGTAGAATTTATTTTTGATTATTACCTTACCTCTTTTAATGGTACTTACATTAATGGTGCCCCGTTACCTAAATCTAATGAATATTTTGAAGCAGGAAATGTTATAGAACCTTGTGGTTTGCAAGCATTAGACGAAGCTATATTTGATGAGCCTTCTAAAGAAAACCTTATACACGTTAAATTATTAGCAAATAAACTTAAAGAACGGGTAGATTTTATCACCAAAGTTCATTTACCTATTCAAATAAAAACTAGTCAAATTATAGAATGTATTCGTTCTGGTTTGGTGAGGGTTTTTACCCTTGGAGTTACCGGTTACGACACTCCTGGCTCTGCTAATGGAATTGCAGAAAGCTACGAAAGTTTTAAAAGTATGGAGACTACATTTATGTATTTTGAAAAAGGAATCTACCCAGAAGCTAAACCTAAATTTAAATCTATAAAACAACTCTTTAAACAAGGAAAAAAGTTTTTAAAGAAAAATTCAGACTTTAATGATTTTGATAGAATGGTGTTTTTAAAAGAAATAATAAATCCGCTTTATGCTGAATTATTAGAGTTTCAAAATCTTAATCAAATAAAACTAGAACCTTTTAAAAAACACGCACAAAACTATCAATCTAAAAATATATTTGATGTAGATTTTCTAGAGGCTAATTTTTATTCAGAATTGGTTTATTTACCACTAGATAATCCTAAGACTATAAAATTAGGAAAGTTGTTATTTGAAGATCCTCAGCTTTCAAATAATAATAAAATGTCTTGTTTGAGCTGCCACAATCCAAACAAAGGATTTACAGACGGATTAGTAAAAAGTAAATCTAATAAAGAGGGAATTTACACTCATAGAAACTCTCCTACCATTATAAATTCTGGATATTCTACTCGTTATTTTTGGGATATGCGAGAGTTTGATCTTGAAAAACAAGTAACTCATGTAATCGATGATAATTTAGAATTTAATACAGATTTTAAATCTATTACTAATAAACTTAATAAAGACACTACATACTTAAAATTGTTTAAAGAAGCCTACGGAGGCATTGACAAACAAGATATAAACAGACGCTCTATAGGTAATGCAATTGCTGCGTATGTTAATACCTTAAAATCTTTAAACAGTCCGTTTGATAAGTACGTGAGAAATGAGACGGATGAATATCCTGAAAACGCTAAACGTGGTTTTAATTTATTTATGGGAAAAGCAGCCTGTGGTACTTGCCACTTTGCTCCTATTTTTAATGGTACTATTCCGCCACTTTATTTAGAATCTGAATCTGAAGTTTTAGGTGTCACCAAAGGTTTTGATACTATAAATCCACAATTAGATGATGATTTAGGTAGATTTGTAAACGGTTTAAATATTGATAAAAAACCTTATTTTAAAAATTCTTTTAAAACAGTTTCTGTGAGAAATATAACTTTAACAGCTCCTTATATGCATAATGGTTCTTTTGAGACTTTAGAAGAAGTAATTGAGTTTTATAATCTTGGCGGTGGTGCTGGTATGGGATTAGATATAGAAAATCAGACTTTGCCAGATGCTCCTTTAAATTTAACCAAACAAGAAGTACAGGATTTAATTGCTTTTATGGAAACACTTACAGATGTTTCTGGTTTTGCTACAAAGTAAAATTATCTTTTTTAAGGTATTTAATTTACTAAGACCACAGCTCTGTCCTTATAAGAATAAGTCTCATTAGCATTATTGAGTCTGTTGCATCTTGATTTTCTTCTTCATCTACAGTACCTAGATTTATTTGTTTTCTGGTGTTCCACCAACTCATTAATTCATCTATTTCTGTTTTAATAGATTTTTGTTTTTCAGAAGAATTCCAATCATTTAAGCTAGCTTCTTGTTCTACATAATTTTCTAATAAGGTAAAACATGAATAAAGCATCATTTTGTCTACCTCTTCCCAATCTTCTTTTAAATCTGGGAAGAGTATTTTGTTACCTGGTTTCATAATTAAGCTACTTTTTTCATATAAGTTAATACTTCTTTCCAACCTTCAAATCCTTTTCCTTTTTCAGCAAAATGAAGATGTCTTCCTTTAAATTTATCTACTGCCCTTTTATCTCTATCATCTATAATATAATCTCTTTGTAAAAGGTTTTTAATTTCGAAAATTCCCTTCCTAATTACTAATTTTGAAGAACACAACTCTAAATTAACGATTTTAATTTTACATTCTGTTTATGAATGTTTTTTCTAATAAAATTCATTTGAAATATCAAAACGATTAAAACCACTTATGAATATTTTATACTTACACGGATTAATGGGTTCTTTAAACCCCGAAAAAAGACAAATTGTAGAAAAATACGGAAAAGCGTATGCGCCAAGCATTCCTTACCAAACAAATAAAGAATGTATCTCTTGGCTATACCATAACTACAAAGACAAAAATATAGAGGTAGTTATAGGGAGTAGTTTAGGAGGCTTTTCTGGGTATTATTTAAGTAGGTTATTACAAGTTCCTGCTTTGCTTTTTAATCCCGCTTTAGCGAATAGAAGTGTAACACAAAATATACCTGAAATTACTAATATTCATCGAGAACCTATGCATATCATTTTGGGAGCTAAAGATGATGTGGTTAACCCAAAAAGCACCTTACAATTTATTGCGGAACATTTTCCTAGTACGCAAAATTACCAAATACAGACTTTACCAGAATTGGCACATCGCATTCCGTTGCAAACTTTTAAAACTTCGGTAGATCAATTTTTTACCACGCTATTGACTAATAATATACCGAAAAAACATTTATTTTTAGATGATATTAGATCTGCAGATATGGTGTATGAACCTATATTTTCTAATTCTTTTGATGTGGTTAGAAGTTATGAAGAATTTGTAAAATACATTACCACTTTTGGACTTCCCGATTTTATTAGTTTTGATAATGATCTTGGCTTAGATACAAACGGAGAAGTTGCTTTAGATGGATATGCCGCTACTAAATGGCTCATCTATGAGTCTGGCTTAGACCTCAGCAATTTACAATTTGCCGTACACTCTGCTAATCCTGTTGCTGCAGAACAGATAAAAGGCTTATTAAATAATTATATAAAGTTTTTGAATAAAAAGTAAGTTTTTATAATAGCTTAAGATTTTAATTTATTTCTCTTTTGGTAGATTTTAATTTTTGCTAAAAGTGAATTTAGAGTTTTGCCTTTTATTATATTTTCTCTAATCTTCATTTTTTTACCATCGTTAAATTGTAATTCTACTTTTCTAAAAATTGTATATTTTCTTCGATCTGCGTATAAGGCTAAAAGAAAAAAGTTTCTTGTAGAAGAAGAAAGGTCTACAGATTTTACTTGAAAACTCTCTAAATTATGTAATAAACGTTTGGTAGTTACCCAACCTAAAAAGTGATTTACTTTAAAGTAACCTTCTTTAATTTCATAGGTTTTGCAACTCCACAAGCCTAAAAACAGAGTAACACCACTTGCCAAATACCACCAAACAACAACTTCCTCTTTCTTAAAAAGCTCTACAGCTATGCCTACCGCTAAAAATAGAATTG
The DNA here is from genome assembly GCF_900141885.1 of Mesonia phycicola. Lineage (GTDB taxonomy): Bacteria > Bacteroidota > Bacteroidia > Flavobacteriales > Flavobacteriaceae > Mesonia > Mesonia phycicola. The sequence goes on along the minus strand of NZ_FQYY01000006.1, from coordinate 34,191 downwards.
CTAAAATAACAATCTGCATAGGGACATTATAGTCTATTTTAGTTTTTATATGCTTTTCAGATTTTTTCATGTGCACCTATGTAAAACTTGTGATTTGCTATTTAAATTATAGAGTGCAAATTAAGCGATAATTGTTTTAGGAAGCTTAAAATGATTTTGGAAGTAGAAAAATGAAGTTTTAAACAAAAATGCCGCCACTAAATGGCTAATCTATGCTTACGGGGTAAACCTCAGCATTTTACAGTTAAAGATATAGCCTGCTAATTTTGTGACGGCACCACAAAATGAAAAGTTAATGAAGTAATGTTGTTTTTTCTGTTGCTAGAAAACTACTGAAAACAGTTACTGTTATTTTTTTGTTTATACTATTTATTGAAGAAAGCTTTATTTATTCGATAATCTTAATATCTATAGAGGTTCTTGCTTGCCAGCCTGTTTCATCGGTTACTGAGTAAGAGCAGTGGTAATCTCCTGCATCTATATCTGTTGGTATTTCTACTGTAAAGGTTATTTCATACGTAGTATATGCTTCCTCTAAAGAAACATTTTCCATATAAATTAATGGATTAACAGCTTCTTTTTTCTCTTCTAGCTCACACTCTTCTCCTTGATCGTCATGCGTATGGTGATCAAAATTATGGTGTACGTCTAAACTATAAGAAGCTAGCGCTTGGTTATCTGTAACTAAAGCTTTAAAGGTGTAAGTTTCTCCTTTAACAAGTTCTGTACAAGCTTGCGGAAAGCCATCTTCGTAATTAATAGTAATAGTTGGTTTTTCTTCATCTTTCTCTATACCATCATCGCTAGAACAAGATAAAATGCTAATAGCGCATAACAGTAAAACAAAGTATTTTATTTTCAATTTCATAAGCTAAAATTTAAAACCGCATAATATCTGACTACTATGCGGTTTAGTGGCTAATTATTCTGTAATATCGATATGAGTTTCATACTCTTCTGTATTACCTTCTTCATCTTCTACAGTAAACGTGATATGATATTCTCCTGCTGGTGCTGTAGCAGGAATATCAAAATGTTCGTGAAATTCTACTTCTGTTTCACCGTGGTAACCGTCTTCTAATTCTACTTCATAATCCCATTCTTCTTCTCCTGCACCTACTTCTAGATCGTGTGCGTGTACATCTACACTAATATTGTGTATACCGTGTACTGCGTTAATCATAAACTCAGCGTGAAAATCTGATCCTCTTACTGCTGTTGCATCTATAGAAAAATCACTAAGTGTAATTACCTCTAAAATTTCAATGTGACCCTCTACTTCTGTACTGTTTCCTTCGGTATCTGTAACCAATAATTCTATATGGTATTCTCCTGCAGGAATATTAGAAGGCACATCTACGTGCTCATGAAAAGTAGGGTTAATTACCAAGTAATCTTCATCGGTATAAATTTGTTCAAAATCCCAATCTACCTCATCATCTGCTGCAGTGGCATCTTCTGCATGAATACTAAGTGTAATAGTACTTACAACAGCTTCTGCATAAATTTCTGCTTCTAAGTGAATGTCTGAACCTTTGTAAGCGTATGCCTCTGTAGAATGATCATCACCTTCACCATATTCAAAATCTGTAATTTCTGGAGCGTCTAAACCTACAACAGAACCGTTGTCGTCATCGCTGCTACAAGATTGTAAGAATAAACCTAGTGAAAGGAAAAGTGCTAAAAATTTAAAATTTGTTTTCATTGTTATTGATTTTAATTATTAATAGTTAATTGTTTATAGTTAAAAAGGTAATGTGAGAGATACCGATAAGTTTCTACCTGCTTCTGGCACATCTATTAAGCGATAAAAACTGGTATGATCATAATACTTTGTGTTGGCTACGTTATTAAGCTTTATTCTCATTTTTACTGGTAAATTATTTTTGAATAATGCTAGTTCTGTTACTAGCGACATGTTTAATAACTGATATCCCTCTGTAACTTCTTCTGGCGGAACAATTTCTTCTTGTGCTGCCGCAATTTTATATTCTGCTATAAGCTTAGGTTGTTTAAAAAAGAGAATATTTTTAAATTGATAATTAGCCGAAAACAAGCCTGATAACGGAGGAGAAAACGGAATAGTAAAGCCTTTTTTAGGTCCGCTATTTTGTCTAGAATACACATACTCTGCAGAAGCATTTAATTGAAGGTTTTCTAACACCGTAGTTTGCGCTCTTAACTCTCCTCCTACTCTAAACACCTCACTTTGCGTATACTCATAAATTTGTAAGGTTTCGTAATAATTGGAGGTTGGATTTAAGTAAATAAAGTTTTCAAAAAAATTGACAAACGGACTAAGCCCAACACTGAATGATTTGGTGGTATGAGCTATATCTAGATCTATTTGGTAAGACTCTTCTGGATCTAAATTTAAATTTCCGCGTTCATAACGATACATATGATAGTTTACCCCATCTGAAGCTAACTCATTAGCCAAAGGCATTCTAAAACTCTTACCAATATTTAGTTTAAACGTGCTGTTATTATGTATGTAACTCACCCCAGCGGAAGCACTAATATTTCCGAAGTTTAATTCCTTATCTTGAGCTCTTTGTAAATGCACGTAAGAGGTAGAACCATCTTCATTATTAATTGTAGACGGATACCAATCAAAATAAGCTTTGGTATCTACAAAACCATAATCGTAACGCAATCCTGCCAAAAAGTGTAAATTAGAATTGATTTCTATTTCATCAAAAGCAAAAGCACCTACGGTAAATCTGTTGTATTCTGGAATTAAAAATCCCCAACCACCAATATTATTGTTTTGGTATTCTAAGTTAAGTCCCATTACCATAGTATGCTGAGAAATAGACTTAAAAGAATCTTTTACATTTAAAGTGTAGGTATTTTTATTAAACACTCTTTCTTGACTATCGCTAGGCGTTGGCATATACCCATGTGGCACAGGCTCTGAGTGCTCTTCTCTCACATTGTATTGGTAACCCGCATCTACATAAAAGTCATGATCTTTAATAGAAAAAGAAGTATTGTTTGTGATTTTAAAATGATTCACCTTATGAAAAGGAAGATCTATATCTCTATTAGAACTATCATAATCTATATCTGAAGTTCTTACCTCTAACCCGTGTGCATTGGCAAAAAAACCGTTCTTGGCATTTACATTACTAAATGTAGTTTCAGATTTTATTCCATCACCAAGGTAACCAACGCTAAAACTTGCATCTGCTTCTCGACCTGCTGTGTTTCTTAAATTATTATCGTGTAGATGGAAAATATAATTTTCATAATTTATTTTGTCTGTAGGCACTTTATAGTCGGCATAATCTCTATAAGTTAACCTAGAACGGTAAAACCAATTTTCTTTTCTTGCTTTTACTCCCGCAGATACTCCCAACAAATCGTTATTAGTTTCTGCTAGTAAATTTACCTCTCCACCAAAAGAGTGAGGCGCAGGTATTTTATTTGGTTGTATATCTACCACTCCTGCAATAGCATCAGATCCGTAAACCAAAGAAGCAGGTCCTTTTATAATTTGTATATGCTCTATATTATATTGGTCTATTTCCAATCCGTGATCATTACCCCATTGTTGTGCTTCGTGTTTAATTCCGTTTTGTACTACGGCAACCCTATTAAAACCTAAACCTCTAATTACTGGTTTAGATTGGCCAGAACCTATGTTAATTGTGCTGACACCAGGTATTTTACTAAGCGTCTGCATTAAGGTATTTTCTCTGTTATTTTCAAGAAACTCTTGCGAGATATCTTGCACAACCACTGCAGATTCTTGCAGTTCTCTTTGCTTAGATTTTCCGGTTACTTTTACTTCTTCTAAAGCAGTAGTTTTTTCTTCTAAATAAACCTCTATAAGATTCATTTTAAAACTCACCTTTAACGTAACGGTTTTAGATGTATATTTCTGATGAGATATACTTAAAGTATACCTCATACTTTCTACCTCTTTGATACTAAATGTACCAGAAATAGATGTATTTGTAGAGCTATTACCCATAGTAATAAGGGCATTCTCTATGGGTTGTAAGGTTGCTGCATTATACACAACACCCTTTACTGTAAAAGAGTTTTGTGAGAATGCAAGAGTGGTAAAACTAAAAAATAGCAATACTCCCAGTACTTTATGTAACATATGAAAATACTATAAGTTCAATGATTGATTCACTAATAAAAATGAAGCTCGACAAAACCTAAACACCTAATTAATTGTTTATAAAAACGTATCTATAGACAACTTTTCCATTAGCTGCATATAAACTAACTAAGTATAAGTTGACAGCGTTTTTTATACAAAACCAAAGCGAATTAATACTTAAACTATACGTGATAGATTAAAATAATAGATGTAAAGGAGATAACTTATATTAAATTTGGAGGAGGTCTAGGTAAAAGCTCATTAGACTCTACCGCACTTACAACAAGAAAATGGTTGTCTTTGCTAATTTCTGTTTTCACAAAAACCTCTACCTTCTCTAAAGAGAAATCTTGTATTTCTGGCTGAAGTGCAGGAGTTAAATCATTCACGATAGAGTGATGACAAATAGTACAATGTTTAGCGTGGTCTTTATCTTTTATATGAGAAATAGCGTGAAGCCCTCCCAATTTCATAGATAGAAAAAGGAAAAGAAAAAAATAAGTTACGCTATGTTTAAGACTACTAACTTTCATGGAAGCGCAAATATATTAGAATTATTTAAAACAACCGAGTTGCAATAAGAAAATTTTGAAATTGTTTTCTATTCAAAATATAATATTCAAATAAGCCATTCCGCAACTATAAAACTTACCTTAAACTTTACATTCAGCTAAAGTACACCTAACGACAGTTTCCTATTTTGCAATAATTTGAGTTTTCTTATAATTCCTTTTAAAATATCACTCCTTCTAATTCTTTTAATTTTAATCTGTTTATGAAAATTAAATTCTTTTTGATTGCCTTTTTTATATTGCATCAAGTAACATCTCAAGAGGTAAACAAGGGTAAAATTGCTTTTTTGGCAGATATTCATTTTCAAGATTTATATGGTAATCTAGAAGATTCTGAGTATAAAGGAGTTTTAAATTCTACTAATAATAGAACCACTCTTTTGAGAACTATGGCTTCTCAATTACAATCTACAAGAATTTTTAATGAAAATTATTTTGCCTTTCTAGCCACGCTCAATGATATTGTAGAAAGAAACATTAAAGTGGTTGCTCTTCCGGGAGATTATTCAGATGATGGCCAACCTTTACATGTGCGAGGTTTGCGTAAGATTTTAGAGTATTATGCTAAAGAACACGATATTCAATTTTTTATTACCACTGGCAATCATGATCCAGCAGGACCTTTTTTGAAAGATTCAGGAAAAAAAGATTTTTTAGGCGAACAAGGTAAAAAACAGCCTTTGTATAGTGAAGAGTCAATGTACGTGAGTAAACCAGCAATAGAACATCCTGTAGTGGTTACTAAAGATATCGCAAAAATGGGCTATGTAGAAATCATGGAAACTTTAAAAGATTTTGGTTTTTATCCGCAAAAAAGTTTCTTGTATTGGGAAACGCCTTTTTCTAATTACACCCCCCAGACTTACCAATATAAAAAAGCCTTAAAAGCCTCTAACATAGAGAATAGAACTTACCCCCTAAAAAACAACCTTAAAATTCCAGATGCCTCTTATTTGGTAGAACCTGTAGATGGTTTATGGCTCTTGGCTATAGACGGAAACTCTTATATTCCAGAAAGTAATGGTAATTTTAGTGGTGCAGGACTTGGATACAATAACTCTATAAAATACAAACAGCATTTATTTTCATGGTTTTCTAAAGTGGCTAAAATGGCTAAAAAATTAAATAAAACACTCATTGCTTTTAGTCATTACCCAGCTATAGATTTTAATGAAGATGCATCTCCAAGAATAGAAGAGTTTTTTGGAGGAAAAAAATGGCAACTAAAAAGAGTACCAGAAGAGAAAATAGCAGAAAAAATAGCAGAAGCGGGAATAAAAATTCATGTGGCTGGACATATGCATATAAATGATACTGGTAAAAGAGATTATGGTAATGGAAATTTTTTAGTAAATATTCAAACTCCCTCTCTTGCTGCTTATATTCCTGGATATAAGACCCTATCTATAACAGATAATGAGGTAGAAGTAGAAACTATTGTGATAGATGAGGTACCGCGATTTAAAGAGTTGTTTTCTTTATATGAAATGGAATATAACTACCTTAAAAAAACAAATCAGCCCCTATGGGATTCTACTATTTTACAAAGTAAATCTTATCACGAATTCACTGAATTTCATTTAGAAAATTTAGTTAAAAATAGATTTTATAGTGACTGGAATCCTGATTTTTTTGAGTTTCTCTCCAACCTTACAGGGAAAGAACTATTGATGCTTTCTGAGAATCAACAAGAAGAAGATATCATTAATTTCTTTGCTACAAAAGAAGGTTTAGCAGAAAGCGATTTAAAAAATCTAAACCAATATGAAAATTGGACTGGGATAGATATGATTCTAGATTTTTATAAAATAAGAAATGCAGATCAACTAGCCTTTCGTGATATACCTCAACAACGGTTGGAAGAATATAAAGCAATACTAAATGCTTTTCAAAAAAATACGTTTTTCAAAAACACAAAACATGCATACGCGCATCAGCTACAATTGTTTATGAATATTTTTAAAAGCTTTATTCATGGAGTACCAGCCAATCATTTCCAAATAAATTTAAAATCAGGAGAAGTAACTAATTTAGAAAAAGCTTCTTCTCCTGAAGGTTTTTAGAATTTTTATAAGCTGCGAGTCAAAATACATAGAACTCATTTACTCTATAAAAATGATATCAAATTCTTGAGAATTCAAAAAAATTATCGCACAGGGTTTTCTCTTACATAGCTTCCATCTTCAAATTTCACTTCGTAAGTAGAATTAAAAAGTTTGCTTGGCATATAATAATCTGTAGTAATAATTTGTGCTCCTGAAGCTTTAGCAGTATTAAATCTAGAGTAATCGTTGTTTCTAGCTTCTTGTGTATTTGCATCTGCACGGGTTCTAATTATATATCCCTTTTTTACAAACTCAGAAATACGCTTATCTTCAGGATCATTAATAATCATAGTTGCAGCTTCAGGATTTCCTTGTTCCGCATTTATAAATATCATTTTACTTGAATAAGAAAAATCTCTATTAGCATATTTTTCTCGTTTTTCATCTTGGGTATCTAAAATAAAAAGAAACTTCCCTGCCCCCTCTTCTAAAGTTGGCCAATTGTTATGAAGTACTGCTTCTTCTAGTGTTGCATAATTTCCTTTTACATCGCTCGGACTAATAATATTTTCTTTGCCCAAGTGTTTTAAAATTTCTTGATCTAATTCATTAAACGCCTCTGGAGTAAAAGGCTCTGGGGTTGTTCCAAATTTATTAGTATCACCATCTTTAGGCTCTAAAGTAATAAAAACCACTTCGTGATTTGGGTTAGCTTCAGACCAACGCTTTAAATCTTTTAAACAATCTTCTAAAAGATAGTACTGCGTTCTAAAATCAATATCTGGTATATGCAGCATTTTAAAACCAGGCTGTTTCATTTTTTCTTCTAGATCATATTCTAATTCACTACTCCCTAAATCAATGCCTGCAGGGTTGGCGTAACGCCCACCATCTTTATCTACATACACATCTATTTCTAGATTACGTAAACCCATGGTTAATTGGTCTAGAATTGGCACATGCGCATACTGTAAACCAAGCATACTTTTAGTGGTATCTTTTGCTAATAAATACTGAAAAAGAGTAGAATCTATTGCTTCTTTATAGCTGTTATGAGAACCTATTACTTGTAATTCATTTATTCTCTTTTCAGAAGTTTCTATTGGTAGACTTTCTTCTTTATTCATTTTTTGTTTACAAGAAGCCAGTAGTACAGTTCCTACTAAAATTATAATTACTGTGTTAAGTATTTTTTTCATTGTTATTGGTTTTAAAATGGGCAAAAGTAGTTGAAGCACATTACCAAAATGTAAAATTAACAACAAGTAATTACGAGTAAAACATTAATAATTAAACCCTTATAAAAAACAAAGATTATATAGACATTAATAAAACTTTTAAAAAAAGTTAAATAATACCGTTAGTTGTGATTAAATTATTTACTCAATGATAATCAACCAAAAAAGATAAAATATTCAAGATTTATTTATTTAGCACTCGCAAAACAGACTGCTTTGCTTCAAGATGAAACAGCTATACTTAACTATAAAAATATTTAACTATATGTAAAAATTAAACCAAAAAAATACCGCAGCTGCTACCAACAACTGCGGCTTTATTAATAAGCATTGTCTAACCAACCACTTACAATAACATGTATTATAAAATTAAACATTTAAAATCGAAAAAAATAATTTTCGGTCTCTCGTTTTTATTTTTTGCTCCAATGGGGCACGCTACTAATAATAGTATCGAAGAAGAAAAATTTGAAAATCTTAAATATGTTTCGTTACAGCAAACTATTAGCGGAACAGTAACAGACGATAAAGGTATGCCACTACCCGATGCATCTGTTATCATTGCCGGTACTAATAAAGGTACTACTACCAATTTTAATGGTGAATTTTCTATAGAAGCAAATCAAGGAGATATCTTAGTAATTACTTACGTAGGATTTAAAAAAAATGAATTTACTATTGGTACAGAAACCAATGTATCTATTCAATTAGAAACAGACAGTGCTTCTCTAGATGAAATAGTTTTAATAGGATACGGAACTCAAAACAAAAAAGATCTTACCGGGTCAGTAAGTCAACTTTCTCCAGAAGATTTTAAAAAAGGGATTAACACCTCTCCAGATAATTTGCTACAAGGGAAAGTAGCTGGTGTACGTGTAGTACAATCTAGCGGTGAGCCTGGTGCAGGTCTAGATGTTTCTATTCGTGGAATAGGCTCTATTCGTAGTGGTAGTACTCCTCTATTTGTAGTAGATGGTGTACCGCTAAGTAATGAAAATGTTAGTGCTGCAGGTCCAGATTTTGGTCTGGGGAATTCTTCTGCAAAAAACCCTTTAAACTTTTTAAACACAGCAGATATTGCATCTATTACTGTTTTAAAAGATGCATCGGCAGCAGCTATCTATGGATCTAGAGGATCTAATGGAGTAGTTTTAATTACTACTAAAAAAGGTAAAACTGGTGATGCTACCATTACATTAGACTCTTACGCTAGTGTATCTCAAGTAATAAGTAAAATTGATGTGCTTTCTGCTGATGAATATCGTAACGCTATTTCAGATCCTGTGTATGACCACGGAGGAAGTACAGATTGGCAAGACGAATTATTCCGTAATGCTATCACGCAAAACCATAATTTTTCTTATGCTAAAAAAACAGATAGCGGTAACTATTATGCTTCCCTTTCATATATGGACCAAGAAGGTATTATAGAAACCAGCGGTCTTGAAAGAACAACAGCAAGATTAAATACAGAAGAATCTTTTTTTGACAATAAACGCTTAAAAGTAAAATTAAATTTAACTGCTAGTCAAATTAACGAAACAGGTGTACCTAATGGTGCCGATGCTGGGTCTGATGGTCAATTAGTAATGCATGCTTTAATGGCAAACCCTACACGTACTGTATTTGATGAAGATGGTGATTATACCAACTTTAATATGAATGCGCATTACAACCCTATGTATTTGCTTCATATTTATGATGACAAAACAGAAACTTTAAGAGTTTTAGGGAATTTTGAAGCAAGTTTTAGAATTATTGACGGGTTAAACTACAAATTCAATTTAGCTATAGACCGTTCTAATTCAGAAAGAAACTCTACTATTTATCCAAATGTTACCGATAGAACTCCTACTGGTGCATACGTACAAAATAATCTAGAATCACAAAGCTCATTAATTGAACATTACTTAACCTACAATTTTCAACATAATAACCACAAGTTTGATGTTTTAGGTGGTTTTTCTTACCAAGAATTTGATTTTTCTGGAACAAGTTTCTCTATCTCTAATATTGATGAGATGGGCACAGGAGTTGCACCAGAATATAATCCAGGCTACTCTGGAGAACAATCTGGAGTTAGCGGATATGCTCAGAAAAACGAATTACAGTCTTATTTTGGAAGATTAAATTATAATTTTTCTGACAAGTATTTACTAACTGCTTCTGTAAGAGCTGATGGGTCTACTCGTTTCGGAGATAACAATAAATATGGTTACTTCCCTTCATTTGCAATGGGTTGGTCTTTAGATAAAGAAAACTTCTTACAAAATAAAGAATACATTAACCAGTTAAAATTAAGAACTAGCTGGGGACAAACTGGAAATCAAGAAGTACAGAACAAAATTACCCAAGCAAGTTATTCACAAGCAGCTTCTGGAGGATATTACCTGTATGATGACTACGGGTTAGTTAACGGTATTGTAGTTAACAGAACAGCTAATCCAGATTTAAAATGGGAAGTAGTAACACAGTTTGACTTAGGGTTAGATTTTAGCCTTTGGGACAATAAACTGTATGGATCTTTAGATTATTACAACAAAACTACTACGGATGCTATATTAAATATTCCTTCAGAACCTTTAAGTCCAACTTCTACAGTTTGGAAAAATATTGAAGGAGAAATTGTAAACAAAGGTTTTGAGTTTTCTCTAGGCTCACAGTTAGTAAAGACAGACAACTTCTCTTGGGATATGAATATTAACGGTGCTACTCTAGATAATGAAATTAAAAACTTACCTGTATCAGAATTATATTCTGGAAGCATTGCAGGTCCTGGTTTATCTGGTGTTTCTGCTAATATTTACAAAAATGGTTATGAAGCAGGTTCTTTCTATATGCTAAAACATTTAGGTTTTGATGGAGATGGAAATGATATTTTTGAAGACACTAACGATGATGGTATAATTAATAGCGATGACCGTCAAATTTTTGAAGGTGCTTTACCTAATTTCACTTTTGGTATTAATACCAATTTAGATTACAAAAGATGGAATTTAAATCTTGCTTTTATAGGGCAAACTGGTGGTTACCTTGTAAATAACACCAATCTTGCTTTAAACATTAATAACTTAGCATCAGACAGAAACGTTTTATCTGAGTTTTATGAGTCTGGCGCAAATCCGCAAAACACACCACAGCTTTCTACATTATATATGGAGAAGTCAGATTTTATACGTCTAAACAATATTCAGTTAGGCTATAATTTTGATGTACAAAACATTAACTGGATAAATGGACTAAACCTTTATGTAAGTGCACAAAATGTGTTCACCATTACTAATTATTCTGGATACGACCCATTGATTAACAGTCCTCGTTCTTCAGGCGGTAATCAATCTATTGGTATAGATTATACTACCTACCCAAGTTCAAGATCTTATTTAATTGGAGCAACTTTAAAACTATAATTATGAAATTTTATATAAAAACATACCAAACCCTTATACTTATTTCTTTAAGTTTTGCAATTTTTAGTTGTACAGATTTAGAAGAAGAAGTAATAGATGAAGTTATTGGAGGAGAAAGTTCTAACCCAGAAAGCGCTATGGCTGCAGCTTATGGGCAATTAGCAGAAAGAACGTTTACAGATCACGGTAATGTATTTGGGTTACAAGAATACCCTACAGACGAATGCATGCTTCCAACACGTGGTAGTGACTGGGGAGACGGAGGAAAATGGAGAGCTTTAACAGAATTTACTTGGGGTACTAATAATGACGCTGTTTCTACTACTTGGAATTCTTTAAATAGTGGAATTACCAAAACATTAACTGCTATTGAATCTCTAGAGAACAATCCAGATTATGAAAACTATGACTTATTCATGGCAGAATCTCGCGGATTGTTAGCTTTCTATATTTACACCACTTTAGATTTGTTTAACCAAGCTCCGTACAGAGATCCGTTTTCTGATGATGCTGTACTAACTTTTTTACAAGCAGATACAGAAATTGACAATTTAATTACTGAGGTAGAGTCTATTATTCCATCTTTAGCAAATTTAGGAGAAGAAAGAACCTATAATGGAAGATTTACTAAACAAGCAGCATACGCTTTACTTGCAGATATGTACCTTAATAGAGCTGTATTTAAAGATCGTTATAATACTTCTTCAAATTTTAATTTTAATGAAGCAGCTGTAGATAATGACGGAAATGATATGGATAAAGTTATTTACTATACTTCTTTATTAATTAACGGTAGCTTCAGCTTAGAAAGCAACTATTTTGATAATTTTTCTATGAATAATACTGCAGGATCTGAAATGATATTTGCAGTAGCTCAAGAAAATGACAACATCAGAAATAGCGATAATGATTTTGCATATATGTCTACAGGAAGATCTCAAAAACCAACACCAGATAATAGAGGTACCAACGCTTCTAATGTTGAACCTGAGTTTTATTATACTTGGGAGGGTAACCATGATGATCCTCGTTTCCATAGATATTATCAGTATTCTGATGGTACTTGGTTTATGAATGATGGTACTACCGGTAGTGTTCCTGCAGAAGATGTAAGACAAGATACAGGGTCTTTATGGTTTCACTTTAATAGAGGTTTACAAGTTGGGCAACAATATGGTCCTACTTTAGATGGTGAAGGCGGATTTGATATGACATCGGATGGTAGAATTGCTATCAGCCAATTATATATGGAGAAGCAAACTACTATTCCTATGGATTTTACTCCTGAATTAGATTTTGATAATGAGCTAGAAGCTGTTTTTAGTCAAGATCAAATTAACCGTGGAGTACGTAACTTTAAATGGGAATTTGATCCAAATTATGGTAACGGAACCAGCGCTGTAGATGTGCCTTTATATCGCTTAGGTGGTATCTATTGTATGAGAGCAGAAGCTTACTTTAGAAATGGAAATAATGCAGCAGCCTTAGCAGATATTAATATCTTAAGAACTAGTAGAACTCGTGAAGCTTTATTTAACAATGCTCCAGGTACAGCTATCTCTTATTTAGATGAAGAAATTTTATATAACGAAATAGGTTTTGAAATGTATTGGGAGATGTACCGTAGAAAGCAAATGATTAGATTTGGAACTTTTGACAGAGCTTACACTGCCAAACCTGTTACACAACCATATTTAAGAGTTTACGCAATTCCGCAAGAGACTATAGATGTTACAGAAGGTATAACCCAAAACATAGGGTACTAAAATTAAAACAGTATTTTTAATTTTGTAAGAAAAAAGGGAAGATATAATATCTTCCCTTTTTGTTTTCTGTAACTTTAATAAGTTTAAATTTTATATTTCTTTAGCGGTTCTTCTATCTACTTTCCGATACAGAAATTAGCAAAAATATTTCCTAATAAATCATCTGTGGTAATTTGCCCAGTTATTTCTCCAAAATAATATAACGCTTGACGAATATCTATAGCCAGTAAATCTCCTGTTAAGCCTATATTTAAACCTTCTTGTACCTTGTTTATTTCTTCTTGTGCTTTTAGTAAAGCATCGTAATGACGAGAATTAGTTACAATAGCATCATTGCTTTTTAAAGCTCCTGTATTAACAAAACCTAGAAGCTTTTCTTGTAGCTCTTCTACTTTATCATTTTCTTTTGCTGATATTAAATTAAGTTCAGGTATTTGCTGCTTAAAACTATCTTGCTCTTCTTCAGTAAGAATATCTCTTTTATTTGCAACTATTAACAAGGGTTTACCTGGAAAACGATTTTTAATTTTTTCTACTTCGGTTTTTACTTGCGTTAAACTAAGTTTTTCATTTTTAATTTTAGAAGAGTCAAACAAATACATTACTACTTGGGCCTGCTCTATCTTCTGAAAAGTTTTTTTAATTCCTAAACCTTCAATGGTATCTGTAGTTTCTCTAATACCAGCGGTATCTATAAACCTAAACCCTACGCCACCTATAGAAATTTCATCTTCAATGGTATCTCTAGTAGTTCCTGCTATATCACTTACTATAGCTCTTTCTTCATTTAAAAGTGCATTCAACAAAGTAGATTTACCCACGTTTGGCTCTCCAACTATAGCTACAGGTATTCCGTTTTTCAACACATTACCTACTGCAAAAGAATCTATAAGTTTATTTAATACTTTCTGAATTTTAAAAATTAAATCTTGAAACTGTTTACGGTCTGCAAACTCTACATCTTCTTCAGAAAAATCTAATTCTAATTCTATTAAAGAAGCAAAATTTAATAATTCTTCTCTCAGTTTTTGTATTTCTGAAGCAAAACCACCACGCATTTGTTGCATGGCCAATTGGTGACTTGCTGCATTATCACTAGCTATTAAATCTGCAACTGCCTCTGCCTGACTTAAATCCATTTTCCCATTTAAAAAAGCACGCAAAGTAAACTCACCAGGTTGTGCAGATCTGCAACCTTGACACAATAGTAAATTGATAATTTCTTGCTGAATAAATGGGCTACCGTGGCAAGAAATTTCTACGGTATTTTCTCCCGTGTAAGAGCGAGTTCCTTTAAAGACCGATACCAAACTTTCATCTATAATTCTCTCTCCATCTACTATATTGCCTAACTGCAGGGTATGAGATTTCTGATTTTCTAGACTCACCTTATTTTTAGCCTTAAATACAGGACTAGTGATTTGGATAGCTTCTGGACCAGAAACTCTAATTACAGCAATAGCTCCACTCCCAGGTGCTGTAGCAAGCGCAACAATAGTATCATTTAATATCATAATACAAAGGTAAGAAAGTATTTATTGCTTTAAATACCTAAATGCTAATTGTAACAAAATTTACCACTTCACGTCTTATAGATAAACTAAAAAATTATGGAGATTATTTCTGAAAAAAAAGAAGATAAACAAATGCTTATGGTATTGCATTTAAGTCAATTATTAAATTTTATTACTGGCTTAGGTGGTATTATTATTCCTATTTTACTTTGGCAATTGAAAAAAGATGAAATTAAACAAATGGATGAACAAGCAAAGGAGGTGATAAATTTTCAGATTAGCTTTTATATATATTATATAATTGCTGGTATTTTATGTCTATTATTAATTGGCTTTATTATTTTACCAATTTTAATACTCATAGGGTTAATTTTGCCTATTTTAAATGGAATAAAAGCAAATAATGGCGAGCCAGTAAAATACCCACTCACCATTCAATTTATTAAATAAATTTACTTTTGATATTTTTCTTTCAGTAAATTATTAGGGAATTTTTCTTTAAACTTATTAAATCGTGGTATAGATACTCCTCTAATGTAACTATTGTGTGGGTTATGCTTTTTGTAATCTTGGTGATAGTCTTCTGCTATCCAAAATTTTTGAAAAGGCATAACCTCTGCAGCTACAGGCTGGCTATATTGTTTACTTACTTCTGCAATCTTACTTTCTATCCATTGTTTTTCTGTCTCGTTTTGGTAAAAAATAACAGAACGATACTCTCTACCTAAATCTGGTCCTTGGCCATTTTTTTGAGTCACATTTTGAGAAGCAAAATAAACATCTAAAAGAGTT
This sequence comes from Mesonia phycicola, assembly GCF_900141885.1. Taxonomy (GTDB): domain Bacteria; phylum Bacteroidota; class Bacteroidia; order Flavobacteriales; family Flavobacteriaceae; genus Mesonia; species Mesonia phycicola. The sequence goes on along the minus strand of NZ_FQYY01000006.1, from coordinate 18,737 downwards.
TCATAACTTACTACTTTAGGGTCGTAAATAATTTCTACCACCTCAGCGTGATCTGTTTTTCCGTAATTTTGATAAGTAGGGTTTTCTCCTGTACCACCAGCATAACCAGAGATAGATTCTTTCACTCCTTTTACACTCTCATAAATTGCCTCTACACACCAAAAGCAACCGCTTGCAAAATATGCTTTTTTATAACCTTCTTGCGTCGCTTTCACCTCTACAGGATCTAAACTAGACAAGTTAGTGGTAGTGTTATTTTCTTTTTTAGTATGTCCACAACCTACAAAAGTTGCTAACATGAATAAGTACAAGATTTTAAATTTCATTTTTTCTTTTTCTTTATTAAAAATTTTCTTCTTCTTTAAGACGAAAAGATGAGTTAGTATTTACAATTTTTATTAAAATAATACTCTTCTTTTAATTACGTAATATTTATTTGGTAAGATTTTATAAACTTCAAAAAAATAATTATAAAAAAACCCTTCTCGTTAAAGAAGGGTTTTTTATGAATTCAATAAATGTTATTGCTAAAAGCATTTTTACATTTTAGCAAAAAGCTTATTCATTTTTATTCTTTGCTCTTCAGCTAATTCTTGATCTACTAAAATTCTACCACTGTGCTCATCAGTAATAATTTTCTTTCTGCTTGCAATCTCCATTTGAACTTGCGGCGGAATAGTAAAGAAAGAACCTCCAGATGCACCTCTTTCAATTGGCACTACTGCTAATCCGTTTTTCACATTTTCTCTAATACGTGTGTAAGCTTTTACCAATCTCTCTTCTATATCTTTTTTGTAAGCTTCAGATTTAGCTTTAAGATTTTGCTCTTCTTTTTCAGTTTCGCTTAAAATCTCATTTAATTCACTTTTCTTGTGGTTTAAATGAGCAGTTCTTTGCTCTATACGTTCAGTACTTTGCTCTATAACTTGTTTTTTCTGCTCTATTTGTGCAAAAAACTCTTTAATGTGCTTTTCTGACAATTCAATCTCTAACTCTTGAAATTCAATTTCTTTAGAGATAGCATTAAACTCTCTGTTATTACGAACATTTTTTTGCTGCTCTGTATACTTTTTAATTAAAGCTTTAGATTCTTCAATTTGATTTTTTTTGTCTTTAATATTATGATCTAGTTTTTCAAGATCTACATTTAGTTTCTCTAAACGTTTATTAAGACCGGCTACCTCATCTTCTAAGTCTTCTACTTCTAGAGGTAATTCACCTCTTACATTTCTAATCTCATCTATACGAGCATCGATTAATTGTAAATCAAATAACGCTCTTAGCTTTTCTTCAACGGTAACCTCTTTTTTCTTTGCCATAATCAACTATATTGAATTGGATTGGTACTTTTTTGTGATAAAACGATTGCAAAATTACGGAATTTTTTTGTAAGATAAGAATGTAATAGATTTTTTGTGTACTGTTCACTTTCATAATGTCCAATATCTGCTAAAACTATCTTATTTTCAGCCTGATAAAAATCATGATACTTTAAATCTGCTGTAATATAAATGTCTGCTTTTGCTGATATAGCGTTAGGAATTGCAAATGCTCCACTCCCACCTAAAACTGCTATTCTTTTTATTTTGTTTTTAAGTAACCTAGAGTGCCTAATTACCTCTAACTTAAATTTATTTTTTACTTGCTCTAAAAATACATTTGTATCTACTTCTTCTGCCAACTCTCCCACCATACCTATACCTATATTTTGGTTTGTGTTTTCTAGTGTAGTAATTTCATAAGCTACTTCTTCATAAGGGTGACTATTAAAAAGTGCTTGTAAAACTTCTGCTTGCAAGTGTTTAGAAAAGGTAAGGTGAAGTTGAGTTTCTTTTTCTTTTTGTAAAATTCCTCTTTCTCCAACTGTAGGGTTTGCATCTTCATTAGGTTTAAAAGTACCGTAACCTTTTATATTAAAACTACATTCATCGTAATTACCAATACTGCCTGCACCTGCATTAAACATTGCGTTTCTTACTTTTTCAAGATCTTTTTTTGGTACGTGAGCTACTATTTTTTTAATAGTACCAGACTGCGGAATTAATACTTGTTGGTTTATTAGCCCTAACTCTTTACAAATTTGATAATTTACTCCTTTATAAGAATTATCTAACGCGGTATGAATTGCAAATATAGATATATCGTGTTTAATAGCTTTTAACACTACACGTTCTACATAGTTTTTACCAGTAATTTTTTTTAATCCTTTAAATATAATGGGATGAAAGCTTACAATTAAGTTACATTTTTTTTCTATTGCTTCTTCAACAGTTTCTTCTAAGGTATCTAGAGTTACTAAAACCCCTGTTACTTCTTGATTTTTATTACCTACTAAGAGTCCTACATTATCAAATTGCTCTGCATAAGCTAAAGGAGCTAGTTCTTCTAAAGCAGAAATTACATCATTTACTATCATTATATATCTTGGTAAAAAGAAAATTTATTATAAAATATAAATATAAAAATTATACCTTCGTTTAGATGAAAATGCTTAGAAAATTACTCTTACCCTTTTCCCTTATTTACGGATTCATTGTTTGGCTACGTAATAAATTATATGACTGGGAAATAAAAAAGTCTGCTAAATTTACAATACCTGTAATTTGTGTTGGTAACCTAAGCGTAGGTGGCACAGGTAAATCTCCTATGATTGAGCATTTAATTAAACTTTTAAAAGACAAACACAATTTAGCTACGCTTAGTAGGGGGTACAAAAGAGAAAGTAAAGGTTTTTATATTTTAAGTGGTAATGAAACCGCAGCTTATGTTGGTGATGAGCCATTACAGTTTAAATCTAAATTTTCTTCTATTACGGTTGCTGTAGATGAGCAAAGAAAAAGAGGTATTGAAAATTTATTAGCTTTAAAAAACACTCCTGATGTAGTTTTGCTAGATGATGCTTTTCAGCATAGAAAAGTAACGCCTAGTCACTCTATTCTATTAACATCTTACAACAACTTATATTGTAATGATTATATTTTACCTGCAGGAAATTTAAGAGAGCCTAAATCTGGTGCTAAAAGAGCTAATATAATTGTAGTTACCAAATGCCCAAAAGATTTATCTGACCTAGAAATGAATAAAATAAAGAAGAAGCTTAAGCCTTTAAAACAACAAAAAGTTTTCTTTTCTTCTATTAAATATGCAAACGAAGTAATTAACCATAAAAATGAGAGATTAAACATTGATAATAGTAAAGATTTCTCTTTGGTTACTGGTATTGCTAACCCTACTCCACTACTTCAGCATTTAGAAAAATTAAATTTAAAATTTAATCACCTCAACTTCCCTGATCATTATAATTTTAAAGAAAAAGATCTTCAAAAAATTAAACAATCTAACTTAGTTATTACTACCGAAAAAGATTTTATGAGGTTAAAAAATGAAATAGATGCCTCTCAATTATATTATTTACCAATAGAGATAGAGATTTTAAAAGACAATTTAGATTTTGAAAACACCATTAAGAGTTGGCTTCAAAATTATTAGGGTTACTTACAATTGCTTTGTAAATTTTCTCGTAAAACATTTCTGTTTTGTAAGGTTTAGGTATTACATCGTTGAAGCCATATAATAGAAAATCATTTATTTCTTCAGAAACATTTACAGCTGTTAAGGCTATAATTGGAGTTTCATCTTTATTTTCTCTTATAATTTTTATGGCTTCTATCCCGTCCATTACTGGCATATGTATATCCATTAATATGATATCGTACTTGTTTTTTTGAGCCAGAGAAACTGCTTCTTCTCCATTGTTTGCTATATCACAAAAGAGGTTTTTCTTTTCTAAAATTTTACAAGTGATTTTTTGGTTAAGCTTATTATCTTCTACCACCAAAACTTTTTTGTTATCAAATACCTTCTGAAAGTTTTGATCGTCAAAGTCTTCTTCTTTCATTCTTATACCGCTAGTTATCACGTCTTTTTTTAGTACTTTATTTAAGTTCACTGTAAAGTAAAACTTAGAACCAGAGCCTAATTCACTTTCTAAGTGAATTTCACTCTTTAAAAACTCTAGTAGATTTTTAACTATAGGTAAACCTAAACCTGTACCACCGTAATTGGCGTTTATTCTGTCTGCTCCTTGATTAAATTTCTCAAAAATAGCTTGATGCATATCTTTTGGTATACCTCTACCGTTATCTTCTACCTCAAATTTTATTTTCACTTGCTTACTACTTTCTTTTACTAGCTTGAGTCTTACCCAAACATCTCCATTTTTAGAAAATTTTATTGCATTAGAGACCAAGTTAATAATCACTTGAGATATTTTTATCATATCTCCGTTAAGCAACTTAGGTATTTGAGGGTCTATCTCTAAATGTAGCTCTACATTATTTTCTCGTGCAGCTCTCTCTAAAGTACTAAGCGTATTATTTAACTGTGGTTTTATATAAAAATCAAATTTTACACTTTCTACTTTATTTAATTCTAATTTATTAATATCTAATACATTATTAATTAGTGATAACAAGTGCTCTCCTGAGTATTTTAAAGATTTTAAATACTCGGTTTGTTTTTCTGTAGGGTCTTCTTTTAAAAGTAAATATGTTAAACCTGTTACCGCATAAATAGGCGTACGTAACTCATGGGTAATAGTAGATAAAAATTGCTCTCTATATTTTGTTGCTGCCAGAGTTTTTTCTCTAGATTCTACTAAATCTTTATTTTTTTTATAAAGCAATTGATTGGCTCTTTTTCGTAAATTATTGTTTTTGTAAAGAGAAACGGTAAACAATGATAGTATTACTATAAAAAGTATACTTAATATAATTGCTAACTGATTGTATTTAAGAGATTTTTGCTGCTGTAAATTTGTTGAAGAAAGCTCTAAAATTGTCTTTACGGCAGAGTTAATACTAGTAGATTTTAAGTTTTTTTCTTCTGTAAATTCTTCTTGCTGAAAATTAAGTATGGAGGCTTTTAAACTATTTGCTTTAGATAGAAACTCTATTTGTTTATCTTTATTTCTGGTTTCTTTATATATGTTTGCCAGTAAATCTAGTGTTTGAAGCTCTAAAAATACAAAACCACTATCTATGGTGTGATCTAAATTTTTTGTAGCGTAGAGTATAGCGTTCTCAAAATCTGATTGTTGCTTAAAAATTAAAGATTTTAGATAATAAACCTCAGACAACAAGTACATGCAAGGGTAATTCTCTACTCTTTCTTCTATGGAATCTAGTAGTAACAAAGAATTTTCGAAATCTCCATCTGCAAATAATAATTTAGCTTTAATTAAGTCTCGTAAGTTTCGTTCAAGAGTTCTAGGCTCTTCTTCAAACAAAGCTTTTTCTTTAATTATATTTTTTGCTAAATCATATTCTTTTAAACCTATTAAAATATTTAGGTAGAGATAATAATCATACGGGTAAAGAGACTCTCTTGCATCAATTGGTATATTTAATTTAAAAGTTTCTTCTAGCACTTTTTTTGCTTCTCTATACCTATGAGCTTTGTAAAAAATATCTGCTCGATAGTATTTAGAGAGAACTATAAGTAAGTTACTGTGTTCATTTTCTGCTATTTTAGAAATGAAAACAAGTTTTCTTACTAATTGAGGATAATTGTAATAATCGTAAGAATAATGAATACTATCTATCATTCTTTCATAACTACTTACTTCTACACCTGAAATTTCTTGAATACCATTTTGTGCTTTCAGAGTGCTATGAAAACAGATAAACAAGACTAGATAAAGTAGATAGCTCTTGATGATAAATTATTCTTTTAGTTCATACATAATTTATAAATGAAGCAATAGTATTAAATCTAGCAATCTATTGCTATAACCTCTTTCATTATCATACCAACCAATTAATTTAACTAAATGCCCGTCTATCACAGAAGTCATTTCACTATCAAAAATACAAGAAAAAGGGTTTCCTAATATATCTACAGAGACAATTGGATCTTCATTATAGCTAATAATATTCTTGTATCTATTTAAAGAAGCATTTTTAAATAATTGATTTACTTCTTCTATAGAGGTTTCTTTCTCTACATTTAATGTCATGTCTGTTAGAGAACCATTAGGTACAGGCACTCTAATACCACAACCACCAATAACATTAGATAAATCTGGAAAAATTCTTGTAAGTGCTTTTGCTGCACCAGTGGTTGTTGGTACTATAGATTGTGATGCTGCTCTTGCTCTACGTAAGTCTCGATGAGGTTGATCATGCAAACTCTGATCTGAGGTGTAAGAGTGTACAGTAGTAATATAAGCTTGTTGTACATTTAAAGCTTCATGAACTACTTGTAGCATAGGTGCTGCATTATTGGTAGTACAAGATGCATTAGAGATAATTTGATCGTCACTTTTTAAGATCTCGTGATTTACCCCTAAAACAACCATTTTAATATCATCATCTACTGGCGGTACAGATAAAATTACTTTGGAAGCTCCACCTTTTAAATGATACGCTAAATCTGATTTAGTCTTAAACTTACCTGTGCTTTCTACAACTACATCTACATCAAATTTACTCCAATTAATAGACTCTATAAGAGGTTGCTTACTTAATGGGTAAAGTTTATTGTTAACAGAAATTGCCTCTCCATCTGCCTTAATATCTTCTTGTAGTACTCCGTGAATACTGTCATACTTTAACAAATGTGCAAGTGTTCTTGCATCTGCTAAATCATTGATAGCAACAACTTCTATTTTAGGGTGATGAAGTAAAATTCTAAATAAACTTCTTCCTATTCTCCCAAAACCATTAATCGCTACTCTTATTTTATTTGGCATCTATTTTAGTGAATGTGTTTTTGAGCTTTATATGAAGAACGAACTAACGCACTACTCTCTACGTGTCTAAAACCTAAGTCTAAACCTATCTCCTCGTATTTTTTAAATTGATCTGGAGTAATAAATTGTTGTACTGGTAAATGTTTTTTACTTGGTTGTAAATATTGACCAATAGTTACTACATCTACATCAGCAGCTCTCAAATCTTTTAAAGTTTGAATAACTTCTTCTTCTGTCTCTCCTAAACCTAGCATAATACCAGACTTTGTTCTTTTAATTCCTTGCTTTTTTAGATAAGCTAAAACTGCTAAACTACGGTCATACTTAGCTTGTATTCTCACCTCTCTAGTTAAACGTTTTACAGTTTCCATATTGTGAGAAACTACTTCTGGAGAAACTTCTACTATTCTATCTAGATGTTTTTCTATTCCTTGAAAATCTGGAATAAGAGTTTCTAAAGTAGTGTTAGGGTTCATTCTTCTAATGGCTTTTACCGTTTCTGCCCAGATAATAGATCCCATATCTTTTAAGTCATCACGATCTACACTTGTAACAACTGCATGCTTAATATCCATTAATTTTATAGAACGAGCTACTTTTTCTGGCTCATCCCAATCTACCGTTTCTGGTCTTCCTGTTTTTACCCCACAAAATCCGCAAGATCTAGTACAAACATTACCTAAAATCATAAAAGTAGCCGTACCCTCACTCCAGCATTCTCCCATATTAGGACAACTACCAGAGGTACAGATAGTATGTAAATCATACTTATCTACTAACTTTCTTAAATTGGTATACTTCTTACCCGTAGGTAATTTTACGCGTAACCATTTAGGTTTTTTCTTAGTGGTTTCAGGTGAAAGTGTTTCTACTGCCATAACAATTTTTATAATGTTCAAAGATACAAAATATTGTATAGCTTATTAAACGATAAATAATAGATTATAGGTATTGTAAATCTAGTTTTCTTTATCTTTTATAATTTCTGCTAAAAGCTTTTTAGCTCTTAACAACCTTACTTTTACATTATTAATGGGCTCATTAATTTTTTCTGAAATTTCTTTATAGCTAAACTCTTGAAAATAACGTAATTGTATTACTTCTTGGTAATGTGGTTTTAGCTTTTTAATTAGATTTAGCAAAATAGACAAGTTCTGATCTATAATTAATTGATCTTCTGCTGTGGGGGTTTCATCTACAAAAATCTTTTCTGTTTTTTTATCTACTTGGGTAGTTTCAATATGCTTTTTTCTAATTAAGTCTATATGAATATTCTTAGAAATAGTAATTAACCAAGTTTTAAAATTGTAATTCTCGTTGTAGGTATTTAATTTATCAAAAGCTTTAGAGAATGTTTGTATAGTAATTTCTTCTGCTTCATACTCATCTTTTGTTTTATTTAGCTGAAAACTATAAACCTGGTTCCAGTAATAATCTAATAAGTATTTATAGGCAATTTGATTTCCTTTTCTTGCTTTGTCTATTTGTTGAGCTAGTTGTTCAGAAATCATTTCCAGTGAATAGGTTTTGAAAATAAATTATTTATAAAGATAAAAATTTGCAATAAAACAATGACTAAATCTTGAAATGGAAGCATCCATAATAAGTCTTTTTCATTAAAAACTTTTGTTGCTTTGCTATAGGTAAAATACATAACAAGTGTTCTAACTAAAAAAATTGATAGTACCCATCTCCAATCATAAAAAAAGATAAGTGTTAAGCTTAGCAACCAAAATAATAATTGACTTAAATAAAACAAACCTAGTTTTATTTTTTGTGTTTTTTTATAATAACTTGCTGTAGACACATGCCTTCTTTTTTGCTTAAGCCACTCTTTCCATTTCTGTTTTGGAGTACTATATGTAAAGCTATCTTTATTGATAACAATAGAAGTATTCTTTTTTGTAGCTATTTTATTTACAAACAAATCGTCATCTCCAGATAAAATATTCATATGAGATACAAAGCCATTATTGTTATAAAACTCTGCTGCAGTGTAAGCTAAATTTCTACCAACTCCCATATAGGCTCTGCCTCTTTTAGCCGCAGAAAAATATTGAATAGCAGTTAATAACGTCTCAAACCTGATTATTTTATTTAAAAAAGATTTTCTACGAAACTCGTAACCTCCATATCCCAAAACTAAAGATTTGTCAGCTTGAAAACCTTGCATCATTTCTGCAATCCAACGAGAAGAGTTTGGGTAGCAATCTGCATCTGTGAATAATAACTGCTCAAATTTTGCTTTTTTTATTCCTAAGGTTAATGCATATTTTTTATTTCCCCAAAAACGCTCATTACTTTGCACGTTAACTACAGTAATTCTAGAATCTTTCAATTCAAAATCTTCCATCACCTCTAAGCTATCATCACTAGAAGAATCATTAATCAAAATAATTTCAAATTCAGAATAATCTTGTTGTAATAACTTAGGGAGGTTCTTTTTTAAATTTTCAGATTCATTTTTTGCACATATAATAATAGACACTGGTAAATTCACCTTAGTAAAAAGGTGTGATCTATCTTTTGTGTACAGAAAATTAGAAAAAGAAAGGTAATACAGTATATTAATAGCTGCTACTATTACAAAGCAGTTAAATAAAAATAGTAGCATTAGGTTACTTACTCGTTTTTGGTATTACAATCACCAATTTCATCTGGCATCTTACCACAAAAACTACAAGCTTCCCCCTCTTTGTTTAAGTAAGGGTTTTGACTTGCACAAGTACCTGCAAATTTACCGTCTTTCTTAGCCCAAATTTTAATTGCAATTCCTGCAAAAGCTATTGCTAATAATGCTATTGTTATCAGTAGTAATTTCATACTGCAAAAATAAAACTTTCTTGCTTCACAATAAAATTAAAATCTGTTTTAATATTCTTTTTACACTATTTAACTAAACTTTAGGCACTAATTTACTGCTATAGAAATGATTAAAACTACATTCGTACAGCAAACCAAATTATTTGAATTATGAAAAAATCAATTATTGCTATAGGTGTTCTTTGTATTTTGTTAGTTGCTTGTAAAGACAATAAAACTACAGATAACGCAAACGAAACAAAGACAGAAGTTGATTCTACTTCTACCGCGATACAAAATTCTACTACAGAAGAAAACGATAAGACAGAAAAAGAAGTAACTCTAGATTTAGCTGAAGTTGCAATGAATACAGAAAACTTGTCTTCTTTTGTAGATGCTATTGAAAAAGCAGGTATGGTGGTAAAAATTAAAGGAGAAGGTCCGTTTACTATTTTTGCTCCAACTAATGAAGCGTTTAGCAAACTACCTAAAGAAACACTAGAAAATTTAAAAAAGCCTGTAAACGCAGAAAAATTAGAAGCTGCTTTAAGTTACCACATAATTCCTGGTAATGTAGATGCTAAAAAACTAAAAGACCTTATTAATAATAGTGAAAATAAAAAATATGAATTAATTACTGCTAACGACGGTAAAATTGAAGCTTCTATTAATAGTGATAAAAAAGTAGTATTAACAGACAGCAAAGGTTCTCAAGCTACTGTTGTAGAAGTTGATAAAAAAGGAAAAAATGGTGTGATACATTCTATCAATACTGTTTTAATGAGAAAGTAATTTTTAGAAATAAAAATTATTTAGTTAGATTAAGTTAAGTTAGTGAAAAAGCAGCCTTCGGGCTGCTTTTTTTATGAAATAATGTTTACCTCCATCTCTAAACGAATAGAGAATTTTTCTTCTATTTGTTGCTGAATATGAGTAGCTAAATCTAGAATTTCTTGTCCAGTAGCTTCTCCATAATTCACTAAAACAAGTGCTTGATTTTTATGCACTCCTGCATCTCCGCTTCTGTACCCTTTAAACCCTGCTTGATCTATTAACCAACCAGCTGGTACCTTTACTTCTTCTTCTGAAATTTTATACGAAGGTATTTCTGGGTATTCTTCTTGTAAATTATTAAATTTAGTAACTGTTATAATAGGGTTTTTAAAAAAGCTGCCACTATTTCCTATTTCTCTAGGATCTGGCAATTTTTGTTTCCTGATAGAAATGATAGCATCAGAGATGTTTTTAATTGTAGGCTCTACTATTTGGTTACTCTCTAATTTGTTTAAAATTGCTCCGTACCCAGTATGTAATTCATGATTTTTTTTGCTAAGCTTAAAAATTACAGAAGTAATTATGTACTGCCCTTTTACTTCATTTTTAAAAATAGAATTTCTATATCCAAATTTACAGTCTTTTTTGGTAAATACTTTTTTCTCTAAAGTTTGTATGTTAATTGCTTCACATTCTACAAAAGTATCTTTAAGCTCTACCCCATAGGCTCCAATATTTTGAATTGGTGAAGTACCTACATTACCAGGTATTAGAGAAAGGTTTTCTATACCTCCAAAATTTTGACTTATACAGTACAACACAAACTCATGCCAGTTTTCACCTGCTTGTGCTTTTATAAAAACTTCGTCATTAGTTTCATTAACTATAGAAATTCCCTTTATGTTTACATGAACTACTGTAGCGTCTAGATTTTTTGTTAGCAAGCAGTTGCTTCCTCCCCCTAAAACAAAAAGTTCTGAAGCATAGGTTTGCTTCAGAACTTCTTTTAATTCTTCTTCATTAGTAATTTCTACAAAATTTTTAGCTTTTACATCTATGCCAAAAGTGTTGTATTCTTTTAATGAAAAATTGTTTTCTTGTCTCATTTTTTATAGACTTTCAATGCTTCTTCTATTACTTTTACTGCTTTTAAAAGATTTTCTTTTTTAAGCACATAAGCAATTCTAACTTGATTTAAACCAGAGTTTGGTGTAGAGTAAAATCCTGATGCTGGAGCAATCATTACAGTTTCACCTTCATAATCAAAATCTTCTAAAAGCCATTTAGCAAAATCTTCTGCATCTTCTACTGGTAACTCTGCTATACAATAAAAAGCTCCGTGCGGAGTAGCTACTTTAACACCTTCTATTTTATGTAATGCATTAATTAATGTATCTCTTCTATCTACATATTCTTCAATTACATCGTCAAAGTAAGATTGTGGTGTATCTAAAGCTGCTTCACTTGCTATTTGGGCAAATGTTGGAGGGCTTAATCTTGCTTGTGCAAACTTCATTGCGGTAGCTATAAATTCTTTATTTTTAGATACTACACAACCAATTCTTGCTCCACACATACTGTAGCGTTTAGATACAGAATCTATCATGATAGCATTCTCTTCAATACCTACTTCATTTAAAACAGAATGATGTTTTTTACCTTCATAAGCAAACTCTCTATAAACTTCATCTGCTACTAAAAACAAATCGTGCTTTTTTACCAAGGCAGCTAATTGCTCTATTTCTTCTTTAGTGTAAAGGTAACCTGTTGGGTTTCCTGGATTACATATTATAATAGCTTTAGTTTTATCTGTAATCTTTTTTTCAAACTCACTTATTGGTGGCAATGCAAATCCATCTTCAAAAGAAGCTGTTACAGGTACTACATTTACTCCAGAAGAAGTAGCAAAACCATTGTAATTTGCATAAAAAGGTTCTGGTATAATTACTTCGTCTCCCATATCTGCAATACTTCCCATGGTAAAAAGTAAAGCTTCAGATCCTCCTGTGGTAATTATAATATCTTCTGTATTAACTGGTATTCCTCCTTTTTGGTAATATCCAGCTAATTTTTCACGGTAAGATGCAAAACCGGCAGAGTGACTATAAGAAATGATTTCTAAGTCATTATTTTTTACTGCGTCTAAGGCACAGTCTGGGGTTTTAATATCTGGTTGACCTATATTTAAGTAAAATATATCTTTTCCTTTTTCTGTTGCAGCTTCAGCATAAGGAACCAATTTTCTAATTGGTGATTCAGGCATAGAAAGCCCTTTTGATGATATTGCAGGCATAATTTAATTTTTACGCAAATTTGCAAAATTATTATAGAAAAATAAGCCTTTTTTATAAAAGTTATATCGCACAAAAAAAGCCACTAAATAAATAGTGGCTTTTTATATAACTTCTGTAAATATTACTTTTCTAATACGCTTTTAGTATCTTCTTTTTTCACAAAACCTTTAATTTTTAAAGGTAATGGAGATCTATCTGCATTAGAGTATACAGTAATTGTTTTTCTGATTGGCCCTTGTCTATTAGTAGCATATTTTACTTTTATTTCTCCCTTTTCTCCAGGTGCAATTGGGTCTTTAGGTTTCTCTGGTACAGTACAACCGCAAGTAGATTTAACTTTATCTATAACTAATGGCTCTGTACCTGTATTAGTAAAAATAAAAGTTCTAACCCCATCACTGTTATATTCAACCTGGCCATAATCTATGGTTTCTTCTTCAAATTCAATCTTAGCTTGAGCTTGAGCAGCTATTCCTACAAAAAGGAATATTGCAAATGCAATTATGTTTTTCATTATTTCTTGATTTTAGGTACTAATGTAATAGTTAAAAATACATTATACAAATACAGATATTAATAAATTATAATTTTTTAAAATACCCTTTATATAACTACTTTTGTTATTCAATTTCAAAAATCAGACCAAACCATGGCAATTGCTGCAAAATATAGTGCAAAAGAGATAGAAAAAAAGTGGTATGACTACTGGATGAAAAATGATTATTTTCATTCTGAAGTTAATGAAAAAGAGCCTTATACAATTGTAATTCCTCCTCCAAACGTAACAGGTGTTTTACACATGGGGCACATGCTAAATAATACTATTCAAGATGTATTGATAAGAAGAGCTAGACTAAAAGGCTACAATGCATGCTGGGTACCTGGTACAGATCACGCCTCTATTGCTACAGAAGCTAAAGTTGTGGCTAAATTAAAAGCAGAAGGGATTGATAAAAACACCATCTCTAGAGAAGAGTTTTTAAAACACGCTTGGGATTGGACAGAAAATTATGGTGGTGTTATTCTAGATCAATTACAAAAACTAGGTGCTTCTTGTGACTGGAAAAGAACTAAATTTACCCTAGATGATCAATTATATTCTTCTGTAATTAAATCTTTTGTAGACTTATACAACAAAGGATTAATTTATAGGGGTTACCGCATGGTAAATTGGGATCCAGAAGCCAAAACTACTTTGTCTGACGAAGAAGTTATTTATGAAGAAAAACAAGGAAATTTATATTACATTAATTATCAAATAGAAGGAAGCAACGATACTTTAACGGTTGCTACTACAAGACCAGAAACTATTTTTGGAGACTCTGCTATTTGTATAAACCCAAACGATGAGCGCTTTACTCATTTAAAAGGAAAAAAAGCAATTGTACCTATAGTAAATAGAGTAATTCCTATTATTGAAGACGAATACGTAGACCTTGAGTTTGGGACAGGTTGCTTAAAAGTGACCCCTGCACATGACGAAAATGATAAAATTTTAGGAGAAAATCATCAGCTAGAAGTAATAGATATTTTTAATGATGATGCCACCTTAAATGATTACGGACTTCATTACAAAGGGAAAGATCGTTTTGTTGTAAGAAAAGAGTTTTCTAAAGAATTAGAAGAAAAAGGCTTTTTAATAAAAACAGAATCTCACATGCATAAAGTAGGTACTTCTGAGCGTACCAAAGCTGTGATAGAACCTAAAATGTCTGACCAATGGTTTTTAAAAATGGAAGATTTAGCCAAACCTGCTATTGAGGCCGTTTTAGAAACCGGAGATATTAAACTTTTTCCAGATAAATTTAAAAATACATACAGTCACTGGATGAATAACATTCGTGATTGGAATATTTCTCGCCAATTATGGTGGGGACAACGTATACCTGCATTTTATTTTGGTAATGCTAAAAATGATTTTGTAGTTGCAGAAACTATAGAAGAAGCTTTATTACTTGCTAAAGAAAAATCTGGCAATCAAGAATTAAAAATAGAAGATCTACGTCAAGAAGAAGATGTTTTAGATACTTGGTTCTCTTCTTGGCTTTGGCCAATGAGCGTATTTGATGGCATAAACAATCCAGATAACGAAGAGTTTAACTACTACTATCCTACTAATGATTTGGTTACCGGACCAGATATTTTATTCTTTTGGGTAGCAAGAATGATAATTGCGGGTTACGAGTACACCGGTAAAAAACCATTTAATAACGTTTATCTAACTGGTTTGGTACGTGATGAAAAACGTAGAAAAATGTCAAAATCACTAGGTAACTCTCCAGATGCTTTAAAACTGATAGAAGATTATAGTGCAGATGGGGTACGTGTGGGTTTACTGTTAAGTAGTGCTGCCGGTAACGATTTAATGTTTGATGAGTCTCTGTGCCAACAAGGTAAAGGTTTTGGAAATAAAATATGGAATGCTTTTCGTCTAGTAAAAGGTTGGGAGGTAGATGCAAATGCTAAACAGCCAGAATCTGCAGCTATCGCTATTAAATGGTATAAAAACACTATTCAAAAAACATTATTAGAAATAGAAGACCATTTTGATAAGTACAGAATTTCTGATGCTTTAATGACCATCTATAAACTTATTTGGGATGATTACTGTTCTTGGTTATTAGAAATGACTAAACCAGCATATGGAGAACCAGTAGACCAAAAAACACTTAATGAGGTTATAGAGTTATTAGAAGATAACTTAAAATTACTTCACCCATTTATGCCTTTCTTATCTGAAGAAATTTGGCAAAATATTACAGAAAGAACTTCTAGTGAGGCTTTAATTATTTCTAAGTGGCCAGAACAAACTAGTTATGACAAAGAACTTATATCAGACTTTGAAATTGTAAAAGATATCGTCTCTGGAATAAGAACTATTAGAAAAGATAAAAACATTGCCTTTAAAGATAGCATTGAACTAAGCGTTATTAATAATGAAAATTTAAAAGAAGATTATGACGCTGTAATCAAAAAAATGGGGAATGTTTCTAACATCACTTATGTTAATGAGCAACAAGAAAACGCACTCTCTTATAGAGTTAAATCTAATGAATATTTTATACCAGTTGCCGGAGCTATTGATGTAGAAAGTGAAATTGAAAAACTAAAAGAAGAATTAGAATATAATAAAGGATTTTTAAAATCTGTACAGAAAAAATTATCTAATGAGCGTTTTGTTAATAATGCTCCAGAAAAAGTAGTGCAAATTGAAAAACAAAAACAAGCAGATGCTGAGGCTAAAATTGAAGCAATAGAGCAAAGCTTAGCTAGTTTGCAGTAATATATTTATATTTTAAAATAACTTTGTTTCGCCTGGTATTTACCAGGCGAAATTTTTTGTTCTTTTTTAAAAACACGATTAAAATAAGATCTACTCTCAAAACCACATTCCATAAACACATCTTTAATCTTTCTATTTTTATCTTGAAGTAGAGTTGTAGCTAATTTTATACGCTCTTTATTTATAAAGTCTACAGGAGAAACTCCTAATTCATTTTTAAAAACTTTATAAAAATTAGATTTACTCATATATGCTTTTCTACTCAATACTTCTATAGACAAATTTGTATGAATATTATTTTTAATATAATCTACCACACAGCTAAGTCTATTATTAATAGGTTTTCTATAATCTAAATTTAAATAAGCTTTTTTAGAATTATTTTGTAAAACCCTAATAATAAGTTCTTGCAGCATATTATCTACAAAAAAATCTTTTGAAGCGTGATTTTCTGTAAACAAGAATAATAATCGTTGTAAAATTTGAAAAATCTCTTTATCATTAGTAAAATGAAAATTATAATCAATCATATTCCAATTTCTATGATCGCATTTTGGTAAATTTTCATTCATAAAAGCCAAAGTTTGTTTTATTTTTTCTTCAGAAATTGCCATTGCAAGACATCGAGTAGGATTATTTTCTCTAGCTTCAGGAAAATCAATTCTCATTAATTCAGAAGCAGGTAACACCAAAGACTCACCAGGAAAAAAATCAAACTTTTGTTCATCATTTAAATGCATTACTTTTTTCCCCTCTAACATACTTGCTAATACTGGTTGATCAAATTTCAAATAAACCTGTTCAGCCTTTTGGTGAGTTTCAAAAACATGCATCGCCGCATTGTTCAAAGTATAAGTAGTTTGATTTTCAACCATACTTTCTAAACGTCTATTATTCAAAAAATTTTGTGATAACTGCATGACAACCAATTAATAATTTAACAATACAAATCCCTAATAAATATCTATTACATACATAAATATACATTATTTTATTAAATTATCATTTTTTAAGAGTATTGTACAATAAATTAATACAATTGTTCAAAATATTAATACCAACTAAATATAAATTTGATAGACAACATACTTAAAAACTAATGTCTAATTAAAATTTATAAATATGAGTACATCAACCGCAAGTAAAAAAGAAATTCAAAAACCTAGTTTCAAAAATCAATACGAAAATTTTATAGGAGGTAAATGGGTATCACCAACAAATGGTGAATATTTTGAAAACATCTCTCCAGTAGACGGAAAAACGTTTACTAAAATTCCACGATCTACAGAAGAAGATATAGAGAAAGCTCTAGATGCAGCTTGGGCAGCCGCTCCAGAATGGAATAATTCATCTGCAACTTACAGAAGCAATCTTTTACTTAAAATTGCTGATGTTATGGAAAATAATTTAGAAGCTTTAGCTAGAGCTGAAACTTGGGATAACGGAAAAGCTGTAAGAGAAACTATGGCAGCAGATATACCATTAGCAATTGATCACTTTAGATATTTTGCTGGTGTTATTAGAGCTGAAGAAGGATCTGTAGCTGAGTTAGACATGAACACAGTTTCTCTAAATGTACCAGAACCTTTAGGCGTTGTTGGCCAAATTATACCTTGGAATTTTCCAATTTTAATGGCATCTTGGAAATTAGCACCTGCACTTGCTGCAGGAAACTGTGTTGTTTTAAAACCAGCAGAACAAACACCTGTAGGAATTTTAGTATTAGTAGAAATGATTGAAAATATATTACCTGCAGGGGTTTTAAATGTAGTCAATGGTTTTGGAGTTGAAGCAGGAAAACCATTAGCATCTAACTCAAGAATCGATAAAATAGCATTTACTGGAGAAACTACTACAGGTCAATTAATAATGCAATATGCCTCTAAAAATATAATTCCTGTTACTCTAGAATTAGGAGGAAAGTCTCCAAATGTATTTTTTGAAAGTATTATGGATGCTGATGATGATTTCTTTGATAAATGTATTGAAGGAGCCGTAATGTTTGCTTTAAACCAAGGTGAAGTTTGTACTTGTCCAAGTAGAATTTTAATACAAGAAAGTATATACGAAAAATTTATAGATCGAATTATCGAAAGAACTAATGCTATAAAATTAGGTCATCCATTAGATCCAAATACTATGATGGGAGCACAAGCATCTAATGATCAATACGAAAAAATATTAAATTATATCAATATAGGTAAAGAAGAAGGATGTGAAGTATTAGCTGGTGGAGAAGCAGCGTATAACGAAGGTTTAGATGGAGGTTACTATATAAAACCTACAATTTTAAAAGGAAATAATAAAATGAGAGTATTTCAAGAAGAAATTTTTGGTCCTGTAGTATGTGTAACTACTTTTAAAGATGAAAAAGAAGCTCTTGAAATTGCAAACGATACTTTATACGGTTTAGGTGCTGGGGTATGGACAAGAGATACACACCAAGCTTACCAAATATCAAGAGCAATAAAAGCAGGAAGAGTATGGGTAAATTGTTACCATAATTACCCTGCACACGCTCCATTTGGAGGATATAAAAAATCTGGTATAGGAAGAGAAAATCATAAAATGATGTTAGACCATTACCGTCAGACCAAGAACATGTTAATTTCTTACGATAAGAAAAAACAAGGTTTCTTTTAAGATGTCTATAAAAAGAGTAAGTGTTAGTGTTGCTGCTAAAGATATTATAGAGCAACTTAAAGATAAACACGGAGAGCTAATATTTCATCAAAGTGGTGGGTGTTGCGATGGATCTTCCCCTATGTGTTTCCCTAAAGGTGAACTAATTTTAGATAATTCTGATATACTTCTGGGTAATATTGCAGGATGC
>NZ_FQYY01000027.1 GCF_900141885.1 Mesonia phycicola | reverse complement strand
CTGCGGACACAGACGCAAAAGCGTCGAAGTTAGCTCTTTTTATTATCTTTACTCTTAACCTTCCCTTAGCTGGGAAATTATACAAAACCGTTGCCCGTCATTGGAAAAAGTTCGTGTCCATTTAAAAATTAAGTTTTAATGACAATGGTCGTTTCTATTTTGCAAAAGTTCGGCGTATGAATTGAAAAACCGAAATCCTTTTTTAAAAAGTAAGAATTTTAAAATCAAGAACATCTATCTTATGAAAAAATCACTATGTTTTTTAATAGTAATTATTTTGCTAATATCTTGCAAAAACCCTAAAAATAAAGAATTAGAAACTAAGATTATTAGGTTAAAAGAATTGAATACAAAGCTTGCAGACTCAATAAATAGAATGCAATATAAAAAGCTTACTTCACTTTTATTAGTTGGTATCCCAAAAAATAAAGAATTAATTCCAGGAAAACCAAATGAATTAAATTTTATATTTCATTCAATAGAAGATTTACCTTCTTTCAATGTTAATATTTTAAATGACGAAAAAGAAAATAAAACTCTTTACAAAAACCATAAAGAATCTAATTTCACCTATAAGTTTATACCTGAAAATAAAACTGACAAGTCATTTAGATTAGAAGCAGTATTTTATCTTGATACTTTAGTCGTAAAAATACCAGCTATAATAGGAAACAAAAAATTAAATAGACAGCTAAAAAGAATTGATTCAATTAAACAAGAGGCTGAAAGAAATGGTAAAAAATCAAACGGATAAAAACAACGACGGGCAACACCGTATAATTCCAACTAAGGTTTAGTTGTGTCCTGCGGACACAGACGCAAAAGCGTCGAAGTTAGCTCTTTTTACTATCTTTACTCCTAACCTTCCCTTAGCTGGGAAATTATACAAAACCGTTACCATACATTTCGAAAAAACCTTGAGAAAGAGAAAAAAAATTAAAGAAGTTCTTGTTAAACGAACATTTTACTCAAAAAATGTTTACGATTATATTTGGAAAGATAAGGAAACAGCCAACCAAATAATTGCATCGACAAATGATGGTCGAAAAAGAGATTATAAATTTGAAAGAGCAAATAAATTTGTTGAAATTAGTTATAGATTAAAGCGATTTATCAAAAGTCAAAATTTTACCAAATTCATTTGGCTGATAATTGGAGCTGTAATTGCGATACTCGGTAAATTTATTTATGATTGGTTAAAAAATTAAAAGATTTTGAAAACACAACCGAATATTGGAAAAAGAATATTAGCAGGATTTATTGATTATCTGTTAATTTATGGATTTACATTTTTTATGGTTTTTACTCTTGGAGAACCGAATGATGATGGCGGATATTCATTAAACGGAGCACCAGCTTTAATACCAATGATTTTTTGGTTAATTATGACAGTCGGATTGGAAAGCGGATTTGGCGGAACGATTGGAAATTCGATTGTTGGTTTAAAAGCAATTCCAATGAACGGAATTAATCAAAAACTGACTTTCGGGCAATCTTTTAAACGTCATTTACTTGACCCAATTGATATGTTCTTTTTTGGATTAGTCGGAATAATTACGATAAAGAATACGGATAAAAATCAACGTGTTGGAGATTTGTGGGCAAAGACAATTGTTGTGCCAATGAAATCTCTGACCGAAAACAAGAATGAATAAACATCGTGCGGAAAAACGTATGGTAACAACGTATAATTCCAACTAAGGTTGGGTTGTGTCCTGCGGACACAGACGCAAAAGCGTCAAAGTTAGCTCTTTTTACTATCTTTACTCCTAACCTTCCCTTAGCTGGGAAATTATACAAAACCGTTGTACGCAATTTGAAAAATGAACATCAGAATTACATATTTCATAATCTTCTTAATCCTATTTGGTTGTAGCGACCATTCATATCAAATTACCCAAGACGGAATAAATAGAGACAAACCGATTCAAGACGGATTTGACTTGATTGAAATATTCGTAACGGAATTTAATGAAGAAGGAAGACCGACAAAATATACCGATGGAATATCACTCTTTTGTGGACCAACAAAAGGATTTTCTGGACATTTAGGCGAAAACGTATATAATCAAACAGAAAAAAGTTTGATTTCGAAAAATCGAATGAAAATGGACACCATAATGGCTTTGAACGGAAACTCACTTGGCGGAGAAGGACACGACAAAAGAATTATGGAATACATTGATAGTAAAAATCTTATCGACAGTATTATCAGTGAAAACTTTCCTTTTGAAGCCCAAAGAAAAATCGGATTTTTTGAAAAAAGTGAGAATTACAAATGGGTTTTCACAAAAGACGGAGTGGCTGACCTGAAATTTTACGACTATTCAAAAAATGTGTCTGACACGCTACCTATGGACTTGAAAAAGAACCAATGGTATCTTTTAAATTTTTCTAATGCTTCGAATATAATTGACAAAGTATTTTTTAGAATAAAGGAAAACGGAGAAATAGAGCAATTCGAATATTATAAAGTAATAATGGGAGTATGAAAAAACTGCGTACAACAATGTATAACTGCAATTACGGCGGATTCGACTACGTCCGAATCCACTCGGAATTGCTAACGTCTGTTCCAAACCGAAAATTAACGCATATTAACCCGTAACTGACGGTTATACGAGACCGTTGGCAACCATTTGTAAACAATTCATATAGGATGAATAAATCTAATAAAATAGTTAGAACAAAAACAACTCACGGAAATAAAAACAAACCGCTTGAAGTGTATTATGAAATTGAATTTATGACTTTTTCAAACTACATTTCTAAATTAAATCCAGATATAATTCTTACTGATTATAAATTTGAAATTTACCCCTATAAATGGTATGATTTAAGATGGATTTACGAAATCC
This sequence comes from Mesonia phycicola, assembly GCF_900141885.1. Taxonomy (GTDB): domain Bacteria; phylum Bacteroidota; class Bacteroidia; order Flavobacteriales; family Flavobacteriaceae; genus Mesonia; species Mesonia phycicola. Next base: position 1,839 of record NZ_FQYY01000027.1, on the reverse strand, counting down.
CTGCTTATTGGTTGCTTTTACGAATTTTTAGAAATTCACCCGAAAGAATTAATAAACAAACGCACAATAAAATATCTAAAATCACACTAATAACTGAAATATTAGTTATGACAACATCAATAATTGAATTAATAAAATTATTCATAAGTTATAATTAGTTAAATATTAAATTTTAATAAAAAACGGTAGCCAACAACGTATAATTCCAACTAAGGTTTAATTGTGTCCTACGGACACAGACGCAAAAGCGTCAAAGTTAGCTCTTTTTATTATCTTTACTCCTAACCTTCCCTTAGCTGGGAAATTATACAAAACCGTTAGCATACATTTAGATTTCCAATGAAAATATACTACTATTTTAAAGTAATTTTATATCTATCAGCATTATCACTGACAACTTATGCAATTGTTAAAGAAGGAATTCGAAGCAGTCATACTCCTCCAGTTGGTTTTATTATACCTGTATTTATAATTTTCGTTGCTATCATATTTATGCTAATTGATTTATTGATTATAAAAGAGACGAAAAATTGTAATGCACATACAATGATTAGTTTTTTAGCAATTTTAATTAACTTAATTATTGCAATTGGAATTATAATTTCAATTTAAGCTTTATGTAAGGTTTATTGAATAAAAAATGACAGAAATAAACTTAAAAAAATGATTCTTTGCTGGACTTTTTGATTAATAAATAATTTGTGTGTTTTCATTTTTACTTATTCTTATGTAGAACGAACGTAATGAAAACGGAGGCTATATTATAAATAAAGGATTAACATAAATTCCTGTTTTATTTTGGGTCTTAATCACTATCTGAATTAAGTAACTTTTCAGAGCAAAACTTATAAATTAAATATTTAACTTAAAACCAATGAGCGGATACAAAAGTGATACAAATAAAAAACGTATGCTAACAACGTATAATTCCAACTAAGGTTTAGTTGTGTCCTGCGGACACAGACGCAAAAGAGTCAAAGTTAGCTCTTTTTACTATCTTTACTCTTAACCTTCCCTTAGCTGGGAAATTATACAAAACCGTTGGCAAACATTAAATGAAAGCGCAAACAAACATAATATTAACGATTTTAATTATTTTCTGTTCTTGTCAAAGAGCGAAAAATAAAGGAAAGGAATTGATTGAAAAATCAAAAAACGAAATTGCGGATGTTTCCAAAAAAACTTGGAAGAAATCAGTAAACTTTGTCTTTAATTCATTTTCATCAACTGAAAACGTAACTTTAAAAGATATATATTCTGATGAAATTATTCCAGGAATGGACGAAATGAAAAGTGTTCAAATTAACTTTCCGCCTAATTTTTATTCCTGCTATTTTAAATATAAAACAGATAAGGCAGGTATAATAAAGTTTCTATCGGAATTGAAAACCAAACAACCTGAAATATCTGACGCAGAAATTAAAAAGTCTGACGGAAATGAACTGAAAAAGAATTTAGAATTTATAGAACGTGAAATGCCTGATTTTAAAAAGGAAATTTCATTCTTTTATAATATAGAAAATATTGAGAAAATTGAATTTTATCGATGTAATAAATATCCGAATGCGAATTATTTAGCAATTGACGTTGATAAAGGAATTATATATCATCTAATAGAAAAATATTGGAATTAAAAATAACGATTTGCCAACATCGTATAATTCCAACTAAGGTTTAGTTGTGTCCTGCGGACACAGACGCAAAAGCGTCAAAGTTAGCTCTTTTTATTATCTTTACTCTTAACCTTCCCTTAGCTGGGAAATTATACAAAACCGTTGTGGGTAATGTAAAAAAAAGCGAATGAATAAAATTCTACTGTTATTATTATTATTATTATTT
>NZ_FQYY01000016.1 GCF_900141885.1 Mesonia phycicola | reverse complement strand
GGATAATTTGTTGCGGTAAAAAATTTTCTCAACACTACTCTATTTTTCAAATGTATACGGATAAAAAAAAATTATTCAAAATTCGTTTTCAAAATAATGATTTGAAATTAGCGGACTGAAAAGCTCAAAAACGATAAAGCGGAAAAGAAATTCTAAACGGAAAAAAGTACTTTAGCTAACAATATATATTTCCAATTGTGGCTTTGTGTCCTGCGGACACAGACGCTGATGCGTCAAATTCAGTTCTTTTTATTATCTTTAATTCCTAATTCCCACAACTGACAAATATACGGGACCGTTAGGTGTCATAAAAAGCCAATGAAGTCCATTAAAATTAAGGCTAGTGAATTAAAAGAAATAACGTTATTTCTAATTGATAATGAAATAATATTTCATCCTATTATTTCACCAATTGGATATCCTGATTTCACTGGTTATGAAAATAAAAATTTCATATTGATATTAGATAGAAATTTCATAATTCCAATAATTAGATTGTTGAAAACAGGAGAAATTAAAGATAAATTTCTTCTAAAACTCATAGGTTCGTTAATTTTTTGGGCAGATTTTAATCAGATAAAACTAACAGCAGGAATAGCATTATCTGAATATTCTCAACAGAAAAAAAATAGTTATAATGCAAATATTGAGAACAACTTATTTCAAAATATTTTTGAAAAGTACAGTCCAAAACAATGGCTAAATTTCGCTTTAGGAAAAAATGAAACCATAAAACCAGCTGAACTCAAAGAAAAGAGTGAGCATAATTTTTTCATCGAAAGTGAGCATTATAAAATGCATTATTTAGAAATGCTGAAAATTTCACAGTTATACTTTAATAACGATATTTCAATTGTAAATAAATTTAAGATTTTACATAACTGGGTTTATAATAATATATTGATTTGTAAATACACTTCATATTTTTCAGTTTTAGTTTTTGCAGAAAAAAGTAAAATTTTTAAAAAACAAACAGTGAGTTTTGAAAATATTCTGAAAATTTGTAACAATGAAGCCTGGGATTTGACTTATTTGTCATTTTGGAGTACACAGTATTACTACGAAGAGAAATCTCAAGATATATATCTTTTTGCCACGAGAGATAAAGAAATGAAAGACTTATTTAAGCTAACACATAAAGAATCATTAGAAATTTACACAGATACTTTTGGAAATAAAATTGGAAAAGAAATTATAGAAACACTAGAACAAATATATTTACCAAGGGAAAAACCTGAAATAAATTCAAAAATATTAGATAAACTGATAATCGAAGAAAAACAAATATTGAAAACTAATTTAGAAAATTACGCCACCTAACACCGTGTATAATTAATGGCTGGTTCTCGCTTACTTACGAAAATCCTCACGGATTTTCTATTCGGTTTTTATTTGCTAAATTGGATCCTTAAACACGCCACTAATCATACACAAACACGTTAGGCAAAATTTGAATGGAACACTTTAAACACATAAAAGTAACAACAACTTCTTCACTTCAAAATGTAGAAATTGAAGAATATATTGAGCCGATTTCAGTCAGTATTGTAATTGGAATGAATTTTTTTAAAGACTTTTTATCTGGCTTTCGGGATATTTTTGGTGGAAAATCAAATACTTACACAAAGTCATTAGAAAAAATAAATCAACAAGCCATTTACGAATTAAAAAAGCGTGCTCATTATTTAAAAGCAAACTACGTTATCGGACTGACAATCGAAAACGACGAAATTGCTGCTCAAGGAAAATCAATGCTAATGGTTACAGCAATGGGAACTGCTGTTCGAGTTGCTAGACAAAACAAAGAAGTAATAAATAATTCAACATCAATTGATTTAGAAGCTTTTGAACAACTTGAACTGAAAACCAATTTTCTAAAAAAAGCAGAAAACGACAATCTAAATTTGAGCGAAAATAATTGGAATTTAATAATAGAAAATCAAATTTCGGAATTAAGCTCATTCTTACTAAATAAGCTGACAGAGAACCCAAACTCAACAGATTTTAAAGACAACTTAAAGGCTTTTTTTGAAAATATAGATAGAGAATTAGCAACAACAGAAATCTTTACATTTTTAGAAAATAATGGAGAAAAAGATTTAAAACCAGTTTTCAACATTGCAAAAGAATTAAACTTGGTTGACTTCGATAAAAACCTTTTGTTATTATCAAGCGACAATCAAAACCTAAATAATATTGGAGCTTTAATATCTGGAGTTCATAAAAAAACCTATTTCAAATCGGACATAAAAGCAATCAAAGAAACTATTGATAAATTGGAAAGTAAATTTCCTATTAAAGTTGAGTTTTACCAAACTTTAGACAATTTGACAAGAAAAGACATTGAAGTTTGGAAATGCGAATGTGGAAAAGAAAACAGTTTAGAACGAGAAATTTGCAGAGGTTGTAATAAAGACATTCACGGACTTAAAAACTCAAACATTAATCTGAAAGAAATAAAAGAAAATTTAAAACATAGATTAGAAATATTAGAAAAAAACTTTGCCTAACACCGTATAATTCCAACTAAGGTTTAGTTGTGTCCTGCGGACACAGACGCAAAAGCGTCAAAGTTAGCTCTTTTTATTATCTTTACTCCTAACCTTCCCTTAGCTGGGAAATTATACAAAACCGTTGGGTACAATACGGACGAACAGCGAAAAACCAATCAAATTTTGTAGATTTGTGAAAAAGAATATTGAATGTATAAAACATCAGAAATAGTAGCACAATACGGAATTACAGAAAGCCGATTAAAAGAATATATAATTAAACAAAACATTCCTGTTGTTAATGAAGAGGAAATTTCAAAAAAGTACTTTCAAACAATCTTATCATTTATTGAAAACACAGAAGATAGAATCGAAAAAAGATTAAAAAAAGCAGAAGCTACTTTTAAATATAATTCTGATAAAAATAAAGTATCTATATATCAAGATGATGCTATTTCTTTCTTAAAGAAATTACCTTCAAACAGCGTTGATGTTATTGCAACTGACCCAGCTTATTCAGGAATGAATGATAAACTTAAATTGGGAAAAGGTCGAATAGTTGGCAAGTACGCAGATAAAGGAAAAGAAAACGGGAAATGGTTTGGAGAGTTTGAAGATAGTGAAGAAAACTACAATGAATTTTTATCTGAATGCAGAAGAGTTTTAAAAAAATCAACAGGACATATCTATATTATGTTTGACTCCTATTCTCTTTTGAGTTTAGGTAATGTAGTTCGCAGTCATTTTGATGTAAAAAATCTAATTACTTGGGATAAAGTAAATATAGGAATGGGACATTATTTTAGGAGACGACACGAATATATAATTTTTGCAACAAACGGAAATACTCGAAAAATTAGAAATAGAAAATTTCCAGATGTTTGGCGATTTAAAAGAATACATAGTTCAAAATATCCAACCCAAAAACCAGTAGAAGTTTTTCAAGCTATGCTACACGCTAGTACTGAAGAAAATTTTACTGTCTGTGACCCTTTTCTAGGTAGTGCATCTTCTGCAATTGCTGCAATAAAAAACAATTGCAATTACATTGGATGTGATATTTCTGACAAGTCAATAGAAATTTCTAATTCAAGAATATCTGAATTTTTAGAAACAGGAAAGGATAATATACAAACCAAATCAATGGCAGTTGATGATAAAATTTTCTGGGAATAGTTATGGCAAATTTAAGTAAAACAAAAGCATTGTTTGCTTTTACATCTCCAAGAACAATCGAGAAAATAATTCCAGAAATTAAAATTTTAACTGAAAATTTTGAAGGCCAAAAATGGTCAGGTAATGACCAAGTACAGATTGATTTTTTTCAAACTCTGTTTGATTCAAAATATTATGAAGGAGACTCTTTTCCTGCAAATCCTGCTTTAGCAGCTAGAGATAGGATTACAAGAGCTCCAAAGGCTTTGGGATTTGTTGATTTAAAGCCAACAGTAGAACTTACGGAAGCTGGTAAACTTCTATTAACCGAAAAAAGATTAGATGAAACATTCACAAGGCAACTTTTAAAATTTCAACTACCTTCGCCTTATCACACAAAATCTAGAACAGTAGATTTTAGTGTAAAACCATATCTTGAATTGTTAAGATTAGTTAAAGTACTTGGAAGTATTTCAAAAACAGAAATTGCATTGTTTTTTTCACAATTAACAAACTATAATGATTTTGAAACGGTAGTTTCAAAAATCAAAGATTTTCAAAAGAATTCAAAGCTATATAAAGGCAGTCGTAAAATGTATGTAGCTGAATGCTTTGAAAATGAAATAATTGAAATTTTTCATCAAGAAGTACAAGATAAAAAATTAAAAACAAGAGAAAGTTCAGATACTTCATTGCAAAAATTCATAAAAACTAAACGTGCAAATATGAAAGACTATGCAGATGCATTTGTCAGATATATAAGAGCTACAGAATTAGTTACATTTCAAAAAAGAACTTTTAGATTAATTATTTCTCCTCAAAAAACTGAAGAAGTAAACTACATTTTAAAAGAAGTAGATAGAAAACCTTCGGTTTTCAAAAATACTTCTGAATTCAAAAATTATTTATTCAATCCATTTTCAATTAAATTATTATCTGACAACAGAAAGCTATTAATTAAACAAATTGAAAGTTTAGGACTTTCTGAATTTGACAAAACTATTTCAATCGAAGGACTAAAAGATATTTTAGACAGGTTGAGAATTTCTGTGAAGTCTAAAAACATAGAAGAAAAGAAAAAGGAATTAAAAGACTATAAAGAACTTCCAGATATTCTTGAAGTATTTGAACAAATCAAGAAAAAAGAAGTGCCTGATGCTCCTTTATTCCTAGAATGGAACGTTTGGAGAGCATTAGTTATGCTTAATTATGCGAAAAGAGTTGATGGTAACTTTATTATGGATATTGATGGAATGCCACTCAATTATGCTCCAGGTCAAAAACCAGATATTGAATCTGAATATACAGATTTTGGTATTATAACAGAAGTTACAATGTCAGGTGGAAACACTCAATATAAAATGGAAAGTGAGTCTGTACCAAGACATTTTGGAAAAGCAAAAGAACTTCTAAAGAAGGAAATGTACTGCTTATTTGTCGCTCCGAAAATTAGCGAAGGAACATTAGCACATTATTTCAACCTAAACAGATTTAATACTAAACTATATGGCGGAAAAACCAAAATCATTCCTTTGAGTATTGACCAGTTTATAGAATTTATTAAGTCTGGAATTGAAAATAAATTTAATAACCCTGAAAAACTCAAAAATTGGTTAGAAAAACAATGGTTGAATAATCAAGAAATGGAAGACGAAAATGTTTGGAGTGCAAATATTGATAGTAGTATTTTAAAATGGGCTTCCTAAAAAAAGTACTGTACCCAACACCGTATAACAACAATTGCGGCTCTGTGTCCTGCGGACACAACCGCGCAAGCATAAAAGTCGGGAATTTTAGCTATCTTAGTTTTAAAACAATCCGCAACTGATTGTTATACAAGACCGTTGGCATTAATAAAACAAAACTCAAACGAATGATAATATTTTTGGGAATAATGATTTGTTTAATTATAAGTTTTGTTATCTTTTTTAAACCAACATTAACCGATAAAAAAACGGATATTGAATTTGACTCGTACAATCATATATGGGAGAATGAATTAGAGAACTGGTCAATTTTAACTTCATTCTCTGAATTAAAAATATTGAAAAAATATGCTGGAGAATTAAGGATGGGACCTGGATTTTTTCATATCAAAACGGAATCAAACAATATTTTCGGGAAAGAATTTTATGGAGATTGGTTCTATCGAATAGAAAATGGAATTTATCTACAGAAATGGAATTCAAACCCAATAAAAAACGGAATTCGAACTAAAGCCGATAATGATTTGATTTTTTATGACCGAATAAAAAACGAAATAAGAATTATTGAAACTGGAATAGAATCGTTTCATTGGAAAATGGAAAAAGACGAACTTGGATTAAGTTTGATTTCTAATAATGGAAAAACAGAAGAACGAATAAGAATTACTAATGCCAACAATGGCTATAATTAATACGGGTTTTGGTGTTTAATCCAAAAGTTAGTGTATTTTTATAATGTCGTCAAATCATTTTGATTTGACTTTTGAAAAGAAAAAAATAAAAGCAAACAAAATGCTTCGCCTTAGTGCTAAATCGGAAAGCCTCCGCTTCCCTATTCCCGCACTAATCATAGCCGAAGCCGTTACCACACATTTGGAATGACTTTTGTACATTATTTAAAGTTAAATCATTATATTTGAATTGTTATGTCAACAGATAGAAGAAAAATATTAAGCGCTAGATTTAGAACAGCCGGAGCATCTGGAAGAAAACTGCACGTTATGTCGAGAAAAGGACATTGGGTTGTTTTTAGAGAAGGCTCGGAAAAAATAATTTCTGAATTTGACACAAAGAGAAATGCCATACTGAATGGTAAAAAAATTCTTAGTGCTGAGCAAGCTAATGTTTTAGTAGTTCATAAAACTGACGGAACTGTTGAGAAACTTCAAACAGCCGAATAATTTTTATGGCATTTGAAGATAATATTTTCATAAATTGTCCATTTGACAAAGAATACAAACCAATCCTAAAAATCATTGTATTTAGCTCTATTTATCTAGGCTATAAACCTTTATTATCAGAAACAATAAATTCGGCAGACTCTAGAGTCGAAGGTATTCAAGATTTAATTTCTCAAGCAAAATATAGCATTCACGATTTATCAAGAATGGAATCTACAAAAAAAAACGAGTTAGCTCGTTTCAATATGCCTTTCGAACTAGGTATTGATATTGGTTGTAAAAGATTCGGTAATGCTGATATGAATGAAAAATGTTTGCTTATTTTAGATAAAATAAAATATCGTTATCAAAAATCAATTTCAGATTTATCAGGCAATGATATTGAAATTCATAATGACGACCCTGAAACAGCTTTAAGGAAATTGAGAAATTGGATTTTTAAGATTAAAGGAACTAAAATTGATAGTGCCAACAAAATATGGAGATTATACAATGAGTTTAATGGAGATTTCTTTGAAATAGCTAAATCTGATGAATTGAGTGATGCAGATATAGCAGATATGCCTTGGGACGAACTTTGTCTCTACATTTCTGAATGGAAAAAAGGAAGAGATAACTTCGAATAAAAACGTGTGGTAACACCGTGTATAATTTATTGCTAGTTCTTGCCTACTTACGAAAGTCCTCGCGGACTTTCTATCTGTGATTTATTTGCTAACTTTAGTTTTTAAACACGCAACGAAATCATACACAAACACGTTGTAACACATTTGAGAAATTTATGAACTTAAAAAAAATACTATCTGATTTTGGAAGTTGGATTTTTATTGGACTTACATTTTTAGGGTTTATAATTATTTATGCAGGTGTTGGCGGAAGAGGAAGATATAATCCAACAGGAGATATAAATTGGTATTTTATTGGAGTTGGAATCATTTTAATATTACCATTTATAATTTATATGATTAAAATTAAATTGATGGTAAAAAAATCATCTGACGAAAATGCGGAACGAATCAATGAATTGATATATAATGGATATAAAGTAATTGTTAATCTATATGATATAGAAATTAAAAGCAACAGTTACAAACAAG
>NZ_FQYY01000042.1 GCF_900141885.1 Mesonia phycicola | reverse complement strand
TGTCCTGCGGACACAGACGCAAAAGCGTCAAAGTTAGCCCTTTTTACTATCTTTAACATTAATTCAACGCAACTGAAAGTTATATAAAACCGTTACCACACATTTGAGAAAAACGCTTTTCATATCGACAATTTTAGTTTTGAATTCATTGTTTTCGTTTGCCCAAAACAGAATTGAATTAGTTACGAATGATTGTAGTCAAGAAAATGGATTTACAATGTTTTTATTGGATAGAGCTAAACCGAAAATTCTGACTGAACAAAAATTTGAACAAGAAGAAAAATATTGGAATAATCAAAAGAAGATTTTACTTAATAATTCGCACATTATAAAAATAGAATACACGAATATTTTTGGACAGATAATCGACACAACTTTCACAAACGCAAAGGAACTGAATGAAATAAAAATCTGTGTAAATAAATTCAAAGATTACGAAAAGAAATCTCTAATAAAAGAATCAATCCAAAACGACCAAAGCTGGGTTTTAAACTCAACTTGGGGACATCAAACTTTTGAATCTGATAAACTGATTTTAAAACCTAAAAACGGATTTTTAAAATATAAATATTACAAAAACGGAAAAAGAATAAAGCGTGGAAAAATAAAAATAACGGAATCCGTTATTGACAGAATAGCTTTATTTGAGCGTAAACTGAATTTAATGCAAAATACTGACAATTCTTGTAATTTCGGAATTAGTTATAATCTTGACAATGGAATTGAAAAAATTAATTTTCAAGACGACAGTTGTTCTGGATTTTCGAATGAACAATTATTGACTGAATTAAAAATAACGGAATAAAAAACGTGTGGTAACACCGTATAACCGCAATTACGGCGGATTCGACTACGTCCGAATCCACTCGGAATTGCTAAAGCCAGTTATAAACCGAAAATTAACGCATATTAACCCGTAACTGACGGTTATACGAGACCGTTGTACTGCATTTAAAACAAATATTATGGAAATAGGAAATAAGATGATTAAAATTAGTTGGAAGTACCGAATAATATTTGCAATCGGAACT
>NZ_FQYY01000013.1 GCF_900141885.1 Mesonia phycicola | reverse complement strand
AATTTCTATATCATATAGATTAACAATTACTTTATATCCATTATATATCAATTCATTGATTCGTTCCGCATTTTCGTCAGATGATTTTTTTACCATCAATTTAATTTTAATCATATAAATTATAAATGGTAATATTAAAATGATTCCAACTCCAATAAAATACCAATTTATATCTCCTGTTGGATTATATCTTCCTCTTCCGCCAACACCTGCATAAATAATTATAAACCCTAAAAATGTAAGTCCAATAAAAATCCAACTTCCAAAATCAGATAGTATTTTTTTTAAGTTCATAAATTTCTCAAATGTGTTACAACGGTCTCGTATATTTTTCAGTTGTGGGAATTTAGGAATTAAAGATAGTAAAAAGAACTGAATTTGACGCACTAGCGTCTGTGTCCGCAGGACACAAAGCCACAATTGGAAATATATGTTGTTAGTAAAAGTGTTTTTTCCGTTTCAATTTTCGATTTCATTTTATCATTTTTTAGCATTTTAGTCCGCTGATTTCAAATTACTATTTTGAAAACGAATTTTGGTTTTCTATTTTATCCGTAAAGATTTGAGAAAATAAAGTAGTGCTGAGAAAATTTTATCCGCAACAGATTTTCCGTTTCAGTTTTTCCATCCGAGTGATTTCAAGTCCGCCGGTTTCTAATTTTATCTTTTAGATTTTGATTTTTTTCCGCAAAGATTTTTAGTCCATTTTATGTTTATCAGATTTACGCTATGAGAGATTTTATATCCGTTTAGATTTTCAAATTTCTTCAAGTTTTTGTTTTTAAAAAAAGATCAATTTGAAAAATGAATTAAAAGTTTGACACGCTGAAATTTCACATTTTTACCAACGGTTTTGTATAATTTTCCAGCTAAGGGAAAGTTAGAATTAAAGATAGTAAAAAGAGCTAACTTCGACGCTTTTGCATCTGTGTCCGCAGGACACAACTAAACCTTAGTTGGAATTATACGGTGTTGGCAGTAGTACTTTATTTTTCAATCCGATTTTCATCATTCATTTTAGACGGATTTTGTCGTGTGTCAAAGACATCATTAATTATAATTTCATTATCTACAATTCTGTAAATAAGTTTATAATGTCCACTTACTAAATATCTATGATTTTTATTTAGAATTGTCAAATTTGGTTCAATTGGACCAGAATTTGGATTTTTTAATAGTTGTTTCGAAGATTTAAGTATTTGTTTTCTGATTTTATGAGCAAGTTTTTTATCTACTTCAATAGCATAATAATCAAAAATATCTTTTAAATTTCTGATAGCAAAATCAGTCCAAACTATTTTCATTATTACCAATTTGCTGATATTCTCTCCAAATCTTCTTGACTTTTTACGTTTCCATTTTTGAAATCCAATTCAGATTTTTCAATTCGATTTAGTAATTCTTCGACAGTAAATGATTTTAATTCAGGATTGTGTTCAATCTCTCTTTTTAAGATATAATTTTCCAATTTGTTAAATAATATCTCGTCCTTAATTTGGGCTAGATAAGTTATTAAATTGAGTTTTCGAGTTTGTAAATCCATAATTCTTGTATTTAATCAAAAATACAATTTTTTTACTAAATGTTTATTTGAAAAATGATTTTCTTGTATTACTGCCAACGGTTTTGTATAATTTCCCAGCTAAGGGAAGGTTAGGAGTAAAGATAGTAAAAAGAGCTAACTTTGACGCTTTTGCGTCTGTGTCCGCAGGACACAACCAAACCTTAGTTGGAATTATACGGTGTTGTGCAACGTTATTTTTTGTTTTCCAATATTTTCAAAAGTTTTTTCGGATTTTGTCTATTGTCCCAAAAAGCTGTGATGATAATTTCTGTGTCATTAAATTTATAGTAAATACTAAAATTACCTAAAGAAGCAACTCTTGTATCTTTGAAATCTGTAGCTTTGTAAATCAGAGGTTTTTCGGCTATTTGTTTTGTTCTTTCCGAAACTAGCTTTAAAAGTTTTTTAGAGTATCTATTTGATTTGTTTTTTTTAACCCAATATTCTAAAATCCCCACGAACTGAATATCAGCTGTTCGTGTCCAAATTACATTGCGTTTAGCCATTCCAAATTCCTTTTATTCATTGCTTCTTGAGAAATTAGTTTACCATCTTTTATATCTCGTTCACTGATTTCCAACATCAATTTCTGTTCTTTGGTCAGTTCAACTATTTCAGATTCAGATGAACTCGATGTAATTATTTTGTCAAGAGCGACTAAAAAGTCTTTGTTTTTAATCGATAGTATTTTGTCAATCAATCCGTTTCGTATATTATCTACTGTTGCCATTTTTATTTAAATTTATTTTATAAATATCCGAATAATTGGTCTTTTTTCCTAATGTTGCACAACGGTTTTGTATAATTTTCCAGCTAAGGGAAGGTTAGAAGTAAAGATAGTAAAAAGAGCTAACTTTGACACTTTTGCGTCTGTGTCCGCAGGACACAACCAAACCTTAGTTGGAATTATACGTTGTTGTGCATAGTGCTTTTCACATTCAGTTTGGTTTTCAGATGTTTCTTGTTTAGTTCAAATGTGAACGTTGGCAAGACATACTCTTTTGCAATTTTTGACGTAGCGTTGGCTTGAGCGAATTGCAAATGTGTATGGCTTTTAGCGTTGGACTCTTTTTTCTATTAACTTTATTATTTCCTTAAACTCCTTTTTATCCGTTTCGTTTAGAGATTCCATAAACTTTTCAATCCGTTCTTTTGAGTTGTAATCCAAATTAAGTCCATTCCATAAGTTAACTTCCTTTTCCAAACTCTCGGTAAATAATTCAGATTTATTTTCTTTTACGATACTCAACAATTTCGCGAATCGACAAAACTGTCCATTGTCGAATTGAACATCTAAAATCAGATTGTATTTTCCTTTCGTTAAAGTCTTTTGTCTCTCAATTGCTTCAATTCTTCCATCTCCTAAAGTTTCAAGAAAGACTCTTTCGTTAATTTCAAAACTGTCATTTTCAATCTCTGAAATAGATTTAGTGTTTTTTGTGTTTATAATCTTGTTAAATTCTGCTCGACTTTCGGAAATTTCAAGTAAGCGAATTGAAATTGCATCAATATAATCAAGGTCTTGAACGTTTTTCCATTTTGAAGGAATAATAGATTGTCCGTGTAAAGCACCAATTAAACCACCTGCAAAAGCTGCAATACTGTCTGTGTCAGTTCCAATAGAATTTACAGCTTGCTCAATTCCTTTTAATGGTTCTTTAGAATATTTACAAGCTAAATAAATACCTGCAATTACAGTAGAAGTACCTGAACCTTTCGTCTCGTTATTATAACAGCCCAGTTTGGATAACGCATCAAAATCAGATGAATTATTTGTAAGTAATTTATAGGTAGTTCTTAAATATTCTTGTGTTTCATCAATTATAGATTTAAATAAAATCCTAAAAGGTTCTTTAGCATTTTTATTCCATTCAGTTTCCCAACTTTTTAGTTTTGGATTATCTAAAAAGTCAATCGAAAATTTTTGATGAATGTCTTTTCCTAATTCGATAAGAAAGTTTTTGAAATCAAAATTTTCGGGATTAAACCTTAATATTGTGTCAATGGAATATCCATAGAGCATAGCTCCTAAAATTGCTCTTGGATGACCGTGAGTGATTATACTATTACAAAAGATTTCTTCTTTGATTTTATCTTCCTCTCCAAAATTTGCTAATGCAATTGGCAGTATTCTCATTGCCGCACCATTTGCACCACTTTCTCTATAGTCGATTGTAGTTTTACCAGCTTTAAACGTGAAAAAGTTATTATTCCATTTAGCAGATTTTCTTTCTATTTTTCGAGCTGCATTTTTTATTGTTCTTCCTGCACCTCTTGAATAAAGTAACCAATCTGGTAGTTCTTTTTTTGCAAAATATTGTTGGTCGACAAAACCATCTTCGTTAATTGAACGAGCAACTGAAAGTAAAAGTTGAGTATCATCAGAATATGAACCTGAATTAAGCTTATCGACATAACCGTAAAATCTACCTCCAACATTTTTTTCCCAATCGTGAAAAGAATTGATGTAATCAGTTCCAAACTTTTTCTTTAAAGAATTTTTACTTTTTTCAAATTCAGTCATCCAACCTAAAGCGTCTCCAATTGCTGCAAGTTTTAAACTGCCTTTATATTTTGTTTCTGCTTTCATATTGTACGATTTGGTGAAAATATTTCTTTGTCAACTACAAATTTACTTGTATCAAAAGAATACATTGCTCCTTTAGCTGCTGCCAAGTTTTCTTCATTTTCAAAACAAACTGATATAATACTTTCTGATGAAATAATATCTCGGACTAATATTTCTGCTTGAACATTTGTTGGATATTTGTTTGCAATATTGGCTCTTGTTCCATAAGGAATAGGTATGTTTTGAGCAAACAACATTTTAAACTTTTCTATATCTCCTGTGATTCCAATACTTTTTGCTGCTCGAGAAGCTGCATTAGTTACTGAAAACAATGTTTTATCATCATAGATATGTTTTGGATTTATTTTTAAAACACACCAATTTATTGTAAAATCGTCTTTAGTTTTTTGCCTAAACTTTGAAAACAAAAAGGTGTTTGGACTAGAAATAGAAAGGTTTATATAATTTTTGTCATCATAACGGACATCATCAGTAAATTGCACATAATCTAATATGTCGAATTGTTCAATATCCAAATTTTCTAATTTGGCTCTACTCATCAACTTGTTATTTTCTAATATGCTGAATAAATTTCGAGTTGGTGTAAAATGGATTAAACAGTCAATCTGTCTTTTGTTAATTTCTTCTTGAAACTCGGTATAATTAGGTTTTAAATTCATAGAAAATTTTTAAAAAGGTAAGTCATCATCATACGTACTTCTTGAAGAATTTTTAGGACTTATATCTTCTAATAAACTTGCCTTGATTTCTTTTAAATATCGCGATGGATTTTCTTTATCACTTGAAAAAAGATAAAGGTTGTTTCTCGCTCTTGTCATACAAGTGTATAGTAATCTTCGCTCTGTAGAAATATGGAATTCATCATCTGCATCAATAAATCCTGCTGGAAAAGGGATAATATCGTCATTAAGATCAAGTATAATTACATTGTTAAATTCAAGTCCTTTTACTGATGACATTGTGCAAATTTTAATGCTATCACTTCCATAATTTACGGGAAGATTAGATTTTACTAATTCCGTTGAAAACCCGTTAGCATCTAAAAATTCTTTAATTTGTTTTACACCATTTGTTGTCCTATGAAGAACTACCGTACTTTTAAGATTTTTGTTGTTTTTTAAAAGTGTAAGTTGGTCATCAAGATGATTTAATTGTTCATCAAAATCTGAATAGTAAGCTACTTTTGGCTTATCCGTTCCTTTTCTTGCTGCTTTTACTGTCGTAAATTCAGACTTGTCATTCTCCTTATCTAAAAGCGACAGAGCTGCATTGGCAATCGGTATTGTATTACGATAGTTATTTTTAAATTCTATGGTTCTACCACCTCTTACGTTAATACCAACTTCACTCCAAACAAAACCACTTTTGAAAATGCGTTGTGCTGCATCAGCAATTATTGATAAACTATTTGTTTCATCACTTACTAATTTTGAAATGGTTAGAATCTGTGCCTTATTTAAATCTTGTGCTTCATCAATTATTATGTGTGTATACGGTGGAACAAAGTTTGGGTCATTTTGAATTTTTTTTAGTGTAAGGATTGCATAATCATCAAAATCGACTTTACCTCTGGTTTTTAATTCTTGATTGTATTTTTCATAAACAACCCAAATAACTTCTTTATCAGTTTTTGTAACACGGTCGGAAGTTCCTCTCCCTGTTCTCGCAGCTTCAAGATACTCTGTTTTATTTTTAAAAATTTTACCTTTCATCCAAGATATTTCTTCTTGAAAAAACTCCGCACTTTTATCTAAAATGTTTGAAGTACTAGAAGATAATCCGTTTATTATGTCCTCAATGATTTCAATTTGAGTCCATTGCATTATAGTTTGGTTATATTCAATTCCTGCGAAACGGTAAGCCCAACTGTGAAAATTTATTATTTGGACATTAAGTCCATCTGCTGTTTTAGGCTTGATTTCGTCACTATCTTTTTGATAACCTCCATTGATAAAAGGTTTAATAGCTTTTATGTAAGCTGCAAGAGTTTTATTATATGTAAATATTACAATTCTTGTTTCCTTGAAAAGATTTGCTTGTGTCTCAAGCAAATGTTTCGCTCTATAAAGTGCAACTGTGGTTTTTCCACTTCCTGCAACACCTTTTATCTGAATTGGGTTTGTTGGTGGTAAGAATAGTACTTTTTTTTGTTCTCCTTTCAGAGTAATTTTTTTCAGCATTTTAATTCAGTTTGGTGTTGAGCGTTGGCAAAAAACAGCTCTTTTATTTTTTATAGCGTTGGCTTTTCGTGCTGGCAAAAAAATAAATGTGCTGTTTGTGCGGCAGGCTTTTTTAGTTCATATGTTCTTTTTTTAACACGATTTTCGCATTATGCACAACGTGTTTGTATATGGTTTGTTGCGTGGTTTAGCACGTAATTTAGCAAATAAAAACCGAATAGAAAATCCGCGAGGATTTTCGTAAGTAGGCTAGAACTAGCAATAAATTATATACGCTGTTGTGTGCAGTTTTTTTATTTCAGTCGTTTTTTAATATCCATTCTCTGATGTAAAATTCTAACGATTTCTACAATTTCATTTTCAACTTTTCTGTAGAAAATTAGATGAGATTTAATTTTCGTTACACGATAATTTTTTCGAGTGTGTTCAGCCGATTTTCCAATCAGATAGTTATCCGCAATAAAGTCAATTTCTGCCATTATTAAATCGTAATATCTGTCTGCTTGTTCTTTAGACCATTTGTTAAGCGTATAAATCCAAATTTTATCTAAATCCTCAATCGCTTGTTGACTTATGCGATATTTGTTTTTACTCATAAGTGTTTACGATGTAATTCTTTCAAATGTTGTTTTGGGTCGAAATTTTCAACAAATCCGCTATTTTCTCCAACTTCGAGAGCTTTAATAAGTTCTCTTTCTTTTTTTTCTTCACGTTCTAACAAACGTAATGCGGAACGAATTACTTCGCTAACCGAACCATATCTACCAGAACTTACTTCTTCTCTGATAAAATCCTCAAAATGATTTCCCAGTGATATTGATGTGTTTTTTCCCATTTTGGCTATATTTTACTCAAATATACCAAATCTTGGTAACGTAGCCAAATTGCACACAACGGTCTTGTGTAATTACCCAGCTAAGGGAATTTAGGAATTAAAGATAGTAAAAAGAACTGACTTTGACGCGTGAGCGTCTGTGTCCGCAGGACACAAAACCTTAGTTGGAATTATACGTTGTTGTAAAACGTTTTTATTTTGACTCTATCTTCAATAATTGGTCTAAAATAAAGCTTTTATTTTCAAGCCTATCAAGTCTTCCAATTTTAGTTACATTAAAAAATAAATATATGAAATAATCAGTTTTTGGTTCTTCTAGTGTAATTTCTTTTTCATCATTAACTATAAAAGTTATGGGAAATTGATTTTTATTTAACTTAATGACTTTTTCACTTTCAAATCCAGTATTGGTATCAATTTTTCCATCGTCAGACTTAATTGACACACCTAAAACAACATTTTCGATTTCCTTATTAGAATAGGTTTTGATTTTAAAATTAACAGAAGAAGAATCCACGTACTTAGCAGGTGTAACTTTATTAATTTTAATACTATCCAAAGGTTTTTCTTTTATTCCAAAATTGAGTTTTAATTTAGAGTCTATAATTTCAAATGTTCCAATACCTTGTTTATTTATTTCAAAAATATGTGTTCCGCAAAAAGATTGTTTAATTTTTTTTTGATCGTGTAAATATGGTGATTCATTTAAAAATGAAGTGTAGCCAAAATCCGTATCATTTAAAATTGTAATATATTCTAATCTATCATTTGATAAATATATTCCTGGTTCAATAGTTTTTTGACTATAAATGTTCAAACTGAAAAAAATAGATAGAAAAAATAATACCTTCATAGATTGATTTTTTTAGTCAAATGTTTTACAACGGTTTTGTATAATTTCCCAGCTAAGGGAAGGTTAGAAGTAAAGATAGTAAAAAGAGCTAACTTTGACGCTTTTGCGTCTGTGTCCGTAGGACACAACCCAACCTTAGTTGGAATTATACGGTGTTACCCAACGTATTTATTTAATTACGATTTTATCCATCTTAATTCCTGATTCTGAATATAACTTAATAATATAAATACCTTTTTCTAATCCTGATAAATCAATTTGATTTTTAGGTTCATACACTTTTAAAATTTTTCCAGTTATATCAAAGAGTTGTATTTTTTTTAGATTTGTACTTTTAATGTTGAGAATTCCATTGGTTGGATTGGGGTAAAAAGTTGTTGTTTTCTTTTTGATACGATTTGTATTTAAAGCTGGTCCATAAACGTGAGCCATTTTAGAAGAAGACTCTCTTTGTCCAGTATAAACGGCAGTAACATAGACATCAAATCCATTTAGGTTGTTATAAAACAGAAAACTTTCTCCACCACAATTTGAGCCATTTGCGGGATTTACTGGATTATAAATATTATATATAGAAGTTTCATTTATAAAAATATATAGTTCATCTTCTTGATAAACATTATATCCGATAATTTCATCGTGAGGTTGCTCTGGTTCATCCCATTCAAGTGTAAAATAATTATTTGGATATTCATACCATTGATTCCAATTTAAGTTTTGAACAGGGTTAACTTGAGCTGAAGAGATAAAAATTATACTAAATAGTGCTAAAATTGTAAAAATAATTTTCTTCATAATTTGTGGTTTTATATGTTGGGTAACGGTTTAATATAACTTTCAGTTGCGTTGAATTAAGGTTAAAGATAATAAAAAGAACTTAATTTGACGCTTTTGCGTCTGTGTCCGCAGGACACAAATAGCAGCGATTGAAGTTATATATTGTTGCCTAATGTGTTTTTTTCATCTTGCTAATAACGAACATTTTATCCAGTTTGAGTATTTTATTTAACCGAGTTAGAATTTCATAATGGAAAAACGAGTTTTACTTTTTACTTCTTAAAGATTAAAAATTAAAGAGTAGAAGCGCGACAGTATTTATCCGTAACAAATTTTACGTTTTATTTTATCCATTTGAGTGATTTTAAATCATCCAAATAGTATTTTTACCTGTAAATAATTAAAATAAACTACTATTTTTTTCCGTTTGAGTTT
>NZ_FQYY01000012.1 GCF_900141885.1 Mesonia phycicola | reverse complement strand
TCTATGGATGTTTTGGGATATCTAAACAAGCCTTCTACAAAAGAATCAAAGCTCAACAAAAACAAGAAATAGACCAGCAAAAGCTTATTAAAATGGTCAAGGACTACCGTAAAAAAGTAGGATCTAAAACGGGTGGTATTAAACTCTATACGGAACTAAAACAGGATTTCATAAACGCTGATATTAAGATCGGTAGAGATAAATTCTATAGATTCCTTAGAATAAATAATCTTCTCGTTCCTAAAACCAAAAATTACATCACAACGACTAACTCAAACCATATGTACAAAAAATATAAGAACCTAGTAAAAGACCACGTCCCTACCCGACCGGAACAACTATGGGTAAGTGATATTACCTATATTAAAACTGAAAATGGACACAACTATCTTGCTTTAGTTACAGATGCCTATTCTAAGCAAATTATGGGATATAATCTCGATAACCATATGAGAACATCTCTTTGCACAAAAGCGCTCGATATGGCTATTAAAAACAGAAAATATCCTCATTTAAAACTCATTCATCATTCTGATAGAGGCTTCCAATACTGCAACCCTAAATACACGCAGTTTGCAGAAGATAATAATATTACATTGAGTATGACAGAACAATATGATCCTTACGAAAATGCAGTTGCTGAACGTATTAACAGAACACTAAAACACGAATACGGTTTAAAACAAACTATTAAAAACACAGAGTTAGCACAAAAGTTAACTCAACAAGCAGTATATATCTATAATAACCTTAGAGCACATTTTAGCCTTAACTTAAGAAAACCTGCAGAAGTTCATCTTAATCCGAACATCCAATACAGATCTTATCGAAAAAATAATGTAAATTTACACCAACTCCACATCTAAATATTAAAATATAGCTATCAAAAAAAAAGTCAACCTATTTCAGTATAATACAATGAAACAGATAATTTTAGCTTTATTACTTTTATTCAGTTTATGTGCTTTTGCTCAAACACAATCCGAATTAATTGAGGAACCAAATCTTATAGAACAAAAACAAATAATATTTCACAAAAATAGTTGGAAACCATTTGAGGGAAATACAGTTTTCAAAAATGATGATCCAATTTTTATTTATAAAGGAAAAGTAAAAAATGGTATCGAATATTATTCTGAAGTATATAGCGAAGAAGACAGTTTAATTGATGTCTTAGAAAATGGTATCAATTTAGAATTTAATAGCAATTCTTACAAAAGTAAATTTCATAAAAACGATGAATTCACTAATGTTAATGAATTGATAATTAAAAAGTTCAAATTACATTACAATCAAAACTATAAAACTGGAGTTAAAAAGAAAATAAACGGCTTTGTAAAACTTGATAAAGTAAAATATTATTATGAGAAAGGTGCATTGACAAAAATAGAAACTTATTATGACAAGAATTATAAATCTATAAAAAGTAGTTACGAAATTTTTAGTACAGAATTTGGGAATTTATTTAACCTTGATGTCAATTCAGCTTATCACGGAAAATATAAATTGTGGAATAATAAAGGACAACTTATTGAAGCAGGAAAATATATAATGGGAAAGAAAGTAAAAACATAAAATAACTACACACAACAACGTATATTTCCAATTGTGGTTTTGTGTCCTGCGGACACAGACGCTCACGCGTCAAAGTCAGTTCTTTTTACTATCTTTAATTCCTAAATTCCCACAACTGACAAATATACAAGACCGTTAGCGGTAATACGACCAAAAATCTTCAGATAGATAGATTTGACTATATCATTCTTAGATTTGGAAAAATGAAAAGTGCTGGAATAAGTCAATTTTGTACCATAATCTAAATTTAAGAATATGAACACAAAAAAAGTATGGTTTATTACAGGAGCATCTAAAGGTTTAGGGTTAATATTAACCAAAAAACTTCTTTTACAAGGTTATAATGTTGCCTCTACTTCAAGAAACAAACAAGCCTTAATTAATGAAATTGGAGAAGAGAATGAAAAATTCTTACCAATTCAAATGGATTTAACAGAAAATGAAAATGTTAAGAAAGCTATTGAAGCTACGATTAGTCATTTTGGTAGAATTGATGTTTTAGTTAATAATGCAGGTTACAGCCAAATTGGAACTTTAGAAGAGCTTTCAGCAAAAGAAGTAGAAGATAATTTTAAAGTAAATGTGTTTGGTTCTCTAAACGTAATTAGGAATGCTACACAGTATTTACGTAAACAAAAATCTGGACACATATTTAATATCGCTTCTATAGGTGGTTATACAGGAAATTTTGCAGGTTTCGGTATTTACTGTTCTTCTAAATTTGCTGTTGCAGGTTTTACAGAGGCTTTAGCAGAAGAAATGAAATCATTTGGAGTATATACAACTTTGGTATATCCAGGATATTTTAGAACCAATTTTTTATCAGAAGGTTCTGTTAAAACACCTAATAATCCAATTGAAGATTATAAAACAGCTCGTGAAATGGAACAAGCACATTTAAAAAAAATTAATGGTAATCAACCCAACGACCCAGAAAAAGGTGCTGAAGTTTTGATTACTTTGAGTAAACAAGAGCATCCACCAGTTCATTTTTTTATGGGAAAGGATGCACATCATTATGCTAACCTTAAAATAGATACAATCCAGAAAGCTATGGAAGAAAACAGAACTTTAGGAATATCTACAGGATTTAAAAATTAAATTTTAAATTCAAATGACAATAGAACAAACCAAAGAATATATTGGAATATGGGTAACCAAGGATGGAAACATACGTCACGAATTACTACCAAACAACCGTTATGACGAAGCCAGAGGAAACCAAAAAAGTGCATACCAAGGTGATTATTGGATAACTGTAAACCACATTGATTATAAGGATGATACAGGTTTTACTGCAGATGGAGAATTTAAAAACGGCATTCTTTATCACGCAGGTATGATATTATATAAAGAACAATAATAATTTATATTTAACAAATGATAAACACATTCCGTTTTAAAACGATAAGCGATTTTCACAAATACTGCAATCTACCAAAACCTGAACACCCTTTAATTAGTCTGGTAGATTACAGTAACGTAAATTATCCTACAGACACAAAAGAGATTAAATGGATTCAGGAGTTCTACTCTATTGGTTTAAAACGGAATGTTAATGAAAAATTCAATTATGGACAACAAAAGTATGATTTTGATGAAGGTGTTTTGTCATTTATTGCACCAAATCAAGTTTTACAGATTCAAATAAATCAAAATGTAGAAGTCAATGCATCTGGTTGGCTTTTACTTGTACATCCAGATTTTTTATGGAATACAAAATTGGGAAAATCAATAAAAAAATATGACTTTTTTGGCTATGCAGTAAATGAAGCTCTCTTCCTTTCCAAAAAAGAAGAACTCAATTTAGAACAATTACTAAAGAGCATACAACAGGAATATCAATCCAATATTGATAAGTTTAGTGAAAGTATAATTATCTCTCAAATTGAATTATTCTTAAACTTTGCTCAACGATATTATGAGCGACAATTCATAACAAGAAAGATTAATAATCATCAAATATTAGCGAAACTAGAAGAACTACTAAACTTATATTTTGATGACAATGGAATTCTGGACAATGGAATTCCTACGGTTACTCAAATTGCAAACGATTTAAATCTTTCTCCTAATTATCTAAGTAGTACATTAAAAATTGTAAGCGGACAGAGTACAAAACAACATATTCAGAACAAAATAATTGAAAAAGCCAAAGAAAAATTATCAACTACCGATTTAAGCGTGAGTGAAATTGCCTATGAATTAGGTTTTGAGTATCCTGCGTCATTTAGTAAACTATTTAAAAACAAAACTAATATTTCCCCTATTGAATTTAGACAATCTTTTAATTGAGTAAAAAGTACTACCGCTAACACCGTATAACAACAATTGCGGCTTTGTGTCCTGCGGACACAACCGCGCAAGCATAAAAGTCAGTTATTTTAGCTATCTTAGTTTTTAACCAATCTGCAACTGATTTTTATACAAGACCGTTATCAAAAATGCACAATTACAGGGTGGTAAACTTCAAGTTTCATTTCCAAAACAATCTCTTTTTTGGACGAAAACTTAAAGAAATTTGAGGAATCTAAACGGATAAAAAATCACTCAGACGAAAAACTGTTTGGCAAAACTTTACGCAGAGAAGATTAAAATCCTAAAGAAAATTAGAACTCAGCGGACTTAAACTTACTCAAGCTTGATAAACTGAAACGGATCAATTGTTGCGCAGAAAATTTTCTTAGCACTACTCTATTTCTATAATCTTTGCGGAGAAAAAAGTAAAACTAAAATTCATTTTCAAAAAGTTAATTTGAAATCGGCTGACTAAAAAGCTCAGAAATGGTAAAGTGGAATCGAAAATCTGAACGGAAAAAGCACTTTAGACAACAAGGTTTATCTTCAATCGTGGCTTCGTGTCCTGCGGACACAGGCGCTCACGCGTCATGGTCAGTTCTTTTTACTATCTTTATTTTCTAAATTTCCTCAGCTGGGTAATTATAAAAGACCGTCGGCAATAGGTTAGAACTGAATGCGCCTTATCTTTTTTCATTCTATATCAATCGAATTGAATGCCATCTAGTTTGCCATAAGAGGTTATATCTTTAAAAGTATATAATTCATAATCTCCAAATACATCATCTTTGATATATATTTTAGAAAGAGGGATATTTAAACTATGAATCAACCATAAAGACTTTGGATAAAATGAATTTTTAAAAACAATACTAAAACCATTTATAGTAGATTTCGAACTATACCATTCCCAGTTTCTATTTTTTAAATCGTAAATTGCAATCTCTAAAAAAACTAAAAAATCATCATTACCTATATCATGTTCATCTATTAAATTTAAT
The DNA here is from genome assembly GCF_900141885.1 of Mesonia phycicola. Lineage (GTDB taxonomy): Bacteria > Bacteroidota > Bacteroidia > Flavobacteriales > Flavobacteriaceae > Mesonia > Mesonia phycicola. The sequence continues at coordinate 11,542 of NZ_FQYY01000012.1, read as the reverse complement.
ATTTGAATAAATTTTTCTGGCAAAAGAGTAGACCATTGAGAGGAGTTATCTTCTAGTGTATCATTTTGTAAAAATCTGATTATAATATTTTTTATAATATTAAGTTTTACTTTAGGCTTTTTAATTCCTTCAACAGTAATAATCGTTTTGTTGCCTCTTGGTTTTTCTAAAGAAACTTTTTCATGTATTCTATCTATTTCTTTCATTTATATTGAGAATACTATTTTACATTCTCCCATAATATTTACACCAAGTAGGATGAAATTCTCCTGTTTCTACATTTAAGGCTTGTAGTTCATGAGGCTCTCCTCTTCTATCGTAGAAATCTCCAGAAACTTGATAGTACAAAAGTACTAATATGTGTCTTATTCCATTTATCTCTAAAAAATAGGAAGAATTTTCATACTTTCTATCTAATCTTCTAAATCCACCTATATCAGCTAGTCTTTTATTTCCTTCGATAGAATTAAGTTCTGGTGTTTTTAAAAATGGCGCTGTAGCTTTTGTATGAATTTTTCCTTCAAAATTATATATAATTATATTGTTTGAGTTAGGGTCTCCAGTTATGATATCTATTGTATAGATGTAATTGTTATCCATACAGAAACCTTCCATATATTTTTTACTATTTATTACTATTTCTTCTCCCTTATAACTCCATTTGATATATTTTGGGTGAGCCTCAAAAAAATTTAACTTTAGAATTTCACCTTCTTTTAGTTTATGATATAAAAAATGTTCATTGGTATCTCCGTAAAATTCTTTTTCAACAGTCGAGACATTATATATTTCAACTTTCATTTTATTAATGTTTTTCGTTCACTTCTTACTTCTTCTATTAAATCTTTCCAATTTTTATCCCAATAATTTATGAATTCATATTGATTTCTACCACCAGAAGTATTTGTTGAAAGAATTGACTATTTCTAGGTTTTTATAATCTACCATAATATTTACACCATGCAGGATGAAATTCTCCTGTTTCTACATTTAAGGCTTGTAACTCGTGGGGCTTTCCTGCACGGTCATCTAAAGGTGTTCCGTGTTTTTTATCATACAAACACACCAAAACATGGCGCTGATTGTCTATTTTTATCTCGTGAGGAGATTCACTATCCAATCTATCTAAACGTTTAAAGCCACTAAAACTAGCTTGTAGGTTTTTCTTATTAAAAGTTACCTCATTGGTTTTTAAAAAAGGAGCTTCTACCACATACTCGACAACTGCGTTAAAATTATACATTACCATATTATGAGGATGGGGATATTCTTCGCTTTTTTCTCTGTACTGTAGAAGTAAATAGTCCTTACCAATTATAATAGCTGTAGCTGGTTGAGAAGGTATTAATTTATAAAAATTCCCCTTCGAATTCCAAGCAATAGACTTTGGTGAAATTCGATGTATTTCTTGAGAAGTGTCATTAATCAAGTGACAAATTTTGCTAGTTTGATTATTAAATATTTCAAATTTTATCATAATTTTTATATTAAAGTGTCTTCAGAAATCATATCTAGGTAATCTTCCCATTTTTCATTGTCATATTCCCATTTTGTTAAAAATTCGTATTGTTGGTAACCACCTTCTAAGTATTTTCCTTCATACTTACTTCCTGGTGTTATTTCTTTAACTCTACCTATAACTCCTTCTCTTACTGGGATTTTTTGTCCTTGCTTTACTTTGTAGCTTCTGACAACGATTTTACCTTTTTTAGGATCCTTCCAACTTTCCATAACTGCTAGTTTTTGTCCTAGCTCATCTATCGATTTGACCTTATACGTACTTGCGAAATTCCCCGGCGTGTCTTGACCTACAAATTCTACTACGTGAAAAATTTCACCATCTTCTAAATATCTATCTATAGTCTCAGTTCCAATTTTGTAAGGAGGACTGTTATAGCTTTTATAATATAAAGCATTTGAGATTTCGACCTTTCTTTTTTCTAAATTTTTAAAAGCTGCGTAGATTTCAATTTCATGAAATTATCTATAATCTTTCAAAAATTCTTTAATATTTTTATTAACGGCTACATCGTAGGCTGTTTTTCCATTATTGTTTTTAATATCTGTTCGTGCACCATTTTTTATTAAAAACTTCATCGTTTCAATAAGCTCTTTACTATCTTCATTTACTGGACAATAGGCATATTCAATAAGTAAAGTGTTACCGCTTTTCTCATTTATTTTATTAACTTCATATCCTAAACGTAAAAGTTCTTTAAGTTCGTTTTTAATTAAGTCGCCTCTATAACAACTACTGGCAATATTTATGGCATCAGAATTTTCATTAATGAAAATTTTTATGAATTTAGTTTCTTTAGCTAGGATGGCCGTTTGGAACATTTCAGACTTTACATCTTCAGGTATATCATATTTTAAATACAATTTTAAAAGGTCTGTAGATTTTGAAATGCTAATATTAAAAGGAAGATCATAAAGTACTCCAAAACTCCCCTTACCACCTGATTTATAATCTTTACAATGCAATAAGGGATCTCCTCCATTTTCCAAATAGTCATTAACACTTTTTACATTTCCTTTTTTCGCCGAATTTATTACTCGAATGTTATTTTCACTAAAACTGGGTTTGCAAGAAAATATAATACTGAAAATAAAAAAGTATATATTTTAAAAATAGTCTTGTATATTTTTTTAACATAATTCTGAAATTTGAACAATTTTAAATAAACGGTATTAATCTTCATATGGCGTATTGGGAGGTTCGATGCCAAGTTCTAGTTTTTCAATGTATTTTTCTACAAATTCTTCCCATAATGTAATCATCTGGTTTAAATAATCTTTCATTTCACTTAAAGCATTGTATCCAAATGTACGGTTGGTTTTTTCAATTCTAGATTTGTCATAAGGTAAATACCGAAGTACACTACCATATTGGGAAAAACCGATATCCTGATCTATACCGTCTTTTAAAATAATAATATAAAATAGCAGGCCTGCTCCAGAATATTTATTAGGCTCTAGTATGAAAGTAAAATTTTTAAATGTTTTTGTTAATGTAAATACGCCACCCCCTTTGTGTTCCAAATTATATTTGGGATCAACCATAGCCATAAACGTTTTTTTGTCACATTTTAAAATTTCATCTGAATTATTTTTTAAAAATTGTTCTCTTATTTTAGTAACTTTTTCTACAAAACCTACCTCTATTAAAATATTTTTTTCAAATTCCCTTATTCCTTCCATAAATTTTATTCTTTTTCAAAAACTAATTTAATATGTTAGTATTTAACTTCCTGCATAATCTGCTTAAATTCGTTTAAACGTTTAGAGCATAGGTTGATGAGTGGTACCACCATAATTAAATCTCCTGATAGGAGTTTCTAAATTCAATTATTTAGCACAACAAATCAAATTCTAAGTCTTGTATATGTGAAAACCTATAATATCGAAACTTAACATTTACGAATACCTACTCACAAATCGTGGATCTTGCAATAATTCCATTTTTTCAATTTTGCTAATTGTTATCGAGAGGTAACCTAATTCAAGTTGAATAGTTCCTGTACATCGATAAATCCCTTTTCCTCGAATTGGATATTGAGCCGCTACCTTAGGAAAGTGAACCGTATCGAAAATTGTAAAGTTATAATCGTAAAACGTACCGAAATACATATACTCACCCTTACTGGTTCTAGTGGCCTTCATCGTGATCAAATATCCATAAACCGTGACGCTTGGGTGTTGTTCAACCGTCACTAAACCATTACGGTTGACATAGCGGTTGAGAATACGGTTGATATTCATTTTACTAGTGATTTTGTGCTTTAATAACTTAAAAGGGTGAAACAAATGAAAACCTAAGACTGCTAACTGATCGTAAGCTTGCGTTAAAAAACTATGTTCAAAAGAGGGTAATACAAAATTCTTAGGCGGATTACTAAAAAGCTGTTCTTGATGTTCAAGTACTTGAGGTTGATGAATCATAAAGTGAGCATTCCATAAAAGTTCGTGCTTATCTTTACCGGTAAACCGAAAGGCATCGATCTTAATTAAAATACTCACTTGCTCAATTCCGATAGGTACACGCTCTAAAAAATGAGCTAAAGATTGATAAGCCCCATAAAAATTTCGATTTTCTAAAATACGCTGAATGGTTTTAAGCTCTAATTCTTTTAAATAACCCAACCCTAAATAAATAGCTTTGCCCTTGATCACGGTTGGGTGATCACTTGTATTAATACAAGGAGGGTGCACGACTCCACCCTTATTTCGTATTTCTTGTAAGTAAGTTTCAACCGTATAAAAACCGCCCCCGTTGTTGATAGCAGCCACCATAAATTCTAACGGAAAATAACATTTCAAATAAAGGCTTTGGTAACTCTCCACGGCATAAGAAGCAGAATGTCCTTTCGGAAAAGCATAACCGGCAAAAGAAGAAATTTGCGTCCATATTTCTTCGGTGAGCGCTTCAGGATAGCCCTTGGCTTTACAGTTACTTCTAAACTTAGTCGCAATACGCTCCATTTGACTTTTAGAAGTTTTTTTACCGCTCATTCCACGTCGCAATACATCGGCATCATCGAGATCTAATCCTGCAAAATGATGGGCTACTTTCATCACATCTTCTTGGTAAACCATCACGCCATAAGTATCGGGCATAATCTTATATAAAACCGGATGTGCTTCTTTTCGTTTTTCAGGAAAACGGTGCCGTTGGATAAACTCTTCTTTCATCCCGGCACTAGAAACGCCCGGACGAATCACCGAACTGGCAGCAACTAAATTCAAGTAATTATCGGTTTGTAGTTTAGTAAGTAATCCCCGCATTGCAGGTGATTCAACATAAAAAACTCCCATACAGTCACCGACTTTTAGTAACTGATTTATATTCTTATCTTTTTTGAATGCTTCTATGTCTTCAATATCGAGCAGTTCCGCTTCCGGTTGATTCTGTTTGATTAGCGTAATGGCATCTTTAATTTTAGATAATCCGCGTTGTGCCAAAATATCAAACTTATGGATCCCCACTTCTTCAGCGATATTCATATCAATTTGAATAGTTGCAAATCCCTTAGGAGGTAAAAAGGTGGCTGCAAACTTTTCAACGGGTTCATTTAAAATGAGAATACCTCCGGAATGCACACTGATATAGTTAGGAAAGCCTTGGATATAGGCACTATAATTCACGACCAGTTGCTCCAATTCATCTAATTGCGAGTAGTGGTAATATCCAGAGGCAAGTTTATCGATATTTTCTTTTGGCAGACCAAATACTTTACCGAGTTCTCGTGCAACGGCTTTTTGTTTAAAGGTAACATAGGTTCCCATCAAAGCAGTATGTTCATAACGCTGAAAGATATATTCAGTAACATCATTTCTATCTTTCCAAGAAAAATCGATATCAAAATCGGGTGGTGAACTTCGGTTAGGATTGATAAAACGTTCAAAATAAAGGTCGAGTTCAATAGGATCTACATTGGTAATTCCTAGAATATAAGCGACAATAGAATTAGCTCCACTACCTCTACCTATAAACGGATAGTCTTTGCTTCGGGCATATTCTACGATATCCAGATTAATTAAAAAATAGGACACAAAACCTAACCGAATAATCGCATCAAGTTCTTTGGCTAAGCGTTGATGTACATAAGCTGAAGGATGAGGATATCGTTTTTCTAGACGTTCATCACACAATTTCCGAAGCAGTACTTCGTCTTTTTGTTGACTTCGAGTATAGACCTTCAGATTTTGATTGAGCCCTTTACCAAATTCAAAATCTATCCTACATCCTTCGATCAGTTGCTGAGTATTTTCAAGTATAAATGGATAATCACAAAAGTGCTTTTCAACTTCTTCTTGGGCATACATGCGGTGAGCTTTGTTAGCTTGCTGAGTCTTAGGAAGTTTACTTAATAAAGTATTCAGATCAATAGCACGTAATAAGCGATGCGCATTAAAATCTTTTTGATTGCGAATCGTTACACTTGATAAAAACACTAAATGTTGTTGGTACTCCTCTGCATTAAATTTTGAGAATTTAAAACGGTTCAAATCATACATACCTACACCAATCAACCGCTGTGGTTGAAATGCGGTTGCAGGTAGTTGTAACGCTTGTTCAAAAGGATAAATAAAATAACAATCCTCCAGTTCCGGGGCGATGACTGAGAAAGCCTTTTTCTGATGGAGATGTTCTGACAAGTAACGGTTCAACCGTAAAAAACCGTGACGGTTTTTGGCAATTCCTACATACAAAGCTTGATGATCATTTCTAAAATCGATTCCCACCAAAGGCTTTATCCCGTAGGATGGAGCAATTTTTAAAAACTCCAAACAAGCGGAAGTGTTATTAATATCGGTAACCGCTACGGTTGAAATCCCCTTGCTCTTTGCTAATCGACACAGTTCTTCTGCTGAAAAAGTACCATAGCGTAACGAAAACCAAGTATGACAATTTAGATACATATTTATTGCTTTCGGTGAGCTAAGACAATAGGCGGTTCTCCATTAAACGGGTTTTGTACGCCCCCAATAGTTCGTGTTCCTAAGGTTGAAGCGCGTAACACACTCTTTTCGCCGAAGCGGTTTTTAATCTTATCTAAGGATTGGTAGAGATTCAGCATTTTTTCAGAATCGTCAAACAAATTAATTTGATAGTTTCCGCCCACAATTCCCGACAAGCGAACACCGATCAACCGAATCAATACCCGGCGTTGATAAAGATTTTGAAAAAGTTCTAGAGCTTTAGGCACCAAAATATGATCGGCACTGGTATACGGAATTTTAGTTTGTTTCGAATAAGTCTGGTAATCAGAATAGCGAATTTTAATTGTCACGGTGGATGCTAATTTATTGCCGTTCCGTAATTGGTAAGCTAAACTCTCTGCCATCGCCTGTATAGTTGCTTTTAGTCGTATAACATCGATGGTATCTTTATTAAAGGTACGCTCCATCGAAATAGATTTTCGCTCGTGAAAAGGAATAATGGGAGAATGATCAATCCCTTGCGCCCGAAGCCAGATGAGCTTACCGTTTTTTCCAAGTACGCGTTCCAACATCTCCAAAGGCATTTCTTGAAGTGTATGAATATAATGCACTCCAAGATGCACGAGTTTTTGAAAGGTTTTATTTCCGACCATCGGTATTTTCTTCACCGAAAGCGGCGCTAAAAAACCTTTTTCAGTACCTACTTCTATTATTTTTTGATTATTGGGTTTAGCCTCGCCAGTAGCAATTTTAGAAACGACCTTATTTTGAGAGAGACCAAAGGAAATTGGCAGTCCGCTTTCCCTTATAATTTTCTGACGTAATTCTCCTGCAAACTTATAGGTACCAAAAAAACGATCCATCCCTGTTAGATCTGCATAAAACTCATCGACACTGGCTTTCTCAAAAGAAGGCACTTCAGATTTTATAATTTCGGTAATCAGATGAGAGTATTTTGTGTAGGTAGAAGCATTTCCTTTGATCACCGTAGCTTCCGGACAAAGATTTCGAGCAACTTTCATCGACATCCCACTATGCACACCAAACTTTCGGGTTTCATAACTACAAGCAGCTACCACTCCACGATCTCCCAAACCACCTACTAACAACGGCTTATTCAATAACTCCGTATTAATTAACCGTTCAACAGATACAAAAAAGGTATCAAGATCTAAATGAAGTATTGAATTGGCATTCATAATTAGGATATTTTCCTTTTAAGAGGATTTTTTCCAAAATTATAAATATGAACTATTTCTGACAAGAAAATTAACAGTCAGGATTGAATTAAAAATTAACAAGTCCTAAATAACGAGTATCCAGCATATTGCGAGAATATTATTTAAAAATAGATTTTACATCTGCGAAGATGTTCTGGTAGCATTCCCCTATTACTTCAGGATCTACAGTGTCTATCGTTGCTTCATTCACATGAGTATGCTTAGGAAAATCAAAGTTTATTTTTCGATCCTTACCATCGGCAAAAGCGATAAACTCCCCGGCTTTGAGTTTAAAAAACTCGTGAGCTCTCCGTTTAGAAACCTCTTTCTCCCCTTTGGTTACCCTACTTTGTAAAGTTAATCCACTACTTTTACTCACACTCTTGGTAGGAGATTTAATGATTTCAAAAAAGCGCTCATAATACTTTGCCGTATCGGGATCATTCACCTTTCCGAAAAACTGATAAGATAGATTACTCAGAATCGCCTTACTCGCCTTTTCTCCGTACAGCATATCATTTTGTATCTTATCCTGCATCACATAGACCGTAGCAATATTATAGCTTCGAAGAGTTGCTGGAATACGGTGCATATGTGGTAATTTGATGGTGGGAGCTTCTTCCATCAATAGGAAAGATCCCTCGCGCTGTCGAACGCTCATCTGCTTGGTAATGGTATGAATAATGGTGGCAATAATCGGGGAATAAGCAGATTCGTATTGCGGATTGTTACTAATGGAAATCACGGCGTGATGTTCAACTGCATTGATATCTAAGGGAATCTGATCAGCGGAGAGCATATAAAACATTTTCTGAGAGCTGATTTTTTTAAACGCATTAGCAAGTGTACTTTTAACTCCTGCGGTTTGCTTTTCAGAATCAACCCCATTGATAAATGACCCTGCCATACTTTTTGCTGTGAGATCACTACTTAGAAAAGCCACCAGGCTCTTCGTATCTAAATACTGAAACACAGCGATAAGATGGGGTAAACTACAATACTGGGGATACCTTGATTTCAGTTTCCAGATAAGTCCTGCCAGTAATCCTTCCACTGCATCTGTAAAAAAACGATTGCTTCCGCTCGTTGAAGACAGATTTTGTTCTAACAGATTCTCCATTAAAACTTTCGCCACTTCATTGACACTCTCTTCATTCGGCAAATATCGAGGAGCGATGGGATTTATTCGGTATTGAACCCTGTCAAAAGAAACAGGATAACAGCGCACTCCTGCCGCTTTAAATAAAGGTAGAGCAATCTCGGTAAGTTCCTGATCTTTATAATCGTGAATAACTCCAGAAAATTTATACTTGCTAAAATGCAGCAACAAATTATAAACCACACTAAAGGTTTTTCCGCTTCCTGCAGCTCCGATGATCGAAACCCCTTTTCTGATATCCTGAATTTTAAAATGTCCTCCACGAAGCTTAAGTTTTACTCGATATTTTTCAGGGACTTTTGGGGTGATTCTTTCGGTAAAGAGTCCCCAACAAATCACTCCCAAGAACAAAAGAGGAGCTACATAAATGAAAAGGTAAGCAATATCTATACTCATAATTCAATAGATCCGGAATGGATGGCTTTCGTAAACCCTTTTTTAAGCTTCGCCATAATTTTTCCGGCGAGCTGTGAGGAAGTTAAGGGAATAGTTGTTAAGGGAAATTTCACTCCTCTTTCTTTTAGCAGTTGGAAGGCTATTTTCTTCTCTGGTGCAGGAAGCCGAAGAAGTTGTTTAAAATACCTTTCCGGATGTTTTAAAAAAGTATTTCGAGCTTGATAGCTTTCCACATAATTTCTTCGGTATTGAAATTTCCGATCAAAAACTTCTTCTGCCGCTTTAAAAAATTGATCCCGATCGAAACCTCGTTTCAGTTCTTTCCCGTGAAGTATAGTCGTTGATGCTTTGTACCTACTTCCGGGAGAAAGACTATACCGATTCGATCGATCTTTTCGACTCACCAGCACGTGAATATGGCGTTGATCCCCTTCTTTGATCATTCCCTCCTCGATCATCTTCCCTTGCTGTTGATGCGGCGCTTTTTGTTGAAGTTCTTGAATGCTTTGCTGTTTCGTTTGAATACTTCCTTCCATCTCGCCTTTTTTGATGAGTACCATCTCGTGTTGTAAACGAGCAATTTTTTGAATATAAGGTCGATTTTCCCGGACAGCACTATCGGTACCTTTATACCTACGTTGGTGTTCTAATTTTGCAAAATAGAGAATATCATCCTTCGTAATTTTACGTCCCTCTATTTCCCTATGAAAAGCCTTGGCATAGTTTTCCATAAGGCTTCGGGTATAGGCTTTTAAGGCGGAAGGCTTATCAGCGATATGTGCCAGTTCCCTGGCGCTGGGATTGATTGTGATCGAATAAAATTTAGGCTCTTTTTTCTTTAGTTTAGCCGTGTTTTGATCGATAGACACTTTCACCTCTTCTGCAGAAATTTTATCATCATATGGATCAAAAAACGCCTCCATTTCATTTTGGTTTTTCCCTTGATTTTCTTTTTCCAGGTAGTCTACAAAATCACCGGCACTTTGCAGGTAATGACTACCGAGTTTCTGTGGTGTGATGGTGATATACATACTCTATTTTTTGTTGAATTTTCTCCCATTGTTTCGGGGTCATTTCCAAACGAAAATAATTCTTCCCTAATCCGGGTTTGATGTATCGAACATTAGATGAGATCGCCGTATATAATTCATAAAGTATCTTACTTCTCTCCTGTTCACTATGATAGGCTATTTCCCAAGAGGATACTTCCGGAACCTCCCGGCTTGGAGCTTCCTTTTCTACCTTTAGTTCAGTAATTTCTTTAGAGGAAGACGGGTTGAATGGTTCTCTTTCCTGAATATCCGGGGTATTCTCATCGGTAGCCGCTACCTGTTCGAAAAGCAATTGAAGCATAGCCTGAGTAGGCTTGGTTTGCCTTTTTTCAATATCTTTAATAATGGCGATCATTGCATTCATTCTTTTTTTTAACCTACGCTCCAAGGTATCCATATTATTTCCTAAAGATTCATAAGGAGAAAGCTGGTGTATGTCAAAAAATCGAAGCATAGCCTTTAAACTATCACTATGAGAAGTCCCTAATTTCTTGGAGAAAATCCGGAACTGATCCGCTACCTCTTTTTTAAAATTAATCGCTGAGAACTTGTACTTTTTAAAAGGTTTAGGTTCCATTTGCTGTAAAAATTACCCGGTATTTAAGGCTCACGAAGGTATTTGCTGCAAAAACAGGCAAGTACACGATCTGACCAATCACCGTACCCCCTATTCTTAGGTGATTTCAGAAAAAACATATCGCTATAACACCGCTCCGCGTGTTATCCTCTTGCTTTTCCTTTTCGTCCCCGTGAGGGACAAAAATTCAAACCTCCGGCAGTCACCGAAAACCACGAATTAAAACTTATTTATTTGGTCGTTCAGGAAAGTCAAATCAAAAAATAAAAGGACCAAAACTTCTATCTTCCAATGCTTTAAAGATACAAATTTCAGTCTATTAAACATTAAAAAAGCCCTAATTAAATAAGGGCTTTTTTGTTGTTATTTAGCAATTACATCTCAAATACAAAATGATAAGTATATAGGTTTCGTATTCCTTCCTCTTGTAGGAGTTGCTCATAATTCACATGTGTTTCTGAGCATAACTCATCAATTCTTTACCTTAACGTCGATGCACTTCCTTTTTAGAAATTGAAATTAAACGCTCCTGTGTCTCGCTATCAATATTCGTATAATTTAAATAGATCATAAACGAAATTTTACTTTACAAAATTCCCTGATCAGCAAAACTGTAATACTCTTTATTAGGAGTTATAATAAGATGATCAAGAACTTTGACATCTAATAATTCTCCCGCTTTGATAATCTTTTG
>NZ_FQYY01000014.1 GCF_900141885.1 Mesonia phycicola | reverse complement strand
TTTCTTAACCAATAGGAAATAGTTGTTCTGGGGACATCATATTTTTTGGAGGCCTGATTGTTAGAAATATGTCCTGTAAGAATTTGGTCAACGACTAAAAGTTTAGTCTCTAAAGTTACTTTTTGGTAGCTTTTTTTTCGCCAGTGTTCATTTTGTGTTTTCATAAGTGACTATAATTAATGGTTTAAATTTTAGTCAACCTATTTCAGGAAAGTTCATTCTCAAAATGTGTTACAACGGTTTTGTATAATTTTCCAGCTAAGGGAAGGTTAGGAGTAAAGATAATAAAAAGAGCTAACTTTGACGCTTTTGCGTCTGTGTCCGCAGGACACAACTAAACCTTAGTTGGAATTATACATTGTTGGCAAAAGTTATTTTCTTCCTGCAAAAATGGCCGAAGCTGTTCCATTAGCTGCGAATAAACCTTGATGAGCATCCATTGACATTTCGAAAGGAACACCGGTATAAGGTTTCGTTGTTGCGTGATTTAAACCAGCATCTTGAATTAAATGAACACTTATGCCAGCCCACATTGAACCAATTGCTAAATTTTTATTATTGTTTATAAATCTATTTGTTTTGTCCCAAAAGTAATGATGATATGCGGGTAAGTTCGAATAAGATTTATTTATAATCTCCACTCCAGACCTCATTAAAAATTCAATTATCAGACCCGAAAAAATTGAATGACTAAAAATGTTTCTATGATATCCAATTCCTAACTCTAAATCTAAATCTGGAATACCGCCTTCAAAATCTTCACCTCCTGCTGATGCATAAAAAATTAGAATACTCATTACTCCTGAAGCCATTAGATTCAGTTTTTCTTTTTTCGACTTTTTTAAAAAATCATTATTTAGTTTTTCAAAGTTTAGTTTTGATTTTTTGCTAAATTTTTTGACTTTATCTGGAGTAGCTTTTATAAAATCATTTATTTTTTTTGTATCAGAAATTAACTCATTTCCAAAACCATTATTTTTATACGCATAAAATTTACCTTTTGTCGAACTAAAAGCTTTGCCACCAACTTTTTCAACACCTTTAAAAAAATTTACGGTTTTATCTTTTTTTGAAGTAATTGTTTGATGTCCACATTCTTTAGTTATAAAGCAGACGAGTTCAAACATATTTTCTTCCGTCCAAGTTTTTTTCAATGAGATGAGCAACTCTCTATAAATTTGTTCAAGAGTATTTTCCTGTTGTTTTGAAAGTGTAAAAGTTTGTTTCATAATTTTTGCCAACGGTATCGGCTATGAGTAGTTGCGTGGGTTAGCAGTTAACTTTGCAAGCACGCACCAAGCTGAAAATCCACAAGGATTTTCAGAAGTAGGCGAGAACCAGCAATTACTTATAGCCAATGTTGTGTGTAGTTTTTATTTCTTTTTGTTTAATATTTTCTGTGTTTCTTTTTCTCTTTTTTTACGCTCATCTTTTGAAATTCGCCATTCAGTTCCTTCCCAATAGTCAATTATTCTATTCCACGCTTCTTGTGTTTCTGGTTTCAACCATTGATTAAAAGATTTATAATATTCGATTTCTTCACCACCGATATTTTGAATTCCCTCGAACAGTCCTACAACAATAAAATTCCGAACGTCTTTATCTCCATTTTTATAAATTTCCTCAACGTTTTCAAAAAATAATCCTAAATCAGATGTTTCATTCTCGATTTTCTTTTCTACAATAAATCTTGAAATCGAACCTATGTCAACATAAGGAATATTATCCTTTTGATTATAATCAGAAAGGTCAACTTCTTTCGTAAAATGTTCAGTCAGTTCTACGTTTCCTGAAATCAGTTTTTCAAAAACCTTTTCAATTTCTTTATACTTATATTTTGGTTCAATTACGTTCATTTTTCAAATTACACACAACGGTTTTGTATAACCGTCAGTTACGGGTTAAAGTTAAACTATTTTTCGGTTTAGCACAGACTTTAGCAATTCCGAGTGGATTCGGACGTAGTCGAATCCGCCGTAATTGCGGTTACACGGTGTTGTAGCCAGTTTTTATTTCTAATTCGTTCCATTTTTCTTTCCAGTTTTTCTTTTCAATTCTATTCTTGTAAATGGTCAAATCAAACCTTGGTGTTGGAACAACTAAAAGATTAAATAAATCTTCTAATCCATAAGGTGCGATATACTCAATTTTGTTTTTGAAATTCAATCTTACAGCTATTGAAGTAGCTGTTTCAGGCCAAAAGGAAATAGCTTTTTTACAATTAGTATATTGTTTATGTCCGTTTCTAATATGCATCCTTGCTTGATTCTTAACAGACCAATTTAGTTTAGGATTCAGATTTCTCAGTTTGCCCTCTATTTCTAAGTCAAACTTTTTAGTCAAATTTGATTTGTCAAAATATATTATATCAATATCATTAAGTTCAGTTCTGTCTTTTCCGTGTTTTTCGTCCCAAACTTTATTTCTAACAAAACCAGCTCCAATCCAACAATCTTTTAGGTTTAAATCTCTGACTATTTTCAAAATGTTAGTCATCCATATATCACTTTCAATAATATCGATTAGTTTATTTTCTAACTCTTCAGGCATTTTTGGATAATTGGCTACAACGGTTTTGTATAATTTCCCAGCTAAGGGAAGGTTAGGAGTAAAGATAGTAAAAAGAGCTAACTTTGACGCTTTTGCGTCTGTGTCCGCAGGACACAACTAAACCTTAGTTGGAATTATACATTGTTACCCAACGTTTTTATTTTCAATAGTCAATTATTCCGTCGTTATGTTTTTCTTTTAGGTATTCATTGACCAATTTATTATAACATTCATATTCGGACTTAATTGTACAACCCATTCCGATAGATTGAATTTTATACTTTTCCTTAAGAGTTTTTGCCAATTCAATATCGTAACCGATTCCGAACTGAAAATAAACGATTTCTTCATTTTTTAAGTCAGTCAAAAACCGTTTTTCCATTTCTTCACAAGTTTCTAATTCAGAGTATTCATAATATACTTCGTTAAGTTGAACAGTTCTATAAACTCTAGGAACTATATATAAGTTGAGTAATAAACTTATTCCAAATGCTCCTATCATAATTTTGGATATTACATTCCGCCAATTTTTATTGAAAAAATATAATCCAATACATAAAATTCCAATTCCGAAAAACCGTTTAGCATACTTTAATTCAACAGAATCAAAGCTAGTTTCTGTCAATTCATTATTGTGGTTGTAAAAAGTCAGCACGCAAGCTATAGAAGCTAAAATCAGAAGTATATATCTTGTTCTAGAGTTCAATTGGTGTCAAATGTTGAGTAACGGTTTTGTGTATGATTTCGTTGCGTGTTTCAGCAACTAAATTAACAAATACAAACCGAATAGAAAATCCGCGAGGATTTTCGTAAGTAGGCGAGTACTAGCAATGAATTATACACGTTGTTCTATGCAGTTTTTTCTTTTATTATTTTCGCAAATGTTTCTTTAAACTTAATCGAATTTTCGGCAAGCCAGTTTATCGCTTCTTTCCAATTTTCCTTATTTTCCAATTTAAAATGTTTAGTCAGAGTTATTACTTTGTCTTTATTGTTCGGATTTGGATTCCAAGTGAGTTCAGAACCAATTTTCGATTCGATAATATCTTTTTTAGACTCGAAATATGGTAGCCATTCATCAACTTTTTTATTGTGAATATAAACTCTTGCTCCAATTTCATTTCGGTCAGTATTAAATGTGTTCGATAAATGTATTCCAGATTTTCCTAATGCAATATCAAACCAATATTGTGGTCTAGGTGTTTGTAAAGAACGGATTTTTCCAGAATTCTCTAACTTTTCTCTAAACGCTGTCCAAAATTCAAATTGGGTTTTTCTCGTTTCGGAAAGTTCGCCTTGTTCTTTTCTTTTAGTCGCTTGTCTAACTGCAATATTCGGTTCGCTCACAACATTAAATCGAACAGCAGGTTGAGAATTATCAATTTGCCATAACTCCACTTTTATTCCATAAAATCCGATTTCGTCAGAAGTATGGTCATTCAGCCAATCCAATGCTTTTTTATGTTGGTCAGTAAATTTTGAAGCAATCCAAATAACTGCGGATGCGTCAAGAACTGAAGCGTAAGTTATACACTTTCCAAGATGGTCGTGATTTGTTTTCTCAAGTTGGTTTTCAATTACTACAAATTTGTCAGTTCCTGTGTCTTTTGCAAGAATATCAGCAGAAAAAGGTCCGACAGAAACCTCTTTAGAATCAAATTCCAATTCAAGTCCGATTGCATCTCCTATTTGCTCTAAATTTTCGGCAAGCCAAGGCGTAAAATCATATGCCTCGTTTTTCCATATTTTTCGTAATTGAACTTTCTTTATTTCTCCTAACATTGTTGGTTTGGGTTAAATTGCATAGAACGGTTTTGTATAATTTTCCAGCTAAGGGAAGGTTAGGAGTAAAGATAATAAAAAGAGCTAACTTTGACGCTTTTGCGTTTGTGTCCGCAGGACACAACCAAACCTTAGTTGGAATTATACATTGTTGTAACACGTTTTTTTAATCAAATATTAATTTTATTATTGGCACAATTATGAATACAAATCCAAGTGCTCCGATAATTCTATTATTAAATTGATGCCCCATATCATCATAATATTCTGATTCTTTTGGGCCATATAAATATTCTTTAAAAGTAAACTTCTTTTTTTTGAAGAGCGTTCTCCAAATACTTCCATAGCACCACCTGGTAACTGCACCAATGAAATTGAAAAATACTCTGCCGAAATAAAATCCCAAAGTCTATATTTTTAATTAATAAATATTTTGACAATCATAAAAGTCCAAATTCCGATTGCTGGAATTGACAATCCAATTAATATTAATTTTTTATTCACGTCAGTCCAGGTTTTCCAATGTTTTATTGTTCGTCCGATTACAGTAAATCCAAGTGCGATTGCCATTAACATAGAAGGAAGAAAGAACATAAAGTTAAATCCGAAGTTATGTGGTGCGTAACCTTTTTTTATTCTGAATAATGGTTCTCTAAATTCGTTAACAAAAAGAGCAAAAATCAAAATTCCAAAACTCGCAAATGCCATTCGAGTCGTCCATTTTATTTTCTTTAGATGTCTTTGTGTTAATTTCAATTATATGGTTTATTTAATGTGTTACAACGTGTAAGGCTATGATTTCGTTGTGGAAAATGTCGGCAGAATTTTTCCGCTTATGAAATCAAGCCGAGTAAATATACGGAAGTTTTTGATTTGGCACGAACGCCACAATGAATTATAGCCATTGTTGCCTGCAGTATTTTATTTTCGTTTAATTTTTACTAATCCTTGTCTCGTTGCCAAATACAAATCTCCGTTATTGTCAAAAGTCATTGTCGAAATGTAAGAGGTCGGTATTTCAGAGTTTTCTGTATGATAATTTTCCCAACCATCATTTAAGTCGTATCTCACTAATCCTGCTCTATCAGTCGAAATCCATAGAACTTTTTCATTTTTATCGTATAGCACACAATTAGAATGATTAAAAGGCATTCCAGAATTTTCAGTTGTAAATTGTTTGAAATTGCCATCTACGTCTCTTATTGCTATTCCTTCGTCATTGTTAACTTGCTTCTTGTTTTTTCTGTCAAATTCGTAAAGTGTAAAGTATAGGTTTCCGTTTTCGTCCTCGTCCATCGAAGTGATGCATTTTCCTTTTAAAACTGTAGATGATTTCTCGAAATTTGTTACGTGATTATTTTCATCAATCATTGCTGTCCCATCATAAGTTCCAATCCAAATTCTATTTTTAGAATCTCTTTTAGCAAATGCAACTCTATTTCCAGGTAAGTCCTTGTATAAGTTTTTATCTATTTTTGACCATTTACCATCTTTAAGAATAGTTATTCCATTTTTTGAGCAGAAAAATAACTCGCCAGTTTGTGGGTTGTTAACAATATTATACGCAGAATTAATTCCAATTTGTGTTGAATCATATTTTACCCATTTATCATTATCATAACTATATATGTTGTTTTTAGCATAAACCCATTTTACATTGTTGTTGTCCGTTGCTAATTCGTAATAGGCGAAGTATTTTCCTTTATCGGTTATATTTTGTTCAGCATTTTTAAATTCGCTTCCATCAAAAGTTACCAAACCTTGGTTCACAGTAAGCCATATTAAGCCATTTTTATCTATGGAAATATGGTCATTCCAATTATTAGGTAAATTTGAGTTTTTCGAATTCCAAACAGTTATTTCATAATTGCTTAAGTTTTCGTTTTTGTAAATGTAATTTTCATTATAGATTTCTGGGCTATTTGGCTTGTCAAATGATTTCTCAAAAGCTTTTTTATCAACTCTCTCAATTTGTCCTGTAATTTTGTTGTTATCTACTTTGAAAATAATATTGATTGATGATTTTTCTTCTATTTTACCGTTTGTTATTGCAGGTGTCCAATTTTTGAATCGATTCAACTCTTTAATTAATTTCTGTGTTATGAAGTTTTTTGATTGGTCTGTATGACTCAAAACACAAGCACGTCCTTTTGAATTAACAAGAACTTGAAACATAATAGCACCTTTAATTCCATCCAATTTTAATTCATCGTTCAATTTTTCTTGAAGTTTTAAAAATTCTTTTTCTTGATAGCCAGCTTTTGTATCTCCGCAGTCCAGACAAAATTTATCAGTTCTACAATTGTCTAATTTTACAGGGAAAAGATTTTGAGCGTTCAATGAGAAGGTAATTCCCACAAGTAGTATAAAAAAAGGTAATTTCATTAAGTCAATTTTTCTATGCGTTTGTTCAAATTGCTGGCAACGGTTTTGTATAATTTCCCAGCTAAGGAAAGGTTAGGAGTAAAGATAATAAAAAGACCTAACTTTGACGCTTTTGCGTCTGTGTCCGCAGGACACAACTAAACCTTAGTTGGAATTATACAGTGTTGGCTACAGTTTTTTTAATTCTATTACAATTTTTCATTCAAATCTTGTCTTCCAACTATTGTCACTATTTCAACAATATTTTCATTGACTTTATAGAAAATACTATCAACTCCACACACGCAACGTCTGTATCCTTTTTTTATATAGTCAACAGATTTAAATGAAAAAGGACGTTCAGCGATAATATCAAAATATTCAAAAAAAGACTCAAAATATTTGTCCGCTTGGGTCATTCCGAATTTTTTAACTCCGTAATGGTGAATCCGAATCAAGTCATTTTTCGCTTCATTTGTTAGTTTGTATTTAGCCATTTAGCAAAGACTTTGATTGAGCTAAAATACTTTCTTTACTGTCACTCGTAAATCCACTATTTTCAGCTTTTTCAATTTTAGCTCGAATCCAGTCAATTTGAACTTGCTGTTTTCGGGCTTGTCTAATCAAATCGTTAACTAATTCACTTTTGCTAGAATATTCTTTATTGTCCACTTGGGCTTTTAACCACTCATCGTTTGGTTTTGTAAATGATATACTTTGTCTCGACATAATTCAATTATTTGATGTAAATATACACCTAATACGAATCATTTCCAAATTGTAGCCAACGGTCTTGTATATTTGTCAGTTGTGGGAATTTAGAAATTAAAGATAGTAAAAAGAACTGACTTTGACGCGTGAGCGTCTGTGTCCGCAGGACACAAAACCACAATTGGAAATATACGTTGTTGGCATTAGTTATTTTTCTATTATAAATTTCACTTTCCGTTTATTCGTTGTGTTGTAAAAATCATCTGATTTTAATTCATCCTTTTTAAAAGTCAATATTCGTTCAAAGTTTGATTCAAAATGATAATAGCTATAAATATCAAATGCTGTTATTTTCAAAACATTTAATTCCGTTATTTTCGTTAGTTCAATATTTACAAGTGAACCTTGAATAAAAGTCTCGACAATTGGGTTTTCGATATTTTCAAATATACTTTTCGGAATTTTTATTATTCCGTTATCAAAACCTCCATAAAAATATTTTTCTTTGAATTTTATATGTCCAGATGAAGAGTTCAGTTTTTTATCGAACATTTCAACAAGCAATGTGTCAGATTTATTATTTCGGTCGTATATTTTAGTGATTTTGTTATCATCTTTAATTCCTTTTTCAGAGTCTCCAAAACTTAAAATTAATTTTTTCTTCTTTATTTCATAAGTTCCTTTTCCGTACCAAAGTTGTCCGTCATCAGTTTTAAATTTGTGTTCAAACGTTTTTGATTTAGGATACAAAAAGTATTTATTACTAAACAACGAAGAATTTTCTTGAGAAAAAACCAAAGTATCTTGAGCAGACAATTTTAAAATTGTCAGTACAAAAATTATAAGTAGAAACGGTTTTTTCATAATTAATGCTAACGGTTTTATATAACTTTCAGTTGCGTTGAATTAATGTTAAAGATAGTAAAAAGGGCTAACTTTGACGCTTTTGCGTCTGTGTCCGCAGGACACAAATAGCAGCGATTGAAGTTATATATTGTTGCCTAATGTGTTTTTTCCGTTTTGCTAATAACGAACATTTTATCCAGTTTGAGTATTTTATTCAACCGAGTTAGAATTTCATAATGGAAAAACGAGTTTTATTTTTTACTTCTTAAATATTAAAGAGTAGAGTAGTAACTTAACAGTTTTATCCGCAACAAATTTTACGTTTTATTTTATCCATTTGAGTGATTTTAAATCATCCAAATAGTATTTTTACC
>NZ_FQYY01000011.1 GCF_900141885.1 Mesonia phycicola | reverse complement strand
AAGGAGTTAGAGTTTATTTAAAAGATAATTATTTAAACACTTCTGTAGAAATCACTAATCAAGCAAGTTCTGTATCATTTCAAGTAGATGATGCTATAGCAGAGAGTATAGCTAGTAACCGATTTGAGATTATGTTTGAAGAAGAAACACTTTCTTCTGGTAGCATAGATGCAACAAATATTGCCGTATACCCTAATCCGCTAACCGGAAATGAGCTAAGTATACAATTATCTTCAGCAATTACAGGAGAAGTAAGTATACAGTTATTTGATATTTTAGGTAAAAATGTCTTTACAGCAACTCAAGATGCTAATACCAGCACGATAACACTAGAGAATTTAAACTTAAATAGTGGAGTGTATTTACTAAAATTGAGCACTGAGAACGGACAATCTTATGTAAAAAAGATAGTGAAAAACTAACATTTTCACAATACAGAAATAAGTTGATATAAAAAGAGAGCTTGCATTTGCAAGCTCTCTTTTTTTAGAGATAATACTCAAACAACTATAATACCATGTCTTGATATTTTAAAATAGTAGTAAAGCCTCTATCTTTAAAATAATTTTGATCTTCACTATTTCCTGTAGCTAATATAAAATCTCCACCCCAACCACCAAGGCTTTTAATACTTCCGTTATAATCACTAAATAATCTTTCTTTAACAGTAGAAAGATTTAGTATTTCAGAAAGTAGTATTTCGTGTTTATTAATTAATAATTTGAAATCTTCAATAGTGCGAGCTTCTAAAATTTGTTGGGTGATAAAATTTACCTCTTTAATCCAGTTGAGTTTTTGAGATGTATTTTGTTCTCGATAATGTTGAATGGCTTCTCTACTATTTTGCTTTTGATTAAGATGTACAAAAAATAATTCTTCTTGGAAGTCAGGTGAAAAATTTACTTCTTCCACAAGTGGATTTTCGTTTTTTTGTAACTGAAATAATATAGGTTTAGAGTGTCTAGCGCAAGCAATGTCGTAACCACTTCCTTTAAACGTATTTTGTAATAAAGTATAGGCATTTACATTAGCCCATTGTGCTAAACTATTAATTAAAGTAGAAGAAGAGCCTAAGCCCCAATCTCTCGCAAATTCTAGTTCGGTAGTTATTTCAAACCCATTATTATAAAATAAACCTGGTTGAAGTTGTTTAAGCTGAAAAAGTATATTTTGTAATGCTTTACAAGTTATCTCGTTGGTAGCAGAGGTTTGTTTTATAGTTGGGTTAAAATGAAACTTTTCAATTTTATAAATCTGCTCAAACCAAAGTTTATCATTACAGTCAAAACTTTTCCAAGTAAGATATCCTTTTTCTGCAGGAGAAACACTTAAATTTTGTCCTTTTTTTGTAGGAACTGCAAGCGCATTTGCACCGTCTAAAACAAGATACTCTGCAGTTAATAACAATTTTCCGTGGCTGTAATAATTTTTACTCATTTCTCAACTCTTCAAGTTTTTCTACCACAGCACTATGAGTAACTACATTGGTTTTAAAATGATTTATAATAGTGTTTCTTTCTTCCTTATTAGCTTCAAATTGATTTAAAATATTCATCAAATGCATTTTCATATGTCCTTGTTGAATACCAGTAGTAACCAAACTTTTAATAGCAGCAAAATTTTGGGCCAATCCAGCCACCGCAACAACTTTCATTAACTCTTTTGCATTTGGTTTTTGTAGCATTTCTAAGGCTAGCTTTACTAAAGGGTGTAAACTTGTTAATCCGCCAACAGTACCTAAAGCTAAAGGTATTTCTAACCAAAATTTAAAAATTCCGTTTTCAGTAGTAGCATTAGTTAAACTACTGTACTTTCCGTCTTTTGCAGCGTAGGCGTGTATTCCTGCTTCAACAGCTCTAAAATCGTTACCAGTAGCTAATACAACAGCATCAATACCGTTCATAATCCCTTTATTGTGGGTAACAGCACGGTAAGGTTCTATTTTTGCTATTTTAACAGCTTCTACAAATTTATAGGCAAATTTTTTAGCATCTTCTTTATTAGGTAACAACTCTTCTATAGGGCAACTTACTTCTGCTCTTACCAAGCAATTAGGCACATAATTAGAAAGAATACTCATTATAACTTCTGGTTGCTCTTCTGTAGAAAAATGAATATAATTTTCAGCCTCTCTTGTAAATGTTTCTGCAATTTGCTCTAAGCAAGAATTAATAAAATTAGCGCCCATAGCATCAAGCGTTTCAAAAGTACAATGTAGCTGATAGTAATTTTCTAACTCATTGGTTTTGTTACGCAGCTCAATGGCAGATATACCACCGCCACGTTTTTCCATGTTTTTGGTAATAGCTTTGGTTTCTTCTGTAAGTTTTGGTTTTACTTCATTAAAAAAACGTACTAGTTTCTCTGCATTTGCAACAGAAGTAAAATGAACTTGCCCAACTTTTTCTGTAGAAATAACTTCTGCTTTAAAACCACCTTTATTACCCCAAAATTTAGCAGCATTACTAGCTGCAGCTACTACAGAGCTTTCTTCTATAGCCATGGGTATGGTGTAAATTTTATTATTAATTACAAAATTGGGTGCAATACCAAATGGTAAATAATAATTAGAAACGGTATTTTCTGTAAACTCATCATGAAGTTTTTGTAGCTTCATATCTTCGTTCCAGTATAATTGAAGTAATTCTTTTGTTTGTTGAGGATTGCTGAAATAGTTATTGGCTAACCAATCTATCTTTTCTTCTTTAGTAAATTTTGAAAATCCGCTAATCTGCATCATAAGAAAATAAAATTCAAATTGAATTCGCAAAGATACAACTCACAATCTTATTTAAGTTTATAGTTGATGGTTGAAAATGTTTACGGCTTACAATAAATTGAAAATACCTTAACATAACCTTAGTATTTAACACGTATATTGATTACTTTTTGATGAATTTTTAGTAAACTTGACCTTCAAAATTCGATTTTTCAATATTTATGAAATTCAACAAAATTTTTATCGCTGCTTTTCTTACTGCAGTATCAATTTTAAACGCTCAAAATAAACAAGTTACTTTAGAAGAAATATGGGGTGGTGAGTTTAGGCAAGAATACCTACAATCCTTACGTTCGTTAAATAATGGTAAAGAGTACGCTGTTAGAAATTACGACAGGGCTACCGGTGCTATGAATGTAGATGTTTATAGTTATGAAACGGGAGAAAAAACAAGAACCTTAATTAGTTCTGCCAATATTTCTAATTTAGATTTTTTTCAAGATTATACTTTAAGTGAAGATGAAAGCAAGGTGTTGCTATCTAACAATTTAAAATCTATTTATAGAAGATCTTCTGTTGGTGATTATTATGCTTATAGTTTTGAAACAAAAAAAATACAAAAAATTGCAGAACAACAAATACAAGAGCCTACTTTTTCTCCAGATGCAAGCAAAGTTGCTTACGTATATAAAAATAATATTTATGTAAAAGATTTAACTTCAGGAGAAACCAATCAAATTACTACAGACGGAAAAGAAAATTTTATCATTAATGGTGTTACAGATTGGGTTTACGAAGAAGAATTTGCATTTGTAAGAGCTTTTGATTGGAATAAAACAGGAAATAAAATTGCTTTTTTAAGGTTTGATGAAACAGAGGTGCCAGAATTCTCTATGGATATGTATGGTACTTACGGGAAGCAACTTTACCCAACACAATCTGTGTTTAAATATCCAAAAGCAGGAGAAAAAAACTCAAAAGTATCTCTACACTTATATGATTTACAAAGTGGAAATACCTCTAAAATTAATCTAGAGAAAGCTTATGAGTATATACCAAGGATAGAATGGACTAATGATGAAAATGTGCTAAGCGTTCAAGCAATGAATAGGCACCAAAATAATTTAGACTTAATTTTTGTAGATGTAGAAAAAAACAACCAAATGGTGGTTTTAAATGAAACAGACGAGGCCTATATAGATATTACTAATGATCTTACTTTTTTAAATGATAACAGTTTTATTTGGACTAGTGAAAAAGACGGATGGAATCATATTTATCACTACAACAAAAAAGGAAAATTACTAGACCAAGTAACTAAAGGAGATTGGGATGTTACCCATTACTATGGGTTTGATCCTAATACAGGAAGAATTTATTACCAAAGTACAGAAAACGGAAGCATTAATAGAGATGTCTTTTCTATTAGAGCAAATGGTAAAAATAAAGCACAGTTAACTCAAAAAAGAGGAACAAACTCTGCAGATTTTAGTGCAGACTTCACTTATTTTATAAATACATACTCTAGTGCAACTACGCCTAATGAGTATACGTTACGTTTGGCTAAAAACGGAAAAAATGTAAGAGAAATAAAAGACAATAAAGCATTATTAAATAAGCTGAAGCCTTATAACTTTTCTAAAAAAGAATTTTCTACACTTAGCGTTAATGGTAACGATCTAAATATGTGGATTATTAAACCAAAAGATTTTGATTCTACAAAAAAATACCCGCTTTTAATGTACCAATACTCTGGTCCGGGCTCTCAATCAGTATCTAATACGTTTAATGGCTCTAACGATTATTGGTATCAACTTTTAGCACAACAAGGTTATATTGTTGCTTGTGTAGATGGTAGAGGTACAGGCTATAAAGGAGCAAAATTTAAAAAAGTAACCCAAAATGAATTGGGAAAATACGAAGTAGAAGATCAAATTGAAGCTGCTAAAATCTTAGGAGCAAGAGATTATATTGATGCAGATAGAATAGGAATTTGGGGATGGAGTTTTGGTGGTTTTATGGCTTCTAACTGTATTTTTCAAGGGAACGATACTTTTAGTATGGCAATAGCAGTAGCACCAGTAACCAGCTGGAGATTTTATGATAGTATCTATACAGAAAGATATATGACAACTCCACAAGAAAATGCTTCTGGTTATGATGATAACTCCCCAATTAATCACGTACAAGGATTAAAAGGAGATTTTTTACTAGTTCACGGAGGAGGAGATGATAATGTGCATGTACAAAATACCATGCAGATGGTAGAGGCATTAATTCAAGCCAACAAGCAGTTTGATTGGGCAATTTACCCAGATAAAAATCACGGTATATATGGAGGTAATACAAGACTTCATTTATACACGAAGATGACTAATTTTATTAAAGAAAATTTATAAAGTAATTATTCAAATTATATGAATTCACAAGTTATTCCAGCGCATAAAAAAGAGCTATTTGGTCATCCAGTAGGTCTTTATATTTTATTTCTTACAGAAATGTGGGAGCGTTTTAGTTATTATGGTATGAGAGCTATTTTAACTCTTTACATGGTAGCAAGAACTACAGAAGCAAATCCAGGTTTAGGTTGGAGTAACGGGGAAGCATTAGCGCTTTACGGTTGGTACACTATGTTGGTTTATGTAATGTCAATTCCGGGAGGGATGATTGCAGATAAATTAATAGGTCAAAAAAAATCTGTTTTATACGGAGCAATTATTCTTTGTTTTGGTCACGGTGTATTAGCAATAGAACATGATTGGGCATTTTATACAGGTTTAGGTCTTATTATTTTAGGAGTAGGTCTTTTAAAACCAAACGTATCTACATTAGTTGGTGGTTTGTATAAAGAAGGAGATATAAGAAGAGATAAAGGGTTTAGTATTTTCTATATAGGAATAAATTTAGGTTCATTGTTAGCAACTACTTCTGTAGCTATTGTTGCTAAAGAATATGGTTGGCATTACGGTTTTGGTTTAGCAGGTATTGCTATGCTAATAGGTTTGATAGTTTACATTTGGGGGCAAAAATTTTTAACCCACGTTGGTAATCACGTAAAAGAAGAAAATGGAAATGAAGTATCTATTCCTCAACTTTATAAAGACATTTTTAATTCTCCAATGCAATTAGCTGTAACCGGAATTTTATTAGCAGCTTCTCTTTATGGTTGGTATGCGTTAGGCTGGGCTTATGGTTTATTATTTATATTTCTTTCTGCAATCACAGCATTAATGATGATGATTTACAAAGATCTAGAGTTGAAGGTGAATAAAGATAGATACCTAGTTTTATTACTTTCATTTTTAATAGTAATAGTTTTTTGGGGAGCCTTTGAGCAAGCTGGAGGTTTAATGAATATTTATACCCAAGAGAAAACAAATCGTGTATTGCTAGGTTATGAAATTCCTGCAGCAATGTTTCAAGGGTTAAATGCCGCATTTATTATCTTATTTGCAACAGCTATTGCAGGCTTTTGGGCAAAAAGAAAACTAAAAGGAAACGAAGCTTCTTCTTTATTTAAAATGGCAGTAGGAGTAATTATAATGGGACTTGGTTTTGTATTCATGGTATTTGCATCTATGGAGTTTGAGGCTGAAGGTAGCTCTGCTATGTACTGGTTAGTATTAGCATATTTATTTCATACCATTGGAGAGCTTTGTGCATCACCAGTAGCATTGTCTTTTATTACCAAATTAGCACCGTTAAGATACGCTTCTTTAATGATGGGAGTTTACTTTGCAGCTACAGGATTAGGGAATAAAGTGGCAGGTTTGTTAGGAGAAGGATCAGAAGAATTAGGAGAGAAAACTATTTTCTTAGGAATAACCATTTTTACAGTAATCTTCGGTTTATTGGTAATAGCTATTTTAAAACCTTTAAAACGCTTAACACACGGAGCAGAAGATAAAGAGCGTAAGCTAGATGAAGTAGAAGATAATGAACCTTTTGAACTAGAAGAGAATATTTAATTATTGATTTTATAATAATATAGATGAACACAGATATAGAAAATCTTTTTAAAGATAAAGTTTTAGGTCATCCAGGAGGATTATTTGTACTATTTTTTACTGAAATGTGGGAGCGTTTTTCATTTTACGGAATGCGCGTATTATTAGTTAATTTTTTAACGATGGCCGCTGTGGGGTATAACCCTGGTTGGGAGTGGTCTGCAGAAAATGCAGGAGCACTCTTTGGTACTTATGCAATGTTATTATATATCACACCAATTTTGGGAGGTATTATCGCAGATAAACTTACAGGCTATCGATGGGCTGTAATAATTGGTGCAATTGTTATGACGCTGGGTCACGCTGCAATGGCTTTAGAAACTGAACTCTCTCTTTATGTAGGTTTAGCTTTATTAGTGGTAGGAACAGGTTTTTTTAAACCTAATATTACCTCTATAATTTCTGAAATGTATAAAGGTAACGAAGAAAAGAAAGATGGCGCTTATACTATATTTTATATGGGTGTAAATGCAGGAGCTTTCTTCGGAATGATGCTTTGTGGTTATTTAGCAGAAAAAATAGGATGGTCTTACGGGTTTGGTTTGGCAGGAGTTTTTATGCTTTTGGGAACACTACAATTTTGGTTTTCAGGTAATCTTTTTGGTAAAATCGGAGCTAAGCCAGAAAGTTCTAAAGTAGAAGTTGTAGAGATAGATAAAGATGTAGAAAAGCAAAATCCATTTACCCTATTAGATAAAGTTTTAATTGTTATTTGTTCTATTATTGGGTTAGGTTATGCAATTAACGACCCTATGTCTAAAATTGTTGAAATAGATATTTTTTCAGCATTTCAAATAGGAAGCTTAGCTGGTCAATATGTGGTGGTTTTATTTGGACTATTCTTATTTTTAATATTAGTTATAGGTAGAATTTTACGATATACACCTGTGGTAAGAGACAGAATGTTTGCATTCATTATTTTTGCCTTTTTTACTGTATTTTTCTGGTTGTCGTTTGAGCAAGGAGCATCTTCATTAGTGTTATTTGCTAGAGATAATGTAGATAGAGCTTTAACAGGAAATTCTGCAATTATTTATAATATTGTAAACACCCTTTTAACAGTAATTCCGCTTATAATTATTTCTTATGTTTTATTTCTTCTTTGGAAAAAAACATTTAAGAAAATACCAGGTTCTAATATTGTTTTGGTAATATGTTTCTTGTTTATGTGGGTATTAGTAGGTTGGATGATTCAGCGAGATTTCAACACTGTAGCATATGATGTTACCTATCAAGCTATTGAAACAAAAAATGTAGATGAAGAAGGTAAAGAAACTGTGACTTATCAAGCAATTTCAGAACAAACAATCATTCAAGATGGTGCAAATGTAGTAGATAGAAAAGTGTCTATTGCAGAACCATTAACCTTCCAAATTGGTGAAACTGTCAACATTATTACAAAAGATAATGAAGAGTCGGCTTTTGGTTATTTAGATGAAAGCAGAATGCAATTAGCAATTGCTAATTCTGAACAATTAGAAAAGAAAGATCATCGTATTATTAAAGCAAAAGTTACTGAGGTTAAAGACAATCAAGTAGAAATAACAGTGTCTTGGTTTAGTATACTTAATTCGTTCTTTATCATTGTATTTGCATCCTTATTTTCTAAATGGTGGGAAAGTAAGTATAATCCTTCTGCAGCTACTAAATATGCTCTTGGTTTGATTATTATGGCCATAGGGTTTGGTTTGTTAGCTTGGGGAGCAAATGGAGTAGAGGGAACTATGAAAGTGAGTATGATATGGCTTATTTTAGCCTATCTATTTCATACCTTGGGAGAGTTATGCTTATCTCCAGTGGGGCTTTCTTATGTTAGTAAACTGGTTCCTGCAAGAATGATTGCCCTTATGTTTGGTATGTGGTATTTAGCTATTGCAATTGGTAATAAACTGGCCGCTGTCTTTGGAGGGCAAATAGAAAATATAACTAAAGAATATAATTTATCTACTTTCTTTTTGATTTTTACTATAGTGCCAGCTGTAGCTGGAGTTTTAGTGTTTTTACTAAATCCAGTACTAAAAAAGTTAATGCACGGAGTAAGATAATAATGTTGAATTTTAAAACGTTGTTTATTAAATAACGTGTTGGAATGGTTTTTGAATATTTTTAATTATGAAGAAATTTTTTATTACAATAGTTTTTCTAGCAGTATCTATAGGTACGGTTAGTGCACAAGAGATAGAGTGGATGTCTATGAATGAGGCATTAGAAGCTCAAAAAAAAGAGCCTAAGAAAATTTTTATGGATGTCTATACAACTTGGTGTGGTCCTTGTAAATTATTAGATAAAAATACTTTTCAAAATGAAGATGTTGTGAATTTTGTGAATGAAAATTTTTATGCGGTTAAATTTGATGCAGAAGGTACAGAGGAAGTAGATTACCAAGATTTTGTCTATACAAATCCAAATCACGACCCTGATAGAAAAGGTAGAAATGCACAACATTTGTTTGCGCATGCATTAAAAGTTTCTGGTTACCCAAGTATGGTTTTCTTTGATGAAAAATCAGATGTAATTGCACCAATTACTGGTTATCATACCCCAAAAGATTTAGAAATTTATTTAAAAATGATTGCCAACAACGATTATAAAGAGTTAACCACAGCAGATGCGTGGAAAGAATATGAAGCTAATTTTGTGGGTTCATTTCAATAAGTAATTTTTAAATGTTGATATTGACAATGTGCTAAGATGTTCAATAATCAATGACGAAAGCTCCTTGTTCACTGGTGTAGTGAAAAGGAGCTTTCTTATTTTTACAAGTGTTCTTCCATCTTTTTACATAGGTTTTGTAATTGCTTCCATCTGCAATAATCATTTCTACATTAAAATTTTTGAGAACTCTCTCTAGATTTATTTTAGGGGAATTTCTCAAGAGTAAATAGTCAATCTTTTTTTGCTCAGGTATATTATACACTCCTAAACTATCAACAACTAGAAGAACTTTTTCGTTTTTAAGCAGATAAATATCTTTTAGAGAATCTGTCTGTGTATCATTAATTCCAATTTTGGTTTCTAGGTCATTTAAAAATTTATCTTGGTTTGTTAGGTTGTTGTTGTAAACGGTTAACGCAAAACCCTGCTTTTCTGCTAAAATGGTATTTCTATTTTGATGAAATATGTAAAAACTATTTTTTTCTAAACTTCTTTTTGAATAATAAATGTATGTACATTGAAAAATAATAATAGAAATTAGTAGGTAGCCTAATCTAGCAATACTTCTTTTCTTAATAAAAAAATAGAGTAATAAAACTATGATGTAACTGCTAAACAGTAACTCTTTGTTAAAGAAAATTTGTTTAATTACAAAGCTATCTCGCATAGCTATTTGGTGAATTATATATAACAATGCATCTATAATTTTTCCGTAGCTATAGACTAGAAAATTTAGTTTTATGTTGATTAGAGATAGAACAATAATTAGCAAACCATAACCTAAAATAATTCCTAAACCGGGCAAAATAATTAGATTAGCTAATAGAAATAATGTGGGAAATTGATGAAAATAGTACAAACTAATTGGCAGTACACCTAATTGAGCAAATACGCTAACCGACATAATCTGTATTACTTTTCGGGTAATTTTTGGTAAGTGATTAATTTTATTATTTACAATGGGCATAAAACTAATAATAGATAGTACCGCTAGGTAACTCATTTGAAAACCAACATCTAATAAAGCATATGGGTTTGCAACAAGTAAAATAAAAATAGAAAGACATAACATACGTATAGTGGTTCCTTTTCTATTTAAAATAAAACCAAAATTAACGCAAGTAAACATAGTTACAGCCCTAAGCACAGAAGGGGTATTGCCAATTAAAAAAGCATAAGCCCATAACAAAACAGAAATAATAATCCATTCTAAATACTTTCCGTATTTTATTTTTTGCAAGGGTTTAAAAAGAAGTAACAATAACCCAGAAATAATCCCAATATGTAAACCAGAAATTGCTAAAATGTGTACCACACCAGCAGACGCAAAATCATTATAAATTTCTTTGTCTAAGTCTTTGCGCTCTCCTAAAAGTAGAGCGTTGGTAAACGCTAATTGATTTTTAGAAAGACCTTGATTAATTAAACCATTTTTAATCTTATTTCTGTATTGTTCTGCAAGAGTTTTAAAGCTGAAAATACGGGTGTTTATTTCTACAAATTCATTATTATTAATGGTAGCTTGCTTATAAATTTGTTTAGTTTGAAGGTATTCACTATAGTTAAACTGATGCGGATTTAAAGTTTTATATACATCTTTTAATTTAGACTTAAATATAATTTGACTACCAGTTTTTAAATGGTTAGAAATACTGTCAATTTTTATTGAAAGTAATAACTTCCCTGTGGTAGGTTGTTTGTTGAGAGATTGAACTTCAAAAATGTAATTATGGTAGTAAGTATTTTGTTTTAATGTGGAAGAGATAATTCCATTTAGGGTAAACTCTGTATTTTCTTGAAAAGAATTTAAATAATGAGAGTGTTGGTTTTCTGGATATTGAAGTTGTACACAAGTAACACCAACACATA
The DNA here is from genome assembly GCF_900141885.1 of Mesonia phycicola. Taxonomy (GTDB): domain Bacteria; phylum Bacteroidota; class Bacteroidia; order Flavobacteriales; family Flavobacteriaceae; genus Mesonia; species Mesonia phycicola. The sequence continues at coordinate 20,510 of NZ_FQYY01000011.1, read as the reverse complement.
AAAAGGTGCAAACCGTAATAATAGTGAAACTAAAACTGCCAAAAAGTTGCTTTCTTTTCCAAAAGAATAGAAGAATAAAAAGAAATAAAACAAACCCACAGATAATTATACTGGTAGTAAGCGCAATTAAGATTTGGTGCCCTATAATAATACCAATAATAAAAATAACTGTAATAAATAAAACAGAGTTGTTTACTAACTTCATCTCTTAAAGTTAGTAAAAATCAGGTAATTATATTATAAAATTCTTTTTGCCATAATAAAAGCATCGTTCCAATAACGCTCACTAAGTTTAGAGACAATAACGCCTCTAGATGTGGTAGAATGAATAAAACTTATTTGGCTAGGTCCAATTTCTACCACTAAACCTACGTGGTTAATTACATCTCTATTTTTATTGGTTTGAAAAAATAATAAATCACCAACATTAATTTGATTAGCTCTAAGCATAACACCTTGTCTAGCCATATCTCTAGATACTCTTGGTAAAGCCACATTTTCACTTAAAAAAGCAGTGTATATCAATCCGCTACAATCCATTCCTTTTCTTGTAGTACCTCCATACTTGTACTTGGTACCTTGAAAATCTAAAGCATAATCAATAATTCTAGAAATTTTAGGAGCAGCACTTTTGTAAGAGCTACTATTTTTTACAGATGAAGTAGAAGAGGCACTTTTTTTACTTCCGCAAGAAATTAAAGAAAGAGCTAAAAAGGCAAAGACGATAACTTTATTCATTAGGTTGTAATTTTTTATAGATCATTTTGGCAGTATGTTCACTAGCACCAACACCACCTAGTTTGTCTTTTAAAACTCTATAATTTTTAAATAATTGTTCACGATGGCTAGGGTCAAGTATTTTTCTTAATTCAGCCTTTACATTGCTTGTATTAAATTCATCTTGAATAAGCTCTTTTACCACTTCTTTGTCCATAATTAAGTTTACCAAAGAGATGTAATCTAATTTGATAACTCGTTTTGCAATCTCATAAGAAATTTTACTTCCTTTATAGCAAACTACTTCTGGCACATTAAATAAAGCAGTTTCTAAGGTAGCAGTTCCAGAAGTAACAAGAGCCGCTGTAGATACGCTTAAAAGATCGTAGGTTTTGTTCATAATTAAAAACACATTGCTTTTCTTTAAAAAAGGCTCATAAAAACTTGTATCTTGACTTGGAGCTCCAGCAATTACAAATTGATACTCACTAAAATCTTTAGTAATTGCTAACATAGTACTTAGCATTTTAGAGATTTCTTGTTTTCTACTACCTGGCAATAGAGCTATAATTGGCTTGTTAGAAAGTTGGTATTTTTTAGTAAAGTCTTCAAAAGAAATTTCGTCTCTATCATGAATAGCATCTAATAATGGATGACCAACAAAATTTACAGGGAAGTTGTGTTTTTTCTCATAAAACTCTTTTTCAAAAGGTAAAATAACAAACATTTCGTCTATATCTCTTTTTATGGCTTTAATGCGGTTTTCTTTCCAAGCCCAAATTTGTGGCGAAATGTAGTAATGTGTAGTATATCCTTTTTGTTTGGCCCACTCTGCAATTCTAAAATTAAAACCAGGGTAGTCTACAAATATTAATACATCTGGTTGGTAAGCTTCAATATCTTTTTTACAAAGTTTAATATTTTTAAGAATAGTTTTTAAGTTAAAGAGTACCTCTACAAAGCCCATAAAGGCTAAATCACGATAATGTTTTACTAGCTCTCCGCCTACTTCTTGCATTAAATCTCCGCCCCAAAATCTAAACTCTGCTTGCGCATCTTCTTTTTTTAAAGCTTTCATTAAATTAGAAGCATGTAGATCTCCAGAGGCTTCCCCAGCAATTAGGTAATACTTCATCTTAATATAGTTTTAAAAATGCAATAGTAATGGCTGCAATAAGGGTAGCTATTAACACACCTCTAGAGCGATAAGGCTGATTCTTTTTTAAAAAAACAAAAAACGGAAGAAAATTTAAAATTGCTCCTAGTGCAATAATGCTTCCTAAAAAACCTTCTTGCCTTGCTTTTAAAATAGTTTCTTCTAATCCATCGGGAGACAATAGAGCAATGTAAAGATATATCCCTGCTAGATTAGCAATTAAACCAATAAGTAAACCTAAAAATACTTCTTTTTTAATCATTTAAATTCCAGTTATTAAGTTCTTTTAAAGTATGGTGTGCAGTTAAATCAAATTGAACTGGCACTAAAGAAACATAACCGTTTTTTAAAGCCCACTCATCTGTATCTTCCCCTTTATCTTCATTAATAAACTCACCAGTTAACCAATAATAATCTCTCCCTTGCGGATTGGTGCGTTTGTCAAATTTCTCTACCCAATGCGCTTTAGCTTGTCTACAAACTTTTATTCCTTTAATCTCTTTTTCTTCCAGTTTAGGGAAATTTACATTTAAAACCACCCCTTCAGGCAATCCGTTTTCTAGCACATTATTGGTGATAGATTTAATAAATTTTGTAGTTGGTTCAAAATTTGCAGATAAAGAATAATCTAATAAAGAAAAACCAATAGCAGGTATCCCTTCTGTACCTGCCTCTACCGCAGCACTCATAGTACCAGAATAAATCACGTTTATAGAAGAATTAGAGCCGTGGTTAATTCCACTTACACAAAGATCAGGTTTGCGGTGCAAAATTTCTTGTTTTGCAATTTTCACACAATCTGCAGGAGTACCAGAACAACTATATTCTTGGTGGTTTTCTTCTTCTTTAAGTTGAAGCGGATCACAATATAAATTATCGTTTAAAGTAATTGCGTGTCCCATTCCACTTTGTGGACTATCTGGAGCAACTACAATAACATCTCCAATTTGCTTCATGATTTTAATTAAATGTCTAATACCTGGGGCAGTAATCCCATCATCATTAGTAACTAAAATTAAAGGTCTTTCTGTACTCATTAACTATTAAGTTTTCTTTGCTAAAATAAACAATTCTTAAGTAACCTTGCTAATCTTAGAAGATAATCCCTCTAGAGTATTATCATTCTTTTATGAGGTTAGAATTAAAAAAAATATTATTTTTAACTTTTCACTGCCTAAAAAAAATATTATCAAGAATTTATTATAAATGGCACAGTTTTTTAGGCTGTAATAGATGAAATTGCTAATGAACTTAAATAGATTTATGAAAAGGAATTATAAAGTTTTCTTGTTGGGACTGTTACTGGCAGTAGCCTCTTGTAGTTTTACAACAAAAGAGTTTGATGAAAACTCAGATAAAGATGAAGTTTTAATAGAATTAATTTCATTTGTATTAAGTAAAGGTCATTACGATCCTAAAGACATTAATGATAATTTTTCTGAAGAAGTATATAAAGATTATTTAAATAGATTAGACCCTAGAAAAAGATATTTCTTACAAGACGATATTGATGTTTTTGAAAATTATGAAGACAAAATTGACGACCAAATAAATGCTCATAAAATAGATTTTTTTAATCTTACGTATGCTAAAATCCAACAGCGTTTAGAAGAAACAAAAGCTTATTATCCAGAAATACTTTCTAAACCTTTCAGCTTTGAAGAAGATGAAGAAATTGATATGGATTTTGATAACTTAGATTATGCAGCTTCTAAGTCTGAGTTAAAAGATAGATGGAGAAAACAGTTAAAATTTTCTGTATTAGGTAATTATTACGATTTAAAAGAAGAAGAAAAAGCTAAGGCAGAAGATGATGAAAATTACCAGCCAAAATCTGATGCAGAGCTAGAAAAAGAAGCAAGAGAAGCTGTAGAAAGTTCTTTAGATGAATTTTATGATCTTAATGATGATTTTGAGCGTAAAGATTGGTTTACTATTTACATAAATTCTATTGTAGAAGAGTTTGATCCGCACACGTTTTACTTTGCACCAAGAGATAAAGAACAATTTGATATTCAAATGTCTGGTAGCTTAGAAGGTATAGGGGCAAGACTTCAGAAAAAAATGGACAATATTAAAATTGTAGAAATTATTTCTGGAGGTCCAGCTTGGAGAAATGAAGAACTTGAAGTAGGTGATTTAATTCAAAAAGTAAAACAAGAAGATGAAGAAGAACCAGTAAATATTATTGGTATGCCTTTAGATGATGCGGTAGATTTAATTAAAGGACCAAAAGGAACAAAAGTAACTTTAACCGTTAAAAAAGTAGACGGTACTATAGAAGATATCACTATTGAAAGAGATGTAGTAGAAATAGAAGAAACCTACGCTAAAAGTGCCATGGTTAATAAAGACGGTAATTACGGATTAATTAATTTACCACGTTTTTATTTTGATATGGATGATGCTAAAAATAGAACAGCGGCGTCAGATATTAAAAAAGAAATTATTGAACTTAAAAAACAAGATATGGACGGTCTTGTAATTGATTTAAGAAATAATGGAGGTGGTTCTTTATCTACCGTAATAGATATTGCTGGTTTATTTATAGAAGAAGGCCCAGTAGTACAAGTTATGTCTGGTAACGGTGAACGTGAAGTTTTAAAAGATAGAGATGATGATATTTTATGGGATGGCCCGTTGGTAATTCTTGTAAATGAATTATCTGCTTCTGCTTCAGAAATTTTAGCAGCTGCTATGCAAGATTACGGAAGAGCTATTATTATAGGTAGCAAACAAACTTATGGTAAAGGTACTGTGCAAAACGTAATAGATTTAAATAGATGGATGAAAAATAGCGATATGGGAGATATGGGAGCGCTAAAAGTGACTACTCAAAAATTCTATAGAGTTAATGGAGGTTCTACTCAATTAGAAGGAGTGAAAAGTGATGTAGTGGTTCCAGATAGATATAGCTATATAGATTTAGGTGAAAAAGATATGGAAAACCCATTACCATGGGATCAAATAGAGCCTGCAACTTATACCAAATGGGACGGTTATGCAGATTTTGATAAAACCTTAGAGAAGAGTAAAAAACGTATGGCAGAAAGTAAACAACTTCAATTAATAGATGAAAGCGCAAAATGGATTAGCGAGCAAAGAGAAGAAGATGTTTACTCATTAAAATATACAGTTTATGCAGCCGAAATAGCGAAGAATGAAGAAAAAGCTAAACGTTTTGATTCTATTACTAATTACAAAACAGATTTAACTTTTGTATCTCTGCCTTACGAGCAAAAAATGTTTGAGCAAGACACAACTTTGCAAGAAAAGAGAACACGTTGGCACAAAAGTTTAAGCAAAGATGTTTATGTAGAAGAAGCAGTAAACGTGTTAAAAGATTTAAAAGAGAGTAAAGAAAGAGAAATGAAATTAGCAAATATTAAAAATTAATTTGCTGTTGAATACATCATCAAATTCATTAAGTCAATTAGCGCTTCAGAGGTTTAAAAAAAACTTCTGGGGCGTTTTCAGTTTCTGGTTTATTGCCTTCTGTTTTGTCTTGGCAATAATTGCTTATGTTGTTGTGCCAGATAACTCTGCAAATGCAAATCAAATGCATTTGTCTATTCACTCAAAAGAACCCGGTTTTCAAGTAAATATGTTAACTATCCCTTCATCTTTAAATAGTAAAAAAGAAAGTTGGGGTAAAAATGTTTTTTTTGGAGAAGAATTTTCAGATACAGAAATACCAATAAATAATTATTCATTTACAAAAAATCATCTGTTAGTTACTACTTATCATGAAGGTGAATTAAAAGGTTTAGAGAAAAGTTATGAGTTAACTAAAGTTTTTCCTGAAGAATTAACTAAAGAAGAAATAGAGAAAAAATATATACAAAAAAGAACCTTTTTACTTGGTACAGATAAATACGGGAGAGATTTATTAAGTAGAATGGTGGTAGGTATAAGAGTGTCTCTTTCTATAGGTTTTGTAGCTGTATTTATTTCTTTAATTATAGGTATGTCTTTAGGGGCAATTTCTGGTTATTTTGGAGGCAGAATAGATGCTGCAATAATGTGGCTTATAAATGTAACTTGGTCTATTCCAACTCTACTTTTAGTAATTGCTATTACTTTGGCTTTAGGTAAAGGTTTTTGGCAAGTATTTATTGCGGTAGGTTTAACTATGTGGGTAGAAGTAGCAAGAGTAGTAAGAGGGCAAGTAATGAGTGTTAAAAAAATGCAATATGTAACTGCAGCACGAGCTTTAGGTTTTGGTAATGCTAGAATTATTATAAAACATATTTTACCCAATGTATTAGCGCCTCTTATTGTGATTTCTGCAGCAAATTTTGCTGCAGCTATATTGATAGAAAGCGGACTTAGTTTTTTAGGAATTGGAGCTCAACCACCAATGCCAAGTTGGGGTTCAATGATTAAAGACCATTACAGTTATATCATTTTAGGGAAACCATATTTAGCAATAATTCCTGGAGTAGCAATTATGAGTTTAGTAATGGCATTTATGTTAATTGGTAACGCATTAAGAGATGCTTTAGATGTAAAAGCGTAAATTTAGATAACAACGATTTTAAAATTAATTAAAACTTATGGCAACCATTTTTACAAAGATTATTAGCGGAGAAATCCCTAGTTATAAAATAGCAGAAACAGAAGACTTTTTTGCTTTTTTAGATATTAACCCGAATGCTAAAGGGCATACATTATGTATTCCTAAAAAAGAAGTAAATAAAATATTTGATTTAGAAGAAGAAACTTATTTAGAGTTGATGAAGTTTTCTAGAAAAGTAGCTTTAGCTATTAGAAAGTCTATAGATTGTAAGCGAGTAGGGATGTCTGTTATTGGTTTAGAAGTGCCACACGTACACGTTCACCTTATTCCTTTAAATGATATGAAAGATGCTACTTTTGGCTCTAAAGTTAAATTAAGTGACGAAGAGTTTAAAAGTTTAGCAGAAAAAATTTCTAGCAATTTTTAAGCTATTTTTTTCAGTTTTATTTCAAAAGTGGTCCCTTTACCAAGTTCACTTTTAAGTACTCTAATTTTGCCATCGTGGTATTCTTCTATAATTCTTTTAGCTAAAGATAAACCTAAGCCCCAACCTCGTTTTTTAGAAGTGTAGCCTGGTTTAAATATCTTTTTAAATTTATTTTTAGAAATTCCTTTTCCGGTGTCTGCTATAAGTACGTTTACCCATTTATGGTCTTGGTTAATTTCTATATTAATATCTCCCTTACCTTTTAGGGCATCCATAGCATTTTTTACAATATTCTCAACAGTCCAGCTATAAAGTTGGCTGTTGAGGTTTACGTTAATTTTTTCGTCTGGTAGATGGAGAGAAAAATTAATTAATTTAGAGCTTCTTGCCTTTAAATAATCATAAGACTCTTTTGTTTCTTCTACAATATCTAAAGGTTGTAAATTAGGAAGTGAACCTATTTTAGAAAATCTATCTGTAATAGTTTGTAATCTATAAATATCTTTTTCTATTTCTTTAATATAGCTAGGATCAATATTTTCATCTTTTAAAATTTCTGTCCATCCTACTAAAGAAGAAAGTGGCGTACCAATTTGGTGGGCTGTTTCTTTAGCCATACCTGCCCACAATAAACTTTGGTCGTGAGATTTAGAGGTAGAATAAAAATAATAGAGAATCACTAGGTATAGTATTACTATAAACACAATACCAATAGGAAAATACTTTAGTTTATTAATTAAATTAGAATTACCGTAATAAAGCGTACCAAATACCTCATCTTCATATACAATTTCTATAGGTTGATAATCAGACTGAAACTCTAGAGCTAAGGCTTTAATTTTCTCATTGTTATCGGTGTCTTTTCTAGCTATATTTCTTGTTTCATAAAAATCTTCTTTGCTATGATAGATAATCATAGGCGTGCTAGTGTTTTTAGATATTACTTCTAACTCTATAGGTATATCTTCATTTAAATCACTATTTAGTACTTCAGAATAAGCTTTTACCCATATTTCCATCTTTTCACGCTCTTCTATTTTTAGCCTATTAAAAAATATAGAAACATTCCATAAAAAAATAGTAACAATAGCAACAGAAGCTATAGTAATAAACCAGCGAGTAAAACGATGTTCGTCAGAAAATATCATAAAATAAACGTGAGTAAGAATTTTAAATATAATGGTTTTTCTTGTTAATTATTGTTTAGCGCTAGTTTTAAATTCCTCTTAGTAATAGTTACCTTTGTAAAAATAAAATGCAGAATGTTAACAATAAACCCTAAAGAGGTTACTACCCAAAAACTATACGGTTTAATGGTAAGTACTGTGGGACCAAGGCCTATTGCTTTTGCGAGTACGGTAAATAAAGATGGTGAGCCAAATTTATCTCCATTTAGTTTTTTTAATATGATGAGCGCTAACCCGCCAGTTTTGGTGTTTTCTCCAGTATTAAAAATTAGTGATAAAGCTAGTAAACACACTTTACAAAATGCAGAGGCAACTAAAGAAGTGGTGATTAATGTGGTAAATTATGATATAGTACAGCAAATGTCGCTATCTAGTACCGCTTACGCAAAAGGGATTAATGAGTTTGAAAAAGCGGGCTTAACCATGCAAGCATCAGATATGGTTAAACCATTTAGAGTAAAAGAGTCTCCTGTGCAGTTTGAGTGTAAGGTAACACAAATAGTGACCTTAGGTGAAGAAGGTGGAGCAGGAAACTTAGTTGTATGTGAAGTGGTAAAAATGCATATATCTGAAGATATTTTAGATGAGAATCAAAAAATAGATCAACATAAATTAGATTTGGTTTCTAGAATGGGAGGTAATTTGTACTCTCGAGCAAATATGGGTATTTTTGAAATTCCTAAGCCTATTTCTGCAATGGGGATGGGAGTAGATCAATTACCAGAAGATATTAAATCTAGTTCTGTTTTAACAGGTAATGATTTAGGTAAACTAGGGACAGTAGAAATTAAACCTACTCAAGAAGAAGTTGATTTTTTTGTAGAAGAAAATAAATTAACAGAATATATAAGCAAAAGCTCTTCTGAAAAAATTCATGCAACTGCGCAAGAATATTTAAAAAAGGAAGAAGTGATGAATGCTTGGAAAATTTTATTGGCAAAAAATAAGAAATAAGAGACTATGGAAGTACAAGGAAGAATTAAGCAGATTGATGACACTAAAACTTACGGAAACAATGGTTTTAGAAAAAGAGAATTAGTAGTAACTACAGAAGAGCAATACCCTCAACATATATTACTAGAGTTTGTTCAAGATAAATGTGATTTATTAAACAACTTTAGTGTAGGGCAGCAAGTAAAAGTTGGTGTGAATTTAAGAGGAAGAGAGTGGGTAAACCCACAGGGAGAAACTAAATACTTTAACTCTATACAAGGTTGGAGAATTGAAAATTTACAGCCAGCAGCTCCACAAGGGGGAAATACGCCTCCTCCAACAGATCATTTTGAGCCAGCACAAGATTTTAATGAAGAAGATCACGACGATTTACCTTTCTAAAATATAGAATTGAATTTTGAAAAAAGAAGCGAAAATCCGACCCATTGGGTCGGATTTTCATATTGTGGCTTTAAGTCAACCTTTTAAAACAAATTCAAAAAAAATAATAATGATGAACAATAATACTTCTCAAAAGGTTATTTCAAATATCATTAAAATTTTATTCAAAAACAATCATTTTAGTAATTTTGTAGGTGTTAAAATGTTAATATTCAAATAGATGCATTTTTTAAATAAAGATCTTGTTTTTCCGCCAATAGTAAATGCAGATGTTCAGGGTTTACTTGCTATAGGAGGGGATTTGTCACCGCAGCGTTTACAGTTAGCATACCAATCTGGTATTTTTCCTTGGTATAGTGAAGGAGAGCCAATTTTATGGTGGAGTCCAGATCCTAGAATGGTTTTGTTTCCAGAAGAGATTAAAATATCTAAAAGTATGCGTCAGCTTTTTAAAAAAAATGCTTTTACGGTAACCTATAATAAAACTTTTGAAAGCGTAATAAGAAATTGTGCGCAGGCAAAACGAGAAGGGCAAGACGATACTTGGATTACAGAAGAAATGATATTAGCTTACATAGAGCTACATAAACAAGGTTGGGCGCAATCTGTAGAAGTGTGGAGAGAAGAAGAGCTAGTAGGTGGTTTGTATGGTATTTATTTAAAAGAGCAGCGCGTTTTTTGTGGTGAAAGTATGTTTGCTAAAGTAAGTAATGCTTCTAAATATGGTTTTATTTCTTTAGTAAAAAAGTTAGAAGCAGAAGGGGTAGAGATAATAGACTGCCAAGTACATACCAATCATTTAGAAAGTCTTGGAGCAAAAGAAATAGCAAGAGAGGTATTTTTAAGCTATTTAGATAGAAATTTTTAGTGCACTAATTAAAAATAGTTGCGTGTAAGCATCTTTTGTGAAATTGCGGTAACGATATTCTACACCAAGATTTAAAACAGTATTATTGGTAATGCGGTAGCCTAAATAATTACTGTATCTAAAGCCATAGTTAGGTACTTCTTCTTTACCAAACTCCCAAACACCTTCTATGGTACCTACTAAAGATAGCTCTTTAGCATCAACTCTATTACCGTTTAAGGGTAATTCTGCTAATAATCTATAACGCCCTCTTAGAGTGGTTCTCTCTCTAAATCTTTGCACAAACCTTACTCGGTGTACTAATTTAAATTTTTCATATTTTTTAGTGTACGCATATTGCTCTATAAAACGAGTCTCGTCTTTTTTGCCTGTGTAGGTTTCTACAAATCTATATTTTATACCAGCACTAAGTTTGCTGTTAAAACCAATTTTTCTAGTGGTAGAATGATTAAATTCTGTAAACTGGCTATTAATTTTTAGTTTTTTATTGTCTAGATTTTCTTCTGCTGTATGTTGATATATATTACTTCTATAAGCAGTACCAAAAGTATAAGACCAAGGTGTTTCGTTTTTTATTGTTACAGAAACAGCAGGATTAATAAGAGCGGTAAAATCTTGAGATGATGAGGTAAAAGTGATTAAAAATAAAAATATAAATAAGATGTATTTAGAAAATGAGATAATCATAATTGTCTGTAGCTACTTCTCTTTTTACCTTTAAATTGCCAAAAGCATCAAATAAAAATTCAAACTTTTGATATTTTTTATTTAGTCTAGTTTGTGCAACAATTTCATAATAATCTGGAGATGTATTTTGCTGAAGTGATTTTTTTATTACTTCTTCTTCATTTCCGTTATTAGAATACTGTTGCTGTATTTTTTCAATTTTAAAAGCATCAAAACTTGTATTTAAATAAGTTTTTATTTTGTTTAAAACTGCTTTTTCAACTTTATTTTGTTTAATAATTACTTCTACGTCTTCTAGTTTACCTTCTTTAGTAAACTCTATACTGTAAGACTTTTTATTAAACTTAAATTTTGCTTCATAGCTTTTTTTAAAGCCATCAGTCTCAAAAAAATAAGACATTCTTTTAAAAGGTTTCTCTTTAAAAGACTCTAAAAGAAAAATGGCATTTTCTGGCATTTCTGATCGCCTAATATGCTCTTCTTTTTCCTTTTTTTTTGATTGTGCAATAGTACTTAAACTAAACAAAAAAAACATTAAAAAATATAACTTTTTCATGATGTTAATTTAACTTCTTCATACCTAAAACATGTAGTGATATGATCGTTTACCATTCCGGTGGCTTGCATATGCGCATAAATAACGGTGGGGCCAACAAATTTAAATCCTCGTTTTTTTAAATCTTTACTAATTTTTTCACTAATTAAAGAGGTAGCTGGTGTCCCTTTTGTTGGGTTTATTTTATTATCAATAGGTTTGTGGTTAACATAAGCCCACAAGTAATTGCTAAAACTTCCAAATTCTTTTTGTACTTCTATAAATAACTTTGCATTGCTTATTGCTGACTTAATTTTTAATTTATTCCTAATAATTCCTGAATCTTGTAAAAGAGATTCCGTTTTTTTGTCAGAATAATTTGCTATTTTTTGATAATCAAAATCATCAAACGCTTTTCTAAAATTTTCTCTCTTTTTTAAAATAGTAATCCAGCTAAGTCCTGCTTGAAAAGTTTCTAGCATTAAAAATTCAAAAATGGTAGCGTCGTCATAAACGGGTACTCCCCATTCTTTATCGTGGTAAGCTTCATATAGTTTATCTCCTTTACACCAATCACACCTTTCTTTACTCATTTATTTTATTTTGTTAACAAAAATAAATCAAAAATAGACTGGTCTATATTAACTTTGCTTTAAAATATAGATCGTGAACGCATTACAGTTAAGTGAAATTATAGAGAGAAGTTTTTCTCAAAGTTATAGTTATAAAGAGTTTAGAGATTTGATGGATGATTTGTTAACTAGAAATCAATCTACGGCTAAAGTGCAAGAAGAAAGCCTAACAGAGTATTCTAAAATGAACCAACGTAGAATGAAGCGTTGGGAAAAAACTTTAAAAATATCTGAAGAAGCAGCAAGTAAAATTAAAGCTTATAAAGGTAAACTAATATGGTTAGTAATTACAGAAAGTTGGTGCGGCGATGCGGCACATAGTATGCCTGTAATGAATAAGTTGGCTGAATTAAACTCTGATATTGAAATAAAAGTTGTGTTAAGAGATGAACACGAGGAGTTAATGAATCAGTTTTTAACCAATGGTGGTAAATCTATACCAAAATTAGTTATGTACCAGCCAGAAACAAAAAAAGTAATTGCAGAGTGGGGACCAAGACCTACAACGGCAACACAAATGGTAGAAGCTTATAAAACTAAGCACGGTAAATTAGATGCAGAGTTTAAAGAAGAATTGCAACGTTGGTATAATAAAGATAAAGGGCAAACTACAATAAAAAATATATTAGCCTTACTTTAAATAATAGCGCCAGATTCTGGTTTAGGTAGAGTTTTAATAAAACTATCTAAATTTAATGCGTTTTCAATTTTAAAATCACCAATTCTTGTTCTTCTCAAGGCAGATAGGTGAGCGCCACTTTCTACTGCTTTACCAAAGTCGTGAGCCAAACTTCTAATGTAAGTGCCTTTACTGCAAGAAACTCTAAAGTCTACTTGCGGTATATTTATTTGTGTTAACTCAAAAGAAGAAATAGTAATAGTTCTCGGGTCAATTTTTACTTCTTCACCATTACGGGCATATTCATATAAGCGTTTACCGTCTTTTTTTAAGGCTGAAAATACTGGCGGATACTGCTCAATATCTCCAATAAACTGCTTGGTAGTTTGTTGAAGTTTTTCTGCCGAAAGATGCTCTGTAGGGTATGTTTGATCAATTTCAGATTCTAAATCGTAAGAAGGTGTGGTAGCGCCTAGTGAAATTGTACCTGTATATTCTTTTTCTTGTCCTTGTAACTCTTGTATGTTTTTAGTGAATTTTCCTGTACAGATAATTAATAAACCTGTTGCTAAAGGGTCTAATGTACCAGCGTGACCTACTTTTATTTTTTTAATACCACAGTTTTGTCTAATAAGCCAACGTACTTTATTTACTAATTGAAATGATGTCCAATTTAATGGTTTATCAAAAAGTAAAACTTGTCCGTTTTTAAAATCTTCTGCAGTAAATGAAGTCATAGCGTGTTTAATTTCGGTTCAAAGATGAGTTTTTTCTTGGCTTTATACAAAATGAATTTTCTGCTTTTCTGGTATTATTCTTCCCGTCATGCTGAACTTGATTCAGCATCTCATTAAGTTTGAGTTCCTAAGAAACGTGATAAGAAGTTGTTATGGCTTGCGTAAAAGCATTAGGGATAGAAGCGGCATCCTTTTTATTTTGTCACATCGAGCGAAAGCGAGAAATGACAAAATAAAAAGATATAGCGAATAGCCCGACCTGCAACGCAGTGAAAGGAAATGCCCTAAGAGTAACTAACTACTATTGCAATTACTCCCACAATTAAGCAATAGATTGCAAAATAGCTGAGTTTACTTTTTTTAACTAATGCAATCATCCAAGTACAGGCAAAAAGTCCAGAGACAAATGCGGCAATAAAACCAACAATTAAACCAGTGCTGTTACCAGTGTGAGTAAGTTCTCCATCAAGAAGATCTTTAGCAATTTTTCCTAAAATAAGAGGAACCACCATTAAAAATGAAAAACGGGCGGCTTTGGTTTTGTCGTTTCCTAATAAAACAGAAGTAGAAATAGTAGAGCCACTTCTAGAAATACCTGGTAATAAAGCAATGGCTTGTGCTAAACCAATTACAAGAGCATTAGAGTAGCTTACTGGTTTCCCTGTGTTTTTTGCTTTATCTGCCAACCATAGTAAAAGAGCAGTGATAATAAGCATAAAGCCTACTAGTAAAACACTGCTGCCAAAAAGTTGCTCTAGTTGCTCTTCAAACAAAACTCCTACAATTGCTGCAGGAATCATAGAAATGATGATTTTTAAAGAGAATTGCGTTTCTTCATTCCATTTAAATTGAAGTAAGCCGCGTAAAATTTCCCAGATGTCTTTTCTAAAAACCACTATGGTACTTAAAGCGGTTGCAAAGTGCATAACCACAGTAAATAGCAAAGATTCTTCAGGGATACTATTGTCGCCTAAAATGGCCTTACCTAATTCTAAATGCCCGCTAGAAGAAACGGGAAGAAATTCTGTTAATCCTTGTATTATTCCAAGAATTAAGGCATCTAATACCTCCATTATTTTTTCTTCGGATTAAGTAGAATGGCGTATACTTCAATCCCAAAGCCAAGTAAAACTAACATGGGAGCTAGTCTAATTCTTCTCCAACTATAAATATCAGGATTAAAAACCTCTGGGTCGTCACTACCTCCTCCAGACATTAAAATAAAACCAAGCGTAATTACGGCTAAACCAATAAGCATTACTTGGTAGTTTTTCTTTTCAAAAATAAAATATGGTTCTGGCTTTTTTTCTTCTTTTCTTTTTTGTTCTCCCATCATTTTTTACTTAAAACTGAAATAATTCAGCATAAACATTTTTAATAATAAAGCTCGTCTGTTTTTAAATTTAAGAAGCGTTGCGTAGCAAAAAATGTGCTTATCCAGCTAATTACAATTCCTATTAAAAAAACTGCAGCAAATAAAACCCCTAGTATTACTTTATCTGCAAGTAAATTTAACTCAGGGAAACTTTTATTGATATAATAAATTACACTTGCCATTCCTGCTAAAGCTAAGATAGAGCCAATAATACCAAGCCTAACACTTTTCCAGATAAAAGGTCTGCGTATAAAACCTTTAGTAGCGCCAACCATTTGCATAGTTTTAATAGTAAAACGTTTGGAGTATACAGAAAGTCTAATAGAACTATTAATTAATAGCACTGCAATAAATAAGAAAATACCGCTTACCACTAAAATCCAAAAACTAATACGCTTAACATTATCGTTTAATAAGGCAATAAGAGGCTTATCGTAAACTACTTCATCTACAAAGTCTTTTTGTGTAAGGTCTCTAGATATTTCTGCAATTTTAGTTTCAGATACATAATCTGCATTAAAATAAACATCTATAGAATTTTGTAAAGGATTGTAACCTAAAAACTCCATAAAATTTTCCCCTATTTCTTTACTATGTTCTTTTGCAGCTTCTTCTTTAGAAACAAAACTAGTGCTCTTAGTGTATTCTGCAAGAGCTAAACTTTTTTCTAGCTGATTTATTTCTACTTCTTTTGCCGTATCTTTTAAAAATACAGTTAGTGCAATTTGCTCTTTAAAGTGATCTGCCACTTTTTTAGTGTTTAGCACTAAAATACCCAACAAGCCTAATAAAAATAAGACAAGAGATATGCTAATTACTACTGAAAAATAAGACGATATTAAACGTCTTTTCTGGTATTTTTCAAAAGATGAACTCATAGATGTTAAACAAGATTTTTTGTAAAAATAATAAAGTAAATTAAACGCTACTCTTTAAAACGTCTAAACTTTTCATTTTCGTACATTAATGGTACTTTAGCGCTTCAAAAAATACAGCATTCGTAACAGCGAAAATATAAAAAGATGAGCTACAACTTTAACCAGATAGAAGCCAAATGGCAAAAACATTGGGCAGAAAACCAAACTTTTAAAGCTACTAACCAAAGTGATAAAGAAAAATTTTATGTGTTAGATATGTTTCCTTACCCATCTGGGGCAGGCTTACACGTAGGGCATCCGTTAGGTTATATTGCTAGCGATATTTATGCACGTTTTAAAAGGCATCAAGGTTTTAATGTTTTACATCCGCAGGGTTACGATTCTTTTGGGTTGCCAGCAGAGCAATATGCTATACAAACTGGCCAACACCCAGCTGTTACTACACAAACTAATATTGCGCGTTACCGTGAGCAGCTAGATAAAATAGGTTTTTCTTTTGATTGGAGTAGAGAGGTGCGTACTTCTAACCCTGAATATTATAAATGGACTCAGTGGATTTTTATTCAACTTTTTGAAAGTTGGTATGATGTAAGTACAGATAAAGCTCGCGCTATTTCAGAATTAGTAGAAATTTTTACTGCGGAAGGAAACACAAATGTAAAAGCAGCTTGTGATGAAGATGTTACAGAATTTTCTGCAGAAGCTTGGAATGCCCTTTCTGAAAAAGAACAACAACAAATTCTTTTAAAATATAGATTAACTTACTTAGCAGAAACCGAAGTCAATTGGTGTCCGCAACTAGGTACAGTTTTAGCAAACGACGAGATTGTCAACGGAGTTTCAGAACGTGGTGGTTATCCAGTAGTTCGTAAAAAAATGAAACAATGGAGTATGCGTATTTCTGCCTATGCAGAACGTTTACTACAAGGCTTAAATGAGCTAGATTGGACCGATAGTTTAAAAGAAAGTCAACGTAACTGGATAGGGAAATCGGTAGGAGCGATGGTTGATTTCAACTTGTCTGATGAGACCTTGAATCAAGTTCTGGGTAACGAGCATCATTCCGAACTTGATTCGGAATCACATCCTCGTATATCTGTCTTCACCACGCGACCTGATACGATTTTCGGAGTAACGTTTATGACTTTAGCTCCAGAACACGAATTGGTTTCAAAAATTACCACACCAGAACAAAAAGAAGCGGTAGAAGCTTATGTAGAAGCAACAGCAAAGCGTAGTGAACGTGAGCGTATGGCAGATGTAAAAACTATTTCTGGAGTGTTTACAGGAGCCTATGCCGAGCATCCGTTCACCAAAGAACCAGTGCCAATTTGGATAGGAGATTACGTGTTAGCAAGCTACGGAACTGGAGCTGTAATGGCAGTGCCTTGTGGAGATCAGCGTGATTTTGATTTTGCTACGCATTTTGATATTCCTATTAAAAATATTTTTAAAGACGTAGAAATTACGGAAGCTGCACACGCAGATAAAGAAGGTACGGTGATTGCAAATTCAGATTTCTTGAATGATTTGCCGTATAAAAAAGCACTTAAAACTGCTATTTATGAGCTTGAAAAAATAGGTCAAGGTAAAGGGAAAACCAATTATCGTTTACGTGACGCAGTATTTAGTCGCCAGCGTTATTGGGGAGAACCTTTCCCGGTATATTACGTTAACGGAATGCCGAAAATGATAGATGCAGAGCATTTACCAATTCAATTACCAGAAGTAGAAAAATATTTGCCTACCGAAGAGGGTGAACCGCCATTAGGTCGTGCCGATGTTTGGGCTTGGGATACCGAAAAGAACCAAGTAGTTAGTAATGAGTTGATCGATGATAAAACTGTTTTTTCATTAGAACTCAATACCATGCCAGGTTGGGCAGGAAGCTCTTGGTACTTTTTCCGTTATATGGAAGATGAAAAACGCGATGAGGTTTTCGCTTCACCGGAAGCTTTAAATTATTGGGAAAATGTAGATTTATATATTGGTGGTAGCGAGCACGCAACAGGGCACTTGTTGTATTCTCGTTTCTGGACTAAATTTTTAAAAGATAGAGGTTTTGCTCCTGTAGAAGAACCTTTCAAAAAGCTCATCAACCAAGGAATGATCTTAGGGGAAAGTGCATTTATTTACATAATTGAAGCTAGATTTTTAAAAGGAGATGACGATGTGCAAGTTCACAGTACACAGGTGATAGTTTCTCAAGAATTTTTTAATGAATTATCAGTAACAGAAGGACCTTTAGATAATCTACCGAAAGTATTTCAAAACTTCTTAGGAAATAGAATAGAAGCTAATTTAGAATTTAATACTAATTATAAAGATTATGAAGTTGTTTATAGAGCATTTAAGACTTCTCAGATTGATGTTAAATACGTTAATTTAAATAATGAAATAGAAATTCATTCTCTTTCTGAAGATAATAGGTACAAAACGTTAGTTGGTGCTCATTATTTTAATGGTGAAGAAATAATTCATAATAAGGATATAAATACTATTTCGAATATTAAAGTATATCGTGAGGTAGAAAAAATGTCTAAATCAAAATTCAATGTGGTTAATCCAGACAACATTTGTGAAGATTATGGCGCAGATACTTTACGTATGTACGAAATGTTTTTAGGTCCGCTAGAACAAGCAAAACCTTGGAACACTGCCGGAATCACAGGTGTACACAACTTTCTTAAAAAACTATGGAAGCTTTACCACAATAACGAAGAATTTGCGGTAACCAATGCCAAGCCAAGCAAAGACTCGTTAAAAACTTTACACAAAACCATTAAAAAAGTAACCGAAGATATTGAGAACTTCAGCTTTAATACTTCTGTTTCTACGTTTATGATTTGTGTAAATGAGCTAACTACACAAAAATGTACTTCTAAAGAAATTTTAGAACCGTTAGCAGTTTTAATCTCCCCTTATGCGCCTCATATTGCAGAAGAGTTATGGAGCAAATTAGGAAATACAGAAAGCGTTTCTACAGCTGCTTATCCTAAATTTGAAGAAAAGCACCTAAAAGAGAGTTCTAAAACTTATCCAGTTTCTTTTAATGGTAAAATGCGTTTCACTATGGATTTATCTTTAGATTTAAGTAAAGATGAATTACAAGAAATTGTAATGAATGATGAGCGCACAAAAAAACAATTAGACGGGGTAACCCCTAAAAAAGTGATTATTGTTCCGGGTAAAATCATAAATATTGTAAAGTAACCCTATAAAAAATAGGGGTTAATAAGGGTGTTATAACTTTTTTAAGTTTAATACCCTTTTTTTTGATAAAGGTTTTATTTTTGAATAAACAAAAATTACCGTTATGATTGTAGGTGTTCCTAAAGAAATTAAAAACAACGAAAGTAGAGTAGGTATGACTCCAGCAGGAGTTTTAGAATTAACTAAACGTAAGCATACCGTTTACGTACAAGCTACCGCAGGATTTGCAAGTGGTTTTTCAGATCAAGACTATGAGCAAGTAGGAGCACAAATTTTACCAACCATCGAGTCGGTTTATGCCGAAAGTGATATGATAGTGAAGGTAAAAGAACCAATACCAGAAGAATACACTTTAATTAAAGAAGATCAAGTAGTATTTACCTATTTTCATTTTGCAGCAGACCAAGGTTTAACAGAAGCTATGTTAGCAAGCAAATCTATCTGTATTGCTTATGAAACTGTACAAGATGCCAATGGTAGACTACCTCTATTAACACCAATGTCTGAGGTGGCAGGTAGAATGTCTATACAACAAGGAGCAAAATATCTAGAAAAACCTGTAAAAGGTAAGGGACTTTTATTGGGTGGAGTACCAGGTGTTTCTCCAGGTAAAGTACTTATTTTAGGTGCTGGAGTAGTAGGTATGCAAGCAGCAAAAATGGCAGCAGGTCTTGGTGCACTTGTAACTATATTAGATATAGATATGGATAAACTTCGTTATGTAAACGATGTAATGCCAAGCCACGTGGTTACTGGCTTTTCTAACGAGTACAATATTAGAAAACACATAAAAACACACGATTTAATTATTGGTGGGGTACTAATACCTGGTGCCAAAGCGCCAAAATTAATTACCAGAGATATGCTGAAAGAGATGGACTCTGGTACTGTAGTAGTAGATGTAGCAGTAGATCAAGGAGGTTGTATAGAAACCACAAAAGCAACCACTCATGAAGATCCTATATATATTATAGACGATGTAGTACATTATTGTGTAGCCAATATGCCTGGCGCTGTACCACACACCTCTACCGTAGCATTAACCAATGTAACACTACCTTATGTAATTAAATTAGCAGAAAAAGGCTGGGATGTTGCTTGTAAAGAAGATGAAGCATTAAATAAAGGATTAAATATTATAAAAGGAAAAGTAGTTTACCAACCTATTGCAGCAGCTTTTGGCTGGGAAGAGGTTTGTAACTAGGGCGTTACCCTTTGGGTCGGGCTTTCGGCAGTCGCTTTTTTGTTTTGTCACTTCTAGTTGAGTCGAGAAACAAAACAAAAAGAGCTTCAACAAAGCCTCAATCCCTAACGCAAAACCACCCCGCCCTATCGGGCAACCCCTCCTTTTAAAGGAGGGGAATTTTTTGTGTAGTTTTTTTATTTTATTCAATAATAATAAGTATTTGCGTCATTCCAGACTTGATCTGGAATCTCATCTTGTTCAATTTATTTAAATCACTATAAACTTCCTTCCCTTTCAAAGAAAGGTTACTTATGTAGTGATAGCGAAGTAAGTGAGAAGGGTTCTTTTCTTCTCTTGATGTTTTTAATGAGCTTGCAAAACCACCCCGCCCTATCGGGCACCCCTCCTTTAAAAGGAAGGGAACTTTTTGTATAGGTTT
>NZ_FQYY01000001.1 GCF_900141885.1 Mesonia phycicola | reverse complement strand
TAGGTGTAAAGGCAGTAATGTCATAGCCAAGTAGTACTAATAACCCGTATAGCTTATGCAGCCCCTAGCTTGTCTAGGGGCGCAAGATTGCCTAATTGATTTTCTTCTTATGTTAGAATTTTTGAATACTTTATTATTGTTATAGTATGTTAAGATATTAGTTCTTGTATAATAACAAGACCAAGAGCCAAGGTGGTTATAGCAACGGGGCTCACCTCTTCCCATTCCGAACAGAGAAGTTAAGCCCGTTAGCGCAGATGGTACTGCTTTTTGTGGGAGAGTATGTCGCCGCCTTCTTTTAAGACCCTTCATTTTTAATGAAGGGTCTTTTTTTTGTTTATAGTGTTACTATTGCGTTAGGGATAGCAACGGCATCCTTTTATTTTTTTGTGAAAAAGAATAAAAGATATAGTGGATTAGCCCGACCCAAAGGGAACGCCATTACTATCTTAAAAATTAATTTGTTTGGCACAGGAATTGAACTCTTTGATAGGTGCTAAATAATATAAGTATTTATACTAATCATTTAAAAAAAGCCTTCAGAATATTTTATATATTCTTAATTTTCTTACTTTCACACTTACACAATAGTAATAATACGAGCCTTGTATTTATCTACCTTTAAACCATTATTTGATTTTTTTTCAGCATTGTTTTTTTTGTTGATTGTAATGCCTATAGTTCTATTTATTACTATTTATCTTTCTATTTATTATTTTGGTAATCCTTTTTTTTTACAAAAGCGTATTGGGAAAAATGGAAATATATTTACTATTTATAAGTTTAAAACTATAGATTCTAAAAATGAGATTTCTTCTTTTTCTGCTTTTCTTAGAAAATATAAGTTTGATGAGTTGCCTCAATTATTTAACGTTTTGAAAGGGGAAATGTCTGTGGTAGGTCCAAGGCCAGATTTACCTGGTTATTATGATTTATTAAAGGGTAAAAACAGAAAAATTTTAAAACTTAAGCCTGGTTTAACTGGATATGCTTCGATAGTTTTTTTTAATGAAGAATATCTTTTGAATCAAGTGACTGATCCTGTAAAATATAATGATGAAATTATCTTTCCGAAGAAAATAAAATTGAACTTATGGTATTTTAATCATATTTCATTTATGCTTGATTTAAAAATTATTTTTAAAACATTAATTTTACCTTTCAAGAAGAACTAATAACTATGTCTAAAAATAAAATTTGGTTGTCTTCTCCACATATGGGAGGGAACGAATTGAAATATATTGAATCTGCTTTTGAAAATAATTGGATAGCTCCTTTAGGTCCGAATGTAGAAGGTTTTGAAGAAGATTTAAGAAAATATTTGGGTCACGACACAAAACAAGTAGCTTCTTTAAGTAGTGGTACAGCAGCCCTTCATTTAAGTTTAATTCTTTTGGGAATTAAACCTAACGATACTGTTATTTGTCAAAGTATGACTTTTTCTGCTTCAGCCAATCCTATTAAATATTTAGGTGCTAAACCTATTTTTATTGATAGTGAAATGGAAACATGGAATATGTGTCCAGATGCATTGCGTACTTGTATAGAATCTGAAATATGCGCAGATAATAAACCAAAAGCTGTTATATGTGTTCATTTATATGGTATGCCTGCTAAAATTTCAGAAATTAAAACTATTTGTGAAGAGTTTGATATTCCATTAATAGAAGACGCAGCAGAAGCATTAGGCTCTACTTATAAAAATGAAATGTGTGGTACTTTTGGCGAATTTGGAATACTATCTTTTAATGGTAATAAAATTATTACTACAAGTGGTGGTGGTGCATTAATTTGTGACTCTAAAGCAAGTAAAGAAAAAGCAGTTTTTCTTGCAACTCAAGCAAGAGATAAAGCTCCCCATTACCAACATTCTGAAGTAGGTTACAATTATAGGTTAAGTAATGTATGTGCTGGGATAGGTAGAGGGCAAATGGAGGTTTTAAATTCTCATATCTCTTTAAGAAGAAAGATGAATGATTTTTACCAAGATCTTTTTAAAGAAATTGAAGGAATTACAGTTTTTAAAGAACCAAATTCAGATTATTTCTCTAACCATTGGTTAAGTGCCATTATAGTAGATGCTACAAAAACCAAAAATAATTTTACTAGAGAAGATATAAGATTGGCTTTTGAAAAAGAAAATATAGAATCTAGACCATTATGGAAACCTATGCATTTACAACCAGTATTTAAAGATGCTTTGTATTTTGGAGGAACTGTTGCAGAAGATTTATTTAGAGACGGACTATGTTTACCTTCAGGTTCTAATCTAACCAATGATGATAGAGATAGAATTACAAAAGCGATTAAAAAATTATTTAAATAGAATTGTATGATTGAAGATATTATAAGAAATAGAAGATCTATTTTTCCTGCTCAGTATAATTCAATAGAAATTGAAAAAGAAACTATTGCAAAAATTTTAGAAGCTGCAAATTGGGCTCCTAGTCATAAAAAGACAGAACCTTGGAGGTTTAAAGTAATGCTAGGTGATAAACTTGTGCAGTTAGGCCAATTTTTAGCAGATAAATACAAAGAAACTACAGAAGATTTTTCAGAATTTAAATATAAAAAACTACAGAAAAACCCAACCAAGGCAAGTTGTGTAATTGCAATTTGTATGCAACGTGATCCAAAAGAAAGCGTACCAGAATGGGAAGAGGTTGCAGCTGTGGCAATGGCTGTACAAAATATGTGGTTAACAGCTGCTCATTATAACATTGGCGCATATTGGTCTTCACCTGGATTAATTAAAAATATGGATGAATTTTTCAGTTTCAAAGAAGGTGAAAAATGCTTAGGCTTTTTTTATATGGGTAACCATGATGAAACCAACTTTAAAAGTGAGCGTAAAGCATTAGAGAGTAAAGTAGAGTGGCTTTAAAACAA
This sequence comes from Mesonia phycicola, assembly GCF_900141885.1. GTDB lineage: Bacteria > Bacteroidota > Bacteroidia > Flavobacteriales > Flavobacteriaceae > Mesonia > Mesonia phycicola. The sequence goes on along the minus strand of NZ_FQYY01000001.1, from coordinate 556,650 downwards.
AATTTCTTGGTGCTCAATACATAAATAGATAAAAAGTCCAAGGTAAATAATAGCCACAAAGAGTTTCATAAAAGTTGAAGCTAAAAAGCCCATAAAAGAACCAAAAGCAGCTCTTAAAGCAATTTTAGAGCTGCTTTTGTTAAATATAAACTCTCCGATAAAAGCACCTACAAACGGACCAATTAAAAAGCCTAGCGGAATTGGAATAAAAATACCTACAATTAAGCCTACTGTGGTACCAATGGCTCCGGCTTTACTACCCCCATATTTTTTGGTTCCGGCCGCCGGAATAATATAATCTAAAATAAAAATGAGTATAGCTATAAAAAACGTAGCGCCCAGTAACCAGTAATTCCACTTCATTCCATCCACAAAATAGAGTAGTAATAACCCTAACCAACTAATTGGCGGTCCTGGTAAAATGGGCAATACACTTCCAACTATTCCTACAATACATAGTATAAACCCTAAAACTATTAATATAATATCCATCTGAAATTTTCTTCTAAAATAAGCATTTTTAAATTTTAACAACTAAAATCTTAGTTTAAACTAAAGTTTTAGTTATATTAGTTTTATTAAACTAAATAATTAGTTGAAAAAATGAAAGAACTTACCAAAGCAGAAGAAGAAATTATGCAACTCTTATGGCGATTAGAAGAGGCCAATGTTGCAACTTTAATAGAAGAAATGCCAGAACCTAAACCTGCTTATAATACAGTTTCTACCATTGTTAGAATATTAGAAAGTAAGAATTTTGTAGGATTTCGAAAAAAGGGGAGAGGTCATATTTATTATCCGTTAATAGAAAAAGACAGTTACAGTAAATTCTCGATGACGAAACTGCTGAATAATTATTTCGATGGTTCTGTAAAAAGTATGCTTTCTTTTTTTGTGAAGAAAAACGATTTAAGTATTCGAGAGTTAGAAGAAGTTCTTTCAGAAATTAATAAAAACAAAAAGTAATGGTTACCTATATCGTTCAGTTAAGTGTTTTTTTACTTCTATTTTGGGGAGTTTACGAGCTGTTTTTAAAAAAAGAAACTTTTTTTACTTACAATCGTTGGTATTTGTTGCTTACGCCTATCATTTCAGCATTATTACCATTTTTAAGTTTTAATATATTAGAGAGTTATGCAGTAGAAGCACAACAAATGGTTCAGTTGCCTGCAGTGTTTATTGGTGATCCTGTGGTTCAAGAAACCCCAAATGAGACAGTCAGTAACGTAACTACTTCTATAAGTTTTTTAGAGAAATATGCTTGGTGGTTAGCTTACGGTTTAGGAGTATTGTTTAGTCTTTTGGTATTTATTAAAAAGGTTATTCAGTTTCAACAATTCAGAAAGCAAGGTAAAGTCTCTTATTTAAACGATTTAAAACTTATTGAAGTTGAAAATAGCTCGAAGGCTTGCACCTTTTTCAAAACTATTTATTTAGGAAGTGATCTAGCGGAAACCGAAAAGGTCCAAATTTTAAAACACGAGCAAGTTCATGCGCAACAATACCATAGTTTAGACTTGTTGTTTTTCGAAATTTTAAAAATCGCTATTTGGTTTAATCCGGTGGTGTATTTATACCAAAGGCAAATCACCAATTTACATGAATACATTGCCGATGCAGAAGCTACTAAAAATTCAGATAAAAAATCGTATTACGAAAGTTTACTTAAGGTAGCTTTTGGGAGCGAACAAATATCATTCATTCATCAATTTTTTAATCATTCATTAATCAAAAAACGAATACTTATGTTACAAAAATCAAAATCGGCAAGAGCCGCCAAATTTAAATTTTTAATTCTGATTCCATTAATCTTTGCGATGCTTACGTATGTGTCTTGTTCAGATAGTAATAGTCTAACTCAAGATAGTGGAATAGAAACATCAACAATTTCAGATTTATCTGAAAAAGACGCCTTGTTAGTACATCAGTTAGTAGACGAATTAGAAATAATGGTAGAAAATGGAAGTTCTCTTATTGATATTGCTAAAACTTTTGTGATAGTAAAAGAGGGGAATATAAAATCTGAAGAGGAATACTATAGGTTTCTTATTTTTATGAATTTGACAAAAAACAATAGAGATATAGAAAATAGAGGTTTTGATAAAGAGGAATTCATAGAAGATTTTGATGCAAAATGGAAAGAGAGATATATATCTTATCAAGATTATGTAGCTTACCGAAAAACCCAAGAAAAAGAAGAACCAAAAACTTCTTTAGAAACTGTACCATTCACAGCTATTGAAACTGTACCTGTTTTTCCTGGTTGCGAAGGTCTAGATAAAGATGCTGCCAAAAAATGCTTGAGTACTAATATAAGTCTTGTTTTAAACGAAAATTTTAATAGCAATAATTTAAAACCTTATGCTCAAAAAGGAGTAAATAGAATTTATGTAAGGTTTGCCATTAGTAAAGAAGGTACAATTGAAGATATTGAAGCAAGAGCATCTTCGCCAGAATTAGCAGACGAGGCAAAAAGAGTCGTTGCTTTACTACCTAAAATGGAACCTGGGAAACAAGATGGAGAAGCTGTAAATGTTCTGTATTATTTACCTATATCTTTTCAAGTAGATGAAGATACTTCTAATTAATATTATTTGTTTTTTATGCCTAAAAGCCGAAGCACAAACTTCGGCTTTAAAACTTGCCGATAGTTTATATCAACTAGGTAACTATCAAAAAGCGATAGAGCTTTATCAAAATTCTTCATCAACTTCTGCGGTAACCTATCAAAAAATTGCCCAAGCTTACCAAGCCACAGGAAATATTGGTTTAGCGATTAAAAATTATGAAAAGGCAATTCAGCTAGATCAAAAATTAATCATTGCGAAAAGCAATTTGGGAAAGTTATATTACCAAACAAGTAAATTTCAACTTGCCGATAGTTTGTTTAAAGAACTTACCTATCAATTTCCAGAAAATCCAGATTTTTATTACAGATTAGCTTTAGCAAAAGATCAATTAAATGATAGTACTGCTGTTTTAAATTTTCAAAAAGTCTTACAGATAGATAAAAACCATCAGCAAGCTTTATATGCCATAGCTAAACATAAATATTCGGATAAAGAGTATGAAGAAGTAGAAAAAATAGGAGAGCAGGCTCTATCTTCTTACCCAGAAAATACTAAAATGATTAGCTTATTAGGGAAAAATGCAATAGCTCAAAAAAATATTTTGTTAGCTAAAAGTAGGTTTGAACAATTATTAAAGCTGAATAAAAAAACTGTTTTTACTCATTTTAATTTAGGGACTTGTTATTTTATTTTAAAAGAGTACAAAAAAGCTTATCAGCAATTTGTAGAAGTAATTCAGTTAGAAAAAAATAATCAGCAAGCATTATTATATGCAGGAAAAAGTTTAAATGAATTAAAACGTTACTCAGAGGCAGAAGAGTTTTTAAAATTGGCAGTTTTATTAGCAGATCAGCCAGTAGATGATTATTACACCAATTACGCAATAAGCTTACAAAACCAAAAGAAATTTAAATTAGCCATAGATAATTTTAAAATAGCTTTAGAAGAATACTCTCAAAATTACCGAGCACAATATGAATTGGCAATTTGTGTAGATAATTATTATAAAGATTTACAAACTAAAATAAATTATTATGAGCTTTTTCTTCGGAAATTTGAAAATGAGAAGAAAGCAAAGTATTATGTATATCTAGCAAAAAATAGATTAAGTGATTTGCACGTTAGTAATCATCTTACAAAAAACTAAATGTTTATAAAGTTGTTATTAAAATAAAAGTAAAATAGTAAGTATGCTTTGTAAAGAATACTTAATTTTACTTCTATGAAGTATAGTTACCTTTTGCTGTTACTTTTTTGTTTAGGTTGCCAAAACTTTGAAACCAAGAAAATTTCTTCTGATGAAATTGTAGAAGAAGAGTTAAAAGAATTTAATTGGACAGAGGTAGAGGTATATCCTTCTTTTAAAATATGTGAGCCTATAGATAATAAACAAGAGAAAAAATCTTGTTTTGAAAAATTATTTACGCAAAAAATTTATACTTCTCTTTCACAAAAAAAGGTAATTCTTTCAGATTCTATAGAAGAAAAAATGATGTTGTTTATTTCTATTTCTTCTAACGGAAAACCTAATTTAGATTCTGTAGAGGTTTCTACATTTATACAAGAAAAAATACCAGAACTTCATAAGTGGTTAGAGGTTTCTGTAAATGAACTTCCAAAAATATACCCCGCTAGAAAGCGAGGTATACCTGTAAAAACATCATTTAAATTACCATTGGTAATCTCTTCTCAAGATTAAAGATCAAATTTTAGTCCTGCTGTAAAATCTATAGGAAACTCTCCATTATCATCTATACCAAGTGCAACAAAATCATTATAGCTTAAGGTTAAATAACTACCTTCTGCAATTTTTATAGCCATACCTACTCCAAAACTAATAGGTAAATCCATACCAAAGTCATTTATACTTTCTTCTTCTGTAGCAACTCCAGTTTCTAAATTATTAATATATCTAGGCTCTTCGTAATAATAAACCTCTACTAATTCTGCTTCTGCATAAAAATGAAACCATTCTGAATTTATAATTTTAAAACGGTAATTTATACTTAAACCTGTATGAGTAAATTGATATGAATCTTTTTCAAAAACATGTCTTAATTGCGTAAATATAGAATGACGGTTAAGTTTTTTACTACTGAAAAATTCTAATTCTAATCCAGCAACAGAAGTTGTTTCATTATCTGGATTTGGAGAATATATAGCATTAGTAACTCCACCAAAAAGGCCTAATCTTACTTGTGCATTTACAGTATCTACTTTAGGCTCATAAGTTCTATCTAAACTTGCATTGTGGCTGTTTACATATTTTTTTAAGCTACCAAGAGTAAGTTTTACATTATCGGTAGGAAAACCAGTTTCTGGGGTTATATTATTTAAAATTTCTTTGTATTCAGATTGAAATTTGTTTTTTTCTCCTCCTCTTGTGTTGGTAAGCTCGTAAGTTTTATCTTTTTTTACCACAAAATACCTGTATTTCCCATCAATAGTATTCCATAATAAAGTGATATCTCCTTCAACAGCAGTAAATAGCTCTAAATTTTCATTATCAATAGTAAATTGTTTTTGAGCGTACATACTAACGCTTACTACGGCAAAGCAAATAATTGCTATAAATTTTTTCATGAAAGGAGTTTTTATTTAGAGGTAAAAATAATCAATTTTTAATGAGAGAGTGTATTTAAAGCTTCAAATTCAAGTAGTTATTGCTTAAAAGATCTTCCCTTCCATTCATAGCTTTTAAAAAATGATAAAATACAACACATTAGTATAAATAAAGGATGAAAAAAAGCTACGGTTACATAACTTTTCATAAGTTCTTCTTGGTGATAAAACCTAGCAGTTTGGTGTAAAACAAAGAAATCTATATTTAATTTAATAGCAAATAGTACCAAAAATGCTTGCCAAGAAGTAATATTAGCCAAAGCAAGTACCAACATAAGTAATATTAATAAATTCATTAAAAACACTAAAATAGCAGTTAACCTGCTGTGTTTATTTTGGTAAGCAGAGGTTTTTGAAGCCCAACGTATTCTTTGTTGGATTAATGCTCTCCAAGATTGGGGAGGTAATGTTTTTACACTCGCTTTATAATTTGCTACGTATTGCATTTTAGCTTTTACTTTCACCATTTTTTCTAATAGAAAAATATCATCTCCGCTGGCTATTTGTGTATTCTCTTGGTAACCGTTTACGTTTAAAAATGCTTTTTTCTGAAAACATAAATTAGCACCGTTACACAAAAAGGGATGGTTATTTCCAAATCCTGCTAAAGTAGCAGCTTGTAAACTTAAAAAATCTAAAGACTGAAATCTATTTAAAAAAGTAGAAGAAGCTTTGTAAATTACAGGTCCCGCAATAAATTCAGATTTTTCTTTTACTATACAAGTATTAAAATATTGTAACCAGTTTTTAGGCAATTTACAATCTGCATCTGTAGTAATTAAATAAGCGTAGTTTGCATGCAAAATAGCTTTAAGTAATGCTTCTTTCTTGGGAGAAGTTGCTTTTTCATTATTTTGAAGCAAACTTATAGATAATGAGTTATTCTCTCTAATAAAATCATGAACAATTTGTTCAGAATGATCTGTAGAACAATCATTAATTAGTAAAACTTCATAGAAATTACAAGGGTAGTTTAGTAAGCGTATACTTTCTAAAAGACTTGGTAAATTTTCAGCTTCATTTCTAAACGGAATACAAATAGAAAATTTTACTTCCTCTTTTTCAAAAGTGTCTTTTATGGTTTTTAATTGTTTAATTCCTATTAAAAACCAAATCATTAATCCGCAATATAATAGTGTGACAAGACCGGCAATAATTACAATTTCCATAAAAATGAATTCAGATTAAATTTTAGGTTAGATTTAAAATGGAATATATAAAAACTACCGATTACAGCAGGCAATGCAAAATTGAATATCCACATAAGTAAGCTTGTTATTAAAATAGAAACTTCATCTATATTAAAAAAAGAAAATAAAAATATTGCCACTCCTCCTTTTATTACTGCATCTAAAAAGAAAATACTTGGTACAAGAGAGGCAAATAAATACATAGATGTTATACAAGACATTGCGGTAAAATAGTCTATCTCTACTTGAAAAATAATTAGCAAAAAATAAAATTGATGACTAAATATTAAGTAGCGTAAAAACGATAGTAAGGTTACTTTTACTTTAATAGATGTGTTTAATTGTTTTAATACACGTTTGGTTGTATCTATTTGTCTAGAAAATATAGAGAATTTTTTTATAAAATAAAGCAAAGCACAAAAGCTTAAAATAAAAACAATAAACTTTACTAAAGAAAAATAATGCAATAAATCTGGAGATTTTCTAACCAAATAAAAAATACCTAAACCTCCTAAAGTTATAGTGGTTAATAACTGTGCTAAATTGCCAAAAGCATTTAAAAAAACAATTTTTTTCCAATCTTTATTTTTATAAAACAAAGATTTAACTCCATACTCACCAATTCTATTTGGGGTTAAAATACTAATAGAATGAGACATTAAAACTTGCCGTAAACTTTCTTTCAAAGAGATATTTTTAAAAAAAGCAATTAAATTTTTCCATTTTATAACTTCTAAAAACCAATTAACTCCAGTAAAAATTAATAACAAAACTATCCACTTAAAGTGTAATAGAGGAAATATTATAGAGAAAGAAGCTTTATTAACCGCTTGGTGCGTATAAATTTTATAATAAATAAAAAAACAAATGGCAGAAACTAAAGCTACTTTAAAAAGTAGTAAAAACAATTGCTTAGTTTTGTGAGAGCGCATATGCAAAGAAACAAATATTTAGTTTGAAAACAGAAAAAATCATCTTAGGGATTGATCCCGGTACTACCATTATGGGGTTTGGATTAATTAAAGTAGTAGGTAAGCAAATGCAGTTTATGCAATTAAACGAGTTGATGCTGAAAAAGTATGACGATCACTATGTAAAATTAAAGCTGATTTTTGAACGTACTATAGATTTAATTGAAACCTATCACCCAGATGAAATTGCTATTGAAGCGCCATTTTTTGGTAAAAATGTGCAGTCTATGCTAAAGTTGGGTAGAGCGCAAGGCGTGGCAATGGCAGCTGGTTTAAGTAGAGATATACCTGTTACAGAATATTCGCCTAAAAAAATTAAAATGGCGATCACGGGTAATGGTAATGCAAGTAAAGAGCAAGTAGCAAAGATGCTGCAAAGTACTTTGAAGCTAAAAAGTTTACCTAAAAATCTAGACTCTACAGACGGATTGGCTGCTGCAGTTTGTCATTTTTATAATTCAAGTCGTGTAGAAACTGGAAAAAGTTATTCTGGTTGGGCTTCTTTTGTAAGTAAAAATCCAGATAAAGTAAAATAAAAAATCCCGAACAAGTCTGTTCGGGATTTTTTATACTAAGATTTATAATTAAATCAGCCCTGCTCGTTTTAATAAAGCTTCCGGATTTGGTTCTTTTCCGCGGAAACGTTTATATAAAACCATTGGGTCTTCTGTGCCACCTTTGCTTAAAATATTATCTTTAAATTTATCGGCTACTTTTTTGTTAAAAATTCCTTCTTCCTGAAAATACGCAAATGCATCGGCATCTAACACTTCTGCCCATTTGTAAGAATAATAACCTGCAGAATAACCACCTTGAAAAATATGAGAGAACGAAGTACTCATACAGTTTTCGGCAACGTCAGGATATAATTTTGTCGCTTCAAAAGCTTTTAATTCATTTTCTTTTACAGAATTGATTGCTGAAGGATCGACAGCGTGCCAAGCCATATCTAACATTCCGAAACTTAGCTGGCGAACGGTTTGCATCCCTTCGTGAAAGTTAGCCGATTTTTTAATCTTCTCGATCATTTCCATCGGGATCACTTCATTGGTTTCATAATGGCGCGCAAATAGTTCTAATGCTTCTGGCTCGTAGCACCAGTTTTCTAAAACTTGGCTCGGTAATTCTACAAAATCCCAATAGACTGAAGCTCCAGATAAACTTGGGTAGGTGGAGTTAGCCAACATCCCGTGTAAGCCGTGACCAAACTCGTGAAATAAAGTAGTAACTTCATTAAACGTTAATAGAGATGGTTTTTTAGAAGTTGGTCGCGTAAAATTACAAACGTTAGAAACATGCGGACGCTCATTTTTACCGTCTTTCACTTTTTGGTCTTTATAAATGGTCATCCAAGCGCCATTTCTTTTGCCTTCTCTTGGGTGAAAATCGGCATAAAATAGAGCCATAAAGTTATGATCACCATCGTAAACCTCGTAAGTTTTTACTTCTTCGTGGTATTTATCTATGTCGAAAACTTCATTAAAATGAAGATCATATAATTTTTTGGCTACCGTAAAAACTCCGTGGATTACATTGTCAAGTTTAAAATAAGGTTTCAATTGTTCATCATCTAGCTGAAAACGCTTTTGCTTCAACTTTTCAGCATAATAAGCGCTGTCCCATTTTTCTAAATGATCAATGCCGTCTAATTCTTTAGCAAATTGCTCTAATTCTTGAAATTCTTGTTCTGCAGCAGGTTTTGCTTTTTCAAGCATTTCATTTAAAAAGTCATTTACTTTTTCAGGGCTTTTTGCCATTCGCTCTTCTAAGACAAAATGCGCGTGGGTTTTATAACCTAACAAATTAGCACGCTGGTGACGCAGTTTTGCAATCTTTAATACATTTTCTTGATTGTCGTATTCGTCATTCTGAAAACCTTTCGCTCCAAAAGCAATTGCTAACTTTTTACGCAGTTCTCGGTTTTCTGCATACTTCATAAACGGAATATAACTCGGGTATTGAAGCGTAAAAATATAGCCGGTTTTTCCTTTGGTTTTGGCTAATAAATTAGCATTTTCTAATTCGCTTTCCGGTAAACCTTTTAAGTCTTTTTCGTCTTCAACGTGCAGTTCATAACGATTGGTTTCTGCTAAAACATTTTCACCAAAAGAAAGTGAAAGTTTAGAAAGCTCTTTGTCAATTTCTCGAAGTTGCTCTTTTTTATCTTCTGGTAAATTAGCTCCGTTTCTGGTGAAACTCTTGTAGTGTTTATCGAGCAGTGTTTTTTGTTCTACACTCAGTTCTAAGCTGTCTTTTTGCTCGTAAACAGCTTTAACGCGCTTAAAAAGCTCTTCATTTAAGGTGAGATCATTACTAAATTCACTTAACCAAGGAGAAACTTCTTGCGCTATTTTCTGAATTTCTTCATTCGTTTCAGCCGAATTTAAGTTGAAAAATATGCTCGAAACTCGACTTAAGGTTTCACCTGCAAATTCTAAAGCTTCTAAGGTATTCTTAAAAGTTGGTGCTTCTTCGTTAGAAGTAATGTTATTGATTTCGGCTTTTGCTTTGGCAATAGCTTCTTGAAAAGCCGGTTTAAAATGTTCGTTTTTTATCTTAGAAAATGGAGCAGCATCAAAAGGCTCCAATAAAGGGTTTTCCTGACTCATAATTTATTTTTCTGTACAAACGTAAAGATACAAAGAGTAGGAGAGTTGCGGTCTTAAATTTTAGTCAAAAAAAGGTTAGAATTTTATATATAAAATATATTTGTAAACGCTATAAAACTGTTTAGTTGATGAAGTTTTTATAATCCTAAATTAATAGATTATGACTTTTTTAGAAATTTTTCTCTATTGTATTATACCAGGTATAATTGGTGGACAACTTGCAAGGTGGTTGTATTTTAAATTTATGATTAAAAATAAGAGATAACGATTTTTTTATTTGCTGAATTTTTAATGGTTTTCTTCAAAAGTAATTTCGGTTAACTCTAAACCTTGTCCTTCCAAGAGTAGAGTAGTAGTAACTTTATCATTTGCTTTAAGCCATTTATCATTAACAAACTTCATTCGGTAATCTCGATGTAAGTAATTGTATTCTCCATTTTTAATAGAAAAATATTTAGGAATGTATTTTCCATTTGTTTTATGGATATATCCAAAAGTTACCTCGTGCTTATTCTTTTTTATTGCTGCACCTAATACTAATTTAAGATTTATATTTTCAAGACTTTTACCATCAACAAGTTGAAAGTTCCCTTTTAATAGTCCAAAATCTTCAACAGAAACAAAAAGTTGACCTTCCACTTTTTTATGATTTCTTTCCGGAGAAAAACTTAAGTGATAGTATAGGTTATCATCAAGTTGTACTGTTTTTTCAATAAAGAAATCATAATCGTCACTGTTCTTTAAAAAATCATATTCAAGAGGATTTAAAATATTTTTTTGATACCAGTCTTTTTTGAAATAATTTTTCTCGTTGTTATCATTAGTTTCGTCGCTTACTTTATAAGAACGTTCAAAAGGAATTGCACCAGATTTTACTTTATAGTTAAGGTCGGTATTTAAAAATGGAATAAGAGCTTTCTCTAAGGTGTAACTCCAAGTAATAACACTTAAAGGATCGTGAGATGTCCTGAAAAACTTTGTATCTCCAATTTTTTTAATTTTAGGACGGTCGTATGGTAACTGTTTAAATAAAAATGTGTAAGATTTTCTACTTAAATGTGTAGTATTATTCATACTGTCTATATACTTCTCTAAACGTTCTTCAAATTGTTTTCTATTGTCTTTTTCTAATATTAGCGTAAGTTTTTTAGCCTTTATGTCAAATTGTTCAAACTCGTAAGTTCTTGTTTCTGTTTTGTGTATTTTAAAATTTAGAGAATCTAACTTATAGTTTTTAAGAATATTTTTTTTGGCTTTTTCAATAATTTCACGAGCTGTTAGGGCTTTATCTACAATGAAAACGCTTTCTAAGGTTTGAATCTCTTCATCTAAAAAAATAGAATCTTTATGAGAGAGTTTTTCTATAGAGAGGTAGTTTGTTCTGTAACCAATAGCAGTAAGTTTAATGCTATCCGACTTTTTTAAATCTTTAGTATTTAAATCAAGTATTCCTTTACTATTGGAAAAGCCAATAATCTTGTGGTTTAAAAATATTTGAGCATACGCAATGGGAGCTTTAGATTGTTTATGTCCTATGAAAACTTCCATTTCTTGTGCTATGATCGAAGTTGATATCAAACAAAAGAAAGAGATGAACAAAGAAAATTTAATCTTCATACATAATTAAAATTCAAATTCTTCTAACTCTTGATTAGGAGAAATAATATTGTAACCTTCCCAAACTGTAGCATCGTATTTTTTAATGTAGTCTAGTTTTTGGCCTTTGTTTTCTTCGGTGCTATTAAATTGTTCTGAAGTTATCGGTGAAGAGTTCACAAACAAAATCTCGTGGTTCGTATTAGATTGATTTTCGACAAGCATTTCAAACTTAAATTTGATTCGCTTAGAACGGTCATCCGTATTTTCTTTAAATTTAAAACTACGATTTAAGTAAACATATTGGTTGGTTTCACTTTTAACATAAACAGGATCGTAGGTGTTATTTTCATTCTTTTTGAAAATGATTAAGCCGGTGTCTTTCGTTTGCTCAGCTTTGATCCCTAATAAAAATTTAAGATTGATACCAGAAGCTTTTTCGCCTTCTTCTAAATGATATTCTGCTTTAATGATCGCAAAACTTTCAGCAGAAACGTAAAGTTTACCTAAATAATCGGCACGACCACGATCAGGTTCAAACGATAAAATATACACCATTTCTCCGTTAAAACTGGTGATATCTTCAATAGTATACACATAATCTTCGTACTCGCTTACAAAATCAAAATCATCCAAATTTAATTTGTCATTATATTTAAAATAATCTACATAACTTTCTTTGAGATTTTTGGTGTAAATAGAATCACTTTTTTTGGTTTTTACTTTAAAGTTTTTTCCAACTTTTAAAGAATCGTCTATCGGTATAATTCCGCTTTTTACTTTAAAAGTATTTTCGCTGTTAAGATTCTGACCTATTTTTTTCATTACTTCCGAAGAAAAACCTTCTACATCACTCGATTGTGTGGTATCTTTTAAAACGGTAGCTTTTTGAATATCGATTTTTAGACTGTCTATTTTTTTACCCAACGAAACACGAATAAATTTTTCTGAATACGATTTTGAAGTAACATTCTTGCTCTTTTTCAATAATTCTTCTAATTCACTGTTGAATTTTTTAGTGACTTTTTTATCTAAAAAAGTAGCCTTGTTAATTTCAAAATCGGCATCGAGAATTTCATTGTCGCTTTCATTTCTAATAAATAGGTCGTACTGTCTTAAGCTATAGTTGTAGTTTTTAGGTAAATTCTCATTCACCTTTGCCAAAATTTCTTGCGGAGAAAGTTTTTTGTTGATCAAATAAACATCTTCTAATTCACTTACATCTTCTTTTAAATAAATAATCGTGTCTTGTACAAAATCTTTCAACGCAATTCGCATCGATTGATAACCTAAAGATGAAAAACGAAGCGAGTCTCTCTCAGTAAAACGATCGACGTTAATTTGAAATTCACCTTCGTTATTAGTGATGACACCGTAGTTTTTCCCAATTTCTACAGAAGTGTAAGGAATACTTTCATTGGTTTCTTTACTAAAAAGCGAACCCGATAGATTTTGAGCAGCTAAGGGTAGAAAAAATAAAAAAGTTAGTACAAGCGGTAAGTAAGTTTTAAGCATAATTGAAGTTGAATATATAACTTCTATAAATATGCAAAAAATCTTTGAATGTTGGGGCTGTTAAAACAAAAACCTTCTCTAACTGAGAAGGTTTTTGTTTTTTAAATAAGTACGTCAACCTGAACTTGATTCAGGTTCTCAACTCAAAGCATGGTGAGATTCCGGATCAAGTCCGGAATGACGTTCATTTCAATTATTACGAATTAGTAGAATAAAAAAAATCCTACTTACTTCTTTTTCATTTCTTCAGCACCTTGAATCACTTTTTGTTTAAGGCCTTCTTTGTAAACTAAAATTTTATCTAGTACACATTTATCTGCAGCACCAATAATTTGCGCAGCAAGAATCCCAGCATTTTTAGCTCCGTCTAAAGCAACCGTTGCTACCGGAACGCCACCTGGCATTTGTAAAATAGAAAGTACAGAATCCCAACCATCAATAGAGTTTCTAGACTTTACAGGAACACCAATCACTGGTAACGGAGAAAGAGAGGCAATCATCCCAGGTAGGTGAGCTGCACCGCCAGCACCGGCGATAATAACTTTAAAACCACGTTCGTGTGCATTTTTACCGTAGTCGAATAATTTTTCTGGAGTTCTGTGAGCCGAGACAATATCTACTTCTACCTCAATATCAAAACCTTTTAAAATATCTACTGCTTCTTGCATTACAGGAAGATCACTTGTGCTTCCCATAATAATACCTACTTTACTCATATTTTTATTTTTTTGCTTTTGGCTCTTTAAAATTAGCCTTAAGCTTTTATTAATTTTATAATTTTCTCGTCATTCCGGACTTGATCCGGAATCTCATAGAGGGTATTTAAAAAATAACTTAAAATGATGTGATCCTGAATAAAGTTCAGGATGACGTTACATTTATCAACCTCTAACCTCTAACCTCTAACCTCTAACTCTTACTAATTACTTTAATTTCTTTCTTTACTTCTTCTGCAATTTTTCTAGCCTCGCTTAAATCTTTATTTACAATGGTTACGTGTCCCATTTTTCTAAACGGTCTCGTTTGTTTTTTACCGTAAATGTGTGGAGTAACTCCAGGCATTTGCATAATTTTCTCAATGTTTTGGTAATGTACTTGGCCTTCGTGATTTTCATCTCCCACTAAATTTACCATCACACCACCAACTTTACTTTCCGTTTCACCCAACGGCAAATCTAAAATCGCACGAAGGTGTTGCTCAAACTGATTGGTAAAACTCGCTTCAATACTATAATGACCGCTATTGTGGGGTCTTGGTGCAACTTCATTCACTAAAATTTCATCCTCTTCTGTTTGGAACATTTCTACAGCCAATAAACCTACGTGCTCAAAACTTTCAGAAACTTTTGTAGCAATAGCTCTTGCTTTTTCTGCCACGTGATTTTCAATTCTTGCAGGACAAATTACATATTCTACTTGGTTGGCTTCTGGGTGAAATTCCATTTCTACTACCGGATATGTTTTTACTTCTCCAGATACATTTCTAGAAACAATTACAGCCAATTCATTTTTAAACGGAATCATTTTTTCTGCAATACAAGAAGCCTCTGGTAAGCCAGTTAAATCTTCTTCTTTTCTAATTACAGAAACCCCTTTACCATCATAACCACCCGTACAACTTTTCCAAACAAATGGGTATTGCCATTCGTTTTTAGCAATAGCTTTAGTTAAATCGGTTTTGCTAGTAAATACATTAAAATCTGCCGTTGGTATTTCTTTTTCGGCATAAAATTGTTTTTGTACACCTTTATCTTGAATTTTACGTAAGGTAGCAGCAGAAGGGTAAACCTTTTTGCCTTCACTCTCTAACTTCTCTAAAGCATCTACGTTAACCAGTTCAATCTCAAATGTTAACACATCTACTTTTCTACCAAAATTCACCACGGTATCAAAGTCCATCAAATCTCCTTGCTCAAAAACATCACAAGCAATTTTACAAGGCGCTTCTGTACTTGGGTCTAGTACATAGGTTTTTATATCGTATTTGCGCGTGTCATACAACATCATTTTACCTAATTGCCCACCGCCTAAAATACCTAGTTTAAAATCTGAAGAAAAATAATTATGCATACGTTTTTTATATTCAATGATTATGGGCGTTTCCCTGTGGGTCGGGCTATTCGCTATATCTTTTTTGTTCGTCTATACTTCTTAGCTCCGCTCGTATAGACAAACAAAAAAGGATGCCGCTACTATCCCTAACGCTATTAATTTCAGCAAAAATAAATCTTTTTAAGAGATTTAACGAAAAAATAGGCTTTCTCTCTGTAATCCTTATCTTTGCAAAATAATTGAGGAGAAAAACTCACCCTAACATGCTTCAAATACACGACTTAAGCTTTGTTCCTTTTATTACTTCAACAGAAATTGAAGAAGCAATTGCTAAAGTAGCTCAGCAAATAAATAAAGACTATACCCATAAAACGCCACTTTTCTTAGGAGTTTTAAACGGAGCTTATGCATTTACTGCAGCTTTAACCAAAAAAATAACAGGAAACTGTGAAGTAGAGTTTACCAAATTAAAATCTTATGCTGGTACTACTTCTACAGGAAATATTCAAAATTTAATAGGCGTAGGCAATTTAAAAGGGAAAGATGTAATTGTTGTAGAAGATATTGTAGATACTGGTAACACCATTTCAGAAATTGTAAAAATTTTAGAAGCAGAAGAAGTGGCAAGTTATCGTATAGCTACGCTTTGTTACAAGCCAGAAGCATATAAAAAGTCTTATAAAATAGATTATATTGGGCTAGAAATACCAAACAAGTTTATTGTAGGGTATGGTTTAGATTATGACGGATTAGGAAGAAATTTACCAGAAATATATCAACTAAAATAAAACTACGATGACAAACATTGTATTGTTTGGCCCTCCAGGAGCCGGAAAAGGAACACAAGCAGATATTTTAAAAAAGAAATACGAATTAGTGCATATATCTACCGGAGATGTTTTTCGTTACAATATTAAAAACGAAACAGAGCTGGGTAAGACTGCAAAATCTTTTATAGATAAAGGTCAGTTAGTGCCAGATGAGGTAACTATTAATATGCTTAATGCAGAAGTAGAAAAGCATCCAGAAGCAAAAGGAATTATTTTTGATGGTTTTCCACGTACAGAGGCTCAAGCCGGTGCTTTAGATAAATTGTTAGAAAGCAAAAACGATTCTGTTAACGCCATGATTGCGTTAGAAGTAGAAGATGAGGTGCTAGTTCAACGTTTATTAGAGCGTGGTAAAACTTCTGGTCGTGCAGATGATGCAGACGAGAGTGTGATAAGAAATAGAATTAAAGTGTATTATGATGAAACTGCAATTCTAAAAAACTACTACAAAAAACAAGACAAGTATTTTGGAGTAGACGGTGTAGGTAGTATAGATGAAATTACACAAAGATTAAGTAAAGTAGTAGATCAATTATAATTTGATACTACTAGTTTTATAATTAATCAAAAAGATTATAAATATTAAGAAGGTTATACATATAATGCTTATCTAGTATTGTATGAAATTAAAGATTCTGTATGAGAGAAGGAAATTTTATAGATTATGTTAAACTGCACGTATCTTCAGGAAAAGGAGGTAGCGGTTCTACTCACTTACATCGTGAGAAATACATAGAAAAAGGAGGCCCAGATGGTGGTGATGGAGGTCGTGGTGGTCACGTAATCTTAAGAGGAAATGAGAATTTGTGGACGCTAATTGAGTTTAGTTTTAAGCGCCATATAAAAGCAGGTCACGGTGGTAACGGTAGTAAGCAACGTAGTACAGGAGCAGATGGAGATGATGTTTACATAGATGTGCCTTTAGGGACTGTTATTAGAGATACAGATACAGAAGAGATTATAGATGAGGTGACTTACCATAACCAAGAGGTAATTGTAGCCGAAGGTGGTATGGGCGGTCGCGGTAACTGGCATTTTAAATCTTCTACTAACCAAACACCACGTTACTCTCAACCAGGTATAGATGGACAAGAAAAGAACATTACGCTAGAATTAAAAGTACTAGCAGATGTTGGCTTAGTAGGTTTCCCTAATGCTGGTAAATCTACCTTATTGTCTGTAATAACATCAGCTAAGCCAAAAATTGCCAATTATGAGTTTACTACCTTAAAGCCAAACTTAGGAATTGTAAAGTACCGCGATTACCAAAGTTTTGTTATGGCAGATATTCCTGGAATTATAGAAGGAGCTGCAGAAGGTAAAGGTTTAGGATATCGATTTTTAAGACATATTGAACGTAATTCAACTTTATTATTTTTAATACCTTGTGATGCGCCAGATGTGTATAAGCAATATGAAATTTTGCTAGATGAATTACGACGTTATAATCCAGAGCTTTTAGATAAAGACAGAGTCATAGCAATATCTAAAACAGATATGCTTGATGAGGAGTTGAAAAACGAGTTAGACGATCAGTTACAAAAAGATTTTAAAGAAATTCCGTACGTATTTATTTCATCTGTAGCGCAATTAGGCTTAATGGAGTTAAAAGATAAGTTATGGGAGATTTTAAATAAAGATCCTGAAGGGTAGCAATTCAGAATTAAATTAAGCTTGATGCTTAAACATTAAAAAAAGCTTAGATAACAAAAAAGCGGAAACTGTTAAGGTTTTCGCTTTTTTTATTAAGTCTAATATATACGTAGTAAAACAATTGTTTTTCTTATTTTTAATAGACTAAATAAAATACTATGAAACGATTATTTGCCTTTGCCTCTTTTATATTCTTAATGCTTCTCACTTCTTGTGGCGGACCCAAAGCATATTTTGATTATGACCAGAATATTAGTTTTAATCAATTTCAATCTTTTAATTTTTATCCAGAAATGGATTCTGGTTTAAATCAATTAGATGAAGAAAGATTAAAAAAAGCTCTGACAGTAAAACTTCAAGAAGAAGGATATACGTTAACAGAAATACCAGATTTTAAAATTAATTTTTACACAGAAATTTTTAAGAAACAAAATAACAATACCATAGGTATTGGAGTAGGAGGTGGCGCAGGTGCTGTTGGTGGCGGTGTTTCTAGCGGTGTGCCTTTAGGTACTAGTAAAGTGTATATGAGTGTAACTCTAGAATTTGCTAATGCAATAGATAATGAGTTATATTGGCAAGCAGTGGTAGAACATAAAATTAAAGAAAATGCAACTCCAGAAGAGAGAATGCTTTTCTTTACAGAGATAGTAAATGAGGCTTTAGAAAACTATCCGCCAGAAGAATAATTTTCTAAAACATATTTTTATTTTTATAAAGTAATTCTTAATTTAATTCTATTGTGTTTATTAAAATAGATTAAGTTACTTTGGCAGCACTTTTGTTACTTTTGAAATGTGAAAAAACATCTTCTATACTTATTTATTCTGTTTAGTATTGCTCTAAATGCTCAAACCTCTTTTAAAAAAGGGGTAGAATTTTTTGATGCTGAAAACTGGGAAAGTGCAAAAACGCATTTTAATCAAGTAGAATCTTCTAATAGTTATTACTTAAAAGCGCAAGAATATTTGGGAGATATTGCTGCGCACCAAAAAGAGTGGGACGAGGCATTAAATTTTTACGAGACTTTGGTAGAAGCCCATCCAGATAATGCTAATTATAATTTTAAGTATGGTGGAGCTTTAGGTTTAAAAGCACTTACACTTTCTAAAATGCAAGCAGCTTTTTATATTTCAGATATTAAGTATTATTTAAAGAAAGCGGCTCAATTAGATGCCACACATATAGAATCTCGTTGGGCATTAGTAGAGCTGTATATGCAGTTGCCTGGTATTTTGGGAGGGAGTGCAGAAACCTCTTACCAATATGCAAACCAATTGCAAAATATAAGTGAAGTAGATGGTTGGCTGGCTAAAGGATATATAGCTGTGGAAGAAAAAGATTATAACCAAGCAGAAGCTTACTACAAAAACGCTTTAAAAGTAGGAAAATCTATTACTTGTTACGAGAAGCTTATACAGCTGTATAAAAACAAAACCAACGAAAAACAAAAGGCAGCTTTTTTATTAAAAGAAGCCAAAGAAAACCATCCGCAAAAAGATTGGTCTTATTTATAAAGAAAGCATTCTGCCAAGCTTTCTAATTTTAATATCTTTACTTTTTTATTTTTAAAGAATACTTATGCGTGTACATTTTATAGCAATAGGCGGTAGCGCCATGCACAATTTAGCCTTGGCATTACATGAAAAAGGAGATCAAGTAACAGGTAGTGATGATGCTATTTTTGAGCCTTCAAAATCTAGATTAGAAAATAAAGGTTTATTACCAGAAGAAATGGGTTGGTTTTCTAACAAAATTAATTCAGATATTGATGCTGTTATTTTAGGAATGCACGCAAAAGAAGACAATCCAGAGCTTCAAAGAGCCCAAGAGTTAGGCTTAAAAATTTACTCTTACCCAGAGTTTTTATATGAGCAGAGTAAAGATAAAACCAGAGTGGTAATTGGTGGTTCTCACGGAAAAACAACCATTACTTCTATGATTTTGCATGTATTGCATTACCACGATAAAGAAGTAGATTTTATGGTAGGTGCACAATTAGAAGGTTTTGATACTATGGTGCATCTTACAGAGGATAATGATTTTATGTTGTTAGAAGGAGACGAGTATTTATCTTCACCAATAGATAGACGACCAAAATTTCATTTATATCAACCTAATATTGCTTTGTTAAGTGGTATTGCTTGGGATCATATCAATGTTTTTCCAACTTTTGAAAACTACATAGAACAGTTTCAATTGTTTACAGAGTCTATGGTAAACGGAAGTATTTTGGTTTATAATGAAGAAGATCCTGTGGTAAAACAAATTGCAGAAGGAGCAACAAAACCTACTAGAAAACATCCATATTTTACACCAGAGTATTTTGTAGAGAATGGCGAAACATTTTTAGTAACTCCAGAAGGAGATATGCCAATAGAAGTTTTTGGGAAGCATAACCTAAGTAATCTTGCTGGTGCCAAATGGATTTGCCAGCATATGGGTATAGATGAAGAAGATTTTTATGAAGCAATTTCTACTTTTAAAGGCGCATCTAAGCGTTTAGAGAAAATAGGCGAAGTAAGAGGCACTTTAGCTTACAAAGACTTTGCACATAGTCCCTCTAAAGTAAAAGCAACCACAACAGCTGTAAAAGAGCAGTTTCCAGAAAAACAATTAGTAGCATGTTTAGAGTTGCATACCTATAGTAGTTTAGATGAAGAATTTCTTCAGCAATATAAAAATGCTTTAGATGCGGCAGATAAAGCCATTGTATTTTACTCTCCAGAAGCAGTGCAGTTAAAGCGGTTAAACGAAATTAATAGCGATCAGATAGCAGAAGCATTTCAGCATAAAAATTTAAAGGTTTATACCAATCCGCAGTTATTTCAAGAATATTTAAAAACAGAAGCATTTGTAAACTCTGTAGTTTTATTTATGAGTAGTGGTAATTATGGAGGTTTAGATTTTGACCAGGTTAAAGAATGGCTTTAATTTATATGAAATAACATAAAACAAAGAAGGAGTTTAATATAAAATCTAATAGATGCTTATGTTGAAAAATAAAACAATTTTAATATTAAACTCCCTATTTTGTTTATTATCACTAGTAATTTTAATAGATTTTGTTTGGCCAGGAAAAGTGATTCACGATGAGGTGTTAGATGTGATAACCGAAAAGCAAAAATCTTATAACGCCGCACAAAATCATCATTATTCTTATAGAGCAGTTACCAACAAGCACGAATTTTGGGTATCAAAAGAATTTTCTAGATCTAATTGGGAATCAGAAAAAATTGAATATTCAGTTTCTACATTATTTAAAGAAGTAAATTGGTATCAATTACGTACGTCAGAAAGCAAATCATTTTATTCTTTAAGAATTGTATCAGGAGCGGTTATTCCTTTATTAGCTCTTCTTGTAATTTTTATATCATTTCAATTTAAAAAAAAATTAGAAGTGCTAATTTTTGTATTTTATGTTCTTCTAATTTTAGATTTGGTTTTTTTAATACTGTAATTAATAATCTTCTTAAAGCTTATTTAAATACGGAGAGCTATACAAATAAACATTCTTCTAAACCTTACTAACTTTTTAAGCCTATACATTACTTAGATTTTCTGCGTATTTACTTCTTCTTGATAAATTAATTATCTTTAAAGAAAGATTATTATATGCAAGACCAAAAACCATTTTCTATAAAAAACTGGGCAGAAGGAGATCGGCCTCGTGAAAAATTACTTCAGAAAGGGAAAATGAGTTTGAGTGATGCAGAGCTGATAGCTATTTTAATAGGTTCTGGTAGTAGAGAAGAAAGCGCAGTACAATTATCTAAACGTATTTTGGACTCTTGTGAAAATAAGTTGAATGATCTTGGTAAATTATCTGTAAAACAACTTACAAAGTTTAAAGGTATAGGGGAGGCAAAAGCAATTACGATAGTTGCAGCAATGGAGCTGGGTAGAAGACGAAGAGGTGAGGAGGCTATAGAACGAAAGCAAGTTACCTCTGCAGATACAGTTTTTGAGGTAATGCAACCCATAATAGGAGATTTGGGTCACGAAGAATTTTGGATTATTTATTTAAATAATTCTAACCGAATATTGCAAAAACTACAACTTAGTAAAGGTGGAATGACGGGTACTTTGGTAGATGTTCGGTTAGCATTTAAGTACGCGTTAGAAGTAGGTGCTACATCATTAATATTAGCACACAACCATCCCTCTGGTACATTACAACCAAGTGCAGCAGACAAACAACTTACTCAAAAAATTAAAACAGCAGGAGAAAGTTTAGATATTAAAGTACTAGACCATTTAATTGTAACGCAAAAGGCTTATTTTAGCTTTGCAAACGAAGGTATTTTATGAGTGATACACCCAAATTATTAATTTATGTAAGTGCAGTAACCCCTAGAATTAATTATACATTTAGGCATATTTGTACACATATTTTGGGTTTAAAAATTAAATTCACTTCTAAAATAGAAGAGTTTATTGCTTATGAAGGAATGAAGCTTTCTTACGGAAAGCAAAAATTAGGAAATGAGCTTTTTATACAACAGTCTGGTTTATTATCAGAACAAGGTTTTAGTGATACAGAGGTTAGAGTTTCTAAATGGGACAACACCGTGTGTTTTTTTAGAGCATCTAAAGACAGTGACTTACCATTTGATATTTTTGCAGCATCATTTTATATGTTGAGTAGATATGAAGAATATTTACCACACGTAAAAGATGAGTACGGAAGATTTCCTGCTAAAGAAAGCTTAGCCTATAAAAAGAATTTTATAGAACAACCAGTAGTAGATATTTGGGCATATAAATTTAAATTAAAACTAGAAGAACGTTTTGATCATTTAGACTTACCTAGTAGAAATTACTCTACAAAAAATATTTTATCTGTAGCAGAAGCATATAAATACAAGAAAAAAGGAATTGTAAGAAGCATCGGTGCAAGCTTAAGAAACCTGATTAATTTCAATATTAGTACGTTTATAGAAAGAATAGAGGTGTTGTTATATTTAAAAAATGACCCTTATGATGTTTACGACTCCTTAATTCATTTCTCTAAAAAAGAAAATTTAAACTGGCATTTTATGTTTCAGTTAAGTAATTATAGTATTTACAGTAAAAATATAAGCTATAATAAAACTAAATACCAAGCACTTATCAAATCTATGGGAGATTATGGTAAAATTGGTTTACTACCAGGTTTTGAGGCTCTTTATAAGTTTAAAACACTAAAATTAGAAAAAAACAGATGGGAGGCAATTGTAAATAGACCCTTAGAAATATGTTTAAGTGATTTTTTTGATATAAACCTGCCAGATCTATATAATAATTTTGATAAACTAGAAATAAAAGAAGATTTCTCTATGGCTTTTGTAGATTTGCCAGGCTTTAGAGCAGGAACTTGTAGTTCTTTTTTATTTTATGATATTAATTTTGAAAGAATATCTCCCTTAATTTTACATCCTCCTGCTTTAAATAGTTGTGCTTTTGAAAACTTCTCTTTCTTTGAAATAAAAAAGAAGTTAGAAAATATACAAAAACACGTAAGAGAAGTAGAAGGGACGTTAGCTGTAATTTTCAAAAATTCAGATTTTAAAAAAACAGGCAAAGACGAAAAAATATTTGATTTGGTAAAAATGATTAATAATGGTTAAAGAATTAAAACACGTTTTTTTTGACTTAGATCATACCCTATGGGATTTTGAAAGAAATTCTACAATTGCTTTTTCAGAAATATTTAAAAAAAATAAAATAGAATTAGAAGTAGAAGTTTTTCTGAAAAACTATACCCTTATTAATAATTTTTATTGGGCTAAGTATAGAAATAACCAAGTAAGTAAAGAGGCTTTAAGGTTTGGGCGCTTGCATGACACTTTTCAAGAATTAAATTACTCGGTATCTAAAAATATTATAGATACCCTGTCTGATGATTATATTACCTATTTACCTAAAAATAATTTTTTGTTTGCAGATGCTCATTCTACCCTAAATTATTTGCAACAAAAGTATTACTTGCACGTTATTACTAATGGTTTTTCTGAAGTACAAAACCTAAAAATTATTAATAGTAAAATAAATCATTATTTTAAAACAATTACCACATCAGAAGAAGCTGGGGTAAAAAAACCGCATCCAGAAATATTTGAATATGCTTTAAAAAAAGCTAAGGCAAGTTCTCAACAAAGTTTAATGATTGGAGATAATTTAGAAGCAGATATTTTGGGAGCAGAAAATTATGGGATAAAAGCCATTTTATATGACGATCAGGGTGTAATTAATTACTCTGGCACAAAAATTAAAAATTTAAAACAACTTTTAGAGATAATTTAAAATGAAAAAAATTAGTTGGTTATTAGCCTTGATTGCTTGTGTATTATTTTCAAGACAAGCTAATGCACAAAAAGAAATAGAAAATGTTAATTACTATAAATATATAGTAATCCCTGTTCAATATAAATTTCAAGATGAAGAAAATAAGTATTTGCTTAACTCTTTAACGAAGCACTTATTTAAAGAAGAAGGCTATATTACTTATATGGATGTCGAAAAAAAAGCAAAAGATTTGGCTTTTAATAAATGTTTAGCATTATATGCAGAGGTAGAAAGCGAGTCAGAAAGTTTTTTTTCATTACATACCAAATTGAAACTAGTTTTAAAAGACTGTGATAATAAAGTGATATATGAAACTGAAGGGAGAAGTAAAATAAAAACCTATAAAGATGCTTATCAAGAAGCTTTAAAAGAAGCTTTTGTTCCTTTTACATCTTTCAATTATCAGTATAATGGTAAAAATTCTTACGATAATACAAGTCTTTATGAAGAAGAAACAACAGAAACTGTAGAAGTTGAAGAGCAAGTTAAACCAAGTTTAGATGAAAAATTATTAGGTAACTATTCTCTTTTTAATGAAGAGTATATAATAACAAAAATAGAAGCAGGTTACGTTTTAACCCACAGTGTAACGGGAAATAAAAAAGCATTTATAAATGTAACTAGTAATAATTCTATTTTATTTAATTCAGATACAATTAATGGTTCTGTAACTATTAATGAAAAAGAAGATTTAGAGATAGAATATTTTAATAAAAACTCAGGAGAATTAGAAAAGGTTACTCTTTATAAACTGAAGTAATTAATAATCGTATTTTCCATTCCACAAAGCTTTAAGATACTCTCTTAAAGCTTTTTCTCTTTTATTATTTCCTGGTTGGTACAATGTAGTGTTTTTCACTTCTTCTGGTAAAAAATCTGCTTGGGTAAAGTTATTTTCATAATTATGAGCATATTTATATCCATCTCCATAGCCCAAATCTTTCATCAATTTGGTTGGCGCATTTCTTATAGGTAATGGTACTGGTAAATCACCTGTTTGTTTTACTAATTGCTGCGCTTTATTAATAGCCATATAACTTGCATTACTTTTTGCTGAAGTAGCTAAGTAAATAGTACATTGGCTTAATATTATTCTAGCTTCAGGGTAGCCTATAGTTGTCACCGCTTGAAAGGTGTTATTTGCAATTTGCAAAGCGGTAGGGTTAGCATTACCAATATCTTCACTAGCTAAAATTAACAACCTACGCGCAATAAATTTCACGTCTTCTCCGCCTTCAATCATTCTGGCTAACCAATAAACAGCTGCATTAGGATCACTCCCTCTAATAGATTTTATAAAAGCAGAAATAATATCATAATGTTGCTCTCCAGTTTTGTCATACCTAACCGTGTTTTTTTGAATTTTCTGTTCTACCATATCATTGGTAATTGTCACTTCTTTACTATCTTCAGAAGTCACAATTAATTCAAATATGTTTAGAAGTTTTCTGGCATCACCACCACTTAATTTTAACAAAGATTCGCTTTCTTTTAAATCTATTTGATAGGTTGCTAAAACCTTATCTTCTGTCATCGCTCTATTTAGTAATTGAAGTAAATCATCTTTACTAAACTCTTTTAATACATAAACCTGACATCTGGACAGCAATGCGGGTATTACTTCAAAACTCGGATTTTCTGTAGTTGCACCTATTAAAGTTACCCAACCTTTTTCTACTGCACCTAATAAAGAATCTTGTTGAGATTTACTAAATCTATGTATTTCATCTATAAATAAAATAGGGTTTTTAGTGGTAAATAATCCATCTTGTTTTTTTGCTTTTTCTATAACTTCTCTTACATCTTTTACACCGCTACTTATAGCACTTAAAGTAAAAAAAGGCCTGTCAGTCTCATTAGCAATTATGTTTGCTAGAGTAGTTTTACCAACACCGGGAGGTCCCCATAAAATTAAAGAAGGAATAATCCCCTTTTGTATTTGATTTTTTAAAGATCCATTTTTGCCAATAAGGTGAGTTTGACTTAAATATTCTTCTAACTTTTGTGGTCGTAGTCTTTCTGCAAGTGGTTTATTCATACTGCAAAAATATAATTTGTAAGTGACAATTTTACCTAATTTTAAAAATGGTTAGGCTTTTGTTTAGATTGTTTTATGAATACAGAAGCACACTTATTAAAACCTAAACTAAATGTTCTTGTAATGCCTCTAGTCATGGTATTAAGTATTTGGTTAGTTTACTGGTTTGAATTTAAATTTAATTTCTTTTTTAATAGTTTTGGAGTAGAACCACATTCATTTATAGGATTACGTGGTGTTTTGTTTTCTCCGTTTATTCACGGTAATATAGAGCATTTATATAGTAATACTTTTCCGCTTTTTCTTCTAAGCTTAGCATTATTTTATTTTTATAACCAATTATCTTACAAAATAATTGCTTTTGGTATTTTGGGTTCTGGCTTGCTAACTTGGTTAATAGGGCAGGAGGGTACTTACCATATTGGTGCCAGTGGTTTAATTTATGTACTCGCTAGTTTTTTATTTTTTAAGGGAATTTGGTCTAGGTATTATAGGCTAATGGCACTTTCTTTAATTATAGTTTTTATCTACGGTAGTTTAGTTTGGGGAGTATTACCAGGAGTACCAGGAATTTCTTGGGAGGGTCACCTCTCAGGTTTTCTAGTAGGATTAATACTAGCTTTTGTTTATAAAGATGAAGTTGTGTATGAATCTAAAAAATATGAATGGGAAAAAGAAAGCTACACTGAAGAAAATGATGCTTTTATGAAACACTTTGATGAGAATGGAAACTTTGTACCTAGCTCAGAAATGGATATAACAGAAGGTAATACAGTAGATAATACTAGTAACGATGGTATTACATTTCATTACGTATTCAAAAAAGAAACTAAGACAGAAAATTAATTAATTCTCTGTCTAACCATTTCATACAATATTGCACCGCAAGCCACAGAAACATTTAAAGAAGAAGTGGAGCCCAACATTGGCAATTTTGCTTTTACCTTAGCCATTTTTAGAGCACTTTTAGAAACCCCTTTTCCTTCACTTCCCATAATTAATGCAGATGCTTTTTTTAAATTTACATCATAAATCTTCTGGTCTGTTTTTTCTGAAGCAGCTATGGTTTGTATATTATAACTATCCATATAAAATAATGCATCTTTAATATGATCTACCTTACAAATAGGAATATTAAAGATAGCACCAGTAGAAGTTTTTACAGTTTGCTCGTTTATAGCAGCGCCACCTTGTTTAAGAGTAATAATTCCATCTACACCAGTACATTCTGCTGTTCTAATAATAGCACCTACATTTCTTACATCTGTTAGCTCATCTAAAATAATAAAAAAAGGATTTTCTTTTTTAGCTAAAGTAGACTCCAAAAGTTCTTCTATACCTACATAGGCAATAGGAGATATTTTAGCAAAAACTCCTTGGTGGTTCTCGTTTTTGCTAAGCTTATTTAATTTTTCAATTGGTACATAAGATAATTGTATGTTATTATCTTTAGCTATAGATTGTATTTCTTTAAGCCCATCATTTTGAATATTCTTCTGAACAAAAATTTTCTCAATTGTTTGTTTAGATTTTAGAGCTTCTAGTGTGGGTTGTATCCCGTAAATTTCTGATGTTTCCATTTGGCAAAAATATAAAAAAAAAGGGTAGCAATTTGCTACCCTTTTTTCAATTGTAATATTTATCAATTATTCTTTAATAATTTTCTTTTGAATTGAATTTTGACCATTGCTAAAGTTTATAATATACAAACCAGCATTAAGATTAGAAATATCTACAGTTTCTGTAGTTATGTTCTTTACAACTATTCTTCCTTGAAGATCATAAATGTTAATGTTATAATCTTCAAAATTAATATTACTTGTTGTAGAAATATTCAATAAGTCGTTTGTTGGATTAGGCCATATATTTATAGCGCTATCAGCAACTTCATTATTGTTTATACTTAAACTTGAAGAAGTACCTGTAATAATTAATGAATAATCTTGAGAAGATGATTGTAAAGTATTTTTGTGAGTTATAGTAATAGTATATGATGCACTAGCAACTGGAGACTCTATATCAACTCTTTCTACATTATCTACCGTGTTATCTCCTTTAACAGCATCTGAATCTGGGCTAAAAAAGTCTAACTTCCAAGGGAAATAAGTTTCATTATTTCTTGTAATTCTAATATCTAAATCGTTTATTAAAACTGCAGTAGATGAGTTTTCTACATTATCGGCAGTATTACCAGGGTAATCTGTCCAGGTAATAGATGCTTTTAAGGCCTCCAATCCTGTAGCAGTAACAGTTTTTGTGTAAGTCTGGCCCTGGGTTAACGTTAATTCTTCAATTATAGCATCTTGTCCAGATATAGTTTCGGCTGCTTTTTTAGCATTTAATAAACCCCAACCAAAAACTTCGTCAGGCCCTGTTCTACCAGCATCATCAGCTGTATGTAAAGCAACACCTTTTAGAGTTGCAGACCTCATATAGCTATTATTTAAATTGTGGTAATGTTGTTGAAGCAGTATTAATGATCCTGCTACATTAGGAGATGACATTGATGTTCCTGTAGACTGACCATAATTTTGTATTCCGGTATTAGATGTAGAATATACTCCTGTTCCATTACCAGCTATATCTGGTTTTATTCTTCTGTCATCTGTTGGACCTTGGCTACTACTTGCATTAATAGCAACATTTAGAAGATTACCATTTGTATCTATTTGAGCATCTTGAGCATTTGCAATTACAAGGTTATTTTTACTATTTTTTTCATTAACAAGTTTGTCTTTACCTGATATTAATGCACCACTATAGCTTGTTGCACCTTCATTTCCTGCAGATACAACTTGTAAATAATATGGAGCATTGTAATGAATTATATCCCATGATCTAGCATCAGATCTATATTTACCAGGCCAAGAGCTAGGAATTTGCTGAGTACCATCGTCATCAAAAATTGGAACACCATATGAATGATTAGATATTAATAATCCATTAGTTGTTATTTCAGAAGTTACTTCACTTTCATCGCTATTCCAATCATAAGCATTTAATAAAGCACTAGGTGCCATTCCTTTAGCATCATTGTCGGCACCTCTAGCAACTAGAGTTCCTGCTACGTGTGTTGCGTGGTATTCTATTGTTGCATTATCTTTATTAGTAACTCTAGAGTCATTACTAAAAGGACCATCTGTAAATTCGACATGATCTTCAAGTACAACACCTCCATCCCAAACACCGAGTAACATGTTTTGACCATCAAGGTTAAGCCCTAAACCTCCATTTGAGTGTAAGTAATTAGTTCTAGTAGATTCTGCTGCATTTTCATTATAAGTTGCTCTATAAACAGGAGTGTTGTTTTCAGTTACATCATATAATTGCCTTAATGTCCCTGTTTCATAGTTTTTTATTGTGATAGGCCAATTATTTTTTTCAGCCAATTTTAACAATTTATTCCTTTTCTCTGTAGATTTTTCAATAAATTGAGTTTCCAATCGGTTTAATTCCGATATGTTAGTTTTCCTTAGAACAACTTCCTTGTCATTAATTTGACCAAATGTAATAGAACTTAGAAGTGCACAACCTATAAATGTGAGGGTTTTGGGATATTTTTTTTTCATTTTAAATTTTATATAAAAAACAATAGCTGTAAGAAGTACAGCTATTGTTTAGGTTATACGACTTTAATTATATTCCTGTAAGAATTACATCAAAGGTAATCGTATTGTCAGTTAAATAAGACTGAGTTAACGTATAGGTTATCGTTTGGTCACAAGCATTATAGTAACCTTCTCCACCAGTTGCATAATCTGCAGAACCTTCAATTAATACAGAACCGTCATTGTTAATTGTCAAAGTTGCAGGGTAAGGTAAAGCATCTAAACTAGAGCTTAACGTAGGTAGAAAATCTACTCCCCAAGCAGTGTCAATTTCATAAACATTATCTTCTCCTTCAACCGGAGTTAAAGTTGGTTGAAAAGAATATATTGGATCTTCATTATAATAAGAAACACCATTAAATTCATCTGGGAAAACACCAGTACTTAGATAATGCTCTGTTAGATATACCGTAGCTCCTTCTTCTTCGTTTTGGTCTAAACCTACGTCTACACTACCATTATTTGTATCTAATATTGTTACTTTAATTTCGTAACATACACCTTCTTCTATGTCTGAAAGATTAATATCTAATGAGCCTTCTAACTCTCCTTCAATAATAGCGTCTTCTTGTGTAAATGTTCCTACAACAGAAGCAGGTACAACAGAAGAATTATCTACAGCTTCTACCATATATGTTACATCTAACCCATTTAAGTTTACTGGTGCAGTTAAAGTTAAAGGTATAGTAGCCGTTTCTGAATAAGGAACAGAAGTAGTTCCTCTCTCAAAATATATCCATCCGCTTTCAGGATCGTCTTCAAATTTATCTTCATTCGGATTGTTAATATCACATGATACTAACGTTATAAATGAAAATACAAATAGTGTATATAAATATAATTTATTCATCGTTTTAGTTTTAAATTTTAGTAAGAATAAATGAACTTGAGAATGGGCCTCCACAAGAGCCATTAAGATCTTCTGTATAGTTTACTTCTATTGTATCATCTCCATTGTTTTCTATATCGTAAGTGCTATTAATAAAGCCTCCAGATGTAGCATTAGAAAATATAATATTTGTGCCTTCTGTACAGTAAACATTTGTGTCTACTTCACTAGAGAATACTATTGAGTTACAAACTAAAGAAAGTACGATCTCATTAGAAGTACCAATTCCAGGAAATACATCTGTACTAAAAACTCTAGATGTATTGGTTGTTCCTTGAGAAATAGTTACTGTAGCTGGTCCAAAATTAGTAAAATCATTATTAGGTCCGATTGTAGCTGAATTATCAGAAATTGAATACTCTCCAATTAAGAAATCTGATGGAACAGGACAAACCTGATATACACTAATTTCTGCAACTGTAAATCCGGTAGCTTCTGTTTCATTTATACCAGTTAGTTCAATAGTTAAAAATTCAGTATCAGTTTCAACATCGTTATCAAAACCTGTAATTTCTAGATAACCAATATATTCATTAGCAGGAATAGTTACAGTAGAAGGTAAATCGTAAGTGTTATCTGCTGCAGTAGTAGATTCGGTAATTACATTAACATTAAAAGTTCTGTCTGTAGATCTTACAGCGCTACTTTCTATAGGAATAATTAAAGTCCCTTCTGCGTCAATTTCAATTTCTAAATTATAAGTTTCTTCACTAAAACCTATAAAAGCTTGATCGTTAGTGTTTCCTTCATAAATAGTTTCTTCGGCATCTTCACAAGATAGAATAGAAAAAACAGAGAAAAAAAGCACGGCTGTTTTTAAAAGATTATATTTTTTCATAATTATAAAATAAAATATATTAATAACCTGTATTTTGAGTAATATTAGAGTTAGCATTTAACTCTAATTGAGGTATAGGTAAGGTAAATTTATAGCTAGAACGTGGTAAACCACACGCTGCACTAAAACTTGCACAATCTGTAGCATTTCTTACAACACCTCTGTTAATGTCTGCACCAATTCTTTTAAGATCTAAATATCTTTTTCCTTCGAATGCAAATTCTATTCTTCTTTCCGCTAAGATATCAGTAAGAGCTTCTTCTAATGTACTGTAAGAAGGTAGGGCTTGAGCACTTCCAAATCTTGCATCTCTAAGATCTTTTACATACTGAGCAGCACCAGCTAAATCATTAGATCTTGCCTTTGCTTCTGCATTTAATAAAAGCATTTCACTAGATCTGATAAGTTTAATGTCATTTACTAATGGTTCTTCATCACCAGGATATTTGTTAATTAGCAATATGTTGTCGGGAGAGTCCTGCGCTACATATTGAGATTCTGGATGTACAAGTACGTCATATCTAACATCATTTGTACTTAACTCGTTATATAAACCATTAGAAATTTCTAGGTAAGGATTACCTGCTAATTCCACAGTGTTAAAGTAAAATAAAGCTGCAACTTGAGAGTCATCTATATTTCTAGCAAGAGTAAAGATAGATTCACCTTCTGCAAGATCTGTGAACATTTCTTCATACTCGGTTTGATCAGATAAAGGGTAATCTGCAAGTAAGTCATCAGTTAAACTTATTACAGTATCATAATCTCCTTCTATCATTGCTACTTTTGCTTGTACTGCAGCAATAGTATTACTATTAATATAGAAGTTACTACCAATAGAATTACTAATTAATTCTGAAGCTTCTTGAAGATCATTTTTAATAAAAGCTAAAACTTCTTGAACAGTATTTCTTTCTGGTTGAGCATCAATAGTAGGTACATAATCTACAATTGGTATAGCAAGACTTGTTAGGTCTGAGTAGTCTTCTGTGTAATAAAGAAATAAGTCGAAATGATACATTGCTCTAAGCGTTAGCACTTGAGCTTTAATATTATTTTCTTGTGCTATATCAGTTGCTTCTGTAAATTCTAATTCTTCAATACCGTTTAAAACTCTATTTGCAGTATTTATTCCATAGTATCTACCTGAGTAAATACTTGAAGCTTCTGATGTTCCTGGAATTAATACAAAGTTATATAGGCTTTGTCCTTGGCCGTTATTATCTACACCTCTTTTAATGTTATCTGTGAAGGTAGCATTAAAATCAATATCGGCTTCAAAATTATATGCGGCATAAACACCGTTAAGCCCTAATTCTAAGTCGTCTAATGTTTCCCAAACATTGTTTTGAGAGATTATCCCATCTTGTACAATATCTGAGGCATCACTACAAGAATATAGTGAGAAAATAGACATTGCTGCAATTGCTAAATATTTTGTTCTTTTCATTTTCATTTTTTTAGAATTTAACATTTAATCCAAAAGTGTATATTTTAGGAGTTGGGTAGGCAGAAGATGCTGTTTGAGCAAAACCTCCATCTGGATCCCATCCTTGCCACTTACTGAATGTTAATAAGTTCTCTCCTTGTACATAAATATTCACATTTGAAAAAGGTGTGTTTTTAAGTATTTCTGGAGTGAATGTATATCCTAACTGAATATTTCTTAGTCTTAAATAAGATACATCTTCTACATATCTATCAGATGTGTTAAGATAATCTACACCTGAGTATTGACCGTTCATTCTAGGAATACTGGTAATGTCACCAGGTTGTGTCCAAGCGTTTAATAAAGATGCGGCACTATTTCTATCTGTAATGTTTGAGTTACTTTCTAAATCTGCTAAATCTAAGTTGTTTCTATAAATATCTGCAAACCATACCCATTGATTACTTAAATAGAAAGATTTATAAGAAACTTGTGCGCCAAAACCACCAGACCAAACAGGATAGATAGATTTATCACTAAATTTTCTGTCTGCATCTTGTAAAGTTTCTGTAAGATCTCCATTGGCATCTACAAATAATGGATTACCATTAGCAGGGTTAACACCAGCATATTCTACTGTGTAAAAAGAGCCAAAAGCTTCTCCTTCTCCTAAAGCAGTAGCCCCACCTTCAAAAATGACACCATTTTCATCAGCTCCAGCTAATTCTAAAATTTCGTTTTTGTTATAAGAAGCATTTGCGCTTACAGAAAAACTCCAATCTTCGTTTTGGAATATATTATATTTAACAAAAGCTTCGACTCCACGGTTTCTCATAGAACCAATATTAGAATCTATGTCTCCAGTACCATTAATTAAAGAAATTGGTGAACTCTGGAATAAATCTGTAGTTTTCTTTTCGTATACATCTAAGTTACCAGAAAGCTTGTTATTCCACAAAGCATAATCTATCCCAACATTAAATTGAGCTGTAGTTTCCCATTGTAAAGTTGTGTTTGCAATTACACTAGGAACATAGGCACTTGAACTATTATAACTATCTGTGAAAGTATACAAGTTTTGAGTTAAATTAAGACCTGAGTAATACCCACCTAAAATTCTATCGTTACCAGCTGTTCCGTAAGAGGCTCTAAGTTTTAATAAGTTAAATGCAGTGTTTTCCATAAAAGATTCTTGATCTATATTCCATCTACCACTTACAGAATAAAAAGTACCCCATTTATTTTCATCAATAAATCTAGACGAAGCATCCCGTCTGATAGAAGCATCAAAACCATATTTGTCGTCGTAGTCATACGTTACAGTTGCAAAATACGAAAATAATCCAGTTTCTAAGTTAGTTTTAGAAAGGGTAGGAACATAAGGTGTTATCTCTGTTCCGTCATCTAAAACTTCGGAAATGTTACCATCTACAAAAGCAGCTCCAGTTCCAACAGATTTAGGGTCTAAACCTCTCTGCTCATAACCGATAGACCAATAATGAGATTTAATATATTCAGTATATGCATTTACACCAATGCTATGTTTATCTATTGTTGTATTGTAGCCTACGTTAAAAGTGTTTGTAAATCTAGCATCTCTATATATAGAGTTTCTTTCTAGGCCTCCGAAATCTGCACTAGCGTTTGCCTGGAAAGGCCCTAGGATACTGTTAGGATGTAGAATTTCGTTATTAGAAACACTTGTGTAATCTACACCAAAAGTATTTTTAACCATCCAACCTTTAGCGAAACTATAATCTGCACTTAAACTACCGATAACTTTAATTTCTTCATCTCTGTTAGTATTTAAAGCTGCAGAGTTTAATAATACATAAGGAGCTAAATCTGCAGTAATACCAGTAATATCACCATAAGCAATTCCTCCAGTTGTAGTTGTATTTCCGTCTGAATCGTATGGACTTAAGAAAGGTAAACTTTGTAATGCTGCCATGTAAGGATTGAAGTAGATAGATCTACTACCTTCACCATCATCGAAGTTAGATTGAGAAAAGTTAGCATTAATATTTGCTGTATAATGAAATTTATTGTCAGATGATTTTCCTGTAAATTTATTTCTAAAGCTAAATCTTTGTAGGTCAGAGGCAATATAAGTACCCTCTTGTTTAAAATAACCTAAAGAGGTTAGGTTTGTTGTGTTTTCAGATCCAGAACTAATACTTAAGTTTTGGCTATTAGTTGTCCCAGTTCTAAAGAAAACATCTTGCCAATATGTGTTGGTTGATGAAGCTAATGCATCAATTTCAGCGTCAGATAAACCTGCGCCCGTACCTTGACCTAATGATTTTTGAAAATATAATTTTTCTCTACTATTCATTAGATCAATATTTAAATCTTGTAGTTCAGATACACCGTATTGAGCAGAATATCTAATAGTCATTTTGTCGTTAAATTTACCAGATTTAGTAGTGATAATAATAACTCCATTAGCACCTCTGTTACCATAAATAGATGTAGCAGATGCATCTTTTAATACGGAGACACTTGCAATATCATTAGGGTTAATACTTCTAAAATTGTCTTCGTCTACTGGTACTCCATCAAGAATAAATAATGGCTCTACGTTACCATTTATAGATCCAACACCTCTTAAAATTACAACACTGTTAGCTCCAGGTTGTCCGCTACTTGTAGAAATATTAAGACCTGCTACTTGTCCTTGTATACTTTGTACTAAAGATGCGTTAGGTCTGTCTTCAAGAGATTCTGCAGAAATAGTTGTTACTGCTGCAGAACTTTTTCTTTTAGTTGTTGTTTTGTAGGCAGTTACTATTACTTCATCAAGTTCTGAAGCTTGTTTAAATGTAATGTTGTAAGTGTTTGAACTACCAACGGTGATGCTTTGTGGTTCAAAACCAACATAGCTAAAAGTAATTTTTTGTCCTACTTCAGTAGAAATAGAATAGTTACCATCAAAATCTGATTGTGTGCCTGATGACGATCCTTCAATAATAACATTTACTCCAGGGAGCGGTAGACCTTCATCGTCGGTAACCGTACCGGATACTGTTTTTTCTTGTGCAAACGTAACTTGCACGACAAACGCCAGTAATAGCGTTAGTATTCCACTAAACTTTGTTCTCATTTTATAATTTATTTGAATTAGCCAGTGCCAAAAATCCTAATTAAAAGTTAATTACACAACTATTTTGCGCTAAATTTTGTGTTTTAATTAAGTTAAAGTTAAGAATTTCGAGCTTTTGTTAAAAGATTGTTGTTAAGCTTAAGTGAGCTTTTGTGTTATTAAAATCGAAGTTTTGATTGTTGGTTTTTCCGTTGGCAAAAATCAATTTTAGTAGTCCGTTTTTTGTTTTTAAACCTAATCCGAATCCAATTGCATATACGTTGTTTTTTTGGTTTTGGTTTTCATTTTCTATTCTTCCAAAGTCAAAAACCGTGTTGGTGTAGAGGTTGTTATCTAAAATGTACCTGTATTCTGTGTTAAAAATTGCATACTTATTAGACGTTAGGCTGTTTTCTTCAAAGCCTCTTATAGAATTTATTCCTCCAATCCAGTATAATTCATTGTCTAAATAATTCTTAGAGAGAAGTATTTTAGATTGGTTAGCTATGTAAATATGACTTCTGTTATTTAGTTTAAAGTTTTTTTCAAATTCTAAACTTATTTCTTGTTGTTTGGTGGTTTTGTTTTCTATTTCTCTTTCAGAAACCGATATAGCTGCTTTTATTGAAGTCTGATTTTTGAATAAAGTAATTGAGCTTTTTTTTGTGTAAAGTATTTCTGTGTTAATGGATTTTTTCTCATAATCTTGGTAGTTGGTGATGTCGGTTGTGTTTTGGGTTAAAAGATAGTTGGATGTTTCTGTTTGATAATTGATGCTTGCTTTGGTTTTTGTGGTGGCCCAAAAACTTAAGCCTGCTGTTTGTTTATTTTTTATAAATGTACTATCTTGTTTTGTTAGGCTTATGCTGGTTTCAATATTCAGTGGAGTATTAAATATAAAAGGTAGTGTTGCTTGTGCTTTAAATAGGGAGTAATCTTCACCACTATTTTTATATTCAATTTCCAATGATTCTCCGTAATTCAGATTATTTTTTAAGGTTAGGTTTAAATACCCGTTTATACTTACTTTGTTTGATTCTTCGCTGTTAGAAAATCCTAGAAATCCGTCAAAGCTATTACTGTTTTGTTTTTCTAGGTATAAATATAGTATAGTGGAGTCTTTAGTGAATAGAACTTCAGGTTCTCTAATTTGGTTCGTGAAATCTATATCTGTGATGTTGGTTATTTTCTTGTCAATTTCTTCTTTACTGAATAATTTATTAGTTTTTAATCTTAAGAAGTTTTTTAAGTAACTTCTTGGGAAATCTTCATAACCTTTTGTTATTATTTTATCTAAATATCTTTCTTTAGTGGTGTTTGTTTTTAACTCTGCGAAAAGTTTGTTTCCTTTTCTTTTAATATTGTAGAGATGTATTGAGTTAAACGGATTTCCGTTGTTTGCTAGCTCTTCATTTGTTTTGTTTAAAAAACTTTCTATTTCTGTGTACGGAATTGTAATTGAATTTTTGTTAGAGTTCTTTATTCTTTTTCTAATAAAGTCTTTAATTTTAATTTCTATAAATTCTATTTTTTCGTTTAGTTGAATTACATATATATATAATGAGTCTTTTTTATTTGTTTTGCTGGATATTTTTACGTCTATAAATCCTTTCTTTTTAAACTTGTCTAGTGTTAATTCAACTTGTTTTTCTAGGGATAAGAGGTTAGTGTGAATTTTTTCGTATTTGGTGGAGTCAATTTGGGGTTGGTTGGTTTCTTTGCTTGTTTTTATTTTTAAATAAAGATTTTGTCCAGTTGTAGGGTAGTAAAACCCACAGAGGAGAAGGAAGATTAGTATTTGCTTATGGTTTTTGATGTGTGCTTTTATTTATGAGAACGTAAAAGTATTTTTTTCTTGCATTTAATCAATTGTATTTTTAATGTTATTGAAAATTAATGAATTATAATTTGAATAGTTGAAATAATTTTCTAAATTTGCAAACCCTAAAAATAGGGTATATTAAATTTTAATTAATTAGTTGTAATAAGTTTTATGCCAACAATTTCACAATTAGTACGAAAAGGAAGAGCCAAAATAACCAAGAAGAGTAAATCGGCTGCTTTAGATTCGTGTCCTCAAAGAAGAGGGGTTTGTACGCGTGTTTATACTACTACGCCTAAGAAACCTAACTCTGCTATGCGTAAAGTAGCAAGGGTAAGGTTAACAAATGGTAAAGAGGTAAATGCATATATCCCTGGTGAAGGTCACAATTTACAAGAGCACTCGATAGTATTGGTTAGAGGTGGAAGGGTAAAAGATTTGCCAGGTGTTAGATATCACATCGTAAGAGGGGCTTTAGACACCGCTGGTGTAGAAGGCAGAACTCAACGTAGATCTAAGTATGGAGCAAAGCGCCCTAAAAAGTAAATTAAAGAACTTTTAAAAAGAAGAAATGAGAAAAAGACAGGCTAAAAAAAGACCTCTTTTACCGGATCCAAAATTTAACGATCAGTTAGTGACTAGATTTGTTAATATGATGATGTGGGATGGTAAAAAATCTATCGCGTTTAAGATATTTTATGACGCAATGGATATTGTAGAGGAAAAAAAGCAAGACGAAGAGAAAACTGCATTAGAAGTATGGAAAGATGCTTTGTCTAATGTGATGCCTCACGTTGAAGTAAGAAGTAGAAGAGTTGGGGGTGCTACATTTCAGATCCCAATGCAAATTAGGCCAGATAGAAAGGTTTCAACGGCTATGAAGTGGTTGATTTCTTTTTCTAGAAAAAGAAATGAAAAATCTATGGCTAGTAAGTTAGCTGCAGAAATTTTATCTGCTGCTAAAGAAGAAGGTGCTGCTGTTAAGAAAAGAGTTGATACTCATAGAATGGCAGAAGCGAATAAAGCATTCTCACATTTTAGATTCTAAATATAATGGCACAAAGAGATTTAAAATTCACAAGAAATATAGGTATTGCTGCTCATATTGATGCTGGTAAAACAACAACGACAGAGCGTATACTTTATTATACAGGTATCAGTCATAAAATAGGAGAGGTGCATGATGGTGCTGCTACTATGGACTGGATGGAGCAAGAGCAAGAAAGAGGTATTACAATTACTTCAGCGGCAACGCATTGTACTTGGCTTTATAGAGATCAAGAATATATCGTTAACATTATCGATACTCCTGGTCACGTTGATTTTACAGTAGAGGTAGAGCGTTCTTTGCGTGTTCTTGATGGTGTTGTTGCTTTGTTTAGTGCTGTAGATGGTGTTGAGCCGCAATCAGAAACTGTTTGGAGACAAGCAGATAAATATAGAGTTCCTCGTTTAGGTTTTGTAAATAAAATGGATCGTCAAGGTTCAGATTTCTTTAATGTGTGTAAGCAGGTGAAAGAAATGTTGGGTGGTAATCCAGTTCCTTTACAGGTTCCTATTGGAGAAGAGATGGACTTTAAAGGTGTGGTTGATTTGATTTCTAAAAAAGCAATTATTTGGAATGAAGATGATCACGGGATGACTTATGAGGAAATTGCTATTCCTGAGGATTTAAAAGAAGATGTAGATATGTATAGAGCTCAGCTTGTAGAGGCTGTTGCTGAGTACGATGAAGCTTTAATGGAGAAGTTTTTTGAAGATGAAAATTCTATTTCAGAAGATGAGATTATTGCTGCTTTAAGAGCTGCTACTATAGATATGTCTATTATACCTATGATGTGTGGTTCCGCTTTTAAAAACAAAGGTGTTCAAGCAATGTTAGATGCTGTAATGCGTTATTTACCTTCTCCTGTAGATGTAGATGCGATTATTGGTACTAATCCAAACACTGGTGAAGAGGAATCTCGTAAGCCAAATGTTGATTCTCCTTTTTCGTCTTTAGCTTTTAAAATTGCAACAGATCCTTTTGTTGGTCGTTTAGCATTTTTTAGAACTTATTCAGGTAGTTTAGAGGCTGGTTCTTATGTTTTAAATAATCGTTCTGGTAAAAAAGAGCGTATTTCTAGAATGTATCAGATGCACTCTAATAAGCAGGAGCCTATAGATAGAATTGAAGCTGGAGATATTGGAGCTGCAGTTGGTTTTAAAGATATTAAAACTGGAGATACTTTAACAGATTTAGATCATCCTATTGTTTTAGAGTCAATGTCTTTCCCTGCACCGGTAATCGGGGTAGCGGTTGAGCCAAAAACTAAAGCAGATGTAGATAAGATGGGTATGGCTTTAGCTAAATTAGCAGAAGAAGATCCAACTTTCCAAGTTAAGACAGATGAAGTTTCAGGACAGACTATTATTTCTGGAATGGGAGAGCTTCATATTGAAATCTTGGTAGATCGTCTAAAGAGAGAATTTAAAGTAGAGGTGAACGAAGGTGAGCCTCAAGTAGAATATAAAGAGGCTGTTACTAAAACTGCTCAACATAGAGAAGTTTATAAAAAGCAATCTGGTGGACGTGGTAAGTTTGCTGATATTGTTTTTGAGATGGGGCCTGTAGATGAAGATTTTGAAGGTGAAGGTCTTCAGTTTGTTGATGAGATTAAAGGGGGTAGAATTCCAAAAGAATTTGTTCCTTCTGTTCAGAAAGGTTTCGAAGAAGCTATGAAGAATGGTCCATTAGCAGGATTTAAAGTAGATACACTTAAGGTTGTTTTGAAAGATGGGTCATTTCACCCGGTAGATTCAGATCAATTATCTTTTGAGTTGGCTGCAAAAATGGGATTCAAGTCTGCTGCTAAAGCTGCTGGAGCAATTATCCTAGAGCCTATTATGAAGAATGAAGTGGTTACTCCTGAAGAAAATATGGGTGACGTTGTTGGTGATTTAAATAGAAGAAGAGGTCAAGTAAGTGGTATGTCGGATAGATCTGGTGCTAAAGTTGTTAAGTCTGAAGTGCCATTATCAGAAATGTTTGGTTATGTTACTACATTAAGAACATTATCTTCTGGTAGAGCAACATCTACAATGGAATTTTCTCATTATGCTGAAACTCCTTCTAACATTGCGGCAGAAGTGATTAAAGCATCTAAAGGGGCAGCTAACGAATAAAATAAGGAAAATGAGTCAAAAAATTAGAATAAAATTAAAGTCTTACGATCATAATTTAGTAGACAAGTCTGCTGAGAAGATTGTAAAAACTGTAAAGACTACTGGAGCAGTGGTTACGGGTCCAATTCCATTACCAACTCATAAAAAGATTTTTACAGTACTTCGTTCTCCTCACGTTAACAAAAAGTCTAGAGAGCAATTTCAGTTAAGTTCTTATAAAAGATTACTTGATATTTATAGCTCATCATCAAAGACTATTGATGCGTTAATGAAGCTTGAATTACCAAGTGGAGTAGAGGTAGAGATAAAGGTTTAAGTATATCTTCTAAGAAAATTTCTTAGAAAAACATGTCCTGAGCTTCGAGCGAGGGAAAAATGGAAAGTATATTCAGGGCAGGATGTATTTTCGTGCCCTGAATTTTTTAAATAAATTTTTAATTAATAATTATTATGTCTGGGTTAATAGGAAAAAAAATCGGAATGACCAGCATTTTCGACGAGAACGGGAAAAACATCCCTTGTACCGTTATTCAAGCTGGGCCATGCGTAGTTACCCAAGTCAGAACCAAAGAGGTTGACGGGTATGAAGCAATTCAACTTGGTTTCGATGACAAGACAGAAAAGAGTACTACTAGTGCCGAAAAAGGTCACTTTAAAAAAGCTGGTACTGTTGGAAAGCGTCGTGTTGTTGAATTTCAAGGAT
Organism: Mesonia phycicola; assembly: GCF_900141885.1. Lineage (GTDB taxonomy): Bacteria > Bacteroidota > Bacteroidia > Flavobacteriales > Flavobacteriaceae > Mesonia > Mesonia phycicola. The sequence continues at coordinate 515,141 of NZ_FQYY01000001.1, read as the reverse complement.
TTAAAACAGAATTGAAATTAGGAGATGAAGTTACTGCTGAGCATTTTCAAGAAGGTGAATTTGTAGATGTTTCAGGTACTTCTAAAGGTAAGGGTTTTCAGGGAGTTGTAAAAAGACACGGCTTTGGTGGTGTTGGTCAAGCAACTCACGGTCAACATAACCGTTTAAGAGCTCCTGGTTCAATTGGTGCGGCATCTTACCCTGCAAGAGTATTCAAAGGAATGCGTATGGCAGGAAGAATGGGTGGCGATAAAGTAAAAGTACAAAACCTTAAAGTGTTAAAAGTAGTAGCAGATAAAAATCTACTTGTGGTTAAAGGATGTGTTCCTGGCCATAAAAACGCTTATGTAATCATTCAGAAGTAATGGAAGTAGCAGTATTAGATATTAAAGGAAAAGAAACAGGTAGAAAGGTTACTCTTTCTGATTCTGTTTTTGGAGTAGAGCCTAATGAGCATGCTATTTATTTAGATGTTAAACAATATTTAGCTAATCAGCGTCAAGGTACTCACAAGGCTAAAGAGCGTGCAGAAATTACTGGAAGTACTCGTAAGATTAAAAAGCAAAAGGGTACAGGTACAGCTCGTGCAGGTAGTATTAAATCTCCTATTTTTAAAGGTGGAGGTAGAGTTTTTGGTCCAAGACCAAGAAACTACAGCTTTAAATTAAATAAAGGTTTAAAGAGGCTTGCAAGAAAATCTGCACTAAGTCAAAAAGCAAAAAACAGTGAAATTTTAGTAGTAGATAGTTTAAATTTCGACTCTGCAAAAACTAAAAATTTCATCACATTATTGCAAGACCTTGGTATTGAGGGGAAAAAATCTCTATTTGTGTTGGGAGAGTCAAATAATAATGTATATTTGTCATCACGTAATTTAAAGGCTGCTGAAGTGGTAACATCTTCAGAATTAAGTACTTATAAAATTCTTAATGCGAATAATATAGTATTTTTAGAGAGCTCTTTAGAAGGAATTGAATCGAACTTGAGTAAATAAACGTTATGAGTATCTTAATAAAACCTATTATTACAGAAAAAGCTACTAACGATAGTGAGGTAAATAATCGTTATTCGTTTGTAGTGAATAATAAGTCGAACAAGATTGAAATTAAAGATGCAGTTGAGTCTGCTTATGGCGTTTCAGTACAGAAAGTTCGCACGATGAATGTCCGTCCAGATCGAAGAACTCGTTATACAAAAACGGGAATCGTAACTGGTAAAACAAGTGCTTTTAAAAAGGCAATTGTACAGTTGGCGGAAGGTGAAACAATTGATTTATATGCTAATCTTTAAGATTAAAAAATGTCAGTAAGAAAATTAAAACCAATCACACCTGGTCAGCGTTTTAGAGTTGTTAATGGTTATGACGCTATTACAACTGATAAGCCGGAGAAGAGTTTATTAGCTCCGAAAAAACGATCTGGTGGTAGAAACAGTCAGGGTAAAATGACTATGCGCTACTTAGGTGGTGGTCATAAGAAACGTTACCGTATTATCGATTTTAAAAGAGATAAGCAGGGTGTTCCTGGAACAGTGGCTAGTATTGAGTATGATCCAAACCGTACAGCTTTTATTGCTTTATTGAATTATCAAGATGGTGAGAAAAGATATGTGGTTGCGCAAAATGGATTACAAGTTGGGCAGAATTTGGTTTCTGGAACTTCAAATGTTCCTACGGAAATAGGTAATGCAATGCCTTTATCTCAGATACCTTTAGGTACAGTTATTTCTTGTATAGAATTGCGTCCAGGTCAAGGTGCTGTTATGGCTCGTAGTGCTGGTGCTTTTGCTCAGTTAATGGCTAGAGAGGGTAAGTATGCAACTGTGAAGCTTCCTTCTGGAGAAACTAGAATGATTCTTGCAGATTGTATGGCTACTATCGGTGCTATTTCTAATAGTGATCATCAATTACTTGTGTCTGGTAAAGCAGGTAGAAGTCGTTGGTTAGGTAGAAGGCCAAGAACAAGACCAGTAGTAATGAACCCGGTTGATCACCCTATGGGAGGTGGTGAAGGTCGTTCTTCTGGAGGTCATCCAAGATCAAGAAAAGGTCTTCCTGCTAAAGGATTTAGAACCCGTTCTAAGACTAAGTCGAGTAATAAGTATATTGTAGAACGTAGAAAGAAATAATAAGATATGGCACGTTCATTAAAAAAAGGACCTTACGTTCACTATAAATTAGAGAAGAAAGTTGCTCAAAATGTTGAGTCTGGTAAGAAAACTGTGATCAAAACTTGGTCTCGCGCTTCTATGATTACTCCAGATTTTGTTGGGCAAACTATAGGAGTTCATAATGGGAAACAATTTATTCCTGTTTATGTTACTGAGAATATGGTAGGTCATAAATTAGGAGAATTTTCACCAACTCGTTCTTTTAGAGGGCATGCTGGTGCTAAAAATAAAGGTAAAAGATAATTGAAGCTATGGGAGTTCGTAAAAGAGAAAGAGCAGAGCAAATAAAAGAAGCTAAGAAGCAAGTGGCTTTTGCCAAGCTGAATAACTGCCCTACTTCGCCAAGAAAAATGCGTTTAGTTGCAGATTTAGTTCGTGGTGAAGGTGTAGAGAAAGCGCTTCAGATTCTTAAGTTTAATAATAAAGAAGCTTCTTTGAGATTAGAAAAACTTCTTCTTTCAGCAATTGCTAACTGGCAAGTGAAGAATGAAGATGCTAGTGTTGAAGATGCAGAGTTATTTGTTAAGGAAATCCGTGTGGATGGAGGTGCAATGCTTAAGAGATTGAGACCTGCTCCGCAAGGTAGAGCACACAGGATAAGAAAAAGATCTAACCATGTTACATTGGTTTTAGGGTCTAAAAATAATACACAAAGCTAGAAAGTAGTATGGGACAAAAAACAAATCCAATCGGAAATAGACTTGGTATCATTAGAGGATGGGAATCTAACTGGTACGGAGGTAACGACTACGGTGATAAATTAGCCGAAGACGATAAGATTAGAAAGTATATCCATGCTCGTCTTTCAAAAGCGAGTGTATCTAGAGTAATTATTGAGCGTACTCTTAAACTTGTAACCGTTACTATCACCACTGCAAGACCAGGTATTATAATTGGTAAAGGCGGTCAGGAGGTAGACAAGTTAAAAGAAGAGCTTAAGAAAATTACAGGTAAAGAAGTTCAGGTTAATATTTTTGAAATTAAAAGACCTGAATTGGATGCTCATTTAGTAGGTGCAAGTGTTGCTAGACAAATTGAGAATAGAATCTCTTACCGTCGTGCAATTAAGATGGCTATTGCAGCTGCTATGCGTATGAATGCTGAAGGAATTAAAATTCAGATTTCAGGTCGTTTAAATGGCGCTGAAATGGCACGTTCAGAAGCTTATAAAGATGGTAGAATCCCTTTATCTACATTTAGAGCTGATATTGATTATGCTTTAGTTGAGGCACATACTACTTATGGTAGATTAGGTGTTAAAGTTTGGATCATGAAAGGTGAAGTTTATGGAAAAAGAGAATTATCTCCGCTAGTTGGTTTATCTAAAAAGCAGGGAGGAAAATCTGGATCTGGACGAGGTGGTAACAAATCACGTCGTAGAAAGTAATTTTTTAAAGAAAGAGAAATGTTACAGCCTAAAAGAACAAAATATAGAAAACAGCAAAAGGGACGTATGAAAGGTCTTGCTCAAAGAGGGCATAGATTATCTAACGGTACTTTTGGAATCAAATCTTTAGATTCAAGTTTTGTTACAGCGAGACAAATTGAAGCCGCTCGTATTGCTGCTACTCGTTATATGAAGAGGGAAGGATCTCTTTGGATCAAAATCTTCCCAGACAAACCTATTACTAAAAAACCTCTTGAGGTTCGTATGGGTAAAGGTAAGGGTAATGTAGAATATTGGGCAGCAGTAGTGAAGCCGGGAAGAATTCTTTTTGAATTAGGTGGTGTGCCATTGGCAACTGCTAAAGAAGCGTTGCGTTTAGCAGCTCAGAAACTTCCGGTAAGAACTAAATTTATCGTTGCAAGGGATTATCAAGAATAATTTGGAAATTATGAAACAATCAGAAGTAGAAAAATTATCAGTAGCTGAATTACAAGAAGAGTTAGCTAACGCATCTAAATCTTTAACAGATTTAAGAATGGCTCACGTAATTACGCCTTTAGATAACCCTGCGCAGTTAAGAACTGTAAGAAGGACTATTGCGCGTTTAGCGACAGAATCGAGAAAAAGAGAATTACACAATAATTCTGCTGAGTAAGGATGGAAAAAAGAAACTTAAGAAAAGAGCGTATAGGTGTAGTAACTAGTAACAAAATGGAGAAATCTATTGTCGTTTCAGAAGTTAAGAAAATTAAACACCCTATGTATGGTAAATTCGTTTTAAAAACGAAAAAGTATGTAGCGCACGACGAGAAAAATGACTGCAACGAAGGTGATACTGTAAAGATCATGGAGACTAGACCTTTAAGTAAAACTAAAAGTTGGAGATTAGTAGAAATAATTGAAAGAGCGAAGTAATTATGGTACAACAAGAATCTAGATTAAGAGTAGCTGATAATACTGGTGCTAAAGAAGTTTTAGCAATTAGAGTATTAGGTGGTACAAAGAAGAGATATGCTTCTGTAGGTGACAAAATTGTTGTTAGTGTAAAAGAAGCAACTCCTAATGGAAACATTAAAAAAGGAGCTGTTTCTACTGCAGTTGTAGTTCGTACCAAAAAAGAAGTTCGCAGACCTGACGGTTCTTATATTCGTTTCGATGATAATGCTTGTGTTTTATTGAACCCAGCAGGAGAAATGAGAGGAACTCGTGTTTTTGGTCCTGTAGCTCGTGAGCTTCGTGATAGACAATTTATGAAAATTGTATCATTAGCACCAGAGGTGCTTTAATACACAAAAGATGGCAAAGCTTAAAATAAAATCAGGAGATACTGTAAAGGTAATCGCTGGAGACCATAAAGGTCAAGAAGGTAAGGTGAAGACAGTATTTATTGAAAAGAATAAAGCAATTGTTGAGGGTGTGAACATGATTTCTAAACATGAGAAGCCAAGTGCAGCCAACCCTCAAGGAGGAATTGTGAAAAAAGAAGCTCCAATACATATATCTAACCTTAGTTTGTTAACTAAGGATGGGCAGACTACTAGAGTAGGTCTTAAAATGGATGGAGATAAAAAAGTGAGATTTTCTAAAAAATCTAATGAAGTAATCTAATTATGAGTTACGTACCAAGACTTAGACAAGAGTATAAAGACAAGGTCATTTCTGCTCTTACCGAAGAATTTAGTTACGAGAATGTGATGCAAGTACCAAAACTTACTAAAATAGTTTTGAGTAGAGGTGTAGGTGCAGCTGTAGCTGATAAAAAACTTATTGATCACGCTGTAGATGAATTAACTACAATTACTGGTCAAAAAGCGGTATCAACTATCTCTAAAAAAGATGTTGCTTCATTTAAATTACGTAAAGGGATGCCAATTGGTGCAAAAGTTACGTTAAGAGGAGATCGCATGTATGAATTTTTAGACCGTTTAATCACTGCTTCACTTCCTCGTGTTCGTGATTTTAACGGGATTAAAGCTACTGGATTTGATGGTAGAGGAAATTATAACTTAGGTATAACTGAGCAAATAATTTTTCCTGAAATTAATATCGATAAGGTGAACAAAATCTCTGGAATGGATATTACTTTTGTTACTACTGCAGAAACAGATAAAGAAGCAAAATCATTGTTAACAGAACTAGGATTACCTTTTAAAAAGAATTAATTATGGCTAAAGAATCAATGAAAGCCCGTGAGGTAAAAAGAGAAAAATTGGTAGAAAAGTATGCTGCGAAGAGAGAAGCTTTAAAAGAAGCTGGAGACTACGAAGCATTACAAAAATTGCCAAAAAACTCTTCTCCTGTACGTTTACATAACAGATGTAAATTAACAGGTAGACCAAAAGGGTATATGAGACAATTTGGTCTTTCTCGTGTAATGTTTAGAGAAATGGCTAATAAAGGATTAATTCCAGGAGTTAAAAAAGCTAGTTGGTAAAAATTTTAATCGGTTGAAGGTTCTTTAATTATAGAAAACCACAACCACAAACAAAAATAGATGAATACAGATCCTATTGCAGATTATTTAACTAGAATTAGAAACGCGGTGGCTGCAAGTCACCGTGTGGTAGAAATACCATCTTCTAATTTAAAAAAGCAAATCACTAAAATATTATTCGATCAAGGATATATTCTTAGTTATAAATTTGATGATGAGGGTACAAGAGGTACTATCAAAATAGCTCTTAAGTATGATAAAGATACTAAAGACTCTGTTATCAAAGAGATACAAAGAATAAGTAAGCCTGGACTTCGAAAGTATGCTGGTGCAGGTGAATTACCGCGTGTATTAAATGGTCTTGGAGTTGCTATTATCTCTACTTCTCACGGAGTAATGACTGATAAGCAAGCTAGAAAAGAAAATGTAGGTGGTGAAGTTCTTTGCTACGTTTACTAAAATTTAAAAGACGAAAACATGTCAAGAATAGGTAAAAGTCCAGTATCAATTCCAGAAGGCGTAACCGTTACTATTAAGGATGGGATCGTTACTGTAAAAGGAAAATTAGGAGAATTAACTCAAGAGTTTAGCGATATCGAGATTAAGATTGAAGATAACGAAGTAATTCTTGAAAGACCTTCTGATAAAAAAGCTTTCAAAGCCAAGCATGGTTTATATAGAGCGTTGATTCAAAATATGGTTGAGGGAGTATCAAATGGTTTTACTAAAGAGCTAGAATTAGTAGGTGTGGGTTACCGTGCAACTAATCAAGGTCAGAAGTTAGATTTAGCTATTGGTTTTTCTCACAATATTGTAATAGATTTGGCACCAGAAGTTAAAATTGAAACAGTTTCAGAAAAAGGGAAAAACCCAATTATTAAACTGACTTCATTTGACAAGCAATTAGTAGGTCAGGTTGCAGCAAAGATTAGATCTTTCCGTAGACCAGAACCATACAAAGGAAAAGGTATCAAATTCGTAGGTGAGCAAATTAGAAGAAAAGCAGGTAAGTCTGCTTAATAAAGTGTAATTATGGCATTTTCAAAAGTAAAAAGAAGAGATAAAATTAGAAGAAGGATTCGTAAGACAATTACGGGTACATCAAGCAGACCACGTCTTTCTGTTTTCAGAAGTAATAAAGAAATTTATGCTCAGTTAATAGATGATGTTAGTGGTAAAACAATCGCTGCTTCTTCTTCTAGAGAAGTTACCGATAAAGGAACTAAAAGCGAGGTAGCTGTTGCTGTAGGTAAAGCTATCGCTGAAAAAGCAAAAGAAGCCGGAGTAGAAGTTATTTCGTTCGACAGAAGCGGATATTTATATCACGGAAGAGTTAAATCATTAGCAGACGGTGCTCGCGAAGGAGGGCTAAAATTCTAAAAGATTATGTATCAAGATTATAAAAATGTAGAGCTTGTTAAACCAAGTGGATTAGATTTAAAAGATCGTTTAGTTGGAGTACAACGTGTAACAAAAGTTACTAAAGGTGGTAGAGCATTTGGTTTTTCTGCTATTGTTGTAGTTGGAGATGAAAACGGTGTTGTAGGTCACGGTTTAGGTAAGTCAAAAGAGGTAGCTGAAGCAATTGCTAAAGCTGTAGAAGATGCAAAAAAGAATTTAGTTAGAATTCCTTTAAATAAAGGAACTTTACCTCACGAGCAAAAAGGTAAATATGGTGGTGCAAGAGTATTATTGTTACCAGCAGCAACAGGTACAGGGGTAATTGCCGGTGGTGCAATACGTGCTGTATTAGAAGCTGTAGGGGTGCATGATGTACTATCTAAGAACCAAGGTTCTTCAAACCCTCATAATGTGGTAAAAGCTACTTTTGATGCATTATTGCAATTAAGAAGTGCAGAGACCGTTGCTAAACAACGTGGTGTTTCATTAGACAAGGTATTTAACGGATAATAATTCAGGGAAATGGGAAAGATTAAAGTTACTAAGGTAAAAAGTGCTATCAATCGCACCAAAAGCCAGAAGCTTACATTGGAAGCTTTAGGCTTAAGAAAAATGGGTCAAACCGTTGAACATGATGATTCTCCAAATATCCTTGGAATGGTAAATAAAGTAAAACATTTAGTTTCTGTTGAAGAAACAAAATAAACGATACGATGGAATTAAATAACTTAAAACCTGCAAAAGGTTCAGTTCGAGCTAACAGCAAACGTATTGGTAGAGGTCAAGGATCTGGTAAAGGTGGTACTTCTACACGTGGGCATAAAGGGGCTAAATCTCGTTCAGGATATTCTAAGAAAATCGGATTTGAAGGTGGACAAATGCCACTTCAAAGAAGAGTTCCTAAATTTGGTTTCAATAACAGAAATCGTAAGGAATATCAAGCAGTAAACCTAGATACTCTTCAAAAGTTAGTAGATAACGGTAAAATTTCTGATACTGTAGACTTTCAAACTTTAGTAGATAATAGATTAGCTACAAAGACAGAATTGGTTAAAATTTTAGGAAGAGGAGAGCTTAAAGCTAAGCTTAAAGTTACTGCTCACAAGTTCACTGCATCTGCTAAAGCAGCTATTGAAGCTGCTGGTGGGGAAGCTGTAACCTTATAATATTCTATAATGAAATTTATTGAAACAATAAAAAACGTTTGGAAAATAGAAGAGCTAAAGAATCGTATATTGATTACTTTAGGTCTTCTATTGGTATATCGTTTTGGTACTCAGATAGTACTTCCGGGTATTGATGCATCACAATTATCAAGTTTAGCAAACCAGACTGAAGATGGTCTATTAGGTTTGCTAAACGCATTTACAGGGGGTGCTTTCTCTAATGCCTCAATTTTTGCATTAGGAATAATGCCTTATATTTCTGCATCTATTGTAGTGCAGTTAATGGGTATTGCTGTTCCATATCTTCAAAAACTTCAAAAAGAAGGGGAAAGTGGTAGAAAGAAAATTAACCAAATTACAAGATGGTTAACTATTGCTATTACTTTAGTTCAGGGTCCTGGTTATATTTATAACCTTTACGGAACCTTACCGGATAGTGCTTTTCTTTTAGGAGATTCAATAAGTTTTGTGGCTTCTTCAGTAATCATTTTAACTACAGGGTGTATTTTCGCTATGTGGTTAGGTGAAAGAATTACAGAAAAAGGTATAGGTAATGGTATTTCTTTATTAATTATGGTAGGGATTATTGCTAGACTTCCTCAGTCATTTGTTCAAGAATGGATATCAAGAGTATCTGGAGCTGATGCAAACGGTGGTCTTATTATGATTCTTATTGAATTATTTATCTGGTTTGCTATTATTTTTGCTTCTGTTATGTTAGTAATGGCAGTAAGACAAATACCTGTTCAGTATGCAAGAAGAAATGCTACTGGAGGTTATGAGAAAAATGTGTTTGGTGGTGCTAGGCAATTTATTCCATTAAAGCTTAATGCTTCTGGGGTAATGCCAATCATTTTTGCGCAAGCTATTATGTTTATTCCTTCTGCAGTTGCAGGTCTTTCAGATTCTGAAACCGCACAGGGTATAACAGCAGAATTTAATAATATATTCGGATTTTGGTATAACCTTGTTTTCGGATTGTTAATTATTATATTTACTTATTTCTATACCGCAATTACGGTTCCTACTAATAAGATGGCAGATGATTTAAAAAGAAGCGGTGGTTTTATTCCAGGTATTAGACCAGGAAGTGAAACTGCTGAGTATTTAGATAGAATTATGTCTCAAATAACTCTACCTGGATCTGTATTTTTAGCATTGATTGCTGTTTTTCCAGCAATAGTTGTTTCCATAGGTGTTCAGCAAGGTTGGGCATTGTTTTTTGGAGGAACTTCTTTAATAATTATGGTAGGGGTAGCAATTGATACCATGCAGCAGATTAATTCTTATTTATTGAATAAGCATTATGATGGCTTAATGAAATCAGGAAGAAATAGAAAAACAGTAGCATAATTATGGCAAAGCAACCAGCAATAGAGCAAGACGGAACGATTATAGAGGCATTGTCTAACGCAATGTTTAGAGTGGAATTAGAGAATGGACATGTAGTAACCGCTCATATCTCTGGTAAAATGAGAATGCACTATATTAAACTTTTACCTGGAGATAAGGTGAAGTTAGAGATGAGTCCTTATGACTTAACTAAGGCTAGAATAACCTATAGATACTAATAAATCTAATAAGTGTAGATTATTCAAAATTTTTTATTACTTTTGCAGTCTGAAAAATTTTGATAAAGTTCTATATTACAGAAACTTTACACTTATCAGAAAAAATAATTAGAGATGAAAGTAAGAGCATCAATAAAAAAGAGAAGTGCCGACTGTAAGATTGTACGCAGAAAAGGGCGCCTTTACGTTATTAATAAAAAGAATCCTAGATTTAAACAAAGACAAGGCTAATTATGGCGAGAATTGCAGGGGTAGATATACCTAAACAAAAGCGAGGAGTTATAGCTTTAACCTATATCTTCGGAATTGGTAAAAGTAGAGCTCAGAAGATTCTAGAAGTTGCCAAAGTAGATGAAAGTACTAAGGTTTCAGATTGGACTGATGAAGAAATTGGAAAAATTCGTGAAGCTGTAGGGCAATATACTATTGAAGGTGAGCTAAGATCAGAAGTTCAACTTAGTATTAAACGTTTAATGGATATCGGGTGTTACCGTGGTATTCGTCATAGGGTAAGTCTTCCGTTGAGAGGTCAGCGTACTAAGAATAACTCTAGAACACGTAAAGGAAAGAGAAAAACAGTTGCTAATAAGAAAAAAGCAACCAAATAATAAGTAGTTATGGCAAAGTCAACAACTAAAAAACGTAAAGTAATCGTTGAGTCATTTGGTGAGGCGCATATCACAGCATCTTTCAATAACATCAATATTTCTTTAACAAATAAAAAAGGAGATGTGATTTCTTGGTCTACTGCCGGTAAAATGGGATTTAGAGGATCTAAGAAAAATACTCCTTACGCTGCTCAATTAGCTGCAGAAGATGCATGTAAAGTTGCTCATGAAGCAGGATTGAGAAAGGTGAAGGTTTATGTTAAAGGACCTGGTAATGGTAGAGAGTCTGCAATACGTTCAGTACATAATGCAGGAATCGAAGTTACAGAAATTATTGATATTACTCCAATACCACACAACGGTTGTCGTCCTCCAAAAAGACGTAGAGTTTAATAAAATTATAGTATAAACAAAGAGAGTATTACGATTATCGAAGGATTAATATTAAGACCTTAATTCATAATCACTCTTTTTAAAAATTAAGAAATGGCAAGATATACTGGTCCAAAGACTAAAATAGCTCGTAAATTTGGTGAAGCTATTTTCGGAGATGATAAATCTTTCGAAAAAAGAAATTACCCTCCAGGGCAACACGGTAACAATAGACGTCGTGGTAAAAAATCTGAATATGCTATCCAATTAATGGAGAAGCAAAAAGCTAAATATACTTATGGTGTATTAGAGCGTCAGTTTAGAAATATGTTTAAAAAAGCAACTAGTGCACAAGGTATTACTGGTGAAGTATTACTTCAATTGTGTGAGTCTCGTTTAGATAATGTTGTTTACAGAATGGGGGTTTCTCCATCAAGAAGTGGAGCTAGACAGTTAGTTTCTCATAGACATATTACAGTAAATGGCGAAATAGTTAATATACCATCTTACCAACTTAAAGCTGGTGATGTTGTAGGTGTTAGAGAAAAGTCAAAATCTTTAACTGCTATTCAATCATCATTAGAGAATAGTAGTAATGTTTACGAATGGATTACTTGGAACTCTGAGAAAAAGGAAGGTACTTACGTATCTGTTCCTTCAAGACTTCAAATTCCAGAAAACATTAACGAACAATTTATCGTCGAGTTGTACTCGAAATAATTTTTAACAGACAGAACTCATAATATGGCCATACTAAATTTTCAGAAGCCCGATAAAGTTATCATGATTGACTCAACTGAGTTCGAGGGCAAGTTTGAATTTCGCCCTTTAGAACCAGGATATGGATTAACAGTAGGTAACGCTCTTAGAAGAGTACTATTGTCATCTTTAGAAGGTTTCGCAATAACTTCATTGAGAATAGAAGGTGTAGATCATGAGTTTTCTACCATTGCTGGAGTTGTAGAAGACGTTACTGAAATTATCTTAAATTTAAAACAAGTTCGTTTTAAAAGACAGATAGAAGAAATTGATAACGAAACAGTAACCATTTCATTTTCGGGTAAAGAACAGTTGACTGCAGGAGATTTTCAGAAATTTATTTCAGGATTCCAAGTACTAAATCCAGATTTAGTTATTTGTAATATGGAAGATAGTGTTAATCTTAATATCGAATTAACAATCGATAAAGGTCGTGGTTATGTGCCTGCTGAAGAGAATAAAAAAGCTAACGCGCCTTTAGGTACTATTTTTACAGATTCTATTTATACTCCAATTAAAAATGTGAAGTATAGTATAGAAAACTATCGTGTAGAACAAAAAACTGATTACGAAAAGTTAGTTTTTGAAATTTCTTCAGATGGTTCAATTCATCCAAAAGATGCATTGACTGAAGCTGCTAAAATCTTAATTCACCACTTTATGTTATTCTCTGATGAGAGAATTACTTTAGAGGCAGACGAGATTGCTCAAACAGAAACTTATGATGAAGAATCTCTTCACATGAGACAATTATTGAAGTCTAAATTAGTAGATTTAGATCTTTCAGTAAGAGCATTAAACTGTTTGAAAGCTGCAGAAGTAGATACTTTAGGAGATTTAGTTTCTTACAATAAAAATGATTTGATGAAGTTCCGTAATTTCGGAAAAAAATCTTTAACAGAACTAGAAGAATTAGTAAATGTTAAAGGTCTTAATTTCGGTATGGATCTATCAAAATATAAATTAGATAAAGATTAATACGTCATATTTTGCTCCTCTATTTTTTGAGTTTAGTAGCAAGATGATGATTAAACCACAAATGTCATGAGACACGGAAAAAAAATAAATCATTTAGGAAGAAAGACAGCTCACCGTAAAGCAATGCTTGCGAATATGGCTTGTTCTTTAATCGAACACAAAAGAATCAACACTACTGTTGCTAAAGCAAAAGCTTTAAAACAATTTGTTGAGCCATTAGTAACTAAATCTAAAGAAGATACTACGCATAACAGAAGATTAGTTTTTTCTAAACTTCGTAATAAATATGCAGTAACAGAATTGTTTAGAGAAGTAGCTGCTAAGGTTGGTGATCGTCCAGGTGGATACACAAGAATTATTAAACTTGGTAATCGTCTTGGAGATAACGCTGATATGGCACTTATCGAGTTAGTAGATTTTAATGAAATTTACAATCCTAAAGGTGATTCAGCTAAGAAAACTACTCGTCGTAGTAGAAGAGGTGGTAAGGGAAAAGCTACAGAAACTGCAGCTACAGAAAACACTGCTCCTAAGGCTGATGAGAAAGCATCTAATGAAGAAGAATAAAATGATTTTTCTTATTCAATAAATTCAAAAGGATAAACTTTAGCGGTTTATCCTTTTTTTTTAACTTAAACCTAAATTATTACTTATATAATGAAATATAACGTTCGTAAAAAAGCAATTTTATTATTGGAAGACGGTACAATTTTTCACGGGAAGGTTGTAGGAGAGAAAGAAGGCACTTCATTTGGTGAAGTTTGTTTTAACACTGGAATGACAGGTTACCAAGAGATTTTTACAGACCCTTCTTATTTTGGTCAGTTAATGATTACTACCAATGCACACATTGGTAATTATGGTACTTATTCTGAAGAAATAGAATCAGAAGATATCAAAATAGCAGGTTTAATTTGTAAAAATTTTAGCTACAATTATTCTAGAGATAAATCTGATCTTTCTTTAGAAGAGTTTTTAAATAATAATAATCTTTTGGCAATTTCAGATGTAGATACCCGTGCACTTGTAGCATACATTAGAGATAATGGAGCTATGAATGCTGTAATTTCTACTAGAGTGGATGAGATAGATGCTCTTAAAAAAGAATTAGCAAATACACCTTCTATGGAAGGTTTAGAGTTAGCCTCTAAAGTTTCTACAAAAGAAGCATATTTTGTAGGTGATGAGTCTGCAGAATTTAAAGTAGCGGCATTAGATATTGGTATCAAGAAAAATATACTTAGAAACCTAGCTAAAAGAGGTTGTTATATAAAAGTTTTTCCTTTTGATAGTACTTTTGAAGAAATGGAATCTTGGAATCCTAATGGTTACTTCTTATCTAATGGTCCTGGAGATCCATCTCCTTTAAGTAATGCAATAGAGGTTGCTAAAAGTATAATCGCAAAAGATCTACCGTTATTTGGTATTTGTCTTGGTCATCAAGTAATTGCTTTAGCAAATAATATTTCTACTTACAAAATGCATCATGGTCACAGAGGTATTAATCACCCAGTAAAAAATATAATTACTGGTAAAGGTGAAATTACTTCACAAAATCATGGTTTTGCAGTTAGCAAAGAAGAGCTAGAAGCAAATTCTGAATTAGAAATTACTCACTTGCATTTAAATGACAATACAGTAGCTGGATTGAGAATGAAAAATAAAAATGTTTTTTCTGTACAATATCACCCAGAAGCAGGTCCTGGTCCAAACGATGCTGACTATCTTTTTGATCAGTTCATTGAGAATATGAAAAAATAAAAGCTTATAATTTTAAACCCTTGAATTTTTCAAGGGTTTTTTGTTAACAATAACGTTTTCGCAGCAATTAAAAATGCATATTTCTTAATTCTTGATAATTATTTAAAGCTGTAAAATACATTAATTCGTATCTTGCAAATAATTTTTTAATCAAATAAAAACTATGAGCTTAATTATTGAAATTCACGCTAGACAAATATTTGATTCCAGAGGGAATCCAACAGTAGAAGTAGATGTTATCACAGAAAATGGAGTGCTAGGTAGAGCCGCAGTCCCTTCTGGAGCTTCTACAGGAGAACATGAAGCTGTTGAGTTAAGAGATGGTGGTGATGATTATATGGGGAAAGGCGTTAAAAAAGCTGTAGAAAATGTAAATACTACTATTGCAGAGAATCTAATTGGTTTTGAAGTTTTTGAACAAGAAGCAATAGATAAAGCTATGATTGATTTAGATGGAACACCAAATAAATCTAAATTAGGAGCTAATGCTATTTTAGGAGTTTCATTAGCAGTAGCAAAAGCAGCTGCAAATGAATTAAATTTACCTTTATATAGATATGTTGGTGGGGTAAGTGCTAAAACACTTCCGGTACCAATGATGAATATCATTAACGGTGGTTCTCACTCAGATGCTCCTATTGCATTTCAAGAATTTATGGTAATGCCAGTAAAGGCTAAAACTTTTTCTCACGCTATTCAAATGGGAACAGAAATTTTTCATAATCTAAAAAAAGTACTTCACGATAGAGGTTTAAGTACAGCAGTAGGAGATGAAGGTGGTTTTGCTCCAAATCTAGAAGGAGGTACAGAAGATGCTTTAGATACTATAGCAAAAGCTGTTGCTAATGCAGGTTACAAACTAGGTGATGATGTAATGATTGCTTTAGATTGTGCTGCTGCAGAATTTTTTGTAGATGGTAAGTATGACTATACTAAGTTTGAAGGAGATAAAGGTGTTATTAGAACTTCTGAAGAGCAAGCACAATATTTAGCTGATTTAGCTGCTAAATACCCGATTATCTCTATTGAAGACGGTATGGATGAAAATGACTGGGATGGTTGGAAGTCTTTAACAGATAAAATTGGAGATAAAGTTCAATTAGTAGGAGATGATTTATACGTTACCAATGTAGAGCGTTTATCTCGTGGTATTAAAGAGGGAATTGCTAACTCTATTTTAATTAAAGTAAACCAAATAGGTACATTAACAGAAACTATCGCAGCCGTTAATATGGCACACAATGCAGGTTATACTTCTGTTATGTCTCACCGATCTGGAGAAACTGAAGATAATACTATTGCAGATTTAGCAGTAGCATTAAACACAGGACAAATAAAAACAGGTTCAGCATCAAGAAGTGACCGTATGGCAAAATACAATCAATTACTTAGAATTGAAGAAGAATTAGGTGAGGTAGCTTATTACCCTCAAACTAATGCTTTTAAAATTTAATTTTATCTTGTAAAGTTGTAAAAGTCCTGTTGAAAAACAGGACTTTTTTTGTGCCCAAATAGTTCAGAAAACACATTATCACTAAAACCTTTTCGTGAATAATAAAAATCTATGGTTGAGATTAAAATTATAAGGCATTCTTAACGTCTATTTAATACTAAATTTTGTAAATTAGCGACACTTTAAAATAAAATTCAATAATAAATAATATGTCAAAAACAGCTACGATAGAACTTGACGGAAAAAAATACGAATTTCCGGTTACAGAAGGTACAGAAGGCGAAAAAGCGATTCAAATTAAATCTTTAAGAGGAGATACAGGAGGACTTATTACTTTAGATCCTGGTTTTAAAAACACAGGTTCTTGTGAAAGTGCTATTACTTTTTTAAATGGTGAAGAAGGTATCTTGAGGTATAGAGGTTATTCTATAGAAGATTTAGCAGAAAAAGCAAGTTTTTTAGAAGTAGCATATTTATTAATTTTTGGAGAATTACCAAGTGAAAAAGAATTAGAGAAATTTCACGCAGATATAAAAGAAGAATCTCACGTAGATGAAGAGATGAAGAAAATCTTAGATGGTTTTCCTAAATCTGCTCACCCAATGGGAGTACTTTCTTCGCTTACCAGCGCATTAATTGCATTTAACCCTAGCTCTGTAAATGTAGAGTCTGAAGAAGAAATGTATAGCGCAATAGTAAAGTTATTAGCTAAGTTTCCTGTGTTAGTAGCTTGGACGTTAAGAAAGAAAAATAGTCAACCATTAGACTACGGCGATAGCTCATTAAGTTATGTAGATAACATCTTAAAAATGATGTTTAAAAAACCTAATGAAGATTATAAAGGAAGCAAAGTAGTTTCTGAAGCCTTGAATAAATTATTAATTCTTCACGCAGATCACGAGCAAAACTGTTCTACATCTACGGTAAGAATTGTAGGTTCTTCTCACGCTGGTTTATTTGCTTCTATTTCAGCTGGTATTTCTGCACTTTGGGGGCCACTTCACGGTGGGGCTAACCAAGCGGTAATAGAAATGTTAGAAGGTATTAAAGAAGACGGTGGAGACACTAAAAAATACATGGCAAAAGCTAAAGATAAAGAAGATCCGTTTAGATTAATGGGCTTTGGTCACCGTGTATATAAAAACTTTGATCCACGTGCAAAAATCATCAAAAAATCTGCAGACGAAGTTCTAGGTGACTTAGGTGTTAAAGATCCAGTATTAGATATTGCAAAAGGATTAGAAAAAGAAGCTTTAGAAGATGATTATTTCGTAAAAAGAAAGCTTTATCCAAACGTAGATTTCTACTCAGGAATTATCTACAGAGCTTTAGGTATACCTACAGAAATGTTTACTGTAATGTTTGCTTTAGGTAGATTACCAGGTTGGATTGCACAATGGAAAGAAATGAGACAAAGAAAAGAACCAATTGGTCGTCCACGTCAAGTTTATATCGGAGAAAATCTAAGAGAGTTTAAAGATATTAATAATAGATAATTCTTAAATTATCATATTTGTAAAAGCTTCATAGAAATATGAAGCTTTTTTTATATTTGCTAAAAAAGTAAAAATGCTTTCACTAAAGATTACAAACGAAACCAATAAACTTAAAGCTGTAGTTTTAGGTCTTGCTAAAAATATAGGAAATAAACCTACTATAGAAGATACTTACGATCCTAAATCTTTAGAACATTTAAAAGCTGGCACCTATCCAGAAGAGCAGGATATGGTAAAAGAAATTAAAGCGGTAGAAGAGGTTTTAAAAAAATATGATGTTGAAGTCTATCGCCCAAAAGTAATAGAAAATTATAACCAAATTTTTGCACGTGATATTGGTTTTGTAATTGAAGATAAATTTGTTATCGCGAATATCTTACCAGATAGGGAGCGTGAGATTGAAGCAATTCAGCACATAATAGATTTAATACCTAAAGAAAATGTAGTGCGTTTTCCAGAAGAAGCACACGTAGAAGGTGGCGATGTAATGCCGCATGGCGACTATATTTTTATAGGTACATATAGAGGAGAAGATTACCCAGATTTTATCACGGCAAGAACCAATACCAAAGCAGTAAGCGCATTAGAAGAATTATTTCCTGGTAAGACAGTGAAATCGTTTAACCTTAGAAAATCTAATACAGATGCCAAAAATAATGCATTACATTTAGACTGTTGTTTTCAACCAGTAGGTAAAAACAAAGCTATTATTCATAAAAACGGATTTTTAGAAGAAGAAGAATACGAGTGGTTGGTAAATTACTTCGGAAAAGAAAATGTATTTGAAATTACAGCAGAAGAAATGTACCATATGAATAGCAATATTTTTTCTATTTCTCCAGAAGTGGTTATTTCTGAAAAGAATTTTACAAGATTAAATACTTGGCTGCGTGAACAAGGTATCACGGTTGAAGAAGTGCCTTACGCAGAAATTGCAAAGCAAGAAGGATTGTTGCGCTGCTCTACCTTACCTTTAATAAGAGAATAATTGCGTTAAGGATTGAGCGGTGTGTTTGAGCTCTTTTTTGTTTTCTTGAGCGGAGCGAAAAGGTAACAAAATAAGCGAGTAGCGAAAGCCAGCCCGAACGCCATAAATAAAAGTTGTTTCAGTAAAATTAATGAATGCAAAAAAAGAAAAATGAAACAGATTACAGATAGTATTTTAATGATTAGACCTGTTGCCTTCAGAATGAATGAAGAGACGGCGGTGAATAATTATTTTCAGAAAAATATAGATGGAGCAGTTGATGAAATAACACAAAAAGCACAGCAAGAGTTTGATGATTTTGTATCGAAACTTCGCAAAGTTGGAGTAAATGTGGTGGTGGTAGATGATATTGCAGAAAATAATACGCCAGATTCTATTTTCCCAAATAATTGGGTCTCTTTTCATGAAAATGGAGATGTTGCATTATACCCAATGTTTGCAGAAAATAGACGTAGAGAACGTCGCGAAGATATTTTACAGCGTTTAGAAGAAGAAGGTTTTAAAATAAATAATATAGTTGATTATACTGCTGCAGAAGAGGAAGATGTTTTTTTAGAAGGTACAGGAAGTTTATTGTTAGACCGTGTAAATGAAAAAGCATATTGTGCAATTTCTGCTCGTGCCGATGAGAGTTTGTTAATTGAATTTTGTGAAGATTTTGAATATACGCCTGTAGTTTTTGATGCAAATCAAACCGTGAATGGAGAACGCAAAGCTATTTACCATACCAACGTAATGATGTGTCTGGCAGAAGAGTTTGCAGTTATTTGTTTAGATACGATAGATGATAAAAAACAGCGCAAAGCAGTAATTAGTAGTTTAAAAGAAGATGGAAAAGAAATAATTTCTATTTCTGAAGAACAAATGCATCAGTTTGCGGGTAATATGTTACAAGTACAAGGTGCATTTAATAAAAAATATTTGGTAATGAGTGAGCGTGCTCACCAAAGTTTAACGGCAGACCAAGTTGCTAAAATTGAAAAACATTGCGAGATTTTAAGTAGTAGCTTACAAACTATTGAGACTCTTGGTGGTGGTAGCGCGCGTTGTATGTTAGCTGAAGTTTTCTTACCAAAAGCTGAAAAATAAAATTTTTTAAAAAAAGTGTCATGCTGAACTTGATTCAGCATCGCATCCCGATAAACAAAACCTCACAGGCTTTATAATCTGTGAGGTTTTTTGTTGTTTAAGATTTTAAATTTCTAAAATCTTTCACTAAACGGATACCTATAAGAACACTTAAAAATGCAAAGGGTAGAGAAGTGATAATTAATAATTTTTGCATTGCCGTAAGTACATTAATTTCTGTATTAAAACTACCCAATACTAAAATTGCTTCTGTGAAAACTAACATTAAAATAGCCCAAACTAAACGATGTGTTTTTTTAGGATGTTGATTCCCTCTATCTGTAAACATACTTAATACATAAATAGCAGAATCTACCGAGGTAATTAAAAAACCAACCAATAAAATAATAGTGAGTATAGATGTTGCAGTAGAAAATGGATGTGCTTGTAAGAAAACAAAAACAGAAGTGAAAACATTATCAAATTCTCCTTGGTAATTACTCATTTTTTCTATTAGCTGAAAAGACGAAGTGCCAAAAACACTAAACCAAAAGAAACTACCTAAAGACGGAATTAAAATAGCGCCTAAAATCATTTGTCTAATAGTTCTTCCTTTAGAAATTCTAGCAATAAAAATACCTGTAAAAGGTGCCCAAGCTAACCAAAATGCCCAATAATAAAGAGTCCAATCGGTAAGAAATTGTTTTCCGGGATTATAGTTTCCTAAAGCTAAACTTAGCGGAACAAAGTCAATTATGTATTGATAGGTAGCAATTCCGAAGTTTTTCAGAATTAAAAGCATATCATTTTGTAAGAAAATAAATAGCAATAGTAAAGAGGTAAGCGCAATATTCCAATTAGATAATTTCTGGATTCCGTTACTTATCCCACGATAAGCAGAGATAAAACCTAGTAAAAAAATTACAAATGTAAAGAGGTATGCAAAATAATAATTATGGTTGGGGTCAAGTAAAAAAGTAAGTCCGCCTTCAATTTGCTTAGTTCC
The DNA here is from genome assembly GCF_900141885.1 of Mesonia phycicola. GTDB lineage: Bacteria > Bacteroidota > Bacteroidia > Flavobacteriales > Flavobacteriaceae > Mesonia > Mesonia phycicola. The sequence continues at coordinate 494,524 of NZ_FQYY01000001.1, read as the reverse complement.
TAATCCAATGGCGGCTACAATTCCTATAACCGTGGTAAGTACAGTTAGTAAATCTACTCCTTTAATTAATTTACTACTTTCATATTGAGGGAAAGCATTGCTAAGCAGCATGCTTTTATTTTTTACAAATAAATAGTACCCCATTACCAATGCAAAAAACACGTAAAAAGCCCAAGCAGTAAATCCCCATTGGTAAAATGTATATTCTAGTGCAATTATTTCTGAAGTATTATCACTAACAATTGGCGGATTTTGTTGCATAAATACAGGCTCTTGTACTGCACGTAACAAGATGCCAGCACCCATACCTGCGCTGTAAAGCATAGCAACCCAAGATAATGTTTTGTATTCTGGTTTTTTACCGCCCAATCTTATCTTGCCAAATGGAGTAAAGGCTAAAACTAAAAGAAAAACTACACAAGCTAAGCCTAACCATAAATAAAAACTCCCAAAAAGGTTTCTAACAATTAAGGAGTATTCTTCAATAAGTTGATAAAAGCTTTCTGGAGAAATAAAAATAAAACTGGAGAATACTAGAATAAAGACAACAGAAAATGCTAAAAGTAAATTGTTTTTTAAATAATGAAGTAAAGTTTTAATCACTTGGCAGAGGCAATTTCATTCAACATTCCTTTAAAAATAAAAAAATGAAAAGGTAACATACTGTACCAATATGCTCTACCAGCAAGGCCCTTTGGTCTAAAAGTAGCAGTTTGGTGTACCACTCCGCTTTCATCTATACAAAATTCTAACCAAGCCTCTCCGGGCACTTTCATCTCTGCAAATAATAACAAACGTTTTTGTTCTTTATCGGCCAAGAGTACGCGCCAAAAATCTAAAGAATCTCCTGTGTTTATTTTGTGTAGGTGAGTTCTTCCGCGACGTAAACCTACTCCTCCAAAAAGTTTATCTAGGTAACCTCTAAATTTCCATAAAGTATCTGCGTAGTACCAACCACTTTGTCCTCCAATACTCCAGATTTTCTCTAAAGCCGCTTCAGGGTTTTCTGCTTTTTGTTGCTGACTGTCTTTTAAACAACCGTGTTTAGGTACTTGTATGTATTTGTTAAGGTCTTTTTGTTTGTATCTTCCGCTAGATTTTGAATCTTTCCAGCTAGAGATAACTTGATTTTGTTCAATTTTATCAAAAGCTACTTTTATAGCTTCATCATAAGTTAAAGGATTAATGTTGAGCATATCTTGTAGTCTCTTGTCTTTAGAGATTACTTCTACCGTCATACTATCTACTAAATTTACAGCAAGTTTATAAGAAGTTGAGGTAACAAAATATAACCAATAAGAAGATAGGCGTGGCGTCATAAAGGGAACGCCAACAATATGTAAACGTAAGCCTCTTATTTTAGAATACTGCAGCATCATTTTTTTGTAGGTTAGCACTTCTGGGCCGCCAATATCAAAAGCTTCATCATAACATTTCTCGTTACCTAAAACGCCAGTAAGAAATTCTAGTACATTTCTAATAGCAATGGGTTGTGTTTTGGTGTTTACCCACCGTGGAGTAATCATAAACGGAAGTTTTTCACATAAATCTCTAATAATTTCAAAAGAAGAGCTCCCAGAACCTACTACAATACCTGCTTGTAAACATGTAAGGTGAAAATTACCTTCTTGTAAAATTTCGCCTACTTTTTGTCTAGAACTTAAATGCTTAGAGCTTTCTTTTTCATTTGTCATTCCGGTTAAAAAAATAACCTGTTTAACGTTAAGTGGTGCAAGGTATTTATTAAAATTTTCTGCGGCTTGCGCTTCTTTTTCGTCAAAATCTTTAGTAGAAGTAGTCATAGAATGGATGAGGTAATACGCCGCATCTATATCTGTAGGTAAGATATTTTGTTTTACTTCTTCTAAAAAATCAATTTCTACAATTTCAATTTCTTTTTTAACCTCAGGGTCTACAGAAAGTCGCTCTGCACTTCTTACTGCACAAACAACTTTATGACCTTGCTCTAATAGCAGAGGTAATAACCGCATTCCTATATAACCATTTGCACCTGTAAGAAGAATTTTCATTGCTTAATTTTAGTAGAAATTTACAATTTAATACTTAACTTTCGATGCTATTTAAGAAGGGTTTATAAAATGAAAAATACGTTGAAGTTTGTATTGCTAATTCTAGGAGCAATTTTAATTGGTTACGGAATCTATACTTTGTTTTTTCCGCACATTTCTTTAGAAAATGGAACCGAAAAAGTATTGGCAGAGAGTGATAGCACTCAGTCTTTTGCAATGATTTGCTTAGGAGTACTTTCTTTAGTATGCGGAATAGCTTTTAGAAAAAAATAATTTCTCTAAAAGCTATAAGGTGAAAAAAGTGCATTGTTTATCTAAAAACAATACCTAAAACCGTCATTACAGAAGAGCTAATATATTCTATCCCAATTGCAATTACTATAAAACCTATAATTCTTGAAATTGCATTAATACCAGAGGCGCCTAACCATTTTACTATAAAAGGAGCACTTTTAAGCACTAAAAAAGTAGCCAGACAAACCGTTAAAATAGAAAGTACAATAATTACTTGGTCTAGAAGAATGCTGTATTCTTCATTTAAACCAATTAAAAACGAAATAGACCCAGGGCCAGCAAGCATAGGGATTGCCAAGGGTGTAAGTGCAACGCCTTCTCTCTGGTAAGCATCGTTCTGCACTTTTTCTCTGTCCATACCTTTATGCTTATTAAAGGTTCCTGTAAGTAATGCAAAACCAGAAGAAACAATGATGAGTCCGCCAGCAATACGTAGAGATTCAATACTAATTCCGAAGAAATTTAAAATGTATTTTCCTGTAAAAAAGGAAATTACCAATATCACAAAAATATTGACTGCGGTTAGTATAGAGGTTTTAGACCTTTCTGCATTAGAGTCTTCTTTTGTTAAACCTACAAAAATAGGTACCGTGCCTAACGGGTTAATTACCGAGAATAAAGCGGCAAATGCATAGATAAATAAATCCATTTTTTTTTGCTGCAAATGTGATTTTAAAAATCTATTTGTATGTAAGTAATTGTTTAAAAGAGTGTTTGCTTAATGTTAAAGATGCTCTTTTAAAGTTAAGAGCAGGTTTGCTTTTGTGAGGTTTTTATAGTGAATTATTCAAGAAAGGAAGAAGAGCTCCAGTGCTTAGCTTTATAATCAAGTATTTTTTTCATAAATAGATGTACAGCTTTCTCATTTGCTTTTACTTTGATAAAGAAATGATCTCGGTATATAGAGTATTCTTCTGCTTTACCTTTGTAAAGACGAAGTTTGTAATACGGAATTATTAATGCATAAGTTTCTAAAATAGATCTAAACGTAATAATAATACCGTCTGGGCGCATTTCAATATTGCAAGTGTTGATGTATTTATCTAAAATAAGCAGGTTATGTATTTCTATACTTGTAGAAGTAATAAAAAGTTTGCTAGAGCCAACTCCATTCATTTTAATTCGCTCTAAAAGGGTAAAAGGTTTACCTACTTCCGCATTAATTTTTTCTCGAAGTTCTGGTTTATTGTAAGAAACGTTTACAAGCATATAATTAATTTTTTGTATAAACTTTACCTAAATTAATAAGTTGTATAGGGGTTTTGTAGCCAGAAACTCGATTTAAAATTCTGCCGTTGCCACCATCTAAAAACAGTAGAGTAGGGTAACTTTGCAAACCAATACTTTTTGCAATTTTTTGGCCTTCTCCTTTTTCTGCATTTAAGGCTATGCTTATAAATTCATCATTATAAAAATTACCAACTTCTTTATCTTTTAGCGTATTTTTTTTGAGTGATTTACAAACACCACACCAATCTGCATAAAGGTAAACAAAGACTAGTTTTTTTTCAGAACTAGCTTTTTCTAGAGCTTCTTGGTAACTGCCGTGATAAAAATTAATTCCTTTTTTAGCAGTTAAGTTGTTTGCAGAAAAAATACCAAAACAAATAAATAGACTTATAAATGAAAATTTATGAAGTATGAAATAAGAAAGTAAGCGCATAAAGTAAAAGAATAATACTTAAAATTAAGTTTTAAATTATAGTAATACAAATAGTTAAGAAATATTTGTTAGCTGTTTAAGGCAGATTTTAATAGAAATAAGTAAGCAGGAAAGCTGTTAACAATATTAGTAGGCTTTAAATTTTAAATTATCTTTGCCTTTCAAAAATTTTTTGAGAAAAATGACAATTCAAGACACATTAGCACAAAAGGTAAAAGAAGCAGTACAACACCTTCATCAAGTAGAATTAGAAAATATAGAGTTTCAAGCTACACGTAAAGAGTTTGAAGGAGATGTAACCGTGGTAGTTTTTCCTATGTTAAGGCAAGTAAAAACAAATCCTGTTCAATTAGGAGAAGCTATAGGAAAATATTTAGAAGAAAATGTAGAAGAAGTTTCTGGCTTTAATGTGGTAAAAGGTTTTTTGAATATTGTATTAAGTGATAGCTATTTCTTGAAGTTTTTCAATTTAATGAAAGACAATGAGCAGTATGGCAAGGTTACTACAGATGAGAAATCTCCTAAGTTAATGGTAGAGTACTCTTCGCCTAACACAAATAAACCACTGCATTTAGGGCACGTACGTAATAACTTATTGGGTTATTCTGTTTCAGAAATTTTAAAAGCAGCAGGAAATACGGTTTACAAAACTCAAATTATTAACGACCGTGGTATACATATTTGTAAAAGTATGTTGGCTTGGCAAAAATTTGGAGAGGGAGAAACTCCAGAGTCTACTGGCTTAAAAGGAGATAAGTTAGTTGGTAATTACTACGTAAAGTTTGATAAAGAATATAAAACTCAAATTGCAGAGTTACAAAAACAAGGCTTAACAGAAGAAGAAGCTAAAAAAGAAGCTCCATTATTATTAGAAGCTCAAAAAATGCTTTTACAATGGGAAGCAGGAGATGAAGAGGTAGTTGCGCTTTGGAAAAAAATGAACCAATGGGTGTACGATGGTTTTGAAAAAACCTATACTGCACTTGGTGTAGATTTTGATAAAAATTATTACGAGAGCAATACTTACTTATTAGGAAAAGAAGTGGTAAACGATGGACTTGAAAAAGGAGTTTTTTACCGTAAAGAAGATGGTAGCGTTTGGATAGATTTGACAGACGAAGGTTTAGATGAAAAAATTGTGTTACGATCAGACGGGACTGCGGTTTATATGACGCAAGATATCGGGACAGCCATTCAGCGTGTAGAAGATTATGCCATTAACGGAATGGTTTATACCGTTGGTAACGAGCAAGACTACCATTTTAAAGTGTTGTTTTTAATCTTGAAAAAATTAGGCTTTGAGTGGGCAAATCACTTATATCACTTAAGTTACGGAATGGTAGATTTACCTAGCGGAAAAATGAAAAGCCGTGAAGGTACCGTAGTAGATGCAGATGATTTGATTGCAGAGATGGCTAAAACAGCCCAAACAATTTCTGAAGATTTAGGGAAATTAGACGGTTATACAGAAGAAGAAAAGCAAGAACTTTACAATACCATAGGTTTAGGCGCTTTAAAATATTACATTTTAAAAGTAGACCCTAAAAAGAGAATATTATTTAACCCAGAAGAGTCGGTAGATTTTCAAGGAAATACAGGTCCGTTTATACAATATACCTACGCACGTATTCAATCTATTTTAAGAAAAGCAGATTTTAATTATTCGGAAGATTTAGAGGAATATGCGTTAAATGAAAAAGAACGTGAGGTAATAAAATTACTTCAGCAATACCCAGAAGTAATACAATTAGCAGCAGAGCAACACAGCCCAGCGTTAATTGCTAATTATACGTATGATTTGGTAAAAGAGTTTAATTCTTTTTATCAAAATGTAATTATTTTAGGAGCAGAAGTAGAAGCTCAAAAAATATTTAGAGTACAACTATCTCAAGCAGTAGCAAAAACCATTAAAAGTGCTTTTACATTATTAGGTATTAACGTACCAGAACGTATGTAATATAATTTAGAACTTAACCCTAAACACAAAGTTTGGGGTTAAGCCTAAAGCTTTTTGTTCTACTAAATAAATTTGATTATTGTCATCTTGCTGGTAATAGGCATTAATGATGTTTTTGTGGTCTAAAATATTCCAAATAGAAATACCAGCATAAGCTTGTAGTTTTTTCTGAATTTTAAATTTTTGGCTAGCAGAAATATCAACTCTAAAATAATCTTTTAAATTACTAGAGTTAGTCGCTTCATAATCAAATTGATTATTGGTAAGTCCCGTTTCAGAGATGGGAGTGAAGGGTTTACCAGACCTCCAGGTTAAACCAGAAGAAATTTCAAAATCTTTATAACTATAAGAAGTTGCTAGGGTAAACGAATTTGTTATTTCAAAATTATTAGGAATTGCATTAGCAGATAAATCTTCAAAATAGTAATTATTGTCTGTAATAGAGTAGCTTACTCTAGTATTAAATCTGTTTATCTTTTTACTGATTAGAAAATCAATTCCTTTAGCTTCATAATCACCAATAATTCTAGCATATTCATATTGGTTTTGAAAACCTTGACTTTGGGAGGTAATACCATTTACACGTTTTATATAACTTTCTATACTAGCAAGCCATTTATTTTTTTGGTAATGAATGCCTAACGATAATTGTTTACTTCTTAGTACCGGAATGTTTTCTTGATCTGCAAGCTGCCATTTTCTGTTTTCAATTCCCAAAAAGTCATTCTGAAAATCTACAATTTGTGTGGTGTATTGGCTTTTTAATTCGCCTAAAGCAATTGCAGAAAAATCTTTTAAAAATTTTTGGTTGAAGCTTATTCTAGGTTCTGCTAAAAATAAATTGAACTTATTAAAGTAATTGGCTCTTATGCCAATTTCTGCAACCGTATTTTTAGACGGACTGGTATATTTGGCAGAAGAAAATAAGCTATTAGTATTGAGGTTTTCTGAGTGAATATTTTCTTCTGTAATTTCTCCAGAAGCTTCTCCATCTTTTATGTTAGTAGAGGTAAACTCATAACCTGAGTTAAGTTGAAAGTTAGAATGAAATTTATATATCGTGTTTATTTTAAAACTATTTTCATTCAATTTATTTTCTTGATTTATCTCTTCTTCACTTAAGTTATTTTCATTACTAGAGGTTAAGTTGTAATTAGTATGATAGATTTGAAAGGAAGAGGAGAATTTTTCTGTCCAATTTCTTTTATAAAAAGCTCCCATTCCTAAATTTTTTTGTCCAAGAGTACTTCTTCTAACGTAAATATTATTTTGGTTAAACTCATTAGCAGTAAACTCTAACTCATTAGTGATGTAGAAGTAATTTATTCTCAATACATCTTTTTCAGATAATTGATAAAGCCACCTAAAGCTAATGTCAGAAAATTTAAAATCTTCTTCAGTCTTAATTAGGTTAGACGAGTTTTCGGTAATTTCTGTTTCTTGAAAAGCTCTGTCGTAATATTGTAAATAAGTAGGAGTTATAAAAGCATTGTTAATAGAAGATCTAGCAGAAAATTGTATAGAAGACTTATCGTCTAGTGGTGTGTCTAAATAAGCATCTATACTTAAAAAAGTTATTCCTGCTTCTGCTGTAAATGTTTTATTTACTTCTTGGTCTGATGATAGTTTAATAACGCTAGAAACGCTATTGCCGTAATTAGTAGGCGTGCCGTTTTTGTAGAGTTTAACTGTTTTATTTTGGTGCGGATTAATGGCAGAAATCAATCCGAAAAAGTGGCCAGTTTGGTAAACTCTAATTCCGTCCCATAAAATTAAATTTTGATCGTTAGTACCGCCTCTTACATTTATATTAGAAACAGTTTCATTAACACTTTCTACACCAGGTAATGCTTGTAGTGTTTGTAAAACATCTGGTTCAATTAAACCTGGTAAAATGTTTAATGTATTATAATCTATCTCTAAACTACCATCTTTTTGCTTGGTAATACCGGGAGCAATAAAGTTAGTTAGTACCACCTCGTCTAGTTTTTCTATAAGTATTTTTTCTTTGGAAGATAGGTTTACTGCTTTTACTTTTACAGCAATTTGCTCATTGTTAATAATTGTAAACTCAATACCGGTTTCTTTTTTTAAAAAAGCAATAGTTTCTGTAAAAGATAGTATGTTAGGTGGTTCTGGTACTTTTATGTTTTTTAAATCTTCATTTGCATAAGAAAAACTATAAGAAGAGTGTTTTTCTAAAATTTCTAGAAGCTCAATTAAAGGCAAAGAGTGTTTACTTTTTTCTTGAGAGAAAAGTTGACAAAAAAATAGAGAACATATAATTAAAAAAAGATATTTTTTTTTATTCACTCTTTATAATAGTTACAGATCTATCATCAATTTTATAAGTAAGATTAAAAGGAATGGTAATTGCCTTTAAAGCTTCTTCTAAATGGTGATGTACAAAACTTCCAGTGTAATTTTGATCTGTATCAAAAGTAAGGTTTTTTAGGTTAACCTTAATGTTGTATTGTCTTTCAAGTTCGTTTAAAACTTCTTTTAACGGGATGTTACTAAAACTTGTTTTACCAACCGTCCAAGATGGTTTTTGTAAGTTAATATCTTTAAAAGTAGAGCTGTTTTGTACATAGCTATACTCGTTACCTGCAGCAACTAATAAAGTGTCTTTGGCATTAATAACTTCTACCAAACCTTCGTAACAAGTTACAATAAATAAATTGTCACGTTGCTTAACGTTAAATTGAGTTCCTTTTACGCTAACTTGTCCATTAGGAGTTTTAACGGTAAATTTTTGACCTTTTGCTACTTTAAAAAATGCTTCTCCATTTAAAGTGACATTTCTGTTTTCTTGCCAAGAGTTTTCGTTAAAAGATAAATAAGAATCTGCATTTAACTCTACTGAAGAATTATCTGGTAAAATTATATGCTCTGTGGTAGCTAACTGAGTATTAAATTCTTGATTATTGGTATTCTTAAAAAATACGGTGTAACTTAAAAACCCAATAATTAAAACAGCTGCAATTTTACTAATTGTAGCAATCCATTTTTTAGAAGAGCTAGATTGTTTTTTCTGCTCTTGAATTTGCTTGTAAATTTTTTCTGATTCAAACTGAGGAGCCTTAAAATAGGGAACGCTAGCAATTATTTTTTGATAGTCTTTAAAACCATCAAGTTTCTCTAGCTCTTCTCTTTCTGTAAGAGAAAGCTCGTTATCTAGCCATTTTTTTATAAGTTCTTCTTTATTCATTTATCAGTATTCTACAATTAAAACAACTGAAACTAAATTTCTCCTACCTCTATTTTTAAATTTCTTTTAAATCTTCTCGTAATTTTTTTAAAGCAGAGTAAATTCTTTTTTCTACTGCTTTAGTAGAGACCCCTAAAATATCTGCTATTTCTTTGTGTTTTTTACCTTCGGTTCTATTCATCATAAAAGCAACTCTTTGTGATTCTGTTAGTTTAGAAAGCGCATGCTGAAATTTAATAAGGTATTCTTTTTCTTCAATTAAAAACTGCGGGTCTTGGTTGTTAATTTTAGAAGTATGTACCTCTTGGTATTTCAAAACTATTTTTTGGTGCTTAAACTCATTCAGCATTAAATTATTGGCAACCGTAAAAAGAAAAGATTTAGCTTTAGAGGGAGGTACTTCTTTACATTTTTTCCACAGTTTAATAAAAGCTTCTTGTACTTTATCTTGTGGTTGTAATTGGTCACCAAACTTGTAGTATAAAAAATTATATAAATGGGTAGCATAATCTTTGTAAATTTTACCAAAAAGGCGCTCTTCACAAACATTTTCTTTTAAAGATTTTCCCATTTATAATTATTTTAGGCAATAAATTTAGAAATTTTTAAGAGATTAAATAAATGAAAAATTTCTTACAACTATAAATAACCTGATGTTTATTTTGTGAAAGTACTTACAATTAAAAGTTTTTAAAATACGTTTAGACGTTTAAAATTTAAAACTAAATTATTTTAGTAAAATTCTGTCAAAGCTTTATTTTATAGGTATTTAAAGTAATTATTTTTATTATTGAATAGATGTTTTTGTGAAGAATTAAGAGAGTAATACAGTAAGAAAATATATAATTTAAAAAGAGCATTATTTTTAAGAATGATTTTTTAATGTTAAACTTCAAATCATTAACTTTGCAAATCTCAAAATTGACTGAAAGACTATGTTTGATAATTTAAGTGATAAGTTAGATAAGGCGTTACACGTATTAAAAGGGCACGGACAAATTACAGAGGTTAATGTTGCTGAAACATTAAAAGAAGTAAGAAGAGCTTTAGTAGATGCCGATGTAAACTTTAAAACAGCCAAAAACTTCACCAATGTTGTAAAAGAAAAAGCACTTGGGCAAAATGTACTTACTGCATTAAAACCAGGGCAGCTTATGGTTAAGCTTGTAAAAGATGAGCTTACAGAGTTAATGGGTGGTGATGCAGAAGGGATTAATCTTTCAGGAAATCCTAGTGTGATTTTAATGTCTGGTTTACAGGGTAGTGGTAAAACTACTTTTTCTGGTAAATTGGCTAATTTCTTGAAAACTAAAAAAACTAAAAAACCTTTATTGGTTGCCTGTGATGTTTATCGTCCTGCAGCAATAGATCAATTACATGTAGTAGGAGATCAAATAGGAGTTGAGGTATTTTCAGACAGAGAAGAGAAAAATCCAGTAGCAATTTCAGAAAAAGGTATTGCTTACGCTAAAGCTAATGGGTTTAATGTAGTGATTATTGATACCGCTGGTCGTTTAGCTGTAGATGAGGTGATGATGAATGAAATATCAGACATCCATAAAGCTATAAAACCACAAGAAACCTTATTTGTAGTAGATGCAATGACGGGGCAAGATGCTGTAAATACAGCAAAAGCCTTTAATGATACTTTAAATTTTGACGGGGTAATTCTTACCAAGTTAGATGGGGATACTCGAGGTGGAGCTGCTATCTCAATTAAATCTGTAGTAAATAAACCTATTAAGTTTATTGGTACAGGAGAAAAGATGGAAGCTATAGACATCTTTTACCCTGCACGTATGGCAGAGCGTATTCTTGGAATGGGAGATGTTGTTTCTTTAGTAGAAAGAGCTCAAGAACAATATGATGAAGAAGAAGCAAGAAAACTTCAGAAAAAAATTGCAAAAAATCAATTTGGTTTTGACGATTTCTTAAACCAAATTCAGCAGGTAAAGAAAATGGGGAACATGAAAGACCTTATTGGAATGATACCTGGTGCAGGAAAAGCAATGAAAGATATAGATATAGATGATGATGCTTTTAAACATATAGAAGCAATTATTCATTCTATGACACCAGAAGAAAGATCTACACCTACACTTATTAATGCTAGTAGAAAGAAAAGAATAGGGAAAGGTTCTGGTACTTCTGTAACACAAGTAAATCAATTGCTAAAACAGTTTGACCAAATGAGCAAAATGATGAAAATGATGCAAGGCGGTGGCGGCAAACGAATGATGCAAATGATGAAAGGAATGAAGTAATAAAGAAAGGTGAGCGTAAAATGCTGACCTTTTTTAATTGATATAATTTAATAGTTACCCCCACACAGATTCAAATAAATAAAGATGATCTTATTAGACGGTAAAAAAGTTAGTAACGATATAAAAAATGAAATTGCTGCAGAAGTAAATAAAATGAAGGAGCGTAAAGAAAAAGTTCCGCATTTAGCAGCAATAATTGTAGGTAATGACGGTGCTAGTCTTACTTACGTAAATAGTAAAGTAAAGTCTTGTAAACGAGTAGGTTTTGAGTCTAGTTTAGTAAGCTTATCTGGTACAACTAGTGAAGTAGAATTACTAAACAAAATAGAAGAATTAAATAATAACGACGATATAGATGGTTTTATCGTACAGTTACCATTGCCACCTCAAATAGATACGCAAAAAGTATTAATGGCAGTAGATCCAGATAAAGATGTAGATGGTTTTCACCCTACTAACTTTGGGAAAATGTCTTTAGATATGACTTCTTTTATACCTGCAACACCTTTTGGTATTTTAGAGCTTTTAGAGCGTTATAACATACCAACTAAAGGTAAACATACGGTTGTAATTGGTAGAAGCCATATTGTTGGAAGACCAATGAGTATATTAATGGGAAGAAGTGGTTTTCCAGGAAACTCTACAGTAACTCTAACTCATAAGTACACAAAAAACATCACGCAAATTACCTCACAGGCAGATATTATTATTATTGCCGTGGGTATTCCTCATTTTTTAAAGGCAGAAATGATTAAAGATGATGCAGTAGTTATTGACGTGGGAATTACAAGAGTACCAGACGAATCTACAGAGAAAGGATATAAAATTGTGGGAGATGTAGATTTTGATAATGTAAAGAAAAAGGCTTCTCATATTACTCCAGTACCTGGAGGGGTAGGGCCAATGACCATTGCAATGCTTTTAAAGAATACGTTATTAGCAAGAGAGCGTCACCGCCAAAGAGAAAATAAATAGATTAAAAAAGGAAGCTAATTTAGCTTCCTTTTTTATTACTCTGTTTCTTCTAATTTCCAGTCCATATATTTATGCAAATCTGTTTCTATAAACTTTAAAGCTAGAGTAAAAACACTCATATCGTCAATATATCCAAATCCTGGAATAAAATCTGGTATTAAATCTAATGGATTTAGTACATATAATAATGCAAAAACAATAGAAGCTATGGTAAACCAAGGTACTTCGCCATAAGTTCCTTTTTTATAGTCTTTCAGCATATTAATCATAAGTTTACCCAACTCTGCATATTTTTCTAAAAAACTTGTATTAGACATTTTTTTATCAATTTCTTCTTGATTGTCTAATGTATGTGTAATATCTTTTTTTCTAGTCTTTTTTGCACCCTCTTTAACGTAGTCTTCGTTAATTTTATCTTTTATCTTATCAAACATCATATTACAGTTTTTTTGATTTATTTTCTTCTATCAAGTCTTTTTGTTTTATTTCTTCAGTATCTGTAGTGTCTATATTTTCTTTGGCTTTTCCGTATTCTTTCTTGTAAATTATTACAATTAACAGAAATAATGAAACTAATAACGGACCAAAAATTAAACCTATAAAACCAAATAAAGGAACACCTACTACCACTCCTATTAAGGTAATAAGTGGGTGTACATCTGATAATCTTTTTAATACATATAATCTAACAATATTATCAGAAGAACCAACCACTACAATTCCGTAAATTAATATAGCAACAGCTTGCCAGTTGTAGCCTTGAGCAAACATAAGTATAGTAACTGGTATAATACCAATTGCTGTCCCTACAAACGGAATCATAGAACCAATAGTGGTCACTACAAACCAGAAAAACGGATCTGGAACCCCAAATATTATAAAACCTATAAGAGCAATAATACCTTGTACTAATGCTACTAACGGAATACCAATAGCATTGGCTTTTACCATATCACCACTTTCATTACCAATCAAGATTAAATTTTCGTGGTTTATTGGGATATATTCATCTAAAGATTCTTTAATTTTTTTTCTATACGTTAGCATATAATAAAGCAAAAAGTACATAATACCAATTGCTATAAAAGCATTAAAAGTACCACCTGCTAAATCTTGTAAATTGGTAGAAATCCAGCTGGTAATTTCATTAGTATCAATTTGACTACTAATGTTGTAGCCTAAAGAATGCTCCCAACTATCTACTTGTTCTTTAAATGCCTGAACTACTTTTTCTGAATTATTTACTGCTTTCCCAATTTTAGAAGTAAGTAATAACACAATACCGGTAATAGGTACTAATATGCCTATAAAAGATGCTAGCATTAAAACGCTAGCTGCAAGGCCTGCATTCCAGCCTCTATTTACTAATTTTTTCATCCAGCCTTGTAGTAGAAAAAATAAAGTAATTGCTCCCAAAACACCTGAAAGGTAGGGAGTCATTTCTTTAAAAATAAGAAACCCTAAAAATATAATAAGCAATAAAATAAAAATTTGCCTAACTAAAGCTGGTTGAAGTTTTTTCATATATTATTTAGCAAATAATTGAGATTGATTTTTAAAAGCTTTAAATTCTAGTGCGTTGCCGCACGGATCATAAAAAAACATAGTGGCTTGCTCTCCAGGTTTGTCTTTAAACCTGAGGTAAGGCTCAATCTCAAATGAGACGTTTTTTTGATGAAGCATTTCTGCTAAATTATGAAAGTGCTCCCAAGTTAAAACTACTCCAAAATGTGGAATAGGAACGTCTTTTCCGTCAACAGGATTGGTGTTTCTTATTGTAGAAGATTCTTTTTTTTCTTTAAAATGAATAACTAATTGGTGACCAAAAAAATTAAAGTCTACCCACTGTTTATCACTTCTTCCTTCAGGTAATTCTAACGTGTCTCTATAAAATTGTCTAGCAAGTTCTAAATTATCTACCGGAATAGCTAAATGAAATGGTTGTATTTGCATATTAGTTATTTCTTAGCGCTTTAATCAATTCATCTTTAGACATTGTAGAACGCCCCTCAATACCTACTTTTTGAGCTTGTTGGTACAGTTCTTCTTTTGTTCGCTCTTCATATTTTTCACTATGTCCACCTTTTTTGCCAGAATTTTTTGTGTTGGCAATTCTAGCAGACTTCTCTTTACTATAGCCTTTATCTCTTAAAGCTTCGTATTGCTCTTCGTTTTTAATTCTTGGTCTTTCCATTTTTTCTTTAAAGTTACCAAGAAATAGAATGTGGGCTACTTAAAGAAATGTTACTTTTTTATAGATTACCTTCTACTTTTAGGTTTAAATTTTGGAATTTCTTTTTTTACAACTTTGGTAGGTGTAGGTAAAGACGCTTCTTCTGTTTTGCTAGAATCACTAATAAGACTGTTTAATTGGTTAAGTTCATCTTCTGTTAACTCTCTATATTTGCCAATTGGTAAGTCTAATTCAATATTCATAATTCTTATTCTTTTAAGTTTTACAACTTCAAAGCCTAGATACTCACACATACGTCTAATTTGTCTATTTAAACCTTGTGTTAGGGTAATTTTAAAATCGTGACTCCCTACTTTTTCAACGTGACATTTTTTTGTAATTGTATCTAATATAGGTACGCCATTACTCATTCTGTTTAAAAAGTCATTGTTTATAGGTCTGTCTACTTTTACAACATATTCTTTTTCGTGATTATTTCTAGCTCTAAGAATTTTGTTTACTATATCACCATCATCGGTTAGTAAAATAAGGCCTTCACTAGGTTTATCTAACCTACCAATAGGAAATATTCTAGTAGGGTAATTAATGTAATCTATAATATTGTCTTTCTCTACTTTAGTATCTGTAGTACAAACTATACCAACGGGTTTATTAAATGCTAAGTAGACTTGCTTTTTTTTCGTGTCTTTTATAAGTTCACCATTTACTCTTACTTCATCATCATTAGAAATTTTAGTTCCCATTTCAGGAACTTGACCGTTAATTGTTACTCTACCTTCATCAATTAGTTGGTCTGCTTTTCTTCTAGAACAATAACCAACTTCACTTAGGTATTTGTTTATTCTTTTTAATTTCTTCTCTTCCACAAAAATGATTTTTTAGTTATTCAAAAACTGAATAATTTCTCCATGAATATAGTCATTATTTAAAGAGTGACCAGCGCCCTCTGTTTCTATAAATTTTGAGTTCTCGTAATTTTCATGAATACTTTTTGAAGCGCTTACAGGGGCAATTTTATCATAAGTGTCATGTATAATTAAACCTGGTTGTTTAATGTTACTAGCAAATTTTGCAATAGAAAACTCATGAAAATTATAGCCCAATTGTTCTTTAAAGTAAATATCTAAATCACGCATTACCCTAGGTTTGAAGTTAAGAATTTTCTGGTAATCATCCATAATTTCTGTAATTTCTGATGGTGGGCCTAATAATACCAGTTTTTTAATTGCAGGATTAGGGTAGCTGTATTGATGAAAAACGGTTGTCATACCGCCAATGCTATGGCCAATTACGTAATCTGGTGAGTATTTTTTTACTATTGCTTCTACACATTTTGTATATAGCGGAACATGCAAGAAATTACCTGTAGAGTTACCGTGTGCAGGAGCATCAAAAGCGATAATGTTATAATTTTCTGCTTTTAATTTTTCAATTAAACTCATCCAACGAAATGTGTTACTTTCCCAACCGTGAATTAGAAGAATAGTTTTTCCGTTATTTTTCCAATTATAAGTTTGTAAAGCAAGATTTTCTACTTCTACAATTTCATGTTTTGCTTTATTTAAAAAGTCCATTTGCTCTGGCTTAACCTTACCTCGTCTAGGAATGCAAAAAAGAGAAAATGCTTTTTTTACTGCTTTTTTAGGTTTTACCAAGTGTAAACCGTTAAGTTGAATACCTATCATTTTAGGTAAATACTTATTTATTGTCTTTTTCATACACAAAAATAGATTGTTGCGAGTTTAGAATTGGTTTTTTGTTGTTTGTAATATTATGGGTTAGGTAATCTCCATTTTTCAATTTCACTCATTGCGGCTTGTTCACCTGTCCAACGTTTTAATTGAATTTCATCATTTAAATCGTAAAATTTAAACCAATCACCTATCATTTTTCTTATTTCAGGATAATTTTCAGAAAACTCATGAAAATTGGTAGCTTTAATAATTCGCTTGTTTTCTTCAGCAGGAATAGCAATAATTTTATTGTCAGACTCTTCGTTGTCTAAAAGCTCAATCATCCCAATAGGGATAATCTCGACAACGCTTCCTGTGGTAATATTTTCGCCTAAAATTAAAACATCTAAAGCATCACCATCACCACCATTTTCTGGATCGCTATAAGTAGAAGGAATAAAACCGTAATTACCTAAATAGGGTAAAAAGTCTATAATTCTGTCTTTTCCGTTAAGCGTGTCGTTAATAAATTTTTTTTCTATTTTATTATATTCAATTTTGTGATTGGTTCCTGCTGGTATTTCTACCACAGCCTGAATGTTTTTATTTTTAGAATAGGTAGGTAAGTGGTAGTAGTCTATTTCTTTTTTATTTTCTTGTTGGCAACTAGTTAGTACTAAAATAGAAAGTAGACCTGCACAAAAATTTAATATATTCATACTACTCCCAACCAATCCAAAAGTTTTTAATCTTAGCATTATCAGGAATTTGATTTGATTCAATAGGGATGTTTGTATTGTATTTAGCATCTCCAGAAATATTCTCTTTATCTATTGCTATATATACATTAATATCGTCTAAGAATATAATTACATTATTTAGTGTATTTTCTATTCTAGAAATTTTGTAATTACTTTCAATATCTTTAAAAGTGCTAGAGATACTTAAACCTTTTTCAGTTTTAAATCTACTATCTTTTAATTGAATGGTAGAGATTGTACTGGTACTATCAAAAACTTGTACAGGGTCTAATAATAAAAGCTCTTTACCAGCTTTATCAAAAATGGTAATTTGTGTAGATGTTCTAAATTGGTTTTTGTTTATAGAAACAATAGAATCATTAGCATATACAGAGTCTAAATCTTTAACCTGAATGTTTTTAGTAAGTAAGCCTACTTGCTGGTTTGTTATTAAAAAAGGATTGTGTTTTTCTTCTTTAGTACAGGCAAGTAAGAGAAGGATAGAAAAAAGGGCTATAAATTTTTTCATGAGTAGTTTATTTTAAGTGGTAAAAGTAGTAATAGTAATTTGCTCTTAGAAATTATTATAGAGATATCTTATATAGAATTTGAATTTAAAATGAGTAAAAAATGTATGTTCCTTTGTTAATCACTATCTTTGCACTCTTATGAAAAAAGAAGAAATAGAGCAGTTGGTAGAACAAGGTAAAATGCTTCCTTTAATGGAAGAGTTTTATACCATTCAAGGGGAAGGTTACCATAAAGGTACAGCCGCATATTTTATAAGAATAGGTGGTTGTGATGTTGGTTGCCACTGGTGTGATGTGAAAGAAAGTTGGGATGCAGAAAAGCACCCGCCTACAGCTACAGAAACCATTGTAGAAAATGCTATAAAATACAGCAAAACTATTGTGGTAACAGGAGGTGAACCATTAACTTGGGATATGACAGAGCTAACTAATCAATTAAAAGATAAGGGGGCACAAACTCATATTGAAACTTCTGGTGCATACGAGTTAACAGGTATTTGGGATTGGATTTGTTTATCTCCTAAAAAATTAAAATTACCCACTCAAAAAGTGTACGATCAAGCAAATGAGTTAAAAGTAATTGTTTTTAATAAACACGATTTAAAATTTGCAGAAGAGCAGGCGACTAAAGTAAATAAAGACTGTATACTTTACCTGCAGCCAGAATGGAGTGTAAGAGATAAGGTAGTGCCAATGATTGTAGATTATGTTATGCAAAACCCACAGTGGAAAGTATCTCTACAAACCCATAAATATTTAAATATTCCATAAAGATTTTAATTCTTTCAAAGAAATGAGTCAAACATATAAAGGCTTTTATTTTAACGTAGAGCCATTACAACCAGGAACAGAAATTTTAATTGCTGAATTAGGTGAAGCAGGTTTTGAAAGTTTTGTAGAAACAGAAAGTGGAGTACAAGCTTACATACAAACCAAAGAATATCATGAAGAGATATTAAAAAATATTCAGATTTTAGACTCTACAGAGTTTAAGATTACCTATACTTCTGAAGATATTGAACAAGTAAATTGGAATGAAGAGTGGGAGAAAAACTTCTCTCCAATTGTAGTAGATGAGCTTTGCCAAGTAAGAGCACCTTTTCACCCTAAATTAGAAACAGAATTTGATATAGTTATTGAGCCAAAAATGAGTTTTGGTACAGGTCATCACGCCACCACGCATATGATGATTCAGCATATATTAAAAGAAGATTGGGGAAATCTAAAAGTGTTAGATATGGGCTGTGGTACTGGAGTTTTAGCAATTCTTGCAGAAATGAAAGGTGCTAAACCTCTAGATGCTATAGATATTGATAATTGGTGTTATTTAAATACGGTTGAAAATATAGAAAGAAATAACTGTCATCACATCACAGCCTATGAGGGAGATGCAAGCTTATTAAATAATAAAACATACGATGCAATAATTGCAAACATTAATCGTAACATTTTATTAAATGATATGGCAACCTACGTAAACTGTTTAAATAATGGCGGTAAATTATTTTTAAGTGGTTTTTACCAAGAAGATTTGCCTATAATTAAAGAAAGTTGTGAAAATTTAGGTTTAAACTATCAAACTCACTTAGTAAGAGACAATTGGGTGGCTGTAAAGTTTGTTAAATAATTTAATTTTTGAAGATTGTTTATTAAATTTACATGTTAAAATTTTAAATATGAGTGTACAAGAAGAAGTTTTAGAGGAGTTACTCACAGATAAACAAGAAACAAGACAAAACGAAATTGTTGTTTTTAATGATGATGTAAACACATTTGATTATGTGATAGATATGTTGATGAATGCTTGTGACCATGATCCTTTACAAGCAGAACAATGTACTATGCTAATACATTACAAAGGAAAATGTACTGTGAAAACTGGCGATTATGACGATTTAGAACCGCGTTGTAGCGCTTTATTACAAGCAGGGCTGAGTGCAGAAATTCAATAGTTTTTATACTATGCTTGTTTAAGTATAAGTTTGAAGTAATAAAAAATCCTTTTTAGTTATTCTGAAAAGGATTTTTTATTTCCTACACGTAATAACACGGGGAAAGTAACTTCTCTTTTTTTATCTTCCCAATAATTCTTTAACTCATGTTCTATAAGCTTAAGCGGATTCCTTTTTTTAATGCTTATAAAATGTTTTACAGCAGACCAAGTATATAGGTAATTTAAAAAATCTTCTGCGGTCCAACAGTAAGTAATTTTAAATTTAGGAGCTGCCACCTCTTTAAAAGGAAACGGAATGGTTTGGTAATTTTCTTCTATATATTTACGTTCGTCATCCCAATATTTACCTAAAATATCATTGTAAAAATAATTAATTAAGTTATTTATTTTAGGGGTAACGCTTGCTAAACCATACCCAATCACTACTAAATACCCGTTAGGTTTTAAGGTACGATTTACTTCTGCATAAAATTCATTGAAATTAAACCAATGTATAGCTTGAGAAACGGTAATTAAATCAAATTGATGATTTTTAAAATTTGTTTTTTCTGCTAATTGCACAGAGTAATCTATATTGTTTAGTGGTGTAGCGTTTTTTAATTGAGAAGCACTTAAATCTGTAGCTTTAACAAGCGTAAATTTTTCAGCTAATTTTGTGGCTACTTGGCCATTTCCTGTAGCACAATCCCAAGCAATATTTTTATTTTCTACTAAACTAAAAATATAGTCAAATACTACGGCCGGATAGGTAGGTCGGTATTTTGCGTAGAGTTGAGAATCTTTAGAGAAGTTGTCTTTCATCTTTTAAATGTAATAAAAAAAGCTTAGCAAGATGCTAAGCTTTTACGCCTTTGATTGATGAATGAGAACAATTTTTAACTAATTAAATTTCGGCGTTTTTTAATATTGGCTTTCCATTATAAGACGCTATAAATTTTATTTTGTTACAAGATGAAAGTATAATTTTTTAAAAAAATTATATACGCTATCTTTTTATAAATACTTCTCGCTTAAATACTTCCAATATCGTTTAGGTACGTGCTGTTGGTGTAGTTTAGTATTTTTTCTAGATTTAATATTGGTGCTGTCAAAATAGTTTTTCCATAAATGTTGAAACTGAATTTCTTCCGTAGTAAAAAAATCTGTTGAAGTTTCTAAAATAGAAGTAGGCAAATCAAGCTGTATAATTTCTACTTTCTCTAGATCATAAAAAATTCCGTAGTTTCTTTTTAAATCGTAAATGCACCATTTTTGATCGGCATACCTATTTTTAAAGTGTTTAATATTGAGAGGTAAAACATTAAAATCTGGTTCTACGGTAGCAAAATAAATATCATCTTTAGTTTTTCTAAATCTTACAAAAGCATCCATTCGGTGTTTTTCTCGACCTACTTGTTTTACAGTTTGTGCAACCTTTAACACAGCAGGATTGGCATAATCTTTTGTAATATTTTTGGTTGAAGATAAGGCGTGTTGAATGTATAGAAAAAGTGTATTTTCAATTTCATTTAACTCACTAAGAAAGGCCCAGTAAATTTGTTGACTTCCGCGAGAACCACATTTTTCTTTAACTTTTAACCAAACTCGTTTAGATTTTTCTTCGGAAGTAATTACCTCTTCCACTTCTTCAAAAAAATCACCTAAAAACTTTTCTCTCTTCACAATTTTTGGTTGCTTACATTTATACTCATAAGCCATAAAAACCGCCGAAAGAAAACCTTCAAAAGATGAATCGTAAATAAATACCATTTTTTACTTTACTTTTAATGTCGTCATGCTGAACTTGTTTCAGCACCCCACCCTAATTTTAAAATTAGTTGAAGTTGATCAAGGTTTAATACTGAATTAACGCATCTTGTTTATCAAATAAATTAAGTTGATTGTTATATGTATTTCTAAATTTACTCTTTGAATTTTGAAGAATTAAATTTTTAATACTCATTGCTGAAAGATCTTTTTTCTCCCATTCTTGAGAGTTACAAACCATAAAATATTTAGCACGATTTAGTGCTACTCCAATTTTTTTGAGGTGTTCCCAGTTGAGGTTTCGGTATTTTCTTGCTCCTAAAATTTTATAGACAGATTTCATACCAAGACCAGGTATTCTTGCAAGCATTTGTTTATCTGCTTTATTTACATCTACCGGAAATAAATGTAAATTACGTAATGCCCAACTTAGTTTTGGGTCTACATCGCTGTCGAGATTGGGATGTTCTTTGTTTAGTAATTCTTCAATAGAAAATCCGTAAAAACGCATGAGCCAATCTGCTTGATACAACCTGTTTTCTCTTAATAACGGAACATCTGTACCAATAGAGGGTAACCTAGCGTCGTAACTAATAGGAATATAGCCAGAATAATATACCCGTTTCATTTGGTATTTTTTATAAAAATAGGCAGCGGTATACATTACCTGTGCATCAGTTTCATTAGTAGCGCCAACAATCATTTGTGTGCTTTGCCCAGCTGGAGCAAATTTGGGAGTACTTTTTATAATTTTCTTTTCAGATTTATACCGAATAATTTCATTTTTTACTTTGTTCATGGGTTGTAAAAAATCTTTTCGGTCTTTATCTGGTGCTAAAAGCTTTAAACCTTCTCTTGTGGGTATTTCTATATTTACAGAAAGCCTATCTGCATATAAACCTGCTTCGTGCATTAACTCGTCATTCGCACCAGGTATTGATTTTAAATGAATGTATCCATTAAAATTTTCTTCTAACCGAAGTTTTTTTGCCACCTGTACCAAACGCTCCATCGTAGTATCTGGACTTTTAAAAATACCTGAACTTAAAAATAAGCCTTCAATATAATTTCTTCGATAAAAATTAATGGTTAAGTCAACCACTTCTTGTACTTTAAAAGCAGCTCGTTTAATGTCGTTACTTTTTCTAGTTACGCAATACGCACAATCAAAAATGCAATGGTTAGTGAGTAATATTTTAAGCAAAGAAACGCAACGTCCATCTTCTGTATAACTATGGCAAATACCCATTCCGCTAGAATCGCCAAGGCCTTTATTTTGGTTTTGACGTTTACTCCCGCTACTAGAGCAAGACACATCATATTTGGCCGCATCGGCAAGAATATTCAATTTTTCTTTTATTCGATCAAAATTCATACAACAAGATAGGATTTTGTACAAAATTATGGAATAAATCCTTTTATTGAAATTCTTATTTGTTAAAGTATCATAAGTTTAAAAACTAGTACAAAAACAAGATTTAATTTTGAGGTTTTTAAAGAAAGCACTGGCTAAAATTCTAACCAATGTTTCTTAAAGTCTTATCTATATATTCTCATGCATTTACAGAAAGCAACCGAGAGCCAAAAAAAACTGGCTACGATTATTACCTTTTTTACTATTCCTCTTTCTGGATTTATGACAGATGTTTATCTGCCCTCTTTCCCTGCTATGTCTAAAGATTTATTAGTTTCAGAAAAGAGTATTCAGTTAACGTTAACCTGCTTTTTTTTAAGTTATGGTGTAGCACAATTATTTGTAGGGAGTATATTAGATAGTATTGGGCGCTATAAACCTCTTTTAATTTCGTTAGCAGTTTTATTAGTTAGTAGTTTGGCAGTAACATTTACAGAAGAAGTGTGGCTAATTTGTTTTTGGCGAATAGTACAAGGTATTGGTACTGCATTTGTAGTGGTTGCTAAACGAGCTTATTTTGTAGATGTTTATGAAACAGAAAGGAGAAAACATTATTTAAGCTTTTTTACTATAGTTTGGTCTTGCGGACCTATAATAGCTCCTTTTCTTGGCGGATATCTAGAAGATGTATTTAATTGGCAAGCTAATTTTTACTTTTTAGCCATTTATGCAGCAATTTTATTGGTAGCAGAAATTTTGTTTAGTGGTGAAACTATACGGGTAACAAAGAAATTTAATCTAAAGAAAACCGTAATACTGTATAGCATTATGCTTAGAAATAAACCTTTTATACTTGGTATTTTAATTTTAGGTTTAGCATATTCTGTAGTAATGGTATTTAATGTGTCAGGTCCTTTTGTAGTAGAACACCATTTTAATTTTAACTCTGTAGTGATAGGTTATTGTACTTTAATTCTAGGAGTTTCTTGGATGGTTGGTGGTATATTGAGTAAACGTTTTAATGCTAAAGCATTTGTTTTAAAAAATAAAAGGGCTGTTATTGTTCAATTGGTGCTAATTGCAATGTTAATAGGTATAAGCCTGCAATACGATAGTTTATATCTTTTAATCGCTTTTGCTTTTGTTATTCATATTTGTTCAGGCTTTATATTTACCAATTACTTTACCAATAATATGTTGTACTTCCCTAGCTATGCTGGGATTGCTGGCGGACTTATAGGTGGTTTATTATATATAATTATCTCTTTTTCTAGCTTTGTAATTTCTTCTTCTGGAAGTGTAATTAATAGTTTAGATATGGCGTTGAGGTATTTAATGATTTCTTTGCCTTTAATGTTGGTAATTTATTACGCTTTATCTTTTAAATACCTGAAGCGAAAATTAAAAACTCAATAATTTCACGGAAAATTTCCTTTTTTATTTTTGGATTATTTCCTTATTCTGTATCTTTACCATATGGAATTAGGAGTAGAAATTAAGCGTTTTAAAGAAATAAGAGACGAAAACCAGTTTACACAAGCTGAATTTGCTGAGCGTCTAGGAGTAAAAAATACTACTGCAGATATTGAACGCGGTCGTACAAAACTTTCTGGAACGGTGGTAATGGAGTTATTGAAACAATTCAATATTAACCCACTTTGGTTATATGGGCAAAGCCATCAAAAGCATTTGCCTTTGCATCAGATAGATACGATGCCAAAAGTAATTACGGTAGATAGTGAAGATAACGAAAATATTACCATGGTTAATCAGAAAGCAGCTGCAGGTTATCCTCACAATATTCAAGACGTAGATTGGTATAGACAATTACCTGCTTTTGATTTTCCTTTACCGCAATACAGAAATGCAACTTATCGAGGTTTTCAGGTAGAAGGAGATAGTATGATGCCAAATTTAAGACCTGAAGATTGGGTGTTGGCCAAAGCTATACCAAGTTTATCTGATGCAAGTGATCATAAGATTTACGTGGTGGTAATGTACGATACCGTAGTGGTTAAAAAACTACATAAATTAACAGACCCTTCAAAAATTAGATTGGTTTCTTTAAATGAAGAATATGCTCCTTTTGAAGTAAAAGTATCTGATATACAAGAGCTTTGGCAAGTAACAAGTAAGTTAACTTTTAGCTTAGATGCCAATTCTGAAAACAGTATGCTTAGGCAATTACAAACTTCTATGGAAGAACTAAAAGCTCAATTAAATTCTTTTAAAAAATAATGATATATTAAAGGTTTATTTGCTTTTGGTTACTTAAAATCATAGATGAAGACAAATTACCTTATTATATTATTTATTTTTCTTGTTCACTATTCTTTTTCACAGAGCAGAGAAGAATGTGAAGATGTTATAAAACAAGCGGTAGAAGATATTTTTGAACGTCAGAATTATGCGTCGGCAATTCCTAAGCTAGAAAGCGTAAGAAGTATAGCAGAAAAAAAAGAATATTATAAAGAGCAATTTTTAGCTACAAATAATTTAGGAGCCGCATATTACCAAATGTTAGATTATGGTAATGCTATTAAACATTACTTAGAGGCTTACAATCTTGCCATACAAAAAAATGCTTCTAAAGATGAGATGACGGTGCTTAACAATATTGCAATTGTTTATGCTGCAGAAAACAATTTAGAAAAAGCAAAAGAGTACTTTAAAAAGTCTTTTGATATTGCTGTTTCAGAAAATATTGATCTCAAAATAAAGCTTTACGCATCTAATTTAGCAAAAATTAATTTTGAGCTTAAAAATATAACGCAAGCAAATTATTACATAAATAAGGTATTAGACTTTAATAATGTAGATAGTGATGCAGTAAATTTAAATGCTCTTACAACTAAAAACCATATACTTCTCTATGAAAAAAAATATGAAGAAGTAATTAAAGCAGCAAATATTGTAATTGAGAAAGCAAGAGGCAATAATTTAAAAGAAGCTATTTCTGAAAATCAGTTAATTTTAGCTGAAGCTTATTTAGCAAGCAAAAATTTTGATAAATCTCAAGCGACAATTTCTTCCGGAATTTTAGAAGCTGTAAATAATAATTATAAACTCAACTTTTATGAGTTAAAATCTCTTTTGGCTCTTAAAACAGGAAATATAGATGCTATTTATACTGCAAAAGATAGTATAGTTTATTTAAGTCAATTAATTAATGACACTCAAAATAAAGAAGTTCTGGAAAATTCTCAGCTCAAATTTGAGTTAGCAGAATCTAACCATCATCTAATTATAAGTAAAGAAAAATCTTTAAATCAAAGAAATATTTATTTAATTATAACCTTAGTGTTAGTTTGTGTTATCATTATCTTAGGTTGGGTGTTTTACAAAAGAAACTTAATAAATAAGCATAACAGAGAACTTGTAAATAGAAATCTTAAAATAGCAGATTTAGAATTAGAGAAAGAAAGAAATAAAGTAAAACTTTTACACCAGCAGCGTAGGGAAGAAGAATTAAAAAATGCCTTAGAAAAGAAGAAATTAGAAAACGAAATACAACAACGCAATAAACAACTTTCAGATAAAATTTTATTTCAAACTACAAGAAATGAAATGATAGAAGATGTAATTAATAAAATTGCTAAGCTTCCAGAAATTACAGAAAACAATTCAACTAAAACTTATATAAAAGAGTTAAAAACCTATCTTAAAGAAGATATGAAATGGGAAGAGTTTAATGCAAAATTTAATCATCTAAATCCTAAATTTCTTATTCAATTAAAGAAAACTCATCCTAACTTAACAGCTAACGATATTCGTTTTTTGTCTTTTATATATTTAAACCTTTCTTATAATGAGATAGCTTCATTATTAAATATTTCTGTAGAAAGCTGTAGAAAACGTAAAGAAAGAGTTTCTAAAAAACTTAATTTATCTTCTGGTAAAATACTCTTTGAGTATCTGTCAACACTGTAATGTCACAAAATGTCACGCTAATTGTCACATCATGTAGCGGTGTAATCATAAGCTAACTTATAAGTAATTAAGATATTAGCAATACTTATTATTAACCCAAATCTCAATTACTTATGAAAACAAAATTATTTTCATTTTTACTTTTTTTAAGTTTCTTTAATCTTTTTAGTCAAACCAATCCAACAATAGCTGGAGATGTAATGCTTTGTCCTAATTCTAATGGTACAGCTTCTGTAACTAACGGCGAAACTTATGACACTTACCAATGGCAATTTAAATATTGGTTTTTAAGTGATAATTTTCAAGATATTGCTGGGGCAAATAGTAATAGTTTTACTTACGATTGGTATACTTATGATCAAGCTTTACTTAAAGTAGTGGTGACTAAAAATGGTACAACTTATGAGTCTAACGAAATTCAAATAGATTCTTATGCATTTGCCAGTTTATCTATTTCACTCACTCCTAGTGCTAATGTAGAGTTAGATCCAATGAATGGAGAATATTTAATTTGTGACGGAGATTTTATTGATTGTACGGTGCAAACACCATATACTAATGTACAATGGTATAAAGATGGGCAATTAATAGCTGGAGCTAACCAAATAAATTATACCATTACATCTTCTGGAGCTTATACAGTAGAAGGTTCTCCAGATACTTGTCCTAATTTTGTTCAAAATTCTTTTCCAATAATTATAAGAGATAATACAGATTGTACATTGAGTCTTCAACAAAAGAATTT
Source organism: Mesonia phycicola (assembly GCF_900141885.1). GTDB lineage: Bacteria > Bacteroidota > Bacteroidia > Flavobacteriales > Flavobacteriaceae > Mesonia > Mesonia phycicola. Next base: position 467,264 of record NZ_FQYY01000001.1, on the reverse strand, counting down.
AGAAGAATTGGTATTGTTAGAAAATCCTGTAAAAAATGTTTTAAAATTAAAAAATTCAGGAAATAATGAGCTTACAGAAGTATCAATTTACAGTCTTAACGGAAAACAAGTTGTAAAGAAAACCTCTAACAACTTAACAGAAATAAATGTAGAAAATTTATCTAGCGGAGTTTATATATTAAAAGTAGAAAGTAATAATTCTTTTAAACACATTAAGTTTATAAAAGAATAAACCAAGCAATAAAAATTAAAAAGGCTTTCAAGTTTCTGAAAGCCTTTTTTTAATTTATAAACAGTTAATTATATAATTGTTGCTTGCCCAAGGCTAAGGTTATCTCCGTTTAGTTTTAGATCTTCATCTAAAATTAATCCTTCAATAAAAGTTCCTACCTTTTCGGTAGAGTAGGTACTTTTCTTATTAATATCACTAGTACAAATATTCATTTCTAAGCTTTTATCTACCGCAGCTTGTATGGTGGCTGCTTCTTCTAGTAAATTAAAATGCTCTAACAACATTGCTGCAGAAAGAATAGATGCAATTGGGTTGGCAATACCTTTGCCAGTTGCCTGCGGGTAAGAACCGTGAATAGGCTCAAACAAAGAAAATTGTTTACCAACAGAGGCAGAGGCAAGTAAACCAATACTACCACCAATTACACTAGCCTCATCAGAAATAATATCTCCAAACATATTTTCTGTAAGAATTACATCAAACTGTTTTGGGTTAATTATCATTTGCATAGCAGCATTATCTACATATAAAAAATCTAATTCTACTTCTGGGTAACTTTTAGCAATCTCTTTTACCGTTTTACGCCATAGTCTAGAAGTTTCTAACACATTAGCTTTATCTACCAAAGTAACTTTCTTTCTTCTTTTCTGCGCAGCTTCAAAAGCTAAATAGGTCATTCTTTCAATTTCATCAAAAGAATATTCACAAAGGTCAGAAGCATGTTTTAAGTCTTCACTCAATGTTTTTTTACCAAAATAAATACCACCTGTTAATTCTCTATAAATTACCATATCTGCTCCAGCAATTCTTTCTGGTTTTAAAGGGGAGTGTTCTAGCAATTTCTCAAAAGCACGAACTGGTCTAATATTAGCAAATAAACCTAACTCTTTACGTAGTTTAAGTAAACCCTGCTCAGGCCTTACTTTAGCAGCAGGATTGTTATCATATTTAGGGTCTCCAATAGCGCCAAACAAGACTGCATCAGAGATTTTACATAACTCTAAAGTAGCATCTGGTAGAGGATTATTAGTGGCATCTATGGCTGCGGCTCCCACAACTGCTTCTTCAAAAGTAAACTCATGATCAAAACGCTCTGCAATAGCTTTTAAAATTTTTACCGATTGTTGGGTAATTTCTGGTCCAATACCATCTCCTGGTAATACTGCTATGTTTAACTTCATATTTTGTGTTGTTTGGGCGCAACCCTATGGGTCGGGCTTTCCGTTATATCTTTTTTATGTAATTTCTCGACTCCGCTCAAAATGACATAAAAAGGATGCCACTTCAATCCCTTGCGCATTTTATGCAATGTGCTTTTCTTCAAAAGCCTTTATATTTTCTAATTTACTCAATAAAAAATCAATATCATCAAATCCGTTAACTAAACATACTTTTTTATAAGCATCGATATCAAATCTTTCTTCTAGCTGTTTTTCTAAAAGAGTAATTACTTGATTTTCTAAATCAATTTTAATTTCTGTTTTAGGATTTTCTTCAATTGCTTTTAATAATTCTGCTAAAAACTCTGGACTCACTTGCACAGGTAGCAAACCATTATTTAAAGAGTTGCCCTTAAAAATATCTGCAAAATAGCTAGAAACAACTACTTTAAAGCCATATGCTTTTATAGCCCAAGCAGCGTGTTCTCTACTAGAGCCGCAACCAAAATTATCTCCAGCCACTAAAATTTGACCTTGATATTGTTCTTGATTTAATGGAAAATCTTTTTTTATATTTCCTTCGTTATCAAAGCGCCAGTCTCTAAATAAATTTTCTCCAAAACCAGCTTTATCTGTAGCTTTTAAAAAACGAGCCGGAATTATTTGATCGGTATCTATGTTTTCTATCTCTAAGGGTACCGCTGTATCGGTAAGGGTTACAAATTTTTCCATTAGTTTAGGTGTTTTGTAAAATCTACAATTTTTCCTGCAATAGCAGTTGCAGCAGCAGTTAATGGGCTAGCTAAAATGGTTCTAGAGCCTTGCCCTTGTCTACCTTCAAAATTTCTGTTACTGGTAGATACGCAATACTCTCCTGCAGGTATTTTATCATCGTTCATCGCTAAACAAGCCGAGCAGCCTGGTTGCCTTAATTTAAATCCTGCTTCTTCAAAAATAGTATGTAAACCTTCTTCTTCAATTTGAGCAGCTACTTGTCTTGAGCCGGGTACAATTAATGCGTTTACATTGTCTGCCTTTTTCTTTCCTTTAATGTAACTAGCGGCTAGTCTAAAATCTTCTATTCTAGAGTTGGTACAACTACCTATAAAAATATAATTAATAGGGGTGTCTATTAAAGATTTTCCAGCTGTAAAGCCCATATATTCTAGTGCTTTGTCTGAACTTTTATTACTATTTGTAGGGATAGCTTGGGTAATTTTTATACCCATACCTGGATTAGTACCGTAAGTTACCATAGGTTCTATGGCTTCTGCATTAAAAGAATACTCTTGATCAAAAATAGCGTCTTCGTCTGTTTTTAAACTTTCCCAATAGGTTTTTAGTTTTTCAAATGCTTCTCCTTTTGGCGCAAATTCTCTTCCTTCTACATAATCATAAGTGGTTTGGTCTGGCGCTATAAGTCCGCCACGAGCACCCATTTCTATGCTCATATTACAAACGGTCATTCTGCCTTCCATCGACATTTCTTCAAAAACGTTACCTGCGTATTCACAAAAATATCCAGTACCCGAGTTGGTGCCTAATTCACTAATAATATATAAGATAACATCTTTAGGGGTAACTCCTTTTTTTAATTTGCCGTTTACGTTTACTCTAAGTTTTTTGGGTTTTTGCACCAATAAAGATTGACTAGCAAAAACTTGCGCAACTTGGCTAGTACCTATACCAAAAGCAATGGTGCCAAAAGCACCGTGGGTAGAGGTGTGGCTATCACCACAAACCATTGTCATTCCTGGTTGGGTAATACCTAACTCTGGAGCCATAACATGCACAATACCATTGTAGGGATGCCCTAGACCGTAAAGGGTAATATTATTTTCTTCGCAATTTTGAGTAAGTTCTTTAAGTTGTTTTCTTGATAATAAGTCTTTTACAGGTAAATGTTGATTTTCTGTAGGCGTGTTGTGGTCTGCAGTAGCTACAGTTTTATCTGGTCTAAAAACAGGGATATTACGGTCTTTAAGTTCTTGAAAAGCTTGCGGACTAGTAACTTCATGAATTAGATGTTTGTCTATATATAAAATATCTGGACCGTTAGGTATAGACTCTACCACGTGAGCATCCCAGATTTTATCAAAAAGTGTTTTTTTCATTTTGTTTTTTTTAATTGCGCAAGGGATAGAAGCGACATCCTTTTTTGCTTTATAAAAGACTTCTTAAATTAAGCTCAAGTGAGTAGCAAAAAAGATATAGCGAATAGCCCGACCCGGTAGGGTTGCGCCCACATAATTATGCGCTTACACGAGATTTAGATTGATAAATTTCCATAATTTTATGAATGTCGTTGTCTAGAACTTCTTTGCGTGCATCGGCATAATGAAGAAATTCTTTGTACACTACATCTAACTCTAGTTTGGTAAGATTATAACCAACTTTTTTGGCTTTATGAGCTAAGGCAGCACGACCGCTTCTTGCGGTAAGAATAATGGCAGACTCGGTTACACCTACATCTGCTGGGTTGATAATTTCGTAAGTTTCTCTGTTTTTAATTACTCCGTCTTGGTGAATACCAGAACTATGAGCAAAGGCGTTGGCACCAACAATTGCTTTGTTGGGTTGTACGTACATTCCCATTTCTTGAGAAACCATTTTGCTGGTATCGTACAATAATTGCGAGTGGATATCTGTATGTAAGTTTAATGCTGGGTGTTGGCGCAAAATCATTACTATTTCTTCTAAAGCAGTGTTTCCTGCACGTTCGCCAATACCATTTATAGTACATTCTATTTGGCGAGCGCCATTGGTGATTCCGGCAATAGAGTTGGCGGTAGCCATCCCTAAATCGTTGTGGCAATGACAAGAAATGATCACGTTTTCTATGCCTACTACATTATCTTTTAAGTATTTTATTTTTTTACCATATTCTTCGGGCAAACAATAACCTGTGGTGTCTGGTATATTTAAAACAGTTGCGCCAGCTTTGACGGCTTCTGTACAAACAGTTGCCAAAAACTCATTATCTGTTCTACCAGCATCTTCTGCATAAAACTCTACGTCGTCTACAAAACTTTTGGCATAAGCTACCGCTTCTCCCGCACGTTCTATAATTTCTTGTGGTGTAGATTTAAATTTGTATTTAATATGAGATTCTGAAGTACCAATACCAGTATGTATTCTTGGTTTTTTGGCATGTTTTAAAGCTTGTGCAGCTACTTCAATATCGTTTTTTACAGCTCTAGTTAGGCCGCAAACGGTGGCATTTTTTACGAGTTTGGCAATTTCTGAAACAGATTGAAAGTCTTGTGGGCTAGATACAGGAAATCCTGCTTCTATAACATCTACCCCTAATTCATCTAATCTTTTGGCAATTTTTAATTTTTGGGTGGTGTTTAACTTGCACCCAGGTACTTGCTCTCCATCTCTCAACGTGGTATCAAAAATTTCTACCTTTTCTGTACTCATAAACGCTTGTTTTTAGTTTATCTTTAATTTTAAAAGTAATAAGGTTTATAGAGCCTTAGAATCAAATTTTAAAAATACTTACGATTTCTAAGCGGCTACTTTTATTATTAAGTATTTGTTTTTTAAGTGTTTGTGTTAAATGATTTTACGATGTTAAAAGATTATTCTGACCCTTTATTTTCTTTAATTAAAACGCTTTCTGCATCTGAAAAGCGACAATTTTCATTGTATGCGGGAAGAATGGGAGGGAAATCTGAGCGTAAATTTGAACATTTATTTAAAATTTTATCGAAACAAAAAAGTTATGATGAGTTAGAAATTTTATCTAAAACTTCAATAACAAAGCAACAATTATCTAATGTAAAAGCCCATTTGTACAAACAGATATTGGTGAGTTTACGTTTAAACCCTTCTCAACAAAATATACCTTTACAACTAAGAGAGCAGCTTGATTTTGCTTATATTTTATATAGAAAAGGACTCTATAAACAGGCGTTAAAGTTGTTAGATAAAACTAAAATTAGTGCGATTGAGTATGAAGAAAAAAATATTGCTTTTGAAGTTTTAGATCTAGAGAAAATTATAGAATCTCAATACATTACCAGAAGTTTAGAACACAGAGCAGACGATTTGGTAAACCAAACCGAAGAACTTTCTGTTTTAAACGTTATAGCGGGCAAACTTTCTAATTTATCACTGCAGCTTTATAACATTTTTTTAAAAATGGGGTATGCAAGAACAGAAGAAGAAGCCCAAGAGATTACCAGTTTTTTTGAAGAAAATTTGCCAGTGTACAATTATAAGCAATTAAGTTTTCGAGAAAAATTATGGTTATATCAGTCTTACTTGTGGTATAGTTTTATAACACAAGACTTTTTATCTTGTTATCGGTATGCCTCTAAATGGGTAGATCTTTTTCAGCAAAATCCAACTTTAATAAAAGTACATCCTGTTTTTTATATAAAAGGAAATCATTATTTGTTAGAGGCTCTTTTCTATTTAAATAGTGTAAGTTTATTTGAGCGAGTATTAGCAGATTTTGAAAAAAATATACAAGATAAACGTATACCTAAAGATGAAAATATACTGGTTTTGTCTTTTATGTATCTCTACTTTAATAAATTGAATTTACGATTTATGAAAGGTGAATTTGCTAATGGAGATAGCTTGGTAAACGAAATTACACGTAAAATTAAACTTTACCAAAACTCTTTAGATGAACATCATATTATGGTGTTGTATTATAAAATAGCATCGCTATATTTTGGTGATGATAATTATGAAAAGTGTATTGAATTTCTTCAGAAAATAATTCAGAATAAATCGCTAGAAATGCGAGAAGATTTAATGTGTTTTAGTAGAATTTTAAATCTTGTAGCGCATTATGAAGCTGGTTTAGATTATCAATTAGATAAATTAATACGTTCTACCTATCGGTTTTTAATTAAAATGAATGATTTACATGAAGTGCAAAAAGAAATGATTAAGTTTTTAAGGCACTTGCCTAATGTTTACCCTTCTGATATTAAGGCAGAATTTAAAAAACTTAGAGATCGGTTAAAAGTGTATGAAGAACACCCGTTTGAACGTCGCGCATTTTTATATTTAGATATAATTTCTTGGTTAGAAAGTAATTTTGAAAACAGACCCGTAGCAGAAATTATTAAAGAGAAATTTAATGAGTAAAATTGTTTTGGAAAGTTTACAAATTCAATTGTAGAAATACTAAATCTAACCACCTGTCAAATTTATAACCAACCTCTTTTAAATAGCCCACTTCTTGAAAACCTAGATTTTTATGAAATTGAATGCTAAATTTATTTTCAGCATCTATGCCTGCTACCATATTATGGCAATCTCTTTGTTTGGCAAGTGTAATTAATTTTAAAATAAGTTGTTTACCAATACCTTTTCCTTGAAAATCTGGCGATACGTAAACAGAGTGTTCTATACAATATCTATATGCTTCGTGTGGTCTAAACTGTCCAAAGGTACCATATCCCACTACGTCGTTGTCTAACTCTGCTACTAAAATAGGAAACTTCAAGTTTTGTTTTTCTAGAAACCAATCTTTCATTTCTAAAAGACTTTTGGTATTGTAATTATAAATTACTGTGGTGTGTAAAATATGATGATTTAATATTTCTAAGATTGCTGGTAAATCTCTTTCTTGAGCTTCTCTAAGTATTACGTTGTTATCCATTAATTGTAAAGTTTAAAAAGTTTCTTTGAAAAAGGAATAAGCATTACTCCGCAAATTAGAAATAGTAAAAAGGCAAGTCTTAAACTAAAAATTTCAGCTAAATAACCAATTAGCGGCGGACCTAATAGTCTGCCTAAAATACCGTACGTAGAAATGATAGAAATAGCCATACCTGCAGAATATTTTTTAGAGTCTCCAGCAGAAGTAAAAATCATAGGAATTACTGCTGCCACTCCTAAACCTATTAAACTAAAACCAATTAATGCAGGCCAAAAATAAGGTAGAAGTATTACGGTAGTTATGCCAACTACAATTAAACTAGCGCTGAGGTAATAAGATTTTTGCATACCTATTTTTTCTATCACGCGGTCTGAAGAGAAACGAGACAATGCCATAAAAATCATAAATGTAAAGTAGCCTAGCGTAAAAATATCTTCTTCAATAACATCTTTAAAATAAACGCTACTCCAGTCAAACATACCACCCTCACAAACTGAAGCAAAGAAAATTAGAATACCTAAGTAAAAAATAAAAGGATCTGGTTTGCCAAGCTTTATTTTGTTTCCTGCGGTGGCTTTGTCATTTTTTAGTAAATAAAAATACGCTGCAATAGCACCTACAAAAGTTATTGTGGTAACCATTAACATATGAAGCTCAAAAGAAATATTCAGTTTTAAAATTAGTGTACAAAAAGCTACTCCAGCTAAACCACCTGTGCTCCATATACCGTGAAAAGAGCCAATAATTTTTTTAGTGAATTTTTTTTGAAGGGTTATGGTTTGCGTATTCATAAAAATATTAATGATACGCATACAAAATGAGAATACAGAAACTGCCGCAATAAGAACTATAATATTAGAAGTATAGCCTAAAACTAAAAGAGAAGCTCCAAAAAATAACATAGAAAGTACTAACGGATTTCTACTGCTAAATTTGGCTACCATCCATCCAGAAATAGGTAGACCAATTAAAGAGGCTATAGGCATAACCAGAAGAAGGTTTCCTAATTCTGCTTCGCTTAAATTAAAGTTATCTTTAATAGTGGGTATGCGTGAAGCCCAAGAAGAAAAGCAGAATCCAGCTAAAAAAAAGCAAGTGCTTAAGGCAATGCGTTGTTTTACTTTTAGCTCCATATTTTTCAAAATTTTAAAACAGCAAATATGCTTCACTTTAAGAACATAGAAAAGCCTTTTTATTTTTTATAACAAAAAAAAGCCGCATCTTTTATAAGGGCGGCTTTTTGGTAAAAAGTTTCTTCAACTTATTTGTTTAATGAATTCTCTATAATTTCTTGAACAACTTCTGGATTAAGTAGTGTACTTGTATCTCCTAAATTGCTAGTGTCTTTACTAGCAATTTTTCTTAAAATTCTTCTCATAATTTTACCAGAACGTGTTTTAGGTAAGCCAGAGACAAATTGTATTTTATCTAATTTAGCAATTGGCCCTATGTGCTCTGTAATTAATTGGTTAATTTCTTTTCTTACATTTTCGTGCTTACGGTATTCTCCCACTTCTTTTAAAATTACAAATCCGTAAAGAGCATTTCCTTTTACATCGTGCGGAAATCCAACAATAGCAGACTCTGCTACCGCTTGGTGTTCATTAATAGCATCTTCTATTGGAGCAGTACCTAAATTGTGTCCAGAAACTATAACCACATCATCTGCACGACCTGTTATTCTATAATAACCTACATTGTCTCTCAAAGCGCCATCTCCTGAGAAATATTTATTTTCATAAGCAGAAAAATAGGTGTCTTTGTAACGTTGGTGATCTCCCCAAACAGTTCTAGCCATACCAGGCCAAGGGAATTTTATACATAATTTTCCTTGTACTTGATAACCCTTTAGTTCTTTTCCTTCTTCATCCATCAATGCTGGTTGAATACCAGGTAATGGTAAAGTTGCATAAGTTGGTATAGTTGGGGTAGAGTGCGGAATTGGAGAAATCATAATTCCGCCAGTTTCTGTTTGCCACCATGTATCTACAATTGGGCAATTTTTTTCACCCACATTATCATTATACCAGTGCCATGCTTCTTCGTTAATAGGTTCTCCTACGGTACCCAATACTTTAAGAGAAGAAAGGTCATGAGATTCTATATATTCAATATTTTCTTTTGCCAATGCTCTAATTGCAGTTGGTGCAGTGTAAAATTGATTTACTTTATGTTTTTCTACAATATCCCAAAAACGTCCAAAATCTGGGTAACTTGGTACGCCTTCAAACATTACGGTAGTAGCACAATTAATTAATGGACCGTAAACAATATAACTATGACCAGTTATCCATCCAATATCTGCCGTACACCAATATACATCTCCTGTTCTGTAATTAAATACATTTTTAAAGGTATAAGCGCTATATACCATATAACCACCACAAGTGTGCATCATACCTTTTGGTTTACCTGTAGAGCCAGAGGTGTAAAGAATAAATAATGGGTCTTCTGCATCCATCATTTCTGGTTCACAAATTTCTTCTGCTTTGTCTAGTAAAGGCTGCAGCCACTCGTCTCTGCCTTCTTTTAATTGTATATCTGAATTTATTCTTTTAGCAACCAAAACTTTTGTTACTTCTGGACATTTTTCTAAAGCGGCATCTACAATACTTTTTAAATCGATAGTTTTAGAACCTCTGTATGAACCATCTGATGTAATTACCATTTTACAATCGCTGTCTAATATTCTAGTAGCTAATGCAGAAGAAGAGAAACCTGCAAAAACAATAGAATGTATAGCGCCAATTCTAGCACAAGCCAGCATGGCTACAGAAAGTTCAGGAATCATAGGTAAATAAATACATACACGATCTCCTTTTTTAATGCCTTGGTTTTTTAGTACGTTGGCAAATTTGCAAACTCTACGGTGCAATTCATTATAAGAAATATGTTGAGCTTCTTCATCTGGATTATTAGGTTCAAAAATAATTGCAGTATCATCTCCGTGAGAAAATAAGTGTCTGTCTATACAATTTTCTGTAATATTAAGTTTAGCTCCTTGATACCATTTTACTTCTGGTTTGCTAAAATCCCACTCTAGTACTTTATCCCATCTTTTTCGCCATAAAAAATGTTCTTCAGCAATTTCTTCCCAAAATTTTTCTGGATACCTAACAGATTTTCTGTAGACTTGAAAGTATTCTTCTAAATGTTTTATGTGGTAATTGCTCATAGTATTTAAGTTTTAGTTTTTTGTAAATCTTCCTATTTGTTGTTGTTGATATAGTTCTTGAATTTCTGAAATTATTTTGGGATCGTCAATAGTAGAAGGTGTATTAAAATTAATTTCATCGGCAATATTTCTTAAAAGTTTTCTTAAGATTTTACCAGATCTAGTTTTTGGTAAACGCTCTACGACTAATACTTTTTTAAAACTAGCTACCGCTCCTATATCAGTTCTTACACGTTGTATAATTTCTTTTTCTAATAAATTATGATTGGTGTCTACATCAGATTTCAATACAATAAGCCCAATAGGAATTTGACCTTTAATATCGCAATGAATACCAATTACAGCACATTCTGCTACCGTGGGGTGAGAAGCGACAATCTCTTCCATTTCTGCGGTAGATAGTCTATGCCCTGCTACGTTAATAATATCATCTACGCGACCTGTAATAAAAACGTAGCCATCTTCATCTTTATAACCTCCGTCTCCAGAAAAATAATATCCAGGAAATTTTTTAAAGTATCCTGCTTTAAAGCGAGCGTTGTTTCTCCAAATATCTGTTAAGCACCCTGGTGGTAACGGTAATTTAATGGCTACCAAACCTTCAGTATCGTCTGCAGCAATTTCTCCTTCTTCATTAAGTATTTGAATATCGTAACCGCAAACGGGTAAGCCTGCCGAACCTGGTTTTATTTCTTGTAACTCTAAACCAGCCATATTTGCAAGCATTGGCCAACCACTTTCTGTTTGCCACCAATGGTCTATTACTGGTATATTAAGTTTTTGCTCTAGCCAATTAAGGGTAGTAACATCACAACGTTCTCCTGCTAAAAATTGAAATTTATAGTGTGATAAATCGTATTTAAAAATAAATTTACCTTGCGGATCTTCTTTTATAATAGCTCTAATAGCTGTAGGAGCTGTAAACATAGTTTTTACTTTGTACTCACTTATTATTCTCCAAAAAGTAGAAGCATCTGGTGTTTTAATTGGTTTTCCTTCAAAAAGTACGGTAGTACTTCTATTAATAAGTGGAGCGTAAACTGTGTAACTGTGTCCAACTGCCCAGCCTAAATCACTTGCAGCCCAAAAAACATCTTCAGGGTTTACAGCATAAATATTTTGAATAGAAAATTTCATAGCAACAGCATGACCGCCAGTATCTCTAATTACTCCTTTTGGTTTTCCTGTAGTTCCAGAAGTGTAAAGTATATAGTTTGGGTGCGTAGATTTTACAGCAACAGGGGCTGCCGGTTTTGATTTTTTACATAATTCTTCAAAATCTATATCGTAATCTTTCTTCGGAATTTCTACATTTTGTTTTCTATCAAATGTAATGACGTGTTGAGGTTGATGAGAAGAAATTTGAATGGCTTTATCTACATAAGGTTTATACGGAATAATTTTGTTGATTTCTATTCCGTTAGATGCAGTGATGATTGCTTTAGGTTGGCAATCGTCTATTCTAATAGAAAGTTCTTTCGGGGCAAAGCCTCCAAATACTACAGAGTGTGTTACTCCAATTCTAGCACAAGCTAATATGGCATAGATAGCTTGCGGAATCATGGGCATATAAATAATGGTAGTATCTCCCTTTTGTAGACCTAAACTTTGTAGCCCTCCAGCAAGTTTACTTACTTCTTGTTGAAGTTGATTAAAATTAATTTTTTGTTTGGTGTTGGTTACGGGAGAGTCATAAATTATAGCTATTTGCTCTCCAAAACCATCTTCAATATGTTTGTCTATACAGAGGTAGCAAATATTTAACTCTCCGTCTTCAAACCATTGCGGGTAGTCATTTTTATCTTTAGATAAAATAACTGTAGGCTCTTTATACCAAGAAATGTTTTTAGCTTGTTCTTGCCAAAATTTTTCAGGATTATCTATACTGTTTTTATAAAGCTTAGTATAACTCATGAGTTAGATTTTTTAGTTTTAAAAAGTCCAAACCAATTAGGATTTAAAACCTTTAGCTTTACCAAAACCCATAAAATTGTTAAAAAACAAGCGCCTATTATTAAAGAATGAATAGGGGATATGTACGTTTCAAATTCTAATTTAAGACGTATAAATAGAGATATACCCACGTAAAGACAGATAAAAATATCTGAAGCTAAGGGACTTAATTGTATTTTCATAACAAACTCCTTTTAAATTAATTACTGGTTGTTTGCACACAAAACCAATTATTAATCAAGCAGTTGTTTTACTTCGCCAATTACTTTTTTTACAGAAAATGGCTTCGTTATGTATTTGTCTGCTCCCATATTAAGACCTTTCTCAATATCTGAAGCTTTATTTTTTGCAGAAATAAAAACAACTTTTGTATGTTCTAATCCGCTAGTATTTTTTATAAACTTTAAAGTTTGATACCCATCTACTTTAGGCATCATTACATCAAGTAAAACTACTTGGGGTAAAGCTTTTTCTAAAATTATTTTAGCCTCGCTGCCGTCTCTTGCAATAAACACTTCAAAATTTTGCTTTCTAAAAGCGTACTCTAAAGTCATTACAATATTTGGCTCATCATCTACAATTAAAACTTTTTTCTTCATAGCCTTACTCTTGCAATTTAATAAATTGGTAAAAGAAAAACAATTTTTGCGCCACTTTTAAATGTTTTATCTGCCCATATTTTTCCGTTGTGTTTTTCTATTATTTGTTTGCTAATGGCTAAACCTAAACCGCTACCTTCTGGTTTAATGGTGTTTTGGTTTTTAGATTGGTAAAATTTATCAAAAATAAAATCAATATCTTCTTCTGGTATGCCTTTGCCGTTATCTTGTACTACTACTTTTAAAAAGGGATTTTCTCTAGTATATTCAATTTTAATAGTGCCATTTTTTTCAGGAGAAAATTTTATGGCGTTAGATATTAAGTTGGTAAGCACTTGTAAAATACGGTCTTCGTCATAAAAAAGTTTAACTTCTTCAGAAGAGTTGTATTGAATATTAATTCGTTTTTTAGCAATGATGTGTGCTAAGCTTTGCATTGCAAAATCTATTGTTTCTGAAAAATTTTTGCGATGTAAAGATAGTTTTAGTCTACCGGTAGATAGTTTTTCGAAATCTAAAATATTATTGATAAGTCTAGAAAGTCTGTCAGCATCTTTAATAATATTACTTAAAAACTGTGTTTTAAGCTCGTTAGGCATTTCATTAATATCATCTTTTAATATTTCTGAAGCAGCCCTAATTCCTGTAATTGGGGTTTTGAGCTCGTGTGCTACCGTATCTAGAAATTCATCTTTTTGTTTGTCTTTTAAAATTAACTCGTGGTTGGCATTTTTAAGTTGTTGAGTTAGATCTAATAGCTCTGTAGATTTTTGATGAAGCATTTTGTTTTTAGCAAAAGTATCTCTAGATTCTTCTAGAATTTGAAGTACTTCTACTAAACTTATTTTTTCTTCTTTCACCACATTATCTATTAAAATTTTGGCAGAAGCACTACCAATACTACCGGTAAGTAATTTTTCTGAATAATTTATAAGTCTAGCATCTGCTATTTCTGTTTCTGGAGAAATTTCATATTGCAAAAAGAAATGTTGAAGCGCTTTTTCTGTAGCAGTAACTCCTAAAAATTTTATCAGTACATTTTTTATATTACTTACGTAAGCCTCTCCGCGCCAAACCAGTACGTTATCTTGTAGTTTTGCGTAATTTTCGTTATTTACAAACATTTCGGCATAATTTCTTTCTCTGTAATTTCCTTTAGCAGTTAAAGAAAAGATGAGGTAACAAAAAGTATTTACTGTTAAGCTCCAGAAAAAAGCATTAGAAGTAGAGTTAAATAGTTTTAAGCCGAAAAGCTGGTAAGGTTTAAGAAATTCAATTTTCCAAGGGCCATAATCTGTAAAAGAAGAATTTCCTGTTAAAGCTTCAATAGTAAAAGGCAGAATAAGGCAATAAAAGGTAATGAGAAAACCTAAAATTATTCCTGTAATAGCAGCTTTAGAAGAGCCTCTGTTCCAAAATAATCCTATAAAAAACGAAGGAGCTAATTGCGCAATAACTATAAAAGAAATAAGCCCAATAGAATAAAGAGAAAGCTGAATAGAGTATACTAAATAGAAAAAATAAGCAGCAATTATTATTAAGAAAATAGATATTCTTCTAATATTTTTAATAGATGAGGTGTTTTTTGCACTGTGCCTTCTCACAAACTTATCTAAAAACCCATAAGGGATAATTAAGTTGTTACTAACCATTGTAGAAAGGGCAAGTGTAGAGACAACTACCATAGAAATTACGGCAGAAAACCCACCCAAAAAGACAATAAGCGCTAATATTTGGTGCTGATTTTTTAGAGGAAGCAACAACGTAAAATATTCTGCTTGCTCACTACTACCAAAACTTATAATACCACCCCAAGCTATAAAAATTACAAATAAATTGATGAGTAATAAGTATAATGGAAATAACCAGATAGCTTTTGCTAAGTGCTTTTCGTTGCTATTTTCTACCACCATTACTTGAAATTGGCGCGGCAATAAAAAGATGGCGAACATAGAAAGCAACAAAGTTAAATACCAATTTATACCCATTTCTATACCGTCAAATTTAATGAGACTAGAAAAATTAGGGTAGGTGCTTATTTTCTGATAAATATCTTCAGTTCCATCAAACAGAAAAAAGGTAATATAAATTCCTGCTATAAGAAAAAAGATAAGTTTTAAAATAGACTCTAAAGCTACAGAAGTAATAATGCCACGGTGTTTTTCTGAAGCATCTGTTTTTTGAGTACCGTAAAATGTAGCAAACAAAGCTAAAAATACTGCTATGTAAAAAGTGGTATCGTTAAAAATACCAGTAGAAGTTTGTATTTTATTGTCTGCAAAAATAGCGTAGGTCTCAGAAACAGCTTTTAGTTGGAGAGAAATATAAGGAACCGTGCCAATAACACATATTACAGTTACCAAGGCGCCAAGAAAGCGATTGTTACCATAACGCAAAGAAATAAAATCTGCTATAGAAGAAATTTTATGTTGCTTAGAAATTCGGATAATCTTCCGAAGAATAATAATCCATAACGGTGCAACAATCATAGGCCCTAAATAAATAGGTAAAAAGCTAATGCCAGAGGTAGCTGCGTTACCAATACTACCGTAATATGTCCAAGCAGAACAATAAACAGCAATAGATAACGAATAAATATATGGATTGCTTACCCACTTTTTAGGAGCTTTGTTTTCTCCCCAAAATGCAGCAAAAAATAAAATAGCCAAGTAAAGGGCTACAATGCCAAATAATACATAACTATTCATAATGGCGTTTTATCACTATAAATGAAATGATAATAGAAATAACCCAAATGCTAAAAAAAGCTAGATACATAATTGGGATTCCAAAAAAAACAGCTTCTGTATTAAAAATTAAAATGAAAGGAATATTTAGCAATAGAAATAAAGCTAAAGAAAGAATAACTAATTTTTGCTCGTGTCTTTTTTTCATTTTAAATGATGAATAAATTTCAATATACAAAAAGAAACGGTATCAAAATAGCATTGATACCGCTTCTTACTAATCAAACTAAAACAAATTAATGACTTGAAGCTTCTCCAGCTCCACTTGGTATTCTTATATTTTCTACAATATCTTGTACTTCTTGAGGGGTTGGTTTTGTAAATCTAGAAACCACAATAGATACTACAAAGTTAACTAGCATGGCAATAGTACCAAAACCTTCTGGAGAGGTGCCAAACCACCAATCTTCTGCAGGTAAAGGATCCATAATCCCTATTAATCCAGTTTTAAACCTAATCATATAAAAAAGCATTAATAAAAGACCAACTACCATTCCGCAAATAGCGCCTTCTTTGTTCATTCGTTTATCAAATATTCCTAATACAATAGCAGGAAAAAATGATGCTGCTCCTAAACCAAATGCCAAGGCGACGACGGCGGCGACAAATCCTGGTGGGTAAATTCCGAAGAATCCTGCAATTACAATTGCTACTAGAATACTAATTCTAGCTGCTAATAATTCTCCTTTTTCAGAAATATCTGGTTTTATTTGTTTTTTAATAAGGTCATGAGAAATAGAAGTAGAGATTACAAGTAATAAACCTGCAGCTGTAGATAAAGCTGCAGCAAGACCACCAGCAGCTACAAGACCTATCACCCAATTTGGTAAATTGGCAATTTCTGGATTTGCTAATACCATAATATCTCTATCTACATAAAACTCGTTGGTGTCTGCACTTGGGTTTTCTATGATACGCTCTCCGTGTTCTCCACGATTTTCAGTAAAAATTGGTTTTTTACCATCAATAGCGTTTCCGTTAACGTATTGAATTTTTCCGTCTCCGTTTTTATCTGCCCATCCTAATAATCCAGTGTTTTCCCAAGTTTTAAACCATTCTGGCATATCTTCATAAGCCTGATTGTTTACAGTTTCAATTAAATTTGTTCTTGCAAAAACAGCAACAGCAGGTGCAGTGGTGTATAAAAAAGCAATAAATAATAAAGCTAACCCTGCAGATTTTCTAGCATCTTTTACTTTGGCTACTGTAAAAAATCTAACAATAACGTGGGGTAAACCTGCTGTACCAGCCATTAGGGCAAAAGTGATAGCAAAAACATCCCAAGTACTTTTAGAGCCGTTGGTATACTCATTAAAACCAAGTTCTCTGTGTAAAGTGTCTAATTTATCTAATAAATATGTGCCGTCTTCTACAGTGCCACCCATACCTAGTTGTGGAATTGGGTTTCCTGTCATTTGTAAAGAAATAAATATAGCAGGAACCAAAAAAGCAAACATTAGCACACAGTATTGCGCCACTTGTGTGTAGGTAATCCCTTTCATTCCTCCTAAAAAAGAAAATATAAGAACTACTACCATCCCTATAACTACGCCGGTGTTAATTTCTACCTGTAAAAACTGAGAAAACACAATTCCTACGCCACGCATTTGTCCTGCCACATATGTAAATGATACTAATAAAGCACATACCACAGCAACAGTTCTAGCAACGTTAGAGTAATAACGGTCTCCTATAAAATCTGGAACAGTAAACTTTCCGAATTTTCTTAAATAAGGTGCTAGTAATAATGCTAAAAGAACATAACCACCTGTCCAGCCCATTAAGTAAACAGAGCCATCATAACCCATAAAAGAGATTAAACCTGCCATAGAAATAAAGGAGGCGGCACTCATCCAGTCTGCTGCAGTAGCCATTCCGTTTGCTAATGGAGAAACACCACCGCCAGCAACATAAAATTCTTTTGTAGATCCGGCTCTTGCCCAAATAGCAATTCCGAAATATAAGGCAAAAGAAACCCCTACTAGGATCCAGGTCCATACTTGAACACTCATAATATAATATTTTTAGTTAATGAAATTTTACTCGTCGAAACCGTACTTCTTATCTAATTTATTCATCAGTCTTATGTAGACAAAAATTAGAATAACAAAGACGTAAATAGAACCTTGTTGGGCAAACCAAAAACCTAGTTTAAAACCTCCCATTTTTATGGTGTTAAGTTCATCTTTGAAAAGAATACCTGCACCAAAAGAAACTACAAACCATATAGTTAATAAAATTACTAGGTACTTGACATTTTTTTTCCAATATGCAATTGCGTTTTGTTTATCTGTCATAGTTTTAAAATTTATAAGTATATCATTGCTTGAAGAGTAACTACGTTTTGGTTAATATCTCCAAAACTCTCGTTAGAATATTCTAGGCTAAGTTTAGAATTGTGGCTACTTAAAAATAAATTAAGTCCTCCCTTAAAAATATTTCTATTGTCTTCAGAAGCATCATAGCTATTAATAGCGTAAGATAAATAAGGTTGAAATTGAGCTTTGGTATTTTCTCCAGGTAATAAGTAACCAACGTGACTATAAACCATACTCCCTGTACCGTATGCACTGTATAGATAGTTTTCTCCGTAATTATTATTTTGGTAAGTAGCGTATGCAGTAAGAGCACTACCATTTGTGCCTAGTGGAGTGTCATAAAAAGCATCTACAGCAAAAATAGAAACATTATCTCCTTCTAATTCACCATTGTTATTTGTATAAACAGCACCATTAGGATGAGCAAAAAAACCAGCTCCAAGGTTAAATATTTTTTTGTTTCCTAAGTAAGTTCCTACTTTGTAAGGAAGAAAATTAGACTCTTGGTCTAAAAAATGAAAATCAAAATATCCAGCGTAAGCTTTTCCTGCATCTTTAGAGCCTAATAATCTTTTACCTCCATAAACAGCGCTTCCATTAATTTCTGGTTCTCTTAAATCTAAGCTAGAAGTAGTAGCATCATTAATAGCTACTCTATATTGTAGTTTTCCTAAATTTCCTTTTGCATAAATACCAACGTGTCTAGCAAACTGATCTGTTAAACCTAAAGTAGTCCAAGATTGTCTGTTGTTATCTAACGTTAACATATTTAGAGTACTTTGGTTATTTAGTCTAGAAATACCATTAAAATAATGTAAACCTCCACCTATAGAATGATTTTCATTTAAGTTATATTGCGCGAAAACATCGTGGAAAAAAAGTTGTGAACCATCACCGGTTCCTGTGGGACTCATAGAATCACTATTAAGGTTGTTGAGTCCAAAATGGGTAAGGATGAGAAATTTTTCACTAATTTGAGAGAACATTAGTATTCGTGCTCTTCTCAAATTAAAATCAAGGTTACTTTCGTCTTCTGCAACGTCATCTTGATAAACGCTTTGTACCTGTGCCCAAGAAATTATACGGAGGTATTTTTTACCTTCCTCATCAAATTCAACCTTTAGTCCGCCTTTGTAATAGGGGGAGACTTGAGCATAAGATGATTGAAAGATAAAAACCCCAAAACAGAGCAGAATTATGAGTTTTTTATTCATACAAATTAGGATTTAGTGATTAATAAATTGGTTTTGTGTGCATCACTAAATTGCCTAAAAAGTATAGTTAATTAAAACTTAATATATTTTTTTGTTAATTAGATATAGTTAATCTTTAAATCGTTCCCATTTTATCAGCATAAATTTATCGCCAAGCTCTGTAACCAATACGCCTGCACCAGATAAATTTTTAGGGTTTTTAAAGTATTCTGAAAGCTCTTGAGGGTTTAATATTTTGTAAGTTGGGTGGTAGTCTGTCTTGTAAGGGCGCTTAATATTATATTTTTTTACCCAGTTGAGTATAGTAACGTGAGAAATGCCTAAAATTCTTTCAATTTCTCTATAGGTAAGGCCTTCTAAGTATAGCTGTAGAGCTTTGTTTACGTAGTAATCGTCTATTTTTTTACCTAGTTTATTTACAGTGAAATTATAATTGCAATCTTTGCATTTGTAGCGTTGCCGATTGTTAATAATCCCACTTTTTATATTTCTTTCTGAACTGCAATTAGGGCATATTCTAGGCTGCATATACTATTTTAGCATAAATATATTAAATTAGCAATTAATATTTTAAAAATATAGTTATAAAATTGAATTTTTAATTTTTTAATACCATTTAAGTTGTTAATATGATTGATAAAAAGCTAAATTTTTGAATATTTAAAATTAGATTTCACACTAAAATATTCATCAAGCTTTCTTTTTCATTAATATAGTCTCCATAAAACTGAAACTCTTTCATTCTATTTAATAATGGAGTAAAATCTTCTTTTTCTTTTAATTCTATACCAACAACTGCGTGACCTTTTTCTCTAGAATTTTTTTTAATGTATTCAAAATGGGTAATATCATCATTAGGGCCTAATACATCTACCACAAATTGCTTTAATGCACCCGCTCTTTGCGGAAATTTTACCAGAAAATAATGCTTCAATCCGTTGTAAAGTAAAGCACGTTCTTTAATTTCTTCCATTCTGGTAATATCATTGTTACCACCACTAACCACGCAAACCACATTTTTACCTTTAATTTCTTCGGTAAATTGACTTAAAGCAGCCAGAGTTAAAGCGCCAGCAGGTTCTGCAACAATAGCATCTCTATTGTATAATTTTAAAATAGTTTCGCATATTTTACCTTCATCAACGGTAATAACGCTGTCTAAATTTTGTTTGCAAATTTGGTAAGTAAGCTCACCCACTTTTTTTACTGCAGCGCCATCTACAAACTTATCTATTTCAAGAAGCTCTGTGTTTTTGTTATTACGAATAGAGGTAGACATAGATGCGGCACCTGTTGGCTCTACGCCAATAATTTTTGTAGAGGGAGAAAGTTCTTTAAAAACACTACTTACTCCAGAAGCCACACCACCGCCGCCAATTGGCAAAAATAAATAGTCTATAGGTTCTGTAGAAGCTTCTAAAATTTCTAAACCAATAGTACCTTGACCTTCCATAATTTTTGGATCGTCAAAAGGGTGAATTACCGTACAATTATGTAGTTTGCTATAACGTAAAGCCTCGTGTTTAGCATCATCAAAAGTATCACCAAATAAAATTACTTCCACTTTATCATCACCAAACATTCTTACCTGTTCTACTTTTTGTAGCGGAGTAGGAGTAGGCATAAATATTTTAGCATTAATATTTAAATGTTTGCAAGAAAAAGCAACACCTTGCGCGTGATTACCAGCACTAGCGCAAACCACGCCATTTTCTCTTTCTGCAGCGGTAAGAGAAACAATTTTATTATAAGCACCTCTAATTTTATAAGATCTTACTCGTTGCTGATCTTCTCGCTTTAAAAAAATGTTAGCAGCAAAATCTTTAGAATAACTTCTATTTTTTTGTAGAGCAGTTTTCACCACAATACCCTCAATATTTTGCTGCGCTCTTTTTACGTTGCTTAATAAAAGTAAAGGTGCTTGTTGTGTTTTCATATAAATAATCTATTTGTTATTGTGGGCGTTACCCTGCGGGTCAGGCTATTCGTTGCAATTCCTCATAAATTTTTCGCTTACGCTACAATTTACTGCGGGATTTATACTACTATCCTTAACGCAACTACTAGTTGTTTTAAGAAAAATTAATTGTTTTCAGGTCTTAATTTTCTTACTTGTGCTCCCGTTTTCCAGATTTCAGATTCTCTAAGTTCTTTTAGTTCTTCTTCTAATTTTACACGATAATCGTCTTTCTCGTTTGCTTTAATAGTAACTCTAGCTTCTTCACCAGTTTTTACACTTTCATATAAATCGTCAAAAACAGGTAAAGTTGCTTTTTTAAATTTGTGACGCCAATCTAAAGCACCACGTTGTGCAGTGGTAGAGCAATTAGCATACATCCAATCCATCCCATTTTCTGCAACTAGAGGCATTAAACTTTGGGTAAGTTCTTCTACTGTTTCATTAAAAGCTTCAGAAGGGGAGTGTCCATTTTTACGTAATACTTCATACTGAGCTTCAAAAACACCTGCCAAAGCCCCCATTAAAATACCGCGTTCTCCAGTTAAATCTGAATAAACTTCTTTCTGAAAATCTGTTTCAAATAAGTAACCAGAACCAACACCAATACCTAAAGAAACTACACGATCGTAAGCTTTACCAGTAGCATCTTGAAAAATAGCATAACTAGAGTTTAACCCTTTTCCTTCTACAAAAAGTCTACGTAAAGAAGTTCCAGAACCTTTAGGGGCTACTAAAATTACATCTACATCTTTAGGAGGTACAATACCAGTTTGGTCTTTATAAGTAATACCAAAACCGTGAGAAAAATATAATGCATCTCCTGGATTTAATTGGTTTTTTACGGTTTCCCATTGTGCAATTTGGCCTGCATCAGAAAGTAAGTATTGTACAATAGTTCCCTTTTTAGCAGCTTCTTCTACTTCAAAAAGAGTTTCACCAGGTACCCAACCATCTGCTACTGCCTTATCCCAAGTTTTAGAATTTTTACGTTGTCCTACAATTACATTAAACCCATTATCTTTTAAGTTTAGTGCTTGCCCAGGACCTTGAACGCCATAGCCAATTACTGCAACCGTTTCGTCTTTAAGAGTTTCAACTGCTTTTTTTAGAGGAAATTCATCTCTTGTAACTACATTTTCTTCTACTCCGCCAAAATTTAATTTTGCCATGATTTTTTATTTTAAGTTTTATTAATTTATTGTGTAATGGTTAATTTTTATTCTAGTAACTGTTTGTCTAGGCAATTTTTAAATTGAAGCAAACAACAGTTTTGTTTCGTATAGTCATTTAACAGTAAAAGGTAGAGGCTTTTTCTACTTCTTCCATATATTCTTTAAATTCTTTCATGTGTTTAGGTATAGCTACTCTACCAGATCTTACAAAACCTAATAAACCGTAAGGTTCTAGTTTATTATAAAGTGCTTGCGTGTCTGTTTTATGGCCAGTTTTTTCAATTACAGTAAATTCAGCTTCTACCGTAAGAATACGTGCGTTGCTACTTCTAATAATTTCTTCAACGTCTTCTCCAGAGGCTAGCGCAGAGGTCGGTACTTTGTAAAGTGCAATTTCTTGGTGTACCATATTTTTGTTACGATGGTAAAAAGCTTTTACCACATCTACCTGTTTTTCTAATTGCTGTATAACTTTTATTACTAAACTTTCTTCTTCTTCCACCACAATAATATAGCGGTGAATACCTTCAACTTCACTAGCAGAAGCAGTGATGCTTTCTATGTTGATATGCCTTCTTGTAAAAATGATACTTACCCGGTTTAGTAAGCCTATTTTATCTTCCGTAAAAACAGATATGGTGAATTCTTCTTTCATTTTACTCGGTTTTTATTTTAGTCTAACTTCAGATACACTAGCGCCAGTAGGTACCATAGGGAACACGTTATTTTCTTTACCAACCATTACTTCTAGCAAATAGCTTCCTTTGTGATTTAAAAATCTCCCGATAGCTTCCGTTAAGTGCTCTCTTTTTTCTACCTTTTCTGCTTTTATGTGGTAGCCTTTAGCAATAGTTTGAAAATCTGGATTTACCATTTCTGTAAAAGAATACCTTCTTTCAAAAAATAATTCTTGCCATTGGCGTACCATTCCTAAAAACTCATTATTCAATACTAAAATTTTCACATCAATTTGCGATTGAAAAATAGTACCTAACTCTTGTATCGTCATTTGAAAGCCACCATCGCCTACTACGCAAATAACTTCTCTATCTTGCGCTCCTAGTTTGGCTCCAATAGCTGCTGGCAGTCCAAACCCCATAGTTCCCAATCCGCCAGAGGTTACGTGGCTTCTCCATTGGTCATGCTCGTAATATCGTTGAGATGCCATTTGGTGCTGACCAACATCTGTAACGACAATAGCTTTTCCTTTAGTTTGGTCAGAAATATGTTTGATAACTTCTCCCATAGTCATTTCTTCATTTAAAGAAGGAGCAAGTTCTTTTTCAATCACGACAGAAAACTCTTTTTGCTTACAATCGTAAAAAAGCTGTTTCCAATCGGTATGCTTTTTTTCTTCTATCAAATCTGTTAACATTTGTAGCGATTGTTTGCAGTTACCTAGTACGGGAGCATCTGCAAATACGTTTTTGTTAATTTCTGCTGGGTCAATTTCTAAGTGAACTACTTTAGCTTGGGTAGCATATCTGCTTAAATCTCCTGTAACACGATCGTCAAAACGCATACCTACTGCTATAAGAACATCACATTCATTAGTCAATAAATTGGGTCCGTAATTACCGTGCATACCTAACATTCCCATATTTAGTGGGTGATGTGTAGATAGAGCAGAAAGACCTAAAATTGTCCAAGCAGAAGGAATATCTCCCTTTTCAATAAACTTTCTAAATTCTTCTTGTGCATCTGCTAAAACTACCCCTTGACCAAAAAGCACATAAGGTTTTTTAGCGTTATTAATTAATGCTGCTGCTTTTTCTATTTGTTTTTGATTAATAGGAGTTTCTGGTACATAACTTCTTACACTAGCACAAGATTTGTAGGCAAACTCGCAAGTTTGAAACTGTGCATCTTTAGTGATATCTATTAAAACAGGGCCTGGTCTACCGCTTTTTGCAATGTAAAAAGCCTTAGCTATAGCTTCAGGAATATCTTCTGCCTTAGTAACTTGAATATTCCATTTTGTTACAGGAGTAGAAATACCTACCACATCGGTTTCTTGAAAGGCATCTGTACCTAATAAATGACTACCAACTTGACCAGTAATACAAACTAGCGGAGTAGAATCTATTTGTGCATCTGCTAAACCTGTAATTAAATTGGTGGCACCAGGGCCAGAAGTAGCAATACAAACACCTACTTTACCCGAAACACGAGCATAACCTTGTGCTGCGTGAATTGCTCCTTGTTCATGTCTTGTAAGTATATGCTCTAATTGATCTCGATAATCGTACATAGCATCATAAACAGGCATTATTGCACCACCTGGATATCCAAACAAATAATCGGTTTGTTCTAATAAAAGACATTTTACAACAGCTTCTGCTCCTGTAATTACTTTGGTTTTAGTTTTAGTTTGTGTTTCCATAAACTTTATCGGTTACGCATCCTGAAGACGCAGAGGTTACTGATTGTGCATATTTAAATAATGCTCCACGAGTTACTTTTAAAGGTGGGGCTTTCCATTCTTTTTTTCTTAGAGTAAGTTCTTCTTCAGAAAGATGAACATCTATAGTGTTTTTTTCTGCATCAATAGTGATTTTGTCACCATCTTTTAAAAGAGCGATTGTTCCGCCTACTTGTGCTTCTGGAGTAATATGGCCTACCACAAAACCGTGGGTCCCTCCAGAAAATCTTCCGTCGGTAATTAAAGCAACTTTTTTACCCAAACCTCTTCCCATAATTGCAGAAGTAGGTTTTAGCATTTCTGGCATTCCGGGTCCGCCTTTTGGACCTTCATACCTAATAACCACCACATCACCTTCTCTTACTTCTCCGTTAGATATACCTTCGTTAGCTAGATATTCACCTTCGTAAATTTTTGCAGTACCAGAAAATAAAAGTCCTTCTTTACCGGTAATTTTGGCTACAGCACCTTCAGAAGCTAAATTTCCTTTAAGAATACGTAGATGCCCTGTAGCTTTTAAAGGATTTTCTACGGAATGAATTATATCTTGCTCTTCTGTTAATGAAGGAACATTTGCTAAATTTTCGGCAAGTGTTTTGCCGGTAACGGTTAAACAATCTCCGTGTAAGTACCCTTTGTCTAAAAGATATTTCATAACGGCTGGAGTACCTCCAATTTTATGAAGGTCTTCCATTAAATATTTTCCGCTAGGTTTTAAATTAGCTAAATATGGAACTTGATCACTTATACGTTGAAAATCATCAATTCTGAAATCTACCCCTGCAGCATCTGCAATGGCTAGAAAATGAAGTACCGCATTGGTAGAGCCACCAAGAGTAATAACTACCGTAATAGCATTTTCAAAAGATTTTTTAGAAACTATATCTGAAGGTTTTAAATCTTGTTTTAATAGCTGCATTACCGCTTCTCCAGCTTTAGTACATTCTGCTAATTTTGCATTTCCTACAGCAGGATTAGAGGCGTTATAAGGAAGTGAAAAGCCTAAAGCTTCGATAGCAGAAGCCATAGTATTGGCAGTATACATTCCGCCACAAGCACCAGGGCCAGGACATGCGTGATGTATTACTTTTTTAAATTCACATTCTTTCATTTTACCTGTAGATCTTTCTCCCCAAGCTTCAAAAGCAGAAACCACATCTAGTTTTTTATCGCCAAGTTTACCAGGAGCAATCGTTCCGCCGTAAACCATAACCGAAGGTCGGTCTAGTCTAAACATGGCCATTAAAGCACCAGGCATATTTTTATCGCAACCTACCACGGTAACTAATGCATCGTAGCTCATCCCTTCTACCACAGTTTCCATAGAATCTGCAATAATATCTCGTGACGGAAGAGAGAAACGCATACCTGGGGTACCCATAGAAATACCATCACTTACCCCAATAGTGTTAAATACTAAACCTACACCATCGTTACTGTTAATTCCTGTTTTTACATGTTGGGCTAAATCGTTGAGGTGCATATTACACGGGTTACCTTCAAAACCTGTGCTACCAATACCAATTAAAGGTTTGGCTAAATCTTCATCTGTTAAGCCTATGGCGTGAAGCATAGCTTGCGATGCAGGTTGGGATGGGTCTTGGGTTACTCGTTGACTAAATTTGTTAAGTTTCATTTATCTTATTTCTTTAAACTAAAAAACCCTTTTCAAGCTGAAAAGGGTTAATGATATATAGTTAAATTATAGCAATACCTTTCAGCTCATTATTGGGATAATAATGACTAGAATAATAATGCGAATAATATTTTTTATGTTTCGATTCATTTTAAATCTTAAATGTTAAGTGAAATTATAAATAGATATTTAACTGAGCAAAGAATAACTCAATTAAAATGTTAAATGTTTGTATTTTTGTGTTATTTGTATTTTTACGCTTAAATATTGAGATATTCTTAGATATTTAAAGTAATTAGTATTAAAATAATTATAGTTTACTTATTCAATTTCTCTTTTTGGTATTTTTTATATTTAGATTGAGCAGATTTGCTTTGCGGGTAATTTTTACTGTTTTTTAAAAGTAATTTTTCTGCTTGAGTATATAAACCTTGTTTAATACATACGTTGGCTAATTGATCTATCAAGGCTTCATCTGGTATTATTGCATAGCCTAATCTTGAAGATATTTTTTGGTAATGTGTATCTATTAATTGAGGGTTTTTCATAGCTTTTTTTACCGGAAGTTGGTATCCTTCAAAAATAAATCTATAAGCATCATACTCTGCTGGTACCACTACAGAGCCGTGGTCTTCGTTTTCATATAATTTAAATTGCCAGTTAAAATTTGTAGGGGTAGCAAGATTTTTTAAAATATCATGAAATGCAAGTATAGCTTGATGATGTTCTTCACCTGAGCCTGCATCATTAGCTTTAGCAATAAATAGAAGTTTATTTTGATGTTTTTTAGTCACACAGTTTTCTTCTAAATTGTTTAAAACTGTAGTATTATCCCACCAAATACTTGGGTCTATGGCAATGTAGGCATTGTAAAGTTCTGGTGTGTTTATAAAGCAATTAACTGTAGATAAACCGCCGAAAGAATGACCGCTTAAAATTTCAAATCCGTTAGTGCGGTAATTTTTGTCTACAAATGTTTTTACTTCTTCTTCTATAAAAGACATAAATTTTTGATTACCTCCACTAGTAGAAAAATTAGCTCTTTTCCAGCCTTCGGGAGTTTCCATGTGGGTTGGAGTGAGCTCGTTTGTTCTGTCTTTTTGTAGAATACCAACTAATATTATTTCTGGCATAGTAGCATAAAGATTGCGAGTTAACCAATTGCGTTGTGCAACCAAATTTTCAAAATGAGAGTCTCCGTCAAAAAAATAAAGAACGGGGTAATTTTTTTTACTGTAAATGTTGTTGTTGTAGCTTTTAGGTAGAGAAATATATAATTCTCTATTTTCATTTAATTTTTTTGAATGAAGAATAACTTTTTCTCCAATTTTAATTTTCTCTTGAGCTAAAACGGAATGGTGACTCAAAATAATTGTAAATATTATAAATAGAATTGTTGATATTTTTTGAGGAAGTTTTTCTTGGGCAAAATTTTTCATGAGGGTATAAAATAGATTAATTTAACTTTTTAAAGAACTGGGTAAATAATTGTACTTTCTTTTAAATGCTGCTGTGAAATGTTGCGGATTTTTATAACCAATTTTATAAGCAGCCTCACTAACGGTATAGCCTTTATCTACAATTAAGTGTATAGCTTTTTCCATTCTTAAATTGGTGATATACGTAAATATTGGAGCGTGATATATTTTTTTAAAGTTTTGCTTGAGTTTATATTGATTTAAACCCGTTAAAAGTGCTAGCTCTGAAATAGTTGGTGGGTTTTTAATATCTTTTCTTAAAATTGCTTCTGCCTCTACAATTTTTAAATAATCGGTATTATCTAGTTGTTTAGGTGGTTCATGATTTTGCTGAAGCTCGTTAAAAAGTATGGTTAAAATTTCTGTTACTTTAGATTCTAAGTATACTTTTTTTATAGCTCCTTCAAAATTGCAGTTGATAATATCTTGTATAATTATCCATAAATTTGGAGTGATAGGCTTACTCTCTTTATACATTAAGTAAGGTATATTTTTCTCGATAGCTACTCCGTAAGGATTACTAATTTTTAGCAATGAATTACCAAAAACTTTTTTTAGAAATTTTTTCTTAAAATTAATTTCTAAGGCTCTTCTAGTAGGGTGGTCATAGTTTAAAGTGCCTTTTACTTTAGGTAGAAAAAACAAATTGTAATGCCTGCTAGGAATATTTACACTTGGAAAATTTTTATTTTTAGGTGTATAATTGCTCCCGCCTTCTAATTCAAAATGCAGTTTCATAAACGGAAAATCATGCTCTACATCTATAATAAAAGGAGGAGATAATTGCACGTTTCTAATAGAAATACGCATTCCGTCTAAAATTATTTCTTTAAGGCTAGTTTGTAGAGCAGCATTAGTGTAATTGGTGTTCTCTTCCACTAAATCTTCACTTCTAAGTTGATTATTATATTTTTTAATAATCTTCTTTTCTGTAAAATGATTACTTTGATAAATAGACTTCATATTTATTCTTTTCGCGGCATTTTTAATCCAAATCGCGTAGGTATTTTTTATTTCATTTAAAATACTTTTGCATTTATTTAAACTAAATATAAATAACAAACATAATTTATTTTCTTGAAATTTATTGATTTTGCTACAAAATCTTACCATAAAGAATTTTTGCAAAGCATAATTAAATAAAATAGGAGGAAGTAATTTTTTTTTTTTAGGGTACTTAACCAATAGCGTCTTTTATTATATGAAAGCATCTTTTTTTTCTATATTTTTCTTATTTACCGTTTTTACAAGTTTTAGCCAAAAAACTACTATTTCTGGATTTGTAAAAGATGCTGAGGGTAGTCCATTAATAGACGCGAGTGT
Source organism: Mesonia phycicola (assembly GCF_900141885.1). Lineage (GTDB taxonomy): Bacteria > Bacteroidota > Bacteroidia > Flavobacteriales > Flavobacteriaceae > Mesonia > Mesonia phycicola. Next base: position 438,249 of record NZ_FQYY01000001.1, on the reverse strand, counting down.
TTTTGTAGTAGGTACGCAAAATGTTGCTTATACCGATGTAGATGGAGCGTATCAACTGCAAGTAACTAGCAAATCTCAAATTTTAGCTTGTAAGTCTTTAGGCTATTTGCAGCAAGAAATTGCCATTGATAAAAATAAAAATACATACAACTTCAGCTTAAAAAGAGATCCTAGTTTTTCTTTTGATGATATATTGATTGTAGGAAAATCTTCTGTAAAACAAATAGAAGAGTCTGGGTTTAATGCCATAGCAATAGATGCTAAACCTTTTCATAATGCAACGGTAAGTATGACGGAGGTGTTAGAACGAGCACCGGGTGTAAAAATTCAAGAAGCAGGCGGTTTAGGTTCTAGAACAAATGTTACCATAAATGGTCTTAGTGGTAGGCATGTGAGGTTTTTTATAGACGGTATGCCTATGGATGCAATGAGTTCTGCATTTCAGGTAAATAATTTACCTATAAACTTAGCAGAAAGAATAGAGGTTTATAAAGGTGTTGTGCCTGTTAAGTTTGGATCTGATGCTTTAGGTGGAGCTGTAAATATTGTTACCAAAAAAACAAAAGGTACTTATTTAGACGCTTCTTACTCTTACGGAAGTTTTAATACGCACAGAACTTTTGTTAACGCAGGTTATACTTCTAAAAGCGGATTTACAGCTCAATTAAATGCTTTTCAAAATTACTCTGATAACGATTATTATGTAGATGCTACGATTAAAGATTTTGAAACCAATTTACTCTCTCAAGAAACGCAACGTGTTAGACGTTTTCATGATGTTTACCATAATGAGGTAGTAATTGCAAAATTAGGATTGGTAAATAAGTCTTTTGCAGATCAATTATTATTTGGGTTCACTTTAGGTCATGAGTATGATGAAATTCAGCACCCTGCATATCTTAATTTAGCTTTTGGAGAAAAATATCAAACTTCAAATACAATAATGCCTTCTTTATTGTATGCTAAAAAAGATTTAGGTTTAGATGGATTAGATTTTAGCATTGCTGCCAATTATAATTTTGGTGGTGGTAATAATTACGATTTATCAGATCGTGAATACAACTGGTTAGGGGAGTGGGTTATCTCTAAGTCTTTAGGAGAAAGTAGTTACTCAGATTTTGAATATAAAGATAGAAACGGTACCATAAACGCCAACCTAGATTATGAAATTAATAGTAAAAATAGATTAACTATTAATAATGTTTCTAACTTCTTTTCTCGTAAAGGAGATGAAAAAAAAGCAGTAGACGATTATATAAATGAAAAACCTAGAGTTAATAATCGTAATATTTTAGGTGTTGGTTTAAATACAGAGTTTAGTCCTAAGTTTAATACTTCCATTTTCGGAAAAATGTATTCTTATCATGCATCTGCTTATTTAAATCTTTCTCAATTAAACGGAATTGAAAATTTTGAAACTGTAACAAAAGACGACTCTAAATATGGTTATGGTTTTACAGCTACCTACTTTCTTAAAGATAATTTACAGTTAAAAGCTAATTATGAAAATACGGTAAGGCTACCAGTTAGTGAAGAGTTATTTGGAGCTGTATTTGGTTTTTATTTAGCAAATTTTGACTTAAAACCAGAAATTAGTAATAACTACAATTTTGGTGTTAACTATAACTGGAATATTAATGAGGATAACGTTTTTAGTACCGATGTTAATTTTTTCTATAGAAGAACTTCAGACTATATACGTTTAAATATTTCTTATTCACAAGGAGAGGGTTCTTATGAAAATACAGAGCTAGTAAAGACTCCTGGAGTAGATTTAGAAATGCGCTATTCTTATAAAAATCGTTTTGTAGCGGGAGTAAGTGCTTCTTATTTAGAGCCTAAAAATTATACAGAAGGCTCTACTTATTATAAATCTACACTGCCTAACCAACCCACTTTATTTGGGCAGTTTAACGCTTCTTACTTTGTAGATAACGTTTGGTTAAACCAAAGCAAACTAAGTTTTAATTATGTGTTAGAATATGTAGACGCATTTTTATATGATTATGATGCATACCAAGCAGCAAATAGAGCAGAAGTGCCTAAGCAAATAAGTCACAATATATCTACTACCTATTCTTGGAAAAAAGGTAAATACAACCTCTCTCTAGATGCTAAAAATATTTTAGATGAAACGTTGTATGATAATTTTAGCCTACAAAAACCAGGTAGAAGTTTTTCAGTAAAATTCAGATATTTTTTTAATAAACTATAAATTTTAATAACCCAAATTATGAAAACACCAATTAAATATTTAAGATTCGCTGTGGTAATAGTAGCGCTTAATTTTATGTCTTGTTCAAGCGATGATGATGGAGCAAGTGCATCTGATGATGACGAAGTTTTAACTACATCTAAGTATGTGGTAGCTGCTTCTTCTGGAGAAAATGATTACATAGTTTCTGGAGACGAAGTTTCTGCAGATGCTGTGTTTGATGCAACTTCTGTAGATGCTGTGCAATCTCCAGGAGATAGAATTTGGTCTTTTTACCAAGATGATGTTTTATATGGTTTCCTTTACAATCAGCAAGATGCAGGTACAACCGCTTCTTATGTTTTAAATGCGGACGGTACAATTACTAAAAGAAACGAACTTGCTTTAGATGTATCTACTCACATTAAAGAAGAAGTAGGAGATTATTTAATTTTAGGATATTCAGATAGATTATCAGATCCTACTGTAGATCAATTAGGATACTTTCATAAAGTAGATCCAACTACAGATGCTTCTACAGAATATACAATTGTAACAAACGATTTATTAGAAGAAGGAGAAGCTGCTTACTTTACAGATATCGCTTATTACGAAGACCATATTATTGCTGGAGCAAGAAGTATTAATGCAAGCGCATTTACATCAGATTATTACAATAATACTTATGTAGTAGTTTTTAATGACGATTTTACATTAAATCAAGTAATTAAAGATGAAGGAAGAACTGGTTTTGTAGCAGGGCAAAAATACTCACAAGGAGATACAGGTTTAGAAGTAGTAGATAGCGGAGATTTATATGTGTTCTCTTCAGGTCAAACAAGTTATGCAGATCAAGATTTAGTAACTGTACCTTCTGGAATTTTAAAAATAAACCAAGGGACGTTTGAGTTTGATGATGATTATTTCTTCAACATTAGTGAAGCTTCTGGAGGTTATAATTTATTTAGAACTTATTATATGGGTGGTTCTACCTTTATTGTAGCTATGTACCCTGGTACAAATGCAGATGCTACTTTTGGTATAGACGCAGATCGTTTTGCTGTAGTAGATGTTGAGGCAGAAACTTTTACTTGGGTAACTAACTTCCCAGAAAATGCATTACCAAATTGGGAATTTAGAACTCCTTATGCAGATAAAGATAACGGAAGATTGTTAATCACAGCAGTTCCTTCTGAAGGAGAAAATTATTTATATGAAATAGATGCAGCTACAGCAACTGCTACTCAATTATCAACTATTGAGGCAGAAAGTGTGAAAATTGTAGGTAAATTAACTACAGAGATTTCTACTGAAGAGTAATAAGTTAAGTTAAATAAGAAAAGCCCCAAATACTTTAACTAGTAGTTTGGGGCTTTTTGTTATATAATAAACGAAATAATAATATAATTAATTCTCAATTTCATTTCGAACTATTTTGATTATTACATAGCTACACCTAGAGAATATTTTGATAAATAATAATTGTCTATAAAAATTGTTAAAAAAAATACGTGATTGTATATGAAATATTTGAGCATTAAATATATTTGCCTCAAATTTATTGGGAACAAGTCGAAAAGCCAATTAAATTCTGAAGTAGACATGAATAACTAATTTAATCTATTATGAAAAAAGTTAAAAATTTAATGTTTGCTGCCGGTGCAACTTTATTACTTTCAAGTTGTGCTTCTGTTAAAAGTCCTTTAACAGGTGTATTGTACTCTGATGTTAAAGCTCCGTTAACAGCGACAAGCAATTCTAACTCATCAAAAGTTGGATCTGCAGAAGCAACATCTATATTAGGTGCTGTGGCAACTGGAGACGCAAGTATTGATGCAGCTGCAAAATCTGCAGGTATTACAAAAATCCATCACGTAGATGAGCAATCAACTAGTTTTTTAGGTATTTTTGCAAAATACAAAGTTTTTGTATATGGTGAGTAGTCTACCAAAAAGGGTGTGTTTTTCACGCCCTTTTATACTTATATCTTTTTTGATTGGAATTTGTAGTACAGTTAATGCTCAAAAAATTTCAAAGTATTTCACTTCTTCGATGCAAGATAATGGAGTTCTCTATTTTATAGAGCCTAAGCAAGAATTTGAAAACGATAAAGAAGATAGTAGTTTATTTTATGATTTGACTTATTTAACATCTAACGATACTGTTACATTTAACTTTACTTATGTAGATAAGAAAGTAAGAGAAATTGATAGTATTACGTTTGTTTTAGAAGATAATGAAATAACCATTCCTGTAAACAAAATTTTTATAGAATCTAGTAAAAATGTTTGGAAACATAGATATTCCGCAAAATTTTTATTTGAAGATTTAACTTTAATTTTTCAACAAAAAGGCAGAGCTTCTTTATTGGTGCATTATGAAGGAGAAGAGGTGAAACTTAAAATAAAGCAAAAAAAATGGGATAAACAATCAAAAATATTATCAAAAATATTATATATGATCAAGGCAAATAGAAAAGAAAATTGATCTTAAAATTATAAATTTTTGTTTTAATAATAGAAGAAGTGGTTATCTTATTTAAGATATTAGAATAAATAATAACTTCTTCTAATTATAACTTATTTTATTGCTTGCATATTCTAGATACTTATTAATCCACCTTTTCTAGCTCATTAAGGGAAGAAAAATTTTATACATCTTCTCAGAAATATCTATAGTTTGGATTTCTAATTTTCAATAAAAATAATCTTTGCTTTTTTCATAAATGTACACTTAACTGTAGCTGTAGATAATTTATTTATATTAATATGTGATTGTAATAGCTGCTTTTGTGAGGTTTTGGCTCATTAGATGAAAGAGAGAATGTTAAGTACTTGTTATAAACAACAAAACCCACTGAAAATCAGTGGGTTTTGTTTTTAAATAGTGACCTCGACAGGATTCAAACCTGTAACCTTCTGAGCCGTAATCAGATGCGCTATTCAGTTGCGCCACGAGGCCTTTTTGCGGGTGCAAATATATTTCTTTTATATAAAACTACCAAGAGATTTTAAAGAAAATCTAATTTTACTTTCCAAACCTAGTGTTTATCTTCGCTAAAGCTAAATAAGTACCTATGAATATAGAAGAATTTATTAGAACTATTCCCAATTTTCCTAAAGAGGGAATATCCTACAAAGACATTACTCCACTTTTACAAAATCCGCAAGCTTTAGATTTTTGTGTAAAGAAATTTGCAGAAAAAATAAATACAGAAGTAGATGTAATTGTTGGTATAGAGTCTAGAGGTTATTTTTTTGCAACTTTATTGGCAAAGCATTTTAACGCAGGTTTTGTGCCTATTAGAAAAAAAGGAAAATTACCCTATAAAACCTTACAAGAAACCTATGATTTAGAATACGGTCAAGATATTTTAGAAATCCACGAAGATGCCATAAAAGCAGGGCAAAAAGTACTTATTCACGATGATGTTTTAGCTACCGGAGGTACTGCAAAAGCAGCGTGTAATTTAGTAGAAAGACTAGGTGGAGAAATAATTCAGTGTAATTTTTTAATTGAATTATCTTTTTTAGATGGCAGAAAAAAGCTTGTCCCAAACAAGGTAAATTCTTTAATCACCTATTAGTTACTTAGTAATTTTTGATTAGGATTGTTAGCAACATTTTTTGTAACCCAAGCTTTCCAACCAATAATTGCTAATTGTACTTTGCTAGCCTTGGCTAAATCTAATCCTTTTTTGGTATAATTAGGGAGCACCAATTTATTCAATTTAGATAATCCTCTAAAGAAAGATGTTTTTATACTCATGGTTTTTATTTTAAAGATATAAAATCATTGATAATCAATACTTAAGTTGGTGTGTATTTAAGAAAATTATAAGTTTTAGTTGCCTAAAATACGTAGCCATAATTCTTGCATTAATTTTTTAGCATCTCGAGTATTTTTTTCTTTTTCAGTGATAATTACCTCTCCGTTCTTTTTTTCTAAATGAAAACTGAAGGTGAAATTTTTTGCAGAAGGAGAAAAACTCAAAAGTCCAAAACGCAAGTCATTTAAATAGAGTTGATTGTTTTCTTTAGTAATAGTGTACCAGCCTTTTGTAATTTTAATGAGCTTTTGCACGTTTTCTTCATTTTCAAGATCTCCTAGCAATTCGTGATTTTTCGGGTAAGCGGTAAATTGAATAGGTTTAGAATCAAAGAATGAGTAATGACCAATTAGGTAAGCATTTTTTGTATCTACATTTGCTGTCCATAAAACGGTGTTGAAAGGGGAAGGTTTGGTTTCTATTTCTGTATAAGCAATGTTTTGTTGCTGAAGTGCTTCTGTGAATTTGTGATAAGTAATTCCTTTCAGAATAAGCGTTAACAACATATAAGCAGAACTTATAATAAGTCCTAGATTGTTTAATTTTCTACGCTTTGAAGAAGTTCTTTTTTGTCGCATCGCTAAAATCACAAAAACCAGAAAAGGTAAAGTGTAAAGCGGATCGATCACGAAAATATTTTTATAAGCTAAGCGTAAATCTAAGGGCCAAAAAAGCTGCGTACCCCAAGTGGTGTGTGCATCGAGTAACGGATGCGTGAGAAAACCCCAGAAAAAGAGCCATGACCAATTTTTCCAATTAGCATTTTTTTCCCATCGGGAAACAAGCCAACCAAAAATAGGCGCAAATACTACCGAAAATACAATTGAATGTGTAAAACCACGATGAATTTCTAATGCAGTTACCGTATCTGTAAAATAAGAAGCAAAGGTGTCAAGATCTGGTATGGTACCAGCAATAGCTCCATAAAGCATGGCTTTATTGCCTACTTTTTTCCCTAAAACCGCTTCACCTACGGCAGCACCTAAAACAATCTGTGTTAATGAATCCATTATTTAATTTTTACTTTAAATATTTTCCTTCTCGATATAATTTTATTTTCGTTATCGCTGTAATAAAATCACTAGAAATGATTTAGCGATCAATAACTCTTAATTTATCGTCATTCTGGACTTGATCCGGAATCGCATCACAGTGAGTATGAATTAAATCTTTCTAACTATCTACAATATTCATTTTACGAAGTAAAAACGAGGCATTCATATTTTGACAAATTCCATCTTTAAATTGATAATCAAAATGCAATTCATCATTAATAATTTCGGCATCAAAATAATGGTTTTTTACTTGAGGTAATTGGTTTGCTACTTCGCATAAACTTAAATCGTGTGTAGCAATAATTCCGGTAGAGTAAGAACCCACTAATTTTTCAACAAATTTTCGAGAACCGATCGCTTTATCGGTCGAGTTGGTTCCTTTTAAAATTTCATCTAGAATAATAAAGTACTTATCATTTTTAATTTCATCTACAATAAACTTTAATCGGCTTAATTCAGAATAAAAATACGAAGCTTCATCTGCCAACGAATCTACCGTTCGCATACTCGTGATGAGTTTGATGGGAGAGTATTCACAGGTTTTAGCACAAACGGGAAGCCCAACATTACCCATCACAATTTGTAAAGAAACCGTTCTTAAAAATGTACTTTTTCCCGCCATATTAGCGCCGGTAATAATAAAAAATTCTTGCTGATCGATCTGATAATCGTTGGTAACCGCATCTTTCGGATTAATTAACGGATGCACCGCTTCCGTAGTTTTTAAGACCGCTTTATTTTGCTGAATTTTTGGAAATGTATATTCTTGATGGTTGAATGCAAAACCACCTAACGAGTTGTAGGCATCAAACTCATCAATGGCTTTAAACCAATGTTCTGTATGGTGTGAGTAGGTTAAAATCCATTGTTCAAGCTCGTAAGCTTTCCATAAATCCCAAAGCATAAAACCGCTAATAAGCTGTCCGAAAATCATGAAATTTTTTCGCTCTAAACCATCAATAATTTTTGAAAATTCTTTAAAAACAACAGAAGCTTTTTTATTTTTAATTTCAATTTTTTGCTGCTTATTTTTATTTAATTCTGCTTCAAAAGAGTTACTTTCAATTAAAGCTAATAATAAATGATATTGCTGAAAAGTACTTTGTATTTCACTCACATAGCCAGAAATTTCATTCACTTTTTTAGCATAACGGCCAATAATTAACCATCCAATAATAAACCAAGCACCTAAATAATACCACGTAATTATATCTAATGATAAAGCAATAAATAAAAGGAGAGAAACCACAGAAAATACCTTTGGTAGCCATTTAAAAACCGAAGGTACAAATGCTTGATAATTGCTAAACCAGTCTAAAATAATAGAAGATTTTATTTTTGCTTTTACCATTTTGGCAACCGCGGTAAACTCTTGCCTAAAATCTATTTTTTTAGCAAGCTCTTTGATGCTCTCCTGTTTTTCTTCAATATGAGTAATATCGTTGCTGCTCAATAAATCGGCTAACTTTTGCTTCCCAGAAGCGAGTGCGGTTCTGTTTAAATATTGAAAAAATGATCGATTACCAAATAGATCTATATCTTGACTAAACTCGTGCTGCGGATTAACAAATTCTTTTCCGTTAGGTAAATCATGAAAATCACGATCTAGTACTTTTATTTCTGTTTTATTCAGCTCAATAAGTTGTTTCAGTTTTTCTTTTTCTTGCTGAAGATCGGTATGTCTAGCTACTAGAAATAAAAAACTGGCAATACACAAAAATACGAACAACAAAACTAGTGCGGTGTTGCTAGAAAAGAGATAAATTAAAAACGCAAAAATTAAAAAAACCGCCAAGCGTAGCATACTGGAAGCAAAAAGTTTTTTTTTAGTATTACTTAAAGAAGTTTGGTAGCGTTGTATGTTATCTTGATAAACCGATAAAGGTGATTTCATGAAATTCTTATTGAAGTGTATTTCGTGCTAAAATACAGAACTTCCAGAAGAATTTAAGACTCCATTTCTTTTAATTCTTGTTTTTGCTTTTTAGTAAGTTTACTCACCACTAACTCGTAACTGTGGTTAATAAAATGCTTGATTTGCTTCTCGGTAAGTAGAGGCCCATTAATTATCACCGTATTCCAATGTTTTTTGCTCATATGGTAACCGCCGTAAATTTCTTCAGGATATTTTTCGCGTAGCTCGATAGCTTTTTCTGGGTCGCATTTTAAATTGATAGCTGGTTTGCCCATTTCCCATTTTTCTAAACCAACGAGCGCAAACATTTTACCCATCACTTTAAACACTAAAGTATCTTCATCGAAAGGAAAATCTTCTGTAGCACCTTTAAAAGTTAGGCAATATTCTCGAAGCTGAATAATATCCATTTATAATTTTTCTAGTTCTTGTTCTACTTTGGCTGAAGATATTTTTTGTTTGCCAGAATCTAATTGCAAAGCTGTATAATCTAACTTCCAATTGATGGTTTCTACCAACTTTTCAATCAGCTGGATGGTTTCTAGAGCTTGCGAAGAGGCTTCTTTTAACAAACCGCTGTTGGGTATTTTATCAATAATATGTTGTTTAGCTTCTCGGTTAATATCTGTTAAATCTGAAGAAGTAAATGGGTTTGCCCAACCTTCACGTTTGTCGTAATATTTAAAATCGGTTTCTATAGTAAGTAATTCTGGTTGTGGGAAATTACTTAAATAAATAGTTTTTTTCTCTACGTCAGAATTCATTTTAATTTTAGTCAAATCAAAACCTACATACGCTTTTGCTTCAATTAAAATAAGTGCTTTTTTGCTTCCTAACACCAAATTTATCCATTTGTCTTTTACATTTTGGTAATGGTAAATTTCAGAAAAATCGCCTTCAACCGTAATAAATTTACAGACAGCTCTTATTTTTTCCATCAAAACAACAGACTGTTTTTCTTCTTTTTCTTTGCGTTTAGAAGAGTTGAAGAAAGAATAAATAAAATACGCAGCAATGGCACCGGCAGCTAAACCTATAAAAAGTAATTCCATAGTTTGGTGTAAGCTTTAATTTTTTAGAAAAACTTAAAAGATTAGGGTAAGGTATTAATTATTTCCTAGTTCTCCTAAATGGGTAAGCTTAAAACCATCTTCTAATTTTAGTCCGTAGCCTAACATTCTATCAAAACTAGCGTGAGAAAAAAGTATAATTCCTATCATTTGTACAATTTCAGAAGTAATAAATATTCCGAAGAGATATATAGCAATTGCTATAAATTTATGATGAAATATATTGTACGTATAAGCTCCAATCTTAGTATTTACTAAATACCCAAGCATACCAAGGTCTGGAGCTAAAAATAAACCTGCAAACCACCACCAAGAAAGCTGAAGTTGTGAAAATAGAAAGATGCCAAGTAGGAGCATCGCGAGTTCTTCGAGTTTTAAAGATGTTTTTAGATTCATTTAAAAATGCTTTTAGATTGAATGGTTTATTTTTAACCGAATAGATTCTTTTATTTAATAGACGTTTAACGCTATTAAATGTAACATGAAAGTCTAAAGATTTTAAAATAACACTATTAGAAACAGCTTTAAATAATTTTATAAAGTACGGGTTTGCTGGGAGAAGCGTCGTTTTTTATAGAAGCAATTTGCAAATTAAGTAAATAATTACCGTCTTCAATTTTATTAGAAACATAAATAAGCTCGGTTATGGTAGCATCTTTTCTGGTGTTTTCTGGGTAATTCCAAAAAGCGCGGTGTGCTAGTAATTGCCCATCATCTTTTTCTTTATCTACCGAGGGTAAATCTATTAATAAATGCTTAATGCCACATTCTCTAATATAAATAGCTGCTTCTTCTAATAAATAAGGCCAATTGGTATGGCTGTATTTTCTTCTTCTTTTCTTTTTGGTATTGGGTAACGTTCTAATCACTAAAGCTTCAGCTTCATTTTTAGATAAGTAGTGTTGCAATTGTTTTTTAGAAATTACCGCATCTTCGCCATAATTTTCTGGCACTAAAGAGATTACTTTTGCGGTAAAGAAAAACTGTTTTAAAGCCTTGTTTACACTGTAAAACTCTTCAGAAATATGACCAACACATTCGGTATGCGTTCCGTGTGCGTGCGGATTAAAATAAAGGTTATTAAAATTTACCGATGCTCCTTCACTCACTTTGGCAATCCATTTACCTTCTTGTACAGGAGTAATTTTTGGCTCGTCTAAATACCAAGCAATTGGGTTATTCTCATCTCCACTTAAAGTAATAGAAAGGTCTAGTGGCTCAGATAAATCTACAATTATCTTTTTGTTAGAAAGCTGAATTTCTGTAATCATCAATTTTTCTTTTTACTAAAATAGCCAAAAAGCAAAGAAGAATTGTTTCGGTAAAGTTTTATTATCGTAAAAATGTTTTAATCACAAAGAGAATACCTATAAATAGAATAAAACCACCTAAAATAAGTAAACTACCTTTATAATATTTTTTATGCAGTTTAATGTCTTTGCGATAGCTATAAGTAATAGCGCAAATAAAAGCAACTACAAAAAAACCAGTAAAAATCCATTGACCTTGCGTGAACATTTTTTCTATTTTTATGCAAAATTAATCTATTATTATGAAGAAACGTATTGACGCCGTAAAAGAATTTCATACCGCCTTTGGTTTAGGGTATAAAGAAAAGTTAACTGCCAGTTTGGGAGAAGCCAAAAATTTACTTCGATTTAATCTTATGAAAGAAGAAAACGAAGAATATTTAGAAGCTGCCAATAATAACGATATGGTAGAGGTAGCAGATGCGCTAGGCGATATGCTTTACATACTCTGCGGTACCATTATAGAGCACGGCATGCAACATAAAATAGAAGAAGTTTTTGAAGAAATACAACGTAGTAATATGAGTAAATTGGGAGCAGATGGCAAACCAATCTACCGCGAAGATGGTAAAGTGTTAAAAGGCCCTAATTACTTTAAACCAAATATTAAAACCATCTTAGAAAAATAATTTTTTGGTGTTGCCTGCGGCCGGGCTATCTGTTACAAGTACGCAGTAAAAAACCAAAAAAATCTAAGCCTGCAAAAAGCTTCTTAGGTCGCTCTTTGCAGGCTTGTTTTTTTATAGACTTTTACTTTACGGGCTTTTCACGGCTATCCCTAACACATAAAATATAGCAGTTTTTATTTTAATTTTAAGAGAGGATAGTTAAGCTTTTTTAAACGAAATATAGTTGAAGAATTTTTATAGTTCGTCAACTATTCCACCAATAAAACTTCCAATTCCTTCTAATAAACCTCCAAAAATAGATCCAAAATCTAGCCAAGAAGCATCAATATCTATATCTGAAATAGAAAACCAATTAGCAGTAGAACTAATAGCAAAACCACTTAACATTTCGGTTTTCATAGCTACATAATCGCAAGCTTCCCCAGTTAATTTATGATAGGTCTCAAAATCGGAGTGAGAAGAAAAGATACACATTGCCCAGCAATGCCAATCGATATAATTAGAAACGTAGTAGTTAGATTTATTAGATGCTTTTTTTACTTCTTCAGGTTTGTAGTATTCTTTTTTACCATAGTCTTTAACGAGTATTCTGCCAACATCTGCAATATATTCTTTCTTATTTGGTGGGGCAGGATGACATTTTAAATTCATGTTTTTGTTGAGTAATTTATATTAGTTGTTGTTTTATCTCTTCGTAAAGTTTTATAAATAAATATTTGGAAGTTATATGTTTATAAAAGTTTAGATGATACTATGTTATGAGTTCGTCCTTTTAATTTTCTTCTGTTAAAATCTGAAACTCGTGTTTGATCCTGCTTAGTCAAAATTAAATAAATAACTAGCGGTAAGCCAAAAGCAATGATTACATATTTACTATCGCTAAAAAATATGAAATATAATGTTACAATTACAATAACCAAAGTTGCAAAACCTGTTATTAAATATGGCATTTTTGAAGGTTGGGCATATAATTCATCAACATGAAAGTTTGTGTTTGTTCCACAACTTTTGCAATTTAAATTTTTGTTTTCGCCATCTTGCATCGCAAATTCTACTCGAGTATTCGCATTGGTTCTATATGAGATTTCGTTTTTACAATTTTTGCATTTACCATAAACCTTCATTCAGTCTAAATTTTGATTAATGTATTTTATAACGGTTGTGAATAACCTAATTTTGTAGGAAGGTAATAAATTATTTCTAAAAACTATTATTATCAATTATTTATAACCAATATCAAAGTTTTTTACTTAACGATATTCTACAATATGAGGTTCTTCATAATTGTAATTATCTAAATTGAAAAGATTATCGTAATTACCATTAAATTTCATAATGTTTTCACCTTGGCCAGGTATACTAGGGTAAACAGAAAAAGAGAGTTTAATAGTATCAAAAACAAAATAATCGTTACTAATTAAAAAGCCAGCGCCAAACCTGCTGTATAAATCATTAGAAAAAAATGATCTAGGTTCTTCTCCAATAAAACCTAAATCAAAAGAAATAAACGGACTCATTCTAAAGCCTAACCAACTAAATGGCACGTAAGACTGTGTTTGAAAACTGAAAACAAATTTTCTGGTACCGTATACTTCTTGACTATTAAAGCCTTGAATACCTCTATCTCCATCTAAATCTATTCTGTCTTTTATAATTTCTTTTCTATTAATACCAACTACTACATTAGACTTTACAAATTGCCTCATGTACCAATTGCCTATAGTAAAAATAGGGGAGAAGTATGTTCCTTCAAATTTAAAAACAGATCTAGAAACGTCTCCACTATTAAAGTAACTTCCATATTCTGTACTAGCTGCCAAATAGCCAAAGTCTTTGTAATAATTAGAGAAAGTTAAGTCTATACCAAAGTAAAAATTATTTTGGTATAGGTTTCTTTGTATACCAGAATGTATAAAATAGCTATTACCAATAGCGATATCTTCTATATCTCCATTTCTAAAAATATATCTATCTCTTACATAATTTATGTTTCTAATACCTATAGAGCCTAAGGCAACATTTTCATTAGAGAAATAAGCTACAGAGTCAATTTGCTCGTTAGGGCGTTCTATATAATCTAATTTAGAGTATCTGGCAGCTAAAATTAAGTTGGTAGGCAGTTTTTCTTTAGAGTTTTTATTAGCAATTGGTATAGCGTAACCACCCCAAATATTTAGTGTTTTTGTTTTTAAAGGATCTAGTATTACAGAATCTATAGTGCTGTTATAAAAATTTTCATAATAATAACGTTGTTGCAGGCTAATTTCTCCTGCCCATCTAGCATATGGAGAATAAAATGTTCTGGTTAAACTAGCTAAGTTTCTGTAAGATTGGTTGGTTTCTACATCTCTTAATACTTCTGCATCTATAAAAGTATTATATAAATTTCTTGCTCTATAACCAAGAGTGAAGCCAACTTCGTCTTTGTCTTGAAAATCACGTTTATAGGTAGTGGTTACTTGGTGGCCTAAACCAAAAAAATTGAATTCTCTTAATCTTAACTCTCCTTTGCTGGTAGAGATATCTCCATCTACATCTAAGCTCCAACTATCAAGTACATAAACGTGCAAGTCTATAGAGTCTTTTACATTAGTTATTTTTTCAGGTCTTATAATTGCTCGTCTTATAAACTTTCGCTGTCTTAATAATCGTTCTGTCTCTAGAATTTTTAGAGAATCTAAGGCTTTGTTTTTTTTAATTAAAAGTAACCCTCTAACGGTAAAAGATTTTGTGCTTGCGTGAAGGGCATTTCCTATTTTATCTATTCCTTTTTGAGGAGATACGGTTGTATCTTTTTCATTATAGCCAAATGGGTCTAGCGTGGTAATTTGTATTTTTCTTATAATTTTACCTTGGTGTTCTTTAAAATTTCTGTTAAGTTGATTTTCAATTTTTTTTATAGTCTCTTTCTCATTAGCAGGATTTACAGGTTCAAACATCAAGCTGTGTAACATCTTGGTGAATTGGCTGTTTTTTGATTTTATTTGAATATTTCTGTAAAAATCTTCGCTTCTTTTAAGGTATAAAGAGTCTTTCTTAGGCACGCTACTAAGGCTGTCTTTTTTTTGGGCAAATGCCGAAAAGCAAAAGAAGAATAATAGTATGCAAGCGTATTTCAAAAGCTTTTATTTTAGGGTGTAAACAAACTTATTAAAAAATAAGTTACTTCTTTTTTTTTAGAGCAATAAGGTTTCCTTTTTTAAAAGAAAAAAGCCAAGGAATAATTACCTTGGCTTTTAAGTATGTTTTTGGTAAAAGTAAGTATTACTTTACTTCGTATGTCCAATTAAATTTATCTTCTGCAAGATTGTATTGTATGTCTTGTAGTCTTGTTTTAAATCTAGCTCCATAAGAGTTTTCTACTTGTGGTAGCTCAAAATACTCATCATTAAAGTCAAAACCTAAAAATGGCACAATGGTAGCTGCAGTACCAGCTCCAAAAATTTCTTTTAATTCTCCATTTTTAGCAGCTTCTACAATTTCTTTAACAGAAACGCGTCTTACTTCTACAGTAACGCCTTCATCTTCAGCAAGAGCTATAATACTTTTACGTGTGATACCATCTAAAATACGATCGTTAGTAGGTGCAGTAATTAATTTATCTCCTACTCTAAAAAATACATTCATTGTACCGCATTCTTCTAAGTACTCGTGTGTATTAGCATCTGTCCAGATTACTTGATCGTACCCTTTTTCTTTCGCTAAGTTGGTAGGGTAAAATTGAGCTGCATAGTTACCTGCGGCTTTAGCATAACCAACACCTCCATCTGCAGATCTACTATATTTTTGAGCGATAGTAACTTTTACAGGATTAGAGTAATATGCTTTTGCTGGGCAGCAAATAATTATAAATTTATACTCGCTTGATGGAGAGGCAGAAACACCATTTTCTGTTCCAATAACAAATGGTCTAATGTAAAGAGAGTTTCCTTTACCTGTTTTAATCCAATCTTTATCAAACTTTAAAATGGTTTCTAATGCTTCAAAAAAATATTCTTTAGGGAAGGCTGGCATTGCTAACCTTTCTGCAGAAATATTAATACGCTTAAAATTATCTTCTGGTCTAAATAACCAAACTTTATCATCTTCATCTTTAAAAGCTTTCATTCCTTCAAAAACAGCTTGGCCGTAGTGAAAAACTTTAGAAGAAGGATCCATAGATAAAGGTCCGTAAGGCAAAACTTGAGGGGTTTGCCATTGACCATCTTTATAGTCACAAATCATCATATGGTCTGAGTAGTGTTTACCAAATGCTAAGTTGTCAAAATCAACCTCGCTGATTCTAGAAGAAGAGGCTTTTGTGATGTCTAAAGTGGTACTTTGAGTTTTCATTGTGTTTGTTTTAATTTTTTACAAAAGTATTAAATTAAAAATTCTTGAAAAACTTCTAATATTCTTAAATTTGTATTAAATTATAATCAGTCAAATAACAATTATATTATGAAAAGAATAATATTTTCACTTTCTGTGTTAGCTTTAATTAGTTGTAAAGATGTTTCTAAAGAACCTTCACAAGAAAATACCCAAGATGCTAAAGATATGGCAATTGCATCTGAAACTAAATATGCTAGTTTTGGTGAAAAAATAGACGAAGAAAATGTAATTAGTGCTTCAGAAATGAAAGCAAAGTTTGACGCTATGAGTGTTGGAGATACATTAGATGTGAAATTTAAGTCTACGGTAGATAAAGTTTGTAAAGAAAAAGGATGTTGGATGAAACTAAAATTGGCAGACTCTTTAACATCTTTTGTAAAATTTAAAGATTATAAATTTTTTGTACCTCTAGATGCAGAAAACAAAGAAACTATTGTAGAGGGTAAGGCTTATATAACAGAGACTCCTGTAGAAGAATTAAAACATTATGCGCAAGATGCTGGCAAAACAGAAGAAGAAATTGCTGCAATAACAGAGCCTAAAAAAGAATATGCTTTTATGGCTACCGGTGTTTTAATGGAAAAACCTACTAAGCAATAATTATAAATCTAGTGTACAATGTACAAAGCCATTTTAGATGCACTTCATATCTAAAATGGCTTTTTTTAATTTATGTAAAAAATAATTATAAAGTATATTGTTTATAATGAATAACTAAATTTTTATTTTTTTAGTTGTTAATAAAATAGAAATTTAAAAATACAGCTACTACTTTTGAAAAGAGAAATTATTACTACAGCAGATGGTTCTACAACCATTCATCTCCCAGAGTGGAATGAGCAATACCACTCTAAACACGGCGCTATACAAGAAGCTTATCATGTATTTATTAAAATGGGATTGTTTTATTTGATAGAAACAAATTTACCTGAGAAAATAAATATTTTAGAAATAGGCTTTGGTACAGGTTTAAACTCTTTAATTACCTTGTTAGAAGCACAAGATAAAAACGTTTTTGTTAATTATACAGGTGTAGAGGCCTATCCTGTGGCAGCAGAAGAGGTGAAAAAATTAAATTATGCCACGCAGTTTAAAAAGAAGGAGGCTATTTTAAATTTTGATAAAATTCACGATGCAGAGTGGGAAAAAGCATCAAGGATAACAGATTTTTTTACTCTTACTAAGCAGAAGAAATTTTTTAAAGATATTGATGACGTAAATGCTTATCAACTTATTTATTTTGATGCATTTGGAGCTAGAGTACAACCAGAACTATGGGAAAAACCAATTTTTGAGCAAATGTATAAGGCACTAAAAGTAAATGGTGTTTTGGTAACCTACTCAGCTAAGGGTAGTGCAAGAAGAGCTATGCAAGATTGCGGTTTTCAAGTAGAAAGATTAGAAGGGCCTCCGGGTAAAAGAGAGATGCTTCGTGCAGTAAAAACAGAAGCATAAATATTAAAAAAAAGAAATTATAAAACAGCTGTTAAACCTGTATTAATTAAAGTACATACTTGTAAAAATATAGCTACATTCAAAATAAAAAAATATGAAAGTTTTAATTACAGGGGCAACAGGCTTGGTTGGTTCTGAGATTGTGAAACTTTGCCAAAAAGAAAATATTGCTGTAAACTACTTAACTACTTCAAAAGATAAAATTAAAAATCAATCAGATTTTAAAGGTTTTTATTGGAACCCGAAAAAAGGGGAGATTGATAGTAATTGTTTAAACGGAGTAGATAAAATCATCAATTTAGTTGGCGCAAGTGTTTCTAAACCTTGGACACCTTCTCACAAAAAAGCAATAATAGATAGCAGGGTAGACTCTGCAAATTTATTATTTAATACACTAAAAAATAATAGTCATGAGATTACTCAAATAGTCTCGGCAAGTGCTATTGGCATATATCCAGATTCATTAACTACTCTGTATAAAGAAGATTATTCTGGTAAAGCAGATAATTTTTTAGGAGATGTGGTAGTAAAATGGGAAGCTTCTGTAGACCAATTTGAGAAATTGGGAGTTGATGTAGCTAAAATTAGAATTGGTTTAGTTCTTTCTGAAAATGGAGGAGCTCTGCCACATATTCAAAAAGTAGTAGAAAATTATGTAGGCTCACCATTAGGTAGTGGTAAACAATGGCAGTCTTGGATTCATATAGAAGACTTAGCTAGGATTTTTATTTTTGCAATACACAAAAATCTAGATGGTGTATTTAATGCAGTAGCACCAAACCCTGTTAGTAATAAAAAACTAACTTATGCCATTGCAAAAATAGTAGAGAAGCCTATTATTTTACCCAAAGTGCCGGCCTTTGTTTTAAAAACGTTATTAGGAGAAAGATCTACTTTAGTACTATCTAGTCAATTAGTAAGCAACTCTAAACTAGATGCATTGGGCTTTGTATATTATTTTGATCACGTAGGTCCTGCTTTAGAAAATTTATTATAAAAAAAGCCTCTGATATTTTTATCAGAGGCTTTTTTATTGAAGACCTTTTAAATTAAGATTTTTTACCTTTTAAAGTAACTTTTAATTCAATATCATCTTTAATAAACTTATCTCCTAAGTTATCAAATACGGATTTAGACCCGTAGTTAATATTCCAATTAGTTCTATCTATTGTAAAAGTTTCACTACTTAAAGTAATACCCTCATCGGTAGTTTCTATAAATACAGGAATACTAATGTTTTTAGTAGTTTCTTTTAAAGTTAAATTACCGTTTAACCAAGTTTTGCCATCTTTATTCTCTACGTTAGTAATTTCAAAATCAGCTTCAGGATATTTTTGAACATTAAAGAAATCACCCTCTTTACCTTCTACAGTACCCATTAAATGAGATTCTAGACTTTCTTTTTGGTCTCCTTCTAAATCTTCAACAGCAATACTCTTCATATCAATAACAAAGTGACCTCCCTCTACTATATCGTTGCCTAATAAAATTTCACCTTCTTTTACATTAATAGTACCGTTGTGAGATCCTGTAGGTTTAGCTCCTAGCCATTCAATTTTAGACTCTTCTGCAGAAACAATATAAACCGCAGCCTCATCAGTAACTTCTGTTACTTCTTCCGCTTCTTTAGCTTCTGTTTCATTTTTAACTTCATTTTTACAAGAAATTACAGACACACCTAATGCTGCAACCATAAACATGTTTAAAAATACTTTTTTCATCTTTTAGATAATTTGGTTTTAAATATAACATTCAAATGTAATCTAAGAAATTACTATTATTCTTAAATAAATATTAAAACTTAACGGTGACATTTTGGCATTTTTAGTAGAAATGGCAATACATTTGCCTACAACAGTCTACTATAAAGAACAAAATAAAATGAGCAAAGATAAAGACCAAAATAATCAAGAAGAGAGCTTGAAAGATAATTTAGAAAACACAATTGATCAAGCTATTGAAGATGTAGAGTCTGCTGAAGAGCAATCTGAAAACGTAGAAGAATTATCTGTCGAAGAAAAACTTAGAGAAGAGGTAGAGAAAGAAAAAGATAAATTCTTAAGACTTTTTGCTGAATTTGAAAACTATAAAAGAAGAACTAGCAAAGAGCGTATTGAGTTATTTAAAACAGCAAGTAAAGATGTAATGGTATCTATGCTTCCTGTATTAGATGATTTTGATAGAGCTATGGTAGAGATTGAAAAAACAGAAGACAAAAATCTTTTGGAAGGAGTGCAGTTAATAAGCAACAAACTAAGAGAGACTTTAAAAAACAAAGGTCTTGAGCCAATGCAAATAAAAGCAGGTGATAGTTTTGATGCAGATTTACATGAGGCAATTACCCAAATTCCTGCTCCAGACAAAAAATTAAAAGGTAAGATTGTAGATGTGGTAGAGAAAGGTTATACTTTGGGAGAAAAAATTATTAGATATCCAAAAGTTGTAACCGGTAAGTAAACCTATTTTTAATTAGAAATTATTATTGATGAAAGAAGATTTTTATGACGTATTAGGGATTAGCAAAGGAGCTAGTGCTGCAGAGATAAAGAAAGCATACCGTAAAATGGCTATTAAGTACCATCCAGATAAAAATCCGGATGATGCTAAGGCAGAAGATATGTTTAAAAAATCTGCAGAAGCCTATGAGGTTTTAAGTGACCCTGACAAAAGAGCACGTTACGATCAAATGGGGCATGCAGCTTTTGATGGTTCTGGCGGCTTTGGTGGCGGTGCTGGCAATATGAATATGGATGATATCTTTAGTCAGTTTGGTGATATCTTCGGGAGCGCCTTTGGTGGCGGTGGCGGAGGTTTTGGTGGCTTTGGCGGTGGCGGAGGTCAGCGTAGAGCTAAAGGCAGCAACTTGCGTATTAGAGTAAAACTTACCCTAGAAGAAATAGCTAACGGGGTAGAGAAAAAAATAAAAGTTAAGCGTAAAGTTCAGGCTGCTGGCACAACGTACAAAACTTGTTCTACGTGTCACGGTACAGGTCAAGTTACACGTGTTACCAATACTATTTTAGGTAGAATGCAAACCGCATCTCCTTGTAATGTATGTGGCGGTAGCGGACAAATGATTGACAAAAGACCTTCAGATGCAGATAGCCAAGGGTTAATACTTAAAGAAGAAACCATTTCTGTTAAAATACCTGCTGGAGTTGTAGAAGGTATGCAGTTAAAAGTTTCTGGTAAAGGTAATGAGGCACCAGGTAATGGTATTGCTGGTGATTTACTAGTGGCTATTGAAGAAAAAGAACATGAATTTCTTCAGAGAGAAGGTGATAATTTACATTATGACTTATATATTAGTTACTCAGAGGCAGTTTTAGGAGCTTCTAAAGAAATACAAACTGTAACTGGTAAAGTTAGAATAAAGATAGATTCTGGTGTGCAGAGCGGAAAAATTTTACGCCTAAGAGGTAAAGGTATTCCTAGTATAAATGGTTATGGTAAAGGAGATTTATTGGTACACGTAAATGTTTGGACGCCTAAAACCTTATCTAAAGAACAAAAAGACTTTTTTGAGAGAATGCAGGGAGATGAAAATTTTACTCCAAATCCAGAAAAAAGCGATAAGTCATTTTTTGAGAAAGTTAAAGATATGTTTTCATAACAGCTTTAATTAACAAAATTTTATATATATTTGAATATCACTATTTAATTATAGTGATATTTTTCTTTTTCATAGCAATTTTTTTCCCATCCTTAGAGTAATAATTTTAAGGGTGGGTTTTATTTTTATAGCAGTTTCTCCACCTTATTTCTATGGAAACCTATATTTTTGCCGAATAATAAAATAGTATGCAAAACCTCTTAGTCGCAGAGAACGTATCCAAAAAGTATGGAGATTTTACAGCTCTCAATCAACTTTCAATAGAAGTGCCACAGCAAAGTATATTTGGTATTTTGGGCCCTAACGGAGCAGGAAAAACCACCTTTATTAGAATAGTAAATCAAATTACTATGCCAGATCAAGGTGAAATTTTACTAGACGGAGAGCCATTAAAACCAGAACACATACAATATATTGGGTATTTACCAGAAGAAAGAGGGCTTTATAAAAGTATGAAGGTAGGTGAGCAGGTACTTTATTTAGCTCAACTAAAAGGTCTATCTAAAAAAGAAGCTACTGTTAGACTTAAATATTGGTTTGAAAGATTAGAAATAGGTGACTGGTGGAATAAAAAAATACAAGAGCTCTCTAAAGGGATGGCACAAAAAATACAATTTATTGTAACCGTACTTCACCAACCAAAACTTTTAATTTTTGATGAGCCATTTAGCGGATTTGATCCCGTAAATGCAAATTTAATTAGAGATGAGATTTTAAAATTGAGGGATGATGGTGCTACCATTTTATTTTCTACTCACAGAATGGAAAGTGTAGAAGAACTTTGTGATTATATGGCACTTATACATAAATCTAATAAATTATTAGATGGTAAAGTTTCTTATATAAAAAAGCAGTTTAAATCTAACACCTACCAAGTAGGTATAGAGCCAACACAAGAAGAGCAGTTTAAGCAATTGTTACAAGAAAAATTTGAAGTTACACCTACTTTTTTTCATAGTATACATCAAGATCTTCAGTTAAATATTAAAATTCCAGAAAAATATTCTCAAAATAATTTATTGTCATTTTTAATGAATCACGGTAAAATTAACCACTTTGTAGAAGTGATTCCGTCAGTAAACGATATTTTTATTAAAACCATAAAATCTCATGCGTAACCTTAAACTTATTATCGTTAGAGAATATTTGGCAAGAGTGCGAAATAAAACTTTTATGATTATGACTTTTTTGAGTCCTATAATCATGGTAGGTATGGTTATTTTAATAGCCTATTTAAGTAGTTTAAATAGTGATGAAAATAAAATTATTGCTGTTTATGATGAAAGTGATAATGCTTTTTTTAACGAATTTAAATCAGATGAAAATATTAGTTATTTAGACTATTCAGATATGTCTTTAGAAGCAGCAATAGATTCTGTTGCTAAAAAAGAATATTACGGACTCCTATTTTTCCCTAATTCTACAGATAACCAATACTTAGCAAAACACACAGAGTTTTTTGCAAATAAAGCTCCTGGTATCTCTTTCTTGTCAGATATAGAAAGCAAAATTTCTACCGTACTAACAGAAAAAGAACTGCAGCGTCGAGGGGTAAATTTAAATGAAATAAATCAAGCAAAGACTAAAGTAAATTTACAAATAGAAAATTTTTCTGGAGAAGAGACTTCTAAGCTATCTAATTATGTAAAAATGTTTTTTGGTGGTGCCGCTGGTTACTTGTTAATGATGTTTATCATTATTTATGGTAATATGGTAATGCGTAGTGTTATAGAAGAAAAAACCAATAGAATTATAGAAATAATAATCTCTTCTGTAAAACCTATGCAATTAATGGTTGGTAAAATTTTAGGTACTAGTCTAGCAGGAATCACTCAATTTGCTATTTGGATAGTTTTTGGTAGCATACTACTTTTTGTGGTTACCTCTATTTTTGGTATAGACATATCTAACTCAAGCCCAGTGGCAAGCACAGCATTAGATATGGGTACGCAAGATGAGATAGGTAAATTAATTATAGATA
This sequence comes from Mesonia phycicola, assembly GCF_900141885.1. Taxonomy (GTDB): domain Bacteria; phylum Bacteroidota; class Bacteroidia; order Flavobacteriales; family Flavobacteriaceae; genus Mesonia; species Mesonia phycicola. The sequence goes on along the minus strand of NZ_FQYY01000001.1, from coordinate 414,824 downwards.
TTGTTCACCTTCCGTTAGGTAAAATAGTATTTTGTTTTCTTATATATTTTATAGGAGGTTACTTTTTATATAGCTCACTTTATGCAGCAATAGGGGCTGCTGTAGATAGTGAAACAGATACACAACAGTTTATGTTACCTATAATTTTACCTTTAATGTTAGGTATTTATGTAGGTTTCTTTTCGGTAATAGATAATCCGCACGGTACAATTAGTACCATTTTTTCTTATATACCGCTTACCTCTCCTGTGGTTATGCTGATGAGAATTCCGTTTGGAGTAGCTTGGTGGGAAATAGTTTTATCTATGGCTATTTTAATTTGTACTATATTCTTATTAATCTGGGTTGCTGCAAAAATTTACAGAGTGGGTATTTTAATGTATGGTAAAAAACCTAGTTATAAAGAACTTTATAAATGGTTAAGATATTAAGCTAAATATTCTAATACACTATTATTCCCCAAAATAACGTTAAGAAGAATACTATTTTAAGACTATTCTATTAAATTGGCTAAAACTGTTCTCAAATTTTTAAATAAAATGGAGTTTGCAAAAAAAATATATGGCCAATTCAAATAAAATAATATGCACAATCTTATGTTGTTTTGTCTCGTATTTTTCTCAATCACAAACTACAGATTTAGCTAGAATAGAATATTTAAGAATACCTTTTTCTAAAGGCAAACAATCTATGAATAGGTTTAGAGCCCTTATACAAGCGCCAATACCTATTAAAGAAGACTATTTAGTAATAGGTTTAGAATACAGAGATATAGATTTAGATTTTGAAAAAGAAGTACCTTTTGATCCTGATAGAATAGGAAATACACAAAGATTTGAAGGGAGTTTAGGTTATATTAAAAAAATTAAAAACTCTAATTGGAGAATTGCAGCTAAAGGTGGAGTAAGAATTTCTTCAAATTTTGAAAAATCTATTGTTAGTGACGATGTAATTTATCAAGCAGCTATTTTTGCCATTAATAATGTAAAAAATGTAGATGATAACGGAGTTGCCGTGGGCAAACCATACCGTTGGATTTTAGGTCTCTTTTATTCTACTACTCCAGGCAGAAATTACCCTTTACCTCTAATTAATTTTTATAAAGAAATTAATCCGTCTTGGTCTTACACTTTGGGAGTGCCAAAATCGTTATTAAGATATAGTTTTAACGAGAAAAATCATCTACAAGGTTTTGCTAGTTTAGATAGTTTTTTTGCTAATATTCAAAATAATGTAGAAATTGATTCGTCAAACAAAATAGGCGAAAATATATCTATGACTAACGTAACATTAGGCTTAGGTTATGAGCACTATTTTACAGATCATTTATTATATTACTGCTATGCAGGCCATACTGTATATAACGAATACAGAATTAGAAATAACGATAGAGAAGATGTATATATAATTGAAAATGACAATACATTTTATATAAGAACCGGACTTAAATTTAAAATATAATGATATCTAAAATACTAGTTATTGAAGATGAAGCAGCTATTAGAAGAGTGCTAAAAAAAATACTTTCCGAAGAAAATGAAAACTATGCAGTAGAGGAAGCAGAAGACGGTCTTGTGGGAATAGAAAAAATAAAGAATGAAGATTATGACCTTGTACTTTGTGATATAAAAATGCCTAAAATGGATGGAGTTGAGGTATTAGAAGCTACAAAAAAAATAAAACCAGAAATACCTTTTGTAATGATTTCTGGTCACGGAGATTTAGAAACTGCTGTAAATACAATGAAGAGCGGAGCTTTTGACTATATCTCTAAACCACCAGATTTAAACAGGTTATTAAATACGGTAAGAATAGCTTTAGATAGAAGAGAGTTGGTTACAGAAAATACCCGACTTAAAAAGAAAGTTGGTAAAAACTATCAAATGATTGGTGAATCTCCACAGATTAACACCATAAAAGAAATGATAGAAAAAGTAGCACCCACAGATGCTAGAGTACTTATTACAGGTTCTAACGGTACAGGTAAAGAGTTAGTGGCACATTGGCTGCACCAAAAAAGTGACAGATCTAAAGGGCCAATGGTAGAGGTTAATTGTGCAGCTATTCCTTCAGAATTAATAGAAAGTGAATTATTTGGTCACGTAAAAGGCGCATTTACATCTGCCAATAAAGACCGCGCAGGTAAGTTTGAAGCAGCTAACGGAGGTACTATTTTTTTAGATGAAATAGGAGATATGAGTCTTACTGCACAAGCAAAAGTATTACGTGCCTTGCAAGAAAATAAAATACAACGAGTAGGTAGTGATAAAGATATTAAGGTAAACGTAAGAGTAGTTGCCGCCACTAACAAAGACTTAAAAAAAGAAATAGCAGATAAAAAATTTAGAGAAGATTTATACCATCGTCTTGCAGTTATACTTATAAAAGTACCAGCCTTAAACGATAGAAGAGAAGATATACCATTGTTGGTAGATTATTTCACTAAAAAAATAGCTGAAGAGCAGGGTACTCACCAAAAAGAATTTAGTGATGAGGCTATAAAACTACTAAAAGATTATGATTGGACCGGAAATATTAGAGAATTACGTAATGTAATAGAGCGTTTAATTATTTTAGGTAGTGATAAAATAGATAAAAAAGATGTAGAGCTTTTTGCAAGTAAGTAAGTCCAGAAAAGTATTTGTAATATTAAAAACCCTCGAAAGAGGGTTTTTTTGTTATTCGTAAAATCTATAGATTATCTAATTAATTTTTGTTTTCTTCTGCTTCCTTCAGTTGAGTAGGCACATGCTTCATAAAATACATGGTTTTACCATCTGGTCTATTCCACGTATGAAAAAGATCAAAACCAAATTTTTGGTATACAATTGTATTTCTTCGTGTTTGTGTTTCTGCGTATAAAGGTAAGTTCAAATCTTTTGCACGCTTTAAAAACTCATCTTTCATTTGTTTTCCTACCTGCGTATCTGCACCTCTCGCTTCTTTAGAAATACCCCAAAACCAGCAATAAAGGTAATCTTCATTTTTTGGACGTTGTTCTTTAATATATTTTTGGTTACGTAAAATCTGTCTTACATTTTTAAAACCAGTTACCTTAAAAACCAATTTTAAATCTTGTATTACTTCTTCAAGCAAACTACCCTTGCTTTTACTATTCTGAAAAACAACCGCAATTCCCATTTCATTTTCAGAAAGTACTAAAGCATCGTATTTAATTGCTTTTTCAACCATATGCTTGGCTAAATACCTAAAACGCTTATCACGATCACCACCTTTTTTTACAATCTGCATAGATGCAGGCGTTTCTTTTAAAATCTCTGCAACTCTATCAATAATTACCTCTTTGTCCAACTTGTAAATCTTTAGATAGCAAATATAACAATTAGCAATGATATTTTTAACGAAATTCTTTTCTCTATGGCGTTACCAAAAGCAAACAAAAGCTTTTGGTCGGGTTTTACACTATATCTTTTTTTGCCACTTGCTAAAGCAAAAAAAGGATGCCGTTACAACCCCTAACGTTTGGTTCTTCTTAACCCTTAATTAACAAATATTTAGGCCGTAGCTTTTTTAACGGTACCCTTTTCAAATTATCTTTGAGAAACTAATCAAATCACGTATCAATGGCTATCATAGGTTCTTTAATTAAGGGTGCAATAGATGTTGCAGGTAATTTTGTTTCAGAAGCAAATCATGTAGATAATCAGCAAAAAGTACTCAAAAACCTATTAGAAAAAGCCAAAGATACCGCGTTCGGAAAATACTACGGTTTTCAAAAAATATTAGATGCAGAGAATATAGAAAAAGTCTTTCAAGAGCAAGTACCTTATTTTGATTATCACCAAATGCAAAAAGACTGGTGGTACAAACTGCACGAAGGTTTAGAAGATATCACCTGGCCAGGTATTCCCTCTTACTACGCATTAAGTTCTGGCACAACTGGTAAAAAAAGTAAAAAAATACCTGTAACAGACGAGATGATTGAGTCTATTAGAAATGCAGGTATAAAGCAAGTAACTGCCCTTTCTAATTTTGATATGCCTGCAGATTTTTTTGAAAAAGAAATCATGATGTTAGGAAGTAGTACTAACTTAAAAGAAAAAGACGGACATTTAGAAGGAGAAATTAGCGGTATAAGCGCCAGTAACATTCCGTTTTGGTTTGAAGGGTATTACAAACCAGGAAAAGAAATTTCTCAAATAGATGATTGGGATGAGCGTGTAAAAAATATAGCAGAAAACGCTAAAAACTGGGATATTGGCGCTTTGAGTGGTATACCATCTTGGATGGAGCTAATGCTTAAAGAGGTAATTAACTATCACGGAGTAAATAATATTCATGAGGTTTGGCCTAATTTACAAGCCTATACCTCTGGAGGAGTAGCGTTTGATCCCTACAAAAAAAGTTTTGAAGCTTTATTAGGGAAACCAGTGACGGTAATAGATACTTATTTAGCTTCAGAAGGGTTTTTGGCTTGCCAAACAAGACCAGATACTACCTCTATGGAGTTAATAACCGATAATGGTGTGTATTTTGAGTTTGTGCCTTTTCAGCCAGAATATATTAATCCAGACGGTTCTTTAGTACAAGATGCACCTGTTAAAACCTTGGCAGAAGTAGAGAAAGATGTAGATTATGTTTTACTTATTAGTACTGTTTCTGGTACTTGGCGTTATTTAATTGGAGATACTATTGCGTTTACCGATGTAGAAAAAGCTGAAATTAAAATTACGGGAAGAACCAAATTTTTCTTGAATGTGGTAGGTTCTCAACTTTCAGTAAATAAAATGAATAAAGCTATACAAGAGTTAGAAGAGCAGTTCAGTATAAAATTGCCAGAATTTACAGTTTCGGCAGTAAAGATAGAAGAAGAATTTTATCACGTTTGGCATTTAGGGACTAACCAAGATATTTCAGTTTCTGAAGAAGAATTGGCCGAAGCTTTAGATAAAAATTTACAAGACGCCAATAAAAATTATAAAGTAGCTAGATCTAAAGCATTAAAAGGTGTGAAGGTAAACTTATTGCCAATGGATGTTTTTTATGAATGGAGCGGAGCTAACAAGAAAAAAGGCGGACAAGTAAAAATGGAAAAAGTAATGGGAGAAGAGAAATACCAAGAGTTTAAAGATTTTGTAAAGCAAAACTCTTAGTTTATTTTTCAACGTCATGCTGAACTCGATTCAGTATCCCATCCTGAGAATGAAAAAGAGATATTGAGACGAATTTTATTTCAAAGTTAGATTAAACATCATCTGTAGAAAACTCAGAGGTAAATCAATCTAAGTGTATAGTACTAGTTTAAACTTTTTTCATTGTATAAAGTAATCAACGTCATGCTGAACTTGATTCAGTATCACACCCTGAGAATGAAAATTAGATTACAAACTTTCTTTCTGAAACTCTTTTTCTACTTTTTGTTCTACTTCAGCAATATCAAGATGGTTTACCAATTCCATAATTTCTTCTGGAGACATGTAGAGTTTTCTAATTCTGTTTTTATACTTAGGCGAAATACTGGTATTGTTTAAAATAAAATTCTTCGTCGCCAAAATATATTGATACATTCCGTGTTTTACAGCATAAGTATCTGCGGCACGTTCTACCTCTTGAATGTGTGCGGTTGAGAATAAATATTTAAATCCAAAGATAATCATCCCGAATGTGCCTCTGTGCAAATAATCTACTATATGGCCTAATTCGTGCCCAATCCATCCAATAAGCACATCATCTTCCACATTTAAAATAGAAAATTCTTCCTCTTCAATTTGAAATTTCTCAGAAATTAAAATTACGTAGGCTCTATTTTTTTTACTTTTAAAAATACTTTTAAAAGCAGGTTGGGCCTGCATGGTAGATTTTTTAATCTCTTTTTTAAACCGAAATGCAATAGGAGTATCTTTTAATTGCGGATAGTAACTCAAAGCAACTTCTACTTGATCTTTTATAGAAAGCGGTATTTCTTTGTTGGTAAAATTCATTTTAATATTATTATCTTCACAAATTAAGTTTTTTAAGACAGAAACCCTGTTAAGCTATTCTAAAACTTCAGTATGAAAAAACTTTTGCTTATTACTCTACTTGCAATTTTTTCAACTTCTTGTAGTAGAATATACCTTGGTTTAGTTAGTTCTAAAAATGTAAAAACAGAAACTTTTTATAATGAAGAATTGGATAAAACATTGGTATGTTTTCCCATGATTCACCTTAATAAGCCTGAATTTTATGAAGATGTGAAAGTGAAGTTGCATGATTTAAGAGAAAAAGGGTATGTGGTTTATTATGAGGGAGTAAAGTTTGATAGTTTAGCCATGTCTAAACCTAAAACTGATACTTTGAAAAGAAAAATGCGAAAGTTGTTAGGTTTTAATTTCACTAATTATGCTGACTCAACAAATAAATCCTTACCTAAATTTTTTAAAAACAAAAAATATACTTTACAAACAAGAGAATCTATAGGCATAAATGAAAAAGATATTAATGTAGATTTCTCCGTTTCAGAAATCATTAATAATTATGAAACCAATCACGGTAAAATAATTTTAACAGAATGTGATTTAGAAACTCCGCTTAACGATAAATATGAATGCAATACTCTGCCAAAAGTGTATGAAAATGAAGTTATTGTTTATGCTAGAAATGATAAAATTTTTGAAGCAGTCAAGAATAGTCGTCATCAAAAAATAGCACTTGTTTATGGTAGAAAGCATTTTACCAATGCTCTGTATGGTAGATTTCAAGGTAAGGCAGGCTATAAATGGTTGGATAGATGATAAAATATAACTCTTAAAACTTCCTAGCTTTTTAAAATAGAATTCGGCTAAATCCAATATCTTTGCACGCCAAATCAAATCGAGCGATGCAACTTACTGCTTACACCAAAGAATTTAAAAAAAACCTGAATATTGCTTTCCCAGTGATGTTAGGTCAGCTTGGTCATGTATTAGTCGGACTTGCCGATAATATTATGGTCGGTAGACTTGGTGCAGCTCCATTAGCTGCTGTTTCTTTAGGAAATAGCTTAATTTTTATTGCACTATCTGTAGGGATTGGTTTCAGTTTTGCCATTACACCTTTAGTAGCAGAGGCAGATGGGAGTCAAAATATAGAAAAAGGCAGATCCTACTTTCAGCATGGCTTGGTAATGTGTGCCATTAGCGGAATCATTTTATTTTTAGCAGTATGGTTTGCTAAACCGTTACTTTACTATTTAGATCAGCCGCCAGAAGTGGTAGACTTATCGTTACCATACATAGATATTGTAGCTTTTTCTTTACTTCCATTAATGATTTTTCAGGGGTTTAAGCAATTTGGAGACGGACTATCTCAAACCAAATATGCTATGTATGCAACCATAGCCGCTAATGTGGTGAATGTGTTATTCAATTATTTATTGATTTACGGATTTTGGATTTTCCCAAGGCTAGAGTTAGAAGGTGCAGCTATTGGTACGCTTATTTCTAGATTTTTTATGTTAGCCTTTATTTATTTCATTTTAAAATCTAAAGACAAGTTTAAAGATTATTTTATTTGGGCTAAAAAATCATTGCAGAAAGAAGTTTTTAAACGCTTAATAGGCTTAGGTTTCCCAACCGCTTTACAAATGCTTTTTGAAGTAGCAATTTTTACTTCCTCTGTATTTTTGGCAGGTACTTTAGGTACTAATCCACAAGCGGCAAATCAAGTAGCGCTTAATTTAAGTTCTATGACGTTTATGATTGCTGTGGGTATCGGGGTAACGGCTACCATAAGAGTAGGAAACCAAAAAGGGCAACACAATTACACAGAGTTAAGACGAATTGCTTACTCTACTTTTTTGTTGGTGTTTATTATAGAAGCTTTTTTTGCACTAGGCTTTATTCTACTAAAAGATATTTTGCCAATAGTTTATATAGATAATGCCGAAGTAATATTTTTAGCAGCACAATTGTTAATTGTAGCAGCTTTATTTCAATTAAGTGACGGATTGCAAGTAGTAATTTTAGGAGCATTAAGAGGTTTGCAAGATGTAAGATATCCTACTTTAATTTGTTTTATTTCTTATTGGATTATTGGTTTTCCTATTTCTTTTTTCTTAGGAAAAGAAGACGCCATGGGAAGTATGGGTATTTGGATAGGTCTGCTGGCAGGTTTGTCCGCTTCTGCAATAATGTTGTATATTCGGTTTAATTATTTAAGTAAAAAATTAATAGAAAGAGGTGTAATTAAAGACCTCATTTAACAAGCATATAATGGAGTTTCCAAAGTTTTTATTAGGAGATAATACAGATTATCCTGAAGCAATTTTTGTAGTACATACAGAGTTTCCGCGTTTTATTATTAATCTTCAAGACGATGAAGTAGAGTGGCTAGAAGATTTTGATAAAAGTGACCAAGAAGAGTTAGAGAACGAAGCAGAAAATTTAATAAGAGAAGCTTCAGAGTTTTATGATCGTGAAGTAGAACGTTACCAAGAAAATGAGTAATGAATGAATTACTTCAGCTAGATCAAGAGCTATTTTTATATTTAAATAATCTCGGTTCAGAAACGTGGGATTGGTTTTGGGTATTTATTACGCATAAATTATCCTCTATTCCGCTCTACGCATTTTTGTTATACCTTCTTTATAAAAACTACGGACTAAAGCCTACTATTTTTACCGTGGTTTTGGTGGCTGGTTTAATTACCTGTACAGATCAATTAGCCAATGTGTTTAAAGATTATTTTATGCGCCCCAGACCTTGCAAAGAAGCTTTTATTGCAGAAGGGAGAATGTTATTAGATTACTGTGGTAGTTATGGGTATTTTTCTGCACACGCCGCTAGCTCTATGGCGTTAGCATTCTATCTAGGTAATATTTTAAAGCGCTGGTATAAATATGCTTTAGCTGGTTTAATTTTTTGGGCAGCAGTAGTTGGTTATAGCAGAATATATGTAGGAAAACATTATCCAGGAGATGTACTTACAGGAATGTTAATAGGCGCTTTGTTAGGATTTTTATTTTACAAACTACAACAGTGGTTGGTTGCAAAATATGCTTCTTAGTTATTCTTTTTTAGTAAGTAAAATTTTCTAATTAGTCTGCTTTTGTAACCTCCTTTTTCAGGATTTACATAATTTAAATCATACCTGTCAGAAGCAATAATGGTGTGATTGCTGTATTTTTTTACAATGGTAGAATCTTCTTCTAGCATCATTATTCCGAAGATTTTTTCCTGCGGAATATATAAACTATCTCTTTCTACTACGTGTATAGGTTCTCCGTATTCCCAGATGATTTCAGGCGTTTTTCCGCCGTAATCGTAAATTTTAAAGTTTTCTTTTTCTGCTAATTTGTGTAATTCATCAAAATTGTGAAACTTAGGATTGTCTAGCAGAATATCTACCAAAGGAAATCCAAAGCATATCACCACACAAGTAAAAACAATAGTAGCGTAAAATACTCTTTGGAATAACTGATTTCTAAAACTCTGAACAATCACTACCGAGACACAAACTAAGCCTACTGAAGTCAACAAAAAGTAAATCCAATAAATACCTTGAAGCTCTAAAAAGAAATAGCTGCCAATAGGAAAAGCAAAGCCAATAAAAGCAATTAAACCATAATTAAAATAAACAGGCCATTTTTCTTTTTTAGGTAAATCTTTAAATCTTCTAATTAAATACTCTATGTAAAAGCTAGTGTTAAACCCCATTGGGATTAACACAGGTAATAAGTATCTAGATTTTTTTTCAGGAATAATAGACAGTAAAATAACGGTGATTATAGTCCATAAAAAAGAAAATAAATATGCTTTTTTATTTATTACTTTATTTTTTAAATAAGGGTATAATAGGGCAATAAAAGAAGGGATTGTCCATATTCCGCTCTGCGTGAAAAAACTCCAGTAATAGTAGAAAGGTCTAATATTGTAACTACCCCAATTTGCAGCTTCTTTAGTTGCAATTTCTATAAAAGCAGCAGGGTCTGCCCATCTTACATATACAAACCACCAACCCCCAATAACTAAACCAATGAAGATAAAGAGTAATAATGGTAAAATACGCTTTTTAATATTTGTAAACTTATAAACAATACCATAACTAATTAAAAATGGAAGTAATAAAGCATAAAGAGAAACAGGGCCTTTACTTAACAGCGATAAACCAAAGAAAAATGATGCTAAAATTGCATTTTTATACAAGTTATTCTCCATGCTAAAAAGTTTCCAAAGAAAATAAATAGAAACCATCATAAATGCGTGGGTAAAAATATCCCATTGTCCGTTTCTTCCAGAAAATATAATATAAAAAGAAGTAGCTAAAATTAAAGAAGCATGAAAAGCATGTTCTTTACTAATTTTAAATTTAGGTAGGGTTTTATAAAAACTAAAAATGAGCAACAGAGAGCATAAGGCAGCGGGTAGTCTTAAAAATACAATATTTTTGAACCCTGCAATGCTTCCAAAAATAGCAGTTAACCAAGTTGGTAATGGTGGTTTTTGGTAACGAGGTACATTATTTAAAGTAGTTAATAGCCAATGGTCTAAATTTACCATCTCACGAGCGCTAATAAAATTTCTCGCCTCCATGATGTTTATGTAAATGGCATCTAGATTAACAAAGAAGATTAAGCCAATTACAATAATTAACTGATAACTATAGCTATTTTTTTTATGCTCCATTTTTTCTAATCATCATTATATTACGAATATAAATAAAGCTTCCTGTAATATGACCTATAAACAAAACAGGATCTTTTCTTAAGATAGCGTAAATTAAAATTAATATAGCACCAATTAAGCTAAGTACCCAAAAACCAAGTGGTAAGCTAGACTCTTTTCTTTTTTCAGAATAAATCCATTGATAGAAGAATCTAAAATTAAATATTACTTGTGCAGAAGAGCCTAAAACTAATAACCACAAAGGAATAGCATCATTAGAAAATAATTTTTGAAGATCGTAGGTGTTGTTATTGTAAGAGTAAATAACAATTAATGTAGGGAATATGTATAGAAATATTTGCAACCATTTAGGGGCTTTTTGCCACTCGCCTTGCAGTTGTAAATTTCTAATATAAATAAAATAAGTAATGGCTTGGCCAAGCATAATAGCAAAATCGTTTCTTAAATATCCGTAAACAAATAATAAAAAAGAGGCTATTAAACTAAGCTTCCAGAAAAGAGAAGGGGTAAGAACTTTTTTATGTTTTTCAGAAAGTATCCATTGTAAAATTAGCCTTCCAGAAAAAAGTAACTGAGCAATTAAGCCTACACTGTAGATTTGCCAACTGCTCATGCTTTTTTACTTACCGTATAGTTAATGTATTTTTTCTTCATCCATAAATAAGCAAAACAATCTAAAAACGGCCCAATTAATCTATTCATTAAATGAAATTTTGCTTTTCCGGCAATTCTAGGGTAATGTCTTACAGGTATTTGCACTACTTTACCATTTTGCAGTAAAATCATGGCAGGCAAAAAGCGGTGTAAACCTTTAAACATAGGTATTCTTTTTGCAAAATCTGCTTTAATTACCTTTAAAGGGCATCCAGTATCATCCATTTCATCATGTGTGAAACTTCTTCTAATACCATTTGCAATTTTAGAAGACATATTCTTTTTAAAAGAATCTTTCCTGTTAGATCTTACCCCCGTTACCAAATCAAAAGGGCCAATTTTTTCTAAAAGTAAATTAAAATCTTCTGGGTCTGTTTGTAAGTCGGCATCTATGTAACCAATAAGTGGAGTTTCAGCATAATCAAAACCAGCTTTAATAGCAGCGCTTAAACCTTGATTTTTTTCAAAAGAAATAAAATGAAAAGCCTCTTGTCTCTTACAAATTTCTTCTACCAATGGTAAACTATTATCTGTAGAGCCATCGTCTACAAAAAGAACACAGCTCTTTTTTATGGAAGTGGTTAAAAATTTAGAAAGTTCTTTTTCAACTCTTAGAAGATTTTCTTCTTCATTATAGAGAGGGATGATAATTGTAAAATCGTAATTCATATGAATTATTTGGATTGCAAATGTATTAATAATTGTAAATTTTATTTAAAACTTTTAACTGAATAGTATTATTTTATTAAGAGTTTGTATTTTGCACCTTAAATTATTTACTAACCGGATATAAACATCCTATGAAAATATTGATAACTGGTGCTGCCGGTTTTATAGGTTCACACACTGCAGAGCGTTTTGTAAAAGAAGGTCACGAAGTTGTTGGTTTAGACAATTTTAATACTTACTACGATATAGAGTTAAAGAGGCTTAACGCAAAAGACCTTATAGCTGTGGGGGTAGAGATAATAGAAGTAGATTTAAGAGAAGAAGAAAGCTATAAACCTTTGCCTAAAGATTTTGATGTAATTATTCATTTTGCAGCTCAGCCAGGTATTTCTAGCAGCTGCACTTTTGAAGAGTATCTTACTAATAATATTATTGCTACAGAAAAATTAATCAAATTTGCACATCAAAATAAAGAGCTTAAGCAATTTGTAAATATAGGTACATCTTCTATCTACGGTCTAGAAGCTACTTTCCCTGAAGGTATTGCACCAATGCCTGCTTCTAATTACGGAGTTACAAAATTAGCTGCAGAGCAGTTAGTTTTGGCAGAGTCTAGAAGTAAAAGACTTAATGCTTGTAGTTTAAGGTTATATTCTGTTTATGGTCCACGAGAAAGACCAGAGAAGCTTTATACTAAACTTATTGCTTGTGCTTTTAATAAGGAAGCTTTCCCTTTATTTAATGGTAGTGAAAAGCATTTAAGAAGTTTTACCTATGTAGGTGATATTGTAGATGGTGTGTTGGAAGTAGTAAAAAACTACGAGATTGTAAATGGAGAGATTATTAACTTAGGTACAGAAGTAGAGCATACTACAAAAGATGGGATAAATTTTGTAGAAGAGTTACTAGGTGAAAAAATAGAAATGAATGTTATTGATAAACGCCCAGGCGATCAATGGCGTACAAATGCTAATATAGATAAAGCTAAAAGGCTTTTAAATTATAACCCAACTACGGGACTTAAAGAAGGCTTAGAGAAACAAATAGCTTGGTATAAAGAAAAGTTTTTATAGTTCTTTAGCTAGATCAAGTAAGAAGTTAGCAGCAACAAAAGGTGTAGTTTCATTATTTTCTATAGCTTTTAGTTGCTGTTTTAGTTTTTCTTTTATTTCTGGCTGTTGGTAAAAATTGGCTTTTAACTTATCGTTAATGGTTTGTAGCAACCAAAACTTGTTCTGTTCTTTTCTTTTATGCTGAAAGTAACCATTTTCTTTAGTAGAATTTTCATAAGTAGTAATCATATTCCAAACCTCTTCAATACCTTGTTGTTGTAAAGCACTAGCTAATTTTACTTTGGGTTGCCAGCCACTTTCTGTAGTAGGGTAGAGGTGTAGAGCTTTTCTAAATTCAGATTTTGCTTGTTGTGCAGGTTTCTTGTTTTCTCCATCGGCTTTATTAATTACAATGGCATCTGCCATTTCCATAATACCTCGTTTAATACCTTGCAATTCATCTCCAGCTCCTGCTAATTTTAGTAGAAGAAAAAAATCTGTCATACTGTGAACCATTGTTTCACTTTGGCCAACACCTACGGTTTCAATTAAAATCACATCAAAACCAGCAGCTTCACACAAAATAATAGACTCTCTAGTTTTTTGCGCCACACCACCAAGAGAGTCTCCAGAAGCAGTTGGTCTTATAAAAGCATTTTCTTGCTTTACTAATTCTTCCATTCTCGTTTTATCACCTAAAATACTTCCGTGAGAAATAGAACTAGATGGGTCAATAGCTAATACAGCAACTTTTTTATTTTGACAGATAAGATAATTACCTAAAGCTTCAATAAAAGTACTTTTACCTACACCAGGAACACCGGTAATACCTACTCTTAAAGAGTTATTGGCATAAGGTAAGCACCCTTCAATAATAGTATTTATTGCTGGAGTGTGTTTTATTTGTCTACTCTCAATTAGTGTAATTGCTCTACTTAATGCAGTTTTATTACCATTGGTAATTTCTTTTACCAGTTGGGTAGGATTAATTTTCTTTTTTCTTAACTCTTTTATACGTTCTGCACTTTTAGTACTTATACTAGGATTAGAATTAGTACCTTGGCTATTACTAAGGGCAGTATTTTTATTTGGTGTAATCAAAAGTTGAAAAAATTATTTAGCACAAATTTATGAATTCATTTTTGAAAAGACCTTATGAACTGTTTATATTCAATTTTCCAAAAACTAAAATTTTAAATTATGAAAAAGCTTTATACCGCAAAAGCGACAGCAGCGGGAGGAAGATCAGGAAGCGTTAAAACTGAAGACTCTAAAATAGATTTATCTTTAAGTGTACCTAAAGGTTTAGGTGGAGATGGAGGTGAAGGTACTAACCCAGAGCAATTATTTGGTTCTGCTTATGCAGCTTGCTATGGAGGTGCTTTAGAACTTATTGCAGGACAAGAAGGTGTAGATATTGGTGATTATACAGTTACAGCGACAGTAAGTATAGGTAAATCTGAAGAAGGAGATTTAGATCTTGAGGTTATTTTAGATACTTATTTACCAGGAGTAGATGTAGAAACTGGAGAAGATTTAGTAAATAAAGCCCATGAAGTTTGCCCATACTCTAGAGCCACTAGAGATAATATAGATGTTACTTTAAACTTATTATTAGATGAGTAATTAATAACAAAGTATTATTTTTAAAAAAAAAGCCTCTGTTATTTCAGAGGCTTTTTTTTATTCAACTTCAGTAAAGGGAACCGCAATTACTGTATGATCCCAAGCTAAAAACATTACATTTAGGTTTAGTTGATCAGCAAAATATACAGTAAATTGTTCTACGGTTTTTAAATTTTTGTTTACAGGGACCTCTAAGATTAATGCGTCAAAATCTTCATCTCTAGCTGCTTTTTGTGTGGTAAGGTCTATGCCCCAAGTGTACATTTTGCTATTAAAAATAATTTTCCAAGAATCTTGGTTAGGGATTGTCCACAAGGTATATTTTCCAGATTTTAGTCTAGTGCCATCCACTAAAATATCTTTATTTGTTTCAAAAATGGTAGCCTCGTTAGCACCAGTTCTCCACACTTCACCATAGGGCACTAAGTCTCCAAAAATATCACGTCCTTTTTTATAAGGTCTATTATAAGTAACATTTACCTTTAAAGAACCTTTTTGATATTGAGAAGTATCTTCTGGACTGTAAGATTTTGTCTCTCCTTTCCAAATATAAAAACCAAGAGCACCTCCTAATACAATTACTATTAGAATTATTGTAGTCCATTTCAACTTTCTTCTCATTGCTAAATTTTTCTGCTAAATTTAATTAATAATTTTGCAACAAGAGATATTTTAAGATGTCTTTATAAATGAACAGAAACTAACCAAGATTATTTTGTTACAAACAGAACTCATAGAAGCTTGCAAGCGAAATGACAGAAAGGCTCAGATGCAACTATACAATAAGTATTGTGACGGGATGTATTATGTAGCGTTACGATTTTTAAAAAATACGCACGATGCAGAAGAGGCTATGCAAGAGGGATTTATACAAGCTTTTTTAAAGTTACATCAATTTACAGGGGAAGTTACTTTTGGTGCTTGGCTAAAGCGAATAGTAATCAATAAAAGTATTGATATGCTAAAAGCGAAGAAGATGAACTTTACTGCGATTAATGAACAAACTTTAGGCACAGTTGAAGAAGATAATAATTGGTCTATTAATGATGATGTTACTATAGATTTAGTGAAAGCAGAAATAGAACAATTACCAGAAAAGTATAAATATCCTGTAATGTTATTTTTAATAGAAGGGTATGATCATGACGAAATTTCAGAAATATTAGGGATTACCGCGGTAAGTTCTAGAACACTAGTACACCGAGGAAAGAAAAAATTACAGAAAAAATTAAAAACATATTACCATGGCACAGGATCTTAGAGAGTTATTTAAAGAAGATAGAGCGGGAGTGCAACAAACAGCTATGTTAAAAAATCACGAAAAAAGATTTGAGCAATTGTTAGAACAACGCCTGCCGCAAGCAGAAACTGTTTCTGTAACCAGTAATAACAAGTTTTACTGGATGAAAATTGCAGCAGTGCTAGTAGTAGCCGTTAGTTTATTTTCTTGGTTTGCAGTACAAAACTTAAATGCACCTGTAGATAGTGTAGTGGTAAATACTTCTACTACCTTAGATAAAGAAAATAAAGTAGAAAAAGAGGTTTACTTAAGTGATATTTCACCAGAGTTTAAACAAATAGAAGATTATTATTTAGCTAATATCAATACAGAGTTATCTCAACTTACAGTAACCAAAGAAAATAAAGAGTTAATAGATTCTTTTATGGTTCAGTTAAAACAATTAGATAAAGAATATGGTCGCCTAAATGCAGAAATTAAAGAAACAGGTATAGATGAGCAAACGGTAAGCGCGCTAATTAACAATTTAGAATTAAGGCTAGATCTTCTGTTCAAATTAAAAGATAAGCTAAAAGAAATAAAAAAAGAATCCTTACAACAAATTCAAGGAGAGCAAATTTAAAGAAAAATGAAAAAGAATATATTTAATTCTCTTGTAATAACAATTTTACTGTTATTACAAGCTAGCATATATGCTCAAACTGTAGTAGATAAAACAAAAGAATCTTATAACGTAGAAGAAGGTGTTATTATAGACTTAAACACGAAGCGTACCAATGTTATTTTTGAAACTTGGAACAGAGATGAAGTGGAAATTGAAGCACAAGTATCTTCTAAAGATTTGTCTAAAGAGCAATTACAGCAAATTGCAAATTCTTGGAGGTTAGAGGTACTGGGTAATAGCAATAAAATTTCTATAATCTCTAATGGAGTAGATGCTAGTTATGGTGGTTTTTCTGAAATGGGAAATG
The DNA here is from genome assembly GCF_900141885.1 of Mesonia phycicola. GTDB lineage: Bacteria > Bacteroidota > Bacteroidia > Flavobacteriales > Flavobacteriaceae > Mesonia > Mesonia phycicola. The sequence continues at coordinate 398,007 of NZ_FQYY01000001.1, read as the reverse complement.
CAATAAGTGCTCTTAATTCAGAAATGATAGAGCCACTAATGCAAAATATGATTGGACCAATGCTAAAAGAAATGTCTACTAACTCATTGCCACCTCAATTTGTAGAAAACTTAAGTAATTTAAAGTTTGATTATGAAGCATATCAAAACGAAGGAGAAGCTTATGTAGAGAGGTATGAAAAACAAGTAGAAGATAAATTTGGTAAAAACTTTGCTCAAGTGATGGAAGAATGGGGGCAAAATGTAGAGAATGATGCAGAAGTTTGGGCAACCCAATTAGAACGTAAGATGGCAGCCATGAAAAGTAGTGGTGAGATGGCAAAACGAGAAGCAAGTTTAGAAAAGCGATTAGAAGAGTTAGGAGAAAATTTTGCACAACGTATGGAGGCTTGGGCTAGCCAATTTGAAGGAGGCAATGGTAGTGTTACAAAAACAATAACTACTACTCCAAATGGTCAAACAGTAAGAATGTTTTACTCTAGCGGTAATAATTTAAATACTTCTACTAGTGTTAATGAGAAATTAAAAAGAACTCTAGTAATTAAGGTGCCTAAAAATGCAAAAATTCAATTAAACGTAAGACACGGTCATTTAAATTTTGATGATGATATAAATAATGTAAGAGGTAGTATTGCTCACGCCACATTTACTGCTAAAAGTATAAATGGTAAAAACAATGCTTTAGATATTGCATACTCACCGGTAAATATTGAAAACTGGGAACACGGAAGCATTAATATGAGTTACGTGAAAGAGGGTAACATTACCGCTGCAAAAAGTATAAAACTAAATGCTAATGCTAGTGATGTAGTAATAGATAATTTAGAAGAAACCGGGATTATAGCAGGGTCTTTTGGTGAGCTTACTATTAGTGAAACGGGAGATAATTTTAAACGTTTAGATATAAGTTTAGAGAACAGTGATTTAATATTAAAATTACCAAACTCTTCTTTCAATTTTACTTACAATGGCTCTAGAAGTGATGTAAAAATACCAGAAAAATTGAAAACAAATGTGATGGATAGTTATGGTAACCAATTAATTAATGGTTTTCATAAAACAAGAAATACCGATAATATTATAAATATAAATGCTAGATTTAGTGATATACTTATAAAATAAGCAGGAGAATTAAATTAATTATGTTTGGTTTTAGATTAAGTTAAGGTTTGCAAAACCTCCTGTTTTATAAAATGTTTTGTTCGTAAGGGCAAAACATTTTTATTTGTACAAAAAACAGGAAATTATGATAGATTTTTTAACTACTGTAAATACTAATTTTATAACTCTCATTGAAGGGTTTAAAAAAGAAGATTACTTAAAATTAGACTTGTCTATCCATAATAAATCACTACAGAAAATAGATTTTACTTCTGCAGAAAAAATGGAGAAGTATATAGAAAATAAGCTACAGTCTCAATCAAAAAAGATAGGTTATGGTGGCTATTTAGAGCATAGAGATTTATACAGCCGAAGTACTTATTTTAATGAAAGTGAAGAAGAAAAAAGAAACATACATATTGGGTTAGATATTTGGAGCAAAGCAGGCTCTAAAGTAGTTACTCCCTTAGCAGGAAAAGTACACAGTTTTAAAAATAACTTGAACTTTGGTGATTATGGACCTACTTTAATTCTAGAACATTGTATAGAAAATACTACATTCTACACTCTTTATGGTCATTTGAGTTTAGCTTCTATAACAAACTTAAAAAAAGGTAAAGAATTTAAAAAAGGAGAGGTGATAGCTACTTTAGGGACTTCAAAAGTTAATGGAGATTATGCGCCACACCTTCACTTTCAAATAATTTTTGATTTACAAGGAAATAAAGGAGATTATCCTGGCGTAAGTTCTAATGGTAAATTAAACTTTTATGCCAAAAATTGTCCTGACCCTAACTTACTTCTAAATATAGATTAATTTTTAGGCGCTGGTTTTTTTAAAATTGCAGCAATAATAGCAGAAGTAACAATACCCATTGCTAAATTAAATACAATTGCATCTATAATATTAGCTTTAAGATTGTATATATCTTGCGCGCTTTTAAGAGAAGTGCCTCCTCGCTCAGAGAGTTGTTTGGCAGCTAAGTCAAAGTAGTCTGGAGAAATAACTTCTGCAAAATTATATTGAAGTAGCGGAGTTAAAATGCATATAATAACAGAAATAACTCCCCCACAAATTAAACCCTGTTCCCAAGTCATAGAATAATTATACCTAACTTTTCTTTTCTCTCTTAAACCAAGGGTAAGAATAATTATAAAAAGTAGAGGGATGATAATTAGATTAGTAAAAATTTGATGTTTAAAAATAGCGTCACTATGCCATCCTAAACTTTTTTCTACATACATCCAAATTAAAGAAATTACGCTAAAAATTGCAGCCCACTTTAATTCTATATTGAAATTTTTCATGAAATTGATTACTATAAATAGAGATGGTAAAAATATAAAACCTATTTCATAAACTCACGTAAATGCTGCACCCAAGTTTCTCTTTCGTTTACTACAAATTGAAATGTTTTCCCTTCTTTGGTAATTACCTTTAAACCATTATCTACAATTTTGGCAGTTTTGCAAGGGAGTAACTCTTGTATGGAAGTGTAAGGTATTTTTGTTGTTCCTTTTTGAATGTTTAGTTTATGAGAGTTGAATATAAGGTGCGTTTCTGTTAAAAATATTTTACCTCCAACAGCTTCTATTCCTCTGTATAAATTAGCGGGTCCCTCATAAATAATTTTATCTAAAGAAACACTTTCTGTATTTTTAGTAAAGAAATTAGTGATTTGTTTTGATTTTTTCTGAAGTAGATAGGTAAACCCTAGTCCAAAGACTAATCCAAAAAATATACTTTGAAATGCGATAGAAGTTAAAGATTGTTTCTCCAGAGGTGAAATAAATTGAATAGCATATAGAATTACTCCGTAGCCAATAGTTGTGATTATAGCTAGTTTAAGATGAAGTTTCCAAGTTATTTCTGTAAGTGTGTATCCTATTTTCATATTGTAAAAATAAAAAATCCCGAATAATTTATCCGGGATTTTTATAAAAATATCAATAATAAAGTTTATGCTTCTGTTAAAACCCATTGTCCGCTTTGTATTAACGGAATTGCTTGCTTGTATTTTAAATCTCTATTTTCTCCTGTAGCAACATTTTTAATAGTCACTTTATCGTTACGATTAATTTTTGGTTGCTCTCTTACAATTGTTTCTGTAACCGCAGGTCTTTGTTGTGCTTGCTCTCCAGCAGCTCTATTTTGTGAAGCGCGCTCATCAATATTTGGTATTTCTTCTTTACTGGTTTGCACTTGCTCTTTTGGAGCTTCTACTGCTTCTTGAATGTTGTTTTGCTGTTGTTGAGGTATTTCACCTTTAAACAAGAAAGAGATTACATCTTTATTTACTTCATCTAGCATTGCTTTAAATAATTCAAAAGCTTCAAACTTGTAAATTAATAAAGGGTCTTTTTGCTCGTGAACGGCTAACTGTACACTTTGTTTTAACTCATCCATTTTTCTTAAATGAGTTTTCCAAGCATCATCTATAATTGCTAGAGTAATATTCTTTTCAAAATCGGTAATTAACTGTTTACCTTCAGTTTCATAAGCTTTCTCTAGGTTGGTAGCTACATTTAAAGTTTTAGTTCCGTCAGAAAATGGCACTGCTATTCTTTCAAACTTAGAGCTTTGTTGTTCGTATACATTTTTAATTACAGGGAAAGCAGCATCTGCATTACGCTTCATTTTTTCCTGGTAATTTTTGTAAGCTTCGTTGTATACTTTTGCGCTTAAGTCTTGCGCATTCATTTTTTCAAACTCTTGCTCGGTAACAGGAGAGTCCATTGAGAAATATCGGATTAATTCAAACTCAAAGTTTTTATAATCCATTGCTGCTTTATTCGTTTCTGCAATTGCTTCAGAAATATCAAAAATCATGTTAGCAATATCTACTCTTAAACGTTCTCCAAATAATGCGTGGTAACGACGTTTGTAAATTACTTCACGTTGCGCATTCATCACATCATCATACTCTAATAAACGCTTACGTACACCAAAGTTATTTTCTTCAACTTTTTTCTGTGCTCTTTCTATAGATTTAGAAATCATTCCGTGTTGAATAACTTCTCCTTCTTCTAGACCCATTCTATCCATTAATTTGGCAATTCTTTCAGAACCAAATAAACGCATTAAATTATCTTCTAAAGAAACATAAAATTGAGAGCTACCTGGGTCTCCTTGACGTCCCGCACGACCTCTTAACTGTCTGTCTACACGACGAGAATCATGACGTTCTGTACCAATAATTGCTAAACCGCCAGCGTCTTTAACCTCTTTACTTAATTTTATATCTGTACCACGACCTGCCATATTGGTAGCTATGGTTACAATACCAGATTTACCTGCTTCTTCTACAATATCTGCCTCTTTTTTGTGCAATTTAGCATTTAGTACGTTGTGAGGTACGTTTCTAATTTTAAGCATTCTACTTAATAATTCAGAAATTTCTACAGACGTAGTACCAATTAAAACAGGACGACCAGCTTTAGAAAGTTTGGTAACCTCTTCTATTACGGCATTGTATTTTTCACGTTTAGTTTTGTAAACTAAATCATCTTTATCTTTTCTTGCAATTGGTCTATTAGTTGGTATTTCTACCACATCTAATTTGTAAATTTCCCAAAGTTCTCCCGCTTCTGTTACTGCTGTACCTGTCATACCAGATAACTTCTTGTACATTCTAAAGTAATTTTGAAGGGTAACTGTAGCAAAAGTTTGTGTAGCATCTTCAATTTTTACATTTTCTTTTGCTTCAATTGCTTGGTGAAGACCGTCACTATAACGACGACCATCCATAATACGACCTGTTTGCTCGTCTACAATTTTCACTTTATTTTCCATGACAACATACTCGGTGTCTTTTTCAAATAAAGTATATGCTTTTAGTAATTGGCGTAGTGTGTGAATTCTTTCACTTTTTACACTAAACTCTCTAAATAAGTCTTCTTTTTTCTCTGCTTCTTCTTCTTTAGATAGCCCTAAGCTTTCTATTTTAGAAACTTCTATGCCCATTTCTGGCATTACAAAGAAATCTGGGTCATCTTTTCCTGAAAGAAATTCAACCCCTTTATCGGTAAGATCTATTTGATTATTTTTTTCTTCAATCGTGAAATAAAGTTCTGCATCTATTTTATGCATTTCACGGTTGTTGTCTTGCATGTATTGATTCTCGGTTTTTTGAAGCAATTGTTTTATTCCTTCTTCACTCAAGAATTTTATTAAAGCTTTATTTTTAGGAAGACCTCTGTAAACTCTTAATAGTAAGAAACCTCCTTGTTTTGTATCTCCGCTAGCTATTAATTTTTTAGCTTCAGCAAATACACCTACTAAATACTTACGTTGCGCTTCTACAATTTTAGAAACCTGTGGTTTTAGTACATCAAATTCGTGTACATCTCCTTTAGGTACAGGGCCAGAAATAATTAATGGAGTACGAGCGTCATCTACTAATACAGAATCTACCTCATCTACAATCGCGTAATTATGTGGTCTTTGTACTAAGTCATCTGGAGAGTGACTCATATTGTCACGTAAATAATCAAAACCAAATTCGTTATTAGTACCGTAAACAATATCTGAATTGTATGCTTTACGTCGAGCTGCAGAATTTGGACGGTGATAATCTATACAATCTACGCTTAAGCCATGAAACTCAAAAATAGGAGCCATCCACGCACTATCACGTTTTGCTAAATAATCATTTACAGTTACTAAATGTACTCCACGACCAGTTAATGCATTTAAATAAACAGGAAGGGTAGCAACTAAAGTTTTCCCTTCACCAGTTTGCATTTCTGCAATTTTACCTTGGTGCATAGCAATACCTCCAATTAGCTGTACATCGTAATGAATCATGTCCCAGGTAACTTGTTTACCAGCAGCATTCCAAGAGTTTCTCCATAATGCTTTATCCCCTTCTAGAGTAACATGTTCTTTAGTAGCAGATAATTCTCTATCAAATTCAGTAGCAGCAACTTCTAAAGTTTCATGGTGAGTAAAACGTTTAGCTGTTTCTTTAACTACGGCAAAAGCTTCTGGAAGAATTTCATTTAAAACAGCTTCAGAAAGAGTGTAAGTCTCGTCTTTTAAGCCATCTATTTGTGCGTAGATATCTTCTTTTTCAGAAATATCATCAGATTCTTCTGCTTTTTTACGAAGATCTACAATTTGTTGATCAACGTCTTTGGTTGCTTCTTTTATTTTTTGTTTAAAAGAAGTGGTTTTATTTCTTAACTCATCTAGTGAAAGTTTTTCAAATTCACTTTCAAGAGCTTTTATTTTATCAACGATTGGTTGAATGGCTTTAACGTCTTTTTCAGACTTATCACCAACAAACATTTTTAATACGGAGTCTAAAAAACCCATAGTGGTTATTGTTTTTTGTTTAAAAATAAGCAAAAAAAAAGCCTCTAGGAGAGACTTTTACTTATACTTTGTTTTGTTTTAATATTCATCTTCATTCCAAAGATAATCTTCATCTGTAGGATAATCTGGCCATATCTCTTCAATAGAGTCATAAGAGTCTCCTTCATCTTCTATAGATTGCAAGTTTTCTACTACTTCAAGCGGAGCACCTGTTCTAATCGCATAATCTATTAACTCGTCTTTTGTAGCCGGCCAAGGAGCATCGCTTAAGTAAGATGCTAATTCTAAAGTCCAATACATCTTCTTGTGTTTTAGTTTTGTGCAAAAATAATTTTTTTGACGTAAATGTCAAGTAAAATATCTATTATTTAATCAAAATTTTTAAGAACGTGTTTTTCAGGTACCTAAACCTCTTTTTTTTGCGTTGAGTTTTAAGTTTAAGAAGATTTTTTGGGTATCCATTTTATTTCTTCTACCTTAAGTGATTTAGACAACATTCGTGCCAGTACAAATAGATAATCTGATAATCTATTAAGGTATTGTAAAATAAATTCGTCAAAAGGTTCTTCTTGGTAAAGTGCTGTGCATAAGCGCTCTGCTCTTCTGCAAACGCATCGCGCTATGTGACAATATGACACGGTTGTATGACCGCCAGGTAAAATAAAATGTGTCATCTCTGGTAAATCTTCATTCATTCGGTCTATTTCTTGCTCTAGAAATTCAATTTCTTTTTGCTGAACTTTTTCTATATCTAATCGTTCTTTTCCATTTTTTAATTTGGCTTTAGCAGGGTCTGTTGCTAATTCTGCACCAATAGTGAAAAGCTGATGTTGTATTTGGTAAAGGTTTTCTTTAAAATATTTTTCTATATTTTGATCTTTAATTAAACCAATATACGCGTTAAGTTCATCAACCGTACCGTAACTATCTATTCTAATATGATGTTTTGGTATTCTAGTGCCTCCAAAAAGCCCTGTTTTACCTTTATCTCCAGTTTTGGTATATATTTTCATTTATTAATCTCTTTTTTTATCGGTTTGGTTTTGTTGTTTTCTTCTGTCATAGAAATTTTTTCTAAAATTTCTAGATTTTCTATCGTATCGCTTCTCTTTATTTCTAGTATTATTTTTTACTACTGCAAAAAACAATACGGCAAGCACGATAATAGTGATAATAAGTTGGGTTTTTTCTGAAATATTTTCTAGCATCTCACAAAATTTTTGTGGAAGGTAAAATATTAAATTAAATTTTTAGATTTGAATTCTGAATTTAACGATGCCTTAGATGTTATTTAATTCCTTAGATTTTGCTATTTTTTTACCTATAGTGTTTATACTCTATTGGTTATTAAAAAAGCAATTAAAAGCACAAAATTTTTTAATTGCAGTAGCGAGTTACATTTTCTACGGAATGTGGGATTGGCGTTTTTTATTTTTAATACTTTTTAGCACTGTTGTAGATTATACAATGGGGTTGTGTATTGAAAAGTCTGCAGAAAAATCAAAAAAGAAAATATTTCTTTGGATAAGTATTTTAGTGAACCTTGGCTTTTTAGGGTATTTTAAATACTCTAATTTTTTTTTAGAAAATTTTATAGGAGCTTTTCAGTTTTTTGGTCAAGAGGTGAATTTTCGAGGTTTAGATATTGTACTTCCGGTAGGTATTAGTTTTTATACTTTTCAAACGTTGAGTTACACAATAGATGCTTATCGAAAAAAGTTAAAACCAACCAAAGATTTTATAGCTTTTACCGCTTTTGTTAGTTTCTTTCCGCAGCTAGTAGCAGGACCTATAGAAAGAGCAACACATTTATTGCCTCAGTTTTATAAAAAGAGAAAGTTTGACTATAGTTTGGCAGTAGACGGAATGCGTCAAATTTTATGGGGGCTATTTAAAAAAGTGGTGATAGCCGATAATTGTGCGCAGTTTGCTAATCAGATTTTTAATAACTCTGGCGATTATAGCGGAAGCACTTTGGTACTTGGGGCTGTGTTTTTTACTTTTCAGATTTATGGTGATTTTTCAGGCTATTCAGATATAGCTATTGGTACCTCTCGGCTTTTTGGTTTTGATTTGATGCGAAATTTTGCCTTTCCTTATTTTTCGAGAGATATCGCAGAGTTTTGGCGCAGATGGCATATTTCTCTTTCTACTTGGTTTAGAGATTATTTATATATTCCGTTAGGCGGAAGTAGAGGGGGTATGTGGATGAAAGTAAGAAATACTTTTATCATTTTTCTAGTCAGTGGTTTTTGGCACGGCGCTAACTGGACATTTGTGGTTTGGGGAGGTTTAAATGCACTTTACTTCTTGCCACTTTTGCTTCAGAATAAAAATAGAAATCATATAGAAGTAGTAGCCTATAATAAAAATCTTCCAAGCTTAAAAGAACTTTTATCTATGGGAAGTACTTTTGTATTAACTGTATTTGCTTGGATTTTTTTTAGAGCAGAAAATTTGGGGCAAGCTTTAAGTTATATTAAAGGAATTTTTCATCGTTCTTTATTTAAAATTCCATCCATTATAGAAGATTGTGAACACGTACTTTTATTACTGATTTTTTTCTTGGTGATAGAATGGTTAGGTAGAAAAAATCAATTTGCTATAGCTGTATTTAATGCTAAATTTACTAGGCCATTAAGATGGGTTTTTTATTCCCTTCTTATTTTAATTATGGCGTTATATATGGTTACAGAAGAAACTCCATTTATTTATTTTCAATTTTAAAAATGATGAAAAAATTTATAATAAATACCATTAAGTTTCTTTTTTTTGCAAGTGTATTTTATGTCTTAGGTTTATTTGCTTTTGGATATTTTCTTACTCCTTCTTTTTTAAAAGGGAATATTAATTACAAGCAAGGAGGGTATGGTCATCTTTATACAAGGTTAAAAGAAGCTAAAACTTTTCAAGATGTAGATTTACTTTTTCTAGGTTCTTCACACACTTATCGAGGGTTTGATAATAGAATTTTTACTAAAGGTGGGTATAGTAGTTTTAATTTAGGCTCTAGCGCACAAACTTCAATTCAAACTAATATTCTTCTTAAAAGATATCTAGATTTGTTGCATCCAAAATTAGTTGTTTACGAAGTCTATCCTGGAACCTTTAGTTCTGATGGAGTAGAGTCTTCTTTAGATTTAATGTCTAATGACTCTATGGATTTTAGCGATTTAAGTATGGCTTTAGAAATAAATAACCTTAAAGTTTATAATACACTTTTTTACGATTTGTTAAGAGAAAAATTACTAACTAATACATTTGTGGAAGATAAAAACAAAGAATTAGATACTTATATATCTGGAGGGTTTGTTTCTAAAGAAATGAAGTATAATAGTAGTCCGCATAAGTATAAAAACCTCAGTAGAAGTTGGGAGCTAAAGGATATTCAGTTTTCTGAATTTGAAAAAAATTTAGAAATGTTAAAAAAGGCTAATATTCATTTTATTTTTGTTTACGCCCCTGTAACCAGTAATCTTTATGAATCTTATAAGAATAATCAAGAATTTGATGTAAAGATGAATGCTTATGCAGAAAAGTACCACACTTCTTATATAAATTTTAATGGTAAATTAAAATTAAATGATTCCTTACACTTTTATGATGCTCACCACTTAAATCAACAAGGAGTAGAAATTTTTAATACATCTTTTATAGATAGTTTAAAAAAAATAGATTTGAATTCTGAATTTAACGATGCCTTAGATGTTATTTAATTCCTTAGATTTTGCCATTTTTCTGCCTATAGTGTTTGTACTCTATTGGTTATTAAAAAAAGGGGTTTGAGGTTTATTTATGCAGGCAGACTGTATTTTTGATGTAAATAACTAATTAAGTGAAAAGTTTACCTCTTCCTCTCGTCACTCTCAATAATTCCATCTCTTAGTCTTATTACCCGATGTGCATGTTCTGCAATGTCTTCTTCGTGGGTGACTAAAATAACCGTGTTTCCAGCTGCATGAATTTCATTAAATAAATTCATGATTTCTACAGAGGTTTTAGAATCTAAATTACCTGTTGGTTCATCTGCTAAAATAATAGAAGGCTTATTTACTAATGCTCTACCTACTGCCACACGTTGGCGTTGACCTCCAGATAGCTGATTGGGTTTATGGTCCATTCTATCTGCTAAACCAACATTTGTTAATACTTCTGCAGCACGTATATTTCTGTCGTGTTTATTTTTTCCTGCATAAATCATTGGGAGGGCTACATTATCTAAAGCAGTGGTGCGAGGTAGTAAATTAAACGTCTGAAAAACAAAACCTATTTCTTTATTTCTTATTTCAGCTAACTCATCATCACTCATTTTACTTACATCTGCTCCGTTTAAAATATAACTGCCAGCAGTAGGAGTATCTAAACAGCCAAGTAGATTCATTAAAGTAGATTTTCCAGAGCCAGAAGGTCCCATGAACGCTACGTATTCTCCTTTTTCAATAATTAAATCTATACCTTTTAAAACCTTTACGGTTTCTTGACCTAATTGAAAATCTCTAGTAATTCCTTTAATGTCTATAACGTTGCTATTCATAGTTTTTGAATGAAATCTAAAGGTAAGACGTTTTTCTTTAAGCTTTGTTACAGATTTGGTGAGGAGTTGTTACAAATGTGTTATGGAGTTCTAGTATTAATTATAAAGATGAGATTCCGTGTCAAGCCCGGAATGACGGTTGCGAGAATGTTTCTCGACTCGGCTCGAAATGACAGAGTTGAAAATGAGTTTTTAATTGGATTTGAATAGGAAGATGAGATTCCGTGTCAAGTCTAGAATGACGGTTACTAGAATATTTCTCGACTCCGCTAGAAATGACAGAGTTGAAATGAGTTTATAGATAAAAGTTCCCTTACTTATGAAGGAGGGGTGCCTGAAAGGCGGGGTGGTTGCTTTATTTCTTGAGCTGTTTTGTAGATTTAAATTAGAAGATGAGATTCCGTGTCAAGTCTAGAATGACGGTTACTAGAATATTTCTCGACTCCGCTCGAAATGACAAATTTGAAATGAGTTTATAGATAAAAGTTCCCCTACTTATGAAGGCGGGGTGGTTGTTTTATTTCTTGAGCTGTTTTGTAGATTTGAATAGGAGGATGAGATTCTGTGTCAAGCCCGAAATGACGGTTGCTAGAATGTTTCTCGATTCCGCTCGAAATGACAAATTTGAAATGAGTTTATAGATAAAAGTTACACTACTTATGAAGGCTGGGTGGTTGCTTTATTTCTTGAGCTGTTTTGTCGATTTAAATTAGAAGATGAGATTCTGCGTCAAGCCCAGAATGACGGTTGCTAGAATGTTTCTCGACTCCGCTCGAAATGACAGAATTGAAATTAGTTTATAGATAAAAGTTTCCCTACTTATGAAGGCGGGGTGGTTGCTTTATTTTTCGAGCTGTTTTGTTGATTTAAATTAGAAGATGAGATTCCGTGTCAAGTAAAGAATAACGGTTGGAAAACAGTAAGAGGAGTAAAAAAGTTTTTGTAATACTAAAAAGAGTAATTTTTTAACTTCTAATTTTAAAATGCTCTTTGGCTTGTTCTTTTCTAAAGAAAACTAATCCCCAATAAAAAGTATCAATAGTTACAGTCACTTCAGGATGATTTTTAATTTCTTCCCAAGCTTGTAGCATTTCTTCAGACCAATAAATATCGTCAAAAATAAACAGGCTATCGTTATGTTTTAATTTCAAAAGCAATTCAAAATTTTTTAATGTAGCTTCTTTAGAGTGATTTCCATCAATATAAGCCAAATCTATTTTGTGAGAATAATTTTTTAAAATTTCTTCAAACTTTCCAACAGTTACCTTAGCATTGTATAGTTGGTGTTTTTGTAATGTTTGTGTGGCAATGTGCGCAGTTTGGGGGCAACCTTCAATAGTAAATACGTTTAATTTTTTATTTGCAGCCAAACTAGCGGTAGCTAAACCTACAGAAGTACCCAACTCTAACACGTTAGAGTACTCTAAATAGGTAGAGAGACGATAAAGTAATTTGCTTCTTTTCCAAGAGATGCCTGCATTTTTTGCAATGGCTGCCACTTTTCTTTTATTCGATTTAAAAACTCTAGACCCTGCTCCAAAATCGGTAACGTTTATTTCTTTTTTTTGCTGAAAGATGTCTTTTCTGTAAGCCGATATTTTTTGATATGCGTTTTTGTTTTTACGATCGTAAAAGCATTTAGTTACTAGACTATACACAAAAGGGGAGTGTACCCCGTGCTGATTGCGAGAGCTTACTAAAAATTTGAGATAAGATTTTAACTGAAACCACATTTTGGTAGTCGTTAGAGTTTAATAGAGGATGTTTTGTTTTGTTATCTGTGAGATGAGATTTTACATTTGGTATGGGGTAAATTAATATTTCAAATCTCACGTCTCACTTCTAATTTATTCTTCCATTTTTGCTGAAAGTTCAAACCATTTTTCGGTTTTTTCTTCAATAGCATTAGTTATTTTCTGAAGTTCTATAGATTTATTTTTGATTTCTTCTTCGTTTAGATCTTTTAAAAATTCTTGCTGAAGTTTTTCTTTTTCTTTTTCAAATTTAGCAATCTCACGTTCTAATTTTTTATATTCTTTCTGTTCGTTGTAAGAAAGTTTTTGATTGTCTGTAGTGGGGCTTTTCCAATCATTTTTAGATTTAGATTCTTTTTTATCTGCTACCTCGTTAGGTGTGCTTTCTTCGTAAGTTCTAAAATCAGAATAATTTCCGGGAAAATCTTCAATCACACCTTTTCCTCTAAACACAAATAAGTGATCTACTATTTTATCCATAAAATAACGATCGTGAGAAACCACTAATAGACAGCCAGGAAAATCTAATAAAAAGTTTTCTAATACATTTAGGGTAACAATATCTAGATCGTTGGTAGGCTCATCTAAAATTAAAAAATTAGGGTTTTGTATAAGAACTGTACATAGGTATAGTCTTTTTCTTTCTCCACCACTTAGTTTTTCAACAAAATCATATTGCTTTTTTCTGTCGAATAAAAAGCGTTCTAATAATTGTTGTGCAGAAATTTGTTTTCCTTTTTTTAGAGGAATGTAATCCCCAAATTCTCTAATAATATCAATTACTTTTTGTCCTTGCTTGGTTTCAATTCCTTTTTGAGTATAATATCCAAACTTGATAGTTTCTCCTATTACAATTTTACCAGAATCTGGTTTTATAGATCCTGTAAGGGTATTTAAAAAAGTAGACTTTCCGGTTCCGTTTTTACCTATGATACCTAAACGTTCACCTGGTTGAAAGTTGTAGTTAAATTTTTCAAAAAGATTTTTGCCTTCATAGCTTTTAGAAATACTGTGGAGTTCTACCACTTTATTTCCCATTCTTTCCATGTTAATCTCTAATTGAACCACATGGTCATTTCTTCTTTTAGAAGCTTTTTCTTTAATTTCAGAAAAATCGTCTATTCTAGATTTAGATTTGGTAGTACGTGCTTTAGGTTGCTTTCGCATCCAATCAAGCTCTTTTTTGTAAAGTTGTTTAGCTTTATCTGTATTGGTTTTTTCAACTTCAATTCTAGCTTCTTTTTTGTCTAAATAGTAGCTGTAATTACCTTTGTAGTTATATAAAATACCATCTTCTAGTTCAATAATTTCATTACAAACTCTCTCTAGAAAATAACGATCGTGTGTCACCATAAAAATGGTAAAGTTTTCTTTTTTAAAGAAACTTTCTAACCATTCAATCATTTCTAAATCTAGGTGGTTGGTAGGTTCATCTAAAATTAGTAAATCGGGTTTGTCTAAAAGAACAGTAGCTAGGGCTAATCTCTTTTTTTGTCCACCAGAAAGGTACTTTACTTGTTTGTTTAAGTCTTCTAGTTTTAATTGAAAAAGAATTTGTTTATAAGTAGTTTCAAAATCCCAAGCTTGTTTAGCTTCCATTAAATCAAATGCTTTTTGGAAAGCTTCTTGGTCTTCCGGATTTTTTAGAGCTTTTTCGTATTGATTAATTACTCTTAATACTTCATTCTCAGAAGCAAAAATGGTTTCTTCAATAGTTAGCTCTTTGTTAAGGTTAGGTTCTTGTGGTAAAAAGGCAACTTTAATAGATTTTCTGTAATTTACTTCTCCTTTATCAGGGGTATCGTCACCAGATAAAATTTTTAGTAAAGAAGTTTTTCCTGTACCATTTTTAGCAATTAATCCAATCTTTTGCCCTTCGTTAATACCAAAAGATAAGTTTTCAAAAATAACTCTTTCTCCAAAAGTTTTAGAGATGTTTTCTATAGATGCGTAATTCAAATTCTTAATTTTATTACAAATTAAACGCAAATATTTGAGTTATCGATAAGGAAGTTTTTTTATTAGTAGCGAAAAAGTATATTTGTTGCTTATTCATATCTAAATGAGGAAATGAAGTATTATAATATTATTTTATTTGTTTTTTTAATTTTTAGTGCTACTTCTTGTATTAGCACTAAAAAATTAACTTACCTTCAAGAAAATCAAGAAGAAATAGATAGTTTAATTGCAGTACAGCGAGTACAACAAACTTACCGACTTCAGGTAAATGATTTATTAAGTATACGTGTAAAAGCATTAGACCAAGAGCTAGTTGGTATTTTTAACCCAATAGACAATAATAACCCTAATGCAACAGGAGAAGAAAAGCTGTATTATGATGGGTTTAGAGTAGATCCTCACGGGAATATTAGAATTCCTACGTTAGGAGAAATGAACGTGTTAGGCTTTACGGTAGAAGAAGTTAGAAAAAAAATAGAGGCTAAACTATTAGAAGAATACTTTAGAGAAGAAGCTAATATTTTTGTCACTGTTAAGCTTGCAGGAATACGTTATACCACCATTGGAGAAGTAGGTTCTGGAAGTCAGGTGATTTACAAAGACGAAGTCTCCATTATGGAAGCTATAGCAAATGCGGGAGATATAACCACTTTAGGTGATCGTACCGATGTCATGATTTTAAGACAGTACCCTGGCGGACATAAAGTGCATCATATTGATTTAACAAATATTGATGCCGTAAAATCGCCATACTACTATATACAACCTAACGATTTAATTATGGTGAAACCATTACCGCAAAAATCTTGGGGGGTAGGAGAAACAGGGTTAGAAACTTTTACAACAATAGCTTCTATCGTAAGTTTATTTGGTACATTAATAATATTATCTCAAAGGTTATAAGAAGCTGATGGAAGAAGAGTTTGAAAAACAAGGGGATGGTCTTAATTTTGATTTTAAGGGTTTTTTAATCAGAATATTAAGTTATTGGTATCTATTTGTAATTAGCATAATAATTGGTCTTGGTATAGCGTATTATATCAATGTAAGAAAGTTGCCTGTCTATAGGCTTGCTTCGATGATTTCTATTAAAGATGATCAAAACCCTTTTTTTACTTCTAATACGAGTTTGACCTTTAATTGGGGAGGTATTTCTGATAAAGTGAATACCGCTGTAATCACTTTAGGTGCACGCTCTCATAATGAAAAAGTAGTAGAAGAATTACAATATTATATTCAATATTTAAAAGAAGGGGAATACCAAAAAATAGATACCTATGGTAAAACTCCTTTTAGGGTAGAAGTAGATACTTTAAAAGGTCAGTTGCTTAACCATCCCATAAAAATTACTTTTATAGATGAATTGACTTATCAACTTTCTTTAAGTTTTGAAGAAGCTCCAGGTAGTGGGCAAGTTATGGTTTATGATACCAAAGAAACTTTTAGAATACCTCTTCAAAAAAACTATAAGTACACTTATCAATTAGAAGATAAAGTAGAAACTCCAATTTTTACAGGGACAATCCATATGGATGAGCGTAGAGCAAAAAAAGGAGATGTTTTTTATATAAAATTTCTAAATTTTAATAGTGTTGTAAAGAAATATCAAGAAATTTCTGTGCAAACCAGTGCTAAAGGAAGCTCTATTATTGATTTAGCTTTTACAGATGATAATAAAGCTAAAATTGTAGACTATTTAAATACTACGGCAAAGGTGTTAAGTAGGGATATGTTAAATAGAAAAAACTTATTTGCTACCAAAACCATCCGATTTATAGATAGTAGTTTAGCGGTGAAAGCCAAAGAGTTAAAAGCGGTAGAAAATGAGATGAATAGTTTTATGGAGAAAAATCAAATTTTAGATTTATCTTCAGAAAGTTCTTCTATTAAGTCAGATTTGAACCGCTACGATCTAGAGTTAACTAATTTAGAAAGGCAATTAGATTATTATCTCAATTTAGAAGGTTATTTAACCGAAAAATCTAATTACTCAGAAGTTCCTGCACCTTCTGTTTCTGGTATAGAAGAACCTAGTATTACTGCAGCAGTCTCTCGTATTATTGTATTGTCTGAGCAACGTAGTAAATACCAGTATAGTGCTAAAGATAAATTACCAGAATTTGATAATATAGATAGGCAAATTAATGCAACTAAAGCTGTATTGCTAGAAAATATAACGAGTTCTAAAAAACTATTAAATAAGCAAATCGCAGAAATCAGAGGAGAGATTAATGAGTTAGAAGCGGAAGCAAAAAAATTACCAAAAGAACAACAAGATCTTTTAAATATTGAAAGGCGTTACACTATAAGCGAGCAAACTTATAATTTATTTTTGTCGAAAAGAAACGAAGCAGGTTTAGTAAAAGCAGCTAATGTAAGTGATGTACAAGTCATAGATCAAGCTAAAGATGTTGGTGGAGGTAAAATAGGCCCTAATACAGAATTAAATTACGTAATCGCCGTAATTCTAGGGTTGGTTATACCTGTGTTTTTTGTGTTTATGCTGGTGTTTTTTGATAATAAAATTAATAGCGTAAAAGATGTAGAGCGTTTGTCTGTAATACCTTTATTAGGCTTAATAGGTAAGAGTAAGCAAGATAGTAACCTAGTTGTATTCAATAAACCTAAATCTTCTATTGCAGAAAGTTTTAGGGGGCTTCGTACTAGTTTGCAATTTATTTATAAGAAAAAGGGAGTTGAAGGTAGTAAAACGGTTTTAGTAACTTCTTCTGTAAGTGGGGAAGGGAAAACTTTTTGTTCTATGAATTTAGCTTCTGTTTTTGCAATTAGTGGTAAAAAGACAGTATTAGTAGGTCTAGATTTAAGAAAGCCTAAAATTTTCAACGATTTTGAAATAACCAATACGGTTGGTGTAGTTAATTATTTAGTAGAACAAAATACACTACAAGAAATCATTCAGACTACTGCTTACGATAATTTAGACGTAATTACTTCTGGTCCTGTTCCTCCTAATCCATCAGAGTTGTTGATGGGAGAAAAAATGGAAGAGTTGATGGCTAAGTTAAAAGAAGAATATGATTATATTATTTTAGATACACCTCCAATAGGATTAGTTTCAGATGCGCTAAATTTATTCAAATTTACAGACGCAACATTATATATGGTAAGGCAAAATTATACTAAAAATCCTATGCTTAACGTAATTAACGAGAAGTATAATAAAGGAGAAGTGAAAAATGTAAGTTTTGTTTTAAATTACTTCCAACAAAAAGCGAAATATGGTTATGGTTACGGTTATGGCTATGGTTATGGTTACGGCTATGGTTATGGTTACGGTACATATGGTAACGGCTATCATGAAAGCGAAAACAAAAAATCTGGTTTATTAAGTTTTTTTAAGAGAAATAAAAAATAAAATCTAATACGTTTAATGGATTTAAAAGATGTAAAAATAGGGGTAATAGGTTTAGGTTATGTAGGTTTGCCTTTAGCAGTAGCTTTTGCAGATGAATACGATACGTTAGGATTTGATATTAATTTAAATAGGGTAGAAGAGTTAAATAACTTTAAAGATAGTACCCTAGAAATTAGTGAAAATCTTTTGCAGAATGCATTGCAAACTAAACTTACTATTTCTGCAGATAGTGAAGATTTAAGTAAAGTTAATTTTTACATAGTTACTGTACCTACTCCAACAGATAAAAATCACAATCCTGTACTAATTCCTTTAGAAAAAGCTAGTGAAACTATTGGGCGCGTGCTAAAAAAAGGAGACGTAGTAGTGTATGAATCTACAGTGTATCCAGGAGTGACAGAAGAAGTTTGTGTACCTATTTTAGAAGAAATTTCTGGATTAAAATTTAATGTAGATTTTTTTGCAGGTTACTCTCCAGAGCGTATTAATCCAGGAGATAAAAAACATACCGTAAAAAATATTTTAAAAGTTACCTCAGGTTCTACACCAGAATATGCAAAATTAATTGATGCCGTTTACAGCTCTGTGATTACTGCAGGTACTCATTTAGCACCATCTATTAAAGTAGCAGAAGCTGCAAAAGTGATAGAAAATTCTCAACGAGATATTAATATCGCATTTGTAAATGAATTGTCCAAAATTTTTAGACTTTTACACATAGATACAGACGCGGTTTTAGAAGCTGCTGCCACCAAATGGAATTTTATAAAATACACTCCAGGATTAGTTGGGGGACACTGTATAGGGGTAGATCCTTACTATTTAGCGCAAAAAGCTATTCAAGTAGGTTATAACCCAGAAATTATTTTAGCCGGTAGAAGAATGAATGATGGGATGGGAGATTATGTAGCACAAGAAATAATTAAATTGATGGTGCAAAAAGAAGCTAAAATTAAAAACGGAAAAGCATTAGTGTTGGGCATAACTTTTAAAGAGAATTGTCCAGATATTAGAAACACGAAAGCTATAGATGTAATTAAAAATTTAGAAGAATATAATTTACAAGTAGATGTTTGTGACCCTTGGGCTAATAAGCGAGAGGTGAAAGATCATTTTGAGCTTGATTTAATAAATGAGGTAACAGCTATACAAAACACATACGATGTAATTGTGCTTACTGTAGCTCATAAAGAGTTCTTGGCTATAGACTTAAAACAATTAAAAAATAAAAACGCGGTAGTTTTTGATGTAAAATCTTTTCTACCTATAACAGAAATTGACGCAAGATTATAAGTTTATGTTTGAAAACAAATACCACCCTGAAAATTTAGAAAATTTATCTTTTTTAGTCACAGGAGGGGCTGGATTTATAGGTTCTAATTTAGTGCATTACCTATTAAAATATAAAGCAAAAAAAGTTCGAGTGCTAGATAATCTTTCTAATGGGTATTATGCCAATATAGAAGAATTTGAAAGTTTCTCAAATTTTGAGTTTATAAAAGGAGATATTAGAGATCTAGAAACTTGTAAAAAAGCATTAGATGGTATCGATTTTGTAAGTCACCAAGCTGCTTTAGGTTCAGTACCTAGGTCTATTAACGACCCCATTACTTCTAACGATGTCAATGTAGGTGGTTTTTTAAATATGTTGGTGGCCGTAAAAGAAACTCCATCAGTAAAAAAAATGGTGTATGCAGCCTCGAGTTCTACTTATGGAGATAGCCAAAATTTACCTAAAGTAGAAGAAGTGATAGGTAAACCTCTTTCTCCATATGCTGTTACAAAATATGTGAATGAGCTGTATGCAGATGTTTTTGCTAAAATGTACCAAGTACAAACTATAGGCTTACGTTACTTTAATGTTTTTGGACCTAAACAAAGTCCTAATGGTGCCTATGCTGCGGTAATTCCTTTATTTATGCAAGCATTAAAAGACGCAAATGCCCCAACAATTAATGGCGATGGAGAGCAAACTAGAGATTTTACTTATGTAGAAAATGCTGTGCAAGCCAATATAAAATCATTTTTTGCTCCACAAGAAGCGAATAATGAGGTGTATAATGTTGCATTTGGAGAGCGTATTAGTTTAAATAAACTATGGAGCTTTTTAAATGAAGCGGCACAAACAGACTTAGAAGCTAACTATGGCCCTGCTAGATTAGGGGATGTTAGAGACTCTTTAGCAGAGATTAAAAAAGCCAAACGTTTGTTAAACTATAGCCCGTTATTTGATGTAAGAAAAGGACTTCAATTAACTTGGCAATATTTTAAAGCAGAATAATTTATGGGTGCATTAAAACCTATGGTAAAAATATATCAAAAAGAACAAAGCCTTAGTTTTTTTAAGATTATTAAAGAGAGTTTGCAAGATATTTATGCATCGAGATTTTTATCAAGGCAATTGGCAGAAAGAGATATTAAAGCGCAATACCGTCAATCTATTTTAGGTATATTCTGGGCGTTTGTAACTCCATTAGCTACGGCTTTTGTATGGATATTTTTAAGAAGTTCAGGTACGGTAGAAGTGACAGATACAGGTATACCATACCCTCTATTTGCTTTTACAGGAACCTTGTTATGGTCTATTATCATAGAGTCTGTTAACTCTCCAATTACTTCTACTAACTCTTCAAAATCAATTTTGTCTAAAATTAATTTTCCGAAAGAAGCATTAATTATTTCAGGAGCTTATAAAGTATTATTTAATAGTTTGTTTAAATTTCTATTATTATTAGTCTTTCTATTTTATTTTGGAGTAGGTTTTCATCCTACATTGTTACTTTTTCCAATCGGCATTGTGATCATGGTGTTTGTAGGTAATACCATAGGTTTGCTAATTACTCCTATCGGGATGTTGTATAACGATGTAGCTAAAGCTATCAAGTTCGGATTCCAATTTTTAATGTATGTGACCCCTGTAGTTTTTGCAATTCCAGCTAAAGAGGGAATTATGAAAACAATTATGGAATGGAATCCATTTACACCATTAATTTTAACCGTTAGAGGTTTAGGAGTAGGTAATATTCCTGCAGATCTTACCTATTTTTGGATAGTATTAGGGGGCTGTGTTCCTTTATTTTTAATAGGGTTAGTGTTTTATAGAATATCGATACCAATTTTTGTAGAACGTTTAAGCGCATAGGGAGATGAAAGAAGTTGCTAAAAAAAATGAAATACTGGTAGAGGCAGAAGGGGTCTCTAAAAAATTCTGTAAAGACTTAAAAACCAGTTTATGGTATGGGGTTAAAGACATTTTTGCTAATGTAGGGGGTAATAAAAAAGAACGTGTTTTAAGGCCTAAAGAGTTTTGGGCGGTAAAAGATATTAATTTTCAACTGCGTCGAGGAGAATGTCTAGGTTTGGTGGGGCATAACGGAGCAGGTAAAAGTACTTTACTTAAAATGCTAAATGGTTTAATTAATCCTGATGCAGGTAAAATTACCATGAGGGGTAGAGTAGGTGCTTTAATAGAATTAGGTGCAGGTTTTAACCCAATACTTACTGGGCGAGAAAATATTTATAACAATGGCGCTATCTTAGGCTTTACTCGTAAAGAAATTGAAGAGAAGATAGAGGCAATTATAGATTTTGCCGAGATAGAAGAGTTTATAGATATGCCGGTGCAACATTACAGTTCTGGGATGAAAGTACGTTTAGGCTTTGGGGTGGCAGCACAAATGGAACCAGATATTTTAATTATAGATGAAGTATTAGCGGTAGGAGATTTAGGCTTTATTTTAAAGTGTTTTAAAACTATAGATGATATTTTGCCGAATACCGCAGTAGTGTTTGTCTCTCACAATATGCCCATGGTCTCTCGGGTTTGTACCCAAATTATATTGATGGAAAAAGGGCAATCTAAATTCCAGGGTACAGACGTGTCTAAAGCTATTGATTTATATTATTCAAGATTTTCTTCAAATGAAAAGAATGAAATATTTAGTGATGGTTCTTTAAGTTTGGAGGAAGCAGATTTATTAGAAGCGGTAAATATTGAAGGTGTTTCTACTTTAAAATGGGGAGATGATTTAAAAATTCATTTTAAATTTAAAATAAATAAAAAATTAACAAGTACTCCTAGATTTAATATTGTTCTTTTAGATAAAGAACAGCGACCAGTGGCAATTTTAGAAAATAATAATAAAGATTCGGCTATTAGTTTTAGTGAAAATTCGATAGAATTTATAATTACACATAAAGAAATTCAACTTTCCAAAGGTGTTTACTCTATAAATATTTCTGTTTCAAAAAAAATAGATGGGAGGCATCCTTTACTAAGAATAAATAATATATTATCTCTACAAATAAGTCATCCAGAGGAAGTTTGGCAGCCTTTTTTATTAAAATCTAAGTTTACAGAAATAAACTGATAAGCTTATTTAAATTAAGAATATGAATCTAGGTACAGTTAAACCAACTTTTTTAATTATAGGAGCTCAAAAGGGAGGTACAACTTCTTTACATGAATATCTAGTTCAGCATCCAGAAATTTTAGGCTCTACTACAAAAGAATTACACTTCTTTGATAAAGAGGAGGAAATTATAATAAGTGAATATCATAAACACTTTCCTAGAAAATATTTTACTAATTATATAAGTTTTGAGTCAACCCCAAGATATTTGTATTATCCAAATGTTGCAGAGAAGCTATACAGGTATAATTCAAATTTCAAACTAATAATTCTTCTTAGAGATCCTGCAAAAAGAGCATATTCTGCTTGGAATATGTACATGCAGATGAAAAATAGTAAGGTTGTGATGAAGATGTTTAAAGAGGAAGAGGATAAGAATTCAAATTTTAAATTGTATTCGTTTATAAATGATAACAAAAACTCAAAATTTGAGCATTGGATTGAGCAAGAAATTAAATTTAGTAACTTATTAGAGCCTTCAATTTTGAAAAGAGGATATTATGTTAATCAAATTGAAGAATATTTAAAGTATTTTAATCAAAATCAACTTTTAATACTAAGTTCAAAAGAATTAAAAATTAATTTGACTCAAAGTCTAGATAAAATCTTTCAATTTTTAGATGTAAAAAAAATAGACACTACTAACTTAGATCTATCTCTAAAGCATTCAAGAAAGTATGAACAAGAAATGAGTTCTGAGACCTATAGTTTCTTAAAAACTCATTTTAAAGAAATGAATAAAAATTTATATAAGTACGTAGATTTTAATGAAGATTGGTTTTAAATATGGGATTGCTAAATAAAAACAATAAAATTTTTTGTATTGGTTTAAATAAAACAGGTACTACAAGTATTGAGCGAGTTTTGAAAGGTTTTCAATTTAAAATGGGAAATCAGGAAAAAGCGGAGTTATTACTTAAAAATTGGTATGATAGAGATTTTAAATCTATAATTAAGTTTTGTAAAAAAGCAGAAGCTTTTCAAGATATTCCTTTTTCTTTACCATATACATACATGTTTTTGGAGCAACATTATCCTCAAGCAAAATTTATCTTAACCGTTAGAGATAATGAAGAGCAATGGTATAATTCCATAACAAAATTTCATGCAAAGTTGTGGAGTGATAATAAATTAACACCTCCAAATGCTACTGAGTTGAGAAATGCAATTTATAGATACAAAGGATGGGCGTTTGAGGCAAATCAATTTATGTTTAATACAGATGAGAACGAACCTTATAATAAAGAGACTTTAATAGCATATTATAAAAATCATAATTATCAGGTACAGCGGTATTTTGAGTCTATGCCAGATAAATTGTTAGTGATTAATGTGTCAAATTCAGATGATTATTATAAATTATGTAAATTTTTAAATAAACCAGCTCAAGGAACAGATTTTCCTTGGGAAAATAAAACAAACTCTAGATGATTAACGTAACCCAAACTTTTTTGCCACCGCAAGAAGAATACCAAGCTATTTTAAAAAAAGCGTGGGATGCCGTTTGGTTAACTAATAGGGGGAAGTTGGTTTGCGAACTAGAAGTTAAGTTACAAGAATATTTAAACTCTGTTCCCTTACTGGCTACCACTAATGGTACCTTGCCTATCCAAATAGCTTTAAAAGTATTAGGCAATTACGGAGAAATTATTACCACTCCGTTTAGCTATGTAGCAACTACTTCTAGTATTGTTTGGGAAAATTGTACTCCAGTATTTGTAGATATTGATCCAGAACATTTAACAATTGATGAAACTAAAATAGAAGCAGCAATTACCTCAAAAACAACAGCGATACTTGCTACACATGTTTTTGGTAACCCTTGTGCGGTAGAAGAGATTGAAAAAATAGCTAAAAAATATAAACTTAAAGTAATTTATGATGCTGCTCACGCTTTTGGAGTGACTTATAAAGGTGAATCTCTTTTTAATTATGGAGATGTAAGTACGTGTAGTTTTCACGCTACTAAATTATTTCACACGGGAGAAGGGGGAGCATTATTTTGTGAAGATAAAGAATTAATGCATCAACTTTATTACCACCATAATTTTGGGCATAATGGGCCTGAAAATTTTTATGGTTTGGGTACTAATGCTAAAATGAGTGAATTGCAAGGAGCTATGGGATTAGCAGTCTTACCATACATGAAAGAAATTCTAAGTAAGCGTCAACAGGTTGTTAAAATGTACAACAATCTATTAAACTTTGAGAATGTAAGTAAGATGAAAATACGTACAGATACAGAGTGGAATTATAGTTATTACCCTGTTGTATTTGAGAGTGAAGAAATATTAATAAAAGTAAAACAAGCGTTAAATCATCAAAATATAAACCCTCGTCGTTACTTTTATCCTAGTTTACATACTTTAAATTATACATCATCTGTAGAAATGCCTATTTCAGAAAGTGTTTCTAAAAGAATTTTATGTTTACCATTATCTCATGCGGTTTTAAAAACTGCTATAGAAAAAATATGTTCAATAATAAATAATTTTTAAAATGTTAATAATTGGAGCTAAAGGTTACGCTAAAGAACTTTTAGAAGTAGTTTTAGAAAGTACTTCTGAAAATATTATTTTTTATGATGATGTGAATAAAGATATACCGGATCTGTTATATGGTAAATTTCCGGTATTGAAAAATACAGATTCCGCAAAAAAATATTTTGAACAAGTTGATAAAAAATTTGTTCTTGGATTAGGGAATCCTAATATTAGAGTAAAACTTGCAGAAAAGTTTATAGGTTTAGGAGGAGAATTAGTCTCTACTATAAGCGAGAAGAGTATAATAGGTAATTATGGTGTAGTTATAGATCCTGGTTGTAATATATCTCAAGGAGTAATCATAACCAATGATATTAAAATAGGAAAAGGCTGTTTAATAAATTTAAATGCTACAATTGGACATGATTGTACTTTAGGAAAATTTGTTGAAATTTCTCCAAATGTAAACATATCAGGTAATTGTGTGATTGGTGATTATTCTACTTTGGGTACAAATTCAATAATATTACCGAAAATTAATGTAGGCGAATATGCTATAGTAGGTGCTGGAGCTGTAGTTACCAAAGATGTACCAGCTAGAGCAGTGGTAGTAGGTAGTCCTGCAAAAATAATTAAGTATATACCTGATGAGCAATAATAAACCTTCTAAATATATGATCTCAATTTGTATGATTACATATAATCATGAGTTTTACATTGAATCAGCAATAAGAGGGGTATTAGCGCAACAAACCAATTTTGATATAGAATTATTAATTTCTAATGATAATTCTAATGATCAAACTCATCAAAAAATTTTAAGTTTAACAAAAAATCTTCCTCGTAATATTACTTTATCTTACTTTAATCAAGAAAAAAACTTAGGAATGATGTCTAATTTTATATTTGCTTTAGAGCATTGTAAAGGGAAATATATAGCACTATTAGATGGAGATGATTATTGGACAGACCCTTTAAAATTACAAAAACAGGTAGATTTTTTAGAAGAAAATTTAGATTATAATATTTGCTTTCACAACATGCAAATAAAAGATGAATCTAAAAATTTATTACTAGAAGATACCATTACGAGAGAAGTTGAAAATAGTACTACTTCTGTAGATTTGGCAAAAGGAAATTTTATACATACCCCCTCTGTAGTATTACGTAATAATTTTACTATTCCAGATTGGTTTCATCAATCACCAATAGGAGATTGGGTTTTATATATGTTAGCAATAAAAGATAAAAAAATAAAAAAAATAGAAGAAGTCTTGGGAGTATATAGATCTCATGGAAGCAGCGTTTGGTCTTTAAAAACAGAGAAATATAGACTTGAAAAAACACTAAATGCTTATGAGTTAGTTTTTCACTACAACCAATACGATAGTTTGACAACTAATGTTTTAGAAGAAAAAATAAATTATTTTAAAAAAAGTTTGAATAAAAATTCTCTTGAACAAAAAAAATCAATCATTCAAAGAATTGCTAAAAAGTTATTTAAATGAAAAGGGAAATACCGTTAGTCTCCGTTTGTGTCCCTATTTATAATGGTGCTCAATTTTTACAAGAAGCTTTAGATTCTATAAAAATTCAAACCTATAAAAATATAGAAATTATTGTTAGTGATGATGCTTCTTCAGACAATAGTTTAGAGTTAGTAGAAGAGTTTAAAAAAGAAGTAGATTTTCCAATATTTGTTTACGCTCACCAACCTCAAGGTATAGGCGCTAATTGGAATAATAGTGTAGATAAGGCAAATGGAAAATACATTAAATTTTTATTTCAAGACGATGTATTAGCGCCCACTTGTATAGAAAAAATGGTAGAGGTGTTAGAAAAAGATATTTCTATAGGTTTAGTAGCAAGTAAACGGGAGTTTTTGATAGAAAAGGAGATGAAAACTCCTGAAATAGATAAATGGTTGCAGATTTACGGAGATTTACAAGAGAAATTAGCGCTTACTTCTCAAAATAATTTAATCTATATAGATAAAAGTTTGTTTGCTAGAGATGATTTTAAAAAATCTCCTCTAAATAAAATAGGAGAGCCTTCTGTAGTAATGTTTGAGAAATCTTTATACACAAAAATAGGAGGTTTTGACACTGATTTAAAACAAATATTAGACTATGTGTTCTGTTATAGGGTATTAAAGTATAAGAAGATAGCTGTTATTAAGGAAGCCTTAGTGAATTTTAGAATACATGGAGAGCAGGCTACTAATCAAAATAGGAGCAAAAAAATAAATGATTATGAGTTGTATAACCAGATTTTGTATAAAGAGTTCTATCCTTATTTAAATAAAAAGTTACAACAGAAATTAAAAAATAAATATTCTTTTCTTTGGAGAAATTACCAAAAAATTAAAAAAAAGATAAAAAATAAACTTCATGCTTAGCGTTATTATTGTTACCTATAACGGGATGAAATGGTTAGCGAAATGTTTAGCTTCTATTCCTAAAGAATATAACATGGTAATTGTAGATAATAACTCTACAGATACAACGGTACAATTTATAGAGCAAAACTATCCGCAAGCAAAATTATTTAAAGAAAAAGAAAATTTAGGTTTTGGTCAGGCCAATAATAAGGGAATTAGTTATGCCCTACAGCAAGGAGCAAAATATGTGTATTTACTAAATCAAGATGCTTATTTAGAAGCGGATACTATAGATAAATTAGTAAAAGTTCATCAGTCGCAACCTAGTTATGGTATATTAAGTCCTATTCATATCAATGCAGAAAAAACGAGATTAGATGCAGGGTTCTCTCTATATGTAAGTTATAAACATAACCCACATTTTTATTCTGATTTTGTATTGCAAAAATCAAAACAAGAGGTGTATGAAGTGCCATTTGTAAATGCTGCTGGCTGGCTGGTCTCTAGAGAAGTTTTGTTGAATGTAGGAGGGTTTGATCCAATCTTTTTTCATTATGGCGAAGATGATAATTATACCCAGCGAGTACGCTACCATAATTTTAAAGTTGGTGTAGTATCTAATTCTTTTATGGTACACGATCGGGAAGATAGAGTTTTAAAAAAATTAAGATACGGTAGTGAAGCTTATTTTAAGCAGAGAGAAAAAGAGTTAAAAGTTAAGTATGCCAATATAAATAACCCAAATGTAGAAGAGTATAATCGACGTTTAGCTAAAACAAATAAAAATTATATACAACAACTTATGTTTTTAAAATTTAAAAATGCAAAAAAACATAAGGAGATGTATCGATTTCTTTTAAGAATTAAGGCAGAGATAGAGAATTCTTTAATAAAAAATAAAAAATTAGGAAGTTGGTATTTGAATGTATAATAGAAATTATATTTTTCATTTTCAATAATTCCTTTTATATTTATACTAAGATAAGCAAATAATTAGAGCTTATTTACTAAACATACTTTAACTATATCAAACTCATTAAAGAAAGCAAGTGTCTAGCCGCTATTATTTTTTGAGTTTTTTTATACTCTTTTCAGAAATTTAAATATTGCTAATAAGTCTTTCGTAAACTGCTAAGCAAAACTTAAAAAGAGCTAAGCAGTATGAGAAAATTGCTTAGCATTTTTTAAGCAAAAAAAAGTTCTGAAAGAAAATCTCTCAGAACTTATTTACTAAATAACTACAAGTGTCTAGCCTGTTACTATTTTAAAATCCATGACCTTTAAAGCATTTTTAAGCTCTTTTCCAGGTCGGTAATTAAGATGCGCGCTTCTAAGGTTAGAAACGTTAGCTTCTTCTTCGGTATCTGCTCCTGTAGAGCGTACTCCTACTTGAAAATTACCAAGATGTCCAAGTTGAACCACACGCCCTTGGCTAAGCTCATCTGTCATGTTATGTACTAAAGCATCTAGTACAGCTAAACAATCTGGTCTTCTTACCGTATTCTGGTTATAGATTAGGTAAGCCAATCTTTCTAAATCTGTAAAGCCAGTTTTTACGGCATGCAGATAATACTTTTCAGGAGCTGCATTGTCCTGAGGGTTACGTCTAATAACCTTTTTTAATTCTACCATGATAATGGATTTTTTAGATACACCTTTTTTCTCAGGTGGTAGCAAAATTATTTTTGACTACATCTATAAATTTCTGAAATTAAAGCATTGTAACTCAACAAAATAATTTTGTGTTATCAACAAGTTTTTAACAAAAAATATAATTATATTAAATCAAGAATAAGTCTCTTCTGTAAATTTTAAAATATAGAATTATGGAACTGTGAAATATTACTTATATTTTTAATAGACTTATTGAAAAAATGTATACTTGCACAGTATTTCAGTTTTATATATGAAAAGTAGTTCGCCTTTAGTTTCCGTAATTATCCCTACCTATAATCGTGCCCATTTAATAGGAGAAACCCTAGACTCTATCATAGCGCAAACCTATGTGAACTGGGAATGTATAGTAGTAGATGATGGTAGTACAGATAATACGGATACAGTGATGCAGAGGTATATAGAAGAAGATACTAGAATACAATACCATCACCGACCTGAAGCACATTTACCTGGAGGGAATGGTGCACGTAATTATGGTTTTAAAAAAAGCATAGGAGAATATATAGTTTGGTTTGATAGTGATGATTTGATGACTGAAAATCATATACAAGTGAAAATAGAAATGATAACTTCAAGTGAAAATGATTTTTGCATAACGAGGACTAAATTTTTTAATCATCATAATAGTATTATGGATAAGTTTTATCAATTTGATAAGTATTCTATTAATCTAGAAAATTATATTTTACAAAAAATTAATTGGATTACAATGGATATTATAATTAAGAGAAAAACTGCAATTAATTTATTTTTTGATGAGAATTTAAAATGTGGACAAGAATACAACTACTTTTCTAAAATGTTAATTATAAGTTCTAATGGTGAATTTAAAAATGAAGTAGTTACTTTAAGAAGATTTGATGAAAATACTATAAGTCAAAATATAAGAAAAAAAAGTGATTGTAAACTTTTGTCCCGCTGGTTTACATACTTAGAAGTTTCAGCGCGATTATCTTTAAAAACTAAAAAGGACTTACTTATAGGGATATATACGCATGTTATAAGAATAAAAAAAATTCCTAAAGAAATATCAAAAATTCAGTTTGTTTCTCAGATAACAAAAATTTTTAAATTAAGAGCAATCTTTATGATCACATACTATTATGTGAGTAAAGTAACAAATCGTTTTTATTTTTTAAGAAAATTAGCGTTTAATGAATAAAGAAGAGCAATTAGTATCAATCATAATCCCAATGTTTGAAAGGTATAATCTATTAAATGATTTATGGGATTGCCTACAAAAACAAACTTATACTAACTTTGAAGTAATTATTGTAGATGATGGTTCATGTAAGCCAATTGTTCTACCAAGTTTTTTAGATCATAGATTTTCATTGATTAGGTATAATGATAATAAGGGGCCAGGTTATGCAAGAAGAATAGGAAGAGAAAATGCAAAAGGAGACTATATATGTTATTTAGATTCAGATGATTGGTGGAGTTCGAACTATTTAGCTGAATTAGTAAATGACTTGAATAATAACTCTAATGTTGGGATGGTATATTCACAAACAGCCATTTTATTTGAAGGCGAGTTGAAATATAAAAGAGCAGAATTAACACCATTACAAATTTTACCAAGTATTTTCTTACAAAAAAAGAGGTCTTGGTCTACTAGTTCAAGCATGTGGCGTTCAGAAGTTTCTTTAGCGAGGCATTGGTGTGAATTGAGGAATAACGAAGATTATGTACATGATATCTATTCTTCAAAAATTAATAATAATATTTTGTATAATGAGAAAGCATTAACATATAAAAACCAGTCTGCTCACGAAAGAATAAAAAGAAATTCTAAAGAAGTTAAAAAAGCTTTAGTGGAATTGTTAACTATAAAAAACTTTCCAAGTTATCAAGGGTTTACTGTTTTTTTTATGCGTAGAATTTACGATTTTGATATCCGATTTAATTTCAAACAATTTTGGCAGTCACTTAAATTTTTAAGCAAGGAATTTAAAATTAGTTCATTAGATTTTTATTGTTATTTTTTATATCTACTATATTTAAATTTTATAGGAGGTAAAAGTGTAAAACTAAAAAGATACTTTAAACTATGAAAAAAGTAATTTTTATAATAGGTACAGGTCATTGTGGTTCTACTTTATTGGATCTCCTTTTAGGAAGCCATAGTGAAATGGTTTCATTAGGTGAAGTTTATAAAGTACTTAATTTTGAAAATGAGGTGCCAGTTTGTAACATATGTGGTGAAAATTGTGAATTATGGACACCAGAATTAAGAGACAGATTAATAAAGTATTATAATCCTTCCATAAGCCAGCGTGTTTTAGCTAAATTATTTTCAAAACAAAAAAAAGAATTTTTGTTTTATAGTAAAATTTTTCAAGATACAGGAAAAGATATATTGGTAGATAGTAGTAAAAATGCTGGATGGATATTGCGTAATGGTAAAGTTTTGGTAGAGAATGGTATTAAACCCATTTTAATTTATTTAAGTAGAGATGGACGTGCGGTAGTTAATTCGTATTTTAGAAAGTATCCAGAAAGAGGTTTAGACAATATTGCTGAAAATTGGAATGCACGTGTTAAAAAAATTAATCAGGTTTATAGTAAATGGGATTTTGGAAGTAAACTAAGTGTTAAATATAAAAATTTAGCTCAACAACCAGTAGAAGTGGTTAAAGCTATTGTTGATTTAATAGAGGTTAATTATGAACCTGAAATGATGCGTTTTTGGGAACATAAACATCATTTAGTTAGTGGTAATGCAGGTACAAAATCTATGTTAGTCAAATTTCATAAAGAAAATGAACATAAAGACTGGATAAAACTAAACAGTAAAGGTTACTACAAAAATCACGAATTAGGTATAAGGTTTGATGAGCGTTGGAAGACAGAATTAAGTAAAACACAAATAAAAAGTATAGAGAAAATAATTCATAGTCTCAACAAAGAAATAATATAAATGGTTTCTCAACATACCTTAGCCGTAATTATAAGAGCATCGGGAGAAAATACCCTAAAGGCTTTAATTAAAATTATAAAGAAACAACTATTACCTGAAGATGTTTTAGTGGTTTTGGAAAAAGAAGTATGCTTTGAAGACAAACTCAAACTAGGTTTTCAAAAAGCAATAGAATTAAATAAAGATTTTACAGTATTTATAGATGCAGATATACTTTTAAGAAAAAATGCTCTGCGTAAGGTAAGAGAAAATCTCCATAGACTGGAAGTAAAAGATTTTGGATTCGGTTTTTTATTATTTGATCGTTTTTATGAAGAGCCAAAATTTAGAGGGTTTCATGTATACAGAACAGAGATACTTAAAAAAGCAATCAACTTTGTTCCTAATGAAGGAGAACAGTTAAGACCAGAAACTTTTGTGAAAAATCAGCTTAAAAAAGAAGGGTATACTTGGCAAAATCATTTGACTAGATACGTAGCTGGAATTCACGACTTTTATCAAAGTCCTAAAGATATATTTTATAAATATTTGGTTAGAGGTAAACGTTCTCAAAATGATATTGATGGCCTTATAAGAAAATTTGAAAAATCTAATGTTGATGATTTTGCAATCGCACTAGAAGGGATTCAAGCTTCAAAAAAAATGGATTCTATATCTAATAATAAATACTTGTATAATAATTCAGAAAATAACTTTAGGTCTGTAAAAATAATTGATTTAGATAAGCTTAATGTAGATATAATTACAATTCATAATTTATTTAAGAAATATAAATTTAATAGCTTATTTTGGAAATCTTTAGCTTAATTAGAATACATATAAAGGTTATATGTAAGGAATAGTTTTATGAAAATAATTATTTTTGACGGTACGTTTGAAACTACAGCATTTATTAGACGTTTGTTAATAGGTTTAGTAGATAGTAAGCATAAAGTATACGTGTTAGGATTTAATACTAAACTAAAAAATAGAATAGATGGAGTAGAGTATGTATCGTTAGGGGCTAACGATCAGAAAAAAAAGTTACTTCTCACCAGTTTACAATTACAAAAATTTTCTTTATCCTGTTTTATAAATATCTTAAAAGGTAATAGAAAAGCCTTACAGAAAACCAATTTAAAAGTAGTACTACAGCAAATAAAACCAGATATTATCCATGCACAATGGAATTCTATATTACCTTGGTTAGCACCTGTTTTAAAAAGCCAAGTAATACCTGTTGTTTTAAGTCAACGTGGGTATCATACCAATGTTCGTCCGTTTGTGAATGAAAATAATTTTAGTTATTTAAAAGAAATTTATCCGGAATTGGCAGGAATACACTCTGTATCTAAAGCCATTGAAAAAAAAGGTAATTTAATAGGTGTCCCAAGTATAACTAATCAGGTAGTACATACGGGTTTAGATTTTAGCAAATTCCCTTCTTTATCGCTATATAAAAAAAGGGATACTTTACATATACTTTCTGTAGGTAGAACCCACTGGATAAAAGGGTATGATATAGCATTAAAAGCGTGTGCTTTATTAAAAAAGAATGGTGTGCCTTTTACCTATACAATTATAGGGGGAGAAGGTGAGGAAGAATTATTGTTTTTTAAATCTATATTTCATTTAGACCAAGAAGTAACTCTTTTAGGTAGAGTGTCACAAGAAGAAGTGTATCAAAAAATGCAAGAGTGTAGCCTTTTACTGTTGCCTAGCATAGAAGAAGGAATCGCCAATGTAGTAGTAGAAGCAATGGCTTTAGGAACCCCTGTTATAAGTACAGATTGTGGGGGAATGACAGAGTTAATTACCCACGAAAAAGAAGGCTGGATTGTCCCGAAAAGAAATACAGAAGCTATGGCAACAAGTATCCAATCATTTTCAAAACTGAAGGTAGAAGAGATAGAAAAAGTACGAAAAGCAGCTAGACAGAAAGTAGAAGCAGACTTTAACGAAGAGCAAATGGTAACAGGGATGATTAACTTATATAAAAACGTATTAAATGGAAAGGCATAAATTAATAAGTATTGTAGTTCCTGTTTATAACGGTGAAGATTTTATAGAGAAAGCATTTCAAAATATACAGAAACAAAAGTTACCTAAAGAAATAAGCGTAGAGGTAATTTTAGTAGATAATAAATCTACAGACCATTCTTTCTCAATAATGCAGGCTATTGCCTCTAAAGAAAGTAATGTGATAGTTTGTAAAGAATATACAAAGGGAGCTGCTGCCGCTAGAAATAAAGGTTTGAGTCTTGCAAAAGGAGATTTTATTTATTTTTATGATGTAGATGATCAGCTCTTTGATGATACTTTATCAACTTTGAGTAAAGTATTAATAGATTATCCAAACTGTGATGCGGTATTCGGAAAAATGTATAAATCACATCAAAATGTAGAAGATATAGATAGAAAAATGTTAGAAGAAACTTCTACTGTAGTATTGAAAAATAAACCTTATTGGGGGATGAAGTGGTTTAAAGATTTGAGCTCTGTGGTTGGGCCTCCTGCTTTTTTATACCGAAAAGAGGTTTTTAAAAAAATAGGGAACTATGAAGAAGAACTACTAACAGGACAAGATACTGCATTAGATATTAAATTAGGAATGTCTTGTGAAATAGCAAGTATTAATAAGTATGTTTATTTGTATTATAAGTATTCAGCCTCTACCACAGATCATGTTAAAAAAAGTAAAAGTAGAGAATTAATGCAATGGCCAAGGTTAACAAAATCTCACTTGCCTTTTTACCTAGAGGGTAACGCAAATGAAGAATTTGGAAAAATTTTATATAGAAAAATCTTTACTTCTGTAGGTAAAATGATTCAAGAAGAAGAGAGTAAGTCAAATAGAGAAAAATTAAAGAAAAGATTAGATGCAGATATAAACCCTTTAAAAACTCCTTGGCTAATAAATTTTTTTCAAAAATTATTAATTATATTCCCTAATACATATTTATTAAAAATTTACATTTATTATATAGTTCCATATAGCTTTAAATAAAGTTTTAATATGATGAAAAAAATAAGGCATATATTTAAAAAGCTGATTTTGAAAAAGCTATATGTAAAATTTGTAGCTCAAAATACGACATTACATAAAGATATAGAGCAAACATTTTTAGCAAGAAAATGTAAAGCAAAAAAAGATACGATTCAAAAAAAGTTTGAGCATCTTATGGTGTATTATCCAGAATACGCCTTTTTGTTTTTTTGGAGAATAAAGAAGAAAAACTACAGGTTTAAATCTCTTTTTGTTAACCAAGATTACCTATGCAAAATTTTTGGAAGTACTAAAATTGCAGGTGGCATTCATTGCTATCATCCTTTTGCAAGCGTAATTAATGCTAAAAAAATAGGAGAAAATTTTCAGTTTAGAAACGGATTAACTATTGGTAATAAAGCTAATGATAATTCTAAAGTTCCAACTATAGGTAATAATGTTACCGTAGGGGCAAATGTGGTAATTATTGGAGAAATTACTATTGGGCATAATGTAACAATTGGTGCAGGAGCTGTAGTGGTGAAAAATGTACCTGATAACTGTATTGTAGCAGGAAATCCTGCGAAAATTATTCGTTATATTTAATAGATATACTTTTTTATAATAACCTGTGTTTTACCCTGTTTTTTTTACATTTACACTTTTAAATATCCATATAGTTTGAAAAATATATCCACTCCCATTATACCAGTAGATTTAAACCTGGTAAATAATTCAGATAAAACGGCAATAGATTATAAAGCTATTTGTTTGTTTGCTGCTACGGGTTTTTTTTGGGGAGCAGATACTTATTGGACTAATAAAAAAGTGCTGTTTCCGGGGAGTAATCATCAGGTAGATGAAGCAAATCAATTAATAGATAGCAAAGCCTATTTTAAATGGCATTATACTCCAAAAAAGAATTATAGTTTTGAAGAGGCATTAGAAGATTTTACAACTCTTTTTGAAACTATTGTGGAAGAACAAATAGGTGATCAGCAAGCTATTTTACCTATATCTGGAGGGTTAGATAGCCGTACCCAAGCGGTAGCACTAAAACATCTAAATAAAAAAGTTACTGCTTATAGTTATTCGTTTACAGGCGGATATTCAGAAAGCGGAATTGCAGAAAAAATAGCAAAAGCTTGTGAGTTTGATTTTAAAAAATTCTTGATTCCTAAAAGCTATTTATGGCAGAATGTAGAAGAACTCGCAGAGATTAATCAATGCTATTCAGAGTTTACCCATCCACGTCAAATGGCGGTTTTAGAAGAGTTTCAGAAAATGAAAGGCGTTTTCTCTTTAGGGCATTGGGGAGATGTGTTGTTTGATAAAGGCGCACCAGCAGAGTATACAGAAAAAGAAATTATTACTCTAGTTAAGAAAAAAGTAATAAAGAAAGGAGGCTTAGCATTAGGAGAAGCACTTTGGGAAGACTGGCAAATAGAGGGAAACTTTCAAGAATATTTAGATGCTAAAATAAAAGAACTATTAGCAAAAATAGATATAGAGCATATCCCTTCTAAAATGAGAGCTTTTAAATCTTTATTTTGGGCGCCACGATGGACTTCTGTAAATCTTTCTGTTTTTAAAAAAGCACATCCTATCACTTTACCATACTATGATAACAGGATGTGTGAATTTATTTGTCAAGTGCCAGAAGAGTATTTAGCAGATCGTAAACTACAGATTGCGTACATACAAAAACGAAATCCAGAAGTTGCAAAAATAACTTGGCAAGATGAGCGACCATTTAATTTAAATAATTACCATTTAAATAAAATGCCTTATAATCTACCTTTTAAAATAGGTAGAAAATTAAAAGGAGGGATGCAAAAACTTAGTAATAAAAAATATATCCAACGTAATTGGGAGCTTCAGTTTTTAGGAGAAGAAAATGAAAAGCAGTTAGAGAAATATCTTTTCGATCAACAATTCTGTAACTTTCTTCCCCAAAAAACAGTACAAAAATTCTATCATAAATTTAAGAATGAAGACGATGTATTTTACTCACATCCGGTTAGTATCTTGTTAACACTGTCTATTTGGAACAAAAAGTTTAATCATGACCAATAAAAAAATTAAAGTATTATATACTATTCCGAATTTTGATACTGCAGGGAGTGGCAAAGTGGTGTATGATTTAGTGAAGGGTTTAGATCGTTCTAAATTTGATATTGCAATTGCGGTAGAACATAATAGAGGAGATTTTTTTAAAGAAGTAGAGAAATTAGGAGTTCCTATTTTTATTCAGTCAGTAGTTACATCTTACAAACCTTACGGAAGTTTATTTTTAAGAATAAAAAAAATAGCCTCTTTTATAAAACAGCACCAATTTGATGTGGTGCATTCTTGGCATTGGAGTAGCGATTGGACAGAAGTTTTGGCAGCGAGAATTGGTGGGGCTAAATATGTGTACACCAAAAAGGCCATGAGCTGGGGAAATAAACATTGGAAAATAAAAAGTTACCTCAGTAACTTTATAGTAACTATTAATCATGAAATGGTTCATTATTTTCCGAAGAAAAAAGAACAAGAATTAATTCCGCTCGGAATAGATATGGATTATTATAGTCCTAAAAATTTTGATAAAAAACCAAATGAAAAATTTCAAATAGTAAGTGTTGCTAATTTAGTAGAGGTTAAAGGAATAGAAGTTCTTGTAGAAGCCGTTAAACTAATAAATGATGATGCTATTGAAGTGAAAATAGTAGGAGATACCCGAAGTGATTATGCGCAAAATTTAATCAAATCTATAAATAAGGGGGCAGAAAAAAAACAAATAGAATTTTTAGGTAAAAAACCAGACGTAAGACCATATTTAGAAGAGGCAGATGTATATGTAATACCAACGCTTAACAAAGGAAGAAAAGAAGGAATGCCAATGGCATTAGTAGAAGCCATGTGTATGGCAACTCCAACTATAGGCTCTAATATTTCTGGTATTAATTATGTGCTTAAAGATTTTCCTAATTTATTATTTGAAGCTTCTAATGCTGAACAATTAGCAGAAAGAATAAAATTATTAAAACAACAATCAGAAAAAGAACGTCAGAATTTAGGGCAACAACTACGAGATTATTGTTTGGCTAATTTTACCATGAAACAGTTTATAAATAAACACGAAGATTTATATAATCAACTTTTAAAATAATACCATGAGTATTTACAATAAACATGTAGTAGTGGTTGGTTCGGCAAGAAGCGGAACAAGTTGGTTGGCAGAAACAATTGCTCAACAGCATCGGTACCGTTTATTGTTTGAGCCAGAGCAAGAAACTCAAACAAAAAATGGAAAATTACTTTGTGATAAATATTTTACTAATGACTATAATGATGTAAAGGCGAATTATTATTTGAAAAAAGTTTTTGCAAACCGTGTAGATTGTGATTGGATAGCTCAAAGTAGTAATCGTAAATGGAAACGACACTTATGGCCGCTTATTCCTAAAAAGTTTGTGATTAAATTTGTGCGTTGTAATTTATCGGCTAAATATATGAACGAGCATTTTCAAATTCCGGTAATTCATATTATCCGAAATCCATATGATGTTATAAAATCTCAACAAAGAGTAAGGTTTCCGTGGTTGTACGATCTAAGTCATTTTGCTGAGCAAGATCATTTAGTAGAATTAGTAGATCAACATTTTAAATTTAATTTGAAAGATGTTTCTAAATTTAATGAAACAGAAATCTTGACTATTAGGTGGTGTTTAGAAAATGTAATTCCGCTACAAGTACAAGAGTCATATCCATATAAGTCTACTGTGATTAAACATGAAGATTTGCGTGCAGATGTAAATGTGTATTTAAAATTATGTTCTGACTTTAATTTAGAGCCAGTGAAAAATATTGAAAAAGCTTATAAAAGACCGTCAACTAAAGCTCATCCTAAAAGTGAAGTAAGAGTATCAAGTTCAGGACAACTAAAATTAGATCAGTTAGAATTAACACAAATCAATACGATTTTAGATAGATTTGAAACCACTTTATATAGAATTAAATGAAAATAGGTCTTGTACTAGCACAACCACCAAGTTATTCTGAAACTTTTTTTAATTCTAAAATAAAAGGACTTCAAGCTCACGGTTTTGAGGTAATTTTATTCTGTCAAAATAATAGTGTAGGTTATTCAAGTTGTCCGGTAAAAATTTTTCCTAGTAAAAAAAGAAATCCTATAATTTTCATTTTTTCATTTTTACGAGTTTTTATTTCATTAATACCTTATTTCAATAGAATATTAAAGTGGTATCGTTTAGAGAAAGAGGGTGGGTTAACAAAATTTTTAAGTAAAGTATATTTCAATGCACCTTTACTAAAAGCAGAGTTAGATTGGGTTCATTATGGTTTTGG
Source organism: Mesonia phycicola (assembly GCF_900141885.1). Taxonomy (GTDB): domain Bacteria; phylum Bacteroidota; class Bacteroidia; order Flavobacteriales; family Flavobacteriaceae; genus Mesonia; species Mesonia phycicola. The sequence goes on along the minus strand of NZ_FQYY01000001.1, from coordinate 358,777 downwards.
GACGATGGCTTTGGGTAGAGAAACTTTAGCAAAAGTTATAGGAGCAAAAATGGCTGTTAGTTTTAGAGGATACGATATTAATGTTTACCCTAAAAAAAATATAGATTGTTATGAGAAGCTATGGAGGAATGCTGATAAAATTCATTCTATTTCTAAATATTTAGTGAAAGAAGCTAATACTTTAGGTTTAAATAAAAATGCATTAGTTAAAATAATTACTCCTGCAGTAAATATGCAAAAGCTTGATCAAAAAAAAATAGTAAATACAAAACAAAAAATTAGTATTGTAACTGTAGCTCGGTTAAGTTGGATAAAGGGAATAGATTTTATAATAGAAACAGCGTCTTACTTAAAAGCAAGAGGCTTAGATTTTGAATGGACAGTAATAGGTGATGGTGAAAATAAAGATAAAGAAAGATATTATTACCATATTTTTGAATTAGGCTTACAAAAAGAAGTTTTTTTGGTAGGGCGCAAGTCTCATGAGTTAACTCTTAATTTAGTTTCTGAAGCAAGTTATTATGTACAAACTTCTTATAGTGAAGGGTTTTGTAATGGAGTTTTAGAAGCGCAGGCATTAGGTAAACTTTGTTTTGCATTTCAAACAGGCGCTTTAGCAGAGAATATTATACACGAAAAAACTGGTTGGTTAATAGAACCCTTTGATACAAATAAATTAGCCGAAAAAATTGTGGAAGTTGTAGGTTTACCAACTGCTAGAAAACAAGAAATTTCTCTAGCAGCGATAAAACGGGTAAGAGAGAATTTTAATATAGAACAACAACAACAGGAGTTTGTTAATTTTTATAAAAATTAAGCATGCTTTTTAACTCATTTACTTTCTTAGTTTTTTTACCAATAGTTTTTGTTCTTTATTGGGGGTTACAAAAAAAATCTTTTCAACTACAAAATATCGTATTGCTAATTGCAAGTTATATATTTTATGGCTGGTGGGATTATCGTTTTTTAGCATTGATATTTGCGAGCACTTTGGTAGATTATCTTGTAGGTTTAAATTTAGCAAAACAAGATAATATTATGCAGCGCAAAATACTATTATCTATTAGTTTATTATTTAATTTGGGCTTACTGTGTTATTTTAAATATACTAACTTTTTTATAGATTCTTGGATAGAAGCTTGGGATACTGTAGGAATCCATTTTAATATTTCTAGTCTATCTATCATCTTGCCGGTAGGAATATCTTTTTATACTTTTCAAACATTAAGTTACACAATAGATATTTATAGAAAGCAATTAAAACCAACTACTAGTTTTCTTAGATTTGCTACCTACGTAGCATTTTTTCCGCAGTTGGTAGCAGGACCTATTGAGAGAGCGGCGCATTTATTACCTCAATTTGATGAAAAAAGAATTTTTGATTTTGAGTATGCTAAAAGTGGAGTATCGCTTATTCTTTGGGGAATGTTTAAAAAAGTAGTAATTGCAGATAATTGCGCTTTTTTTGTAAATCAAATTTATGATAATGTAGAGGCTTACTCTTCCGTAGAGCTTTCTATTGGGGCTATATTATTTGGATTACAGATTTATGGAGATTTTTCAGGATATTCAGATATTGCAATTGGGGTAGCTAGATTGTTTGGATTTGATTTAATGACTAATTTTAGATTTCCGTATTTTTCAAAAAGTATTCCTGAGTTTTGGAGAAGATGGCATATTTCTTTATCTACTTGGTTTCGTGATTATTTGTATATTCCGTTAGGAGGGAATAGAGGGACTACCTTATTTAAAGCAAGAAATATTTTTATTATATTTTTAGTCAGTGGTCTTTGGCATGGGGCTAATTGGACTTTTGTGATTTGGGGAGGCATTCATGCATGTTTGTCTTTACCTATGCTTATAACTAAAAAACCTAAAGTAAAACCTAATAACAACTCTTTGACGTTACGCCAAATACCGGCTTTACTCTATACTTTTATAATGGTAATGTTAGCGTGGGTGTTTTTTAGAGCTGATAGCTGGAGTCAAGCCTATCGTTATATAGAAAGAATAATAAGCCTCGATTCTTTAAACGTGAATTTATTTATAGGAAGTTCTAAAATGATATTGTTTAGTTTGGTGGTTTTTTTTAGCAGCTTAGTGCTTTTTGTAATGGAATATAAAGCGTTTAAAAAAGTAGAGAAAGAAGTTAAATTATCAGCCTTGAGTTCTATAGCTATATTTTTGATGATCCTTTTCTTAGGAGTTTTTAAAAATCCAAACGATTTTATTTATTTTCAATTTTAAAGATGAAGAAATTTTTATATTATATATTGAAAGTATTTTTAGTGGGTCTTATATTGGCTTATTTCATTTCAGAATTAAGTTTCTGGGCACTTCGCCGGGGAAACTTCTATAAACCAACTTTTGTAGAAAATACTATCAAAGAGAAAGAGGTTGATTACATAATTTTAGGAGCTTCTACAGCATTAACAGGAATAGATACAGAATTACTAGATACTTTAACTGGCCTAAAAGGTTACAACTTGGCAATAGATGATACAGGTTTGCCTAATAGTTATTTAATGTTACAGCACTTTTTAGCGACAGGTCATACTACACAAAAAGTTATTTTAGTACCTACAGAGTCAAGCCTAACGCAACCATCTAGTTTAAGCGATAATGATTATCGTTTTTTGATGTATAATAAAAAGCGTTATGTTCAAAATTATTACCAAGAGTTAGAGGCAAGTACAGAGAATATTCCCGTATTAAGTCAAACCACCTATTTTCCGTTTTTAGGATTATCATATTTTAATGTGGAGTTATTTTTTCCTTCATTGGTAAGTCTTTTTCAACCCAATAAACACAATCGGTTTAATAATAAAGGAGATTATAGTTATCCTAAAAATAACTTTAAAGGAGAGGGAGAGAAATCGAAGAAAGTTGTAATCGATTTTGATAATGAATATTTAAAAAAAATAGAGAACCTTTGTGATCGTATGGGGGTGGAGTTAATTGTTTATTTTCCGCCGATATATAATACAGAGTTTTTAATATCTGAGAATCAGTTGAATATTGTAAATTTGACTGCTTCTTTCTCATCATCGAAGTTTTTTTATGATAAAATTCATATAAACACAGAAGGAAAAAGAAAAGCAACCTTACTTTTGTCAGAGTATTTTAAAATTAAATATTAATGAAAGTTATTATTTTATTAGGATTGAGGGTAAGAAGTGGAACTAATTTTGTTGGTACAACTTTAAAACAACATCCAGATATCCAAACAATACCTCCAACTTCTTCTTCTGGAGAGTTTAATCTTTTTAGAGAAGAAAGCATTAAAAACAAAGTTTTTAATAGTATAGCAAACCGTAGTTTTGGTTCTGGTGTAGAAGAAGAAGATTTTCCTGCATTTATGGAGTTATATGGGGAATTGTGGATTAAATTTTTGACAAATAAATTTAATTTAGATGAAAATAAAACACTTTTTTTAAAATCTCCAAGAGTTAAAGAAACACACCTTTGGCAATTAGCTTTTCCAAATGCTAAAATAGTTTTATTATGTAGAGATGGTAGAGATAATGTTATTTCTTCAATTAAAGCATCTAATGATAAAAGAAATTGGCATAAATTATCTCATAAATTAAAAAAAAGGATTAACTATTATTCAGGAAGAAACTTTTTAAATTTTACTAAAGATTGGGCAGAAAAAGCAAAAATGTTTAATAATGTAAAAGAAACAATTAATTTAAGAAAGTTTAAATATGAGGAATTAAATGACTCTTTTGATGGCGTTAAAAATTTATTAAATTTCTACGAGATAGATGACTCTGATTACAATGTGAGAAAATGTCTAAAGGCACCTGTAGTAGGAAGCTCTTACGGGGTAGATAATAATAAAGTAGCAAAACCTAATTGGAAACCAGATTTTGATAAATCTAAATTCACGTTTACAAGAAAGTGGGGTAATTGGAAATTTAGACAAAAAATCATTTTTAAAAATATAGCTGGAGATGAACTTATAAAATTAGGATATGAGCAGGATAATAATTGGTAAATTTTACAGTAAACATGTCTAGGAAACGTAATTATATTTTTATTTCAACCTCAAGACCTGGAAATGCAAGATCAGATTATTTCTTTAGATTAGCAGAAGAATTTACAGAAAAAGGTTATTGTGTCGTAATGTTTGTAGATAAACATTCAAAGGTTAACTTAGATAATAAATATATTCAATGTATTACTTGGCCAAATAGAAGGCCTACATCTTATAAAGATTTTATATTTTTAAGTAAAAATATAATCAATTATAAACCAAATATTTTGATTTCTTCATTTGGCTCTGTAAATCTTATGAATATTACCGGAGTTTTATTTGGTGTGAAAAATAGGGTTAATTATCTTTTGTCAGTTGTAGATTTATTTGGGAATTCAAGCTCTAAATCAGAACTTTTCTTGAGAAAGAGAAAGGGAGTTGTTTATAAATTATCAACACTGCTTGTTGCTAACTCTTTAGGTACTAAGAAAGGTATTTTTGGTTATTATAATATTCAAAATAAGAATAATATTATTTTACCGAATTTAGTAGAAGGTACTTCTATTAATTATTTACCTTATCCTGAAAGAAAAAAACAAATTTTGATTATGGGTAACCTTATAAAACTTAAAGGACATCAATACCTAATAAAACAATTTGTTAATGTTTTAGAATATTTTCCAGATTACAAATTACTTATAGTGGGTAATGGGGAGGAGAAAAACAATTTACAGCTTCTAGTTAAAGAATTAAACCTTCAAAATTCAGTTTGTTTTCACGAAAGAGTGAATCATTTAGAGGTAAATAAATTTTTCTCAGAAGCTATGGTGCATATTTCATCAAGTCTTAGTGAAGCTTTTGGTTTTGTAAATATAGAGGCTCTAAGAGAAGGAACTCCAATTATTTGTACACCTACAGAAGGAGCTGTTGAAATTATAGATAAAGGAAGAAACGGAGAGTTTTTTGACTTAGAGGAGGAGTACTCTTTACTTAATGCGATTAGAAAAGTTTTTGATAAATGGGATCAGTACTCTTTGGGGGCTTTAAATTCTTTCGCAGAAAACTTTGAAATAAAAAAAAATATAGGTAAACACACTTCATTGATATTAAAAAAATGTAAATGATCTTTTTATTTTTAAAATACCTCCAGCCTGCCTATTATTTTGGGTTGTTTCGTTACGATGGTTCTTCTGCATTTTCAAAGATTAATAAAATTCCTTTGACAGTGATAGAAAGTCTAGAAAAAGATAATTCTTTTTCTTCTGATAAGGCTTCAGAATATGATTTATCATGGCAAGCTCTTCAAAAGGGGTTTATCTCTCAAAATGATACTTACTCTCATTTTGAGAAACTACCAATTGAGGATGAATACCGCTTTATACATAAATACTTTCATCCAATTTGGTGTTTCTATGTATTATGTATTAGATTGCTTAGCTTTAAAAATCCTTATAGAGAGATCTCTTGTTATTTAAAAGGAAGAAGAGCTCAAAGAAGTAATTATTATTTAAGTCCCATTAAATATGAAGATTACAATGATTTCGATTCAGAATTAATCAATCAAAGACCTCAAATAACTATAATTATACCGACTTTAAACAGATATGCTTATCTTAAAGATGTGTTAATCGATTTAGAAAATCAAGATTATAAAAATTTTGAAGTCATTGTGGTAGATCAGTCAGAGCCTTATCAGTCTGAGTTCTATCAAGGTTGGAAACTAGATTTAACAGCCATACATCAAGAAGAAAAAGCATTGTGGTTAGCTAGAAATAGTGCAATTAAAATGTCTAAGGGAGATTATATTTTGTTGTATGACGATGATAGTAGAGTAGATAGTAATTGGATAACAGAACATATAAAAACATTAGATTTTTTTAAGGCAGATATTTCTTCTGGTGTATCCATTTCTACTGTGGGAGCAGATGTACCTAATCATTATTCTTATTGGCATATCTCTAGTCAATTAGATACTGGTAATGTGTTATTAAAAAAAAGTGTGTTTCATCAAATAGGGCTTTTTGATAGACAGTTTGAAAAGCAACGTATGGGAGATGGTGAATATGGTTTAAGAGCATATTTACACGGTTTTTTAAATATTTCTAATCCACACGCAAAACGTTTACATTTAAAAGTCGGTTCTGGTGGTTTAAGAGAAATGGGAAGTTGGGATGCATTTAGAACTAAAAAATGGTTTTCTCCAAGACCTATTCCTAGTGTGTTATATTTATTTAGAAAATATCATGGCAATCACCAAGCTAAATTAGCTTTACTAAAAACAGTGCCACCTTCCATTATTCCTTATCAATTTAAAAAGAACAAGCCGTTACTCTTAGTAGGAGTGGTTTTATCTGTGTTTTTGTTTCCGTTAATTTTATTTCAGGTAATGAAATCATGGAAGTTAGCAGGAGATAAATTAAAAGAAGGGGAGAAGATTGAAAAATTATAGTTAAAACAGAGAGGTTGTGTAAGGAGTTAATTAGAATTTATGAATATATTCCTTAGAAAATGCGTTAATTTGAAATCGAAAAAAACACGGTAATATTCCATTGAAATCTACGGAGAAAATTTTATTAATCACCTCAGAATTTCCACCACAACCAGGAGGTATAGGTAATCATGCGTGGCATTTGGCCAAGTCTTTTCAGCAGAATAAGATGGATGTGCAAGTAATTTCAGATCAACGTTCTGGTGAAGGTGAAGAAGAAGTTAAATTTGATGCTCAGCAAGAATTTAAAATATTTAGAATAAAAAGGCGTAAGGTGTTGGCTTTTAGTTATCTCAATCGAATTTTGAAAGCTGTGCAGCTTACAAGAAAAAACGAAGTAATTTTACTTTCGGGTAAATTTTCTATTTGGGTAGGTGGTTTGTTAAGCCTACTTTTTACTAGAAAATTTGTGGCAGTTTTGCACGGTAGTGAAGTATTATTGCCTTCAAAATATCAAAAAAAATATACAGATTTCTGTTTAAAAAGATTTGATGAGTTAATAGCAGTTTCTAATTATACTAAAAGTTTGGTTAACGGGCTACAACTTCAAAATATAACAGTTATTCCTAACGGATTTGAAATTTCTAAATATGCACAAACACCTAAACAGTTAAACATTCCTCCGCTAAATTTAATTACCGTAGGAAATGTAACTCCAAGAAAAGGCCAACACAATATTATAAAAGCACTACCACTTATAAAACAGAAATTTCCGAGCGTTACCTATCATATGGTGGGCATACCAACCACAAAAGATAAATTAGTATCTCTAGCAAAGAGTTTAGAGGTAGAAGATTGTTTAGTTTTTCACGGTAGAGTTTCTGAAGAAAAAAAAATGGCTTTGTTAGAACAAGCTAGTATATTTATGATGTTAAGTGAGCATACTGCAGAAGGAGATGTAGAAGGCTTCGGAATTGCAATTTTAGAAGGAAATGCACTCGGTCTTCCAGGAATTGGAGCTAAAGGCTGCGGAATTGAAGATGCTATTAAAAACCACCAATCGGGGATTTTAGTAGAAGCTCAAAAAGAAGACCAAATACTAGAAGCAATTCATGAAATAATAGGTGATTATACTTCTTATAGCTTACAAGCCATAGATTGGACCCGTAATTTTACTTGGGACAAAATTATTAAAGAATACCTAAAAGTAGTTCAATGAAATTAGCTATCATATCCCATACAGAGCATTATAAAACGAAAGATGGAGAAATAGTAGGCTGGGGACCTACCATTACAGAAATTAATCATTTAGTAAGTAGGTTTGATAAAATTTATCACGTAGCTTTTTTTCATGATGAAGAAGCCCCACCAAGCTCTATTTCTTACAATTCAGAAAAAATAGAATTTATAGCTTTGCCGCCATCTGGAGGTAAAACCATAAAAGAGAAGTTAACGGTAGTAACTAACCTGCCTAAAACTCTAAAAATAATCAAAGAGGTTTTAAATAAAGTAGATGCTTTTCAGTTTAGAGCACCAGTAGGTATTGGGGTGTATTTAATTCCGTATTTAACTCAAAGAGTAACTAAAACGGGATGGTTTAAATATGCAGGAAATTGGAGTCAAGAAAATCCGCCATTGGGATATAAATTGCAAAGAAAGTTTTTAATCAATCAGCATAGAAAAGTAACCATTAACGGTAAATGGCCTAACCAACCTGCACATTGTTTAACTTTTGAAAACCCTTGTTTAACATTAGAAGAAAGAAAAGAAGGGATACAAATAATTGATTCTAAAAATTATCAGCCTAAATATACATTTTGTTTTGTAGGTCGTCTAGAAGATGAGAAAGGAGTGCAGCGAATTATAGATGCATTCTCTACAGTAGATAATCATAAGTTTGTGAATCATATTCATTTTATTGGTAACGGTGAAAAAATAGAAGCATATAAAGAGCAAGTTAATCAACACAAAATACCAGCAACATTCCACGGGTTTTTAAGTAGAACAGAGGTTTTTAATATTTATAAAAAAGCTTCTTTTTTACTATTGCCTAGTACTGCTTCAGAAGGTTTCCCAAAAGTAATTGCAGAGGCTATGAATTATGGTTGTATACCCATAGTGTCTAATGTTTCTAGTATAGGTCAGTACATTAATACCGAGAATGGTTTTATAGTAAACCCTACTACTTCCGTAAAATTAATAAGTATACTGAAAGAACTAGAGGAGATAAATCATGAAATTTTAAAAGAAAAAGCCATAAAAGCTTACCAAGTTTCAGAAAGTTTTACGTTTGAAAATTATAACCATAGAATTTGTACAGAAATTCTAGCACTAAATTAATATATAATTAAACCAAAGAAGAAGAAAAATACCAACCAATTATTGGTGATCCTATTTCATATAGGCTTAGGCTTTGCTGCAAATTTTTATAGACCTGTAGTAAAATTTTATGTGCCTATAGTTTTTATATACTTTTTATATACCATTGTAAAAAGTAAAAATAAAACAAAAGAGGTGTTGTTTGCTGCGGCCTATTTTGCAGGAGCAGAAGTTTTTTTTAGAATGACGAAGGCACTTGTTTTTTATGAAACAGGGAAGTATGTGGTCATGTTTTTTCCAATTATTGGGATGATGTATCAAGCTTTTAAAAAAAATGCATATCCTTATGTAGTTTATATATTTCTATTAATCCCAGGTGTGTTTGTAGCAATGAATACCTTGGGCTACGAAGAAAATTTTAGAACCACTATGATGTTTAATTTAAGTGGTCCTTTATCATTAGCAATTTCTGCTATTTACTGTTTTGAAAGAAAAATAAAATTTCAAGATTTGTTAGAAGTACTTAATGCAATAATTTACCCATTAATAGCAATGACGGTATATATATTTTTATATACACCAGGACAAAGTATTGATGAAATAGCCACATCAGCAGCCTCTAATCCAGCTTTGTCTGGAGGGTATGGACCTAATCAAGTATCTACTGCTTTGGGTTTAGGGGTGTTTTTGCTGTATACTAGATTTTTAATTCCTTATAAAAATAAGTGGGTACATTTTGTAATGATGTTCTTTCTAGTAGCTATGGCATACCGAGCTTTACTTACCTTTTCTAGGGGTGGAGTTTTTGTAGCTATAATTATGGCAGCTGCTTTTACCTTTATTGTTTATATGGTGGCAGGTTTAAAAACTAAATCTAAAGTAACCTTGAAGCTATTAGGTACTTTGGGGATTACCTTTGGGATATGGTTTTTTACTTTAGTGCAAACAGGAGGGATGCTGGGGAACCGTTATGAAAATAAAGATTCTATTGGTAGAGAGAAAGAAGATATTACTACGGGAAGATTAGATTTGTTTTTGACAGAATACGAGGCCTTTATGGATAGTCCAATATTAGGTGTAGGAGTAGGGAAAGTAAAAAGCTATCATCTAGAGTTATTAGGAACCGCATTACCTACCCATAATGAAATTAGTAGAATGATATCAGAACACGGCTTTTTTGGTATTGTAGCTTTATGTATTCTGCTATTTTCCCCGTTAATAACCAAATTGCAAGGACGTAAAAATGTTTATTTTTATTCTTTTATGATATTTTGGTTTTTAACGGTATTTCACTCTTCTATGCGTATTGCAGCTCCTGGATTTATCTACGGTTTATCTTTACTAAGTTTAGTTTACAAGCATGATAAAAAAAAGAAAAAAAATACTTTACCTAGGCAACAAACTCTCGGCTAAGGGAAGCAATTTAACAGGGGTAGAAATCTTAGGTGAGCAACTTAAACATCATGGTTACGAACTTATATCTGTTTCTGATGTAAGTAATAAGTTATTACGCTTAATGCACATGCTTTTTACGGTAATTTTAAAAGCTAAAAAGGTAGATGTTTTATTGGTAGATACCTACAGTACTGCAAACTTTTGGTATGCTTACTTGTCTACTAAAATAGCACGATTTTTAAAATTACCTTATATCTGTATTTTACATGGAGGTGATTTACCTAATAGGTTAATTAAATCTCCCAAAAGGTGTGAAGAAATGTTTACTAATGCAAAAACCAACGTAGCTCCGTCTACTTATTTAATTTCTGCATTTGAAAAGCAAGGATATAAAAAATTAACTTTTATACCCAATACTATAGCTATTGAAAACTATCCGTTTAAGCATAGAAATTACACAACTCCCAAATTATTATGGGTAAGATCATTTAGTGAATTATATAATCCTTTACTTGCTATTAAAATATTTAAGCAGTTGAGAAATAAATACCCGTCTGCAGAGTTATGTATGGTAGGTCCAGAGAAAGACGGTAGTTTGGAAAAGTGTAAGCAACTATCTTCTTTAGAAAACTTACCTGTTACATACACAGGAAGATTAACAAAAGAAGATTGGATAAACCTTTCTCAAGAATATAACATATTTATAAATACCACTAATTTTGACAACACACCTGTAAGTGTGATGGAAGCAATGGCATTAGGTTTACCTGTAGTTTCTACTAATGTTGGAGGCTTACCATTTTTAATAAAAAATCAATATGATGGGGTTTTGGTAGAAAAAGAAAATGTAAATGTTTTTACAGAAGCAATAGATAAAATAATAGAGACTCCAGAGTTTACTAAAATGATTACAGAAAATGCTAGAAAAAAAGTAGAAAATTTTGATTGGCAAGTAGTAAAAGAGAAGTGGGATAACGTCTTACAATAAAAGAAAAAAGTTATCTTCGCAGATTGTAAAATATAACTAAATGAAGAAAAAAACCAAAATACATTTTGAAATTTCTGAGCGTAAAATTTTGCTTAGAATTTTAGATGTGGTTTTTGTACTAGGAGGATTGCAGTTAGTAAGCAGGTTTCTAGATTTTGACTATTTTCAAGTGTCACAAGCTCACTGGGCTTGGATTATTGTATTAGCAGTGTATCTTACTATTTTTTGTACCATTTTTGAGTTATATAATTTACAAAAAACGAATAGTTATTTAAAAGTCTTTAAAAATCTAGTTTTAGCAAGCTCTGTTACGGTTTTGTTCTATTTGTTAACTCCTTTTTATACGCCGCTATTACCAGCAAATAGATTTCAGATTGTTGTTTTTTACTTTACATTTTTAGGAATGTTAATCTTATGGAGGTTTGCCTATATTAGATTTATTTCATCTCCTAGGTTTTACAAAAAAGTGGTGGTGGTAGGAGATTCATTCAATATTAATAATATAGCAACAGAGTTAGAAAAAGCCGATCCTAATTACATTGTAGCAGGATATATCGATACTAGAGACCCTAACCAATTAACAGAAGGGGAGCGTGTTATAAAAAAAGTAAGAGTAGAAGAATTAAAAGAATTTATTAAGAAAGAGCATATTGGTGAAATAGTTGTCTCTACAGGTTACTCTACAGGGATGGAAAAACATTTATATGATGTTTTAATAGATCTTTTAGAGGTAGGTTTTTCTATAAGAGAATATGATCAGGTTTATGAAGAGTTAACCAGTAAAATTCCAGTTTCTAGATTACAAGAAGATTTTTACAAATATTTCCCTTTTAGTAGAAGTAACCACAATAAACTATATTTATTTTTTCATCGTATTTACGATTTAGTATTTTCTGTAGTTGGTTTAACACTAGGCTCATTATTACTTCCATTTGTTTTTATAGGAAATTTATTAGGTAACCGAGGGCCTTTATTTTATAGTCAAATAAGAGTAGGTAGGCACGGAGAGCATTTTAAAATAGTTAAACTTCGTACAATGGTTACCAATGCTGAAGCCTCTGGAGCGCAATGGGCGCAAGCAAACGATGCTAGAATTACAAAGTTTGGTAAATTTTTAAGAAAAACTAGGCTAGATGAAATTCCGCAGTTTTACAATGTGCTGAGTGGAGATATGAGTTTAATTGGGCCAAGGCCAGAAAGACCTGTTTTTGTAAAAGAACTAGCTAAAGAGATTCCTTTTTATGAAATTAGACATGTAATTAAACCTGGTTTAACTGGTTGGGCGCAGGTGAGTATTAGTTACGGTTCTACAGTGCAAGATAGTTTGCATAAACTTCAGTATGATTTATACTACATTAAAAAGAGAGGGCTTTTCTTAGACTTAAGAATTATTTTGAAGACTTTAAGTACTGTTATCTTTTTTAGAGGGCAGTAATTAATACTGGCATAATTCTTCTCAAAATCATAGAAAATATAGCTTTTCTATCTTTTATTATACTTGATTTCTTCTTCTGGTTAGTGCAAATAAGAAAATAAACAAAGCTAAAAATTGTGCTATTCTAGGTAAATAATCTCCAAATCTTACATAAAATGTCTGTATATTGTTAAGGTTAACATTCGCTTTTAAACTTCCTTGCTCTTCATACGCTAAAGAATCTAAAATTTCACCTTTAGAATTGATAACCGCAGAAATACCCGTATTAGCACTTCTTACTACGTTTTTTCTGTTTTCTATGGCTCTTAGTCTAGCATAGCTTAAATGTTGTTGGTGCCCTTGTGTGTTACCCCACCAAGCATCATTTGTAATAATAGCTAAAAGTTGAGCGCCATTTTTCACATAGTTAGTAACATACTCTCCATAAACAGATTCATAACAAATTACAGGGGCTACTTTTTCTCCAGAATTTAGCAGAAAAACAGCTCGATCTTCTTGCGTAGTTTTCATAGCTACCGTACCTCCTAAATCTATCATAGCATCTCCTAAAATAGGTTTTAAAGTAGATTGATAAGGGAAGTTTTCTACCCCTACTACTAGTTTAGATTTATGATAAATCTGTTCTTTTTCATTATTTAACAAGAAAGCAGAATTGTAATCATTATACCAAAGCCCTTCTTTGTAATAATTAGACTGTGGACCAATTTTATTTTCATCTGAAAATAATTCAGCAAAAGAAATACCACCTAAAAAATTAGCTTGTGGATGATTGATGTTGATTTGTTTCCCGTAATGATATGCTGTAGAGTTTTTAAAATCATTAATTTTTGTACCATTTGCAAAAACAGTTTCTGGTGCAACTACTAATTTGGTAGAATCTGTAATTTTATCTTCGGTTAATTTGTTTAATAATTGTCCAATTTTTCGGTCGTTAGTATTGTATTTTTCGGTGTACGGATTAATGTTTGGTTGTAGAATTACAACTTCCATTGTAGTAGAAGTTTTTTCTTCTTCAGAATAAAATAAAATAAAAGAAACTATAATTGGGGTTATAATGAATAAACTGTTTTTTAAAATACCGCGGTAAATAATAGCTTTGTCTTTGTGTTGGGTGTAAAGCAAAACTGTTTTAAATATACTGATGTTTACAAGCCAAACCCAAAGTGTACCTCCAAAAGTACCGGTAAACTCATACCATTGTATCCATTTAAAATATTCTGAAAATCCGTTACCTAAATTAAGCCAAGGCCAAGAAAACTCCCAGTTGAGGTGCATTTTTTCAAAACACATCCATAAACAGATTAAAAAAGTTGCGCCAGCAGTAAAGTTTACTTTTTTAGCTATTTTATGATATATAAAAAACACCAATGACATTAATAAACTATTGGCTAGTACTGCAAACCACATTCCGAAAGGAGTAGAGTAAAATAACCAATTGGTGGTAATAATATTCCAGATGAAGAAAGTTAGGTAAGCTACAAGAAATACTTTTGAGCCTACTTTACTGTTTTTGTTTCTTAAATTAAATTCAGCAAAAAGTAAAGGTACAAAAGCAAAAAACAGTAATAAGGGAAAACCATAAGTAGGCCATCCTGCGGCTAAAAGTAAACCACTTGTTAATGCTAATAAAAAATTCTTCATATAAACAGAATTAGAGTTTCAAATTTAGAAAAACTTAATTCAAAGAAGAGGCTAAGCATGAAAAAAGTTATCGGAATAAGGTCCAATCTAATTTTAAAGAGAATACGTTAGAATAAAGAGCAACACTTTGGTCGCCTATATCTGTAAAAGCATAGTCTAAATGAATGCCTTTGTATTTAAAACCAATTCCAAACCCTGGCTGAAAGCCAACTTCTGTAGTATTATCAAATTGTTCTACGTTTTGAAAATTACCAACCCCGCCACGTAAATAAACTAAATCAATATAGCCAACCTCAAAACCGAAAGAAGGGGTTACGCTAATAGCTGAAGATGAAAAAATATCGTTAGTCTCTGCAAAACGCATATGTAGGTCTAGTTCTGTTTTAATATCAAAATCGTATCTAACCGTAAATGTTTTAGCAATCCCTAGTTGTAGTTTTGGGATAGTAATTTCTGTAGTTTCTGGTAATTCTTGGTTTTCTCCTTCTATGGCTTCTTGTACAGTACTATATTCTTCTTCATCTATAGTCCACGTATTATAAGTGGTAGTGATATCTCTAGCCATAGCACCAAATACCCAGCCGCTTCTGTCGGTTTTGTATTGAAATCCGGCGTCAAAGCCTACCCCCCAAGAAGTAGCAAAATCTCCAATAATTCTTCTTATCACTTTTGCATTTACTCCGTAACTAAAACCATCTACAAGTAATAAATTTCTGGCATAAGATAATGTGAACGCATAATCTGCAGCAGAAAAGTAGGTGATATTGTCATAGTTTATTTGTCCGTTTTGGTCAATTAATTGGGTAGTGTTCATAATATTATCTACACCAAATCTAATTACGCTAAAAGCAACCGTACTTCTATCATCTATAGGCATTGCTCCCGCTAAATAATCATAATTAGCAATGTTTGCAAAATAACTAGAGTGCATTAAAGAAACCTCATTGTCTTCTAAATTCATTAGGCCAGCGGGGTTCCAGTATGCGGAGTTAACATCGTCACTTGTTGCTACTACAGAATTAGCCATACCAAAAGCAGCAGCATCTACTCCAATGTTTAAAAACTCATTAGAGTATTTTGCTAAGGTTTGAGCAAAGAGAGAGGGCCCTAAAAAAATAAAGAATAATAGTAATTTACGGTTCACCGACTTTTAAATTTTGGCAAATATCTTAATTAATTTATAATATAAACTTTTATTCTTGTTATATATTGTCTTTACTATTTATGTCTTTCTGCAAGTTTTGTACATTTACATCTAAAAAAATAACCCATGTTAAAGAGACAAGTACCTAATATTATAACCCTATTTAATTTACTTTCAGGTTGTACAGCTGTAATTTTAGCAATGCAAAATAACTTAGTGGGGGCTGCTATATTTGTTGGTTTGGGTATATTTTTTGATTTTTTTGATGGGTTAGCAGCAAGAAGCTTAAAAGTACAAAGTGAATTAGGTTTGCAGTTAGACTCTCTAGCAGATATGGTAACTAGTGGTCTGGCTCCTGGCATAGTTATGTTTCAGTTAATGAAAAAGTCTGTAGGTTTTAATAGTGTCTTACCTGTAGATTGGTTGTCAACTTCTATTGTAGAGGTTGGTTTCCCTTTATTTGCTGTGTTAGGTCTTTTAATCACTTTAGCTTCTGCATACAGACTTGCAAAGTTTAATATAGATGATAGGCAAACTTCTTCTTTTATAGGTTTACCTACACCAGCAAATGCTATTTTTATTTTAAGCCTACCATTAATAATAATATATCAGCCAGAACTTTGGGTGGTAGATTTAATTTTAAATAAATGGATTTTATTGGGTATTACTTTATTAAGCTGTTTTATGCTGAATGTAGAAATACCTTTATTTGCTTTAAAGTTTAAAAATTTCAATTTTAAAGAAAACTGGTTTAGGTTTTTATTTTTAATTTTTTCAGTGCTTGCTATTCTTTTTCTTCAATATTTAGCATTGCCAATTATTATCGTTACTTATATATTGTTATCAATTTTGTTAAATATGTATCATAATAAGCAGTGAAGATAAGTGATTATCTACTTTTTGAGCTTGTTTTTTCTCTATTTACCCTGTGAAATAAAACCTAATACTTAGATTAAAAGAAATAATTATCGATTAAAAAATCATTGATATGCTGTTCGTCTAAATAATTGGTGAGGTTATCGAAAACTTACTGATATTCAAGGGTGAAGGGGGGGTATGTGTTATTTTTGCATTAATAAATAACTACTTTTTGGTTATTTATATAAAAGCCTTTTGGTATAAAAATGCAAGTTTATGAAAAAACAATTATTATTATTTGCGCTAATTTTTACTTGTTTTACTGTCTCTGCACAATCTACTAGATGGACCGGTTTAATCAATTCTGATTGGACTAATCTTTTAAATTGGACTAATGGTGTTCCTACTAGTAACTCAGAAGTAGAAATTAATTTTATAAATCCACTTTTATCAGAACCAATTTTATCAGGTAATGTAACTATTAAAGAGTTAGAGTTAGGGAGTAACGGACAAACTTTAACCATAGCTAATGGAGGTGTGTTAGAAATAACAGAAACACTATCTTTAGGATATTCGGCAACTTTAGATATAGGTGATGGAGATGTTATAGTAAATGATGACTCAACAATTAATGGTGTAATCAGTATTGATGGAGGGAGTTTACAGTTTAAAGATGGAGTAACATTAACTAATGCAGATTTAAATGTAATTTCAGGTGAAGTTACTGTTGGAAATACAGGAACTAGTCTTGTTGAATTTAATATGTCTGGAACAAGTGATTTTTCTTTAAACGCTTCAAATTTATCAATATATGGTTCTGTAAATATTTTAGGATTTTCTGATTTTGATGCAGGTACAGGAACAATTAGTATTACTGAAGATGCAAATTTTACAGGTAATTCTAGTTTTGACTTAAATCAAGGTCAAATTGAGATTTATGGATCTACATTGTTTAATTCTTATTTTACGGCAAGTAACGGATCTCTTATTTTTCATGATGATATAACCTTTTATTGGGGATCTTTTGATGCTGGTGAAAGTAATACTGTTTTAGATGGTAATATTACTATAGGCAATAATGGTACAGGTAAATCTGGGTCTACAGGTAGTTTTTATAATGTCTTGATTACCTCGGGAAATGTGGTAGAAGGTGATTTGCCTTTAACAATATCTGGAGATTTTGACAATCAAGGAAGTTACACACATTTAGCAGGAACTACAATAGATATTTACGGAGACGTGGTAGGGTATAATAATATGTACACAGATTCTCCTTTTGTTACGTATGTTACCGCTACTACAGATACTACAATAGAGGTAGCTTTTAGTGAAGCCCTTTCTGTAGCGTCTATAGCTAACATTGCAAATAATACTTCTATTAGAAGTAGCTCGTTTACCAACTCTATTAGTAGTCCGCTTATGTCTGCCACTTTAAAAACGGGAACAGATAATATTTTGGTATTTACATTTAATAAGTCTATAGATTTAACTTCTAATAACAATTATTTGTGGATATACGGTAATGTAGAAGATTTGAGTGGTAATTCTATTCAAAATCCTTACATCAAAGAAATAAAAGAAGTAAGAGATATTTATTGGTCTGGTAATAATAACTCTAGTTGGACTAATATTAGTAATTGGGTAGATAACACAGGTATTTTACGTGGAAGCTTTCCAGATCCATCAGAAGGCTATAATTTATATTTTGATGAAAATGCAGTAAATGATTTAGTATTGCCACAAGATATTGTAGTAAATAGTTATAAAAATACTTCTACAAAAAACTTGAACCTTAATGGTTATACAATTTCAATTTCAGAAGATATCCATGTTGTTAATTCTAAAATTATTGCGAATGGTCTTGCATCAAAATTGATTCTTAATGGAGAAAAAAAGCAAGTAATACCTTCAGATATTTTTTTTAATAATACAATAGATAATCTTACTATAGCTAATACAGGAGAAGGTGTTTTGTTAGAAGGAGATTTAAACCTAACAGGAATTTTACGTTTAAGTAATGGTGTTTTTGATACGCAAGATCATCTAACTTTTAAAAGTGATTTAAATAAAACCGCTATAGTTGCTCCTATCACCAATGGTTCTATTTTAGGAAATGTTACGGTAGAAAGATATATGCCAGCAAGAAGAGCTTTTAGATTTGTAACCTCTTCTGTAAATACATCAACATCAATTCATGATAACTGGCAAGAAGGTGTAAATAATACAGGTATAACAGAGGCAGATAATTTAAATCCTAATCCAGGATTTGGAACGCATATCACAGGTTCAACAATAGGAGCTAATGGTTTAGATGCTACTCCATCAGGAAATCCATCTTTGTACAAATTTGATAATGCTACCCAAAATTGGACAACTATATCTAATACGTTGACAGAAAAATTAGAAGCAGGGGTGCCTTATAGAATGTTGATTAGAGGAGATAGAAGTATTGATGTAACAAGTAATTCTACCACACCACAGCCTACTATTTTAAAGGCTGTAGGAGAGTTAGCTACAGGTTTCTTTATATACGACCAAATGGAGGCTACTGCTGGTACATTTGAGTTAATAGGTAATCCCTACCAAGCAGCGGTAGATGTACAGCAATTATTGCAAAATTCAGGAGGAATTAATAAGCAGTTTTTTTATGTATGGGATCCTACGCAAAACACAAGAGGGGCTTTTGTTACAATAGATGCTAACTTAAACTCAAGCAACATGTCAAGTTCTACAGCTAATAAATATTTACAGCCTTGGCAAGCAGCTTTTGTAGAGGTAAATGGGAGTAGTAGTTACCCTTACATAAATTTTACAGAAGAATTAAAAAGAGAAACTACTGTTACTACAACTACTTACAGTGTATCAGATGACAATACATATAAATTACAAGTAAGTTTATTTGAAGCAGATGCTTACCAAAATGGAGAAGCTGCAGCAGATGGATTTATAGTTAATTTTTCTGATCAATTTTCAAATAGTGTAGATGATTATGATGCTGTTAAGTTTTACAATTTAGATGAAATGTTAGCTATTTCTAATAGCGATAATCTTTTAAGCATCGAGAACAGAGCTTTAGTAAAAGCGGGAGATGAAATTGAATTTTTTAATGCTACTTATCGTAATACCAACTATGTTTACTTAATAGATGTTCCTGTATTTAATGGTTTTGTAGGGTATTTGTATGATAGCTATTTAGATAAATATATAGCACTTAAACCTGGCGTTGAAAATTTTATATCTTTTCAAGTAGATGCTAGTGTAGATGAAAGCGTGGCTTCAAATAGGTTTAAAATTGTATTTGAAGAAGAAACACTTGGGACAGAAGATTACCTTATAAATAATAATTTAAGTTTATACCCTAACCCAACAAGTGAAGGTTATGTAAATATTTCTATTTCAGATATCAATATATCAAAAGATTTAACCGTAAAAGTTTATAGTATACTAGGTCAACAAGTTTATGAAACTGCAGAAACCTTTGAAGAAGGAAAATTAACTTTACCTACAAATACTTTTTCTTCTGGAGTATATCTAGTAAAAGTTGAAAATGAAAATATTAGCTATACCAAAAAATTAGTTGTTGAATAATCCCCACAATTCTATTCAACCAAAATCCTTTTATGTACGTAAAAGGATTTTTTTATCTCTATTTCCGTAAAATTTAGGTGCTATTGTTATTACATATATAATTATTAATAAATTTTATAGCTATAATTTATAAAATCATCATCAATTTGATGGTTTATCTAAATTTCAAGGAAGTAGTTTCCCGATTAAAATACCTTTTATTTCGATTAAAATCTCGCCATTTCCTTTGGTCGAAATTAAATCGCACTTCAACGAAAAGATTATTTCAAAGAGATGTTCTGATTTATTTTTGTACCGTTATTTAAGTAGTTAATGAGTTGTTTTATAACTCTTTAAAGTAATAGGTTTTAAAAGTATTTATATATATTATTATGAAAAAAATTATTCTTTTATTCATTTTTATTTTTACATATATTGGTGTTAACGCGCAATATACAAAATGGGTTGGTTCTGTAAGTGCTGACTGGGATACTGCTGCAAACTGGTCTAATGGAGTGCCTACTTCTGCAGGCACAGCAGAGGTGAGTTGGATTAATTCTAATAATTACCAGCCTGTATTAAGTACCAATACTACTGTAAATCAATTAACTTTAGGTAGTAATAATCAGACTTTAAGTATTGTTAATGGGGCTGTGTTAAATGTATCTACAACTTTATCTATAGGAAATAGTGGAACATTAGACGTTGGTACAGGAATCGTAATTGTTAATGACTTTTCTACAATTCAAGGAACTTTAAATGTAGGGACTGGTAGTATACAATTTATAGGTGGTGTTACTTTAAATAATGTAGCAACCAATTTGTACGGTGGTCAGTTTATAGTAGGACAAGCAGGAGGTAGCTCAGTTTCTTTTAATATTACTGGTCAATCAAAGTTTAATTTAAATAATTCTGATTTAATTATTTATGGTCCTGCAGTTTTTGATGGAAGTGCTGTGGTAGATGCAGGTACTGGTAATATTGAAATTTACGGAGATTCACAATTTAGTGGAAATTTGACATTTGATTTAAATCAAGCAGATTTAGTTATTGATGGTTCTTCAGTTTTTAATGGTAGTGCTGTGTTTGATGCAGGTACCGGAGATATTGAAATTCACGGAGATTCAGAATTTAGTGGTGGAAGTACTTTTGATTTAGAGCAAGCTGATATAGAGTTTCACGGTGAAACAGTCTTTAAATCATCTTTTGATGCCAATGAAGGAGATCTTACTTTTCATGATGATATAGTTTTTGATTGGGGAGGTGGTACTTTTGATCCTGGAGAGAGTACTACAATTTTAGATGGAGATATTACTATTGGTAATAATAATAATGGTCAATACGGGCAAACAGGTAGTTTTAATGATGTAGTTATTACAGAAGGCTCTGATGTTACTGGAGATTTACCTCTTAATGTTACAGGAAACTTTACTAATAATGGAGATTATAATCATTTAACAGGAACACATTTAGATATTTATGGAGAAATTATTGGGTATGAAGATATGACAACAGATTTTCCGTTTGTAATGTACGTAAACCTAATCTCTTCTACTTCAATTGAAGTTGTTTTTAGTGAGGCTATATTAACTAATTCTTTATCTAATCTTTCTGCGAGTAACACTTTTATTAGAGATGGTTATTCAAACTCTCCATCAGTGCTAAGTTCATTGTCTTCTGCTAATTTAAAATCAGGAACTAATAATGTTGTGGTTTTAAACTTTGCTACACCTATTGAACTAGATTCTACAAGTAATTATTTATGGATAGAAACAACAGTTGAAGATGTTGATAATAATTCAATACGTAATCCTTATATAAAACAATTACAAGTAGCTAATGAAATTTACTGGGTAGGTACTAATAGCTCAAATTGGAAAAACGCAAGTAACTGGGATGATGTTACGGGGATATTAGATGGGACTTTCCCTAATCCACTAGGTGGTTATGATTTGAAATTTGCAGATAACGCAGTAAGAGATTTAATATTACTAGAAGATATTGAAATAGAAAACTATGAAAATTTTTCAACTAAAGATTTAGAATTAAATGGTTTTTCTATGTCAGTTAGTGAGAATATGTCTGTAAGTAACACATATATATGGGGAGATAGTGAAGGTTCAGAATTAATTTTATCTGGAGAACAAAATCAGACTATACCAAGTAATATTTTTGAAAACAATACTTTACATAGTCTTACTATAAATAATAATGAAGAAGTTATTTTAGAAGGTGAGTTAAATTTAACAGGAGTTCTTTCTCTTGATAATGGTGTGTTGGTTACTCAAGATAATTTAACACTTAAAAGTTATTTAAATAATACAGCTATTGTTGCCCCTGTAACTAATGGATCTATTTTAGGAGATGTAACTGTAGAAAGATACATACCTGCAAAGAGAGCTTTTAGATTTGTAACTTCATCTGTAACTACTACCACTTCTATTCACGAGAATTGGCAAGAAGGAGCAAACAATACAGGTTTAGATAGAAGTGATAATTT
Organism: Mesonia phycicola; assembly: GCF_900141885.1. Taxonomy (GTDB): domain Bacteria; phylum Bacteroidota; class Bacteroidia; order Flavobacteriales; family Flavobacteriaceae; genus Mesonia; species Mesonia phycicola. The sequence goes on along the minus strand of NZ_FQYY01000001.1, from coordinate 336,523 downwards.
AAATCCAAACCCTGGATTTGGAGCTCACATTACAGGTTCTACTATAGGAGCTAATGGATTAGATGCAACTCCATCAGGTAACCCTTCTCTTTTTAAGTATAATAGTGATACACAAACGTATGAAGCAATAACTAATACGTTCAATGAAACAATTCAAGCTGGTGTAGCTTACAGTATGATGATTAGAGGAGATAGAAGTATAGATGTTACAAATAACGATGCTGTTGCAGAAGCTACTATTTTAAGAGCTAAAGGAGAGTTAATGACAGGTAATTATTACTATAGTGGAGCGCAAGTTCCAGCTACAGGTGGATTTGAATTAATAGGTAATCCTTACCAAGCAGCAATTGATGGAGAAGATTTGTTACAAAGTTCAAATGGTGTTAATCAACAATTTGTATATGTGTGGGATCCTACGCAAAACACAAGAGGGGCTTATGTTACAGTAGATGTAAATTCTAATGCTAATAACTTATCAAGTTCTACAGCTAATAAATATATACAACCTTGGCAAGCAGTATTTGTAGAAGTAAATCCAAGTCAGACTCCTTCTTTTAAAGTTGAAGAAAGTTTTAAGTCAGAAACTACAACAACTACAACTACTTATAGTGTTGCTGAAAACGATAATTCTTTATTACAAGTAACATTATTTGAAAGGGATGCGTATTTAAATGGAGGAAATGCAGCAGATGGATTTGTGATAAACTTCTCTAGTGAGTTTTCTAATGAAGTAGATAATCACGATGCAATTAAGTTTGATAACCAAGATGAAATGTTGGCTATAAATAAAAATGGTAACCTTTTAAGTATAGAAAATAGAGGGCAGATAGAAAAAGGTGATGAAATTGAATTTTATTCAAGTAAATATCGCTTTTCAGATTATATATATATAATTAATGTACCAAATTTTGAAGGTTTTACAGCTTATTTAGAAGATAGCTATTTAAAGAAAACTATTCAATTAAAAGAAGGCGGTGAAAATTTTATATCGTTTCAAGTAGATATCAATATAGATGAGAGTATAGCTTCAGATAGATTTAAAATAAATTTTGCAGTAGACTCTACTTTAAATGTTGAAGATTTTGATTTGAATAACAACTTTGTTATTTATCCAAACCCAACTAATACAGGCTACTTTAATATTGGTTTATCAAACGTAAATAACGATGTAACTATAGAAGTATTTAGTTTACTAGGTCAAAAAGTATATGAAACTAACGATACTATGGTGAACGGAAAATTAACTTTAAGTACAAGTGAATTTTCAACTGGAGTTTATTTAGTAAAAATGACTGCAGATGGAGTGAGCTATACAAAGAAATTGATTGTAGAGTAATCTACATATTAATAAACTCAATAAAAAAATCCTTTTATGAAAATAAAAGGATTTTTTTATTATAAATGATTAAAGAAATTAATTGAATAATTTCTTCTTTCTTAATTCAAAATTCTGACCTAGGTATACTTTTCTTACCATTTCGTCTTCAGCTAATTCTTCTGGTTGTCCGTGTTTTAATATACTACCTTCAAACATTAAATAAGTTCTATCTGTAATGGCTAAAGTTTCTTGTACGTTGTGATCTGTAATTAAAATACCTATATTTTTATTTTTTAACTGCGCAACAATTCTTTGAATGTCTTCTACTGCAACAGGGTCTACTCCAGCAAAAGGTTCATCTAGTAAAATAAATTTTGGATCTGTAGCTAAAGCTCGTGCAATTTCTGTTCTTCTACGTTCACCTCCAGAAAGTAAATCTCCACGGCTTTTACGAATATGGCTTAAGCTAAACTCTTCAATTAAACTTTCCATTTTCATTTCTCTTTCTTTTTTAGAGAGTTTGGTAAGTTGAAGAACACTCATGATGTTATCTTCTATACTTAACTTTCTAAATACAGATGCTTCTTGTGCTAAATATCCAATTCCGTTTTGTGCTCTTTTATACATTGGGAATTTGGTGATATCTGTTTTTTCTAGAAAAATATTCCCGCTATTAGGTTTAATTAAACCAACAATCATGTAAAAAGAAGTTGTTTTTCCTGCTCCATTTGGCCCTAGTAAACCTACAATTTCTCCTTGGTTTACTTCTACAGAAATTCCTTTTACAACTTTTCTTCCTTTATAGGCTTTAATTAAATTTTCTGCTTTTAACTTCATTACTCTAATAGCGATTTTAAACTAAACATAAGGAGCTTTTAAAAAAGCTCCTTTTTTTTATTTTTTACTTTCTAAGGTTTCCCAATATTCGTAGGCTCTACGTAAATGAGGTATTACAATAGTACCTCCTATTAATGTGCCAATACTTAAAGTTTCCATTACCTGTTCTTTTTGTAGACCAGCTTTATGGCTTGACTCTAAGTGATATTTAACACAGTCATCACATCTTAATACTAAAGATGCTACTAAGCCTAATAATTCTTTGGTTTTTACATCTAAGGCACCTTCAGCAAAAGCATTGGTGTCTAGGTTAAAAATTCTTTTGAGTACTTTATTGTTTTCTCCTAGAATTTTATCATTCATTTTTTGACGATAAGCATTAAACTCATCTACTTGATCAATCATTCTTCATTTCAATTTTTAGTGATACTTTTCTCTTCAATTTCTTTTTTTCTTTCTTTTTTCAAAACCATTTTAGAGATAAAAATACTTATCTCGTAAAGAATTAAAACTGGTATAGCTACTACAATTTGACTTGCAATATCTGGAGGTGTAATAATGGCAGAAACAATTAAAATACCTACCAAAGCAAATTTTCTATACTGTCTTAATATTTCTGGTGTAACTAAACCTATTTTAGTTAGCAAAAACATAATGATAGGTAGCTCAAATATAATGCCACTTGCAAGTGCAGAGGCTCTAATAAGTCCCATGTAGCTATCTAAATCTATTTCGTTTACTACTTCTTTACTTACTTGGTAGCTTCCTAAGAAGTTAATAGATAAAGGGGAAATAATATAATAACCAAATAGCACGCCTATAAAAAATAGTAATGAAGCTATCACTATAAATCCTCTAGATGCTTTTCGTTCTTTATCGTGTAAAGCAGGAGAAATAAATCTCCAAAATTCATATAAAATATAAGGAAAAGCAATAATAAAACCAGCAGTAATAGCTGTCCACATATGGATACTAAATTGTCCAGACATGGTTCTGTTTTGTATGCTAAATGGTATTTCTGTATAACAAAAGCTTTCATCTAAGCCTATAGATTGAGCTACGTTACATAGTACTCTATAAGTGATAAAACCGGGTTGTTTTGGGCCTAGTAAAACAACATCAAAAATAAATTCTTTAGCTATAAAAGCTACAACCCCTGCAATTAATACAGATAAAGTTGCTCTAATTAAATGCCATCTTAATTCTTCCAAATGATCAAGAAAAGACATTTCATTTGGATTTACTTTTGTTTTTTTTGCCATTTTAAATAATTCCTTCTTTAATAAGATTATGTAGGTGTACCACACCTACATATTTTCCGTTTTCTTGTGCTAGAAGTTGAGAAATCCCGTGCTCTTCCATAATTTCCATAGCATCTACTGCCATTGCATTATTTTTAATCACTTTCGGATTTTTACCCATAATGTCTTTAGCTTGGAGGTGCGTAAAATTATTATTGGTAGTAATCATTCTTCTTAAATCACCATCTGTAATAATTCCTACAATTTCTTCATTTTCTACTACAGCAGTTACGCCTAGCATTTTTTCAGAAATTTCAACAATTACCTCTGTAATACTCGTTTCTGGTGTTACTTTAGGTTTTTGATTTTCTTTAGTTATATCACTTACACGCAGGTATAGTTTTTTTCCTAAAGAACCTCCTGGATGATATTTAGCAAAATCTTTACTGCTAAACCCTTTTAAATGTAACAAAGAAACGGCAAGCGCATCACCTATTACCAATTGTGCCGTTGTACTGGTGGTAGGGGCAAGGTTATTTGGGCAAGCTTCTTTCTCTACATACGCATTAAGTACGTAATCAGATTGTTTTCCTAAAAAAGAATCTTTATTCCCTGTAATAGCAATTAAGGTATTTTTAAAGTTTTTTATAAACGGAACTAATACTTTTATCTCTGGGGTATTACCACTTTTAGAAATACAAATTACAATATCGTCTTTTAAAATAGTTCCTAAATCTCCGTGAATAGCATCTGCCGCGTGCATAAAAATAGCTGGAGTACCTGTAGAATTAAGCGTGGCTACAATTTTGGTAGCAATAATAGCACTTTTGCCAATACCAGTAATAATTACTCTACCTTTAGAATTGTAAATATCTTCTACTGCTTGCGCAAATTGGTGGTCTAATAAGTTGATTAATTCTTCAATCGCACGTGCCTCGTTAGAAATTGTTTCTTTTGCGACCGATAAGATGTTGTTTTGAAGCATTAATTTTATAATATTTGGGTTTGTAAAACCTAAAGAAACATGTATCTTTAGTACATACAAAGGTAGGTAAAATTGTAACACTAAAATATCAGTTTGACAGAAATCAATTTACATCAAGAGTTAAAAAAATATTTTGGATTTAGCCAGTTTAAAGGGCTACAAGAAGAAGTCATTAAAACAATTATAGCAAATAAAGATTCATTTGTAATCATGCCAACAGGCGGCGGTAAGTCTCTTTGTTATCAGCTTCCAGCTCTTATAAAAGAAGGTACAGCTATTGTTGTTTCTCCCCTTATTGCTTTAATGAAGAACCAAGTAGATGCTTTAAGAAGTATTTCTTCTGAGCATGGAATTGCTCATGTTTTAAATTCTTCTTTAAATAAATCTGAAATAAAACAAGTAAAAGCAGATATCACTAACGGAATTACCAAACTCTTATACGTAGCACCAGAATCGTTAACTAAAGAAGAAAATGTAGAGTTTTTAAAAAGCCAAAAAATTTCTTTTTTAGCAATAGATGAAGCGCATTGTATAAGTGAGTGGGGGCATGACTTTAGACCAGAATATAGAAATCTACGAAGAATAATTCAGCGTATAGGAGATAATATACCAATTATAGCTCTTACCGCTACAGCTACTCCAAAAGTACAAGAAGATATACTTAAAAATTTAGGAATTACAGATGCTAAAACATTTAAGGCATCATTTAATAGACCTAATTTATATTATGAAATTAGACCTAAAACTGCTTCTGTAGATGCAGATATTATTCGATTTGTAAAACAAAATTCTGGTAAAAGCGGTATTATTTATTGCTTAAGTAGAAAACGAGTAGAAGAGTTGTCACAAACACTTCAGGTAAACGGTATTTCTGCAGTGCCTTATCATGCTGGCCTAGACTCTAAAAAAAGAGCTAAACATCAAGACATGTTTTTGATGGAAGATATAGATGTAGTAGTGGCAACTATAGCATTTGGTATGGGTATAGATAAACCAGATGTACGTTTTGTTATTCACCACGATATACCTAAAAGTATAGAGAGTTACTACCAAGAAACTGGTCGTGCAGGTAGAGATGGCGGAGAAGGACATTGTTTAGCTTTCTATGCATATAAAGATATAGAAAAGTTAGAGAAGTTTATGAGTGGTAAACCAGTGGCAGAACAAGAAATAGGCCATGCTTTATTACAAGAAGTAGTAGCATTTGCAGAAACTTCTATCTCTAGAAGAAAATTTATACTTCATTATTTTGGAGAAGAATTTGACTCTGAAACTGGTGATGGAGCAGATATGGATGACAATGTACGTAACCCTAAAAAGCAACATGAAGCCAAAGATGAGGTTAAACTATTAATAGAAACTGTAAAGAAAACCAGTGAAATATATAAATCTAAAGAGATTGTAAATACGCTTATAGGTAAATCTAACGCGCTAATTAAATCTCACAAAACAGATGAAATAGCTCTATTTGGTAAGGGTAATGCTAAAGATGCTAACTATTGGATGGCTTTACTTCGTCAAGTTTTAGTAGCGGGTTACCTTAAAAAAGATATAGAAACTTATGGTTTAGTAAAAATCACACCAAAAGGAAAAGAGTTTTTGAAAAATCCTGTTTCTTTTATGATGACAGAAGACCATACTTATGATGAAGAATCTTCAGATAACATAGTTTCGGCACAAAAAGGCGGTGGAGCTACAGATGAGCAATTAATGAAGATGCTAAAAGATCTTCGTAAAAAAGTAGCAAAACGCAAAGATGTACCTCCATTTGTGGTATTTCAAGATCCTTCTTTAGAAGATATGGCAACAAAATATCCTGTTTCTTTAGAAGAACTTGCAAATATTCATGGAGTAGGAGAGGGTAAAGCCAAAAAATTTGGAAAAGATTTTATAGAACTTATTTCTCGTTATGTAGAAGATAATGAAATAATAAGACCAGATGATATGGTGGTAAAATCTACCGGAGCAAATAGTGCTTTAAAACTCTATATCATTCAAAATGTAGACAGAAAACTGCCTCTAACAGATATAGCTAGTGCTAAAGGTTTAGATATGCCAGATTTTATTAAAGAAATGGAAGCAATTGTATATAGTGGTACTAAATTAAATATTTCTTACTGGATAGATGAAGTTTTAGATGATGATCAACAAGAAGAATTACATGAATATTTTCTAGAAGCAGAAACAGACAAAGTAGATGAGGCTATGGATGAGTTTGATGGCGATTATGAAGATGAAGAAATTAGATTGTATAGAATTAAATTTATTAGTGAAGTAGCTAATTAAATTTATAGAATTTAAATGAAATAAATAATTAGAAGAATTGATAAAAAACCGAACATTTATGTGTTCGGTTTTTTTGTTTTTACCTCATATTAGGAAGATGGCATATGAAGTTTTATCTTTGTGCTTTCAGAATAAAAAATAGACAAATGGAAAACGGATTATACGCAAAGTTCAATACTTCAAAAGGAGAAATTGTTGTAAAATTACATCACGATAAAACCCCAGGAACTGTAGGTAACTTTGTAGCATTAGCAGAAGGTAAACAACCTAATGAAGCTAAAGCAGAAGGAGAAGCTTACTACAACGGATTAAAATTTCATAGAGTAATTCCAGATTTTATGATTCAAGGGGGTGACCCTAAAGGAACAGGTTCTGGAGGTCCGGGTTACAACTTTGATGACGAAATTCACCCAGATTTAAAACATGACAAACCAGGAATTTTATCTATGGCTAATGCTGGACCTGGTACTAATGGAAGTCAATTTTTTATTACACACGTAGAAACCTCTTGGTTAGACGGGAAACATACCGTGTTTGGAGAAGTGGTAAAAGGGCAAGACGTAGTTAACGCTATTGCTCAAGGAGATAAAATGGATACTGTTGTTATTGAAAGAGTAGGAGAAGAAGCAGAAAATTTTGATGGCGCTACAGCTTTTGCAACTTTTAATGCAGAAAAAGCAAAAAGAGAAGAAGAAGCAAAGCAAAGAGAAGCTGCAGAAATGGCTAAATTAACAGAAGGTTTTACTAAAACAGATAGTGGTCTTTATTACAAAATCACTAAAAAAGGGAAAGGTAAAGCAGCAGAGCAAGGAAGACCAGTAAAAGTACATTACCGTGGTAAATTAACAGATGGTACTGTATTTGACTCTTCTTTTGAAAGAAAACAACCTATTGAATTTCCTGTAGGAATAGGTCAAGTAATTGCTGGTTGGGATGAAGGTATCTTGTTATTAGCAGAAGGAGATGAGGCTACTTTTGTAATTCCGTCACATTTAGGGTATGGAGAAAGAGGAGCAGGTGGAGTAATACCTCCTAACGCAACTTTAATTTTTGATGTAGAGTTAGTTAAAGCTAAATAATTTTTATATTTTTAAAATATGAAGTACTTAAAAATTATTATCACAGTTAGTTTACTTTGCCTACTTTATTTAATAGGCTTAGGAGCAGTTTCATATTTTAATTTGGATCTGGTAATTATTGGAGTTTTTGCTGAATTATTAACTATTCCTGTAGTATTAACAGTTTTAATATTGTTTGGATTTGGTTTGGTGAAATTCTTTATTTCAAAAGATAAGAAAAAACAATTTTTATCTATAAGTTTAATTAACGTTTTGTCAATTGCTTGGATGGTGTTTATGACATTAGCGGAGTAATTAAATGGCAAAATTATTATATTAAAAAACCTCAAAGTTTTTGCTTTGAGGTTTTTTATTTTTAATTGAATATCGTCATTCTGAGTTAAACTCAGAATGACGATATTCAATTAATTAAAAATTATTCTTCTGGTTGTGCCGTCATTCTTAAATAAGGTTTTACTTCTTTAAATCCTTTAGGGAATAATTTTTCTGCCTCTTCATTAGAAACCGAAGGACTAATCACTACATCTTCTCCGTGTTTCCAGTTAGCAGGAGTAGCTACTTTTTTATAAGCAGTTAACTGTAAAGAATCAATAACTCTTAGTAATTCATCAAAATTTCTACCAGTGCTTGGTGGGTAGGTTAAGGTTAGCTTTACTTTTTTATCTGGACTAATAATGAAAACAGATCTTACCGTAAACTTGCTATCTTCATTAGGGTGAATCATTCCGTATAAACTTGCTACTTCTTTATTCTCATCTGCAATAATTGGGTAGTTAAGTTTTACGTTTTGTGTTTCTTCAATATCTTTTACCCAACCTTTGTGAGATTCTAAATCGTCTACACTTAATGCAATTACTTTAGTGTTTCTTTTTTCAAACTCTGGTTGGTAATTGGCTACTGTACCTAACTCGGTAGTACAAACAGGGGTATAGTCTGATGGGTGAGAAAAAAGAACTCCCCAACTATCTCCTAAATAATCGTAAAAATCTAATTTTCCTTGCGTAGTTTCAATTTCAAAATTTGGGGCAGTATCGCCTAATCTTAAATCTTTCATATCCATTCATTTTTTATTAGCAGTATAAATTTAAAAATTATAATGCTAGTAATAACATTTGAAAGATGCTTATCTTCTACTTTAGCATAAGCTTAACTTATAGTTTATGCGTTACTGGTCTTTCCATTTAATACCACAGCCCAAACTAGGTTTTTGGACGTCTGCTACTTTGTGGTTGTTAAGTATGGCATCTAGCGCTTCTCTTATACTTCTACCTGTTACGGGTATTCCGTTTTGAGGTCTAGAGTCGTCTAACTGTCCGTGATATACTAATTTTAGTTCTGCATCAAACACATAAAAATCTGGAGTACAAGCTGCGCGGTAAGCTTTAGCTACTTCTTGTGTTTCGTCATATAAATAAGGAAAGGTAAAATTGTTTTTTCTGGCATTTTCTCTCATAAGTAGCGGCCCATCTTGCGGGTAGTTTACTACATCATTACTAGAAATAGCTACAAAGCCAAAACCAAGTACTCTGTAATCGTTAGCTAGTCTTACCAATTCTTCATTTACGTGTATAACAAAAGGGCAGTGGTTACAAATAAACATAACAACGGTTCCTTTTTCACCTTTTACGTCGTAAATATTTACTAGGTTGTTAGTTACTGTATCTCGTAATTCAAACTCAGGAGCTTTTGTACCTAAGTCTATATCTATAGAATATGTTCTTGCCATTTTATTTTTAAATTTGAACAAACAAAATACTAAATTTTGAATTATTTCTGAAGTACTTCAGCTTTAAAATTCAATAGAAAATTAAATGATGGATAAAGAATTAACTTGGCAAAACTTTGCAAAAATAGATATGCGTGTAGGAACGATTGTTGAAGTTAACGATTTTCCTGAAGCACGAAAGCCGGCATACCAATTAAAAATTGATTTTGGTAAAGAGATTGGTGTTTTAAAAACTTCTGCACAAATAACCAAACGTTATTTAAAAGAAGACCTTTTGGGTAAACAAACTATAGCAGTAATAAACTTCCCTAAAAAACAAATAGCAAATTTTATGAGTGAATGTTTGTTGTTAGGCGCGGTGAATGGAGATGAGGTGACTATTATACAACCAGAAGCAAAAATTGAAAATGGTTTGAAGGTAAGTTAGTTTTTTGTTTAAAAAGAATAAGGTTCATTCAGCAAGTATTTAGTTCTGTTTAGAAGATAACTACAGATTAGAAGTGTTGATTTATAGAAATTTGGGTGTTTAATAAATAATACTCAACAAGATGAAACGAACTTTACTTTCTTTATTTTGCTTAGCTAGTGCTAGCCTTTTTGCTCAAAATGTACACATCCCAGATCCAGTTTTAAAAAATGTTTTAATTAGTAGCGCAGGAATAAATACTAATGGAGATGGAGAAATTAGCTATGCCGAAGCGAATGCTTATACGGGTATAATTTCTGCTCCTAATTTAACTATTTCAGATTTAACCGGTTTAGAGGCTTTCCCGAATATTACGGAAGTATTCTTGCCTAATAATAATATTAGTTTTGCCAACTTTACGGCTAATACAGCTTTAACTAAAATTTCAATAGGCTTAAACCCGTTAACAACTTTAGATGTAACAGGGCTTACCAATCTTACCAGATTAGGAGCAGATGCTACGTATAGTCTTGCCTCGATAGATTTAAGTACCAACGTAAATTTAGAGGTTTTAAACTTAGATAGAAGTCAATTAACCTCTTTAGATGTTTCTAACAATATTAATTTGAGCAATTTTTCGGCTTCGTTTAATCAATTAACAACGATAGATTTAAGTAATAATCCAGCTATTGAATACTTAAACTTGTATGATAATAACCTAAGCAGTTTAGACTTAAGCAATCAAACAAATTTGATTTTGTTTTCTATAATTTCTAATAATTTAACTGCTTCTAGCTTAACCTTACCCAATACATCAACCGTTACCATTGCTTATTTGAGTGATAACCCATTAGGAAGTATAGATGTAAGTAGCTTTACTAATTTAGAAAAACTACAAGTAAGCAATGCCAATCTTAGCACGATAGATCTTTCTAGCAATACTGTTTTAGAAGAATTAGAGGCAAATACTAATAATTTTACTTCTATAGATCTTTCTTCATTAGCTCAGCTTAAAAGTTTAAAATTAGTAGAAAATGATCTTACCAGTATAGACTTATCTAACAACCCGGTACTTTCACAATTGTATTTAGGAGATAACAATTTAACTTCTTTAGATGTTACAAATAATTCAAACATATATCACTTAGAGCTACAAGATAACCTTTTCTCTAGTATAGATGTTTCGATGCTACCCTCTTTAGGCACTCTGTATGTTTCAGATAACGCTAACTTACAAATTATAAATATGGCTAACGCCAACAATACTTCAATTTCTCAATTTAATGCAACTAATTGCCCTAATCTTTCTTGTGTGCAATTAGATAATGGTTTTACGCCTCCTGCTGCAAGCCCTGGTATACTATGGATAATAGATTCAGATAAAGACCCTAGCACCATTTATGGTTATACTACTTGTACTTTAGGTACAGAACAGAATGTATTAGACAACTTCTCTGTTTATCCAAATCCAGTACAAGATGTTCTTCATATAGATGCAGTTTCTATGGTAGATAAAGTTAATGTTTACAACACTTTAGGTAAAAAAGTAGCCACTTCTTATACTCAAGCTATAGATGTAAGTTACTTACCTAGCGGTATTTATTTTGCAGAAATTATTTCTGAAGGTAATCGTGCTGTAAAGAGAATTATTAAAAAATAATCATTTTTGAAAGCGCATACTGGTGGGGTAGTATGCGCTTTTATATTTAAATCAATCTATTATGAAAATAAAATCAAGTTTAATAATGTTGGTTATTGCCTTGTTTTGCAGTATTTCTACCCAAGCACAGTTTGGTAAAATGCTAAAAAATAAAGTTAAAAACGCAGCTAAGAATGTTGTAAAAGAAGAAGCTAGTACTACTACCACATCTTCTTCAGGACCATCAGGTGGTGCTAGTAAAATGCCAGGCAGTGTACCTGGGAGTCCTTATACAGAAGAAGCAGGTAATGTTGCTACAAGTCTAAAATTTTTAGACCCAATGGGTTCTGTTTATGCACATACTACGCATATTGTAACAGGAGCAAATTATAAAGAAGGTGAGTTAGAGCAAGGGCACGCCGTAGTTATACAACCCGATTATAAACTAGAATATTCTTGGTTAGTTTTTATATCTCCTAAAGTGTTAGATGGTTTTGCTATTGGCGGCACACGTGTTTATGAGATGACTAGCGGATCTTATATTGTTAAGCATCCAGCAGATCCTAACCAACAATTAGAGATAGGTATTACCGGACCTATTTTAAGTAGAATGCTAAAGGTAGAAGAAGATGTTTTTATTTTATATGCAGGTCAACAAGTAGGTGGTCACGCCTATAATGTACCATCATACATTGTTTTAGATGATTTGTATATCATGAATGTAATTGCTCCAGAAGAAAAATTAGCAAAATACAGTAAAGAAGAAGCTAAAAAAATAGCTGTAGAAATGGAAACTAAACTTAAAGCTAATTATGATGCTGCAGCAAAAGCAGACTTGGCAAGTATTAAGATACCATCTGCAGGAAAATTGAATAGTGACGCTAGCTTAAAGAATTTTGCCAAAACAGAAATTAATAAAGTGGTAGTAAAAGACGGTGGAGAGTTAATTCATGTAAATATTGAATCTAACGATTGGAATATTGTACATCATAAAGTAACAGGAAGACCATTATACAGATGGATAAGAGGAGCGTTTACCGAAAAATTAAGAAGTGGTAAGTGTAAACTACAAGGTTATTTGTTAAAACAACAATACAATGGTAGTGGTTATAGCAATACCACTTTTGGAGGCGTTATTCACGGTCAAATGCCTTACGGTCAATATATAGATTGTAATAATACTAAACCATAAAATTATATAAAAATGAAGAAAACAGTTTTAGCCCTTTCAACACTTGCCTTAGTAAGTTTTTATTCTTGTTCTAGTGATGATGATAGCAGTAGTGAGAATATAAGTGAAACTTATGTGAGTATTCCTGATGTTAATTTTAAAGCAAGCTTGTTAGCTAACTCTTCCATAAATACAAATGAAGATGAAGAGATAAGTTATGCTGAAGCAGAAGCTTTTGGAGGTAACTTAGTGATAAGTAATCAAACTATAGAAGACCTAACTGGTATTGAAGCTTTTGAAAATATTGTGGTACTATCAGCATTTAATAACAATATTTCTACTATAGACTTATCGTCTAATACAAAATTAAGACAAGTGCTTTTAGAAAATAATTCTATAGAAAATTTAGATGTAAGTATGTTACCAGAGTTAGAAGACTTAAAAGTGCACACCAATGACTTGTTAAGTTTAAATGTAGCCAATGGTAACAATGCTAATTTTACAAGAATGGAAGCACAAGGCAACTTAAGTTTAGCTTGCATTACGATTGATGAAGATTTTACACCAACAGATGGGTGGAATAAAGATCTTGAAACTTATTACTCTACTACACCTTGTGATGAATTAGAGTAGGAGTAGTTTCATATTTTGTAGGGGTGAGAGGTCAAGCAGTAATGTTTGGCCTCTTTTGTTATCCGAAAATTTGCTGTACTACTTTTAAGAAACTTTCTTTATTAGATTTAGAAATAGGAACCGATTTTTGGTTACTCATTATTAATTGATCGCCATCTTTTCTAGAAAACTCAACTACATATTGCAGATTAACTAAGTAAGAACGGTGGCATTTAAAAAACAAGGACTCTTCTTGTAATTGTTCAACAAATATTTTTAATGGTTTACAAATAAGTTTTTTATCTCCATTTTTAAGAAATACATTGGTATACATACCATCTGCTTCAAAATAAAGTATATCGTCATGAGCTACAAATAAAATTCCTTTAGGTACTTCTAAGGCAATCTTATTAATAGCAATTTTTTGTAGCGCTTTAGATAAATCTTCTATTTGGTTAGTTAATCGCTCGCTAGAAATTAATTTTTGAGCTTTTTGCACCGCTTTTTCTAACTCATCTATATCTATAGGTTTTAATAAATAATCTACAGCATTTTGCTTAAAAGCTTCAATAGCATATTGGTTATAAGCAGTAGTGAAGATGATTTTAAAATTTATAGGAGGTTTTATAAAATTGAAAATTTCTAAACCAGAGTGTTCTGGCATTTCTATATCTAAAAAAACAATCTTAGGTTGTTCTTTTTCAATAAGTTCTACGCCTTCGAGTAAGTTTTTTGCTGTAAATACTTCTAAAGAAACATCTTCTATGTCTATTAGCATTTTCTCGAGCAAGTTTCTAGCTCTTGGCTCATCATCTATAATAATTGCTTTCATTTTAAATTAATAGGGATTTTAAGTGTGACCATAGTGCCTGGGTTATCTTTTCTGTCTGTAATATTGGTTGTATTAATTTCTATATTATAGTTTTTTAAACGGTTGTATAGATTAATACGTTCTTTGTTGGCATCAAGCGCAAAAGATTTGTGTTTGCTGTAATTTTTTTTATTTATAGCCATAGAGTTTTCTACACCCACGCCATTATCTTTAATAGTACAAACAATAAATTCTTGTGCTTTTGTAAAGCTAATATAAAGTTGCTTCTCTCCTTTTTTGTGTAAAAGACCGTGTTTAATGGCGTTTTCAATATATGGTTGAATAAATAGAGAAGGCACCATTATTTGTTGTAACTTAATATCTTCAGTGATTTCTAGTTTAAAATCAAAACTATCTTCAATTCTAATTTTTTCTAATTCAATATATATTTTTAAAGCTTCTAGTTCTTCTGCCAGGGTTATAAAGTTTTTTTGGCTGTGCTCTAAATACATTCTAATTAATCTAGAAAATTTTACTAAATAAGAGCTTGCTAGTTTCTTTTCATTAGAAAGAATGTAATCTTGTATAGCGTTAAGTGCATTAAAAATAAAATGCGGATTCATCTGTGACCTAATATTTTCTAAACGCAATTCACTCAATTTTTTCTTGGTATGGAGTGCAAGGAGCTCTTCAGCTTGTTTTTTATTTTTTCTAAATACATATAATTTTAAAGAGCTTATTATTATAGCAATTATTAGAAAGAAGACAGCTACATAAAACCAAGTTTTTTGCCAAAATGGAGTTTCAATTTCAAATGTTATGCACAGGTTTTCTTTACTTTCTATACCATCTATGGTAAGAGTTTTAATTTCTAGATCATATTTTCCGGAGGGTAGATAACTAAAAATAAGATTATTTAAACCAGTGGTGGTTTCTTTCCAGTGAGATGATAAATTAGATAATCTGTATTTATATAAATATGGATCTATAACTTGTAAACCAGGAGCCTGAAAACTAATATTAATGTTTTTCTGGTTATATTTTAGTTGAAGATTATCTGTAGTATGGTAAGTAGAATCTTCTGTAGTGATTTTTTGTAAAATAGGAGCGGGAGGAAACTTTTGTATATTGTTGCTATTTGGAATTAAAGGTATTAATATCAACTCTTCATTACCTGAAATAATAATTTTTTTATTGAAAATAAGTAGTTTTTTAAGATTAAGCTGATTGTGATTGTATTTATAGTTATCGGTGAAAACTTGCAGTTGAGTATCATATTTTTGCAAACCATTTTTAGTAAGAACCAATAGTTGATGCTGAACAGCTTTAATGTCTAAAATAGTATTGTGGGCTAGTTTATTTTGAGTGTTTAAAAACGAAGACATAGTCCCATTTTGATACTTTAAAATTCCGTTTTGCCGCGTACCTATGTAAATTTCATTGTCTATTTGTGTGAATGAAGTAGCTAGTACAGGTTGATTTTTGTAAGTAATGGTTTTTTCATTAAAATCTTTATCATATTCTACCAACTCATCAATATAAGAAATAAAAAAGCGTTCGTTTTTTTCGTCATAAAATGCAGTAACCGCTCTTTTATCTTTTAATAAAACTGCTTTTTCATGATTTGGAGATTCATTATAAAATGCAGCTCTGTAGGTGAGATTTAAAAAACCATTTTTTACAGCCACCAAATCTTTAGCGCTCCAATAAGCTTTTATTGGTGTTGCCGTTTGGTTATTTAAATTTACTAAGTATGAGCTTAAATTATCTTGACTTACTAAAAGCTCGTTACTTTTATTAAGGTATAAGAGTTTTACAATTTGCTTTTTTTGAGGTAAGCTTATTTTCTTTTCTAGTTGAAATGAATTATTATACACAAGCAAATTTCCTTTACTAGTACCTATAATTAATTTGTCTTGATTAATGGTTGTAAAAGCATTTACCGTTTCTTGAGAAAGTTGAAGATCTAATTTATTAAAATGCTTATTCGGAATTATAAAAACACCATTTTTAAGGGTGGTTACCCATGTATTTCCTTGAAAGTCTTCAAGAATTTTGGTTATAGAATACTCTGTAAAATAAGTATTGATAACATTAAAATTAGAATCTACCTCAATGATACCTCGGTTAGTACCTAATAAAATTTTTTGATCTTTTAAAAAAGAACAATAAATCTGTATGTCTTTATGTGGTACAGAAAAATTTACGTCTTCAATTTTTTTTGTTGTGGAGTTCCATTTTTTTATAACACGTAGGTTATTTTCATCTATATAAGTATGGTAAATAGTTTTATGGAATTGAAAAATTTGATAATTGTATTTTTCGTTTCGGTTTATTTGTAAGTCTTGATAAAGAGTTTCAATATGGTTATTGGTAATTTTTTTAAACTCATCTTTATGATTAATGTAGTAAATAGCCTTTGTTTCTGGATTTTGCCAAGTAGTTAAAATATTTTCTTTATGAAGAGTATTTAATTGTTTATTCTCTAGATTGTAGGTTAACAATCCGTTTTGAGATGAAATATAAAGTATATTATTTATTACATTTATTTGAGCTAATTTACCTTTAAGGTAGGGAGTTAAATTAGCAACTACGACAAGTGAATCTTTTTCGGTTTTTAATAATTGCCCATATAGATTAACCATCCATATAGAATTATTTATCTCTTTTAAAGAAAAAAAAGCGTTACTTTTTTGTGCAGAGGTAACGTACTCTTTAAATGTATTACCATCATATTTATAAAGTCCATTGTCTGTAGATAACCATATGTTTTTGTTGTTATCTTCTAGTGCATCGTAATAAACTAAATCAGGTTGTTGGTAAAAAGACCCTAAAGAAATTGCAGCAGGTTCTTGGGCAATATGTTTAGTAATAGCAAAGAGAGATAGGGTAAAAAAAAGTAAAAATTTCTTTAACACTGGTTAGGGCTGTATGTTACAATACTAATATAACTTCAAGTTACTATTAAAAATTATTTTTCTTCTGAATTGTGCTTTTTTTTTGTTGAATGGTATAAAAAAAGCCGCTAAGTAATTTAGCGGCTTTTTTTAGAAGAGTATTATTTTAGATATCATCAAAACTAATATCTGTAAATTTTTCTGCTACAGAAGAAGTTTCTACTTCTTCATTATCATAATCTTTCTTAAAATCTTTTTGGTGACGTTCACTAATTACTTCTTCTCCTTTTTCATTTACAATGTAAGAAGTCATTTCTTCTAAGATTTCAGCAAAACCTTCAAAATCTTCTTTGTAAAGGTAAATTTTGTGTTTTTTGTAGTAAAAAGAACCATCTTCATTAGTAAATTTCTTACTTTCTGTAATTGTCAAGTAATAGTCGTTAGCCTTAGTAGCTCTTACATCAAAGAAATAGGTACGTCTTCCCGCTCTTAATACTTTAGAAAAGATTTCTTCTTTCTGCATCGTTCCATTATCGCTCATAGTCGAAAAATTATTGGTTTAATTTTAGATATTGTCAAAAATCTTAAAAAAATTAACATCTGCCAAAAAAAATTAGCTTTCTTTTTCACTCAGTTGTTTTAAATAGAGTTCTTTATAATACCCATTTATTTTTATTAACTGATTGTGAGTTCCTTGTTGTATGATTTTACCTTCGTCTAAAACAATAATTTTATCAGCGTGTTTTGCAGAAGATATACGGTGACTTACAATAATAGTTGTTTTGTCTACAGAGATTTTATGTAGGTTACTTAAAATTTCTTCTTCTGTTTCTGTATCAACTGCAGAAAGGCAATCATCTAATAATAAAATTTTTGGATCTTGTATAATAGCTCTAGCAATAGAAACTCTTTGTTTTTGTCCTCCAGATAAAGTAATACCACGTTCCCCTAGTACCGTATCGTACTCTTTGTTAAACGTTTGTATGTTTTTGTGCACAGCAGCATTTTTGGCTGCTTCTATTACTTCTTGGTCTGTAGCGTCATTATTACCAAATCTAATGTTGTTTTTTATAGAATCACTAAATAAAAATGCATCTTGAGGTACATAACCTATAGATTTTCTTAAGCTTTTTAAATTTATTTGATCTATCTGTTTACCGTCAATAAGTAAATCTCCTTTATCTATATCGTATAATCTCCCTATTAATTCTAAAATGGTAGATTTACCAGAGCCTGTTTTACCAATAATGGCTAAGGTTTGGCCTTGTTCTATTTCAAAAGAAATATTTTTTAATGCAGTAATATTGGTATCATCATAAGTAAATGTAACATTTTTAAATTCTACATTTCCTTGAATAGTGCTTTGGTTATTGTTTTTATTTTTTATTTCTGTTTTCTGATTTAAAAACTCATTAATTCTTTTTTGAGAAGCAGCAGCACGTTGTACCATATCTGCAATCCAACCTACACTTGCTACTGGCCAAGTAAGCATATTTACATACAAGAGAAATTCTACAATTACTCCAAAATTTTCAATCTCTCCGCTAATTACTCTTTGGCCTCCAATGTAGATAACCAAAACATTACTCCCGCCAATTAAAAGAGCCATAAGCGGATAGAAAAAAGCTTGAACCTTTACTAAATCTATATTTTTTTCTTTACTAGTATCTGCTAGTTCTACAAAGCTGTTGTTGGTTTGAAGTTCTAATCCGTAAGATTTAATAACAGAAATACCGCTAAAATTTTCTTGTGTAAAAGTGCTTAGTTTAGATAGGTATTCTTGTACAATAGTACTTCTTCTATTAATAGATTTACTTAATTTATATATTGCATAAGATAGTATAGGGAAGGGAGCAATAGTATAAAGTGTAAGTAATGGTGCTTTGCTAACCATATATATAATTACTACTATAAACATAGTAATAGTAGAAATGCTATTCATTAATGCAGGTCCAAAATACATTCTTACCCGAGAAACGTCTTCACTAATACGGTTCATTAAATCTCCTGTTCGGTTTTTCTTATAGAAGTTTAATGATAAATCTTGGTACTGCTCATAAATTTCATTTTTTAAATCATATTCAATATGCCTAGAAACCACAATAAAGGTTTGTCTCATTAAAAATGTAAATAAAGCAGAGAGGAGTGCGGCTCCTAAAATGTAGAGAATATTTGTGTAAAGCTGAGATTTTATTTCAGCAATATCTGTAATTTCTCCATTTACATATTGCTCTATAGCACTTGTAGAATTACCTATAAATTGAGGTACATATACTGCAAATATTTTAGCAGTCACCGTAATGATGAACCCTAAAAACATTTGCCATTTATATTTTTTAAAAAATTTGTTTAGATGTTTTAGTTCTTTCATAAAGATGGAAAAGCTTCTAAATTATTAAATATTCATTTTAACGCTTTTAAAACACTTTCTAATTAATAAATTCGTTATTTTTGTCAAAATTTTTGATAATTCAATAATCTAATTTAAATAAAACAGCTTATGGATGCTGAAGTTTTAAAAGCAAATGAATTAAAAAAAGTCGCACCAGTTTTTGGGCAACTTTCTTTTGATAACCACGAACAAGTGGTTTTCTGTAACGACAAAGATACAGGTTTAAAAGCAATAATAGGAATTCATAATACAAATTTAGGGCCAGCTTTAGGAGGTACTCGTATGTGGAATTATGAAAGTGAATATGATGCATTAAACGATGTATTAAGACTTTCTCGCGGAATGACTTTTAAAAGTGCTATTACTGGCTTGAACCTTGGAGGAGGAAAAGCAGTAATTATTGGCGATGCTAAAACACAAAAAACTCCAGCATTAATGAGAAGGTTTGGAGAGTTTGTACATTCTTTAAGCGGAAAATATATTACGGCAGAAGATGTAGGGATGGAAACAGAAGATATGGATACTGTAAGAGAAGTAACTCCATACGTATCCGGTATTTCTGAAGAAAAAGGAGGCTCTGGTAACCCTTCTCCAATTACTGCATATGGAGTATTTATGGGTATGAAGGCTGCTGCGAGGTATAAGTTTGGTAACGATAACTTGAAAGGTAAAAAAGTGTTAGTACAAGGTATTGGGCACGTAGGAGAAACCTTAGTAAAACATATTACCGATGAAGGTGGAGAAGTTATTATTGCAGATATTAATCAAGACAGATTAGTAGAAGTAAGTAACAAATATGGAGCTAAAATTTTTGAAGGAGATAATTTGTACGGTTTAGATGTAGATATTTATGCACCTTGTGCTTTAGGGGCAACGTTAAACAACCAAACTATTTCGCAGTTAAAAGCAAAAGTAATTGCTGGGGCAGCAAATAATCAATTAGCAGATGAGTTAATTCACGGAGAATTACTTCAGAAAAAAGGCATAGTTTACGCACCAGATTTTTTAATTAATGCCGGTGGTATTATTAATGTATATGCAGAATTGGTAAAGTACGATAAAGCTGAAATAATTAGAAAAACAGAAAATATTTACGATACCACTTTAGAAATTTTATCAAAAGCAGAGCTAGAAGATATTACTACACATCAAGCAGCATTGCAAATTGCTCAAAACAGAATTTTAGCAGCAAAAAAATAAACTTCTAATAAGATTTAAATACATAAATAAAATTCTATTTTTGCAGGGCGAAATTCTTTTCGCCCTTTTTTAATTTTAAAATGTTCTTTAAAAGCCATGTTAACAAGAAGACATATTCGTGTAAAAGTAATGCAGTCTATCTATGCATTTAATCAATCTAGTAATGCTAACCTACAAGTAGAGCAAAAATTTCTTCTTAAAAGTATGGAAGAAATGTATGATTTGTTTTTACTAAACCTGTCTTTGTTGGTTGAGGTAAAAAAAAGAGCAGAAGATTTAATTGAGAAATCTCAGAAAAAACATCTTGCCACTGCAGAAGATAAAAAGCCAAACTTAAAATTTGTTCAGAATAAATTAATTCAGAAAATAGAACAAAATGAAGAGTTTAATGAGCTTTTAGAAGACCGCCATTTAGATCATTGGCAATTAGATGATGAGTATGTAAGCATTGTTTGGAATAAAATTAGAGAAAGTGAGCTTTTTGCTGAATATCTAAAAACTCGTGAGTCTACCTTTTCTGAAGATAGAGAATTTATAGCAAACATATTTAAAGATATTATAGCTCCTAATGAAAAGCTTTACGATTATTTAGAAGACAAGAAACTTACTTGGTTAGACGATTTGCCAATTGTAAATACCACTGTTTTAAAATTAATAAGAAAAACTAAAGAGTCTGAAGAAGTTATAAAAATACCAAAACTCTTTAAAAATATAGAAGACAAAGAGTTTGCTACAGAGCTTTTTACAAAAGCTTTGCTTAATCAAGAAACCTTTGCAAAAGATATTGAAGGTAAAACCCCAAATTGGGATCAAGACAGAATTGCAGAAATAGACTCTATACTTTTAGTAATGGCAATATGTGAATTTTTAAAATTTTCATCTATCCCAGTAAAAGTAACTATTAATGAGTATTTAGAAGTAGCTAAAGAGTACAGTACCCCAAAAAGTAGTATTTTTCTTAACGGTATATTAGATAAGCTATCTAAAGAATATAAAGAAGCTAATAAATTAAATAAAATAGGTAGAGGTTTGATGTAATACATCAAATTTTATTACTTTTAAGGCTTAAAATCAATTACAAACCCTAAAATAATTTAAAATGAAAAAACAATTCTTAATGTTGGCTGCTGTTGCAGCAATCGCATTTACTTCATGTAAAGAAGAAAAAGCAGCAGACAAAGTTAATGAAGAAAATGTATCTGAAGTTGCAGAAAGAGATGCTAATGCAGAAGGAACTCCAAAAATGACTTTCGCAGAAGAAATGCACGATTTTGGTACAATTAACGAAGGTGATGTAGTAGAGCATACTTTCAAATTTACTAACACAGGTGATGCACCTTTAGTAATTTCAAATGCAAAAGGAAGTTGTGGTTGTACAGTACCATCTTGGCCAAAAGAGCCTATCGCTCCAGGTGCAGAAGGTGAAATGACTGTAAAGTTCAATTCTCGTAACAAGCCAAATAACCAAATGAAAACTGTTAGAATTACAACTAACACAGAGTCTGGACAAGAGATGATTAAAATTCAAGCTTTTGTAAACCCAGCTGCTGCTGCTGACGGTGCTGCTGCTCCAGCTGCAGAATCTCATGAAGGTCACACTCATAGCTAAAATTAGATATAAAAATACTTAAATTTAGTGTATGGATGCATTGATGGGACTTTGGCCTTTTTTAGCAATATTTGCGGTTTTCTATTTCTTTATGATTAGACCTCAAATGAAGCGTCAAAAAAGTGAAAAGAATTTTGCGCAAGAGCTTAAAAGAGGAGATAAAGTAGTGACTAAAAGTGGTATGCACGGTAAAATTGCAGATTTTAGTGAAAAACTAAATGCAGTAATTATTGAAACCGGAGCTGGTAAAATCACTTTTGATAAGTCTTCCATTTCTATGGAGCTTAGTCAGGCTTTAAACAAACCAAAGGAAGAAAAAGATAATAAGAAATAATTTTATTTCTGCATTATACAAAAAAAAGCCTCTCCAATTGGAGAGGCTTTTTTTTTTACTTACACTTAGTAAGAAATTATACTCTTACATGACCATCACCATACACGTAGTATTTATTAGTGACTAACTGTTTTAAGCCTAATGGCCCTCTATGGTGTAATTTATCTGTACTTATAGCTAACTCTGCACCAACACCCATTTGGCCCCCATCTGTAAATCTTGTAGAGGCATTGTGGTATACTGCAGCACTATCTACTTGCTCCATAAATTTAGCAGCTTTACTACTATCTTCTGTTATTATACAGGCAGAGTGACCTCCAGAATACTTGTTAATTTTCTCTATAACATCGTCAACTCCATCTGCTTCAGAAATTACAATTTTTAAAGCGAGAAATTCTTCATACCAAGTATTTTCACTAGAAATTTTTTCTTCATCGGTCAAAATTTCTCCTACTTTTTGGTCTACTAAAATTTTAACATTAGCTTCTTTTAAAATAGTTTGTAGCTCTTTAAGTTTAGCATGGTAATCTGGTAAATTTTTGTCTACTAAAACTTTATCTAGGGCATTGCAACCAGAAATCTTATCTGTTTTAGCATTAAGTATAACTTTTACAGCTTTTTCCCAATTTGCGTCTTTTGCTACATATAAAAAGTTATTACCTCTACCACTGATTAAAACAGCACATTTTGCATTTTCTTTTACAAATTGTATTAAACGCTCTCCACCTCTAGGTACAATTAAATCTAATTGTTCTGTCGGGTTTTGTAAAAATTCTTGGGTTTCTTTTCTATTGGTATGCATTAGTTTAATCCAATCTTTAGATAGGCCATTCTCTTCTAATGCTTGGTGCCAACATTTTTCTAGAATAATATTACTGTTTTTTGCTTCTTTACCACCTTTTAAAATAATTTTATTATTTGCTTTAAATGCTAAAACAGCAGCTTCAATAGTAACATCTGGTCTAGACTCATAAATAATCATGATAGTTCCAAAAGGAGCTGTTTTATTGATGATTTTTAGTCCGCTATCTAAAGTTCTGTCAGATATTTGATTATCTACAGGGTCTTGCTGCTGTTTTACTTCTTTAATAGCTTGAATCATTCCATCTACTTTTGCTTCATTTACAACTAAACGATCAAAGAGTGCTTGGTCTTCTCTATTAAAAGCATCTAGGTCTTTTTTATTTTCAGCAATAATATTTAAACGCTCTTTATCAATAATTTTCATCATTGAGTCTAGAACTTTATTTTTTATAGTTGAATCTAATAATTCCATTTTTTTTTCAGTTTTAAGTTTTATCAATTAATTTAATTGGTAAACTTTGTTCCTACATCTTTTCCATCTATAATATCTACAATTACATTATGTCGTTTACCATTTGCGATGTAGGTAGGTATATTTTTATTAGCAGTACCTTTTGCTATTTTTAATTTAGAACTCATACCACCTCTACCTTCACCTTCACCTTTCTCTGAAGTTTGAACGTATTTTTCTACATTTTGATCAACTTTAACCTCATTTAGTTTTCTAGAGTTTTCATCATCTGGGTGACCTGTGTAAAAACCTTCAATGTCTGTAAGAATAATCAATTTATCTGCATTAATTAATTCTGCTACTAAACTTGCTAATTCATCATTGTCTGAAAACATAGACATAGTTAGTGATACAGCATCATCTTCATTTGCTATAGGGATAACTCCTTCAGAAAGAAGACCTTCATAGCAATTAATCATGTTTTTTCTGTGTTTACCAGAGTCAAAATCTCTTTTGGTGGCTAATACTTGTGCACATCTCATTCCGTAATCATGAAATATGCTATAATAATGTCTCATCATTCTTGGTTGACCTACAGCAGAAAAAACTTGTCTTCTAATAGACTTGTCTTTAATGTTGCATTCTCCCAGTATTTCTTGGCCTGCTATAGAAGAACCAGATGATACTAGAACTGTCATGATATCTCTTTCATAAAGTTCTGCTATTTGTCTCACTAGTTCTTTAAGCACTGGGCCTAAAATTCGGTTGTCTTTATTGGTCATTACATTCGTACCGACTTTTATTACAACTCTTTTCTTACTCATAATAATTTATATTATTGTTTACCTAGTTCTATTGCTCTATTAAATGCAGCGTATGCTGCTTCTTTAATTAAATCTTTCACATTATTGTCGTCCATTGAATCTAAGGCTGCTCTAGTAGTACCTCCTTTAGAGGCAACTCTGTTCATCCAGGTTTGTGGAGATAAATCATTTCTATTAAAAAGTTCTACAGCACCTTCAAAAGTGTTACTTACAAGTGTTTTAGAATCTTTATCTGAAAATCCCATTTTTTTAGCAGCTTCTAGCATAGAGTTCATAAAGTAAAATACATATGCTGGACCGCTACCAGAGATACCTGTAGAGGCATCAATAAAATTTTGAGAAGTTACATGTATAGATGCTCCAGTAGTATCTAGTAAGTTTTTAATAGCTAATAATTCTACTTTTGAAACTTCTTTAGATTCTGTGTAAGAGGTAACACCTTTACCAACTTGTGCTGGTAGGTTAGGCATTGTTCTTACTACTTTTTTAGCTCCTAGTCTTTCTTGAATAGATTCTATAGTTACACCTGCCATTAATGAAATAAATATTTGACTTTCATTAATCATTGTTTTCATTTGCTCAAAAAGCTCATCGCTATGATAAGGCTTAACAGCAATAAATACCAAATCTGCTTGAGGTAAGCAGTCTTCTAGTTTTTCAAAAACATCAAAATGTGAAATTTCTTTAAGTGATAAGATCTTTTCTGGGTCAGTGTCATATATCATTAGATTTTCTTTTCCTAAGAGAGGTGATTTTACCATTCCTTCAGAATAAGTTAATCCCATATTTCCTGCTCCAATTACTAATACTTTCATCTTTTTTATTTCTTGGTTTAGTATTTATTTACCTTATTAGGTGCAAGTACTATGCAGACCTCCCTAAATAATAGGTAAATGTATCGGTTTCTTGAATTTAGCAATTAACAGGTCTATATGTTAGCACTTTGACATTATTTTAGGATATTAGCTTGCATAATCTAAATTGAAATAATTTTTTACTTTTTGTCATACTGCCAAAGCGTCTAAAAGGTGTTAAGCTGTCAGTTAATGAAATCTTAAAAAATAAAAAAGCCCAAGATTTAACTTGGGCTTTTTCACTGTATAAAATATGGTAGGGTGTAAAGTGATAGATAAAAAAAGCCCTATAAAATTAATTATAGGACTTATATATTAGAAAAAATGAGGTTTATTCTTCTTTCTTGTTTTCTCTAGGCTTACGATCATCACGTGAGCGATTGTCTCTACCTTTATTTTCTCTAGGAGCTCTTTCTGTATGACCTTCTGGTTTTGGAAGTAAAGCTTTTCTAGAAACTTTTTCTTTTCTAGTTTTTGGGTCTGTACCAAAATACTTTACATCTAATACGTCACCCATATTTACAATATCAGTCACATTATTAGTACGTTCCCAAGCAAGTTCAGAAATATGTAATAATACTTCGTTTCCTGGAGCTTCTGTATATTCTACAACCGCACCAAAATCTAAAATCTTAATTACTTTTACTTCGTAAACACTTCCTTTAACAGGTTTAAAAGTAATAGAGTCAATTTTAGCCATTACTTTATCTATTCCATCTTGAGCTGTACCAAGTATTTCTACAATACCTTCTTCTGTAACAGGGTCTTCGTTAATCACGATAGTTGTACCTGTTTCTTTTTGAAGTTCTTGTATCACTTTACCACCAGGCCCAATTAATGCACCAATAAAATCGTTAGGGATTCTACGAGTAATCATTTTTGGAGCGTGCCCTTTCACATCTTCACGAGGAGCATCTATGGTTTCGGTAATTTTTCCTAAAATATGAAGTCTACCATCTCTAGCTTGTTTTAAAGCATTGGTAAGAATTTCATAACTTAATCCTTTTACTTTAATATCCATTTGGCAAGCAGTAATACCATCTGCAGTACCTGTAACTTTAAAGTCCATATCACCTAAGTGATCTTCATCACCTAATATGTCTGAAAGAACAGCATATTTACCAGAATCTGCATCAGATATTAATCCCATTGCAATACCAGAAACAGGTTTTGTAAGTTTTACACCAGCATCCATTAAAGACATAGTACCAGCACAAACTGTTGCCATAGAAGAAGAACCGTTAGATTCTAAGATTTCTGAAACTACACGTACTGTGTAAGGGCAGTCTGCAGGAATCATTCCTTTTAAAGCTCTTTGTGCTAAGTTACCGTGACCTACTTCTCTACGAGATGTACCACGAATTGGTCTAGCTTCTCCTGTAGAAAAAGGAGGGAAGTTATAGTGTAAATAGAAAGTTTCTTCCCCTTCAAAACTAGGCATATCTATTTGGTTTGCTTCTCTAGAAGTACCTAAAGTAACGGTTGCTAATGCTTGAGTTTCTCCTCTAGTAAAAATAGCAGACCCGTGTGTAGATGGTAAGTAATCTACCTCACACCAAATAGGTCTAATCTCGTCAGTTTTTCTTCCGTCAAGACGTAAACCTTCGTTAAGAGTTAAATCTCTAACTGCAGCTTTTTCAGCTTTAGCGTAGTATTTAGAGATTAAATCTCCAAAATCTTGAATTTCTTCTTCGCTAAAACTAGCTTTTATTTCTTCTTTTATTTCTCCAAAAGCAGTAGAACGTTCTTTTTTAGAAGATCCTGCTTTTGCTACAGCATATACTTTATCATATGCCATTTCGTGAATTTTTTGCTGAAGAGCTTCATCTTCTCTTTCCCCTTCATACTCACGTGTTTCTTTTTTACCAAAAGCTTCTGCAAGTTTTACCTGTGCTTCACATTGTTTTTTAATAGCTTCGTGAGCAAACTTGATAGCTTCTGTCATTTCTTCTTCAGAAATTTCATTCATTTCCCCTTCTACCATCATTACAGAGTCTGCAGAAGCACCAATCATCATATCGATGTCAGATTCTTCTAACTGTGCACGAGTAGGGTTAATAATAAATTCTCCGTTTACACGACCTACTCTTGCTTCAGAAATAGGGCATTCAAATGGAGCATCTGAAAGTTGAATAGCAGCTGATGCAGCTAAACCAGCCATAGCGTCTGGCATAACATCATCATCATGAGACATTAATTGAATCATGATTTGAGTTTCTGCGTGATAATCTTTAGGGAAAAGTGGTCTTAACACACGGTCTACTAAACGCATAGTTAATACTTCACCGTCACTAGGTCTTGCTTCTCTTTTAAAGAAACCACCTGGGTAACGACCTGCAGCAGCAAATTTTTCTCTATAATCTACAGTTAATGGTAAGAAATCAACATCACTCTGTTTGTAGTTAGATACTAACGTACAAAGCAACATACACTTCCCTGATTGTACAACCACAGATCCGTGTGCTTGTTTTGCTAATTTTCCGGTTTCGATAGAGATCTCTCTTCCATCTCCTAAGTCGATAACCTCTTTAAATGTTTTTGGAATCATAATTTGTTTTGTTATTAAACAATGGTCTCCGTCTTATCGGACGGTCAGAGTTGTGTTGTTGTGTGTGTTGTTGACCAATGAAAAACTACCCTTGACTGTCTAGGGTAACAATTTATTCTATAAAAAAAGGGGCATAAAGCCCCTTTAGTGTTTTTATTTTCTCAATCCTAATTCCTTAACAATAGCACGATATCTTAAAATATCTTTCTTCATTAAGTAATCAAGTAAGCTTCTTCTTTTACCTACTAGCATAACTAGAGAACGCTCAGAGTTAAAATCTTTTCTGTTCGTTTTTAAGTGATCAGAGATGTGAGCGATTCTTTTTGTAAATAAAGCAATTTGCCCTTCTGCAGAACCAGTATCGTTTTTACCGTTACCGTGCTTTTCAAATAATTGTTGTTTTTCTTCTTTTGTTAAATACATTCCAATATTATTTCAATGATTATTATGTACGAATAGTTTTTCTATTCAGCGGCAAATATACACTTATTATTTATTTTTCAGATAAAATTTTAAATTCAATTAATTACTTATTTCAGGTGCTATTTTTGTAGAAATAAATTTGATGTTTAGTAAGATATTTTATTATTCTGTAATTAATATAATAGTATAAATTAAGTTGTGGAAGGCTTAAGAATAAAGAAGGGTGTTTTTTCTGAAAATATTTTTTTACTTTTGTAAGGTGGAAAACAAATTCTTTCATAAAATATTTTCTTTGTCACTAGCTATTTTGATACTAGTGTCAACCTCTTCATTTACTATAGAGAAGCACTTTTGTGAAGGGTTTTTAATAAATTTTTCTTTATTTAATAATTTAGAAAAATGCGATGATATCCCTTGTGCCGATAAATGCCAAAATGAGAATATTGCAGATGCAGACTGTTGTAGTGATGTAATAGATGTAGTGGAAGGGCAAGATGTTTTTCCTGCAAAAGATTTTGATGATTTAGATTATAATCAGCAAGTTTTCTTATTTGCTTTTACAGTTTCTTTTAATGAGCTATTTAATTTTACTTCTGTATCTAAAACAAGGTATAAAAACTATAGTTCTCCCTTTTTAATTACCAATAAGTTGGTAGATCACCAGACATTTTTGATTTGATTTTTAAATTTTAATGAATTGAATAATTCTCTTTCTTCTATATAATGGAGTAGGGAATACGCACTTTTTAATTGTAATTCATAAAATTTATTAACCTAATTCATGAAAAAAATATTATTAGTTATTTTTCTCTTTCCTTTATTCAGCTTTGCTCAAGAAACAGTAGAGGGAATAGTGAAAGAAGAAGGAACAAATACACCACTTTTAGGAGCCAACGTGTATTGGTTAGGGACAGAGGTAGGTGTTGTAACCAATTTTGATGGGGAGTTTTCTATTCCTTATAAAAAATCTTATAAAAAACTTGTAGTGAGTTATGTGGGATTTTCTACAGATACTTTAATAGTTAATAACCCTAAAAATAAAATAGATCTAGCATTAAGCCCTACTAGCAATCTTGATGAGGTAAATGTGGTATCAAAAAAGAAAGCCACTTCTAGATCTTACATTGATGCTAAAAATGTAATAAATATTAGTAGTGATGAGTTGCTAAAAGCAGCTTGTTGTAACTTATCAGAAAGTTTTGAAACCAACCCTTCTATAGACGTTAATTTTGCTGATGCTATTTCTGGTACCAGACAAATTAAAATGTTAGGGCTTACAAGTCCGTATATTTTAATTGCTATGGAAAATATTCCTACTGTGAGAGGAGCATCACAAGCTTACGGATTAACTTTTACTCCAGGTACTTGGGTAGAAAGTATACAAATAACCAAAGGAGCAGGAAGTGTTGTAAATGGTTATGAGAGTATTGCAGGTCAAATTAATGCAGAGTTGCAAAAACCTACAAAAGATAATAAATTCTTTTTAAATGTATATGGAGCAAGTAGCCAACGAGTAGAGTTGAATACCCACTATAATACTAAAGTAAGTGAAAAATGGAGCACAGGTATTTATCTTCATGGTAATTCACATCAAGAAAAACACGATGTGAATCATGATAACTTCTTAGATATGCCTATGTATCATCAAATAAATTTAATGAATCGTTGGCAGTATACAGATAATGAAAATGGTATTGTAGGTTTTTTTAATCTAAGAGTGCTTAACGACCATAAACAAACTGGAGAGTTAGATTTTGATCCAGATACAGATAAATTAACAACTAATGCTTGGGGTAGTGAGATAGATACCCAACGTTACGATTTTTCTAGTAAAATAGGCTATGTAAACCCTGATTTACCTTGGCAGAATATGGGATTACAATTTGCGGTAAGTCACCATAATCAAGAATCTTATTTTGGTTTACGTAATTATGATATTGAGCATAACAGCATTTATTCTAATTTTATTTATAGCTCAATCATTAGTGATTCACGCCACAAAATTAAAACAGGTTTAAGTTTTACTTATGATGAGTATGATGAGCAAGTACAAGAAATGTCATACCAACGTAAAGATAACTCGGTAGGTAGTTTTTTTGAATATAATTTTGATAATTTAGAAAAAGTTAATCTAACAGCTGGTTTAAGAGCAGATTATCACAATAGATTAGGTTTCTTTTTAACTCCTCGTGTACATGTAAAATACACTCCTTGGGAAAAATCTGCTTTTAGAGCGTCTATAGGAAGAGGTAAGCGAATTGCTAATATTTTTGCTGAAAATCAAAGTTTATTTTCTACCAATAGGTCTATAAATATTTTAGGTGCTTCTGAAGGAGGGACTTATGGTTTAGATCCAGAAATTGCTTGGAATTATGGAGTGTCTTATCTGCAAGGTTTTAATCTATTTAATAGAAAAGCAGATGTTACGGTTGATTTTTACAGAACAGACTTTACTAATCAAGTAGTGGTAGATTGGGAAAACGCTCAGCAAGTAAGTTTTTATAATTTAGAGCACGATAGCTACGCAAATAGTTTTCAAACAGAAGTAAATTACAATGCTTTTGAGCGTTTTGATATTAGGTTAGCATATAAGTATTATGATATTAAAACCAAGTATTTATCTGGAGAAAAAATAAAGCCACTTACAGCTCAACATCGTTTCTTCACTAACCTTTCTTACGATACTGAAATTAAAAATAATAGTATGTGGAAGTTTGATGTTACTTGTAACTGGTTGGGTAAACAACGTTTTTCTTCTACAGCAGCAAATTCTGTAGAGTTTCAGTTGCCAAATTATTCACCAGAAGTGAATACCATTAATGCGCAAGTAACAAAAGTATTTTCTCCTAAATTTGAAATTTATGTGGGTGGAGAAAACATTACCAATGTAAGACAAGATAGACCTATATTAGGAACTGATAATCCGTTTGGTTCTACCTTTGATAGTACTTTTGTATATGGACCTATCTTTGGAAGTTTATATTACGCAGGGTTACGTTATAAAATTAAATAATTAAAATATAAATAAAGATGAAAAAATTAGTAAGTATTGTATGTTTAATGGTGACAACCATTGTTTTTGCTCAAAATAAAAATGCTAGAACCTCCCTAGAGGTAGATGGTGTTTGTGCGATGTGTAAAGAACGTATCGAAAAAGCAAGTATAAAAACCAAAGGCGTAAAAAGTGCTATTTGGAATGTAGAAACACACGAGTTAAAACTTATTTACAATGAAAAGAAGACAGATTTAGCGACCATAAAAGAAAGCATTTTAGCAGTAGGGCACGATGTGGAAGATTTAAAAGCTACAGATGAAGCTTATCATAGCGTTCACCCTTGTTGTCTTTACCGCGATGAAGAAATAAAAGATGATCATAAAGACGAGGAAAGCAAGTAAGCAGAATAATTAAAAATTTTTAAAAAGCCTTTGAAATTAAATTTTAAGGGCTTTTTTTATTGATAAAATAGAATTTTAAAAAGGTTAATCTTATGTTTTTAATACTTTTTAAATGAAATATTCATTTTTTTAAGTACTTTAGGTGTAATTGTTTTAAAATTAACCAATTAAAATCTAATAGTATGAAACAATTTTACCAACCAACCAACTTAGATGGTGTTTTTTTATTATTTTCTTGTTTTTTAATTTAATAGCTTTTGCTCAAGTTGAATATGAGGAACCTTGTGGTTTTGTAAGGGAAGAAATTAATTTAAACCGAGCAGTATCATCACCTTATTCATATTATATAAGTATTACCTCAACTCAAACCGTAATAAGTAATAATTATATTCTAGATGTAAATACAGGCTCAGTAAACATAGATGTTTCTACTTACCCTAGTGGTAGCATTAACATGTAATAGAGTAATTATAGCTACCAAAAATTTAGTCATTCAATAAAACAAAACCTTATGAAAATATATATAAACCTTTTAAGTCTATTCTTCTGTATTGGTATTACGGCACAAACTACTAGCATACCAGACCAAAATTTTGAGCAATACCTTATCAATCAGAGTATAGATAGTGACGGTGTAATTAATGGGCAAGTATTAACTAGTGATATTAATACTTTGCTCAGTTTACAATTACAATGGGTAGGAAATTTTACTGGATTAGAAGATTTTACGGCTTTAGAAATATTAGAAATATCTGATGTGCCTTTTCAGAATAATAATAATATAACACTAGATTTAACAGCTAATACCAATTTAAAAATTTTAGAAATTTGGACTTATGAGGGATTAAAAAAAATAGACCTAACAGGTTTAGTGAATTTAGAAGAATTAATGGTAATGGAAGGGCAAAATGATGTGGAAACTATGTTTATTGAAGAAATAGATTTAAGCACTAATCCTAATATTACATATCTGTCTACAGGATATTTACAGCATTTAGAGCAAATCAATTTACAAAATGGAAATAATATTAATATGCTAAATATGGAAATTTCTGTCTATAATACTTCTGCTCGCCCTATTTGTATAAAGGTAGATGATGCTACTGCGGCAACAAATAATAATGCTCCTTATAATAGCTGGACACTGTATGGGATTACTCCTAATTTTTATGAACAAGGAGCTTGCACATTAAAAGTAGATCCTCTAAATAAACTAGAAATTGCTTTGTACCCTAACCCTGTACAAAACAGTTTTCAAATAAAAACTTCAGAAAAAGTAGACGAGGTAAGTTTGTTTTCAGTAACAGGTAAAAAAATAGCACACTTTAGTTCACAACAAGATTATGATATTTCTAACTTGCCTGTTGGATTGTATTTTGTAAAAATACAAAGCGCTGAAGGAGAAAGCGTTCAGCGAATTGTTAAAAGGTGATTGTGGTAAATTAAAATGAAATAAGAGTATAAAAAAAGCGACCAATTGGTCGCTTTTTTTGTTTTTGTTATGCTCTAACCGGCTGATTTAAAATTAAATCTAAATAAAGGTTCACTTTATTTTTTAATTCTTTTCTCGCAGTGATAAAATCAAGGAAACCGTGTTCTAGTAAGAACTCAGAACGCTGAAAACCTTCTGGTAAGTCTTTACCTGTAGTGTCTTTTACTACACGTGGACCGGCAAAACCAATTAATGCACCAGGCTCAGAAATATTAATATCTCCTAACATTGCAAAAGATGCCGTAGTACCACCAGTAGTTGGGTCTGTACATAAAGAAATGTATGGTAATTTAGCTTCTGCTAACTGTGCTAGTTTTACAGAAGTTTTTGCCATTTGCATTAATGAGTATACAGCTTCTTGCATTCTTGCTCCTCCAGATTTAGAAATAATCATAAGAGGTAGCTTTTTTTCTATACAATAGTCTGCAGCTCTGGCAATTTTTTCACCTACTACAGATCCCATAGAACCTCCTACAAATCTAAAATCCATACAAACTACTACTAAATCTTTTCCTTTAGATTTACCAACTCCAGTTCTAATAGCATCTTTAAGTCCCGTTTTTTCTTGAGCGTCTTTTAAACGGTCTGGGTACTTTTTGGTGTCTTCAAACTTAAGCGGATCTTTAGAAGTAAGATTCTTATCTAGTTCTTTGTATTTTTTATCGTCAAAAAGAATTTCAAAATACTCTTCACTACCAATTCTTACGTGGTAACCATCTTCTGGACTCACATAAAAATTTTTCTCTAATTGCTCTGCGTCAACAATTTTACCGGTAGGGGATTTGTACCACAAGCCTTTAGGGACATCTTTTTTGTCTTCTGTAGCTGTTTGAATTCCTTTTTTTGTTCTTTTAAACCAAGCCATATGTATTTATTTGGGTAGTAAAAGGTTAACTAATTAAAGACTATTAACATTGTTTAAGTCTTCAAAAGCTTTTTTAAGTCTGTTTTTGAAAGTGATTTCACCTTCTCTTAACCATTTTCTTGGGTCGTAATATTTTTTGTTAGGTAGTTC
Organism: Mesonia phycicola; assembly: GCF_900141885.1. Classification (GTDB taxonomy): domain Bacteria; phylum Bacteroidota; class Bacteroidia; order Flavobacteriales; family Flavobacteriaceae; genus Mesonia; species Mesonia phycicola. Next base: position 302,173 of record NZ_FQYY01000001.1, on the reverse strand, counting down.
ATCTCCATCAGGGTTACCAATTTGTGTAGCTAAGTAATCTTTGTTAGCTAATACATAATCACGTACACCTTCTGTAAATGCATATTGTAAATCTGTATCAATATTCATTTTAATAACTCCGTAACCAATTGCTTCTCTAATTTCTTCTACAGTAGAACCACTTCCTCCGTGAAAAACAAAATCAATGTGGTTTTCTTCAACTCCGTATTTTTCTGTAATAAACTCTTGAGAGTTTTTAAGAATTTTTGGAGTTAATTTTACGTTACCTGGCTTATAAACACCGTGTACGTTACCAAAAGCAGCAGCAATTGTAAATTGATCACTTACTTTGCTTAATTCTTCGTAGGCGTAAGCTACTTCTTCTGGTTGAGTGTATAATTTAGAAGAGTCTACGTCTGTATTATCTACACCGTCTTCTTCACCACCAGTAATACCTAATTCAATTTCTAAAGTCATTCCCATTTTGCTCATACGCTCTAAGTATGTTTTGCAAATTTCAATGTTTTCTTCAAGTGACTCTTCACTTAAATCAATCATATGAGAGCTGTATAATGGTTTACCGTGCTCTTTGTAAAATTGCTCACCAGCATCTAATAAACCGTCTATCCAAGGTAATAATTTTTTAGCACAATGATCTGTGTGAAGAATCACTGTAGCTCCATAAGCTTTTGCTAAATCATGAACATGCTTTGCTCCAGTTACTCCACCTAAAATTGCTGCTTGTTGGTTTTCATTAGAAAGGCCTTTACCAGCGTTAAAAATAGCACCACCGTTAGAAAATTGAAGGATTACAGGTGAGTTTAATTCTGCAGCAGTTTCCATAACTGCATTGATGGTATCAGAACCAACAACGTTTACCGCAGGTATTGCGTAACCGTTTTCTTTTGCATGATTAAAAATTTCTTGTACTTCTTTTCCGGTAGCAACTCCCGGCTTGATATTATGACTCATGAATTATCTTTTAAATTAAACGAATTACAAAATTAATAAAATAAAATGGGTTAGAAAGGATAATTAATTCCAACATTATAAACAGCATTTGAAAAGTTATATTCTTGAAACCATTTTTGCTTGTTATATGCTGGGTTGTAGGTTTTAAAACCTACATCTAATCTAATTACAAAAAAGCTAAAATCGTATCTAAGTCCGAGACCAGATGATACTGCTAACTCACTTAAATCTGATAGAGAAGTGAATTTAGATTCTTCATCTTCTACATTGTCTAACACATTCCAAATATTACCTGCATCTACAAAAAAAGCACTGTTTAATTGCCCAAATAGGTTAAATCTGTATTCTGCATTAAGGGTAATTTTCATATTAGCTTCATTAAATTCATTGATACCTCCTGTACTACCAGGACCTAAATCATATGCTTGCCAACCTCTATTATCATTTGCTCCTCCTGCAAAAAAACTTCTAGCAAAAGGGATATCATTAGAGTTTCCGTATGGTATTGCTATTCCGCCCAATGCTCTTATGGCTAATACGTTTTGTTGCCCAAGATCCCAATGCTTTATAAAATCTGTTTCTACTTTTCCGTATTGTGAAAATTGTACGCCAAACAGGTTGTAATTGTTACTGCTGTTTTTATCAAAATTAAGTAAAGGTGCAATTAACGATAGTGTGTTACCTGCCATTTCTAGCTTAAGTCTAAATTGCGTAAATTCTTGATCGTAAATATTTTCTCTAGTGTTTTTTATGTAACTAAAACTAGTAGCAAGTATTAAGTTGTCTTGGGTAAGTCTGTCTCTTCTTTCAATAATATCACTTGCAGTCTGGCTTTCGTCTGAAGTTAATGTGTAAACACCATTATTTATATCATTAATAAAAGCTGTTGTCCCATCAGGTATGCTTAAATCTGGTAGATTGTCGTCAGTAGGGTCATCGTCTGTTTCAAAGTATGAAGCGTTTACTTGGTCGTAATTATCTTGTGCAATTTCATTTAATCTGCTAAATGAATTTTCATAAACATTAAAGTAATTTCCTGAGTTTAAATTTCTAACATATTGTAGATCTACTAAGTCTAATTTTTGTGTTAATTCTTGACTAGGATACCATTTGTAATTAAATTTCCCTGTTACATTTTGTTTATCTAAACCTATGTTTTGTTGTGAGCTTACCCCTGCACTAATAGTAGTGAATGGAAACATGGATTTTGGTATAATACCATCTGTATTAATAGGAAAAGCGATTTTAGGGAAAGATAAGTTTACGTCTGCACCAATTTCAGAAATATTAAAAAACTTATCATCACTATCTGCTGCATCTTTAGAAGAACCTATACTTCCTCTTCCTCCAATTTCTAAAGTTTCTGCTCCACCAAAAATATTTCTTATAGATAAGGAACCTCCAAAGCCAATCCCGAAATCTTGAATATTACTTCTAGAAATATCAAAATCATAATTTACTCCAAATTTAGGTTTAGGAGTTAAAAATATATTAGTTATTAAGTTAGTACCAGTACTATCTCTTGGATCTGCCATGTATTGAATATCTGGATATTTAAATATCCCTAGTTGATTCATTCTTCTATAAGTAAGAGATCTGTCTAAGTCGCGGTAAACTTGTCCTTTTTTTATAAATACGGCATCAGCAATGGCTTCTGGCTTGTATTTTAATTCATCAAAACTATAGAGAGTGTACCCTTTATAACTAGCAGAGTCTTTAATTGCGTTATTTCTGTTTTGGTATTTGTAGTCTGTAATAATGTTTACATCACTAATAAAGTGCGCATGGTAAGGTACAGTGTAAGTAGTGTCTTCTTTAGTAATTTGTCTATCTGCAATTACTAAGTCTATATTTACTTGGTGGTCTGTATTAATAGTATCGGCTTCAAAACTTATGTATTCTTGCTCAAAATGGTAAAGACCATTATTTCTAAATAAATTTACAATTCTTTCTCGCTCTGCATTAAATTTATCGGTTTCAAATTGAGCTCCTTTTTTTATAAAAGATTCTTCTTTATGTAATTGATAAATAGAATCTGCTTGTGGTGATGCTATTCTTTCTGATATAGAGTCTAATTTATAAGGTTGATGGGTTTTAATGTAATAATCTACTTTTGCTCGTTTATGTTCTAATTTATTTATTTTGTAATCTGTTTCTGCATTAAACCAACCGTGGTTCCAGTACCAAGCTTTAAGCCTTGTAGAAGAACTTTCAGATTTTTGTTCACTTACTACTACAGGAGCTTCTCCAATTTCTTCTAAATATTTATGTAAACCAACATAAGATTGGCCAATTTGTTCTAATTGTTTTTTAGAAAACCACCTAATTAAACGTTTTTCACGTTTAGGTTTTTTGTGTAGCCAATTGTAAAATAAAGTGTCTGGTTGCGGATTAGCAGCGTTGTAAATGTGTAGTTTTAAAGGGATACCAAATAGAGGTAATTTAGCATTAGGTTCTTGGTAGAGTTGGTCGTAAATCTGTCTAGTGCTAATTTCTTCATTATTTACAAAAATTTTATTTTCTGTTAATAAATGTTGATTGTCTTTAACCTTTTTTACTGCATTACAAGAAATAATGAGCAGTACCAACAGAATAAATGATATTTTTGTAGTTACAGATTTCAAATAAAAAAAATTAAATTTCAAAAATACATCATTTTATGCTTAGCAAAGGCCAAATAAAGTTAATAAACAGCCTATCTCAAAAAAAATATAGACAAAAAAATGCTTTGTTTGTAGCAGAAGGGATTAAAGTGATTAAAGAGCTTTTAAATTCTAACTTTAAATTAGAACGTTTATTTTCTGAAGCAGATATTTTTTTTACTGATAAAAATAAAATTCAGCTATTAGAGCCTAATGAGTTAAAAAAAATTACAAAACTAACCAACTCTCAAACTGCTTTAGCTTTGTTTGAAATCCCTCAAGAACCATCAAAAATCACAGAAGATTTTATAGTGGCTTTAGATGGCGTTAGAGATCCTGGTAATTTAGGTACTATTATTAGACTTTGTGATTGGTTTGGTGTAAAGCAACTTTTATGTTCTGAAGATACAGTAGATTGTTACAACCCTAAAGTAATACAAGCAACCATGGGGTCAATATCTAGAGTAGAAGTTGTATATGGAAATTTAACAGACGAGATTTCTAAATTAAAAATGCCTGTTTATGGCACGTTTATGAATGGCGAAAATATTTATGAAAGTGAAATCTCTTCAAAAGGAATATTAGTTTTAGGTAATGAAGCTAATGGTATTTCGCCTCAAATAGAGCGTTTAGCAACCTCTAAAATATCTATACCACAATTTGGTGAAAATAAAAATACAGAAAGTCTAAACGTAGCAACAGCTACTGCTGTACTTTTAAGTGAATTTAAACGTAGATAATTTTTTAATACTTATGTGACGTATCTTAAATTTTTCATTTATATTTGTTTTTATAATGAAAGATCAAAACGTACATAACTTCTATTTAACTTCAAAAGAAATTTCTTCTTCTGAAGCTACTGCTGTGCTTTTTAGTCTTACAGAAATCCGCTTACGACGTCCCCGCCTAAGGGCGTAATATTTTTTTAGCGAGGTTACGTACCTCTGCATTATTCTCAGGACGATACAATTCAATTTTTTTTAATTTTAAAACTCGATTTTATATGGAGTTTACACTATGTGTGGCAAATGCTAGCCATTATTCTTGGGCTGAAACCATCTGTACTATGATGGAAGAAGCTGCCAAAATTAGAGGTACAGGTATAGCAAAAAGAGCACCAGAATACATACAAAAAAAAATGGCCGAAGGTAAGGCTGTTATTGCTTTTCAAAATGAAAAAGTAATTGGTTTTTGTTATATAGAAAACTGGGAAGGAGAGAAGTACGTAGCCAACTCTGGTCTTATTGTACATCCAGATTTTAGAAATTCTGGACTTGCTAGAGCTATCAAAAAAGCAATTTTTGATTTATCTAAACAAAAATATCCTAATGCTAAACTATTTGGTATAACCACTAGTATGGCTGTCATGAAGATTAATTCAGACTTAGGGTATAGACCAGTTACTTTTTCTGAACTTACTCAAGATGAAACTTTCTGGAAAGGTTGCCAAAGTTGCCGTAATCACGATATTTTACAACGTACAGAGCGTAAAATGTGTTTGTGTACAGGCATGGTGTGCGATTTAAGTAAAATTTCTCAAGCACAAACAGAAATCAATAAAAAAAGAGCTTGGGATAGTTTTAAAACTTTTATGCAAGAAAGAAAGTTGAGACTTCAGAAAAAAGCAAATTTATTTCACTTTAACCATCAAAAAAAATAACTAAAATGAAAAATAATAAAGTAGTACTAGCCTTTAGCGGAGGCCTTGATACTTCCTATTGTGTAAAATATTTAACTCACGAGAAAAATTTAGAAGTTCATTCTGCAATTGTAAACACAGGAGGTTTTTCAGCAGAAGAATTACAAGAAATAGAAGAGAAAGCATATGTTTTAGGGGTAAAGCAACACACAACTCTAGAGCAAACCAATGCGTATTACAATAACATTATCAAGTATTTAATTTTTGGTAATGTGCTAAAAAATAATACTTATCCGCTTTCTGTAAGTGCAGAGCGTATTTATCAAGCCATAGCTTTAGCAGAATACGCAAAAAAAACAGGAGCAAGCTACATTGCTCACGGTAGTACGGGAGCAGGAAACGATCAAATTAGGTTCGATTTAATTTTTCAATTAATTGTACCAGAAATAGAAATTATTACACCTATTAGAGATTTACAACTTTCTAGAAAAGATGAGATAGACTATTTGGCAAAACACGGTTATGAAATTGATTGGAAAAAGGCTCAGTATTCCATCAACAAAGGTTTGTGGGGTACTAGTGTTGGCGGTGCAGAAACTTTAACTTCTCATCAGCCGTTACCAGAAGAAGCTTACCCTAGTCCGTTGCAAGAAAAAGAATCTAAAACTATTTCTATTGAATTTAAAAATGGAGAACCAGTTGGTCTAAACGGAAAAGAACTAACTCCAGTTGCGTGTATACAACAAATAGAAGCGATAGCAAGTAAATATGCTATTGGTAGAGATATTCATGTGGGAGATACCATTATAGGTATAAAAGGAAGAGTTGGCTTTGAGGCCGCAGCTTCTACCTTAATTATTAAAGCACATCATCATTTAGAGAAACATACACTTTCTAAATGGCAACAACATTGGAAAGAACAATTAGGTAATTGGTATGGTATGTTTATACACGAGTCGCAATATTTTGAGCCTGTAATGAGAAATATAGAAACTTTTCTAGAAGAAACTCAGCAGAATGTAAGCGGTACAGTTTTTATAGAACTGCATCCTTACAGATTTGTGATTCAAGGTATAGAGTCTAAGCATGATTTAATGACATCTGATTTTGGAGAATATGGAGAAATGAATAAAAATTGGTCTGGAGACGATGTAAAAGGCTTTACCAAAATTTTAGCCAATTCTATGCAAATTTATAACCACGTAAACAAGAAAAATGATTAAGGTAGGTATTGTAGGTAGTACGGGTTACGTAGCAGGAGAGTTAATAAGATGTTTACAGCATCACCCAAAAGTAGAGGTAGATTTTTTATATAGCCATTCTCAACCAGGAGAATTGGTAGGCTCTATTCACCAAGATTTAGGTTATTTAGATTTACAATTTACAGATCAAGTAAATGCAGAGGTAGATGTATTGTTTTTGTGTCTAGGTCACGGAAATTCTAAAAAGTTTTTAGAAAAATATTCTTTTGCAAAAACTACAAAAATTATCGATTTAAGTAACGATTTTAGATTGAATAAAGATGCAGTTTTTCAAGAAAAAGAATTTGTATATGGTTTAGTTGAAGCTAATAAAGAAAAGATAAAGCAAGCCAAACATATTGCTAATCCAGGTTGTTTCGCTACTGCAATTCAGCTTGCATTATTACCATTGGCTAAAAATGAATTATTAAAAGATGAGCTTCATATTCATGCATTAACAGGTTCTACAGGTGCAGGACAAAAATTAACTGAAACCTCACACTTTAGTTGGAGAAATCAAAATGTATCTATTTATAAAGCTTTTCAGCACCAACATTTAGATGAAATTGGGGAGACGTTAAAAGATTTACAATCAGGTTTTTCTGAAGAAATAAATTTTTTACCGCTAAGAGGAGATTTTACTAGAGGAATTTTTGCTTCAGTTTACACGAAATCTTCTTTAAGTCAAGAAGAATTATTTCAGCATTATAAAACCTATTATCAAGATAGTGAGTTTGTACACGTAACAGAAGAAACTATTAATCTAAAACAAGTAGTAAATACCAATATGGCATTTATTCAGGTACAAAAAATAGATGGCAAGGTTTTAATTACTTCTGTAATAGATAATTTATTAAAAGGAGCGGCTGGCCAAGCCATACAAAATATGAATTTATTATTTGATTTTCCAGAGAATGCGGGACTTCAACTAAAAGCAAATTATTTTTAAAATGAGTTTATTCAACGTATATCCAAGGTTTGCTATCACGCCAACTCACGCAGAAGGAGCTTATGTTTTTGATGAAAATGAGCAAAAATATTTAGACTTATATGGTGGTCACGGGGTAATATCTATAGGTCATTCGCATCCGCATTATGTAGAAAAAATACAGCAACAGGTAGCCAAAATTGGTTTTTACTCTAATTCTATTCAAATGCCATTGCAAGAAGAATTAGCAAAGAAAATTCAGCAATTAAGCGGTTATCAAAATCACGAACTTTTCTTTTGTAATAGTGGGGCAGAAGCTAATGAGAATGCTTTAAAAATAGCTTCTTTTTTTACTGGGAAGAAAAAAATAATAGCTTTTAAAAATAGTTTTCACGGAAGAACTGCTGCAAGTTTAAATGTAACCGATAATGCAAAATTATCTGCTCCGTTAAATGTAGATAATTTTCCAGTAGAATTTTTGTCTTTAAATAATGAAGAAGCGGTGTTATCTGCTTTTAAAAACGATGATGTTGCCGCCGTAATTGTAGAGGGAATTCAAGGAGTAGGAGGTTTAGATATGCCTACAGAAGATTTTCTGAAATTTTTAAAGCAAACATGTGAAAAGCATCAGGCATTATTGATTTTAGATGAAATACAAAGCGGTTATGGTAGAAGCGGAAAGTTTTTTGCACATCAATATGCTAATATAGAAGCAGATCTTGTTACAATGGCAAAAGGTATGGGAAATGGTTTTCCTGTGGCTGGCGTATTAATTCATCCAAAAATTAAAGCTCAATTTGGTATGTTAGGGACCACATTTGGTGGTAATCATCTGGCTTGCGCAGCAGGTTTGGCTGTTTTAGAGGTAATAGAAAAAGAAAATCTTTTAGAAAACGCAATTGCTATAGGTGCTTTTGCAAAAGAAGAATTTGCTAAAATCCCGCAAGTAAAGCAAGTGAAAGGTAAAGGTTTAATGTTAGGGGTAGAGTTTGATTTTCCTATTAAAGAGTTAAGAATTCAATTACTGGAAGAACATAACATTTTTACAGGAGCTTCAGCAAATCCTAATTTATTAAGAATTCTTCCGCCGTTAACTATTCAGCAAAAAGAAATTCTACAATTTACCAATGCTTTAAAAAGCTTATTATCATGAAAAATTTTATTAGTTTAAACAATGTTGATAGTTTAGATGCACTTGTTCAGCTAGCTGCTGAGGTGAAGAAAAATCCGTTTGGTTTTAAAAAACATACAGAAAATAAGACATTAGGTTTATTGTTTTTCAATCCGAGTTTGCGTACCCGTTTAAGCAGTCAAAAAGCAGCTTTTAATTTAGGCATGCAAGTAATGGTGATGAATGTAGATAAAGATGGTTGGGTGTTAGAAATGGAAGATGGTGCGGTAATGAACCAAGGGAAACAAGAGCATATTAAAGAAGCAGCTGCTGTAATTTCTCAATATTGTGATGTGATTGGGGTAAGAACTTTTGCTTCGTTGACAAATAAAGAAGACGATTATGCAGAGGCTTTTTTGAGTAAGTTTATAAAGCACGCTTTGGTTCCTGTAATATCTTTAGAAAGCGCCACTTTACATCCGCTACAATCTCTAGCAGATGTTTTAACTATAGAAGAGCATAAAAAAATAGCAAAACCCAAAGTGGTATTAAGTTGGGCACCGCACCCAAAACCTTTACCGCAAGCGGTACCCAACTCTTTTGCGCAGTGGATAAATGCTACCGATTATGATTTTGTAATTGCAAATCCAGAAGGCTTTGATTTATCTAAAGAGTTTGCAGGAAGTGCAAAGGTTATTCATAACCAAGATGAAGCTTTAAAAGATGCAGATTTTGTATATGCTAAAAACTGGTCTTCTTATCAAAATTATGGTAAATCTGCTCCAGAGTTAACAGATTGGACTATTACTTCTAAGAAAATGAAACTAACACAACAAGCAAAATTTATGCATTGTTTGCCAGTAAGAAGAAACGTAGTGGTTAGTGATGAGGTGTTAGATAGTGATGCTTCTTTAGTTATTGAGCAGGCTAATAACAGAACTTTTTCTGCACAAACGGTACTTTTAAAATTATTGGATTATGAAAACTAAACTGAAAATTGTAAAAATTGGAGGAAATTTAATAGATGATGCTGAAGTTTTAGCAACACTATTAAAAGATTTTTCAGCAATAAAAGAACCAAAAATACTAATTCACGGTGGCGGCAAAATTGCGACGGCAACTAGCAAAAAATTAGGAATTGAGAGCAAACTTGTAGAAGGCAGAAGAATAACCTCTGCAGAAGATTTAGAAGTAATTACAATGGTGTATGCAGGTTTACTTAATAAGAATATAGTTGCTCAATTACAAGCTAATAATTGTAATGCTTTAGGTCTGTCTGGAGCAGATGCTAATTGTGTTCAAGCAAATTTAAGGCATAAAGAACCTGTAGATTATGGTTTTGTAGGAGATGTAAATCATATTAATTCAGCAATAATTCAGCAATTACTTACAGCTCAACTTACTCCTGTTTTTTGCGCTATTAGTCACGATGGTAAGGGGCAGTTACTCAATACAAATGCAGATACAGTTACTGCAGAGATTGCCATTGCTATGAGTAAATATTATGAGGTAGAATTAATGTATTGTTTTGAAAAGAATGGTGTGTTAGAAAATGTAGAAGACGAAAATTCGGTAATTCCGAAAATAAATACTGCAAAATATGAAGCGTTAAAAGCTAATCAGCAAATTCACCAAGGTATGTTACCTAAAATGCAAAATTGTTTTTATGCTTTAAAAAACGGAGTAGCAAATGTGGTAATTGGTAGTTCAAAATTGCTTCAATCAAATTCAACATTATTCACCCAGTTAAGTTTATAAGTTATGAGTATAGAAAAACTTCAAGAAAAAGCATTACATCTGTTACAACAACTTATAGAAACACCATCTTTTTCTGGAGAAGAAGATAAAACTGCATTATTAATAGAAGCGTGGTTACATCAATTTAATATTGAAACTAATAGAACTAAAAATAATATTTGGGCAACCAATAAATATTTTGACGAGCAAAAGCCAACGGTTTTATTAAACTCGCATCACGATACGGTAAAACCAAATAAAGCATATACAAATAATCCATTTGAAGCAGAAATTAAAGATGGTAAGTTGTTTGGTTTAGGCAGTAATGATGCTGGTGGTTGTTTGGTTTCTCTGTTAAGTTTATTTGTTTATTATTATGAACAAGAAAATTTAAAATACAATATAGTAATTGCTGCTACTGCAGAAGAAGAAAGTTCTGGTTCCAACGGTTTAAATAGTTTGTTGGCAGAATTACCAGCAATAGATTTTGCTGTCGTTGGTGAACCTACGCAAATGCAATTGGCAGTAGCAGAAAAAGGTTTACTGGTAATAGATGGTTATGCACCAGGTATTGCAGGACACGCGGCACACGAGAATACAGATAATGCCATTTATAACGCGTTGGAAGATATTTTATGGATTAAAAACTATGAGTTTTCTAAAGTCTCTAAAACTTTAGGAAAAGTAAAAATGAATGTTACGCAGATAAATGCAGGAGAGCAACACAATGTAGTGCCAGCAACTTGTCATTTTGTAATAGATGTTAGAATAACAGATAAATATAGCAATAAGGAGATTTTTAAGTTTTTGCAAGAAAACACCAAATCTGAATTGAAGGCACGTTCATTTAGGTTAAATTCTTCATCAATTCCGTTAGATCATCCTATTGTTATAGCAGGAGTTGAGTTAGGTAGAGAAACCTATGGTTCGCCTACACTATCAGATCAAGCAGTATTAAGTTGCCCTTCTTTAAAATTGGGGCCAGGAGATTCTACTCGCTCTCATAGTGCAGATGAGTATATTTATGTAGATGAAGTAAAAGAAGGAATTCAGCTTTATGTTGAATTATTTTCTAAAATACTTTATTAGAATTTATTAAAATAAACAAACCAACACACTTAAAAATAGTAAGATGAAACTTTGGGATAAGGGATATACCGTAAATAATATAGTAGATAAATTTACCGTAGGTAAAGATAGAGTGTTAGATCTTCAATTAGCAAAATATGATGTTTTGGGGAGTAAAGCACACGCTAAAATGCTTCAAAAAATAGAAATATTATCTGAAGAAGAATTAAAAAATTTATTAATAGCTCTAGATGAAATTGAAAAAACAATAGATGAAGGTACCTTTACTATAGAAGAAGAATTTGAAGATGTACACAGTAAAGTAGAGCATATTTTAGTAGAGAAATTAGGCGATACGGGTAAAAAAATACACACTGCAAGATCTAGAAACGATCAAGTCTTGGTAGATTTACATTTGTACGCTAAAGATCAAATTACAGAAATAAAGAAACTTACTCAGCAATTATTTAATACTTTATTAGAGTTAGCAGAAAAGCATAAAGAAATTATTATTCCAGGGTATACGCACTTACAAGTAGCAATGCCCTCTTCATTTGGGTTGTGGTTTTCTGGTTATGCAGAAAGTTTGATAGATGATGTAATTATGCTGAATGCTGCATACAAAATTGCAGATCAAAATCCGTTAGGTTCTGCAGCAGGTTATGGTAGCTCTTTTCCTATAGATAGAAAAATGACTACAGAGTTATTAGGTTTTAATACCTTAAAATATAATGTTACAGCTGCACAAATGAGCAGAGGTAAGCTAGAAAAGACCGTAGCTTTTGCTTTAGCATCAGTATCTGGAACCTTAGCTAAATTTGCTTCAGATGTATGTTTGTATATCAATCAAAACTTCAACTTCATTAGTTTTCCGAAGGAATTAACTACGGGATCTAGTATTATGCCTCACAAGAAAAATCCGGATGTTTTTGAGCTAATTAGAGCAAAATCTAATAAAATACAGCAATTACCATCAGAAATAATGATGATTACAAATAATTTGCCTAGTGGTTATCATAGAGATTTTCAGTTGTTAAAAGAAAATTTTATGGAAGGTATCGAGCTGATGAAAGATAATTTAGAGGTAACTAATTTTATGTTACAGCATATAGAAGTAAACACCTCTATAGTAGAAGATAGTAAGTATGACTATCTCTACAGTGTAGAAGAAGTAAATAAATTAGTAATGAATGGTTCTTCGTTTAGAGATGCTTACCGAGAAGTAGGTAAGCAAATTATGGATGGTGATTTTACAGGAGATAGAGCTGTTAATCACACGCACGAAGGTAGCCTTGGTAATCTTTGTTTAGAAGAGATTAAAACAAAATTTAAAAATATTATTGAAATGTAAAGTTGATAAATATACCTCTTGTAGACATTTTATCTATATTACCTGTATATGCGCTATTTGGATCGACATCTCTTTTAAGCTCGTCATTTAGCGCAAATACGCCTCTAATAGATGGTGTAAATTTAAAGAACATTAGGTATAAATCTATACCAAAACCTACTTCATAATAGTAGGTGTTTTTCATCATTCTAAATTCACCAGAGCTATTATCATCTGGGTTATCTTGGTTACTAGATAAATTGAAAGAAGTAGATACCCCTCCTACAATAAACGGCTTAAAATTATTTATTCTTTTAGTAGAAAATTTTAATAATAGCGGGATGTGAACATAAGTAGATTTAACTTCTCTAAAATTATCTTCTGTAAGTTCTGGGTAAGTTAAATTTCTGCTGGCAAAAACAACACCTGGCTCTAATCTTATATCAAAGTAATCGTTAATACGTAAATTACCAACTAGCCCAACATTAAATCCCATACTTTTATCTACCAAAACATCTTCAGACGGATGGTCTTTGTAATCAAATTTAAAGTCATAAGAGTTAAACCCTAAATAGTAACCCCACGATAATCTAGCTTTATCAAAGTTTTCAAGGTTTCTTATTTTTTCTTTAGTAAAAAGTTGAGCTTGTGTTTGTTGATACCCAAAAAGTAAGACTAAAATTAAAACTATTCTCTTCATACAATTATTTTGAAGCCGTATAAATGGTGGCTACCCCAAAAGTTTGAGGCTTATCGTTTACATTTATAAACCCAATTTTCTTTAAAATATTGTTGAATTTTTCTCCGTAAGGAAAAACAGCAGCACTATCACTTAAATATTTGTAGGCAACCTTATCTTTAGAAAATAGTTTTCCAATAGTTGGTAATACCAATTTACAGTGTATTTTATACCCTTGCTTAAAAGGGAATTTAGTAGGTACAGAAGTTTCTAAAACCACAAAAACACCACCAGGCTTTAATACTCTATATATTTCTTGAAGTCCATTTTCAAGCGTTTCAAAATTTCTAACACCAAACGCAACGGTAATAGCATCAAAACTGTTATCTTCAAAAGGTAAATTTTCAGAATCTCCTTGAATCATTTCAATTTTTCCAGATAGAGAAGAGTCTTCAATTTTCTTTCTACCTACGCTAAGCATACCTTCAGATAAATCTAGGCCAATAACCTTAGGTACTCCCGCTTGAGCCAAACTTATAGCTAAATCACCAGTACCTGTAGCAATATCTAAAGCACTTTCTGGTTTTTTATCTGTTACAAGCTGAATTACTTTTTTTCTCCAAGAAGTGTCAATACCAAATGAAATTACGCGGTTTAAACCATCATAATTTTCAGAAATATTATCAAACATCTGCTCTACCTGCTTTTTTTTAGTAAGGGTAGAGTCTTTATAAGGAATCACTTTTTTAGACATAGCAAAAATTTCTACAAAGATAAGATTTATGTATTAGATATAACTTCATCATTTAAAAAATTGCTTCCTAAGCATTTATCTCATATTTGTAAAATAACCTATATTTGCTTCACTTTGAAAAATTTCATCTTAATATGAAAATAATTATTGCAGGAGCTGGAGAAGTGGGATTTCATTTAGCAAAATTACTTTCTTTTGAGTCTCAAGATATTACCTTAATAGATCCAGATAAAAACAATCTAGAGTATGCAGATACACACCTAGATATTAGAACTATTAAGGGAGACGCTACTTCTATTCAAGTTTTACATGACGCCCATATAAATGGAGTAGATTTATTAATTAGTGTAACTTCTAGTGAGACAACTAATATTACCGTGTGTGTATTAGCTAAACAATTAGGGGCTAAACGTACGGTGGCTAGAATTTCTAACACAGAATTTTTAGAAAATAAAGATGAAATAGGTTTTAAGCGTTTTGGAATAGATGAGTTAATTTCACCAGAGGCATTAGCCGCTAAAGAAATTAAGCTTCTTCTAAGTCAATCTGCCTTTAACGATACTTTTCAATTTGAAGACGGAGCCTTAACTATGGTAGGTTTTAAATTGTCTAAAAACTCTTCTTTCGTAGGAAAAAGCATAAGAGAGGCCGCAGAAATTTATCCGAAAATACATTTTGTACCTATAGCAATTCAGCGTTTTAGTACACAATATACCTTAATACCAAGAGGAGATACCCAATTTAGAGAGGGAGATCAAGTGTATTTTGTTACCACACAAGATGGAGTAGAAGAACTATTTAAACTAACAGGAAAAGTAAAACAAGAGATTAAAAATATTATGATTCTTGGTGGTAGTAAAATAGGAAAAAAGACTGCCAAGCATCTTAGTGAAGCTAAATTTAATGTTAAGCTTATAGAAAGTGATAAAGAGAAAGCATTTGATTTAGCAGACGAATTACCTAAAGTTTTGGTAATAAATGGTGATGGTAGAAATGTAGAGCTGTTAGAAGAAGAGAATATACAAGATATGGATGCATTTATTGCGTTAACAGGTAATTCTGAAACTAATATCATGTCTTCTTTAGTAGCAAAATCAAAAACTGTTAGAAAAACAATCGCTTTAGTTGAAAATATGGATTATTTTCAACTAAGTCATTCTATAGGTATTAATACGCTAATCAATAAAAAACTTCTTGCCGCTAATAATATATTTAGATATGTAAGAAAAGGAGAAGTGGTAGCAATGACCAAGCTGACCAACATGAATGCAGAGTTATTAGAATTTATTGTAAATAAATCTTCTAAAGTGTGCGGCAAAAAAATAATAGATGTAGACTTGCCTAGATCTTCTATTATAGGTGGAGTAATAAGAGAGGGGCAAGGAATTATTGCACTAGGAGATTTTAAAATAGTAGAAGGAGACCGTGTAGTGGTTTGTTGTTTACCAAGATCTATTAAAAGAGTAGAAAAACTGTTTTTATAATGCCGAAACTAAACTATAGAATTATTTTGCACATTATGGGGCTTCTGTTAGTTTGTAACGGAGGGTTTATGATTTTTGCTTCTTTAGTAAGTTGGTATTATGCAGATGGAGTTACTGTGCAAATTACGGGTGCAGCAATTACTACCATGCTTGTAGGGGTAGGGCTTATGTTTTTTACTCGCCACCACCGTAAAGAAATGAAAAAACGAGAAGGTTATATTATTGTAACTTTTGGTTGGGTTTTTATGACCTTAAGCGGAATGTTACCTTATCTTTTTTCTGAAAGTATACCTACCGTAACTAATGCTTTTTTTGAAACCATGTCTGGTTACACCACCACAGGAGCTACTATTTTAAACGATATTGAAGTAGTGCCTAAAGGTATTTTGTTTTGGCGAAGTTTAACCCACTGGATAGGTGGAATGGGGATTATTGTATTGGCGGTAGCTATTTTGCCACTTTTAGGAATTGGTGGAATGCAATTATTTGCAGCAGAAGCTCCAGGGCCAAGTGCAGATAAGTTAAAACCAAGAATTACAGATACCGCTAAAAGACTTTGGTTTATATACGTAGGCTATACATTTGCAGAAACTATACTGTTAAAAGTAGCCGGAATGAGCTTTTTTGATGCTATTAATCATGCGTTAAGTACACTTTCTACAGGAGGTTTTTCTACTAAAAATGCTAGTGCTGCCTATTGGAATGACCAGCCAATCATTCAGTATATATTAATATTGTTTATGTTCTTAGCAGGTACAAACTTTGTATTGAGTTACTTTAGTTTTAAAGGAAAAATACAAAAAGTACTTCATGACGAGGAATTTAAATGGTACTGTATTTTTGTATTCGGGTTTACGGCAATTGCAGCTGTTTTAGTCTATTATCAAGCAGATGTAGGTCTTTCTTCTATAGCGCATCCTATGGTTTGGGGAGAAGCAGAAAGTGCTTTTCGTCATGCATTATTTCAAGTGTTAACCGTAATTACTACTACAGGATTTGTATCGGCAGATTTTAGTTTGTGGACGCCTTTTTTAACTATATTTTTCTTCGGAATGTTTTTCTTGGGTGGTTCTGCAGGTTCAACCTCTGGAGGAGTAAAAGTGGTAAGACATATTATAATGATTAGAAACGGTATTACAGAGTTTAAAAGAACTCTGCACCCAAATGCTGTTTTACCTGTTCGTTATAACGGAAGAAGTATTAAAGGCGAGATTGTTTTTAATATACTAGGATTCTTTATTTTATACATGTTAGCATTTATAATTGGAGCTATTGGTTTAGCCTCTTTGGGGTTAGATTTTCCTACTTCTATAGCAGGAGCAGCTTCATCTTTAGGTAATATTGGTCCGGCGTTAGGAGCTTTAAGTCCTGTAAATAATTTTGATGTATTGCCACCTGCAGGTAAATGGTGGTGTTCTTTTTTAATGTTAATTGGTAGATTAGAGCTATTTACAGTATTAATTATACTAACCCCATTCTTTTGGAGAAATAGATAAATATGCGTTATATTTTTACTTTGTTATTATTTGTTTTTGTGAATACGCAAGCGCAAATAATTACAGGAGTTGTAAAAGATAGCATTACTATGGAAGCATTGCCTTATGTGAATATAACATTGTTAAATTCAGATAAAGGGGCAAGCACAAATACGGATGGTGAATTTAAATTGAATTTATCGGAAGAAAATAAAAACGATACATTACTTGTATCGTTTTTGGGTTATAAACCTAAAATTATTCCTATAAAAGCTATAAATAAACAATTTATAACTGTTACTCTTCAGAAGCAAATAGCAGAAATAGAAGAGGTTCAATTAAAAGTAAAAAAAGCAAAATATACTTCAGAAAAGAAAGCAGGTTTACAAAGAAATGGTGACATAAGGGTTGCGTCTGCTTACGGTTTAGAAGAATGTGTTTTAATTAAAAATGAAAAAAAACGTTCTGGAAAACTAACTGATGTTTATCTTTATTTTAAAAAGAATTCTTCTAGAAATAAAAAGTGGCAAAGTAATCAAGCTCATTTTTTAATCAAATTTTATAGGTATGACGAAGAGAAGAGAATACCAGGAGAACTTCTAAATGTAAAACCCATACTCATAAAGCCAGAAAATAAAAAAGCTACGGTAAAATTAGAGGTAGAAGGTTTAAATATATTGTTCCCTAAACAAGGTATTTGCGTAGGTATAGAAACAGTAAAGCCAGCAGATGTGGTTACAGGGAAAACTATGGCTTCAACTTATCCTTATCAGGTTTACACACATTCTAAAGAACCATTAAGTTGGGGAAGCTACCGAGGTAAACCTTGGAAGAAAAAGCGTAGGTTGTCTTATTTTAAAAAAAATATGTATAGCATACCTTTAGTTAAATTGAATGTAAAATATAAAAAATAAACCGTCACAACTGTAACGGCTTATTTTTTATATAAAAGAAAACTAATTTGTATAACTAGTAACCTAAATTAAGCTAAAGCTTCTTTTATTTGTTTAATAGCATCTGTGATATTTTCTTCACTTGCTGCGTAAGAAATTCTAATACAATTAGGGTTACCAAAAGCTTCACCGGTAACCGTAGCTACGTTTGCTTCTTCTAGTAAAAACATAGAAAGATCTGTAGCATTGTTAATTTTTACTCCTTTAAAAGTTTTCCCGAATAGGGCAGAAACATTAGGGAATACATAAAAAGCACCTTCTGGCTCATTACATTGAAAACCGTCTATTTCACTTAATAAATTTAAGATTAAAGTTCTACGTTCTTTAAACTTATCTATCATGTATTGTATTTTACTTACTGGAGCCTTTAAAGCTGTAATGGTTGCTCTTTGTGCAATACAATTTGCTCCACTAGTAATTTGCCCTTGAATTTTATTACAAGCTCTAGCAATATAAGTAGGAGCTCCAATGTAACCAATACGCCATCCCGTCATTGCAAAAGCTTTAGATACACCATTTACAGTAACAGTTCTTTCTTTCATATCTTCAAACTCAGCCATAGAAGCGTGACCACCAACAAAGTTAATATGTTCGTAAATCTCGTCACTAACTACAATTATTTGTGGGTGCTTTTGTAATACGTCTGCTAAAGCTCTTAACTCTTCTTTACTATATAAGGAACCACTTGGGTTACAAGGTGAGCTATACCATAGCATTTTTGTTTTAGGAGTAATAGCAGCTTCTAATTGCTCTGGAGTCATTTTAAAATCATTCTCAATAGAAGTTTGTACTTCTACCGGAGTACCTTCTGCAATTTTTACAATATCACGGTAACTTACCCAGTAAGGGCATGGTAAAATTACTTCATCTCCAGGGTTAAGCATTACCATTGCTACATTAGCTAAAGATTGTTTAGCACCTGTAGAAACAACTATTTGAGAAGGGTTATATGTAAGATTATTATCTCTTTGAAATTTTTCTATGATAGCTTCTTTTAACTCAGCATAACCATCTACAGGTGTGTAAGAGTTATAATTATCATTAATTGCTTGTATAGCAGCTTCTTTTATAAAATCTGGTGTATTAAAATCTGGTTCACCTAAGCTTAAACCAATAATGTTTTTCCCTTCAGCTTTTAATTCTCTGGCTTTTGCTGCCATTGCTAAAGTAGCAGAAGTTTCTAGCTTGTTAATTCTTTCAGATAATTGTTCTTGCATGGTTTTTCAAAAAAAAGTTTAGTTAAACAGCTACGGCTGGTTTTGTTCCCATTTCTTTTAAATGTCTGAAATGAGCCATAATAGCTGCTCTAGTAGTTTTATATTCGTGATATGGTAAATTAAATTCGTTAGCAGTTTCTTTTACTATCTTAGAAATTTTTCCGTAGTGAATATGACTAATATTCGGGAAAATATGGTGTTCTACTTGATGGTTTAAACCTCCAGTAAACCAGTTTACAATTTTATTTTTTGTAGAGAAATTTACTGTTGTAAATAATTGGTGAATAGCCCAAGTATTTTTCATTGTTCCTTTATCATCAGGTAAAGGCATTTCTGTATGTTCAACTACGTGAGCTAATTGAAAGACAATACTTAAAATTAAACCTGCAGTATAATGCATGATAAAAAAGCCTAATAAAATTTTCCACCAAGAAATTTGTAAAAATATCATAGGAATAACAATCCAAATAGCCACATATAGAGCTTTGGTAATTGCAAGAGTACTCCATTGTTTAATTGGGCTAGGTAATTTACCGTAAGCTAATTTTCTTTTTAAATAACGTCTAGTTTGTTTAAAATCTGTAGTTAATACCCAGTTAAAAGTAAGTAGACCGTATAAAAAGATTGAGTAATAGTGTTGAAATTTATGAAATCTTCTCCATTGAGAATGTTCACTAAATCTAATAATTCTACCAGCTTCTAAATCTTCGTCGTGACCGTGAATGTTAGTGTAGGTATGGTGAAGTACATTGTGTTGTACTTGCCAGTTGTATACATTTCCTGCTAATATATACATACTACCACCCATTATTTTATTTACCCATTTTTTAGAAGAATAAGCACCATGATTACCATCGTGCATCACATTCATCCCAACTCCGGCCATACCAATACCCATTACTACGGTTAAAAGTAGCATCCACCATTGAGAAATGTCTAAAGTTAGAATTAAAAAATATGGAGTTAAAAAAAGAGAAAACATGATAATGGTCTTTAAATGAAGCTTCCAATTACCAGTTCTTGGTATATTATTCTCTTTAAAATAACTATTTACGCGTTTATTTAATGTTCTAAAGAATTTTGCTGAATCTACTCTAGAAAATTTTATAGGGGATTGTGTCATTATTATTTCTACTTAAATATTGCCAAAGTTAAAAATTAATCAGTTTAAAACTGTCTTAAGTTTCATAAAGATTTGATTTAATTACTTTAAAACGAATTATAGATTAGATTTAGTACTTAATTTGTTTTCAGATTTTTCTAATAATAGAATTTATATGTTTAAAAATATAAAACTGTTAGTGTAATAAAACCAAGAATTTGTAAATGTATTTTTTCAATCCACTTATTACATTAATTTTGTAAAAAAAAATATCACTTTGAAAGAAATACTAAAATATTTTCCTGATTTAACAGAAGACCAAAAAGAAAAGTTTAACCAATTACAAGATCTTTACAAAGATTGGAATTTGAAGATAAATGTAGTCTCTCGTAAAGATATTGACGAAATTTATTTAAGACACGTACTTCATTCTTTAGGTATAGCTAAAATTCAGCAATTTAAACCAGGTTCAACCGTGATGGATGTTGGTACAGGCGGTGGTTTTCCTGGTATTCCGTTAGCTATTCTTTTTCCTGAAACTCAGTTCCATTTGGTAGATAGTATAGGTAAAAAGATTAAAGTTGTAAACGAAGTGAAAGATGGGCTTGGCTTAGAAAATGTAAAATCATCTAATTGTAGAGTAGAAGAAATAGATGAGCAATACGACTTTATTGTAAGTAGAGCAGTGGCTCAAATGGAAACTTTTGTACGTTGGGTAAGAGGTAAAGTGAAGAAAAAAAGTGAGCACGAACTTAAAAATGGTATTTTATATTTAAAAGGTGGAGATTTAACTGAAGAGTTAGCATTATATAAAACAGCTAAAATATATAATCTTTCTAGTTATTTTGAAGAAGATTTCTTTGAGACCAAAAAGGTGGTACATCTTCCTATGAAGTATAAGGGTTAATTACTTTCTTTCTTGTAAGCTAATACTAATTTATAATGAGCTTCTTGAGGTTCTTTGTTTTTATATACTGGAGATAATTTTGGTAATTTCTGAATCACTTCTTTAATATAGTTGCTTACATGTTCAGAATTACTATGTACAGATAAATTTATAAGTTCTCTGTTTTTGTTTATTGTAAATGAAGCATCAATTGTATTAGTGCCTTTTTCTAAGAAACTTGAAATTTTATAAATATTTATATTGTTGTATAAGCTAGAAAGATACCTTCGTTTAATAATTTCATCAAAATCTCTAAATTCAATTTTTTTATTTAATTTTTCGTCTAAATTATATTTAAGAACTTGAGCATTTTCTACATTGGAGTTATCTAAAGCTAATCCAGAGTTCTTATATAGTGGGTTTGGTTTAACTCTAGAAGGTAATTCTCTTATTACAATTGGTATAGTATAAAAAATATTTATACCCTTGCCATCGTGCATTGCAGGTGTGTGAAATTTTATTTTAGAAAGAATTTTTTCAATTTGATTTCTTATTTCTTCATTAGGATGATTAATTGTAAAATAATTTATAGTCTTATCTTTTTCAATAATAAAATCGACCATAATTAAGTTATTACCAGGATGTAGTTGAGATTGAAATTTTTCAACTTTAAGTTTTTTTCTTATTAAATTACTTATCCTTTTACTTACGCAAGCCTTTATTTCTTTGGTGTCTACATATTCTAAGCATTCTTTAAACTTTGGTGGAGTAACTGTTTCTTGTGCTAAAATAGAGACGCTACTAAAAAGAATAAAAAGAATTAAAAACTGCGGTCTTAATTTTGTAAAATGGTCGGAAAACATAAAAGACAATTAGATTTTGTACTAAAATAAAAAAGCCTCACTATTTAGCGAGGCTTTTTTGTAAATAATATTCAATTATATATTATTCTCCTAAAAAAGGATATCTATAATCTGTTGCTGGTACAAACGTTTCTTTAATTAAACGTTGTGATACCCATCTTTGCAAGTTGAGTTTAGATCCTGCTTTATCGTTAGTACCACTAGCTCTTGCTCCTCCAAATGGTTGTCTACCTACTACAGCACCTGTACATTTATCATTAATATAGAAGTTACCCGCAGCATTTTGAAGTTTATCTGTAGCTTCTGCAGCAGCATATCTGTCTTTAGAGAAAATAGCTCCTGTTAATGCATAAGCACTTGTGTTGTCTACTAGTTCTAAGGTTTCTTCCCACTTTTCATCTTCATAGATGTAAATAGTAACTACAGGGCCAAAAAGTTCTGTCTCCATAGTTGTATAGTGTGGGTCTGAGGTTACAATTACCGTAGGTTCTACAAAATACCCTACAGATTTATCATAATTACCACCAATAATAATCTCTGCATCTTTATCTTGTTTAGCTTGATCAATATATTTAGCTAATTTATCAAAAGAACGCTCGTGTATTACTGCATTAATAAAGTTGCCCATATCTTCTGGAGAACCCATTTTGAAAGATGAAATATCTTCAATAAGTTCTTCTTTTATTTGTGGCCATAAACTTTTTGGTAAGTAAACTCTAGAAGCTGCGCTACATTTTTGTCCTTGAAACTCGAATGCACCTCTAGAAATTGCTGTAGAAACTTCTTTTGTGTTAGAAGAAGGGTGAGCAATTATAAAATCTTTACCACCTGTTTCTCCTACAATTCTTGGGTAAGTTTTATAGGTATGAATATTTTGCCCAATTTTTGCCCAGATATCTTTAAATACTTCTGTACTTCCAGTATAGTGAATTCCAGAAAAATCTGGACTCTGTAAAACTACATCTGTAATCATTGCGGGATCACCCATTACCATATTGATTACTCCATCTGGCACTCCTGCTTCTTGAAAAACATCCATCAAAATTTTTGCAGAAAATACTTGACTATCACTAGGTTTCCATACTGCTACATTACCCATTAATGCTGGTGCACTTGGTAAATTACCAGCAATGGCAGTAAAGTTAAAAGGGGTTACTGCATAAACAAAACCTTCTAGTGGTCTGTGTTCTACACGGTTCCAGGCAGTTTCGTCAGATTCTGGCTGGTCGCTATAAATTTCAGACATATATTCTACGTTAAAACGAAGAAAATCTGCAATTTCACAAGCAGAGTCAATTTCAGCTTGAAAAATATTTTTAGACTGCCCAATCATTGTAGCAGCATTTAATTTGTAACGGTAAGGCCCAGAAATTAAATCTGCAGCTTTTAAAAATATAGCCGCACGTTGCTCCCAAGCTAATTTAGACCACTTTTTTCTAGCTTCTAAAGCAGTTTCAATAGCTTGTTCTATATGTTTTTTTTCTGCCAAATGATAAACACCTAAGTTATGTTGATGGTCGTGTGGCGGATGCATAGTAGCTGTATTATTAGTTCTAATTTCTTCAGAACCTATATAAAGTGGTACATCTACTTTAGTGTTGTATAATTCTTTATAAGTGAGTAATACTTCTTCTCTTTCCGGTGTTCCGGGCGCATAGCTTTTAATAGGCTCATTGTTAGCCGGCGGAACTTGAAAAAATCCTTTCCCCATAATGTATTTCGTTTTTTTTATTTATTATTTTTTGCGGTCTAAAGATAGGTAAAATCTAAGAACTTGAAGTCTGCTAGAAACTAAGGTTTTATTAATTTCTGTTAAGTTTTATTAAGGAGTGAATTGTCTCTAGAAATTAGAATTTGTTTAACTTGGAAGAAATTAATTGTGTAAAAAAAATGAAATGATTCTTAGTTAATATCATGGAAACAAAATAACTTATCTGGATTTCTTAGAAAATCGTTATTCTGATATTTATGTTGTAGAAAAAGTTGAATCTGTTCAGGTGGAGATATAGGTTTTGTAGAAGAAACTTACCGAGTTGCAAAAATTTCTTTAATATATAAAGATTTGATAGGTGTTTATATTATTTTCAATGTTGAGACAGAATATATTTTCTATTTTTCTGAAATTAATTGAGGGACAGGGATTTGTTAAATGTTAATTTTAAACCTAAGCGCCACAAATTTTTGTTTGCCGCTTTTATAATTTTGCTATGAAATATTTCAACATATTAATTGCTTTTTTATTTTTTAACCTGGCTTTTTCTCAAAACTTTATAGTTGCGGATAAAGAATCTAAAAAACCATTACCGTATGTCTCGGTTTATAGTATAAATGCAGGTGTGTATTCTAATGTTGAAGGAAGGGTGGAATTGAATGATAAATTTCAGTTAAACGATACTTTGACTATAGAAATACTTGGTTTTAAATCAGTAAAAAATACAGTATTAAATTTTCAAGAGCTAGATACTATTTTTTTAGAGCCTAAAGTAGAGAAACTTGCAGAAGTAAAATTAAATAACGGACAAGAGTTTATTGTTATAGAAAAAGGAAGTAGCCCTCGTTCTTATACGAGTTGTCCCTTAAATAATACTACCGAATTTATTAGTGTTTTAACCCCAAAAAGTACAGTAGCGAATAATCTGGTAAATAAGGTGAAACTTTATTTTCTCAAACCAAGAGGGTTTAAGTATAAAAAAAAGATGTTAAAAGGTCATAAGTTAGTTTTTCGTATGAATCTTTATAGATTTTCTAGCGATAATGATTTTGAAAAATTATATATGTCAGAAATTTTCTACATTAATATTTTAGAAAAAGATGATGTAGAATTGAATATTGATAAATATATACCTTTTTATGAAGAGGGTCTTGCTGTAGGGGTTGAGCATATAGGAGAAGTAGACTCGCAAATGAACTTTGTAGAAAAACCTTTTAGTAGAGGTCCTGCACTAACAAGCGATGTAAATGATTATTATCAAGCTGCTTCTTTTTTACGATTTTCATTTTCAGAAAAACCAACATATAGACCTTATTCAGCATTACCTTATGTATCTTCTAAAAAAGATGAAAGAAATCTTCAATTAGACTTAGAGTTAATTAAATAATTCTAAGTTTTTTGAATAAAATTGTGTTATAGCTCAAGTTACTACTGAAAATCTTTTATTTTCTACTAATTCAAAGCAAAAGGAGCACTAAGTTTAAATGAAGGAATATCTACTTTAAATTTTCTGGTAGAAGTGAAGTTAATCATATCGTAATAACCACTCATTGCTCCAAAAGGAGAGGTTAATTGGCATCCGCTTGTGTAAGTGTGAGATTCTCCAGGTTTTAAAACTGGTTTTTTCCCCACAACACCTTCACCTTTAACAATAATATTATTGTTTAAAGCGTCTTTTATCTTCCAGTATCTAGAATTAAGTTGCACAGAATCGTTGCTTTGGTTTTTGATTGTAATCTCGTAAGTAAAAGCAAAGTGTATTTGGTAGTTTTTCAAGAAAGTGCCTTGAAAACTAGTCTTCACCGATATTTTAATTCCTCTAGTTACTTGTTGAATCATACTAATAAAGTGCAAAAGATGCTAAAAATGCAATCATTGTTGTGATTGATGCTAATATAATAAATAAAATGTTTAAAAACACAAATTTTATAAGCGTTTTAATAAAACCCTGTTTGTAAAATATCATTAATGATTTAAATAGATAGGCTAGGTAGGCAATGGTTATTATGGTTGAGATGATAGTGGATTCTATAAAAATATCTATAATTACATTAAAACTCATCAAGAAAAACAACATAGTTTGCGAGTGAAATGCAAAAACTAAATGCTCCATATAGGTGTAAGAACTTCTACCGTAGGTTAGCCAAAGTATTAGTGTAAACAGTGGGATGAAAAAGAAAATAATTAGCGGTAATTTACCTATAGCAAAGACTACAAAAGATTCAGGAGATTTTACTATTTCTTCTATTAATAAAGATCTATTGTAAATCCATTTATTGTATATGCTGTTTTCGTGTTTTAGTGTTTTTAATGATTTAGTGACACTGTGTTCTGGGTTTTTTTCGTGATAGACTAAGTAGATCTTTACTTTTTCTTTAAATTCAGAAATAAAACTGAGAGTGTCTAACTCTTTTTCTGAAAGTAACGGTATATCGAGATCGTCTATAAGTTCAAAGTCATTTCCATCATTCACCTGAAATGCAATAGCCTCTTGATCTTCTATTGTCAGTTTTAGAGAGAAAACATATAGTATAAAAAATATAATAGAAATACTTAGGTAGAATCTAAATGGATTAGAGTAAGTAGCTCTTTTACCTTTTATATATTCTAAAGAAATTCTGCCAGGCTTAAATATAAGGGTGCTTAATGTTTTGCGAAGCTTAGAGTCGTAAGAAATAATGCTTCCGAAGAATTCGTAAAAAAAATCATTAAAACTAAGTTTTTTACTAGAATTTAATTGTCCGCAATAAGAGCAATATCTATCGTTAGTATCTAAAGGGGTTTCGCAATTAGGGCAAATGGTGTTGCGGTATTTTTTTGAGAATCTAGACTTCTCCATAGGCTTTAATTGCTAATGTTACTACTGTTAGCGCTACCTACACCAATTATTCTGTCGTATCTACCGCCTACTTCTCTGTAGTATGCTAAAATAGTGTATTCGTTTTCTGTCTCGTCAAAATTACCGCTGTTAAAGCCTTCGTCTATGCTTCCGTCAGGTAATAATAAAACATATTTATAATTGTAAAAACCTTGTTTAAACAGTCTTTTTCCTTCAAAAACATCTTTTTTAGAATTGTAAGTCATTTTGGTAGAGCTGTCTAAATTAAAATTATTAAAGGCTCCGTAAATGTGTATTTCGCCTCCTCTTAATTTTTCGTAATTAGCTAGAGAGAAATGTACCCAAGTATATTCAGATTCTCTTGTGGCGTCATCTCCCTGTAAGGTGGTTACTTTAAATTGGCCATTAATATCTGGATCGTATGTATAAGGATCGTAAGATCTGTTTTTATCGGTATATAAATAGGTATTGTAAATATCTTTTAATTCTATAGATCTTATATTCATAGTTGCAGACCTTACGTCTTTGCTATCAAATTCAAGAAACTCGTTACCACCCCAAAATGCAGATTCTTGATCGTATTTATAGATGAGTTTACTGCCTAAAGAATATTGAGGTTTTAAGTTGTAGATAGAAGATTTTAAATTATTATTTTGAATAATTAAAGTTTTTAAATTTTGTGATGGGTTTCTAAAAACAATTCTTTCAGAACCATCTATAGTAAAGTTGATAGTCTGTTTAGTATTTATATATTTAAGGTTTCTTGCTCTTTTTACTTCTGCTTGTACTAGTGCAATATCTTCATATACCATAAATTTTCTAGAGAATACCAGTTCTTCATCAGTATTAAAAATCTTAATAATGTAATTTCCGCTAACTTTTAAACTTCTAGTGTTAGAGTTGGGTATGGTAAGAGAATAATGAGAGTAAGATTGTAAAGTGTTCCAAGAATTTTGGTAATCCATAATTCTCATATTATCAAAACCTTCCATGTATTCATTTTTAGATAAGTTGCTAGGTTTCCAGCTAAAGTCAAAATGTTCAATGGTGTAATAATAGTCGGCTTCATCTCCAATTAAGTCATCAAAAGTTAAAGTAATCTCGTCTCCAAGGCTTATAATAGGAGTGCCGCTAAACTCAGAATTCCCTGTAAACTCAATAGTTCTAATATACTCAGGGGGTGTAGTTTCTAAAACTTGAGAAAAACCAGATAGAAAACTAAAAAAAGAAACAAGTAAAATGATAGTATTTTTCATGAAAACCTCTACTAAATTATGGGTTAAATATACTTAAAATCTTTTCTCAGCAAGGATTTTAATAAAAAATGAAGTCAATTTATTTAGAATTAATATAAATAAATAACTTCCATTTAACAGAGCTATAACATGAGGATTAAATTACTAAATTTGCAATCGCGAATATTAACTTATAAATGAATTATGTCAAAAGACATTAAAGTTAAAAAAGGTCTCAATTTGCGATTTAAGGGCGAAGCAGAGCAAGTGCTTGTGGATGCTCCTAAATCTAAGACCTTTGCAATCAAGCCACCAGATTTTCATGCGGTTGTCCCAAAACTTGTTTTAAAAGAAGGGGCTAAAGTTTTAGCCGGTGAAGTTCTTTTTTATTCAAAGTATAACGAAGCTGTAAAAATTTCATCACCTGTTAGCGGTTCTATTAAAGAAATTGTTAGAGGTGCAAAACGACGTGTTTTAGAAATTGTTATCGAGGCAGATGCTGTAAATTCTTATAAGGAATACGGGCAGTTAAATGTTGCTACTTCAGATTCAGAAACTGTGAAAAACAGAATTTTTGAAAGTGGTTGTGGTGCATTTATTAAGCAGCGTCCTTATGATATTTTAGCAAATCCAGATGATTCTCCAAAAGCTATTTATGTGTCTGTTTATAATACAGCTCCTTTAGCTGCAGATCCAGCATTTGTTTTAGCTGATCAAAAAGCAGAGTTTCAAGAAGGATTAAATGCGTTAAAAAAACTTACAGCAGGAAAAGTTTATGTGGCGGTAAATGCTAAATCTTCAGATTTTAAAGATCTTCAAGGTGTAGAGTTATTAAATGTTTCTGGACCTCACCCAGCAGGTAATGTTGGTGTGCATGTGCAAGAAACAGAGCCAATGAATATGGGAGACCGTGTTTGGACTGTAGGTCCAGAAGATGTAGCAATTATTGGTCGTTTGTTTTTAACTGGTAAAGTTGATGCAAAAAGAACAATAGCTGTTGCCGGTACAGATGCTAAAGAGAAAAAATACTTTAGAACATATATAGGGGCTAATGTAGCAGACTTGATTGGTCAAGTAGATGAAAGTAAAAGTCGTATTATTTCAGGAGATGTGTTAACAGGTTTAAAATTATCTAATAATCAATATGTTGGTTTTTATGATAATACAATAACTGTAATACCTGAAGGAAATAATTATAGAGCTTTTGGTTGGTTACCATTTACATATAATAATATTCACTCGATGTCTAAGACATCACTTTCTTGGATGTTCCCAAATAAAAAGTATGATGTGAATACTAATTTAAATGGTGAAGAAAGAGCTTTAGTGGTAACAGGAGAGATGGAAGAGGTAATGCCTTTAGATATTTATCCAATGCAATTGCTTAAGGCTTGTATGACAGGAAATATTGAGAAAATGGAAAATTTAGGTATTTATGAAGTAATACCAGAAGATTTTGCATTAATCGACTATGTGAATACATCTAAAATTGAGGCGCAAGAAATTATTCGTCTTGGTTTAGATTTAATGATTACTGAAGTAGGATAAAAGGATCATAATATTTATGAATTGGATACGTCAAAGGCTTGATAGTATAAAAGAGCCATTTTCCAAAGGGAAAAAATACGAAAAGTTCGCTCCAGCAATTAATGCGTTGGATACCTTCTTGTTTGTGCCTAATCACACAACACAAAAAGGAGCTCACGTTAGAGATGCGGTAGATTTAAAAAGAGTAATGATTACAGTTGTAATGGCTTTAATCCCTGCTCTAATTTTTGGTACCTGGAATGCAGGTTATCAATACTTGAGTCAAATTCAAGAAACAGTTGGTTTTTGGGAAGCAATAGGAGAAGGTGCTATTAAAGTAGTTCCTATGATTGTAGTTTCTTACGCTGTAGGTCTTGGAATAGAATTTGCTTTTGCAATTTTTAGAGGTCACGAAGTTAATGAGGGGTACTTAGTAACAGGATTGTTAATTCCAATGGTAATGCCAGTAGATATTCCATTATGGATGGTAGCTATTTCTGTTGTTTTTGCTGTTCTTATTGGTAAAGAGGCTTTTGGTGGTACAGGAATGAATATTCTAAACCCTGCACTTACAGCTAGAGCTTTTGCTTTCTTTGCATACCCAACTTATATGTCTGGTAATGCAGTTTGGGTTAGTGAAGCAGGAAATTTAGATGCTGTTTCTGGAGAAACAATTTTAGGTAAACTTGCAGCAGGAACAGAGGTCCCTTATAGTACAATGGATATGTTTTCAGGGTTAATACCTGGTTCTGTAGCAGAGACTTCTACTGTTTGTATTCTAGCAGGAGCTTTATTACTTATTTTAACTAAGGTGGGAAGCTGGAGAATTATTGTAAGTGGTTTCTTAGGAGCTGCTTGTATGGCTTTTATCTTTAATATGATTGGTGGTAGTTTTCCAGATAACGATTTGGTTAATTTCCCTTGGTATAATCATTTAGTAATAGGTGGTCTTGCTTTTGGTATTGTGTTTATGGCAACAGATCCAGTATCTGCAGCACAAACTTATAAAGGAAAGTGGATATACGGATTTTTAATAGGCTTGTTTGCTGTGATGATTAGAATCTTCAATCCAGCTTATCCAGAAGGAATTATGTTGGCAATATTATTAATGAATGTATTTGCTCCAACAATAGATCACTACGTTATTGAAGGTAATATCAAAAAACGTAAAAACAGAGTTAAGGCACAAGTAAAAACAGCGGTGTAATGAATAGAAATAGTAACGCATATACATTTATTTTCGCGATTATAATGGTAGTTGTGGTTGGTGCATTGTTAGCATTTACTTCCATTTCTTTAAGCGATAGACAAAACGCTAATGTAAAGCAGGAAAAGATGCAAAACATTCTTTATACTGTAGGTGTAGATTCTGTAGAGCAAAATGGAGCTATGGTTCCTTTATCTCGTCCTTTAGCAGAAGCTAACTTTAAAAAATATATTACTAAGCAAATAGCACTTAACTCAAAAGGGGAAGTAGTTGAAGAAGGTGACAAAGCCTTTCAAGTAGATTTAGCTAAAGAATTAAATAGAACAGTAGAAGAGCAGAAGTTTCCTTTATACGAAGCAGAAGTTGATGGTGCAAAGTATTATATTATTCCATTACGCGGTACTGGATTATGGGATGCTATCTGGGGATATGTTTCTTTAAAAGATGATGTAAATACAATTAAAGGAGTTGTTTTTGATCATAAAGGAGAAACTACTGGTTTAGGTGGAGAGATTACTAAAGCTTGGTTTCAGCAACGTTTTGAAGACGAGAAGATTTTTGATAGCTCTGGTAATTTAGTAGGTGTTTCTGTAGTAAAAGGTTATACAGGTGGTAGCAATAAAGATGACAATGCAGTAGACGCAATCTCTGGAGCTACTATTACTGGAGATGGGGTAACAGATATGATCTCTGAGAGATTAAAACATTACCTACCTTATTTTAAGAATCAAACTGATATGAAAGTAGCAGTAAAATAATTTTTATGGCTAAAGAAAATAATAACACAGCGATGTCAGAAAAAGAAGCAAAAAAGAAAGAAATGATTCTTTTCCTTTCTAATTCAGAAGAAAAAGAAAGTTTCTTATCTAAGCAAAATATGAAGTTATTATCAGATCCTTTGAATGATGATAACCCAATTACAGTGCAAGTATTAGGTATCTGTTCTGCACTAGCAATTACAGTACAATTACAAGCGGCAATCGTAATGTCTCTTGCAGTAATGGTAGTAATGGCTTTCAGTAACATGATTATTTCTATGATGCGTAATCTAATTCCTAGTAGAATTAGAATTATTGTACAGTTAGTAATTGTAGCAGCTTTAGTGATTCTTGTAGATCAAGTTTTAAAAGCATTTTTATATGATTTAAGTAAACAACTTTCGGTATTTGTTGGTTTAATTATTACCAACTGTATTGTAATGGGACGTTTAGAAGCGTTTGCTTTAGGTAACGGAGTTTACAAATCATTTTTAGATGGTATTGGTAATGCTGCAGGTTACGGATTAATACTTGTAATTGTAGCTTTCTTTAGAGAACTTTTAGGTTCAGGGAAGTTATTTGGTTTTGAAGTATTAGGTCACAAGGGAGCAACGTTAGCAGATTCTACAGGTTTATATGCTTTTGGATATGAAAATAACGGATTAATGTTATTAGCGCCAATGGCACTTATTATTGTAGGTATTATTATCTGGGTGCAACGTTCAAGAAACAGAAAATTAATAGAAGAAGCATAGAGACTGCTTAAAAATATAGATTATGCAAGAGTATTTAAACTTATTTATTAGAAGTATTTTCATAGAGAATATGATTTTTGCTTACTTCTTAGGAATGTGTTCTTATTTAGCAGTATCAAAAACTGTTAAAACAGCAGTAGGTTTAGGAGCAGCGGTAATTTTTGTATTAGCAATTACTGTACCTATCAACTTTTTAATGGATCAATATTTACTAAAACCTGGTGCTTTAGCTTGGTTAGATCCTGCTTTTGGAGATGAATCTGGAAGCCAATTTATCGACTTAAGTTTCTTAAGCTTTATCATGTTTATTGCTGTAATTGCATCTATGGTACAGTTAGTAGAAATGATTGTAGAGAAATTTGCTCCTGCGCTTTATGGTGCATTAGGTATATTCTTACCATTAATAGCTGTAAACTGTGCAATTTTAGGAGGATCATTATTCATGCAGCAAAAAAGTTTTGAAGGTGTTGGTCAAGCTTTAACCTATGGATTAGGTAGTGGTATAGGATGGTTTTTAGCCATTTTAGCAATTGCTGCAATTAGAGAAAAAATAGCATACTCAAATGTTCCTGCTCCTTTAAAAGGATTAGGGATTACCTTTATCATTACAGGGTTAATGGCAATTGGGTTTATGAGTTTTATGGGAATCAAATTATAGTCGAAAACAAAGCATTATGACAGTAATAGTTGCAAGTGTAATTGTATTTTTAGCGTTAATACTATTGTTAGTAGGAGTGCTGTTAGGAGCTAAAGCAAAGCTAGTTCCTTCAGGTCCTGTTAAAATTAACGTAAATGGAGAAAAAGATATAGAAGTTGGTTCCGGAGGGACATTGTTATCTACTTTAGGTGATAATAAATTATTTTTACCATCAGCTTGTGGTGGTGGTGGTACTTGTATACAATGTAAATGTATTGTAAAAGATGGTGGTGGTACTATTTTACCAACAGAAGCACCTCACTTTACCAGAAAAGAAATTGCTGAAGGTTGGCGTTTAGGTTGCCAAGTGAAGGTGAAGCAAAATATGGATATTCAAATTCCTGAAGAGGTTTTTGGTATTAAAAAGTGGGAAGCTACAGTAGTTAGAAACTGGAATGTTGCTTCTTTTATTAAGGAATTTGTGGTAGAATTACCAGAAGATATGGACTACAAAGCGGGTGGTTACATCCAAATTGAAGTTCCTAAATGTGAAATCAAATTTCAAGATATAGATATTCAAGCTCACCCAGAAGAACATCCTGGAGAGCCTGATAAATTTAAGAAAGAATGGGATAATTTTAAATTATGGCCATTAGTAATGAAAAATCCTGAAACTGTAGAGAGAGCATACTCTATGGCTTCTTACCCAGCAGAAGGACGTGAGGTAATGTTGAATGTACGTATTGCAACACCACCTTTTGATCGTGCTAAAAATGGTTGGATGGATGTAAATCCAGGTGTTGCTTCTTCTTATATTTTCTCTAGAAAAAAAGGAGATAAAGTTACTATCTCTGGTCCTTATGGTGAGTTCTTTATCAATGAAAGTGATGCAGAAATGCTTTACGTTGGTGGTGGTGCTGGTATGGCTCCAATGAGATCTCATTTATATCACCTATTCAAAACCTTAAGAACCGGTAGAAAAGTTACTTACTGGTATGGAGGTCGTTCTAAAAGAGAGTTGTTCTACTTAGAACACTTTAGAGAGTTAGAAAGAGAATTTGATAACTTTAAATTTTACATTGTACTTTCAGAACCTTTAGAAGAAGATAACTGGAAAGTTAAAAAAGATATACATAGCGAAGGTGACGGATTTTTAGGATTTGTACACAACGCAGTAATTGATGAATATCTTTCAAAACATGATGAACCAGAAGAAATAGAATTATATTTCTGTGGTCCTCCATTAATGAATAAAGCTGTTCAGAAAATGGGAGAAGATTTTGGTATTCCTGATGAGAATATTAGATTTGATGATTTTGGAGGATAAAAACTCTATCTTATTTAAAAAAGTCCAATATGAAAATATTGGACTTTTTTATGCGCTAATATTTCTGTATTTAGTTTTTTTATAGATTTGATAAATTATATCTATAAAAATTTATTTATTGAATTTTTAAAATAAGTATTATTGCATTATGGCAAAATTAACAGAACAAGAAATACATAACCTTGCAATGAATATTGTGGGTAAAGATTTAGAAGATAAGGGATTTGAATTTCTAGGAGTTAATAGTGAATTAAAAAGAAATCCACAGTTTGTAGCTTTAAAAGATAAAAAACTTCATTTTGTAATTGTTAGGGCTATTTCTTACCCTAATGATCCTAAATTTTTAGATGAAATTTTAATGAGTACAATAAAAGATCATGCAATTAAGTTTAATGCAAGAACTTTTTATGCAGGGGTAGGTTTAGCAAATTCTGAAGACTTTACTAAAGAGCTTACTTCAGAGAGTGATTATGTGGTAAATTATGACGGTTTTCAAGAATTTTAATATGTATAAATTTTTATTTTTTTTACTAGTAATTTGTTTGTTTGGTTGCAATTCTAAACAGACTATTAAAACCAAATATTTTGAAGGAAATGCTTTAGGTACTACCTATCATATTAAATTTTTTTCTGAAGAAGAAGTAAATTGGGAGAAAGGTTTAGATTCTATTTATGAAGTGGTAAATAAATCTATGAGTACATATTTACCAAATTCTGACATTTCTAAAATTAACAAAGGAGATACTACAATCGTAGTAGATAATATGTTTAAAGAAGTTTTTCTTCTTTCTAAAGAAATCAATAAATCTACTAGCGGTTATTTTGATCCTACTGTTGGAAATCTTGTAAATGCCTATGGTTTTGGCGCTGAAGAGCTAAATTATTTATCTGATAAAGAATTAGACTCCTTATTTGTATTAGTTGGTATAGATAAAATGGAGTTAAGTGAAGACAATCGTTTAAAAAAAGAGAATATTAATTCTTATATAGAATTTAATGCTGTTGCCAAAGGTTATACTATAGACAGATTAGCAATATTTTTAGAAAATAATAATGTAGATAATTATTTAATTGAACTTGGTGGAGAGTTAAGAGTTAAAGGTATTAATAAAGAGAAGAAACAAGCTTGGAGAGTAGGTTTAGATAATCCATATCAAACAGAATTAAAAAGAGAAATTACAGCTATTTTAGAGTTAAAAAATGAAGCATTGGCTACCTCTGGTAACTATAGAAAGTTTAGACAAGATTCTATAACAGGACAGAGATTTGTGCATACTATAAACCCGTTAACAGGTAAGGCTGAAAAAAGTAATATTTTAAGTGCTTCTGTTTTAGCAACTACTTGCGCAGAAGCAGATGCTTATGCTACGGCATTTATGGCAATGGGATTAGAAAAATCTAAATTAGTGATTGAAAACCTTACAGGAATAGATGCTTATTTAATTTATACTGAAAATGATAGTACTAAAGTTTACTCTACTGCTAAATTTAAAAAACAATTAGTAAAAGATTAGTTTTTAGGTTTTATGCAAACGGGAATAATTTCTTCTTTATTAATTCTAAATTTGTCTATCTCTTCGTTTGTTAAGCTTTTAGTATAATTTTCTTCAATTACCTTAAAACCTATACTTCTAAGTTTATCAAAATAATCTCTTCCATAAATCCTCACGTGATCATATTGCCCGAAGATCTTAGCTCTTTCTTTTTCATCTGTAATAGAATCATCTTCAAAAGTAGTAGCTCTACTTAAATCTTGTGGTATTTGTAGAATAGCAGTACCTCCAGGTTTTAATACTCTATATAATTCTTGCATTGCCTTAGTATCATCTGGAATATGCTCTAATACGTGATTACAAAGTATAAAATCATATTGATTATCCTTAAACGGAAGGTTGCAAATATCTGCCTTAACATCTGCTAATGGAGAGTTAAGGTCTGTAGTGGTATAATTTAGATTAGGTAGTTTTCTAAATCTTTTATAAAATGCTTGTTCTGGTGCAAAATGTAAGACAGATTTTTTTGAAGTAAAAAAATCTGTCTTATTTTTTAAATATAACCATAACAATCTGTGTCTTTCTAAAGAAAGGGCAGAAGGGGATAATACATTTTCTCTCTGATTTTCATAACCATATGGTAAAAACTTAGAAAAGCTCTTACCGTCTATTGGGTCAGTGTATTTATTCCCTTTTAGTAAAATTGCCAAAACTGGCTTAGCTAGATAACTTGCTTTTATAAGCAAAGGTCTAGGTATTGTATTTAATACAGTTTTAAATACTTTTTTGATCATATTATACTTTAAGATCTGCCCAGTTTTCTCCGGTTTTAATTCTGTGTAATTGCATTTCAGATACACCAAATTGTTTTGCTAATACTTTTAGTCTAGTTTTTCTATTAGGATCTAAAAGTTTTTTCTTTAAAATAGTTGCTTCTGCATAAGAGAGTTTTGTATAAGTTCTTCTCTTGCTTTGGCGTTTAGCAATTACTTTTGGATTCTTATCTTGGTGAGCTTCCCATTCTTTGCGGTTTACCCAAGCAAGATTGTTAATGTTGTTGTCTTTTTTGTTATAATTTTTATGAATAACAAATAGACCGTCTTCTGGTTTTTCTAAAAAGGCAATAGCTTGTACTTTGTGAAGGTAAAAGTTTTTACGTTTACCATTGGTCATTTTGGTGTTAAATACTTGATAGCCGTTAATAGAGCTTCCTTTAAGAATAATGCCATTTTTGCTTTTCACAAAATTCATTACTCTTCCTTTGCTAGAGATTGCTATTTCATAGCCCTCTGCCCAATCGTCTTCATAGTAGTAACGCCATTCTTCAACTAAGTTGTTGTCTCGGTAAAATGATTCATTCTTTTCTAAATTCATTTTCTTCTTCGCTTTTAATTCCCAAGGATTCATAAATATAATCGAAGGTAGATAGTAATTGGGGGTTTCCATCTACCAGGGCCACATCATGCTCAAAATGTGCACTGACTCTTCCGTCTGCAGTAAGAATCGTCCAGCCATCACGAAGTTGCTTGATGCGTTTTGTTCCTAAATTAATCATAGGTTCTATGGCTACGGCCATACCTTCTACAAATTTTTTACCACGACCTCTTTTGCCGTAGTTTGGCATTTCTGGGTCTTCGTGCATAGTTCTACCTAAACCGTGACCTACAAGTTCTCTTACTACCCCGTAACCGTGATCTTCTGCGTGTTTTTGTATAGCATAGCCAACATCACCCACTCGGTTACCTAGTTTAAACTCTCTTATACCAAGGTAAAGCGACTCTTTAGTAACTTTTAAAAGTTGCTTTATTTCTGGTGAAACTTCACCTACTTCAAAAGTATATGCGTGATCTCCATAAAATCCATTTTTTATAGCTCCGCAGTCTACAGATATAATATCTCCTTCTTCTAAGGGTTTATCATTTGGTATCCCGTGTACTACTTGAGCGTTTGGACTTACACATAGCGTATTAGGGAAATCATATAATCCTAAAAAACCAGGTACTGCACCTTCTGACCTAATATAGTCTTCTGCAATTTTATCTAATTGAAGTGTAGTAACTCCAGGTTTTATTTCTTTAGCAATTATTCCTAATGTTCTTGAAACTACTTGAGCGCTTTCACGCATTAATTCTAGTTCTTCGCTATTTTTTGGTATGATCATTAACTTGTAATTCTGTTATTTGAAAAAAGAAAATAAACCTTTCTTCTTTTTACTTATTTGTAAGTGCTCTGGTTTTGTGTTGGTTATTTCTTGATATATTTCTCCCCAACCTAAAAAACCACCTACGTTTCTATCGTCTATAAATATGTCTGCATTAATTTTTCTACTAATTGCAGGGTCAAACTCTTCTTCTGGGTAACTTTGATTTACTGCGTAAAATTTAATTCCGTTTTTCTCACAAAAATCTACGGCTTCTTGTAATCTTTTACCGTGTCTATAAGTCCATAAAATTAATCGGTGACCTTCTTGTTCTAGTTTTTTTAGGGTTTCAAAAGCAAAAATTTTAGTTTCTCCAATTTCAGGATATCTACTTTCTACAATTGTCCCATCAAAATCTACGGCTATAATTAAAGATTTATCACTAATCATTTACTCAGCATATGGATTTTGGTAAGGTTGTTTTGTAACTATTTTAAGAATATCTTCTTCAAATGATTCTTGAGCAAACTCTACAAATCTATTTACCTCTTTTCCTTTTTTGTCGTAAAAAATAATAGTAGGTACATGATTTATGTCTAAATCTTTTTCGTAATTAGCTGTGGTGGTTTTAAACTCATCCATAGCATATACCTCTATATTTTCTTGTTTAAAGTTTACTTGATCTAACAATTTAAATAGTTTAGGAGTTTCTCTTCTACTATCTGGACACCAAGTACCCATAAAAACTTTAATATGGTAATCTTTAATGTTGTTTTTAATTTTCTTTAGAACATCTGTATCTGCTTGATAAGCATTGTAACCTTCTGTAAACCATTCTTGAGTGTAACCTGTTTCAAAATCTTTTTTAGTGATTAAGCCAGTATACTCTTCATCATTAGGTGTTAATTCTTTTTGAGCAAAAGCAGAAATATTTATTAATAAAAATAAAATAAGACTGTATTTTTTTATTGTTGAAAAATTTATCATCATTTTTTTATAAGCGATTTTTGTGTCATTAATTCTGGTTGGTCAATATTCATTAACTCTAAAATTGTTGGAGCTACATCTCCTAAAATACCATTATTAATTTCTTTTTTATCTGGTGTAACCAATATTACTGGCACAGGGTTGGTAGTGTGTGCTGTATTTGCGCTACCGTCTTCATTTATCATTTTTTCACTGTTACCGTGATCTGCTAAAATAATTATAGAATAATTTTCTTTAGCACTGTTTACAATTCTGCCAAGACAGTTGTCTACTGTTTCACAAGCTTTCACTGCAGCTTCAAAAACACCAGTATGGCCAACCATATCTGGATTTGCAAAATTGATGCAGAAAAAATCTATTTCTGATTTATTGATTTCTGCTTCTAATTTATCTGTTAATTCATAGGCACTCATTTCTGGTTGCAGATCATAAGTTGCAACTTTAGGTGAGTTTACTAATATGCGTTCTTCTCCTTCAAAAGGTTCTTCTCTTCCTCCAGAAAAGAAAAATGTAACGTGCGGATATTTTTCTGTTTCAGCAGCTCTTAATTGAGTTTTTCCTGCTTTTTCTATAGCTTCACCTAAAGTGATTTTGATATTATCTTTTTTGAAAACTACGTTTACTCCCTTAAAAGAGGCGTCATAAGTTGTCATTGTAACAAAATATAACGGAATTTTTTTCATGTCAAATTCAGTAAAGTCTTCTTGAGATAGAGCTTGAGTTAATTGTCTTCCTCTATCTGTTCTAAAATTGAAGAAAATAACTACATCATCTTCTTTAATTGTAGCAACAGGTTTTTGGTTTTCAGTAATAACTATTGGCTCTATAAACTCATCTGTAACACCATTATCATAACTTTCTTGTATGGTAGTCGTAGGGTTTTCTGTTTCCTTACCAACTCCATTAACAATTAGGTCATAAGCTTTTTTGGTTCTTTCCCATCTTTTGTCTCTATCCATTGCAAAATAGCGACCAATTATTGATGCCAGTTTTGCATCATTTTTATCTAAAACGGTAGTTAATTCTTCTACAAATCCTTTTCCAGATTTAGGGTCAACGTCTCTACCATCTGTAAATGCGTGAACATATTTATTTTTAACTCCAGATTCTTGAGCGGCTTTAACTAAACCTTCTATATGATTAATGTGAGAGTGTACACCACCATCACTTAATAAACCTAAAAAATGAACAGCTTTGTCATTCGCTTTAGCATATTCAAAAGCATCTTTCAATACTTTTTCATCTTTTAAAGTGTTTTCTTTAACTGCCATATTTATTTTGGCTAAGTCTTGGTAAACAATTCTACCAGCGCCTAAATTCATATGTCCAACCTCGCTATTTCCCATTTGGCCTTCTGGCAGCCCTACATTCATCCCATCTGTACGTAACTCTGCGTGAGGGTAATTTTTATAAAGTTTATCAAAGTTAGGAGTATTGGCATTATATATAGCAGATGCTTTAGGGTTTTGGGTAGCCCCCCATCCATCTAATATGAGTAAAATTGCTTTGTTAGACATGACAAAAAAAGTTTAGTGTAAAGGTAAAAACTAAATAAGTGCTAAATTATAATTTTTTGCTAAAATTAGATTTGAAAAATTAGCACTTTATCCCAAAAGATGGGGGTTAATGTCTAAAACATTAGCGAAAACGTATTCTTGAATAAATTGTTTTGAAAAGTGTTCGCTTCCTATTAGACTTTCTTTTTGTAAAATAGAGAGTATATCTAGAGTCTTATATTTCTGTAAATATGGTATTGACAGTGGTGCATATGAAAAATGCCAAGGCTCGGGTTTAAACCCTTTTCTGTTAGGGTTATCTGTATAAACTACGTAAAAATTATACTTGTGTGCATTATTAGTCATCCAAGTGTTTAAATTGCTAAAAACACCATTTTTATTGTAATTTTCAGCTATTAATAAATCTGAAGGAGTTTTTGGAGTACCATCAATTATATCTATATCTGTACCCCAATGATGCCTAGAAGTACCAGGAATGGTAGAATATTCAATTATTTTTTGAATAGCAACTGTAGGAGAAAGGCCCTGTTGTAGGTAATTGTTATATTTTCTATTCCAAATTCTTTTTTGGTGTGAGAAGCTTCTATAGCTAGATACAATTTGTATATTAACTCCCGCTTCTTGATAAGCGGCTTTTTTCATTAATAAAAAATCTTGATAAGCTTCTTGTCTTAACTTATAGTTTTTACCATACAGAGTAGGGGAGCCTTTACCCAATAATTCTTTTGTAGAAATGTCTTCTAATAAATTCCATATAAAATTAGTAGGAGTAATAAGCGCACCAATACCTAAGAGAGTGTTTTGTATGAAATTTTTTCTATTCATAAATTTTATACATTAAATAATGCGGACCTACATTGGGTATGTTAAATTCTTCTCCGTACACTTTAAAATGTAATTTTTTGTAAAAAGGCACAGCTTTAGTGCGCGCATTAAACCATAATAAAGTAGGAGTTTTTTTTACTATTTCTTTTTCGCAATGAGAAAGAAGTTTTTTACCTAAACCTAAGTGTTGAAATTCTGGTAAAACTGCCATACCACGTAATCTATATTGGTTAGAATTAGAGAAAGTATTACAGCTATCTTTCATTATAGTAGCAATTGCGGTAATTTTTTGGTCTTTATATAAGCCAAAATGCTGTGTTGTTTCTAAGTTATCACCATCAAAAAGACATTCTTTTATAGGTTTGCCGTTTCTTAAAACTTGCTGCCTAATAGAAAGAATGTCTTTTGTAGAAACTTTTTTAATTTCTAAAATCAAATAATTATGCTTTTACGTCATTATATGCTTCAATTTCATCAAATTTAACCTCAGCAAAAGGGCAGAGAGGGTCTATTTTATACTTGTGCTCTCTAGCGTAATTTACTGTATGATCTAAGAGTTGAGAAGCAATACCTTGGCCTTCTAAATTTTTTCTAGTCTGGGTGTGATCAATAACTAAAATATTGTTTTCTTTTTTTACGTAAGTAAGTTCACAAACAATACCTTCTTCATCTTTCATGTAAAACATACCATTAGTATGGTTTTCTTTATGTGAAATATTGTAGTTCATTACATTATTTTTTAAACTCCCCGTCTACAATTCCATAAGCTAAAGATTCACTAGCATCCATCCAATAATCACGATTAAAATCTTTCATTACTTTTTCAAATGATTGCTCGCAATTATCGGCTAATATTTGTGCGCTTACTTCTTTTGTTTTTAAAATTTCTTGTGCCTGAATTTCGATATTAGAAGCTTGGCCTCTTGCACCACCGCTTGGCTGATGAATCATAACTTTTGCATTAGGCATAATAAAACGTTTGCCTTTTGTACCTGCTGAAAGCAAAATAGAACCCATAGAGGCAGCTAAACCTGTACAAATGGTAGAAACATCTGAAGATAAAGATTGCATAGTGTCATAAATAGAAAAACCAGAAGTTACATAACCACCAGGGCTGTTAATGTAGAATTGAATATCTCCAGAGCCTACAGCATCTAAGTACATTAATCTTTCTACCACGTGTTTAGCAGATTTATCATCTACTTGCCCCCAAAGAAATACTTTACGTTCTTCTAAAAAATTATTGTCTATCAGGTCTTGAATTTTTCCTGTTTTATTTTTCATTTTTGATTTTTTTTATTTGTTTAAAAATAGATTTTTTTGAATAAAAACCATAGTTAAAAAGGCTATTTAATTGGTGAAATTTTTTTCTATTTTTTATTTGGTAGTTAACATTAAGTTATATTATATTTGCAATCGCTTTGCGGGAGTAGCTCAGTTGGTAGAGCGTCAGCCTTCCAAGCTGAATGTCGCCAGTTCGAACCTGGTCTCCCGCTCTTAAAAAACCCATCTTTTTAGATGGGTTTTTTGTTTTTATAAAGTATTTATTTTTAGTTAGTAGTTTAAAAAATTGACAAACCAGTAAGTGAAGTAAGCTCTTCTAAAGCTTTCATCCCTTTTTCAGAGTTTCCTTTTTCGTTTAATAACGGACTCCAAACTGCAACAGAATATTGACCTGGGTGTACGGCTACAATGCCGCCGCCAACACCACTTTTACCAGGTAAACCTACTCTAAAACTAAACTCGCCAGCCTCATCGTAAAAGCCACAAGTCTGCATAATTGCGTTTATCCGTTTAGTATTGTTGGTAGTAATTACTTTTTCTCCTGTGCTTAAAATTTTACCTTTATTAGCAAAAATCATAAAAGCTTTAGAAAGTTGGTAGCAAGACATTTTTAATGAGCACTGGTAGAAATAAAAGTCTAATACATCTTCAGCGTTATTTTTTATGTTACCTAAAGATTTCATGTAATTAACTAGAGCAATATTACGATAACCGTTTTCTTTTTCAGAAGCAGCAACACTTTCATCATAATTAATAGTTTGATCGTTGCTTATTTTTCTTACAAATTCTAAAAGATATTTTTTAGGGTTTTCTAGTTCAGAAATTAATATATCTGCAATAACAAGAGAGCCAGCATTAATAAATGGGTTTCTAGGTATTCCTTTTTCATTTTCTAGTTGTAAAAGTGAATTAAAAGGATCTCCAGATGGTTCTACATCTACACGGTCCCATATTTTTTTACCTCCAAATTTTTTAGCCAAGGTTAGCGTAAAAACTTTAGATATACTTTGTATGGAAAAAAGTTCATCGTAATCTCCAAAATTAAAATGTTCTCCGTTTTGGCAATACAGGTTTAATCCAAATTTATTGGCAGGTACTTTGGCAAGTTCTGGGATGTAGGTTGGGACTTTACCACCAGCATCAAAATTTGCTAATTCTTTTTCTATTACATTTAATATAGCTTGATAATTCATTAAGAAAGATCTTTAAAAGAAGTATTTGGTTCTACTTCATAAGGTTCTTGGTTTTGTTCAAAAACTCTAGCATTAAGTGTGCCTTCTAAAATTATAGAATTGTTTTTAACTCTTAACCAACTTCCTTCTCGTAAACCAACAACTGGGATAGCATTAAACTTATGAAACTCTTTTATTCTAGTTTCTCTTGTCTCTCCTTTATGTTTAGAATTTGGATCTGGATCTAAGTAATGTGGATTAATATTAAATGGTATAATCCCTAAAGTCTTAAAATTTGGAGGATATACAATAGGCATATCGTTAGTGGTTCCTATCGTAAGTCCGCAAATATTACTACCTGCACTTGTGCCTAAATATGGTGTACCTTGTTTAATTACTTCCTTTAGAGTTTCTATCACTTTCTGGTTATAAAGTTGAGATACTAATAAAAAAGTGTTTCCGCCACCTGTGAAAATAGCTTGCGCATTTTTTACAGCTTGTG
Source organism: Mesonia phycicola (assembly GCF_900141885.1). Taxonomy (GTDB): domain Bacteria; phylum Bacteroidota; class Bacteroidia; order Flavobacteriales; family Flavobacteriaceae; genus Mesonia; species Mesonia phycicola. Next base: position 258,197 of record NZ_FQYY01000001.1, on the reverse strand, counting down.
CAGCATTTTCAAATTCGTGTATGCCTTTTACTTCTACGTTTAAAAATGCCAATCCTTTTTGTGCTTGTGCGGTATATTCTTCGTGAGAAATCCCTCCAGGTCTTGCGTAGGGTATAAATAAAATTTGGCTAACCCCTTTATAAAGATTTTGTAAAGGCTCTTTTAAATATGCTAAATAATCACTTCCGTGAATAGTAGAAGTACTGGCGATAATACAATTCATTTTTGCTGTTTTTTTGTAAATTTATAGTAAACTCTTGCTTTAACAAAAGTTTACACGCGATTTAGTTTTTTTATAAGACACTTTGTGGGTAACTTTAACTTAAAATTTTATAATGAAAAAGCTACTTTTTATATTCTCTGTATTATTTACCTTTTCTCTCTCTGCTCAAATAGATACCAGAACCTTAGTGAAGGGAAAAATTAATGTAGATGCAAATTCTATTGCAAAAGACATTAATGTATACAATTACAACACTACCGATGGTACAATTACTAATGATTATGGAGAGTTTTTAATTTCTGTAAAAGAAGGAGATAAGCTATATTTTTCCGGAATTCAATACCAAGATTTTAATGTTATTATAGATGAAAATGTGGTAAAAAAAGGAGTTTTAAATATTACTATCAATGAAGCAGTGACAGAATTAGATGAGGTAACTGTAAAACCTTATGATTTATCTGGTAATGTAGAGGTAGATGCTAGAAAAATTAACACCGTAGATGTAAAAACTCCACAGCAGAGTAGTATAGAAATGGTAGAGACGTATGATTATCAACTAAGACCAGATAGCCACACTGCGGTAAAGAATGATGCTATAGATAAAAGCTACTTAACAAACGGACTTAACGTAGCTAATATTTTTAGAACAATATTTAGCTCGAAAAATGAAGGTGATGTAGATACTAGAGATGAAATAGATGTTCACGTAAGAAAAGTTTATAACGATGAGTTTTTTAAGAAAAATCTGGATATTGAAAGAGAAAATATAAACGATTTTATTTACTATGCAGAAGAGCATGGTTTACAGCAAGATATGCTTAAAAAAGGTAATGAGTTAATGCTTATAGAGTTTTTAATAGATAAAAGTAAATCTTACAAGTTGCAACAAAACTAATTAACCTGCGTCTTATAGAATAGAGTTGTTAATTTATGAGAAACACTACTATTCTATTTTTCTTAATTTTCAATGTGGTATTATCTCAAGAAAAACAATTTTCAGGAGTTATAATAGCAGATTCTATTGCATTTACTCAAGTAAACATTGTTAATTTAACTCAAGAAATAGGGACGGTAAATAATACAAAGGGAGAATTTGCCATTAATGCCAATATTGGAGACGAAATCATTTTTTCTTCCATCCAGTATGAAACTTACCAAATAACCCTTACTCAAGAAAATTTTTTAGAAAATACAACCATATATCTCTTATCTGAGGTGAATGAATTAGAAGAAGTTAAAATTAGTAATATATCTTTAACGGGAAATCTTACTAAAGATGCTGCTAATTTAAAAACGACACCTTATTTTTATCCTTCATCTGTAGGTTTGCCAAATGCAGCACCAGTGTTGAGTGTAGAAGAGAGAAGATTGTATAGTGCAAGAACTGGCGGTCCGGTGGGTTTACTTGTAGATGTTTTAAGCGGAAGAATGGCAATGCTTAAAAGAATGAAAGAAATAGCAGATGCTGAGGGAGTGATTAGCAAATCAAAAAAAATGGTTACTACTCATTTTATAGTAAATGATTTACAAATACCAGAAGACTATATAGATGATTTTTTTTATTTCTGTTCTGAAGATGAAAATTTTAAAAAAATAGTCAATACTAATGATAAACTTAAAATGATAGTTTTTTTAAATTCAAAAAAAGAATTATACCTTAAGCATAAAGAATGGAAATAGTGAAACCTAAATACTTAAGTATATTAATTTTTTTTACTACCGCTGTAGCACTTTCTCAACAATACAGAGGAAAAATTATAGCAGATTCAATTGCATTTTCTCAAGTAAACATTGTAAATTTAACTCAAGAAACAGGAACAATTAACAATACAAAAGGTGAATTTGTGATTGATGCAATTGTAGGAGATGAAATTGTATTTTCTTCTTTACAGTATGAGCCTTACCAAGTTACAATTACAGAAGAAACTCTTCAGCAATCAACAAACATTATATACCTATTTCCAGAGGTTAACGAGTTAGAAGAAGTTAATATTAGTAATATAGATCTTACAGGAGATTTATTAAAAGATGTTACAAATATAGAAGTAGATGCATATTTTAATCCTTTAGATTATGATTTACCTGTTAATACAAAACCAAAACCCACTACCGCACAAAGAAGACTGTATACCGCAAAAACAGGTAATGGTATTGTTCCTTTAGATCCTATTATAAATGCTATGACTGGTAGATTAGCCATGTTAGAAAGGCAGAGAGATTATGAAAAAGAAACTAATCTCATGATTAAAGGCTATAACTCTAGACCGTTAGATTATTTTATAACAGATTTAGGAATACCAGAAGATTTAGTAGAAGATTTTCTATATTACTGCACAGAATTTAAACCTTTCAGAAGTTTATTAGTCAAAAGTGAAAATACTTTTAAACTTTCTACTTTTTATGAAGAGAAGTCTGAATCATACAAAAAGATTAAAAAACTACCTTAAATGAAATTAATACGAATCACCTTTCTTTTCACATTAATTATCTCTTTTTCTTCATTTACAACAAGTGCCCATAAATACTATATGAGTGTTACAGATATAGAATATGTACCGCAAAAAAAATCACTACAAATTGTAAGTAGAATTTTTGTAGATGACTTGGAAAAACTATTACAAACGAGGTATGATGATTCTGCTCAATTAATAAAAGGGCAAAACAACCCTGAAAACAATGAGTATATAAAAAAATACTTTCAAGATAAATTTGAAATAATCATTAAAAATAAGCAGCTGTCATTAAATTTTATAGGCAAACGCTATGAAGATGATATGATTATTTGTTATTTTGAAGCCGTAAATGTAGAAAACTTTAAAAGCATTACCATTTCTAACCTTGTTTTAACAGATCTGTTTGAAGATCAAAAAAACTTAGTTCATGTAAAAAAAGATGAACGCACAGAAAGTATAATGTTGATAAAAGATAAACCAAAAGACACCATAAAATTTTAATTTACTAATCCAAAATCAAACTTACCTAATGAAAAAAGCTAAATTTATATTTGCTTTTCTTTTTGTAGTTTTTTCTTTAACGTCTTACGCACAGGAAGATAGCGAAAGCGCGAAAAAAGATGAACCACAAGAAGGACATCTAAATCAAAACAAATTTAGACAGCTTTACCAAGAGTTTTCTACCCCTAACCAATATAGAACTGCCTCTGGAGCTCCAGGACCTGCCTATTACCAAAATATGGCAAACTATGATATGGAAGTTGTTCTAGATGATAAAAACCAAAAACTTTCTGGTTACGAGACTATTACTTATATTAATAACTCACCAGACGATTTAACCTACCTATGGGTACAATTAGATCAAAATGTTAGAGCTAAAGATAGCAAGTCTCCTTTAAGAAACGGAGATGGCGTAAGTCCTGTAAGTCAGCCAGGTCGTTTTGTTTCTCAATATGTAGAAGAACCTTTTGATGGAGGTTTTAATATTCAAGAAGTAACTCAAGATGGTAAAGCTTTAAAATATACTATTAACCAAACCATGATGAGAATAGATTTACCAGAACCATTAGAATCTGGTGATGATTTTGAGTTTTCTATCAAATGGTGGTATAATATTAACGACCACGTAGTAAACAGAGGTCGTTCTGGTTATGAGTATTTTCCAGAAGATGGCAATTACGCTTATGTAATAGCTCAATTTTTTCCAAGAATGGCGGTTTATAATGATGTAGAAGGATGGCAAAACTACCAATTTTGGGGTAGTGGAGAGTTTGCTCTTCCATTTGGAGATTATAAAGTAAAAATAACTGTTCCTGCAGATCATATTTTAGATGGTACAGGAGAACTTCAAAATAGAAAAGAAGTTTTCTCTAAAACTATGATGAGTCGTTACGAGCAAGCTAAAAAATCTTTTGATAAGCCTGTTTTAATTGTAACGCAAGAAGAAGCAGAAAAAGCAGAAAAAGGTTTTTCTAATAAAACTAAAACTTGGGAGTTTGAAGCAGAGATGGTTAGAGATTTTGCATTTACAACTTCAAGAAAGTACATCTGGGATATGCAGAATGTAAAAGTTGGAAAGAAAAATGTAATGGCAGTTTCTTTATATCCAAAAGAAGGTAATCCGCTTTGGGAAGAGTACTCTACTAAAGCTGTAGCGCATACTTTAACTTCTTATAGTGACCATACATTTGAGTACCCTTACCATAAAGCAATTTCTGTACACGCAAAAAATCAAGGGATGGAGTACCCAATGATTTGTTGGAACTATGGAAGACCAAATGCAGATGGTACTTACACCGATAGAACTAAATTCGGAATGATTAGCGTAATTATTCACGAAGTTGGACACAACTTTTTTCCAATGATTGTGAATAGTGATGAGCGCCAATGGGGTTGGATGGACGAAGGTCTAAACAGTTTTGTAGAATATATGTCTGAGCAAGAATTTGGAGAGAAATATCCAGAGGCTATTGCGCCATTAGATAAATACCCATCTCGTAGAGGAGAGCCAACAAAGATTACTGGTTACATGAAAGGAAACCAAGATTTTATTGCTCCTATTATGAGTAATCCAGAAAATGTTTACCAATTAGGTAACAATGCATACGGTAAACCAGCTACTGCATTAAATATTCTTAGAGAAACCGTAATGGGTAGAGAGTTATTTGATCACGCATTTGCAACTTACTCTAAAAGATGGATGTTTAAACACCCAACTCCAGAAGATTTCTTTAGAACTATGGAAGACGCTTCTGGTGTAGATTTAGATTGGTTTTGGAGAGGATGGTTCTATACTACAGATTATGTAGATATTGCAGTAGATGATGTAAAATCTTATTTTATAACAGACCAACCAACAAAAGCTGGTAAAGAAATTTTAAAGCGTTATGGTATAGAAGATCCTAGCCAAATTCCTGCAGTTTATGTTGTAGAAGAATCTAGTGATGAGTTTACAGAAGATTTAAAAACAAAATCTCCTTTAGATAATGCATCGACTTTAAAAGAATATATGATGGATAATTTTAGCGAACAAGAACGTAGAAATATGAAAGTTCCTAAGCATTTTTATCAAATCTCTTTTAAAAAGCCAGGAGGTTTAATCATGCCGTTGATTGTAGAGTATAAATACAAGGACGGAACTTCAGAAAGAATAACTTATCCAGCTCAAATATGGAGAAAAAATGAAAATGAAGTAAGTAAAGTATTGGCAACAGATAAAGAATTAGAAAGTGTTGTAGTAGATCCAGATATGGAAACTGCAGATGTAAACACAGAAAATAATTCTTGGCCACAAAAAGAACAACCTAGTGAGTTTGAAAATTTCAAAGAAAATCAAACCAAAGGCTAAAAGAGGAAAATCTTATTTTTAAGCTGACTTTAACGAGTCAGCTTTTTTTTTTGTACTACCTTTACATTATTATATTTTTACAATATGCTTACAATACCATTATTTATTAGTAGTGCAGAAATAGCTTTCATCGTTTTTATATTGGTGATGGTTTTTGGCGCAGATAAAATTCCTGAAATAGCTCGAGGTTTAGGTAAAGGAATGCGTACTTTAAAAGATGCAACCAACGATATTAAGACAGAAATTACCAATAGTGCAGAAAAACATTTAGAAGGCGCAGGTGGTGAAGACTTAAAAAAAGAAGTAGATAAAGTCAAAAATGATATTGAAGAAATTACAGGTTCTATAAGTAGAAAAAGATAATTTTAAATAGATAAATGTTTAAGCAATTAAAAGAGTGGGACAGAGAGCTATTTATTTATCTTAACGGATTAGGTATAGAAGATTTTGATTCTTTTTGGATATTTATAACTCAAGAAGAAACTTGGATACCGCTTTATCTTGTAATGTTTGTTCTTATATTTTCTTCTTATAAACTCAAAAAGGCTGCTATAGTTTGTATAGGTTTTCTTTCTAGCTTTTTAATCACTTTTGGGATTACTAGAATTATTAAAGCTACGGTTGCTAGAATAAGACCTAATAATGTAGAAAGTTTAAAAGAAGTTATTAGAGTACTGCAAGAACCAACTTATTATAGTTTTGTATCTGGCCATACTTCTACATCTATGGCAATTACTACTTTTATCGTTTTATCTTTAAGACATAAATATAAATGGATTTACCTATTTTACTTATGGCCACTTTTATTTGCCACAAGTAGAGTTTACGTAGGTGTCCATTACCCTTCAGATTTGGCAGCAGGAGCTTGTTTGGGAGTTCTAGTAGCTATTATCTTACACAAAGTAATTCAGTATTTTTTAAGTAGAATTTCAGATTAATATGAATTTTATTTCAAGACCAGAAGATTTAGCACAAGAGGCATATTATACTCCTTATATAAATACTGTTGTAGGAGACAATTTATTAGAATGTTTAAAAACGGTAAAAAAAGCAACAGAAGATTTTTACCTACAATTGTCTATAGAAAAAGCAACACTCAAACCCTCTGCAGAAGTTTGGAGTGCCAAGCAAATATTACATCATATATCTGATTGTGAAAGAATATTAGCTTATCGGTTTTTAAGATTAAATAGAGGTGATACTTCTCCTACCTTAGGTTTTGATCGAATACTTTTTGCAGAAAATGAAAACCCAAACCTTTCTATCACAGAATTATTAGATGAATATAAAGCTGTAAGAGAAGCTAGTATACAACTAATTAAAAATTCAAATGCAGCATTTTTAGAGGTGACTTCCACTTATAAAGGCACAATACTTAGTCCAAGAATTTTAGCGTGGTTAATAGTAGGTCACAATCAACATCACTTAAACCTTTTATACAAAGGCTTTAATTTATAAAACTCTAGTCACAGTTAACCCATCTCTAATTGGTAGTAAAACTGTTTCTACACGATTATCGGTTGCTAATTTTTTATTGTATGCCAATAAAACTTCGGTGTCTTTATCACCAGCTTTCAAATCTTCCACAACTTTACCGCTCCACAAAACGTTGTCAGATAAAATTATACCACCTTTGTTCATTTTAGGAAGAATTATTTCAAAATAATTTAAGTAATTACTTTTATCGGCATCAATAAATACTAAATCAAACTTTTGCTCAATTTTAGGTATTATATCTAAAGCTTTCCCTACGTGCTGATGCATTTGTTCTCCCCAACCAGACTTATCAAAATACTTACGCTGAAAATCATACAATTCTTCATTTTTATCAATAGTATGCAGCGTTCCTTTTTCCTGAATACCTTCCATTAAACACAAAGCAGAATAACCTGTATACGTGCCAATTTCTAAAATATGTTGAGGTCTAATCAACTTAGAAAGCATACTTAAAACCCTACCTTGAAAGTGACCACTCAACATTCTTGGTTGTAGTATTTTTTGGTGCGTTTCTCTATTTAATTCTGCTAATAATTTAGGCTCTGCTTGAGAATGTTGCTCAGCATAAATATCTATTTCTTTTGGTAAAAAATGCATTATTCTAAAATACGTTTTACAAGTTTATCTTTAGCGTCTTGGTCATCTCCACATAGCCAAGTAATCACGTTATTCTCCCAAATATCATCATATTGTTCTGGAGTAATAATTTCACGATCTACTGCTAAATCTAATATTTTCCCTGGGTAAGATGACTGTTTTTCACTTTCCATTTCTCCTAACGGATAAGGATCATCTAAGCCCATAATTATTTGTTTTGGTTTTTGGTTTTCAACCAAAAGTTTTAAAGAACCTGTATCGTGTACCAAAGTATCAAAAAAGATATTTTTGTGCCCTACAGATTTTCTTGGGTGTGTTTTACCTTCAAACAAATCTGGTCTACCATCAAAACCTTGAATTCTTCGTCCTAAATTTATCTGAGCTAACTGTCCGCCGTGCGCAAAGCAAACACGCATATTGGGGTATTTATCAGGGTAACCGTTTAAAGTTAAAAAGTGATAAGCATCTGCACATTGCGCCAACATCCAGATTAGGTGAAAACGCCAAGAGGTATTTTCTAGTTTAATAAATTTTTCTCCATCATACGGGTGTATTTCTACCGCTAAGTTGTACTTGTTTGCCATTTCAAAAATTGGCTCATTTTCTGCATCAAAAATACAACGCCAAGTACCAATACTGTCCATATAGTGAGTAGGTAAGCATAATAAACGCATACCTAATTCTTCTACACAACGTTCAATTTCCCACAAAGCACCACGTACAAAACCCGGATGCACCACAAAACCACAAGTAAATTTAGAAGGGTGATCGTGCTGTACACGTGCATTAAAATCATTTTGAAATCTTAATGCTTTTTTCATCTCTTCTACACGCAAACCATTACCGTATAGTTGAGAAAGATTTAAAACCACCGCATGATCTAATTTGTAACGCTCCATCCATTCTAATTTTTCATCTAAGAAAAAACTAGAATCGGTTACCGGTCTGCTCCAATTTTTTTGCAGCATAAATTTACGCTCTTCATCTACCCAAAAAATTTCTTTTTCTTTCATAAACTGCGGAATTTGTTCTGGGTAAGGCAGTAAATGAGAATGACCGTTTATACGTAGCTTTTTTTTCATAGTTGTGTTTCTAGTTGGTTTGTGGCGTGTTTTAAGTTATCTGAAATTTCTATGGTTAAACTGTTTTGTCATGCTGAACTTGATTCAGTATCTCATTCTAATTTTTTTATAAGGATGAGACCCTGAAACGAGTTCAGTGTGACGCTGGTTTTGTTTTGAAAGTTTTGAGTGCCATACTTGATCCACGCAAGCGAAATTACAAACTTTTTGTTCTTCCACCATCTACCGGAACGTTAATTCCGTTAATATATCCAGCAGCTTCACTAGCTAAAAAAGTTACCACATTAGCCAGCTCTTCTGGTTGTCCAAATCTTTTTGCAGGAATGGCACTTTGCATAGCTTGAGTAACTTCTTCTTCCGTTTTTCCCGTTTTATTGGCTTTATTTTTAATAATTTCTGTTAATCTTCCTGTGGCAGTTGCACCTGGTAAAATATTGTTTACGGTAATACCAAATTCACCTAATTCATTAGCCAAAGTTTTGCTCCAATTGGCAACTGCACCACGAATGGTGTTAGAAACTCCCAAACCATCTAAAGGTTGTTTTACCGATGTAGAAATTACATTGATTACTCGGCCGTAACCGCGCTCTTTCATTCCTGGTAATAAAGTTTGTACCAAAATATGATTACAGATAAGGTGCTGGTTAAATGCTGCTAAAAATTCTTGGGTTTTAGCTTCAGAAATTTTCCCACCCGGAGGTCCTCCCGTATTATTCAATAAAATGTGATATGCTTTGGATTGGGTTGCTTCTTTTATTTTGTTTTCTAATTCAGAAGGATTTGAAAAATCAGCTACCAAATAAGTATGACTCTGATTTTGATTTTGGTCTAATTCTTCTAATACCGATTTTAATTTATCTTCGTTTCTGGCAACAAGTGTTACATTTACACCTTCTTCAGCAAGTGCTAAAGCAGAGGCTTTTCCTATTCCGCCAGTGGCGCCACAAACGAGAGCATTTTTATTTTTTAAATTTAAATTCATTTCTTTTTTATTTTACTTATCTATAATTATTTAAAAAAGTCAGCCGAAATTTGTTTCCCATCTGAATGAGATTCTGAGTCAAGCTCAAAAAGACGCTGATAAATTATTTAAAAATTATAGAATACGTTCGTTTCTTATATTGTTCAACTTCAATTTTTATACTGAATACACACATTTTTAGGTTCGGTAAAAAAGCGCAAAGCTTCAAAGCCTCCTTCGCGACCAACGCCACTGTCTTTCGTCCCGCCGAATGGTGTACGTAAATCGCGATTTAACCAAGTGTTTACCCAAATAATACCTGCTTCTAAAGTGTTACTTAATCGCATAGCTCGATCTAAATTGCTCGTCCAAACCGTAGCCGAAAGTCCGTAGCGAACGTCGTTTGCCATTTCTAGCGCTTGCTCTTCTGTTTTAAATGGTAAAATTGTAACGACCGGACCAAATATTTCTTCTTGATTTAGTTGACAACGATTCGACTGAACTTCAATAATCGTTGGTTCTAAATAATAACCATTTTCGTAATCTTTTACCTCTACACGTTTTCCGCCGGTTAGAATTTTAGCATCTTGTTTTTCAGCTTGATTAATATATCCTAAGATTTTTTGCATATGCGCTTCAGAAACCACCGCACCCAAATCTGAAGACGCTTCCGAAGGAACACCAACCTTTAGTTTTTTTGTTTCCGCAATAAAATCATTTTTAAATTTTTCGTAAATCGATTCTTCTACAAAAATCCTTGAACCACATAAACAGATTTGCCCTTGATTGGCAAAAGATGATTTTACAGTAGTTTGCAGCATTTTGTCATAATCACAATCGGCAAAAATTAGATTCGGATTTTTACCGCCTAGTTCTAACGATAATTTTTTAAACATTGGTGCCGCTGTCCTAGCAATATGCTCTCCCGTTTTGGTGCCGCCGGTAAAAGAGATGGCTTTAATTTGCGGATGTTCTACCATAGCTTGCCCAACTTCATTTCCCAGTCCGTGAACAATATTTAAAACGCCTTTTGGTAAACCGGCTTCTATACAAATTTCACTGAGTAAATAAGCCGTCATTGGTGTGATTTCACTCGGTTTGGCAACTACGCAATTTCCTGCGGCTAGAGCAGGAGCGATTTTCCAAGAGAAAAGGTAAAGTGGTAGATTCCAAGGGGAAATACACCCCACCACACCAATAGGTTTGCGTAGGGTAAAATTTATTGTGTTTTTACCCACGCTTTCGTGAGCCTCGCTTCCAAATTGTGTGAGTGCGTGTGCATAAAATTCAAAATTACTAATAGCTCTTGGTATATCTATGTTTAGTGCTAATGATAAAGGCTTACCGTTGTCTTTAGATTCGGCTTGAGCAAATTCTACTAATTTTTGCTGAAGAAGATTAGCTATTTTTAAAAGTAGTTGACTTCTTTTTTCTAAGGTAGTATTGCTCCACTCCGGAAAAGCTTTTTTAGCAGCTTCAAAAGCAAGTTCTACATCTTCTTGTTTACTTTTCGGAATTTTGCTGTAAATCTCTCCGTTTGATGGATTGTAATTATCTATCCATTCTGAAGAAAGAGGAGAAACAAACTTTCCGTTAATATAATTTTGAAGTTGTTGCATGAGTTGAAAAATTGTTGAATTCTGAAAAAAATCCACTCAAATATAACGCATGTTTAAAAAATGATTCCATAGAATTAGAAAAATTATTTTTCTAATTTAAAATAGAATTAGTGCTGTATAAATTTATTGTAGAGGTCAGGTTGAGTGGAGTAGAAACCGTATTTCAATAAAAATAGTTCTCGACTCCGCTCGAACTGACAATTATTAACCTTTCAAAGTGGTTAACTTCAGAAGGTAAATATTGTTTGTTTTTCAGCATTTAGCTAATTAACTCCGTTGAATCTTCGATGTCAAGATCTCATCAGATAGCGGACGGTTCAAAAGAAAATTTAAGGTATGGGTAAATAAAACCCTTCCGTCTTTTTCAACTTGCGTTGAAAAATCCACCTTCCCTTACTAAGGGAAGGAACTTTGTTTAATTCCCCTCCATTGGAGGGGTTAGGGGAGGCTTTTTAATGCGTAGCGTATTGTTGTTTTTTGTAAGCAATCACTTTAATCTCGATTAATAAATGCGGATGTGGTAATTGATGCACGGCAACCGTAGTACGTGTTGGGCCAGTTTCTGGTTCAAAAAACTTTCCGTAGGTTTCGTTATAACCTCCAAAATCATTCATGTTAACTAAAAAAGTCGTCACATCGACCACATCTTTTAACGAAGCGCCTTCTTCGTGTAAAATACTGTCGATATTTTCTAGAACCGCTGCGGTTTGTTTTTTAATATCAAGATTAGTGGTACCCATTTCATCAACTTCAACGCCCTCAAAAGTATTGTCGGGTCTGCGAGAACTTGTACCAGAAACATAAATAAAATCGCCAACGCGTTTTACGTGCGGATATTTGCCTCTTGGCGTTGCTTTTCCTTCAATTACTTTTCCTGTGCTCATAGTTTATTTTTTGTTTTTACCCTTCCGTCTTTTTTCGCTTTCGCTTAAAAGTCACCTTCCCTTTTTAATGGAAGGATTGTTCTTTTTATTTCTCTCTGAAAAACAAGTAAGGAGCTTATTTCGTTTCAAAACTTACGCTTCCTAATTTTTCTACTTGTGTATTAATGGTTTGATTCGCATAAAATTGAATTGCTGGTGTTGCTGCGCCAGTTAAAACAATTTGTCCTTTTTTTATAGTTACTCCAGCTTTAGATGCGAGTCTACTTAATTCTACCACCGATTGCAACGGATTAGAAAGTACCGAATTTGTATTGCCTTCTGCTAGTGTTTTATTACCAATTTTTAATTGAATAGGTAAATTACTAATATCTTCATTTACATTGATCCAATCTCCAAGCACATATGCAGAAGCAGAGCAGTTGTCTGCTATTACATCTTCTAGAGAGAAGTTGAAATTCTCATATCGGCTATCTACAATTTCTATGGCTGGAGCCATTTTATCTATATAATTGGTAATGTGCTTTAAGCCTACAGACTCTTCTATATCTTTAGAAATTCTAAAAGCAATTTCTGTTTCTGCACGAGGTTGTATCCAGCGTGTAGTATCTACTTTTTCATTATTTAAAATTTCCATACTGTTAGTAAGTACACCCCAAATAAGATCGTGTACTTCCATTTCTTTCATTTTAGCTCGGTTAGTAAACCCAAGTTTATAGCCAGTAATATATTCTCCGCGCTCCAATCTTTTTTGGATGCAGTAGTTTTGTATTTGGTAAGCAGCTTCTATATCTATTTGATGGTTGTCTGCTAATTGCAATATGGGTCTAGCATGGCTTGCCGCCTGATCTAAAATCTCTGCTATCTCCTGATGATTCATTTTTATTTAGTTTATTATTTGTAAACAGTCATCTTGATATTTTTTACCTATCACCGTGATGAGTTTCCGTGTTAAGCATAGAATGACGAAAAAATTACCGGGTTTAGTGGTTATATCGTCTTAATAAGCAACGGTATCTTCCTCTAAAATTGCTTTGGTTTCTTCTTTTACTAATTTCAGTTTTTCTGCTAAAGTCAAATCTTCTGTAATTTTTTCTTCAGAAATTAATCTCAGCATCGCTTTGTCTTGTGCACGTCCTCTTTTCATTGCTTCTGCATAACCAATTTGTTCTTGAAAGGTTACTAATCGGTATTTTGAAGCATATTCTGCAGGAAACTCTTGTTCTAAGGCAGTTTCTAATTTTCTTTTTTGCTGAAAAATTGGCGCTGCCGTATGCTCTTTCATTTCATGAAAATTATCGATAGCTAAATCTGCAATTGCATCGGTATCTTTTTTACGTGCTTTTTGGTAAGCTTTAAAAGTTTCTTCCCAATCACCTGTATGTTTTTCTAAGGCTTCATCGAAAACCACAACATCTTCAAAAGAAGCATTCATTCCTTGTCCGTAAAAAGGAACAATAGCGTGGGCAGCATCTCCCATAAGCAAACTTTTTCCGTGGCTATACCAAGGAGAACATTTTACCGTACCTAATGCGCCGGTAGGATTTTCAAAAAACTCTTCGCCTAAATTTGGCATGAGTTTTAAAGCATCTGGAAAGTTTATTTTAAAATATTCTTCTACTTTTTCTACCGTGGTAAGATCATTAAAACAATAATCACTATCTGCATAAGCTAAAAATAGTGTTACGGTAAAACTTCCATCTAAATTAGGAAGCGCAATAAGCATATCTTCTCCTCTTGGCCAAATATGCAATGCATTTTTATAAAGTTGAAAGTCTCCACTTTCGGAAGCTTCAATAGTTAATTCTTTATAACCGTGCTGTAAATATTCTTGAGAATAGCTAAATAGAAAGCTACGATCTTCCATCATGCTTTTTCGTAGTGAAGATCCTGCACCATCTGCACCAAAGATAAGATCGGCATTCATGGTTTTTTCTTCTTTAGAATGGTAATCTTTAAAAGTAGCTGTTCCTTTTTCAGAATTTACAGAAAGACAATCTTGGTTAAAAGTTATGGTAACATTTTCCATTTTTTCGGCTTCATCTAACAAAAGAGCGTTGAGGTCTGTTCTAGAAATGGAATTGATGTATTCGTGTTCTAAGCCGCTATAAGGAGAAAGAAATGTATTTTCTTGTTCGTCATGAATCATTCTGCCATTCATAGGGATACAAATGTCTAACACTTTTTTTTCTAAACCGACAAGTTTCATCGCTTTGATACCACGATTTGAGAATGCCAAGTTGATAGATCTTCCTGCAGAAATATCGGTCTTTCTTAGATCGGGACGCTTTTCAATAAGCTGAACTTGATAACCGCGTTGCGCCATACGTAAAGCCAATAAAGATCCGCAAAGACCGGCACCAATAATGAGAATATTTTCTTTGTTTTTCATTACAACAGTGCTTTTAAACGTTCAACCATTTTATAAACATCTTCAAAAGAATTGTAAAGTGGAGCAGGAGCAACTCTAATTACATTTGGCTCACGCCAATCTGCAATTACTCCGGCAGCCATTAATTTATCAAACAATGCTTTGTTAGCATTTTTCACCTTGATAGAAAGTTGGCAACCGCGTTCTTCTGGATTCTGAGGTGTTATAATTTCAATTTGATCACCTTCAATTTCTTTTAATAAATACTCTAAGTAATTTGTGATTTTTACAGATTTTGCTCTAATATTTTTAAAACCAGCTTCTTCAAAAATTGCTAAAGAAGCTCTAATTGCTGCTAACGATAGAATAGGAGGGTTGCTTAATTGCCAACCTTCTGCTCCAGGTATAGCGTCAAATTCATGACGCATATTAAAACGTGTTTGCTTGTTATGACCCCACCAACCGGTAAAGCGTTTTAAATCTTTATTGTTAGCGTGACGTTCGTGTACAAAGCAGCCGCCAACGCTCCCCGGACCGCTGTTTAAATATTTGTAAGAACACCAAACGGCAAAATCTGGTCCTGTTTTGTGTAAATTAGGCTGAATATTACCAGCACCGTGAGCAAGGTCGAAACCAACTTTTGCTCCGTGACGATGACCTAATTCTGTTATTTTTTTTAAAGGGAAAGATTGTCCCGTATAATAGTTAGTTGAACCGATAAGCAATAGCGCCACTTGATCACCTTCGGTCTCCATAATTTTTTCTAAATCTTCAAAATGGCAAAGTTCTTCACCTTCTCGAGGTTTCCATAAAATTAAAGCGTCTTTAGGGTCGTAACCATGAAATTTAAGTTGAGATTCTACCGCATATTTATCTGAAGGGAAAGCATCACTTTCAATAATAATCTTGAAGCGCTCTGAAGTAGGTTGGTAAAATGAAACCATCATTAAATGCAAGTTTACACTTAAGGTATTCATCATCACAACTTCAGATGGTTTTGCACCAACAATTTTCGCCATTTTTTCAGTAAGAAATTCGTGGTAAGGCATCCAAGGGTTTTTTGCTTCTGTATGGCCTTCTACACCTAAATTACTCCAATCTTCTAATTCTTGCTGAATGTAATCTTTAACTAATTTTGGTTGTAAACCTAAAGAATTTCCGCAGAGATAAACTTGCTCTTCTCCGTTTTTATCTTTAGGAATATGAAATTGATTTCTATAGATTTTTAAAGGATCGTTTTGGTCTTGCTCTCTAGCAAATTCTAGGGTGTTTTTATGTTGGGTTGTTTGCATTTTTGTGTTCTAAGAAAAATGTGATTTCTACAAATTTAGCAATAATTAATGAGTTGTTTTTGAATAATTAAAACGTTTGAAGGATTGTTTTGTAGGATTTTGAAATGAAATATAGAAAATAGGAATATTATTTAAATGGAACACATTGTCTAATCTTTAATAATGTGACCCTGAATCGAGTTCAGGGTGACGTTAAATTTTAAAATTAGACAGGTGATTTAAAAATTTCAGTAAAAATTACTTAGCCTTAATGTTGGTGAAATATAGTTTGAAATTTCCTTCTTTGTTTTGATGAGTTGTAGCAATTTTGAGTCCGTTAAATGTTTGGTACTTTTCCCAAGTAGTAGCTAATCTTGGCTCGTTACTACCAGAAGGTGTGTAAGACCATTCTCTAATTATAAAATCTTTGTCCACATATACTTTATAAGTATCTCCAGGGGTGTAACCATCTTTATTATCGTATGCAATAGTAATTTCTGTCATCGGTTGTTCACTAATAGGTGCTTTTATATTTTCTTTTATAGAATGCTGAAAACCTTGATCCCAAACTAACTGAAAAGGAAATAACAACCAATATTTATCATTTATAAAAGCTTGGTTTGCTTTTAGCTGAATGCTGTCCATATTTTCACGTACATATTCTAGCGTGTCTTGTGCAGTAAGCATTTTAATTTGATTTTTTTGAGGTTGCCATTGCCAAGACCTTTCAAAATGAATAGTATCTCGATCTACATTAAAAGTATAGGTTAGTTGCTCAATATTTTTAAAATTATCATAACCGTGGGCTTGTGCAACTTTTTCTAAGACGGTAAGTTCTGGAGTTTTATTTTTTTCTGATTCAGAATTTTCAGAAGAGTTTTTACAACCAAAAGTAATGCTGGCTAAAATGAAAGCGGATAGAATTTTTTTCATAAGTAATTATTTATAGATTAAAAGTAAAAAACCTCTTGATGTTCTCAAGAGGTTTTATAGTTATATTTTTTTGAGAAGAAGATTAATCTACAGCATCTTCTACGTCATCTGCAGCATCATCTACTGCGTCTCCTACATCATTTGCAGCATCTTCTACTTTATCTTCTGTGCTTTCTTCTCTACAACTTGTAAAAGTGGTAGCTAAAGTTCCTACTAAAAATAGTGATAAAAATAATTTTTTCATAATGTTTAATTTAATTGATTTGTTAATTGATTTACGGCCTTCTACCGGTTGCTAGTCTGTATAATATTCCTATTACGGCAAGTACTAATAAGATGTGTATTAAACTTCCTACAGCGTCGCCAAAGCCAAAATAACCTACTAGCCATCCTATAATTAAGATGATAATAATAAGCCAGATTAAATCTTTCATAATTAATTGGTTGTTTGTTAGTTATGATAAATGTAGAAAATATGATTTTTCATTCAAGCTCGTTTAACTATCAATTAACTAAGGTTTAGTAATTATTTGGGTTTTTAAAGATGTTTGCTGCCCTGTTTTTATGTTTCTTTAAGGTTTCTGGATTCATTTTATGTAGTAAACTCATCATCATTTTCATTCGTTGGTTATTTTTAAAATGTTCTCGTTTATCGTCTAAGAAATTCCAGTAAAGGGAATTGAATGGGCAAGCTTCTTCGCCTTCTTTTTTATTTACATTGTAATGGCAATCTTTGCAATAATTACTCATTTTATTAATGTAACTTCCGCTAGAAATGTAAGGTTTGGTAGCTACTAAGCCACCATCTGCAAATTGACTCATCCCACGAGTATTTGGCATTTCTACCCACTCTATAGCATCTATATAAATACCCAAATACCAATTATCAACTTCATCTGGATGTACTTGAGCAAGCAATGCAAAATTTCCTGTAATCATTAACCGCTGAATGTGATGAGCGTAGGCATTTTCTAAACTTTGCTTAATAGCGTGATGCAGACAATTCATTTTTGTTTCAGCATTCCAATAAAAATTGGGGAGTTTATTTTGGTTGTCAAGCTTATTGCTTCTGCCATAATTGGGCATTTCTTTCCAATAAACCCCGCGCATATATTCACGCCAGCCTAAAATTTGTCTAACAAAACCTTCTACTTGAGAAATATCAATTTCTGTTTTATTTTCGTGGTAAGCATCTATTACTTTTTCTATCACTTCTTGCGGAGAAAGCATTTTAGAATTCATTGCAAAAGAAAGTCGAGAATGAAATAAATAGATTTGCTCGGTATGCATGGCATCTTGATAATCGCCAAAATGAATCAACAAATTTTCGCAGAAATAATTAAGCACTTTTAAAGAGTCTGGGCGAGAAGTTGGCCAGTTAAAGTTTTTCTCTTCCATGCTTCCCATCGTTTTTATTTCTTGCTGTTTGATTTGCTCTACAATTTTAGAAACATTTTTTCTGAAGCCTTTTTCGTGCGGAATTTCTGGTTGACCTTTCCATTTTTTGCGATTACTCTTATCGAAATTCCATTTACCGCCTTCCGGATTTTTTTCATTCTGCATTAAAATAGAATGTTTTTTACGCATATTGCGGTAAAAATATTCCATGGTCATTTCTTTTTTGCCTTCGTAAAATTCTGTTAGTTCTGTACGTGAAGTGTAAAAATGCTCGGTATTGAAGGCTTCCGTTTCAATTTCAAGTTTGGAGCAAAAATCTTTTAATTGTTCATCTAAACGATATTCATCGGGAAGTTGATATTCAAACTTTTCAATTTCATATTTATCAATTAATTGCTGGAGATTTTTAGTTAAATCTTGTTGGTTTTCTTTAGCATCAATCTCATAGTAAATTACTTGAAGACCTTTTTCTTTTAAAAATTGATAAAAGTTACGCATAGAAGCAAAAAACGCAACCACTTTTTGAATATGATGTACCGTATAATCTGTTTCTTGGCGCATTTCTGCCATAAAATAAATGGTGTTTTTATCTGAAGAAGAAAACCAAGAATGTTTATGGTTTAGCTGATCGCCAAGTATTAATCGAAGTTTTTTCATATTTAGGTAACTTAAATTGAATTTTAGCTACTAATAAAGAAAGTTGTCTTATGAAAAAAACTATTTACTATTCTTTACTTGTAGTTTGGTTGTTAAGCCTTGCAATTTGTGCTTTTGTATTAAAGTTAGAGCCAAACACATTAATTTTTATTTACGTAATTACTCAAGGTTTAATGGTTAGCATTTATCTAAATGTTTTTAAGAAGAAGTCTTGCTCAAAGTCTTAAAACAATTCTTTTTGACCGCCTAGCCAAGTTTGTAGGTATTTCTTTTCTGGATCGTAGCGTTTTGCCTGCAATTGAATATTAAATTTTCTGTCTCGTGGGTCGTTACCAACACCGCTATTGTACATCCAATTGCCCCAATTGCTATGTACGTCGTAATCGACGAGCATACTTTCTAAATAAGCAGCGCCAATTCGCCAATCTTGTTTTAATTCTTTAGCCCAAAAACTATTTACGTTTTGGCGACCGCGATTACTCATAAAACCTGTCGCAGCAATTTCTTTCATATTCGCATTTACAAAAGGCTCATCAGTTTCGCCATTAATCCAGTTTTGAAGTATTTCTTTATCTTGATTCCAGTCGAGATTTTTGTTTAAAATACCACCAAGTTGAAAAATCTTATTGCCGTGTTTTAAAGAAATGTATTTAAAATAATCTCGCCAGATTAACTCAAAAATAAGCCAATACGTACTGTTGTTTTTTACGACTTGTTTTTCAAACTTTTTTACTTCCCAATAAATTTTTCTGGCAGAAATACTTCCGTTAGCTAACCAAGCAGAAAGTTTAGAGCTATAATCTGGGCCTAAAAGTCCGTTGCGGGTTTTTTTATAATGCTGAAGTTGACAAGTATCCCAAAAATAATGCTGAATGCGTAGGTCTGCAGCCTCTTCACCGCCGTGAAAAGGAAAGGCAGTTCTAGAGTCTTTTTCAAATTCATCTAAACCTAACTCTTTTAATTTTGGTATTTGCGTGGTATGTTCTACAAGATATTCTTTTGGTTGAGGTTGTGGTAAATTGGCGGGTGGTCTTATGTTTACATGGTATTCTGCTTTTTTTCTGAATTGCGTATAAACTTCAGGTATGTTTTGAAAAGACTCGTAAGGAATATCTTCCGGATGAAATAAAAACTGATCGTAGGTTTCAATAAATTCAACTTCTGGTAAGTGATAATGCACATTTTTTTGAACTTCAGCTTCTTCTTGCGTCCATTCTTTTTGAAGAAATATTTTCTGAAAATGATATTTCTCTGAAAGCTTCGGGAAAACACTTTCGGGATAATCGTGAAAAATCAATAAGCTAATATTGAGTTTTTCTTTTAAATTTTTCTGAAGGTTTTGCACGGTTTCGATAAGAAATTGTGCTCGGTATTTTTCAATTTTTTTGAATCCGAATTTTGTCTTTTCAAAATGTCTAGGATCAAAGCAGTAAACCGCTAGAGTTGGATGGTTTTCTTTGCGTGCTTTTTCTATAGAATAATTATCAAAAACACGTAAATCGTTCCTGAACCAAATTACATTGTATGTTTGTTTTTCGTGCATTTTTTACTACAATATTTTACATTTTCCCAATCGCGTTCCCATTTTTTGCGCCAAGAAAAGGGGCGTTTACAAATGGGACAAATTTTGGTAGGTAATTCACTTTTCTTCATTTAGAATAGAGGTTAGCTTTTTATTGGGTTTAGCGTAGCTAAGTCTGTCTAATAACTTAGCTTCTGCATAAGCATCTACACCATTTATAGTTACTGTTTCTGCTTTTTCTAAATTTAGCCAACCGTCTTCTTGTTGTATATCGTCTTCTATAAAAAGATGTTCTACTTCTCCCACAATCATTCTGCATTGGTTTTCTTCAATAAAATAATTGTTCACCAATTTACAGCCAATTTGGATGTTAGCCTCTTTTACAAAAGGCGCAAAAAAGTCTGCTTTATATTCTTCTGTAAGATGAGTTTTTTCAAACTCAGAAATATTGCCATCATATTTAGCAGAAGTTTGATGAGCCTCTTTAATAATATGTTTATTTACGTGATTTATGGTAAATTGTTTGGTAGACATTAAATTATCGTAAGTGTTTCTTACTACAGAAGTTGGTCTTAAGATAAAACCTAATAATGGCGGGTTACTACCTAAATGAATTACCGAACTGAAGATGGCTACATTAGTAATTTCATCTTTAGATTTTGTTGCAATTAAATTGGCAGATTTATAACCACTTAAACTATTTATGAGATTAACTCTATATAGCTTTTCTAATTTATCTATATGTTCTCTATTTATATATTGCATTAAAATTGTTTCTGTAAAAATATATTTTGTTTAATTATTTATAGTTAAAAATTAAACAAAATTTTATAATTAAATAAAAAAAAGCTACCGTATTTATGGTAGCTTTTTTATAAATTAAAGATGTTATTCTTTGTTTTGTTGATTTTTGATGGTTTTTTCATCAATATCAAATTTATTGGTATTTTGTTTTCTATCACCAATATTACCTAAAGGGCTTTCAGTGTCTTTGTGTTTTCTTTTGTTTCGATTATCATCTATTACTCCCATAATTCAATTTTTTTAGTTTCTTCTAAGTTAACAGAATAGCTATTAAAACTGTATTAAAAGACTTGTAAAATCTTGTTAAGCGTTTTTTAATTTAATGATGTAACCCAATTTACAGCCTTAGTAAGCTTATCAAATTTTAATATTCTGTTTTTGTAAAACATTTTTTCAAATTTTAGATTAAATAAGGAGGATTGATGTTTCGTAATTAGAATATATGAGCTTAAACTATGACCCATCTTAAAAAAACTTACCCAATCTGCAGGATTAACATAATATTTATGAATACGATGAGAAATATAATGAGGTTTACTATTTACCCCATAAAAAGATTGTGCAAGCTCAATAAGAATAGATGCTTTATGCCAATCAAAAAAAATATCTTCAGCTACTTCACCAATAATGTAATCTTTATAAAAATAAAAATTACCAAAGCTTAGCTGATGCTTTTGTAGCGCATTATTATATATATTGTGTGGTTTGATTGAAATAAAAATTTTAAATAGATATTCTAAAATTAATAATAATACTTTTAAATCTAAAGAAACCTTCCAAAAAAAAGGAAGGTTTTTTATTCTTAATATTTTAAATAGATAATTTTAAAAGTCTAATAAACTCTGCTCGATAGCCCTGTTCATCTTTTCCTTTTCCGGCTTCGGCTAATTGAACAATATTTTCTTTGGTAATATTTTTAGCAAATTGAGATTCTCTAAGTTGCATACCAAACATTGCTAAAGCAGTAGTAAATTTTAAGTCTACAGAAGCATTTTTAAGCTGAATATTTTCATCTTTTACTACTTTGGTTAATAATTTACTTTTATCTCCGTCAGGTTTTTTATAGCGGAATTTTACCGTTAATAATTCATCAGAATCATTTTTAACTGTTTTATCGGTATATTTTAAATCGTCTATATCTTTTATCCATTCACTTTCTACACCTACCGGAATAATTTCATAAAGAGCCGTTACGGTGTGACCGCTTCCTAATTCTCCTGCATCTTTTTTATCGTCGTTAAAATCTTCCGCATTAAGTAATCTATTTTCGTAACCAATTAAACGATAAGCTTGTACTTTGGCAGGATTAAATTCTACCTGAATTTTCACATCTTTAGCAATAGTGTATAAAGTACCGCCAAACTCAGTACCAAGAATACGTTGCGCTTCTTGCATTGTATCGATGTATGCGTGATTTCCGTTCCCTTTATCGGCAAGAGTTTCCATTTTAGAGTCTTGGTAATTTCCGGTTCCAAAACCTAAACACGTAAGAAAAACGCCGCTTTCTCTTTTTTCTACAATTAAATCTTCCATTGCGCTATCACTACTTGCTCCAACATTAAAATCGCCATCTGTAGCTAATATTACTCGGTTATTTCCGTTTTTAATGTAATTATCTTCCGCAATTTTGTAAGCAAGTTGTATACCTTCACCTCCAGCAGTAGAGCCTCCAGCATTTAGTTTATTAAGTGCCTCTAGAATTTTATTTTTATCTGAAGTTGGTTCTAAAGCCAAGCCTGCAGCTCCTGCATAAGTCACAATGCTTATTTTATCTTCATCGCGAAGTTGATTCACTAATAATTTAAAAGCCGATTTTAAAAGCGGAAGTTTGTTAGCCGAATTCATAGAACCAGAAACATCTATTAAAAACACTAAGTTGGAAGGTGGAA
This sequence comes from Mesonia phycicola, assembly GCF_900141885.1. Taxonomy (GTDB): domain Bacteria; phylum Bacteroidota; class Bacteroidia; order Flavobacteriales; family Flavobacteriaceae; genus Mesonia; species Mesonia phycicola. Next base: position 235,191 of record NZ_FQYY01000001.1, on the reverse strand, counting down.
TATTGTCTAACGGAACTTCTTTACCTTGTAAGCCTATTTTTACAAGTTTCGTGTTACTATTCCAAGGTGATTGCGCTACTTCGGTATTGATCGAAAACGGATCTTTACCACTTGGTTGCGGATAATCATAATCAAAATAATTAATAAATTCTTCAATCTTCACGGCGTCTTTAGGGACTTTTTGTCCGTTATTAATCATTCTTCTTACGTTACTGTAACTCGCTTTATCTACATCTATAGAGAAAGTAGAAAGTGGAGAAGCATTCACCATTTTAAAAGTGTTTTCTTCTATTTGTTTGTAAGACTCTGTATTTTCTTGCGGAACAGGAATTCTATGAATTGTATTAGAAACTTTAATGCCTTCTATTCTTTTGTGCATTACTGGAGCAGGATCCATCATTTCGTATTCTTCAGCTTCAACATCTTCTACAACTATTTCTTCTGTAATTGTGTTGATGTTTGGATTTTTGTGTTGTGTTTGATTTTTAACTTCATTATTGCACGAAAAAAAGCATAAAGAAATTACGGCTAACAAAATGTTGATATTTTTCATAATTCAAGTTTTAAGTTGCAAAAGCAATTACAAACAACTTGCCAAAAATTTTGATAGTTTTATAAATTCATCGTTTTTACCTAAACAATATGCGTTATTCTGGACTTGCTTTAGATTCTAAAGCGGTATAAAATATGGATGAGAAAACCCTGAATCAAGTTTAGAGTGACGATAACTTAAAATATTTAACCAAAATTGTAAAGATGAGTCAAAAATATGTAGCCTTATTACGAGGTATAAATGTGGGTGGAAAACGAAAATTAAAAATGGCCGATTTACGAGAATCGGTTTTAAAAATTGACTTTACAGAAGTTTCTACCTACATTCAAAGTGGAAATTTATTTTTTACTTCGGAAGAAAAAAATGCTAGAATTTTAGAAGAAAAATTAGCGCAACATTTGTTAGATGAATATACTTATGATATTCCTGTAGTTATAAGAACAGCTGGAGAGATTGAAAAAGCAATATCTAAAAACCCGTTTTCAAACGCAGAAGATTTTAAGCAATTGCATCTTATATTTTTAAAAGAAAATCCTGCTCAAGATTTAGTTAATGCTTTTAAAGAACTAGAATTTCCTTCGGAACAATTTAAAATTGAAGAAAAACATCTTTATGTAAATTATACCGAAGGTGTTAGAAATTCTAAACTTTCTACAACATTTATAGAGAAAAAATTAAAAACTAAAGCAACCGCACGAAATTGGAAAACTTTATTGAAAATAGAAAGTTTTTTGAAAGGTTAATTGAATATTGGTAATGAATCAACATAACAAACCAATACCCGTTTGTAATACTTAGCGGAGTCGAAGTCTCATTATTAATATTTTGTTTCTCAAAATAGTATGCGATTCTGGATCAAGTCCGGAATGACGAAAGCATTTATTTACATTCTAATCTGCTTGATAAAACTTTCAATTTGTAGCGTTCCGTTTTCGGTGAGGTGTTTGATGAAAGCTGAACCAATAATGGCTCCTTTAGCAAATTGAGTAGCTTTGTCGAAAGTTTCAGCATTGCTAATTCCAAATCCAACAATTTGCGGATGCTGAAGTTTCATTTGATCAATTCTTTCAAAATAAGCTTGTTGCGCGTCACCAAAACTATTTTTTGCTCCGGTAATACTTGCAGAACTCACCATATAAATAAATCCTTCTGAAGCTTCATCGATCTGTTGAATACGTTTTTCTGAAGTTTGTGGCGTGATCAAAAAGATGTTTTGTAAACCGTATTGCTGAAAAATCGCTTGATATTCTTCCGTATAAACTTCTAAGGGAAGATCTGGAATAATAAGACCGTCGATACCAATTTCAGCACATTTTTTGCAAAAATTTTCAATTCCATATTGTAGTATTGGGTTAAAATATCCCATGATAATTAACGGAATGGTAACTGTTTTTCTAATGTCTTTAAGTTGTTCAAAAAGCTTTTCTGTAGTCATTCCGTTATTTAAAGCTTGCGTAGAACTAGCTTGTATGGTTGGGCCATCTGCTAACGGATCACTAAATGGTAAGCCAATTTCTACCATATCTACGCCAGATTTTTCTAAATTTTCTAGAATAGTTTTAGTGTCGTTAAGTTGCGGATAACCTGCGGTAAAATAGATAGACAGTAATTTTTTGTCTTCTTGTAGTTTATGAGAGATACGATTCATTGTGTTTAGTTTTATTCTTCATCCCAGACTTGATCTGGAATCTCATTTATTAGTTAAATTTTGATATGACCCTGAATCAACACTTCGACTCCGCTCAGTGTGAGAACAGGTGACGTTTTTTAATACTTTAAAAACTATAAATCAAAATACTTCATATAGGTTTCTAGGTCTTTATCACCACGACCAGAAAGGTTAACTACTACCACTTCTTTAGGTTGAAACTTTCTTTGATCTAATGCCGCTAATGCGTGTGCACTTTCTATAGCAGGAATTATACCTTCTAATTGTGTTAAGTTGGCGCCAGCTTGCATTGCTTCATCATCTGTAACCGATAAAAATTCTGCTCGTTTGCTGCTAAACAAATGTGCGTGCATTGGTCCAACTCCTGGATAATCTAATCCGGCAGAAATAGAATATGGCTCGGTAATTTGTCCGTCTTTACTTTGCATTAAAAGGGTTTTACTTCCGTGAATAATACCGTCGTTACCAAGTTGAGAGGTTGCAGCACTTTCCCCACTATTAATTCCTTTTCCTGCAGCTTCTACAGCAATAAGATTTACGTCTTTTTCATCTAAATAATGATAAAAAGCGCCAGCAGCATTACTACCACCACCTACGCAAGCAATGATATGATCTGGGTTGGTTCTATTTTCTTTTTCTTTTAACTGTAGTTTAATTTCTTGAGAAATAATACTTTGTAAACGTGCTACCATATCTGGATACGGATGCGGACCAACGACCGAACCAATTATATAATGCGTTTCTTCTGGGTTATTAATCCAATCTCTAATAGCATCGTTAGTAGCATCTTTTAAGGTTTTACTACCAGAGGTAGAAGGGATAACTTCTGCTCCCAACATTTTCATTCTTGCTACGTTGGGTGCTTGGCGCTGCATATCAATTTCTCCCATATACACAAAGCAAGGCATACCCATTAATGCACAAACGGTAGCTGTTGCAACACCATGCTGTCCAGCGCCAGTTTCTGCAATAATTCTTTTTTTACCTAAGCGTTTTGCCAGTAAAATTTGACCAACTGTATTGTTTACTTTGTGTGCTCCAGTATGGCAAAGATCTTCTCTTTTTAAATAGATTTTGGTGTTGTATTTTTCACTTAATCTATTTGCAAAATAGAGTGGAGTAGGGCGACCAACATAATCTCGTAGTAATTGTTGGTATTCTTCTTGAAAAGATTTTTCGCCTAAAATAGATAAATATTGTTCTTTTAATTGCGCAATATTAGGGTAAAGCATTTCTGGAATATAAGCCCCGCCATACTCACCGTAATAGCCTTTATTGTTAATGTGGTGTGTTTTCATTTCTTAAAAATTTATAGGATGTGATGCTGTTTGTCGAGTCTGCTCGGAATGTCAAGAAGTTCAGTATAACGATATTGATTAAAAATTCGTTATTATGGACTTGATTAACTCCGTTGATTCTTCGATTTCAGAATCTCATCAACTGTTTATTTTCTTTTTAAAATTTTTTAATTTTTCTATGTTTTTTTTTCCTGGTTCTGTTTCAAATTTACTGTTAAGGTCGATAGCGTATAAGGGAAGATTTTTGTTCTGAAATTCTTTTATTTTTTCTACTTCATCTAAACCAATACCGCCACTTAAAAAAAAAGGTTTTTGAAAAGGATAATTTTCTAAAACTTGCCAATTAAAAGTGTATCCATTGCCGCCAGGTTTTTTTCCTTTTGTATCAAATAAAAAATAATCTACTACTAGAAGGTATTTTTCTAGCTCTTGAAAGTCAAATTGATCTTTGATTGAAAAAGCTTTGATGATTTCTACTGATTTTTTATGTTGACCTGTGTAATGTGATGCTGAATCAAGTTCAGCATGACGTTCAAAACCGTCATCCCGAACTTGATTCGGGATCTCATCCTGCTTATTCTCACCTTGAGCGGAGTCGAAAGGTCTTTTTAGCTTTTTCTTCAATTCTTTACAATATTCCACACTTTCGTTCCCATGAAGTTGAATCGCCTGTAAACTGTAATCTTCAATTTTTTGCTGAATAAAACTTATTTCTGCATTTACAAAAACTCCTGTTTTTTTGATTGTAGAAGTAATGGAAGGAATATTTGTATCTACATAACGAGGAGATTTTTCATAGAAAATAATACCCATATAGTCTGGCTGAAGTTGAGCTAACTCCATTATATTCTCTTCATATTTCATTCCGCAGACTTTTAGTTTCATATTTTTATTTTTTTATCATTCTGTGCTTGACACGGAACCTTATCTTGAATTTTTCTACTGAGGCGATGCTGTCCCTCGACTCCGCTCGGGATGACTATGATCTTCAATTTTATGCTTCATCCCGAATTCCTAATATGATGTGATGCTGAATCAAGTTCAGCATGACGGCTTTATTTTTTCGTCATTCCGTGATTGACACGGGATCTCATCATGCTATTTACTCTCAATTTCGTCAATTAGTTTTTTAGCACTTGCTCCAGGGTTATCGGTTTTCATAAAAGTTTCTCCAATTAAAAATCCGCGATATCCAAATTCTCTTAACTCAATAATATCATTCACAGATTTTAGTCCGCTTTCAGATATTTTAACCATTTCTTCCGGAATTTTTTCAGCTAAATTTTTACTAATTTCGGTAGAAACTTCAAATGTTTTTAGGTTTCTGTTATTTACTCCAATTAATTGAACGGGAGCATTTAAGTTAACTTGTAACTCTTCTTCATTATGTACTTCTAGCAAAACCTCTAAGCCTAATTGATGAGCTAGTTTTGTAAAATTAAGTACTTGTTGCGGCGTTAATATTGCTGCAATTAGTAAAATAGCATCTGCCCCGTGAGCTTTGGCTTCTAGAATTTGGTACTCATCTATGGTAAAATCTTTTCTAAGTAAAGGTAGGTTTACGCTTGCTCTAGCTAATTGTAAATCTTCTAAAGAACCTCCAAAAAAACTATTGTCTGTTAATACCGAGCTACCGCAAGCCCCTGCTTTTTTGTAACCTAAAACCACTTCATTTACATATAAATTCTGGTTGATATTAGGTTTAGATGGCGAGCGACGTTTATGTTCTGCAATAATACCGCTAGTACTATTTTTTAGATTTTTACTTAATGAAAAACAAGTTCTTTCAAACAAAACAGAACTCTCTAAATATGAAGTGGGAAAGAACTCTTTTTTTAGTTGTATTTCTGTGATTTTGTGTTTCACAATCGTGTCTAGAATAGTTATCATTATGCGCTTAATTTTTGAAGTATTTTTAATTTATCTAAAGCTTTACCACTTTCTAGAGACTCTTTAGCAGCTACTAAAGCTTCTTCTAAATTTATTTTATTAGCAGTAGAAATCGCTAAAGCAGCATTGGCACAAACCACATTGTTTTGTGCTACCGTACCTTCTCCGTTCAAAATTTTTTGAAATAATTGTACCGCCTCTGGAATTGTATTACCGCCATAAATTTCTTCTGCATTAATTTTTTCTGCATTAAAATCTTCAGGAGTTAATACGGTGTTTATGTGGTTACCAACCACTTTTGTGTTGCCTGTAAGAGAAACTTCATCGTAACCATCTAACGCGTGTATAATTCTGAAATTGGTATCTGTGTTTTGATAGAGGTAACTATAAATTCTTGCTAGCTCTAAACTAAAAACACCTACTACCTGATTAGTTGGTTTAGCAGGATTTACCATTGGCCCTAACATATTGAAGAAGGTTTTAACAGCTAGCTCTTTTCTTACAGGAGCTACAAACTTCATTGCTGGGTGAAACAGAGGAGCGTGTAGTACACAAATGCCAGCTTTTTCTAAACAGTTTTCTAGAAATGCTTGATCGTTAGAAAATTTTACACCTAGATTTTCTAAAACGTTACTACTTCCGCTAACAGAAGAAACACTGTAATTACCGTGTTTGGTAACATTAACGCCGGCACCAGCAGTTATAAAAGATGCCAAGGTAGAAATATTAAAAGTGTTTTTACCATCACCACCCGTACCACACAAATCTATAGGATTGTAACTAGATAAATTTATAGGAATTGCTAGCTCTAATAATGCATCTCTAAAACCTTCTAGCTCTTCAATGGTAATGCTGCGCATCATGTAAACGGTTAAAAAACTAGCTATTTGGCTGTGATTAGCTTTTCCTTCAGAAATATTAATAAGCGCCTGTTTTGCTTCTTGCTTACTTAATATTTCGTGATGAGTTAATCTATTGAGTAGTTGTTTCATTTTAATCTATTTTCCTTTTTATAAAAGGTATTTAGCTGATAATAATTTTTTAAACTTTTTAATGAACTTCTTATTAGAAAGTTAAGCTGAGACGGTTTCTTCGTTTTTTACAGGAATTTCAATCCAATTTTTTAGCATCTGTTTACCTTGAGGAGTAAGTACAGATTCTGGATGAAATTGAACTCCGTAAACTTGAAAATCTTGATGTTTGAGAGACATAATTTGTCCGTTTTCATCAAAAGAAGTAGGGATTAACACGTTAGGTAAATCTTGCACTACCCAAGAATGGTAACGGCCAACTTCTAGATTTTGAGGAAGGTTTTTAAATAAAGTATCTTCATTATCAATCACTTTAATAGGAGTTGCTACTCCGTGAAAAACCTGATTTAAATTAGCTAGTTTAGCTCCAAAAACTTCACCAATAGCTTGTTGACCAAGGCATACTCCAAAAATACTTTTGGTAGCTGCGTAGGTTTTTATAATTTCTTTAAGCAACCCAGCTTCTGAAGGGATACCAGGACCAGGAGAAAGTAAAATTCTATCAAAATCTTCTACTTCTTCTATATCTAATTCGTTATTTCTTCTTACCGTTACCTCACAATTTAAATCTTCTAGGTAGTGTACTAAGTTGTAAACAAAACTGTCGTAATTATCTATAACTAATATTTTTTTCATTTGGATGTTTTCTAAAAAATTAATTTCATAATTTCATTTCAGTATCTCATCAAGAATTTTTAGTAACTGGATGAGAACCTGAATCAAGTTCAGGTTGATAATGAACTTTCAATTTTTATTTATTCTATGTTTTCTTCCTTTTAAAAAGTAAGGTTTATAATTCTTTTGCTAATTCTAAGGCTTTTGTTAATGCACCTAATTTATTGTACACTTCTTGTAATTCGTTTTCTGGTTTTGAGTCGGTAACAATACCTGCGCCCGCTTGCCAGTGTAGTTGGTGATCTTTGCTTAAAAAAGTTCTAATCATAATAGCGTGATTAAAGTTTCCTTTAAAATCCATTACACCAATTGCACCACCGTAAAAAGTTCTATTTACAGTTTCGTATTTTTCTATTAACTCTAATGCTTTGTATTTAGGTGCACCGCTCAATGTACCAGCAGGAAAAGTATCTGCTACTAATTGCATGGTTTTTATATTGTTTTTTTTCTTTCCGGTAACTTTACTAACTAGGTGAATTACGTGTGAGAAAAATTGAATTTCTCTATAAGTTTCTACCGTTACTTCAGAGCAGTTTCTACTTAAATCGTTTCTAGCTAAATCTACTAGCATTACGTGTTCAGAATTTTCTTTAGGGTCTTTTGCTAATTGTTTAGCTAGTTCTGCATCTCGTTCATCATCACCGCTACGTTTTATAGTGCCTGCAATTGGGTGAATTTCTGCCATTTCATCTTCTACTACTAATTGCGCCTCTGGAGAACTACCAAAGATTTTAAAATTTCCGTAGTCAAAATAAAATAGATAGGGAGAAGGGTTTACACTTCTTAAAGCACGGTAAACATTAAAATCGTCTCCTTTATATTTTTGAGAAAAACGTTTAGATAACACCAACTGAAATACATCACCACGTGCACAGTGTGCTTTTGCTTTTTCTACATTTTGTTTGTAAACTTCATCATCTATGTTAGAAGTAATATCTCCATCTGTTTCAAAATTAAACTGAGCAAAATTCTTGGTTTGTAATAAAGAGAGAAGAGTATCTAAATTACTTTCAGAATTATAATTATGCGAAAATAAATAGGCCTCGTTATTAAAATGATTGATGGCTATAATGTTTTGATAAACTGCATAATAAAAATCTGGGATTTCTAGCTTATTCTCTTTTTCTGTTAGCTGAATGCTTTCAAAATACTTTACAGAATCGTAACCGGTGTACCCAAAAATACCATTATGAATAAATTTATAATGCGTGTCTTCGGTTTTAAATTGTTTTGCAAAATTTTCTATTTCTGAAGGAATATGTACTTCTTTGGTAATTTCTTTTTCCGTTTTACTACCGTCAGGATACTGAATAAAAAGCGTGTTTTTTTCTGCTTTTATAGAAGCAATAGGATTGCAACAGATATAAGAAAAACTGTTTTTATTGGCATGATAATCACTACTTTCTAGTAATAAACTATGCGGGAATTTATCTCGTAATTTTAAATAAATACTTACCGGTGTAATGGTATCTGCAATTATTTTTTTTGATGTGGTATTAAGCGTAAACATTTTATTAATCTTAGCAATTATTGAACAAAAAAAAAGGCTTGTCGTGATAGACAAGCCTTTTTGGATATAATTATATACAATGCGGTGCTAGCTCACGACGTTTTTCGTAAGTTATTCCACCACCAAGTATGTACTGTTAAATTTTTCATTGCCTCAAATATAGGTATGAAATTATAATTTGCAAATAATTTTTAAAACAATCTGCAAACTTTAATTAGAATTTAAGAGTTATATCTAATTCAAAATCATCATATATAGTTTTATCACCTAGATTATCAAAAAAGCTTCCAGAACCATATTTAATATTATATTTTGTTCTGTCTATGGTTAAATGTGTAGTGGCTGTATTATCTTTCATATACAAATCAAAAGTAACAGAGTTGGTTTTACCCTTAATGGTAAGGTCTGCCATTATTTTGTAAACATTGTCTGTTTTAGTAGCTTTTTTAATTAGCAATTTTGCTGTAGGATGTTTTTTTACACCAAAAAAATCGTCAGACTTTAAGTGACCTTCTAATTTTTGTTTTCCTTCGCCAGAAAGATCTGTAGCGGTGATAGAAGACATGTCTACTATAAATTCACCTCCTGTAATATTTTTGTTTTCCATCTCTAGAAAACCTTCTTTAAAGGTTAATGTGCCTTCGTGAGAACCGGTAAGTTTTTCACCTTTCCATTCAATATTACTTTCTTTAATGCGGATGTTTTTCTTTTTAATAGGGTTGCTAGTAAAAGAAATCATAGCTAAAAAAATGGCAGTAACACCTAAAGTTTTTAATAATCTATTTTTCATGGGATAAATGTTTAAGTATTAAATAGTAGTAAATAAATCTGTATGTTGCTTTCTAACTTTTATATGATGTTGAGTAGCATCTTCTTTGCTTCTGTAACCCACAGGGGCAATAACAGTAGCGGTAAGACCTTTGTTGTTAAGACCCAAAATTTCGTTGAATTTTTCTACATTAAAACCTTCCATTGGGCAAGAATCTATTTTTAAGGTTGCAGCTACATTTAATAAATTACCTAAAGCAATGTATGTTTGTTTTGCCATCCAGTTTGCTTGTTGTTCTTTTGGTAAAGACATAGAAGCGCCTTTAATCATTTCTGCAAATTGATCTAGATTAGAAACATCTATACCTCGTGTTACAGCAACATTTTGCATATAATCTTTAATATATTCTTCTTTTACCTCTGTATAAGCCGCGAAGACAAATATTTGAGAAGCTTCTGTAAGTTGAGGTTGATTAAAAGCAGCAGCTCTTAATTGTTCTTTTACTTTAGGGTCTTCTATAATAAATACCTGGTATGGTTGTAAGCCGTAAGAAGAAGCTGTTAAGCGTACTGCTTCTTTTAAATCTGATAAATCTTCCGCAGATATTTTTTTGCTTTCATCAAAATGTTTGGTAGCATATCTCCAGTTTAAATTTTCTAAGTGTGCTTTCATAATTCTTGTCTATACAAATGTTAATATAAATTTTTTTAAGACCTAAGTTTTTCTAAAAGGGTGTTTAACTCTTTCAATTCTATTTCAGATAAATTTTTGGTAGAATTTTCTTCTAATTTCTTTATTTCAGGATCAATTTTTTTTAATAATTCTAAACCTTCTTTAGTAATAGTAACTTCTATTTTACGTCGGTTTTCTTCACAAATACAACGCTCTACTAATTTTTTATCTATTAATTTATCTATAAGTCGGGTAGTGTTGCTCATTTTATTTACCATACGTTCTTGTATCGTATTTAAATTGGCAGGTTTTTTTTCTTGTCCTCTTAATATTCTTAACACATTAAATTGTTGAGCAGAAATATCAAAAGATTTAAGAGAAGACATCATTTCACTACTCGTCTTGGCACTTGCTAATTGCAAATTAATAAGCACTTTCTTTTTGATAGAAAGTGTAGCTTTTGTTTTTAATATATCTTCTACTTTCATTGTGTAAACAATATTTGTATATACAAATGTAATGAGATTAGAATAATGAATATATTAAAGGAATGTTAAAACTATTAAACAATGACTAAAACCCTCTAAAAACACATAATTTTACGCGGATAGGCTTATTGGTAATTTGTATTTTAATAATAAAATTAATGGAGCAAGTTATTAATAAAGACAAAACAAAATTTATGAAGTTTATTTATCTTTTTATATCTGTATTAGTATTGGTGGGATGCCAAAACAAAAAGAATAGAGAATTAACTTTAGAAGAGATAGAAGTACCTACATACAATTTTGAAGAGTTTAAAAAAGAAATTGCTATAGAAGAAGGGAAAGTATATGTAATTAATTTTTGGGCAACTTGGTGTGCTCCCTGCGTAGAAGAATTACCTTTCTTTTTAGAGCTTGATAAAAAAGAAGATATAGAAGTGGTTTTAGTAAGTTTAGATATGCCATCTATGAAAGAAACTCAGCTAAAACCCTTTATAATAAAGAAAAACGTAACCAGTAAAGTAGTGTTGCTAGATGATTTAAGAAGTAGTATATGGATGCCAGAAGTAGATGAAAATTGGGATGGAGCCATACCAGCAACTTTACTTATAAATGGAGGTAAAAAAGCCTTTTATGCTAGAAGGTTTGAAGATATGAACGATTTATTAAGTGTAGTAAATAAGATTAAAAATTAGATTATGCGTACCCTAAAAATACTTACTGTATTAACCGTGATTATAGCAGCTTCTGCTTTTGCAGTGAATACGGTAATGACAAATGCAGATGTTACAAACTCATCTATAGATGGTTATGAAATTGGTGACCAAGCAATAGATTTTACTTTAAAAAATATAGATAATAAAATGGTTTCTTTAAGTAATTTTAAAGAAGCAAAAGGTTTTATCGTAATTTTTACAACCAATCATTGTCCCTATGCAAAAGCATATGAAGAGCGCATTGTAAAGCTAGATAAAAAGTTTAAACCTCTTGGTTACCCTGTAATTGCTATTAACCCTAATAGTCCAGAAAAAAACTCTCAAGATAGTTTTGAAAATATGCAATTGAGAGCTAAACAAAAAGGCTTTACTTTCCCTTATTTGCTAGATGAAGGTCAGAAAATATATCCTCAATATGGTGCTACTAAAACACCTCATGTTTTTATTTTACAAAAAGAAGAAAGCAAAAATATAGTAAAATATATAGGTGCAATAGATGATAACTACCAAGATGAAACCGCTGTTAAACAACAGTATGTAAATAATGCGGTTTTAGAGCTTCTAGCAGGAGACGAGATTTCCATTAAGTCTACAAAAGCAATTGGCTGTGGTATTAAATAAAAGCTTATTTTTGATTTAAAAACTATTTGTAATGAAAGAATTATCTCAACAAGATTGGAAAGAACAACTAGAAAATGATGAAAATGCATTTTTGTTAGATGTAAGAACAGATGAAGAGTATCAAGAAAAACACATCCCTAACTCTACACAATTAGATATATTTCAAGCACAAAAATTTATGGATAAAGTAAATGAGTTTGATAAATCTAAAAACTTTTATGTGTATTGCAGATCGGGGAAAAGAAGTGCTCAAGCTTGTCAAATTTTAGATCAAGTAGGAGTAGAAAATACTTTTAACTTAGAAGGCGGAATATTAGATTGGACAGGTGAAACTAAAACTTCTTAATTAAGTGAAAAACATATCGTATATATTATTAATCACCGTTTGTTTTTTATTCAATAGCTGTAAAGAAACTTTTGCTAATGAAGAAGACGTACAGATGATTACTCCAGAAGAGGTGGAAAGCCTTTCTAAAATGGATGAAGTACAAACCTTAGATGTTCTTACTTCAAAAGAATACAAAGAAGAGCATCTTAAAAATGCTCAGAATATTGTATACGATGAAAATTTCTCTCATAAGATACAAGAAATAGACAAGTCTAAACCTATTATAGTTTATTGTAATACTAAAGTAGAAAATGAAAAAAGTATACAAATACTTAAAGATTCTGGTTTTGTAAAGGTTTATGATTTAAAAGAAGGAATTTCTGAATGGAAATTGAAAGAAAATAAAACTGAAAAATAAGGTGCTATATCTTATTTTTCAGTTTTAAAAACTCTTGCTCTAAAAAATTTAATTTTTCTTCTACACCTGTAGAAATAGCTTGAACTTCTGGAGTACGTTTGTAAAACACATATCTTACCTTCCAAAGTTCTTTTACTTCGTTAAGCTTAAAGCTTAAATCTTCTATGTTTTTGTGGTCAGCACGTAAAATAAGTTTATTTTTTGCAATATAAAGACGTCTTAAAATAAGTTGATTGTTAATTAAGGCTAACACAATATTTCCATTATTTAGTTTTTTATAAACCTCTTTAGGTACAAACTCTGCAATCACTATATCTTTAGGGTACAAACCTTGGTCATGATTGGTCATTTCCAAATTCATTACCGTATAAGCTCTAAAATTTTTATCCGTATTTATTGGTAAGCTTAAGCTAGGTAATTCGGTTATAAAGTTTTGCTTGTCAAAATTATCTATATAGTCTTTACTGTTTTTTTCTGTAATACAAGGTATCTCTGCAAACTTCTCTTTTATTTGTATGTGGTTATCTAGAGGTATATTCTCTTTAAATTTTAAAAGCTGATTTACTGTTAGCTCTGTAGTTAATATAGCGTCTATGCTAATGCTAAAATAATTAGCAATTAAAATAATTGTTTCTATTTTAGGTTCACTTCTCCCTTCTTCATAAGCTCCTAAAGTGCCACGTTTTAATTCAAATAAATCAGCAAAAGCCTGCTGACTCATATTTTTCACGTTTCTAATTTTCCTAATATTTTTACCAAAAAAAGACATAATTGCTAATTTTATTTGCAGATAAGATTTTAATTTGTATATTTACCTAACATTATTAGCTAATATACTATTTAATTGCTAATTATTTAAGTTGGTTTTAAGTTATTTTAAAATTAAACTAAAATAATTAGCACAAAATGTTAATTAAATTTTAAAACTAACCAATATGATTTCTCTATTTTTAATAACTTATGCAAAAATTATTTGCCAAATAGATCAGGCAGAAATTATATGTTTGCTTTTACAGTAGACCTAAAAAACCATTAACTAATGAAAGATCATTTTCAAATAACCAAAAACTTTTTACTAGAACTAAATTTCAATATTACTTATGAAAGTAGGGAAGATGAAGTGTTAGTTGTACAAAAAGAAAACTTTGGTATTAAAAATTTAATTCTTGGTGTTTCTCCTCCAGTTTTAATAATGGAGCAATTTATTTTTAATATCAATAATCAAAATGAAAAAGTATACAAGTCTCTTTTACAGAAAAATAGAGATGTTATTCACGGTGCATTTGTATTAGATGAGAGTGGTAAAAAAGTAATCTTTAGAGATACTTTACAGATAGAAAACTTAGACTTAAATGAGCTAGAAGGCTCTTTAAACTCTTTAAGTCTATTAATGAGTGAATACTCAGATAAAATTATTGAATTTTCAAAATATTAAAAACAACCGTTATGAACATATTTAAAAGATTATTTAAAATTGGAGAGGCAGAAGCAAATTCTGCTATAGATAAAATGGAAGATCCAATAAAGCTTACAGAGCAAGGTATTAGAGATATGAAGCAAGACTTAGAAAAAAGTTTTGAAGCCTTAGCGCAAGTAAAAGCATTAGCTATAAGAGCTAAAAATGAACAAGATGAGCAGCAAGATAAAGCTGAAGATTACCATAACAAAGCAATTTTAATTCTTAAAAAAGCAGAAAAAAAACAAATTGATAGTGCAGAGGCAGATCGTTTAGCAAAACAAGCATTGCTTAAAAAAGAAGAAGCTCAACAAAGAATAACTGCTTCTAAAGAAGAAGTGCAAAAGTTTAATACTTCTATCGCTCAGTTAGAAAATAATATTCAAGGTATAAAAGCCAATATTAGTAACTGGGAAAATGAGCTAAAAACTTTAAAAGCTAGAGTGAAAGTATCTAATGCTACGAAAAACTTAAATAAACAAATGGCAGAGATAGATAGTTCAAGCACAGTATCTATGCTAGAAAGAATGAAAGAAAAGGTAGCGCAAGAAGAAGCTTTAGCAGAAGCTTATGGAGATATTGCTAATGCTTCAAAATCTATAGATGAAGAACTTGAAAAAGCTGCAGATAGTACAGATGCAAAGGCAGAAAATGATCTGTCTAAACTTAAAGAACAATTAGGTCTAAATAAAGAAGCATAAAAATTGAACGATTTATTTAATATTATATTTTCTGAAGTAAATCTAGTACTTACCTGTTTACTATTGTTGCTTGTCTTGTATTGGATTTTAACTATGGTTAGCGGTATCGATTTTGATTACGATATAGATATAGATGTAGACATAGATATTGATGCAGATGTAGGAATAGAAGGAGGAAATATGGATTTTCAAGATGTTTCTAACGCAGAAGTAAATCAAGATGATATTTTAGGAAAAAGAAGAAAACCACTAAAATGGTGGCAAATTTTCTTGATTTATTTCAATTTTGTAGGCTTGCCGTTCATGTTCACTTTTACTTGCTGGATTTTTGCTTGGTGGTTTATCACCGTATTAACAACAAGTATCACATATAGTTATAATTCTGCATTTGGTTTTTTAATAATGATTATAGCCTTTTTTCCTGCGTTAATCGTAACAAAAATAATAACCACACCATTTAAAAACTTTTTTAAGAATTTAAATAAAGACGGAGATAAAGCAAAAGAATATATAGGGAGACGTGGGGTAATGCTTTCTACTATTTCTGAAAAAAAAATGGGAAATGCAGAAGTGATTATAGATGGAGATTCTTACAATATATATGTAAAATCTTTAGACGGATCACCAATTACATATCACCAAGAAATTTTAATCATTAAACAGTCACAAGACAATAATTATTTTTTAGTACAAACGTATAACAACTAAACAAACTTAAATTTATTATGGAAGGATTTTTACCCATTATTGGTATAGGATTAGGTTTATTCTTATTTCTCATTGTAATTTACTTTGCAATTATTGCAATGTTCTACAAAAAGGTACATCAAGGCCAAGCACTTATACGTACAGGTTTTGGAGGTACAAAAGTAGCTACAGATAAGGGACTTTATGTGGTGCCTGTGTTTCACCGTGTAGAAATAATGGATGTATCTGTAAAAAAAATTCAGATAGAACGTTTAGCGCACGAAGGTCTTATTTGTAAAGACAACATGCGTGCAGATATTAAAGTAGCTTTCTTCGTTAGAGTTAATAACGATATTAGTTACATTAAAAAAGTAGCTCAAACTATTGGGGTGGCTAGAGCTTCTAAAATAGAAACCTTAGAAGATTTATTTGAAGCTAAATTTTCTGAAGCTTTAAAAACAGTAGGTAAAAAATTCGATTTTATAGACTTATACGAAGCACGTAGAGAATTTAGAGATGAAATTGTAGATATTATAGGTACAGACTTAAACGGATATACTTTAGAAGATTGTGCAATAGACTTTCTAGAGCAAACTCCAATTACTCACCTAAAGCCAGATAATATACTTGATGCAGAAGGTATTAAGAAAATTACAGAGCTTACTGCTAATCAAAATGTAAAAGCTAATTTAATTAAGCGTGATGAGCAAAAAACTATCCGTAAGCAAGATGTAGAAGCTCGTGAGGCAATTTTAGAATTAGATAAACAATTAGCAGAAAAAGAAGAACAGCAAAAACGTGAGATTGCTAACATAAAATCTAGAGAAGAGGCAGAAACCTTAAAAGTATCTGAAGAAGAACGCTTAAAATCTGAAACTGCTAGAATTGCTACAGAAGAAAAAGTAAAAGTTGCAGAAGAAAATATGCAACGCCAAATTATTGTAGCAGCTAAAAACAAACAACGTACAGATGCGGTAGAAACAGAACGTGTAGAGAAAGATAGATTGCTAGAAGCAACAGAGAGAGAACGCGTAGTTACACTTGCTCAAATAGAAAAAGAAAAAGTAGTAGAAGTAGAGAAGAAAAACATACAAGATGTAATTAGAGATCGTGTAATGTTAGAGAAAGGTGTGGTTGAAGAGCAAGAGAATATGAAAGATATTCAGGCATTTAAAACCGCAGATAGAGATAAGAAAGTAAAAGTGACTAATGCAGAAGCAAATGCACAAGAAGATTTAATTAAAACGATTAAAGCTGCTGAAGCGCAAAAAGAAGCCGCTAAACAAAGAGCAGAAGAAATTAATATAGAAGCTTTAGCTAAGAAAGAAGCAAGTGAAAAAGAAGCAGAAGCAAGAAAAACACTAGCAGAAGCACAAGCCAAAGAAGAAGCAATTATTGGTATGTCTGAAGCTCAAGTAATGCATGCAAAAGCAGATGCCAACGAGCGTCAAGGTATAGTAGATGCCTCTATAATTGAGAAAAAAGCCAAAGCAGAAGCAGCAGGTATAGAGGCAAAAGCAGAAGCTTCTAGAAAAGAAGGGAAAGCACAAGCAGAAGTTATTAAAGAAAAAGCACTTGCAGATGCAGCTGGTATAGAAGAGAAAGCAGCAGCAATGAAGAAATTAGATGGTGTTGGTAAAGATCACGAAGAATTTAAATTACGTTTAGATAAAGAGCTTCAAATAGACTTAGCTAGCATTAATATTCAAAAAGAAATTGCAGATGCACAAGCTCAAGTACTTGGTGATGCATTAAAGTCTTCTAAAATAGATATTGTAGGTGGAGAAACTATGTTCTTTGATCAAATTGTTGGGCAAATTACTAGAGGTAAAGGTATAGATAGATTAGTTGAAAATAGTGAGAATATTCAGCAAGTAAAAGACTCTATCTTAGGTAGTGAAGATATTCAAGGCAATCTTTTAGAGAAGATCAAAGAATTTTCAGCTAAATACGGCATCACTTCAGAAGATTTAAAAAACTTAACCATTGCTAGTTTAATTGTAGATTTAAAAAGTAAATCTAATAGCAATAAAGAGCACACTATGTTTAACAACTTATTTAATCTTGCTAAAGGTTTAGGCTTGTCAGACAAAACTATTAGTGCTGTAACTAAAGAGCATTTAAGGTAATACATTTTTTAGCTAGGCTTTTAAACTACTATTAAAAGCCTAGTTTTTTTCCAAAATAAACTCTATTTATTTCTACCAGAATACCCACGTTGATAATTCACTATGCAAGAAGAAAAACAAGATAACAATAAGCAATCGTTAGATGGAGGTACCTATGAAATTATTCAGAATAGGTTACAAAAGCAAAAACAAGATTTGCAAAATAGACTTCAGCAATTAAATGAAGGCAGAAAAGAAGTTTTTGGTTCTTTAGAAACTAAGCTTATTGCAAATAACCGTATAAGTACAGAAAATAACTGTATTGCTAAAGATATTGTTTCTATAAACCAAACGTGCATATTTGGTTATAATGTTCACTTTGGGTTAAGAACAGAAATTAATTTAAGTGACGTTTTTAGTATTTACCAGTATAAAGATCATCAGTTTGAACCACAATCACTAGCTTTTATAGAAGATGATATTTTTATTACAGATTTTACCAATTTGTACAAATATTATAGAAATACTATCTTTTCTAAATTTGCAATTATAGGTAATTACCTATATATGGTTTTTCAATTAAGTGATAGTGTAACAGATATTAAAACCTTTAAATGGTTAATTAGCGATGGAGGTTTAACTTATGTAGATAATAGAAGTGATCACGAATATAAATTTCCGCAGCAACACGAATTTAAATGGTTAGAAGCAGGTAGAGATGAGCAACGCCACGGGAAACATTCTCATATTTCTATTTTAGATAAGGTTTTTGTAGAAACCATAGGTGGTGATTTAACAATTAAAATAGAAGATAATACAGACGAAGGTAAAGGTATTTTAGACGAGCCTGTAGAGTATAAAGATCAAACTTTAGATGATGGGCAATATAAATATGCAGATTTAGGTAACCTTATAGCCTTATCTATTAAACCATTTCAAGAAGAGGCTCGTTATTTTGTATATAACCATAAGTTAAAAGAAGTACAAAAAATAGACAGCATTAAAGAGGCTGCAGTTTTATTACCAGACGATCAGGGTATTATTTTTCCTAATGGTTATTATTTACAGACAGGAGAATACCAAGTTTTTGATAGTAATACCAAAGATTTAAAATTTCAAAAAAGAATAGCCTCTCCTAATGGAGAAGATTATTTATTTGTTTTTTATGCGCAAGCAAAAGGTACTTATGTACTTATGTCTTACAACGTAATAGAGCAAACGGTACAAACACCTATTATATGTAATGGTTATACTGTACAATCTAATGGTGAACTCTGTTATTTTAGAAGTGAAGACGATCAAAGTAAGCATCATATGGTGCAAATTTGGCAAACTCCATTTTTAAAAGGAGACATTATGCCTTCTCAACATCAAGATACGCTCTTATACAAAATTGGGAATAAAGACATTGTAAAAGCAATGGCAGAGACTCAAGAGCTTATTAATCTATTAAACAAAGAAGATAATTATAGTGGCCTTTATAATGATGTAGCAAAACTATCTAAAGATATTTTAGATACTTATTATTGGTTAAATGAAGAAGAAACTAAACAATTAAATCTTCCTTTAGCAGAAATTAATAAAGCAGCAAACTCTGCAATAGATGAATTTGAAAAAGTAGTTCAGCTAAAGAAAAATGCAAAACTAGAAACAGAAAAGTTTACTAAAAAAGCAGAAGAAGTTTTTGCAAAAATAAAAAGCACATCGTTTAAAACAATAGAAGATTTTGTACAACTGCTTAACCAAATGAGAACTTTACGAGGTGAAGCAATTGGTTTGTATGAAATTAGATACACCAACGAAAGTTTAATAAAATCTATAGAAAATGACATTGCAGAGTATACAGAAAAAATATCTGAACGTTGTGTACAATTTTTATTAGATGAAAAAGCCCTTGCTCCCTACCATAAAAAGGTAACGCAAAAAGAAAAAGATTTAGCTAAAATTGAAAAAGTAGTTGAAGCTAAAAAATTAGAAGAAGAAGTAAATCAAATAGCACAAGATTTAGAAATGCTAATTGAAATTGTTTCTAATCTTGATATAGAAGATACTTCTCACTCTACCAAAATTATAGACAATATTTCTTTAATTTTTGCTACGCTTAATCAGCTAAAAGCAGCTATTAAAAAGAAAAGAAAAGGTTTAGGTAGTAAAGAAGCTCAAGCAGATTTTGCAGCCCAATTAAAGCTAATAGATCAAAGTATAATCAACTATCTAGATATTGCAGATACCGTAGAGAAGTGTGAAGATTTTCAGACAAAAATATCTATTCAGTTAGAAGAAATTGAAGGGAAATTTGCAGATTTTGAAGAGTTTATTTCAGAAATAATAGAAAAAAGAGAAGAGGTTTATAATGCTTTTGAGGCTAGAAAAAACTCTATTAAAGAAAAAAGAAACAAGAGAAGTCTAGCTCTTCAAAATGCTTCAGAAAGAATATTAAATGGAGTAGATAAACGTGCATTAAATTTAGGTTCTGCCACAGAAATTAACGGATATTTTGCTTCAGACTTAATGGTGAGTAAACTCCGTGATATTATTCAGCAATTAAAAGATTTAGAAGAAACAGGTAAAGCTGAAGAAATTGAAACTAAGCTTAAAGTTGCTAGAGAAGATGCGTTACGTAAACTAAAAGATAAGTTAGAACTATATGAAGATGGAGATAGCATTATAAAATTTGGAAAACACAAATTTGGGGTTAATAAACAAAACTTAGATTTGAGTATTGTTTATAGAAATAATGAATTACAATATCACCTAACAGGAACAGATTTTTACGAAACCGTAACTAATAAAACTCTATTAAACGCAAGGCAAATTTGGGATCAAGAATATATCTCTGAAAATAAAAATATTTATAGAAGTTCTTATTTAGCCTATAAATTATTTAAAAATTTACCAATAGATAAGTTAGTAAATATAAATGAAGATGAGCTGCTTAAAATTGTGCAAGAAGAGAGTAGTAGTAATTATGCAGAAGGTTATGTAAAAGGAGTTCATGACCAAGATGCAGCTCAAATTTTATCTGTTTTAGTACGTAAACATCAAGAATTGGGTATGTTGAGGTTTTCTGCCAAAACAAGAGCACAAGCTCAGTTTTTTTGGCATCAATTACCTGCAGAAATACAATCGAAGTTTAATGAATCTTTAAAAGCTTCTGGAGAGGTATTAACCGTTTTTCCAGATACTAACGAGTATAAATTTTTACTAAACAAACTTCAGCAATCTATAAAAGAAGTTGCAGAAAATTCAGTTCTCTTAAACTTAGAACACAAGGAGGCTATTGCCAATTATTTATTTGAAGAATTACAAAATGACGATCAGTTTGAAGTAAGTGGAGAAGCACTAAAATTAAAAGAAGAATTTTTAAAAGCAATTAAGCAAAAACAAGCAGACGTTAGGTTTAAAAATAGCTTTGAAAATTTAGAATTATTAGAATCTAAAGTACAGTTAGTACGCCAATGGGTAAACTCATTTGTAAAAACTGCCTCTGTAAATTATGATGAAGATTATGTAGATGAAGCTGTGTGTGTAATTTTATTTGGAGATGATTCTGTTTCTAAAGTAAATCACAGCCCTGCAAAAGAAATTATTTACAATTTAAAGGGAGATCACGAGCTTATAAAAAATAATGAATTCTCTTTTAACTACCATCATTTTGTTTCTACTTTAGAAAATTATACTACCGTAAATGTACCAGCTTTTCAAGAATTTAGAAAAGCTAAGCACGAGGTGACAGAAACTCTAAAAGAAGAATTAAAATTAGAGGAATTAAAACCAAGAGTACTAACCTCTTTTGTAAGAAATAAGTTAATCAACGAGGTTTATTTACCCTTGTTTGGAGATAATTTAGCCAAACAATTAGGTACGGTAGGTGACAATAAGCGTACAGACCGTATGGGTATGTTGCTCTTAGTTTCACCTCCAGGTTACGGTAAAACTACTTTAATGGAGTATATAGCCAACAGATTAGGCTTAGTGTTTATGAAAATTAATGGTCCAGCAATTGGTCATGAGGTTACCTCTGTAGATCCTGCTGCTGCCACCAACTCTGCCACAAGAGAAGAGTTAAAAAGGTTAAACTTAGCTTTTGAAATGGGAAATAACGTAATGCTTTATTTAGATGATATACAGCATTGTAACCCAGAGTTTTTACAGAAATTTATTTCTCTTTCTGATGGAACCAGAAAAATAGAAGGAATTTACAAAGGAAAATCTAAAACCTATGATTTGCGTGGAAAGAAATTTTGTGTAATCATGGCAGGAAACCCTTATACCGAGAGCGGAGAAAAATTTAGAATACCAGATATGTTAGCCAACCGTGCAGATATTTATAACCTTGGTGATATAATTGGAGATACAGCCCATTTATTTAAACTTAGTTTAATAGAAAATGCACTTACCTCAAATGCTACTTTACAACAGCTAAGTAGTAAACATTTTAACGATATTTATAAGTTAATAGATAGAGTAGAAAACAATAATCAAGAAGTACAATTAGATGGTAACCATACCACGCAAGAAGTACAAGATTATATTTCTGTATTAGAAAAAGTGATTGCCATTAGAGATACCGTTTTAAAAGTAAATGCTACTTATATTAAATCTGCAGCTATGGAAGATGAGTATAGAACAGAGCCATCTTTTAAACTTCAGGGGTCTTACAGAGATATGAATAAGCTTATTAGTAAGATTGTACCAATTATGAATGATGAAGAATTAGCTAGTTTATTACTTTCTCATTACGAGAGTGAATCGCAAACATTAACATCATCTGCAGAGGCTAATTTATTAAAATTTAAAGAGTTGCAGGGTATTTTGACTGCTGAAGAATTTGATAGATGGGAAGCAATAAAAGAAACCTTCGTGAAAAATAACAAACTAAAAGGTTTTGGTAATCAAAATGAAATGGCGCAAATGCTAAATCAGATGATTTCTTTTACAGATAATTTAGAAGGTATTAAAAAAATACTGCAACAAGGTTTACTAAAATAATATAGATGTAAGTAAAGAAAATAAAACACTAATTAGATTAAAAGTATTTTTTAAAGATTAAGTGTTTATTAATGTTATTTTTGTGATTTTTATTAAAATTAATGCTAATTAATTGTGAATCTTATGTTATCTTGTATATGATTCACCCCAAAATCGTTAATTATGGATTTAGTATTAAACGCAATAATGACACTAGGAGGGATTTCTTTTCTAGGTATAATTTTAGATGAATTTATGAAAAACTTATAGGTATAAACATTTATACTTATAAGTTTTTTATTGATTTTATACTTCTTTAAAAATTCTACCAAAGAATTGAAAGGTTTCTTTTGCCTTATTTATAGCTTCTATTTCTTCCTTTTCAGAAAAATCTTTGCTTTTAAGATCTTTACAATACTGTTTCCAACCTTTTACATTTTGTCTTTTTCCGCTAAAAAAATAGTGCTCATCCATCATAGCTAAAGCTTTACATTCTTTAATGTTTTTAGAAATTATCATTCCGCCTAAAGATGAGCCTTCTACTACATACCAAGCACCCCAAGCTTCTGCAGGAGTATTAACGTTAAAGTTATTTTCAAAATCTTTAACAATAGAGGTGTCTACTTTTAAATTAAGTAAATCTTGAGATAATCTTTCGGTTTTATCTTGGCTATAAGTTGGTATCTGCTTAGTAATTTTTTCTTCTGTAATTTTATAAGCAACAAAATTTTGTAATAATAGTTTTTTATATTGCTCTAATGTAATACTGTGATCTATTATTAAACCGGCAGTATTTCCTCCTTCAATATCTTTATGTAGTTGTTGTGTAGCTTCTCTAAGTTTATTCAGCATCAGTATCTTTTTTAATTAGATCTATATTTTTTCTAATTTTGTTGATATTTAGTTTTTGTTCTTCATTATCTACCTGAATTTTATCTAGGTAGTCATAAATTTGATTTACAGCAATTTTATTTTTTCTTACTTTTTCACGTACTTCTTCTTGTTGAATCATGTTAAAAACAATCTTTTTAAGAAGTGGTGCTAACTTATCTGCTAGCGTATTCATGTGTTTTTTTAATATAAATCCAGATGCACCAGAAAGTATTGTATTGGCAGCCATCTCATCATCATCAATAGTACCGGTGATAAAAATAAAAGGCAAAGTATCATCGTAATTTTGGGAGTACTGTAAAATATCTAAACCATTACAAGAAGGTAAATTATAGTCAGATAATATAACGTCTGGCACAAATTTTTGAAGTTCAGTTTTAAAATCGTCAAGATTATCTACAACTCTAATTTCACTACTTTCAACAATTTGATTTATTTGAAATTTAATAAGTTCTGCATCTGTTTTATAATCTTCAACTAATAGAATTCTTAATTTTGTTGTAATCATAATTATTTTGAAAATTGTAAATTTTGAGTATTTACATCTACGTAAAAATAAAAGCTTGCTCCGTTACCTAAGCTAGACTCTGCCCAAACTTTACCTTTGTGTTTTTTTACTATTCTCTTTACGGTTGCTAAACCTATACCAGCGCCTTTAAAATCTGTACTCGCTGCAACGCGTGAAAATACATCAAAAATTTTATTTTTATATTGAGGGTCAAACCCAATACCATTATCTTTTATATAATAGATGGTTTTGTCTAATTTTTTTTCTGCTCCAATTTCAATTTTAGGATTAGTTTCTTTAGATGAATATTTTACAGCGTTATTAATTAAATTACTAAATACTTGAGATAACATTTTTTTATCTCCTGTTATTTCTGGTAAATTTTCTGCAATTTTAATTTCTACATTAGAAGTATCACTTGTTATATTTTGTGCAGTAATAATTGTTTCTATTTGTTGTTGTGTAGAGTAGGTGGTAATATTAAGGTCTTGTTGCCCTGCTTTAGAGTAAAGTAAAATATCTTCTATTAAAACATCCATCTCTTCTGTAGATGCTAATATGGTATTTAGAGCGCTTTTGCCAAATTGGTCTAATTGGTTGGCATATTTACTTTGTAATATTCTAGAGTAACCATCTATACCTCTTAAAGGAGCTCTTAAATCGTGTGTGATGCTATAGCTCAATATTTTTAATTCTTTATTTACTTCAACTAAATTTTTATTTAGCTTTTTTATTTTATCTTTTTGTCTTTTTACAATAACGTGGGTGATGCTATCTTGTAAATTAGTAGCTGCCTCAATATCATAAGTATTCCAGGCATTTGCTATACCAGAAACTTTTTCTGTCCAACGTTCAAAAGATTTTCTAGGGTGCAAGTATTGTATACCATTTTTTACAAAGCCTTTTTTTTCTGGATTGCCGCCCCAAGAGATATGGTGAGACTCTTCTGCTCTAAACCAAATTAGGTAATTATCTGTGTCATTACCAATTCTAACACTTAAAATACCAGAGGCAGTATCTTTATATGCACTTGCATCTTGATGAAAACGAGTAAGCTTTTTAGTGAAAAAAACGGCATCGTTTTGTTTTTTTAATACTTCAGAAATAATTTTTTTTACCTCATTTTTTTTAGGGGTATTACCAATTAAAGTGAGTTTTCCATTATAACAAACAGCACCTCCGTGGCAATCTAGTATATCTGTAAACTTAATACTTTGTTGTGTTAAAGCATTTTTTATACTTTTAGAATGGTCTATTTGATTTAGTAATTTTTTTCTAATTTCTTCTGAAGAATTTATTTTTTCTAGAAACGTATTACTAGTTTTTAATGCTAATTTGTTAGCAAGAATTTGAGATAAAAATTTGCAAGATTGACGTTGGTGGTAATTTATAAACTTAGGTTGGTAATGGTGGCAAGCAATTAACCCCCATAGTTTTCCGTTTAAAATAATGGCAGAAGTTAAAGAAGCACCAACCTTCATGTTAGTTAAATACTCAATATGTATTGGCGAAACCCCTCTTAATTCACTTTTAGATAAATCTATTTTTTTATCTAATTGTGGTAGTAATGGAGAAGGTGAGTGGTTTACATCACTAATTATTCTAACCCCTTGTTTTAAAAAAATTTTTCTAGCAGGTTTTGGTAAATCTGTAGAAGGGTAGTGTAAGCCTAGCCAACTTTCTAAATGCTCTTCTTTTGTTTCTGCAATTACTTCGCCATTCCATTCTTCATCAAATCTATAAATCATTACTCGGTGGTAACCATAAAGGTTTTTTACAAGCAATGCTGCTTGATTACTCATTTCTTCAATAGAGTCTGAGTCTTTTATTTCGTGAAGTATTTTAACTAATTCTTCTTGAAATTGTATAGGGTTTATGGTTTCTCCCGCAGGTTCTATATCTAATATAAGATGGTTGTCTGCAGATAAATGAGGTATAACAAGATATTTTTTATTTTTAAAAGTAGCTTCTTGTGGGTATAGTGTATTACTGTTTTGTATGGTATTATATAAGATATTAACTTTTTTAGTAGAAAGTACTTTGTCTAGAGATTGATTTATAATCTCTTTAATATCTATACCTAACAAGTGTAAACAATTTTCACTTGCTTGAACTATTTTTTTTGAAGTTGTATCTATTACAAGAATAACCCCGTGTTGTTGAGTTTGCTCTATATTGTGTATAGGTTCTCTGTCACAATTAGTTATATTTATTTTCGGACTAATTTCTTTAGGGGTTATTTTCATTAGCTATGCTTTTATTTTAAAGTAAAAAGTACTTCCTACACCTTTTTGTGAGTTTACCCAAATGGAGCCCTCATGTAATTGTACAATTTTTTCTACGTGTGCCAATCCAACACCTGTCCCTTCATATTTATCTTTTGTTGGCACTCTGCTAAAAATAGTAAAGATGGTTTTTTGGTCTTCTTCAGATATACCTATACCGTTATCCATGACAGAGAAAACCCACGAGTCTCCTTCTCTATAAGCAGAAATTCTTACTTCTGGTTTTCTGTTTTTGTCAATATATTTAAGTGCATTACTTAAAAGATTTTGTAGTAATAATCTCAATTCAACCTTATAAGCTTTAATTTTTGGTAAAGAGCCAATGCTTACTTTTGCTTGGGTGTCTTTAATTCTTTTGGTTAAATCATACTTTACTACTTCTGCAAGTTCTTGTGTGTCTACAAGTGTTTTTTTGGTGTTTCTCCCTATTCTAGAGTGCTCAAGAAGTGCTTTTATTTGGTTAGCTAACCTATCTGAAGCTTCGTCTATATAAGAGATGTAATTTTTACCTTTTTCATCTAATTTATCTGCGTATAGTTTACCTAAAACGTCACTTCCAAATTTAATAGTAGCTAATGGTTCTTGAAGATCGTGTGAGCAAATAGATACAAATTGCTCTAAATCTTTATTGGCTCTTTCTAAATCTGCTTTTTGTTCTTTAAGTTTTTCTTGTGCTAATTTTAGTTCAGAAATATCTACGCAGGTAAGGCGGTTGGTAATCACCTCTTTTTTCTCATTAAACTCAATATTAGAATAAAGTATAATAGGTACTTTTGTTCCTTTTTTAGTGAGCATTTCAATTTCTACATTCTTAAACTTATTCTTTTCTTTTAGAGCTTTGTTAAGATGTAATGCTTTTAATTGTGTTTTATCGTCATAAAGATCATAAATAGGTTTACCAATTATTTCTTCTTTATCTGTATAGCCCAATCTGAGTACAGCTTCTTCGTTACATTGAAGTATTTCTGATGTGTTAGGGTCTATGCTAAAGTGCATAACCGGGTCTTCTTCATAAAAAGATTTAAACCTTTTTTCACTTGCAACTAGTTTTTCTTTTGCTCTTTGTAAAGATTCTATGTCTACAAAAGTGATAACAACACCATCTATATTATCGTTAGAATCGATAAAAGGAGATATTCTTCTCAGGTAATTTCTACCTTCTTTAGAGACAATATTTCTCTCTAATGTTTTACCTGTTTCCATAGATTTTTTACATCGGGAAACTAGACCACGGCCTTTATTTTTACCAAAATTAGTTACAAAATTATCTATAGGTCTACCAACATCTGAATTTATTAGGCTAAAATGTTTTTTTATGGCTGGAGTAAATTTTCTAATACGTAAGTCGCTGTCTAGAAAAATTACACCAATATCTGTACTTTCTAAGATATTATTCATATCAGCATTAAGTTCAGATAAATCATCCATTTTCTGGATGTTTTCGGCATTTACCGTATTTATCTCTTCATTAACGCTTTGTAACTCTTCGTTGGTGCTTTGTAGTTCTTCATTAGAGGCTAGTAACTCTTCATTAGCGGCTTGTAATTCTTCGTTACTAGTTTCTATTTCTTCCATAGATGTGTGTAGCTCTTCTTTTGTTTTTTTAAGCTCACTTTCTATTTCTTTAATATATTCTTGTGTGTGAGAATCTAAAGTTATTTTTTTAGATTCTTTAATAGTAGAGGTATCTAATTCTTTTTCTAAAAAGGTAATAACAAAATTAGTTTCATTGTCTAAGTTGTTAATTTTAAATGGTTTTACAATTAAATCTAACACCTTTTGTTCACCTAAATGCGTATATATAGCATCTCTATAAATAATTTTACTATTATCTTTTTGGGCTTTTTTACAGCAGGCTAATAGAATGTGTTGTAGGTGTTCATCTAACATTTCAATTAGCTTGGTAGTAAAACCTTTTGCTGGTAAGTTGGCATATTTGTTAAACTCACCAACTGCTTCTAATATATTTGTTTCAGAATCAATAAAAACACTGGCGCCTCCAAATTGCTCTAATATAGCTTCGTTTAATTCTGAAATGAATTTTTGTTTAGGTCCAGTAGCTTTAGGTTCTGGTTTTCTAATTTTGTGGTCTTTAATTTTTATTTTAGAAGATGATTTTAATTGGTTGTTATTCAATCTTTTTCTAGGTGATGTATTTCTGTAAATTTTCCACTTACGGCTAACCTCTTCAAAATTTTCTTGATAGGTGTTAACGGTTTCACTTGTGCCTAATACTAAATATCCATTTTCTTTAAGTGAATAATGAAGTAGGTTTAAAGCCTTTTTCTGTATGCTTTGCTGAAAATAAATTAAGAGATTTCTGCAAAAAACCATATCCATATTACTAAATGGAGGGTTTTTTATAATATTATGTTGAGAAAATATAACCATTCTTCTAATTTTCTCTATTACTTGGTAATTATCTCCTTTTTTTACGAAGTACTTTTTGAGTAAATGTCTATCTATATCTGCAACCATACTGGCAGAGTAAATACTATTTGCTGCAATTTCTAAATGATTTTTGGCTATATCTGTAGCAAAAATCTTTACTTCTACTTGTTTGTTTTGTCGTTCTAATTCTTCTTGAATATATATAGCTAGAGAAAATGCTTCTTCTCCCGTACTGCAGGCTACATCCCAAATTTTAAAAATCTCCCCCTGATTTTTATTTTCAATTATTTCAGGTAAAATATCATCTGCTATAATTTGCCAAACTCTAGGATCTCTAAAAAATTTGGTAACACCAATTAAAAACTCTTTAAAAAGTATAGAAACTTCATCTACGTGGGTTTGTAAGTAGTAATAATAATCTTTTAAATTTTTACACTGGCATACATAAACCCTTCTGGCAATTCTTCTTACTAATGTAGAGGTTTTATATTCTTTAAAATCTAAGCCTGTTTTCTCATTAACATAATTCAGAATTTTTAGAAATGCTTCTTCATTATAGTCTTCTAAATTGCCTTCTATTACATATGTGTCTGAAGATTCTATAAATTTAGATAATTCTGCACCCATTTCTTCCACAGGTAAAACATAATCTATCATCCCTGAGTTAATAGCACTTTTAGGCATACCGTCAAATTTAGCTTGGTTAGGGTCTTGTACCATAACCATCCCGTCTTTTTCTTTTATAGCCTTAGCTCCACGAGTACCATCACTTCCAGTTCCACTTAAAATAATAGCAATAGCTTGGTCTTTTTTATAATCTGCAAGAGAATCTAAAAAAATATCAATAGGTAAATTAAGCTGTTGATTTTTAGGTTTTTGACTTAAGTGAAGAATTCCGTTTTCTATAGTAAGGTTATTTACTGGAGGTATAAGGTATATTTTACCTGGTTCTACTTTAGAATTATTAATAATTTCTTCAATAGGTAATTTTGCCGTTTTAGCTAACAATTCTCCCATCATACTTTTGTAGTCTGGAGATAAATGCTGAATAACAATGTAAGAATTTATATCATTATCTGGTAAATTACTAAAAAAAGACTTTAAAGCTTCTAAACCACCTGCACTAGCACCAACTGCTATTAATCTAGATTCTAAAGTTTTTTTATTTTTAGAATTAACAGTTTTTTTTTCTACTATTTTTGTCATTTTCTGAATAAAATGGCTATAATTAATTTTTTCACTCTAGGGGTAGAGGTAAAAATAATAAATTTAATGGGTAACTCTATACTGTATATGCCATTTATAATACCACATTTAACATTTTATAACATAATCTAGTCTTAATTTAAAAATTAATATGCTAAAAATTTCAATTACCGTAATGTTTACAAGTTTGCTGCTATTTACCAGTTGTAAGCAAGAAACCGAAAACACTAAAACAGAAGAAATGCACAGAGAGAAACAAGAGTCTGGTAATGTTTTACTATCTGAGTGGAAAGGGCCTTATCAAGGTGTACCAGCTTTTAATATGATGAAGTTAGAATTGTTAAAACCAGCAGTTTTATCTGGAATAGAAAGTCATTTAAAAGAAATAGAAGAAATAGCAAATAATACAGAAGAACCAACTTTTGAAAATACAATTATTGCGTTTGAAAAATCTGGCCAAGATTTAGATAGAGTATTTACATATTATGGTATATATAGTAGTAATTTATCTTCACCAGAATTTAGAGAAATACAAAAAGAATTGTCTCCTATAATTTCAGACTATAGCTCTAAAATATCACAAAATGAGAAGCTTTTTCAACGTATAAAAACAGTTTATAATGCCTCTCAACAAACAGCTTTACCTAAAGAGCAGCAACGTACTGTAGCTTTAATTTATCAGAATTTTGAGATGAAAGGAGCTAATCTTTCTAAAGAAGATAAAGAAACTTACGCAGAAATAGAAAAACAACTTTCTGAATATTATACTCAATTTTCTAATCATATTTTGGCAGATGAAGAGAGTTATATTACTTATATAGATAGTTCTCAAATAGGAGGTTTGCCAGAAAGTTATATAAAATCTGCTAGTGGCATTGCAAAAGAAAATGGTGAAGAGGGCAAATTTGCTATAACCAATACTCGCTCTTCTATGGATCCTTTTTTAACTTATTCTACAAATCGTGAATTAAGAGAAAAAGTTTGGAAAACATATTATTCTAGAGGAAATAATGGAGATGAAAATGATAATAATGAATTGATTCTTAATATTTTAAAATTAAGAGATCAAAGAGTAGCATTATTAGGGTATGATAATTATGCACAATGGCGTTTACAAGATAGAATGGCAAAAAATCCTGAAAATGCTATGAATTTAATGAAAGCAGTTTGGCCATCTGCTTTAGCGAGAGTAGAAGAGGAGGTAAATGATATGGAACAATTAGCGAAGAAAGAAGGAGAAAATATTTCTATACAGCCTTGGGATTATCGTTTTTATATGGAAAAAGTAAGAAAAGAAAAATATGATTTAGATAGTGAAGAAGTAAAACAGTATCTAGAACTTAATAACTTACGCAAGGCTATATTTTATGTAGCAGGAGAGCTTTTTAATTTTAATTTTGAGCCAGTATCTACAGACTCTGTTCCTGTATTTCATCCAGATGTAAAAGTTTGGGAAGTTACTAATAAAACTAATGGAGAAATTGTAGGGTTATGGTATTTAGACCCATACGCAAGACCAGGAAAACGTTCTGGAGCTTGGGCTACAACTTATAGAAGTAAGTCTGAATTAATGGGAAATTATCCAGTTTTAGCATCTAATAATTCTAATTTTGTTAAACCAGCAGATGGAGAGCCTACTTTAGTAAGTTGGGATGATGCAGAAACGTTTTTTCATGAATTTGGACACGCATTACATTTTCTTTCAGCAGATATTAAATATCCAACACTAAACGGAGGTGTTAGAGATTATACAGAGTTTCAATCTCAGCTTTTAGAGCGTTGGTTATCTACAGATGCGGTTATAAATAAATTTTTAAAACATTATAAAACTGGTGAGCCAATGCCAGCCCAATTAGTACAAAAAATTAAAAAAGCATCTACTTTTAATCAAGGTTTTGCTACTACAGAGTTTTTAGCATCTGCTTTAATGGATATGATTTATCATACTACAGACCCTGAGCAAATAAAAGATGTGCAAGAGTTTGAAAAAAACAAACTAAAAGAGTTAGGAATGCCTGAAGAAATACCTATGAGACATAGATCTACACAATTTGGGCATGTATTTTCTGGTGAAGGTTACGCAACCGGTTATTATGGTTACCTGTGGGCAGATGTACTAACCTCTGATGCTGCTGAAGCTTTTGCTGAAGCTCCAAACGGTTTTTATGATAAGCAAGTAGCTAACAAACTTGTTAAATATTTATTTGCACCAAGAAATGCAGAAGATCCTGCAGAGGCTTATAAAAAATTTAGAGGTCGTGATGCAACTATAGATGCATTAATGAGAGATAGAGGTTTTCCTATTCCTCAAAAATAGTTCTTTACGTACATTGTAAAAAAAGCCTCAAGTTTTGTCTTGAGGCTTTTTTTAATAAATGTAACAGCCTTTAACCTTTTTTTGAACCGGTTGTTTGGTTGTTTTTGATTCTACTTTCTGATTAGAAGAATATAAGTACATTCCTTCTTTAGCAATTAACGTAGTTGTGAATAATACGGTAGATAATAATATAATCTTTTTCATAGCATTTTTTATTTTATGATACAAATTTGAGTCATTTTAGTATATTTATCAAATTGATTTTGTTAACTATAGTATTTATAAAATAAATATGACGCTCCAACAATTGCATTATGTGGTTGCTTTAGATAATTATAGGCACTTTGTGAAAGCAGCAGAAAGCTGTTTTGTAGCACAACCCACGCTTACTTTACAGGTAAAAAAATTAGAAGATGAAATAGGTTTAGTAATTTTTGATCGCTCTTCAAAACCATTAACGCCTACCTACCAAGGTGAAAAATTTATATTAAAGGCAAGACAAATAATTAGAGAGGTAGAGGGCTTAAAAGAAATGGTTAATGATGATAGGCAGTCACTAACTGGTATTTGTAAAATAGGAATTATCCCTACACTTTCTCCTTATTTAATCCCTTTGTTTTTAAAATCGTTTAGTGATGCGCACCCAGATCTTCAATTAGAGATTAATGAAATGCAAAGTGATGATATTCTAGCAAATTTAGATAATGGTAAGTTAGATATAGGGATGTTAGTAGTACCCACACAACAGAGAAATATTAGAGAAGTTAAATTGTTTTCTGAGCCTTTTATGTATTACGCAGATGAAAAAAATAAATTACTTCATCAATCAAAATTGTTTCCCGAAGATTTAGATGAAAAAGGTCTTTGGTTGTTAGATCAAGGACATTGTTTTAGAGATCAGGTTCTAAATATTTGTAACAGACTTGAAAAAACTTCTGCAGAGAATAGAATTAAATTTAAAACAGGTTCTTTAGAAACATTAAAAAAGATGATATTAAGTCATACAGGCTATACGTTGTTGCCAGAACTTTCTGTTACTAGTAATGATGAAAAATATGTAAAGAAATTTGAAAATCCGCAACCAGCAAGACAAATAGGTTTAGCGGTACATAAAAGTTTTACTAAAGAATTGTTATTAAAAAATTTAAGAGATGCAATTTTAGAAGTAGTGCCTAGTCACTTCCATAAAACCAAAGAATTTATAACGGTAAAGTGGAGGTAATATATAGTTAGTCTGTGATGTACTTGTTAACTAGGTCTATGTATTTTTGTTTAGCTTGGTCTTTACTAATGCCTTTAGTTTGAAAAAGAGCATTCATTTTAAAAGCAGAAATTAATCTACTTCCTAAGTTTTCTTCTTTATGTGTAGAGTTGTCTTTAGTAGCTCTTTTGTAATAAGCATAAAAGTGTAATCTAACATCTGGAGGAAATCTCAAATCTGTTTTAGAGGCTTTATGGTAAGCCTCTTCAAATTCAAGATCTAATTGTTTTTTAGATTTAGTCATGGATTATACCTTTGCAATAACCGTTAATCCGCCCTTTACCTTTTGATTTAGTTTTACATCAATAGGTGTGTTTAATGGTAAAAAAAGATCTACTCTAGAACCAAATTTTATAAAACCACTATCACTTCCTTGAACCACTTCTTGTCCTTCTTTAGCGTAGTTTACTATTCGTTTAGCTAAAGCTCCAGCAATTTGTCTGTATAAAACTTCTACTGCGTTATTTTTTACAACTACGGTTGTACGTTCATTTTCTTCACTAGATTTAGGGTGCCAAGCCACTAAAAATTTACCTGGATGGTATTTGCTAAAAACTACTTTACCGTTAATAGGGTGTCTGGTTACGTGTACATTTACAGGAGACATAAATACAGAAACTTGTAAGCGTTTTTCTTTAAAATATTCTTTTTCAAATACTTCTTCTATAACCACTACTTTGCCATCTACTGGCGCTACAATATTATGATCACTTACTAAAGTTTGACGTTTTGGGTTTCTAAAAAACTGTAGCACTAATAGAAACATAATAATAGTTGCTGCTAAAATTAGCTGGTTTACCCATTCAACATTAATAAATGTATAAGAGAGAATGTTTATAATCACGCATATGGTGATAGCAATTCCTAAAATCTTATATCCTTCTTTATGAAACATGTTATATTATATTATTAATAAGTAAGCATAAACAAAAGTTCCTGCAAATAAAATACTATCAAGTCTATCTAATAAGCCACCGTGACCAGGCATGATATTACCACTATCTTTCACGTTAGCTTGTCTCTTTAGTTTAGATTGAATTAAATCTCCACAGGTTCCAAATATACTAACTAATATAGAAACTATTAGCCAAGTTTTGTAATCTAAGGTTTTTGTATAGTAAGCGACACCAATACTTGCAATCATAGCAAATACAAGACCGCCAATAAAGCCTTCAATAGTTTTTTTAGGAGAAATTCTTTCGTAAAGTTTTCTCTTACCAAAATTTTTACCCACTAAATAAGCAAAAGAGTCATTAAACCAAACTAACAAAAATACTCCAATAAGTATATATGGAGAATATTCTTTATTTTCATAAGGTATCAATGTTAAAAATATAATAGATGAGATAAGGTAAAATAAAGTAAGAATATATTTTTTACCCTCAAATAATGGTATTTTATTTATGATGATTAAATCTTTTAAAAGAAGAATTTTTACAAAAATAGTTACAATTAAAAGAGTGATAATGGAGTATTCGTGATATTTTAAAATACCAAAAAATACTAAAGCTATAGTAAGTACAATATAATTTAAGTAGCTATTTAGTTTTAATAATTTTTGTAGCTCATATAAGCAAACTATACCAAATAGAAAGAACAATGCAATAAAAGTATATTCTGAAATTAATATTGCAGAAATTAACAATACTACATAGAAAACCCCAGAAAGGGTTCTTTTTAAAAGTTCACTCATATTTTTATAAATCTTCTAGTAGGAGTAAATATACATTTTTGGAGGTGCTTCCATAACTTAAAAAATCACTTTCTTTTTTATCTTGAAAAGTTTTAATAGTAGTTATGTTAGAAGGAATTCTTGTTGTACTCTTAGATTTTATTCCTCTTAAACCTTCGCCAATATTGTCTACCAGTTGGCTAGTGGAAGCCAAAATAACAAAATTATGAGGTATTTCTGCTAGTTTTTTCTCCTTAATTTGATTAGAACATATAAAAAGTGCTCCAGTATTTGCAATTAAATATTCACAAGTAGAGAGAAAAAAACTAGCTTCTCCATTAGTTGTGAAATTTAAATTGAAATTTTTAAAATTTTGTTTTAAATTTTCATCAAAGCAACAACACTCGGCATTGTGCCAATTATTTTCTTGTAAAATTTGCTCAAAAATTTCTTGTACATCAGCTTGATCTTGACAATAAAGAAATTTACCTCCATTGTTTTTAAAATTATACACAAAGTTATCGTCAATTGGGAGTTGTGGCTCCGGCATGTACTTACCAGTGGTATCATTTTTTTGATCCTCTTCTTTGTCTGATTTAGATTTGGATGAAAATAATTTTCTAAATAGACTCATATATTAATTTAGGGTAGTAACCGGGTTTGTTTATACTAATTCAAATATAAAAAATCTTGATTGTACCTAGGGTATAATCAAGATTTTTTAAGGTTTTATTAGTTTTTAGGGGCTAAATTTTGAGAATCGTCAGAAAAATTTTCATTCTCTGTTGTAGAGGTACCTTCTTCTATTACTTTATTCTCTTGTGTCATGTATCTAGCATATGGACGATCTCCAAATATTCTTTGTAAATCATCTTTAAATATTACTTCTTTATCAAGTAATATCTCTGCTAATTCTGTAAGCTTGTCTTTATGCTTGGTAAGTAAATCAATAGCTCTTTGGTACTGAGTTTCAATAATATTAGAAATCTCTTTATCTATTAACTCTGCAGTTGTTTCACTATAAGGTTTAGCAAAACCATACTCATTTTGACCCGTAGAATCGTAGTATGTTAGATTACCTATTTTATCATTAAGACCGTAGATAGTTACCATCGCCTTTGCTTGCTTAGTTACTTTTTCTAAATCACTTAATGCTCCTGTAGATATTTTATCAAAAATTACTTTTTCTGCAGCACGCCCACCCATGGTAGCACACATTTCATCTAGCATTTGTTCTGTACGTACAATAAGTCTTTCTTCTGGTAAGTACCAAGCGGCACCTAAAGATTGACCACGAGGTACAATAGTTACTTTTACTAGTGGTGCTGCGTGTTCTAGCATCCAGCTAACAGTAGCGTGACCAGCTTCGTGAAAAGCAATTGCTTTTTTCTCTTCTGGAGTAATAATTTTATTTTTCTTTTCTAGACCACCAACAATTCTGTCTACTGCATCAAGAAAATCTTGTTTACCAACAGCTTTGTTTCCTTTTCTAGCAGCAATTAAAGCAGCTTCATTACAAACATTAGCAATATCTGCACCAGAAAAACCTGGAGTTTGCTTAGCCAAAAACTCTGTGTCTAACTCATCTGCAACCTTTTTTAATGGACGTAAATGTACTTCAAAAATCTCTTCACGTTCTCTTACATCTGGAAGATCTACATAAATTTGACGGTCAAATCGTCCTGCACGCATTAATGCTTTATCTAGTACATCTGCACGGTTGGTAGCGGCCAATACAATCACATTTGTATTAGTGCCAAAACCATCCATCTCGGTTAACAATTGGTTTAATGTGTTTTCTCTTTCATCGTTAGAGCCAGACATGTTGTTTTTTCCACGAGCTCTACCAATAGCGTCAATTTCATCAATGAAAATAATTGCAGGAGATTTTTCTTTAGCTTGTTTAAAAAGATCTCTCACACGAGAAGCACCAACCCCAACAAACATTTCTACAAAGTCTGAACCTGATAGAGAAAAGAAAGGAACTTTTGCTTCTCCAGCAACGGCTTTTGCTAATAAGGTTTTACCTGTACCTGGAGGGCCTACTAATAGAGCTCCTTTTGGTATTTTACCTCCTAATGCAGTATATTTTTCTGGTTGCTTTAAAAAGTCTACAATTTCTTGTACTTCTTCTTTTGCACCTTCTAATCCAGCTACATCTTTAAATGAAGTTTTAACATCTGTATTTTGGTCAAATAATTTGGCTTTAGACTTACCAATGTTAAAGATTTGACCTCCAGCACCACCACCGGCACCACCGCTCATTCTCTTCATTATAAAAATCCATACTCCAAAAAGAAGTATAAAAGGAAGAAGTGTTAGTAAAATATCTCCCCACATATTATTTTGAGTTTCATTAACTCTAATAGTATCTAGGTTATATTCATTTTTAATTTCATCAAAATCATTTTCAAAGTTTTGAAGATCTCCTAACTCAAATGAATAATCTGGTTGGTCTCCTGCAGGAAGAAATTCTTTTTCTTGCGTTTTTTTATGCTCTTCTTTAGCTTCAGCAGCTTCCGTAAGATAAACATTAGCAGTTCTTTTGTTTATAATCTCTACTTTTTTAACGTCTCCTTGTTTTAAGAAAGATTCAAACTCTGCAATATTTGTTTTTTTAGGTTCGTTAAAACCCATTCCTCCAAAAAAGTTTAGTCCTAAAAATATTAGAACTATCCCAATATAAATCCAGTAAGAGTTAAATTTGGGTTTATTGCTCCCTGGTTTCTTTTTATTTTGCTCTTTAGCCATGTGTTAATACTTTCTAATAGAAATTTTAGTAATTGGTTTCAATAGTGGTTGATTTTGCGTCTCCCCATAAACCTTCAATATCATAATATTCTCTAATGTGTTTTTGGAAAACGTGAACCACTATATTTACGTAGTCAATAAGTACCCATTCAGAATTATCGGTACCTTCTACGTGCCAAGGCTTGTCTTTAAGACCCTTGCTCACGATTTTTTGGATAGAATTTACAATAGCGTTAACTTGAGTGTTAGACGTACCGTTGCAAATTATGAAATAGTCACAAACCGTGTTTTCAATTTCTCTAAGGTCTAAGATTTGAATATCTTTTCCTTTTACTTCTTCAATCCCCTTCAGTATATATGTTATAAGCTGGTCTGTGTTATTTTCTTTTTTTACCATTAAATTTTAATTATTTTTCGCAAAGTTATTATTTTTTGCGCTTTTTTTGCGTTGATATCTCAACATTATTTTTAGCAATCTAATTTATTTTACATGCAAAGTATCAAAGTTCTTGCCACCGATTCTACAAACTTATTTTTAAGAGAACTTTTTAGAGAGCAACCAAGCATAGAAAACTGCTATGTGGTAACAGAAGAACAGACTAAGGGTAAAGGGCAAATGGGAGCTAGTTGGGTGTCTAAAAAAGGAGAGAACCTTACGTTTAGCATACTGCTGAATGATTTGAACTTAAAAATTGATGAGCAATTTAAACTTAGTGCTATTGTAGCTTCTTCTATAATTGAGGTTTTAAAAAAACATAATATACCTAAATTAAATATTAAATGGCCTAACGACATTTTGGCAGAGCAATTAAAGATATGTGGCGTGTTAATTGAAAATATTTTAATTAATGGCAGAGTAGGTTCTTCTATAATTGGTATTGGTTTAAACGTAAATCAACAAGATTTTGAAGATTTGGCTAAAGCTTCATCTTTAAAAAAACTTACCGGAGTGCATTTTGATTTAGAATATTTATTAAAACAGCTAGTAAATACTATTGAAAAAAATATTTACGATAAGAAAGATTGGGCAATAGAAGCTATTTTAGAAGAGTATTATAAAAGTTTATTTAGGTTAGAAAAACCTTCTACATTTGAATTTCCTACAGGAATAAGAAAAACAGGTATCATAAAAAAAGTCTCCAAACAAGGACGATTAATCGTTTTGTTTGAAGACAATGTTTTAAATGAGTTTGATATTAAGGAGGTAAAACTATTGTATTAAAGCTTCCCTAAGTTATCACTCAATGTATTTATAAATTTTTTAAGTGGAGATTTAACCATCATAGCCATCATTGCATTAAATTCTCCTTCAAAAACTAATTTTACTTGTGTTTTGTTATCTTCAAGAGCATCTATATCTGCTTTTAACGTAAAAGGAAATTTATCACTCATAGAGCCTAAAACTGCAGTTTTATATGGTAGCTTTTCCTGCATTTTAAGTCCAATTACGGGCATACCACTTAATTGAAAAAGAAAACTATCTTCTCCTTTTAATTCAAATTTTTGAATGCTCTCTGGCATTATTTGTTCGTAATTTTCTACGTTGGTTAAAAATTCAAAAACTTCTTGTTGGCTTTTGTTAACCGTAGTAATATCGCTTTCTAAATGCATAGTTTTTAGTTTGGAGACCAATTGGCAGGGTCTAACCTCCAACGTCTTAATGTTTCTGCTTCTTTTTTGTTTAAATAGCTAGTTTCTAAAGCTTGCTC
Organism: Mesonia phycicola; assembly: GCF_900141885.1. Taxonomy (GTDB): domain Bacteria; phylum Bacteroidota; class Bacteroidia; order Flavobacteriales; family Flavobacteriaceae; genus Mesonia; species Mesonia phycicola. The sequence goes on along the minus strand of NZ_FQYY01000001.1, from coordinate 195,642 downwards.
AACTAAATGCTCATAGTTGCTCAACACGTTAATGTCGATATTTTCTTTTTCAAAATTTTCTTGAGCAATATCAAAACCGTAAGAAAAAATGGCAACCATTCCTTTTACATTGGCATTGGCTTCTTTTAGAGCTTTTACTGCATTTATACTGCTTTTACCAGTACTAATTAAATCTTCAATCACTACTACGTGTTGCCCACTTTCTAAATGACCTTCAATTTGGTTTTGTCTCCCGTGCTTTTTGGCTTCTGGTCTAACATAGATAAATGGTAGGCCCAAATATTCTGCAACAAGCATCCCAATACCAATAGCTCCAGTGGCAACTCCAGCAATTACATCTGGCTTACCGTAAATTTGCTCTACTTGTTTAGCGATGTTTTCTCTAATGTAGTTTCTAATAGGAGGGTACGAGAGTACAATTCTGTTATCACAATAAATTGGAGACTTCCATCCGCTTGCCCAAGTAAAAGGTTCTTGCGGGTTTAATTTAATTGCTTTAATTTGCAATAAAAGTTCGGCTGTTTTTTTGGCTGTTTCTGTATCTAAAATCATACTTGCAAATGTATAAAGTTTTTGTGAATGATGTTCCAATTATTCTTTCCACCAAAAAGGAAATAGGTGAGCAATATACATCAATTCCTATTAAAAAGGTAAAACTAAAAAAGCTAATTAAAAAAATTGCTAAAGGGGAATTGCTTTACGTTAATTTATATCATAAAAAAGAAGAAAAACTTCTAAAACACCTAAAAAGAAAACTTAAAACTATTGTTGCAGGTGGTGGGTTAGTGTATAATTCTAAAGGTGAAATCTTATTTATTTATAGAAATGACCGTTGGGATTTACCAAAGGGAAAAGCTGAAAAGAAAGAAACTATAGAGCAAACAGCTATTCGTGAGGTAGAAGAAGAAACGATGGTGAAAAACCTAGAGATTACTCAGTTTTTACAAACTACTTATCATATTTTAAAAAGAAAAGGTAAGTATAGATTAAAAGAGACTTTTTGGTTTGAAATGACTACCAATTTTAAAGGGGAATTAATTCCGCAAGAGAAAGAAGGGATTACTAAAGTGGAGTGGAGAAACTTTGAAAAAAGCCAAGAAGCACTCAAACAATCTTATGAAAATATTAAATTATTGTTTCCTAAAGAATATTTAATTCAGCATCCTAAAAATAGGGTATCTTAAATGAGATTTTTCATAATGTATAGAGTGTTTGTGTATCCAGTCTAATTGCATATACCAGTTTTTACTGAATGTAGAATTGACTCTTTTAATAGAGTCAAATTTTTGCTTTAATTCTGGTTGTTGTTCTAAAATTTCTAGTGCTTTGTCTTCAAAAACATAAGGTGAAAAATGTTCTTTTTGCTGAAGCACTGTATCAAAAAAGTTCCAATTAAAAAAAGAGTCGGTAGCAACAGGTTCTAAAGTTTCTATTAAATACCGAATACCTTCTTGGTGAGTAGACACTATAAAATCACCTTTGTGTAATTGTATTTTTTCTTGTTGAGCATTTACTTTGGTGTTGTAATGTAGGTAATGCCCTTCATAAGCTTCTTTTTTAGTTTTATAATCTTGTATGTGGTAAGTTTCTACTGTAATAATGCTGTCTTTTTTAAGAGATTGCATTTCTATATTATTTCTTTTTAATAGATCTGTTACTTGCCACCAAGCTTGCGGTATAATATAAGCTTTGGGAATTTTAATGGTGTCTGTAGGTTTAAAATAATTGTAATAAGTTACGTTTTTGGTGTATGGTTTCTCTCGGTTATATTTTAAACGTGACAAACCAGTAACTTTACTTTTTATGAGGGTGTCGTGGTAACCTTTAAATTGAAGTTGAGAAGTTTTAGAGCTATCTACTTTATAATTAAGGTAATATTCTTTAGCATTAGTAAAATAAGCTTTGGTTTTAGCTCTTGCTTTTAAAATTTGTTCAGAATTTTTATCGATAATATTTAAAGTAGTTTGCATAAACTCATAAGTACCTTCTACTCTTTGTTTGTATGGTTTTAGCATATGAGTTTCTAACATCATGCCTAAACTATTAAAAAGGGTAGAATAACCCGTAGAATATCTAGGAGAGTCATTAAATTGCTGAAAACCAATTTCCGGACTTTCATTAAACACATTCACATACGGAGTAATTGGCCAGTTTTTTTTAGCTAAACTATCTTGTAAAGCAGGCATAAATTGATTGTGTAAATAGTTACCTAATTCTCCATTTAATTTATTGTGCTGTGTAAGTAGATGAGTTAGAGTGTATTGGTAATCTGCTCCGTTACTTACGTGGTTATCTAAAAAAATATCAGGATCAAGATCTTGAAAAATTTTATAAAATGATCTAGCATTTTTAGTATCTGCTTTAATAAAATCTCGATTTAAGTCATAATTTCTAGCATTACCTCTAAAACCGTATGCTTTAGGTCCGTTTTGGTTAGTTCTTGTAGAAGTGTTTCTGTTTAAGGCACCGCCAATATTGTAAATAGGGATAGTGGCAACAATAGTATTTTTAGGTATAGTAATAGAGTCTTGCGCTAAATCTCTTAAAAAAAGCATCGTGGCATCAATACCGTCACTTTCACCAGGATGAATTCCATTATTAATAAAAAATATTTGTTTGTTCTTTTTTAATTCATCTAAATCAAATTTTTCTGCTGGATTGTATATCACAAGGTGTAGTTTTTTACCACTATCTGTTTCACCATATTCAATAAAAGAAATACTAGGATAAATACTATCTAAAGCTTGGTAAAAATTAATAACCTCGTTATAGGTTGCAGTTTCTTCTCCGTTAGATTTTTCAAAAGCAGTAGTAAAATCAACACTTTCAGTTTGTTTGTATTTAGAAAAATCACAACTAGAAACTACTAATATCAAAAAGTTTAGAATAATTACTCGTACAAGCATAAATAGGCATTCAAATTAACTCTATCAAAAATACAAAGATTAATTCTTCTTGAAGAAGCATCTAATTAGCTATCTTAATTATTCTATAATATGTGTTAAACATATACTAATGTAAGGTGCAGATTTTAAGCTTTTTAATTGAAAAATTAAATTAGTAAAAAATACTTATGATGAAAAAATTACAATTGCCTTTAAATTTACTTGGTTTATCAATGGGAGTTTTACTCTTGTTTAACTGCAAGGGAGAGCATAAAGTGTCTGAAGATACTATGGAAACCATTGAAGAAGATAGTACCTACACCACTGTAGAAACTGCTATTGGAGATTTAGTACTTCCTCCTGCATTTCATACAGAATCTGTACGTGTAGAAAGTGAGATTATTAATTGGGGGCAAAGAGAGTTGCCTCAAGCTCCAGAAGGTTTTACAGTTACTCGATTTGCAGACAATCTAGAACATCCTAGGTGGAGTTACGTAGGAAGTAATGGAGATTATTTTGTAGTAGAGTCTGATGATGCTAGCAAATCTGCAAATAGAATTACCTTATTTAGAGATACTAATAATGATGGGCTACCTGATGAGAATTATACTTTTTTAGAAAGTTTAAATCAACCGTTTGGAATGCTAATTTTAGGAGATTATTTCTATGTAGCTAATGTAGATGCCGTAGTAAGGTTTCCTTATTATGAAGGGCAAACAAGTATCACTGCAGAGCCAGAATTAGTAAAAGAGCTCCCTGCAGGAGGATACAATCATCACTGGACTAGAAATATGATTACCAATAAAGATGAATCTAAATTATATGTAACCGTAGGTTCTTCTAGTAATGTTGGAGAACACGGAATGGAGAAAGAAGAAAGAAGAGCGGGTATTTTAGAAATGAATCCAGATGGTACCGACGAAAAAATATATGCATCGGGTTTAAGAAACCCAGTTGGGATAGATTGGAACCCTATTACTGGAGAACTTTGGGCAGCAGTTAATGAGCGTGATAAATTAGGAGATGATCTAGTGCCAGATTACGCAACTAGTGTAAAAGAAGGTGGTTGGTATGGTTGGCCATATTCATATTATGGGCAAATAAAAGATCCTCGTTGGGAGGCAGAGCCTCATCAAGAACTGGTAGATAAAGCAATTATGCCAGATGTACCGCTAGGTGCTCATACCGCTTCGTTAGGATTTACATTTTATACCTCTAATGCTTTTCCTGGTAAATACAAATATGGAGCTTTTGTAGGGCAACACGGCTCTTGGAATAGATCTAAACTTGCAGGTTATAAAGTTGTATTTATTCCGTTTGATGCTGAAGGAAAACCACAACAGCCAGAAGATTTCTTAACAGGTTTTATTGCAAATATTGATGGTACCGAAGTTCACGGTCGTCCAGTTGGGGTAACCCAAACTCCAGATGGAGCATTACTAGTTTGTGATGACGATGCAGGAATTGTATGGCGAGTTTCTGCCGACGGATAAATTTATTCAACTTTAAAACCAATCATTTTGAAATATAAAACAATTACCTCTTTAGTTGTAGGTATTTGTTGTACCTCTTTATTACAGGCTCAAGAAAAACCAATAGAGCCTGTAGTAGATAGTACAACCTTACCTACTGTTCTTTTAAAATCTATCAGTATTCAATCTGAATTAGAAAAAACACCAGCGGCCGTAAATTTATTAACTAACAAAGAGCTCAATAGAAGTAATGTAACACTTTTAACAGCTGCTTTTAATCGAGTGCCAGGCGTATATACACAAGAAGCTGCTTTAAATACTAATAGAATAACCATTCGTGGTATAGGTGCACGTGCACAATATGGTACCAATAGATTAAAAGCTTATTTTAACGAAATTCCTATTACTACAGGAGACGGACAAACAGAAATTAACGATATAGATTTAGATGCCATTGAGCACGTAGAAATTATAAAAGGACCTAATTCAAGTATTTATGGCTCTGGTTTAGGTGGAGTGATTAATTTATACGCGTATGAGCCAGGAGAAGAACGTTCTTTTGGTAAAGTTTCTAGTACTTTTGGTAGCTATCAACTATTAAAAAATAGTGTAAGTGCTGGTTATTCAGATAAGAAAAAATCACTTTTCGCTACTTACAATCATTTACAAAGTGATGGGTATAGAAGTAATTCAGATTTTGATCGTAAATCTTTCAATTTTAATGGTACCTTATATTCTGGAGAAACTTCAGCAATAAGTTTTATAGGAAATTTTACACGTCTTAAAGCTTATATACCTAGTTCATTAGGTATTACAGATTTTACAGAAAGTCCAGAAAAAGCAGCTTATACTTGGGGAGCGGCAAAAGGGTATGAGTCTTACGATCGGTTTTTAATGGGACTTTCTTACACGCAACATTTTACAGAAAATTTTAAAAATACCACCAGCGTTTTTATTAACAATCGTGATGCTTACGAGCCAAGGCCATTTGATATTTTAAAACAAAATAGTTTTAGTATAGGGGCAAGAACAAAATTTAATTATAAAACAGAACTTTTTTCTTTTCCTACGGAAGCAAGTCTTGGCGGTGAGTTTTTAAATGAAAATTACAAAGGAAGTAATTATGAAAATTTATATGAAGATTTTCCCGATCAAGGAAGTGTTCGTGGTAGCCAAATAGCAAATTTAGAGCAAGACAGAAATTACTATAATTTATTTGCGCAGCTGAATTTACAACTTCTTCCGAAGCTAAAATTAGTAGGAGGTTTAAATGTAAATGTTACTGATTATAGTTTAACCGATTTATATGCGGAAGATGATATTGATCAAACAGGAGATTACCAGTTTGAAACCATTTGGTCACCAAGAGTTGCCGCTTTATATGAATTAACTTCCACAAAAAACTTATATGTAAATGTTTCTAAAGGATTTTCTACTCCAACAGTAGATGAAACTTTAACTCCGCAAGGCTTAATTAATACCACACTAAAACCAGAAATAGGTTGGAATTACGAAATCGGTTTTAAAGGAACTTGGCTAAAAAATCTTTATACTGAAATAGCTTTATATACAATACAAGTAAATGATTTATTAGTAGCAGAGCGTGTAGCAGAAGATCAATATGTGGGTGTTAATGCAGGAAAAACAGACCATAACGGAGCAGAACTAATGCTTAAATACAATTGGGAAGTTTCTCCTTTTGTACAAATTCAACCTTATGCATCGGCAAACTTTAATTGGTATGAGTTTGATGAGTTTGTAGATGAAGGAGAAGATTATAGCGGTAACGATTTAACAGGAGTTCCCGATCAAAAGATAAATGTAGGAATCGATCTCCTTACTGAAAGCGGATTTAGTTTTTTTAGCAATGCTTTATTCGTTTCAGAAATTCCGCTCAATGATGCTAATACTTTATATACCGATAGTTACCAATTAATCAACTTAAAAGCAGCTTACGATTTTACTATTCTTAAAGATTTTCAAATTAACCTGAATGTAGGAGTAAATAATTTGCTAGATGAAGAATATGCAGTAAGTATTGTACCTAATGCCGTTGGCTTTGGTGGTAGCGAACCACGCTATTATTATCCCGGGAACGATCGTAATTTTTACGGCGGAGTTGGAGTGAAGTATTTGTTTTAGAAGTTATAATTTATGTTTGTCGTCACCCTAAACTTGATTTAGGGTCTCATTCAGATTTTTGAAAATGTTTTTTATTTTTTCAATATAATAGGTGTTTTTAAATTACATAAATATCCCTCATTGTTAATTACGAATAATTAATAATTTGATTTCAATAAAAAATAATTTTTAAATTTTAATATATATATATATTAGCAGCAGTTATTTTCCGGAAAATACTATTGTATCAATTTAAACTTATTAATTTATCATAATATGAAAATTAAAATAATATTATCAATATTAATATATATGAACTTTAATTTAGGGTTTTCTCAAGTTGATACAGAAATTAATTTTATTTCATCAGATTCAATCGAAAATTACATTAAAGTCAAAAATCTTTCTTTCGAGAATCAAGATATTTATGTTCTGAAAAACTTAGAAAGTTTTAAAACCTATAGTCAAGGTTACTTAAAATCTCCAGTAATATTTGTGTTTAATGCTGATGGGGAATATGTAGATCTTATAAATAATGTGAATGCAGAAAAAAAGCTTTCAAAATTTAAAAGAATTAATAACAAAACTAGTGAAGAATATCCTGGTTTAAATTTTTGGAAAGAACGAATAAGCCATTTTGAGTCAGGTGATTTATTGAAAGATACTCCTGTAGAATATACTTTTATTCTTAATTGGGGTTTATTATTTGGAGATATAGAGAATATTGAAATGATTGATCATTGGTATAAAGTACTTTTAAGGCAAAAAGCTAATGGTAAAAATATTAAAATAGTTTTATTGAATGTTGATTTGCAGAAAAGTTGGAATTTATCTCCCAAAATGGAAAAATGGGTGTTAAATAACGTAAATAATCAAATATAGAATTTGTATGCGAGAATTTTTAATTTTCAGTTTTCTAATTGTTTTTGCCAGTCCTATTCTAGCTCAATCCAATTATGAGTTTAATTTTAAAAACTCAGACTCATTAAATAGTTATATTGAAAATAATAATCTTTTATTTCATCCAGAAGATATTTATATAGTTAAAGATTTAGAAAGTTATAAAGCTTATACACAGACTGATTTTTTTGCTTCTCCAATAATATTGGTATTTAATGCTGAAGGTAAGTTTTTAGAAAATATAGATAATATTAGCTCTGAAAAAAAGCTGAGTAATTTCAAAAAGATTAAAAGCAAACCTAAAAAAGATCAGCCTGTTTTAGAGTTTTTGACAGAAAAAATTGTTCCTTACGAAACTGGGAAAGATTTTCAATCTAAAAACGAGTACAGTTTTACATTTGTAATAAATTGGTTGCTTGTTACGGGCGAGCAAAAATCGATGATTATAGATATTTTAAATGAGTGGTATGATGTACTTTCACGACAAAAAGCTAATGGCGAAAATATTAGAATAATCTTATTGAATATGGATGTTCAAGATCATTGGGATTTATCGCCAAAATGGCAAAATTATGTTTTAGAAAATTTGAATAGAAGTTAGAATTTATAGTATGAATAATCGATTGATATTACTATTAGTGTCCATTATTACTTTTTCAGTAAGTGCACAAAAAGAGTACACCTATAATTTTAAAAATTCAGATTCTTTAGATGCTTATATTGAAAGGTACGAACTACCATTTCAGGAAGAAGATATTTATATCACCAAAGATTCTGAAAATAGTTTTAGACCTTATTATGAATCTAAATTTCTTCGTTCTCCTATAATTTATGTGTTTAATGAAGAAGGACAATTTTTAGAGTCTATAAACAATATAACTTCAGAAAAGAAATTGGCGAATTTTAAAAAACTTAGAAAGAGACCTGAGAAAAATGAGCCTAGCTTAGATTTTTGGACCTCAAAAATTGTTCACTACAAAACAGGAAATGATTACGACGATCCCAAAAAGTACGATTATACATTTGTAGTTAATTGGGGTGTATTTGAACATGAGCAAATCCAACAAGTCGTTGATATTTGGAGTGAATGGTACAATGTACTTATGCGACAAAAAGCAAAAGGAGAAAATATTAAAATAATCTTGTTTAATATTGATTTACAAGAACGCTGGGAGCTTTCGCCTTATATGCGAAAATTTGTTCTAGAAAATGTAAACCGAAGCTGGGGCGAATAAATTTAACGTGATGAGGTATTTATTTATAATTAGTTTTTTCTTGACTGCTTGTTATTCTATAACTGCTCAAAACGAAGTATTTAAAACTAATATTCAGCTTATAGAGCTAGAAGAATTAAAAGAAGAAATTTTTGAGAGTGAAAAAGAATACAAAATAGCTTTTATATTTAATCAATTTTGTCCGGCAAGTAGAGATATTTTTCCGGATTTAGATAAATTATATAAAAATTCAATTCAAAAAAACTTTGAATTATTTATTATCAGCGAAACAAAAGAAAAAAATAAAGAAGATTTAAAAGACCATCTTTTTTATTATGGTTATGAAGAGCCTTTTTATATTTTAAAAGACAAACCATTGTTGGGTTTCTTAAAAAAGACGATTCAAAGTATTTGTGAAGGTTGTGATTTTAAAGAAATGGGATATTCTAGTTTTATTATTTTTAATAAAAATAATGAAGTTGTAGTGCAAACTAATTACAACCACACTGAAGAAGAGCTTGTTTCAATTTTAGAAAAGTATATGCAATAATTTTTTGATTGCTCAACACAACAGTCATCCCAAACTTGATTTGGGTCTCGTATTTTTTTTGGAGTTATGTTGATGCGATGCTAAAATCGAAGATTCAACGGAGTTAATCGAGTTCTGCCTGGTAAAGGGTAAATTATTTGTTATCAATCTGTCGTCACCCCAAACTTGATTTGGGGTCTCATCCAGATTTTAAAAAATTATGATGATGCGATGCTGAAATCGAAGATTCAACGAAATTAATCGAGTTCATCATGACGAAGGGTAAAGTGTTTATTATCAAATTACCGTCACCCCAAACTTGATTTGGGTCTCCCAGATTTTTAAGAATTATATTGATGTCATTCTAAAATCGAGTTCAATATGATGTATTTATCTAACTTCTAACCAATTCTCTAAACCCTAACCGCATCTGGGACCAGCAAAGTGTAATCCCCATTATTTCTAATTACATCTCGAACAATGGAAGAAGAAATATAACTTTTGCCGCTAGAAGTTAATAAGAAAACGGTTTCAATTTGTTGTAATTTACGGTTGGTGTGAGCAATGGCTTTTTCAAACTCAAAATCGGCAGGATTTCTAAGTCCACGTAAGATGAAATCTGCATTTTCTTTCATACAGAAATCTACGGTTAAACCTTCGTAAGTTTTTACGACAATCTTTGGTTCATCTTTAAAAGTCTCTTCTAAAAATTGAAGGCGTTGCTCTAAAGAGAACATATATTTTTTATCGGCATTTACACCAATGGCTAAGATAATCTCATCAAAAAGTTTGAGTCCGCGTTCAATAATATCGTAATGTCCTAACGTTAAGGGATCAAAAGAACCTGGGAAAACCGCTCGTTTCATAATTTTATATTTAGTGATGTTATACTGAAATCAAGTTCAGTAAAACGTTACTTTATTAGTTAAGTATTTTTCAATTAAGAAAAACTAAAATTTTTAGGGAAGATAATCAATTCTTAAGATAGAGAAGCTTCCATTAAATTAGTAAATAAATCGGTTAGACTAATACCAGCTGCTTTAGCTTGCTGAGGTAAAATACTAGCTTCGCTTAAACCAGGGTTGGTATTTACTTCTAGAAAGTGAGGCTCACCTTCGTGAAAAATAAATTCGGCTCTTGTGAGACCTTTTAGCTTCAACACTTGAAAAATACGTTTAGCTTGATTTTGTACTTTAATTCTATCTTCTTCAGAAATATTAGCTGGTGTAATTTCTTTAGACATTCCTAAATATTTCGCTTCATAATCGAAAAATTCATTTTCAGAAATAATCTCGGTTACTGGCAACGCCATAATTTCTCCTTTGTAATTAATCACTCCTACAGAAACTTCGGTTCCGTCTAAAAAAGATTCAATAATTACTTCTTCGTCTTCTTCAAAAGAAAAATTAATTGCCGCTTCCAAGTCTTCTTTTTTCTTCACTTTAGAAATTCCGAAGCTACTTCCGGCTTTATTGGCTTTTACAAAACAAGGTAAACCAACACGCTCAATAATTTCATCTTCGTTATAATCGTCTCCTTTATTTAAAAAGTAGTTTTTTGCAGTTTTAATACCATAAGCACGCAAAATACTTATGCAATCGCGTTTATTAAAAGTAAGGGCCGCTTGGTAATAATCGCAAGCTGTTTGTGGAATATTTAGCATTTCTAAGTAGCCCTGAAAAATACCGTCTTCGCCTGGAGTACCATGAATAATATTAAAAACCGTATCAAATGTGATTTTCTCGTTGTTAATTTCCACAGAAAAATCAGCTTTATCAATTGAGTGTTTTTCACCATTATCAAGCACTACAAACCAACCTTCTTCTAAAATATGTACTCGGTAAGGCTCAAACAAATCTCGGTTAGTAAGTTTATAAACCAACTCACCACTATTCAATGAAATTTTATATTCACTAGAATAACCGCCCATAGCGATGGCAACTTTTTTTTTCATAGTAGAATTTATCTAAAAGGTTTTTAATAATAAAATAACACTTCAAGTATTTCACACAAAAATACGGGTGTTTTTATATCTTTGCGCAATAATTTTAATAATAATGAGCATTTTAAAATTCATTTTCAGTAAAACCTTTTTAATACAAATAGTAATTGCTATTGTACTAGTCGTAATTTTAGTTTTTGGAGCTATGGCCTGGTTAGATAGCACTACTAATCACGATCAGCGTATTGAAGTACCAGATTTATCTAGATTATCTATAGATATTGTAGATAAAAAATTAGAAGAAATGAATTTAAGAAAAGTAATTCAAGACTCAGCTAATTATAATCCAGACTATCCGCAGTATTCTGTAATAGAACAAGTGCCAGAAGCAGGTAAATTTGTAAAAGAAAATAGAAAGATTTATATCAAATTAAATCCGTCTGGATACCCAAAATTAGATATTCCGCAGTTTGAAAGAATAACAAGACGTCAAGTAGAATCTAAACTTTTATCATTAGGTTTTAAAATAGGAGATGTTACTTTTAAACCAGATTTTGCAGAAAATGTAGTACTAGAATTAAGATATAAAGGTAAAGCATTAAAAGCAGGAGATAAAGTGAAAAAGACAGGAGTGATAGATATGGTATTGGGTGATGGTACCCGTAATTATAATAGTGCGGAGTAAAAGTATGCAGGAAGAAAATAATATAGAAGATAACGGAAACGACGATTTATACGAGCATTATAGTTTTACCGCTTCTAAAGGGCAAGAACCTTTACGAGTAGATAAATTTTTAATGAATTTTGTAGAAAATGCTACCCGAAATAAAGTACAACAAGCTGCTAAAAACGGAAATGTATTTGTAAACGGAAACACCGTAAAACAAAATTACCGCGTAAAAGCCGGTGATGAGGTAAAAGTGCTTTTTGAGCATCCGCCGTATGAATATTTACTAACGCCAGAAGATATTCCGTTAGATGTGGTTTATGAAGATGATGCGCTTTTAGTAGTAAATAAACCAGCAGGAATGGTAGTGCATCCTGGGCACGGTAATTACTCAGGTACTTTAATTAATGCCTTGATTTATCATTTTGAAAATTTACCAAACAACAGTAGCGAGCGTCCCGGCTTGGTACATCGTATAGATAAAGATACCAGCGGATTGTTAGTAGTTGCTAAAACAGAAGCAGCTATGACGCACCTTACCCAACAGTTTTTTCATAAAACTAGTGAGCGTGAGTATGTAGCATTAGTTTGGGGTAACGTAGAAAATGAAGAAGGTACGGTAGAAGGCAATATTGGTAGAAACCCCAAAAACCGTTTACAAAACATAGTTTTTGAAGGAGACGAAGCAGAAAACGGAAAACCAGCTGTAACACATTACAAAGTTTTAGAACGTTTTGGTTATGTAACCTTAGTTTCTTGTAAGTTAGAAACCGGACGTACACACCAAATACGTGTGCATATGAAGCACATTGGGCATACTTTATTTAATGACGAACGTTATGGAGGCGAGCGTATTTTAAAAGGAACCTCTTTTACCAAATACAAGCAATTTGTAGATAATTGTTTTAAAGTATTACCACGCCAAGCATTGCATGCAAAAACACTTGGCTTCGAGCACCCAACCACCAAAAAATGGATGAGTTTTAATACCGACATACCAGAAGATATACAACAATGTATAGAAAAGTGGCGTAGCTACGCAAAAAACCAAAAAGAAGTATTGTAAAATGCTTCTTTTTTTATTTTAATCACTATTCTGGGCAATCCCCTCCGTAAAAACTCCGGGTCGGGCTATTCGCGCTACACGGTAGCTTGCTACTATCCCTATTGCAAAAAATTATAAAACCACAATTAACTATAGTTTTTGATTATCGTTTTATTGTAAAAAATAACAAAAAGTTATTTACATCTAGCTGCATAAATTTTAAATTTACCTCAAAATTAAATCGATGAAAATAGTAGTTTCTCCAGCAAAATCATTAGATCAAGAAAGTAAATTACCTACAACTAGAGGTACGCAAGCTCAATTTTTAGATCAAGCCACAAAAATTAATAAAAAGTTAGCCAGAATGACAAAAAAAGAGATTTCTGAGCTAATGGGGATTAGTGATAAATTGGCAGACTTAAATTATACGCGTTACCAAGATTTTCAAGAAGAACATACTAAAGAAAATTCTAGACCTGCAGCATATTTATTTTCTGGCGATGTTTATACTGGTTTAGACGCTTACACTATCGAAGCAAACAAGATCGATTTACTACAAAATACGTTAAGAATTTTATCTGGAATGTACGGAGTATTACGTCCGTTAGACTTAATACAACCTTACCGATTAGAAATGGGAACCAAACTATCTATAGAAAATAATAAAAATCTATACGAGGTTTGGCAAGATCAAGTAACTCAAGCTTTAAATAACGAGTTAGAAAATGATGAACTTTTTGTAAATCTAGCCAGTAACGAATATTTTAAAGCTGTAGATGCAAAAAAACTTAAAACAAAAGTTATTTCTCCAGTATTTAAAGACTTTAAAAACGGAAAGCTAAAAATTATTAGTTTTTATGCCAAAAAAGCAAGAGGTTCTATGGCTCGTTATGTTATAGATACCAATGCTAAAACCTTAAACGATCTTAAAGGTTTTGATTATGATGCCTATAAATTTAGTGAAGAGCATACTCAAAAAGAAAATGAACCAGTTTTTATTAGGTAAGAAACTTTATATTAAAACTTTATACAAAAAAAAGCCTCTATGAAAATAGAGGTTTTTTTTATTTAATTTATGAATAATTTTAATTTTTCAATTCAATTTTAAATTACATTTACTCGGTTTTTTAATAAAGTAAATGAATAAATATATTGTCGTAGACAATCCTAAATCTTGGAAGTTTCTAGCAGAAAACATTCAGGTAATTTCGGCTCAAGAGTACCTTACTAATGCAGATTTTGCGAGCCAAAAAAACTTTCGGGTTTTTAATCTTTGTAAAGATTATTCATACCAATCTAAAGGGTATTATGTTTCTCTTTTAGCAGAGGCAAGAGGGCATTCGCCTATTCCTAATAGTAAAAATTTGGTAGATTTACGTGCGCCAAAATTGGTAAAGATAATTTCAGAAGAATTTGAAGATTTAATTCAGCAGAGTTTAAAAAGTATCAAATCTAGAGAGTTTGTACTTAGTATTTATTTTGGGCAAAACGTGGCTCAAAAATACAAAGAGCTGAGCGCAACTTTTTTTAAAAATTTTCAAATACCTTTTTTACGAGTAAAATTTAATTTCACTCATAAATGGAATATTCAACATATTCGTGCGATTGCGTATGCAGAAATTCCGCAAGAACATAAAACTAGTGTCGAGCAATTTGCGCTTCAGTATTTTGCCAAAAAACGTTATGATACTGCAAAGCCTTCAAAGTTTTTGTACGATTTAGCTATTTTAGTAAACGATAAAGACCCTGCACCACCAAGTAATACTAAAGCTTTAAAAAAGTTTATAGAGGTTGCAGAAAAAAATAATTTTTACGTAGAGATAGTTTCTCCAAAAGATCTTTCTCGGCTTTCGGCTTTCGATGCTTTATTTATTCGTCAAAGTACAGAAGTAAATAACGAAGCTTACGCATTCGCAAGAAAAGCACAGCAAGAAAATATAGCTATTATCGATTATCCCGATGCTATTTTAAAATGCTGTAATAAAGTATTTATGGCAGAAGCTTTACAAAATGCGCATATTGCTTCGCCTAAAACCAAAATTGTACATCTAGACAATGTGCAACAGGTGTTAGAGGAAGTAAAGTTACCGTGTGTTTTAAAAAGTCCCGATTCTACCTTTTCATTTGGAGTAAAAAAAGCTCAAACCAAAATGGAGTATTTAGACTTGGTGAAAGAAATGCTGAAAACCTCAGATTTAATTATAGCGCAAGAGTATACACCATCAGACTACGATTGGCGTATAGGTATTTTAGACGGAAAACCGTTTTATGCATGCCGTTATTATATGGCAAAAGGGCATTGGCAAATTTATAATTGGGCTGCAGAAGATAAAGAAGACCAAGATGGGAATGCCGATTGTTTGGCGATAGAAAATGTACCGCAAAACATTATTGATGTTGCGGTAAAATCTGCTAAAATTATGGGCTTAGGTTTATATGGTATAGATATAAAAGAAGTTAATGGACAGCCATTGGTAATTGAGATTAACGATAATCCAAATATCGATTTTGGAGTAGAAGATATGTATTATGGAGATGAAGTTTACCAACAAATTATTAAAGCTTTACTCAAACGAGTAGAAGAGAAGTAAGATGAAAAAATACCATCTTTTTGAAGTATTTGGCATTGAGCTAGAATATATGCTCGTAAATAAAATGAACCTGAAAATTGCTCCGCAAGTAGATGAATTGTTACTATTGAAGCAAGGTGAAATCACTTCTGATGTAGAAAACGGAGAAATTGCATGGAGTAACGAATTGGTAGCTCACGTAGTGGAGTTAAAAACCAACGGACCGGCGAAAGATTTAAAAAAACTAAGCGATCAATTTCATCAAAATATTTTGGAAATTAATGAGTTGCTCGCAATAAAAGGAATGCAATTATTACCAACGGCATCACACCCAATGATGAATCCGTTAACAGATACTCAACTTTGGAAACATAGCTATTCTGAAGTTTATGCACTTTATAACCGAATTTTTAATTGCAAAGGTCACGGTTGGGCAAACGTGCAAAGTATGCACATAAATTTGCCGTTTTATGATGATGAAGAATTTGAAAAACTGCACGCTGCAATTCGGGTTTTACTTCCGTTATTACCAGCTTTAGCAGCAAGTTCACCGATATTTGAAGGAAAAGCTACCGGTTTTAAAGATAGCCGAATGCAGGTTTATAAAACCAACCAGAAAGAAATACCGGTATTGGCTGGTAAAGTAATACCGGAGCAGGTTTTTAGTAAAGCAGCTTATTACAAGGAAATTTTTGAACCAATTAATCAAGCGATTATACCTTACGATACCGAGAAAATTTTAGAACATCATTTTCTAAATTCTCGTGGAGCCATTGCTCGTTTCGATAGAAATGCCATTGAAATACGTGTTTTAGATCTGCAAGAATGCCCTAAAGCAGATTTGGCGATTGCCATGTTTGTAGTGGTAGCTTTAAAATGGATGATCAATCATTTAGATATTGAAAAATTGAAACTCTTACACGAAGATGAATTATTTTCAATTTTAAATGAAACTATTCTTTCTGCGGAAGAAGCGAACATAGAGGATGTTGAATTTTTATCGGCTTTTGGTTTTACTGAACAGAACTACACCGCTCAAGAAATTTGGCAAGTGTTATTTGAAAAAGTAAAAGATAAACTGAATGGCGAAACACAAGAAACGCTTCAATTTATTCTGAAAAACGGTTCACTTTCTACCCGAATTTTAACAGCTTTATATGGAAACTTATCAGAAGAAAATATGGTAAAGGTTTATCAAAAACTAGCAGATTGTTTGCAAGAAAATAAACTGTTTGTAAGTTGAAATTAATCATTACTTGTGAGCACGGCGGAAATGAAATTCCGCCGGCTTATCACGCTTTTATTCAGCATAAAAAACAAGCGCTAAATTCTCATCGTGGTTACGATCCGGGAACTTTAGATCTGTTTGAAGAAGTGAAATATTTAGCTGATTTTAGTCTCAAATCTGAAGTAAGCAGATTGCTTGTCGAGTTGAATAGATCTTTGCATCATCGGCAATTATTTTCTGAAGTTTCAAAAGAATTTTCAGTAGAAAAAAAAGAAGAAATACTTCAGCAATATTACTTTCCTTATCGAAATTCAGTAGAAAAGCAAATAGAGACTTGGATTCGTTTAAATGAAAAAGTGGTTCATTTATCTTTACATTCGTTCACTCCAATTTTCAACGGAATAGAGCGAAATACTGATTTTGGTATTTTGTATGACTCATCAAAAACGAACGAGAGAAATTTCAGTAAAAATTTTAAACTTCAGCTTCAACAAGAATTACCACAATTCAAAATAAGATTCAATTATCCATATTTAGGAAAAGCCGATGGTTTTACGACATATCTTCGCAAGAAATTTCCAGAAAATTATATAGGTGTTGAGTTAGAAATTAATCAGAAATACGCTGCAGAAAATCAATTTTCAGTAAAAATAAAATTAGCTATTATTCGTGTGCTTGAGCAACTTCTGGAAAGTGATGATTAAGAGTTTCTGTAATCTCTATCACCTCTCCGGCAGTCATTTTATCTATCGTTATTTTGTCTACACGGTAGCGCACTAAACGTAAGGTAGGAAAACCAACAGCAGCAGTCATTTTTTTTACTTGTCTAAATTTTCCTTCGGTAATAGTAATTGATGCCCAACTTGTAGGTCCGTGGCGTTCGTCTCTAATTTTTTTAGCACGTTCAGGTAGGTTGGGTATTTCAATTATTCTTGCTTGGCAGGGTTGGGTTAGGTATTTTTTTCCTTGAATTCCAATTTCTACGCCTAATTGTAATTTTTTAATGGCTTCATCAGTAATAATTCCGTCAACTTGCACATAGTATTCTTTTTCTACAGAATTACTCAGTACTGCGTAACTCATTTTGCCGTCGGTACTTAAGAGTAGTAAACCTTCAGAATCTTCATCTAAACGCCCAATAGACATAGTTTCTGTAGGGAAATTGTACAATTCACCCAGCATTTTTTTCTTTTTAGCTTGTTTTTGATTAGTTATAAATTGACTTAAATAACCGTAGGGTTTGTACAGTTTAAAATGACTATGCATAGATATTTACTCTATTTTTTGAAATGAATGATACTTCAATTTTTAAAAATTTCCAAATGACGATTATAGAAAATTAAATTATTGAGACTTGGCAAATGAATCATCGTACAAATATGTTATTAATTAGTCAACTTACAGAAGAATTAAAATATGGTATTTGGGAGTGAAATAAAATTTAACCTTATTCTATTAAGCTTTAGACATAGTAGAAATATAATTTGATTTGTAATATTCTGTAGGGCGTTTGCCTACAATTTTTGTAAATGTATTGCTAAAACTAGGTAAGCTACTGTAACCAACCATTAAAGCAATTTCTGCAATAGTGTATCTACCTTCAATTATATATTCTATAGCCGTAAAAATTCTAAGTAGAGTGTAATATCTAATAAAAGAAATACTCATATCTTTTTTAAAAAGACGATGCAAAGTTCTTTCACTTACTAAAAACTGTTTAGCAATATCTGTTAAGGTCCAATTTTTACTAAGGTCTTTGCGTAATAAATTGGTAACTCTTTTTAAACGCTCATCGTTAGCTAATGGTAAATTTAAAAGTATAGGTCTGTTAGAAATTTGCGGCAGTAAAACTTTAAACGCTTCTACAATAGGAAATTTATCTTTTTCTGTAGGGCAAATATTTCCGTTCCATTTTTCTGTAAAAAGTAATAATTGCATCAGCATATCATTGGCAGGGTAAATACCTTGGGTAAAATAAAAAGGATGGTCGCTTTCATGTACAGGAAAATATAAATTTCTCATCACAACTTTAGGAGAGCTAGGGTAAATGGCATGTTCTACTCCAGGCGGAATCCACATAAAATGTCTGGCAGGCAAATAAAACTCTTCCGTTTCATTTTTAACATATACCAAGCCACCTTCGGTATACAAAAATTGTGCTTTTTGGTGAACGTGTTTTTCTATAAAAACTTCGCCCATAGGGTTGTGGTAACAATAGATGCTTTTAGGCTCTTTGTCTACCTCTGTTAGATAATATTTAGGCTGAATGTTATTAATAATATTCGGTTTGGCTTAAATGGATAACTTATTGGCTAGTTAAGATAATTAATGATTATCAAGTTTGCATAAATTGCTATCAAATAATTAATAATTCACATTATAACACTTTTAAAATATTCAAATATACACTTAAAGTGTTATTTTTTGTAAAATACATAAATAAATGATGAAGGATAATAGGTTATTGTTTGACAAGTATAAAAGTAAAATTTTTAGTGCAGATAAAGCGGCAAAACTAATTAGAAATGGAGATGTTGTTGGTGTTAGTGGTTTTACTAAAGCTGGAGATAGTAAAGCAGTGTTACCTGCATTTGCAGAACGTGCTGGAGAAGAGAATTTACAAATAACCTTGATTACTGGAGCATCTTTAGGTTACAATACAGATGGGGCTCTTGCAACTAATCACGCATTAGCTAAAAGAATGCCTTTTCAGGCAGATAGTACTTTAAGAAAAGAAATAAATGCAGGTAATATTTTATATATAGACCAGCATTTAAGTGAAACCGCAGAGCAATTACATAACGGAGATCTTCCTAAAATAAATATAGCTATTGTAGAGGCAATAGGGGTAACAGAAGAAGGCTATTTAATACCTACTACGTCTGTAGGGAATTCTGCAACATTTTTGGCAATGGCAGACCGTATTATTATAGAAATTAATGAAGCGGTGCCGTTAGAATTTAACGGAGTTCATGATATTAAACTTCAAAAAAAATCACCTAATAGGGAAATTCTTGAAGTTACCTCTTGTGAGACTAGAGTAGGAGATACTTATATAAAATTAGACCCTAATAAAGTAGAAGCAATTGTATATACTAATAAACCTGACGCACCTGCTAGAATTGCTGATCCAGACAAGAAAACGATTTCGATAGCTAAACATTTAATGCAATTTTTTGAAAAAGAAGTAGAAGAAGGGAAACTAACTAAAAGTTTACTACCATTACAGGCGGGTATTGGTAAAATAGCAAATGCAGTTCTTGCAGGTTTTTTAAATAGTCCGTTTGAAGATTTAAAAATGTATTCTGAAGTATTACAAGATAGTACCTTTCAGCTAATTGACGCGGGAAAAATGAATTTTGCATCTGCATCATCCATCACTGTTTCAGAAGAATGCTATGCTAATTTTATAAAAAACTTTAAAAATTATAAAGATAAAATTGTTTTAAGACCTCAAAATATTAGTAATTCTGCAGAGGTAATTAGGCGTTTAGGGATTATTGCAATTAATACCGCTATAGAATTTGATATATATGGTAATGTAAATTCTACCCATTTAACAGGAACTAGAATGATGAATGGTATTGGTGGCTCTGGTGATTTTGCAAGAAACGCACACCTCAGTATTTTTGTATGTCCGTCAATTTCTAAAGAAGGGCGTATTTCTCACGTAGTGCCTATGGTTTCTCATACAGATCATACCGAGCATGATGTAGATATTTTAGTAACAGATCAAGGTTTGGCAGATTTAAGAAATTTGGCTCCGAGAGAGAGAGCTCAAAAAATTATAGACAATTGTGTACATCCAGCTTATAAAGAGCAAATGCAAAGTTATTTTGATCGAGCAAAATTAAAACAAGGACATACCCCACATATTTTGCAAGAAGCATTTAGCTGGCATACTAGTTTAGATGAAGAAGGTACAATGCAATTACAAACTAAAGCTGAAAGCTTAGTATCTAAAAAAGATTTCAGCTTTAGTTAATGTAAATTATTTTAATATTTCGGCGCCTCTTTGGTAATCTGAAGGGCGCTTACCTATTACTTTATAAAAGGTGTTACTAAAAGTTGGAATACTAGAGTAACCCACTTTAGAAGCTATTTCACTAATGCTGTATTTTTTTTGTGATAAATAATCTATCGCTTTATACATTCTTATAATCGTGAAAAATTTAATAAAAGATATATTGATGTCTTTTTTAAATAATCTATGTAGCGACCTTTCATTAATATTAAACTTGTTAGCCAATTCAGAAAGCATAATATTCTTATCTAAATTATTGTTCAAAAAAATACTAACTTCATTCAACTTTTCATTTTGAATTTTCGGTATAGTAAAGTTGATAGGTTTTTTAGAAAAATCTGGAAGTAAAACTTTTATTGATTGAACAATAGGGTATAGTTTTCTATTACTTTCTTCAATATCACCTGTCCAATCTTTGGTATGTAATAGTAGTTGTAATAACAAATCATTAGCAGGATATACTCCAACATTGCTATAATACTCTACCTCATCTTGTTTTATAGGAATGTATAAAGTTCTTATTAATACTTCTTTTGAATTTGAATAGATTGAATGAGCTACTCCTTTAGGTATCCATATGTAATGATTACCTGGAACAAAATAAATTTTTTCATCTGTTTCTACTTGCAGAGTGCCACCTTCTACATAACTAAGTTGACCTTTGTTGTGTGTATGTTTAGAAAATGAATTTTGCTCTTCTACGTTGTGTAAATTGTGATAACAGAATATACTTTCTGGATTTTTATCTACTAGCTCTAAAAATTTTTCTTGATTATTAACCACTTATAAATGTCTATAATTAATAAATACTTTAATATTTAAATATTTTAAGTAAATGTTAACTAAATATACCCTTTTTTACACTTTTTATAGTTAAACGTTAGTATGTTTTTTTGTTTTTGGCTTAATTTTGTCTTTAATTAATATTTTTTTAAGTTTTTAATCAAAAAAAATAGGAGTTATATTCTAACTCCTATTTTTCTTGGTAAGTTTACTTTTATTGCCAATTAGTGTTTAAATCTTCTAACTTTTTAATGTTATGTACGGTCTCTTTAATTTCTGATAATTGAGTGAGAAGCGTACTTTTAATTTCTGTTGGGTAATTGTATTTGTTCAATTTTTCTTCATACTCTTTAATACTGTTTTTGTCACCTCTAATACATTCTTCTAAAACAGCTTCAGAATCGTTATTGGTAAATGCAGTTTTAATGTCTATCCAAGCTCTATGTAAATCTCCTGCAGAACTTCCTTTTTCAATAGGTTTTTCATTTAAATCATGAATGTGTTTATCTAATTCTGTAGCAAATCTATTTCTCTTTACAGCTTGAAATTTTAGATATTCTTTTAGGTTTGGGTTATCAGTATCTTCTAATGCTTTTTTAAAACCTTTTTCTGCATCATAATTTTTTTCTAATAATGACTGTAGGTTGTCTACAAGGTCATTATGTATGTTTTCTTTTGCTTCTTCAATGGTAGTTTTCATAATTTATTTTTTTTAGTTTTATATAAATTTACATGAAACTACTTGCATTAAATTGCTAGTTAGTAATTGTTTAACAACAAAAAAAAAGCCTTTCTGAAACAGAAAGGCTTTTTTATATATAAGATTTTTTTTTATTTTCTTTTAATAACTTTTTCTGCAGCAATTTTAATTGCATTTGCATTTAAGCCATATTTTTCCATCAATTGAGCTGGTGTACCACTTTCACCAAAAGTATCTTTAGTAGCGATAAATTCTTGTGGAGCAGGAGCATTTTCAGCTAAAACTCTTGCAACACTTTCACCAAGACCACCTAAAAAGTTATGTTCTTCTGCAGTAACAATACAACCTGTTTTGTTTACAGATTTAATTATAGCTTCTGCATCTAAAGGTTTGATAGTGTGTATGTTAATTACCTCTGCAGAAATTCCGTTAGCTTCTAATTCTTCCGCAGCAATTAATGCTTCCCATACTAAGTGTCCAGTTGCAACAATGGTAACGTCTGTACCTTCTGTTAATTGTACTGCTTTACCAATTTCAAATTTTCCGTTTTCAGGAGTAAAGTTTGCAACTTTTGGTCTTCCAAAACGTAGATAAACAGGTCCGTCATGTTCTGCAATTGCAATGGTAGCGGCTTTGGTTTGGTTGTAGTCACAAGTATTAATAACCGTCATACCTGGTAACATCTTCATTAAACCAATATCTTCTAAAATTTGGTGTGTAGCGCCGTCTTCCCCTAAGGTTAAACCTGCGTGAGAAGCACAAATTTTTACATTTTTACCAGAGTAAGCTACACTTTGTCTTATTTGATCGTAAACTCGGCCTGTAGAGAAGTTAGCAAAAGTACCTGTAAATGGTATTTTACCACCAACTGTCATCCCTGCAGCCATTCCAATCATATTTGCTTCTGCAATACCTACTTGAAAAAAGCGTTCTGGATGATTTTCTTTAAATTCGTCCATTTTTAAAGATCCAGTAAGATCTGCACAAAGTGCAACTACATTTTCATTAGTTTTACCTAATTCTGCTAGTCCTGCACCAAACCCTGATCTTGTATCTTTTTTACCTGTATCTGTATATTTTTTCATTTTTCTTGATTCTGAATTAATAGTTGTAGAAATAAATTTAGTAATCTCCTAAAGTTTCAGCATTTTGCTGTAACCCTGCTTCTAATTGTTCATCGTTAGGAGCTTTACCGTGCCAAGCGTGAGTATGCATCATAAAATCTACGCCATTACCCATTACTGTTTTTAATAAAATACAAACAGGTTTTCCGTTACCTGAAAGTTTTTTAGCCTCTTGCAGACCTTTAATTACTTCTACAATATTATTTCCTTTTTCAACTTCTAATACTTCCCACCCAAAAGCAAGAAATTTATCTTTCATATTACCCATTGGTAATACATCATCTGTAGAGCCGTCAATTTGCTGTCCGTTTAAATCTACGGTTGCAATTAGGTTATCTACTTTATGCCCTGCAGCGTACATTATTGCTTCCCAATTTTGTCCTTCTTGTAATTCACCATCTCCT
Organism: Mesonia phycicola; assembly: GCF_900141885.1. GTDB lineage: Bacteria > Bacteroidota > Bacteroidia > Flavobacteriales > Flavobacteriaceae > Mesonia > Mesonia phycicola. The sequence continues at coordinate 172,034 of NZ_FQYY01000001.1, read as the reverse complement.
AGAAGAGCAAAAACAGTATGCGTATCGTTGTTTAGTTTTTTGGTTTCTGCGGCACCAATAGCAACAGATAAACCTTGCCCTAAAGAGCCAGATGCCATTCTAATACCAGGTAAACCTTCGTGAGTAGTAGGGTGACCTTGTAAGCGAGAGTCTAAAAGTCTAAATGTGTTCAATTCTTCTACAGGAAAAAAACCGCTACGAGCTAGAACACTATAAAATACAGGAGAAATATGCCCGTTAGATAAGAAAAATAAATCTTCATTTATTCCATCCATCGTAAAATCTGTACTGTACTCCATTATTTCTTGATAAAGAGCAGTAAAAAATTCTACGCATCCTAAAGAACCTCCTGGATGTCCAGAACTTACTTTATGTACTTGCCTAAGAATATCTCTTCTTACTTGGGTTACAAAATCTTCTAATTGTTGTGTGTTTTGTGGCATTTTTAAATGTGTTGTTTCAATTTATGCAAAAGTAAGTCTAATTAAAAGGCTATAAAAGAAAATACGATTCATTTATTAACTTTTTATTGTGAATAATTCAATTTTCAACTTTATAAGTATTAACTCTTTAATTCTGTAATAAAAAAATTCGGCATTTATTATAGATAGTTATCTTTGCCATCCATATATGATATTATGAAATTTGATCTTTTAAGTACAGATATAAATAGTAAAGCCAGAGCTGGAGAAATTACAACAGATCATGGTAAAATTGAAACTCCTATTTTTATGCCCGTTGGTACAATTGCTACGGTTAAAGGAGTTCATCAAAAAGAATTGAAAGAGGAGATAAACCCTGATATAATTTTAGGTAATACCTATCACTTATATTTAAAACCTAAAACTGAAATTTTAAGGAAAGCTGGCGGAATTCATAAATTTATGAATTGGGATAGAAATATCTTAACAGACAGTGGCGGGTATCAAGTATATTCACTTTCTGCAAATAGAAAGATAAAAGAAGAGGGAGTAAAGTTTAAGTCACATATTGACGGATCGTATCATTTTTTTACGCCAGAAAATGTAATGGAAATTCAACGTACCATTGGAGCCGATATAATTATGGCTTTTGATGAGTGTACACCTTACCCTTGTGATTATAGGTATGCAAAAAAATCTATGCACATGACCCATAGATGGTTAGATAGATGTATTAAGCATTTTGAAAAAACACCACCGTTATATGGTTATGAGCAATCTTTATTTCCAATTGTACAAGGGAGTACTTATAAAGATTTGAGAAGACAATCTGCAGAATATATAGCAAATGCTGGTGCCGTTGGTAATGCAATTGGTGGCCTTTCTGTTGGTGAACCTGCGGAAGAAATGTATGCAATGACAGAAGTTGTTACAGAAATTTTACCAGAAGACAAACCTAGATATTTAATGGGAGTAGGTACACCTATTAATATTTTAGAAAACATTGCATTGGGAGTAGATATGTTTGATTGTGTAATGCCAACCCGTAACGGAAGAAACGGAATGTTATTTACCGCTCACGGAACCATTAATATAAAAAATAAAAAGTGGGAAGATGATTTTTCTGCAATAGATGATATGGCCATAACTTGGGTAGATACAGAATACTCAAAAGCATATTTAAGACATTTATTTACCGTAAATGAAATGCTTGGCAGGCAAATTGCTACTATACACAATTTAGGTTTCTACCTCTGGTTAGTTAGAGAAGCAAGAAAACATATTTTAGCAGGAGACTTTAGAGTTTGGAAAGATATGATGGTTAAACAAATGGATAAAAGGCTGTAAATTGAAAATTTTAGATTGGTACATACTTAAACGCTATTTAGGAACATTTTTTATGCTTTTGTTACTGTTTATACCTATTGGTATTACTGTAAATTTAGCTGAAAAAATAGATAAAATATTTAAAAATGAAGTTCCTTTTATAGAGGTAGTCTACTACTACATAGATTTTACCATCTATTTTGCTAATCTATTATTCCCTTTATTCTTATTTCTCTCTGTTATTTGGTTTACTTCAAAATTAGCTAACAATACAGAGGTTATCGCATTTTTAAGTTCTGGAGTTTCTTTTTATCGTTTTTTAAGGCCGTACTTAATAGGTGCAACTTTGGTATGTATTGGGGCCTTAGTTTTAGGGATGTATTTAGCCCCAAAAGCAAGTGCAGGTTTTAACGATTTTAAGTATAAATACTTGAAAAACAGTTCTGATGTGCAAGAAACTAAAGATGTATATAGACAGATAAATGATAATGAGTTTATTTACGCAACCAACTTTCAGCCAAAAAAACTATCTGCAAGAAATTTTACTTTAGAGCATTTTGAAGGGAATGAACTTAAATTTAAAATTAAAGCAGACCGTTTAGAGTTTAATAAAGACTCTGCCTACTATACTTTAACTCGTTACGAAAAAAGAACAGTAGGAAAAACAAATGATATATTAGAAAGCGGAAATAAATTAGATACTATTTTACCTTTTGAAATAGATGCTTTAACTCCTGTTTCTTACATAGCAGAAACATTAAACTACCAAGAACTTAATAAATTTATAGAGCAAGAAAAAAGAAGAGGCTCTGGTAATATCAACATCTATCAAGTAGTAGCATACAAAAGGTGGAGCATACCTGTTTCAGCTTACATATTAACTATTATAGCTGTTTCTGTTTCAGCAATGAAAAGGAGAGGAGGTATGGGAGTTAATCTAGCAGTAGGGATAGCAATAGCTTTTACTTATGTATTTATGGATAAAGTGTTTGGTACCATTGCAGAGAAATCTACATTTTCACCCATTATAGCAGTTTGGTTCCCCAATATAGTTTTTGGAATACTAGCATTTTTCTTGCTTAGAAAAGCAAAAAGATAAAATCTTTTGAGATTATACTGTTATATTCTAAAATTTAAACTTTTCAGTCTTAGAAGTTTTATATATTTGTAAGCTATAATTATAAAAAGCCTTATTCATATTATGGAATATTTAGAATTTGAGTTGCCCATTAAAGAGCTTCAAGAGCAATATGAAAAAGCTTGCGCGATAGGAAAGGATAGTGAAGTAGATGTAAGCTCAACTTGTAAACAAATAGAAAAGAAACTTAGCGATACCAAAAAGGAAATCTATAAAAACCTTACGGCTTGGCAAAGAGTTCAATTATCAAGACACCCTAATAGACCTTATACATTAGACTATATTAATGCTCTTTGTGATGGTAACTTTCTAGAACTACACGGTGATAGAAATGTGAAAGATGACAAAGCAATGGTTGGTGGTTTAGGTAAAATTGGAGATCAATCATTTATGATTATTGGTCAACAAAAAGGGTATAATACCAAAACACGTCAATATAGAAATTTCGGGATGGCTAATCCTGAAGGTTACCGTAAAGCATTGCGCTTGATGAAATCTGCTGAGAAATTTGGTATACCTGTATTAACTTTTATAGACACTCCAGGAGCATACCCGGGGTTAGAAGCAGAAGAAAGAGGGCAAGGGGAAGCTATTGCAAGAAATATACTTGAGATGACACGCCTTAAAACATCTGTATTTGTAGTAGTAATAGGTGAAGGTGCTAGTGGTGGTGCATTAGGTATTGGTGTAGGAGATAAAGTGATGATGTTAGAAAACTCTTGGTACTCTGTAATTTCTCCAGAAAACTGCTCTTCTATACTTTGGAGAAGCTGGGATCATAAAGAACAAGCAGCAGAGGCATTAAAGTTAACTGCAAAAGATGCTAAAAAATTAGAGGTGATAGATTCTATTATTAAAGAACCAATTGGTGGTGCACATAGTAATAGAGAAGAAATGTTTAAAACACTTAAAAAAGTAGTTTTAGAATCTTATGAAGAAGTAAAAAACTTATCACCAGAAGAATTAATAAAAACTAGAATGGATAAATATTCTAATATGGGAGTATTTAAAGGATAAACGCTTCTGTACAAAACTTCTTGAAAAAATCCAGATGTTAAATCTGGATTTTTTTATACTTATTAACAAGATTATTAAGTTATTAACAAGCAAATTGTTTACAAACAGTGAACTATCTGCAAGGCTAAAATAGGCTCTTGTGTTAACATTTTTTTTACATTCGTGATATGGAAAAAGTACAAGCACCAAAACAATATAATTACACTAAACGTAATGTAATCAATCTTGAAAAAGGTAAAATACCACCTCAAGCAACTGATTTAGAGGAAGTTGTTTTAGGGGCAATGATGATTGATAAAAAAGGGGTAGATGAGGTAGTAGATATACTACACCCAGATGCTTTTTATAAAGAAGCGCATCAGCATATATTTGAAGCTATCTTTACTCTCTTTAAAGATGGGTCTCCAATAGACTTATTAACCGTTTCTAATCAATTAAAGAAAGACGGTAAGTTAGAAGCAGCTGGAGGTGATTATAATATCATTCAGCTTACTCAAAAAGTTTCATCTTCTGCGCATATTGAGTTTCATGCTAGAATTATTCTGCAAAAATATATTCAAAGAAGTTTAATTAAAATTTCAAATGAAATTATTGAAGACTCTTATGATGAGTCTACAGATGTTTTTGATTTATTAGATAAAGCAGAATCTAAATTATACGAAGTTACTCAAGGAAACATTAAAAGATCTTCAGAAACCGCCCAAAGTTTAGTAACTCAGGCATTAAATAAAATTGAAGAGATTTCTAATAAAGAAGGTTTAAGTGGTATACCTTCTGGTTTTGAAAAATTAGATAAATTAACTTCTGGTTGGCAACCCAGTGATTTAATTATTGTGGCAGCAAGACCTGGTATGGGTAAAACAGCTTTAACCCTTTCTATGGCAAGAAACATTGCTGTAGACCAAAAAATACCTGTTGCATTTTTCTCTCTAGAGATGGCATCTGTACAGTTAATTACTCGTCTTATTTCTTCTGAAACAGGTTTGTCTTCAGAAAAATTAAGAACAGGAAAATTAGAAACACACGAGTGGGAACAGCTAAATGTAAAAGTAAAAGATTTAGAGAAAGCTCCACTGTTTATAGATGACACACCTTCTCTTTCTATATTCGATTTAAGAGCAAAAGCTAGACGTTTAGCCTCACAACACGGAATAAAATTAATTGTAATAGATTACTTGCAATTAATGACAGCTTCTGGAGCAGGAGGAAATCGTGAGCAAGAAATATCTACTATTTCTAGAAACTTAAAAGCATTAGCAAAAGAGTTGAGTGTGCCAGTTATCGCTTTATCTCAGCTGTCACGTGCTGTAGAAACACGTGGAGGTAGTAAGAGACCATTACTATCTGACCTTCGTGAATCTGGTGCAATTGAGCAAGATGCAGATATTGTGTCGTTTATTTATAGACCAGAATATTATAAGATTGAAGAGTGGGATGATGAAGAGCGATCTCCAACAGATGGTCAAGCAGAATTTATTGTAGCAAAACACAGAAATGGTGGATTAGAAAATATAAGACTGAAGTTTGAAGGGCATTTAGGTAAATTTAGTAATCTAGAATCTTTTGACTCTCCTTTTGAGTTTCATTCTAAAATGAATGATGGAGAAGAAGAAAACCCATTTGGTGGTACTCCTAATTTCCCTTCTGCAGATGAAGCTTTTGGTAGACCAGCAGAACCAAGTAACGATGATAATGAGGTTCCTTTCTAAAAGTTTAGAAAAGAAATTCAATTAGAATAAATTTTGTTTATATTTTAGGGTTGAATTGTTTCTGATACTTTCAGAATTAATTCAACCTTTTTTAATTTAAATTTTCAGTATGAAAAAATACCTCTTAATACTTTTTATTCTAATACTCCCATTACGTAATTACGCATCTTATGTACTTATACCTATGGATGCAGAGTCTCAAACAGATCATTTGAAGGCTTACGGAATTACTTACTGGGTGCTTAATAAACAACAAAAAGTAAAGTGGTTACTTAATTATCGAGGAGGTTCTTTTTTAATGCCAGATACAGAAGAGCTAAAAAAAGAATGCAAAATAAGAGGAGTTGCTTTTGAAGTGATAAGTGATGCTAAAACTCAAAATATTTTAGAAGAAATAGAAAGTCCATCTCAAAATATGGATGCGGTAATTTTAGAAAAAGCTCCAAAAATAGCAGTTTACACTCCTAACGGAAATGCCCCTTGGGATGATGCTGTAACTATGGTACTTACTTATGCAGAAATACCATACGAGACGGTTTACGATAAAAAAGTGCTAGATAATGAGTTATTGTTGTATGATTGGTTGCACTTGCATCACGAAGATTTTACAGGTCAATATGGTAAATTTTATAGAGCTTACAGGGCAGCCCCTTGGTATATAGAAGAAAAAAGAAATGCAGAGCAATTAGCACAAGAATTAGGTTTTGCTAAAGTCTCTGAAGAGAAATCTGCAGTTGCTACAAAAATTAGAGATTATGTAATTGGTGGTGGTTTTATGTTTGCTATGTGTAGCGCTACAGATAGTTTTGATATTGCACTATCTGCAGAAGGGGTAGATATTTGTGAACCAATGTTTGATGGTGATGCAAGTGAAGCTGGTTATCAAAATAAAATAAATTACAATAATACATTTGCTTTTACAGATTTTACTTTAGAGCGTAACCCGATGGTATACGAATTTTCTTCAATAGATATGACAACCAAGCGAAGAATACCTAAAGAAACAGATTATTTTAGTTTGATGAATTATTCTGCAAAATGGGATCCTATACCAACTATGCTTTGTCAAAATCATACCGCGTTAGTTAAAGGTTTTATGGGGCAAACTACCTCTTTTAATCGTGATGAGATAAAACCTACTGTATTGGTAATGGGAGAAAATAAAACTAATGGAGAAGCTCGTTACATTCACGGTATTAAAGGCAAAGGTTTTTTTACATTTTATGGAGGCCACGATCCAGAAGATTATCAGCATAAAGTAGGAGACCCAAAAACAGAATTGTCATTACACCCTAACTCTCCGGGTTATCGTTTAATTTTGAACAATGTTTTGTTTCCTGCAGCAAGAAAGAAAAAGCAAAAAACATAATTAAATATTACGGCTGTTTATAAAAATCTTTATCAGGTATTACAATAATTTCAACCCTTCTGTTTTCTTGTCTTCCAGCAGAGGTCTTGTTAGTAGTTATTGGTTGAGTTTCTCCAAGAGACTTTACATCAAAAGTGTAATTATTGGCATTTGCTTTTAATTGTTTAATCAGGTATTCTTTTACACTTATAGCCCTATTAAAACCTAATTTCTCATTGTATTGGTGAGATGCTTGGTTATCTGTATGTCCTTCAATTATAATTTTAGCTTTAGGTATTTTATTTAATCCTATTATAAAATTATCTAAGGTTTCTGTTGCTTTATTTTTTAGTTGAAACTTATCTAAATCAAACAAAAGACTAGCATCTATATTTACTTTTAAAACCCCGCCAATAGCTCCAATAGCATCAATATCTGCACCTGCAGTTGGCCCATCACAAAAAGAACCTAGGTCAATTAGTTTAATGTAATAATAGATTGTTTTTTCTTTCCCGTTTTCTGCAGAAGAAATATCTACGTAAGAAGAGCCTCCAGAGGTATCTCCAATAGTAATCCAATTTTTTCCATCGGTAGAAATTTCAACTTTAAATGCTTCAATAGATGGGCCAACTTCAAAAAAATATAAATCGGGACCATCAATATCTATAAAACCATTATTTTTAAATTCTACAACCAACACTCCACCACACCCTAATGACAGACAATTACTATCTGGGTAGCTGGTAAAATCTGGAGCGCCTAATGCATTTTTAGCCTTCGTGTATGCTGGTAGAGCTTTAGGTTTACCTTCTTTAAAATATGTTACTTTATCTGCAAAAGAAATTTCGCCTAAAGGCATAAAAACCTCGCCCTTACTCGTGCTGTAAATTTTTTGAAAATCTATATGTGTAAAATCTACCTTTTGTGAAAATAGATTTAATGCCGAAAAAAGAATTGTCAAAAATGTAAAAAAATACTTCATCCATAATTTATTCTCTATAAATTTAATTATAATGAAATTTAAAATGTAGAGAACATGAAAATATTTCAAAAAGAATTGAAGCTAAATAAAAAAACTAGAGGAATGCATCTTGTTACGGAAGAAGTTTTAAAACAAATTCCAGAAATAAGTAGCATAAATGTTGGTGTAGTAAAGCTGTTTATTAAACATACTTCTGCAGGGTTAACTATAAATGAAAATGCAGATGTTACTGTTAGAGAAGATTTTGAAGCCCATTTAAACGTAATGGTTCCTGAAAATCAACCTTATTATAAACATACCTATGAAGGACCAGATGATATGCCGGCTCATATTAAATCTTCTTTAATGGGGAGTTCTATAGAAATACCAATTACTCAAGGAAGGTTTAACATGGGGATTTGGCAAGGCATTTATTTGTGTGAGTTTAGAAATAATGGTGGCTCTAGAAAATTGATTGCAACAATTTTTGGTGAGTAATTAGCTGTTTAAAATTTGTTCAATAATATATTCAACTCCATTTTCATCATTACTTTTGGTGCTATATTTGGCAGTATTTTTCACGTTAGGGTGAGCATTTGCCATTGCAAAACTAAAATCTGCTAATTTTAGCATTTCTAAATCGTTATTATAATCTCCAAAAACAGCGGTGTTAGTAGCGTCTATTTTTAGTAAATTTTGCAACTTTAATAAGGCATTACCTTTATGTGTTTCCATACTAGATATGTCTACCCAATGCTCTCCAGATACTTTTACTTGTAATTCATCTTTAAACACTTTAGTAAAAGGGTAGATGTAATCTTCTGCTTCTTTAGGGTGATATATTGCAATTTTAAAAAAATCATCTTGAGATACTTCTAATAAATCTTCTACTTTCTCATATTCTACATAAAACTCTTTAAAAAATTCTATAAAATTTTCATTATTAGATTCTATGTAAGCTCTTTTTTTTCCGCAGATTACTATTTCTGCTTTTTTAATTTTTCTAACTTCTGTTACAATTTTTTTAATTGTAGCTAGTGGTAGGGTGTAGGTATTTAAAATTTTATCTGCCTGCATGGTTATCCCGCCGTTTTCAGCAATTACATAAATTTCATTTTTAATAGAAGATAATTTTTGTTTTATACTATAAAATTGTCTTCCACTGGCAGCGCAAAAAGTTATATTTTTTTCTTTTAATTTTTTAAATAGTTCAAAAAAATGTTCGCTCACTTCTCCTTTATTATTAAGAAGTGTACCATCCATATCTGATACAATTAATTTTATGTTAGAAAAATCCATAGCTTTTAGTTTATTTTGGTTTGCAAAGGTGTATAAAATAAAAATCCGGTTCAAATTAGAACCGGATTTTTTATATAAGAGAGATAATAGATTGTTGTATTTATTTTACTTTCTCTACGATGGCTTTAAAAGCTTCTGGATGATTCATTGCTAAATCTGCAAGTACTTTACGATTTAACTCAATACCGTTAGCTTTTACTTTACCCATAAATTGAGAGTAAGACATTCCATTTAAACGAGTTGCAGCATTAATACGAACAATCCATAAAGAACGGAAATTTCTTTTCTTGGTTTTACGGTCTCTATAGCTATACAACATTGCTTTTTCAACCGCATTTTTAGCTACTGTCCAAACGTTTTTACGACGTCCGAAGTAACCTTTTGCTTGCTTCATTACTTTTTTTCTTCTAGCTCTTGAAGCAACTGAATTTACTGATCTTGGCATAATTTATTGTTTTTTTGTAGTGGGCGGTCTTTATTTTATGATGACACTTTAATTGAGCCCAACTCCAGGGTTTAAAATTTATTTTAACCGATTAAACTTGATTACTTTAAACGTAATTGAAGTTTAATGTTACTTTCGTCAGCTTTATGTACTAATGTACTGTGAGTTAACGCAAGCTTACGTTTTTTAGACTTCTTTGTTAAGATGTGGCTTTTAAACGCGTGCTTTCTTTTAATTTTACCAGTACCAGTTAACTTGAAACGTTTTTTGGCACTAGATTTAGTTTTCATTTTAGGCATTGTTGTCCTTATTTTAATTATCTCTACTTATATTATTGTAAACAGAAATTCTGTTATTTTGTCTTTTTAGGAGCCATAAACATAGTCATACGTTTACCTTCTAATTTTGGCATTTGTTCTACTTTACCAAACTCTTCTAAATCTTGAGCTAGACGAAGTAGTAAAATCTCTCCTTTGTCTTTAAAAACAATAGAACGGCCTTTAAAGAAAACGTAAGCTTTTAATTTAGCACCTTCTTCTAAGAACTTTTGAGCGTGATTCTTTTTAAATTCGTAATCGTGATCATCTGTGTTAGGACCAAAACGAATCTCTTTAATCACTACCTTAGTAGCCTTTGCTTTAATGGCTTTTTCTCTTTTCTTTTGCTCATAAAGGAATTTTTTATATTCCATTACTTTTGCAACAGGCGGATTAGCATTTGGAGATATTTCAACCAAATCTAAACCAAGTTCTTCTGCGATTGCTAAAGCTTTTCTAATAGGGTAAACATCCATTTCTACGTTATCACCTACTAAACGAACTTCTTTCGCGCGAATTTTATCGTTAATTCTATGCGGATCTTCCTTAATTTGTCTTAACGGACTTCTTGATTTTTTTCTACGTATTGCTATGACTATATAATTTTAAATTAAACTTCAAATGATTTTAGAGAAGTACCTATTTCTGCTTTGATAAGTTCTGCAAATTGCTCAACTTTCATTGCTCCTAAGTCTTCTCCACCGTGTTTACGTACAGAAACCGTGCCGTCTTGCTCTTCTTGTTCACCAATAATAAGCATATATGGCAATTTATTCATTTCTGCTTCACGAATTTTCTTACCCATGGTCTCGCTACGGTTATCAGCAAGGCCGCGAATTTCGTGATTTTCTAACAAATTTAAAACTTTTTTAGAATAATTTTCATATTTCTCACTCAAAGACAGGATAATAGCCTGCTCTGGCATAAGCCATAGTGGAAAATTACCTCCAGTGTGTTCTAATAAAATGGCAATAAAACGCTCCATACTACCAAAAGGAGCACGGTGAATCATTACCGGTCTGTGTAAGTTATTGTCACTACCTTTATAAGTTAGGTCAAATCGCTCTGGTAAATTGTAATCTACTTGTATGGTACCAAGTTGCCAGCTTCTGCCTAATGCATCTTTTACCATAAAGTCTAATTTTGGACCATAAAAGGCAGCTTCACCTGTCTCTATGACATAGTTTAGACCTTTTTCTTTGGCTGCATTGATAATAGCATTTTCTGCTTTTATCCAATTTTCATCTTCTCCAATATATTTTTCTTTATTCTCAGGGTCTCTTAAAGAAACTTGAGCTGTAAAGTTTTCAAAACCTAAAGAGCCAAAAACATAAAGTACTAAATCTATTACTTTTTTAAATTCTTCATCTAATTGATCTGGAGTACAGAAAATATGCGCATCATCTTGAGTGAAACCTCTTACACGAGTTAAACCATGCAATTCTCCACTTTGTTCGTATCTATAAACGGTACCAAACTCTGCAAAACGTTTTGGTAAATCTCTGTAACTCCAAGAAGTTGCATTGTAAATCTCACAATGGTGAGGGCAATTCATAGGTTTTAATAAAAACTCTTCTCCTTCATTTGGAGTGGTAATAGGCTGAAAGCTATCTTCTCCATATTTAGCATAATGCCCTGAAGTTTCGTATAGTTCTTTTTGCCCAATATGTGGTGAAACCACCATTTCGTAACCTGCTTTTTTCTGAGCTTTCTTTAAAAAGTTTTCTAATCTTTCACGTAAAGCAGCTCCTTTTGGTAACCAAAGGGGTAAACCTTGACCAACTCTTTGTGAAAAAGTAAAAAGCTGTAATTCTTTACCTAATTTACGGTGATCACGTTTTTTAGCTTCTTCTAAAAGTTCTAAATATTCTTTTAATTCTTTTTGTTTTGGGAAAGTAATGCCGTAAACACGAGTTAATTGTGGGTTATTTTCGTTACCGCGCCAATAAGCTCCAGCAATGTTCATTAATTTAACAGCTTTTATTATGCCTGTATTAGGGATGTGCCCTCCACGGCATAAATCTGTAAAGCTATCGTGATCACAAAAAGTAATATCTCCATCTTCAAGATTTTCAATTAATTCTACCTTGAATGGATTATTTTCATTTTTGTAAAAATCTAATGCATCTTGTTTAGAAACAGATCTCATTGTGAAATCGTGTTTACCACGAGCAATTTCTAACATTTTATCTTCAATTTTCTTGAAGTCGTTTTCAGAAATTTTATGCTCACCAAAATCTACGTCATAATAAAACCCTTTATCAATAGCAGGACCTATGGTTAATTTAGAACCAGGGTAAAGCTCTTGAATAGCTTGTGCTAACACGTGAGAAGAACTGTGCCAAAAGGCTTTTTTACCTTCGTCATCTCTCCACGTAAACAATACTAAAGAACCATCTGTGGTTAATGCGGTTTTTGTTTCAACGGTGGTACCGTTAAATTTTGCAGAAATTACATTTCTTGCTAAACCTTCACTAATGCTTTTAGCGACATCCAACACTGTGGTTCCGCTTTCAAATTCTTTAATACTGCCGTCTGGCAAAGTTATTTTGATCATGATTTAATTTTAAAGCTACAAAGATAGAAGTATAATTAATCTTTACAATAGCGTTTACAGGGTTTAAATTAAATTATTTCTTTACTTCTACTGCGTTTTCAGGAACCTCAAAATTAACCTCGCTAGCAGATAGGTATTTTAGGTTAGATATCTCTGTATCTCCAATTGGTTCACCATAAACTCCTTTCTCTTCACTCCAATTATAAAAGTTCCAGTATTTTGCTACAGGTACATCTTTAACCGTGAAGTATTGGTTGTAAACAATTGCGTGTGGGTTTTCTTCTGCTTTTTCAACATCTTTGCCAAAAGTAACTATGTATGCAGCTGCTTTTAAAAGGTTAGTTTGTTTGCTAGCATAAATTACGTACCAATCGTCTGGAGCATCCCCAATATTACCTTCAAATGTTAGTTTTGCAGAATTATATTCTGTGCTATCTATGCTTCCTAAGTTTCTTTCTTGTTTTTCTTGCCATTTTGTACCGTTATCTGTTAACTTAAAAGGCATAGCAAAGAAGTATGGCCATGTAAATATATCAAATCTAGCGCCACTATAGTTTTTTTCTTCTGGGTATAAAAATACACCGTTCCCATCGTAAACAATCGTAGTACTGTCTTGCTTTTCAATTTTTATTTTTGTTGAATTGGTAAGCATTGTTACTTTACCTTTTAATCTTTCTTGTCCGCCAAATCTCACAGTGATATCAAAGGCTACTGCTTCATTTTTAAAAAAGTCTTCTTGATGGTGTGTGGTAGAAATACTTTCTGCTAATTGTCTTGCAGGAGTTTTTTCTGCCTCTGTAGAGGTTTCTTCTACTGCTACAGGCTCATTTATATTTTCGTCTTCTGTAGTTGTTTTAGGGTCGTTTTTACAACTAACAAATAGGATTGCTGTAAATAAGAAAAGGTAAATGTTTTTCATGTTTTTGTTTTTAGTGGAATTATTTAAAAATATTATATAAGGTTGCAAATACAAAAGTAACTGCGATTACCATAGTCGTTTTTATTTTAGAACCTTTCAAGTGTAAGTAAAGCATAAGTGCAAGTTGGTAAGGTTCAATAGTAAAAAAAGTTTCAAATTTATAAACACCGTTATCAAATAAAGCACTTTGGTTATTTAGTGTAGCAAGTGTTCTATCTTTATTATCAATTAATTGCGTTCCGCCTTTCCAACTAGAAATGCCTTTTATTTTTACTTCAGAAATTGTTGATTTTAAATTCTTGAAAGAATTAGTTTTTTCAAGATTATCTATTTTTTTTTCATTTTTAAAAACTTCAATCATGTTTTTACTAATGTTGAATTGAATGTTTTCGTTACCGTTATAAAAAATAACTTTACTATTATTTGTAATATTCAACGTTCCTATTTCTTCAGAATAGTTGTTTGTAAATAAAAAACATCCATCTTTATAAGTTGCAGTAAATTGTTGCATACGTTTATAGGTTTACACAAATATAAAAAAACCACCTTAATAAGCTAAGGTGGTTTTTATAATATTGAGATTGAAAAATCTTACTTAATCATCTCGAAACTACGTTTAACAAAGTTAGTTAACTCTTCACCTTTTAATAAGTTTTGAGATAAACGTGCAAGATCTAAAGATTGTTTAATTATACGTTCTTGTTCTGCTTCTTCTTTGCCAACTAGACTAGAAATTAAATCGTTATTAGTGTTAACTACAAGGTTGTACATTTCTGGCATATTCCCCATTCCAAACATACCGCCACCGCCGCTTTGTTGCATCTCTTTCATACGACGCATAAACTCTGGTTGGGTTATAATTAGCGGAGCCGCAGTACTGTCCATAGCTTCTAATTGTATGGTGTACTTTTCTTTTGGTACAACTTTTTCGAAATCTGCTTTTAGTTTTTCTTGCTCTTCTTCAGAAAGTTTAGAAGTTTTATTTTCATCTTTCTTAATCAAGTTATCAATGTGATCACTGTCTACACGAACAAACGAGATATTTTCTTTAGAAGTTTCTAATTTCTGGATTAAATGCGGAACAATTGGCGTATCTAATAATAATACTTGGTAACCTTTGTCTTTTGCAGCAGAAATATAACTGTGTTGCTCATCTTTATTAGAAGCATAAAGAATCACCATTTTACCATCTTTATCGGTTTGGCTGTCTTTAATTTTTTCTTCTAATTCTTCGTAAGTGAAATATTCTCCATCTACGGTTGGGTAAAGTGTGAATTTCTGAGCTTTTTCAAAGAATTTATCTTCGGTAAGCATTCCGTATTCAATAACTACTTTAATATCGTCCCATTTCTTTTCGAAATCTTCTCTATTGTTATTGAAAAGAGATTTTAATTTATCTGCAACTTTACGCGTGATGTAGCTAGAAATTTTCTTCACCGCACCATCGGCTTGTAGGTAAGAACGAGAAACGTTTAACGGAATATCTGGTGAATCGATTACCCCTTTTAGCATTGTTAAAAATTCTGGAACAATACCTTCTACATTATCGGTTACAAAAACCTGGTTTTGGTAAAGCTGAATTTTATCTTTCTGCATTGCCATATCGTTGTTTAACTTTGGGAAGTATAAAATCCCGGTTAAGTTAAACGGATAATCTACATTTAAATGAATGTGGAATAAAGGCTCTTCAAATTGCATTGGGTACAACTCACGGTAAAAGCTATTGTAGTCTGCTTCTTCTAAATCTGTAGGTTGCTTTGTCCAAGCTGGCTCTGGGTTATTAATAATGTTATCTACCGTTACTTTTTTAGCCTCTTCCTCTTCTGGGGCATCTTCAGCTTTAGGTAAAGTTTTTTCTTTAGTACCAAACTTAATTGGTACAGGCATAAATTTGTTATACTTGATAAGTAGTTCTGAGATTTTATTTTCTTCTAAAAACTCTTTTTCATCATCGTTTATATGAAGAATAATTTCACTACCTCTTTCTGTTTTGTCTGATGGCTCTAAAGAAAAATCTGTAGTACCTTCACAAGTCCAATGTGCTGCAGGCTCATCTTTATAAGATTTGGTAATAATTTCTACTTTATTAGCAACCATAAAGGCAGAGTAAAACCCAAGACCAAAGTGTCCAATAATTCCGCTATCTTTTGCAGAATCTTTGTATTTTTCTAAAAACTCTTCAGCTCCAGAAAAAGCCACTTGGTTGATATATTTTTCTACCTCATCTTTAGTCATCCCAATTCCTTGGTCTATAATATGAAGTGTTTGGTTTTCTTTATCAACTTTAACCTCTATTACAGGTTTGCCATATTCTACATCAGTTTCTCCAATGCTAGTAAGGTGTTTTAATTTTAAAGTTGCATCTGTAGCGTTAGAAATTAACTCTCTTAAGAAAATTTCATGATCGCTATAAAGAAACTTCTTAATGAGCGGGAAAATATTTTCTACCGAAACATTAATTTTTCCTGTTGCCATATCTATATATTTTATTTTAGTGTTTAGGCTTTCTAGAAGTCAAAAAAAATACCATTACAAACAAAATGACAAACTGACAGCGAATTAAAAAAATGTGTCATTATTAATTATGTAATAATGAAAGTGGTGTTTTTAATTAAAGAGAGTTTAATAATGAATAAAACCTCTTTAAAAACATTTTCATCGTAAACTTTACTAAAAATGGTAGAAGCAAAATTTTTGTTTTCACTTTTTATCGGTTTTGTATTAATTTCAGAATAACGCTTGATTACAGGGTTTGGGTTTTAAATAGATATAATAAGTTTTGAATTTCAGTTACTTAAATGTTCTAATAGGTATAAAAGTTGCAATTAATTTCTTGAAATTATTTAACAAATATTTTGTTTAAGTTTTTATTAAATAAATTAAACAAAGTTGTAAATTTGAAGAAAGAAATGAATTATGGCGACTACAAAGAAAAATACCTCCACAAAAAAATCTACTATTAAGTTAACTAAAGAACGCGTAATTACGCTTTATATGGAGTATGTTTTAGAAAATGAAACTACACCAAAAACGGTTTATAAATTTTGTAAAGAAAACAAAATGACTGAAGAGCAGTTTTATCAATTCTTCGGAAATTTTGAAGGTTTACAACAAGAAATTTGGAATACTTTTTACCAAACTAGCATTGATTTAATGCATAAATCTCCAGAAGTAGAACAGTTTGAGAGCAGAGAAAAATTACTCACATTCTATTTTACTTTTTTTGAAATGCTAACGGCAAATAGAAGTTATGTACTATTTACGTTAAAAGAGCATCGAGAACCGTTGAAAAATTTAAGTCAACTAAAAGGTCTAAGAAAAAACATAATTTCTTTTACCAAGGGTTTAATTGCAGCTGATAATAAAGATAAAAACCTGAAATTATTACAACGTAATGAGCGTATTTTCTCTGAAGCTGCTTGGTTGCAAACTTTATTTTTGCTAAAATTTTGGATGGATGATAACTCCCCTCAATTTGAAAAAACAGACGTAGCTATAGAAAAATCTGTGAATACTGTTTTTGATGTTTTTGACAATACACCGCTGGAACGTGTGCTTGATTTCGGAAAATTTTTATTTAAAGAGAAAATGTCGTAATGAAAACAATAGATAAAATACCCACAGGTAAAATTGGTCGTACCTCAGAGTTAGTAAAAACTGGAGTTAAAATTGGAGGTAATTATCTTAAATATTATGGTAAAAAAGCATTCAATAAAGAATTAACTCGTGAAGAACTTGACAGAGATAATGCTGAAGATATTTATGACGGACTTAAAAACTTAAAAGGAAGCGCTCTTAAAGTGGCACAAATGCTTTCTATGGAAAAAAGTTTATTGCCTAATGCCTATGTAGAGAAATTTAGTTTAGCACAATTTAGTGTACCTCCACTTTCTGCTCCTTTAGTGAGAAAAACATTTAAAAACTATCAAGGCGCGTATCCAGAAGATTTGTATGATAGTTTTACATCAAACTCAATTAATGCTGCTAGTATCGGCCAAGTGCACCAAGCTACAAAAGATGGGAAAAAACTTGCTGTGAAAATACAATACCCAGGTGTGGCCGATAGCATTAGTTCAGATTTAGCAATGGTGAAACCTGTTGCTACTAAAATGTTTAACCTTCAAGGTCAAGACTCAGAAAAATATTTTAAAGAAGTAGAAGGGAAGTTGCTTGAAGAAACTGACTATAAGTTAGAAGTCGAGCAAAGTAAATTTATTTCTGAAGCGTGTGCAAAAATTGAAAACCTACGTTTCCCAAAGTATTACGAAGAGCTATCAAGCGAGCGTATTATCACGATGGATTGGATGCAAGGTGAACATTTAAGTGAGTTTGTGGGTAAAGATTTTACCAAAGAAGAAGGCGATAAACTTGGCCAAGCATTATGGGATTTTTATATGTACCAAATGCACGAGTTAAAAGCAGTACACGCCGATCCGCACCCAGGTAATTTTCTGATTGATGAAAACAGAAATTTAATAGCTATAGATTTTGGTTGCATTAAAAAAGTACCAGAAGAGTTTTATGTACCTTATTTTGAATTGGCAGTACCAGAGAATATTAACAACCGAAAATTCTTTTTAGCTAAACTTTCTGAATTAGAAATTCTTAGGCCAGACGATACAGAGAAAGAAATTAATTATTTCTCTAATCTTTTCTACGAGATGTTAAGCTTGTTTACGAGTCCGTTTCACGGAGAAACTTTCGATTTTTCAGACGAAAGTTTTTGGAATAAAATTACTGAGCTAAGTGAAAAGTATAGTAAAGACACCGAGCTTAGAAAAATGAATGGAAACCGCGGAAGTAAGCATTTCCTCTATATTAACAGAACATTCTTCGGATTATATAATCTCCTTCACGATCTAAAAGCAGAAGTCAAGATTAATAATTTTAAGCAGTATATAGATTAAATAACGTTCATCATTTGATTGAAAAAAGCAGGTTTTAGCAACAAAACCTGCTTTTTTTATTTAAGTTGAAGTAGAAGTAAACAATAAATATTCAATATTGATTATAGATTACTACGCCTTACTTCTCGATACAATTTTATTTTCCGCTATCGCTCCAATAAAATCATTCGAAGTGACTCATTGACTAAAATTCCGTCATTCTGGACTTGATCCAGAATCTCATCCTATGAAGTAAACCTAGTTACTTATCAAAAGTTTAAATTTGAAAACTTTGCTAATTCCTGTGCGCGCATACAATAACTAAAGGCTATTTTTCCTTTCAATTTTAATAATATGTATATTGCTGCGGTTGAATTTAAAGATTCTTCTATTTTTGCGTCGAAAAATTAAAAAATATACAAATGTTATATCAATCAAAAATTGCCGGTCTAGGGTATTATGTTCCTGAAAATGTGGTAACCAATGAAGATCTATCTAAGTTGATGGATACCAATGATGAATGGATTACTGAGCGTACCGGAATTAAAGAAAGAAGACATATAAAAGAAGGTGACGGTAACTCTACAGCAATAATGGGTGTAAAAGCTGCTAAAATTGCTTTAGAACGTGCTAATATAGATAAAGATGATATTGACTTAATTGTTTTTGCTACCTTAAGTCCAGATTATTATTTTCCTGGTTGTGGGGTGCAAGTACAAGAAATGTTAGATATTAAAACTTGTCCTGCATTAGATGTAAGAAATCAATGTAGTGGTTTTATTTATGGTCTTTCTGTAGCCGATCAATTTATAAAAACCGGAATGTATAAAAACGTGTTGTTAATTGGGAGTGAAAACCATTCTGGTGGTTTAGATATGACAACGCGAGGTCGTGGCGTTTCGGTGATTTTTGGAGACGGAGCGGGAGCAGCTGTTTTAACAAGAAGTAACCATAATGGGCAAGGTATACTTTCTACTCATTTACATTCAGAAGGGAAGCATGCTTTAGAACTTGCCTTAAAAGGCCCAAGTACTATGCATTGGGTACCAGAGTTAATAGAAGAAAACCCGCAAGAAGATATTCCTTATTTTCCTTATATGAACGGGCAATACGTGTTTAAAAATGCTGTTAAACGTTTTTCTGAAGTAATAATAGAAGGATTACAAGAAAACGGATTAGAGGTAGCAGATATCGATATGTTAATACCACATCAAGCTAACTTAAGAATCTCTCAATTTATTCAACAAAAATTTAAATTGAAAGATGAGCAGGTATTTAATAACATTCAGAAATACGGAAACACCACTGCTGCATCTATACCAATTGCTTTAACCGAAGCTTGGGAGCAGGGTAAAATTAAAGATGGAGATAAAATAGTGCTTGCTGCATTTGGTAGTGGGTTTACCTGGGCTAGCGCCGTAATTAACTGGTAAAATATAACCCCTGAAAAAATACATTTTCAGGGGTTTTTATAAATTGTTAGTTTGTATTTCTTTTAAAGGCTAATTCAAACAAATTATAACCAACACTCAATAATAATAGACGAATTTTAAATTCTTAAGTTGCAATACTTAACATAGTTTAACAGTTTGGTAATCAAAGATCAAAATTTTTAAAAACCGCCATTTTACAGGCGGTTTTTTTATTAACCAAAATAAAATTTACCTTAACTCATTTATCAAAATTTGGTTAAATACTTTCTCTTCTTGATAGCAACTTCTATCTTTAATGACGAATTGAAATTATAAAAGTTGCAAAATATGAGTAATAAAAATGAAACTTTGGTAATAGGTGCCTCTTTAAAACCAAACAGATACTCTAATATGGCAATAAATAAGTTGCGTAACCATAACCAAACAACTAAAGCAATTGGTTTGCGAGAGGGAGATGTAGCTGGAGTAACTATTGAAACTGATTTAAAAAAACACCAAAATATAGATACAGTTACACTTTATTTAAATCCTGCTCGGCAAGAACAGTACTACAATTACATTATAGACTTGCAGCCACGCCGAGTGATTTTTAATCCAGGAACAGAAAATCCAGAATTTTATAAATTATTACAGAAAAGCAATATTCAAGTAGAAGTTGCTTGTACTTTGGTGTTACTTTCTACGAATCAATACTAGACCTATAAAAGTAATTAACCCGTTTACAATTAGTAATTCATAATTAAAATGATAACCGCCTAGGTATTCTACTGGTAGGTTTCCTATAATTGCGGTAACTATAACAGAGATAATGGCAACTAACCATACCCATTGATCTTTTACTTTCCATTTAGTGAAAATTCCGAAGCTAAATAAACCTAGTAGAGGTCCGTAAGTGTAACTCGCAGCAGTCAGCAACGTATCAATAACGCTCGTATCTAGTAAATATTTAAAAGAAATAATTACAACTACTAATAAAAGGCTAATTAGAATATGAATGCGTTTTCTAAGTCCTTTTTGAAGAGAAACTTCCTTTTTTTCAATATCTAAAAAATCAACACAAAAACTAGTGGTAAGAGAAGTAAGTGCACTATCTGCACTAGAATATGCAGCTGCAATTAAACCCAGTAAAAAAATTACGCCAAGTCCAAGTCCCATATTGCCATTAAGAGCAATTTCAGGAAAAAGTAAATCAGTTTTTTCTTTACCATCTAAAACAGGGATGCCAATACCCTGTTGCTCTGCATAAATAAAAAGTAAAGCTCCTAAAAACAGGAAAAGAATATTTACAGGAATAAAAACAAAGCTATAAGAAAGTACATTCTTTTTAGCATCACTTAAGGTTTTGCAGGTTAGGTTTTTTTGCATCATATCTTGGTCTAAACCAGTCATACAGATGGTAATAAACATTCCGCCAAAAAAAGCTTTAAAAAAATAATTTTTATCAAGAATACTTTCAAAATGAAAAGTACTTGTGTAATTGTTTAATTCTGGAGCGGTAAAAAAATCATTAAAAGTCCAGTTTAATTCATTAGTGATAAAATAAATAGCAATAACAACACTACCAAGCATAAATAACGTTTGTAAAGTGTCTGTCCAAACAATAGTTTTAATTCCACCACGAGAGGTATAAATCCATATTAATAAAATAGAAATTAGCACAGTAAACCAAAAAGGGATTTCCCAGGCATCAAAAACAAAATATTGTAAAACGGTAGCTACTAAAAATAATCGAAATGAAGCTCCTAAAACACGAGAAATAAAGAAAAAGAAAGCACCAGTTTTATAGCTTACATTACCAAAACGTTGTTTTAAATATTGATAAATAGAGGTGACGTTTAAGCTATAATAAATAGGAAGCAAGACAAAAGCAATTACAAAATAACCAACTAAATAACCTAAAACTACTTGCATGTAGCTAAATTCAGAATCCCGCACCCAACCCGGAACCGAGATAAAAGTTACTCCGGAGAGTGAAGCACCCACCATCCCAAAAGCCACCACATACCAAGGTGATTTTCCTTCGGCTTTAAAAAAAGCATCGTTACTATCATTTTTACCAGTAAAGTAAGAGATTAGCATTAAAACCGCAAAGTATAAACCAATAAGTAAAAGAATATGAATAGGCTTCATTCTGTATAAATTTTAGGCAAATTTAGTAATTATTGGAGTGGCATTACTGAAATATTTAGGCTTATCTATAAAGTTTAGATTTCATTGAAAATATAATTAAAAGTTTTAATTATATTTAGACGTTATTTTATTTATGTTAAAGAAATCGAAATAATTTGATTTTATTTCTTAACTGTATAGAGTATGATTACATAACCAACAACCTTATGAAAAAATCTTTACTTATCTTAATTTGTAGTGTATTACCAACTTTTATGTATGCTCAACATAGTACTTATGAATGGTCGTGGGCACTGAGAGGCGGAGGTTCTAGACATTTCACCCCATATGGGTTAAGTTCTACTCCTGAGGAACAGCAACGTATTTACAATATAAAAGTAGATACTCATAATAACCATTATTATTTAGCTCATATTGCGGGTGAGGGTATCAATCCACCAACACTGGGTAATATTCCCAATGATACTATAATGATCAGAGATTATAGTGGACCTGAAAATATAACGCTTGGTAAATCAAGAAATACATATTTAGTTTCTACAAATTGTGAAGGTGATTTTAGATGGCACAAATCCATCGGGGGTACAGGTGATATATATTCTTATGGTTTGGGTACAGATAACCACGGAGGAGTTTATATGGCAGGTAATTCAGGTCAATATCCTATAAATGGTGGATTACCTTTACATTATGATGAAGATACTATTAGAAATAGCTTGAGTATGGATAAAAATTTATATTTAATAAAATATGATACTTTAGGTAATTTTCAATGGTTACGAGAGCCTCAACCCAAAAACCCTAACCACAATTATAATTTATCAACAGCAATGAGTGGGGAGATTTTTGTTGAAAATGATGGTACAGTACATTGGTTAGTTGTACTAGAACCAAATTCTAGTCTTGAAAATGGCGCTGTAGTAGCTCAAAATAATTACTTACCTATTACAAATTCACAAGTAGGAGATATTGGAGTTTTAAAATATGATAAAAACGGGAATTTTTTAGGCTACACTAGATTAGATATCAATATGTATGGACGAATTGGGATGACCAAATATACCCAAATATGTTTTACCTATGATACTGTTTATGAACAATATTATATTAATGCTTATGGTAATACTTTATATTCAGACTATCATACATCTATGATAAACGGAAGCGTAGTAAATGGTTCTGTTTTTCTAGCAGCATTCAATGCTAATACTGGTAATAATGTGTGGTGGGATCAAATTCCAAATGATGTTGGAGCAGATTTAAAACAGCTAATTACAGATAGTTCTGGTAATTTGTATATAACAGGTAGGTATTTTGCTTATTTAGCTAACGGGCAGATTTCAGGTTACCCTACATTAGCAGGATTGAAGTTTTATGGCGATTCGTCTGAAGCTTTCTGTATGAAAATTGATCACAATGGTCAAGGAATTTGGGTTAGTACTGCTTATGATTCTTATGCAGAAGGGCAGAGTTTAACAGTCAACGATGATGGTGTATTCTTAGGTTTGGGTTACGCTTCTTTTGGAGGGGGTGATAGCTATTGGGGTAATATTAATTTTAATCGCCCTTCGGGATTTGGTAGAGACCCTATAGTGGTTCACCTAGATAAAGATACAGGTGAAGCTATAGATATCTATGAAATTCGAGGCGCTGGTTTTGGAAAAGACGATGAAATCACAGCTATAGAGACGGATAGACTAGGAAATATCCTTGTTGGAGGTTTTATGAGAAGTGTTTACTTATTTGATAACCAGGCACCAATGTCAAAATTAAATAAAAAGACTAATAACGATAATGACTTTTTTATCGCTCAATTAGGTAAAGATGGTGTGAGCTGTAGTGATCCTATTCTAAAGGTATCTGAAAATGAAAAATTAGCTATTAAATTATGGCCAAATCCCACGCGAGGTAGAGTACATATTGAGTCTGAAAGCTTTATTGATAGCATCAATATTTATAACGTATTAGGGCAAAAAGCTGACGTGTTATTAGATAACACCTCTACTGCCAACGGTCAAATGATTGATATTTCTTCATTAAGTTCTGGTATTTATTTTATAGAAATACAATCTGGGACACAAAGAGAAATAAAGAAAATTATAAAAGAATAATAGATATTATCTAACCAATAACCTTATGAAAAGTTTTTACGCATTAATTTTTCTACTTTTTACATCAATAACTTGTTTCTCACAAAATGCACCGTTTATCACCACTTGGGAAGTCGATGCTAGTGATCTTTCTATCACTATTCCAACTTCAGGTACCGGATATAACTATACTATAAATTTTGGTGACGGGACAGTTTTAAATAACCAAAATGGGAATGTCACACATACCTATGTTAATGCTGGAACTTATACGGTAAGCATCGCAGGAGATTTTCCTAGAATTCAATTTGGTTTTTTTAATTCTACAGATATTAATAAGATAAAAAGTATAGAACAATGGGGAGATATAGAGTGGCATACTATGTACTATGCTTTTCAAGGTTGTAGTAATTTAAAGGTTAATGCTATAGACGCTCCAGATTTAAGTTTGGTTACCAATATGTCCGGCATGTTTCGTGACTGTAGTAGTTTTAATGAGAGTATTGATCATTGGGATGTTTCTAATGTTATATATATGAGAGGGTTATTTGGTGGAGCAATTAGTTTTAACCAACCTTTAAATAGCTGGGATGTTTCTAATGTAATTTATATTGAAGGAATGTTTGAAGGAGCAACTTCTTTCAATCAACCCTTAGATAATTGGGATGTTTCAAATGTAAAGTATATGGGGCGAATGTTTTATCAGGCGACAACATTTAACCAACTTTTGAATAGTTGGGATGTCTCCAATGTGGTTACTATGAGATATATGTTCCGAAATGCTAATTCTTATAATCAATCTTTAAATAATTGGGATGTTTCCAATGTTACAAATATGTCTGGATTATTTAGAAATGCAATTAGTTTTAATCAATCTCTAAACAATTGGGATGTTTCTAATGTTACAGATATGCATGAGATGTTTCGAGAAGCGACTTCTTTTAACCAACCTTTAAATAATTGGGATGTTTCCAGTGTTATAAATATGTCTGGAGTATTTAGAAATGCAATTAATTTTAATCAATCTTTAAACAATTGGGATGTTTCTAATGTAGAGTATATGGGGAGATATTATGGACCAAATGAAGCTTTAGGGTATGGAGGGGGAATGTTTGAAGGAGCCACTTCTTTTAATCAACCCTTAAATACTTGGAATGTCTCTAATGTGGAAGATATGGGGTTTATGTTTTCGGGAGCTACTTCTTTTAATCAGCCTTTAAATAATTGGAACGTTTCTAGTGTAGAATACCTAGGAGCAATGTTTGATGATGCTTCTGCCTTTAATCAAGATCTATCGAGTTGGAGTTTTAATCAGAATGTTACTTTTAATAATATTGTGTTAGTAAGTAATATACAGAATTATAGTTTTGTTAGCGGTACTAATATAGATGTTCAGAATTATGATTTATTATTAGGGCAGTTTTCATCTTTGGGCTTGACTAATAAAACCTTAGATTCTTTAGGTTTAGCTTATTGTGATTTTAATACTAGAAGTAACTTAATAAATAATTTAGGTTGGACGATTACTGGAGATAATTTAGATGCAAATTGTACAAACGGTTTTATCACCACTTGGGAAGTCGATGCCAGTGATCTTTCTATCACTATTCCAACTTCAGGTACGGGATATAATTATACTATAAACTTTGGTGACGGGACAGTTTTAAATAACCAAACGGGTAATGCCACACATACCTATACTAATGCAGGTACTTATACGGTAAGCATAGCAGGAGATTTTCCTAGAATTCAATTTGGAGATTCAAATTCTACCGATAACGACAAAATTAAAAGTATAGAAAATTGGGGAGATATAGCTTGGCAGTCGATGCGATATGCGTTTAGTAACTGTAGTAATTTAGTAATTAATGCACAAGATGCACCAGATTTGAGTCTGGTAGAAGATATGTCTTATATGTTTATGGGATGTAGCAGTTTTAATCAAAGCATCAATCATTGGGAGGTTTCAAATGTAGAATTGATGACAGGTACATTTCAAGATGCAATAGTATTTAATCAAGATTTATCAAGCTGGAGTTTTCATTCAAATATTGTTTTTGAAGATAGTCAGAATATAACCACTACCGGTTTTTTAAATAACACCGATCTCGATATTCAAAATTACGATTTGTTATTGGCACAATTTTCATCTTTAGGATTAACCAATAAATATTTGGGCGCTCTAAGTTTGGAGTATTGTGATTTTAACGCTCGATTTAATTTAGAAAATGGTTTAGGATGGTCAATTGCAGGAGATAGTTTAAATACAAATTGTGCAAAACCTTTTATTACAACTTGGGAAGTAGATACAAATAACCCTTCCATTACTATTCCTACCTTAGGTACTGGGTACAATTATACCGTAAATTTTGGTGATGGTACTTGGTTAAGTAATCAAACAGGAGACGTTTCACATACCTACGTTTCGCCAGGAACATATACAGTCGCTATATCAGGAGATTTTCCTAGAATAAGATTTACTTCAACAGCTATTAATTATGAAAATTTAATAAAAAGTATAGAACAATGGGGAGACATAGAATGGCAGAGTATGGAAAACGCTTTTACTCACTGTAATAATCTTATCGTTAATGCCCAAGATGCACCAGATTTAAGCCTAGTAGAAAATATGTCTGCTATGTTTGCGAATTGTAGTAGCTTCAATCAAAATATCAATCATTGGGATGTTTCTAATGTAGTAAATATGTCGGGTTTATTTTCAGGAGCAACTAGCTTTAATCAACCTCTACATAATTGGGATATCTCGAACGTAACTAACCTTTCAGACTTATTTTCAGGAGCATCTTCATTTAATCAGCCCTTAAATAGCTGGGATGTTTCGAATGTAACAAATATGGGAGGTATATTTGTAGGAACCACTAGTTTTAATCAGCCTTTAGATAGTTGGGACGTTTCAAACGTTACGACTATGGGAGCTATGTTTGTCAATTCCTCTTTTAATCAAGATATTGGGAATTGGGATGTTTCAAATGTAGTAGAGTTTGGAGGTATGTTTAGTGATGCAGCCTCTTTTAATCAAGATATATCAAGCTGGTATTTTAGAAGTGATGTGTTAAATTTTGGAGATTTTCTTTACGATGCGGGACTCGATGTTGAAAACTACGATAAACTGTTAAAACGCTTTCACGAACTCAATTTAATCGGAAAAAATTTAAATTCGAATGGGTTGTTTTATTGTGAAAGCAATCCGGAAAGAAATGAGTTGATAAATAATTTAGGCTGGACAATCTATGGAGATCAACTTGATAGTAATTGTACGTTAAGTAATGATAATTATGCTGAAAATAATTTGGTTGTTTACCCAAACCCTACTCAAGGAAAACTTTTTGTAGAAGCTGAAGTGAAGCTGAAACATATCGAAGTTTTCACCGTTTTAGGTCAAAAAATAAATTTAAGCTTTAGCCAGCAAACAAAAACTGGTCAAGAACTTCAAGCAGATTTATCATTTTTAGAAAATGGTGTTTATTTTTTAAAAATTTATACTGATGATGGGTATCAAATAGAAAGGATCGTAAAGAATTTATAATATCAATGAAAGTTTGGAGTAATAGCCGATTTTTCTTTCAAACCAAATTATCTTAAAAAACTTTCATAAATTGTAGTCCTTTTATATCAAAACTCAATTCAAATGATAAAAAAATACGTGTTACTAGTTACGGTATTACTAACTAGTTTTGTTTATGCTCAAAATGAAACCACAAAAGCAGCAGACGATCTTTTTTCTAATTACCAGTATGTAGACGCAATAGACGCATATTTAAAACTAGTAGATAAAGGCAAAGCTACGAGTTATGTTTACAAACGTTTAGGAGATAGTTATTACAAATTATTCAATATAGATAAAGCTGCACAATGGTATAGCAAAGCAGTTAAAACAAAGCAAGATGCAGAAACCTATTATAATTATGCACAAACTTTAAAATCTCAAGGAAAATATGAAGAAGCAAATGAGCAATTAAATAAATTTGCCAAATTAAAACCAGAAGATCCAAGGGCTATTACTCACTTAAAAAACCCTAATTATATTCCGAAATTATCTTCCGATGAATCTGTTTTTACGGTAGAAAAATTGCCTTATAGTAGTAAACAATTTACAGATTTTGGTCCTGTTAGTGTAGGTAATCAGCTTTATTTTGTGAGTACTAGAAATAAAGACAATAAAAAAGACAAGTGGACTAGCCAACCTTTTTTAGATATTTATCAGGTTACTCAAGGAGAAAATAACGAACCACAACCAGTAAAAAACATAAACACCAATCACAATGATGGGCCTGTAACTATTAGTAAAGATGGGCAATTAATGGTTTTTTCTAAAGACGGTCACGAAGAGGGATTATTTAAAAAAGGCAAGGGAAGAACAAAAATAGCACAGCAAGGTCTTTATTTGGCAAAAAAAGTAAATGGAGAGTGGAAGTATGTAAAACCATTGTCTATTAATAGTTCAGCTTATTCTGTTACCCACCCAGCATTAAGCGATGATGGTAAAACACTTTATTTTGCTTCTGATATGGAAGGCGGAATGGGAGATACAGATTTATGGAAAGTAGAATTTTCTGAAGATAAATTAGGAACACCAGTGAATCTAGGAGCAGAAATAAATACACCTGCAAAAGAAGGTTTCCCTTCTGTAAGAAATAATGTGTTGTATTTTTCAACTAACGGAAGACAGGGTTTAGGTGGTTTTGATGTATTTAGTTACAACTTAGACGGAAGCGGAGAAGCAACTAATTTAGGTGCACCTATCAATAGTGCTAGAGATGACTTTTCATTTAGCATGGATCAAGAAAATAAAGACGGATATTTTGCCTCTAACAGAGATGGGATGGACCAGTTATTTATTGCAAAAGGTATTTGCAAAGCAGAGTTACTTACACTAATTAAAGATAGTAAAACCAATACCATTATAGCTAATGCTCAAGTTGCTATCTTAGATGCTCAAGGTAATAAAATGGCAAGTAAAAATTCTAACAAAAAAGGAGAAGTTAGTTTTGAAGCCTCTTGTGAAAATAGCTATCAGCTAGAAGTTTCTTATCCAGGTTATGAAACAAAAGTTGTACAAATAGTACAACCAGAGCACGGTTTAAATAAAAATGAAGTAAAGCTTACACCAGAAGAAGTAGAAATTACAGAGACAGAAGTAAAACTTGATAACATTTATTTTGAATTTGATAAAAGTTTTATCACTCAACAAGGTGCAGCAGAGCTAGATAAATTAGTAAGAGTTATGCAAAGTCATCCAGAAATGAATATTATGGTAAAATCTCATACAGACTCTAAAGGTAATGCAGCGTATAACTTAAAACTATCTAACGAGCGTGCCCAAGCAACTGTTCAATATTTAATTTCTAAAGGAATACAAAAAAACAGATTAACCGGTAAAGGTATGGGTAGTACTGCACCTAAAATAGATTGTGGTAAAAATTGTACAGAAGAGCAAGATGCACAAAATAGAAGATCTGAGTTTGCAATTATAAAATAGTAAATAATTATACCTATTTTTGTAATGATTATATAATAGTCAACCATTTAGGTTGACTATTTTTTTGCTTTATTTTATGAAATTATATCTCCCCTTTTTATTTACTGTTTTACTTTGTTTATCTGCAAGAGCACAAGAACCAAATGATTGTGTAAATGCTATTGTTATTTGTGGTAATGGTAGTTTTAGTTCTAATGCAAGCGGTGCAGGTGTACAAGAAGTTTCTGGTTGTACTAGTGAAGAACATAATTCTATTTGGATTAAAGTGGATATTGTACAAAGTGGAAAATTAGGTTTTGATATAATTCCAGAAAACACAAGTATTACGGTAGATTATGATTTTTGGGTATATGGACCAAATGAAGACTGCTCTAGTTTAACTACACCAATTAGATGTTCTACTACAAATCCAGAAGCAGCAGGTCAATCTAACAATTATACAGGTTTGGGAGATGCAAATTTAGAAGAGTTTGAAGGTCCAGGAGCATTAGGAGATAGTTATGTAGAATGGCTAGATGTAGTTGATGGAGAATCTTATTATATTGTTATAGATAGACCTATAGGAAACGGAGGTTTTGAAATTAATTGGACAGGTTCAGCTGCTCAAGGTACTGGAGCGTTTCCTGAGCCACCAGAAGCTAATTCAATTTCAGATATAGAAATATGTAGTAATACTGGGAGTGCAATTTTTGATTTGGATAATTTAAAAAGCTTAGTGAATTCAGACTTAAATAATAATACAGTAGAGTTTTATGACTCATTAGCAGATGCGGTAGATAGCAATAACCCCTTAGCTAATAATTATACGTCTACACAAGCTATAAAAACTATTTACACAAAAGTTACGAATAGTATTACTGGTTGTACAAGTTTTTCAGAATTTAATTTAATAATCAATCAAGTTAAAGACATAAATATATCTTTTTCAGAAAACCCCATCTGTGCAGCTAAAGATGTTGAAATTCAATTTTCAGGTACCGCTAATGCTTATGTAGAATTTCAAATAGATGGAGGTACAGTACAAGAAATTCAGTTAGATAGTTCAGGAAATGCCCAAATTACACAATTTGTTGGTCAAGAATTAAATATAGAAACATTATACACGTATGTAGAAGATGTAGATGGTAATGTTGCCTGTTCAGCAAACCAAGACGGTATTTTCACAGTAACTATAGAGCCTATACAAGTAGGTGAAAATTTAATAGACTTTTATGAGTGTGACGGAGATGAAGACGGTAAAGTGTTGTTTAATTTAACAGAAAACGATTCATTAGCTTTAGGTAATTTAGGTGATAATTTTCAAGTCTCTTATCATTATACACAAAATCACGCTGTAAACGGTACAAACGCAATAACTTCTCCATTAGCTTTTGAAAATACACAGACTCTCCCTCAAGAAATATGGGTAAGAGTAGAAGACGCAAGCTTTACAGATTGTAATGCAGTAAGTAGTTTTTTATTAGATGCATATACAGATGCACCACCTAGTTTTGAAGTATCTAGAAGTAGCTTAAATTTTGAAGAACAACACCTAATTACAGTGAGTAATATTACTGGTATTGGTACTTATGAGTTTAGAGTAGGTAATGGAAATTGGCAACCTGTAGATCAAATAACAAATACCGTAACATTTGCGGTAGAAGGAGGAGGACAATTTACTGTAACAGGAAGACATACAGAAGGTTGTGGTAGTAGTTTTACA
This sequence comes from Mesonia phycicola, assembly GCF_900141885.1. GTDB lineage: Bacteria > Bacteroidota > Bacteroidia > Flavobacteriales > Flavobacteriaceae > Mesonia > Mesonia phycicola. The sequence goes on along the minus strand of NZ_FQYY01000001.1, from coordinate 140,835 downwards.
ACGGTAACTTTTATAGATTACCCTAGGTTTTTTACACCTAATCAAGATGGGATAAATGATACGTGGAATATTATAGGTTTAAGCGGAAATAATAGTAATGCAGAAATTTTAATTTTTGATAGATTTGGTAAGTTATTAAAAAGCTTAGCAGCCAATTCTAAAGGATGGGACGGTACTTACCATGGTAAACAAATGCCATCTAATGATTATTGGTTTTTAGTAAAATATAAAGAAGTTTTAGCAGAAGGAAGCATTGTAACAAAAACATTCAAAAGTAATTTTAGTTTAATACGTTAATCACCCAGTTAAAATTTGTAAATTCGCAGTTATGGATTTCTCTTCAAAACTGTTGGAAAACGCCGTGCATGAAATGGCACAACTTCCAGGTATAGGTAAGCGTACCGCATTACGTTTAGTACTTCATTTGTTAAGGCAACCAGAAGAACAAACTACACATCTAGCTAAAGCATTGGTAGATTTAAAAACAGAAGTAAAATTTTGTAAAAACTGCCATAATATTAGTGATTTTGATTTGTGCGAGATTTGCGCTAATCCCAATAGAGAGAAAAGTTTAGTTTGTGTAGTAGAAGATATTAGAGATGTAATGGCTATAGAAAATACAAGTCAATACAGAGGTTTGTATCACGTTTTGGGAGGCAAAATTAGTCCGATGGATGGAGTTGGTCCTAATCAATTAAACATCACCACACTTATAGACAAAGTAAAAAGAGAAGAAGTAACAGAAATTATTTTTGCTTTAAGCAGCACTATGGAAGGTGATACTACTAATTTCTATATTTACAAACAATTAGAAGATTACAAGATAACCACCTCTACTATTGCACGTGGTATTGGAGTAGGAGATGAGTTAGAATATGCAGATGAGGTAACTCTTGGTAGAAGTATTTTAAACCGTGTACCATTTGAAAATTCACTTAAAAGCTAAGTTGTGATTCAACTCTCTGTAATTATCCTAAATTATAAAGTACCCTATTATTTAATGCAGTGTATTTCTAGTACAGAAAAAGCACTTCAAAGTATATCTTCAGAAATTATTGTAGTAGATAATAATTCTCAAGATGAGAGTTGCCAATGGGTAAAAACACATTTCCCTAACGTTCAATTAATTCAGAATAAAGAAAATTTAGGCTTTAGCAAAGGAAATAATATAGGGGTTAATATAGCCAAAGGCAAATATATATGTCTTTTAAATCCAGATACCATTGTAGGAGAAAATGTGTTTAGTTGTTTACTAAATTTTGCTGAACAACATCAAGATTTAGGAATTGTAGCTCCACAATTAATTGACGGAACAGGAAATTTTCTGCCAGAATCTAAAAGAAATATACCCACGCCTAAAATTGCATTTCAAAAATTACTAAAAATCAATAAAAACTACTATTCTAAATTAGCAGAAGAAGAAACTGGTAAAGTAGATATTTTGGTTGGGGCATTTATGCTAATGCAAAAATCTAAGTATAAAGCAGTAGGGATGCTAGATGAAGACTATTTTATGTATGGAGAAGACATAGATTTGTCTTATAAATTTTTAAAAGCAGGCTACCAAAATTATTATATAGGTTCACAAAAAGTATTGCATTATAAAGGTGAGAGTACTTTAAAAGATAAAAAATACAGAGAACGTTTTTATGGAGCTATGGATATTTTTTACCAAAAACACTTTCAAAGGGCAAGAATATTAAATCCGTTAATTAAATTACTGTTGCAATTAGCCAAATTTTTACATGCTAAAACGCCTACTAAAAATAAAACAGTTAATTGTAAGGAAATTTATTGGGTTAGTGATCGTCCTGTTTTAGAAAGAATTTCAAATAAATTAAAAAAAGAAATTATTCATATTTCTAGAGATGAGCTAAATAAATTAGAAATAAAGAATTCTCAATTAATTTTTGATGCTAAAAGTATGGAGTACCAAGAAATTTTTAGTATCATGACAAATCTTAAAATCAACCAAAATTACTTTCGTATCAAACCAGTAAACTTTAATTTTACTGTTGGAAGCGATGATAGCAGAAGCCAAGGCTCTGTATTAAATTTTGATTATTGAAAAATAGTTATTATTTGAGTGATTTTTTATTAAATTCGCATTTTAAATTAAAAATAAGACCTTCGGGTTTAAGATATGGCAAAATTTGAACTGAAATTACCCAAAATGGGAGAAAGTGTTGCAGAAGCAACCATTACAAATTGGTTAAAAGAAGTAGGAGATACCATTGAAGAAGATGAAGCGGTCTTAGAAATAGCTACAGATAAAGTAGATAGTGAAGTGCCAAGTGAGGTAAATGGTGTGTTAGTAGAAAAACTTTTTGGTCCAGATGATGTTGTGCAAGTAGGGCAAACCATTGCTATTATAGAAGTAGATGGAGATGCTGCAGATACAACTTCAACTTCAGAAGAAACTAATACAACAGAAACTTCTGCTAATATTACCGCAGTTGAAGAGACAGTAAACCAAGCGCAAGCAACAGTAAGTAACGAAGATTATAGCGATAGTGATCGTTTTTACTCTCCGTTAGTTAAAAATATAGCCAAGCAAGAAGGCATAAGCGCAGAAGAGTTAGAAAAAGTACAAGGTACAGGTAAAGATGGGCGTGTTACCAAAGATGATATTTTAAATTACGTACAAAATAGAGAAGAGCAAGTAGCTCCAGCACCAGTAAGTACTCCAGTACAATCTACACCAAAACCAGCTGCTACGCCAGTAAGTGTAAACGGTGAAGATGAAATTATAGAAATGAGTAGAATGGGAAAAATGATTTCTCATCATATGATGAAGAGTATAGAAACTTCTGCTCACGTACAGTCTTTTATTGAGGTAGATGTTACTAAAATATGGAACTGGAGAAATAAAGTTAAAAATGAATTTTCTAAACGTGAAGGAGAAAAATTAACCTTTACTCCAATTTTTATGGAAGCAGTAGCAAAGGCTATTAAAGACTTTCCTTTAATTAATATCTCTGTAGATGGAGATAAAATAATTAAACGTAAAAATATTAATTTAGGGATGGCGGCAGCGCTACCTGATGGTAACTTAATTGTACCTGTTATTAAAAACGCAGATCAATTAAATCTAGTTGGTTTAGCAAAACAGGTAAACGATTTAGCCTCAAGAGCAAGAGCAGGAAAATTAAAACCAGACGATACGCAAGGCGGTACTTATACGGTGACTAATGTTGGTACTTTCGGTAGCATTATGGGTACACCAATAATTAATCAGCCACAAGTTGCAATTTTAGCTTTAGGAGCCATTCGTAAAGTTCCTGCAGTAATAGAAACTCCAGAAGGTGATTTTATAGGTATTAGACACAAAATGTTTTTATCTCATAGTTACGACCACAGAGTGGTAAACGGAGCTTTAGGCGGACAGTTTGTGCAGCGTGTTGCTCAATATTTAGAAGGTTTTGATGATACTAGAAATTTCTAGTTTCACCATTATAATATAAAAACAGCCTCCTTTTTGGGAGGCTGTTTTGCTTTATACAATGGTTAAACTGCTATAACCTTGCCCATTTTGCGTAAGTCTTATTTGCGTAGCAATACGTTCTTTTAAACTTTCTACGTGACTAATAACTCCAATCATTTTAGAAGATTCTGCTTGTAAAACTTCTAAGGTATCTAAAGTTTGGTCTAAAGTTTCTGGGTCTAAAGTTCCAAAACCTTCATCTATAAAAAGGCTATTAATTTCTATATTTCTAGAAGCTAAATCAGAAAGTGCTAAAGCTAAAGCCAAGCTCAAAATAAAAGTTTCTCCACCAGAAAGCGTTTTTATAGAACGGCGTTGACCACCCATATGCTCATCGATCGCTACTAAACTATCATCTTCATCATCAGTAGGTTGGTCAATACGGTAACGGTCACTTAGATTAACCAGGCGTTTATTGGCTAGTTGTAAAAGTTGAGCTAGCGTTAAATCTTGAGCAAAATCATTAAATTTATTACCGGTTTTATCTCCAATTAAATCGTTTAAAATTTTCCAATGTTCAGACTGTTCTAATTTTTTACCTATTTCATTTTGTAAATTTTCAATCTGTTTTAAATTTTCAGATTGATTTTTTAATAAACGTAGAATTTCTCTAAGGTCATATTCATTTTTGGCTAATAATTCGTTTTCATTTTTAAGTACTTCTTCTAACTTCTCTAAACTTATTTCATTGTCTTTTTGTTGTAACAACTCAATTTCTTCATTTAATTTTTGCAGAAGCGTTTTCAATTCAATTCCCTTTTGCTGTAGCTGCTCTCGCTCTTTTTGCCAAGCTTGAGCTTCTGTAGCGGTAAGTCTAATAGTTAGAGCTTGTTCTATATTTTGGTAACCTTTTTCTGCAAGTTGAGTAGTGAGCGTTTTGGTTAATTTCGCTAATTTCTCGTTCACTTCTGCAAGAGATTTTTCGGTAGTTTCAAGTAATTTCTGTTGCTGATAAATATCTTGTTCATTCCTATTCCAAGACGTTTCTACCGTGCTAATTTCATTTTCAAAATTGCTTCCTTTAAAAAGTGCCTCAATCGCTTTACTCTTTGTTTTTCCTTTAGCAATCAACTGCGCTAATTCTCTAGATTTTTCGGCTAATTCTTGAAGTTGAGCTAAGTCTTTTTCTAGTTGCTTAGCTTCTTTTAACTCTTCTAAATCTGTTTCTAATTTAGTTTCCATTTCAGCAAAAGATTGCTCTTTTTTCTGCTGAAGGATTACAGCAAAATTTACTTTAAACTCTTTTTCTTTGTCTGTTAATAAGCTTTCCGTTGGCTTAATTTCTTTTTCAAGTTTTTCTTGTTGCTGCTGAAATTGTTGCCATTGAGTTTGTTCTCGCGTGAGCTCTTGTTGTAATTGCTGAATTGATTTTTGTAATTGTTCAACTTTTGTTTTTAAGTGATTTTCAACTTCTGGATGCGCTGAAGCAAATGGATGGTGTGTAGATCCGCACAAAGGGCAAGGTTCATTTTCAACCAGATCTTTGCGATAATCTTCTAGCTGTTTTTGTAACTGCTCAACTTCTAAAGTTTTTTGTTTGGCTTCAAGCTGCGCATCTTTCAACTTTAATTCTTGTTGAATTTTTTCTACTTGTTGAGGTAAACCATTTAAAGAATTATTAATTTTTTTAAGCTCTTCTGATTTTTTGTTAAGGTCTTTTTTTAATTGAAGTAATTGAAATTCTTCTTTTTCTGCAGTACGAATTAATTTTAATTGCTGCTGAATTTCTTCTTGCCAAGCAGCAACCGATTTTTCTTGAAGTTGAAATTTTTTGTTCAACTTTTCAAAAACGGTAGATTTATCGTGTTGTTTTTCTTTTAATTCTTGCTGAAAAGTGTCTGTGTTTGATGGTTTTGAGCTAAACTGAAAGTCATTTAATAAACCAGAAATATGTTGTTCTGAAGTTCTGTAAACCGACAATAAATCACTTCTTTCACTTATTAATTTTCTAACCTGTTCTTTATAATTATAGAGTTTTTTTGAAGCGTTTTGCGGACTAATATCTAACTGAAAAGTCGAAGAAAACTCTAATTGTAAATGCTTTTGTTTTTTTTGAAAGTCTTTTAAATTCTGTTGAATCTTAGTAATTTCTTCAGTATTCTTTCTTTGTTCTTTTTGGAAGTTTTGCCAAGCATTTAAATCTTCAGAGAAAAACTGTATTTGTTCATGTTGGGTAAGTTTTGCTCCTTTTTCTTCTTTAAATTTTTCGGTTTCAATTACTACTTGCTTTATTTTATTTTCTGTAGCTAAAACCTGATTTTGCTGCTCTTTTAAATTATTTTTTAGCTTTATAGCTTCATTATTTTTTTCAATAGAAAGGCTTAAGTTTTTCTTTTCTAGTTCAAGTTTTTTTGCTTGTAATTTCTTTTCGGCATAAACTTCTTCAGCTAATAATTGTTCTTTAAAAGTTTCAATTTTAAGCCTTTTTTCTTCGGTATCTTTTTTTACTTGATTGTATTTTAAAAATGCTTCTTGCCCAATTCTTCTATAAATTTGGGTGCCTGTAATTTTTTCTAAAAGAGCTCCGCGTTCTTTTTTAGGTACTTTTAAAAACTTAGCAAACTCGCCTTGTGCTAATACTACAGATTTAATAAATTGATCGTAGTTTAAGCCAATTAACTCTTCGTTTTTAGCAGGAACATCAGATTTTTTTAAGTCTAAATGTCCGCTTTCTACATTTACTAATTCCATATGATAATCGCGTAGATTACCGGTTCTAGCAGTAGAAATTTGCCAAGTTGAAGCAAAAATACCTTGTTTACATTGGTAAGTAATTTTGGCGTAAGCTTCTTTTTGGTTGCGAGTAAGAATAGCTCCTTTTTTAAGAACTTCTTGAGTACTTAACTTTCCTAATCGTGGTACTTGATTAAATAAAGCTAAAGAAATTACATCGAGAATCGTAGTTTTTCCACTTCCTGTAGGTCCAGTAATCGCAAATAAACTGTTTTGTAAAAACGGTTCTTTAGTAAAATCTATTTCGTGCTCGCCACGCAGCGAGTTGATATTTTTAAAAGCTATTTTTAATATTTTCATTCAAGTTATTTTATATCTTGACCTTAGCTATTTTAACTTACGTCATGCTGAATTTATTTCAGCATCTCATCAAAAATCATTTATACTTATAATGTGACCCTGAATCAAGTTCAGGGTGACGAAAATTTTCAATAATTAATGTGAAGCATTCACTTCTTCTAGTAATTCTTGAAAAGCAATGTTCACTTTTTCTTTAATATCTTCTGTATAACTGTGTTGTGCTAATAATTTTTGAAATACTTCTTGTGGTTTTAAATCTTCTAAATGTTGATGATTTTCAAATAGCTTACCACTTTCACGTAACTGATTTTTAAAGGTGGCTCTATGTTTTACAATTTCACAATTAGTTTGTTTAAAATTAGTTACTAATTCATCTAATTGTGCAATTAAATTAGCGTCGTAATTATCTTCTTTTAATTCTACTTCAATAAGATTAGTTAATTCTCCTTGTGGTTGAATTGTTATTAATTTTTGCTGAATTTCAGAAATAACACCACTAATTCTAATTAATTTTCTAAAACTAGGTATAGTTATACTCTCTGGTTCAAAACCATTTTTAGTATCTATTAATAATAATCTTTTTTCATCTTTGCGTTCACTAAATGAAAGTGGGAGAGGTGAGCCACTATAAAAGGTAGGTATTTGCGCATTTACACGTTGCGGTTTATGTATGTGACCTAAGGCTACGTAACTAAACTCTTCACCAAATTGACTTGCCTGGAAAGCCGCCTGATTACCAATTTGAATGTCCCGTTCACTATCAGAAGACTCAATGCCAGCAGCATATAAATGACCCATTGCTATAATAGGAAGTTTAGGAAATTGTTTTTTACTAGTTATTGCAGCTTTTGCAAATGTGGCTTCAATGCCTTTTCTAATGGCTTCAATTCTATTCTCGTAAACTACTTCTTCTTCAATAGAGCGTAAATCGCTATCTCGTAAAAATGGAATAGCCGCTACAATAACTTCTTTTTCTCCATTTTTGTTAAAAAGCGGAATAAGGCATTCTTCTATGTTTTTTGGCATTCCGCCAATTACGGTTACGTTTAATTCATTTAAAATTTCTTTGGGTGCATCTAGCATACTGGGTGAATCGTGATTACCTCCTGTAATTATAAGTTGGCAATTGGTTTTTCTAAGCTGAAGCAATGCACGGTAATACTGTTTACGTGCTTCTGCAGAAGGGTTTGCCAAATCAAACACATCTCCAGAAATTAAAATAGCATCGATTTGTTTATCTAAAATTAATGGTATTAACCAATTAATAAATAAATCAAAATCTTCGTGTAAATAATGCTTATGCAGTTTTTTACCAATATGCCAATCGGCAGTATGTAGAATTTTCATAAAAATTAAATGTCAAGAAAAAGAAAGTTCAATTTACAAAGTAAACAAAAGCTATAAAAGCGTGTTACTGCAGATTTGTAAACAATTTTTATTAGAGTGTAGAAGTTAATAAAGATGTCTTTTAATAAAAAATTAGACTTGTTACATCAAATATAGACTGACGTAAAAAAAATTATCTTTGAAAAAAAAATAGTATGGCGAAGTCTGGCTCAGAAAAAAATACCAAGAATAAAGCGAAACATACCAAATTAATGAATCGCAAGAAAAATAAGTTACGAGAAGAAAAAGAAAACCGTAAGGCTAGATTAAAAGAGCTAACAGCAAAAATGAACGCGCAAAAAGAAAATTAAAGATCTGTTTTGCCTTTAACATCTTTATAAAATAGTTGTAATAGTTTACTGTCTTTTTCGTAATTACCGGTAGGGTAAAAGGCTTCTCCTATTTTTATAACTCTTCTTCCATAATCAAAAGCGACGGGAATTATAGGTACTTTAGCTAATAATGCTATGTAGTAGAAACCAGATTTCCATTGTAGTACTTTTTTACGAGTTCCCTCTGGCGCTAAAGCAAGTCTAAATTCTTCTTTATCTTCAAAAATTTTAGCAATTGCTTCTACTTTGTTTTGATTGCCAGTTCTGTCTAAGGGTGTGCCGCCCATCCATTTAAAATAAGCGCCAAATGGCCAACGAAACAATTCTTTTTTGCCTACAAAATTCATAGGTAGTTTTACAATTCTTCTGGTAAAAACACCTAGATAAAAGTCGTGCCAGCTAGTATGTGGCACTACAATGATTACTGATTTTTTTATGGAAGCATCAAATTGACCTTCAATCTTCCAATTCATCAAATTATGAAATATGTATTTTACCATCACTTTTTTAAGAATGTGGTAAATGTAGTGAAATAAAAACGAAGCTATCTAGAAAATATTTTAAGCCAATCTTTTGGTTGAAATATTAACCTGAGTTATAATTAACTCCGATTAATATGGCTTTATATTTTTAAACAGCTTCGTTTAGGGTTTTAATTCACCAATTCTCTTCAGTGAGTATCTAATACATTATTAGTTTCATTTCTAAAAACTAATTTATCGTTAAAAGCATCTAATAAAATAATACTATCTGTAGTAACTTCACCAGATAAAATTTCTTTAGACAATGTGTTTAAGACTTCTTTTTGTAATGTTCTTTTTACAGGTCTTGCACCATACTGCGGATCGAAACCTTGTTTTGCTAAAAACTTGATAGCTTCTGGAGTAGCATCTAGCGTAATGTGTTGCTCACTCAACATCTTGGTAATTCCTTTTAATTGAAGACCAACAATTTCTGAAATGTTTTCTTGCGTTAGCGGTGTAAACATTACAATGTCATCAATTCTATTTAAAAACTCAGGTCTTACTTGTTGTTTTAATAAACCAAGCACTTCTACTTTTGCACCTTCCATTGCAGTTTCTACATCTGGTATTGCATCAAACTTTTCTTGAATTATATGGCTTCCCATATTAGACGTCATAATAATAATGGTATTTCTAAAATCTGCTAGTCTACCTTTATTATCGGTTAATCTTCCTTCATCTAAAACTTGAAGTAAGATGTTAAACGTATCTGGATGCGCTTTTTCAATTTCATCTAAAAGTACTACAGAGTAAGGTTTTCTTCTTACCGCTTCCGTTAACTGTCCGCCTTCATCGTAACCTACGTATCCTGGAGGTGCACCTACTAATCTACTTACAGAGTGACGTTCTTGATATTCACTCATATCAATTCTAGTCATTGCATTATCATCATCAAACAGGTATTCTGCTAATGCTTTGGCAAGTTCAGTCTTACCAACACCCGTAGTACCTAAAAATAAGAAAGAGCCAATTGGTTTTTTCTGATCTTGTAAACCTGCACGGCTTCTTCTAATAGCATCACTTACCGCTTGTATGGCTTCTTCTTGGCCAACTACTCGTTTGTGTAACTCGTCTTCTAATTTTAAAAGCTTTTCACGTTCACTTTGTAGCATTTTAGTTACAGGTATACCTGTCCATTTTGCTACTACTTCAGCAATATCATCACTAGTAACTTCTTCTTGAATAAGTGATTTTTTACCTTCGTGTTTTTGCTCTTCTACTTCTTTTTGAAGTTTTTCTAAATTTTGTTGCGCTTCTTTAATTTTACCATAACGTAACTCGGCTACTTTACCGTAGTCTCCATCACGTTCTGCACGTTCTGCCTCTAGTTTGTAATTTTCAATATCAGTTTTTGCTTGCTGAATATTGTCTACTACACCTTTTTCATTTTGCCATTGTGCATTTAATTCTGCGCGTTCTTCTTTTAAATTGGCTAGATCTGATTTTAGAGATTTTAGTTTAACTTCATCTTTTTCTCTTTTAATGGCCTCAATCTCAATTTCTAATTGCATAATCTTACGATCAAGCACATCTAGCTCTTCTGGTTTAGAATTGATTTCCATTCTTAATTTAGAAGCAGCTTCATCCATTAAATCAATAGCTTTATCTGGTAAAAATCTATTGGTAATGTAACGTTGAGAAAGTTCTACTGCAGAAATAATAGCCTCATCTTTAATTCTTACTTTGTGGTGAGTTTCATATTTCTCTTTAATACCTCTTAAAATGGAAATAGCACTTTCTGTATCTGGCTCATCTACGGTTACTCGTTGAAAGCGACGCTCTAGCGCTTTGTCTTTCTCAAAATATTTTTGATACTCATCTAAAGTAGTTGCACCAATTGCTCTTAATTCTCCACGTGCTAAAGCAGGTTTTAAAATATTGGCAGCATCCATAGCTCCTTGTCCGCCACCGGCGCCAACCAACGTGTGAATTTCGTCAATAAAAAGTACAATGTTTCCGTCACTAGAAGTAACTTCCTTGATAACTGCTTTTAGTCGTTCTTCAAATTCACCTTTATATTTAGCTCCGGCAATTAAAGCACCCATATCTAAAGAAAAGATTTCTTTATTTTTTAAGTTTTCAGGCACATCACCAGCTACAATTCTATGAGCTAACCCTTCTGCAATAGCGGTTTTACCAGTTCCTGGTTCACCCACCAACATTGGGTTGTTTTTTGTTCTTCTAGATAAAATTTGAAGTATACGTCTAATTTCTTCATCCCTACCAATTACTGGATCTAACTTTCCGCTTTCTGCTAACTGATTTAGGTTTTTAGCAAATTTGTTTAGAGAGTTGTAAGTTTCTTCTGCGCTTTGAGAAGTAACTCGGTCTCCTTTTCTTAATTCTTCAATAGCAGCTTTTAATCCTTTTTCTGTAGCACCTTGATCTTTTAAAATTTGAGCAACTTTACTTTTTGAATTAAAAATTGCTAGTATAAGATGTTCTATAGAGACATACTCATCGTTCATTTTTTTAGCAATCGTAGAAGCGTCATTTAGCATTTTGCCTGCTTCTCTAGATAGTACAATATCACCACCGCTTACTTTTGGAAAACTTTCTAAGGTTTTATCTACTATTTGTGTAAATAAGCCTACATTAATATTTAGTTTTTTTAGTAAGAAAGGGGTTACATTTTCGTCTATTGAGGTAATGGCTTTAAAAATATGCTCATTCTCAATTTGTTGGTGACCATATTCTTGAGCAAGCTGTTGTGCTTGCTGGATGGCCTCTTGTGATTTTATGGTATAATTGTTTAAATTCATCTTGTTATTTTTTACTTAGAATAGTCAAAAGATATACCTTTTTTAAAAACTGACTAATTGGCAGTTTTTAATTGAAATTAGATGACATAATAACAGTTGATAAACTTATCTAAAGTTACGGAAAAGTAGATTTATTATGCTTAATTTTAATGTAAATAATATAAATAAATGGGATTTTTAGATAGTATTTTTAAAAGTAATGGAGGAGATGGAGAGTCTCAAAAATCATCTACTCCGTGGAATGAATTAGAGACAGAATTACAGATACATCAATTAATAGAAGAATCTAAAGAAAAATTGGTGGTGGTTTTTAAGCATTCTACCAGATGTGGAATAAGTAGAATGGTGAAGAAACAATTTGAAAGTGAATACAATTATGAGGAAGCACAGGTTAAATTGTATTATTTAGATTTGATAACCTATCGCAATATATCTAATAAGATAGCTGAAGATTTTAAAGTACATCATGAGTCTCCGCAATTATTAATTTTTAGTGATGAGAAAGTGGTTTATCACACTTCTCACAGTAATATTTCTGCTGAAAAAATAGAGGAATATTTAAATTAATTTTTTAGCTCTTAAAAAACAAAAAAGCCATTCAAAATTGAATGGCTTTTTTTATGATAGGTAATATTAATTTATGCTTTGTAAACTGGCAATAGTTTGGTGCTTACCTCTCCAAAACCAATACGAACACTCTTGTTTTCACAATGTCCGCGAATTATAACCGTATCATTATCATTAATAAATTTACGGTCTTCACCATCATTAAGTTTAATGGGTTTTTCACCATTCCAAGAAAGTTCTAACATAGATCCAAAACTAGACTCGTCTGGGCCAGAAATGGTACCACTACCCATCATGTCTCCGCTATTTACCGGGCAACCGTTAATGGTGTGGTGTGCGAGTTGCTGACTCATATTCCAATACAAATACTTGAAGTTAGATTTGCTTACAACGGTTTCTTCTTTTCCTTCTGGTTGTATGGCTACTTCTAAATTTATATCAAATGTTTTCTTTCCTTTAGATTGAAGATAATCTAGCTGTTTTTTTACAGGTTTTGGTCCTTCGGTTCTAAAAGGCTCTAAAGCATCAAGTGTAACAATCCAAGGAGAAACGGAAGAGGCAAAGTTTTTAGCTAAAAAAGGACCTAGTGGTACATACTCCCATTTTTGAATGTCTCGAGCACTCCAGTCGTTAAATAATACCATTCCGAAGATATATTCTTCTGCATCTTCTACGGAAATAGGTTCACCTAGCGGATTGGCAGCAGTGGTTATAAAAGCCATTTCTAGCTCAAAATCTACTAATCTTGAAGGTCCAAAAATTGGACTTTCAGATCCTTTAGGCATTTTTTGCCCTTTAGGCCTGTGTACAGGAATACCACTCGGAATTATAGAAGAGCTTCGTCCGTGATATGCAACTGGTACGTGTAACCAATTTGGTAAAAGAGCATCTTCTTTTCCTCTAAATAATTCACCCACATTTGTAGCGTGTTCTTTACTTGAGTAAAAATCTGTATAATCACCTACTTGCACCGGCAATTGCATTTCAATTTCATCTAAAGTAAAAAGTACTATGCGTTGGTGCTCTTTATTCTCTTTTAAAGTTGAATTGTTTTCATCAAAAATCTCTGCAATTTTATTTCTAACTGCTCTCCATGTTTTTCTACCATCTGCAATAAAATCATTTAGGGTATCTTGAAGAAAAATATCATCTGTTAGAGGTATATCATCAAAATAACCTAATTGATGCAAAGCTCCTAAATCTATAGCAAAATCTCCAATTCTGGTACCAATAGTAATAATATCATCTCTTGTTAAAAAAACTCCAAAAGGAATATTCTGAATAGGAAAATCTGAATCTTTAGCTACTTCTAGCCAAGTTTTTCTTTTAGGGTCGTTAGCAGTAATGGTCATAATAATTCAATTTTTAATAAAGAATGTATTCAAATATATTATTTTCCCACAATTAACCGAATGCTTTTTATATTTTTGACAAATATTTTAATAGATGCTTAACTATGAATACCAGAGATACCGAAATTTTTGATTTAATTGAAGAAGAAAAAAACCGACAACTAAATGGTTTAGAGCTTATTGCAAGTGAAAACTTTGTAAGCAATCAAGTGCTAGAAGCAGCTGGGTCTGTATTAACTAACAAATATGCAGAAGGTTACCCAGGTAAACGTTATTATGGTGGTTGTGAAGTAGTAGATGAAGTAGAGCAAATTGCTATAGAACGTGCTAAAGAATTATTTGGAGCAGAATATGCAAACGTACAGCCACACTCAGGGTCACAAGCTAATACTGCTGTTTTTGCTGCGTGTTTAAAACCTGGAGATAAAATTTTAGGATTTGATCTTTCTCACGGTGGGCATTTAACGCACGGTTCTCCTGTAAACTTTTCAGGAAAATTATACAACCCTGTATTTTACGGAGTAGATAAAGAAACAGGAAGAATAGATTATGATCACGTACGTGATATGGCAATAAAAGAACAGCCAAAATTAATAATTGCTGGTGCTTCTGCTTATTCTAGAGAAATAGATTACAAAAAGTTTAGAGAAATTGCAGATGAAGTAGGTGCAGTTTTAATGGCAGATATTGCTCATCCAGCAGGACTAATAGCAAAAGGACTTTTAGCAGACCCAATACCACATTGTCACGTAGTAACAACAACTACTCATAAAACATTAAGAGGGCCAAGAGGTGGAATGATTTTAATAGGAAAAGATGTTGAAAATCCGTTTGGATTGAAATTGAAAAACGGAAACCTTAAAAAAATGTCTACTCTTATTAATAGTGCAGTTTTTCCAGGTAACCAAGGAGGGCCTTTAGAGCATATTATTGCTGCTAAAGCTATTGCTTTTGGAGAAGCGCTTACAGATGAGTTTTTACATTATATGGTACAAGTAAAAAAGAATGCAAAAGCAATGGCAGAAGCTTTTGTTGCTAAAGGCTATGATGTAATTTCTGGAGGTACAGATAACCATATGATGCTAATAGATTTACGTAACAAAGGAGTTACTGGTAAATTAGCTGAAGAAACTTTAGTAAAAGCAGAAATTACCGTGAATAAAAACATGGTTCCTTTTGATGATCAATCTCCTTTTGTAACATCTGGAATTAGAGTTGGTACTGCTGCAATTACTACTAGAGGTCTTAAAGAAGATGATATGAAAGTGGTTGTAGATTTGATAGATAACGTAATTACGAATATTGAAGATGAAGCAGTTATTGAAGAAACAAAAAACAAAATACACTCTATGATGAGTGATAAGCCTTTATTTAACCAATAAGAATATTTAATTATGAAAAAGTTATTAATCGCTGTTGCTTTTGTAGGCTTAAGTTTCTCTGGTTTTGCACAAGAAGAGACGGAGTTTAAAAAAGAATTACTGAATTTTGTTAAGTTGAATACCGGTAGTGAAGATGCTATAAGTCCTTACATTGACCAAATGGCTGCAGGTTTACCAGATAGAAATAAGGAAGCTTTCAAAAGCGAAATTAAAGCTGAATTAGATGGAATGTATTCTCAGTTGGTAGATGTTTATATTGAGAACGTGCCTAAAGAGGATTTAGAGAAAATGATAGAGTTTTACCAAACTCCTGCAGGTAAAA
This sequence comes from Mesonia phycicola, assembly GCF_900141885.1. Classification (GTDB taxonomy): domain Bacteria; phylum Bacteroidota; class Bacteroidia; order Flavobacteriales; family Flavobacteriaceae; genus Mesonia; species Mesonia phycicola. Next base: position 125,691 of record NZ_FQYY01000001.1, on the reverse strand, counting down.
GTGTTTTAAGTGCTACGCCTCAAGTTTTAGCTAAAAATATAAGCTTAACTCAGGGATTAATGATGAAGTTTCAAAATATTTTTCAGAAGTACTCTGCACAATAAGTAAATCAACATATAAAAAAAGCCTGCTAATTTTAGCAGGCTTTTTTTATGAGGTTATTTTTCTTTTATTCTTCAGGGAAAATAATACTTTCATAAGCACCAGTATCGGGATTGCTACCTCTTGAAACCCCTAAAATGTCTGTAGAGGTTGAAGTAGAAGGATTTGCAAGGCTATTGGCTGCAGACTCTTCATTTATCATTAGTTCATTATCTTCAGGAGCTAAAAAGTTAGGTTCTTCATTTACAATGCAACCAGGAAAAAGAGTTTCATCTTCAAAATCAATATCGTCAGTAGAACTTCCAAAGTTATTGTATTTGATTAAGCAATTTTCAAATTTATAATTAAAAGCAGCTTCTTCTCTTTCATTAAAAAACAACTCTTTATTTTCATTTCCATAAATAATACAATTATAAAAATTTGCTTGTATTAAATCTGAAACAAAAATTTCATCTGTTGTTTCTAAGTAATTTTCTACTAAAACAGAAGGGTAAGATCTAAAGCTTCCCGTCCAATAATTAGCAAAAGTGCAATTTGTGAAGTTATATTGGCCTCCTAAAGATAGGTTTAGAGAGCTTTGTCCTGCTTTATTAATCACGAGATTTTCACCTTCTATAAACCCAGTTCTAGCTAATAAACCAACATTAGAAGAGTTGTAAATTTTAGAATTTTTAATGGTAAGCGTAGGGTTACTGCTACCATCGTTAGAGTCCATCAAAAGACCAACAGTAGCATTTTTTATGGTTGCATAATTAATAATGTTATTGGTGCTTCCTTCTGTTAACCAAATTGCTCCCCATTGGCCTGCAACTTCACTAAAATCAGGCTCTAATCGGTCTCCTTCAAAAATAACTTCGTTTTCTAAGTTTTCTTGGTCTGAACTTAAATTACCGTTTACATGTAATGAGCCATTATTAGCTACTATTATACCGCTGTCTGCATGAAAGTGAATTCTAGCACCAGCATCTATAGATAATGTACGATTGCCTGGTACTGCTGCATAGCCATATATTACGTAAGGTTTTTCGTTAGTCATGGTTAATTCGGTATCATCTAAGAAAAAGCCGTCAATTAAAATTTCATTGCCTTCTTCGTCAAAACCGAATGATAGGCTTTCTGTGGAGCCATCGTTAAATTTTTCAGGATAAAGAAAAATAGCGTCTTGTATTAGCGTTACTAACTCCACTTTTTGTAGGTAAGCCTCTGTATCAAACTCTATAGCGTCTGTTAGTAAAAATTGGTTTTCTTGGCTATAATTGTCAATGTTTGTGGTAGATTCTATAAAAACAAAAATACTGTCTTTTGCTAGTATGTCTATGTTTTCAAAAGATTTTCCTGGCAATCCGTCTACGTTTAACCTGTAGTTAGAGCTTTCTCCTTTAGATAATTTTATGCTAGGGATGGTTATATCTTCATCACTTCTATTATAAACAGTAAGATTATAAGTGCTTGAGCCAATACCAGAAAATACCGTATCTAGGTAAACGGTATCTTTAGAAAACTCTAAATTACCAGTACTAGGTTGTGTTTCAAAATCGTTTCTACAAGAGCTCCATAAAACAATAGAACACAATAAAAGTAGAGGATATATGTATTTCATTTAAATCTATTTTTTAATAATTTTCACCTCAAATAACTTGTCCCAGTTTTTACCAGTAACATATAATTTCTTAGTGTTAGGGTTATAAGCTATACCATTAAGCACGTCTAATTTAGGGTGCTGAGTAACTTTATCTCTTAAACCTCTAAAATCAATAATACCTTCTATAGCTCCGGTTTTTGGGTCTATAACAGCCACACCATCTCTTTGGTAGGTATTTGCATAAATTTTACCATCTACCCATTCTAGCTCATTTAATCTTGTAGAGGTAGATTTGTGTGTAACTGGCTGAATATAGCTTTTCTCTTCAAGAGTTTTAGGGTCTAGTATCCAAATTTTTTCTGTGCCATCACTTTTGTAAAGTAAATTTCCATCATTGCATAAACCCCAACCTTCTTTACTATTGTTGTATTGAAAAATCTCTAATCTTTCAAAAGTATTTAAGTCGTAAATTAAACCATCACCAGAGCGCCAGGTTAGTTGATAGATTTTATCATTTAAAATAGTAAGTCCTTCTCCAAAATATGTTTTAGCTAAATCTACTTTTTTTAGAACTTTCCCTGTTTCTAGATCTACCTTTCTAAGAGAAGATTTTCCATTTAGTCCAGTACTTTCATAAAGAGTGTCATTAAAAAACTCTAATCCTTGTGTGTAGGCATCAATATCATGTGGATAAGTATTTACAATCTCGTAAGAATACAGTTGAGTAGGCGTTTTACTGTGTACAACAACTTCTTCTGATACCTTAATCACATCTCCTTCTGTATATATAGTAGCTTCTAGTGTGTTTTTACCTAACGGAAGCCCAAAAGCGATGGTGTTATTTTTAGAAGCGATAGACTTATCGGCATATTTATAGGTAATTGAATCAATTTTTTTTGTTGATTTTTGTTGAATTGTAATTTTTACGGGGCTTCCTTCTTGTATAATTTCTTTGTTTTCTCCAATTTTTAGAGAAAAGTTTTTAGAATTATCTACAGTTTTTTCTCCGCAAGAAAAAAGTACAGTACTCAATAATAACAAATTCAGTAAGTTATGAAATCTCATGTAATTAGTTTTTTAAACATTGGCTAATTTAGTTATTTCATGCTAAAAAATGCTTGCAGAAATAGATAAACCTTGTATATTTGCACCCGGCAAGTCCCACACAACCAGCTCCTGTCGAATTCCCCCAGGGCGGGAACGCAGCAAGGGTAGATGGTCGTAGCGGTGTGATGTGGGTAGCTTGCCTTTTTTTATGCAATATTCCCACGTATTTTCTCTCATTTTATTCTTAACGTTAAATTTTAAGCTTTCTTATAAATAAGCGATATTTGCTTTTCTATTTTTAGAATTTATGGCAAATAAAGTTGTTTTAATTACAGGAGCCTCTTCTGGTATAGGTAAATCTATAGGAGAGTTTTTAGTAGATAAAGGGTATAAAGTTTACGGTACTAGTAGAAACCCTAAACAAAAAGAATTAAACGGTGTTCAATTTGTAGCATTAGATGTTACCAAACCAGAAACCATAACCTCTGCGGTTCAAGAAATTATTCTGAAAGAAAAAAGAATAGACTACCTTGTAAATAATGCAGGTATGGGTATTACAGGCCCATTAGAAGAAACCCCAGATCAAGAAATTAGAAGAGTTTTTGATACTAACTATTTTGGAGTTATAAATGTAATTAAAGCTGTTTTGCCAATAATGAGAGAGCAAAAAGATGGTTTTATTATTAATATAACTTCTATTGCTGGATATATGGGCTTACCTTACCGCGGAATTTACTCTGCCACTAAAGGCGCATTAGAGTTAACTACAGAAGCTTTTAGAATGGAGTTAAGAGAGTTTAATATAAAGATGACAAATATAGCTCCTGGTGATTTTGCTACCAATATTGCAGCAGGACGTTTTCATGCGCCAGTTGTTAAAGACTCTCCGTATGAAGAAAATTACGGAAATACTTTAAAACTGATGGATGAGCATGTAGATAAAGGAGAAGATCCTATAAAAATGGCAAAAAAGGTTTTTGAAGTTATGCAGCAAAAAAAACCAAAAATACATTATAAAGTAGGCGAGGCATTACAAAAATTTAGTATTGCTTTAAAGCATATTTTACCAGATAAAATGTATGAAAAAATGCTAATGAAACATTATAAACTGTAACTTTACTAGTATAACTTTAAAATTAACAAAACACGATGAAGTTTTTTATTGATACAGCAAATTTAGATCAAATTAAAGAAGCGCAAGAATTAGGTGTGTTAGATGGGGTTACCACCAACCCATCGTTAATGGCTAAAGAAGGCATTACGGGTAAAGAAAATATAATTAATCACTACAAGAAAATTTGTGAAATTGTTGAAGGTGATGTTAGTGCAGAGGTAATTGGTACTAGTTATGAAGATATTATTAAAGAAGGGGAAGAGTTAGCCCAATTAGATAATCAAATAGTTGTAAAAGTACCTATGATTAAAGATGGTATTAAAGCCATTAAATATTTTAGTGATAAAGGGATAAAAACTAATTGTACATTGGTTTTTTCTGCAGGGCAAGCACTTTTAGCAGCAAAAGCAGGAGCAACCTATGTTTCTCCTTTTATAGGTAGATTAGATGATATCTCTGCAGACGGCTTAAATTTAATTGCAGAAATTAGGTTGATTTATGATAATTATGGTTTTGCTACAGAAATTTTAGCTGCTTCTGTAAGGCATACAATGCACATTATAGATTGTGCAAAAATTGGAGCAGATGTAATGACGGGACCTTTAAGCTCTATAAACGGTTTATTAAAACACCCTTTAACAGATATTGGTTTAGAGAAATTTTTAGCAGATTACAAAAAAGGTAATCAATAACTAAAAACATAAAAAAAGCTCTTCTAAATGGAAGAGCTTTTTTTTTGCTTTATATCTGATTTAAATACTCAAGGAGTTGATTTTCAAAATTAGGATCAAAGATATTTAAGTTAGATTTTTCTATAATTCCATTTTTATTGATAAGTAAAATCTTATTACTAAAATTTTTATAGAACTCAATATTTTTTCCGCGGTCTCTAATTTTTACTTCATAGTCTTTGTTGTAATCAAAATTATCAAGAATTTTTAGCCAAAGTGTAAAAGATTCTTCTTCATCTATGTTTACCCCTAAAAAATCTATCTCAGGGTACCTATTTCTTAATTCATTAATACGCTGGTGCTGTTTTGGATGTGCAGCTTTGTAAATAGACCAAGTAAAAGTAATGGTAGGTTTGCTTAAAATGTTTTTTAATATAATTTTTTCTGAATTAGGTTTTGTTAATTTAGATTGTGAAACATCACTACCTACAAAGTAGTTTTTTTGAAGTCTACCAAGATTTACTAATTCATTATAATTATCATCAGGAAATTTAAAACTCTTTACCAATTTAAGCGTAGAGTCTATTTGCTGATTGTTTTTTGCGGTATTTATTTGTTTTTTAGCAAATCTGGTAATAAATCTATTTCTCAGGTATTCAATTTTAAAAATACTATCAGAGATTATTAATCTGCTTTTTAAGTTTTTTACACTATTGGTATTAAAACAATCTGTAGAATTTGGCAAAGATACACAGCGCTCAATAGCTTTATTTTTAAGGTAATTATCTAAAAAACGTTGGTATATATAGTAAGATTGTAATTTTTTGTCATTAAAGTTGGCTTCGTTTCTGTAAGAGAAAAATTCTTGAGGAATTTTATTTCTAAATTCATTAAAGTATTTGTTAATAAGGTACGCATAACGTTCTCTTAAATCATAATACTCATATTCAATAGATTTTTTAGCAAGAGAAATAAATTCTGGAGAAAATTCATTCTCTTTTTCTAAATTAGTAAGTTGCTTCATTCTAAGGTTCTTGATAGAATCTGTTTTTTCGGCAAACTTTTCTGGACTAATTTTATAATAAGAATAAATGAGTTCGTTATCTTTTTCATTTAAAAGATACATTTCCATTAAAAAATTATTCTCTTCCGCTTTATCACCAGTATACATTAAAGACTCGTCAAAATCTTTAGTATTTAATCTAAATAATAAACTATCTCCTTTTTCAATATAAAAAACTTGTCCTTCTGGGCTATGTCTAAAAGTATATAAACCAGGAGTAAAATTGCTATCTTTTAAATTATAAGAAAATTTTCCGTTTTTTTCAATAGGGATAGAGTCTATAAAATAACCATCTTTCTCTAAAGTAAGGTAAGCTTCATTGCTATTCACAATTTCTCCTCCAATGTGAGTAGAACTGGGAGTATTCTCTTTATTATTGCTGTTACAAGAAAACAATAAGAAAGATATAGACAAAAATAATAGATGTCTCATAAGTAGTTAGGGTGATTTCAACCTCAAAGTTAAAATAATACTTGACTAACAGTTGTTAATCATGAGTTAAATAGAAAAGTTAAAAAGTTAATATTTCAGGTTATCAACTTAATTAACTATTTTTGCAAAAAATTTCAATAGCTTATGTTATCAGTTTCAAACTTATCTGTACAATTTGGTAAAAGAATTCTTTTTGATGAGGTGAATACAAACTTTACTCAAGGGAATTGTTACGGAATTATTGGTGCTAATGGAGCCGGAAAATCTACATTTTTAAAGATATTATCTGGTAAAATTGAGGCAACCTCAGGTCACGTTCATTTAGAGCCAGGCAAACGTATGTCTGTATTAGAACAAAACCACAATTTACACGATGAGCATACTGTTTTAGAAACTGTATTAAAAGGTAACAAGCCTTTATTTGAAGTGAAAGCAGAGATGGATGCTTTATATGCAGATTATTCTGATGAAAATGCCGATAGAATAGGAGAGCTTCAAGTAAAATTTGAAGAGATGAACGGGTGGAATGCAGATAGTGATGCAGCATCTATGTTATCTAATTTAGGTATAAAAGAAGCTCACCATTACACATTAATGAAAGATTTAGATGGTAAACAAAAAGTACGTGTGTTATTAGCGCAAGCGCTTTTTGGTAATCCAGATGTGTTAATTATGGATGAGCCTACTAACGATTTAGATTATGAAACCATTTCTTGGTTAGAGCATTTTCTAGCAAATTATGATAATACTGTAATTGTAGTATCTCACGACCGTCACTTTTTAGATGCAGTGTGTACACATATTTCAGATATAGATTTCGGAAAAATAAATCACTTTAGTGGTAATTACTCGTTCTGGTACGAGTCTTCTCAATTAGCAGCAAGACAAAGATCACAACAAAACAAAAAAGCAGAAGAGAAAAAGAAAGAGCTGCAAGAATTTATTCAGCGTTTTAGTGCTAACGTAGCAAAATCTAAACAAGCTACCTCTAGAAAAAAAATGATAGAGAAGCTAAACATAGAAGAGATAAAGCCATCATCTCGTCGTTACCCAGCAATTATTTTTGAAAGAGAAAGAGAAGCAGGAGACCAAATATTAAATATAGAAGGTTTAGAAGCCTCTATAGATGGAGAAACTCTATTTAAAAATATTCATTTAAACCTAGCTAAAGGAGATAAAGTAGTAGTTTTCTCTAGAGACTCTAGAGCAACCACTGCTTTTTATGAAATTATAAACGGTAAACAAAAAGCTGTTGCAGGTAAGTACGAGTGGGGTATTACTACTAACCAATCTTACTTACCATTAGATAACTCAGAGTTTTTTGAAAAAGATTTAGTATTAGTAGACTGGTTACGCCAATACGCTAAAACAGAAGAAGAACGAGAAGAAGTTTACGTAAGAGGCTTTCTAGGTAAAATGCTTTTTAGCGGAGAAGAAGCTTTAAAAACAGCAAAAGTACTTTCTGGAGGAGAAAAAGTACGTTGTATGTTAAGTAGAATGATGATGATGCGTGCTAACGTAGTAATGCTAGATGAACCTACTAACCACTTAGATTTAGAGTCAATTACCGCATTTAATAACTCTTTAAAAAACTTTAAAGGTACCGTATTACTAACCACACACGATCACGAGTTTTCTCAAACCGTAGGTAACCGTGTGGTAGAGTTAACACCAAACGGGGTAATAGACCGTTACTTATCTTTTGATGAGTATATGAGCGACCCTAAGGTAAAAGAACAAAGAGAAAAAATGTACGGAGATAATAAGTAAGGCGTTACCCTAACGGGTCGGGCTGTACGCTATATCTTTTTTTGCCACTTGCAAAAGCAAAAAAAGGATGCCGCTACCATCCCTAACGCAAATTAACTTTTAGTAAATAATAAAAAACCTTTCTAAATTTTTAGAAAGGTTTTTCTATTTTTAGCACTTATTAAAAAAATCTTAAAATGCATAAATTACCAAAAGGAGATAAAAAATTACTGAATGCTTGGGCATTTTACGATTGGGCAAATTCAGTGTATAGTTTGGTAATTTCATCAGCTATCTTTCCAATATTTTATGGCGCATTAACCATTATAAAAAAAGATGGAAAGATAATTAGTGATACCGTTACTTTTTTAGGAGTAGATTTTAATAATGATACCCTTATAAGTTATGTTACTGGAGTTGCTTTTCTTACCGTTTCATTTTTAAGTCCATTTTTAAGTGGTATAGCAGATTATGTAGGTAATAAAAAGAACTTTATGAAATTCTTTTGTTACCTAGGTGCCTTTTCTTGTATAGGTTTATACTGGTTTAATTTAGACGAACTTTGGTTTGGTTTACTCTGCTATTTTTTTGCCTTAATAGGCTTTTGGGGTAGTTTAGTATTTTATAATTCATATTTGCCAGATATAGCTTTCCCAGAGCAGCAAGATAAAATTAGTGCCAAAGGTTATTCTTTAGGGTACTTAGGTAGTGTAATTCTGCTAGTTGTATGTTTATGTATGATTATGTTTTATGAGACCTTTGGCTTTAAAGATGAAGGTTTACCAACCAGATTATCATTTGTATTAACAGGAGTATGGTGGATAGCCTTTAGTCAATACACCTATTATTACCTGCCAAAAGGTAACAGAGAAGATAAACAACGTTTAACCAAAAACGTACTATTTAATGGTTTTAAAGAATTAAAGAAAATAGGATTAAGTATAAAAGAAAATTTAAGGTTAAGAAGATATCTATATGCATTCTTTGTGTATAGCATGGCAGTACAAACCATTATGTTAATTGCAACTTATTTTGGAATAGAAGAGTTAGAGTGGGGAGACCAAGATACTACCATTGGTTTGATTGTAAGTATTTTACTAATTCAATTAGTGGCAATTTTAGGTGCGTTCTTAACCTCAAGAGCTTCCAGTAAATTTGGAAATATAAATACACTAATTTGTATTAATATATTATGGATAGGGATTTGCTCTTATGCTTATTTTGTAACAACACCTTATCAATTTTATGGTACCGCAGCCTTTGTAGGTTTAGTAATGGGAGGTATACAATCACTTTCTAGATCTACTTACTCTAAATTATTGCCAGAAAATGCAATAGATACCGCTTCTTATTTTAGTTTTTACGATGTTTCAGAAAAAATAGGAATTGTGATAGGGATGTTTTCTTATGGATTTATAGCTCAAATCACGGGGAGTATTCGCTACTCCATTCTCTTTTTAATCTTATTTTTTGTGATAGGTGTAATATTATTGTTAAGAGTGCCGAAAACAAAATTTTAATTTAACATAATTTTAATTAAGTTTGTGTTTACCCAATTTATAACACACTTATGAAAAAAACATTATACCCTATTTTTTTAGCACTTGTTGCTTTTGTTGCAATTTCTTGTGATAATGAACCTTTAGAAGGTGAGTTTGGTGATTTAGATGCCGCTCAAAATAATAGCTCTAACTTTACAGCTACAATTAATGGTGAAACTTTTGTAGCAGATGCTGCTGCAGCAAGTATTACAGATGATTTTATTTCTATTTCAGGAGGAAAGCTAGATGGAGAGGGAATTTCAATTATTATTCAAGGAAACGCTGAGGGTGATTACGTTTTAACTTCAGAAGTAGGTGTAGGATCATATTTTGCAGCAGGCAATTCTAATGGTTATGTAACTAACGGTGAAGATGAATCTGATAATATTGTTATAACTAATATAAATAGCGATTTATTAACTATTTCTGGTACATTCTCTTACACAGCTCTTAGAGAAGTAACTGCAGAAGATGGTAGCGTAGAAGTTTTAACTGTAGAAATTACAGGAGGTAGCTTTACTAACATACCTTATACTGTTTTATAAACAAAATACATTTTTCAATATAAAAAAAGTCCCAATGAAACTTCATTGGGACTTTTTTTATTACTAGTTGTGTAAAATAGTTTAATTTTCTGTTTCAGGGAAAGTAGCTTTTACAATTTTAATAGCTTCATTAGCGTGTGATTTTTGTACAAATAATTGCACTTGCCCTGACAAACCACCGCCAAACCCTGCTCTTAATCCAGATTCAAAATTATTTTTTACAATTGAGTTTATACTAGCTTTACGTAAAACTTCTTGTAAATATTGAATATTTACTTCAGATCCTGTGTAAATATTTTCATAAGTTGCATTATCTGTACCCATTTCTAATTTTTTTACTCTACGTTATGATTAATACAACTAATTGAAATTTGGTTTAAGTAGAAATTAACTAATTTACTACAATTCTACTTCTACTTGATTAGCTATTAAATCTTCAAAAGTCTCTCTCTTTCTAATAAGTTTAGCTTCTCCTTTATGCCATAAAACTTCAGCAGGTCTAAAACGAGAATTATAATTGCTTGCCATAGAAAAACAATACGCACCAGCATTTTTAAATGCTAGAATGTCTCCTTCAGTAATCTCGGCAATACGTTTATTGGTAGCAAAGGTATCTGTCTCACAAATATAACCTACTACAGAGTAAAAACGCTTATTTTTAGTTGGGTGAGTAATATTTACTATTTCGTGCTTAGAGCCGTAAAGCATAGGTCTAATTAAGTGATTAAAACCAGAATCTACTTGTGCAAAGACTGTAGAGGTTGTTTGCTTTATAGAGTTTACTTTTACTAAGAAAAAACCAGACTCACTTACTAAAAATTTACCAGGCTCAAAGGCTAAGGTTAATTCTTTACCGTATTTTTTACAAAAGGCGTTAAACTTTTTACTTAGTTTTTCTCCAAGCTCTTCAATATTTGTTTCTATATCATTCTCATGGTAAGGCACTTTAAAACCACTACCGAAGTCTAAAAACTCTAAATTTTTAAAATTTTCTGCTGCTTCAAAAAGAATCTCAGAAGCATATAAAAATACTTCAATATCTAAAATATCACTTCCGGTATGCATGTGTATACCGTTTATATTCATTCCTGTGTTTTCTACTATTCTAAGTAAATGTGGCATCTGGTGAATAGAGATACCAAATTTAGAGTCAATATGACCAACAGAGATATTAGAGTTACCTCCCGCCATAATATGCGGGTTTATACGTATACAAACAGGTATGGTTGGGTGTTTAGAGCCAAATTGCTCTAAAACAGATAAATTATCAATATTTATTTGAACCCCTAGTTTTACGGCTTCTTCAATTTCACTAATAGAAACACCATTAGGAGTAAAAATAATTTTTTCTGGTGCTATTCCAGTTTTTAAACCTAACTGAACTTCTTGTATAGATACTGTATCTAAACCGCTTCCTTCATTAGTTAGCAATTTTAATACGTTAATGTTAGATAAGGCTTTTACTGCATAATTAACCTTTAAATTTTTTACCTGTTTAAATGCATTGGTTAAGCGTTTATATTGAGCTATTATTTTTTCACTGTCATATACATACACTGGGTTGCCAAATTCTTCTGCAATTTTTAAAAGGTCTTTGTTTTTCATGGTTAAATTTATACGATTAATGTAAAACGAAAATATTTGAGAAAGCCTCTAATATTAAGGAAGCGAAATTAAAATAAAAATTGATTATTTACTCATATTATTATAAATAAGATTGGCATAAAAGTGAGCATTATTTTACTTTATTATAGTCTTAATTAAATAATATGTCTTTTTAGTTTTATTGCTTAATGTATTGATATATTAGAAACTAACTTTTTTAAAAGATTTTGTTTTTGTTAAAGAAAGCATAAAATGAAATTTTAAAAATCCAGATATCTGTTAAAAGCGTTTCTATACTACAAATCAAATACAAATAATAAATTATGAAAATTTCAAAATCAATTAAATCATCTTTCGCTATTCTTGCTCTTGTAATTAGTGCAACGGGTTACTCTCAAAAAACAAAAATGGTTGGTGGGGCAGAAATGTATCCTACAAAAAATATTATAGAAAATGCTGTTAACTCTAAAGATCACACAACACTTGTAGTGGCTGTAAAAGCAGCAGATTTAGTAGAGACATTGCAAGGAGACGGACCTTTTACTGTTTTTGCTCCTACAAATACAGCTTTTTCTCATTTACCAGAAGGTACAGTTGAGAATTTGATGAAAGCAGAAAATAAGCCTGTTTTGCAAAGTATTTTAACTTATCACGTAGTTGCAGGTAACTGGTCTGCTAAAGATATTGCTAAAATGATAAAGAAAAATGGAGGTAAGGTAAATGTAGAAACAGTGAACGGATCTTCTATTACTATGATGATGGATGGTAAAAAATTAAAAATAAAGGATGCTTCTGGTAATATAGCAACGGTAACTATTGCAGATGTAAATCAATCTAACGGAGTTATTCATGTTATAGATACTGTATTATTGCCTAAAATGTAATATAGTAATACAAGACATAAAAAAATCCGATAGCTTCTATTAGCCATCGGATTTTTTTATAAAATACTTTAAAATAATTTATCTTAAACTAGCACCTAATTGTTTTTCAAATTGTTGCTGTAGTTTACTCATTATTTTATCTACTTGTTTATCTGTAAGGGTTTTATTTTCATCTAGAAAAGTGAAGCTTACAGCATAACTCTTCTTGCTATTTGGTAAATTATCACCTTCATAAACATCAAACAACTCTACATTTTGTAAAAGTTTACGTTCTGTTTTTGTTGCAATTTCATAAATATCACTAAAAGTTACATTTTCGTCTAATAGCAATGCAAAATCTCTTCTTGAAGACGGAAATTTAGGGATAGCTTGAAATTGAATTTTCTTTCCTTTTACAAATTCAATAATTAAATCCCAATTAAAATCTACATAAATTACTTCTTGCTCAATATCAAAACTTTTTAATATTGATTTTTTAACCACTCCAAACTCTACAATTTTTTTCTTTCTAGCGCTAATGCTTAAACCTTCAGAAAAAATAGAATTAGTAGTAGGTATGTATTTGGTATCTACAATTCCTAATTTTTCTATTATTGCATTAATAACTCCTTTAGCATAAAAGAAATCACTTTTTTGTGGTAAAGAGTTCCAGCGTTCTTCTTTACGATTACCACTTATAAATAAAGAAAGATGTTTATGTTCTTCTCTTCCAGAGTTAAAGTTATGGTAGGTTTTACCAAACTCAAACAATTTAATGTTGTTGTTTTTTCTGTTTATGTTATAAGAAATAGCTTCTAAACCGCTAAAAAGTAAAGATTGACGCATTACGGCCAAATCTTGACTTAATGGGTTAAGCATTTCTACATTATGCTCTTCGTTTAAATCATCTACTAAAGCAATGTAATCTTTTGTTGTTAGTGAGTTAGACATTGCCTCGTAAAATCCTTGCCCTACTAATTGATCTGCTACAATATTTTGTATACGGTAATCTTCAAATCTAGTAGAGTTAGATATAGAAGCATTTAGTTTATCATTAAATTCTACGTTATTGTAACCATATACACGTAAAATTTCTTCAATAACATCTACTTCACGTTGCACGTCTACTCGGTAAGCAGGAATAGTAAGACCTAAACCACTTTCTGTAACGTTGTTTACTCTAATTTCTAAAGAAGCTAAAATAGATTTGATAGTACCAGGATCTATTTCTTGACCTATTAGATTATTAATTTTATCAAATGTTAAAAATACTTGGAAGTCTTCTATTTTTTTAGGATAAATATCATCTATATCACTAGTTACTAAACCACCTGCGGTTTTTTGTATTAATAGAACTGCTCTTTTTAAAGCGTATTCTGTAGTATTAGGGTCAATTCCTCTTTCAAATCTAAAAGAAGCATCGGTGTTTAAACCGTGACGTTTTGCAGTTTTACGAACGCTTACTGGGTTAAAATAAGCACTTTCTAAAAATATGTTAGAAGTACGCTCGGTTACACCAGAATTTAATCCTCCAAAAACACCAGCAATACATAATGGTTTTTCTGCGTCACAAATCATTAAATCTTCTTCGTGTAATTCTCTTTCTACCTCGTCTAAAGTTGTAAATTTAGTTCCTGCAGGAAGAGTTTTTACTTCAATTTTATTATCTGTAATATGGTCTGCATCAAAAGCGTGAAGAGGTTGCCCTAATTCGTGTAATACATAATTAGTAACATCTACAACATTATTTTTTGGAGCAATCCCTATTGCTTTTAATCTATTTTGAAGCCAAGCAGGTGAAGGACCTACTTTTACACCAGAAATAGTTACCCCACAATAGCGAGGCGCAAGGTTATAATCTTCTACCTCTATAGTAATTCTTCTACTTCTATTTTCTACGTGAAAGCTACTAACAGAAGGAGAGTCTAAAGGGGTGTTTATTTCTTTTTGTAATAAACCAGCTTTTAAATCTCGAGCAACGCCATAATGGCTCATAGCATCTGCTCTGTTAGGCGTTAGCCCAATTTCAAAAACTTGGTCTGTTTCTACCTCGAAAATTTCGTTTAATGGAGTACCAGGTTTTAAATCTTCAGCTAAAACCATAATACCATCATGACCTTTACCTAGACCTAACTCATCTTCGGCGCAAATCATACCAAGACTTACTTCTCCTCTTATTTTACCTTTTTTTATTTTCCAAGGTTCTTGTTTATCATCATATAAAGTGGTGCCTACAGTTGCAACAGGTACTTTTTGCCCGGCAGCAACATTAGGAGCGCCGCATACAATTTGTACGGGTTCTTCTGCGCCAATATCTACTGTAGTAACACGTAAGCGGTCTGCGTTACTATGTTGCTCACAAGTAAGTACATGACCAACAACAATACCGTTTAAACCACCTTTAACAGACTCAAAATTTTCAATACCTTCTACTTCTAAACCTAAATCGGTAAGAAGCTCTTCGGTTTGTTCTGCATTCCAATCTGTTTTGATAAACTGTTTTACCCAGTTATAAGAAATTTTCATTTATACGTAATTTTATCTAAAAAGGTGTAATTCTAAAAGCTAATATAGAATAATCTTTCTGCTAATTAAAAGATAATTTAAGTGCGCAAAGATAATATTAATTTTGGCAAAATCTAAGATAAGATAAGGAGTTACTTTTGAAGATTTTTATGTAAATTTTAGAAATTATTTAGATGAAATGAAAAAGCATATTTTATACTTATTTACGTGTTGCTTATTGCTGAATAGCTGCCAAGAATCTTCTGTTAATTATGATTGGCTAGTAGGAAATTGGACAAGAACTAATGGAAAAAAAATAGAACAAACTTATGAGTATTGGCAAAGAGTTACTTCTGAAAAATATAAAGGGTTAGGGTTTACGTTGGTTGAAAATGATACTGTTTTTAAAGAAGAACTAACCTTATTAAAAGTAAATGAAGATTGGGTGTTAAGGGTTGAAGGTGTTAACGAAGAAGCAGTTGATTTTCTAGTTACTAAAACAAATGTAGAAAGTTTTTCTGCAGAAAATAAAGAGAATGAATTTCCGAAGGTGATTAGTTATCAGTTAGATCAAGATTTATTGAAAGCCACTATTTCTGATGATAAAAATTCTATAGATTTTGTTTTTAAACAGGAAGAATAAACTATAAAAATTGAATAATTTCTGACCACATAAAGGTTGAAAAGAAACCAATAATAATACCTATACCTAAAATTAGGCTCGCAAGTTTATTATTCAATCCATATTGAGCAGCAATAATTGTTGGCGTTACCATTGGCGACATAGAAGCTTCAAAAACGCTAACTTTTGCTGTGAGTGAAGAAATGTTTAAAGCAAATAGAATTATAAAAACGCTAAGTGGAGCGATAAATAATCTAAAAAGTAAAGATAAACTTACCAATCTCACATCTGCTTTCCAGTCTTTTAATTGAAGTTGTAATCCAACAGAAAATAGTGCCATAGGCACTAAAGTGGCTCCTAAAATATCTAATAATGGATTTATTGGAGATAAGTCTACCAACTGCGGAAGCGTAAATGCAGCAATAAAAGCCAAAAAAGGAGGGAAGCTGATTACTTTTTTTACAATAGATGAAATACTGAAATTTCCTGTATCACTTGCTTTTGCTGCTATAAAAACGCCTAAAGTAGATACTATTAAAAAAGAACTTTGATCACATAAAATAGCTATTTCTAGACCTTCTTTGCCATAATAAGCTTCCGTAAGCGGAAAACCTAAAAAAGAAGTATTACCCAAACCGCTTAATAATATTAAAACTGCTTTGGTAGCTTTATTTAGCTGAATAAAACGGGATATAATTTCAATAAAAATAAAACTGAGCCCAAATATAAAAAGTGGCATAGCAAACGGAATAATTAGCTCTGTACTCCATTTTATTTGCGGAATATATTTTAAAGCAATTGCAGGCAAAGCAATATAGATTACCCAAAAATTTACCGCAACATAGCTGTTTTGTGGTAATTTTTTAAACTTTCTAGCAGCTGCACCAGCAAGAATAGCAATGGCAATTAAAATAAAATTATTCATTAGCTAATATAGTTCCAGATGGTTTTGTTTTTTGCAATTTGCTGGTAAGTATAATTTACAATTCTGTTTTCTTCTTTTTGTAACTGTTGGTCATCTTTTAAAATTTTCATAGCGTGGTAACGTGCAGATTTTAAAATCTGATTGTCTTTTACAATATCTGCAATTTGCAAATTAAGCACACCGCTTTGTTGCGTACCCATTAAATCTCCTGGCCCACGTAATTTTAAATCTACCTCTGCAATTTCAAAACCATCGTTGGTTTGTGTCATGGTTTCTAGTCTAGTTTTACTATCGCTAGAAAGTTTGTGCCCCGTCATTAAAATACAAAAACTTTGCTCTGCACCACGACCCACGCGCCCACGAAGCTGATGTAATTGAGAAAGGCCAAAACGCTCGGCACTTTCTATAATCATCACACTTGCATTAGGTACGTTTACGCCAACTTCTATTACGGTGGTGGCCACCATAATTTGTGTTTCGCCTTTTACAAACCTATTCATCTCATAATCTTTGTCGGCAGGTTTCATTTGGCCGTGAACAATAGAAATTTGAAATTCTGGCTGCGGAAATTCTCTAGCAATACTTTCATACCCATCCATTAAATCTTTATAATCCATTTTTTCAGATTCTTGAATTAACGGGTAAACCACATAAATCTGTCGGCCTTTTTTTATTTCATCTCTAATAAAAGCAAATACTTTTAAACGATTATTATCATACCTATGTACGGTTTTAATAGCTTTTCTGCCTGGAGGTAACTCATCAATCACAGAAATATCTAAATCTCCATACAAACTCATTGCTAATGTTCTTGGTATGGGAGTGGCCGTCATTACTAAAATATGAGGCGGATTTATATTTTTTTTCCACAACTTAGCACGTTGTGCTACACCAAAACGGTGCTGCTCATCAATAATAGCTAAACCTAAGTTTTTAAATTTTACTTTATCTTCTAATAATGCGTGTGTACCAATTAAAATATCGAGTTCTCCATTTTCAAGTTTTTCATGGATTATTCGTCTTTCTTTTGTTTTGCTAGAGCCGGTGAGTAAAGCAATTTCTATATTCATTTCTGCACAAAGCTCAGACAAACCTTGAAAATGCTGTGTGGCCAAAATTTCGGTTGGCGCCATTAAACTTGCCTGAAAACCATTATCTAAGGCTAATAAACAACTCATTAAAGCAACAATAGTTTTACCAGAACCTACATCACCTTGTAGTAATCTATTCATTTGGGCACCAGTACCTAAATCGTTTCTTATTTCTTTTATAACCCTTTTTTGAGCATTGGTTAACTCAAAAGGTAAGTGTTTACTGTAAAATTCGTTAAAATAATTACCTACTTCTGTAAATTTAAATCCTTTTATTTTTCTTTTATGAAGTAAGTTTTTCATTAATAATTGAAGCTGAACGTAAAATAGTTCTTCAAACTTCAATCTAAATTGAGCTTGTGCTAATTTTTCTGGAGATTGCGGAAAATGAATATTGAATAAAGCCTCGCTTTTAGAAATAAGTTTTAATTCTTTTCGTAAATAATCTGGCAACGTTTCTACAAAACCTTTTTTATTTTCTACAAATACTTGCTGTATCATTTTGATAACCGCACGATTGGTAACTCCACGTTTAGAAAGTGTTTCTGTAGAAGGGTAGAGCGGTTGCATAGCAATTTTCATTTGCTTTTGGTGCTCTTTTAGTAGCTCCATTTCTGGGTGTGGCATCGAGTAAATACCATTATAATAATTTACTTTACCAAAAATTACATAAGGCTCATTTAATTGAATATTTTCTTGAATCCATTTATGTCCGCGAAACCAAACTAATTCTATTTTACCGGTATTATCTACAAAGCTTGCAACAAGGCGTTTACCTCTTTTTTGCGCAACTGTTTTTAGATGAACAATTTTACCTATAATCTGAATTTCTGCAGAATTACGCTGAATTTCGTTGATTTTGTAATACTTAGTTTTATCTATATATCTATTAGGGAAAAAATTGAGTAAATCTTGAAAGGTATGAATACCAACTTCTTTACGAAGTAAAGCAGCACGATTAGGACCTACTCCTTTTAGATAATCTATGGGTGTTTGTAGGGTATTAGCATTCATAAAAGCGAAGATAGGATTTTCTTGTAATTTCCTTTTCTTGTCTTAAAATTATTCTAAATTTAAAGAAATTTTAAAAAACACTTTTGAAGAAGGTTAAAAACATATTTTTAATTAGCAGCATTATCAATTTAATGGTAGTGCTTATTCTTCCTTCTGTACATTGTTTTTCTCACGATTTGCAAGAGCATTCAAAAAAAAACATTCATACAGATTTATTGAAACCTATAGATTGTAAAATTTGTAATTTTCATTTATATAAAACTCCCGAAGTAGATTTTACGTTTTTTAAAATTGTTATTTATACATCTTTCTTCTTTGCAGGTTTTGCTTTATTATCTACTACCACAGATAATTTAAACCTGTTATCATTTCAATTAAGAGCGCCACCTAGTTTGTAATTTTAATTTTATAAGTAAAGAGTAGACAGATTAATATAAAGGTCTGTTATTGTTTACTATTTAGGTTATTTAAAATATTCACTATTAAGCTTTTGCGGATTTTTTTAAAAAGTTATTCGTAATGTCTTAGTTATAAGAATAATTTAAAATTTTATAATTACAATTTAATTTAATGATACAAACAAAAAATTTAGAATTTTCGTACCACTCTAAAAACGGTATGAAGTTTCCTGATATTTCTTTAGACCAAGAAGAAGACTTAGTGATTATAGGTGATTCTGGAAAAGGGAAAACAACCTTGTTAAAATTATTGTCTTTGCTTTTAAAGCCTTTATCTGGAGAAATTTTTATAAATAATACAGCAATACATACCTTTTCTGAACGAGAAAAAGATAATTTTAGAAGAAAACATATAGGCTTAGTATTTCAGAAATCTAATTTTATACAATCGTTAAGTCTAATTGAAAATATTCAAGCCAAAATATTATTTTCAAAATCTAAAGTAGAAAGCTCTGCTATTAAAACTATTTTAGAAGATTTAGGAATAGCAGATTTGATGCACCAACGGATGTTTGCATTAAGTGAAGGGCAAAAACAGCGAGCTTCTATTGCATTGGCAGTAATCAATAACCCGTCTATAATTCTAGCAGACGAGCCAACTTCAAGCTTAGACGATACCAATAGCCGTAAGGTAATTAATTTGCTAAAAGCGACTGCAAAAAGAAGTGGCTCTAATTTAATTTTGGTAACACACGATAAGCGTATTGTACCAGAATTTTCAAAAATGATAGAGCTATGAATATTTTTAAAATTAGCTATAAAAACTTTTTAAGTAAGCCTTTAAATTCTTGTCTAGCTATTATTTTATTAGCGCTTAGTGTAGCTTTAATATCTTTTTCTTTTCAGTTTCAGCAACAAATATCAGCAAAACTTACTAAAAATTCTACCGCTATAGATATGGTAGTTGGGGCAAAAGGGAGTCCGTTACAGTTAATTTTGTCATCGGTGCTACACATAGATAATCCTACCGGAAATATTTTATTAAAAGATGTAGAGTATCTTACTAAAAATCCGCTTATAAGTAAAGCTATACCCATTTCTTACGGAGATAATTATAAAGGTTCTAGAATTGTAGGTACTACAGAAGAGTTTAAAACTTTATATGAGATAGAAAAAGTAGAAAAAGGTAGAGAAGCTTCTAGCGCTTTAGAGGTGGTTTTGGGAGCAAATGTTGCGAAAAAACATAATTTGAAATTAAACGATGTTTTAATTAGCAGTCACGGTTTAATGGAAGAAAGTGTAGAGTCTCACGACAACCATTCGTTAAAAGTAGTAGGGATTTATCCAGCCAGTAATTCTGTAATAGATAATTTAATAGTAACCCCATTAGCTAGTATTTGGGATCTACACAAGCACGAAGAAGAATCACATGAAGAAGATCATCAAGATCATGACCACGAAGCACCTAAAGAAATTACCTCTGTATTAGTAAAGTTTAGAAGTCCTATGGGATTTTTGCAATTACCTCGATCTATTAACGAGAAAACAAATATGCAAGCAGCTCTAACTAAATATCAGCTAGAAAAATTATTTAAATATACAGGTATTGGCGTACAAGTAATACAATTAATAGCAATAGCGGTACTATTCATTTCTGTTTTTAGTATTTATATTAGTTTATATAAAATAGTAAACGAAAGAAGGTATGAGTTGGCTTTAATGAGAGTGTATGGGGCAAATTGGTTTCAGCTTGTACTAGTAGTTTTTTATGAAGGATTAATAATTGTATTACTAGGTTATCTATTAGGTTTGGTATTAAGCAATTTTGGAGGGGCTTATTTATACCATTACATTGCTGTAAATTATAATTATGTGCTAGAGCAAAACATTTTAACATTAATAGATGCCTATCTTTTTGTTGCTATTTTACTCTTATTGGTAATGGCTACATTATTCAATATCAAATCTATATTTACCATTAACGTTTCAAAAATATTATCTAATGAAAAATAAACTTTTAGTTAGTATATGCTTATTGCTAGCACTAACTTCTTACAGCCAAAACCTTAAAAAAGACTGGAAAGATCTTACAGATGTAAACTTTGAGTATAAATTTTTAGATGAATTCGGAGATAAATTTCTTGTTCCAGAATTTGGAGAATCTGTTAAAAAATTAGAAAATAAAAAAATACAAATAAAAGGCTATGTGCTCGATTTATTAGAAAATAGTAAATCTTATTTATTGTCTAAACAGCCTATGGCTAGTTGCTTTTTTTGCGGAATGGCAGGCCCAGAAACCATAATAGAACTTCAATTTGCTGAAGAGCAGAATTTAAAAACGGATATGATAATTACTGTAGAAGGAACTTTTAAATTAAATAAAGAAGACATTAATCATTGTAATTTTATAATGAGCGATGTGAAAATAATTGAAAATTAGAAAGATGAAAAAAAATACAATTATTAGCGGTATTATTCTTCTGTTTTTATTTGTGAGTTGTTTACCAAAAACAAACTCAGGTAAAGTGAATAATTATAATTTTCCTTTATTCGATAATTTTGATGATACCGATGAAGTAAGTAAAGAAGATTATAATTTATACGGAGAAGTGAAAAAGGTTACTTATTATACCAAAATTCCTCTAGCTAATGTTAATTCCACTAAAAAGAAGAACAAATCTTTTGAAGTGAATTATGATAAAGAAGGGAGATTTATGGAGAAAAATATATTTTATGTGGGCTCTTTCTTTTTTAATGGTAAAGTTAAAAGAACTACTACAGTTACTTATGACTCTTTAGGAAAGGTGTTGGTAGATAAAGACATGTCAAAAGATTCTATTGAAATTGTTTATAGAAATAAATACGATAAAAATGGAAATCTTCTAGAAACAGAAAGTAAAAGAGGTGCTAGAAAATATACTTATGACGATAAAGATCGTGTTATAAAAGAAGAAGGCTATAAAAAGCTAGGCGACACTTTTAATTTTAATAATCCTAAAGAGTTATCTACAGTTTATACTTATGAATATGTAGATGATTACCATAAAATTAAAAAGAAATTAAAAAGTAATAATTTTGACACATCTTACAATGAGCATTACTATTACAGAAAAAATGGAAGTTTAGATAGTACTCAAATAGCTACTTCTCAAGATACTATCACTACAAAATATGATGAAAATAAAAATGTGATTTATTATAATAAGATTTATAAAGGAAAAGATTACTACAAAAAAATATATACGTTTAATCAAAAAAAATTATTAGTAGAAGAAAAAATTTATAGAAAAGGAGAGATTTATCAAAATGTAACATATACTTATGATGAAAATAGGAATCTTACAAATACAAAAACCTGTATGTCTAATAGAAATTGTATAGAAACTTCTTTCAAATATGAATATGATAATAAACATAATTGGGTAAAAAAAGAAAGTATACAGAGTATGGGAGATAATAAAGAAGTGGGCTATGTAGAGTATAGAGATATAATGTATTATTAGAAAACTCCTGTTAATAATTACAACTCTTAACAGGAGTTTATTTTACTTTAAAATTCCTTTTTGAAATAGTTTTTTAGAAAACCAAACCTCAAAAAAAGCTATTATAATTACTAAAATAGGCATTATGTAGGCTTCAACTCCATAAACATCAACAGCACTAGTTAAAAATAGATTATGAAACATCTGTATAATTATTGCTATTAAAGAGATTATAAAAAAGTTGATAGCCATTTTCTTTTTTATTAAAAGTAAAATATTAGCAATGAGAGCGCTTAACGTTGCTATTGCAAAAACAATATGTGTCCATAGCGGGTATTCTCCGTACAAAGCTTTTTCTTTTTCAGGTAGTAATTCTAACGTTTCACCTTGCATTAAAAATGTATGAAATATAAAAGAACCAACTCCCATTAAGTTCCATAATAAAAGCAATAATGCAATAACCCAAAACCAAGCGGGTGTTTTTTGAGTAGATAAATTCATCTAGAAATAGTTAGTGTTAATAATTTCAAAAATAGAAAATAATATTTTTTCGTTTATAAAAATACTAAGGGTATTGCAGACAATGTTTTTACATGAAAAAAATACGTTTTTTAAAAGTAATAGTTAAGTTTTGTATTTTCGAAGCAAGAATTATTAAAAATCATGCAAAAGGTATTTTGTTTTATATGTTTTCTAAGTTTATTTTTTGTTGAAGCGCAACAAACAGAAAAGCTAGATATACAGAGAATTTCAGGAACTATTCATTTATTACCACAAACAAAAAGTGTAGAAGGTACGCTTCAAGTAGAATTTAAAATTCTAAAAAATACAGATTCTATATACCTAGATGCAGTAAATACAACGGTAGAAATTTTTAAAAAATCTAACTTTAAACCAATAATTACTTCCGAAGAAAATAAAATTTATTTTATAGATAATTTTGAAGCAGGTAAAACTTATCAAGTCAGCTTTACCTACCAAGCAATACCAAAACAAGCCTTATATTTTGTTGGTTGGGATAATAATGCGAGTAATCAAATCTGGACACAAGGTCAAGGTAAATACACCTCCCATTGGCTACCTAGTTTAGATGATATGAATGATAAAATTGAATTTGATCTAGCTTACCAAGTGCCAGAAAATTATACCGTTATTGCAAATGGTAAATTAACCAACACTAAAAATAAAGGAAAAGAAAAACTTTGGGAATTTAATATGAATAATCCCATGAGTAGTTATTTGGTAGCTGTAGCAGTAGGTAATTACAAAGTAAAAGAATTAACTTCTACGGGTAATATTCCTATTAAACTATATTATGAGCCTAAAGATGAAGCTAAGGTAGAGTGGACGTATAAAAACTCTAGAAAAATTTTAGATTTTTACGAAAAAGAAATTGGAGTACCATACCCTTGGCAAAACTACAAACAAATTCCTGTAAGAGATTTTTTATATGCCGGAATGGAAAATACCACAGCAACTATTTTTTCAGACATGTTTATGGTAGACCAAATAGGGTATGTAGATAGAAATTATGTAAACGTAAATGCCCACGAATTAGCACACCAATGGTTTGGAGATTTAGTAACAGAAAAATCTGGCACACACCATTGGTTGCAAGAAGGTTTTGCTACTTATTATGCCTTATTAGCAGAAAGAGAGATTTTTGGAGACGATTATTTTTATTTTAAACTTTATCAAAACGCAGAAAAACTAAAAGAGCTAAGTGATGCAGGTAAAGGGGAAGCTTTAAAAAACGATAAGGCAAGCTCGCTTACTTTTTACCAAAAAGGAGCTTGGGCATTACATATTTTAAGAGAAAAAGTAGGAGAAGAAGCCTTTAAAAAAGGCGTGAAAAACTATTTAGAGAAATATGCTTATCAAAATGTAGAAACCAAAGATTTTATTGCAGAAATAGAGAAAACTAGCGGTGAAGATTTATCTTCTTTTGAAGAAGACTGGTTAGAGCAATCTGCTTTTAAATCTTCACAGGTTCTAAATTCCCTTAAAAAATCTGGATTTATGGAGAAATACCTTTCTTCTATAGCTGTTAGAACCATTTCTATAAGTGATAAGTATGAAGCTTTAAACAAATTATTAAACTTCCCGGTAAACGATTATTTAGGCCAAGAAGTAGTAGCTCAATTAGCAAAAGAAAACCCAGAAGATGTTCTTCCTCTATACAGAAAAGCTTTTGAAACCAATAATGTATTAGTAAGGCAAGCTATATCTACTTATTTAACTCAAATACCTGTAAGTCTTCAAAAAAAATACGAAGGTTTATTAAACGATAGCTCGTACTTAACGCAAGAGCAAGCATTGTTTAATTTGTGGCAAAATTTTCCAGAAAATAGAAACAAGTATTTAACCAAATTACAAAACGTAGAAGGCTTTAGTAATAAAAATATTAGATTACTTTGGTTAACCTTAAGTTTAGTAACCCCAGAATTTCAGCCAGAAAATAACAGCAAATTTTATAAAGAATTATCAGGTTATACAAGTCCTTCTTACGCATATGAAATTAGAGAAAATGCATTCGGATTTTTGTATCAAATAAATTCATTTACAGAGCAAAATTATCTAGATTTAGCGCAAGGGGCAACCCATCACGTATGGCGATTTAGAAAATTTTGTAAAGAATTATTAGCTCAATTAGCTAGCAATGAGCAGCACAGAGCAATTTTTTACAGTGTAAAAGATAAATTACCACAAAAACAATTAAACACACTTAATAAAATTTTAGATAAATGAGAGCTTTAGTAATTTCTGGAGGTGGTAGTAAAGGTGCTTTTGCAGGTGGCGTAGCAGCTCATTTAACTAAAGTACAGCATAAAGAGTACGATATTTTTGTAGGCTCATCTACAGGGAGTTTGTTGCTCACCCATTTGGCTGCTAACGATATAGATAAACTACACCAAGTTTATACCAATGTAAACCAAAAAAGTATCTTTAGTTTAAACCCGTTTAAAATTCAGAAAAAAGATGGTAGAGAGTATGTGAGTATTAATTTTTTAAACACTGTTCTTCAATTTATAAAGAAGAAAAGAACCTTTGGAGAGAGTAAAAATCTTAGAAAATTAATAGCCAACAAAATTACTAAAGAAGAGTTTCTTCAAGTAAAAAATAGCGGAAAAGATGTGGTTGTCACCGTTTCTAATCTTACAAAAAATAATGTAGAATATAAATCTATTAAAGATTTTGATTATGAAGAGTTTTGTGATTGGATTTGGATAAGCTGTAATTATATTCCGTTTATGAGCTTGGTCAAAAAAAACGGGTACGAATACGCAGATGGTGGTTTTGGTAGTATGGTTTCTATTAGAGAAGCTATAAGGCGCGGTGCAACAGAGATAGATGCAATTATATTAGAGTCAGAAAATATGGAGCACAACAAAGTGCTTGGTAAAAATCCCTTTTCATTAATGTTAAACCTTTTTGGGTTTGTATTAGACCAAGTAGAAAGAAGCAATATTATAGAAGGTAAACTTGCAGCAAATAACAAAAATGTAATATTAAATTTATTTTACACCCCTTCTAAGCTTACAGAAAACTCATTAGTGTTTGATAAAAAATTAATGACAGAGTGGTGGGATTTAGGTTTTAAATACGCTAACGATAAAGCTTTAAAAATAAAAGTAAACGAATTAAAAATTTAATTTTAGGGGCGTTACCCAAAGGGTCGGGCTTTCATGACTCGCTTTTTTGTTTACATTCCCATGTAAACAAAAAGAGCTCAAACAAATCCTTCAATCCCTAACGCAGAAATTACCAAATTTCTCTAACCTCATTTTTTAAGAAAGCAAGACCAGTTTCACTAGGCGCTTTTTTATCAACTAAATCAGATAAAATCATTTCTCTCAATTTATCTGGAGAATCTACTTTCTCACTCATATTAGTTTGTCTAATTAAAGAGATAGTAGCATTTTTAGTAGCTTTTATAGCACCCCAACACTTCTCACTAACATAAATTTGCTGAGCTAAATTATGCTCAAATTCTTGCTCAATATTTCTTATTAATAAATTTTCATAATCATGCTTGTTATTTCCAATAGGCTTTACTCTAATTAATAAACTACCAGGATGAATTCTTTCTAAAAACAAAGTCATTCTTTCTAACGCTTGTAAACGTTGTGGTAATGCATTTTTAGAGTTTTCTCTTTTTAGTTCATAAATTCTACGGTTTTCTTCATTAGTCATATAATTACTAAAAAAGTAAAAAGAAATTATACCTACAATCACTGCAGGTAATACATAAAAGATAATCTGTGAAATGTCCATCTCTTGCATAGTCTATTTAATAGCGTACGTCCTCTTTATCAAAAGATTTTTTAGACGCTTGTTTGTTATAATTTCCGCCAAGATACTCACAATTTTGTAAAGAAGAAACCCCTTCAAAAGGAACTTTAATTTTATTATATGCATAAGATGCAGCAAGAGTTTTTGTAAAGTCTTGATCACTAAGATTTATGTCTACATCATCCATCGTAAATTGACACGGATGCTCGTAGCCAGAAGAGTGAGTTACCTCTAACAATTCTTTTCTAAAATTTTTAAAATAGTAATTCACCCTTTCAGACTTGTCTTTTACATTAATACCAGCCTGCAACCATTTACTTTGGGTAGCAACACCAGTTGGGCAAGTATTAGTGTGGCAAGATTTAGCTTGTATACAACCTACACTAAGCATAGCCTCTCTAGCAACATTAATACAATCTACACCCATAGCAAAAGCCATAGCCGCTTTAGAAGGAAAACCTAATTTACCACTGCCAATAAATACAATTTTATCTGCTAAATCATTTCTCTTAAAAATCTTGTATATATTTCTAAAAGCATACACCCAAGGTACAGATACGTGGTCTGCAAAACTTGGTGGAGCTGCTCCCGTACCACCTTCACCACCATCTACGGTAATAAAATCTGGTCCTTTATCTTGTTCTTTCATTAATTTGGCAATATTCTCCCATCCTTCTAATTTACCAATAGCAGCTTTTACACCTACAGGCAAACCTGTTTTATTAGCAATTTCTTCAATAAAATCTATCAAGCCTTGGTTTCCTTCAAAAGCAGTGTGGTAGGGAGGAGATACCACATCTTTACCTAAAGGTACTTTTCTAATTTCAGCAATTTCTTTAGTGATTTTAGAACCTGGTAAAACGCCACCTTTTCCTGGTTTAGCTCCTTGAGATAATTTTACTTCTATAGCTCTTATACAAGGGTTTTCTTCTACTAATTTCACCAAATGATCTACAGAAAATTTTCCATTTTCATCTCTCACTCCAAAATAACCTGTCCCTATTTGAAAAATAATATCTCCGCCGTGTTTGTGATATGGAGATAAACCGCCTTCACCCGTATTGTGATAAGCATATGCTTTTTTTACACCTTCATTTAAAGAAGAAATTGCTTTGGCAGAAAGACTACCAAAACTCATGGCAGAAACATTAATTATAGAAGCTGGTCTAAACGGTTTTTTTCTTTTATGGTGTAACCCCATTACTTTAGCGCAAGGTAAAAAGTAAGGGTCTTCTTTATTAATATGATTTTCTGGAAGCTTATAAGGCATCATTGCATTTTTTACAAAAATGTAATTGTTCTGAAAAATGTCTTGATCGGTACCAAAACCCTCGTAATTATTTTCATTTTTTGCAGAAGCGTAAATCCAGCCTCGTTCAATTCTATTAAAAGGAAGTTCTTCTCTATTATTAGCAACAATATATTGTCTTAACTCAGGGCCTATGCTTTCTAAAATATACCTAAAATGGCCAACTACGGGGAAATTATGCTTTATGGTATGCGTTTTGTTAAAAAACACATCTTTAATGGCAATTACTAAAATTGCAAAAATAACCCACTGCCACCAAGATATAGAAGACAGAAACTCTAAAATATTATTCATAAATATTAAAATTGATAAGAAAAGCTAAGTTATTTAATTTTTAATGTTCTTCATAAACTTCAAAAGACTTTTGTTTATAATTAACCTTTGTAACTCCTGTTTGTTTTTAGTAAAAAATGGTAAATTCACGCCTCTAAAATGATGATGACTTGGAAAATTATTTAGCTGAATTAAATGATGCGCAAAGAGCTCCTGTATTACAAAAAGATGGAGCAATGATTGTAATTGCTGGTGCCGGTTCTGGTAAAACTAGAGTATTAACCTACCGTATTGCTTATTTAATGAGTCAAGGGGTAGATCCTTTTAATATTCTTTCTCTCACCTTTACCAACAAAGCAGCAAGAGAGATGAAGCATCGTATTTCTTCTATTGTAGGGAGTAGCGAGGCAAAAAACTTATGGATGGGAACATTTCACTCTATTTTTGCCAAGATTCTACGAATGGAAGCAGATAAACTAGGTTATCCTTCTAATTTTACCATTTACGATACACAAGATTCTCAGCGTTTAATTTCTGCTATTATAAAAGAAATGAGCTTAGATAAAGATGTATATAAATATAAACAAGTTTACTCTCGTATTTCTTCTTATAAAAACAGTTTAATAACCGTAAAAGCTTACTTTCAAAACGGAGAGTTACAAGAGGCAGACGCCATGGCTAAACGTCCGCGTTTAGGAGAAATCTATCAAAATTATGTAGAAAGATGCTTTAAAGCAGGAGCAATGGATTTTGATGATTTATTATTGAAAACCAACGAGTTATTAAATAGATTTCCAGATGTATTACAAAAATATCAAAATAGATTTAGGTATATTTTGGTAGATGAGTACCAAGATACCAATCACTCTCAATACTTAATTGTTAGAGCATTAAGTGATAAGTTTCAAAATATTTGTGTGGTTGGTGATGATGCGCAGAGTATTTATGCCTTTAGGGGAGCAAATATTAATAACATTTTAAATTTTCAAAAAGATTATGATAATGTAGAAATGTATAGGCTAGAGCAAAACTATCGTTCTACAAAAAATATAGTAGAGGCAGCAAACTCTATTATAGACAAGAATAAAACTAAACTAGATAAAGTTGTTTGGACGGCTAATGATGATGGACCAAAAATTGTAGTAAACCGTTTATTAAATGACGGAGAAGAAGGTAGATTTGTAGCTAGCTCTATTTTTGAAAATAAGATGGAACATCAGTTACAAAATGGAGATTTTGCTATTTTGTACAGAACCAATGCGCAGAGTCGTGCAATGGAAGATGCTTTGCGTAAAAAAGACATTCCGTATAGAATTTATGGAGGACTTTCATTTTACCAACGTAAAGAAATTAAAGATGTTTTAGCTTATTTAAGGTTACTAATAAACCCTAATGATGAAGAAGCTTTAAAGAGAATAATCAATTTTCCTGCTAGAGGTATTGGTGCTACTACTATGGATAAGCTAGTATTAGCAGCCAACCATTACAAGCGTTCTATTTTTGAAGTAATAGAAAATATAGATAGAATAGACCTTAAAATAAATGGTGGTACTAAAGCAAAGCTGAAAAACTTTAGTAATATGATTAAAAGTTTTGCAGTAATGGCTCAGCAACAAGATGCCTTTGTAGTAGCAGAGACAGTTGCTAAAAAAACAGGTCTGCTGCAAGAATTAAAAAAAGACGGTACACCAGAAGGGGTAGCAAGAATAGAAAATATAGAAGAGCTGCTTAATGGTATTCAAGATTTTGTAGATGGTCAAAAAGAATTAGCAGATGCTAATGGTACGCTAGCAGAATTTTTAGAAGATGTAGCTTTAATGACAGATCTAGATCAAGAAACTCCAGATGAAGATAGAGTAGCATTAATGACTATTCACTTAGCGAAGGGACTAGAATTTCCGTACGTGTATATTGTAGGTTTAGAAGAAGATTTGTTTCCTTCTGGAATGAGTATGAACACAAGGTCTGAGTTAGAAGAAGAAAGACGTTTGTTTTATGTGGCATTAACCAGAGCAGAAAAACAAGCTTACTTAACTTATGTACAATCTAGATTTAGATGGGGTAAATTAATAGATGCTGAGCCTAGTAGATTTATAGATGAAATAGATGATCAGTTTCTAGATTATATGATTCCGCAAGATGATTATAAATACAAACCTTTAATAGATAATGATATTTTTGGAGAAGTAGATAAAAGTAAATTTAGGCAAAATAAACCCCAAAAAGGTACACCGCCACCAGCGCACAAACCAACTCAATCTGAACTTCAAAAACTAAGAAGATTGAGGCCAGTAGACGCTCCATCTGTAGCAAAAACCAATACTAATTTAGTTCAGCTAGAAGTTGGGCAAGAAGTAGATCATATGCGTTTTGGTAAAGGGAAAGTATTAAGTATAGAAGGTGTAGGGCAAGATAAAAAAGCTGAAATAGATTTTGAAAACGGAGGAATGAGAAAACTGTTATTACGATTTGCTAAGCTAAAAGTACTTTAGTAACTCGTTAAAATACTGTTATTTAAGTATACGGTTATTATTTGTCTTCTTATCTTTTATTTAAAAAAAGATGATAAAAGAAGGAAGCAATGTGAAATGGAAATGGGGTAATGGTACCGCTACAGGTAAAGTAGAAAAAACCTACAGTAAAAAAATAACCAAAACCATTAACGGTAGTGAAGTTACCAGAAAAGGAGAACAAGGCAATAAAGCCTTATTAATTAAGCAAAAAGATGGTAGCTCTGTATTAAAGTTAGAAGATGAAGTAGAGAGAGAATAAGTGATTAAAATTCAGATGAATAAATAGCTTTTGTGTTAAAATATCTTAAAGCTATTTTTTTATGCTGAAAATTAAAATGAAAGTATTACTTTTAAATTTGTGAGTAAAAATTTTATAGATGAGCACAATACTTTCAAGTTTAACGTTAACCATACCAGAGAAAATCTACATTAAAGATCCTCAATCTTCAAAATTGGGAAGAAGAATATTAGAATACTCTATACAATTAATAAGGCAAGAGGGTTTAGAAAAATTCACCTTTAAAAAATTAGCTAAAAAAATAAACTCTAATGAGAGTTCTGTATACCGTTATTTTGAAAACAAGCATATGCTAATGCTGTATTTAATATCATGGTATTGGGGTTGGTTAGAGTATAAATTAGTTTTTAGAACCAATAATATAGAAGATAAAGAAGATGTTTTAAAAAGAGCCATAATCGCTATTACAGAAACTCCAAGAAGAGACGAAACTTTTGGCTTTATAAATGAAGAAGAGCTTCATTATATAATTGTGCAAGAATACTCTAAAGCATTTCATACCAAAGATGTAGATGAAGAAAATGAAAATGGCTATTTTATAATCTATAGAAGATTGGTAGAGAGGCTTAGCAAAATTATATTAAACTATAACCCTAGTTACTGCTATCCGTTAACACTATCTAACACAGTAATACAAGGAGCTTTAAAACAAAATTTTTTACATCAACACTTTAAACATTTATCAGACTTTAAAGAGACAGACGAAGAACCAATAACCAAATTTTTTCAAAACTTAATTTTCAACTCCCTAAAATAAATATGAATTCTATATCACCTTGGGCAAAGCTATTTAACCTTTTAAAACTGGAGCGTAAAGATATACTTCAAGTTTTATATTACGCCATTTTTGCCGGACTTATAAGCCTAACTTTACCATTAGGTATTCAAGCCATAATTAACTTACTACAAGGAGCTCAAGTTTCTAGTTCTTGGATTTTACTAACCGTATTAGTAACACTTGGTGTAGGTTTTGTAGGAGTATTGCAAGTACTGCAATTAGATATTGTAGAAAATATAGAAGAGAAGATTTTTGCTAGAGCATCTTTTGATTTTATATACAAATTCCCTAAAATGAGAGTGAGTGAGTTAGAAGGCAGATACCCACCAGAACTTTCTAATAGATTTTTTGATGTGTTAACACTTCAAAAGGGAATGGAGAAATTATTATTAGATTTTCCTGCAGCAGTAATTCAAATAATCTTCGGGTTGTTACTACTTTCATTTTACCATCCGTTTTTTATAGCATTAGGGATGTTGTTAGTTGTTTTACTGTATATCTTTTTTAAACTAAGTTTAAAAAAGGCGGTAGATACTAGTATTAAAGAGTCTAAAGCAAAATATAAAATTGCCTTCTGGATACAGCAAGTAGCTTCTAATTATAAAACTTTTAAAAATACTTCTAATGAGTATGAGCAAGAGAAAAATAATGAATTAGTAGAGCAATACCTAACGTATAGACAAGCACACTTTAAAATTGTGAAAAATCAGTTTAAGCAAATGGTTGGTTTTAAGTTGATTATTACTCTAGGGTTACTACTTATTGGTGGTTTGTTAGTTTTAAATCAGCAAATGAATATAGGGCAATTTGTTGCTTCAGAAATTATAATTCTACTAATTATTAACTCTATAGATAAAATAGGTTTTAGTTTAGAAACTCTTTATGATGTAGTTACAGCAGTAGAAAAAATAGATGAAGTAAGCTCTAAAAAAATAGACAGAAAAGCAGAAGGTAATTCTAAAGACTTATCAATTTTTCCAATAAATACAGAGAAATTAGAGATTAACTATTCTAAAATTAACGATCTACACATAGATAAAGGAGAACTTTTAAATATAGTAGGTAGTCATTTACAAATTTATGACCTCTTTCATTTTTTAGGAGGAATGAAAAAAACTACCAATGGAAAAATTTATTTAGATAGAAAAGAAATCTCTAGCGTAAATCTAGATTTATATAGAAGTAAAATAGGCTTGGTGCTTAATAGTAATTATCTTTTTGATGGTACTATTTGGCAAAACATAACTTTAAATAATGCAGAAATAGACGAAAAATCTGTGTATGATTTACTAGAGAATTTTCAAGTATTAGAAGAAATTAAAAATTTGCCAGATACGGTAAATACCTACGTATATCCAGGCACTAGAATGTTAAGCCATACGCTAACACAAAAAATTTGTTTAATTAGAGTGTTGTTAAAAAAACCAGAACTTTTATTAATTGAAGAAGAGTTTATTTTTTCAGATGAAGATATTCAGGTATTAATGGAGTATGCTAGAGAACAAGAAATAACTATGCTTTTAGCTAGTAAAGAACCAGCTAGTAGTAGAATGAAAGCCGTTAATTTAAACTAAACTTACAAAATGCTAAATTTAACAAATAATGAACTTGAAAGAGATACGCGTTTTTCTAAGTTTAACGCATACTCAATGATAGTAAATAAAAATATACATCACTTACTTTCTAGAATTATATTAGGTACCAGTATTTTTTTATTAATACTATTATTTTTTCCGTGGACGCAAACTATTAATAGCAATGGGTATGTTACTACCTTAAGGCCAGACCAAAGACCACAAACTATACAGTCACCTATTCCTGGTAAAATTGAAAAATGGTATGTAAAAGAAGGAGATTTTGTAGAAAAAGGAGATACAATCTTACAAATTTCAGAAATTAAAAACGATTATTTTGATCCGCAACTTATAGAGAGAACAGGAGATCAAATTTCATCTAAATCTAACTCAGTAAAAGCTTATGAGCAAAAAACAGATGCTTTAAAAAACCAGTTAGGTTCTGCAAGAAAAGAGCGAGTTTTAAAAATGGAACAAACCAAAAATAAACTCAAGCAAGCCAAATTAAAAATAGTTAGTGATAGTATTTCTTTAACTGCAGCAGAGGTAAATTTATCTATTGCAAAAAAACAATATACTCGTACACAATCTTTATTAGAAGAAGGTTTAAAGTCTAGACTAGATTTTGAAATTAAACAATCTAAACTACAAGAAAGTCAAGCAAAAGTAATAGATCTAGAAAGCAAGCTACTAACTAGTAAAAATGAACTGCTTAATGCACAAATGGAGATTAACCGTATTGAGGCTGAGTATGCTAATAAAATAAGTAAAATAGAGAGTGATATTTCATCTACCGTTTCCTCTAAGTTTGATGCAGAAGCACAAGTAAGTAAGCTAGAAAACTCTTTAAGTAATTATGAAATAAGAAAAGGCTTATATTTTGTAAGAGCACCACAAAGTGGGTATATAAACAAAGCCATTATTTCTGGTTTAGGAGAAACCTTTAAAGAAGGAGAAAAATTAGTAAATATTATGCCTTCTAATATAGAAATAGCTGTAGAAACTTACGTAGAACCAATAGATTTACCATTAATAGGTATAGGAGACCACGTTCGTGTACAATTTGATGGTTGGCCTGCAATTGTTTTTAGTGGTTGGCCTAATGCCTCTTACGGTACTTACGGCGCACAAGTAGTAGCTATAGAAAGTTTTATAAGTGATAATGGTAAGTATAGAATTTTACTAAAACCAGAACCTAATGCAGAGCATCAATGGCCAGATGCCTTACGTGTTGGTTCTGGAGCAAGAACTTTAGCTTTGTTAGAAGATGTGCCAATTTGGTTTGAAATTTGGAGAAAGTTAAATGGTTTTCCTCCAAATTATTACGATAAAACCCAACAAAAGGAAGCTAAAGGAAAAACAAAATCCTAATATGAGAAAGTTAATAATAATACTATTATTACTTGGGGTTAATGTTACAGTACAATCTCAAGAAATGAATAAAAATTTCTCATTAGAAGAGTTTTTGGCAATGGTAAAAAAGTACCATCCTGTTGTAGCTCAAGCAAATTTAAAACTCTCTGAAGCAGAAGCAAAGTTACTAAAAGCAAGAGGTTCTTTTGATCCTAAATTAGAAGGAGGTGTAAAAGAAAAAAACTTTAATGGTACAGAATATTATTCTCTTTGGGATGGTAGTTTTACCATACCAACTTGGTACGGTATAGATGTAAAGGCAGACTATCAGCAAAATGATGGGTATTACCTAAACCCTCAAAACACAACACCAGAAGATGGTTTGTGGAGTGCAGGGGTAAGTATAAAACTTGCCAAGGGATTACTTTATAATGATAGAATGAATGCTTTACGACAAGCTAAAATACTTCAGAATAAAAATGAATTAGAAAGAGATATTTTAATAAATAGTATTCTTGCTGAAGCAGCCAAAGCATACGCAGATTGGAAATATTATTTTGATAATAAAGAAGTGTACACTGAGTTTTTAGAGAATGCTAAAGTGCGTTATCAAGGTATTTCTAGATCTAGTGAATTAGGAGAAACTCCTGCAATAGATACCGTAGAAACTAAAATAACAGTAAAAACTCGTGAGTTAGATCTATCACAAGCATCATTAAAATTGCAAAAGGCAAAATTAAAACTTTCTAATTATTTATGGATAGATGATGTACCCGTAGAATTAGAAGATAATTTAACACCTTTTATTACTAAAGAAAGTATTTTAAATAGTTTAGGGATAGAAAACTATTTGGGTAATGCAGAAAATCTAGAAGATCATCCAGAGTTAAAATCTTTAGAGTATGATTTAGAGTCTTATGATTTAGATATAAAACTTAGTAAAAATAATCTTTTACCTACTATAGATGTACAATATAATTTTCTTACATCAGAAGTAGATCAATTAAACTATTTAAACACGAGTAACTACAAAGCTGGGGTTAAAGTAAAGTTTCCTTTATTTTTAAGAAAAGAAAGAGGAGAACTACGTTTGGCAAAAGTAAAAAGAGAAAATACAGAATATAAACTGAGCCAACAAGAATGGAAATTAACCAATAAAGTAAAATCTATAGAAGCAGAAATTGTGAGTTTGCAAGAGCAAATAGAAATTGTGCAAACTATTGTAGATGATAGTGAGGTAATGGTAAATTCTGAAAAACGTTTGTTTGAAGTAGGCGAGAGTTCTATTTTTTTAATAAACTCTAGAGAAAATAAATTAATAAGTGCACAATTAAAACAAAACAAAATTAAGAATGAATTTTTTAAAGCCGCTACTCAGTTATTTGAAGAGTTGCGTCTTAATTTATAATTTAATTGGAAGCATATATTTTTATTTTTTCGTAATTTTTCAAAAAAAGGAAAACCATGGCAGAGTTGATTAAAATTTATGAAGAAAATCCCAATGCTAAAGACATAGCAAAGGTGGTAAGTGTACTTAAAAAAGGCGGTTTAATAATTTATCCAACAGATACCGTGTATGGTTTAGGTTGTGATATTACTAATAATTCAGCATTAGAAAAAATTGCAAAAATTAAAGGAGTAAAGTTAGATAAGGCTAACTTTTCTTTTATTTGTGAAGATCTAAGTAATCTATCAGAATATGCAAAACAGATAGATAATAGTACGTTTAAAATTTTAAAGAGAAATTTACCAGGGCCGTATACTTTTATTCTTCCAGGAAGCAATAATTTGCCATCTGTATTTAAAAAGAAAAAAACAGTAGGTATACGTGTTCCAGATAATTCTATTTGCCAAGCTATAGTAAATAAGTTAGGTAACCCTATTGTTTCTACTTCTATTAAAGATGAAGATGAGGTGATAGAATATACAACAGACCCAGAGTTAATTTTAGAAAAATGGGATAAGTTGGTAGATTTAGTAATAGATGGTGGTTATGGAGATAATGTAGCATCTACTGTAGTAGATTTAACAACAGATACACCAGAAATTATTAGAGAAGGTAAAGGAGATATTGATTTGTAATAAATATGCAGTTAACAAAAAACGGCTCAAAAATTATTTTTGAGCCGTTTTTTGTTAACTGCATTTTTTGTGGTAGAAATTATTCTGTTTCACTCCCCCAGTTAACAATGTCTTCTTCTGTCCATAAAAAAGGAAAAAATTTTCTTTGCTGATATTTTGGGTGCAGGTATTTTTTCCATTCAGAGCCTCCTGTTGCAGTTTTATTTTCTCCTTTACTATCAAGGTAGTGTTGAGCTGTTTTTAAGTGAGCCATTGGCCATTCAATATTATAAAAATGATCAAAATCTCTCATTGCTTTCTTAAGCTCTTCAGAAGGGTTTTTAAATTGAAGAAATTTATCTGCTAACGTTTTACCTTCTATTTTTTTAGCTAAAGAAATAAAACTATCTAAATATTTTTCTTCAAAAAGACGTAAAGTTAATGTCTCTTTCCCAGTCTTTCTATTATATCCAGCATCACGCCAGTAAATATTACTAAAATAATCTTCTGTAGTAGGGTTTTCTGTTAATCTACTTTTCCCTTTTTCGTTTATTAAATTAATTAATGGAGTAGTATAGATTTCTAAATATCTAAACTGAGCACTTTGAAAACCACTTGCAGGAGCTAAAGTAGATCTAAAAGTATTATAATCATCATAATTCAAGCCAAATCTCATCACATCAAAAGAAGTCATTAACATACTAGTATATCTTCTTAAGCGTGAAACCTTTTCAATAATAATAGCTTCAGTAGGGTTATGGTCGCCTGTGAGTTGTTTAAGCTCGTGAATCATTAATTTTAAAACCAACTCTGTTATTTGGTGGTACATTATAAAGATTTCTTCATCTTTAAAATTGGTACGGGGCTTCTGTAAAGAAAGTAAAGTATCTACTTGAATATAATCCCAATAATTAATAGGTTTAGCTTGAAGTAATCCTTTTAGGTAAGTTTCTGTATTCTCACCTAAATCGTTGTATTTTTCTTCAAGTTTAGAAATCAATTCTTCTTTACTCATCTTCTAAATAATTTATAGCAAATTTATCAAAATAATAAGATGCACAAGCCTTACTCTATAAATTATATGTTTAAAACCTATAAATCGTTTTTCTTTATAGTAATATAACAAAGTCTTCAAGATTTTTATTGGTAGTTTTTTATGAAACTTATTACATTTACAATTCTAAAAATGAAACAATTATGTCAGACAATAAATTAGAACGTATCAAGTGTTTGATAATAGGTTCTGGGCCTGCAGGTTATACAGCCGCAATATATGCATCTAGAGCAGATTTAAAACCAATTATGTATACAGGGATGGAGCCTGGAGGGCAATTAACCACAACTACAGAAGTAGATAATTTCCCTGGTTACCCTGAAGGTATTGATGGACCAACTATGATGATGCAACTTCAAAAGCAAGCAGAGCGTTTTGGTACAGAGGTAAGAATAGGGATGGTAACAGAGGTAGAATTTAGTAAAGAAGTTGGAGGTATACACAAAGCTTGTATAGATAACTCTACTTGGGTAGAAGCAGAAACTGTAATTATTTCTACAGGGGCAACTGCTAAATATTTAGGCTTACCTAGTGAACAAAGATTAAGAGGTGGTGGTGTTTCTGCGTGTGCAGTTTGTGATGGCTTTTTCTACAAAAACCAAGAAGTTGCTATTGTAGGTGGAGGTGATACTGCTGCAGAAGAAGCTACTTATCTAGCAAATATTTGTTCTAAAGTAACTATGTTGGTAAGAAAAGACGAAATGAGAGCGTCTAAAGCAATGCAACACCGAGTAACAAATACTAAAAATATAGATCTACGTTACAACTCTCAAGTAGATGAGGTTTTAGGAGAACAAGTAGTAGAAGGTTTACGTATTTTAAACAACGTAACTGGAGAAAAAGAAGAAATAAACATCACAGGACTATTTATTGCTATTGGGCACAAACCTAATACAGAGGTGTTTAAAGGCCAGTTAGATATGCACGAAGATGGCTATTTAATTACACAAGGTAAATCTACAAAAACAAATTTACCAGGTGTTTTTGCTAGTGGAGATGTACAAGATAAAGAATATAGACAAGCAGTAACTGCAGCAGGTACAGGTTGTATGGCTGCTTTAGATGCAGAACGTTACTTAGCAGCTATAGAAAGTAAAGAAGAAGTATCTGCTTAATAATACTTAAAAATAATTTATATAAAAGGGTTGCTTTATAGCAATCCTTTTTTTTTGTAAAAAATATAGTTTAAACGTTAAAAAATAAGATTAAATGTATATTTTTATGTAATTATTACTGTTTAGTTTATAATCAAAGAAATTTACTATGAGTGTCAATAAAAGACATACTTTAAAAAGTATAGCTCTAGATATGGGGGTATCTATAGCAACTGTTTCATTTGTTTTAAACGGAAAAGCAGAAGAAAAAAGAATTTCAGAAAAGCAAACAAAAAAAATTAAAGAATATTGTGATGAGATAGGGTATAGGCCCAACCTCTTAGCTCAAACTTTAAGAACTGGAAAATCTAAAATAATAGTTGTTATTGTTGAAAATATTTATTCTAAACTAGCAAGAATTATAGAAGAAATAGCTCACGGAAATGGTTATCACTTAATCTTTTGCAGTAATAATAATAGAGATGATAAAACAATTAAGTTTATAAACCTTTTTAGAGATCGTAATATTGCAGGCTTTGTTTTAGCGCCTTCTCCTAATGTACAAAACGAAGTACAGAAGTTAATAGATGATGAGTTTCCATTGGTGCTAATAGATAGGTATTTTAAAGATATAAATTCTAATTTCGTTGTTACAGAAAATTTTTCTACATCGCAAACAGTTACCAAAAAGTTAATAGATAATGGTTTTAAAAAAATATTATTTATAACTCCGCAAAGCAATCAAACACAACTTGTAGGTAGATTAGAAGGTTATAAAACAGTAGTGAAAG
Organism: Mesonia phycicola; assembly: GCF_900141885.1. GTDB lineage: Bacteria > Bacteroidota > Bacteroidia > Flavobacteriales > Flavobacteriaceae > Mesonia > Mesonia phycicola. The sequence goes on along the minus strand of NZ_FQYY01000001.1, from coordinate 85,949 downwards.
AAAACAATTTAAAAGAATACATATTACAACTACCATTTGAAGATAAAACATTAAGAAATAGAGAAAATAAATTAAAACAGGCTTTAGCAACACTAGAGTACGATGCAATATTTTTTGCAACTGGTTACTTAGCAAGATTAGGTATAGAAATTTTAAAAGATAATTTTTCAGACCTATTAGATAAAATAGGTATTTATACTTATGATGATGAAGTGTTATTTAAATTATTTAAGCCAAGTATCTCTGCCGTTTATCAACCGCTCAAAGAAATGGGAGAAGAAATAATGAAAATTATTTTAGAAGAAATGAATAACCCATCGGTAGAAAATAATACCATTAAAAAACAAGTAATACTAAAGTGTGAATTTAGAGATAGAGAGTCTTCCCAAAGAAAAGATATGCACTTGAAAGCTTTGTAAGCTAACAACTATATCAGTTTAAATTTAATTATTAAATTACTTGTACTCTCTTAGGTAGTTAAATACTAATAAATTGTTAAAAAAAATATTAGTTGTGCAAATCAATTCGGGTTATCCGAAATTTGCATAATGCAGCATGACTTTACAATTCGTGACAAAAAACGAGAAAAAATAATATTACTGGTACTAGGTACACTTATAGCTTTAGGGCCTTTCTCTATAGATATGTACTTGCCAAGTTTTCAAAGTATAGCGCAAGAGTTTACTACAACAAAAGCGCAAGTAGGTTTTTCTTTAACTAGTTATTTTATTGGTATTGCTTTAGGCCAATTGGCTTATGGGCCAATAATGGATAAATTTGGAAGAAAAAAACCATTACTAATAGGTTTAGTAATTTATATTATAGCTGCTTTAAGTTGTTTTTATTCTCCTAATCTTTATTGGTTAATTATTTCTAGATTTTTTTTAGCAGCAGGCTCATCTGCAGGGATGGTAGCTTCTAAAGCAGTAGTGAGAGATATTTTTCCGCCACAAGAAGTAGCAAGAGCAATGTCTTTTTTAATGTTAATAATGGGTGGCGCTCCTATAATTGCACCTACAATAGGCGGAATAGTAATTACGCACTTTTCTTGGCATAGTATTTTTTTAATTTTAGCTGTATTTGCTGGTTTAATGTTTATAAGTGTTTACAAATTTTTGCCAGAAAGTATAGAGCCAGATAGAACGGTAAAATTACACGTAAAACAAGTTTTTTTAAAGTATAAAGGTATTTTAGAAAATAAAATATTCTTTACTTTTTCTCTAGCAGGAAGTTTAACAATTGGGGCAATGTTTGCTTATATAAGTAATGCACCAAGTTTATTTATGGATAATTTTCATTTATCTGAAACAGAATTTGGTTGGTTGTTTGGTATGAATGCTGCTGGGTTAATTATTGGTAGTCAACTAAACAGATTAGTACTAAAACATGATACTACGTTTAATATTACCTTAAAAATTAGTTACCTTCTAGTTGCATTGGCAATATTGTTTTTAATAAATGGTTTTTGGGTAGCTAATTTTTATACCACTATTATTATACTGTTTCTTATTTTATTTTTACTTGGTTTTCAAAACCCTAATACAACCGCATTATCATTATTTCCATTTACAAAAAGAGCTGGTAGGGCATCTGCCTTAGTAGGAAGTTTTAAAATGATATTTGGTGCCATTGCTTCTTTTATCATTAGCAAATTTACAGGCCCAAGTATGCTGCCTTTAGCAATAATTATTATTGTTTCTCTTTCTATTAGTTCTTTACTTTTATTAAGATTTAGGTTGAAAGAAAAGAGATCTTTAGTATTGATTAATAAATAAAAAAAGTCCTGATTTTGTTTTCAGGACTTTCTGTTTTTTTGTAAACTATTATTATTTCTCTATAAACGTAAGAATTGTATTTGCTATTTCAAGCTGTCCTTCTTCAGAATTTAAAAAGTGTTTTTCATCAGGATTAGATAAAAATCCTAACTCTATCAATAAAGCTGGAGCATTACTATCTTTTATTATTTTGAAATTAGCATTTTTTATAGAAACCTTTCCTAAAGATGTGTTTTGAAATGCCAAGTGACTTGCTAGTTTACTGGCAAAGTTGTAATTCTGGTCTTTGAATTTATTATTTTTAGTAAAATAAATTTCGAAACCAGTATTTGTGGTATTATTAGAAGCATTTGTGTGTAATGATAATACTAAATCTGGCTTTATATTATTAATAAATTCTACTCTTTCTTCTAAAGAAATAAATTCATTATTATCTCTCGTAAAATAAATCTCTACATTTTTATCTTGATGTAGTTCTTTAATCTTTTGGGTAATATTAAAAACTATTTGACTTTCAGAAATTTCTTCAGAATAAGAACCTGCATCTTTGCCACCGTGACCAGCATCTATAACAATTTTAATTGTTTTTTCTGTAGGAGGAGTGGTAAATGCAAATAAACTTACGGAGCATACTAATAATAAAATTTTTATGGTATTTTTCATAATAACAAGTAGTTAGATGTTAGTATTTATGTAACTCTAATATATATAAATATATTGTGTAATTCTATTTTTTTTACCATAATATATAATAACAAACAGGCTTTGTAATTAATTGCAAAGCCTGTTTTTGTATTAGTTAGCATACGCTCCAGAAGAGTAGGTAAGCTCATAACTATGCGTGTAAATTTCAAATACAATTCCAAATGGATCTTCTACATAACACATTTTGTATGGTTTTTCATTAGGGTAGTATTCTCTAATAGGCATACGTTGCTTACCTCCTGCAGCAACAATTTTTTCTATAAGTTTTTCAATTTCTGGATCTTGAATACAAAAATGAAATAATCCTGTATTAAACGGATTAAATTCTGGGGCTTCTTTTACTCCGTGCGGAAAAGAAAAAAGCTCAATACCAATACCATCTGAGGTAGACATATGTGCAATTTCAAATTCTTCCCAATCTTCACCAAAAACATCTATGCACATTTGGCCTATAGCGGTTTCTTTTTCTTTTTTAACCACAGATGGCTCCATAATAACGTACCAACCCATAACTTCAGCATAAAATTTTACAGCTTCTTTAATGTTGGGTACAGTTATACCTATGTGAGAAAATGATTTTGGATATGTTTCGTTTCTATTCATAATTTAATTTTTATATGAGCAAAACTAGTTTATATTTGGTTGCTAAACAATAAGTTACCTAAATGTTATATAGGTTACTAAAAGAGTTATATGTTGATTATTAATAATTTGCGTTTTTATGATGAATGAAATTTATTGTCCTCTTAACAAAACCATGAATTTAATTGGTACTAAATGGAAGCCGTTAGTACTTTTTCATTTACTAGATGGTGCTTTAAGATCTGGAGTATTACAAAAAAAAATACCCAATATTTCTAACAAAATGTTTACACAAACAGTTAGAGAGTTAGAGAAAGATGATTTAGTATCAAGAAAAATTTACGCTACCGTTCCTCCTAAAGTTGAATACCAATTAACTAAAAAAGGAGCGTCGTTAGAACAAATTTTAAAAAGTTTAGATCAATGGGGTAGAGAAATTAACTCTCTGTAATTAAAATCTTAATACTTAGTTCTATTTTCTTTTTTATCCCATTCTTGAAAAACGGGTAAAGCTTCTTCTCTTAAAATAGCAGCAAAAGGTATAGATCTGTTTTCAGGTTGTAATTCTATTTCTTTATAAATAAACGCATCATCAAAACCAATTGTAGCGGCATCTGTCTGCTCTAACGCATAATATACTTTTTTAAATCTAGCCCAATAAATAGCGCCTAAACACATAGGGCAAGGTTCACAAGAGGTATATAAAATACAATCGTCTAATTGAAATGTTTTTAAATTTTCACAAGCTTTTCTAATAGCAGTTACTTCTGCGTGCGCAGTCGGGTCGTTGGTAGAAGTTACTTTGTTGTAACCTTCAGCAATAATTTCTCCATTTTTAACTACAACAGCACCAAACGGTCCGCCAGCATTTGCATTCATTCCTTCTTGAGCTAAAGAAATAGCTCTTCTCATAAAGTTTTTATCTTCTTCTGTCATATTTTTTTATAGAAAGATACTTAATAATATAGTAGTATTTAAGTGGAATGTTTAAAAACTAAGCTATTATACTTAATTTAAAATTTTAGCGTTAAATAATAGCTTGTAAAACCTTTATAATTTTTTATTTTTGAGCACTTCTTAAAATAGAAAAAATGAAAAAACTTTTTTTACTGTTACCTTGTTTATTTGTAGCAATTAACCTGTTTGCACAGCAATCTAAAGATGTGTTGTTAACTATTGATAGTCAACCTGTTTATGCTGAAGAATTTAGTAGGGTTTTTTCTAAAAATCTATCTTTAATTGAAGAAGAAGAAGATAGAGATGTAGATGAATATTTAAATTTATTTATAGATTACAAATTAAAAGTTCTAGAGGCAGAAGAGCTAAAACTAGACACATTACCTACTTTTAAGGGAGAATATAATATCTACAAGAAGCAATTAGCCAGAAAATTTATTAATCAAAGTGAAGCTTCTACTCAATTATTAGAAGAAGCTTATGCAAGATTAAAAGAAGAAGTTAATGCAAGTCATATTTTATTTATGCTTAAATCAGATGCTTCTCCAGCAGATACTTTAGCTGCATACAAGAAAGCAATTAAGGTTAGAACAGAGCTTTTAAATACAGATCAATCTTTTGCAGAAATTGCAAAAAAATACTCTGAAGACCCTTCAGCTCAATCTAACGGAGGAGATTTAGGTTGGTTTGGCGTATTTAATATGGTATACCCTTTTGAGAGTGGTGCTTATAATACTAAAATAGGTGAAATTTCTATGCCAGTAAGAAGTAGTTTTGGCTACCACTTAATAAAAGTGAATGGTAGAAGAAAAGATGAGGGAATGGTGACTATTGCACACATTATGATTGAATCTAAAAATGATGATGCAGCAGCAGAAAAACAAATAAATCAATTATACAAACAACTTCAAGAAGGAGCTTTGTTTGAAGATTTAGCAAAACAATATAGTGCAGATAAAAATACTGCAGTAAATGGAGGTAAATTAAGTCCGTTTCCTAGAGGGAGACTTAACTCAGAAATATTTGAAAATGCAGCATTTGCATTAACAGAGCCTAATCAAATATCTAAGCCAATAAAAACTAAGTTTGGTTGGCATATTATAAAACTTATAGAAAAAGATGTTGTAGGTAGTTTTGAAGAAGAGAAGTTTAAGTTAGAAAAAGATATTAAACAAGACAGCAGGTCTAAGTTAATAGAGTCTGAAGTATTAGCACGTATAAAAAGTACTTATAATTTAATAGAAGATGATGCAAGTTTGTCTTACTTTAAAAACAATTTAAAAGTAGATTTTTCTAAAGAACCTATAGAGGTAGCTAACCTTAAAAATCTTCCGAAGAAAAATTTGATAGCCATCAAACAAGAAGGTAAAACTTATGAAGATTTTGCAAACTATCTAGTAAAACGCCAAAAACAATCTTCAGGGTATAAAAACAATACAGAAGCACTAATAGATTGGTATAATGATTTTAAAAATAATTTTTACAGAGATTATCACAGAGATAATTTAGAAGATGTAGATCCAGATTATGCTAATGTAATAGAAGAATATAGAAACGGATTGTTGTTATTTGATTTGATGGAGAAAAAAGTATGGAATGCAGCAAAAAGTGATTCTGTAGCTCTACAAAATTATTATAACCAACATCAATCAGAGTTTAAAAGTCCAATTACTTATAATGGTACTATTGCTTCTGCAGCAAATAAAGCTGTAATGAAAAGTGTAAGAAAAGACTTAAAAAAGAAAGAATTACAAGAGGTAGAAGAGGCTTACCAAGACGTAATTTTTAATTCAGGAGAATTTACTCCTACAGATAGTGCTTTGCCAAACAATTTTAAAGCAAAAAAAGGCGTTAGTAAATTGTACCAAAATAATGGCATGTTTGTTGTAATTCAATTAGATCATATTAATAAAGCCAAATTACTATCTTTTGAAGAAGCTAGAGGTCAAGTAGTATCTAAATACCAAGCAGAGTTAGAAAAAAACTGGATAAACAGTTTAAAAGCCAAGCATACCATACAGGTAAATCAAGAAGTATTATCAAAATTAAAACAAGAATTTGAGTAGACTAAAAAATTACATACTCAGTTTATCTACCATACTTATTATTGCAAGTTGTAGCTATTTTCAGCAAACAGAAACAAGAGAACCGCTGGCTAGAGTAAACCAATCTTATTTATACAAGGAAGATCTTGTAAATTTATTACCAAACAATTTAACACAAGAAGATAGCGCATTATTTGTATCTAATTATATAAAAAATTGGGCAACAGATCAGCTTTTGTTAGATCAAGCAAAATTTAACTTGCCTATAGAAAAGCAGAAAGAATTTGATAAAATGGTGAAAGATTACAGATCAGAGCTTTATACCGCAGCGTATAAAGACTTGATATTGTCTAAACAAATAGATACTTTCATACAAGAAGAAAAACTGCTTCAATATTTTAATGAAAATGGTAACAATTTTAAATTAAATCAAGATTTAGTTAAGTTTAGATACATTTATTTAAATAAAAATTATCCAAATCTAGAGGTAATAAAAACAAAATTTAACCGATTTAATAAAGAAGATAAACTTGATTTAGAAAAAGAAACCTTAAAGTTTAAGGCATTTTCTTTAAACGATTCTGTTTGGGTAACCGGCAAAAATTTTTACAAACAATTAGAAATACTTAACCAAGATGAAAGTAAAGAATTTTTAAAAGATGGTAAGTTTTTGCAACAAGCAGATTCTTTAGGCGTATATTTGATTAAAATTGAAAAAGTTTTATTTAGAAATAAAAATGCACCTTTTGAATATGCTAAACCAACCGTAAAGCAAATTATACTCAATAGAAGAAAGATTGAGCTATCAAAAGAATTTGAAAAAGAGATTACTAAAGACGCACTAAAAAATAATAAATTTGAAATTTACAACTAAGTTATACTTATTAGCATTTGCATTTATAAGCCTTACCGCAGCAAATGCACAAATTACACAACAAGATTCTACGCTAGTAATTACAGATAAAGATAACCTTACTAGAGAAATAGAAAAAAAAATAGACTCTGTAAAACCTTTTGTTAGAAGAAAAGCAGATGGTATTGCAGCAGTAATTGGTGATTATTTAATTTTAGATAGTGATATAACCAAAATGCGAGAAGATGCAGAAGTACAAGGAGTATCTTCTAGTGAAATTTCTAACTGCCAATTAGCAGGTAGAATAATGGAGAATAAACTTTACGCACACCACGCATTATTAGATTCTACTATATTTGTAAGTGATGCAGAAATCACAAGTATGTCAGATCAGCAATTATCTAGAATGGTAAGTCAAATAGGTAGTTTAGATAAGCTTTTAGAGTTTTATAGAAAAGAAGACGAGCAAGCCTTAAGAGATGAGCTTTTTAAAATAAATAAAGAAAGAAGACTTGCTAGTGCAATGCAAGAAAAAATAATAGAAAACGTAGAAATTACACCAGAAGAAGTAAGAGTTTTCTTTGATAAAATACCAGAAGACGAGCGTCCAAAATTTGGAGATGAGGTAGAAATTGCACAATTGGTAATTAAACCAGAGGTACCAAAAGAAGAAGAAGATAAAGTAGTAGCAAAACTTAATGATATTAGAAATGATATTGTAAATGAAGGCTCTAGCTTTGCTACAAAAGCAGTTTTATATTCTCAAGATGCTACTAGCTCTAAAGGTGGGCAAATGACTATAACTAGAGAAGACCCTCTAGATAAAGATTTTAAACAAATAGCTTTTAGTTTAAGAGAGGGAGAGGTAAGCAAACCTTTTAAATCTCAATTTGGATATCATATTGTTCAATTAGATAAAATAAGAGGACAACAATTAGACATTCGTCATATTATTATGATACCTCAAGTTACATCAGCAACTGTAGAAGCTGCAAAAACTAAAATAACAGAGATTAGAGAAGAAATTGTTAGCGGTAAAATAACTTTTGATGCTGCAGCAAGAAAATATTCTGAAGAAAAAGAAACTAGAGGAGATGGAGGGCAATTAATTAACCCACAATCTGGAGATACACGTTTTGAACTTACAGATATAGACCCATTAATTTATGATAAAGTAAATAACTTAAAGAAAGGAGAAGTTTCTTTAGTATTGATGGATCAAACCAGAACAGGACAAAAATTCTTTAAAATTATAACCCTTACAGAGCGTTACCCAGAACATATTGCAGACTACTCTAAAGATTACACTAAAATTAAAGAGTTAGCTTTAAGAGAAAAACAATTTAATGCTATTGAAGAATGGCAGACAGAAAAAATTAGTGAAACCTACGTTAAAATTAACGGTATTTATAGAGATTGTGATTTTAATAGTAATTGGTTAAAAAACTAAAAAGATAACTTATGTCAGATGTCAAGGCGGTAGAGCAATTAGTAAGTAAATATGCAGGTCTTAAAAAAGAAATTGCAAAAAAGATTATAGGTCAAGATAAGGTAGTAAATGAAATTTTACTATCTATTTTTGCAGGTGGTCACGCTTTATTAATTGGAGTGCCAGGCTTGGCTAAAACATTAATGGTAAATACCATATCTCAAGCATTAGGTTTAGAATTTAAAAGAATTCAATTTACACCAGACTTAATGCCAAGTGATATTTTAGGGTCAGAAATTTTAGATGACACTAGAAATTTCAAATTTATTAAAGGTCCTATTTTTTCTAATATAGTTTTGGCAGATGAGATTAACCGTACGCCACCTAAAACTCAAGCTGCACTTTTAGAGGCAATGCAAGAGAAAACAGTAACAGTTTCTGGTAAAAATTACCAATTATCAAAACCATACTTTGTATTAGCAACACAAAACCCTATTGAGCAAGAAGGTACTTACCCATTACCAGAAGCTCAGTTAGATAGGTTTATGTTCTCTATATTTCTTCAGTACCCTACTTTTCAAGAAGAAATAGATGTGGTAAAAAGCACTACCGCCAATCATAAAATCACTATTAATCCATTATTTACTGCTCAAGAAATAGTAGATTTTCAGCAATTAATAAGAAGAATACCCGTTGCAGATAATGTAATAGAATATGCTGTAAAATTGGTAGCTAAAACTAGACCTCATGGAGAGTTTGCTCCAGCTATAGTAAAAGAGTTTATAGATTGGGGAGCAGGGCCAAGAGCGTCTCAAAACTTAATATTAGCAGCAAAAGCTAATGCAGCCACTAAAGGTAAATTTTCTCCAGATATAGAAGATGTAAAAGCTGTTGCAGAAGGAATTCTTCGTCATAGAATTATAAAAAACTACAAAGCTGAAGCTGAAGGCTTAACAGAAGAAAAAATAATAGCAGAATTACTGTAAATTATTTAGAATCAAATCAAATTATACTTTTTTCCTATAACGTTATAGACGTTTTATCTAGTTGAGCTTCAAATCCTTTTCTTAAAATTGATAATCTAATAATCTACATCGTTTAGATTACGGATTTCTCAAAAATAATTTTATTTTTTGCGATATTTGTAATATTTTAAAGAAAGTCTATTTTTTTTAGATTTTTTTATGGTTTTCACGCTAATTAGTGAATATTTTACATTTACAATAAAAACTCGTAATTTCGTAGACGTTCAAAAAACAAATAAGACCTATGGCATACGATATTGATATGATCAAGAAGGTTTATGCTCAAATGGCGGAGCGTGTTGGTAAAGCACGTGAAGTTGTGGGTAAACCTTTAACACTTTCAGAAAAAATCCTTTATTCTCACCTTTGGGATGTAGAAGCTGACAAAGCTTACGGAAGAGGAAAAGACTACGTTAATTTTTCACCAGACAGAATTGCTTGTCAAGATGCAACGGCACAAATGGCATTACTGCAATTTATGCAAGCTGGAAAGAAAAAAGTAGAAGTTCCAACTACAGTACATTGTGATCACTTAATTCAAGCTAAGCAAGGTGCTAAAAAAGATTTAAAAAGAGCTAACGAGACCAGTAACGAGGTTTTTGATTTTTTAGGTTCTGTATCTAATAAATACGGAATTGGCTTCTGGAAACCAGGAGCAGGTATTATTCACCAAGTAGTTTTAGAAAATTATGCTTTCCCTGGCGGAATGATGATTGGTACAGACTCTCACACAGTAAACGCTGGTGGTTTAGGTATGGTAGCTGTTGGTGTTGGTGGTGCAGATGCAGTAGATGTAATGGCAGGTATGCCTTGGGAGTTAAAATTCCCTAAACTTATTGGTGTAAAATTAACCGGTAAACTTAATGGTTGGACTGCCGCTAAAGATGTAATTTTAAAAGTAGCTGGTATTTTAACTGTAAAAGGTGGTACTGGAGCTATTATTGAATATTTTGGCGAAGGTGCTAAATCTATGTCTTGTACTGGTAAAGGTACCATTTGTAATATGGGAGCAGAAGTTGGAGCAACCACTTCTACTTTTGGTTACGATGACTCTATGGAGCGCTTTTTAAGAGCTACAGACCGTAACGATGTTGCAGATGCAGCTAACGAGGTACGTGAGCATTTAACTGGTGATGATGAGGTTTATGCAAATCCAGAATTATACTTTGATGAAGTTATAGAAATTAACTTAACAGAGCTTAGACCTCACTTAAACGGACCATTTACTCCAGATTTAGCTACACCTATTTCAGAAATGAAAGAAAAAGCTAAAGAAAATGATTGGCCAATTAATGTAGATTGGGGACTAATAGGTTCTTGTACTAACTCTTCTTATGAAGATTTAACAAGAGCAGCTTCTATAGCTCAACAAGCTTTAGATAAAAACTTAAAACCAAAATCAGACTTTGGTATTAATCCAGGATCAGAGCAAATTAGATATACTGCAGATCGTGACGGATTATTAAAAATATTTGAAGATTTAGATGCTACGGTATTTACTAATGCTTGCGGACCTTGTATAGGGCAGTGGGATAGAAGTGACCGTAAAGGGGAAGAGAAAAATACAATAGTACACTCTTTTAACCGTAACTTCTCTAAACGTGCAGATGGTAACCCTAATACTCACGCTTTTGTTGGTTCTCCAGAAATGGTAGCAGCAATAGCAATTTCTGGTCGTCTAGATTTTGATCCTACTCGTGATAAGTTAATTAACGAAGATGGAGAAGAAGTAATGTTAGATGAACCTAAAGGAATTGAATTACCGACTAATGGTTTTGAAGTAGAAGATGCTGGTTATGTAGCTCCTATGGAAGATGGTAGTGGCGTAGAAATTAAAGTTGCTGAAGATAGTGAGCGTTTAGAGTTATTAACTCCGTTTGAACCTTGGGATGGTGAAAATTTATTAGGTGCTAAATTATTAATTAAAGCACACGGTAAATGTACCACAGATCATATTTCTATGGCAGGACCTTGGTTGCGTTATAGAGGGCATTTAGATAATATCTCTAACAACTGTTTAATTGGTGCTGTTAATGCATTTAATATGAAAACTAACTTTGTAAAAAGTCAGTTGACAGGAGAGTATGGAGGTGTGCCAGATACACAACGTGAGTATAAAGAGAAAAAAATACCTACAGTAGTAATTGGTGACCATAACTACGGAGAGGGTTCTTCAAGAGAGCACGCAGCAATGGAGCCAAGACACTTAGGGGTTAAAGTGGTTATCGTTAAATCTTTTGCACGTATTCACGAAACAAATCTTAAAAAGCAAGGGATGTTAGGTCTTACTTTTGATAATGAAAGTGATTATGACTTAATACAAGAAGATGATACATTTAACTTTATAGATCTTAAAGACTTTGCTGAAGGGAAACCTCTTACTGTAGAAATTGTTCATTCAGATGGTACTAAAGATGTGATTAAAACTAATCATACTTACAATTCTAATCAAATAGATTGGTATAAAGAAGGTTCTGCACTTAACTTAATAAAAAAGTTAAACGCATAATTTACTCTTTGTTTGTAATAAAAAAACTCCTGCCAAAAGCAGGAGTTTTTTGTTTTAAAGCTTATTTAATATTATTAGTTTAATACTACTTCTAAAATGTTAGGTTTGTTTTTTTTACCTTCATTAGCAATAAACATTCTTCCATTTTTGCTAAAAGTAATTCCTTCTGGTTGGTAAAAAATATCTTCGTTTAATTTATAAAGTTTAGATAGTTTTCCTTTTTTGTCTGTAACCAACAATTTAGGGTCTGCGCCATCTAAATATAATACCTTTTCTTTATTACTAGAAAAACTGATGGCAGAAGGTCTCATAATTTTATGCGTTTTTTTAGAATGTATGTTTTTAAAAATTTCATCTTTTAATTCAATTTTATAAACTGGATCAAAATTGAATTTTTTGGTATCAATATCAAAAGCATAAACTCCTTTAAAATTCTTGTCTTTATTTTTTTCATCTTTTACCGCTAATAATAATCTTTGATGATCTTCATCTAAAGCAAGTCCTTCAACATTACGTTCTGTGTCATTAAACGTAGCGTGTTGAGTAACTTTAGGGTCTTGTAGGTAATCTTTAATCATAAAAATGATTCCGTCACTTCTTAGAACAAAAGCATCATTTTTATAAGTAACAATATCTTCATAATCACCGTGATTAGCAAAATCTATTTGCTTTTCAATGTTAGAAGTCTTTAAGTTGTATATAAAAATACTACCATCTTCGTCTTGAATACACGCAATCTTTTCATTACCAATCCAAGAAATGCCTGAAACTTCTTCTAAAATCTTAGGTAACTCCCAACGATTGGTAATAGAGTAGTTTTCACTAACTTCTTCTTTTTGATTAATTATATTTTTTTTATTGAAAGCAAATATGGTTAATCCTATCATTAAAAATATGCCGAGTATAATTTTCATTTCTGTTTTCATAACTATTCATTTTTAATCCCAGTATATAATTGTTTCATTTTCACTACCGTCTTCATTGTAAACCTTTTCTAAATCAATAGAAGGTTGATCAATTTCTAGTTGATAATAAGTGTCACTTTCTATCTTAAGTGTTTCTACATCGTCAATTTGATTTTGATTGTAGTTTGTAGTTAATGAATCTTGTAATGGCTGCGGAAGGTTAATAAATTGACTGTCATATTTGTATTTTATTAATTCTCCTTGTTCATTGATAATTGCAGAATGATCTATGTTGTCTATTTCAAAATCTGCTTCATAATTTTCTCCAATCATTTCCCATTCTAAATCTTTAGCATTAGAAAAATTGGTTTGAAAAGTACTTGCTACAATAGAAGGAACATCTGTAGAAGAGTAATCGTCATCTTGGTTGCAGCTTGTTAAAATTAAAAGGCTAATGGTAATCAGTGATAAATTTTTCATTGTTTCTATTTTTTTATTTGATGCTAAAATCAGAAACAAATCTGTATAGAATTGGGAAGTATTAATTTCCAGAAGGTTATTTAATATTTTTTAGTCAAAATTCACTGTAAAATGATGTCTTTTATTATAATGGTAGGTAAGAGACAAAGCATATTTATCTGTAATTGCTTTGGCAATAGCTAAGCCTAAACCGGTAGAGTTTTTATTATTGCCAGTTTTATAAAATCTAGTATAGAGTTTATTTGGATTTAGTTCTGTGGTTGTTGAGTAATTACTGATGCTAACTTTATTTGAAGCAATTTTAACTTCTATCTCACTATTTTTTTCTGAATGAAGAATAGCGTTTTTAATAAGATTGGTAAATAAAATTATAGCTAAATCTTTATTCATTTTAATGGCAATATCACTTTCAAAATTTTTATTTAGAGTGATGTTTTTATGCTCTAATAAATCTGAAAATTCAATAGATATTTTATCTAAAACTTTACTTAGTTGTATATTTTCTTCTTCAATAAATTGTTTGTTTTCAATTTTAGAGAGTAATAAAAGAGATTTATTTAACCTAGTCATTCGTTCTAAATTATCTAAAGTAGTAGCAAGAATATGCATTTGTTCTTCAGATAATTTTTCGTTTTCTGCCAAAAGTTCTAATTTGTTAATGCTAATAGCTAGTGGAGTTTGCAACTCGTGAGAAGCATTTTCTATAAACTGTTGCTGAGCTTTAAAACTATCTATAGATTTTTTTAAAAGTCGGTCTATATTTTTATTAAGCAGCTTAAATTCTTGAATGTTGGTTTCTTCAAAAGTAATAAGCTCTTGTTTTTCTATATTAAAATTTTTAAGCTTATTTAGTAATGAGTAAAATGGTTTCCAAAGTCTTTTTAAAATGAAATTATTAAGTACTAAGATACATAGTACAAGGCCTAAGTAAAGAAATAAAATAGAGTAGAGTAGGTCTTCAATTAAATCATCCTCTTCAACCATAGAGGTAATTACTTTTAATTTGTAATAATTACCTTCTTGCTCAAAAACGGTTTCTAGAAGTCTTACAGGTTCATAATCTTTTTCATTCAACATATACATGAGCGTATCTCTGTAAATATCTCTAACTTCTTTTATTTGTTCATATTTTACTTTGTGGATAGTATAATAACCATCTTCAAATTTATTTTTATTAAGTATTTCAGGATTTTTTTTAGCTCTATTAATCACTAGTATTTTTTGGTTTTGCAGCCCGTCGTCTAAACTATCGTAAATTTCATCTAACATCTGAAAGTAAAAAATAGTGGTAAACACAGAAAGGGCTAAAAGTAGTAGCCCTGCAAAATACCTAGTGGTGTAGCTTAATAATTTCATGAAGCTGTTAATTTATAGCCTATGCCATAAATAGATTTTAACTCTACTTCTGCATTATTTGTGCTGAGTTTTTTTCTTAGATTTTTTATTTGAGAGTAAATAAAATCAAAGCTATCTGCTTGGTCAATATGGTCTCCCCAAACGTGTTCTGCTAAAGAAGATTTATTTACCAAACGGTCTTTGTTAGAGGCTAAGTAAAACAAAATATCAAACTCTTTTCTGTTAAGCGTAAGTTCTTTGTCTGCAACACTTACTGCTTGGCTATCAATTTTTATAGATAGATTACCAATTTTTAGTTGGTTGCTTCCTTTTAATTTTCTTCTTCTAAAAATAGCTTTGATTCTAGCATTTAGTTCTGCCATATGAAAAGGTTTAGGCAGATAATCATCTGCTCCTAAATTTAAACCTTCAATCTTATCTTCTAAAGAATTTTTTGCAGAAACAATTATTACTCCATCGGTAATTCCTCTAGATTTTAATTCTCTTAAAATTTCTAATCCGTTTTTTCCGGGAAGAGAAATATCTAATAAAATGCAGTCATAATCATACACTCCAATTTTAGAAAATGCAGAATCATAATCTGTAGCAGTTTCTACTAAATAATCTTCTTTTTCTAAAGTTTGCTTCATATTTTGAAGCATCTGCTCTTCATCTTCAATAATTAGAATTTTCATAAAAAACTATTTAAAACAAAAATACAAGCTAAATCTAGAAAGAATTGGGAATACTATGTTAATTGATTTTATTCCTAATTCATTTCAGTTTTGCCTCTTTTATTTGTACCGAATTAAAAAAATAAAACTATGAAGACTTTAAAAATTTTAGGAGTATTAAGTTTAATGGCAATCTCTGCAAATGCGCAAGACCTTTTGCCTACAGAAGTACCGCAACAAATAAGAACTAATTTTCAAAATTCTTATCAAAATGCAACAGATGTAGAATGGGAAAAAGATTTAGAGTATTATAAAGTAGAGTTCGAAGTAAGTAGAGATGATTACGAAATTTGGTATTCTGCCAATGCAAAAGTTTTAAAAACAGAAAAAGAAATTAGTGCAAGAAATCTGCCTGCAATAGTAAGCAAGAATATTAAAAACAATTACTCTGGTTATAGTATTGACGATGTAGAAGAGATTACAGAAGGCAGTAAAACTACTTATTACGTAGAGGTAGAAAAGTGGAATGACGAAATAGATTTGGTATACTCTGCAAACGGAAAGCTATTAAGAGAAACAAAATAATTTAAATTTAAATCAAGATAAACTCTCACTTTATGTGGGAGTTTTTTATTTTGCATTTATGAAATTTATAAGAAAACATTGGAGTAATATTTTAATAGTAGTTGTAATAATTTTACTAACTATACCACAAACAAGAACCTCTGTAAGTGTATTTGTAAATAAAATTTTAGCCTCTACACCTGCAGAAGTTGCACCGCAAAACCAACGAGAAGTAATTAATTATTATTGGAGTTTAGAAGATAGGTACGGAGCAAGATTTAATTTTGAAACCTCTAAAAATAAAGTAGTTTTTATTAATTATTGGGCTACTTGGTGCCCACCGTGTATTGCAGAAATGCCAGATTTAGAAGAGTTATACCAACAATACAACTCACAAATAGATTTTTACTTTATCACTAATGATGAGCCGTTAAAAGTAGAGGCATTTATGAAAAAGAATAACTACAATTTCCCTGTATATTACAGTAAAAGTAATGTGCCAGAAAATCTTCAATCTTCTGCTTTACCTACAGCGTATGTGCTATCTAAAAAAGGAAAAATTGTTTTTGATAAGGTGGGTACTGCAAATTGGAATAGTGATAGGTTTACCACTGTGTTAGAAAAATTAGTTGAAGAGTAAACTTATAAAGTTTTAAAAAAAGCTTTTATAAATGCAGAAGAAAATAGAGAGTTCATAATTTTTAAATCTTGCAGTGTAGTAGTTTCTTCATCTAAATACTTAAAAATATTTTTAATAGAATTTTTAGCATAAAATTGACTAAAAATCCATTCTCCTTTATTGTTTTCTTGCTCTAAAACTTTCAAGAAGATTTTATCAAAATATTGGTATTTATAAGAATACAAACCTTTAGTTACAGAGTGCTTATTTTTTAAATTTTCTAAAATAAGTGCTACTTTTTTTTCTGTATGTTTAAAAGAATAACCTGTAGATGCTTTTACCCAACCTCCCGCAGTACCTATTTTAGTGAGATTAGAAGTATTATATGTATGAAAAGGAAAATCTGTCATAGGGATAATTCCTTTTTCTGTTTCTAAAATTTTATAATCTTCAATTTTTAAAATTTCAGAAATATATTTTTTTAGCTGAAGGTTATAAATTTCTTCTTCTGTAGTAAAAGGGGTAAAAAAGGTATACTCTATAAATGCTTTTGTTGAAGAAATAGGTAATACATAAGTAAAGCTTGTAGAATCTTTCCATTTCAATCTATAATCCATCATAGTGAATTTTTCAGTATTAAAAGTAGGCTGTTTTGTTTCTATCATCCAACCTTTAAAATGCTGATAAATTCTGGTATGCTTATCTTCTTTTTTAAAATATGCTGTAGGTATTCTGCTATCAAAAATATGATTTGCTGTATAACTAGCTTCAGAAGTAATTACTTGTAAGCCAGTTGTTTCTTGTACTTCTTCTTGAATAAAAGTAAACTGAGGGTTAGATGTTAAGTTGCTAAAAGCATCTTGGTAAAAATCTATAGCTCTTATCATTTTATATTGATAGGGGTCTAACTTAAATTCTGTTTTTTTAGCAGAAGTAATCACATTACCTTCTTTCCAATTTTTATAAACTATATGATCCCAATTTCCTTTATTTTTTTCCCAAAAGCACCAAGTTTTATCGTTGGTATTTTTTAGGTTTTTGTCTAGTAATGCTATTTTTTTTATTTTAAAGTATGCATCTCTATTAAAAGCTAAGGCTAGCTGTAAACCAGCTAGCCCGTTACCTATAATTATATAATCAAAGTGATGGTGATGCATTTATTAAAACTTACTTTTTAAAATATTTAAAAGGTACAATTAGCATCCCAAAGTTTTCTCCATCACCTTTACCTAAATGTTTATGGTGAATTTTGTGAGCACGTCTTATACCTTTAGCATACCAATTATCGGCATTTCTAAATATTTTAAATCTTTGATGAATAAAAATATCGTGTACTGTAAAATAAGCAATACCATACGCCAAAATACCTAAGCCAATTGGTAAAGTAAACCAAACATCTTTATACTCCCAAAGTAGAAAACAACCTATACTAACTAAAGCATAAAAAACAAAGAACAAATCGTTACGTTCCCACCAACTCCCGTGATCTTTATGATGATGATCTTTGTGTAAACTCCACAAAAATCCGTGCATAATATATTTGTGTGTGAACCACGCCATAAACTCCATAAAAAAGAAGGTTCCTAAAAAAATAAGAATCCAATATATAGTTTGCATTTTAAATAAGATTTAGTCTATATGATACATAACATTTAGCTAAAAGTCCTGCTTTTTGATAATTAGGAACTCTAATTCTTTTAGTTCTAATTTCTAAAGAAGGAGTAGCTTTTAGTTTTTTTAATAGTTTTAAGTAGTAAATATACGCAGTATATACTCCCAATTTAGCTTCTACAGGTAATTTTGCAATTCCAATTAATGCTTGGTTAAAATCATCTTCAATTTCTTTAATAATTTTATTTTTAGAAGCTTCATCTAGCTGTTCTAAATTAGTATTGGGAAAGTAAGTTCTGCTTAACTCTTCAAAGTCTGCTTTTAAATCTCTAAGAAAATTTACTTTTTGAAAAGCAGAACCTAAACGCATAGCGTCATTCTTAAGATTGTTGTATTTCTCTTGGTCTCCTTTTACAAATACTTTTAAACACATTAAGCCTACAACATCTGCGCTTCCATAAATATAATCTTTGTATTCTTGTTGTGTTAGATAAGTAGATTTGTGCAAATCCATTCTCATACTTTTCATGAAAGACTCATACATTTTAGGCTCAATAGAATATTTATGCACTGTATGCTGAAATGCGTTTAAAATAGGATTTAAACTAATTTTATTTTCAATAGCCTTATACATTTCTTTTTCAAAATCATTAAAAAGCTGCTCTTTGTTATAATCGTGAAAAGTATCTACTATTTCATCTGCAAATCTCACAAAACCATAAATATTGTAAATATCTTGGCGTATAGACGGAGCTAGCAGTTTTGTGGCAGTAGAAAAAGAGGTACTATAGCTATTAGTTACCGCTTGGCTACATTGCATAGAAACGTTATCAAAAATAGATTTCATAAAATTAATCTTCGTGTTTTTTAATTAAATCTGCCACTAATTTCCCCGAAATTAAGGAAGGCGGAACTCCTGGTCCTGGTACGGTTAATTGACCGGTAAAGTACATTCCTTTTACTTTTTTGCTTTTTAATTTTGGTCTTAAAAAGGCGGTTTGTAAAAGTATGTTTGCCATACCGTAAGCATTCCCTTTATAAGAGTTGTAATCTTCTATAAAATCATTTACGCAATAGCTTTTTTTGAAGATAATATTATTTTTTATCTTTTGCTGAGTTATTTTTTCAAAACGGTCTACTATTTTATGAAAATAACTTTCTCTTAAAGCTTCTGTGTCTTTTAAACCTGGAGCAATTGGTATTAAAAAAATACCTGCTTCTTTGTCTTCTGGAGCTACTTCTTTATCTGTTTTAGAAGGGAAACTAGCGTAAAATAATGGGTTTTCTGGCCATTCATTATCATCGTAAATTGCTTGCGCATGCTTTTTAAAGTCTACATCAAAAAAAAGTGTATGGTGTTCTACATTTTTTATTTTTTTATCAAAACCAACGTAAAATAGTAGGGAAGAGGGAGCAAAAGTCTTTTTACTCCAATACGCTTCTGAATATTGTCTATATTTTTGATCTAATAATGTCTCTGTATGGTGATAGTCTGCACCGCTTAAAACAATATCTGCTTCGTGTTTTTTTCCGTTAGAAATTATACCTGTAGCTTTTTGATTGGCAACAGTAATTTTTTCTACGTTTTCATTTACATTAATTTTTACGCCTAAGTCTTTTGCTAATTTATTAATTGCTAAAATTACCTGATACATACCACCTTTTGGGTGCCAAGTGCCTAAGCCAAAATCTGCAAAATTCATAAAACTATAAAATGCAGGAGTATCACTTGGTTTAGCACCTAAAAATAATACAGGAAACTCGAGTACTTGTATAAGCTTAGGGTTTTTAAATTCTTTTCTTACATCTTTAGCAATTGTGCTAAAAAATTGATTTAATTTGGTAGCTGTTTGAGGAGTAATTAATTCTAGAGGAGAAACTCCGGGTCTGTATACTAAATCTTTTATAGCAATATCATAATTGTTTCTAGCCTTTTCTATAAATTTTCTAAGTTTTTTAGAGCTACCACTTTCAACTTCTTCAAAAGAGGCATATATTTTTTCTAACGTATCTCCAATAGTAATAGAGTCGTTAACATCAAAATATACTTGATAAGCAGGGTCTAATTTTATAAGCTCGTAAAAGTTTTCTGGTTTTAATTGAAAGTCGTTAAAAAAACGTTCAAAAACATCTGGCATCCAATACCAGGTTGGGCCTATATCAAAAGTAAAACCGTCTTTTATGTATTGCCTAGCTCTACCACCAACCGTATTATTTTTTTCAAATATTTCAACCTCATATCCCATTTTTGCTAAGTAGCAAGAAGCAGCTAGTGAAGAAAACCCTGAACCAATAAGTATTATTTTTTTCATATTATAATTTTCTTGTTAACTCTTCAATAGAATTGAAAAAGGTGATTTTATCTGATGGTTTATGAGTAGCAGTAGTTAATTTTTTACCTAAAACCCAGTAATTACAGTCAATTTCGTCTAATATATGTGATTGAAATTTGCTTAAATAATCGTCTACATCATCTGGTTTAACCGTAAAATAACTTACAAAATGGATGTTGTTATAAATGTTTTTTACAAAATTTAAATTTTCTAATGGTAAACTATGGCCTAAGTAAATTGCTTGATAACCGTGTAGTAAAATTTCAAAGTGTATGTATAATATCCCTAGATCGTGTATTTCATCTTCAGGTAGAAATAACACAAAGTTTTTAGAGGTGTTACTAGGGTTTTGCTGCTGAAGTTGTTCTATATTAAGAAGTAATTTTTGCTTAATTAAGTTAGAGATAAAATGCTCATGAATAGGATCTATAGAATTTGTTTGCCATAGTAAACCTATTTTGTTTAAAAATGGAATAAATACCTCTTGAAAAATTTCTCTAAAAGTTTTTGTCTTTAATAAACTATTATAAGTTTCAAAAAATAACCTTTGATCAAAGTTATACATAGATAGAGTAAGAGACTTTATAGCTCTATCTTCATTTTTATTGGTAGAAGAAATATTTTTTACAAGCTCATTAATTTCTAAAGTATCTAATTTTGAAATTCTAGAAATTTTGTAACCATTTTCATTTAAAAAAGAAATGTTTAATAATCTCTGTAAGTCATCTAGCTCATAAGTTCTGATGTTAGTTTCTGTTCTGTTGGGTTTTAAAACATCATAACGTTTTTCCCACATTCTTAGCGTATGAGCTTTAATACCGCTAAGCATTTCTAAATCTTTAATGCTGAATTGTTTTTTTATGTAGGCCATTTTATTTTATTAGATAGCCAAACTTAATCTATAAAAATCAATTTTGTTTAAAAAATAAGTTAAAAAGTTAAACAGTTTTGTTTTTTTAGCTGAAAATGATCTAATTCAGTATAAAAATTAAATTAGAAAGAATAGGTTATTTATTTAATTGTTAATCAGTTAGGTTCTTGTGTTTGGTGATATTTAAGCCAAGACTGTATTCTGCCAATGTACATAGTTAGGTAATTTTTGGTAAGAAAAATATTAGACCAATCAAACCTTTGTGCTTGAATGCCTAAATAAAAGATAAAAATAGCAGCGCCTGCTTTTGGTATTAATTTAATTTCTTCTGAAGATAAAATTCTGTTTTTTTGATAACCTTCTAAAAAACTTTGGTATTTTAACTCATATTGCGCTTTATCTGCTTCAATAAAAAACAACTGTTTACAAAAATATGCCACATCTAAAACTAAAGAACCGTTACCACAAAAATCGAAATCAAAAATAGTAATCTCTTTTTCTTCTGTAATAGCCATATTATCGTACCAAATATCTAAATGAACTATTCCTTTTGGTGTTTCTTTAAACTCTGAATCTTGAAACGTTTTTTGAAAATTAGATATAAATTTCATTTCAGGTAATTCTTCAGAAAAGTAATTTTTTACTCTATCTAAAGGTAATTTAATAAGAGTTTGTTGGTTGTAAGTTATTCTGTTAATAGATTTGTTTAAAGTAGTGTTATGTATTTTAGACATTAAAGAACCAATAGCAAAACAAGTATCTTCTTTTAAAAATCTTATTTTTTCTCCTTTAGCAAACGAAAAAAGTACTGCATATCTAACACCTTCTGGTGCCTTAATTTCTTGTATTACTTGGTTGTCTTTATCTGGAAGAGGATAAGATATACTCAAGTTATTTTTCTGTAATAGAGTTAAAAGTTCTAGCTCTTCCGTAATTTCTTGCTTGCTTCTCCAATTAAAACAATACACTCTTAAAACGTATGTAGTATCTTGATAGGTAATAAGGTAAGTGTGATTCATGCCGGTTCTAAACAAAGAACAAGTAAAATTTTTATCAAGCTGGTATTGTTCAATCACAAAATCACCTAATTCTTTTTCAGAAAGAGTAGAAGTAATAGCAGAAAAGGTCTTCATATGTTATTTATAAATTATGAGATTATTGTGTAGAATTCTTTTTTCTTAATATCAGAAAATTAACAGGCTGCAAAAGAAAGTAAAATATAGACAATTACAACATTTTAATAGGTAATAGAAGTATGTAACATGAATAATAGAAATATAAAAATACTAAATATAAGTACTTAGCCATATTACTTTAGATTTCCTCTCGATATAAGGTAATGGTAGATATTTTAAACTATAGTTTTAATTATTTAAGCAATAAATGGATGTAAATTTTTTTTGATGAAATAGAATAAAAAGAAGAATTTATAAATTTAAATTATTGATATGTATGTAATTAAGTGTTGTGGCTTAGCTTTTAAAATACTTTTTGATTATGATAAATAATTGCTTAAATTCGCAACATTTGAAAAAATTTAATTATTTTCTTTCACCTAAGATATCCTATGACAGAATATAACGCATATTTAAAGCAAATTGAAGAACGCAAAGCAGAAGATTTAAAACCATTACCAATTGATGGAGCTAATTTAACTGCAGAAATTATTGCGCAGATCAAAGACGTAAATCATCCACATCGTGAAGATTCACTCAATTTTTTTATTTATAACATTTTACCAGGTACCACAAGTGCCGCTCAGGTAAAAGCTGAATTTTTAAAAGAGATTATCTTAGAAGAAGCCAAAGTGGAAGAAATTACACCGGCTTTTGCTTTTGAGCAGCTTTCTCACATGAAAGGGGGACCATCTACAAAGGTGCTACTTGATTTGGCTCTAGAAGCAGACGAAGCTATAGCAAAAGAAGCTGCTATTGTACTTAAAACGCAAGTTTTTCTTTACGAAGCAGATATGGAGCGTTTAGGTACTGCCTATAAAAATGGTAACACTATAGCTAAAGAAATTTTAGAAAGTTATGCTCAGGCAGAGTTTTTTACAAAACTACCTGAGGTAGAAGAAGAAATAAAAGTAGTTACTTATGTTGCTGGAGTTGGTGATATTTCTACAGATTTATTATCTCCAGGAAAAGAGGCTCACTCAAGATCTGACCGTGAATTACACGGTAAGTGTATGTTTGAGTTTAATGAAGAAAAACAAAAAGAACTTCTTGCAATAAAAGAGGCGCATCCAGATAAACGTGTAATGTTACTTGCAGAAAAAGGAACAATGGGTGTAGGATCATCTCGTATGTCTGGAGTAAACAACGTAGCACTTTGGATAGGGAAACAAGCAAGCCCTTATGTGCCATTTATCAATATGGCGCCTATAGTAGCAGGAACTAACGGTATTTCTCCTATTTTCTTAACCACAGTAGGGGTAACAGGAGGTATTGGTATAGATCTTAAAAACTGGGTAAAGCAAACAGATGATAATGGCAATCTAATTTTGAATGAAGAAGGAGAGCCTATTTTAAAACAAGAATACTCTGTAGATACAGGTTCTGTATTTACCATCAATACAAAAACAAAAAAATTATACGACAGCGAAGGGAAAGAGGTAAAAGATATCTCTTCTGCACTTACTCCACAAAAAATGGAGTTTATGAGAGCAGGTGGTTCTTATGCAGTTGTATTTGGTAAAAAGTTACAAACTTTTGCAGCAAACACTTTAGGTATAGATATACCATTAGTATACGCACCATCTAAAGAGGTTTCTCATAAAGGGCAAGGTTTAACAGCTGTAGAAAAAATATTTAATAAAAATGCAGTAGGTACCTCTGGAGCTACTTTACACGCAGGTTCATACGTACGTGTAAATGTAAATATTGTAGGTTCTCAAGATACTACTGGATTAATGACTTCTCAAGAGTTAGAAATGATGGCTGCAACGGTTATCTCTCCAATTGTAGATGCAGGTTACCAATCTGGTTGTCATACAGCTTCTGTTTGGGATTTAAAAGCACAACGTAATACGCCAAGGTTAATGAAGTTTATGAATGACTTTGGATTAATTACTGGGCGTGATCCTAAAAATGCATATCCTCCATTAACAGATGTAATTCATAAAGTACTTAATGATATTACAATAGATGATTGGGCAATCATTATAGGTGGAGATTCTCACACTAGAATGTCTAAAGGGGTTGCTTTTGGTGCAGATTCTGGTACAGTAGCTTTAGCACTTGCAACAGGAGAAGCTTCTATGCCTATCCCAGAGTCAGTAAAAGTGACTTTTAAAGGGAAGATGAAAGAATATATGGATTTCCGTGATGTGGTTCACGCTACACAAGCACAAATGCTGAAGAAATTCAATGGAGAAAATGTTTTCCAAGGAAGAATTATTGAAGTACACATAGGTACATTACTAGCAGATCAAGCTTTTACTTTTACAGACTGGACTGCAGAGATGAAAGCAAAAGCATCTATCTGTATTTCTCAAGATGAAACTCTAATTGAGTCTCTAGAAATTGCAAAAAGCCGTATCCAAATCATGATAGATAAAGGTATGGATAATGAAAAGCAAGTACTACAAGGACTTATAGATAAAGCTAACCAAAGAATTAACGAAATTAAATCAGGAGAGAAGCCAGCACTTGCTCCAGATGAAAATGCAAAATACGCTGCAGAATTTGAGGTAGATCTAGATATTATTGATGAACCAATGATTGCAGATCCAGATGTGCACAATGATGATGTTTCTAAGCGTTACACACACGATACAATTAGAGAATTATCTTTTTATGGAGGAAACAAACAAATAGATTTAGGTTTTGTTGGATCTTGTATGGTACATAAAGGAGATATTAAGATTGTAGCAAAAATGCTTAAAAATTTAGAAGAATTACACGGTAAGGTAGAGTTTAAGGCTCCACTTGTTGTAACGTCTCCAACATATAATATTATTGAAGAATTAAAAGCTGAAGGTGATTGGGAAATATTACAAAAATACTCAGGCTTTGAGTTTGATGATAATGCACCTAAAACTTCAGCACGTACCGAATACGAAAATATCTTGTATTTAGAGCGTCCAGGTTGTAACCTTTGTATGGGTAACCAAGAAAAAGCAGAAAAGGGAGATACGGTAATGGCAACTTCAACTCGTTTATTTCAAGGACGTGTGGTAGCAGATGCAGACCGTAAAAAGGGAGAATCTTTGTTAGCTTCAACTCCAGTAGTTGTACTTTCTGCAATTTTAGGAAGAACACCTAATAAAGAAGAATATGCAGCAGCTGTTAAAGGTATTGAGCTTACACAATTTGCTCCACCTGCAGGTAAAATGTCTACCCCAGCTCACTTACAGACTTACTAATTTTAGTAAAATATAAAAACAAAAAACCGCCAGACTTGGCGGTTTTTTGTTTTTATACCTATCCATTATTATTAATAAAAATCTTTTTTATAGATACTATCTGTTAGTTAACTTATAGATTTTATCAAGATGGTAATTGTAAAACAATTTATAATTAATAAAGTTATTGTTTTAAAAATAACTTCTATATTTAGATTATCAAATATTATAGGTTTACAGCAAATAGCAACCAAAATAAAAGCGACTTAAACATAATGTTTAAATCGCTTTTTTGTAAGTGGTTAAGTAAATATTTAGGTATAGTTGAAATTAAATTGCTTTTACTGGGCAACCAATAGCTTTTGTGAAATTAGGCTCAATTTTCTCTCCTTTTTCTAATGCTTCAATAGCATTTTCTACATATTTAACTTTCACATCTTCTGCAGATTTAGCATTATCATCTATAGTACCAATGTATTGTACTTTTCTTTCTGCATCTAGTAAAAATACGTGAGGAGTTCTTACTGCTCCATATTGAGGAAATATTTTATGTTCTGTATCTGCTAAATAAACGTAAGGAAATTGCTTTTCTTCAGCTCTTTTTTGCATTGCAGTAAAGTTTTCTTTCTCATTATCTTCACTTACATTAGGGTTAATAGCAACTACAGAATATCCTTTAGAAGCATATTTATTATGTAAAGCAATTAAACGGTCTTCGTACATTTTTGCAAATGGACACTCGTTACAAGTAAATACTACGATATAACCTTTAGCGTTTTCAATATCTGCTAAAGAAAACATATTACCATCTACATTTTTAAGATCAAAATCTGTAGCTACTTCACCTATTTTGTAACCACCAATTTCTTCTAAAGTTTTGGTTTGTTCTGGGCTATGGTTACCGCCACCTGGAGGAGGTCCTTTTCTGTCGCCTTTACCTTTAGGTGGGTGTCCTGGTTTCCCTTTATGGTCTTTAGAAGCCATTTTTTCGTGGCCTTCTGTATGTTCTTGTTTGTCAGAATTTTCTGATTTTTCTGCGTTGTCTTTGCAAGAAACTAAGGTACCAGCAATTAAAGAAAGACCTAGTAATAGTGTACTAATTTTTTTCATTTTTAAAATTTTAGTTAAAGGTGTTAAGAACTTCTGTTTCTAAATCTTGAAGATTATCAAAAGCACGTTCGTGGTAAGAACGATTTTCATTATTAAATATTATAGTATATGGTATAGCTCCAGACCAATTTGGGTTAATTTTATTAATCCAACTGTTAGCATCTGGGTCATCTAACAATACAACGTTAGAAGTAATTTCTTTTTTTTCTAAAAACGGTTTAAGCTTTGTTTCAATATCTTTAGGGAAATCAAGACTGATTAATAGAACTTCTACATTAGGATTGTTCTTTTCATATTCTTGAATTATAGGAAGTTCTTTTACACAAGGAGCACACCACATTGCCCAAAAATTTACAATATAAGTTTTATCAGAATTTGTGTATAATAGAGGCTCTATAGATTCAAAATCATAAACCTTAATTTCATCTGTGTCTTCAACACTTTCTACTACCGGCTTAGTTTCTTCTGTTTTTTTCTTATTATCTACACATCCATAAAACATAGAGATTAGTAGAATTGTTAGTATTAAAATACTCTTGCTATTTTTCATTAAATAAATTTACTTAATTCTTTATATTTTATTTAGACTGTTTGTTTTATTAAAGGTTTAATACAAAGTTTGTTTTTTTATTTTTTATTAGAAATAATTTGAGTGATTTAACTATTATTCTACTAATTATACAATTAAAAGGTGTGTTGCTCTTATTGTTAGATTATAAATAATTTACTTTTTTTTCATTTTTAAACTGTTGTAAATCATAAAAATACACGTTTTGGTAACTAAGGGTTAAATGTGTAACTTCTTGTTTAGTAGTATTGTATAGTATAGTTTTGCTTCAAATTAAAAAAAAATAATATGAAGAAATTATTAGTATTAGTTGTTTTCAGTTTAATGTTTTCAACTATTGGTTACTCACAAGATAAAATTGATACTACTTATTCAAATGAAGCAGAAAAACCTTTTCCTAGAACATTTTCTCACATAGGTATTACAGTACCAGACATAGATGAAGCAGTAAAGTTTTATACAGAAGTATTGGGGTTTTATGTAATTATGGAGCCTACCGTTATTAAAGAGGAGAACAAAACCGCAATTGGGCAAATGTGTATAGATGTATTTGGTACAGGTTGGGAAACTTTTAATATTGCCCATCTTTCTACGGGAGATAAAATAGGGGTTGAGTTGTTTGAGTTTCCTGTAAGTAAAGACCTAAAACCAACTTTTGAGCCTTTTAAAACAGGATTATTTCATTTTGCAGTACAAGATCCAGATATTGAAGGGTTAGTAGCAAAAATTGTAGCTGCAGGAGGTAAGCAAAGAATGCCAATTAGAGAATATTATCCTGGAGAAAAACCTTACCGTATGTGTTATGTGGAAGATCCATTTGGTAATGTTTTTGAAGTTTATTCTCATTCTTATGAGTTAAATTATTCCGCAGGAGCATATAAATAATTTTCTATAACTCATCTCTATTAAATTTTAATAGGGATGAGTTTTTTATTTAATATTCTCTAAATAATGAGTGACTTGAGGTTTTTGTAATCTTGGCTCAATGTCTTTTTTAAAATCTTTTAAATTGAAGTTTAATTCATTTATAGAAGAATACATTTTTGTAATTCTTAATAGTGAAGGAGGTAAACTTAAATTTTTGTAAGCAGCCAATTTGTGGTGTCCGTCTAAAATAAAATTTCCAGAGTTGTAATTAGATTGCCAAGAAGTACCGTCTTTGTAACTACCTTTTGATTTAGCCTGCCCACTATAAACAATAGCAGTAGGTCTAATGCCTGTATTTAAAAGCTCTTCGTAATGTTTAACTCTTTCTTGGTTTAAGCTTTGTGTAGGTTGGGTGTAAATAAAATATTCACTAAACCCATCGTAATAAGATTCAGATAGAAAATCTAAATTTTCTTTATCTTCACAAAACTCTATTTTGCCTTTTTCTCTCATAATTTGATTAGAGGTATAGAGGTGGTGGTTTTTAGCAATATCCCAAAAATCAGAAATATCATATTCAGGTTCAAAACTTAACTCATAAGTTGCATTCTCAAAAAGACTAAGTAGTTTATTAAGATGGTTAATGTTATTTTTCAATTTAAACTTTCCAGAGTTGAGTTTTTCTTTTAGGTCTACATCAATTTTTTCTTTATGTTCTTTTGTGTAAGAAAAAATAGCATAAAATTGAGCAATAGAACCTTGACAATCACTCCAATTTATCGCTAATGGCTTAATAAATTTTAAATAGCTACCAAGCTCATTCATTTTTAATTGAATAAGAGATTTACCATTTTCTACTTTAATAATCATATAGAAAAAACCTTTAAAGTGAATGTGTGTTTAACGGGGGAAAATGTATATAATAATTGTCAAAAATAATAATGCTTCAGTGTAAAAAAATAAATAAAATTTAGCCTTTTATAAATAAAAGTAAGATATTTGTAGAGTGAAAAAGGCAACCTTCATATTATCTTTTCTAATACTTTTTAAGCCTGTTATTCCTGTGTTAGAATATATGGCTTTTTACGATTACATTAAAACGGAGCTTTGTGTAAATAGAGACAAACCTAAACTTCAATGTAATGGTAAGTGTTATTTAATGAAAAAATTAGCCGAATCTTCCGAGTCAGAGTCTGATAATGATAAAAACAACTCTTCAACCTCTTCAGGAGAACTTCAAATTGTTTTCTTTCAAGAGTTTTCTATAAATAATTTATTTATTCTTCCAAAAGAAGAGAAATCAAAAGTACTTTCTTCTTATAGCAATATCTATAAATTTAGTTTTATAGATTGTATTTTTCACCCTCCACTAGTTTAATTACATTTTATAAATAAATTACTCTGTACTATATATTCTAAAATTTTCAATAAGAATTATATACGGATACGTTATGCTGTTATTTTAACGAAATAGAATTTTGTATTTCTGTTTAATTGGTAATAAACCAACTTAAATGGTAGTGCAGCAATTTTATAAAAGAGTACTTTATTTATCTTTTATAGGAGCTATAAAAAGCAAGGTTTTGTATGTATAAATATGCAATTGAAATTAAGCATTGCTTTTTTTACTCCTACCCAAACACTAGCGTTAACATAAACGATTAGCTAAATTTTTATTGGCTTTTCTAAAATTAATTAAAATGAAAAAATATATTTTTTTTATCGCGACCCTGTGTCTTATAATTACCTCTTGTACGTTAGACAAAACAGATTATGAAGCAGAAATAAACACAGAGGTAACAGAGTATTTTGAGTTTGAAGAAGCGCTTACTATAAGTAGTGCTACTTATAAAGTGAGTATAGAAACTTTAAATGCTAGCTTTTTTAAAGGTTATAATGAAATTCATTTAAAAATTATAGATACGCAAACCAACGAAAGCGTAAAAGGTTTGCCAATTACTTTTTTACCAATATTAACAGATGCTAACGGTAATAAATCTTCTTGTCCGCATTTATATAATTTAGAATACAATGAAGAAGAAGCTTATTACAAAGGCTATGTAGTTTTTACTAGCGAGAGTGACACCACCAATAATTGGCAGCTCTATATTGATTTACAAGATGAAGAGGTAAATACTTTAAATGAAGTAATTACGGTAGAGTCACAAACCAATATGAATTTGAATATGACTGCTTTTACGGGTAATGATGATGAGCAATATTTTATAGCATTAATAGCCCCACAAAGTCCAGGAGTATCAGAAAATGATTTGGTAGCGGGAATTTACAAATACAACCAGCCTACCACTTCTGAAGGTGAATTTCCAGATTTATCTCAATATTCATATAGTAAAGTAGAAGGCTATACTTTGTATTTAGACCCCAGAATGCCAGAGCCTTCTATGGGGAACCACTCTTCACCAAATAACCAAGACTTAACTCAAGGCGAAGATGGTTTGTACTACGGTGTGGTTAATTATACTATGACAGGAAACTGGACCTTAAATTTCATTTTTAAAAATGAAAATGGAGAGCTTATAAAAGGGACAGAGGTTTCTACAGATTTTACTCCAGGAATAGAGGGAGAAAAAAGTGAACTATATATTGACATCTTATTTTAATTTCATGAATAAAATTATAGTTGTTATTTCTCTTTTGTTAGTCTCTTGGCTTCAAGCGCAAGAAAATACCTCTACGCCAGATAGTTTAGAGGTAGTAGTTATTGTAGCAGCAAAGAAAAGCAAGATAGAAACAGACTTAAAAATGGCAGTTTCTGTAGATGAGTACTTAGCTTCTTCCGACAATATAAGTTTTATAAAAAGAGGATCTTATGCTTGGGAGCCATTACTAAATAATATGAGTACAGAACGATCTGTAGTAACTATAGATGGCATGCATTTATTTGGTGCTTGTACAGATAAAATGGACCCAGTTACTTCTTATGTAGAAAGTAATAACCTTTCTGAGGTTGAGGTGAAATCTGGGCAAGAAGGAAGTATGCACGGCTCTACAGTAGCAGGAAGTATAGATTTAAAAAGAAGAAGTACACCGTTTGGCTTAGTTAAAAAATGGAAAGGAGACTACCAAACTGGTTTCGAGTTTAATAACAATCAGTTTTTTAATTTTGGTAACGTAGCCTATTCTTCAGATAAACTTGTGATAGATGGAAGTATTTCTAGTAGAAAAGCAGAAAATTATAATGATGGTAATAACAAAGAGATTAAACACTCGCAGTATAATAAATTTAACACCTCTCTTGGGCTAGCATACAAAACAGGAGATTTATCTTCTGTACGTGTAGATGCTATTTTTGATAAAGCTAAAGATGTGGGGTACCCAGCACTACCTATGGATTTATCATTATCTAGAGCTTTAATAACCTCACTTGCTTATAAACAGTTTTTTGAAAAAGGACTAATTAAAGTCTGGGATACAAAATTATACTTCAATACCATAGAGCATTATATGGATGATACTACAAGACCAGAAAACCTTGTACATATGGATATGCCTGGTTGGAGTACAACTTATGGATTTCTTTCAAAAATTAATTTGAAAAAAGATAACTACTCTTCAGAAATACAATTGAATGCGTACGACAATTTATCTATTGCAGAAATGAGAATGTATCCGCAAGATAGAAGTGAGAGAACTATGTTTGCTTACAGTTGGCCTTGGGTAACTACTCGTTATGCAGGTTTATCTATAAATAACTCTTGGGATATTACTAATAAAAGCCAATTGAATTTTGGAGGTAGTTTGGGGGTAAATTACAATTACTCTAAATATGTAGAGTTTAATTGGATTTTTCATCCGGGAGCGCCGCAAGAAAAAACTAGATATTTACCTAATCTCTACGCCAACTACCAATTTCATTTAAATAATTTTAATGCATCTGTTGGTGGTGGTTTCGGGCATAGAGCGCCTTCTGTTTCAGAAGGTTATGGGTATTATATTTATAATAGTTTTGATAGGTATGATTATATAGGTGATCCTAATTTAGAAAATGAAATTTCTTATGAAGCTAACGTAAGTGTTGGGTTTACTTATAAAAACGGAAGCATACAGGCAAAAGCTAATTATTTCTATATTCAAAATTATATTATAGGTAGAATTTTAAGCGCGGGTAGCCCCATGAATTACCAGTCTGTGGGTGTAAAAGGCTACACTTCGTTAGATTATTCTACATTATTCAACTTTTCTCTACAAGCTAAGTATGCCATTTTAGAAAATTTACATTGGAATGGAACATTAACTTATGCTAGAGGTTTAGATGATAATAAAAATAACCTACCATTTATACGTCCGTTAAGTTACCAAACAAGTTTACATTTTAAGCATCACAAATTTGGTTTTTTAACCTCTTTAAATGGAGATGTAGAACAAATTAATTACAGTCCAGAATACGGAGAAGATAGAACACCATCTTACACCAATTGTAATATTTCTGCAGATTATACTTTTCAAATAAAAAATAAAAAAACGGTAGTGCAAATAGGGGCAGAGAATGTCTTTAATAACTATTACAGTACATATGCAGATTGGGGAAACATACCAAGAATGGGACGCAATTTTTTTACGTCTCTTAAAATAAATTTATAAAAATTAAACAAAAACTATTAATAATTAAATCAAATCAAAAATGAAAACCATTAAAAATTATTTCTTATTAGCAATTGCCTCATTAACTATTATTTCTTGTAGTGATGACGATACACCGGTGGCAAACAATGTAACTTTAGAATTTAATAACACTTTTAAAGGCACGCCAATTGTTTTGGGAGAAGAAGCTTCTACCACGGCAACTGTAAATACTTCTGCAATGGGGCAAGATCACTATTTTTCAGAATTGAAATACGTAATAAGTAACATTCGTTTAATTAAAGAAGATGGTACAGAAATACCTTACAATGTAAATAATTTAGATAACGGAGCAACTGTAGTTAATCAATCTAAAGAAGAGACATTGTCTTATGTTTTAAGTGAAATACCTACCGACAATTACAATCAAATAAAATTTGGATTAGGAGTGAAAACAGATTTAAACACCTTAGATGAGGTGAGTTTTCCTGAGTTTTATGCATCTGCTGGGGCAAACGATACAGAAATGCATTGGGAATGGGGTACAGGATACCGTTTTACTAAAATTGAAGGATTTTACGGTGCAGATGATTCAGAATTATCTTTTCACTCTGGGAGTACTATAGAAGGAGAAGAAGGTAATTATACACAAGGTGTAGATGCTTATAGAGATATTATATTAGATCTTCCTGAAAGTGCTAATGTTGGTAATAGTGCGCCAACAATTAAAATTGAAGCAGATTTTGATGCTCTATTAAGTGGGCACACTAATACTATAGAATTAGGAGAAGATAACGCAACGCCTAGTGTACATTCTGCAGCAAATATGGAGTTATTTGTAGATAATTTAGGAGGAAATGGTAGTGATGATGTTACGGGAATGTTTTCTATTATTTCTGTAGAAAACTAATATAATTTTTGAGTCGGTTATTATAATAGATAACCGACTCTTTTTCTTCTTATCTTATAACCTATCTTATGAAAAATAGTTTAAGAAATTTATCTGTTATTTTTTGTTTTTTAACATTAGTCTCTTGTAGTAGCGATGATGATTTTAGTTATGAAGTGGTTTTATATGATAATCCGGAAGTTGATTTAAATATACCAGAAGGTTTTCCAGAAATTAACAGCTATGCATACAATAATATTTCTACAAAATATGGAGTAGAGTTGGGTAAGAAATTATTTAATGATAAACAATTAAGTGCAGATAATACAATTGCTTGTGCTAGTTGCCATATGCAAGAAAATGCATTTGCAGATCATAATGCTATTGGTATAGGTATAGAGGGTAGAGTAGGTTTACGTAATGCACCACCTATACAAAATATGATATTTATGCAGGCCTATAATTGGGATGGAAACAAACTAGAGTTAGAAGAACAACCACTAGTACCCATTATTACTTATGAAGAAATGGATTCTTCTATAGTAGAAGTTATAGAAAAGATAGAAAATGATGAAGAATATGTTGAGTTATTTATTAAAGCTTTTAATGGGGAAGGAGTTACCGCAGAAGGAATATACAATAGTATTGCTCAATATGAATATACCCTTATTTCTGCCAATAGTAAATATGATAAAGTAAAACGAAAAGAAGGAGAAACTTTTACCGAAAGTGAAGCTTTAGGGTACAGCGTATTTCAAGAAAAATGTATGAGCTGCCATAATACAGAGCTCTTTACAGATCAGAGTTATAGAAATATAGGTTTTCCCGTTAACCCAAGTACCGAAGAAGGTGGACGTTCTAGAGTAACAGGTGAGTTAGAAGATTATTTAAAATTTAGAGTACCTTCTTTACGTAATATAGAATATACCGCTCCATACGGTAGTTTTGGTCAATTTGCTAGCTTAAAAGAAGTACTAGATTATTTAAGTAACGGTGTATTAGAGGCAGATAATTTAGACTCAATATTGAAAGAAAATAACAACAAAATACCATTAACAGAAGTAGAGAAAGAAAATTTAATTGCTTTTATGAAAACGCTGAGTGATGAAGAGTTTATTAATTAAAGCAGAGGTAAAAATATAAATAGTAAATTAATTAGTAGTACAAAGATTGCTTTACTAATTAATTTACCATTTAAGCTCTATTAAAAAAGAATAGGAATTCTATTTTAACTAGAAATAGATATAGTAATGATAGATTATAAAATTTTAACCGGAATTTTATTTTCATCTATAGCAACAAAAGTAAACTCTCCAGAAACAGCTTTAAACTTAGAGTCACTATACATTTCTTCTACATAAATATCTACTCGTACTTTTAAACTTGTATTACCAACGTGGGTAACATAACCATCTAATTGAATTATAGTACCTGCAGGAATAGGTTTTTTAAAGTCTATTTTATCACTACTTACCGTTACCATTTGTTGTCTACTAAATCTTGTAGCGGTAATAAATGCAGTCTCATCCATTAATTGCATAGCTGTACCACCAAAAAGAGTATCATAATGGTTGGTAGTGTTTGGGAAAACTGCTTTAAAAATAGTTGTTCTAGATTTTTCAATTTTTAAACTGTGGTCTGTCATATTACTTCTTTTTCAAAAGCTATAAAGTGTGTTACCTCTTTATTGTAGAGAGGAATAATTTTAACTTCACAATTATAACTAGTTTTATCTTTTCTGTAATTAATTATTACTTCTTTAAAAGGTTTATTATTTGTGAGGTTTTCTTTGATTCTATTTTTTGTTTCTGTAGAAGTTTTTTCTCCTTGTAAAAATTTTGGAGTTTTATTAATGGCAAATTTTTTAGAATAACCTGTCATGGTAGAAAAGCCTTCATTTACCCAAATAATTTTTTGTTGCGCATCTGTAATTACCAATGCTTCATAATCATTAACAGAGAATTCTTGCTTCAAGTTATTTTTCCAATTATATTTTTTAGCTAATGATTGAAAGTGCAATAATTCTTTGTTTTTTCTTGACTCAATAATTTTTTTATGATAGTTATCCATGAAAAAATCCCAACTTAATAGTGGCATCATAGAAGAGTTTAGGGTAGAAATTCTATTCTCTATTTTTTTGTACTCTTTCTCACTTAAATTAGAAAGATAAAAATCTAACCCCACCATATCTTCAAGTTTATTTTTCATTTTAATTAGATAAATAAAATAAGAGGTAAAATTAAATAACTATTATTTAATGAAAGGCTAAATAATAAAAAAAGTGACTAAACTTAGTGTTTAGTTACTTTTTAGAAGTAAAAAACTCACCTTTCCTTTTTCATATAGAAAAGATGAGTTACAAAAAAACAATTTATAGATTTGGGGTAATTGTTATTTTTAATACACTATCTACTGCAGGGTAATCAAACCCGTCGTTTACTTGATCTAATAATTGAACAGTACCATTTTCATCTACACCTGTATCTGCAGCTACTTGGTTAGTTACTGTATTAGCACCAATTGCAGGTTGCTCGTTAACTTCTGTACCAGCATCCCAAAGAGAAACCATACTTGTAATATCACCGTTTATTGCATTTCCGTTTGCATCAAATAAAGCAATACCAGTATCATCTGTTGCAAATAATATATCATTTGTTGCAGCTAACATTGTAGCGAAAGATAAGTAATCACCATCTTCTGCAGAGAAAGTAAACTCATAAGAAGCACCAGGTAAAAGTGGACCAGGAGAGCTACTACCAACAGGAGTATTAATTACAGCTCCAGAAATTTGCCCTTCTAAAGAACTTAAATTATCATTTAAAAGAGAAGTATCTCCGTCTTCAGCAATATGTTCAAGACCTAGTCCGTAATCAGCACTATTAGCAGTAAATAATGGCATAGTACCTTCTTGGTGTGTTACCCAAACCCCTGGAGAAGAAGGGTAAGTTACGCCTGTAGTACTGGCTGTGTAAGTACCTAATGGCTCAGTGTTTCCGTCTTCTGCAATTGCTTCAACTCCTTGATCAAAGTCAGGTTCTCCTTCTTCAAATAAAGGGTTGTCTGCACTGTGTACCACATATACTCCAGGAGATAATGGTGCTGCTTTCATACCATCACTTGTATTTAAGCTTGCAGTAGATAAATCTTCAATAGAAACGGTAAATTGTGTACCTTCTACGTGAGTAACTGTTACATTAATTAACTCATCTACATCTGGGTAATTAAACATAACTCCATTAGTAACATCTTCTATTTTTAATACATTTCCGTTTTCTTCTACACCAGTATCTGCAGCAGCTTGATTACCAACAGTATTAGGGCCTACTGCAGGTTCTTCATTTACCTCTGTACCAGCATCCCATAAATAAACTTGGTCTGTTACATCTCCAGAAAAAGGATCACCGTTTTCATCATAAAGAGCAATACCGCTTCCTTCTGGAGCAAAAAACAAATCGTTGGTTGCAGCTAGCATAGTTACAAAAGAAACTTTGTTATTTTTACCAGCATCAAAAGTAAACTCATAACTTTTACCTGGAGTAGCAGGACCTGGATTAGAATCACCAACAGGGGTGTTAAAAACTCCAGAACCTATAAAATCATTTACTGCAGCAATGTTTTCTATAGTAACCGTGAAGCTTGAAACTGTTGGTGATGTTGTAGTAGTTGAATCATCATCATTATCACAACTTGCAAAAAGACTAATGATGGATAGTAAGGTAAATAATTGAAATTTTTTCATCTCTAAATATGTTTATTTGTTATATCTACAAATATCTTCTTAGAGTATCACCAAATTATAACAGAGTTATAACTATACCATCAAATATTTAAAACAATTTATAATTATACAGAGTGTGGATTAATAGGAAGGTTGAAATAAAACTGGGTTCCTTGATTTAAAGTGCTGGTTACATTAATGGTAGCATTGTGTAAATCCATAATTTTTTTAACAATGGCCAAACCTAGTCCGCTTCCTTTTTCTGCATCAGAATAAAATTTACCTTTTCTATATCTTTCAAAAATAAATGGAAGTTCTTGAGAAGAAATACCACTACCTGTATCTGCTACTTTTATAGAGACATAATTATTATCTCTAGTAAGCTCTAGGGTAACCACATCTCCAGCTTTACAATGTTTTATTGCATTATCAATTATGTTTTGTAATGCTCTATCTATTAAAGCTATATCTGCGTATACTAATGGTAAATCTTTAGAATATATGGTGTTAATATTTATCCCTTTATTTTTTGTGATAATTCTATATTTATCTGCTATGTCTTGAATAATTTCTGCCATTTGAATAGCTTCTGGCTGTAATTTTTTTTGATTTGCTTCTAAAATGCTTAGTTCAAACAAATCGTTCACTAGTTTTTTTAATCTTTCAGAATTTTTTAGAACAATTTCCATGTAACGAGTTTTTTCTTCGTTATTAAGCTCATCACCTTTTATTAATATTGTTTCTACAAATCCTTGTATAGAGGCTATAGGTGTTCTTAAATCATGAGAGATATTTGCTATAAGTTCTTTTCGTAATTTATCTACACTCTGCAATTCTTCTATGTTATTTTGAATTGTACTAGCCATATCATTATATGTATTGGCTAATAATCCCATTTCTCCGTGTTCTACACCAGTAACTCTTGCATCATGATTACCTTCTTTAAAAGATTTAAATGCAGATATAATTTTATTAAAATTTCTAGTAATTATATAAATGAAAAGTAGCGCTACCAGAAGAGCCGCAAATAAAGCATATAAAATTGTACGCACACTCAATTTACGTATGTAGCTTGCTTCGTGTTTTTTTATAAGCGTATCATAATCATTACCACCTACAATGGTATAGATATATCCTACTTTTTGATTGTTAAATAGGTATGGTGCTGCAGAAAATATTTTTTTAGTACCTGGTAATTTTGGATCGTCGCCTTTTACAAAAGTATTTCCATCTTTTGCTATAAATTCTTTTATAGGTTCAAGATTAATTTTTTTTGCTTTTACCTCTTTATTCATGGCAACATGTTTAAGAATATTGCCTTCTAAGTCTAGTAGATAAACTTCTGTAGCAGGATTAGTAGCCATTACGTGGTGCATTAATTTGCCCATTTTAGCTTCTACCACAGTATCTCCATTATACAAGCCTTGTATCTCTTCAACAATAAATTTAGAGACATCTTTATTTAAACCTTGAGAGATTTCATTGTGATAATCTTCAGAGAGGCGTGTAGAGGTTTTAGTAATAAGAAAAGCTAGTAACACAAATAAAAGTGTTAAAACTCCTGCTATTTTGTAAAATAAGGTGTTTTTTGTTTTCATAATATTATAATTCAGAAAATCTATATCCTACACCCCAAGTAGTAAGTATATATTCAGGATTGCCAGGGTCTTTTTCTATTTTTGCACGTAATCTATTAATGTGAGAATTTACGGTGTGCTCGTAACCTTCAAACTCATATCCCCAAATTAAATGAAGAAGTTGTGCGCGGCTATAAGTTTTACCAATATTATTAGATAGTAAGCAGAGTAACTCAAACTCTTTTGGGGTAAGATTAAGACGTTCTCCGTTTAGCTCTACTTTTCTCAACTCTTGCGTAATTACTAAGTCTTTATGGGTAAGTACAGGTAGGTCGTTGGTGTTTTTTGTTGGAGTAGTATCTAAAGAACGCCTTCTTAAAATAGCTTTTACTCTAGCTTGCAATTCTCTAATGCTAAAGGGTTTTGTCATGTAATCATCTGCACCTGTTTCTAAACCAAGAATTTTATCTATTTCGTCACTTTTACTGGTAAGCATTAAAATAGGAGTGTTAATATTAGACGCTCTTAACTCTCTACAAATATCTAAGCCTTTTTTACCTGGAAGCATTAAATCTAAAATAATTAGATCATATTCATTTTTAGAAGCTTCAATAAAACCTTCGTTCCCATGGTAACAACATTTTAAAGTTGTTTGGTCATCTTGAAGGTTAATTGTTACTAACTCAGCAATATGCACATCATCTTCAACTACTAAAATTTTAACCATTAAAATTATTTTTTGCGAGCAATCTACTTATAAAGTATCAAGAAAGTATCCCGATTCTATTTCATTTTATAAAAGAAAACTATGTTGTTATTAAATAAAGTTAGACGTTAATAAGTTAGGTTTCTTTCAGATAAAAATAATTTTTTTCTTAATAAATTGAATAATTCATTTTTCTTTTAATTAACTCTAAGAAAAATATTGGCAATAAGGTTGGAATAATATAAAAAATTCTAACAAAAAAGTGACTTAAACCATTGGTTTAAGTCACTTGGTATAGTTGAAAAATTATTTTCTTCTATTTTAATTTATCTAGCAAATACTCTGCTACCAACTCTGAAGAAGCAGGGTTTTGACCAGTAATTAAATTACCATCTACAATAGCATAAGTTGCCCAATCATCTTTTTTAGAATAAATACCTCCATTTTCTTTCAGCATATCTTCCACTAAAAATGGTACTACATTAGTTAACTGTACAGCTTCTTCTTCTCCGTTAGTAAAGCCAGTTACTTTTTTACCACTAACTAAAGATTTACCATCTTTGGTTTTAGTATGTTTAAATACAGCAGGTGCGTGACAAACAGCAGCAACAGGTTTGTTACTATTGTAAAAATCTTCAATTAAAGCAATTGCATTTTTGTCTTCTGCTAAATCCCACAACGGTCCGTGACCTCCAGGAAAAAAGATAGCATCAAAACCTTTCTCTTTTACAGTTTCTAACTTTTCTGTTTTAGAAAGTAGAGCCTGCGTTTCTTTATCTTCATTAAATCTTACTGTAGCAGGAGTTTGAAAATCTTCTTCATTACTTTTTGGGTCTATTGGTGGTTGCCCTCCTTTGGGAGAAGCTAATGTAATGTTTACACCTTTATCTTTTAGTAAATAATATGGTGCTGCAAATTCTTCTACCCAAAATCCAGTTTTGTGGCCAGTATCCCCTAAATCTTCGTGACTTGTTAAAACAAATAATACCTTTTTCATCATCTTTTTTTTAAAATTCTTTTTCTTTCAAAATTATCAAGAAAAGAGCTTTTAAAAATTGATGTAGGATAATAAATAAACTAAATATTTTTGGTTTTTTTTAGGGATCTGCTACACTTGTAAATTACTTTAATGGTAGGTTTAAAAATTATATTGAATTGTACCTTTTGCAAAAAATGGAGTACCTGGAGTAAAATGTATTTCTTCTACAGAGTTTGCTTCATTTTGCAGTCTAGATTCTGTAGCAAATTGTGTTTCATTCCATTCGGTATTTAGTAAATTCTGAATTTGTATACCAAACTCTAAATTTTTCCATCTATAGCCAGCATTTAAATCTACTACGGTGTAACCTTCTGCTACAATAGAATTATCTTCGTTAGCAGGTCTATCTTTTAAATAACGAACATTGGTACTCCCGTAAATACCACTTTTATGTTTAAAATTAATACCACTAACTAAGGTGAAATCTGGCGCTAACGGAATGTAATCTTGCCCGTCTGCTTCGTCAATTGCTCTAGCATAGGTGTAGTTTACATCTAAATTCCAGAATAGAGAAGAGGTAGGTTGGTATCTGTAGCTTAAATCTATACCTTGTCTTCTTGTTTTTCCGCTTGGCTCCACAATACCAGCATCACCTACGTACACAAATTCTTGTTCTAAGTATAAATACCAATACGCCATATTTAATAGCATTTTAGGTGAAATTTTCCAGATATATCCAAGATCAAGCCCGTATGCCGCTGGTAAAATATTTACACCATCTTCTGCAACAACTACACGAGTATCGTTAGAGTGAAATCCTTTTCCTGTTTTTAGGTAGAGTTGTAAATCTTCAGATTGATTGTATAGAATATTAAATTTAGGACTAACTACTGTTTTGGTATTGGTTTGCGTTTCATAAGTAGTTTGTAGATGATCATTATACATAAAGTTGAAATAATCTACACGTAGGGTAGGGTTAAAGGTCCACTTTTTAATATTGATTTGCGTACCTAAATAAGCTCCAAAATTAGTTTCATTTATATCTCCAAACTGAATTTGATTAAGTGTTGTGCTTCTATTTAAGGTGTGAGAAAGTTCATTATTTTTACTTACATCATTTCTTAAGCTAATACCAGCAGTGAAATTACCTTCTATTGTATTGGTGAAAAAATCTTTTTTGTATTCACTATTTACCCCATAAATCTCACGGTTTTCTTTCTGCTTAATTTGGTCACCGTTAATAGGGTCGTCTAAAAAGAAAGTGAAATTAGAATATAATTCAAAATCATATTGAGAGTAGTAAATGTTATTTTTTATAGATGAGGTTTCATTAATTACTCGATCATAATTCACTAGAATATTTTTTCTGCCAGTTGTACCACCTTCTGTATCATCAATAGCACCAAATCTTCCTATTAATCCACTTTCAACTGCTCTTACAGGTATTTGTCCAGAGGCATCCCAAGTGCTAGTAAAGTAAGAGGCAGTTATACCTATTTTGTCTCTATCATTTACTTGTGCTGTATATTTTCCGAAGAGATTTATTCTGTGAAAATTTTGAGGACTATCAAAGGGTCCGTCTGTACTTATATATTCTGAAGCAACGTAAGCATTTTGATGATCATCGTTAAGTAAGTTAAACATACCAAGTAATCTCTGGCTGTTAAATTGGCCAGCTTCTAATTTAATAGAACTATTATCTAGTCTACTTTTGGTTTTAAAATCTACAAAACCTGCGGTTGCAAAATTACCTTTGTCTTCGTTATACGGACCTTTACCAAAATCAATTTTTTCAATAGTTTCTGGAATTACAAAATGCAAGTCTGAGTAACCTTGCCCGTGAGCGTGAGAAACCATATTAACTGGCATTCCGTCTACATTTATACTAATATCTGTACCGTGATCAATATCAAAACCTCTTAAAAATATTTGCTCAGCTTTACCACCACCAGCATGTTGACCAATAAAAAGACCTGGAACTTTTCTAAGAATATCTTGAGAAGAGTTTACGGGGTTTATTTGAATATCTATATCTGAAATTAAATGAAGCGCATTAATTTTATCTGTAATAACTACTTCATCTAGAGAAATAGAAGATCTGTTTAAGTAGATTTTTAAAGGCTCTTCTAAAGATTGAATAATGACTGGTTGGTTTTTAAATTGCGTATGGCTAAATACTAACGTATCTCCAATTTTAGTTTTACTTAATTGAAAATAACCTCTAGCGTCACTATGGGTATGTTGGTTGTTAGATTTGTTTAGAATTTGAACTCCTAGCACAGATATATCATATTGATCTACTACAGTACCTTCTATAGTTTGGCTGTAAATAGTAGAATAGGAGCTAATAAATAATAAAAAAAATAAGGAAAGTTTAATTTGAAAATCAGGCACGATTAAAGGTTTTTATTGGGGTTTTGTTTTCTTCAAAAATAAACTATTTGATTTTTTAAGGAAATTTTTAATTGAAGATTAAATTGAAATATTTTAATAAAATTTAGAGGTAACGATAGTGACCAATAATTTTATAACTAAAAAGACAATCTTCTAATACTTGCCCACCACCAATATTGTGTACTATTAAATACCTATTACCATCAGTAGATTTCTTATTTACCACAATACCTATATGAGTTAGGCCACCACCTAAACTCCAAGAAACTACATCACCTGGTAAATAATCTTTAGGGTTTTGGCTAATTTGGATACTAGCATTATTTCTGCTAAAAAAAATCATTAGGTTAGGTACTCTTCTATGGTCAATATTTTTATCTGTAGATTTTAAACCCCAATTTTTAGGATATTTGCTAAAATTAGCTTTCATATCTTCATGAACTAATTTTTGTAAATCTATACCAACTTTTCTATAAGCTCTTATAATTACATCTGTACAAACTCCTTTATTTGCAGGTACATCTCCGTTTGGATAATCTATCGAAAAGTAGCTAGGGTCGTAAGTTACATTTTGGGTAGTAAGCTCTAAAGCAGCCGTAGATAAATTTTTAGCAGGTATTTTGTTTTGGGAAATTACCAGTAAATTTGAAAATAAAAATACAATAATTAAAATCTTCTTCATCTGCGGTAGTTTTTATCAAGAGTATTTATTAAAACAAAAAAGTCTAACAATATTTAATTATTAGACTTTAAAGGTATTAAAATTAGACATTATGCTCTCTGTAAATTACATAGATTTTTTATTTTAAAAGAGCAATAATATCAGTATTACCTTGCATTTCTGCGTGTTTAAGAGCGGTATTACCTCTATTGTCCATTATTTTTTTATCTGCATTGTTTTTTAATAGGTAAGAAGCTATTTCTTTATGCCCAAATGTACTAGCGTAGATTAGAGCTGTAGCATTATTAAAATTTAGCTGATTTACATTTGCTCCGTGATCAATAAGCATTTTAGCAATATTAAAATCACCTTTAAAGCAAACTCCCATTAAAGCGGTATTTCCAGAAAGATCTTGTGCATTAATGTTACAATTTTTTTCTAACAAGAATTCAACAATTTCTGTTTGTCTGTTGTAAGTTGCTAATATTAGCGGAGTAAAACCTTTATGGTCCACAGCATTAATAGTATCGTTATTTAACTGGTACAGTTCTTCTAGTTTATCTACATCACCACTTCTAGCAACATCAAAAATAGATTGCGAGTAACTACTAATGGTAAAAACGAAACTTAATATAATGATGATATTTTTCATAATTAAAAAGATAAATAAGAGGAAGCAAAAACTACTTCCTCTATATTATTAATTTTTAGTGCATAAAATCTTTTTGAGAAAAACCTAGCTCTTTTGCTATTCTCATCCCAAAATCTCTATCTGCTAAGTAAAAATGAGTAATCATTTTTTTCTGTATGTTCTTATCTGTTACTTGCCCTAAATCTCCTTTTAAATTTTTAATTAAATTGTCTTTTTGCTTTTTAGACAGCGATCTGTAGAAATCTCCTGCTTGTGCAAAATCATTAGTTTTAGAGATTTTCTTTTGAGTAATAGTAACGTTAGTAAGTGTAGTTTCTGCTTGTTTGTACTGTGGGTCTTCTTTTAAAGAAGCCTTAGAACTTGGTTGGTAATTAACATCTGGATTTTCAAACCTTTTATTGCCAGAGCTAATCCAACTATCAGAATTATAGTTATTAGGCTCTTCTAAAGGTTT
Organism: Mesonia phycicola; assembly: GCF_900141885.1. GTDB lineage: Bacteria > Bacteroidota > Bacteroidia > Flavobacteriales > Flavobacteriaceae > Mesonia > Mesonia phycicola. The sequence continues at coordinate 41,176 of NZ_FQYY01000001.1, read as the reverse complement.
GTTTACCTCTAATTGTAAAAAATTAGGACCTAATCTATGTCTTTGTGTATCAAAATAAGAAAACAATCTACCTTGTAATAATTTATCTTCAGAAGGCTCTACACCAGGTATTAAAGCTCCTGGAGAAAATGCAATACTCTCTACTTGCTCGAAATAATTAACAGGATTTTGATTTAATGTCATAGTACCTATTTTAATTTTTTCTATCTGGTCTGCTGGCCAGTCTTTAGTAGCATCTAAAGGCCAAAAATCAAAAGAATGGATATCTTCTGGAGCAATCATTTGCACATATAAATCCCATTGTGGGTAGTTTTTATCTGTAATATCTTTTCTTAAACTAACAGTAGCGTGTTGCCAATCTTTACCTTGTTGCTCTTGCGCTTCTTCTACAGTAAGATTTTTTTCACCTTGTTTAGATACCCAAGAATACTTAACATAAGTTACTTTACCTTCTTTATTAATCCATTTGTAACCGTGTACACTACTACCATTCATATACTGGTAACCTTTTGGTATACCTAAATCTGTATACAACCTTGTAAGCATGTGGGTAGATTCTGGTACGTTTGAGAAAAAGTCGAAAAATCTATTAGGGTCTTGTTTATTAGTAACTGGAGATGGTTTTAAAGAGTGTACCATATCTGGAAACTTAATAGCATCTCTAATAAAAAATATTGGTAAGTTGTTACCTACAATATCATAATTACCTTCTTCAGTATAAAATTTTACTGCAAAACCTCTTGGATCTCTAGCCGTTTCTGGAGAACCTTTTCCATGAATTACAGTAGAAAATCTTACTGCTAAATCTGTTTTTTTACCTACTTCAGAAAAAAGAACTGCACGAGTATATTCAGACATATCTTTGGTAGCTTCAAAATATCCAGAAGCACCCGCACCTCTTGGGTGAACTACTCTTTCAGGAATTCTTTCTCTATCAAAAGCAGCTAATTTTTCAACCAAATAAATATCTTCTAATAAAACAGGTCCGTATTCTCCAACCGTTTTAGAATTTTGATTATCACCTACCGGTACGCCACCATTGGTAGTGATAGTTTGGTTGGTTTGTGCAAACCCAGCCCAAACTAAAGAAAGCATTAAAAGTGTTGTTAATTTTAGTTTCATTTTTTTGTATCAATTTAATTTATTAGAACGGTGTAAAAATCAATTAGATAGCGTTATTAATCAAATTAATACTTTATATACTTGTATTGTTAAAATTAATATCGTTAAAAAATGACCTTACAGCAATTACAGTATGTAATAGCCTTAGATACTTATAGACACTTTGTTACCGCTGCAGAAAAATGCTTTGTTACCCAACCAACAATCACTATTCAGGTAAAAAAACTAGAAGAAGAAATTGGTTTTTTAATTTTTGATAAAAGTAAATTTCCATTAAAACCAACAGATTTAGGAAAGGTATTTATTTTGAAAGCTAAAACTATTTTAGATGAAGTTAGCGAGCTAAAAAATATGGTGAATGTAGAGCTAGATAATTTGGAGGGCGAATTTAAAATAGCAGTAATACCAACTATTTCTTCTTATTTAATTCCTTTAATTTCAGGTTCATTTTCAGAAAAATACCCCAAAACTATTTTAAAAATTCAAGAGTTAGAAAGTGATCAAATTATTTTAGCACTTCAGAAAAAAGAAATAGATATAGGTATTTTAGTTACACCGTTAAATGAAGCTTTTATTAGAGAAATTAAACTCTATAATGAGCCTTTTGTATTTTATGGGCAAAGCGATTATTTTGATGACGAAAAAAAATCTATTGATATTGATGAGTTAGAGAAATTAGAGAATGTATGGTTATTAGAAAAAGGACATTGTTTTAGAAATCAGGTTTTAAATATTTGTGGTAAACAAGAGAACTCTAATACAATTCAATTTCAAAGTGGTTCTATTGAAGCTTTAAAAAAAATGGTAGATAATTATGGTGGTTATACCTTAGTGCCAGAAATGGCTATTAATGCTAATGATACGGGAAGAATAATTCATTTTTCTGAGCCTAAACCTATTAGAGAAGTAAGTTTGGTAACGCATCAAACATTTTCTAAAGAAGTATTATTAAATGCTTTACGTTTAGAAATTATAGAGAAAACACCATCTGAATTTGTGAAAAATGAACGTTTTATAAAGGTTAATTGGAGGTGAAATATGATAGAATATATTATAAAAAACGCGCAAAACTCAGGTGAAGTTTTGCGCGTTTTTATTTTTAACTATAAAAGCTTTTTATTTTTGAAAATCTGCTTTAGTTAAGTTGTTATCAAACTTTATATCTGTCCAGTTAGCAGTAACCCAAGGTTTATCTGTAACTTCAGCATCCCAATTAGATGCTTTGTATCTACGTTTAGATGGAATTAAAAAAACATCTACTTCTGTATATTCTAATTGCATTAATGAAGGTGTCATTTTGTTATAATCTGCCACAGTAAATAAAAATTGATCTACTAGTTTAGTGTCTTTATTTATATATACTTGGTAAATGTCTCTTGGTTTTTTATCTTCTGCATCAAAAGAAATTTTAACCACATCATAAGCAGTACTATCTATAGTTTGTTCTTTTACATACTCGTAATTTACACTAGGATCCATTAATTTTTGCATCATAGTAAACCAATAGTAATTTGTTGGTCTATTAAAAGCTACTTTTTTTAAGGCTAAAGTGTCTGTTACTATTTCTCCATTGTGTTTTAACCAGTACTCTTTACCATCATAACCTTGTTCAATTTCTCCTTCTAAATTAGGCATGGTTCTTTCGTGTTGTGTGTAGTGACCATACGATAACTCTCCGTCAAACATATATTTTTCTGTAGATACGTTGGTTTTATTATCTGGAGTTTGGTAAGTGTAGGTAAATACCACGTCTTTTTTATCTAATAACTTATTGTAATCTCCAATTTTTTGAGTCATATTATATACTAACTCATGAGCTTTGTTTTCAAATTCTAATTTTTTTTCTTCTGGAGTTACAGTTTCAGAAACTTGTGTTTCTTCTGTTTTATTTTGTTTTTCTTCTTTACAAGAAATTAGAGTAAAAATAGAAATGGCTAATAAAGATAGTTTTATTTTCATGGGGTGTTTTTTAGTTGAATTGATTCTTTTTTTTTAAAATAACTTCAGTAATTAATTCTTAAGAAGTAAATATATCAAAAAGGAGACAATTTTTAGGGGGTTAACATTTTATTGTAAAAGATTATAATGAGAGTAGTTTCTCAAGTATATTGGATTAATTAAATACAGCATTTACGCTAACACCTCTTCTATACCCTAAACTTGAAGCTTCAATTAAAGTGATGGTTTGTGATGACGGGCTATGTCCATAATAAGACGGAAAAAAATTATAGTTTAAAGTAAGAGATAATTCAGTTCTTTCAGGATTAACTGTTAAATCATAGTTATTAGAGTTAGTTATTATATATATATAACCATTAGAAGCTATTGAGATATAATCGGGTAGATTTTCTCCTTTTATTATTAATGTATCTCCTCTATCGTAGGATTGTTGATTTATAGAAGTGATTATAGGGGCATTTTCAGATTTAACATCAAGATAATCTAAGGTTTCAGCTAATGTATTACCATTAACTTTATATTTCAATTTATAGTTATTTGCAGATACTATGTTTTGAGGAAAAACTAATTTGAAACTTGTATATATTCCATCTACATATTGTGATTGTTGTGAAAGGTAATCTATATAATTAAGATTATAAGAGTTAGAGTTATTTTCTAACACTAATGAGGAATTAGGTATGTTTAAATCAACATTGTAAGAGCCAAAAGCTGGTGTTATATTAGCAAAATATTGTAAATGATATGTAGAATAATTATAATTAAACATACATATTTTAGGGGTCATAATATAATTATTAGAAGTTCCATCTTCGGCAGTTACTTTATAAGTTATGGGTAAGTAAAAATTTTCATTAGTCCCAGGTTCAAAAGTATATGTAGCCCCATCTGAGAGTATGATGGTAGATTTAGCCTGACCTATACCTTGGGTAGTTTCTACATCAATTGTTAGATTTTCATGGTCTATAATAGCATTATGGATTTTGTTATTATAAAATAGTTGATAGCTAATAATTTTCTTTTCACTAGAAAGTATAATATTATTATTAACTATGATTTTATAATTATTTCTGGCTCCATTTTGTGCTACAACTGTATAACTAATTGGTTCATTAAAATTTTGAGCTTCTTCAGAAGAGGGGAATATCTTTGCATCATCTGAATATTCAATTATTGGGATAATAGAAGGGTTTTTCTCTATTCCTTGTGTATTGATTGTGATTGTACTTTCTACTTCATTAATAATTCCATTAAATATTGTATCATTTATTTTAATTTTAAATGATTCTATAAAATTATTAGAATTTTGACTTTGTGCTTTAACAGTATAAGTACTTTTTATGCCATTTTCAGCTGTAACTGTATATTTTACATCATCCTTAAATACTTGTGAAATATCCATACTTGGTGAAATCGTAGCTTTATTAGAAATTTTTATAATAGGAGTTAAAGGTTGATTTAAATCAACATCCTCCATATTCACAATTATAGAAAGTGTACTATAATCAATTTCTCCATCAAAAATTTTATTTTGATCATTTATACTAAAAGAAAGAATTTGATTTTTACTACTAAGAGATTCATCATCATCAGAGCAGCTTGTAAAACAAAATGTTAGTAATAATAATAAAAATATTCTAGGTGCCATTAATTTTTAGTTTGTTTAGATTATAGATTCTTATAAGAAGCTATAATCAATAATATTAAAACAGTTTAACGACAAATAAATTTATAGTTAACTGTTTTAAATATTATAATTGTTAATTTTGGAAGCAAATATATCAAAAAGAACTGAATTTGATAGAGGTGATGTTTTTGAAGATTAAATAGATATTGAGCAATTATTTCATATCAAGATGCACGGTTTGTAATAAAAAGTCAAAAAATGTTTCAAAATCAATTAAAGTAAATATTATAGGGATGATTAAGAGGAGACAAATAAAATACTTATATGTTTTCTGTGTTTGATTATAGAAAACGAGTATTAGTATATAAATAATTAAATAATAAAGAAATAAAAAGCCAAAAGCAATACTAAACAGTGGCATAAAACCGCCCATAAATAATGTGATAACCATTAAAACTAAAAGTATAATCCATATAATTTTGGTTATAGTTTTTATTGTTTTCATAGATATAGTTTTACTTTTTTTATAACTGTTTTTATATAAAAAAAGCGCTAAATAATTACAGTAATTACTTAACGCTTCGTTTTATTTTAAGGTTAGGATTTAATTTTATTTATTTAAAAAAGAAGAATACATCCAAACCATTTTTTCTTGCTCTCTTATATAATCACTCATTAATGCGCTTGTCCCTTCATCTTCAGCGTCAGATGCAAGACCAAGTAATTCTCTTTGAAGAATTAAAGTAGTTTGAAAAGATTCTAAAATACTTTTTACAGCTTTACCGCCATCACTAACTTCTTCACTTTCTTTAATTTTAGAGACTTTTCTGTAATCTGCATAATTGTGCTTTGGTGAGTAGCCTAAAGTTAAAATTCTTTCTGCAACTTCATCAATTTTAAGAATTAAATCATTGTATAATTCTTCAAACTTCACGTGCAGTTCAAAAAACTTTTCTCCTTTAATATTCCAATGAAAACCTCTTGTATTTTGGTAAAATATAGAATAGTTAGCTAAAAGATCGTTTAGTTTACTTGCTAACTGCTCAGATTTGTTAGTGTCTAATCCTATTTGGTTTTTTGTACTCATTTTATGTGTTTTTTGTGTCGATTAATTTTCTACTACTAAGGTACGATTTTTACAGGATTTGCTAAAGGTTTTATTCTTCTAATAAATCAAAATTTATTTTAAATCTAGGGGCAGAGTTAACATTTTCTGTTTGTTTAATATCTAAACTTTTTACAGTAATATTGGTAGAGTCTTTTGCTGTAGTTAGAGCGGTAGTAATATTTTTTTCTAAGGTTTTATTATAAATATTAACTAAAGAGTCTGCTGTTTTTGAGTTGATTAACGTGTATGCTTTCTCTTTTACGCTTAAAGAATCTATTGCTACTTTGGTGTTAATGTAATTTTGAAACCCAGTTTGGTCTTCTAAATAGTTTTTATTTTTTTCTTGAAAGTATTTTTTGCCTAATTCTGAAAAAACAATAGCGTCTCTTTGTAAGTCTGTATCTACAAAATGAGCTAATTCAATTTTTAAACCTTTTTTAAGTGTTTCAATTTCTAGAAGTTTATGTAGTTTTTTAATGTTGTTTTCATCAGGGATAGTGTCTGTGTATTTAAAAACTAACTCTTCATAATCTTTAGGGTTTACATCTACAAGTGTAGAAAGAGTAGTTACTGGGCTAGCTGCTGTTCCTGTAATTCTGTTTTTAAGCGTTGTCCAGACTATTTTACCAATATTAATTTCAGGATTGTTTAAATTACCACGAACAGGTACCTCTAACCGAACTTCATTATTTTTATCTTTTAGAATAAATAATGCAAATTTAAGAGGCAAGCTGTATAAACCATTTTTTTCATTTTTTACTTTAGGGTTTTTTACCAATAATTGATTTTCACTAATAAGGTTTGCATTGGTTAATTTTGAGGTTGAATAGTAATAAAAATCACCAACCAAAACACTATGTCCCATATAGTATTGAGAGTATATATTAATATCTGATAACTGAAATTTTTCTATACTAATACCTAAATTTAAATTATCTAAATTTTGAGGATTATAGCCAAGTTTAGCATCTAGATTACCACGATTATTTAAAAGCATATTAGCATTTATATTTACCCAATCTGCTTGGCTATCTATTTTATCAGAATTAATTTTGATATCATTTAAGTGATAATCAAAATTTTTGCCTGTTAAATTATTTCTGTAATCCATTATTCCATCTTTTACAATAAAATTATTAATGGTATAGTGTAAACCTGTAGCTGTGGTGTCTATTTGTGTTTTATATTCTTCGTTAGCCAGCGTATTATCTTCTGTATCTACTTTAAATAGTTTCACTAAGTTGTTAGTGATAGAATCCATTTCAAAATAAATGTATGGAGTAGAGAGGGTAAGTGAGTCTAACTCGTATGTAGCATTTGCATAATCTATAAGTTTTAATGCAGAACTTATTTTTTTAGACTTAATTACTTCTTTGTTATTTTTATCTGTTAAGGCAAAATCGTCTATATTAACTTTACCAGAAACAAGTGTGTTTATGGGATTATTCGTATTACCTTCTATTAATATTTTAGAGTTTAATATACCTTTTAAACTGTTTATGTCTGCATATTCTAGCGCATATTTATAAAAAGGATCTAGTATTAAATTGTTAATAGTTACTTGAGCATCATAATCACCATCTGCAGGATTAATATTTAAAGAGGTCTCTAAATAGCCACCGTTTTTAAAATTAAATTTGATGTCTGCATTGCTTTTTTCTTCTTTATTCCAACTTATATTATCCATAAAAATTGAAAAATCATCTATATGCGTGGTATGATCTACATTTTTATTATTGAAAAAGAAATTAGCATTTTTTAATTCAATATTAGAAATATCATATTTTACAGTTTCTGATTCTTCCGTAGTAACAGTATCATTTTCTTGCGTATGAAAAGCTATAAGATCGTCAAAATTAAAAACAGAATCTTTAAGGGTCGTGTTTACTGTTAAACCATCTATATAAAATTGTTCAATTACGGTTTCGTTAAATAGAAGTTTGTATGGCTCTAGATTGACTATAAGCGTATCAAATTTTATAAATTCATCTTGATTATTTTCTTCTAGCATTTTAAAATTATAAACTTTTGCAGTACTAGAGAGGTAGTTGTAGTGAAGTTCTTTAATGTCTATTTTTCTGCCAATAAGTTCTTTGCTGTTATTAATGGCATAATCTTTAATAATTCCGGGTAAAAAAAACAGTACTAATAGTATTATTACTAATATACCAATTAGTATTTTTTTGCCTTTGCTCATGGGGGTTAAGTTGTTATAGTAAGTATATATTTTATTGGTAGAGCAAATTTACTAATGCTTGGTTATAAATACTTTTAATTGTTTGTTTTTTTATTAAATAAAAAGTGTTTTTTAAAATAAAATAGGCTACAATATTTAGTGTATAAATCTTGACTTAAAGCCACTTCCAGAAATTTTATAAATTTCTTGGGGGAGGGAAGTGTGGGGTGATTTATAAACTTTATTGTAGCCGTTTTTTTAATAGTAATTTTAAACCTTTATAATTTTTATAAAGGTTTAGAGCTAGATAACTATTATGCGGTAATTGTGTTTAGCTTACTATTTCTTAGCATTAAAAAATTTATAGTAGAAAAGGTAGTAATAAATAGTGCTATAACCACTAGCATCCATTTAGGTTCTGTACGTAATAAAAATTCAGATAATAATGCACCTAACATTATACCTATACCTAATAAATACACAAGTGGATTAGGTTTTTTACTTTTAAATATTACACCCAAAGCGCTTAAGATGTATAAAACCGCTATGATTAGTAACAATACTCCTGTAGACATTCTAAAAAATGTAGGGTCTACGCCAATAGGTTTAGCCATTTCTATAAACTGTTCTACCACCATTGGGTTGCTGGTTAGTTTAGAAAGTGAAAACCTTATAAATACTAAGCCAATTAGAAGGCTAGTACTTGCAATAAAAATTTTTCTAGTTTTTTTCATTTTCAATTTTTTAAAGTAAAATTTATTTTAATTCTGTTGCGTGTTCAATATTCCACTCGCCCATAATTTGTCTATGTATGTAACATGCGTTTGCCTGTTTTAATAACTCATCTCTTTGTTCTTGTGTAATATCACCTTCAATATGAATAGCAACTTTTATATTTGTTTTTAACCCGTTAGGTTCTCGTTTTACTTCTTGAGAGAGTTCTGCATTTACTTCTCCAATTTCCCAATTCTTCATTCTAGCAATGTATCTAATAGTTGCTACTTTGCACATCGCTAGACCGCTTAATACTAATTCTGAAGGAGCTAAACCTAAGTCTGTCCCTTTACTTTTTATAGGTTCGTCACCAACAATGCTGTGTGTGCCGTTTGTAATAATACTTTGGTAACCTTCGATAAGGTTTTTAATTTTAATAACTGTAGCCATGATATTTTATTTTTTATGAGTTAATTCCATTGGAATGTTAATATTTACTTCGTCTCCTACAACCATTGTAGTAGCCCAATCTCCTGTACCAACTCCATAATCTGTTCTATTAATAGAGGTGTTAAAATTTACTCCTAAAACACTGGTGCCTTTCATCATAGGATGTTCCATTTCTCCTGTAATTTTCATAACAAGAGTGATGTTTTTAGTTTTATTTTTTATGGTTAGTTTACCGTGAAGTAAGTATTCTTTATCAGATTGTTTTTCAAATTTGGTTGATTTGAAAGTGATATTTGAATAATTTTTGGCGTCAAAAAAATCTGTAGATAACAAGTGATTATCTCTTTTTTCATTTCTTGTATTTACACTGTTGCTGGCAATGGTAAAATTTGCCTTGCTGGTTTCTAAATTGTTAGCGTCAAAATAGAAATCTCCATCAAACTCGGTAAAGTTTCCTGGTACAGAAGAGAAGAAATGATTGATAGAAAAATTAACAAAAGTATGTGCTTTATCTATTTTCCAAGAGGTTGCTTCTTGAGCGTTAGAAGTGTAAATGCTTAGTATGGCTAAAACAGCCGCAAATGTTATTTTTTTAATTTTTAAAAACATGGTTTAAATTTTATAAAAGTTAGGATAGCCAAAATGAACTATCTATACCTTTATACCATTGTTTCTAAAAAATCACCCAATAGAATTATTTTTTTTTAATTTTTCTTCTTCCAGTTTAATTTTTCTAATTTGCTGTACGCACTTATGTTTTTGATTTTGAGCGTTATGCTTACTAGAATAGCCGTAATCTTTTTGAATTTGATCTATTTCTTTTTCATTAAAAAAAATGTCATGAATAAGTTTACTACAGTGATTTGTAATTTTTAATAAGTAACCTTTTAGTTTTTCTGAGTAGTTCTTCTCATTTTCTATAGATTCATTAATAGACTCTTGGAAGTGATAAGATTGAATTTCATCAATAGACAATTCAAAATTTCTGCTTCTAAGTTTTTTAAACCACAAGTTTTTACAAATAGCATATACGTAAGTGTTGATAGAAGCGGTTAATAAGAAGTGATCTTGCCTTAATTTTTCTACGAGAACAAGCATAGCATCTTGAAATAAATCTTCAGCATCTATTTTGCTACCATTATTATTTTTTACAAAGCTTAAAATTTTAGAAAAATTTTCTTTGTATAATTTCCCAAATGCAAAATTATTTTCAGTTTTTAAGTCGTCTAAAATGTTATTCATATTTTAATTACTGAATATTTAATTTATAAATAAGATTAAATTATTTCAGTTGTAGATTTAGTTGAACAACATTACAGTCTCCTTTTTTAGGATTTCTTTACTATCTAGCTATTAAAATCGTTAAAAAAAGATTGTTTTACTTAAAATTAATTTATTTTGATAACATTAATTCTTTTCTTTTAGCCTCATCTTTCACGCTTTTTTGTTTCCAGTATGGCTCATTTATACTAGATTTTAAACGGGCAGTAGTAATTAAATCACTTCCATTATCTTCTATCCAACCTAAAATTTTAAAAGGAAAATTTTTCTCTGATTCTATAGTAATTGTTCTATTTAGCGTAGAGTATTCTATTTTATAAGTAATAGATTTTTTATTTTCGGTTTTAGAAATTTTAGCTTTTTCTGGTTGTAAGTTTTTATGAGATGATCTACTGTATAGGGTAGAGGGGATTAAGTCTATCTCTCCTAAAGGTAATTGCCCATTGTTTATACGAATACGCGTCATTAAATCTTCTTCTAGTAAAGCAGCATCAAATTGTTTTTTTTCATCTCCTGTAGATTCAAAATAAGTAAATTGCTGAAAGTTGTATTTTTTTTGGTCTAAGTTTAATTGCGTGAATGTTTGTCCACACCATTCTTGAATACTAGTGGTAGATTTTAAGGTTAAAGGGTGGTTTTGTGTGTCTACAGGTGTAAAAGTAGATGTAACAATAGAATAATCATAAATACCAGTATTAAACTTACGTACTTGGTTCAATTTCATTACCGTTACTTTGTCTTTCCCAGCTTTATCGGGTCTATCTAGCTTTACTTGTTTGCTTAAAGAAAATGGTTCTGTTACAAATATCAAGACAACTTCTCCGTCTCTTATTTCATTATATCTAGCTTGTTTGAGCTCGTAGCTGTTTAGTTCGGCTTTACCTGTATACCAATAGTCATTAAACTTATTATTAGTAGTGGTAGAGTTGTCTTGTTTTGTAACAACAGCTAATTCTGTTTTGTTATTTTTTTCTGAATTACAACTAATACACGCAAATAATACTAAACATAAAATAGTAAATCTGAAGCCCATAGAATTTTAAATTAAGTTTCTGTGTTCTATTCACAAAAATTATTCCTGTTTTCATAATTAAACAAAAAAATCCCTACCTGAATTTATCAGATAGGGATTTTAATAAATTATTATGTGTGTGTGTGTTAGAAAGTACCTATAAAGTGGCTTCCTGTTACGTTAACTAATTCAGCACCTTTAATAACTTCACCAGTTTCTGTATCTACTACATAAATATTTCCATTTTCTCCTACAGGAGCTTGAGTTAAGTAAATCTCAGTTCCATCAACTACAAAACCTTGGTATTGGAATAAGTAGAAATCTGGGTCGTAAGGAATTGCGTCAATTTTTGTAGCCGTTTTAGCATTTAAATCTACTAAAGCAAAAAATCCTTGTGCACCTGCAACACCTTCTGCAGAACCATCGTGACGGTAAGCTAATACAGCTTTACCATTAGCTGCTGGTCTCCAAGCTAATACATAAGCTCCTTGAACACCTAAAGCATCATCTAAATTAAAGTCGTAAGAATCATCATATTGATTATCTGCATCAATCTTTAAGATGTGAGAACCTTCTGGATCACTTTGGTTTGCCTGGTAAACACTTCCGTTATATTCAAAAGCATTAATACTACGGTATCCGTTTGTATTACCATGACCTACAGTTGATGTAATTACAGTTGGGTTTAATAGAGAAGGGTAGTCTAATACAATAGTTTTAGAACCTAAAATTTCATAATCGCTATCACTTTCTGTAGTAGCAGGATCAAGTTTACTTAAACGTGCACCAATGTATAATTTATCTCCAGCTGCATTTAAAGTTGGCATATCTATTCTAGAGATATAATATCCAGCAGCTTCTTCTTCTGCACTTAAAGGAACGCTATGCTCTTGGAAGTTGTTAATTAAAGAGTTTTCTAAATCTAAAGTTACTACTCCAATAGTAGCTTCTGTTCTAGTATAATTACCTTCTTCATCAAATTCATTTTCTGTATTAACATAAACTGCAGATCCAGTTTTGTCACCATCAAATAATTTAATCCATCTAGGAGCTGTTCCTACGTATGGTGCAATACTTATTTCACTACCTGTTTGCGTAAAAGTTTGTCCACCACCTACAGTGTATTTTGTATAGTTACCACCAGTATCACCAGCATAACTAATGTTAAAGATAGTATTACCGTCTTCAGATGATTGTAATCTAGCAGTTCTGTTAGATGGAGCTATAAAACCATTATCAAAAGCTTCAATAGAGACTTCTGGATTTTTAGCATCTTCACTACTTACAGAGTAAATTAATGTACCTCCATTACCATCACCTGGATCATCACCCATTTTTGCTGCAGCAACAGTAATCCATCTAGAATCGTTTGGATTTGTAGCTGTGTCTGTACTACTGTCATCATCGCTACTACAAGATGCCAATACACCAATAGAAATTGCTAGTAAAGCTAGTCTTTTCATGTTCATTGATTTACGTTTCATTAGTTTTTGTTTGAAAGGTTAAAATTTATTTATTGAATAATTAAGTTTAAAGTAAAATGCTCTTCCTGGCTTTTGTACAGATAAATTATCATATACAGCTTCATCAAAAATATTTTTGATATCAAAGCTTGCCACTAATTTTTTGTTAGGGAAAACATAGCTTATTCCTAAATCTTGTTGTAATTGTCTAGGTATTTTAAAAAATTCATCTCCTACTGTATTAGATCCTTGTGCAGGCAGGTATGAAAATTCATCTGTAAAATACATTGTATAGAAAAGATTTACCCTAGATTTCTTTTGAATAAGATCTTTAAATGAATAACGTAAGCCACCATTCATTGTGAAAAATGGGGTGTTTGGTACATCTATTTCTATACCGTTACTTACAATGTCTAATTCAAAACGTGAGACATTAAAATTAAATCCAAAATTTTTATTATAAGTATAATTTAACTGAGCATCAAAACCTTTAGAGGTACCACTTCCTTGGTTTACGTAAACAATTAATTCATCATCAATATTTAAAGAAGTTTCAATAGGTAAACCAATTCTATCTTCTATATTTCTTGTAAAAAGATTTGTAGCGACAGAGAAGGTGTGTTTTTTAATATGAAAGTTTCCAAATTTAAAACCAAGATTATAATTTTTGCTCTGTTCTGGATTTATGTATGGGTTTGCAACTACATTGTCACCATCGTTACCAAATACTTCTGTTTCATTTGGTAAACGAATAGCTTTTTCTGCAGAAGCTAATAAGGTAATTTCTGGTATTATAGCATAAGATGCAGCAAAACCATAACCTTCATATTTGTTATCACTGCTAATTTCTTCATCTACTATTATATTATTTCCGTTATCATCTTGTACAATTGCAGGATCTATACTAATTGTTTTTTGATGATAATGTTTACCAAAAATGCTAGCTCTTAATTTATTTTTAAAAGCTGTTAACTCATAACTTAGTGAGAATATATTTTTGTGCAAATCTCTTGTGCCTACAAAAGTATTTTCTAATACAGATTTTAAAGCATCACTATCTTCTCTATCTATGCCACTATATACGTGATTTGCTAAAATTTTGTGGTGTTTATTAATGCTATAAGAAACACCTGTTCTTATAGAAGCCACTTTTCTTTTAATTTTAGCTAAAGTAGGGCCACCTTCTTGTTGAGATCTCCAGGTATATTGATATTCATCTCCTTTATAGTCTATAGCTCTTTCTCCAGTCCAGCTATAAGCCCAAGCAACCGTATCATTCACCATACGGTTTCTTTTCCCGTAAACACCATTAATGTTTACGTCTAAACCTTTAGTAAATAAATCTTTCTTTTGGTAGGTTAAATTAGCTAATAAAGCATCAGATTCTAAAAAACGATCTTTATATGGAGTAATTGTCATGAAAGCACCGTGTTGTACTTCTTTATAATCATCAGACCCTGTAACTCCTACAAAAAATTGATCTGCCCATTTTACATTGGTAAAACCAACTTGCGCTATACCTCCGGTAGATCTATAAGCATCGTTAAATCGTCTTGCTGTAATAGGGGTCTGTACTCCACCTAAACCAGTTACTACAACACTTCTTCCTGAAACTTTATAGTCATTGTCTGAATAATTATGAAAAAGAGATGCTTTTACCGTAAATCCAGATTCTTCAAAACGATATAGACCATTGATGCTAGCTTGTAAAGTATTGAAAGAACCGTAAGAAATTGATGCATTTAAATTTGTTTTAGCATCTTTATTTAAAATTATATTAATGGCACCGCCCAAAGCATCGTCTGCTAAATGTCCTGGTACTACACCTTTATATACTTCAATGTTTTTAATCATAGAAGGTGGGATGCTATTTAAACTAAAAGAGGAACCGTAAGTAGAAATTGGTATACCATCTATAAATATACGTACAGCATTACCAGATAAACCATTTAAACTATATTCTACCTCGGAGCCTAAACCACCATTTTGACGAATTTTAACTCCAACGGTTGTATTTAATAATTCATTTGTTTGAATACTTCTAAGGCTAGCTTCTTTAGTGTTTACTACATTTACGGCAAAACCACTTGTTTCTTTTTTTGTTTTTTCTGTTTTACCATTAACAAGTACTTTTTCTAAAGACTTAATATCTTCTTCTAAGCTAAAATTTAAAACAAGGTTATTTTTATTAGAGAAATTTATCTCTTTAGTAACTGTAGAAAATCCCATATATGAGATTTTAATGCTATGTTTTCCTGCAGAAATATTTTTAATTTCGTAAAAACCATCACTATTAGTAAGGGTTACTTGTTTGTTATTATCAAGAGAAACTGTTGCCCCAAAAATAGATTGGCCCAAATTGTCTGATACTTTTCCTGAAAGAGTATTTTGACTATCTTGCGAGTATGCAGATATGGTGATAATAAAGATTAAAAGAAATAATTTTAAATTCACTTATTTAGACTTAATAAAAACAATTACTTTTGCAAATGTATCTTGTTTATATTAGTTCTTAATAACGCAAAAAGAACTTAATATAACGTAAAAGGAATTAATGAAAATTCGGTTTAAAAGTATAGGATTTAATAATGGAGAGTTAAAAAAATGCTTTGATAAAGGCATGCGTACATCTTTATTATTAGAAAATAAGCACTCTAATTTAAATGTAGGTACGGGAGAGTTAAAAGAAATTCATTTAAATCAAGCTTTTGTATTACATCAAAATTACAATAATGTAAATTTAGAGAACCACTCTTTACAGATAAAACAGAGTCAATCTGTTTTTTTACTTCAATTTGTGATGGAGGGAAATAAAACCATTTCTATTAATGATATAGAATATCACTTGACAAGAAACACATATAATTTGTTTTATATACCATCGTTATCTTACACGCATAATTACTTTCAAACCAAGAAGAATATTTTAAATATTTATTTTAAAGAGTCTTTTTTAAAAGACAAGATGGGTAAATCATTTATAAATAATTCTAAACAGTATTTAGAAGCAAAAAAAGAAAATCAGTTTTATTCTTTTTTTGAAAAAGGTTTGGTGGTAAATAAACAGCTACGCAATATTATAAATGAATTTTTAACTTGCTCTTTTGAAGGGGTTACTAAAAAATCTTACTTAGAGGCTAAACTAACCGAGCTAGTTCTCATGGCATTAGCTTCTAATTATTCAGCCACTAAAACATACAATTTAAGAGAAGCAGATAAAGAGAATTTAATTAGAATAGAAAATTATATGCGTGCTAATTTAAAAGAAGATTTAAGCATAGAAAAATTATCTGCATTAGCAGGTTTTAATACTTCTAAGTTTAAAAACGATTTTAAAGAAGTATTTAAAATGCCTGTATTTAAATACCTAACTAGTTTAAGAATAGAAAAGGCGATAGAATTAATTTTAAAGCACGATTATACAATTTCTCAAGCTTCTTATGAGGTTGGCTATAAAAATCCGCAGCATTTTACAGTTGCTTTTAAAAAGAAGTTAGGTTACTTGCCAAGTGAATTACTTACGTAATTTTAAAAACCTAGCATATTAATAAATTAACGGTATTCGGGATTTTCAAAATTCCAACGAGTGCCATTGTCCCATTTTTCTCGAGAGTTTCCATAATTAGAATATCCATTATTTGCTTTTAACATAGAAGCTAAGTGAAGTAGATTGTAAGTCATAAATGTGGTATTTCTATTTGTAAAATCACTATTAAAGCCTACGGGTTCTTTTAATTCTTCTCCTTTCCACACTTTATCTCCATAACTTGGTCCTGGGCCAACCTTGCCTATCCATCCGCAATCTGCTTGTGGCGGTATGCTATATCCAACATGTTGTAATGAGTATAAAATACCCATAGCACAATGTTTTATACCATCTTCGTTACCTGTAATTATGCAGCCACCAACTTTCCCGTAAAATAAATATTGTCCCTTATCATTTACCATTCCGCTCATTGCATATAAACGTTCTATCAATTTTTGAGCTTCACTAGATTTTTCACCTAACCAAATTGGAGTACCAACAATTAAAATATCTGCATCTATAATCTTTTTAAAAATAGAAGGCCATTGGTCTTTATCCCAGCCGTGCTCAGTCATATCTGGATATACACCACTAGCAACTTCGTGATCTACTAATCTAATTTCTTCATGTCTTACGTTTTCTTTGTCTAAAATGTTTTTAGAAACATTAATTAAAAGCGAAGTATGACTTTCTTGTGGAGATTTTTTTAAAGTACAGTTTACAAAAACTACTTTAAGATCACTAAAATTTACTTTTTCCATAACTATATATTTAAGAGACTTTTTTGAATATACCAAAAACAGAAACCATCAGAGGGATTTTTAACATTATTCACCTTTAAATTATTATATGTTTAATTAATTAAGAATTTTATATAAGGCTAAATAGGCGTATTCACTTAAAAGATCATTTGTTTCGCAGACTTTATAAATTACCTAAAGAGTAATTAAATACATTTATTCTATAATCAATTTAAATCGAAGAATTATGAAGAAAAATGTTAGAAGTAAATTATTCCCATACTCATTATTTGTTTTATTTATTTTAGGAGTTTTTGTTTCTTGCGCAGATGATGATTCTACTACCGTAGAAGAAGAAGAGGTGATAGGTGAAGGAGACGATGGAGATAACGATGACGATGATGATGATGATGAAGTTGCTACAGAACTTCACGCAGCTTTTGAAGCTTTTAATACAGAGGCAACAACTATTTATTTAGACGGTAGCAATGTAGTTATAGAAACCACAGGCTTACCAAATCACGAAACTGTATATTGGGGAGAAGGTAACGATTTGTATTTAGAAGAACCAGATGTAGAAACTACTCCATCAATTATGTCTAGTAATAATAATGCTGTAACAATTACTGTAGATGCTACACCAGATTTAACAGGAAGTACAGTTGCTACAGAGCTAAACACTATTGGTATTGCTGTAAGTGGAGCTTCAATTTTTAACGATCAAGAAGGAAACGGAGCTTTAAGTCAAGCAGCTGCTAGTTTAGATTGGACAGGTGCACACATTGGTCCTGGAGTATATCATTATCACTTAGAGCCAAAAGCTTTTTCAAATGATGATGAAAATTTAGTAGGTATACTTTTAGACGGTGTGTTTCTTTACGGACGTAAATGTTACTCTACAAGTACATATCCAACAGATTTAGATGAGTCTGGAGGTCATACTTCGGTTACTCAATATACAGATGGTAACGAAGAGTATCACTACCATATTATTAATGAGTTATATTCTAACACAGGATCTTACATTGCTTTTGCTGGTCCTTTTCAAGGTTACTAATTTTTTATGAAACCACTTTTATTAATATCATTTATTGTATTTGTATTCTCTAGTTGTACTAAAAACAATCTTCAGAAAAATAATAGTACAGTTACAGAAATAAGCAAAACTGTAGTTATTGATAGCGTACAAGTATTAAAAGAAAATTTAGTATTAAATCAGTTAGAGGGTAAATGGTATTACAACAACAAACCATTTTCTGGTTATTCTTTAAAATATCATGAGAATGATACATTGGGAGAAAAAATTGGCTATAATAAAGGAAAGAGAGAAGGAGTAGCTAGAAAATGGTCTAAAAATGGGGTATTACGTATAGAGTCTTATTATAAGCATAATAGGTTAGATAGCGTGTATAAAAGCTGGTGGGAAAATGGAGTATTATCTGCAGAATCTCACTATATAAATGGAGTTAAACAAGGGGTAGAGAGAGAATGGTACCCAACGGGACAATTAGCAAAAAAAAGACAACTTGTAGATGGGAAAGAAGAAGGTCTACAAAAAGCTTGGTTACAAAACGGTGCATTATATGTTAATTATGAAGCTAAAAATGGACGTATTTTTGGTATGCGAAGAGCAAATTCATGTTATAAATTAGAAGATGAGGTTATTAGCGATTATTAAAAACTACAAGATATTAGCAATTTTATTAGTAAGTATTTTTGTTAGTTGTAAAGAGACATTGAAAAAGGAAGATATTAAAGTTACTGAAACCAGTAGAACAGATTATTTACCATATTACAATGAAAAATCTTTTACACCTAATTGGTTAACACCTAATACAGAAGAAGAAAAAAACTTTCATAAGATACCAGATTTTAAATTGGTAAATCAATTGGGAGATACCATTACGCAAGAAACGTTTAAAGACAAAATATATATAGCAGATTTTTTCTTTTCTACGTGTCCTGGTATTTGTCCGCAAATGACAGATAATATGTCTAAGATACAGAAAGAGTTTAAAGATAATTCTGAAGTATTGTTACTAAGTCACTCTGTAATGCCCTCTGTAGATTCTGTTTCTGTTTTAAGAGAATATGCAAAAGAACATGGCGTAATAGACAATAAATGGCATTTAGTTACCGGAGATAAAAAACAAATTTATTCATTAGGAAGAGAGTCTTATTTTGTAGAAAATGATTTAGGAGAAGAGAAAAGCATAGATGATTTTTTACATACAGAAAACTTTTTATTAATAGATAAAAATAAACACATTAGAGGTATATATAATGGTTTAAACAGAGCTTCTATTGCACAATTAATTACAGATGTAAAAGCTTTAGAAAAAGAATAGTACATATTACCCATTTTTATAAAATAAAGAGAGAAAAGGTTCTGCTATACGATGAAGCGTAGACTTCGACAACATCGATAACCAACTCTCTTTATTTTATAGTTTTTGTAAAAAAGCAGTTTCTAATAAAACAAGGCATATGTATAAATGCAAAGAAACGTTAGGAGTAGATATTAGTAAAGATTTTTTTGATGTTTATAGTACTATTCACGGGCATTATCAATTTGCAAATAACTTTCAAGGTTTTAGGTTATTCAGAAAAAAATTAAAAAAAAGCAGCTTAGTAGTGATGGAAGCAACAGGCTATTATCATTTTCAGCTAGCTCAATATTTATATAAAAGATCTATTTTAGTGGCAGTAGTAAATCCGTTATCAGTAAAACGGTTTTTACAGATGAAATTATCTAAAATAAAGACAGATAAGAGTGATGCAAAGGCTATTTGTGATTATGCACTAGTTAATAAAGTAACTTTATATACTGCAAAAAATAAAACACAAGCAGAATGTTTACAACTGTATAGCTTAATGGATAGTTATATAAAAAAAAGAACAGTCACTAAAAATAAACTTCACGCAGAGAAAATATTAGGCATTCCTTCTATGTATGTATTTAGGTCTTTACAGAGAGATTTAGAACATTTGTCTAAAGAAATTACTGAAATAGAAAACAGATTATTAATTATTCTTCAAGAAGCATATCCACAACAGTTTTGTTTGCTTACAAGTATTCCGGGTATTGGTATCAAGACGGCACTTTTTCTAATTATTATCACTAACGGATTTTCTAGATTTGAAACATCTTCACAACTTTCTAGTTACGTAGGCATAACACCTACTATAAGAGAGTCGGGGAAAAGTATACGTGGTCGAAGCAGAATTAGCAAAGTAGGGAACAAAAAATTAAGAAATCTATTATTTTTATGTGCTTTTACCGCTAGTAAAAACAATAAAAGCTGTAGTGACCTTTATAACCGAATAATAGCCAAAGGGAAAAGTAAAAAATTAGCTTTAATTGCAGTATCTAATAAACTAGTAAAACAAGCGTTTGCAGTAGTTAAATCAGGCTTTCCATATCACGAAAATTACCAACCTTCTTTACATGTTAAGCAGTTTGTAAATTCAGAGAACTAGAAAGTGATGTGTATTTAAATAGGAATATAAAATATGGTTTACTAAATTTCACCTAAGTGAGTAAACCATATTTTTTTAATGAATTATTTATTGGTTATTTTCTCATTCATTGCTTTGTAGGTATCTACGTTTATACCAAATTTTTCACCATTATTAATTACAAAATCTAATAGATTATATTTTTCATTATTTTGTTTCTTATTTTCTATGTCTAATTGAAGAGATGTTTTAGACGCATACGGAAATTTAGATAACATAGCTAACGAATCTTCAATATCCTTATGGGTTAGAGTTATGTTAAATTTGTTGGCCAAACTTAGCACTTCTTTCATCATTTTTTCAAGTATCTCCATGTACTCCGTACTTTCCTCTAATTCGCCAAAAGTAATATGAAGAGCACTCGTCATTACCGCTAATGGAGATACGAAAAGGTATTTTTTCCATAAAATTTCTTGAATGTTATGGGTGTAAACCACATCTAATCCACCTTCTATTAACAATTTTTCAACCCATTTAAAATCGAGCTCGTCATTATTTCCTATAAATATTTTACCTGGTCCGCCCACATGTTTTACCACTCCTGGCTGTTCAATATTAGAAGCTACGTATATGCAACCTTCTAGTATATTGGTAGGGTTAATATCTAAATTGTGTTCAATAATACTTTTTGCATCTACTCCATTTTGTAAAGGAATAATAACTGTTTTAGAATGAATACATTTTTTATAACTACTAATAGCAGTTGCTAAAGAGTAAGACTTTGTAGCAACAATTAAAACATCTAATAAGCCAATTTCTTCTGGGTTGTTAGACGTTAAATTAGCATTAGCAGTAATAGTTTCTTGTGAAGTAATAAGTGTGAGGCCTTTATGGTTAATTACCTCTTTTGTTTTATCACGGCAAATAAATATTACTTCTACCTCGTTACTGTTTTTATAACTTTTAGAAAGTTTGGCACCAACAAAACTACCAATGCCGCCCATTCCTAAAATTCCTATTTTTTTCATTACTTAAAATTTTTACTTTTTCTAGAAAAGTTATGATGGTTAAATTTACTCATTTTTAAAACCTATTTTTATTATTATTATTTCAAATTATATTAAATCTATTTATTTACCAGAGTTTAACTTCATTTAGTTAGCATTCTTTAAAATTTTAGTAATTTTGACATATAAATAGATTTTTTTACAAATTTTCAATAAAACAAAAATGAGTACAGATAAAAAAGTATGGTTTATTACTGGTGTTTCATCAGGTTTAGGCAAGCAGTTAGCTAAAGAAGTATTAGCACAAGGTCAAATTGTAGTTGGTACTTTTAGAAAACAAGCCCAAGTAGAGGCTTTTAATAATGAGAGTCCAGGTAATTCTTTTGGTGTACTTATAGATGTAGCTTCTACAGAAATGATTATAGATGGTGTAAAAACTATTTTTGATAAATTCGGAAAAATAGACGTAGTAGTAAACAACGCTGGTTATGGTGCTATGGGAAGTGTAGAAGAAATTTCTGATGAAGAAGTTAGAAGACAGTTTGAAGTAAATGTTTTTGGTGTATTAACTACTATTAGAGAAGTATTACCTCAAATGCGTAAACAACGTTCTGGTCATATTATTAATATTACTTCTATTGCAGGGCGTATAGGCTCTCAAGGTTTAGGGATTTATAACGGATCTAAATTTGCTTTAGAAGGTATTGGAGAAGCTTTAGCAGCAGAGTTAAAGCCATTAAACATAAAAGTAACTAATGTAGAACCAGGACCATTTAGAACAGAATGGGCAGGAAGCTCTGCAGCTTACGATAATACTAAAATTGAAGATTACGAATCTACAGTAGGTGAGCGTATAAGAGGTTTACAAAAATTAAGTGGTAACCAACCAGGAGACCCAGCAAAAGCAGCTGAAGCTATCTACAAGTTAGCACAATTAGAAGAAGCGCCAGTACATTTACCTTTAGGTAAAATTGCCTATGAAGTTTTTGGAAATGTAAATAATGGATTAATAGAAGAGTTAGCTAAATTTGAAAGTTTAGGTAAAAATTGTGACTTTGAATAAGTTATTATAATTACTTCTAATGCATAAAAAAACCGCTTTTAAAGCGGTTTTTTTGTTTGTATCTAGCTGAGGTTTTTTAGAGCAAAAATGAGAAAGGCATTGCTAGTATAAAACCAAGTTAATTTATTTTAAAAGGGGTTATTTAGTACCACATCAAATGCAAGATAATGCACATTTGTTATAGAAGATTTACCTATCAAATCATTCATATAACCTAAGTTACAAGTGATTTTTTGTTGAGGAAATAATACAGAATAGTATAAACAGAATCTAGTCTCTTGATATTCAAAACTGCTCCACTTACTGGTTTTAGTCGTAGAAAACAAAAATTCTGCGGTAGTAATAATTTTTTGAGTTTTTAAAGAATTTAGGTTAAAGGATGCTTTCCCTCTAAAACGAGAACGAAATTGTGTGTTTTTAGTAGCGGGACTAAAATCTGGGTTATAAAAATAACGAAGTTCTGGTCGGTAACTAAATGAATAATCTACATTTTTATAAGAGTTAAGGTAAGAAAAACGGCTATAAAACCTTAGTTCTTGTCTAGCCTTAGGTGTATCTATAGAATAAGGTTGTGTAGATTGGTATTTATTTTGCCAACGGTAACTTACCGCAAAAGAGTATTTCCAGTTATCTTTAAATTGATGAGTAACCTCTTCATTAAAAACATATATAGAGTGTTTTTTTACTAAATTATAGTCATCTGGATCACTAACTCTTCCTGTACCAAAATGAGTAGCAGATTTAATAGTTTTTTCTTTATTAAGGTTTTGTTTTACTCCAATAGCAAACCAAGAGGCTAAGTTTGTTTTCCCTAATCCTGGAGGAGTAAATTGAGCTAAACTTGTAGAACAAGTGGTAATTGTTAATAGAAATAATATCCACGTTTTTAACATAATTTGCTTAGATAAAAATTTATTTTAAAACAAATTAAAGGCTCAAATATGGAAAGAAATAGGAATATTATTTATGCAAAAAATAAGAGGTTTTCTCCGTATTTTTCATAGTCAGTAGGTCGTATTTTACAGCAAAATAGGCTTGTAAAATTGTATGTAATAAATGCACTATTTTAGCTAAAAGGGGGTGAGTAGAGTAAAGCTTATCTATAAGTTAGAAGTTAAATAATTAAATTTTTCTAAATCTTTTTTATTGTTAATAGAAATTAATGTAGCATCTTTTAAAACAAAATTTCTGTTAGTCACTCCAAGCACATCGTTGTAATAATGATCTGTTAAAATTATACCTTTTGTCTTTTTAATTTCTTGTAAAAATTCTTTAATCACTTCTTTATAAAGTGGTTCTATCATAGAGAAAGGCTCATCTAATAAAATAAACGGATGATTTAGGTTGCCAAAAATTAGTAATTCTAAATATCGTAATTGACCAAGAGATAATTCTCCAACTCTTACGTTATCAAAAGAATAAACTTGTGGTGCATAAAAAACTTTGTCTTGTTGCTCTTCAGAAGAAAAAAATAACGGAATTACATCTCTTACTTTTAACTCTTTTGGCAAAAAGCTATCTTGTGGCAAGTAGCCAATTTTTTTGGAAGCTATAACCTCTTTTTGAGGTAATATATTAGAATTAATTTTAAGCTGAATAGAATCTGCTTTGGTGACTCCAAATATTATTTTAAATAAAGTCGATTTTCCAGAACCATTACGGCCAAATATCCCAATTATTTCTCCTGTCTGACAGCTAAATTTAATGTTATTTAGTACAGTTTTTTTGCCGTAAGATTTATTTAGGTTGGCTATATCTAATACATCCATTTATAGAAACAATTGGTAAGTTAAAATAATAAAAACAGATATAAAGAAGTTAAGTAAAAGTACTCTTTTTAGAAGGTGTTTTTTTGTGTAACCTAAATTATAATATGTGTAATATTCATTTTTTTTAAAGGTTTTAAAACCTAAATATCCCACAAAAATACCAACTGTAGAAAATAGTACAGCACTCCAAAAAACGCTAGAAAATGCACCAACTAATAAGCAAAATACTACATTAAAAATATTTACATCTAGTACGTATTTTAAAACTGCTTTATTAAACATTTTCTAAATTATAATTCTATCTACAAATTAAAACTACACCTTTAGCAAAATACATTAATATTAATCAAATCTCAATATTTTATATATTAAAACTTTAAGTCTTTTAATTATTTACAAAAAAACATTTATCCTTGTTTTAATATAATTTTCGTCAACTTTAAAGTTTGATAAAAAGTAAACATTTTCATTATAAATAAAATAATCTACAAATAGAAAACTAAAAGTTAAATAAGGTTCTACTTTTGTAATACAGTATATTATAAATTTTTACTTTTTTTAATTTTGAAGAGAAAAATATTTTAAAATTGTTAGTTAAAACACTGAAAATTAATATTGATACTTTAAAAGTAAACTCTAAAACCAAAGTAGGGCTAAATAATAATTGCTATTAAAAAAATACCTTTATATGAAAACACATAAGAAATTAAATATTGTGGTTATTACTATGTTATTGGTATTGGTAGTACTTATATTATTAATTCTTAATGATAGTCCTATATCTTGGAAAATTCCAGAAACATTTATATTGGGATTTCCTATATTTTTTCTCATAACACTCGTACTATCTATAATTTCATTTCGAATTAATAAAAATAAAACAGCTATTATAACTAGTGTAATTTCAAGTATTTTTTTTGCTTTAACATTCTTAGTTACAATGTATTTAATGAGTTATACTTACAGCCATTAAAAATATCGAATTTAGATAGAAAATGTTTTAAAAATTACTAAAGAAAATATTAGATAATTAAAATTAACTAATAAAGTTTAAAAACAGAAAAAAGAATGATAACAACTATATCATTCTTGCTAAAGTTAGTTTTGTATTATAAATATTCACTTCTAAATATAGAATTTTACCCTTTTTATTATCTTTACTTATAAAATTTTATCTGTAAAATGATAATATAAACTCATCATTGTTGATTAATGAAATACGACAATCCTGAATCTAAATCTTTAGTTGAATTATATGAAAAATTAAATCTTCGTATTGACTGGGTTAAGCCTATAAAGGGATTTACAATAAATAATTTAAAAGATGTTGGTTTTCAATTACCCTATCAATCGCCTTCATATAGACCTAATTATTTTTCATTTATATTCATAAAAAACGGTAAAGGAAAATATTCTATTGATGATAATACTTTTAATGTAAAAACTCATTCTATTTATTTTACAAATCCAAGTAATCACAGAACATTTTATTGGGATAAACTTGAAGAAGTTTACCTAATTACTTTTGATGAGATTTTTCTAAAAAAATATGTTGATGAAAATGTATTTAACTTATTCCCTTTCTTATTGTCAGAAACAGTAAGTCCTAAAATTGCCGACACTAAATTTTTCAATGATATAGAAAATATATATTTACAAATAAATAAAGAATACATTAAAGAAGTTACCGATAAAAATAAAATTATTGGACATCTTTTAGCAGTATTGTTATATAAAATTAAAGATTACTTTTGGAAAGATTATAATCCTATTTTTGAAGGAAACCGTAGTTCTCAAATTGTGAAATTATTTAAAGTTCAGCTAGAAAAACATTATAGAGATTTAAATAGAGGCACTATAAAAGAAGTATTTAGAGTAAAAGATTATGCAGATGCTCAAAATCTACATCCAAATTATTTAAGTAATGTTATAAAAACTAAAACTGGGAAAACTATTTCTGAATGGATAACACAAAAGACAATTATAGAAGCAAAAACTCTTTTGCAAAATAAATCACTTTCCATTAAAGAAATTGCCTATCAGTTAGGTTTTTCAGAAACTGCACACTTCAGCAATTACTTTAAAAAGCATATCGGTTTGTCTCCAAATCAATTCAGAAAATCATAATTTATTTTCAAATAAATTAACTTCTTTAAAATTTACAACTTATACTGTATTTTTCGTAACAATAGACTTTAACTGTCTAAATACATTTGAACTATTAAAAGTAAATAGTAAGTAGTCAAATGAAAAATTTAAACAACAAAGTAATCTTAATAACAGGAGCATCAAGAGGTATTGGAGCAGAAGTTGCTACAGAGTTAGCCAAACAGGGAGCAAAAATTATCGTTAATTATGCTGGTAGTAAACCTGAAGCTGAAAAATTAGTATCTCAAATTAAAACTATTGGTGGAGACGCAATTTCTATTCAAGCAGACGTGAGTAAACCAGCAGAGGTAAAATTACTTTTTAATGCATCAATCAAATATTATGGCAAAATAGATGTATTAGTAAATAATGCAGGAATAATGATAACCAAATTTATTAAAGATACCTCTGATAATGATTTTACCAAACAATTTGATGTAAACGTGAGAGGTGTATTTAATACGTTACGAGAAGCTGCAACAAAATTGGCCGATAACGGGAGTATCATTAATTTTTCTACAACGGTAAATCGTTTAATACTCCCAACTTATGGAACTTATGCAGCAACAAAAGCTGCGGTAGAACAGTTAACCAAGGTATTTTCAAAAGAAATAGGAAGAGGTGTAAATGTAAATTCTATTTCACCAGGACCAACAAACACCGAGTTATTTGTAAAAGGAAAACCACAAGAGGTTATAGACCGTTTAGCCTCAATGAATCCATATGGGAGAATTGGAGAAACAGATGACATTACAAGTATTGTAGCTTTTCTTGCAAGTGATGATGCAAAATGGATAAATGCCCAAAACATAGGAGTTAATGGTGGAATGGCTTAAATTAAAAGCTATGAAAATTTTAAAAACAGCAATTATATTAAGGCTGTTTCGATACTGTAGTATTTAGTGTACCAATACCCTAAACTGGTCAATTTGGGTTATGTTTTAGGCTAGATAAGTTATTATCTTTTTGGTAAGTCAATTCACGTATTATACTGATATGGTTGTGTCCGTTTTTAGTTGTAATGTAGGTAATATAACTTAGCCATAATTGTTCCGAACGAGTAGGGACGTGGTCTTTTATAAGGTTCTTATATTTTTTGTACATACGGTCAGAGTTAGTAGTAGTGATGTAATTTTTAGTTTTAGGGACGAGAAGGTTATTAATTCTAAGAAATCTATAAACTTTATCTCTATCTCTATCTCTATCTCTTTTGTTAATGTTTTCAGTAATGACTTTTTTGACATATCGACGCCTGTAATAAGTTCCATATCCACGATTATGTTTTGTAGAAAGTCTTTTTAAACTCTAGTTCTTTAATCTTTTCCCTTAACTTTTTAATTTACTCATTATTTTTTTTTAAAGGTATTCGTGATGTGCTTCGCAGTTCATCGTTCTTACTCATACCATTATTTTATTGCACTAAGGTACTGTATTTTCTTAATCAATAGATAATAGTTGTTCAGGGTACATCGTATTTTTTAGAAGCCTGGTTGTTTGATATATATCCTGTAAGGATTTGGTCAACGACTAAAAGTTTTGTCTCTAAAATTACTTTTTGATAGGATTTTTTTTGCCAGTGTTCATTTTGTGATTTCATAAGTGACTATAATTAATGGCTTAATTTTTAGTCAACCTATTTCAGGAAAGTTCATTCATTTAAATATTCTTAAATTACATAAACCTGCTTAGTAATGATGTAATTTTAGCAGAACCAGGATAACATATTTTTTTACCTCTTTTTATACTTTTTTCAACTGTTTTAACAACATCTTCAGGAGAAGAGGTCATATATTTTTTAAAAAAAGAGGTGTTAAAAATATCAGGCTGATCTGTTTGTTCTGCTTGTTTTAAAAGAGGTGTATCTACAGCTGGCGGACAAACAAGTAATATTCTTACTTTGGATTTTTTGTTTTCTTCAATTAATACTTTCGTGTAAAAATTATTGGCACTTTTAGTAGCTCCATAAGCTCCAAATTTTGGGGTAACTAGCATTCCCGCAGTAGAACCGTAAATAATTACATCGCCACAATTTCTTTTTAACATATCAGGAATTACAGTCTGGCAAATGTTTACCATTCCCGTATAATTTATAAGCATTAATTTATTGATATGTTCTGCTGTTAAATCTTTTAATAACCCGGCTGGCATAATTGCGGCGCAATTAAACAAACGATCTATAGTACCTAAATTGGCAATTACTTTGCTAATTACTTCTCTTACTAATTTTATATCAGTTACATCGCAATAATACGGGTGTATGTTTTTTGATCTTGATGCTGTCTTCTCTAAACCTTCTTTATTAACATCTAGTATGGCAACTATTGCACCTTCTTCTGTAGCTAATTTTATAGCATGTAATTGTCCTATACCACTTGCTCCTCCTGATATAATTACTACTTTATCTTTAAATTTCATAGGTAATAGTTTATAAATTTATTTTGAAGTTTGTGTTGTCATCTCGTTGAAGTACAAATGCATATGGGAAATTTTTAGAATTACCTTTTTTATCCATCAAACCTAAAACCGTATTTTCATCAATTTTTACAAAATGATCATTTATTGGTTTTGCATCATAGGCCATAGTTGCAGTATACTTTCCTCTATATTCAATCATTCTAAGTCTTGCACTAGATTTTTTTGTTTGTACGAAAGGTTTTGATAATGCCATTAAAACTCCCAAGACTTTATTTTTTGGAACATTAATATCCATTGGAAGATATTTAGGGTTTACAGAATATAATTGAGTTTTATTCTTTGTATAGAAAACCAATGGATGTACCTCTTCTGGGGAAATAAATACTTTACCATACCAGCCAGATGGCACTAGCATGCCGTCTAAAGAATGACCTGTTTTTATTTCTTCACCTTTCCAACGGCCAGTCATAAAATCTAAATTTACGGATTCTAATTGATCATAAACCCTAAGAACATCTGCTACATTACCTTTTTTATTTGTAAGCAACTCATTTAGAAGTTCTTTATTTACTTTTTGTTTATTATCAAAATTCATAATACACTATTTTAATTGTCAATATGTAAGAGTAAATAACTCTAATACAAAAGTATTATGCCATTGGTTTGTAGGAGTGCACCATATGGTGCGAAATTAAAAGTCTGTTAGGGTTATGATACCATTTTCAAAGACTAAAAAAAAACAGAGCAATTTTGCTCTGTTTTTTATAAAGGTAAATCTTGATAATCATAAGTTTTATTAAACAGCCGTATATCCACCATCAATTAGATAATAACCTCCAGTCATAAAAGACGATTTTTCAGAACTTAAGAATAATACTAGTTCGGCTACCTCTTCAGCTTTACCTAATCTATTCATAGGGTGTTTAGCTTTAAGCATTTCTAACATTTCAGTATCTGCCATTTTCAGTAAGGGAGTCTCAATATATCCAGGTCCTACAGCATTACATCTAATATTTTTTTGTGCATATTCTACACCTATATTTTTTGTTAAACCAACTACTGCATGTTTAGTGGTGGTATATGCAGACGACATAGGAGCAGCGGCCATCCCGTGAATAGAGGCCATATTAACAATAACACCTCCGCCATTTTTTTCCATCTGTTCTAGCTGATATTTGCAATTTAAAAACACACCATTTAAATTAATAGCAACTACTTTTTCCCAAGAACTAACCGAATATTGTCCTGTTAAGTTTTGTTCTCCAGTGATTCCGGCATTATTACAAGCAATATCTAGTTGTCCATATTTTTCTACTGTTTTATTAATCAAATTCTGAATATCTTCTTCTTTAGAAACGTCTGCCTCAATAAAAAAAGCTTCTCCTCCTTGAGATTTTATTTGGTTAACAACAAGCTGCCCATTTTCTTCGTTAATGTCATTTATAATTACTTTAGCTCCTTCTTTGGCATACAAAACTGCTACAGCTTTACCTATTCCAGATCCAGCACCAGTTACTAATGCTACTTTATTTTTTAACTGTTTCATATTATATTTATATTTTATTGTTTTTATAAACCCTTACTGTAAATAGTTATTACAGTGGCAATTTTCAGTATAAAAGTAGCATGACTCAATTAAAAATAAACGCACCATTTGGTGCAAAAACTAATTAGTGCTTTGAGAAAACACGTCTAAATGTATTTCTATGAATGCCTAAGTAAGATGCAATTTGTACGTATGGAAATAGTTCAAAAACTTTAGGGTTTTGATGTTGTAGTAGTGTTATTTTTTCTTCAGCAGATTTAACTTGTAGTATTTGATTTTTATGAACTGTTTTTACAAACTCTTGCTGTGTTAGTAAAAATTCAAATTGAAGAAATCGAGGATATTCATTGTACAATTTTTTAATTTCTTCAATATAAAAATAAGACACAATAGCCTCTTCTTGAAATTTTATATTTAAATTAGATTTTTTTTGTAGAAAATAACTCTCATAATCAAAAAGAATTTCTGGACCACTAGGATAATAAAAGTCTTGAATAACTTCTTCAGCATGATTGTTTATTATATACGAATAAGCAATTCCTGTTATTAATAACCCCATTTTTTTACAAGTAGTATTCTCTTCTAAGAATAACTGATTACGCTTAAAGTGTTGAACTGTAATGTGTTCTCCTAATACTGCTAGTTCATTGTCAGTGAGGTTAAAATGGCTGTATTGCTTTTGTATATATTTTAAGATATCCATGCTTTTTATTAAAGAGTTTTGGTTTCTATAAACCCAAATAATATTATATTATTTTCTATACATGGAATTTTAGGCATAAAAATAAAAAAACTAAAGCTCTTTTGTGTAAAACAAATTAACTTTAGTTTTTTATTTATTGTTAATTGGTATTTGTTATTCAATTTTTTTATCTGAATTTTCGCCTTTAACTTTAGCTTGTTCTCGTTTATTTAAAACTAAGGCCCTTTGTTGTTCTCTTTTAATTTTAGCTTGTTCTCGTTTTTTTAAAGCTAATGCTCTTTGTTGTTTTCTTTTAATTTTAGCTTGTTCTCGTTTATTTAAAGCTAATACTCTTTGTTCTTTCCTTTTAATTTTAGCTTGTTCTTGTTGATTTAATGCTAAATTTTTTTGATATTTTCTTTCAATTTTTGCTTGCTGTATCTGACTTAGAGTTAATTGTCTCTGTTTTTCAATTATCTGTTTTTCTTCAGCCCTTTGATCTAATTGATCTTGAGCATTAGTTTTATTATATAGAAAAAATAACATTAGCGTTATAATTGTTATTCTACAGATTTTATTTTGAAAATATATGTGAGCAAATTTTTCCATGTTTATTGTTTTAAAATATTAGTAATGAACTTCTTTTTTATAACGGTATTGTTTAATATTTATTTTGAAGTTTTTTTAAAAAAATAAAATATTGATTTGTATAGTTTAAATTTTCAATTTTTCATTACTAGATTTATTTAAAAGAATAATGTTTTAGACATACAAAAATTTTAAGAACCTGATTTGAATATTCTTGTGTTATTAAGTTAAGGGTAGGTGTAAGTTAGGAGTAAAGATAGTAAAAAGAGATAACTTTGACGCTTTTGCGTCTGTGTCTACAGGACACAAACAACCTTTAGTTGGAATTATACGTTGTTATATAACGTTTTTAATAACGTACTGCTAAATCCCAAATTTTTCTGTATAAATTATAAAAATTTAATAAACCTCTTTTTATAGGGAGAGCTTCAGGTGCATGTGCGTTAATTTTAATAGTATAAATATTATCAGAAAAAGTCAGAACGTTTTGGCAGCCATCAGTAAGGTTATCTGGTTTGCTATATATTTCATTTATTTTATTTACATCTAAATCTTTCAATAATAAAGCAATTTCATCAAATTTAGAAGTAGGTATTTTTATAGCATATTTTGAAAATAACTGTTTTAGAGATAATTTATGGTCGCCAATTGTGTCTTTTTGGTCATAAATTTTAAATAAATGACTTAAGGTATCACTATATCTATTTAGAACAATTTTCTTTAAAATTTTACCTCCATCAGTTCTGTTATAAAAACATTCTACTTCTAAACTAATATAATTTAATTCAATTTTTTTATTAATTTCATAGCTATTATTTGGAATTTGTGAGAATCCAAAATTTAAATTGAAAAATAATATTGTAAATAGTAATTGCTTCATTTATAATGTTATATAACTATTTTGTGTAATTTTCCAGCTATTGAAGTAATAGGAATAAAGATAGTAAAAAGAGATAACTTTGACACTTTTGCGTCTGTTTCCGCAGGATACAACTAAACCTTAGTTGGAATTATACATCGTTGGATGGTAGGTATTTTTAATTTCTTATCCTCAACAATTCAATTTCTAACTCTTCTTTAGATTTTTTTTCTATAGAATTAAGAGTCGAATTTAGAATGTTGTTTTTTTCATATGGATCGGTACTTAAGTTGTACATTTCTTCTTTTCCATTTACAAACACTAATAATTTGTAAGTACCATTACTAATGGTCCAAGCATCATTTTTTTCATTCTTCATTTCAGAATACTGGTACTTTCTAATAGATTTCTTTTCAGAAAAAAGTGTTTTAAAACTTTTACTATCATTTATTTCATCAATTTCTACACCTGCTATTTCGGCTATTGTAGCAAACATATCTGTTGTAGTAATTAAATTATTATCGATTCCTTTTCTTTCAACTCCCTTTCCAGACACAAATAAAGGCATATTTATACCACCTTGATATAAACTTCTTTTTACTTGATTTTTATTATATGGATCTTGGGTAACTATTGGTTCTGTACCGTTATCACCCATAAAAATAATAATTGTATTTTCTTTTTCTTCTTTTGATAGTGAATTTAAAAGTTTTCCTATTTGAAAATCCATAGCCTCTATAGAAGCCATAAAATAAGGAGTAGGATCTACATTTTCTGTGTAAGGAGGTAAGTTTCCTTGACTATGCATTTCTGCAGGAGGGACATGAAAAGGAGTATGTGGTGCATTATAGGCTAACCACATAAACCAAGGTTTTTCTTGTTTATTAATCCAATTGAACGCTAAATCTGTAAACTTTTTGGTAGTATATTCTGTAGCTGTTGTTTGCTTTCCTTTTTCAGATAAAGGCCAGTTGTAATAATCTTTTACAGAACCAATAAATATGCCTGCATAATAATCAATGCCAAATGTTTCTGGATTAATTGTTGTATCGTAACCAGAAATATGCCATTTACCAACTACAGCTGTCGCGTAAGAATTATTAGTATTTTGGTTAATATATTTTTGTAATAAAATTTCACTTTCATTTAATTTTTGATTAGCCCATCTTACATCTGTTCTATATCCATATTTACCTGTAATCATTGATGCTCTAGTTGGTGAACAAGTGGGGTATGTCCAGAAATTATTAAAGCTTAAACCTGCTTTTCTAATAGAATCTATATTTGGTGTGTGTGGTTTTATAGTTCCTTCAGTATATCCGGCTAAGGCATCTTTACCCATATCATCTGCTATAATAAATAAGATATTTGGTTTTTTATTAGCTGATTTTTTATTTTGATTTGTTTTACAACTCAAACATAAGATTGCTATTAAAAAGTACAGTGCTTTTTTCATTTAAATATGGGAGTAATTTATGATTATTGCCAATGTATTCGTGTAATTATCCGACGATGGTAAGATTTGGTAGTAAATATATAACAAAAAGAGCTAACTGTATTGCTTTTGTGTCTGTGTCTGCAAGAAATAACTAAATCTTAGTTGGTATTATATGGTGTTATGCAACGATTTTTTCATAGTTACCAATCATTACTAAAATTCTATTTAATTTATTGGATTCTAAATATACTCTAATACATTTAGAAAAATATATATTCACTAATTCTAGTTCTAAATGAAAACAAATAAACATATAATAACTACTATGTTTTCAAGTCACCATTTGCATCTTTATATAAATTTACAATTGCTAATACAGCAGAATATAACATCGTAAACACCATAACAGTTACCGAAATCTCATAAAGGTTTGCTACTGTCCATGTATTGCCTGCCAAATCTTGTATTTCTGTTTCATTGTCTATATGATAAATGTATTGTGTAACATAAGAAAAAGCAATAGTTAAATATAGAACGATTGGTTGCATCCAATAAAATTTCTTATCAACTAAACCTGAAGTTTTAATCATTTGTTGATTTTTGGCAAGAACTAGTGTAAATATTTGCATAAAAAGGTAGCAAGTGAAATACCAGCCAAGAAAATTAACCAAAGGTACACCTACAAAACCACCACCATTTTCCCAAACCCATAATCCTTGATAGGTAGATGTTGATGGGTCTTGAACCAAATCAAATTGCACCATTATAAACGCGCTAACCATAGGTAGCAAGAAAATATTCCTTTTTTTATCCAAATGACGATCGGCATGATTCATTATAATAGATCCTATAGTCCAAGACAAATAGCCAACTGCTATATAAATTGGACCTACAACTACCGGCACTTGGTCTATAAAAGGAACAGCAAAAGGAGCACTAGATAAATCGTAATGATAATTTCCAAAAGGGAAGCCCGTATGTATGCTTAAATCTTCTAAAAATGTGCTAACTGTATAAGCTAAAATAACGAATAGTCCGGTACCTTTCCAGCCATATCGAGCTACGCCGTGAATTACAAGAAATATACACCCTGCGAGAGCAAGAATTCCTGTTGCGGGCCTTGGGTCATGAACAAAAATAAGGTTACTTATAAAATAGATTAATATTAATCCCCAACCTAAGTAATAGCTCAATTTTGCAGAAGAACTCATTTTTTTCATAATATATTCTCATTAAATTTTTTCTTAAACAAATTAATGAGAAAATTAAATGACTTTTATGAAACTAATTTCATCTTTCAAATACTCTTTTTAATCTTACTTAACCATTGCGGAGTTACACCAATAAATTCTGCTATATATTTTGAAGGGACATTTCTTGTAACAGCATTATGTTCTGTTATTAAATAGCTATATAAATTCTTTTTAGAAAGACTTATGAGTTTTGTTTTCATCTGACCTTCAATTATAAGTGCTTGTAAAATTTTTGCATTATAATATTTATCAAAATTTTTGTACTCATTATTTAAACTAGTGATACTTTCACGATGAAAAGCTATTAATTTTGATTTTTTATATGCTTTTAGTTGACAATTGGAAATAGAGTTGGTAAAAAAACTTTCGGGCTCCGTCATATAGGGTTGATAATTATCGATGTAAAAAGCAATTGTTCTGTACTTTGAACTTTCCTCATTATAATATTGACTTATAAAGCCACCCTCAAGAATAAAATAAATATAATTGTTTTGTTCACCAATATTTAAAAGTATCTCATTTCTTTTTACTTGTATTAGTTTTCCTTTGGATAGATTTTTCTGAATTAAGTCCTCAGATATGCCATACTTAGCTGCATCTTGTATTAATCTTTTACTTAATTGATTGTTATGATATCTTGTCATACTATTGTTTCATAACGGTTTTGTATAATTTCCCGGCTAAGGGAAGGTCAGGAATAAAGATAATAAAAAGAACTAACTTTGACACTTTTGCGTCTGTGTCCGCAGGACACAACTAAACCTTAGTTGGAACTATGCAGTGTTGGCAACTGAATTTAATCAGTTATGAAATTTCTCTAATTAAATTTATATCGAATACCACCAAATCCGTTAACGAACAAATCTGCGTAATCTACCTCATACATTGGTTGTAATTCAATATGAAAAGAGAAATTTTTTAAATTCTCAAATGGAGTAAATTGAGCTCCTATCGGTACAACAATTCCATTCAAATTATTTACCACAATTCCTCCTCCAATATAAGTTCGATATTCTTCTCTTCGTAAAAAATTATAATTAAGAACTGCTTCTGCAGTTACATTCTCTAATGATGTGCCTGAATAAATCCTTAATTCCGTCCATAATTTTTCGTTAAAATCGTATCCGACACCTACTTTTGAATTGTCAGAATTTCCAAAGTAGGAAACGCTTACTTGTGCTTTCGCTTGGTAAAAAGAAAAAAGAAGATAAAAAATAAAAATTGCTTTTAATGTAATTTTAGTCATTGTTATAATTTATTACTAAGTTGTTATATCTCGTGGCTAACGGTTTTGTATAATCTCCCAGCTAAGGGAAGGTTAGGAGTAAAGATAGTAAAAAGAGCTAACTTTGACGCTTTTGCGTCTGTGTCCGCAGGACACAACCAAACCTTAGTTGGAATTATACAGTATTGTGGGTAGTGTTTTTTATTCCAAATATGCTATTCGTTCGCCAATAGTGTATTTCAATATATTCTTTTCCGCTTTATCTTTTATTTGAATTGCTCCATCGATCGTAAACTCTCCTAAACCTGTAACAATTATTTCATTCGTGTTATTATTAAGAACGATTTTGTCAGCATTCTTCAGTTCAATAATATCTGATTTAAAATTCACGTTTCCTTGGAATTCCATTGTGTTTTTTTTAGAGTCAAATTTGACGATATCGCATTTAAAAGACGGTTCGTTTTTTTCGTTTTCTATACTTTTATCCTGAGCAAATGAATTTACTCCAATTAAAAGTCCGATTAATAAAATCCAATTTTTCATAATATGATTTTTTAGTTTTCCATTTCTAAAATACATTAAATATCTGTAAATCAGTATTAATTTGAGTTCTGTTTTCGTTTTGAGTGTTTTTTCGCATTACCCACAACGGTTTAATATAACTTTCAGTTGCGTTGAATGAATGTTAAAGATAATAAAAAGAACTTAATTTGAAGCTTTTGCGTCTGTGTCCGCAGGACACAATTAAACCTTAGTTGGAATTATACAATGTTGCCACCAGTTATTTTATCAGTTTAATTATATTTGGATATAAATTTTCTGTTTTCCCTTTACTCGTTTTAAATGCAAAAACTATTGGTAATATTATGTTCAAAGTATAAAGTCCGATGAAAATATAAAAAAGAATAGGATAATAACCATAATGCATAATTTTCGAAAATGCGAATCCTGTTATACATAAAAATGTTATAATCGACCATAAGATTTGATAATTCAAAAGATTTGCTCCGATTTCTTTTAGTCCAACAATTTTATCTTTTTTATTTATCCATAAAATCAGAGGGACAATTATATTTCCAACAGGTATTGCTAAAAAGACTATTACAGAAAGATGAAAAATTGTTAGATAGCTTTTGTCAGTTTGTTTTCCATAATCTAAAATATCTTCTGCATTTATGTTAAGCACCTCGCAAACTAAGTTCAAGGTTTTTCCACGAGGTTCACTTTCGTTATTTTCAATCCGTTGAATTGTTCTTAAATTCACTTTTGCAGATTCAGCCAACTTTTCTTGAGAAAGTCCTTTTTTCTTTCTTATTTCTCTAATTTTTTTTCCGATTTCGTTCATAATTAATTTTGGTTTATTGTTACTACAAAACTACTTATGAATCTATCAATTTGATAACGGTTTGTTTGCGACATTTTTACGACATTCTTGTCAATATGTTGATTTTGTTGAGTTTTTTAATTGGCGGCAACGGTTTTGTATAATTTCCCAGCTAAGGGAAGGTTAGAAGTAAAGATAGTAAAAAGAGCTAACTTTGACGCTTTTGCGTCTGTGTCCGCAGGACACAACTAAACCTTAGTTGGAATTATACATTGTTGGCAACATTATTTAATTCAAACTATCTTTTATTTTTTCTGCTTTTTCAATCTTTAATGGGTTCGTTACTTGCATTTTTTGTTCACTCTTATTTTCGCCACGCTTCCAAAATTCAAGAGTTGCAAATGTTATTAGAAAATTTAAAATTGTAAAAACTATTCCGATGACTAATATTTTATTACCAAACTTTAATTCAAATTTCTTAAGTTTTCCATCTAAGTCTAGTATTTTGTCTTGCTTATCTTCTTTATCATTCTCGTATTTTTCTAATTCAAAATGCCCTCCTTTTCTTTTTGCTTTTTCTCCTTTTGTAGTCAGTTCAAACGAACCATTCCCAAATTAGTTAAAATACTTTCTGCTTTTTAAAAAATCGGCAATTTTTTCTGATAATTCATTAAAGTATTCTTTTTCGTCTTTAGTTTCATATTTAAGATGTTTCGGAACTAAACATTCATATATGTTAAAAAACTTATCGTCTTTTTCAGATAATAAAACAATATTAAAATATTTTACAATTTCGCTTTCATTCATTTTTCAGAGAGTGATTGGTATATTGTTGCCAACGGACTTATGTATGAAACGTAGCGTGCAAAAAGACACTAACTTTTCGGATTAACACAGAGCCGAATTTTTATATTTTGTTTTTAATTTTTCTCTTTTTTAAAGCCAAATTAAAAATTTGGCGTACCTTCTAAATATACACAAACCTTTTGGTTATGGAC
Source organism: Mesonia phycicola (assembly GCF_900141885.1). Classification (GTDB taxonomy): domain Bacteria; phylum Bacteroidota; class Bacteroidia; order Flavobacteriales; family Flavobacteriaceae; genus Mesonia; species Mesonia phycicola. Next base: position 2,224 of record NZ_FQYY01000001.1, on the reverse strand, counting down.
TTATTAGCTATGTTTTATACACCGTGTTACAAAACGTTTTTTTTGTATTTTTCACCATTATATTTTAATCGAATTGATTGAGATGTTCTCTTTTCTTCGTAGTCACAGTCTCCATTTTCGTTCTCAAAGTTTTTTATTGTTGTAATTTTGTTTTTTACTAAAATATCATAATAACCATTTGTTTTATTTGATGATATAATCAATATTTTCTTTTCATTTTTAAATTCTCCAGCACAGTTAGTGTCCCATTCGCCACCATAATCCATTACATCATAATTGTCTAATATTTTTTTTAATTTGTTTTTGGATTTTATAAATAACGAAATAGTCGTGTTACTATATGGATTAGCTTTAGACATTCCATAATAATTTACTCGTATTCCAAAAGCTCTTTTTTCTTTTGAAATTTGGTAAGGTGCAGTATCTATTATAATTTCTGATAAAACTACAGCATCAGACGTCCAATTATTGGTTTTTGAACTTTCATAATATTGATTTTTAATCTTTCCTGTTTCGCTGTCAACTATTAGAATATAACTGTTAAGTTCAAAAAAATAGTCATCTTCGTCTTCATTAGAAATCTCAGGAATGACTACAATAGTTTCAGACTGATTGTTTGGGATAGTTTTATAAGTAAACAATTCTCTTTTAATTTTTGATTTGTCTAAACCGAGTTGTTCGGAAACAATTTTAATAAAATCAATATTTTGAGAAAATGAAAATGTGTTTATAAGAAAAAAGAATATTAAAATGTAGTATTTCATTTCTAATGTTTTGTAACGGTTTTGTGTAATTTCCCAGCTAAGGGAAGGTTAGGAGTAAAGATAGTAAAAAGAGCCAACTTTGACGCTTTTGCGTCTGTGTCCGCAGGACACAACTAAACCTTAGTTGGAATTATACATTGTTAGGCACTGGCTTTTTTTCCATTTCGATTGTTTCCCAATTTTCATTTCCAACCTTTATACGTTTTATTGGTTTGTCAGTTTTTAGAAAACCAACTTTTTCATAACATTTAATTGCTCAAATATTCCAAGAATATACATTTAGTATAATTCTTTCCTTTTTTAGATTATAAAACCCATATTCAGTCAGTTTATTAATCAATTCCGTTCCGATTCCTTTTCCACGCATTGATTTTTCCCCGATTAAAATTCGAGCTAATTTCGCAACATTATCCTCTGGAATGTTTATTTCTGCAATTCCGATTGTTTCATTATTCTCGTTTTCTATTTTAAATACAGTTCTATTTGATTCCGATAAATATAATTCGACTTGTTTTTTGTCAATTGGAAAAGAGAAAATTTGTCCGGCGAATTGGACTAATTCCGATTCACTTGAAATCCATTTTTTGAGATATTTCCAATAATCTATTTTAAATGATTCTAATTTTATCACGATTGTTTTTTTAGCTTGTTGCCAACGGTTTTGTATAATTTCCCAGCTAAGGGAAGGTTAAGAGTAAAGATAATAAAAAGGGCTAACTTTGACGCTTTTGCGTCTGTGTCCGCAGGACACAACCAAACCTTAGTTGGAATTGTACAGTGTTACCACACGCTTTTTATTCCGTTAATTTTTTCTCCTTGTTCAATTAGTTTTTCTGAATATTCATCATTCTCATTAATTTCAAATATGTCAAATTCTACGTGTTTATAAAAGTATTTATTCAGATTTGTTTTGATATGTTCTATGTTTAAATCAATTTGTTTGGAAAGTTCTATTCCAATAACAAAATATGCTTCTTGATATTCCTCAACATTAACAAACAAGGCTGTATAAACATTTTTAACAGGAACAATATTTAAATCTGTTTTCTGTAAAGCTTTAATAATATTCTTTTTGTCAGATTTATTTACTTTTGAAAATATGTTGTGTAAAACCTGAATATTTACTTCTCCTTTTTCAAGATGTTCTTGAGTTAAATTAGTCAGTATATCTTTGGTAATGTCTATTCCTCCATTTTTATTGACTTTGTAAGCATCATAAGTTAAAAATGGACCTTTGAAAATGAACCAAGGTCCAAATATAAAATTCATTCTATTGTATTTTCTTTTGAATTTTTCAATTTCCTCGCTGCGTTTAATAAATATTGCAGGCGAAAACCTCAATAAAGATACTGCTCCAAGTCCAATTCTATAATTGAATAATATAAATTTACCTCCAGAATCAATGTCTTTTTTTAGACTTTCTAAATCATTATTCTTTATGTTCTGAAGTTTGTAAATCA
>NZ_FQYY01000009.1 GCF_900141885.1 Mesonia phycicola | reverse complement strand
TGGGCTATACCCCAGTAATAGGTAGATTGTATACGCGTTACGCACCCGTGCGCCACTCGTCAGCCAGAGCAAGCTCTGCTGTTACCGTTCGACTTGCATGTGTTAAGCCTGCCGCTAGCGTTCATCCTGAGCCAGGATCAAACTCTTCATCGTTGTTTTTTAAATATATTTACAATACTTATATTCAACTCGGAATTATCATTTCTCCTCTAAACTAATAAAAGAGAGACTCAAAATTAATAAATTAGCTATTTAGCTTTAATTCGTTTTTACTGTCAATCAATACTTCAATGAACTCATAATACTACCGCTAAAAAGTAATAGTAATCGTTAAAAATTAAGGACTCGAACCTTAAAAGTAATTTCTTAATTACTCAGCTTCCCAGCTTTTCTATTTCATAATTTTTTGAGAACTTTAACGCTTTAAGCGTTAGCGGCTGCAAATATATAACCTTTATTTAAACTAACAAGAATAAATTTCAAGTTTTTTATTTTTATTTTTTAGAGCCTTACAAGATACAAACTATATATCTAATAAACCAAAAAAAATAACCCTCTCAATGAACATTGCTTGTCTCTCAAAGCGGATGCAAATATACTCCCCTTTTTGTTCCTAAAACAAACTTTTTTACAAGTTTATTTAATAATTTCTTTATATTAAATTTAAAATACAGTAAATCAGAAGAATAAAACTATAAAAAGAAATCCCAAACTATACCAAAGCGGATAGAAAAGTCTCTATATGGTTGTGACGGGGCGCTATAATGATTGTTTCCCAATAAAATTGTCGTGAAATTTTCTAACTTAAAGAAGATTCTTGCTTGATCTACTTTAGCATTGAAGAAAAAATCGAATCTATGGAAACCCTCTAATTCTGTTGAATTTTGCACGTAAGATTCTGCTAAAACAGGATCATATCCGTTGGCATAAAAACTTGTAAAGTAATTATAAGTAATACCTGTTTGTAAATAAAGAGCTTTATCGAACCAAAAATCTTCATAATACAATGAATTTCTAGTGACAAAATCTGGAACTTTAAACACTTCTTCTCCACTAAAAACATTTTGATACATTATAGTAGAGTTAAAAGCGAAACTAGAATAACAAAACTCTTTATCAGCTTTCAATTTTAAATATCCAATATTACCATCGTACTGAAGTGGTGTAACCAATTTTGCAGAAGACACTCCGGTATCTTCATCTACCTCTGGATTAGGATTGTCTTTTAGTCCGAAATAAGTAAAGTTATTTATCTGCGTTAAACTAGCTGATATATTCGCTATTTTCTTAGAGTTTAAATTAACACTCAAATCTTGTTTTTGGATATTATCAAAATTATTACTCCAATTATAATTTTCATAATCACTCTGAAACAATAAATAATTAAAATTTGGAGCTGAAGAGTTTACTACTAACGATGCATCAACTTTATTCTCTTCATCTAATTTATAGCTTGCATTTGCTTTTAAATAATTTCCTGAAAACTCATCTGATAAATTAACCATAACATCACCAGAAAGTTTAAAACCACCTATTTGTTTTTGATACCTACCCCCTACAGAAAAAACATCTCCTTTAATTCTATTAGGTATTACTCCGCTATCTAATATTAGCTTTCTTTGATAGCCATAATTGTAATTAGAATGTTTTACCTGAAAAGTAAAATCTCCCAACAAATTGTTTCTGTATTGAGCATACAAGAGATTACTTACTCGCTGGTATTCTACCTCATCACTTAATTCTGAATTTTGATAGGAATCTCCATAGCCCAAAAAGGGATCTGTTTGTTTGTACCAAAATTCTTTATCTGTAAAATTAAGTGTATGTCCTATTCTTATTTGATTATTTTGGGTAGAATCATTTCCTTTTACCACTTTATAATAGTGATCTAAATAAAACCGCTTAAGAAAAAGCTCATTCTCTGCATCTTCAAAATTGACTTCTAATAATGAACGATCACTAAACTCATCATCTTTATTTTGATACAAAGTATTTGCTTTTGGAGTTAACCCTCCATTTTCTTGATTATTTATATCTTGAGATACAAAATGTGTTCTTAAGTAATAACGATCGTTTTTTGACTGATAACTTACCCCAAATCTAAACGCCCCTTGGCTAGCTAATATGTTTTGATATTTACCTAGAGATCTTAAACCACGATAAGCAATAGAAAAATTTAAACGAGGTGAAATATTGCTTGTAAAAAAAGCATCTACATTTTGCCCTTGTTCAAAAGTAGTTTTAAAAAAAAGCTCTGTTAATGGTGTTGGCACATTATAGTAATAAATATCTTCTACATTATAAACTCCATAATGTTTAGTAGTAGCTCCTATATCTGGTAATAAATCTATCTCATCAAAATTCCACGCTAAATTGGTATAAGGTTGCCCAACATTAGAAAAAGGTAAAAGTTCAAAATTATCTTTTCTTAAATAATTGAACTTATAGTCTTTGTTAATGGTTAAGGTCGTATCCACATAAGTAGTATCATTTTCTATAGAAATGATTTTATAATCTTCTATTGGTGGTTTTTCCTTTTTCCCATTATTAGATTTTGATTTAGCTTCATTCGTTCTAAGAGTAGTATTAGAATTAGAAGTTGATGCACTTTTGCTTCCTTTTTGAACTTCAAATTGACTGAAACTCTGAAAAGAAATCATCAGAAAAAAAATTATAATAAGATGCTTGGTCATATCTATATTTAACTGAGGCAAAAGTATAATTTTTTAACGAATGTAAATTTGAATAATTGCTTTGAATCTTCATAATACTCAAATTATGTAAATTTGCATTATGCTAAAGTTAAAATATCATTCAGATTTAATAGAATGCGGCACAGATGAAGCTGGTAGAGGCTGCCTTGCAGGACCTGTAACTGCTGCTGCTGTCATTTTAAAAGACGATTTTAAAAACGAGATTTTAAATGACTCAAAAAAACTTTCAGAAAAAAACAGAGACCTTCTACGTATTTTAATCGAAAAAGATGCTATTAGCTATGCTGTTTCTCACGTAATGATGGAAGAGATTGATAAAATTAACATCTTAAATGCATCTATTTTAGGAATGCACCGTTCTATAAAACAATTAAAAACAATACCAGAACATATTGCGGTAGATGGTAATAAATTTAAACCATACTTAAAAATACCACACCAATGCATTATTAAAGGAGATGGTAAGTATTTAAATATAGCAGCTGCATCTATTTTAGCTAAAACTGCTAGAGATGAGTTTATGGCAAAAATTCACGAAGAGTACCCTATGTATAATTGGAAACAAAATAAAGGTTACCCTACAAAACAACACCGGGAAGCCATAGAGAAATACGGGATTACAAAATACCACAGAAAAAGCTTCCGGTTATTACCAGAACAACTGAATCTTGATATTTAAATTTCAGTGTATATTTTTAATTTTGTTTAACAGAAATTTACTAGCAATACCGCTACTTTTATAAAAAAATTGAAACTAATTTTCTATGAAGAAATATCTCTTTTACTGTCTTGCCTTTTTAATATGTATAGCTTGTGAAGAAGACAGCAAAGCCCCTTCTAAATTATTTAGTTTTATACCCCCAAATACTGCTATTATTCTTAAAAGTAATAACTTAAGTAAGTTATCAGAAAAACTACAAGAAAATAGTTTAATTACCAATAACAACACCTCTAAAATTTATCAAGAATTTAAAGAGCAATTTATACCTCTAAAAAATATTGATATTTCTGAAAAAAGTCTTCTTTGCTTTAATAAAATAGGAAGAAATGAAGTTGCTATCACCCTTTTAACAGAAGAAGAATTAAAAGTAAATCTAGATTCTGTACAAAATAAAGCCGTAGAAACTTTTAAATATGATGGTAAAGAAATTAAAAAATATACTTTAGAAGAAACAGAAACCTACAGTATTCTTCTAAACAATATATATGTTTATAGCTCTTCTAAATTAGTTTTAGAAAATATTATTAGAATTTACGATAACCAACTACCACAAGACCCAACGTTAGAGAAAATTTACAATGCCGCATCTGGCAATCATTCCTTATTTATACATCAAGAAGATTTTAATGCAATTTACCCTTTATTGTTTCCTAATGGAAGTACAAAGTTTTTAGAAAATTTTTCTGATTGGTCTGTATTAGATTTAAATATTGAAGATGATGAAATTCAATTAAACGGGGTTTCTTCAGCAACTATTCAAAAAGAAAGAATTTTAAATTTATTTCAAGGCATAGAACCACAAACCAATCAAATGGCAGAGGTTATACCATCATCTGCTATTGGGTATTTTGCTTTTACCTATGATAAGTTTGAAAGTTTAAAAACTAATCTAACAGAATACAGAGCAATAGAGTTAGCACCTTTAAAAAATGAAGCATTTTTTAACTCTGCACAAGAAGTTGGTGAAGTTTATTTCCCTAACAACAAAAACGCTACAATTTTTAACTCTATAGATATTACAATTTCTAACGATGCTTTGGTAGCATACCAAGATGTAGTTTCAGAGTTTAGAGGAGTTAATATTTACAATTTTACAGATAAAGAAAATATTTATGACGCCTACCAACCTCTACTTAACCAAAAGCAATTAAGCTACTATGCTCAAGTAGACCATTATTACATTTTTTCTGAAGAAATAAAAACGATAGAAAACATTATTGCTAATTACCAAAACAGAACGGTACTGGCCAATTTATCTGCATTTAAGAATATGAAGGGTGAATTGAGTGATGAATCGTCTATACTATTAGTTGGTGTTAATGAAAATTTAAAAAAACACCTAAGTTATAAGGTAAACGAGAATTTAAAAGAAGATCTTGTAAAGGTTGAGCTGAATGATTTTAAAGTAAGCGCTCTTCAATTTATATATGACACAAATTTTGCACACGTAAACGCCATTGTACAAAAGGCAGAAGCCAACAACACACCAGACAACATAGCGCAAATTAACAGCATAAAACTAGAGAGTGATATAGCTACCAAACCTCAGTTTGTAAAAAACTGGAAAACAAAACAAATGGAGATTGCTGTACAAGACGAAAATAATGTACTGCATCTTTTTGAAAATAATGGAAATTTAAACTGGAAAAAACAATTAGATAGTAGAATTGTAGGAGATATCCAGCAAATAGATATCTACAATAATGGAAGACTTCAACTTATATTCGCTACTCAAAATCAAGTTTATATTTTAGACAGAAGTGGTAATCCTGTAAAACCATTTCCGCTTAAATTTAATAACACCATTACTCAAAATATTGCTGTGTTTGATTATGACAATAACAGTAAATATCGTTTAGTAGTTACGCAAGGCAATCATATTTCTATGTATGATAAAGAAGGAAAAAAAGTAAACGGATTTAAATTTAGCAAAACAGACTCTGAATTGATTGAAGCTCCAAAACATATTAGAATAGGAAAGAAAGACTACATTTTAGCAAATGAGATAAATGGTACTTTACATATTTTGAGTAGAACTGGGGAAGTAAGAGTACCTGCTAAGAAAGATTTCAATTTTTCTGATAATAAATGGTATTTGCACAAAAATTTATTTACGACTACTAATATAAACGGAGAGTTAATACAAATTAACGAGAGCGGTAAAATTACTACTAAAGACTTAAAACTTAATGAAAGTCATAGTTTTATTGCAGACAATGAAATCTCTGTCACATTTAATGAGAATGAATTGAACATAAACGGCAAAAAAGCTAACTTGGATTACGGGCTGTACACCAAACCTCAATTAATAGAAATTAACAATAAAAAATACATTACTATTACAGATACCCAAGCGAGCAAGGTTTATGTGTTTGATGCCAATGCTAATTTATTAGAAGGTTACCCAGTGTACGGAAATTCTGAAGTAAGTATTGCCAATATGGATAACAGAGGAAAATTAGAACTTTCTGTAAAAGGGGAAGACAATAGTGTATTAATTTATCAAATGAATTAATACACTATTACTATTCTATAATATGTATTAAACTAATTCTGCTTCAAACAACTCAGCAAAATGTTTTAAGAGTTTTTCTTTTACTTCTGCAATGTTTACTTCTGTTTTACCAAGTTCTACATTTAAAGAAGTGACGGCTTTGCCTTTAATTCCGCACGGTATCATATTATCAAAATAACCTAAATCTGCATTTACATTTAAAGCAAAACCGTGCATGGTTACCCAACGGCTAGCTCTCACTCCCATTGCACAAATTTTGCGCGCAAATGGTGTCCCTACATCTAACCAAACTCCAGTTTCTCCTTTACTCCTTTCCGCAGCCAAATTATACTCTGCTAAAGTTTTAATAACTGCTTCTTCTAGTAATCTAAGGTATTTATGTATATCTGTAAAAAAATTATCTAAATCTAAAATTGGGTAACCTACAATTTGGCCAGGACCGTGGTAAGTAATATCTCCTCCTCTATTTACTTTATAAAAGGTAGCATTTTTCTTTGCTAATTCTTCTTCAGAAATTAAAAGGTTAGAAAAATCGCCACTCTTTCCTAAGGTATACACGTGCGGATGCTCTACATACAAAAAATGATTTTTTGTAGGCAAACCAAGATTCTCTCTTCTGTTTTTAATTTTTGTATTTAGTGTATCTTGAAAAAGCTGCTCTTGGTACTCCCAAGTTTCTTTATAATCTTTTACCCCTAATTCTTGTACTTCTACCTTCTTGTTCATCTTTTTGGATTATTTAATATAATAAGCGCAGCAATCACTCCAGGCACCCAACCTAAAAGTGTAAGAATAATTACAATTAATATAGAACCACAACCTTTATCTAGCACTGCTAGTGGTGGAAATAAAATTGAAAGTAAAACCCGCCAAAAACTCATTTTTTTTTATAAGCAAAGTTACTATTTTTTAAGTTTTTAATAGAAGACTAATCTTATAGAGTTAAGTATCTTTAAAATGCCTTCCTGCTTTTTTGATTGCTAACATCTTTGTAATTATCTTTGCGGCTTCAAAAACATAAACTGAACTATGCAATTATCTGAACAAGAACTTGTACGTAGAGAAAAACTTTCTTCTCTTAGAAAATTAGGCATCAATCCTTATCCGGCAGATTTATATCCGGTAAACCACACCTCTGCTAAAGTCAAACAGGAGTTTGAAGATGGTAAAAAGGTGGTTATCGCAGGTAGATTAATGTCTAGAAGAATACAAGGAAAAGCTTCATTTGCAGAGTTACAAGACTCTACTGGGCGTATTCAAGTATATTTTAATCGTGACGAAATTTGCCCAGACGAAGATAAAACACAATACAATGATGTTTATAAAAAACTATTAGACATTGGTGATTTTATTGGTATTGAAGGTGAATTGTTTACTACTCAAGTAGGCGAGAAAACCGTAATGGTAAAAAAGTTTACTTTATTAAGTAAAGCTTTAAAACCTTTACCATTACCAAAAGTAGATAAAGAAGGAAACGAGTTTGATAAATTTAACGATCCAGAAATGCGTTACCGCCAGCGTTATGCAGATTTGGTAGTTAACCCTAAAGTGAAAGACGTTTTTGTAAAACGTACAAAGCTTTTTACTGCTATGCGTAACTTTTTTAACGATAAAGGTTATTTTGAAGTAGAAACTCCAATACTACAATCTATACCTGGAGGTGCAGCTGCAAGACCATTTATTACCCACCATAACGCATTAGACATTCCTTTATATTTAAGAATTGCTAACGAGTTATATCTAAAAAGATTAATTGTTGGTGGTTTTGATGGTGTTTATGAGTTTTCTAAAAACTTTAGAAACGAAGGAATGGATAGAACCCACAATCCAGAGTTTACCGCAATGGAAATTTATGTAGCTTATAAAGACTACAATTGGATGATGGATTTTACTGAAAAACTTTTAGAACATTGTGCTACCGCTGTAAACGGAACTACCGAAGCTACTTTTGGCGAACATAAAGTAGATTTTAAAGCGCCGTACAAACGTGTAACCATGACAGATGCTATTAAAGAATTTACTGGTTTTGATATTACCGGTAAAACGGAAGAAGAACTTCGTGAAGGTGCTAAAAGCTTAGGTATTGAGGTAGATGAAACGATGGGTAAAGGAAAACTAATTGATGAAATTTTTGGTGAAAAATGTGAAGGTAACTACATACAGCCAACTTTTATTACAGATTACCCTAAAGAAATGAGCCCGCTTTGTAAAGAGCACCGAGATAACCCAGAGTTAACAGAACGTTTTGAGTTAATGGTTTGTGGTAAAGAAATTGCTAATGCATATTCTGAATTAAATGACCCAATTGACCAACGTGAACGTTTTGAAGAGCAATTAAAACTAGCAGCAAAGGGTGATGATGAAGCTACAGAATTTATAGATCAAGATTTCTTAAGAGCATTAGAATATGGTATGCCTCCAACTTCTGGTTTAGGTATCGGGATGGACCGTTTAATTATGTTTTTAACCAATAACCCATCTATACAAGAAGTGTTGTTTTTCCCTCAAATGAAACCTGAACGTAAAAAGGTAGATTTAAGCGAAGAAGAAAAAACTATTTTAGAGTTACTGAAAAAGGAATCTCCGCAAGAGTTAGAAACTATTAAAGCGGCTTCTACTTTAAGTAATAAGAAATGGGATAAAGCTATTAAAGGTTTAAGAAAACACAACCTAGCCAAAGTGAATAAAACAGACGATGGTTTGTTTGTAGAGCTAGAAGAATAAAATTCTATTTTAGAATTTAAAATTATAATTAAATAGAGAAAGGAATCATTCAGTTTTAAATGATTCCTTTTTTATTGCATATATTGATATAATTATTATAAGTTATCCAAAATTAACAATTTTTAACATTATATATATATATTCATAATTTTATGATATCTGATCAGATTAATGTTTAATAATTTAATTTTAATTTATGAAAAACCTAAAAAACTTTTTACGAATTTCCCTAATTCTACTATTTTTCACTTCATGTTCAAATGATACTGCAATTGAAGATTCTAATTTTGAAGATAACCAAAACAATATCATTGAAGCAGATAATTCTGTTTATGAAAATGAAAACTATTCTGACTCAGAAATTGACATATACGAAATTGAAAGAATATATTATGATGAAGCTACAGATCAAGAAATACCTGTTATATTTCAAATAGGAATAACAGAAGATGATAATGATTTACATTTATTCGATGTTTCTGAAAATATACTTGAATTAAAAGGTATTACAAGAGCTGAATTTGAAGCTGAGTTAATCAATGTTACAAACGGAGGCGATGAAGATGATCCAAATGATGGATTATCACCTCATTCAAAATGTATTGAGGCTTGTAAAGATAAATATACCGACGAAGATGGAAATAAAATTAAAGGAAGAGGATCTTGCAAGGCAAATTGCTGGGTAGATACAGCAATTAGACTAATGGATGCTGGTGTACCTTTTTAATATCAAATTTTAGAAATCATCACTAATTAGTGGTGATTTCTTCTATATAAAATGTAATGAAATATCTAAAATATATTATATTAATATTTTCAATTTTTTTTATTTGTTCTTGTAACAGCCTTTTTATTGATCTATTAACATCCAAAGAAGTAAAGACAGAAGTTTTTTACAACCAAGAAAAAAATAAAACTTTAGTGCTTTTCCCGATGGTACATATTAATCATCCAGAATTTTATGATGATACAAAAAGTAAGTTAGAAAAACTTCGACAACAAGGATATACTGTTTTCTTTGAAAGTATAGCATTAAAAGATTCTACAGTTTTTAACACTCAGGAAATGGACACGTTGACACGGAAAACACGGAAAATTTCAGGAATTTATATGAGTGATTATAAAGATCAGAAAAATAAATCTCTACCGAAAGCAATTAGAAATAGTAATTATATCTCCCAGAACAGAGAAAATTTAGGGTTTCAAGAACAAGATATGATTGTAGACATACCTATGAATGAGCTAATTGAAATTTATGAAGCAAAATATGGAGTTATTCAATTAACTCAATGCGACTGGGAAACCGACTATTTAGAAAAATACGAGTGTGAGACCGTTCCTCAAGTTCGAGCAAATGATGTTTTAATATATACTAGAAATGACACCATTGAAAAGCGTATCTATGAATCTAAACTAAAAAAAATAGCCTTAGTATATGGGAAAAAGCATTTTCAATTTATAAGAGGAGGGTTTATGCAAAATGGCTATAAAGAAGTTGACACATTAAATTTATTTAATGAATAATAAGCATTTAAAAATTCTAATTACACAAATAGAGTAAATTATAAAAGGGACTTCGCCAAAATCGAAGTCCCTTTTCTTTTACTAATCTATTTAAAAGAAGTTTTGGTCTAGAGTAAAGAGTCATTCATCTAAGTTAGGCAACAAATAAGAGAAAGAGCTCTATATTTATAATAAACAAAAACTAGTCACATGTCTGTTATAGCAAATGAAATAAATAATCCGTTAGAGAAAATAAGTTTACTAAAAGAATACCAATTACTAATTGCACAAGCTTGGGATTTAAAGCAGCTAGATCATTCTGAAAGTGACTTTTTAGAATATCAAGCTCTACAAATTCTTCATAAAATAAAGTTTCTATTTAGTTAATAGAGAAATTGATCTAACCAATATTATTTATATTAGTTAGATGCAGCAATCTTTACCTAAACAAAATTCACTTTTGTGGTCTTACTTTAAAGTAAGCAAATGGTTGCTTTTTGCTCTTTTCTTATTTATACTAGAGTCATATTTATATGGCATACAACTTAAATATGCTCTTCTTTCAGAAAATAAATGGCAAATTCTATTTTGGCTTTCTTTCTTCTTATTTTCTTTTATCCATATTTTTTTAGTCTTGATGGATAGCTGGTCACGGTTTCAAAACTATAAACGCATCAAAGACCAATTATACTATTATGGTTTTCAGCCTAAAGTGGCTAATAATTATTTGGTGTCTAAATGCCAACGTCACGCTCTAAAAATTGCTTGTAAAGAGCTGAGATATCAAAAAGAACACAAACGCTTTTTAAAATTGAGATCTGTAAAATGGTATCATTTTATTCCTTATTTTATGATAGAAGATCCATTATTTATAATGAAAAGTCATTTTTGGAATCGTACTTTTTTAGAAAAATATTATGCTCCAAAATTTAATTATATTCATATATACAAAAAAAGGGCTGCATTACACAACCCTATTTATTCTTCTTCTATTCATTAAACAGTTTTAAATCTCTAGTGTTTTTCTGCACAGATATAGCAGCATATACACTTAAGGTAAAAGACATGCCGTAAAAACCTTTTTCGCTTAACTCCAAATCTGCATTCCACAAACCTATAACAAGTAATAAAATACTTGCTAAAGTGGTTACCCAACTTATGCTATAATAAGCATCTGTTACTGGTATTCCCTCTTGTTTATCTCTCACACTTTTTTGTACAGATATTACAGAGAAAAGTCCAAAAAGCAAGATGGCAAAGTAATATCCTTTCTCATTCAACAGCATATCTACATTCCACAAACCTATACAATAAGATGCCATCCCTGCAAATAATGCTACCCAAGATGCAGAGATAAATGCAGCTGTTGGTTTTCCTACAGAATTATTAATTAAAAAATCTTTAGTAGGTTTTTCAGTTCTTGTTTCTTCTGTATTAAAATTTTGATATTCCATAATATTTGAATTTAATTATACAGCAAATATGCAGTGTAAACTATTCTTTCAAAATTCTATTTTTCAAAAAAACTTACGACTTAAATCAAAATTAATTACATTTAACACCATCATACATATGTTAATATGAAATAAAACTTACGACTTATATTGAATAGTTTACTTAAAATAATAGAATTACTTTCTGAAATAGAGAAAAAGGAGTTTATCAAATTCTTACAGAAGAAGAATAAAACTTCTGTAGAAAAAAATATAGAGTTGTTTGTATTACTTACCAAGCAACTATCACAAACTACCATTATAGAAACCTTGTACGGTAACCTCAACAAAAATGCTTTTCACGCACTTTGCAAAAGGTTACAAGACAGTTTAATTGAGTTTATTGCTATAAAAGGATTTGAAAATGAAAATTCTGCAGAGCAAGAAATATTTAAAAAATTATTAGCTGCACGTATTTTATTGGATCATCAACTTTATCATATTGCTTATAAGCTATTATTTAAGATAGAAGAAAAAGCAACCGTACTAGAATTACCAACCATTCTGCACGAAATTTATCTTACTCAACTTCAGTTTGCTCATTTATATTCTAAAATAGATTTTAAAGACATTCAAAAGAAAATTAAAGTAAACCATACCACTTTAGAAAAAGAAATGCAGTTGAGTTTGTTTTTTGCAGATTTGAAGAATAAAATTAAAACAGACAATTTTAGCAATACATCTATAGAAGAGCTTCTTCACTCTCAAAATTTACACATAGAAGACTCACTTACTTTTAAATCTCTACACCAATTATTCTTAATATTAGACTTAAAAGGGCAGTTAACTACCAATTACCATTCTACTATTCCTACATTAGAAAAACTATATGCACTCGTTAATAATAAACAACATTTACATAAGAGGCATATTTATTACCATTTAGAGATTCTTCAATTACTAAGTTACGCGCATTTTAGAAGTAGAAACTTTGTTACATTTAAAATGTATTTAGATGAATTTGAAAAATTACTAGATGATCATCCTATATTTTTAAAGCAATTTAAAGAAGACCTTTTACTATTTAAGGTATACTTTTTAAATTTTAAAGGAAAAGCTACAGCAGCTATAGAATTATTACAAACCAATAATTCTTTTTTACCTCAACTGTTTTTAACTACCTGTTACATACAGCAAAATGAAATAAAAACCGCTTATCAAACTTTTTTAGGTTTAAACAAAACAGATGCTTGGTATAGTAAACACTTTGGAGAAATTTGGGTAATTAAAAAAAAGGTAATCGAGCTTATACTTTTAATAGAGCTAGACAATTTTGATGTATTTAATTCTAGACTCATAGCATTTCAGAAAAAATATTCTAAAACAATTCAATTAAAAGAAAACAAAAAAGTGTCATTATTTATTAAGTTAATTACAAAATATTACCTCAGCAATAGCAAGCACGATCGTTTACAAGTGAAAGAAGAATTAAAACAACTAGATGATCTAGTAAACTACAAAGAAGATATTTTTCTAATTTGTTTTTACGCTTGGCTAAAGTCAAAATTAGAAAATGAAAATCTATATTATTTAACGTTAGATTTAGTGAATATGAAATAATTCTGAGTAATTAACATAAGTAAGTTTTAAACCTTATCTTCCTAAGCTAGTCTTATTATTACAAAACATATTTTATGAACAAATCAATCATACTAAAAACCTGTCTTATTGGGTTAACCACTATTTCTTTAAGTAGCTGTGCTATTTTTCAGAAAAAAGAAGCTCCACAGACAAAAAAAGAAGCTCCAAAAAAAGGAGGCATCAAAGCTTTTAGCAAAGTAATTACCAAAGATGCAAAAACAGACAAAGGACTTTTTAATGTTCATTACTTAGACAAAAAGTATTTTTACGAAATTCCTGATAGTCTCTTAAACCGAGAGATGTTAATGGTTACTCGTATTGCTAAAACAGCAACCGGACTTGGTTTTGGTGGTGGCAAACAAAATACGCAAGTATTAAAATGGCAAAAAAAAGGAGATAATATTTTACTAAGAGTAGTTTCTCATGATATTGTTGCGGCAGACTCTTTACCTATTCATGAAGCGGTAGTAAATTCTAATTTTGAACCTATACTTTACTCGTTTCCAATAAAAGCATTTCATAAAGACTCTACAGCCAATGCTAGTGTAATTGATGTAACAAGTTTATTTGAAAAAGATATACAAGCATTAGGCTTAAGAAACTCTAGAAGAAAAGCTTATAAAATATCTAAAGTAGACAATAACCGTTCTTACGTAGATACTATTAAAAGTTTTCCGGAAAATATTGAAGTAAGACACGTAAAAACATACAATGCTGGCAACCCTCCTTCTAATCAAAGTACAGGCTCTATCTCTTTAGAGTTTAGTAATTCTATGATTTTACTACCAAGCAACCCTATGAAAAGAAGGTATTTTGATGAGCGTGTAGGCTGGTTTGCTAGAAGTCAAACAGATTACGGTCTAGATGCACAAAAGAGTAAGGATGTTAAATTTTTAGATAGATGGAGGCTAGAAGTAAAAGATGAAGATATTGAGAAATATAATAACGGAGAGTTAGTTGAACCTAAAAAACAAATCGTTTATTATATAGATCGTGCTACTCCAGACAAATGGAAAAAATACATCAAACAAGGTATAGAAGATTGGCAAGTTGCTTTTGAAGCAGCAGGTTTTAAAAACGCCATTATTGCAAAAGATGCTCCTACTATAGAAGAAGATCCAGACTGGAGTCCAGAAGATGTGCGTTATTCTGTAGTTAGATATTTAGCATCTCCTATACCAAATGCAAATGGCCCTCACGTAAGTGACCCTAGAACTGGTGAGATTTTAGAGTCTGATATTAACTGGTATCATAATGTAATGACCTTATTAAGAAACTGGTATTTCGTGCAAACTGCCGCTATAAATGAAGAAGCTAGAGGTGTGGAGTTTAAAGACGAGATTATGGGTAGACTTATTAGGTTTGTTTCTTCTCACGAAGTTGGTCATACACTTGGTTTACCACACAATATGGGTAGTAGTGTTGCTTATGATGTAGAAGATTTAAGAGACCCAGAGTTTACCAAAAAATATAGCACAGCTCCATCTATTATGGATTATGCTAGATTTAATTACGTAGCACAACCTGGTGATGGTGATGTTGCTTTAATGCCAAACATTGGACCTTATGATAAGTATGCTATTAAATGGGGATACAAGCCTATTTTAGATAAATCTGCTGAAAAAGAAAAATCTACTTTAGACGCTTGGATATTAGAGCACGCTGGTGACCCTCTTTACCGTTTTGGCTCTCAACAAAGAACTGTAATAGATCCTACTTCTCAAACAGAAGATTTAGGTAGCGACTCTATGAAGGCAAGTGCTTATGGAATTGAAAACTTAAAGAGAATTGTGCCTAATTTAATTGAATGGACAGCAGAAGATGGTAAAGACTACCAAGATTTAGAAGATTTATATGTACAAGTTCTATCTCAATACAACAGATATATGGGTCACGTTACTGCTAATATTGGTGGAGTTGTAGAAACTTATAAAACTTACGATCAAGAAGGTGCGGTTTATGAGCATACCAGTACAGATAAGCAAGAAAGAGCAATGGAGTTTTTACAAGAAAATCTTTTTGAAACGCCAGAATGGTTATTAAATAAAGATATTTTTAATAAAATTGAATTTGACGGTAGCGTAGAAAGAATTAGTGACTACCAATCTAGAACACTTAATAACCTTTTAGACTACGGCAGAATGGCTCGTTTAATTGAAAACACAGAGTTAAACGGAGATAAAGCTTATGGCTTAACAGATATGATGTCTGAGCTTAGACAAGGAGTTTTTAGTGAATTATCTAGTCGTAAAAAAATAGATCTTTATAGAAGAAACCTACAAAGAGCTTACGTAGAAAGATTAGAGTATTTAATGACAAATGAGCAAAAAAGAAGTTCAGGAAGAAGAAATTCTGGTAGTAAGATTAATGTAAATAGAAGTGATATTAAAGCTGTGGTAAGAGCAGAATTAACCACACTACAAAGTGCATTAAAATCTTCTCAATATAGTTTTTCAGATACCATGAGTAAAATTCATATTAAAGATTTAATAGAAAGAGTAGACCTTATATTAAACCCTATTAAATAAATTACCTACCCTTTTACAAAAGCCGGCTTTTTAGTCGGCTTTTTTTATGTTCTGTTGGTAGTAAAAAGCAGGAATTAATAATAAAATTAATAAAGGCTGAATTAAAAATCTGCGTACATAAAACAGTATAAAGTACAAATCTGTACTCATAGAATAAAGCAATAATAAAAATATTGGTAGTAAAACTAACAGTAAAATACCGTAAATAGTTACAGAAAATTTTAAAACACTTTTAGAAAACAACAAAACAATAATTGTAATAGAAATAGAAGAGTTCAATAAATATCGTAATACAGTATGTAAGGTTAATTTCCAATAATTAAAATCTGGTGCCAATGCTCCGCTATAATTTCCTTTAAAA
The DNA here is from genome assembly GCF_900141885.1 of Mesonia phycicola. Taxonomy (GTDB): domain Bacteria; phylum Bacteroidota; class Bacteroidia; order Flavobacteriales; family Flavobacteriaceae; genus Mesonia; species Mesonia phycicola. The sequence goes on along the minus strand of NZ_FQYY01000009.1, from coordinate 170,578 downwards.
AATTTAATTAAAGGATCGTAAAATAATTCTTCTTGAAAAGACCTAACAGAAGCTAAAGCCAATAAACCTAGTAGAGCCAAAAAATATTTTAAATACCTATTCATCTACATTTTTCTTTTCTGCAGTCGCCATTCTTACCCAAATAATCCATAAAACAAACAAAATACCATAAATCACTAACGGAAAAACAGTGTCATGTAAAAACTCTTGACTCTCCGGATATTCATAAATCCCTATTGCTAGTAAAGCCACACGTACCACATTTAGTGCGTAAATTAAAATACATCCTGCAAGCATATATAATAATGTATCTCTAAAATTGGTATGAAAAGCAATAATAAAACTAACAAAAAGCACTAACACACTTATAGCATTACACCCCTCTACCACTCTAGCTAAATAATCTCCTTCTACATAAAGTTTCATAGAAGCATCATTAGGGTGTGGTTCTATATGAGATTGATATCCAAAAGCTTCAATTACAGCTTCTGTTTGCTGAGATACCAAATGAGTAATATAATCTGGGTAGTAAACCTCTGAACTTCCATAAAACAAATACACTTTATACAAGCCAGCTAATACTAAGTAACAACCAATAAACAACACCAAAAAACGGATTACCGCTTTATTTTTTTCAAAAATTTCTTTCAACACAGCAGATTTAACTAGCACAAAGTTATGTAAATAAGTATTCTTTTTTCTTAAATATTAAATACTTTTGCCTAAAAAATATAGCAATGAATCTTGAAAAATTAAAACCAGAAGTAATTAAAATTTTAGCGCAAGAGCAACTTTCTGTAGAACACCGTTTAGAAGAAATTTGCAATACCCTACGTAATAATATAGAATACTACAATTGGGTAGGTTTCTATTTTAAAAACGGAGATAAAAACGAATTAAAACTTAGCTCTTACGCAGGTGAACCAACAGACCACACCATTATCCCTTTTGGAAAAGGTATTTGCGGACAAGTAGCTGAGTCTAACGCCAATTTTGTAGTACCAGATGTAAAAGCACAAGACAATTACATTGCGTGCAGCATTACTGTAAAAGCAGAAATTGTAATTCCGTTATTTGTAAATGGAGAAAATATTGGCCAAATAGATATTGACTCTAACACCATAGATCCCTTTACAGCAGAAGACGAGCAATTTTTAGAGTTTGTAAATGCAGAAGTAGCTAAAATTTTAGAAAAATAATTTGGGCGTTCCCTGCCGGGACGGGCTCTCGGCAGTCGCTTTTTTATTTTACTTTTACATAACGAGAAAAGTAAAATAAAAAGAGCTTCAACAAATGCCTCCATCCCTAACGCGTTGATGAGTAAATATCAAACACAGCTTACTAAAAAACTAACAAACTCCCAACTAAAAAACTATTCTACATAAAACAAATCTGCAGCAATACCATCACTTAAAAACTTTCCTTTTTTAGTTATTAAAATCTTGTGGTTTTCTTCTTGTAATAATTCTTTATCATAAAAAACTTGCGCTTCTTTCTTAAAATAAGTCGCTAATTTTTTTCCAAATAGATTTTCAATTTCGGCTAAATTTACTCCAAACTGCGTGCGTAACCTTGTCATTACATATTCATTATACCTATCTACTACACTCAACTCTTCTACTTGAGAAGGGAGCTCTTCTTGAAAAATACTTTTTATATACTTTGCATTATTACTTATATTCCAACTACGGTGCTCTCCATTAAAACTATGTGCAGAAGGACCAATGCCTAAATATGGTTTCCCTAACCAATATGCTGTATTATTCTTAGAAAAATAATTCGGTTTCCCAAAGTTTGAAAATTCATAATTTATAAAACCAGCCTCTTCTAGGGTTGTTATCAGTATTTCAAAATGAGATTTAGCTAAATCTTCTTCAACAGGTTTTACTTTACCTGTTTCAATCATTTTTTTAAGAGCAGTTTTAGGCTCTACAGTTAAGGCGTAACTAGAAATGTGCGGCACACCTAAACCTAAAGCAATGGTTAAATTCTCTCGCCACCGCTCATTACTCATGTCTGGTATACCGTAAATTAAATCTATAGAAATATTGTTGAAGTACTGCGTTGCTAACTCTATAGATACTAAAGCTTCTTCTGCATTATGAGCACGATTCATTAACTTTAAATCTTCTTCAAAAAAAGATTGCACACCAATACTTAATCTATTAATTCTAGATGCAGCTAAATTTTTAATTACCTCTTCTGTTAAATCATCTGGATTTGCTTCTAATGTAATTTCTGGATTATCTATAACGGGATAAAGATGAAAAACTTCATTTAAAATTGTATTTATTTCTTCTAAAGAAAGTAAACTAGGGGTACCTCCTCCAAAATAAATAGTTGCTACTTCTCCTACATTTTCTTTCTTTCGAAGCTTAAGTTCTATAAGCAAAGCCTCTACTAACTCTTCTTTCTTTTTTAAAGAGGTAGAAAAATGAAAATCACAGTAATGACAAGCTTGTTTACAAAACGGAATGTGTATATAAATACCAGACATACTATTAATCTTTCAGTTTGTTTTTAGTTTCTATCCACATAGACATATATTTTGTACTTTTTAATGTGTGATGCATTAACATAGCACCAATAAAATTTTGACTTCTATGTTTTTTTAGGTTCTCTTTTACCTCTGTTACTTTATCCCAAAAAGCGGAAGAAAAATGTTCTTTTTGAAATCTACGCTCTAAAATAGAAAACCCGTTTTGCTGGGCGAGCTTCCATCGTTTAGGTTTTTCATAAATTTTCACAGCTTCTTTAGCTATACACTCATCTTTGTTTGCAATTTCTCCTGCCCAAGGGTAAGTTCCACAAATACCTTCTGCACCAATAGTTGTGGTAATACTTGGCGTACCAACAAGCATTGCATCTATAAATTTACCTTTAATACCAGCACCAAACCTTAACGGAGCTAATAATACTCGTGCTTTTTGTAATTCGTCTTTGGCATTTACAGCTCTACCTTTAATTAAAAATCCCTCTTTTTGGTTATGTAACTGCTCTACTTTTTGAGAGGCATACGCTCCGTATATATTTAAATTTGCTTGCGGCAGTTGTTTTTTAATAAGTGGCCAAACTTTACTTTTTAAATAAAGAACAGCATCCCAATTGGGCTGATGCAAAAAATTACCTATAAATATAAAGTCTTTTCTTTCTTCAAAAGTCTTCAAGCTTTCCTGCTCTTTTTCACTTAAAGTTGGTGTTAGTAACGGGATATAATGTAATAAATTAGAATTTACCTGAAAAGTGTTGGTTAACAATTGATGCTCTGCTTCAGAAATAATTAAAGACATATCACACCTTAATATACTTGCAATTTCTCTTTTTGCTTCATCTGTGTGTAAATCTTCTTTTTGTAAATCTCTATTTTTCTTTACCGCTTCGTGACGTGCTTTTCTAAAAAAATGAAGATCTTCTGTATCTAAAATTCTAATTGCATCTGGGCAATTTTCTGCCACTCTCCAACCAAATTGTTCTTCCATCATAAACCTATCAAACATTACTGCTTGTGGCTGTAGCTCTTTTATAAAATCATCAAATGTTGCGCTATTGGTTTTTATCTTTTTAACCTCAACGCCATAATCTTTTAAATCTATAGCAAATTCGCTTTCTTTTGCAGGACTAGCATAAGTAATTTTCCATTGTTTTTGCAAAAATAACTCTATAAGTTGTAGCATTCTACTGCCGGCTGCAGATGAATTTGGCTCAGGCCAAACGTAACCAATAATTAATAGCTGATTCATTTTAAGATTTTTTTCACATTTAATAAAAAGAGAAGCTTGTGTATTATTTGTAATTTTATCGCAAACTTACGTTTATTCATGGCAGAAAACACACATCAAATTAATCCAGATAAATGGGTAGACTCTTATTCTCATTATCTATTTAATTATGCCATAGTTAGAGTAAACGATAGAGAGGTTGCAAAAGATCTTATCTCTGAAACTTTTTTAGCTGGCTTACGCTCTATGAAATATTTTAAAGGCGAAGCTACAGAACGTACATGGCTTATTTCTATTTTAAAAAGAAAAATTATTGATCATTACAGAAAAATAAATTCTAAAAAAGGGCAAGCAGAAGTTAAAATAAATTACACAGATGGAGATCACGAAGGAGAATGGCTAGAAGAAAAGGTAGCAGATAACTTTGAGCAGTCTGCAGAAGACGAACTGGTAAACAATGAATTAGGGGCAGCTATATATAATTGTCTTGATAAAATAAACCCCAAACACGCCCAAATTTTTAAGATGAAAACAATAGATAACTTTGATACAGAAGTTATTTGTAATGAATTTGGTATCTCTGCGTCTAATCTATGGGTAATTATTCACCGTGCAAGAACTGCTTTGGCAGAATGTATGGAAGAAAAATGGTTAAAATAATATGAGTTTTGAGAAATATAATAAACCTTTAAGCAAATGTCTTGAGGTTAACTGCCTTTGCGATAAAGCTCAATATAATGAAGCTGAAAAATGGGAAGAGCAAGAGATAGCAGAGCATTTAGAAAAATGCCCTAAATGCAGAGAATATTCTTTACGTAATACAAAACTTACAGAGCTTTGTAAAAAAGCTAAATTAGAAACTCTAAAAGAAGAAGAAATTATAGAGTTTAAAAAACTACTGAAAGAAAATTTAAAATCTTAAAACAAACTCCCTATCCACAAAAAAAACAACCAATAAATTGGTACTGCTTCTACCCAAAATGAAGCATAATATTTAGATTGTTTTTTATTTCCGTAGTAAATAAATCCTCCTAAAACAATTGTTATAAATAACGTTGGCATTACTACAGTTGCACTACTATTTAAAAAAAGCCCCAACAACATAAAAAGAACAAGTAAAAAATAACCTATTTTTTTCGTGTTATTCTCCCCTATTAATTGCGGTATTGTACCTAACTCTACGTGATCGTAATTTAAATCTCTAATTTCAAAAGGTATCATCACCGCAAGTACAAAAACAAAAATTTGTATAAAATGAAATATTACTCCCCAAGAAAATAACATTTCCCAGTTTTTTAAAGGTAACCAAACCGTGGTACCAGCCCAAACCAATGCTATAATAAAAACTTTAATAGATTTTAAACTTCTTAAATTTTTATGGTTTGGCAAAAAAGGTATTGCATATAATGTAGTAAACAAACCAAGTAGCGCAGTAATTATTAAAACCGTAATTTTTTGATGAATGGTAAAATATACCAACGCTATAAAACACAGTAAAGAAAATAACTGAATAGCTCTTAAATGCTTTGTTAAGCTTATATGATGAAGTCTTGCTATACCTGCATATTTCACGAAATTATAACCTGTAATGGTGCTAAAAAAAATAAAACCTATTAGTATTGGTGTAATATCAGCTTCTAGAAAAAAACCCGTCGTTAAAGTTAATGCACAAACAGCCAGAGCAACATGAATACTGCTATCTAAATAAAATTTTAAAAGATTGGTAAAAACTCGCATGCAATAAAAGTAAAAGAACGTAATAAAGACTTTATTATTCCTTTACTACAAATTAATTCAATTTAAAAAAATTCAATTTAGCATTCAAAATTGATATTTTTTTTGGTGAATATGAAATATCTTATCAAGATGCTATAAAAATTGTCAACAAATCTATTATGAAAGTGAATAACTTCCACAAAAAATCAACTTAAAAATTGTATTTTTGCACACCACAATCACAACAATTTTAAAAGCTAATGAACACAGATTCTTTCGCATTAAGACACATAGGGCCAAGACCTGAGAACATTTCAGAAATGCTTCAAACTATTAAGGTAGATTCACTAGATCAATTGATTTACGAAACCTTACCTGATGACATTAAGCTAGAAAAAGAATTAAATCTTCCAGCAGCCTTAAGTGAGCAAGAATATTTAGAACACATTACTAAATTAGCCAGTAAAAATAAGGTTTTTAAAACCTATATTGGTTTAGGTTACCACCAAGCAATTATCCCTCCAGTTATTCAAAGAAATATTTTTGAAAATCCGGGTTGGTATACCGCATATACTCCTTATCAAGCAGAAATAGCTCAAGGTAGGTTAGAAGCTTTACTTAACTTCCAAACCATGATTGTAGATCTTACTGGTTTAGAGCTTGCTAACGCCTCTTTACTAGATGAGTCTACTGCAGCTGCAGAAGCAATGACGCTTTTATATTCTGTTAGAGATAGAGTTCAAAAGAAAAATAAGGTAGTTAAGTTTTTTGTTTCTGAAGATGTTTTACCACAAACACTTTCTTTATTAGAAACTAGAGCTAATCCATTAGAAATTGAACTAGTTATTGGTAATCACGAAGAATTTGATTTTTCTTCAGACTTTTTTGGAGCATTAGTACAATACCCTGGAGCTTCTGGTAAAGTATATGATTATGCTGGGTTTGTGCAAAAAGCAAAAGATGCAGGAATTAAAACTGCTTTTGCTGCAGATATTTTAAGTTTAGTAAAACTTCGTGCTCCTGGTGAGTTTGGTGCAGATGTAGTAGTAGGTACTACACAACGTTTTGGTATTCCGTTAGGTTACGGCGGACCGCACGCTGCTTATTTTGCAACCAAAGAGGAGTATAAAAGAAACATCCCTGGTAGAATTATTGGAGTTACCAAAGATAAAAATGGAAACTCTGCGTTGAGAATGGCGCTACAAACGCGTGAACAACACATTAAAAGAGATAAAGCTACTTCTAACATTTGTACTGCGCAGGTACTTTTAGCTGTAATGGCAGGTATGTATGCTGTATATCACGGCCCAAAAGGCTTAACTCATATTGCTAATAAAGTACACCGCTCTACCGTAGAGTTAGCAAATGCATTAGAAGAATTAGGCTACTATCAAACTAATGAAACTTATTTTGATACTATTCAAATAAAAGCTAATCCAGAAAAAATTAAAGAAGTTGCAGAAGCTAGTGAAATTAATTTCTACTACCCAGATGCAGAAACTGTTTCTATCTCTATACACGAAGCTACTTCTTTAAACGACCTAAACAATATTATTGCTGTTTTTGCTCACGTAGCAGGTAAAGCTTCTATTAAAATAACAAGTTTAGAGAAAAGTGTATTAGATAACACTTCTGTTTCTAGAGATACAGACTTTTTAACCAACGATGTTTTCAATCTGTACCATTCAGAAACAGAATTGATGCGTTACATTAAAAGATTAGAACGTAAAGATTTATCATTAAACCATTCTATGATTTCTTTAGGTTCTTGTACAATGAAGTTGAATGCAGCTTCAGAAATGCTTCCGTTAAGTTACCCACAATGGGGAAATATTCATCCATTTGTTCCTGTAGAACAAGCAGCAGGATACCAAGAAGTATTAAAAAGACTAGAAGATCAATTAACAGAAATTACTGGTTTTGCAGCAACTTCACTTCAGCCTAACTCTGGAGCGCAAGGAGAATTTGCTGGATTAATGGTAATTAAAGCTTATCACGAATCTAGAGGAGATCACCACAGAAATATTTGTTTAATTCCATCTTCTGCACACGGTACTAACCCTGCAAGTGCAGTAATGGCTGGAATGAAAGTTATTGTAACTAAATCTACCGATAAAGGAAATATAGATTTAGATGATCTTCGAGAAAAAGCAATTAAATATAAAGACAACCTTTCTGCGTTAATGGTTACTTACCCATCTACGCACGGTGTATTTGAGTCTTCTATTAGAGAGATTACTCAAATTATTCATGACAATGGAGGTCAAGTTTATATGGATGGAGCTAATATGAATGCTCAAGTAGGGTTAACCAATCCTGGTAGAATTGGAGCAGATGTTTGTCACCTAAACTTACACAAAACCTTTGCTATACCTCACGGTGGTGGTGGACCAGGTGTAGGACCAATTTGTGTAGCAGAACAACTAGTGCCATTTTTACCAAGTAACCCAGTAATTAAAACAGGGGGAGAAAATGCAATTTCTGCAATTTCTGCAGCTCCTTGGGGTTCTTCTTTAGTATGTTTAATCTCTTACGCTTACATTTCTATGTTAGGCCCTAAAGGATTAAAATCTTCTACAGAACACGCAATTTTAAATGCTAACTATATAAAAGAACGTCTAAGCAATCATTTTGCAACACTTTACTCTGGAGAAAGAGGAAGAGCTGCACACGAAATGATTTTAGATTTAAGACCTTTTAAAGAAAAAGGAATTGAAGTAGTAGATATAGCAAAGCGTTTAATAGATTATGGTTTCCATTCACCAACCGTTTCTTTCCCAGTGGCAGGAACAATGATGATTGAACCAACAGAAAGTGAAAGCAAAGCAGAATTAGATCGTTTTTGTGATGCATTAAACTCTATAAAAGAAGAGATTGATGCTATTGAAGACCAAGAAAACAATCTGCTAAAAAATGCACCACATACTATGGAAATGCTTACTGCTAATGAATGGGATTTACCGTATTCTCGCCAGCAAGCAGCCTTCCCATTACCTTATGTTGCAGATAATAAATTCTGGCCATCGGTAAGACGTGTAGACGATGCTTTTGGTGACCGTAACTTAATGTGTACGTGCGAGCCTATTGAAACTTATATGGATGCGGAATAAAACAGATTTGACAATGTATTAAATTGTCATGCTGAACTTGATTCAGCATCTCATCAAGTTTGAAAATTTATTTTAAAAGCCCAATCGTTTGATTGGGCTTTTTTTATTTTTCTAGTATTATTTTAAATTTTATAAAAGAACTATCTAAATCGTTATTCATTTTCCAACCCACTAATTTTCTACTAAAATTTTTAGTAACAAAAACAGGATCCATTTTGTATATCTGGTCCGAATTTGAGTTTGCTGGGCTTGTTTTATAAGTAATACGATTTTTAGAAAAAATAATTAGACCTAAAAATTTTGTATTAGGATTTAAAACTTTCTCTTCAGACAAATCAAACTTTAACCAACCATTACCATCAAAATTAATTACTTCTTCTTTATTCGCTATAATTTTATTCTCGAATGCAACTACAGATGTGCTATCTAATTTCATCAAACTAATTTCAACAGTTTTTCCTTTAGATTTATTTTTATAACTCCATCCAGGTGTGTTAAATCCTTTAGATATTTTAATTTCTACTCCTACAATTTTTTTAAAATTTATATTATCAATTCTTATTAGATATAAGTTTGCACCTGTGCTTTCAGTTCTTACAATAGAAATACCCTTCGTTTTTATTTCTATAAATTCTTTTTTATGAGATTGAATAAATACTTCTTCATTTTGAAGCTCTGCATTTAATTGATATAAATTATTAATAATCTTAGATTCTTCTAACAATTCTTCATAAAAACTATATTGAATAGTAGGCTGTAAAGTAAAATCTATTTCAGCTTTATTAACGCCACCATGAAGGTTAGGCATTAACACACTTTTATCTGAAAATTGAATTTTATAATCTTTGAGCGTGTCCAAATTTTGAACAAAATAAATTTTATCGTTTTGAGAAACGATAAGTTGATGAAAAAAAAGCATTAGAAAGAAAGAAATTAAATGTTTCAGCATATAATTCATAAATATTAGATTAATCCTCTAATATAAATTTTAAAAAGAAATATACATTCTCGTCATGCTGAACTTGATTCAGCATCTCATCCAGTTGATGTATTGACAAATGAGATATCATAAAAAAGCCCAATCGTTTGATTGGGCTTTTTTTATTGTAAAATTAATTGCATCACAGGAATATTATCTTTAGCTAAATTATACCAATAATTATTTTTTTCATCATAATTAAATCTATAAAGTTTTAAATCACTACTACAATTACCCCCTTTTAAACTAATGTATCCATTTTTAGAATGTATTCCAAAAGCTAAATACTTATATTTATGGTAATTTATATCTTCACTATTAAAACTAAACTCTACCCATTTTCTTATTTTTGGTGGGACTTTAACCGATTTCTGCAACAATAAATCTATACCTTCTATTTTATAATTTTCCGGCAATTTATTGAAACCATATAAATAAACGTCAATATCCTTATTTTTAAGCTTAACATCTTCAAAACCGACAACCTTTTTCTTAAACATCACCCTTATTCCTTTAATTTTTTTCTTATTTAAATCCACTGTATTGATTGATAATAAAATTGGAATATCTAAATAAAATGGATTCGAAAAAATAGAATTTTTAGGCCCCAAAAATATGATTGGCTTATTCGCATTTATAACAACTTCGTCTAATCCTAAATACTTATCTACAAATATTTTACTATTAGAAAAATCTAAAGGCTTTAATTCTATACGATAAAAACTAAAATTTAAAAAAATAGAGTCAGCTTCCCTTATAATACTTTTTTCTATATTAACTTCCCCTTCTTTGTCAGAAAGATAAGAAGAGGAAGTTTGATACTTAAATATTTGTACACTTAAAGACTTATCATTAATAAGCCCTTCATCATCATAAAAACTATATTTCTTTACTTGTGAGTAAGATATAGTTACAAATAATAATAAAAAATATTTAAGCATTCAATGTTAAAATTTAAATTAATCTCTAATTTGCATACCTCCAGCAACCCAATCATTGAAACCACAAGGAACTCCATTAATAGTAGTCTCTGTACGAAATATAAAAAAGCGTACTTTATCAACCTGAACATTATCTCTAGTAAATCCAAGAATATCACCATCACTATCAACTATTGCCTCACAAGGCCCACTAGTCCCTCCAGGAATTTCCTGATAGCACCAAAAGCAATCTGTTACAGGCTCTCCTGTAGTTGGATTAACAGTAATATCACCGTCTTTATTTTCTAGACTATAAAATAGAAAAGCACTTTCTTCTGCTGAAAATACTTCTAATGAAATATCTTCTAACTCCTCAACCTCATAGGTTTCAGGAGTAGCAAAAAAATCTTCCTCAGATACTAATGTTTTAATCTCATTTATTAGTTGAATTTGATTATCTGTAAAACTACCATCAGATTCAGCTAGCAATCTTTTGTATTTATAATCCCATATCAAACTTTTTTCTGCAGCGCTATAATTTTCTTGAAAATCGGTAATCATATCAGTACTTTCTAATAAAGTAAAGTATGCAGATTCTGCATCAAATGCATCAGTAATTGTACTTTGTGTAGAAAGAAGATTACTTCCCTCTATTTCATTAATTTCTGAATTATCTTTCTCACAACTTATAAAAAGTAACTAAACTAACAAAAGGCTAAAAATAAGTTTATTTTTTTCATGTTTTTGGTTTAAAAAAAATTAATTACTAAGATGTGTAGTCTTGAGGCCTCCAGACATTAAGCATCTTTTAAAAAAAGTTTTTAAACCTAAAAAAAAAAATAACAACCTAACTTTTTCGTATAAATTTTAAATTCTCGTCATGCTGAACTTGATTCAGCATCTCATCACGTTTAATAAACACAAACAAAACAGAAGATTGACAATTATCATTTCTTTAAAAAACAAAAAGGTTTATTATTGAATCCTCAAAAAACACATAACACTTCACTTTTTTTTAATGAGTTAAAGAAATAATGCTTAGTTTGGTGTTTTGTTGACATACAATATAAAATTATGAGCATAGAGATAACTGGAGTAGGAAGCTGCATTCCGGAAAAAGTAGTTAAAAATTCAGATTTCTTAAATCATGAATTTTTAAATCAAGATGGAACTCCTATTAAAGGAGAGAATGATGTTATTATCAGAAAGTTTAAAGCCATAACAGGTATAGACGAAAGAAGGTATGTAGAAGATAATTTAACTGCATCTGATTTGGCAGGGATTGCTGCTCAAAATGCAATTAAAGATGCTGGTATAGACAAAGAGACAATAGACTATATTATTGTTGCTCAAAATTTTGGAGATGTAAAGCATAAAAATACACAAAGTGATGCTGTGCCTAGCTTAGCAAGTAGGGTAAAGCATATACTTCAAATTAAAAACCCATCTTGTGTGGGGTATGATTTGGTGTTTGGCTGCCCAGGTTGGCTAGAAGGGGTAATTCATGCCAAAGCATTTATAAAAGCCGGAATGGCAAAAAAATGTTTAGTAATTGGTACTGAAACTTTATCTAGAGTTGTAGATGCGCACGATAGAGATAGTATGATTTTTAGTGATGGTGCTGGTGCTACTATTATTGAAGATACTGGGCGAGATAATGCTGGTATTATAGGTAATAAAAGTGCAACTTATGCTAATGACGAAGCTTATTACTTAGCTTTTGAAGCTTCTTACAACCAAGAATTACAAAGAGAGACTAGGTATATTAAAATGAATGGTAGAATGATTTATAATTTTGCCCTTACTTACGTACCACAAGCCATGAAATCTTGCTTAGAAGAAAGTGGAATTGATATTAAAGATTTGAAGAAAATTTTTATTCATCAAGCAAATGAGAAAATGGATCAAGCTATTTGTGAACGTTTCTACAAACTTTACGACCTAGAAATGCCAGAATATGTAATGCCTATGAGTATTGCAGAATTAGGTAATAGCTCTGTAGCTACCTTACCTACGCTTTTAGATTTAGTAAAAAGAAAACAAATAGAAAATCAAGAAATTAAAAAAGGCGACGTTGTTTTATTTGCAAGTGTTGGAGCAGGAATGAATATTAACGCCTTAACTTATAAAATATAAAATATTTTAATGAATTTCTACATTATCATTCCTGCACATAATGAAGCAGACTGTATTGATAAAACACTTCAATCTCTTGTAAAACAAACTTTTTTACCAAAAAAAATTATTGTGGTAAATGACAATTCTACAGATGAGACGGAAAATGTAGTGCAGAAATTCATAAATCAATATCCCTTTATAGACATTATTAACAATAATTCTTCTGGTGAGCACCTGCCCGGCAGTAAAGTAATTAGAGCTTTTGAAAAAGGATTAGATAAGTTAGATAAAAATTACGATATACTCTGTAAATTTGATGCTGACTTAATTTTCCCTCTAAACTATTTAGAGCGCTTAGCAGAAGAGTTTCAATTAAATAAAAAACTAGGAATGGTTGGTGGTTTTTGCTACATTAAAAAGGAAAACGACTGGCAATTAGAAAGTTTAACTAATAAAGACCATATTAGAGGCGCATTAAAAGCTTATAGAAAAGAATGCTTTAAAGCCATAAACGGACTAAAACCTTCTATGGGTTGGGATACGGTAGATGAACTTCTTTGCCTTTACCACGGTTGGGAAATAAAAACACTACCAGATTTAAAAGTTAAGCATTTAAGACCCACAGGCAACACTTACAACAAAGCTGCTAAGTACAAACAAGGAGAAGCCTTTTATAAACTTGGCTACGGATTTAAAATTACTTTTATAGCTTCTTTAAAGTTAGCCTTAAAAAAGAAAGATATACGCTTATTGAATGATTATTTAATAGGTTTTTATAAAGCGAAACAAAAAAAATTGCCTTCTCTAGTTACACCAGAAGAAGGCAAATGGATAAGAAAATATCGCTGGAAAAAAATAAAAGAAAAACTCTTTTAATTTTCCTGATCTATTATCTTGTGAAGAACTTTTCCTGTCATACCATTAGGGAAAGATATACCTAATAATGCAGAAATTGTTGGAGCAATGTCTATTATTTCTGTTCTCTCTGTAGTTTGTCCATTTTTAATTCCGTTTCCAAAGAAAATAAGTGGTGCGTGCGTATCGTAACTCATAGCACTACCGTGGGTAGAACCTTTTTCTGGATAAGCAATATAAGCAGGGTCAAAAACCACTACCATATCTCCACTTCTTTTTTGGCTAAAACCATTTTGTACTAAAGCTTCTACGCCATTACTAAAACTACTATTTTCTAATGTTTCTCTGGTAAAAACTTTATCTACATGCTCGTAAGTAAGCATAAAAGACTTTAAATTGTTTGCCAAATCTTCCGCAGAAATATTCTCTTCTTTTAAACGCTCATGATTAAAAAAGAATTGATTATTAGAATTGTCTGCAATTAGATCTGTAACTCCGTATTCTTCTCCTATAAAATTATCTATAGCATTTTTAAATGCAGAATTATCAAAATATCCAGCAGGAACACGATGAGACTTTAAATAAGCTGGTACGTTTACCGCCCCGTGGTCTGAAGTTAAAAAAACCGTATACTCGCCCTTCCCTACTTGAGTATCTAAGGCTTCTAAAATTCTTGCAATATCTTGATCTAATCTTAAATAAGTATCTTCTACTTCTTTAGAGTTTACTCCAAAATTATGCCCCACATAGTCTGTACAAGAAAAGCTAACCGTTAACACATCTGTTATTTCATCTTTACCCAAATTTTCACCAATTAAAGCAGCCAAAGCAAAATCTGTAGTAATACTATTACCAAATGGAGTAGATTTAATAATATCATAATTACCATTTTCAATACTAAGCTCTGCTAAGTTATAAGGAAAAGTTGCAGTTTCTTTTCCTTTAAAACCGTGCTCAAAGTTATTTTGATCTGCCCCACTCTCCATATAAGTTTCTATTGGGTAAAGCGTTTCCCAAGTAGTTAAATAACTATCAGCATATTTTTTTGAATTAAAATCTTTTACCCAAGATGGTAAATCTTCTAAATAATAAGAGCTAGAAATAAATTTACCTTCCTCTTTCCCATGAAACCAATAAGCTGCATTTGCTGTATGCCCTGCTGGTAATATAGCTCCACGGTCTTTTACAGAAATACCTATTGTTTTTCCTTTAAATTGAGTATGTAATCTATTTTGATCTGCAAAAGTAGTAGTAAGCATACGATGTGGAGACATTTTTCCTGCGGAAGAATTTGTTCCTACTGGATCTACATTTGAGTCTCCAGCACAATAAACTCCCAAATCTTCAAATTTATCGTACCAATTATTTCCTATAATACCATGATTTTTAGGTGTTGTGCCAGTATAAACTGAAGCGTGACCAGGGCCAGTATAAGTAGGTACGTAGTTAAAATGATTGTTTTTACAATTGTAGCCATCGTTTACTAAACGTTTAATACCATTTTCACCAAACCGATTCCAAAATCTAGTAATATAATCGTAACGCATTTGATCTACCACAATACCTACAACCAGTTTTGGTTGTGCGTGAATTTGTGTAATAGAGTCTTTTTGTTCATTATCTTTAACAGCTATTGTTTCTTGAGTTGATTTACACCCCATAAACAATACGGATAGAAGAAATAAAAATTTAAAATTTTTCATATGATTATCTTTGAGGTGCAAAAATATAAATGTTAGAGATTATAAAGATTAATTGTAAGTTAAATACTTTCCATATTATTTTTTCTATTTTAGCTTTACAAAAACCTATGTGAATGAAGTACCTCCACGATATTGGCGAATATTTTATAATGCTTAAAAAAGTTTTCGGCAGGATGACGAAAACTTCTGTATTAAGAGGTCTCATTTTTAAAGAGGTAGACGATTTAATTATCAGCTCTTTAGGCATTGTTGTTTTTATTTCATTTTTTATTGGAGGAGTAGTCACTATACAAACTGCTCTAAACCTTAACAACCCACTTATACCTAAAAGCCTTATTGCTTTTACAGCAAGACAATCTATTATTTTAGAGTTTTCACCTACATTTATTTCTATAATTATGGCAGGTAAAGTTGGTTCTAACATTACCTCTAGTATTGGTACTATGCGTGTAATGGAGCAAATTGACGCGCTAGAAGTTATGGGTATTAACTCTGCAAACTATCTTATTTTCCCTAAGATTATAGCTATGCTATTATATCCGTTTGTAATTGCTATTTCTATGTTTATGGGTATTATTGGCGCTTATATGGCTGGAGTATTAGGTGGATTTGTAGCGGGAGAACAATTTTTAAATGGTCTGCAAAATGATTTTATATCTTTTCATTTAGTATATGCGTTTATTAAAACATTCATTTTTGCATTAATTCTAGCAACCATCCCTTCTTATCACGGGTATTATATGAAAGGTGGAGCACTAGAAGTAGGGCAAGCAAGCACAACTGCTTTTGTATGGACTAGTGTAGTTTTAATTATTGCTAATTATGTATTAACTCAATTATTATTAAGCTAATGATAGATGTAAAAAATTTACATAAAAGCTTTGGAAGCGAAGAGATTTTAAAAGGAATTGACACTCAATTTTACAAAGGCAAAACCAATTTAATTATTGGGCAATCTGGTGCCGGTAAAACCGTATTTTTAAAATGTTTATTAGGTTTATTTACACCTACAGAAGGCACAATTGAGTATAATGGTTCTGCTTTCTCTGGATTAGATGTAAAAGAACAAAGAGAGTTAAGACAAAAAATGGGAATGGTTTTTCAAGGCGGAGCTTTATTTGACTCTATGACTATTGAAGAGAATGTAATGTTTCCGTTAGAAATGTTTACTAAACAGAAAAAAACAGAAATGATGGACCGCGTGCAAGAAGTTCTTGATCGTGTAAATCTAAAAAATGTAAATCATAAATTCCCTTCAGAAATCAGTGGTGGTATGCAGAAAAGAGTTGCAATAGCAAGAGCTATTGTAAATAAACCAAAATACCTTTTTTGTGATGAACCTAACTCTGGATTAGATCCAAAAACCGCAATTTTAATAGATAATCTTATTCAAGAAATTACACAAGAGTATGACATTACTACCGTGATTAATACGCACGATATGAACTCTGTACTTGAAATTGGAGAAAATATTGTGTACCTAAAAAATGGTAATTTAGCTTGGACTGGCTCTAAAGACGACATTTACAAAACAGACGATAAATCTTTAATTGATTTTGTGTACTCTTCAGATTTGTTTAGAAAAGTTAGAGAAGTTCAGCTAAAAGGTTTGTAAATTACTTATTTAAATAAACCCAACCCTTAATAGGCTTTAAATTTTCTTCTCCCAAATCTATTATGTAATAATATGTAGATGCAGGCAATAACTTTCCATTTAAGGATCTTCCATCCCAAAGCTTATCGTTTTTATCTCCTTTATAAACTAACACACCATACCTAGAAAATATTTTAATTTTAAAATTTGGATAAAAATCTTCTAATTGTAAAATCTGGAAATAATCGTTAATTTGATCATTATTGGGAGAAAAACCTTCTGGAATAAAAAATTCACAACTATTCAGTTGAATATCTACAATGTAAAAGAATGGACATTCAAAAGTATTTTCAAAATACTTTACATAGAGATAATTCCCTTCCTCTAGATTATAATTAGATATATCCAAAATTGGGTCTATAGATAAAGCTGCATTTTCAATTGTATGATAAAAATCATATCCACCATGAAGCCCGAAATCTTTTATGTCATTAACCTTAGCTAAATCAACATATGTACCAAGTGAACTACACTGTTCATAAATTAACGAACCAAGTATCTCTATATCTGAAAAAATAAAATTTACTGGGTATATTGACGCACAGTCTAAATTATTTTTATTAGTTAATTTTATATATAATTTTTGCTCAAAATCTTCAAAAAAATATTCCTGTAAGTTATTTGTATTATATTGAGAGTCTTCTAATGTCTCATAAAAATCTACAAAATAGTTATTTAAATTTTGATTAGACGTAAGACTTAAAAAACTAGAAACAGGAATTGTATTAAAATCTAAATAATTATCACAAAAAATAATATCATCTAAACGACTAATACTGGGCTTTTCTGAAACAATTATATCAAATGAAAATATCTCACTACATTGAGAATTTACTATTTTAACAAAAATAGTTTCACTATTATTTAGCGAATAACTATTTACGTTTTGAATATCATTAATACTATTACTAGCATCATTGTATGTATTATAAAAACCATCTACTATACCCCCATCAATATTTAAAATAGCATTATTCAAATTAACAGTTGTATCTAATCCGTTTTCAACACAAACTTTTAAGGAAGTAAATTCACTTATTATATCGATTAGCATAATATTTGAAGATATTATATTGTTCTCTTCGTGAACCTCTTCTACAAAAGAGTCTCCATTTTGATTCTTGTCAACATTAAATGTGATTGAAAAATTTGTCTGAAAAAAATCAGGAATATTCAACACTAAATTCTCAATATAACTTTCTCCAGCATTTAAGTTTTGAGTGGTATAAAAAATATCGAAGTAACTATTATTTAAGAAGATTGCCACAGGAGTACCAGATGGTATAACACCGTAATTACTTGAATTTAATATTTCAATATCAATTTCGATATTACGATTATCACATAGTTCATTATTACTAATTTGTAAAGAACCAAACTCTGCATCTGGCAGTTCTTTCTCACTTTCTACTGACAAAACAATATTGTGCACAATTACACCATCTTGATTAGTTTCAAGTTCAATATTAGCTGTAGTGTCCCCGTTTTGAATTTCGTTTGTTAAGTAATAAAGATCTAAATCCATGTTATATAGGTTAGTTGAACCACTATAACTATTTGTACCGTTAAACACATTATTTATAGGATTTAAATTAGAGCTCATACTATTCCCATTTATTTTTAAACTTTCCCCTACGGCTAAATTGCTATCTCCATCCCAAACTAAAAAACCTATTTTACTTGTTGCTACATTTTTAGCATTAAAACCTGAAACATTAAAAGAAAGTTTTTTTGATGCCTGATTTACAGTTCTGAAACCATCAAATATACTAATTTGCCTATTCGGTAAATTAACATCTTCATAGACTACCAATATTGACCATCCCGCAAAATTAACTCCAAAATCACAATAGGAAGATAAATTTACACCTAATGCAATATCAGAAAAAGTATAAATCCCACTCCCTGTAGATTTCACCAAGCTTGTTATGTCAGCAAATGCTCCAAAAAAATCTAACCCATTACTTGTCAACGTATTTGTATAAAAAAAACGTTGAGCAGTTATATTACTATTATTAATTTTCACATTAAAGTCTCCATTACCTGACCCTGCCCAATATAAATATGCTGCTTCTATTGTTTGATTCGAAGAGATGTTTAGGTTAGCACTAGACTGTAACATAACATTACACGTCCCTGTTGATCCATTTTCATCAAAATTTAATGTATTACCTATTGCTGTAAAATCATACTTACCCTCGTATTGTCTATGCAGTGAAATGTTTTGAGAAAACATACTCATGCTAATTGTAATAAGTAATAATAATAGCAGTTGACTTTTACATAAGGCTATCATAATAATTAATTTACGTTAAAAATCAGTGTATCTAAATTCAATTTGAATTTTAACCATTCTTGAAGCTTCTTGCTATTCTTTGTTACCTCTGAAGTAGAAATTGAATCTGCCCAAGTTACTCTAAATTCAGGAATTGTATCTAAAGTATTTTGACCTGATATGATTCTATCTGCATAGCTAAACGTTACTAAACCATCATAATTAATTCTAGCTTCTTTACTAATGTTATTAAACGGAATTTGGTGTTCTGCTAATTTTGAAAGTTTAGTAAGCTCTGTTTCTAAATAAGAAATACGTTCATCTTTACTTAAAATACTTAAAGAATCTCTCAGTTTAAACTCCTTCATATATTGAAGCTGATTGTAAGAATCTGTATTTTCATTCTGAAGAATAATTAAAGATGCATCTTTTAGATTTTTATAATTTTTCATTTTTGCTCTCCATAAACCAATCACAGAACTAGGTATTTCTTTTCCTAAAAAAGAAACTTCAATTTTAGGGTCTACCCCTCCATTATAAGTGGCTATAGTTGCATTTTTCTGAATAAATGAGTCTTCATAAATCATTAACTCATTAGTTACAAACTCTTGTGCATCTTGCTTAAAGTAAGACTCTTTCAACATATTATAGAAAAGATAAATACTTGGCACCATTACAATTATTGCAACTAATGATGCAGTTTGCGCAATTACCTTTCTTCGTTTTGAATTTGCGTATTTTACTAACGGAAAACCTAAAAGTTTTGATACCACGAAGGTAGAAAGTGCAATAAATGTTGCATTTATAGAGAATAAATATAATGCACCACCTGCGTCTCTTAAGCTTCCTTGAGCCAAGCCATAACCAACAGTACAAAGTGGCGGCATTAAGGCAGTAGCAATAGCTACTCCAAAAATTACACTTGCAATAGTCCCTTTTTTCGTTTTTGCTACAATTAAAGCAAGACCACCAAATATAGCCACCAATACATCTAAAATTGTAGGGTAAGTTCTTGCCTCTAACTCTGCAGAATTATTTCCTGTTAATGGTGAAACCCAAAAATATAAAAAGGCAGTAAGTACACTTAACACTACCATTACCCCTAAGTTAATTAGAGAACGTTTAAGAGTATCTATATCATTAATTGCTAAAGATAGACCTATACCTACAATTGGCCCCATTAATGGTGAAATAAGCATCGCTCCAATAACTACTGCAGTACTACTTACATTAAGACCTATAGAAGCTACAAAGATGGAGAATATTAAAATCCAAGCATTGTGACCTTTAAAAGTGATATCTTTTTTTACCGCTTCTATTGTAGAGTCTCTGTCTGTATCACTTCTAATATCTAGCAGCTCACTTATAAAACTTTTTAAACTTCCAAAAGTACCTTTAAGCTCATCAGAAAGTTTTTCTGTTTTAGAAGCTGAAAGATTTTCTTGGTTAGAATCTTCTTTATGCTCTTCCATATTAAATTAAATCTTCCCCAAATTTTTCTTTTGCTAAATTTCTTACTTTTTTAATACCCTGCTCATCTCCTCTTGGATAAATAAGTAACACTTCTTCATCTTCTACAATAATGTAATTATGTATATCTTTTAAAACTACTAGTTTATCGCCTAAGGTTCTAACAATATTATTACTAGCATTATCTATTAAACTTTTGGCATTAATAATTACATTATCATGCTCATCACGGTCAAGCTCATCATGCAATGCTCCCCAAGATCCTAAATCATTCCAATCAAAACTTGCAGGAATTACAGCTACGTTATTAGCTTTTTCCATAATCGCATAATCTATAGAAATATTTTCTGCGTCTTCATAATTTTCGTTAATAAATCGCTGCTCTTGAGTTGTATTGTAATATGCTTCTCCTTCAGAAAAAATAGCAAACATTGCTGGCTCATATTTTTCAAACTCTGCAGTAATAGCTTTTGCACTCCAAATAAAAATACCAGCATTCCATAAATAATTTCCTGCAGATAAATAATTTTTAGCGGTTTGGTAATCTGGTTTTTCTTGAAAATTTACCACTTTATTAATATTAGATGCTAAATTTTCTTCAAACTGAATATACCCATAACCTGTATGAGGAAACGTTGGTTGTATACCAAGTGTCATTAACAAATCGTCTTGTGCTTCGCAAGCATCAAAACTACTTTGTAAATCTTTTACAAATGCATCTTCGTCTTCAATCCAATGATCACTAGGTGCTACCACCATTAATGCATCTTCATTTTGTTTTTGAATTTTTAAAGCAGAAAGTAAAATACAAGGAGCTGTATTTCTCATTGCTGGCTCTAATACAATTTGGTTGTCTGTAACAGAAGGTAATTGCTCTTTTACCAAACTATTATACATCCCATTGGTTAAAATAAGAATATTTTCTTCTGGTATTAATTTAGCTAAACGTTTAAATGTAGTTTGTATAAGTGTTTCTCCTGTACCTAAAATATCATGAAACTGCTTTGGCAATTTCTTTTTACTTACAGGCCAAAAACGTGAGCCTACACCACCCGCCATTAGTATAGCGTAATAATTTATATTCATATATTAAACAACTTTAACTAATTCTACCTCTACGTTGGGCTGAAATATATAGACATTTCCTGAAGAAACCTCTCTACACTCATACCGCTTTATTCTTTTCTTTTCTTTTTTAAAAACCTTACCGTTGCTTATTCTAAAAATACTCCCGTAAGGAATTTCAAATATATAATTTTTGTTATTCTCTGCATCAAATTCTTTTAGAGCTACAGAGAGCCTAGCATCTGTATCACTACTTGCCTTAGGATTTTTAAAATGATTAGCAAGCAAGGGTAATAAATGACTTGGAAAAATACTAGGATGAATAAACGGCAACATTAATTGCTGAAAGGTAAACTTCCATTCTTTGCCATGTGGTTTAATAAATCTTCCATATTTTTCAAATGCAACTGCGTGGGCAATTTCATGAATAAGTGTAATTAAAAACTTATAAGAATTAAGATTTGCATTTACTGTTATTTGGTTAACCCCATTTTGCTTTCTATAATCACCGTGCCTTGTTTTTCTTTCATTTACTATTTTTAAATGAATAGCGTTTGCTGTAATTAACTCAAAAGCAGGATCTACTGCTCTCTCAGGAAGGTATTTATTTAAAATTTCTTTCAAACTTATGGTGTTGAGTTAGCAACTTGAAGCATTTTACCGTTATAAAATTCATTTCCGTTTACAGCAAAATCTACAATATAACGAGCCATTGCTTGTGGGGTTGTTGGTGCTTGGTAGCCTGGGAAGGCTTCTTCTAGCATTTCTGTTTGTACAGCTCCCAATGCTAAAACATTAAATGCCGGTCCGTTTTCTTTATACTCTTCTGCCAGTAACTCTGACAATGTAATTACAGCACCTTTACTAGAACTGTATGCTGCTAAGCCAGGAAATTTTAAACTACCTTGTACACCACCCATACTGCTCACCGTCACTACATGCCCATTTTTATCCATAAAAGGGACTACCAATTGAGAAAGTGTAAAAACTCCAAAAACATTTACTTTATACACCTCTTCTAATTCTGTGTAAGAAATTTTAGAAAAAGGTTTATTTACCAATTTACCTGCATTATGTATTAAAACATCTACTGTTTTCCACTCTTGCTCAATAAAGTTTTTTACTTTTTCTTGATCTTCTTCTTTCTGAATATCAAAAGAAAAAGTAGTTACATTATTTAATTGTAATTTTTGTACAGGTTCTTCATTTCTTGAAAGTGCTAAAACATGATGCCCTTTTTGAGCAAAAAGTTTCACCATTTCTAAACCAATACCTCTACTAGTACCTGTAATTATAATTTTTTTCATCACTATTACCTAGTTCAATTTATCAAGTGTAATTTCTTTTACGGCAGAATTTGCCATACCTTCAATTCCAGGGATTACTTCTTCTATCAAATTTTTCATGTGAGAAATATTCATTAAACCAGCCTCATCGTCTACATGGTGATAATATGGAAAGTTAGTAAAATCAAAAGTACAAAGGGTTTGCGATGGTATGTTCATTTCTTTGTAAAAGGCATAATTATCACTTCGCTTAAACAACTGAAAATCTTTAGCTTTCTCAAAAAAACCAAAAACTTTTTTACCTGCATAGCTATTAAATTTAGCCGCCATATTAGATTCTTCAAAACCTGTTAGATATGCTGTATAATTGGTGTTTTTTAGAGGAACACCAATCATTTCAAAATTAAGCATTACATAAACAGGAGCTTTTTCTCTAGCTAATCTTTTTGCAAGATGTTTAGAACCTATTAAACCTTCTTCTTCAGCAGAAAACAACACAAACATAATACTTCTTTTTTGTGGGTTATTAGAAAAGTATTTTGCCAACTCTATTACAGATACGCTTCCGGCTGCATTATCGTTTGCCCCATTAGCAATGGAGTCTCCATTTACTATTTTACTGCCTTTTAGCATCCCTATATGATCGTAGTGAGCTCCAAGAATGATAATTTCTTTTTTAAGTTTAGCGTCTGTACCTTCTTTAAAAGCTATTACATTAAAACCATATTTATTGTTGTGCGCAAAACTGTCACGATAAGTTTTATAATATGGTTTAATATTATTATCTCTAAAGATATTTTCTATGTAATTAGCTGCAATATTAATTTCTTCAGACCCAAATTTTCTTCCTTTTAAGGCGTCAGATGATAAATAATCTAAATTGGTTTTAATAGATTTTTCTGAAATTAGATTTGTTTTTTTTGCAGATTGCGCAAAGCTAAACAGGCCTATTAGACCTATAAAATATATTAGTTTTCTCATAAATTTAAAGATAAAAAAATCCCGCTTAAAAACGGGATTCTTATATATATTATCAAAACCAAAGATTATGCTAACATAGTCACTGGATTTTCTAAATATGTTTTTAATGTTTGTAAAAACTGTGCTCCAGTTGCTCCATCTACAGTTCTATGGTCACAAGCTAAAGTTAGTTTCATTGTATTACCAACTTGAATTGCTCCATTTTTAACTACAGGCTTCTCTACAATTGCACCTACAGATAAAATTGCAGAATTTGGCTGATTAATAATACTTGTAAATTCTGTAATACCAAACATACCTAAGTTAGAAACTGTGAAAGTACTACCTTCCATTTCTTTAGGTTGTAATTTTTTATTACGTGCTTTACCCGCTAATTCTTTTACGTTACCACCAATTTGCGTCATAGACATTTGGTCTGCAAATTTAAGAACTGGCACTACTAAACCTTCATCTACAGCAACAGCAACCCCCATATTAATATGTTTAGCAATTTTCATGCTATCTGCTGTCCATTGAGAATTTACTTGTGGGTGTTTACGTAAAGCCATTGCAGATGCTTTAATTACCATATCATTAAATGATACTCTAACATCTGGCATCTCATTAATTTGTTTTCTTGAAGCAATAGCATTTTCCATATCTACCTCTATCGTTAAATAGTAATGAGGTGCGCTATATTTAGATTCAGAAAGTCTCTTAGCAATGGTTTTACGCATTTGAGAGTTCTTTATCTCATCAAAACTTTCTTCTCCTGCAGGAACGTAAGTTTGGGCAGCTTTTGGAGCTTCTTTCTTAGTTTCTTCTTTTGCAGAAGTAGCAGTACTAGATTTTTCAGAAGGCTTAAAGTTTTCAATATCTTTCTTTACAATTCTTCCGTTTTCACCACTACCTTTTACATTTTGAAGATTAATGCCTTTTTCTTCTGCCATTTTTTTGGCTAAAGGTGAAGCAAAAATTCTGTCTCCTGTATTAGATGTTGTCTCTTCTTGTTGCGCTTCTGTAGTTTCTTCTTTAGAAGAAGACTCTTCTTTTGAAGAGGATGTGCTTTTTGCTTTTGGAGTACCTCCTGACAAAATACCAGAAACATCTGTACCTTCTGGGCCAATAATAGCTAAAAGAGAATCTACAGGTGCACCTTCTCCCTCAGCAATACCGATATGTAAAAGAGTACCAGAATAGAAAGACTCAAACTCCATAGTAGCTTTATCTGTCTCAATTTCTGCTAAAATATCTCCTTCTTCTACTTTATCTCCTTCTTTTTTTAACCAAGAAGCAACAGTACCTTCTTCCATCGTATCAGAAAGACGTGGCATAGTAACTACTTCTACTCCTTCTGGAATTTCAGCAGATGCCTCGCTATTTTCTTCTGAAGAATCTGCACTAGAATCTTCTTTTGGTTCTTCTGTTTCTTCTTCTGAAGAATCTGAAGATTTACCATTACCATTACCATTAATTAAATCTGAAATATCTTCTCCTTCTTCACCAATAATAGCTAAAAGAGAGTCTACAGGAGCTCCTTCTCCTTCTTCAATTCCTATGTATAATAAAGTACCTTCACTAAAAGACTCAAACTCCATTGTGGCTTTATCTGTCTCTATTTCTGCTAAAATATCTCCTTCTTCTACTTTGTCTCCTTTTTGCTTGAGCCATTTAGCAACAACTCCTTCTTCCATCGTGTCGCTAAGGCGCGGCATATTAATTACTTCAGCCATACTAATTATATTTTATGAGGAATAAACGGGTAATCTTCTTGTTCATAAACAATATCATACATTAAGCTAGGGTCTGGGAAATCTGATTCTTCTGCAAATTTCTCACATTCTGACACTCTATCTTTTACACGTTGATCTATCACTTTAATTTCGTCTTCTGTAGCCCAGTTATTTTCTTTAATCTTATCTGCTACTTGAACGATTGGATCTATCTTTTGATATTCTTTAACTTCTTCTTTAGTTCTATATTTTTGAGCATCACTCATAGAGTGACCACGGTAACGGTATGTTTTTAACTCTAAAAACGTTGGACCTTCACCTGCTCTTGCTCTAGAAATTGCCTCGTCCATTGCTTCTGCAACTTTCTCAGGATTCATTGCATCTACAGGGCCACAAGGCATCTCGTACCCTAAACCTAACTTCCAGATATCTTCGTGATTAGCAGTTCTTTTTACAGAAGTACCCATTGCATATCCGTTATTTTCTACACAGAAAACAACAGGAAGTTTCCAGTTCATCGCCATGTTAAAAGCCTCGTGTAAAGTACCTTGACGTGCAGCTCCATCTCCAAAGAAACAAAGGGTTACATTATCTCTTTTGAAATATTTATCTCCAAAAGCCATACCTGCACCTAAAGGAATTTGCCCCCCTACAATACCATGACCACCAAAGAAATTTTTCTCTTTAGAAAAAATATGCATAGAACCACCTAAACCTTGAGATGTTCCTGTTTTTTTACCGTAAAGCTCTGCCATTACTCGTTTAGGGTCTACCCCCATACCAATTGGCTGAACGTGATTACGGTAAGCGGTAATCATACGGTCTTTACCTAATTCCATAGCATGTAGAGAACCTGCTAATATAGCTTCTTGACCATTATATAGGTGTAAAAAACCACGTACTTTTTGTTGAATATATACTTGGGCTAATTTATCTTCAAATTTACGCCAGAATAGCATTTCTTCGTACCAATTAAGGTAGGTGTCTTTAGTTATTTCTTTCATGAATATCGTATTTATTACGCTCAAAAAAATTGCGAATTACAAAAATAAGATAATAAGTTTTAATGAGAAAACACTTTTAAATTTATTAAGGGTAATTTTACAAATACGAACCATTAAATGCTAATGGAAGTATATCTACAAGGGAATTTACCTTAACAACTTTCCCAATTTCTGCCATAAACATTATTTTTATAGGGGTTTCTTGCTTAAATTCATATTCTGCAATAGCTTGACGACATGCTCCACAAGGCGCTGCGGGTATTATTACTTTTTTTCTTTGTGATTTCACAGTAATAGCTATGGCCAATATTTTTTGATCTGGAAATTGCGCCCCCGCTTGGTAAATTGCATTTCTTTCTGCACAAAGCCCTGAGGGGTAAGCTGCATTTTCTTGATTACTACCTGTTACCACCTCACCGTTTTCTAAAAGAATTGCCGCACCTACCATAAATTGAGAATATGGAGCATATGCTTTTTCTCTAATTTCTTGTGCTTTATGCATTAACTGAACATCTTCTGCTTCCATTTCTTCTAAATTATCATATACCTGATAAGAAGTAACTATTTGTTTGTCTATCATTTTTTATGTAATTAGTAGTTCAATATAAAACAAAAAAGCACCGAATTAAAAATTCGATGCTTTGTTTATGTGTTAATTATGCTTTATTTATCTTTCTCTATAATCTTCTCCAAAATTAAAAGTTAAGCTAAACCTTAAACTTCCTTCTAATGGATTACTTACAGATTTTGCAGTAGAGAATAAATAAGATACATCTATAGTAGTAATGTTATATTTAAAACCAGCTCCCATAGTAATGTATTTTCTATATCCTTTTACTTCACTTTCATTAAAATAACCTAAACGGAAAGAAAAACTATCTCTATACCAATACTCTGCCCCTAAAGACAATGTAATTTCTTTTAACTCTTCACTTAAACCATCTGGAGCATCTCCCCAAGAAGAAAAAATTGCTCCAAATGAACTTGTGTTGTTATAATCATCTAATTCTTGCTGACTTTCTTCTGTAAGACCACTCCCATCAGAATAATATGTAAGCTCTGGAGGAGTTGGCACTAATAATTTATTAATTTCTGTATACACTCCCACTGTATTATCTGCATCTAAAATAAAATCAAAACCAGCACCTGCCTTAAAGTTTGTTGGAATAAAACTCTCTGAGCCAGCATCATCATACTTTACTTTAGGACCTATATTAGAAATACTTACACCTGCTCTCCAACGACCATCAAAATCTCTATAAGGAATCTCTTCACTTTGATAAAAAGAAGAAATATCTACTCCAAAAGAATTTACCGCACTAGCATCATTAGTAGAAGTTGGTATTTGTAAACTAGATCTAATATAACGACCTGTAACCGCCATAGAAAAACGTTCACTCAATCTCAACGCATAACTTAAATCTAAACCAAGCTCATTTGGCTCTACAATTTGAGGTTGTTGATCTGGAGAGTCTCTTAATTCTATCTCACCTTGACCAAAATACCTTAAACTTCCAGCAACAGCACTACGCTCATTAAGCCTATTGTAATATGTTAGCACCCCTAAATTTATATCTGTAACAAGCTCTCTTAAATAAGGTACATAAGAAACACCTATACCACTTTGTTTTTCTGCAAAAGCATACTTAGAAGCATTCCATTGTTGAGAGTAAGCATCTACAGGTGTTGCCACCCCTTGATCTCCCAAACCAGAGGCCCTAGCATCTCCAGAAATTAACAAGAATGGAACTGCAGTAGTAATTACCCTATCGTCAATCCCGTTAGTATATGTTTCTGAATCATCTTGAGCATAAACACCACAAGATATATAGCATAATGTAATAAAAGTAAAAATCTTAGTTTTCATATATAAAGTTGAATAGTTGGCAAATATAAATTTTTATTTAAAACTAGAGAATGACCAATTTTTCAAATTTCTCTACCTTTTTATTAGTTAACGTTGATTTTACGGAAAGCTTATAAATATAAACACCTTTTCCTATAGTATCTCCAAAATCATCTTTTCCGTTCCAGGTAATCTCTCTAGACAGAAATCCGTCTGTAGTTATAGTTTGATTTTTTGTCCACACAATTTTACCAGAAACAGTAAACACCTGCACTTGCACCTCTAACGGCTCGTAAGGTCTATTATGATTGAACCAAAATTCTGTATAATTATGAAAAGGATTAGGGTAATTTAAAACTCGATTAATCTCTAAATCATCTTCACCCGCGACAACAAATTGAATTTCTGCAGTGTTAGAATTATTATAAACATCCCAAGCTTTAAAACTTAAAGTATGCAAACCTTCTTCTAAATCTCTTAATTTATAATTAACTGTTCCCGCAGTATAATCATCTAATTCTGTTTCATAATAATCATTAACTACGTACGGGTTAATTTCATCTCCATCTAAAATTGCAACCAAATCATGACCTATACCACTTGCGGTATTTATTCCGTTTTCATCACTTAGCTTCGCTATTAAATAAGGCTCATTATTAGTTATTCCTCCAGAGACAAAATTTTCATCATTCATAAATAATTCAATTTCTGGACCTATATTATCTTCAGGAGCATCTTCATTAATACCACCTATTAATATATCACTACTATACCCTCGCTCATCTTCTAACACATCGTCTCTTTCTGCATAAAAACTAACCCTACCTTCACCAACCGGAACAGTTATATCTTTAGGCACAATAAAATCAAAACTAAATTGCCCGTTTACCACAGACGCTTTTCCTCTAAAAATGATTTCGCCCAATGTTGTAAAATCAAACACGCCATTTCCGTCATTATTTAAGGTATTTCTATCTATTCTTTTATCAAAAATAGTGGTAGATAAATCTCCATTATAGGCTGTTACCAAATTACCGCTAGCATCTTGTACCTCTCCACCTAACTTTATATAACTTAATGCTTTTAAAGTATCGTTTGGCTGAGTAATTGGAACCTCATTAATTGTGGTTAATTTAATTTGCGGGGCCGCCAATTGCAATTTCATAGCAGGATCTCCAAAATAATAAACCACCCTAACATTACTACCACCTATGTCATTTTTTGCTTTTCTAACAGACTCTGCAACAGAGTCATCACTACCATCATAATTAAATAAGTAAGGTGCAAAAAGCTCATTAAAATTGGTTCCTGTACTTACAAATATAGCTCTAGTAGTAGTCACCATAGCCACAGACCCACCTTCACTTTTTTGCAAAACATACTCTCCTGGAGAAAGCTCTGCTGGGTTATCGTATCTTGTAAATTCACAAGTCACCGTAACAAATAAATTGTACTTATCTGTATTTTGCCAGCTTAAAATATCATCTATAGTAACTATCCTTTCTGTAGCCAAACCATTTTCTCCTCCGTGTCCAAAATAATTCACCACAGAAGCTCCTACTTCAATAGCTTCTGTTATAGCTTCATTAACTTCTGGATAGCGAAAACCTCCAGAAGAAGAGATTTGCTGATAAGCATCTGAATGTATTTTTTTTACATTTATAAATGGTTTATTGGCTGATATTTCATCACCAATAGCATCTAAACCTACTTGAAGGTCGTAACCAGAACCACCAGGCTCATCTGCATCGTCTGAGATTAATACAAAATTATTTCTCCAACTACCAAATGAATCTCTACTTTCGTAAGCTATTATCTTGTCTACTAACGTACTCGCCATAGATGGTGTATCTGCTATTATTCTACCAACAGCTATATCTAACAAGCCTGAATTAGAACTCAAGTTACCTTCTGTATCGTCCATCATTCCATAAAAATCATCTGTTGAATAAGCAGA
This sequence comes from Mesonia phycicola, assembly GCF_900141885.1. Taxonomy (GTDB): domain Bacteria; phylum Bacteroidota; class Bacteroidia; order Flavobacteriales; family Flavobacteriaceae; genus Mesonia; species Mesonia phycicola. The sequence goes on along the minus strand of NZ_FQYY01000009.1, from coordinate 140,208 downwards.
AGGACCTAAACTAAAACTTGACAAAGCGTGGTATGTAGGTACAATGTTGTTATTTTGAGATAATCTATCTTTATAGTCTACAGAAGAATCCCCAAAAAGACAAACATATTTTAATCTTGAAGAAGAATTAATTGCATTATCATAAACATATTTCACAAGATTTCTTATAGCTACAACATCTTGTTTTCCCGAACTAAATTCTTCATAAATATCTTCTATAAGAACCACCTTAACATTTAAGTTATCTTTTTCTGCCCTGTAAACTGCCAACCTAGTAGCTTGCTGGTATAACAATTCTGACGTAATTATTAAATAATCTACATCTTCTTCTGAACCACTGGTAGAAAAAATATCTCCTTTAATATTGATATTAGGAACAGAGGAAACACTTTCTTTTTTGGGAGTGTAGTAATTATTGCCTACCAATGCTATATAATTTCTAACCTCCCCTAAACTTGCTTTAAAAGAAAAATTAGCAGAAGCATCATTATTAGAGATACTATATACTTGCTCAATGTTTGTTATATCCCATACTTCTGTTACATTTTGAGACTCTCTTATCTCGTAAGCCCCTATACCCGAAATAGTAGATACATCTTTATTAGAAAACTCAAATTGATTGCTTCCTGCTATCAATTCTCTTTTAGCCGACACATTAATATAATCTAGATAACCAACACTAGAAGGATTTCCGCTGTTATTATAAGAAATCTCTATATTAATTTCATCTTCATTAGAGTTAAATTGATAAGACCCACTTTTAGCGCTACCATAAATATCATCACTTACGGTATCAAAATCTAAAACCCCTAAAACCTCTTCTCCAGCAGAAAAAGTCATATCTGTACTAGTTTCAGAAACAGCTCCTGCATAAACCTCTACAGTTACAGGCTCGTCAGTAACAATATTTGGAAATTCAAAATCATAATTTTGCTCAACATCTACATCAAATCTATCTGCAAACCATCTTCTTCCTACATTAATAACATTATAATTGTCTACCTCATAATATTGATAATCATCAAAAGTTGTAATTGTTTCAACTACAGTACCACTAGGCTCTGTATAAGAAGAAACTTTATTACCACTACCAGAGTTAATACTTATATAGTAATAAGAACGATCTGCATAAAGATTTAAATTGGTGCCATTTTCTTCACTCCAACTATCATTTACATCTTTTGCATAAAATAATATATAATCATCTGCATCAAAACTACCATCATCTCCGCCTACCACTTTATAAGGTACTTGTGGCGGATCATAATATTCATTTTCATTATTGGTAAGCGGTAGCATATCACCACCATGTCCTACTATTTTAAATTGACTAGAACTCAAAGAAGACACATTTATACCTAAACTAGATAAAAAACTTCTTGTAATTTTATGAACACCCGTATTTTCTACATAGAATTTATACCAATCACCTGTAGCAAAAACAGAATTTGTAATACTATGAGAAGAGTTTATAACATTACCACCTCTATTATTAGTGGGAGAATAACTAACCACAAAAGATGTTACAACATTAATAACCCCATTAACTTTCACCACAGGGTTAAGAGATATGCTAGCATATTTTGTAGATCTTCCAAAATTACTTTTAGATATTAACTGATAATCTTCTGTTACTAAAGACTCATCTAATTGCTGAATAATAGCACGAGAAGCAGGTGTTAATTCTACATTTTTTAGCACTACATTAGTTATATCACTACTTTCTTCCCAATTTACCTGAAAATTAAATAACCTTTTATCAGGGTTATAGTTTAAATTCAAGACACTAGACTCTGCACCATCATCAGAAGTTACTGAAGATTCAATAGACGCATCTACAGCCTGCCAATTAACCGTGAAAGATTTTTGCTGAGCAAAGATTGCGCAGCTACTAATAAAAAAAAATAGAGTAATAATAAACTTCATCAACGGAAATAACGAGAATTAAATAAATGTATTATATTTAGCGCTTCAAAAATACCTTTTTATTTGAAGAAATTAACGAATATGTAAGATTTACATAGACATAAAATAAAAAATATGAAGGTTTAACACTAAATAACAAAACATTATTGTTAATTTAGCGTTAATTACTATATTGCAAACCCAAACTTTACAAACATATTGAGGATTATGAGATTTAATTTTGCTCTTAAAATTATGTTATTTGTTGCGTTTACTACTACTATTGTTAGTTGCAACAAATCAAAAGACTACAAAGACAACTCCAGAGCTACAGGATGGAGACTAGACGGAAGAGATGGCTCTATGAAGTACCAAACAGACTATCAAGGACAAGAAACCGGACCTGGTTTAGTCTTTATTGAAGGTGGTACTTTTACAATGGGGCGTGTTCAAGATGATGTTATGCACGATTGGAACAACAATCCTACACAACAACACGTACAATCATTCTATATGGATGAAACAGAGGTTACTAATAGAATGTACCTACAATACTTAGATTGGTTGAAGTTTACCTTTCCACCAAAAGAGAAAAAATATGCTAACATTTACAAAGGAGCATTACCAGATACATTAGTTTGGAGAAACCGTTTAGGTTACAACGAAACTATGACGAATAACTACTTGCGTCACCCTGCTTACCAAAATTACCCAGTGGTAGGTGTAAACTGGATTCAAGCTACTGAATTTAGCAAATGGAGAACTGACCGTGTTAATGAATTACAGCTAGAAACCAAAGGTTACATTGCTGAAGGTGCTAAGTATGCTGCAGATGCAGAAACTACCTTTAACACAGAAACCTACATCAATGCACCTTCAAACATATACGGAGGAAATGATTCTTTAAATAAAGGTAGAAACAACGAAAGATTAGTACAGGTTATACACGGAGATACAGTACATAACAACGTACAAAGAAAAGACGGTGTTTTATTACCTGCATATAGACTACCTACAGAAGCAGAATGGGAATATGCTGCTCTAGGTTTGGCTGGAATTAGAGAATACAACCAATATAGAGGTAGAAAAAAATACCCTTGGGATGGTCAATACACAAGACAAGGAGGAAGAAGAACAAGAGGAGACCAATTAGCTAACTTTAAACAAGGTAATGGAGATTACGGAGGAATAGCAGGATGGAGTGATGATGGCGCTGACATTACAGCAGAAATTAAAACTTACCCTCCAAACGATTTTGGTTTATACGATATGGCAGGAAATGTTTCTGAATGGGTTGCAGATGTTTATAGACCAATCATCGATAATGAATTTAATGATTTCAACTATTTCCGTGGAAATGTGTACACTAAAAACGCAATCAACCAAGACGGAACAGTAAAAATTGTTACTTCAGATTCTATTATATTTGACACTTTAAGTAACGGAAGCATTATAGCAAGAACATTACCAGGTCAAATACAACAAGAACCTGTAAACTCTGAAGACACTTATTTAAGAACACAGTTTTCTGATAGTGATAACAGAGATTTCAGAGATGGAGATAAAGCTTCTTCAAGAGGATACTTAAGCGGACAAGAGCACAAGAAAATGTACAATTCTCCAGAACATAACGTATCTGCCATCAAAGATTCTACAGGAAGAGCTAAAGGTCTTGACAGACAATACGACCAAAGCTCTAGCAGAACAACGCTTATAAATAACGAAGTTAGAGTATTTAAAGGTGGTTCTTGGAGAGACAGAGCTTATTTCTTAGACCCTGCACAAAGAAGATACTTCCCTCAAGATATGGCAACTGACTATATTGGGTTTAGAAACGCAATGTCTAGAGTTGGTTCTAAATCTCAAAAAGGAAAAAGAGCAAGAGATTAAAAATAATATTATAAAGCAAAAAAGCCCTTTCATATGAAAGGGCTTTTTTTTTATCTTTAATTTATGAAAAACATAGAAAGACTACATAATATATTCTTACAAAGCACAGGCATTTGTACAGACACAAGAAAGCTTAAAGAAGGTAATTTATTTATTGCACTGAAAGGAGATAACTTTGACGGCAACAAATATGTTGATTTTGCTATAAAAAACAACGCCATACATGCAGTAACTGATAATGATAAATCAAAAGATACTAACCATATAACCATTGTAAAAGACGGCTTAAAAACCCTTCAAGATTTAGCCTGTTATCATCGCAAATTTTTAAATATACCTATTGTCGCTATTACTGGCAGTAATGGTAAAACAACCACTAAAGAATTAATTAGAGAAGTACTAAACCAAAAATACCGTACCACCTCAACTATCGGCAATTTAAACAACCATATTGGAGTACCACTTACACTTTTATCTATGAATAACAAAACTGAAATAGGTATTGTAGAAATGGGAGCCAATCACCAGGGAGAAATTAAAATGTTATGTCAGATTGCAAAACCAGATTATGGATACATCACCAATTTTGGTAAAGCACACTTAGAAGGTTTTGGAGGCATAGAAGGTGTTATAAAAGGTAAAAGTGAATTATACAATTATCTAATTGAAAACAACAAAAGAATTTTTATTAATTATGATGACGAATTACAAATCAATAAAACAAAACAAGCCGATGTAATTTCTTTTAGCGAAGGAAATGATGCAACCTACCAAATAACCTTTTTAAAAGCCTCTCCATACATACAAATAGCAACCAAAGACATAAACATTAATTCTCAGTTAATAGGTACCTACAATGCTAAAAATATAGCATCAGCAATATGCATTGGTCTATATTTTAAAGTTAACCCTAAGTCTATTAAAAAAGCTATAGAAAAGTACCAACCAAACAACAATAGATCACAAATTATAAACAAGAATACTAACCAAATAATACTAGATGCTTACAATGCAAACCCCACTAGCATGCAAGCTGCATTAGAAAATATTAAAACAATAGAAGCCAGCAATAAAACTGTAATTTTAGGAGATATGTTTGAAGTAGGCTCAACCTCTAAAGAAGAACACCAAAACATTGTGAATTTACTTGAAAAACTTTCTTTTAAAAATATGTATATCTGCGGAAATCATTTTTACGAATGTAGCACAAATACTGTAAAGAAGTTTAAGGAGTTTTCTCAATTAAGTGAATATATAGACCAGCACAAAATAGAAAACAACACCATATTAATTAAAGGCTCTCGAGGAATGGCTCTAGAAAGAATACTAGACCACCTTTAAAACTAAAAATTTAGGTAATTGCACAAGACGCTTTTACCTAGATTTATTAAAATAACAACTTTAGTTAAGATTGTATAAAACAAAAAATCCTGAAGAAAACTTCAGGATTTTTTTTGGTGGGCAATGAGGGATTCGAACCCCCGACCCCCTCGGTGTAAACGAGGTGCTCTGAACCAACTGAGCTAATTGCCCTTGCTGTTGCAATTCGAGTGCAAATATAAGCCTTTTTTACATTGCACCAAACAAAAAATCATTTTTTTTTAAATTATTTCTGCTACAGTAAATGTACTACCTCCAACAAAGATTAAATCACTACCATTAACAACCTCTAAAGCAGCTAAATACGCGGAGTTGACAGAGAAATAAGCCTCGCCAAAAAGATTATATTTTTTTGAAAATTTTTTCAATTTTTCTGCATCAAGCCCTCTTGGGATATTTGGTTTAGAGAAATAATAAGTAGCATTAGTAGGAAATAACGGTAAAACCGAATCTAAATCTTTATCATTAACTACCCCTAAAACAATATGCAACTCTTTATAGTTTTCTTTTTGAAGTTGATCTAATACAAATTGTAAACCTTCTTTATTATGTGCTGTATCACAAATTACTTTTGGATTAGACTGTAAAATATCCCATCTACCACGCAAACCTGTGTTATTAACAACATTAGCTAGTCCTTTCTTTACAACCTCTTTATTAACTGTGAAACTTTGTGATTTTAAAACTTCAATTACATTTAAAACCGTTCTGATATTATATTTTTGATAACTTCCTTTAAGATCACTTTCTATTTCAGAAAAATTAGTTTCTTCTGCAAAGAAAATAGAACTTTCATTTGTATTGGCCGCAGCTTCAAAAACTACTTTAGTTTCTGGCAATGTTTCTCCTATTACTACAGGTATATTTTTTTTAATAATACCTGCTTTTTCAAATGCTATTTCAGAAAAAGTTTCACCTAAAAACTGTGTGTGATCTAAACCAATATTTGTTATTACAGAAACTTCAGGAATTATGATATTGGTAGAATCTAATCTTCCTCCTAAACCAACTTCTATAACAGCTACATCTACACTTTCTTCTGAAAAGTATTGAAAGGCCATAGCAACACTCATTTCGAAAAAAGAAAGTTGTTCTCTTTCTAAAAAGCTTTTATGTTGCTCTATAAATTCAAGAACAAAACTTTTAGAAACCATCTCCCCATTAATTTTTATACGCTCACGGTAATCTTTTAAATGCGGTGATGTATATAAACCTACTTTATAACCAGCTTCTTGTAATATAGATGCTAACATATGACTAGTAGAACCCTTGCCATTAGTACCACCTACATGAATTGTTTTATAATTTTTATGAGGATGATTTAACCTTTTAGAGAAATTTAAAATATTGGTTAAGTCTTTTTTAAAAGCAGTCTTCCCCTGCCTTTGATACATTGGAAGTTGTTGAAACATCCAATCAAGGGTTTCTTGGTATGAAGCCATGAAATATAAATTAAATACCTATTCAGAAAGTTTAAATTCGTATTCTATGTAACCTGTTTGTTTAACAGGTGCATCAGCATCACTATTAAATTTGGTTGCTAAAGCTGCTCTTCGTGCTGGCTCCATTAAACAACTTGCATTATTTGTAGTTCCTTTAGCTCCTGCTACTGCACTTGTAACTCTTCCTTGTTGATTAACTTCTATTTTAACCACTACAATTCCAGACTCATTACAATCTTGAACAAACTTTTCTTTATTCAAGGCTTTTCTTCCTCCTAAACGGTAATTACCATCACCATCTAATCCTTTTCCTTGACCGTAATAAGAAGTTGCATTAGGGTCTCCATTTGGATTGCCTTTATCTCCAGCTTGACTATCATTACCCTCTCCTCCATTTGCAGTACCATTTTTCTTAGGTCCGTTAATCAAACTATTTAGAGCGTCTGATGTGTTTTTATCTGGTTTTGGGTCTGGTTTTTTCACCTCTTTAGTTTCTTCTACTTTAGCAGGTGTTTTTTTAGTTTCTACTGGTTTTTTTTCTGTTTTTTGCTCTACTTTCTTCTTCTCTTCTTTTTCTTCAATAACAGGTGCATCTTCGGTATCTTGAGTAGTGACCTCATCTGTAATTTCTGGTTGAGTTTCTGTAGGTTGAGGCGGAGTAGCTTCTGCGCTATTTTGTTGTGGTGCAGATTTAATAGGCTCTGTGGGTTGTATATCACCAGAGCCTACATCTGAAGTTCCAAAATTAATAGCAATACCATTTTCTGGAGGTGGATCTAAATAAGTAAAACCAAACAGAAAAAGCAGAATTAATATTAACCCTGAAATGACCGCTGTAATGATAGCAGATTTCTTTTCATATTTAGTTTCAAACATCCCCATAATTAAGGCTTAACAGCCAATACAATTTTATATTTATTTCGCTTAGCAATATCCATTACTGTCACAGCGTCTTGAATAGGCACACTTTGTTCTGCTCTAAGAATAATAGTAGGATCTTCTTCTCCTCTTAATCTTTTTTGAAGCTCTAACTCTAACTGATCTTTGCTTATTTTTTCTGAATTAATAAAAACTTCTAAATCTTTATTAATACTAATAGCTAAATTCTGTTTATTAGTAGTTTTACCTTTTCCTTTAGGCAAAAGTAAATCTAATGCTTCTGGAGTTACGGCCGGAGAGGTAAGCATGAAGAATACCAATAACAGAAATACAATATCTGTCATTGATGACATACTAAACTCTGGACTCACTTTATTTCTTCCTCTTAAATTCATATTAAGCAGGTTCGTTTAAAAGGTCTAAAAAGTCTACAGCAGTAGCTTCCATTTGATGAACCACTTTATCTGTTTTTACTACTAAATGATTATAACCTATATAAGCAATAATACCTACAATTAAACCAGCAACAGTTGTCGTCATTGCTACATAAATACCTTCTGCTAAGCTTCCCATTTCTGCTTGCCCGCTACTTGATGCTAATTCATGAAAAGCTAAAACCATACCAATTACTGTCCCTAAAAAGCCAATCATTGGTCCAGCTCCTGCAATAGTTGCTAAAATAGAAACATTTTTTTCTAGGTTATAAACCTCTAATTTACCTGCATTTTCTATAGCAGTATTAATATCTTCTAAAGGGCTACCTATTCTAGACACTCCTTTAGCAGTTAGTCTAGCTACAGGTGAATTTTCTTGAGCACATCTAATTTTAGCAGCTTCAATATTACCATTAGCTATATTATCTTTTATTTGAGACATAAAGTTTACATCTGTTTTAGATGCTGCTTTGATAGCAAAAAGTCGTTCAAAATAAATATATAATGCTACGACTAACAGCACAAATAAGATGGCAATCACAATGGTTCCTGCCATTCCTCCATCAAAAATTAATTCTATAAAAGAAAGTGTTTTTTCTTCTGGTAATTGCTCGGCTGTTTCTTGAGCCGCTTCTTGCAAAAATGTAGCTAGCATATGTTTAGTTAGTTTATATAGGTAACGTTAAATAATTTCAGAAATTATATTTAAAGTAAAGCTAAGTTATTTATAATTGATTACAAAAAAAACCAAACCCCTAAAAATCCAATTCCTGCTAAAACAATAGTGTATGGCAATGCCATTTTTACCATTTTAAAATACGATAGACTAATAAGCGGAGCCAAAGAAGACGTTAATAAGAATAAAAACGCTGCTTGCCCATTAGGAGTAGCTACACTAGGTAGGTTAGTACCTGTGTTAATAGCTATTGCTAAATTTTCAAACTGCTCTCTAGAGATATCTCCAGCATCAAAAGCAGATTTTACTTCACCGATATAAACTGTTGCTACAAATACATTATCACTAATCATAGACAAAAATCCGTTAGCTACGTAAAAAACAGATGGCTGTGTAGCAGCATCTAAAGAAAGTGCCCAATGAATAATTGGATGAAATAAATGTTGGTCATGAATCATTGCTACAATTACAAAGAATACTACGATTAACCCTGTAAACGGCAATGCTTCTTCAAAAGCTTTACCTATACTATGCTCATCTGTAATACCCATAAATGCAGTTTGTACAATTATTAAGGCTAGACCAATAAAACCTACTGGCGCTAAATGCAATGCTAAACCTATAATTAAAAATACTGCTGATACAGCTTGAACAATTAGCCCATATTTCTGAGATTTTGTTCTTTTCTTATCTTGCTCTTCTGTGTAATTTTCTATAATCTGCCTTGCTACTTTTGGTAGTTTTTGACCAAAACCAAACCAACCTGTTGTTTCTAACACCACTGTTGTTGCCAAGCCTGCAACTAAAACTGGTAAGGTTATAGGTGCCATTTTTACAAAAAAGTCTATAAAATCCCAGCCCATTTTTTCACCAATCAATAGGTTTTGAGGCTCTCCTACCAATGTACAAACTCCACCTAAAGCTGTACCTACAACTCCGTGCATAATTAAGCTTCGTAAAAAAGACTTAAACTCTTCTAAAGTTTCTCCACTTAAATCTTTTCTATCTAAAGTTCCAGACTCATTATAGTCTGTGTCTGCAGATTGAATTTTATGATAAACGCCATAAAAACCAACTGCCACACTTATTAACACTGCAGTTACTGTTAATGCATCTAAAAATGCAGAAAGCAATGCGGCTAATAATAGAAACAATAATGACAGAAAAAGTTTAGATTTTATTTTTGTAAATACTTTACTAAAAATAAACATTAATAGAGGTTTCATAAAGTAAATACCTGCTACCATAAACATTAGCAAGAAAATTACTTCAAAATTCTGTATCACTTCTTCTTTAGCTGCTTCTGGAGAAGTTAGTTTTAAAATTAAAATTTCTAGAGCTAAAAGCCCACCTGTTTGAAGCGGGTAACACTTTAAAGCCATTGCTAAACAAAAAATAAATTCAGCAATAAAAATCCAAGCGGTAACGGTGGGTCCTAATACAAAATTGAATACAATATTTAGAACCAAAAACGATAATATGGTATATTTTAACCATAATGGGCTATTACCCAAAAAATTTTTAAGCATTTTAATATTATGAAAAGGTTAGTATGGGGTTTAAACGAGTTGCTTTAAAGCAATCTCAAAGGCTGTATTACTAATATTAGTTTTACTACTGTTATTGTCAAAAGTATTTTGAATAGCATTTTTAATTGTCATAGAAGTATCGTTAAAAATAGCTTCATCTGTCATTTGCACTCTTCTTTCCATGAAGTAAGCAAAAACTCTCGCCATTCCGCAGTTAGAAATAAAATCTGGAATTAAACTTACACGCTTATCGGTATACTCCATAATACTTCCAAAGAAAATCTCTTTATCGGCAAAAGGCACATTTGCTCCGCAAGAAATTACTTCTAGACCAGAATCTATCATTGTAGAAATTTGTTCTTGTGTAATTAACCTTGAAGCTGCACAAGGTGCAAAAATTTCTGTTTTTAATCCCCAAACTCTTTCATTCACCTCTTCAAAAGGAATCAAATCTTTAGATACTAAAGTATTTCCCTGTTTATCTAAAAATAATTGTTTTATTTCTTCAAAAGAAAAACCATCTTCTTTAATCAACCCTCCAGCACGGTCTATAATCCCAACAACTTTAGCTCCCATTTGTGCTAAATAATAAGCTGCTGCAGAACCTACATTACCAAAACCTTGCACAACTGCACGTTTTCCTTTAATATCCCCTCCGTAAATATCATAATAATGGTGTACTGCTTCTGCTACACCATAACCTGTAATCATGTCTGCAACGGTATATTTTCTAGATATATCTGGAGAATAGGTTGTATTTTCTAACACTTTAATTACACCTTGACGTAATTGCCCTATTCTGTTAATCTTGTCTGCTTCTGTTGGCTGAAAGTGACCTGTAAAAACTCCTTCTTGCGGATGCCATACACCACAATTTTCTGTAATAGGAATCACTTCATGAATTTCGTCTACATTTAAATCTCCACCAGTACCGTAGTAACTTTTTAACAACGGAGAAACTGCTTTATACCAACGCTCTAAAACGCCTTTTTTTCTAGGGTCTTGCGGGTTAAAATTAATTCCTGATTTTGCACCTCCAATATTAGGTCCAGAAACAGTAAATTTCACCTCCATCGTTTTTGCAAGAGAAAGTACTTCATTCATATCTAAACCTTCACGCATACGCGTACCTCCACCAGCTGCACCACCTCTAAGAGAGTTAATTACAGTCCAACCTTCTGCTTCAGTTTCAGAGTCTTTCCAGTTAAAAACAATTTCTGGTTGTTTATTTTCGTATAATTCGAGTAATTCTTTCATAAGTAGGATAATTTTTGCGTCACAAATATAGTTAAACCTAGAGGTGTTTCTCAACGAAATGTTAATTTTTTAATTTCCATAAATTTCTCCTGCAGAATGATCTACAGAAGCCCCCGTTACACTTGATAGCGTGTTTATTTCACCCTCCATTTTTAACACCCCTAACAACCCAAAAATTAAAGCTTCTTTATATTCAACAAGTTCAGAATTTGGTATTACAACTTCTGTTTTAGTTTTTTCCTGAAGTAATTCTATTAAATACTGATTGTAAGCTCCGCCCCCAGTAATTAAAACTTTTTTACCTGAATCTGCTCCTAAATTACTCGCCAACTGCAAAACTATATGCTCTGTAAATGTTGCTATTACTACTTGTGGACTAAGTTGAAACTTCTCTATCAATGGAATTACCGTATTATTTACCCACTCTACCCCTAAAGATTTAGGCGGAATTTCTTGAAAAAACGCCAAACTATTTAATGCTGAAAGTAATTCTGTGTCTGATGAATTATTTCTGGCTATTTCTCCTCCCTCGTCGTAAGGCAAATTTAATTGAGCTGCATACTCATTAAGCACTGTGTTTACAGCACAAATATCGTAAGCCACTCTTTTTTTATTTTCTTCTAGAGAGATATTTGCAAAACCTCCCAAATTCAGGCAAAAATCAAAATCTGAAAATAAAATCTTATCACCAATAGGTACTAAAGGCGCACCTTGACCACCAAATTGCACATCTTGAACTCTAAAATTGCATACTACTTTCTGTTTTAACAAACTGGCTAGCTTAGGTAAATTACCTATTTGAAGGGTTAATTTATTTTCTGGCTGATGCAAAACCGTATGGCCGTGAGAACAAACCGCATCTAAATTCTTAATATTTTTTTTCTGAATAAATTGCTGAATTACTTCTGCTAGAAACACCGTATATTCTTCATCTAAAATAGTTATATCTTTTATAGAAAAGGAAGAAGATTTTTTTAATTTCTGAAACCAATCTTGCGGATAAGCTACTGTCTCTACACAAATAATATCAAATTCCCAATGCTTTGCATACCTAAATTGAATATATGCTAAATCTATACCATCTAAAGAAGTACCAGACATTACGCCTAAAACATAATAACTCTTATTTTTCATATTCTTAAAAACAGCTTATAATTATTGATAATTTCATTACTTAAAGCTATATTTGCGAAGTTTCACTAAAAATTTGACAAACACAAAATATAATGGATTTTAAGCTTACTGAAGAGCATCTAATGATTAGAGATGCCGCTAGAGATTTTGCTAAAGCAGAGTTACTTCCCGGAGTTATAGAAAGAGATAACAAACAACAATTTCCTACAGAACAAGTTAAAAAAATGGGAGAACTTGGTTTTCTTGGAATGATGGTATCTCCAGAGTATGGCGGCGGCGGTATGGATACCATTTCTTACGTGCTAGCTATGGAAGAGCTTTCTAAAATAGATGCTTCTTGCTCTGTAATTGTATCTGTAAACAACTCTTTAGTGTGCTGGGGCTTAGAAACCTACGGTAACGAAGAACAAAAACAAAAATACTTAACCAAATTAGCAACAGGAGAGTCTATTGGTGCTTTTTGTTTAAGTGAACCAGAAGCTGGTAGTGATGCAACCTCACAAAAAACTACAGCAATAGATAAAGGTGACCATTATATATTAAACGGTACTAAAAACTGGATTACTAACGGAGGTAGTGCAGATTATTATTTAGTAATTGCACAAACAGATAGAGAAAAAGGACACAAAGGTATCAATGCTTTTATTGTAGAAAAAGGTTGGGATGGTTTTGAAGTTGGGCCAAAAGAAGACAAATTAGGAATTAGAGGTAGTGATACCCACACCTTAAATTTTAACGATGTAAAAGTTCCTAAAGAAAATAGAATCGGGGAAGATGGCTTTGGTTTTAAATTTGCCATGAAAACACTTTCTGGAGGTAGAATTGGTATTGCTGCCCAAGCCTTAGGTATTGCTTCTGGTGCTTTTGAGTTAGCTAGAGACTATTCTAAAATAAGAAAAGCCTTTGGTACAGAAATTTGCAACCACCAAGCAATTGCTTTTAAATTGGCAGACATGTACACAGAAATTGAAGCTGCTCGTCACTTAGTAATGAAAGCCGCTTGGGATAAAGACCAAGGTCACAACTATGATATGTCTGGAGCCATGGCTAAATTATATGCTTCTAAAACTGCAATGGATGCAACTGTAGAAGCAGTGCAAATTCACGGCGGTAATGGTTTTGTAAAAGAATACCACGTAGAACGTTTAATGCGTGATGCAAAAATCACTCAAATTTACGAAGGAACTTCAGAAATACAGAAAATTGTGATTTCTAGAGGGTTACTTCGCGATTAAGAATCATTATAAATTATTTTAAAACCCAACTTATTGCAAGTTGGGTTTTTTGTTTTTGCAACAATAACTCACTTTTATTCTCATTTCGTGAAATTTCACAACATATATTATTGAATTGTAAATATTTCAAAGTATAGTTAATAAAACTTAAAATAACATATCATTTTAGGAATAATACCTCTTTTTCTGTAACTTATCATTTCGTTTTCACTAATTTTTTAAGTTAAAGAAAAGACTATATGAAACCTAAACAACAAGGACTCTACTCGCCCGAATTTGAACATGATAACTGCGGAGCCGGTTTTATTTGTAATCTAGAAGGAAAACAAACTAACGATATTATACACAAAGCCATAGATATTCTAATACGCTTAGAACATCGTGGCGCAGTGGGAGCAGACGGAAGAACAGGAGATGGCGCAGGAATACTTATTGAAATACCACATCAATTCTTTAAAAAAGTCTGCAGTTTTGAATTACCAGAATTTAAAGAATACGCAGTCGGGATGTTTTTTCTTCCGCAGGCACCTAATCAATTAAAAATTTGTCAAACACTTTTTGAAGAAGAATTACAAAATCAAAAATTAGATTTAATTGGATGGAGAAAAGTACCTATAGACGCTACTTGTTTAGGGAGTATCGCTAAATTATCTGAACCTAAAGTCTACCAAGTATTTATTGCGAAACCAACAAAATGTACTGCAGAAGAATTTAATGGAAAATTATTTGCTGCTCGTAAAATTGCTGAAAACCGCATAAATCAATCAGACCTTTTAGAAAAAGATAATTTTTATGTTTCTAGTCTTTCTACCAACACTATTATCTACAAAGGTTTATTAATGCCAAATGACATTAACACCTATTATCAAGATTTAAATGATGACGATGTAGTTACCAAACTAGCATTAGTTCATCAACGATTCTCTACCAACACCTTCCCGACTTGGGATTTGGCACAACCATTTAGGTATATGTGTCATAATGGAGAAATAAATACGTTACGTGGTAATTTAAGCCGAATGAAAGCCAGAGAAGAACTTTTTAAAAGTGATTTTTTTGGAGAAGACATCAAGAAAATTCTTCCGATTACTATGGAAGGAAAATCTGACTCTGCCTCTATGGATATGGCTTTAGAGTTATTACTACACACAGGAAGATCTTTACCAGAAGCTATGATGATGATGGTACCAGAGGCTTGGGAAAAAAACCCTGTAATGAGTGATGAAAAAAAAGCATTTTATGAATACAACGCATGTATTATGGAGCCTTGGGATGGCCCTGCTTCTATTCCTTTTACAGACGGAAATTATATTGGCGCTCTTTTAGACAGAAACGGATTAAGACCTTCTAGATACACTGTTACAAAAGACGGTTACGTAGTAATGGCTTCAGAAACTGGCGTAATAGATATTAAACCAGGAAATGTGGAGTATCACGGTAGGTTAGAACCAGGAAAAATGTTCTTGGTAGATATGGTAAAAGGAAGAATTATTGAAGATGAAGAAGTAAAATATGAAGTTGTTACCAAAAGACCTTACAGAGAATGGTTAAACAATAATTTACTCCCACTATCTAATATTGCTTATACCGGCAATCAATCTACCATAGAAAAAATAGACCTTAACTCAAGACAAAAACTTTTTGGATATACCTTAGAAGACATCTCTACCATTATTACTCCAATGGCCACATTAGGGAAAGAGGCAATTGGCTCTATGGGTTCAGATATACCTTTAGCTGTACTTTCAGATCAACCACAATTATTATTTAATTATTTTAAACAGTTATTTGCACAAGTTACCAATCCACCATTAGACGGAATTAGAGAAGAAATTATTACAGACATTAGCCTTTCTATAGGAGAAGATCACAATTTATTTGATATTGTTCCCAAGCACTGTAAAAAATTAAGAATCCAAAATCCTGTCATTTCTAACGAAGATTTAGACAAAATAAAATACATAAATCACCCCGATTTTAAGACCGTTAGTATTTCTATTCTCTACGAAGCAGAAAAAGGATTAAACGGATTAGAAAATAGATTAGAAGAAATTATTTCAGAAACAAAAATCGCAGTAGATGAAGGTTGCAATATTCTTATTCTTTCAGACAGAGGAGTTTCAGAAAAACTAGCGCCAATTCCTTGTTTACTAGCCTGCTCGTTTGTGCATCACCGATTAAAAAAACATCACAGAAGATCATCTTTTGGCATCGTGATTGAATCTGCAGAACCACGAGAACCACATCATTTTGCACTTTTATTCGGTTACGGCGCAAGTGCAATTAACCCTTATCTAGTAAATGAAATTATTTATAAACTGGTAGAAGACAGAGATATTAAAATTACAGAACCAGAAGTTGCGGTACAAAATTTTAATAAAGCTATTGGTAAGGGAATTATTAAAATAATGAATAAAATAGGGATCTCTACGCTACTTTCTTACAGAGGTTCTCAAATTTTTGAAATACTTGGTCTTAATCAAAAATTTGTCAACAAATATTTTACAAATACGCCTACCAGAATTGAAGGTATTGGTTTATATGAAATAGAAAAAGAAATTCAAAAAAGATACCACAAAGCATTTAAAACTCAACAAGTAGAAACTGGGTTAGCTTTAGATATAGGAGGAGATTACCGCTGGAGAAGAAATGGAGAACGCCATATGTTTAACCCGGCTAGCGTAGCTAAACTACAACAAGCAGTAAAACAAAATAACCCTACTAGTTACGAAGAATATTCTAAATTAATTAACGAGCAAAACGAACGGTTAATGACGTTAAGAGGTTTGTTTAAATTTAAAGATTTAGACCCTATTTCTATAGACGAAGTAGAACCTTGGACAGAGATTGTAAAAAGGTTTAAAACCGGCGCTATGTCTTTTGGCTCTATTAGCAAAGAAGCCCATGAGAATTTAGCCATCGCCATGAATCGTCTAAGCGGTAAAAGTAACTCAGGTGAAGGTGGTGAAGACCCAGATCGCTTTAACAAAGACCAAAACGGAAATTGGAGAAACAGCGCCATAAAACAAGTAGCATCTGGTAGGTTTGGAGTTTCTATCAATTATTTAAGTAGTGCCAAAGAAATTCAAATTAAAATGGCACAAGGAGCCAAACCTGGTGAAGGTGGGCAATTACCGGGTGCAAAAGTAAATCCAGACATTGCTAAAACAAGAAACTCTACTCCATTTGTTGGGCTTATATCTCCCCCTCCACACCACGATATTTATTCAATTGAAGATTTAGCACAACTTATTTTCGATTTAAAAAATGCAAATAGAGAAGCTAGAATTAATGTGAAACTTGTTTCAAAAGTTGGCGTTGGTACTATTGCTGCAGGAGTTGCAAAAGCAAAAGCAGACGTAGTTCTAATTTCTGGTTTTGATGGTGGTACTGGTGCATCTGCCCTAACCTCACTAAGGCATGCAGGACTACCTTGGGAGTTAGGTATTGCAGAAGCACAACAAACGCTATTGCTTAACAACTTAAGAAATAGAATTACAATTGAATGTGACGGACAATTAAAAACAGGTAGAGATGTAGCTATTGCAGCTCTTTTAGGTGCAGAAGAGTTTGGTTTCTCTACAGCACCATTAGTAGCCACAGGTTGTATTATGATGAGAGCTTGCCATCTAAACACTTGCCCTGTTGGTATTGCTACCCAAGACCCAGAATTAAGAAAGAACTTTAAAGGCACCCCAGAAGATGTAATTAACTACATGTATTTTGTAGCTCAAGAACTTCGACAAATTATGGCAAGTCTAGGTTATCGTACTATGAATGAGATGGTAGGCCAAAGTCAAAAATTAGATATGAATAAAGCCGTTAAACATTATAAAGCGCAAGGCATAGATTTATCTAAAATTTTATACAAACCAAAAATTGATGAAGATATGGCGCTACATAAAACGCAAGACCAAGATCATCAATTAGAAAAAGTGCTAGATTTTAAAATTTTAAGTAAAGCGCACCCAGCAATTTACAGAAAAGAGAAAATGAATCTTAGTTTCCCTATTAATAATATGAATAGAACTACGGGAGCTATTATAAGTAATGAAATTTCTAAAATTCACGGCGCACAAGGCTTACCAGAAAATACACTTACCATTAATTTTACCGGTTCTGCAGGGCAAAGTTTTGGAGCGTTTGCTACTAGAGGCCTTACGCTAAATGTAATTGGTAACACAAATGATTATATAGGTAAAGGTTTATCTGGAGCAACTCTAACAGTAAAAAAACCCACAGCAGCAACCTTTAAATCTCATGAAAATATCATAATTGGTAATGTTGCTTTGTATGGAGCAATTAGCGGAGAAGTTTACATCAACGGAATTGGAGGTGAGCGTTTTTGTGTAAGAAATTCTGGTGCCAAAGCGGTTATAGAAGGGATTGGTGATCATGGCTGTGAGTATATGACTGGAGGTATTGCAGTAATTTTAGGAAAAATAGGAAGAAATTTTGCTGCAGGAATGAGCGGTGGAGTTGCCTATCTCTACAATCCTAATCAAGACCTAGACCACCATAATTTCAACATGGAAATGATTGAACTAGAAGAACCTTCTGAAGAAAATCAAGAAGAAGTAAAACATTTAATTAAAAATCATTTTAAACATACAGAAAGTAAAATTGCTAAAGAAATTATTGAAAACTGGGAAGAACAAAAACATCATTTTATAAAGGTAATGCCTACAGAATTTAAAAAAGCGTTACAAAAAATTGAGGAAGAAAAAAATAACACAACAGCAGAATTAAAAACGGTATAATGGGAGAGTTAAGAGGATTTTTAGCACATGAAAGAAAGACAGAAGAAAACATTTCACCTTCTGAAAGAATTAAAAACTACAAAGAGTTTTCTAAAAAATTAAGTCAACAAACTCTTGAAGAACAAGGTGCGAGATGTATGAATTGTGGTATTCCATTTTGTCACAGCGGTTGCCCATTAGGTAATTTAATTCCAGATTTTAACGATGCTGTTTATCAAAATGAATGGTACAAAGCACTACAAATTTTACACTCTACAAATAATTTTCCTGAATTTACAGGAAGACTTTGCCCTGCCCCTTGTGAATCTTCTTGTGTATTAGGCATTATCGAGCCACCTGTTAGTATTGAGTTAATTGAAAAATATATTGTAGAAAAAGGGTTTGAAGAAGGTTGGATTACCCCTAAAAAGCCTAAAATAGAAACAGGAAAAACTGTAGCAATTATAGGTTCTGGCCCTGCTGGCTTAGCAACTGCGCAACAGTTAAGAAGAGCAGGACATACCGTAACCGTATTTGAAAGAGCTGAAAAAATTGGAGGCTTGCTTCGTTATGGGATTCCTGATTTTAAATTAGACAAAAGCGTTATAGACAGAAGGCTTCAGCAGATGGAAGCAGAAGGTGTAATCTTTAAAACAAATACATACGTAGGTAAAAACTACAATATTAAAGAGTTAAACAATTTTGACGCTATAGTTTTATGCGGTGGAGCAACACAAAGAAGACCACTACCTATTGAAGGCGCAAATGCAGAAGGAGTAATACAAGCTATGGAATTTTTAAGCCATAACAATAAAGTTGTAGATGGCTTAGCTAAAACAGAAGAAAAACTTTCTGCAAAAAACAAACATGTAATTGTTATTGGCGGTGGAGATACTGGATCTGATTGTGTAGGTACTTCTAATAGACACGGCGCAAAATCTGTTACAAATTTTGAAATTATGCCTATGCCTACTACTCATAGAACAAAAGATCACCCTTGGCCTTATTGGCCATTTACGCTTAAAACAAGCTCTTCTCATGAAGAAGGCGTAGACAGAAATTGGAGCATTCTTACTAAAGAATTTATAAAAGATGAAAAAGGAAAACTTAAATCTTTAAAAACAGTAGAAGTAAAATGGATAAAAAACGAAGGAAACAGACCGCAACTAAAAGAAATAGAAGGCTCTGAAAAAGAATGGCCCTGTGATTTAGCTTTATTAGCGCTCGGTTTTACTGGCCCTGAAAAAACATTGAGTGAACAACTAGGTTTAAACACTACAGAAAGATCTAACATTCAGTCTAATAAAAAATACCAAACCAACATTAAAAACATCTTTACAGCAGGAGATATGCGTCGAGGACAATCGTTAATTGTTTGGGCAATTTCTGAAGGCAGAGAAGCTGCACGTGAAGTAGATAAATATTTAATGGGGAAATCTGAATTACCAACTAAAGGCCCAGGGGATTTACCAAATCAATAAACCATAACAAAAAGTTAATAAAGTGTATTCATCGGCATAATAAAGCCTTTAATCGAAAAAAAAAATCATTACGAAATCTATGTACTACATTTGGTGTTCCATAAAATTTTATGGCTAAAATATCAAATTATTTTTCTATGAAAAAAAAGTACACTAGCTACTCAATAATGAAATTTTTAGCACTTTTTGTGTTTTTATTAATTTCATTTAATAATCAAGCTCAAGTTACAGAAATCTATACAGATTACCTAGGTTACTGGAAATCTACCTCTTCAGCAAACAATAGTATTTTACCTGAAGATTCTCATGCAGTATTAGCTTTTACCGCTAACGGTACTACTTATTCTACTGGTGTTAATGATACTAAATTAACCTCTAAAGGAGTTTCTTATACCTCTGCAAATTTTAGAGCATTGCCGGTGTTAGAATTACCTACAACAGGCGGTGGTTCTTATTACATTGGTTTTGGTCAATTAACAGATGGTATTGACAATGGTACTTCTACCTCTTCTTTACCTTTTACAGCTAACCCTACTGGAGCAGAACTTGCATCATATTTAACTGCAGGACCAAATGGCTTAGATTTAGGTACTTATTTTACCAATATTCCTTCAACAAGTACAATTAGATTTGAATTAAGCTCTGCCGGTTTAGACATGATAGATGTTGGAGACGGTATTCCTGATATTTTAGTTTCACAAATTGCTCAAGTTAGTACTACTAAAGACGAATTAAGATTTGTAGATAGTGGAGGTAATACTGTAGGTAACCGAGTAGATGTAACTCTTTCTGCAGCTCCAACCTTAGGAACTTGGCAGACTGATTTATTTAATTTTAACGGTAGTCCTGGACAAGTAAACAATAATAAAACAATCAAGTTTGCTTCAATAGAATTATCTGAGTTTGGAATAACAGCTTCTAACATTACAGATGCTGTAGCATTAATTTACACTCCAAGTGGTAGTACAGATCCTGCATTTATAGCATATAACGAACCATCCATACCTGTTGCTAGTAACTTTAACATAGTTTCTCAACCAACTACATCAAACTGTGATGGTACATTGCCTTCTAGCTTTACAATTCAAGTTACAGATGATGCTGGAAATGCTGTTGCTCAAGCAGGTTTTAATATCACTGCAAATATCAAAACTGGTCCAGGTCAATTATTAGGTACGCTTACAAGAACTACAGATGCTTCTGGACAAGCTGTTTTTGATGATTTATCTTTTGAAGTTGGTGGTGACCACACTATCGCATTTAATAGCTCAAGTCTTAAAGAAGTTATATCTGCTACTATTGCAGATGCAACGAGTTGTGGTGATGCAACGTGGAATGGTAGTGTTGATAACGATTGGAATGATGCCAACAACTGGGACATTGCTGAGGTACCAAATGCTAATTACAATGTAACTATCCCTTCAGGATTAACTAATTATCCTATTTTAGATATTAATACTGGTGCAGATAATTTGATTTTAGGAGATAATACTTCCATTGAATTAAACGGACATTTATTTACTATTCAAGGAACTATTACCACAGGTGTTAACAGCTATATAGATGGTAGTGCAGCAAATTCAGAATTATATATGTCTGGACAAGCACAACAAACTATCCCTTCTGGTTTTATAGATGGTGATTTAGCTAATTTTACTATTGAAAACAATAATGGCGTTGTTGTAAATACTGAAATGAAAATCACAGAGATTTTAACAGTTATTACTGGTCAATTAACAACCAACGGAAATATCACTCTTACTTGTGACTTTACTGGCAACACAGCTCAAATAGGAGAAGTAACTGGTTCAATTTCTGGTGATATTACTGCAGAACAATGTTTTCCTGCAAATAGAGCTTATAGATTTGTATCTTCTTCTATAACAACTACTACATCTATTAGAGCAAACTGGCAAGAAGACGCTGCAACTTATGATGATGCTACAGTTTTACATAATTACGGGACTCACATTACAGGTGTTGGCTCTAACGCTGATGGGTATAATGGTTTTGATTATAACCCTTCTGGTAACCCATCTATGTTTACTCTTAATAACTCTACACAGTCTTGGGAAGCTGCAGCTAATACCACTAGCAATTTAACAGCAGGAGCACCATATAGATTAATAATTAGAGGAGACAGATTTATTGATATTACAGATAATGATACCCCACCTACAGACACAAGACTTAGAGCTACAGGTACTGCAGCTACAGGAAGTGTTACTTTTAACTCTGGTTTTAATTTTACAGAAGGTAGTTTTAACTTCTTTGGTAATCCATACCACGCCATTGTAGATATGGAGCAAGTGATAAATAGTGCGGCAGCATCAAATATTAATCCTTTATACTATTATATATGGGATCCTAACTCAGGTACAAGAGGTGCATATTCTACTATAGAAATATTAACAAACACAGGTACAGTTGGAGATGGAAACAACTTTTTACAACCAATGCAATCTGCTTTCTTTTTAACAAGTAACCTTGGTACTACTCCTTCTATTACATTTGAAGAAAGTTTTAAAACTGTAGAGCAAGAAAGTACTGATATATTTAGAACTGCAAATAATGAACAGAAATATTTACAGTTAAATATTTTTCAAGAAGAACTTTATTACTCTTCAAGCAATTCTTCTGATGGTCTAAAAATAAAGTTTCAAGAAACTGGAGATAATGCATACACTTACAAAGATGCTCCAAAACTATATAACCTAGATGAAAATATTGCTAGAGATGTAAATGGAAACTTAGTATCTATTGAAGTTAGAAATATTCCTACAGATAATGAAACTCTTCAATTATTTACAGACAATTACGTAACTACTAATTATATTTTTAAAGCAGAACTACAAGGTTTAGATGATTACACTGTTTATTTAAAAGATAATTATACTAATAAAAGTACTGTATTAAGCAATGGTTCTATTTATAGCTTTAGAGTAGACGAATCTATTAGCGAGACTTTAAAAACTAATCGATTTATTATAACATTTAATAAATCTACATTAGGAGATGATACGTATGTATCAAATGAAGTACAAGTTTACCCAAATCCAACGCAAGAAATTTTAAACATTTCTACTGAAGACATAGATATTAACGGAGGTACTATTAACATCTACGACACAATGGGAAGAAAAGTAATGAATAAAACTATTAACGAAAACTTTAACAACCAACTTAATATTTCAACATTACCAACTGGGATTTACCTTTTTAACTTACAAACTACCAACGGAAGTATTTTTACACAAAAAATAGTTAAACAATAAGCGTTATGAAAAAGAAAATAAATCAAAGAAAATATATTATTTTATTGATAATACTAATTGCTTCAATTCCTGCAGTTAATGCGCAAATAGGTTTCCCAGATGATGTTGATGATGAAACCGTTGCTGCTCCTATAAATGGTTTAATATGGCTAGCATTAACTTTTGGCGGAGCGTTAGGAATATTAAAATCTAGAAAAAAATAAAATTTAATAATAAAAAGCTGCTGTTAAAAGGTAGCTTTTGTTATATATAGTTACATTATTAATTTAAAATTATTATATGATGAAAAATAAATACTTAAATTATATTTTCACCAGTATAGCAATTGTAATTTTTCACTTACCGTTTATTACAAATGCGCAAAGCGGGCCAGGTGGTGTGGGCTCAGATACAGATAACCGTTTTTGGTTTATTGCTAATTCATTATCTGCAACTACAAATAACGGCGCAACTGTAAATACTGTATTTAATTATGGAGGTAATAGTAATAATGCTACTCAAGGTACTGCTTCACGTAGACCTACTTTTTCTACCAATCAATTAAACGGATTTCCTATTTTAGAATTTGATGGTAGTAACGATTATTTATCTATAGCAGACAATACTGATCTTGATACCGGTGGACCTTGGGCTCAAAGAACATATTCTTTTGTAATAAGAACAGGGGCAGATGTTACAACGAGACAAAACATTTATAATGAAGGAGGGTCTACACGTGGTTTTAATGTATATATAGACAATGGCCTTCTTTATATTGGTGCTTTAAACCTAAATAATGATGGTGCAGATGCTCCATGGGGGTTTACCTCTGCTAACACATCTATCACCGCTAATACCGAGTATATTATTACTTTTACTTTTAACGGTAACACGTCAATGACAGGTACCATAGATACTTACCTAAATGGTGTTTTATTTGGAACATTAACAGGTATTGGTAGAGTTTACAATCATAATCCAGCAAATTTAGGAGCACAAGTAAACGATGGTTATTATCACGATGGTGGAAATAACAACTCCAACCACTTTTTTCAAGGAGGTTTAGCTGAATTTATTTTCTATAATAAAGTATTAAACACTTCAGAACTTAATAGTTTGGAGAACTATTTATCATCAAAATACGATATTAGTATTGGCTCTAAAGATGTGTACACCTATGATAATGCAACTGAAAATTTTGACTATCACTATGTTGCAATTCAAAGAGAAACTTCTTCAGACAATCACCTAGCTACTTCCATAGGAACAGGTATGGTAACAATCACAGAGAATGATGCACTAGCAGATAATGATTTATTAGCTATAGCTACAGATACATTTGATAATTCAGAATTAGAAACATTATCTTATGGTTGTACTGCTACAAATAAATCTCTTTACAAACTTACTAGTAACTGGAGAGCTCAAAAAACAGGAAGCTTTACTACTGCAGACTTTAGCTTATCTTTAGATGATTTTGGAACTACATTTACTTCAGAAGAAGTAATTCTACTAGTAAGTAATGATGCGGCATTTACAAGTCCTACAGAAACTGCAGCTACTAATATTTCTGGGAATATTGCAACTTTTGAAAACATCACTATTAACAATGGAGACTACATTAGTTTTGCTGTATCTCAATTAGAATCTGGAGATTATATCCCAGGAGGTGTAACTTCATTACTAAATACTAGATTCTGGTATCAAGCAAGTAATTTAAGTTTGAGTAATAACACTGCAGTTAGCACCTGGGCAAACCAAGGGCCTAATGGACTTCCATTAGAACAAGCTTCAGCATCAAGACAGCCAATCTATACTGAAAATCAAATGAACGGATTTCCTTCTGTTGTGTTTGATGGAACAAATGATATCTTACAAATTGACGACAATTTAGAGATTAATATTGATGAGCCATATAGTAATAGAACATTTACTATGGTATTTAATTCTGGATCCGATATTACCTCTACACAAATTCTTTATGAAGAAGGTGGTAACACACGAAGCTTACTATTTTTTATCAAAAATGGAAATTTAACTTTTGCTGCCTACAACCAAAGTAATGATGGTGCAGGTTCTCCATGGAACTACACAGATTTAGACACACCTATTTCTGCCAACACCGATTACGTACTTAACTATGTGTATAATGGTAATTCTACTACTACAGGAACTATAGATTGTTATTTAAACGGAGCCTTAGTGGGCACAATTAACAATATTGGTTTATTATATGCACATACTGGAGATATTTCTATAGGAGGAAATGGAAGTAATACCATCATAGTAGACGGATCTTCTCTTACAGCAAATACAAGTTATTTTGAAGGAAGTATTACTGAGTTTACTATGTATGATCTCTCTTTAAATTCTGCTCAAGTAGGAGTTTTACAAAACTACTACTCCGCAAAGTATGATTTAAGCTTAAGTACTAATGATTTATTTGCTTATGACTCTACTACTGAAGGAGATTTTGATCATAATTTAGTAGGGTTGTATAATTCTACTACAGATATCAAAAATCAAAGTTTCGTAGGAACAGGAATTATTAATATCTCTAATCCATCTAATTTAGATGCCGGTGAACATTTATTAATAGCTTCTAATAGAGAAGAAATAGATTTACTAGACACTGATGATATAGATTGTTCTTCTACTCTTGCAGACGACCAAAAACTGGCTACAGTATGGCGTGTTGATGAAGGAGGAGAAACAGGAACAGTAGACCTTAGTCTTTTATTAGATCAAATTAGTTTAAGTAGTTCTATTTATTCTTCTATAGAATTAATAATTAGCTCTTCTTCAAATTTTAGCTCACCTACATTAGTAACAGGTTCTATTGGTTGTAACAAAATTACTTTCAGCGGAATTAACTTTACAGATGGAGACTATTTCACTATAAGATACAACGATGTACAGCCTATTACGTGGGATGGTACAACTTACACCAATGGTTCAGGTACTAATGGAGCACCTAGCGCTATAGATAAAGGTAGAAAATTAGTAATTCTTAATCCTTCTGCAACTTTAACAGAAGATGCATCTGTAGGATGTATACATATTGCTAGCGGAGCAGATGCAACGGTAGATACCGGAGTAGAATTAGCAATACAACAAGATATTTACAACTTAGGTAGTTTTGATGCTTCTCAAGCTCAATTAGTTTTTAATGGTTATTTAAACCAAAGCCTTACAGGTGATAGTATGTCTATAGGTAATTTAGAAATTGACAATCCAAATGGTGTAACTATTGGCTTAAATACAGATGAATACTTATACATTGATGATGTACTTACCGTAACTAACGGAACATTGTCTACAGGAGATCAACTATACTTACGTTGTGATTTCACCAATGGTGCAGCACAAATTGGTGAAGTTGGCGGTATCATTTCAGGTAATGTTATCACAGAACAATGTTTCCCTGCAAAGAGAGCATTTAGATTTATTACCTCTTCTGTAACCACTTCTGCAAATATTAAAGCTAATTGGCAAGAAGGTGCTACAGCATATAACGACGACCCTACTCCTGGTTACGGTACTCATATTACAGGTACAACCATAGATCAAACCGATGGATTTGATGCTACCCCATCAGGAAACCCATCTATGTTTAGTTTTAATAATAGTACAAGTTCTTGGGTTAACATAGCAGATACAGATAATACTAATTTAATAGCAGGAGTCCCTTACCGTTTACTAGTTAGAGGAGACCGCTCAATAGACGTTACATCTAATACTGCAGCTCCAACCAATACCATTATTAGAAATACAGGTTCAGTACTTACTGGAGATGTTACTCAAACTGGATTTAACACAACAGATGGTGTCGCTAATTTCTTCGGAAATCCTTATCACGCAGCTGTAAATATGCAATTAGTAATGAGTAACATTAATACTACTAACGTAGATTCAAATTTCTATTATGTATATGATCCAGATTTAGGAGGTACGCCTGTAACAGGTACTCCAGGAGGACGTGGCGGTTATGTAACGGTAGATTTATCAGACGGTAGTAATAGCAACACTAGCTCTAATGCAAATCAGTATTTACAACCAATGCAAGCTGCTTTCTTCTTAAGCGGATCTGCAGGTACTACTACAAGCTTAGCTTTTACAGAAGCGAACAAAGCGGTACAAGAAGCTGCTACAAGTGTATTTAGAAGTGCAACTACTACAGATACAAAAGAAATTAGATTACAATTATTTACCCAAGATGCATTCACTAACAATCAGACTTCATCAGATGGGTTAAGAATTAAGTTTTCTAATAGTGCTAGTAATGCAGTGAATAATCAAGACGCACCTAAATTCTTCAATTTAGATGAAAATTTAGCTCGTATAGAGCAAGGGAGTTATTTATCTATTGAAAACAGAGAATTACCGCAAGAAGGGGAAGTTTTACAGTTATTTACCAACCAGTATCGTTATACAGATTATACTTTCCAAATAGAAATACCTACTGAATTTGAGAAAGAAGTATATTTAGAAGATGCTTATTTGCAAACCTCTACTCTATTAACTAGCGGTTTACAAACAATAAACTTTCAGGTAGACGAAACTATTGCAGAAAGTATTGCTTCTGATAGATTCTCTATAAGTTTTGGAAAATCTACGCTTGATTTAAATAATTTTGACACTAAATCTATTTCGGTTTATCCTAACCCTGTGGAAGATCAAAGTGTTTACATCTTGCTACCAGAACAATCTGGAAGTAATATTCAAGTTGAAATTTACAATGTATTAGGACAAAAAATTTACAACCGTAAAGCTACTCCAGAATCTAATGGAACACTTCAATTAAATTCTGTTCCATTTGGAGGATCAGGAATATATTTCTTAAAAGTGAAAGACACAGATTCACAACAAGTTTACGAAACGAAACTAATTAAATCTTAATGAAGATTTGTTTCCACAAAAAAAGGTGCTCTATGAGCACCTTTTTTTATTTTATAAATAAACGTTATTAAATTATTTTTGCAGGAACTCCAACTACTGTAGCACCATCTGGGACATCATGAATAACTACAGCACCAGCCCCAATTTTACACCATTTACCAATATTAATTCCCTGAATAACTTTAGCTCCTATTCCTATTTGAGTACCTTCATCTATAGTAACATTACCCGCTAATAAAGCACCAGGAGAAATGTGTACAAAATCACCTAATATACAATCGTGTTCTACCACTGCTGCACTATTAACAATACTATGTTTACCTATTATTGCATTTGCATTAACCACACTGTTTGCAAAAAAAACCGTCCCTACACCTATATTGGCAGATACAGAAACTATTGAAGACTTATGGATAACAGCTTTAGAAAAAACCACCTTATCACTAATTTTAACTGCAACTTTTTTTCTTATTTTATTATCCCCAACACCTATGACAAATTCACTTTGTATAATATCTAAATTAGAAGTATTATGATTAATTGAATAATTCAAACAAGTTTTTTTATTTACATCATCATCCCAAAAATTAACTATACCATTAGGGTAAGAAGACAAAAAACTTTCTGTGATGACTTTGGCATGACCACTAGCGCCGTATATATTTAATCTGCTCATAAATTGCCTTTAAAGGGTTCTGTAGTTGCCTGACCTACTGCACTGATTCCTTCAGAAACAAAAACTTTTTTTATTGTTAAAAATAAAATCTTAATATCTAGCATAAAACTTTGATTCTCTACGTACCAAACATCGAGTTTAAATTTATCCTTCCAAGAAATTGCATTTCTACCATTTACTTGTGCCCAACCTGTAATACCTGGCCTTACTAAATGCCTTTTTTTTTGTTCTTCGCTATATAAAGGTAAATACTCAGGAAGTAATGGTCTTGGTCCAATTAAACTCATATCTCCTTTTAAAACATTGATTAATTGTGGAATTTCATCTAAAGATGTTTTTCTTACAAACTTCCCTATTTTAGTTAGACGTTTTACGTCTGGCAACAAGTTACCTTCACCATCTTTTTTATCAGTCATCGTTTTAAATTTAACGATTTTAAATATCTTTTCCTCCTTGCCTGGTCTTAATTGAAAAAACAAAGGTTTGCCCTGATTAGCTATAAATAACCCAACAAATACAATAAAAAAAACCGGACTTAAAAAGCACAGAAGAGACAATGCAAATAAAAAATCAAAAATTCTTTTAAAAAAGTTTTTATACATAGTGCAAAAGTAGTGAATTAAGCTTTTTCAGAAAGCACTATTTTATAATAAAAAAAATCGTTAGTTTATGACAACAACAAGTTATATTCATCTAACAAAGCTTTCCATACACGTGCTCTTTCATAACGATCTGCAATCATTTTCCTAGAATGCAATTGTAGTTGCCTGTATAACTGTTGTTCTTCTAATAATCGATTCATTGCTTTCTCTAAAAGTTCAATGTTTTTTACGGGGATGATTAAACCATTTACTTGATGGTTTATAATTTCATTACAACCATTAATATCGGTTACTATACTTGGTAACTCCATTGCTCCTGCCTGCATCACTACATTAGGAAAACCTTCTCGATAACTTGGAAAAACTAAAGCTTGACTAATTGCAAAATACGGTCTTACGTCTTCTTGATATCCTACGGACACGATATTAGCATTCTGCTTAATTTCTTGTAAAGTTATGGGTAGTAACGGATCTAATTCTTGTTCTAAAGGGCCAACTAATAAAAGTTTTATTTCTCTATCATCCTCTTGTTCGCTTAAATTTTTAAATGCAGCAACAAGTTCATTTATACCTTTATCCCCTACCAGCCTTCCTACAAATACAAATACAAAATCAGTAGAACTAATAACTAAATCTTCTCGTAATGTTTGTATTTCTTCTTGTCGAAAAAGTTTTGGTTCAAAATAAGAAGTGTCGATACCATTTACATTTCCGTTGGCTAAAATTTTTAGAGGTTTATCTGTAATTTTGTATTTTATTAAATCGTTTTTAACTCCTACTCCTTCTGGGTAAACATTTGTAGCAACTTTGCACAGTAAACGATCCATTTGAATTAGGACAAATTGAAAAAAACCTGTTTTACTAGGAAAGATTAGACCTGTAAATGTATGTAATCTATTAGGTACTCTAGCGATTTTAGCTGCTAGCATACTTAATAATCCTGCTTTAGGTGTTATGCTGTGTACTAAGGTTGGTTTTTCTTTTTTAAATAAAACTACGAGCTTGTACAGAGATTGTAAGTCTTGCAAAAGATGAATTCCTCTTTGCATCTCTACAGGAACAACTTGTACAGATTCTCTAACTCCCACTTTTTTTAAATGATCTCCATTTGCAGAAGAAACCCCTATTACTTGATAATGTTTTGACAAAAAATTTAATTGGCCTTCCAACAATTTATCTAAAGAAATTGGCACCGTTGAAACACGAATTACTTTAGGCAAGAACTTCTTCATACAACTGTATATATTTTTTTACCATAATAGAAATATCATATTCTTCTGCTCGTTCTTGGCATTTTTCTACCACTTCATCATACAAAACTTTATTACCTAACAGCTTTTGGATATGTTCTGCTAACAATTTAGCGTTACCTTGAGGAAATAATAATCCAGCGTCACTCACAATTTCTGATAATCCTGGTACATCTGAGGCTATAAATGGTCTACCGGAAGCCATCCCTTCTATGCTAGACAGAGACATCCCTTCATAGTGAGAAGAAAGCACTATTACATCTGCTGTTTTTAGTAGTTGGGGGATATCGGAACGGTTTCCTAGAAATAATATTCGTTCGGATAGCCCTAACTCTTTTGTGAAAATTTCTAAACCTGATTTTAAAGGTCCATCTCCAGCCAAAAGCAAAATGGTATTTTCTGGTAAATAAGTGAAAGAATTAATTAATGTTTTTTGATCTTTTTGAGGTCGAAATGCTGATACTTGTAAAATTATATTCTGATTTACTTGCTTCAACTCTTGTAATTCTTCAGCTTCGTAAATATTATTTAAATCTACTCCATTTTCAATAACTTTGAAAACAACTTGACTCATTTTAAGTTTTGTATGCCTTTTAATTATTTCATCAATCTCTTTAGAAATAGATACTATTTTATCATATTTTGAATAGAAGTAACGATCTATTACTGCTAAAAATTTATTATTTATTCTTTTATTAGAAGTATTATGTTCTGTAAATATTAACTTGGTTTTTGCCTTACTAAGTTTTTTAGCTAACACTGCCCAATATTGTGCCGGAAATAAATGCACGTGAGCAATGTCATATTTCGGTAAAATTTCAGCAATCTTTAATATATGAATAGGGTGGTAGACAGAACCTCTCCCTAATTTATAAACTTTACAGATATTTAGTTCTTCTAATTGCTGCATAAATGGATAATTTTCATCTCTTAAAACCAAAACATCCGTGGTAATTCCCTGCTCAATATACAAAGGCACGCTATCTAAAATCAATTTCTCTGCTCCTCCTGTACCCAAGCTGTCTATAATTTGTAACACTTTCATTATTGAGAACGTTTATCATTAAAATACATCAAAAGACCTAAAGGAAGAAATGCTCCATAAAAAAGATTTGGTAATTTTTTTAGATTATCTAGAATAGAACTAGAGGAATCATTAAACGAAAACCTCCAAAAATTAATAGTAGCTTTCACCTTTTCTTTTATTGGTATTTTATAAGAAACTAATTCTACATAATGCAACATACTAGCAATTGGAGACTGCATTCTTATTTTAATGATCTTTTGCGTTAATCCTCCCGGTAAATACTCTGTGATATACAAACCTAAATTATAAAATTGTAAATTATAGTACTGTGCTATTCTATTCCAAACTAAAGCTTCAGGGCAAAATTTTTCATTTTCTATTTCTGGAAATTTATATTTTTTTAAAATCTCTGTTTTAAAAATTTCTACTAAATCACCGATTATTTTGTGTTGATAGCGTATGGATACTGAATTTGCTAGAATAGATTTATCAAAGATATTGCCTACAATATTACCATCACTATAAGCTCTTCTTACCGCAACACCTGCTAAATTAGCATTCAACCTACTCTGATCAAGTAACGGATTTAAAACTTCTATAGCTTCTTCTTTTAGATAATCATCCGAATCTAAAATGAGAAAAAAATCTCCTTTTGCCTTTTTCACTCCAAAATTAATGGCTCGATGTTTTCCTCCGTTTTTTTGTTTAAAATAATTAATTGAGAAATCTTGGGTATACTCGATAAATGATTTTACGACTTCTTCTGTATTATCAGTACTACCATCATCTACAATAATCCACTCAAAATTTTTGTAGGTTTGTTTTTGCAAACTAGTAAACACTCTTTTTAAAAGAGACGCTCTATTATAAGTTGGTGTAAAAATAGTAAGTATTTTATTCATAACGATATTCCATATGTTCCCACTGTCCATCCCTATTAAAATCTTGAAAAATACTTTTATACGGCATAAAGTCTCCTCCATCGTACACTAACATTAATCGAAAAAAAATTGCCGTATAATATAAAAAAACAACGGTTTTAAATAGTTTCATTTTTTCTAAAGAAAGTGTTTCTAATATTAAATAAGGTAAGCCAATTACTACAAAAATAAAATAGTACCAAGCAAAACGGATAAAAGTAGCATTGGTCAAACTTAGCAATATAATCAACCCATAAAATAACAATCCATTTAAAATCCATCTCTTATTTTCATCTACATACATTTTGGTTCGATAAGTCAACACTAGAAAAATAACTAAAAAACCTTCTATTAAATAAAAAATATTCACCCCTCCACTTTTATCAGCATAAACCTCTAGCTTTTTATCATCTATATTTTCAATAGCACTCCCTAACAGGAAGTCTCCTATAGGTGATAAACTCACTATACCTGCAATAATACTAATACTAAAAACTTGAAAAAGAGAGAACGCTCTATTTCTAACCAATAAAAAAGGAAGCACCACAATTGCGGTTTTATGCATAAAAACTGCTGCAATTGCTAAAACCCATATCCATATTTTTTTTTCTTTTTTGATAAAAGTAAAGGCTAACCAAACCAACACCATTGCCATCCCTTGCCTTATATATACAAAAGACATCAAATAAAATTTAGCAAAATAGATAAATAAAGAGACGTAAAATAAAGGGCTCAGTTTTTTTATACTATAAAAATGAGTTCCTAAAACAATAATAGAGGAGATTAATAACATCCATTCTCTTGTATCATCTACTTGTTTAATCAAGGCAAAATATGCCATAAATCCAGGGTCAAATATTTGCAACTGAGCAAACTGATCTAGGTCATGCTCAAAAACATCAGAATAGATGTACACATCAAAGCCACCAATCATATCTCTAAAGCCTGCTATTAATATTGCAAAACCAAAAAAAAGATAAATACCAATAGATGGGCTTTGATTATTTTGAAAATAAAAAAAAACAAAACCTACAAATAAAATTAGGTAAACAAGCATAGATTTATTTTAGTTTACACAACCAAAGGAAAGGCCACTTCAAATTGATTAATTGTTCAAAAATAACCAATTTTATAGTTTTATTAGATTTACTTATTGGCAAAAGTTTTTCTTCTTTATATAAAATGAAAATTTTTTTAATATAGTTTAAGGGGTATTTCTCTATATACAAACTATAAAAAAAACCAAGTATTGAATGGGATAAGCGTTCGTGTATTACTTTGTACTCTCTAGAATTTTGTGGATAATTATCTCTAAGTTTTCTTGTATTTAAATGAACATTTATTGAACTCTCTCCTTGTTTTAACAAATGTTCTTTTGACTTTGTTTTCGAAATTGAGTTTTCATTATGTAAATAGCTATAAAAACATTTTTTAATAAATTTCACTTTACTAGCCTTAGAAAAAACTTGTAAATTAAATAAAGAATCTTCGAGACTAACCGATTTTGCTAAAAAAGTAAAATTATTTTCCTGTAAAAATTTTAAGGAATAAATATTATTCCACAGGAATAAACGACCGTCATTTCTATCTAAAAATTCTATTCCATCTACAATTTCCAAATCTTTACCTGGCGGCAAACGATAATCAAAATTTTCATCCTTGTTTTCTTGTCGATAACCTAAATGAAATACATCTACTTCTTCAAAAGCATTAGATAAATTTATAAAAGCATCTTTTGCAATATAATCGTCTGCATCTAACATCCATAAATAGTCTCCTCTCAACTTCTTTAAACCGAAATTTCGTGCTTTATAAACCCCTTGGTTTTTTTGATGATAAACTTTTATGTAGGAATATTTTGCAGCTAAATTATTTATAATATCAGCAGTATTATCTATAGAACCATCGTTTACAATTACCACTTCTAAATCAAACACAGAATTCTGATTTACGATGCTTTTTACACAACGATCTATAAATTTTTCGCAGTTATAGACAGGAATTAAAATGGACAACTTTAATTTATTACTTTGAAGCATCTACTAAAGTTTTATAAAACAAATAATGGTTATTGATAATTTTTTCTCTACTAAAATATGTAAGCACTATTTCTCTGTTGATTTTAATTTCAGTACTTGATAAAAAAGCAGAATTATATGGTAAATTAATGTTAAAAACTTTTATACCTATATCTAAAAAATAATTATAAAGTATATTATCTCCAGAGAGAAAAACTTTTTTTCCTTGCAATAATAGCGGCAAAATATTCCCAACTGCTTGTTGACGTTTATGGTTAAAAAAAGCATAACTACAAGAATTTAGGATATGATTATATTCCTTTAATTTTAAAAAATCAAAGATAGGAACAAATTTATCTCCAAATAAGGATTTCCCAACTTTCACTAACTCTAATTTATATTTTTCATTACCTCCATAACTTAAAGGAACAAATATTTTTTGACCTTCCTCAAGCCCTTCTTTATAAATTTTTCTCATCACTTCTATATGGTTAGATTCATATGTAGAGGAATTACCAATAAAAATATTATTTACATTTTTAGATTCTGGTGAAATAAAATTAGATAATGATTCAATATCCCCATTACCATATGCCAAATACTCTCCCTTAAATGATGGTATTTTTTTAATCAAGTCAAATTCATTTGGAATTATAGGGGAAACAAAATCAACATGTTTGATAACATAAAGAAAAGATTTTTTATACGTTGTACCATATTTCATATAATAAAAAAGTGGCCTTAATATTTTTTTTACATCATATTTAAAAAATTTATGCCTAATATTTTTTGTTTCATTACCATACAATTCTTGTTTATAATAGGGGGAAGAATAAAAATCTACTCCCCACATACTCCAACATACAGATTTAAAATTTTTCATTGAATTATATAAGGCCATGCACTTAAATACTGTCAAGCAATGAATAACTAAAATTTCCACATTAGATTTTTCTATATAACTTTTATATAATTTAAAATTTGGTATAAATGTAACTAAATCTTGATATGCTCTAGATATAAGTTGTGTATCTTCTCCAAGCACCAAAAAATCATGTGAAATTTTAAATTCTATATTAGCTTTAGAACTGATAGCCATCTCAATAGCATAATTAGTAAATTTCTCATTATCAATTAAGTGAAGTATTTTCATTATAAGTTCAAATAAAATTATAATTAAACTTTTGCGCAACTTGTTCCGTGATTGCTTTTATTTCATTGTAATTTTCTTCTCCAAAATATGACACATAATCTTTTACAACCTGCCCCTTAGGTTGAAAATTTTTATCTAAAATATTTGTAATATCATTCTTTTTTTCAAAATCAAATTCATCTAACAAGCCATCAATAAATGTTAGTTTGTCTTCTACAAAATCTTCATACTTAACTAACACACAGTTATCTGAAAAAATATAATTTTCTTGAGAATAAACTTTAACATATAATATTGCAAGATCTCTAACGTATGACTCTCCTGAACTAAAATGAATTTGCCAATCAGGGTGTATAGATTCAATATTAATACTTTTTTTGTTTCCTGGTATATTTAAGCGATTAAGAATAGATCTTATAGTATCTAACGGGTGTCTTGTTATAAAAATGTATTTTTTTAATTTAAATACCTTTTCTATTTGATTAATCATCAACGAAGCTGAAGGTTCTTTAATGATATCTTTAGAAAATGGATAAGAGAACTTATTTATGTGATTATTGAAACATAATTTTTTATTTATAATATCTTTATAATAATCACCCCATAAATATTTAGTATCTAAAGTACAACTCTTTCCAGACCGCGTAGCTAATAAACTTGCTATAGCCGTAGTACCTGTTTTTTGCATACCAAAAACCCACATAGCCTTTTTATTGGGTTTTGTAAATAAATTTAAAACAGGTATTCTCAAACCTAGATATATCATAAGTGAGATTTATAATTACTTTATTTTAATATTAAAAAGACTTAAAAGCGTATGTTTTTCTTCATTGCTCAGTAACAAATTATAAATTATTAAAACATAAGAAATTCCGTAAATTATAGTAAACATTAGTAAGTCTACCCAACTATTTAGGTAGCACAAATCCATTATAAAATAAAAAAAAGAGCCTAAAAATAATGTTACAATAATAAAGGGTAAAAAACTTTCTCTAAAAAATCTCCATATTAAAAAATCAAAAACTTTTTTGTAATAAAGATTCATTAAGATAGAATCAATTACCATTGCTATTAATATGGACATATAAATAGCTTTTAACCCATAGACAGGAGCTAAAAAATACGCTATAATTAATGCTAAACTTGCTGTTACAAAATTTAAAAGAGATTTATATCTATTTTTGTTTTTTGCTTCTAAAATAGACCTTCCATATACTTGAATAATAGGTATAGTTCTTACTAGCATAAATAATATTGCTATATACCAAGCAGGAAGATAGAAATCTCCTACCCATAATTTTATAAATAACTGCCCAAAAAGAAAAAAACCACTTAAAATAAGTAAAAGTATCATTAAAATATAACGAGCTATTTTCACCATATCATTTGTAATTTCCACGGAATTTTTTTTTTGTTCTATCATATTTACAGCTCTTGGCAAAATCATACTATTAATTGCAAAGGCAAAGGCATTATAATACCCCCCCAACATTATCCCTATTGCAAAAACCGCAACAGAAGAAGCTCCTAATTGCCTACCTGCTATAGCTTGCCCACCTTGCCATTGAAACTTTAACACTAAACTTGCTAAAAAAATCCAAAAAGAATAATATAGTATTTCATGCCACAATTTAAAATCTATTTTACTAAACTTCACCTTTACTTTTATTCTTTGTAAACAAAAAAACAATAAACTAGCAGTCATTAATAAATTAAAAAAAGTATCTATTAATACAATTGCAACCGCTTTAAAACCTATATATAAAAAGAAAAAAACGAAAGCTGCCCTCAAAATTGTTTTTAGAAGCATTGTAATTTTTGGAAAAACAAACTTATTATAAGCATGACAGTATGCGGTTAATATAGAAGATGGCAGCACAAGAATTACATTAAAAATAACTAAAGGCACTAATTTACTACCTAACTCAATTTCCTTTACTGTCAAATTTTTACTAAAAAAATTTTCGAAATTTAAACAAATTAAAACCCCTATAATTGAAATAATAATTAGTAAACCTAAGAAATTTAAAGAAATTAGTCCTAAAAAATTAGCTTCACTTTCCTTTTCTGATTTTAATCTATATTTCGTTACATACTTAGCTACTGCGTTATTTAAACCAAAATCTAAAACGGATAAGTATGCTATTATAGAACCAACAAGAACATACACGCCATACTCAGAAGTACCTAATCTTCTTATTATATAAGGTGTTAACAACAACCCTGAAATATTAGTTACAAAAATAGACAAGTAACTAATTAAAGCTCCGGTTTTGAATTGATTCATATAATTAAAATAATTTTATTAAATATATACTTGATTAAATAAAAACTCAAAATTAAAATAATAATTTTAGCATTAGTCTTATTTGTAAATAAACATAATTTAAACCCATTTTTTTCTGTAAAACGATTTTTGTCATATCTTTACACAAAATTTCAGGCGAAGCCCTAGAGGATTAATAAAGAAAAATTATGAAGAAAATTACATTTCTATTATTTTCTGCACTTATTGGATTAACCATGCAGGCACAAGAAGAAGAAAAAGAAACAGGTTACAACAAATGGTCTATTGATGTAGGTGGTGGTCTTAATGAGTCTAGTAGACCTTATGCTGAAGGATACTACTCTCCTACTTTTGGAGCTTGGAATGCAGACCTTGGAGTTAGATATATGTTTAACGATAAATTTGGACTTAAAGCCAATGCTGGAATTAATGATATTTCTGAAGGAGAAGGGGTTCCTGAATTTTCTACACAATTTTACAGAGCTTCTATAGAAGGGGTTTTAAATTTAGGTTCTATTTTAAACTTTAGAGAATGGACTAACAGAATTAACTTACTTGCTCACGGTGGTGGTGGAATGGCGATGATTAAATTTGATGACGCTACATTTGACGACGACTATATGACTATTGTTACTGCTGGTATTACTCCACAAGTAAGATTAAGTAATAGAATTGCTCTATATGCAGATCTTAGTATTGTAGGAAATATTAACCAAAACTATACTTGGGATGGCCAAGAAGAAACTGAAAATTTAGGTTTTGATGGGCTTTTAACTAATGCTTCTATTGGTATTAATGTTTATTTAGGAAAACACAAAACTCACGCTGATTGGGTAGACAAGAGTGAAAATACGGAGTTAAAGAAAGAATTAGACTCCATACAAGATAGAGTTGCCAAACTAGAAGAAGATCTGAGAGATGAAGATCAAGATGGTGTACCTAATTATTTAGATAGAGAACCTAATACAATGAATGGTGTTGCTGTAGACTCTAAAGGTTTCGCGGTTGATAAAAATGAAAATGGTATTCCAGATGAAATTGAGTCTTCTTTAGACCAAAGATATACTTCTAAGCAAGAATTTGCAGAAAGCAAAGAAAACTTTGATATCAAAAAGTTACTTAACGATGGCTACGTAAATGTTTACTTCCCATTAAACAGTGACAAACCACACACATATTCTTTAGAAGCAATTAATTATGTTATTACTTACATGCGAGAAAATCCTTCTGTAAAAGCTGAATTAATTGGTTATGCAGATGAATTAGGAAATGCAGCTTACAATGAAGAATTATCTAATAGAAGAGCAGAACGAGTATACAACATCGTTATTGCTTCTGGTATTGACGCATCAAGATTGAAACACGTTGGTAACGGAGTAGACAGCTCTGTAGATAAAACTTCTGCAGAAGCAAGACAATTAGTTAGAAGAGTTACTTTTAAAATTAAGTAATTATATCAACAACATATTATAATAAAAAAGAGAGCTATAGGCTCTCTTTTTTATTTGTTCTATATTTCAATTAAAGAACATTTACCTACTATATACCCCACAAAGAACAGCAGCAAAAAGTCTAAAATAGACCATACAACAACTGCTTTGTTATCGAAAATTTATATTACTAAGGAAGCCTAAAAGTGTTTAGCAATAGTATCATTAGATATAAAATTTATTATATTGTAATGGAATAGAGTTCTTACTTTTTGTTATTAATTACGTATAAAAAAACCTGAAATATAAATTCAGGTTAATTATAACAAAACAAACTAATATTAGTTTATAAAAAAATTGCTATTTAAACTTAAAGATAGATTTCTTCTTTTGAGTTTCTGTATAAGCGTAACCATAACCATAACCAAAATTAGTATGCCCAGAAACACCATTTAAGGTTATAGATATATTTTTTAGTTTATTTTTAGCATCGATAACTCGAATATGATTCATTAATTTTTTCTCTGTTAAACCTTGCTTAACTACGTAAACCGTAACATCTGCTTCGTTTGCAATTAAAAAAGTATCTGTAACATAAATTGTAGGAGCGGTATCTACCACAATGTAATCGTATTTAGTTTTTAGATATTCTACCATATCTTTAAAGTCCTTACCCATCAGTAATTCTGCTGGATTTGGAGGAACACTTCCTGAAAAAATAATATCTAGATTACTAAACTCTGTTTGAAATTTTTTTATAAAACTTTCTAAAGATTTACTTGGGTTATATAAATAATCTGAAATTCCAGTTATATCTTCTTTCTCCATACCAAAATAAGTATGTAATTGCGGGTTTCTTAAATCGCAACCTAATAGCAGAACTTTTTTACCCGAAGAAGCAATAATTCTAGATAAATTAATTGCTGTAAAAGTTTTCCCTTCTCCTTTTATAGAAGAAGTAACAAAAACAACATTAGAATCACTTTTTAACGTTTTTCCATTAGCCTTATCTATAATTTGCGATAAATTGGTTCTTAATATTCTAAAAGACTCTGCCAAAATACTGTGATCTTGCTGATGTACTAATTTATCATGAGATGAGGGTAACTGAGGAATTTCACCTAAAATATCTATTGCTGGCAATCTACTTTCAATCTCTTCTCTTCGGTATATTTTAGTATTTAAAAGAAACTTCACATACAGAAAAGCAACAGGAATTATTAAGCCTACAAAAAAAGACCCAAACAAAATTAAATTTCTACTAGGCTTAATTGGAGAATTAGAGGTAAAAGCATAATCAACAACTTTCAAAGTAGGAGAAGTAATTGCAAAAGACAATGCTGCTTCTTCTCTTTTCTGAAGCAAGAACAAATAAAGCCTCTCTTTAATTTCTTGCTGTCTTAATATGTTTCGTAAGTCTTTCTCTTTTTGTGGCAAAGTACCTATTTCACCAGTATATTTCCCTTCACGAGATTGAAATTTTTGAAAAGATATTTTCAAACTTGTTAAATGATTGTCTATATTTTTTAACAAATTACCCTTTAGTTGATTTAGTTTTTCATTTAATTGTAAGACCATCGGGTTTTCTTCTGTAGAAGATATTAAAAGCCTCTCTCTATCTAAAATCAAATCATTATAGACACTTGTTAATTGATTTATAGAAGCATTTTCTATACCTAAGTTTGCGGGTAATAATGCAAATTCATCTTGATTTTGCATTAAGTTTTCAAACTCTTCTGCAACAGCAATTTGCGTAGACATCTCAAACCTTTTCTCCTCTGAAACAGATTCTTTAGAAAAAAGCTGTTCTACACTTGACTCTACATCTACCACATCATTAGCCTCTTTAAAACCTACCAAGCCAGATTCTACTGTATCTAACTCACTTTCTAAAAATTGCAAACGATCTATGATAAACTCCATAGTTCGCTTAGATACTAACCTCTTATCTTCGATACCATCTTCATTAAACACTTTTACTAAAGTGTTTAAAATCACCTCATTTCTCTCTTTATTAGGCCCTTGCATACTTGAAGAAAGTATACTACTACTTTTACCCAAAGGGTTAATACTAATCTTGTTAGATAATTCACTAATTTTATTTTCAACAGATGTATTGTAAATAGTATAGACTTGCTTATCATAAGAAGCTAAAGATTCTGTGAAGCCTAGGTTTCTATAAACTACAATAGGATTAGTAAAATTTGAAATTGTATCTCCAAATTTATAGCTATAGCTTTCTCCTTGTTCTAACAATGAAATTTTGAAACTTTGCTCATCTAAAAAAGTAATCTCAAAATTTTGATTTAACGTTAGACTATCATCTACTGGTTTAAGTTTAAAAGGAAGTCCTTTGTTAAAAAGTAACTGTTCTCTAAATCTTAATTGCTTATAATAAGTAGTAGTTAAATCTAATGTACTAATAACTTTATTAATTAAACGTCTAGATTTTAATACTTCAATCTCGTTCTCTAAATTAAGTTTACTATAATTAAATAAAGTTGTAGATTTACTTAAACCCGATAAATCAATTCCGCCCTCATCATCCTTTAAAATTTTAATTTTTGCAGAAGTATTATAAATTGGAGTAGAGTACCTTAAATAGATATATGCACCTGTAAGAAAAGCAAGTACAGATAAGATAAAATATGGCCAATACCTTAAATATTGTAAAATAATATTTTTAATATCTTCACTTTCCTGCAAGGATTTGTCTGAAGCAACATTATTCTCACTCATAAAAATTATTTATCTAAAAATTAAAACAGCACTCGTCAACAAAATAGATATAACGGAGAGTAAGCTTCCTAAATTACCTATAAATCCTGCAGATTTAATTTTTGTTGGGTTAGGCTCCACATAAACCATATCATTTTGTCTTAAATAAAAGTATTCAGAATTCATCCAACTAGTTGTAGTTAAATCTATTCGTTTAGAGGTCAGTTGACCATCAACTTCTCTTAAAACTAAAATTTTTCTACTCCCTTGAATAGTTAAATCTCCAGCCATACCTAAAGCCTGAGTTAAGCTAATTAATTCTTCATCTATAGTATAAGTCCCAGGTATATTTACCTCTCCTAATACTGTAAATTTAAAATTAACTATTCTAACTTTCACTTCCACATCTTTTACATAAACAGATAACTTATCTTTAATTAACTGCTGTACAGCTATAGTTGTTAATCCTTTCACTTCTATATCTCCTAAACCTGGGTAATTAATTGTTCCATTAGTTCTTACTAAATAGCCCTGTAATTTTAATGAAGATCCCTGTATATTATTAGTTTGTGAAATTTGAGTTTTATCAAATCTATATGGCAGTAAGCTTTCTGGCTCTAAAGCTGTTAGATCTATTTTTAAAATATCATTTACCTGAATTTTTGGATGCTGATAAATAGAATCTAAACTAACCTCGCTATCTCCTTGAAAATAAACAATCTCTTTACGGGTTGCACAACTAGCTATAGTAAGAAGTAAAAATAAAAACAAAAGCTTTTTCATAAGCACAAATATAATTAAGTTTCTATCTAATAAAAATATATTAGTCTTTTGAAAAAAGTAACAAAATAATAAAATTGAATTACTGATATAAAGTATTATTTTTGTAAATTATATACCCTA
Organism: Mesonia phycicola; assembly: GCF_900141885.1. Classification (GTDB taxonomy): domain Bacteria; phylum Bacteroidota; class Bacteroidia; order Flavobacteriales; family Flavobacteriaceae; genus Mesonia; species Mesonia phycicola. Next base: position 97,090 of record NZ_FQYY01000009.1, on the reverse strand, counting down.
CTTAAAAAACATCATTTTCAGTGTCAAATATTGAACTCGTGAAAGAAAAACTGCAGCTAAAAATTTTAGAAATTGGCAAGAAACTTGTAAAAAATTATGTCCCTAGATGGGTGATTTTTTCTATAGATTTATTTCTATGTTTGATTGCTGCCAACTCTGCTTATTTCTTTGTTTCTACTTTGCAACCTGGTGGAATGTCATTTTTCAATTTTAAAATTGAATTGTTAGCTCTTTTACTAATACAGAGTCTCTATTTCTTTGTTTTTAAATCTTATTTTGGCATAGTAAGGTACTCAAGTTTTAAAGATGCCATAAAACAACTGCAAGTAATAGCTTGTTGCGTGTTTACTTTGCTAGTTATTAATCATATTGATTATTATTTATTTGAACATAAAATCATTGTAGATGCAGGGGTATTTATATATGGATTTATAGCTTACTCTTTATTATTCTTTTTTAGAATTGGTGTAAAAAGAGTTTATGAACTTATTAACATATCTAGAAAACCTCTTGACAAAGCTTATATATTGGGAACATCTGTCTCTGACGTTGCAATGGCAGAAGGGCTTATTTCTCAAAATTCTGGCTTTTTTAATGTTGTTGGCTTTATTAATGTAGATGAAAAGAAAACAAATAATAGAATTTTTAACTTACCTATTTTTGATATAAATCAGCTAAAAAGATTCAATAATTATGCTAAATCAATTATTGTTAGCGATAGTAAATTAAAAGAGTTACAACATAGCTCTAACACTATTATTACTGAATTATTAGAGTTGAAAATTAAAATCTATAAACTCCCACAATTACAAGACTGGAATCATACCGATTTTAAAGATTTGAAAGATTTGAAAGAAATTAATATTGAAGACTTGCTGCAAAGAAACCCTATAAAATTAAACAACAAGAAACTTTTTAATAAATACCAAAACAAAACCATTCTAGTTACAGGTGCAGCAGGATCAATTGGAAGTGAAATTGTTAGACAGTTAATCAACTTCAATCCAAAGTTAATATTATTGGTAGATCAGGCAGAAACCCCGTTACACGATTTAAAACTTGAATTAAAAAAGAATCACCCAACACTTAAGTTTGAAAGCGTTATAGCTAATGTTAGAGATAAAAGTAGAATTGAACAAATATTTGATAGATTCTCCCCGCAAATTGTATTTCACGGTGCTGCCTATAAACACGTACCAATGATGGAAGCAAATCCATTAGAGTCTTTAAGTGTAAATTTTAAAGGGACTAAAAACCTTGCCGATTTGTCTATAAAACATAATATTGAACGCTTCGTATTTGTTTCTACAGACAAAGCCGTTAACCCCACAAATATCATGGGAGCAACCAAAAGAGCGGCCGAACTTTATATACAATCGTTAGCTAACAAATTAGATAACAACGTTTTATTTATTACCACTAGATTTGGTAATGTTTTAGGTTCTAATGGCTCTGTAATTCCACATTTTACTAAACAAATTAAAGAAAACGGACCTGTAACTGTAACTCACCCAGACATTACTAGATTTTTTATGACTATAGATGAAGCTTGTCAATTAGTTTTAGAAGCTGGAGCTATGGGGAAAGGTGGAGAAATTTACGTATTTGATATGGGATCTCCAATAAAAATTATTGACCTAGCACATCATATGATTAGATTAACAGGTCTTATACCTAATGAAGACATAAAGATAGAATTTACAGGATTAAGGCCAGGAGAAAAATTATACGAAGAATTATTGGCAGATAAAGAAACTACACTACCTACGCATCATGAAAAAATTATGATTGCTAAGGCTACTCATAATTTTGATACTTCTAAAACTACGTTACTTTTAGAATTGGCTAGTAATATTAAAGCCAATAACATAAATTTATCTTTAAATTGTTTAAAAGATTTAGTGCCTGAATATTCTAACCCTAGTCTGGAATCTAATCCTGTATGCATCATAAAGAAAGCTCAATAAAACTATAAAATACTCTAAAGAGACCAGCCAAAGCTGCTCGTTAAAACTTGTTGTTTCATATGCACTATAACTAAAAATAACCGTAAAAGACCACATCAGCATAAAACGATACTTGGTAAATATAGATATTGCTAATGGTGTAATTAAATACCAAGGATGCACGGTGGTAGACAATAAAAAATACAGTGCAAAAGCAAATAACATACTTGTATATAGCTTTTTTTCTGAGGTATTATTGCAAAACAATGCTAAACCTATTATAAACATAATAATTACCAAAGGAAGAATTTTACCTACGGTACCTATAATATTCCAACCTACGGTTTGAAAACCTACCCATCTAATTAAATAATATACACTAGCGTTAAATTCAAACTTACTAAACCAAAGCACTATAGAACTTGCAAAATTATTTATAAATTCTACCGAAGCAAACGGAGAAAAACTAATAATTACTGTGAGTAAAACAAGAAAATAAAAAAATAATAATTTATAAAAACTTAGTTTTTCTTGTTTTCTAAAGTACTGTAAAAATAGAGGTAATAACATAAGTGGCAGCAACTTTACAGATATAGATAAACCTAATAAAATTGCTGAAAGACACCATTTTTTTTGTAATAGCAAGTACAGAGAAATAACTAAAAACATCACCATTACCCCTTCAAAATGTAGATTACCTGTAAGCTCTATAATTACCAATGGATTTAAAAAATACCAAAAAGCTCTTTGGTTATCTATATTTAATTTCAGAAGTAACTTCCGAAGAAATATAAAAGAAACAACATCTGCTATAATTAAAATTAAACGCATTACCACAACACTTCCTAAAATACTATTAGGACTTATAAATGCCGTAAATACATATATAAATTGAGCTACAGGAGGGTAATTGGTATAATGACTAGCATTAAGACTTTGCATACCTTCTACCAACTCTAAAGATTGATTTACTATACCAAAATTACCAGCATCTATCCATTGTTGTGGTGTAGACATATAAGGATTTAAACCTTGTACAAACAACCTACCATCCCAAATAAAACGGTAAAAATCTTGAGATAGATTAGGGATAGCAACTAGAAAAACTAACCTAAACAATACTCCTAAAGCAAGTAAATATTTCCAATTAAATTTATATAACTGAAGGGTTTTGTAACTTAAAAAAAATAAAGCAGCGTATAACGTAATTAACTTTACAAAATCACTTCTTAATAAATTATAAGCAAAGACGTAATACAACACCAACATAGTAACCAACATAAATATAGTTACCTTATGATGTGATATTATTTTTTTAAACAACTTATTTTCTTTTTTTCAGAAAGTGAAAATTAGACAAAAACGACTCCCAAACCACAAAACCAAAGCCAAAAAACAACATTAAATGAAAAATAATTAAACCAAAATCATCTACCTGAAAAGCACTATAAATAGCAAAAGCAAAGTAAAAAAGCATGCCTAATTCTACAATCTGCGTAAAGCTATAAGTGCTTTTTAAATATTGATTATTTTTCCAACTATCGTTTAAATGAATCACATTGAATTTTGGGGTTCTTACAAAAGATGATTTTTTACCTAAATGACCTTCTAGAATAGCTAAAGTATTGTGTACAGAAAGCCCTAGAGCAATAGAGTAAAAAGAGAAAAACAAAACCAAAAACTTTATAAAACTCATTTTTTCTTTGCCGTGAATTTGCAAAAAAGTAATTAAATAAGCCACAAAGAAGATAAGTGTACTTACTCCCAATGCTGCTAATACATAAAAATAAACACCATATTCTGGGTAAGCTTCTTTAATATATAAAACTGGCACACTCAATACCGCTATTATCAAAACCATTAGAAACATAGAGCTATTAAGCAAATGAAAAAAACCATGAAACTTAGTACTCCAAGATATATTTTTACTCTGAAATAAGAGCTTAAAATTTTTCTGAAAGTTTTCTGCAGCACCTTTATTCCATCTAAATTGTTGTGAACGCGCAGCACTCATAACCATAGGCAACTCTGCAGGTGTTTCTACGTGTTGTAAATACTTAAAATTCCATCCTTTTAACTGTGCACGGTAACTTAAATCTAAATCTTCTGTTAGCGTATCTCCTTGCCAGTTACCTGCGTCTATAATACAATCTTTTCTCCAAACCCCTGCAGTACCATTAAAATTGATAAAATGCTTACCAAAATTTCTCCCTACTTGCTCTAAAACAAAATGAAAATCTAGAGCAAAGGCTTGAACTTTAGTAATAATAGAATAATCTCTGTTTAAATGCCCCCAACGGGTTTGCACCACTCCTATTTTTTTATCTTTAAAATAAGGTATGGTTTGTAATAACCATTCTTTTTGTGGTAAAAAATCTGCATCAAATATAGCTATAAACTCCCCTTTTGCTATTTTTAAACCTTCTTTAAGAGCTCCTGCTTTAAAACCTTTTCGGTTAGTTCTTAAAATATGCTGAATATCTATTCCTTCTGTTTTATAGTTTTCAACCAATTGATGAGTTTGCAAAACAGAATCATCGGTAGAATCGTCTAAAACTTGTATTTCTAACTTGTTTTTTGGGTAATCTAACTGTACAATATTTTTTAATAAACGCTCTACCACATACTTCTCATTATACAAAGGAAGCTGGATGGTAACTACAGGTATTTCTTCTGAATTTTTAAAATTGAATTTTTCTGAAGTATCTTTTACTTTTTTAGACTTAAAGTAATTAAATACCAATTGTAATTGTGCAATAGAATACAGAAAAACGAAAAATAATGCGAATGTATAAAGAGCTAAAACCGTAAGAGCCATATTTATTTAAAACTATATTTAAAAATCCAACTCAAAATTTTTACTCCCGCCATAACTGCCCCTTTTACCGTACCAGAAACTTTAGAAACTCCTATTCTATTTCTATATTTTACAGGTACTTCTGTATACAATAGCTTTTGTTTTATGGCTTTTAATTGCATTTCTACCGTCCAACCGTAGGTTTTATCTTCCATTTTCAAAGCTAATAACTTATCATACTTAATAGCTCTAAACGGACCTAAATCTGTAAATTTAGCACCAAAAAATAATTTCATTAAAAATGTAGCTAACCAATTTCCGAATATTTGCGGAAACGTCATAGAGCCTTCTTCTCGAAGTGCTTTTACCCTAGCCCCAATTACAAAATCTTTCTTGTTTTCTAAAATAGGCTGTACAATATCTAGAAGTTGCTCTGGGTAATCACTATAATCTCCATCTAAAAAAACAATTATATCTGGTTTTTGAGCTTGAGCAGCAACATAGCTCATCCCCTTTAAACAGGCATAACCATAACCTTTTCTATTTTCTTTAAGTACCGTAGCCCCAGCTTTTTTTGCATTAATTTCTGTAGCATCTGTAGAGTTATTGCTTACAACAATTACTTCATTTACCACATTGGGTATATCTTTAATAACTAAAGAAATAGAATCTTCTTCGTTATAAGCGGGGATAATAACTTTAATATTCAATCTAATTATTCTAAGGGGTAAAAATTTTTGAGGTAATTATGTCGAAAATTAAAACAGTACTTACAAAAACTTTATAATTCTACTACTTATTATTTACGTAGTTCATTAAATCTACATCGTTACCTAATAATACATCTTTCGGGTTAATTCTTCCTTTAGGGGTATCATTTTCTAATTTTAAAACTCCACGTGGGCAAACTTCTGCACAAATACCACAACCTACACAAGAAGAACGCACTATATTCTGTCCTTTTTGCGCATAAGCTCTTACATCTATACCCATTTCACAATAAGTAGAACAATTACCACAAGAAATACATTGTCCGCCGTTGGTAGAAATTCTAAATTTTGAAAACAAACGTTGTTGAAATCCTAAAATTGCCGCCATAGGACAACCAAAACGACACCAAGCACGACTTCCAAAAATTGGATAAAAACCTACTCCAATCACACCGCTAAAAACAGAACCTATTAAAAATCCATAGGTGGTTCTAAGTGTTTCTGCTTGAAAAATAAATAACTGACTACCAAACATATAATGAATACCTACTAAACCTAATATAATTACAAAATAACCTATTGCCCCATATTGGGCATCTTTTTGCAACTCTTCTCTTCTGTAAAGCATTGCCCAACCAAACACTAAGGTTAGCAATAAAGCTACTAGACCTAAAAATACATCTTTACTTAACCAATATTTAGATGCATCATAATCTAGGTAAGAATAAATTACTGCTGTTGTCATTAATGTTACAAATACCACTACGCTATGCACAACCCAACGCTCTACCTTCCAAGCCATTTGGCTTTTATCACTTAATTGACGAAAAGGATCTCCAGCAGTTTCTGCTAATCCGCCACAACCACAAACCCAAGAGCAATACCAACGCTTACCATATTTATAAGTAAGAATTGGTGTAATAATAAAGATAGAAATGATTCCGAAGATTAATAAAACAAACCCTATAGTACCAGAGTTTAAAAAACCATCTATTCTGTATTGTTCAAAATTATAGTAATTAAGAGGCCATACATTTTTTAAATCGTAATAAGGCAATTGTAAGCTATCTCCATTTAAGCGAGCCATAAACTCAGGAATAATAAATGCAAATGCTGTTTGAAAAAACATAACAGAAGAAGTTCTTATTATTTCATATCGACTATGGCGATATTTCCAGATAAATTTAATTCCGAAAATTAATATTGAGATGGTGTAAAGCGTACCATACATAAACCATTGGCTAGCAGGATTACCACTTAACATTTTGCTTAATGGATCAAACAAAGCTACTAAGCCTGTATTTTCACCTTCGCTATTTAAACCTATATACTGCGGATAAAAATAAAGTACCACATAAAAAAGAGTCAGAAAAACACCTAAAACCCAACCTAATATTCCTTTTGAGCTTATAGATTTAAACCAAACTCCATCATTTTTTATTCCTGCTTGTTTATCTCCATACAGAGCCCAAGAAAAACCAATTGTACCTACACTAATCCCCCCTAACGATAAGAAAAGCCATAAACCTTTATTAGGAAAATTAACATTAAAAGTAGCTAGTAAAAGAATAGACAAACCTACTAAACCTATAAATACAAAAAACTTTTGCCACATACTTAGCGCCTGTGGCGGTTGCCCCGCTAAAGACATATTATACTGAACTCTACTCATAACTTACAATTGTGGGGATTGTGCTTCTTGAAAAGCTTGTTGAACTTGTTTACTAAACTTTCTTGAAAATTCTTTGTCGAAATTTGCCTCTGGTAATTGCAAAATAACTTGCTGAATTGTCAAATTATTATTTAACCAAGCATCTGCTACCTCATGACGTAAACGAATACCAAAAGAATTAACACCTCTAAATTTCTGTGTTTTAGAATGGTATTGAAAATGAAGAGCTCTTTCTTTTTTAGGGTCTTGCCAATAAAAATCTGAATATTCTTCATCTGGTTTAGAAAAAACCCAACCATAAGTCTGGTATTCTATATCAAAAAATTTAGCTGAATTAAACCAATTACCCGGGTTGTATTTGGTTGGGTTACCACATATAGTTTGTGCTACTGCCTCTCCCATCATTCTGCCAGTATACCAAACTGCCTCTATCGGCTTTCTATTATTAATAGATTGCCTTTGCTGAGCACAATCTCCTATAGCATATACATCTGGCATATTAGTTTCTAGAAATGGATTAACCAATATTCCCATTTCTGTATCTAACTCAGTGTTTTCTAAAAATGAAATACTAGGCTTTACACCTGTAGTAATTCCCACTAATTGGCAATCTATAATATTACCTTGTTTCGTTTTTATTGCTTTAACACGATTATTATCGTCTGCAATAATTTCGTCTAATTCTGTATGGTATAAAATTTTTACTCCGTGACTTTCTATATGATTGCTAATTAACTTCCCTTCTTCTTTAGGTAAAACGCTTCCCCAAAAAACAGATTCTCTAACTAATATAGTTACCTCTATTTTTCTAGAATGTAACATTTCAGCCATTTCTACACCTATTAATCCGCCTCCAACAATTACTGCATGTTGTGTGTTTTTAGAGTTTTTTTCTAGCAATTCTAGATCTTGTTTGCTAACCAATCCCTGAACGCCTTCAAAATGTTGCCCTTTCCAACCTCTAAGATTAGTGATAGAACCAGTTGCTAAAATAAGCTGGTCGTACATTATAGTTTCTCCTTGAGAAGAAGTAAGCTTTTTGTTTTGAAAATCTATTTCTTCAATAAAAGCGTTTTTAAGAGCTATGTTATTCTTCTCCCAAAACCAATTTTCATAAGGCTGTGTATGCTCAAACTTCATATGCCCCATATAGACATACATTAATGCAGTACGCGAAAAGAAATAATCTGTTTCGGCAGAGATTACAGTAATTTTTTTATTTGAATTTTTTCTGATATGCCTTGCAGCAGTAATCCCTGAAATTCCGTTACCTATTATTACAACATGATTCATAGCGCTTTTCCTTAAATTAAATAAGAAGAACTTGTATTAAGACCTTAATATAAAGAAAAGGTTTAAACCTGTTTAATAATACGCTGCTTTTCTATTAGAATCTAGCTTAACAAAGATGAATAGTAAAATAGTGAAGCCCCAAAGACCAGAGCCACCATAACTAAAAAAAGGAAGAGGAATACCTACTGTTGGAAAAATACCAATCACCATCCCTATATTTACTAAAAAATGTATAAAAAATATACCTACAATACTATAACCGTACACTCGGCTAAATTGAGATTTTTGTCTTTCTGCTAAAAAAGTAAGTCTTATTAATAGAGCTACAAAAAGTAAAATCACTGCAGCACTCCCTGCAAAACCCCATTCTTCTCCAACAGTACTAAAAATATAATCTGTATGTTGTTCTGGCACAAAATTACCTTTGGTTTGGGTACCTTGTGTCCAGCCCTTACCTGTCCAGCCACCACTACCAATAGCTATTTCACTTTGATTAGTATTATAGCCAATACCTTTACTATCTACTTCTTTCCCTAATACAATATTGAAACGATCTCGATGACGCTGTTCAAACATATTATGAAAAATATAATTCACTGAGAATGAAAATAAAATGGCTATCGTAGAAACAATAAGATATCTACTATAATGTTTTTTCTTCTTTTTTCTATTGAATAATAGAATAATTAGAGCCAAAACAATAACTCCAATAGTTACCCAAACTGCACTAAAAAGTAGGGTACACACAAATAACACTACTAAAGATAAACCCACTAACAAGTAACCACCAGACAAACCTTCTCTATACAACGGAAAAAAGAAAGCCGCATAAACCAATGCACTCCCAGGATCTGGCTGTGGTACAATTATTAATGCAGGAAGAAATATAATTAAAAAAGCCCCTAATTGATGTTTAAAAGACTTCATGTTTGTTTGAATATCACTCAAGTATTTTGCTAAAGCTAATGCTGTAGCCGCCTTTGCAAACTCTGAGGGTTGCAAACTAAAACTCCCAAATGCATACCATGATGTTGCCCCAGAAATAGTTTTACCAAACACAAAAAGACCTATTAGAGACAGCAAAGAGACTAAATAAATTACACTAGCAAAACGCTCGTAAAATTTAGCTTCTATAGAAAGTATAAATATTATAAGCACTAAACTTAAGCCTATAAACATGGCTTGTCTACCATAGGCTTGTGATAAATCTAAAAAACCTTGAGAAGCTTCATTTAATGAAGCCGAATATATATTAACCCAGCCAAAAAATACTAATAATAGAAATAATAAAATTGTTAGCCAATCAAACCCTATACTTTTATTCATTTACTGATTAATTTTAAAAGGTTTTCCGCTATAAGGTTTTGCATATTCATCTTCTAAACTATGCGATAGTACCCAATTTTCTAAATCTGTTCTAGTTATCTTACCTTTTAAGTATTTTTCAATCATTAAACTTGCTATTTTACCACCATAACCAGAACCAAATCCGCCATTTTCTACAAAAACAGCAATCGCAATTTTAGGATCGTCTTTAGGTGCAAAAGCAATAAAAATAGAATGATCTGTTAGTTGCGTTCTTTCCCCATCTATTTTAGTATAGTTTTCTGCAGTACCCGTTTTTCCACAAATTTCTATTCCTGGAATATTAATATATTTTGCTGTACCATATTTATATACATCATGCATCCCTGCAATAATAGGTTCAAAATTTTCAGCATCAATTGTGGTTATATTTTTAGTGGTATATTTTGGATTTTTTAACGGGTCTTCGTCTATTTTTTTTAGAATATGCGGAGTGTAATACCAACCTCTGTTGGCAATGGCAGCTGTCATGTTTGCTAACTGTATCGGCGTAGTTGCAATTTCTCCTTGTCCAATTCCATTAGATAATGTATAACTAGCTTGCCAACGATCATCTGGATACCACTTATTGTAATATTCTGCATCAGGTATTCTACCAGGCTGCCCAACAGGAAGATCGTTACCTAAAAAATTACCTAAGCCAAAACTAGTTAAATGATCGTGCCAAGCATTCATTCCTGCTTGTGGCGTTTCATATTTCTCTATAATTCTGCGGTAAACTTTACCAAAATAAGCATTACAAGAATGCGCTATTGCAGGTTCCATGCTTAAAGGAGATGCATGTCCGTGACATTTCATTCTAGAAGAACGCCCATAAGAAAAACCGTGATGACACTCAATCCCTTCGGTAGTGCTTATTACATTCTCTTGCAATGCAATTAAAGCTGTCATGGTTTTAAATGGTGAACCTGGCGGGTACATTGCCTGTAAACTTCTATCGTAAAGTGGTCTTGCTATTGTATCGTACCAAAGTTTATTAAAATTTTTACTTCGTTTTCTTCCCACTAGTAAATCAGGATCATAACCAGGAGCGCTTACTAAGCTTAAAATCTCACCTGTTTTAGGTTCTATAGCTACAATTCCGCCCCATTTATGCTTCATTAATTTCTCTCCATAAGCTTGTAATTCTGCGTCTAAAGTAAGAGTGACGTCTTTACCTTTTACAGGTAAAGTATCATAAATACCGTCTTTGTAAGAGCCTATTTCTCTATTAAAATGATCTTTTTGAATATATTTTACCCCTTTGGTACCCCTTAGTAAATCTTCATATTGTTTTTCTACGCCTTGTCTTCCTATTAAATCTCCTGCTTGGTAATATATATTCTTTTTTATTTCTGCATCATTTGCTTCAGAAATATAACCTAAAACATTTGCTCCATAATCTATTTGGTAGTCTCTTGAAGACCTTTTTTGAATATAGAAACCTTCATATTTTCTTAGTTTTTCTTGAAAATAGGCGTATTCTTCTTTTGTTAACTGAGGTACAATAACAGAAGGTAATCTTGGTGAATAAATTTTAGCCTTATCTAGTTGTTTACCTAATTGTTCTATGCTAATATTTAATAATGTAGAAAGCTCTAAAGTATCAAATGGCTCTACCTCTCTTGGTATTGCCATCACATCATAAGAAGGTTGGTTAGAAACTAAAAGTTTTCCGTTTCTATCAAAAATGTATCCTCTTTGCGGATAATCATATTCAATTTTAATTGCATTTTTTTGAGATAATATAGCTAAAGAATCATCTACAATTTGAAGATAAAACAGACGACCTAGAAATACAAAGCCTGTTAAAACTATTAATATGAAAGGAAGTATTCTTCTCATTTTCTATTTTTTCTAAAAAGCACCATCAAGATTAATACCAATATTATTGTAAAAATACTAGAGAAAAGAGTGTCTTTAAGTATTTCAACGATATATGTAAAGTTAAAGTATGCTAATGAGAAAAGAACAAAATGATGTATAAATATTAATAAAGAAATATAAGTTAGCCTTTGAGTGATGGGAGTTTGATAAAATTTAATTGTTTGAAACTCATAACTTACCCCAAATGCAAACTTTAAAATATTTGGCCTAAAATATGCCGCTACAAGACAAGCAGCTGCATTTACCCCTCCACTATCTTGAAAAAAATCTATAGCCAGACCTATTAAAAAAGAATACAACAATACCCTCCATTGGCTTAGCGTAAATGGTAGCAATAAAATAAAGTAGACATATAAGTATGGATTGATAAACCCTAAAAAATCTATATTACTTAGTAGAAGTACTTGTAGCAATACAAGTAAAACAAACCGAATGATATCTGGACTTATTACCTTATTCATTTGGCACTAAAGATTTAATTTCTTCTAAATTCTGATTATTTATCACATACACATAGCCTATGTTGGTCATATCATTAAATAATCTCACATTAATTTTATAGTAGCTTTGGTTTTGATCTAATTCAAAATCGTTTACAATCCCTACAGGTATCCCTTTAGGAAAAATAAAAGATCTACCATCTGTAGTTATAGTATCTCCTTTTTTAATTGGTGCTAATCTTGGTACTTCTTCTAACTGAACTATATTTGGATTGTTACCGTTCCACACCAAACTACCAAAGTGATTCGTGTTTTTTAATTGAACACTAATAGCAGAATTACTATTTAAAATAGAGATTACTCTAGAAAATCCACTACTACTCTCTTCTACAATACCCACAATACCTCTACTTGTAACTACACCTAGATCACTGTACACACTATCGCTTTCTCCTTTATTTATTAAGATATAATTATCTATATTGGAGTATTGATTTCTTATCACTTTAGCTAAAGTAAATTTATACGGACTATCGTAACTAGAAGTATCTTGAAAAACAGTATCTAACTTTTTATCGTTTAGAGACTCCAATCTAGCTCGTAGCATTTTATTTTCTTCTACTAAACGTTGATTGTAGTTTTTCAGATGAAAGTATTCATCTATATCATTTTTTAAGCTATAAACTTCACCTGTAATAAAATTAGCAGAGGTAATAAATTTACTTTTATGATAAGTATGAGATTGAATTGTAAAAATTAGAGAAACAAAAAGTAATAGCAGAAACAATAAGGTATTCTTATATTTTATAAGAAAATTGACAATTTGCTGCATAAACTAACTTTCTACTACTTAATAAGTACACTTTTAAATTTAGAGATATTTTTTAAGGTAATACCAGTTCCACGAACTACCGCTCTTAAAGGGTCTTCTGCAATATAAACTGGTAATTCTGTTTTTTGAGACAGACGTTTATCTAAACCTCTAAGCATAGAACCACCACCTGCTAAGTAAACTCCTGTATTGTAAATATCTGCAGCTAATTCTGGAGGGGTTTGAGAAAGAGTTTCCATTACAGCATCTTCTATACGCAAAATAGACTTATCTAATGCTTTTGCTATTTCACGGTAAGAAATTTCTACTTGTTTAGGTTTACCTGTTAACAAATCTCTTCCTTGCACGCTCATATCTTCTGGCGGAACTTCAAGATCTTCTGTAGCTGCACCAATCTGAATTTTTATTTTTTCAGCAGTTCGTTCTCCAACATAAAGGTTGTGTTGGGTTCTCATGTAATATACAATATCATTTGTAAATACATCTCCTGCAATTTTTACAGATTTATCACACACAATACCACCTAATGCAATTACTGCAATTTCTGTAGTACCTCCACCTATGTCTACAATCATGTTTCCTTTAGGCTGCATGATATCTACACCAATACCTATTGCTGCTGCCATAGGTTCATGTATAAGATAAACTTCTTTACCATTTACACGCTCAGCACTTTCTTTTACTGCTCGCATTTCTACTTCTGTAATTCCTGACGGAATACAAATTACCATTCTTAAAGCTGGGGTAAAAATTTTACGTTTTAAAGCAGGTATTTCTTTAATAAATCTAGTAAGCATTTGCTCACTAGCATCAAAATCTGCAATTACCCCATCTTTAAGCGGTCTAATTGTTTTTATATTTTCATGGGTTTTACCTTGCATCATTGCTGCTTCTTTACCTGCAGCAATAATTTTACCAGTAACTCTGTCTCTTGCAACTATAGAAGGACTATCTACAACTACTTTATCGTTATGAATAACCAATGTATTGGCTGTCCCTAAATCAATTGCAATTTCTTCAGTTAAAAAATCAAAAAATCCCATAAATTATTTTGTAGCTTGTAAGGGTTGTCTGTAAAAGTATGAAAATTAATGCTTAAAATGACGTGTCCCTGTCATAACCATTGAAATATTATTTTTATTGCAATAATCTACACTTAATTGATCTTTAATTGACCCTCCTGGCTGAATTACAGATACAATCCCTGCTTTATCTGCTATTTCTACACAATCTGGAAAAGGAAAAAATGCATCACTTGCCATTACTGCTCCATTTAAATCAAAATTAAATGAATTTGCTTTATCTATACTTTGACGTAAAGCATCTACTCTAGAAGTTTGCCCTGTACCACTTGCGCAAAGTTGTTTGTTTTTTGCTAATACAATGGTATTAGATTTTGTATGCTTACATATTTTTGAAGCAAATAATAAATCTTCTACTTGCTGAGCAGAAGGTTTAGCATCTGTAACTTCTTTTAAATCTTCAGCTACATCTGTTTTCCCATCTTTATCTTCTACTAAAACTCCGTTTAAGCAAGTTCTTACTAGTTTTTCTGGTTGCTCTACTTCTTTTTGAACTAAAATAATTCTGTTTTTCTTTCCTTGTAAAATAGATAATGCTGTTTCTGTAAACGATGGCGCTATAACTACTTCACAAAACAACTGATGTATTTCTTCTGCAGTTGCTTCATCTATTTCTGAATTGCTAATTAAAACACCTCCAAAAGCAGAAACAGGATCTCCTGCCAAAGCATCTAAATACGCCTGTTTAACTGTATCACGCTGTGCTAAACCGCAAGCATTATTATGTTTTAAAATTGCAAACGTAGGCGCTTCTCCTTTAAACTCATTCATCAAGTTTACTGCAGCATCTACATCTAACAAATTATTATAAGAAAGTTCTTTACCGTGAAGCTGATTAAAAATAGCATCAAAATCACCAAAGAAATAACCTTCTTGATGCGGATTTTCTCCGTAACGTAACTTTTTACCTTCTGTTATACTAGCTTTATAAACAACTTCTTCATTATCTGCATTAAAATAATTAAATATAGCAGTATCATAATGAGACGACACATTAAATGCTTTTGCAGCAAAACGCTTTCTATCTTCTAGCGTAGTTTTACCTTCACCTTGAGATATTACATTTAAAAAATCTTCATAATCATTCATAGAAGAAACACAAAGTACATCTTTAAAGTTCTTAGCTGCCGCTCTAATTAAAGAAATACCTCCTATATCTATTTTCTCTATAATATCTTGCTCTGCAGCTCCAGAAGCAACTGTTTTTTCAAACGGATATAGATCTACAATTACGATATCTAACTGCGGAATTTCATATTCATTCATTTCTTTCACATCTCCCTCGTGGTCTTGACGATTTAAGATACCTCCAAAAACTTTTGGATGAAGAGTTTTTACTCTACCCCCTAAAATAGAAGGGTAAGAAGTTACATCTTCTACAGGAACTACGTTAATCCCCAAATCTTTGATAAATTTTTCTGTACCACCAGTAGAATAAAGTGTTACACCTAATGAATTTAGCTTTTTAACTATTGGCTCTAATCCGTCTTTATGAAATACTGAAATTAATGCTGATTTAGCAGTTTTAATATTGCTCATTTTGCTGTGTTGTTTAAAGTTGCAAAAGTAATATTTTCATATAAAAATTTACCCATAAATAGCTCATTTTTATTGAAAAAATGTAACAAACAAATAGACTAAACGTCTTACATTTATATTGCAGTATTAAATTTATGCCTTTGAGCTTATGCTAATTTACTTAAGAGTATTAAAAGAAAGTCTTTTGTTTGCAGTTAACGCATTAACTAACAACAAACTACGCACATTTTTATCTTTACTCGGAGTAACTATAGGTATCTTTTCTATAATTGCAATTTTAGCTGCGGTAGACTCTCTAGAAAAAGAAATAAAAGGAAGTTTAAGTTCTTTAGACACAAATACTATCATTATCATGCGTTTTTCTTTTGCGCCAACAGACATCCCCCAGTGGAAAAGAGAGCAATTTCCAGATGTTTCTTATGAAGAATTTCAGCACTTAAAAAAAACATTACCAAATACCACCGCTGCTACTTATAAACTAAATGTAGCTTCAGAGTCTATTAACTATGGAGGCAAGCAAGTAGAAAGTGTGGGGATAGCTGCTGTGACCAGCGATTATTATTTTATTGAAGCTCTACAATTAGAAGAAGGGCGTTTTTTTAACGAAGCAGAATCTAATAGCGGAGCTCCCGTAGTAGTTTTAGGAAACGAAGTAGCTGAAAATTTATTTGGAAACCCCAATAGCGCCGTAGGTCAACAAGTACGTTTATACGGAAGAAAATTTTCTGTAATAGGGGTTTTAGAGAAAGAAGGTACTAGTATGTTTGGCCCCTCTAAAGATGGCACTGCTTTTTTACCCGTTAATATTACTAGAAGAATTTATGGAGATAATAATAAAAGTACTTTCCCACAAATTATCTTAAAACCTGAAGCAGATGTAGATGACGCCGCCTATATTGCACAAACAGAACAAAACTTAAGACTATTTAGAGGACTAAAACCTGACCAAGTAAGTAATTTTTTTATTAATCAACTAAAAGGATTTACCGATTTTATAGATAACATTACAGGACAAATGAATTTATTTGGACTTATCATTAGCGGATTTTCTTTATTAGTTGGAGGTTTTGGTATTGCTAACATTATGTTTGTAAGTGTTAAAGAAAGAACTAACCTAATTGGAATTCAAAAATCACTTGGAGCCAAAAACAGATTTATTTTATTACAATTTTTATTTGAAGCTATAATTCTATCTATTATTGGAGGTTTAATAGGTATCTTTTTAGTTTGGCTTATAGCAATTATTGCATCTAACTTTACAGGAGATTTTGAGTTTGTACTATCATTTACCAATGTGATGATTGGAATTACCGTATCTGGAATGATTGGATTAATTTCTGGAATTATCCCTGCTGTTTCTGCATCAAAATTAGACCCTGTAGAAGCTATTAGAACCGGAATGTAAATAATTAAGGCAATCTACATCTGAATTTTACAAGTAAATTTCATCAATATTTTCTATTAAAACAGCTCCATCTCTCAAATAAATCAATTAACTTTTATTTAGATTTAATTTAAATAACTTGCGTACATCTTTACGGTTTAATACGTTTGCAAAAAAACATTATTTATATTAGGTCTAAATAAAAACTCATGAAGAAAATTTTATCCCTTTTAACATTTCAACTGCTAGCACTTGCCGCTTTAGCACAAACAGGAAATTTAACCGGTTCAATAAAAGATGCTAATGAAACTCCTATTTTAGGAGCTAACATCTCCATAAACAACACCTCATATGGTACACAAACAGATAGCAATGGCTATTTCAGCATAAATAATATAGAAGAAGGAAACTATATTTTAAAAATATCTTACATAGGATTTAAAACAAAAGAATTACCATTAACTATTACTAGTAACGAAACTTTAAAACTAGAAAACCTTGTTCTTTACGAAGGGAATGAGATTTTAAATGAAATAGTAATTGAAGGAGAAAGACGTAATAAGTTTTCTAGAAAACAAACTGCTTACGTATCTAAACTACCATTAAAAGACCTTGAGAACACACAGGTTTATAGTACAGTGACAAATGAAATATTAGAATCTCAGATTGTTACAAACTTTGATGATGCATTAAAAAACGCAACTGGTGTAGAGCAATTATGGACATCTACGGGTCGTGGTGGCGATGGTGCAGGTTATTATTCTCTTAGAGGTTTTTCTGTACAACCACAATTAGTAAATGGGTTACCAGGTTTAACAAACGGAACCATAAACCCTGCAAATATTGAGCGTATTGAAGTTTTAAAAGGGCCATCTGCCACCTTATTTGGAAACGCAGTGAGTTCTTACGGCGGACTAATTAATGTAGTAACCAAAAAACCATATATAGGTACTGGCGGGCAATTATCTTACACAACAGGATCTTATGGTTTCAATCAAATTGTTGGAGATTTTAACACAGCACTTAGCAAAGAAGACAATCTATATTTTAGACTTAATACAGCTTACACCAACCAACAAAGTTTTCAAGATGCAGGTTTTAGCAAATCATTTTTTGTAGCTCCATCTTTATCTTACAAAGTAAACAATAGACTATCTTTTTCTTTTTACGGAGAAATTACACAAGCAGAGCAAACAAATCCAGTATTTCTTTTCTTAAACAGAAACGCACCAAGTGACGCTAGTAATTTAGAAGAATTAGGCTACAACAATAAGTTATCATTTACTAGCAATGACATAACTTTAGAAAACCCTACTCAAAATTACAGAGTAGAAATGGATTACAAATTATCAGATTCTTGGAAATCACAAACCTTAGTTTCTAGAAGCAACACCTCTACCAAAGGGTATTACACTTATTTATATGACTACGGAATATTAGGAAACAACACGTTTTCAAGATATATAAATAAACAAAATGCAAATACCCAAACTACAGATATACAACAAAATTTTATTGGTGATTTTAAAATAGCTAACTTAAGAAACAGAATGGTTATTGGTTTAGACTATTTTAATGAAACACAAACAGATAACAGTACAGGCTACGCATTTTACGGTAACGTACAAGTAGACGGAACCTCTAACGGAGACAATCCATTTACAGCAGATGTAGAAGAAGATATTTACCCATTATCAACATCTGCTTTAGATGCTGCACTTGCCTCTCAAGGAGTAAGCAACATTAAATCTAAATATAATATCTACAGCATGTATGTATCAGATGTTTTAGATATTACAAATAACTTATCTGCTATGGTAGGATTAAGGCTAGATCATTTTGATACTGAAGGAGATGTTTCAGATTCTAGTGACGATTATGACCAAACTACACTTTCTCCTAAATTTGGTGTTGTATACCAACCTATTAAAGACAAATTATCTGTATTTGGTAATTACCAAAATAGTTTTACTAATGTGGCTCCTCAGTTAGTAGGTGATCCAGAGGCTGGCCCACAAACATTAGAAACTTATAATCCAGAACAAGCTAACCAAATAGAGTTTGGTGTAAAAACAAATCTATTCAATAATAGACTAAATGCAACAATTAGTTATTATGACATTAAAGTAACAGATAGATTAATCACAGATCCGTCTTCAATTTTTAATAAAATTCAAGGAGGAGAAGTTACCAGTAAAGGTTTTGAAGTTGAAATTAATGCAAACCCAATAAAAGGATTAAATATTAGAGCAGGCTTTAGCAATAATGATAGCGAAACCACAAAATCTGACAACACTGAAATTTTAAATAAAAGACCACTAGAAGCAGGACCAGAAACCTTATACAATTTCTGGGCAAATTATGAGTTTCAAGAAGGTAGCTTATCTGGTTTTGGAGTTGGTTTAGGGTTTAATGGGGCTAGTGAACGTTTTGCTATTAACTATGCTTCTACAGGAGATTTTATTTTACCAAGCTACACAATAGCTAACGCCTCTATATTTTATACTGCCAATAAATACAGAATTGGCTTAAAAGTTAATAACGCATTTAATAAAGAATATTACAAAGGGTGGACAACTATAACTCCACAAACACCAAGATCTGTTTTGGCCAACATTTCGTATAATTTTTAATTAAACATAAATAACGAGCAACTTTTTATTAAGTTGCTCATTATTTAAATTATCAACAATGACATTCAAAAAATTCACTTTTCAACTACATAAAATTTTAGGACTTGCTACAGGCATCGTTGTATTTATTGTAGCCATAACAGGTTGTTGTTGGGCATTTAAAGAAGAAATTGAAAGTTTATATAACGATTACAAAAAAGTAACTCCACAAGATCAACCAATTTTAACCCCAAATAAAGCAAGAGAGCTTGCAGAAGCTCATTTCCCTAACAATACCGTTCACGGTACTATTTTCAAAAAAGCAGATGATGCTATTGAGGTAATTTTTTACGATGCAGAGCCTGAGTTTTACCAAAGTGTATTTCTTAATCCATACTCGGGAGAAATTATTCAAGTAGACAATCACCTAACTGGTTTTTTTGCATTTGTACTAAAAGGACATATGAGACTTTGGCTACCTAAAGAGATTGGAGAACAAGTTGTAGGAGTTTCTGTTTTATTATTTATACTTATTATAATTTCAGGTTTTATTTTATGGTTACCTAAAAAACGTAAAAACCTAAAACAGCGCCTAAAGTTTGATTGGAAAAAAACAACCCGTTGGAAAAGAAAAAACTTTGACTTACACACAGTAGTAGGCTTCTATATTTGCTCATTTGCCTTAATATTAGCTTTTACAGGCTCTATGATATCTTATAATTGGCTAAAATATGTAGTGTATAAATCTACAGGAGGAGAAAAGGAAGCACGATTTATAATACCAGAAAATAAAGGAGAAGCTACCACAAAAGACGTAGTCCCGATGGATTTTTTAATAGTAAAACTTTTAGAAGAATCTCCAGAGGCAGAAAGTTATGAATTACATTATCCTAAAACAAAAGAAGAAAGTATTTATGTAGAAGTCTCTAATAGTGAAGGACTTTTTTATAATTCAGACTTTAGGTTTTTTGATCAAAACACTCTAGAAGAGTTAGAAACTTCAAGCATATATGGTAAATACAAAAACGCAAAAATTGCCGATAAAATACAAAGAATGAATTACGATATTCACATTGGTGCTATTGGTGGCATTGCAGGAAAGATAATTGCTTTTATAATTAGCCTATTAACAGCTACACTTCCCGTAACAGGTATTTTATTATGGTACGGAAGAAACTACAAAAAGAAAAAGCAGCATTAAAATTCTATATTTCACAAGCTTAAATACTATTTAGGCTACCAAAAAAACTCTTTACAAGCATCTGTAAAGAGTTTTTTAATTATAAGACAGATTATTATTCTATCGATTTAAAAATTTAACAATTGTAAATTTATAGTTCAAAATCTCCTAAAATCCCCTTTGAAATATCACGTTATTAAACCAAACCCACATTTTTCACATATTATCAATACCATAACTTTAGAGGTTAAAAATTAAGTAAATGTTATTTTTTTGCTAAAAAAATTTTGTGATTACTAAAATGAAACATATATTTGGTTAACCAATCTGGTCAACCAATTTGACGAAAACGATTGAAATATGATTGAAAAACTACTAAAACAAAATCTAAATAGTGTAGACTCATCTTCTGATGAGCAAGTGATTATTATGAAAATCAAAGATTTAATCACTTCTAAACAATTAGAACCAGGAGATAAATTACCTTCTGAAAGAACACTATCTGATAAATTAGGTTTTAGTAGAAGTCAAATTAGATCTGCCATACAAAAATTAGAATTTTATGGTCTTGTAAAAAAATTACCACAAAGCGGCACAGTAGTTTCTAACATAGGGATTACCGCTTTAAACGGAATGATGCAAGATATTTTAAAATTGCAGCAACCAGATTTTAAATCACTAGTAGAAACAAGAATTTTACTAGAAAAAAACATGGTTAAGCTAGCCGCAGAAAGAAGAAGTGAAGAAAGTCTACAAGAACTTAGAGACACGCTAGCCAATTTAAACGATAAAATTTTACGTGGTGAAAATGCTATTGAAGAAGATTTAATGTTTCACCTTAAAATTGCAGAATCAAGTGGCAACAGTGTTATACACTCATTAATGTTAATCATCGTTCCAGAAATCATACTTTATTTTACACAAAACAAAGTATGTTCAGACGTTAAAGGGCAAACACTAATAGATCAACATATTGCTATTTATGAAGCTATAAAAGATCAAAATCCAGAAAAAGCAGAAGAAGCATTAGAGATTCACCTTAGTGATATTTCAAAATATTGTTATGAAAATTAATTAAAAAAACAAAGGATGAGCTGCAACTCACCCTTTATAAATTCGATAATAAAAACAAATTAAGTGGTCTCACTCAATTGTTATACAAAGTTATGAAAAAACTTTAATTCGCTAAAGTTGACACTCATAATCAAGCATACAATTGAATTGAAAAATGGCCACATTTAAACTAACCATTGTTCAATTAAACGATTATGAAATTAAAATTTTTATATGTTTTATTATTTATAAGTTCATTTTATGGCTTTTCTCAGAATAGCTTTGAACTTAGCGGGGTTGTAGTTTCTGCAAAAGATGGTATTCCAATTATTGGAGCCAACATTGTAATTGCAGAAGAAAACAGAGGTACTACTACAGATTTTGACGGAAACTTCAGTTTAACTGTAAGCGAAAACGATGTAGTAACTATATCGTATGTAGGTTTTAAAACACAAACCTTTATTGTATCTGGACCAGAAAGCATAGAAGTCTCTCTAGAAGAAGATGCAAGTACATTAGATGAAGTTGTTGTAGTTGCCTATGGTACACAAAAGAAATCTAGCGTAACAGGATCTGTTGCTAGGTTAGAAAATGAAAATTTAGACGAACTACCTTACAGTACTGTAGATCAAGCATTAAAAGGTAAATTAGCTGGGGTTAGCATACAAAACGTAAGCTCAGAAGTGGGTACATCACCACAAATCTCTATTAGAGGTTTAACTTCTATTAGTGCAAACAGCTCTCCTTTAGTAGTTGTAGATGGCTTCCCTATTGCAGATGGGTTAGAATTTATAAACCCAAGTTCAATTAAATCTGTAGAAGTATTAAAAGATGCTAGTTCTACAGCTTTATACGGTTCACGTGGTGCTAACGGTGTAATATTAGTAACTACTAAAAACGGTAGTACTACCCCTAAATATTCCTTTAAAACATTTACAGGATTTAAAAGTCCATACAAAGAATTAGATGTATTAGATGCTTTTGAATATACAGACTTGTTATTAAATCAACGCCAGTTAGTAGAAGATTATGAAGCTGCTCAAAATGGTACAACTCCACAAACTTTAGATTATTCAGATCGTGAAAGAGCTCAACGTATAGTTGCAGCAGGTTCTGGAGGTGCAGATTGGACTGAAGAAGCTCAACGCTCTACTCCTACTATTAAAAATTACCAATTTGATGTATCTGGTGGTAATAAGCAAACTAAATACTACATCTCTACACAGTGGATTGAAGATGAAGGGATTTTAAAAGATAATTACAACAACCGTTTAAACTTAAGTGGTAGACTTTCTACTAAATTAAGTGAAGATTTAGAAATTGGTTTTAATTTTAGACCTTCTTTTAATAGAACAAGAAGATCTACTGTTAGATTTTCAGACTATGCAAGATCTCATCAATGGTTACCAGTACGTCACAATGAATTTACTTCAGAATTAACAGGGCAAGCTGTTGGTTCTTATGCACACGCTAGACATTTTAACAATACAACGTATAACTATCAAGATCTAGACGGTCAAGACCAAACTTTTACAATTAGTTCTTTATGGGGTACTAGTAACAACAACCCAATTGCTAGAATGGAAAATGAGGCTAGAACGCAATATGACTACAGAATGGTTGCTGATGGTTTTACCAAATGGAAAATTACAGACGACCTTTCATATAGAGGTACAATTGGAGCATATTACAGACAAAGAGATTATGAAATTTTCAGAAACTCTTTAGCAGATAGAACAGGGCAAGCATACGGTTTAAATGAGTCTAGTTTAAGAACAAGAGTAATATCTGAGCATACCTTAAACTACGATTACAGAATTAAAGATCACGATATTGACGCATTAATTGGTAGTACTTACGAGTATACAGGTATAAAAGAAGCAAATATTGCTGGTAATCAATTTCCAACAGATTTGATTGAGACACTAAATGCTGCAACTGTTATAGATGCAGGAGACACTTATACTTACAAAGAAGAAATATCTTTAGTATCATTTTTAGCAAGAGTAAATTATGAATATGATGGGAAGTATTTAGCCTCTGTAGCAGCTCGTTATGATGGTTCTTCTTTATTTGGACCAGAAAACAAATATGGTTTTTTCCCTTCTGCATCTGTAGGATGGAATGTACACAAAGAAAATTTCTGGAAAAATAACATTGGTTTTGTAAATCAATTTAAAATTAGATCAAGCTTTGGTATTACAGGTAATAACAACATTGAAAACTATGCTTTTACCAATCTATTATACCCTAGTAACTATAGTTTAGGTGAAAACGGAGGTGCTGTTGCTTCTGGTTTAGGAGAAACAGGTGCAACTTTAGGAAACAGTGCTATTAGCTGGGAGCAAACTTACCAATATGACACTGGTATAGAGTTAAGTTTCTTTGATAACAAATTATCTCTTATTGGTGATTATTACTACTCTGTTACAGACCAACTTTTACTACAACAAAATGTTTCATACATAACAGGTCACGATAACTATTGGAATAATATTGGAAAAATTCAAAATCAAGGTATAGAACTTGTATTAGCAGCTAGCTTAGGTAATGATAATTTCTCTTGGGATGGTAATATAAATTTCTCAACAAACCAAAATAAGCTTATATCACTAGGTGGTGAAGAGCAATTTATTAATCAAGGTGAAAGAAGCGAGCAATATATTTCTAAAGTTGGAGAAGAAGCTATTCAATTTTACGGATACAAAATGGCTGGTATTTGGCAAAACCAAGATCAAATAGACAATTTACCTAGCTCTTCTGATGATGCTGTAGGAGGTATTAGAGTAGAAGATATAAATGGTGACGGAATAATAGATTCTGAAGATAGAACAACACTAGGAAGCCCTTTTCCAGATTTCACCTGGGGATTTAGCAACACTTTTAAGTACAAAGGTTTTGATCTTTATTTCCTTTTACAAGGATCTCACGGAGCTGAAGTATTTTATGGAGATGGTTACTACACAGAAACTAGATACTTACAAAGAGATTTTGTAGACGGGTGGTGGTTTAATGAAAACTTTGCTGCTACAAAACCTAGAGAAAAATTAGGAAGAGATTGGGTACTTACAGATTACCTAATACAAGACGCATCATACATTTCACTTAGAGAAGTAATTATAGGTTACAGTATACCAAGTAAATGGTTAGAAAAAACAAAACTAGATAAAGTTAGAGTTTTTGCTTCAGGTCAAAATGTGCTTTACTTAATGTCTGATGACTATTACGGGCTTAATCCTGAAGCCTTAAGCACTTCTAGTGAATATAGCTCTCCTTTAATATCAGGTTACCAAAGAGGAGCTTACCCTATTCAGCAGCAATTTTCAGTAGGTGTAGATATTAATTTCTAAAAAAACAATGAAAATGAAAAACACATTAATTATAACAATTGCACTAGTTGTATCCTCTTTATTTACAAGTTGTGATGATACTTTAGATTTACAACCAATATCAGATATTGGTGAAGAAGAGTATTACACTAGCACAGAACAAATAAACCTAGCCGTTGTAGGTATATATAATTCACTTCAAGGGGTAATGGATACAGAATGGATTCTAACAGAGTTACGCTCAGATAACACCTATATGAGTCCACAAAATAGTGAAACTGCAAATATTCCTTACAGACAAGTAGATCGTTTTGTATTAAACTCTCAAAACATTTATGTAGAAGAATACTGGAGCTCTTTATACAGAACTGTTTCATTAGCAAATAATGTAATTACACAAATAGAAATAGTAGAAGACGAAGATCTAAAAAGTAGATATGAAGCAGAAGCACGTTTTTTAAGAGCTCACGCTTATTTTAAGTTAGTAAGATTATGGGGAGGAGTTTTTATTGTTGATCAACCAATATCTGGTCAAGAAGCAAAAACTATGGATAGAAGCAGTGAAAGTGATGTTTATGATTTTATAATTGAAGATCTATTATTTGCTTCAGAAAACCTTCCGAGCGAAGTTGACGGTAGTGAACTAGGAAGATTAACTAGCTGGGCTGCAAAAGCAGAACTGGGTAAAGTTTATTTAACAGCAGAAGGAGGTTACGAGCAAGAAGCAATAGCTCAATTATCAGACGTAGTAAATAATAGTCCGTACACGTACTTAAGTTCTTATGAAGACGTATTTAATATAAGTAATGAATATAATTCTGAAATACTTTTTGCCGTGCGTTACCAATCTGGAAGCGTTGGTCTAGGTGCTCCGTTTGCTAACTACTTCTCTCCGCTACAAAGTGATAGTTACGTTGTGACAGGAAGTGGTGATGAGTTAAATGTACCAACAACAAGTATGTCTAACGCTTACAACATTAGCGATACAAGAAAAGACGTATCTATGGCAGATAGCTGGGTAGGTTTAAATGGGCAAGTAAATGAATTTAGATATATTAAAAAATACAATTCAGATTTTGCTAATGTAGATGATGCTGGTAACGATTGGCCAATTATACGCTACACAGATGTAATGTTGTTATTAGCTGAGGCTATAAATGAAAATGGCGGACCAACTGCAGAAGCTATTAGCTTATTAAACACAGTAAGACAAAGAGCAGGATTAACAGACTACACAAGTAGTGAAGTAGGTACTTATTTCGATTTTAAATTAGCATTAGAAGAAGAAAGAAAATTAGAGTTTGCTTTTGAAAATCAACGTTGGTTTGACCTTGTAAGAACAGGAAGAGCTCTTACAGTAATGAACTCTCATTTTGCTACAGAAGATCAATACAATAATCCAGACGATCCACAATTTTTCACTGGCCCTATAGAAGAGTATCAATTACTACTACCTATACCACAATACGAAATTGATTTGAACCCGAGTATCGCTCAAAACATTGGTTATTAAATTATGAAAAATATATTCACCATATTATTTATAGGGTTTGCATTTATTGCAAATGCTAATAATATAAAGGTAAACACAGAAAAAGAGTTATCTCAAGCCATTAAAAATGCTGCTCCAGGAGACACCATTATTATGGCTAATAAAACCTGGAAAGACATCAAGATTGGGTTTTATGCTAAAGGTACAAGTGATAATCACATTACCCTTAAAGCAGAAACACCAGGAAAAGTATTACTAACAGGTAACTCTAGACTAATAATCTTTGGAGATTACCTAAATGTAGAAGGGTTATGGTTTAAAGATGGTGACACAAATGGTAAAAGCGTAATTACTTTTAAGAGAAATAATGAAGAATTAGCCAATTTTTCTAGAGTAACCAATTGTGCCATTATCAACTATAACCCTATTCAAAGAGATATTGAATATAAATGGATAGAGTTATGGGGTAAAAATAATCGCGTTGACCATTGTTCATTTTTTGGAAAAACTAATAAGGGTCCTGTATTAATTGTAGGTTTAAAAGGAAACGAAGCTAATTATGACAACAACCACCGTATAGATCACAATTATTTTGGGCATAGACCACCACTAGGTTCTAACGGAGGAGAAACTATTAGAATAGGTACTAGTCACGTATCTATGCAAACATCAAAAACGATAGTAGAGTTAAACACATTTGAAAAATGTGATGGTGAAGTAGAAATTATTTCAAATAAAACTTGTGATAATATTTTTAGAAACAACCTATTTGTAGAAAGCAAAGGTACTTTAACTTTGCGTCACGGTAACCGTGCATTAGTAGAAGGTAACGTTTTTATTGGTAACAATCTTCCTAACACTGGAGGAATAAGAGTTATTAACGAAGGGCATGTAGTACAAAACAATATTTTGATAGGATTAAAGGGAGATAGCTTTAGAGCTCCTTTAACTATTATGAATGGTGTCCCTAATGGTCCTGCAAATCGTTATAACCAAGTAAAAGATGCTACTATCCAAAACAACACTTTCATCAATTGTACACCAGTTGAATTAGCAGAAGGAAGTGATGACGAAAGAAGCGCGGTACCAGAAAGTACTACATTTGCTAACAACATTTTCTATTCAGAAGATAAATTAGATTTATTAAGTATTTCTGATGATATATCTGGTATAGATTTTTCAGGCAATAAGATTCAAGGTGACATTAAAGTAGATCAAAAAGGATTTGATAAGGTAACTATTGAATGGGAAAAAACCAAAGCTTACCCAATTCCTACATCATCTAGCAGTAATGCTCTTAAAGTTGAAGCTACTAAAAGTGCTTTAAAAACAGATATTACGGGTGCATTAAGATCTTATGCTACAGCGGGAGCTGTAATTCCAGGTAACAAAACGTTACCATTAGCTCTGAGTACAAAACCTGGAGTAACTTGGCAATTAGAAATACCTGAAGCATACAAAGAAGCTAGCCCTGAAGAATATACTACTATAGAAGTAGAACCAGGTGAAAACACTTTAATAAAAGCTATTAAAAAAGCACAACCTTATAGCCATATAAAACTAAAAGAAGGAGTTTATACGGTGACTAAAGGAATTAAAATTACTAATGATGTAATTA
Source organism: Mesonia phycicola (assembly GCF_900141885.1). Taxonomy (GTDB): domain Bacteria; phylum Bacteroidota; class Bacteroidia; order Flavobacteriales; family Flavobacteriaceae; genus Mesonia; species Mesonia phycicola. Next base: position 68,880 of record NZ_FQYY01000009.1, on the reverse strand, counting down.
TAGAAGGTGCCTCAAAAGACCTTACTTATATTAAAGTAAGCAATAATACTACTAAGGCTCCTACCTATATTTTTAAAGTAGAAGGTGGCAAGAATTTTACCATTAAAAATTTAGAGATAGATGGTAGTGCTAACCTAGAAGCAAAATATGCTATAATTTCACCAAGTGAACCAACAGCTCAGTCTTTTAACTTAACAGTAGATAATGTTAGAGTGAAAAACTTTACTCATAAAGTAGGCTCTTTCTTTAAAGCTTATAAAGGTACGTTTGCTGAAAAAATTGAAATAAAGAATAGTGAAATCATCAACTGCACAAGAGGTTTAAACCTTAGTTATGAAAAAGATGACAAAGGCATATACAATGCAGAAGAGATTAAAATAGAAAACACTCTTTTTAAAGATATATCAGAATTTGCTATAAACTACTACAGAGGTGGTAATGATGAGTCTACCTTAGGTGGTAAACTAGTAATAGATCACTGCTTATTTTATAACAATTCAACAGACACAAACGGAAATGTTTTAAAAACTAACGGAATTGTTTCTGTTAAAATAACAAATTCAATTTTTGCAGGAAGTCCAGAAGCTAAGTATGCAGTAAACCTTAAGGGACACAAAAATAGTATAAGTTACTCTGCTGTGTTTAATAGCGGAGAGGTTAAAACGACCCAAGAAGCTAAAGCTTCTAACATCCTTACTAAAAATCCAAAATTTAGTAATTATAAAACTTTCACTTTAAAAAAGAAATCTAAACTTAAAGGTGCAGGTACAGATGGTAAAGATATAGGCCTTTTAAATTAATAATGTATAAAAACGTTAATGATGAAAAATAAAAACAAACTAATTTTCTTCTCTTTTCTATCACTACTAAGTTTAGCAGTTTTGCTAACTTCATGTGAAGCAGACACAGAGATTGACCAAACTGTAGATGAAATATTATCTGCACAACCAACTATAGAATCATTTTCACCTCAAACTGCAAATATTCAAACAAAAGTAACTGTTACAGGTACTAATTTAAATTTTGCTGAAACTGCTTATATAGGTGGGGTAGAATGTACTATTTCTCAGAGAGTAAACAGTGAAACTTTAGAAATAGAAATTGCACCAGATGCAGTTACAGGTCCTATTAAAATAGTAACCTCAGCAGAAAAAGAAGCTATTTCTCTAGAAGATATTACTGTAACCTACCCTACTCCTACTATTAGTTCTGAATTTCCTGATAATGGAGAAGTAAATGAAAACATTACTATTGAAGGAGAAAATTTAGAGGTAATAACAAGAATCTCTTTTGGAGAAACAGAAGGTACTATCCAATTTCAAGAATCTTTAGCTATGGTTGTAAGTATACCTAACAGTGATACTACTATTGGAGATGTGAGAGCATACTACAACACAAACTCTGGGGAGTCAAGCATTCTTTTAAAAGAAGATTTTGAAATTATAATCCCTACACCAAACATTACTAATTGGCCATCATTAACATCTAGAGATAATGAAGTTACTATTACTGGAGACAACCTAAACTTAGTAAACTCTTTATCTTTTGGAGGAGAAACAGTTACTTTTAACACCTTATCATCAACTTCTTTATCTTTTAATATACCAGCTAATGTAGCTACAGGTTATCACGATATCGTTGTAGATTATGGAGATAGCAGTACCATTACTCAAAATGATGTACCACACATAAATGGTCAGTATGAAAGTTACATTGAGTTTGATGCTTACGATGAGTCTGTATTTACAGTAGATACAAGTAAAGATCCATTAGCAGTTCAACAATTAAACGGAGATGTTGCTCAACCATCATTCCCTGGTGATTATTACTATAACTTACAAATGAACACGGGTACAGGTAGTACAATCGGACGTATGAAAATACACGAAGAAACTACAAATACTACTCTAAATAATATATTAGATGCTGGTAATTTTAGTGATAACCCTGTTCTACATTTCTGGATTAATACAGAAAATACAGAGCCAATATTCAAAATATACATTGGCGGGACAAGCTCTGATAATAGAAGAGAACTTTCTGGATCTAATACCAACACAGGTAACCAATGGAAGCTTTATGCGGTAAGACTAAACGGATTTATACCTAGTATTTCTTCAGTAAGTAATGTTTTTGAAATAAGATTAAATACAGGTTCTAGTCAAGATACTTTCCCAGTAAAAATCAATCTAGACTGGTTTATTGTTACAGATTCTGTTTTAACAGAATTTGGAGCAGAAGATGTTACAGACCTATTTAAAGCAGCAGGCTAAAAGAGAAATAAAAAATATATGAATATTAAACAAATTACATTTTACATTGGGATATGCATAAGTATAATTAGTACTTGTGCATATTCTCAAAGTAAAAAAAATACAAACACAAAACTTATTCTATCTGAAAATGCTGCACAAACTATAGCTAAAGAGATAGAAACTAACTCATTCTTACAAGCCTCGTTCTCTAAGGTAGTAACCAATGCAGATAAAGCATTAGCAAACGGTATAGAATTACCTATACCTAAAGACCCTGGTGGTGGTTATACTCATGAAAAGCACAAAAAAAATTATACAGATATGTATAATGCTGCTTTAAGTTATAGAGTTACTAAAAAAACAGAATATGCAAACTATGTAAAAGATATGCTTTTACAGTATGCAGACTTATACCCTACTCTTTCATTACACCCAAAACGTAAAGAAAATCATCCTGCTGGTAAATTATTTTGGCAAGGATTAAATGAAGCGGTATGGTTATTTTATACCATTCAAGCTTATGATTTAGTTAAAAGTGAAATTAAATCGAAAGAAAGAAAACAAATAGAAAAAAAACTATTTAATAACGTAGTAGAATTTATTAGTGTAGACTCATACAAAACATTCAATAAAATTCATAACCATGGTACTTGGGCTGTAGCATCTGTTGGAATGACAGGATATGTTTTAGGCAATAAAGACATGGTAGAAAGAGCTTTAAAAGGAAGTAAAAAAGACGGAGAAACAGGATTCTTTAAACAATTAGAAGATCTTTTTTCTCCAGATGGTTACTATTCTGAAGGGCCGTACTACCAAAGATATGCAATGTTGCCGTTTATTGTTTTTGCTGAAGCTATTGAAGTAAACCAACCAGAATTAAAAATATTTGAATACAAAAATGAAGTTCTACATAAAGCGGTAGTAACTTTATTACAACTAACTAATAATGACGGTAAGTTTTATCCTTTTAACGACGCTATAAAAGATAAAACATACTTAAGTGAAGAGTTGGTTTTTGCTACCAATATTGCTTATGAACGTTATAACGATAAAAGCTTACTTCCGGTAATTAAAGAACAAGGTAAAGTAAGTATAAGTGATGCTGGTTTAAAAGTAGCTCAAGCACTTGCTAGTAACAAAGTAGAAGGTTATCAGAGATCTTCACAACTTATTAAAGATGGACCAAACGGTAAACAAGGAGGTATTGCTTTATTAAGAGTTCCATCTAACCAAGAAAAACAAGTTAGTGTATTATTTAAATTTGCTTCTCAAGGTATGGGTCACGGTCATTTTGATAGACTAGGCATTATAATGTATGATGAAGGAAGAGAAATATTACAAGACTACGGAGCAGCAAGATTTTTAAATGTAGAAGCAAAAGAGGGCGGAAGATATTTACCAGAAAATAAAACTTTTGCCAAACAAACAATTGCCCACAATACAGTAACTGTAGATGGTATATCTCAATTTAAAGCAAGTGTAAAACAAGCTAGTAAATCATCTGCACAATTAGTTTATGCAAACCTAGATAATGATGATGTACAAATTGTTTCTGCAATAGAGAATAATGCTTACAATGTACAGCAGCAAAGAACAATTTCTATATTAAATATAGAAGGTTATGAGCAACCATTGGTATTAGATGTTTTTCAAATTAAATCAAATCAACCTCATCAATACGATCTTAATTATAATTATATAGGTCACTTGATGGAAACTAGTTTTGAGTATAACAGACCTCAACAACTAACTGCTTTAGGTGAAGCTTATGGGTATGAACATTTATATAATCTTGCACAAGCTAGTGCAGCAAACGGTGTTTCTAAATTAACTTTTTTAAATCAAAATAAATTTTACACCATTAGCACTCTAACTAATAAAGAAGATAATCTATATTTAACAGAAATGGGAGCAAACGATCCTTATTTCAATCTTAGACAAGATAGAGGTTTTATTATTAGAAAAAACAATACAGCTAATGCTACTTATGTGAGTGTGATAGAACCACACGGAAACTTTAATCCGCAAATGGAAACAGTTCAAAATCCTAATTCAAATTTAGAAGATTTAGAACTTGCTTACCAAGATGAAAATTACAACGCCGTAAGGTTTACTATAAAAAATCACGGTACTCACTTATTTGTTTTTTCAACAAAAAACAATGAAAAAAGTAATAATGTTATTAGTATTAATGGCAAAAATTACAACTGGACAGGAAAACACAAACTATTTAAATTATAAATTATGAAAAATCAAAAAATTATCACTGATACATTTTTCGAAACTAGCGGTAATAAATGGGAAAAAGTAGCTGACGGTATTGAGCGTCAATTTGTTGGCTATGATACGCAAATAATGATGGTAAAAGTGAAATTTGATAAAGGAGCTATCGGTTATTTACACGACCATTTTCACTCGCAAGCAACATATGTTGCCAAAGGAGAATTTAAAGTAACTATAGATGGTGAAGATAAAATTTTAAAAGAAGGAGATGGTTTTTATATCCCACCAAATGTTTCTCACGGTGCAGAATGCTTAGCAGACGGACTATTAATAGACGTTTTTAGCCCAATTAGAGAAGATTTTATAGATATAAATGTAATAAAAAAATAAATTTTGAAATTAAAAGGACTTAGATGGTGGGTAATTGGGCTAATTGGTTTAGCTACAATTATCAATTACATAGATCGTTCTGCATTATCTATAATGTGGCCGGCTATGCAGAAAGATCTGGGCATGACAGAGGCAGACTATGGTTTAATATTAAACATTTTTATGTTTTCTTATGCCATAGGTAAGCTTGTATCAGGTAAAATGTTTGATAAAGTTGGTACTAGATTTGGGTATGTTATCTCCATATTTGTATGGTCTCTATCTTCATTATTACATTTTGCAGTAAGAGGGATCATGTCATTAGGAATTTTTAGATTTTTCTTAGGAATTTCTGAAGCAGGTAACTGGCCAGGATCAGTAAAAAGTAATGCAGAATGGTTTCCTATTAATGAAAGAGCTGTAGCTCAGGGTATATTTAACTCGGGAGCAGCTCTAGGTTCTGTAATAGCTCCTTTAATAATTGCTTTTCTTTATGAACTTTATGGTTGGAGATGGACCTTTATTATTATTGGAGGTTTAGGTATACTTTGGATAATTCCTTGGTTAATAATTAACAAAAATAAACCATCTAAACACCCTTGGATTACAGAAGAAGAGAAAAAGCACATCCTTTCTAATCAACCTGAAGAAGACGATTCTAAAGAAGAAGAAAAAGGATTAAGCATCCTACAAATACTTCAACACAAAGAAGCTTGGGGAGTTATACTGTGTAGATTTTTTATAGAGCCAGTATGGTGGTTATTTGTAGGTTGGATGCCTATCTATTTACAAAATACTTATAATTTTGATGTAAAAGAAATTGGGATGTTTTCTTGGTTTCCATACGTTGGAGCTGCAATAGGTAGTATTGCTGGTGGTTGGTACGCTGGTAAATTATTAAACTCTGGTAAATCATTAAACTACTCTAGAAAACTTGTAATTAGTATAGCAGGAGTCTTAATGTTAATAGGTTTAGTTGCCACTATATTAATAGCAGATACACCTTTTAAATTTGTAGTAATTGTAGCTTTAGTTTTATTTGGTTTTCAATTTGCTATTTCAAACATCCAAACCTTATCCAGTGATTTATTTGACGGGAAATCTGTAGGTACCTTAGCTGGTTTAGCAGGAACAATTGCAGCAATTTCTGTAATTATATTAAACTTTTTAATTCCAGTAATTACAGAAAATTCATACCAACCTGCATTTATATTAATAGCGATATATGTTCCATTGTCTATAGCGGCAATCTTTATTTTCTGTAAAAATATAAAACCCTTAAAAATTAATAATTAATCTTTAAAAAAGTAACATGAGTTTAAAAGGAAAAGTAGCAGTAGTAACAGGAGGAGCTAGAGATATAGGTAGAGCTGTTTCTGTAGGTTTAGCAAAACAAGGCGCAAAAGTAGTAGTAAACTATTTTGAAAACGAAGAAGATGCTAACACCACTTTAAAAGCAATCAAAGATGTAAATGGTGAAGGTATCATTGTATATGGTGATATGACTAAGCATGAAGATATAAATAACTTAGTACAAAAAACAGTAGATTCTTACGGTGAAAAAATAGATATTTTAGTAAACGTTGCTGGTGGTTTATTTGGAAGAAAAACTATTAATGAAATTGATGACGATTTTTACAACTTATTAATGGATGTAAACTTCAAATCTGTAGTAATGGTTACTAAAGCTGTTAAACCATATTTAAAAGAAGGTGCTTCTGTAGTTAATTTTGCTTCTCAAGCCGCTCGTGATGGTGGTGGTCCAGGTGCTTCATTATATGCTGCATCAAAAGGAGCTGTGTTAACCTTTACTAGATCACTAGCTAAAGAATTTGGCCCAGAAGGTATTAGAGTAAATGCATTATGCCCAGGGATGATTGCAACAAAATTTCACGATGACTTTACAAAAAATGAGGTAAGAGAAAAAGTTGCTGGAGGTACACCTCTTAGAAGAGAAGGAAAAGCTGAAGAAGTTGCAGATCTAGTTGTATATTTAGCTTCAGATCAAGCTTCGTTCATCACAGGAAATAACATTGATATTAATGGTGGACTAGCGTTTAGTTAAAAAAATATGCAAAGTAAAAAACATAAAGTAGTAACGCTTGGTGAAGTATTAATGCGCCTTATGCCGCCTGATTATCAAAAATATAATCAAGCAAATTCTGCCAATATACATTTTGGTGGTACAGAGGCCAACGTAGCCATTGCATTATCTCATTTAAGTTGTGTTTGTGTCCATGTTACTTCTCTTCCTGATGATTTTATTGGGGAGAGTGTAACTGGTTTTTTAAAGAAAAACAACGTTGACACTCAACACAACACTTTTAACAGTAACCCTTTAGGTCTATACTTTATGGAGCAAGGTGCTGTACATAGATCTAGTAGAATTAGTTATAACAGAAATTACTCTGCTTTTTCAAAAATTAAACCAGAAGATTTTAATTGGGATGAGATTCTAGAAGGTGCAGATTGGTTTCACTGGACGGGTATAACACCTGCAATTTCTAAAGATGCTTATCTTGTTTTAAAAGAAGCATTAGAACTTGCTAACAAAAAAAACATCACGGTTTCTACAGACCCTGTTTACAGAAGTAACTTGTGGAAATATGATGCCAACCCTACAGAAATATTAAAAGAATTAGCCAGTCTTTCTCAAGTATTTATAGGAGGTCCAGAAGAAGTGAATTTGTTATTTAATACCAATTACACTTATAATGATTTTAAAGAATCTGCAGATTTTTTAATGGAAAAACTTCCAAATATTAAACACATTATACACAAAACTAGAATAGCTAAAAATGCATCTAGTCATTCTATTTCTTCTGAATATTATAACGGAACTCAACATTATAAAACAGATGCCATAGAAATTACACACGTAATAGATAGAATTGGTACAGGAGACGCTTTTGCTGCTGGATTAATTTATGGTATGCTTACTAAAAATAATGAAAAAGCATTAGCCTATGCAAATACTCTTTCTGCATTAAAACACACCATACCAGGAGATGTAAGCTTAATTTCAGAAGAAGAGTTAAATCAAGCAGTAGACTCTAATTTAAACGCAAGAATTATTAGATAATATGAAAAATACTAAAGAAAAAAAGCTTTTAGATATATTAGAGCAAAAGCCTATTATGCCCTTATTTTATGAAGATGATATCCAGGAAGCTAAACATTTAGTGGAAGAATGTTATGAAGGTGGGGTGCGTGTAATAGAGTTTGTAAATAGAGGTCCTAATGCACTATCTGTTTTTAAAGAATTACTAAAAATGAAAGATACTTACCCAGATTTATTACTTGGTGTAGGTACAATTAAAACTAAAAAACAGGCTAAACAATTTGTAAAAGCAGGTACAGACTTTGTAGTAACTCCTTTTTTATCTAAAAAAGTAGGTAAAGTATGTATTAAAAATAACGTACCTTGGATTCCGGGTTGTAGCACATTAACAGAGATGTATACCGCACACACCTTTGGTGCAAGTATGGTAAAAGCATTTCCTGTAAGTACTCTAGGTGGTACTAAATTTATAAAAAATGTTTTGGCGCCTTGCCCAGAGTTAAAAATTATGCCTAGTGGAGGTATTCAATCAACACCAGAAGAAATAAACGCATATAAAGATGCAGGGGTTTATGCTATTGGCTTAGGCTCTTCTTTATTTAAGGATAAAAAAAATATTCAAAACCTATGCAAACAATTATTAATGGCATAATAGGTTTTACAATAACAACAAAGGGGGTTTAATATAAAAATAGTACTAACATACTATAATAAACGGTTTAGATTTATCTGTCATATTTATTTTTCTTTAATCTGTGCTACTGTGGGGTGTATTTCAGAATTAAATTAGGAAACTTAAATATCGATTCCGTCTTAAACCCTTTCTTTTTTATAAACGTCTATTTTATTCATTTTAAAATAGGTAATTACTATAGTAATACTTTAGAGTATTTTATTAGCCTCTTCCCTTTTCTAATATTAAATCTCAAATTATGGTAAAGTATATCACTGTTTTGCTAATTGTTTTTAATGTAAGCTTCGCAAACTCACAAACCTTACTAAAAGCAAATGGTGCAGAAGATACTTACCAATTAATTAATAAACATCTATCTTTAAATGCCAACGTTGTAGAAACTCCTGATTGTATTCATACTAATTTTGGAGAACACATTACCCAAGAATGGGATAACGAATTAAAAGAATATGTATTTGTATTTCACATACATTTAAATATTGACAATGACAGATGTAAAAAATTTGATAGACAACGAACAGAGATTAAAACCTATAAAAAATCTCCTGAAAATTTAATTGCTAAAAAAGGAGATAAGTTTGAATATTCGTGGACATTTAAATTAGAAAACAACTTCTCCCCTTCTAAAAGATTTACGCATTTACATCAAATAAAGGCAATTGGTGGCACAGAAGACAAAATACCCAACATTACCATTACTGCAAGAAGAATTAAAAATAACAAAGAAGAATTACAGCTATTGTATGCAGAACAACTAAATCAAGAAAAACTACTTTCTGTAGATTTAGATAAAATTAAAGGTAAATGGCTACAAGTAATGGAAATAATTACTTTTGAAGAAAAAACAAAAGCTTCATATTATTTAAAAATCACAGATTACTCTACCAATAATATTATTATTGAATATAATAATGATAATCTTAGAATGTGGAAAACCGATGCAGAAGTTATGCGTCCTAAATGGGGTATTTATAGAAGCATTCTCTCTCCAGAAAATCTAAAAGATGAAAAAGTAAAATTCAACAACTTTAGCATCAAAAAATCAAACTAAAAAATACATACTTTTTATAGTTAATACTGTCCATTAAAAAAAAGTTAAATCATTTTTTAAAACTAACCAATTAGTTAGTTTTGTTAAACAATACAAGTAGATGCCAAGATTAAAAAAATATAACGAAGAAGAAGTAATTGAAAAAGCTATGAATTTATTCTGGCTAAACGGTTATAAAACTACTTCTATGCAAATGCTAGAAAAAGAAATGGGTATTAATAAGTTCTCCATCTATTCTAGTTTTGGTAATAAAGATGGTATTTTTTTAGAAAGTATTAAATGCTACAAAAAAAAACTTGGAAAGCTTATACAAAAGCTACAAAAATCTGAAAGCGGTATAGAAGGTATTAAAGAATATTTTTATGAGTTTATTGAGTTTTCAAAAGATAATGATATTGCCAAAGGCTGTTTTGTAACTAATGCAGCTAATGAGATTGGCCAAGAAGCAAGTACTCAAATAGCTCAAGCATTAACTAGTTTTACACAAAATGTAAAAGAAAGTTTTTCTATTGCTTTAAAACACGATAAAAGTAAACAACAAAACATTATAGAGCAGCAAGCAGATTATTTACTAATTGCTATGTTTGGTCTTTCTTCTGCTACTAAAATGTTCAATAAAGAACAATTAGACAATTATATAGAGAATACGTTTAAAAATTTATAAAAAATCACACTAACTAATCAGTCACTTAGTTCTTAATTAATAATTAAAAAAGAAACTATGAGTACTACAAAAGAAGAAAAATTAACTATTCACACTATTGAATCTGCACCAGAAAAAAGTAAAGATTTACTAGAAAAATCAAAAAAAGCCTACGGCTACATTCCTAATTTACATGGAGTATTAGCAGAAGCACCAGGGCTTTTAGAGGCATATCAAAATATGCATGAATTAGTGATTAATTCATCATTTACTACAGAAGAATTTACTGTTTTATGGCAAACAATTAATGTAGAGCATAATTGCCATTATTGCGTACCAGCACACACTGCAATTGCAAAATCTATGAAAGTAGATGATGCAATAACAGATGCATTAAGAAATGAAACAGAATTGCCTACTAAAAAATTAGAGATTCTTAGAAAGACTATATTATCTATGGTAAGAAACCGAGGTAATGTTAGCCAAGTAGAAACACAAGCTTTTTATGAGGCAGGCTTTACCCAAAGACAATTGTTAGAAATTGTATTAGGGCTAGCTCAAAAAACAATTAGTAATTACACCAACCACCTTGCAGAAACTCCTCTTGACGAAGGGTTTAAAAAATTTGATTGGAAAAAACAATAAGTAACCCCACAAAGGCTGATGGTATTAAACCAGCAGCCTTTGTTTTTTCAACTAAACCAATTTTAACTTAAATATGAATTCTAATAAAAGAGATTTTATTAAAAAAGTAGGCATGCTAGGCTTATCAGGTATTGTAGCCCCAAGCGTAATTTATAACAGTAATAAAAAAACCAATATGGAAAATTTATCTAGACCAAAAGTTTTATTTTTTGATGTAAACGAAACTTTACTAGACCTTACTCAAATGAAAAAACAAGTAGGTAAAGCCTTAAATGGTAATGAAGATTTATTAAGTCTTTGGTTTACTACTATGCTGCAATACTCTTTAGTTACTACCGCTAGCGGTCAATATGACCACTTTGGTAATATTGGCGCTGCAGCTCTACAAATGGTGGCTGCTAACAATAATATTAAAATTTCAGAATCAGAAGCTAGAGACGTAATTTTAAATGCACTTAGAGGTTTACCAGCACACCCAGATGTAAAAAAGGCATTGGCACAATTAAAAGAAGACGGTTACAAATTAGTTTCTTTCACTAACTCTTCTAACGAAGGTGTAAAAAAACAATTTGAAAGTGCAGGATTAACTCACTTTTTTGAAGAAAGATTAAGTGTGGAAGACATAGGTAAATTTAAACCTTTTAAAGATGCTTACGATTGGGCTGCTAGAAAAATGGGAATTAAAAATGAAGAAGCAATGTTAATTGCTGCTCACGGTTGGGATGTTGCAGGAGCTCGTTGGGCCGGCTGGAGAGCCGCATTTATTGGTAGACCAGGTCAACAATTATTTCCATTAGCACCAGAGACAGAAATTGTAGCTTCAGATTTACAAAAAGTAGCAGATATTTTAGTTACCTATAAATAAGTATTTAAAAAAAATCTACTAGTATTTTATATAATATTTAATAGAGGTCACTATATTTATAGACCTCTATTAAATATTACAATTGAAAAACAAAAAAATAACCATACATTGGTTACTCTCATTTTTAATACTAAGCATTCCTATTTTAAGCTCTCCACATTTAAATGAAGGTTGGGAGTTATTTTTAATGCCTCATTTTTTACGTAATTTTTTCTCTTACGTATTAATGCTTTTGTTTTTCTTTGTTCATTATTATGTATTATTCCCTAAACTGTACCATCCAAAAAAGTGGACACAATATACAGTTGCTTTAATTATTAGTTGTTTACTTATTTTTTATCTACCTCAATTTCTATTTTCAATAGAAAATAACATTCATCCACCTCTTTCAACAAATAGCCCTCCAGGAAATATATTTTTTAGATTAATTTATTTTAATCACGGCATATTTTTTCAATATATAGCTGTATGGCTATTATCTCTATTTTTAAAATTAGAAGAACGTTTACAAATAACTACTCAACAAAAATTAACTGCAGAACTTAATTTTTTAAAAGCTAAAATTAATCCGCATTTTTTATTTAATACACTTAATAATATTTATGCATTAGCTCTTTTAAAGGCAGAAGAAACACCAGATTCAATTTTAAAACTATCTCAATTAACTCGCTATGTAGTTACAGAAAGTGAAAGTCATACGGTATTATTATCTAAAGAAATTGAACAAATAGAAAATTTTATAGCCTTACAAAAATTAAGAATTAGCGATAAAACGAAAGTGAATTATAAGGTAATTGGTAATATTGAAAGCCAAAAAATAGCCCCGTTACTTTTTATTAATTACATAGAAAATGCTTTTAAATATGGAGTAAGCACAGAAAAACCCTCTCATATTAATATTGAAATTGAAGTTTCAGATTTTAATGTAAATTTAGCTGTAGAGAATACCATTGTTGTTAATAGAGAGCAATTACAAACAAAGAACACACAAGAAGGTATGAATAATAATTTAAAAAGATTAAAAATTTTATACCCTGAAAAATTCAATCTTCAAATAATAGAAGAAAATAACACCTATTGTTGCAAACTTTATATTGATTTATCGTGATAAAAGCAATAGCCCTAGATGATGAGCCATTGGCATTAAATGTTATAGAAACCTACTGTAACAAAATAAGCTCTATACAATTGCTTGCTAAATTTACCTCTCAAGAAGAAGCTTTAGCATTTTTAAAAAAACACCAAGTAGAAGTACTATTTTTAGATATAAATATGCCAAAGTCTACCGGCATAGATTTTTGTAACGCTCTCACACAAAAATATAAAGTAGTTTTCACTACAGCTTTTAGTCAATATGCAGTAGAAGGTTTTAATCTTAATGCATCAGACTATTTACTTAAACCTTTTTCTATAGACCGTTTTAAAGTTGCCGTACAAAAAGTTGAACATGAAATTAATTTAGAACAAAATGCAAGCAGCAGTATAAATGACTATTTAGTTATAAAAGCAGACTACAAATTACATCAGATAAATTACAATGACATTATTTATATTGAGGCATTAGATGATTATATAAAAATATATTTAGAAGATGAAAAAAAGATTGTAGCCAGGCATACCATGAAAAGAATTCTAGAAAAACTACCTTCTACACTTTTTAAAAGAACTCATCGTTCTTACATCGTTTCTTTAAATAAAATCACCACTTTACAAAAAGACAGTATCTTGATTAACAACATAACCATTCCGTTAAGCTCTACTTATAAAGACAACATCTTAAAAAATTTCCACCTTTAGATAAATTTCACCTCAAATTAAAACGCGTTTACCTCATTTTTTTTAGTTGAAACTTTCTTATTCGTATTTTTCAATAATAATTACTCCACAAAAAATCAATTATTATGAAAAAAATTGCATTTAGAGGTTTACTTTTAATGACCTCAACAATTCTTATCTATTCTTGTAGTGATGATGACAGCAGCTCAGATTCTAGCTGTACAGAAACCATTTGGTATGCCGATGCTGATGATGATGGCTTGGGAGATCCAGATGTAAGTATTTCTGCCTGCGATCAACCTGATGGTTATGTATCTAACGACAGTGATTCTGATGATAATGATGATGGTAGTGCCTCTACTACTGCCTGTAACACAGATGGTGAAGAAAGCCAATCTACAGACACAGAAATTGAAACGATGAGAGAAGCTATGGTAGATTTTAGAAGTTCTTTATCTAGCACTTTATTAGAGGAAGCTTCTGTATGCTTAGATGATGAGCGTTTTTACCTTTGGCACAACACTCCTGCTAACAATAGCAACAGAGATGGTATAACTTATGGCGATTTATCTGATGAGCAATTAGTTGCTTTTAAAGATATTTTACAACTATTTTTAAGTGCAGATGGTTACCAAAAAGTTTATGAAATAACAGAACTTTCTGAAGGTTGGTTAAGTGAAGTTATGAGTGATACCTGGAATCCAGAATTTTACTCTATAGATATGTTTGGAGATCCAGAAACAAGTGGTTCTTGGGGCTTTCAATTAGACGGTCACCATTGCGCTATCAACTTTTTAGTACACGGGGATAATGTGTCTATTGTTCCTGCATTTTTAGGAGGAGAACCTGCAGCAGATACTTACAACGGAGAAGATTTTGATATTTTTTCTGATGAAAGAGATTTAGCACTTACCCTTTATAACAGCTTAGACGCAACAGAATTAGCCAGTGCTTCTTCTACCTCTACCTCACATTCTTTAGAAGTAGGTCCAGCAGATATGAACGGAGACCCAGACCCATACAGAGGTACGTACGACTACTCTGGATTTGCAACCGGTTTAAAATATTCTGATATGTCTGCAACTGCTCAAGCTAATTTAATTTTAGTGATGAAAGAATATGTATATAACCTAACAGGTACTTTTGCAGATGTATGGTGGACAGATATTATGAATAATATAGATGATACTTATTTTGTATGGATTAATGACTCTGGCTCTAACCCAACAGCTACATCAGAGTTTTACTACAGAATTTACAATCCATACTTGTGGGCAGAGTTTAATACAGAAGGTTCTACTGGAGCTAACTCTTCTACCATTGCAGACTATAATCACGTACACACAATTACTCGTATTCCAAACAATCCTACAACAGATAACGGAGGCGATTACGGTATATTTGCTTTTATGATTAATCAAGATGGACCTAAAACTCTTTTAGAGCATTACGCTTTGGCAGATCACCACAAGGCTAGTAAATTTAAGTTTGATTATACCTTAATAAATACACCACATTCCCATTCTCAAACACATACGCATACACATACTACTAGTAATAGTTAAAAAAATTCTATTACATAAAAAAGAGCTTGTAAAAATATTTTACAAGCTCTTTTTATTTTAAGTAGAGTAATAAATCATAAAAATTGTTATATTAAACTTTTAACTTATAAGAGTTTTTATATAAATGCCAAATAAAAACGTAGCATTAGTATTATCTAGCGGAGGCTCAAAAGGGCTTGCCCACATTGGAGTTATTAATGAGTTAGAAAGACAAGGTTTTAACATCACATCTATATCTGGGTCTTCTATAGGCGCTGTAATTGGTGGCCTCTATGCCATGAACAAGCTCACAGAGTACATGGATTGGGTAAAAACTTTAGACAAAAGAAAGGTTTGGGGGTTAATGGATTTTACATTATCTAAAAACGGTTTTCTAAAGGGGGAGCGTGTTTTTAATGAAATGCAATCTTTTATACCAGATATGCTTATTGAAGAGATGAGAATTCCATTTTCTGCAGTAGCTACAGATATAATTAATGAAAAAGAAGTAGTATTTAACTCTGGTAGTTTTTACAGCGCTATTAGAGCTTCTATTGCCATACCTACCGCAATTAAACCAATTGAGTATAAAGACACTTATTTAGTAGACGGTGGTGTATTATGCCCTACTCCTATAGAACATATACACAGAAATGAAGGAGATATTTTAGTGGTTGTTAATCTTTATGGAGATAAAATAGAAAAAACTTCTGCTAAAGAAATAAACCAAAAACCTAGTATTTTTGGTAATAGTAAATACAAAGAATATTTAAGCAACCTTATTGGTAATCTTATTACTTCTGATGGAAACAAAAACAGTTTAGGTTATTTTTCTTTACTAGACATTACCAGTTCTGCAATGATACACAAGCTATCTAAACTAACCATCCAACAATACCAACCAGAAATTACTATCAATATTCCTTCTAACTCTGCAAAAACTTTTGACTTTCATAAAGCAAATGAGCTTATTAAACTTGGAAAGAATTTAGCTAAAAAGCAGATTGAAAATTATAACCAAACGTTTTCTAACACTTGTAATTAGAGAGCTTATATTAATTTACTTTAAAAATTCTCTTGAAATTTTTCTATAAAATCTTTTTTATAAACCCTTCCTATAGGTAAAACATCTTCATTAAGCATATAAAGTTGGTTACCAGAAATTTTTTGTAGTTGTGTAGTATTAGCAATAAAAGACTTATGCACTTGATAAAAATTACTATTCAATTTTTCTAGCCACTGCTTTAAAGTATCTGTACTTAAGTAGTTTTTATCTAAGGTATTTATCTCTGTATAATCTCCATCTGCTTTTATATAAATAATTTTATTTTGATCTAGTTGAATTAAATCATAACCAGATTTTATAAAAACATATTTATTTTTTTCTTGAAGAGATACCGTTTTTACTTTCTCAACAGCTTGCATAAAACGCTCATAAGAAAAGGGTTTTAGCAAGTAATCAACTACATTATACTCATAACTCTCTAAAGCATAATCTGCAAAAGCAGTAGTTAATATAATTTCTGTTTGACTGGAGTATGATTTTAAAAAATCTATTCCAGATAATTTTGGCAAGTGTATATCTAAAAAAATAAGAGCAACGTTCTCTTTGTCTAAAAATTCTCTTGCGTTTATAACATCTGCAAAAACAGCCTTTAACTCTAAAGATTTAGACTCTTTAATATATTTTTGCAAAATACGCTGCGCTGGCGGCTGGTCTTCAATTATAATACAACTAATCATTATACGGTAGGTTTTAATTGCATACTAAGCTTTACAATATAAACATCATCTATTTCTTTTATAGACAATTTGTGGCTATGTTCATACAATAAATTTAAACGTTTCTTTACATTCACCAATCCAATTCCTTTAGCTAAACTATTGGTATTGGTTATATTAGAAAATCTATTTTTACACGTAAAATTTAGTAAACCATCATTTAAAACTTCTATAAAAATATCTATTTCTATACCCTCTGTTTGGCTAGCTATACTGTGTTTAAATGCATTTTCTATAAACACCATTAATATTAAAGGTGCAATGGCATAATTATTAGGTAAATTATTAGCAGAAAAATTTATAATACCACGATGTTCTATCTGTAATTTATATAGCTCTGTAAAGTTTTTTAAATGAGCAATTTCTTTATCTAACCATACAAAATTCTCTTTGCAATCATATAGCATATAACGCAATACCGATGAGAGTTCTAATATAATTTTTGGTGTTTTACTAGATTTTTCAATAGCGTATGAATAAAGGTTATTTAAATTATTGAAAAGAAAATGAGGATTAATTTGAGATTTTAAAAACTGAAGCTCACTTTCTTGCACCAAATTTTTTAATGATTCTATTTCTCGCTGTTTCTCATGATAATCCCAAGCAAATTTAAAACCTACAAAAAGTAAAATAACTGGCAAAGTTTCTACCAATGTAAAAATTAGTCCAGGAAAATAAGTACCTCTAGTTGTGGGGAAATATAACTTCTCTAATACAAACTCATCTATTAATATTACTAAAAAAAGGAGTACTATAAGACTTAATAAAAAGGCAGTATACTTATTTTTTGAGTACAATTTAGGCAGCAAATAATAACCTGTGATTATTGCTGCTAACATATAATTACTAAAAAAAACAATCTGGTAGGGAATTACACTATTAATAAAAGTGTATTCATGAATGCCTCCTTTTTGTATAAACGTATAAAATATAAAAAGAATAGAGGTTATTATTATTTGATATAGTAATTCTCTACTATGCTTTTTAATGAATTGTATCATTAGTATTAATTATAAACTACAAAACTAAGCTATTCTTACTGCTTTTCAGAATCATTCTAAATACCAAAATGACGTTCAACGTATTTAAATTGACGTTTACAGATTTTAACTTTTGTTACCTATAATTTTTTCACACATTTGCCTTCAATTTTTATTAAGTCTAAATAAGATGCGAATTGTAGTTGCAATACTTTTATTAATCACAAATATTTCTGCCTATGCCCAGGTTAACTCCAATAGGCAAATAAAAGGTTTAATAACAGATATTACTGGTGAGCCTATTGTAGGTGTTACTGTAATGCTACAAAATACAAGCAAAGGAGATGCAACAGATTTTGATGGAAATTACTTGATAAAAAATATACCACAAGGTAACTATACTTTACAAGTATCTGCAATAGGTTTTCAGTCTCAAAATATTGCTATTGAAGTAAAACAAAAAAATATAATTAAAAATATAACCTTAGTAGAAGATACGTCTCAACTAAGCAAAGTTTTAATTACAAGTAAAACTAAAGCTGTAAAAATGGAAGAACACGGCTTTAGTGTAGATGCCATTGAAACACAAAAAATTAAATCTCAAAGCTTAGAAATTAATAAAATTTTAGATAATACCCCGGGCGTACGTGTAAGAACAACTGGCGGAATAGGTTCTGATTTTGAATATTCTCTAGACGGTATGTCTGGCAATGCTATTCGGTTTTTTATAGATGGTATACCTATGGATTATTATGGCTCTTCTTACTCTATTAACAACTTGCCAGTATCATTAATAGAACGAATAGAAATTTATAAAGGCGTAGTACCTGTTGAGTTAGGTTCTGATGCTTTAGGAGGGGCTATAAATTTAGTAACAAAAGAGAAACTAACTAATTTTGCAGAGGCTTCTTATTCTTTTGGCTCTTTTAATACTCACAAAATTGCCGTACACGGCCAGTGGCGTTTTAACTCTGGTTTTACTACTAGGCTATCTACTTTTTACACCTATTCAGATAATAATTATAAAGTTTGGGGAGAGGGTGTTTTTTATGGAGACGAATCTACTGGCTTTCAAATTGTAGAATTTACAGAAGATAATCCTGCTGAGAGATTTAATGATGATTTTGAAACTGTAAGCGCTAAACTAGATTTAGGTTTTACTCAAAAAAAATGGGCAGACCAATTTTTTGTAACTCTACTAGCTTCAGATTTAAAAAAAGGAGTGCAAACTGCTCAAACTATGTCTCGCGTGTTTGGTAAAGTAAGAAACAACGAGCAAACTTTTATGCCTAGTATCATTTACAAGAAAAAAAATCTTTTTACTGATGGGTTAGACGTAAATGCTTTTGCAGCTTATTCTTATACAGAAAGTAAAGTAATAGACACCTCATACATACAATATGACTGGAGAGGTGAAGAAATAGGGTATAGAGCTTCTGGAGGAGAAATGGGTTACGATGGGCGCTCTTTGTTTACTCAAAAAGATAATTCACAAATTTATAGACTTAATACTACTTACCAACTCCCTTATCAATTTAAATTAGGGCTAAATTATGTTTATTCTGGCTTAAAACGTTCTGGAGAAGACCCATATACACCAGAATATAGAATTCCATATATTGAACCTCAAAATATTGCATCTCATTTTGCAGGCTTGTCTTTAGAAACTCTAAAATTTCAAGATAAACTACGCACCAATTTATTTGTAAAATTTTACGATTATACAGCTACTATTAATGATCTAGAATATACAGATCAATATGAAATAATTGAATATAAAAATAACATTACCAATTGGGGTGTTGGTTATGCTGCTTCGTATAGATTTTCTAACAACTTTTTACTAAAAACTTCTTTAGAAAAAGCAGCGAGAATGCCAAGCCCTACAGAAGCCTTGGGAGATGGTGTTACCGTAAGTAATAATCCTTTTATTAAACCAGAAAGAAGTTTTAATATAAATCTTGGTACTATTTTAGGAAGATACTCTATAGCCGAAAATCACGGCCTAAAAATATCTTTAAACTCTTTTTATAGAGATACAAAAGACAAATTATTGTTTACCGTATTAGATGCTAGAGACAATGGTCAATTTCAAAACGTAGATAGAATTTCTGGTTTGGGTGGTGAAATTGATTTTATATATGATTTTAAACAAAAACTAAAATTCAATCTAAATGCTACCTACCTAGATCTTAGAAATAACTTAGAGTATGAAGAAGATGGCACCAAAAACATCTTCTATAAAGATAGAATGAGAAATACTCCTTACCTATTAGCAAACGCAGGTATCAATTATACAACTAATAATATCTTACAAAAAAACTCTAAAATCTACACCTATTTTCAATCTAGCTATGTGCACGAGTTTTACTTAGATTGGCCCAGTGCAGCCGCTGCAGAAAATAAAAGAACCATACCCACCCAGTTAGTTTTTGATGCTGGTATGAGTTATACATTTCCCTCTCAAAATTTCACATTAGCTTTTGATGTTTCTAATATTTTAAATGAACAAGTGTATGATAATTACAGACTTCAAAAACCAGGCAGAGCAATGTTTATAAAAATCAATTATCAAATTTCAGAATAATAACAATTAATACAAATACCATTTTATTTATGAAAACAAATAGATTACTAAAAACAATAACACTTAACCTATTTTTAGGGCTAACAATTATTTTTACAAGTTGTAGTAGCGATGATGATGCAGCAACAGTAGTTTCTCCAGAAAACTCAAAATATTTAGTTAGTGCAGATGTAGACGGTTCTGGTTATTATACTACTACAGATGATCTTTTAGAAAATTCTATCTCTATTATAGGTAGTGGCTATGAGGGTTATGCTAACTTGGGAGCAAGTGTAGATGGTTATTTTTATGTTTTTGGAGATGGGACCTTAGAAAAATATGAATTTACAGATACAGGAATGGTTTATCAAAATTCAATTTCAACAGAAGCTTTGGTACCTGGCAGCTTTTACCGTTATATACACAACACAGGTGATGGTGAGTTGTTTTTATCTAATTTCCCTAATGAAGATGGAGACGCTCCATACGCTATTATAGATTTAGAAACTTTTACAGTAGAAAATTATGGTTACATGACTCTGCCTCAAGTAGACGGAAGATCTGCTTTATGGACACAGCCAATTGTAAATGGTGATGAAGTTTATATTGGTACTTTATACGGAGATGCAGATTGGTCTAACATAGCTAGTAACTTAATCACAGTTAAATATGATTATCCATCTTTAGAAAACCCTGTAGTTTTACAATCTACTGCCTCTTCAGGTTCTACAGGAGGGTATAGAACTAATGCTGCATTTGTAACAGAAACTGGTACTATATATCAGCATAATTTAAACAGTTCTTGGTGGCACGGAGATAGTGAATTAGCAAATAACCCTACCGTATTTGTGAAAATTGAGAATGGCGCGTATGATGATGATTATGTGTTTGACATTTCTGCAGAATTTTCTGAACCTATCAACATCTGGAATGCTTGGTATGCTGGAGATAATATTATGTATGCTAATGTTATTAAAGAAAGTGATATCACCGCTTGGGCAGATTTATCTTCTAACATAGGTACATTAGTAGAAATTAATTTAGCTACAGAAACTGTTACAGAATTAAACATACCGCAAGCTCCTTATGTAAATTTATTTAAAGCTGAATGTATTGAAAATGGTAAGTTTTACATTCCGGTGAGTATTAGTGGCGGTAATGCTAATATCTATGAAATTACCATTGGTGGTGGCGCTAATGCTTTTCAAAAAGGAGCAAGTCTAGATGGCAGCAACGTATATATTAATGCATTATATAGAAATTTCTAAAACAGAATCTATATTTACTTTTAACAGCCCTAACAATTTTATTTGTTAGGGCTGTTTTTTTTAAAATTATTAATTTAAGTATTCACCACATATAAGGTAATAGCATTTACCTACATTATGTAGCTAGTTATTTAATTAGTAACAATAAACTATTACTAATTTTTTTTTGATAAATTAGAAAACAAAAACTATTGAAAAAAAGAACAAAAATTACAATTGCTCTTTTGGCTGTAATTATAATAGGCTTATTAATTCCGCAAAACCTATCAATGCCTGTAAAAGGTGCACATAAATCAGACTATAATGCTAAGTCATTTTGGTTTTATCCTTGGGGAAAATCTGTTACACATAAAGGAGTAGATATTTTTGCAAAAAAAGGAACCGATGTAAATTCATCTACATTAGGTTTAGTGCTATATGCCGGAAATATTAGTATGGGTGGTAATTTTGTAGTTGTACTTGGGCCTAAATGGAGGTTGCATTATTACGCTCATTTAAATGAATTGAAAACAACTTCTTTTTCATTAGTTAACAAAAATTCAATTATAGGAAGCGTAGGTAACAGCGGAAACGCAAAAGGAAAGCCTTCACATTTACATTATTCTATACTTACAATTATTCCATATATCTGGAAAATAGATTCTGATAAACAAGGTTGGAAAAAAATGTTCTATTTAAATCCTATAAAATACCTAGAAGAATAAATTTACTTATCAGACCTAAAAAATATTGTATTTTTAAGTAAAAAATGAAAGATATAGAAGAAGTATTAAAAAGCAAAAACATTCGTCCTACAGCAATGCGCACACTTATATATCGGCATATGGAAAAACATAAAACTGCTGTTACTCTAACCGATATAGAAAATACATTTTCTAAAATTGATAGAACTACTTTATACAGAACCCTTAAAACTTTTGAAGAAGGGAGTTTAGTGCATCAAATAGACGATGGCACAGGCGTTTTAAAATATGCACTCTGCAAAACCGGATGTAATTGTAATATAGAAAACGATTTACACTTACATTTTCATTGTAATAATTGTAATGAAACCATTTGTCTTACAGACCATAAAATTCCTCAATTAAAATTACCAGATGGTTTTTTAGCAGAAAACGTCAACTTAGTGGTTAAAGGTATCTGTGACCAATGCACACAAACCTAAAATAAATGCACTTCCATTGCACGTTTACTTTTGTTTACTTGCAAGTATGAAAAACACTAAAAACACTTGTGCTTCCACTCAAAAATCGAAGCAATCTCAAGATACTACGGGTTGTTGTGGTTGTGATCAACCTAAGCCTATAAAACATAAAACTTCACCATATGTATGGCCTGCCATTAGTTTTTTAATGCTAATACTTGGCTTACTTAATGATCATTTTAGTTCTTTAAATTTTCCTGAAGAAATAAGAATCACTTGGTATTTACTTGCATATCTTCCTGTAGGGCTTCCAGTTCTTAAATCTGGATGGAAAAACATACGTAAAGGAGACATTTTTACAGAATTCTTTTTAATGTCTATTGCTACTATTGGTGCTTTTTTAATAGGTGAATATCCAGAAGGTGTAGCGGTAATGTTATTTTATACTATTGGAGAGTTATTTCAGCACGCAGCAGTAAAAAAAGCAAAAGGTAATATTAAAGCATTGCTAGAAGTACAACCAAAACAAGCCAATGTATTTCGTGCTGGTGTTTTAAAAAATGTTTCTTCGAAAGAGGTAGAAATAGGAGAAAAAATACAGGTTCGTGTAGGAGAGAAAATTCCTTTAGATGGTATTTTGTTATCTAAAAAAGCAACCTTAAATACAGCTGCTTTAACAGGAGAAAGCAAACCTACTTCAGTAATAAAAGACAAAAAAGTTTTTGCTGGAAGTATTAATTTAGAAAATGTAATTGAAATTGAAACCACAAAAAGATTTCAAGATAGTTCTATCGCTAGAATTTTGGATTTGGTACAAAATGCTACCGCAAGAAAATCTAAAACCGAATTATTCATCAGAAAATTTGCTCGTATTTATACACCTATTGTAGTAATTTTAGCTATTAGCGTAATTTTATTGCCTTATTTTATAGTAGATAATTATGTGTTTAATATTTGGTTTTATCGTGCTTTAATTTTCTTAGTTATCTCCTGTCCCTGTGCATTGGTTATCTCTATTCCGTTAGGTTACTTTGGCGGATTAGGTGCTGCCTCAAAAAACGGAATTTTATTTAAAGGTGCTTCATACCTAGAAGCAATGGCAAAAATTAACAGCTTAGTATTAGATAAAACAGGAACTGTTACTAAAGGGGTTTTTAAAATTAAAAAAATTGTCACTAACCCTAATAATCCTGAATTAAGTAGTGAAGATGAAATGATAGCTTACTTAACTGCCTTAGAAGCGCAATCTACACACCCTATTGCTAAAGCAATTTTAGAGCATAAAGGCGTTAAAACCAATTATGAAGCAAAAGAAGTAGTAGAAATTGCAGGTAAAGGTTTAAAAGGTAAAGTAAATAACAAAATAGTTTTAGCAGGAAATAAAGCTTTAATGACTGCGCATCACATTAAATTTCCTAAAGAAATTAATAAGATTGTAGAAACTGTCATTTTAATAGCAATTAATAATGCATTTGTAGGTTATGTTGTTATTGCAGATGAGCTAAAAGAAGACGCTACGCAAATGATAATAGAGTTACAAAAACTAGGCATTAAAAATATAATGATGCTTTCTGGCGATAAAGATTCTATCACCCAGCACATCGCAAAAAAATTAAATATACAAAAGGCAAAAGGTGGTTTGTTACCAGAAGATAAACTTAAAGAAGTAGAAAATTGGAAACAAGATCCAGATATTAAAGTGGCATTTATGGGAGATGGTATCAATGACGCTCCCGTTTTAGCATTAAGTGATATAGGAATTGCTATGGGTGGATTGGGTAGTGATGTAGCTATTGAAACAGCAGATGTGGTTATACAAACAGATCAGCCTTCAAAAGTGATTAAAGCTATTGAAATAAGCCGTGCTACTCGAAAAATAATTTGGCAAAATATTGTGTTAGCACTAGGCATAAAACTAATGGTTTTAATTTTAGGAACACTAGGTATTGTAACTATGTGGAGTGCTGTTTTTGCAGATGTAGGAGTTGCTTTATTAGCTATTTTAAACGCAGTAAGAATTCAATGGGCTTTTAAGGTAGTGAAGCCCTAATTTTAGATTAATTAGAAGAAATTAAAAACAGACATTACCCAAAAAGAAAAAAGCCCTTCCTTACTACAGGAAAAGCTTCTCATTGGCTGAACACTTCAACCACAAATACTAAATTCTCCAACTTAGTATTCACAACACAACTTCGTAAAAAAAGCCTCAATGTAACATTGAAGCTTTTTACAATTTAGCGGTCTGGACGAGACTCGAACTCGCGACCCCCTGCGTGACAGGCAGGTATTCTAACCAACTGAACTACCAGACCGTTGCCTTATTGCGAGTGCAAATATAGAACTGATTTTCGTTTCTACAAACTATTTTTACACTTTTTTTTAAAAGAAAATTAAAGACCTTATTTAAAGTTTTGAATACCAATATTATAAGCTTAAAATTATTTTAAAAAAAATTTTACAAACTTTAAGTTTCAGCTAAAAACTTCTCTTCAAATCTGAGAAAAAAATATAAAAACAGGTAATTACAAGAAAGTAATCATCTTTAAGTTTCAGTTTTTTAACCAAAACGTTGACGCTCGACTAAATATGTAGTGAGTATTTTATTAAAATCTTGGTGTATATCTACAGGTACATATTTAATTTGATACTGTAAGCACTTATTTTTTAATTTATCAAAATAATCTTTTACTGCCGCTTCATAATTATATTTTACAGTTTCTGCATAAAGGTTAATACCTTCTCCTGTTTCAACATCAATAAACCGTTTGGGAGCATTATCAAAATTAAAAGAAAGCTCTCGTTCTGCATCGTAGGTATGAAATAGTATTAACTCGTGCTTATTGTATTTTAAATGCCTTAACGCTTCAAACAATCGCTCTTCATCTTCATCTGCTTGAAACATATCTGTAAATAAAAAAATTAAAGATCTTCTTTTTATCTTTTGAGCTATTTGATGCAAGTAAGTATAAGTTTGCGTGGTTCTCTCCTCTACAGGTGAGCTTACCATCTCTTCTAACTTTTTTAAAAGCATTTGGTGATGACGTTCACTTCCTTTCTCTGGAGAATAATAATCGTAAGCATCACTATAAATACTTAAACCTACCGCGTCTCTTTGTTTTTTTAAAATTTGCATTAAAGATGCAGATGCCAAAGCACTAAAGCCTATTTTATTTAATGAAGATATACTTTGTTGCCCCAACTCTGGGTAATGCATAGAAGCAGAATTATCTATAATTAAGTGGCAACGCAAATTAGTTTCTTCTTCGTAGCGTTTTGTATAAAGCTTATCTGTTTTTGCAAAGAGCTTCCAATCTATATGTTTGGTACTCTCTCCCTTATTATAAATTTTATGCTCTGCAAACTCTGCCGAAAAACCGTGAAACGGACTTTTATGCATCCCAGATATAAACCCCTCTACCACCTGTCTAGCTAAAAGTTCTAGATTAGTAAATCCCGTACTTTTATTTAACTCATCTCTTAATTTCATAAATGTTTATATCTGCATTAATAGCTTAGAAAAATTTATTTTTTCTAAACATCTTAAAAATAAAAAAAGGTTTGACTATGAGCCAAACCTTTTTATAAATATATACTTTTTGTTATTACAACAAAGCATCAATTGCATCTGTATATGTATTTTTTGGAGATACACCTACTTGACGGTTAACTAACTCACCATCTTTAAATACTAATACTGTAGGTATATTTCTAACACCATATTTTGCAGCAAATTCTTGATTAGCGTCTACATCTAATTTACCAACTACTGCTTTCCCTTCATAATCTTTACTTACCTCATCAATGATTGGTCCAACCATTCTACAAGGTCCGCACCAAGCAGCCCAAAAATCTACCAATACAGGCTTATCACTTTTTAATACTGTTTCTTCAAAATTTGCGTCTGTTATCTCTAATGCCATAATATTATCTTTTTTGTTTGATACACAAAAATAAAGAAATATTTCGGTTAAACATGCTTTTTAGTATTACATTAGACTATTCATAAATTGAAATTTCCTATTTAGGTGTTTCCCTTCGGGTCGGGCTTTCGACAGTCGCTTTTTTATTTTATTTTAATTATAAAATAAAAAGAGCTTCAACAAACGTCTCTATCCCTAACACAAAAGGCACATTAACCATAAACTTATCACTACAAAAAATTAATTCACTTTGTATTTTAAACGCTGATCTGTTAATTCATCTAATAATTCTCTACAAATTTTCACTTTTTGTTTTCTACTAGCCATATTCAGTTTTAAGCGCTCTTTAAGCTCATAAACCACAAAATTAATAGACTGATCTCCCGTATAAGTAATAAACAAATCTTTTAAGGCCTCTATTTTCTCTTCTTTCAAATCATCTATATCTATTTGAAGAGTTAATTTTTTAGCCATATTCTCCATCACATCTTGTAGCTGTTTAAAAGCATTAAATTGTATTCTCGGCTCTCCAGCTTTTCCTGTATCTTTATTTACCCAACCTGGTTTCACATAAACTTTAATGTGCACAAAATTGTTAGGCATTAAAAAGTGGCGGTATTTTAGATATTCTTCTCCAAATATTCTAAACTCGTAAGACTCTGTATAATCTTCTACTGTAAATGCAGCCCAACCTTTACCCATTTTACTAGTTCTATGCTGCACATCACTTATTATACATGCAATAGACAACTCTCTGCCTGTTTGACTATGCAAATCGTTTAAATCTTCTAAAGCACTATTACAGAAATAATCTATTTCATATCTAAAATCATCTAGCGGGTGTCCTGATATGTAGATACCTACTACTTCTCTCTCTTTTCTAAGCTTTTCCATAGTTACCCACTCTTCACAAGGTGGCACTTGAGGCTCTGGAATTTGCACATCACTAGCCTCTCCAAACAAACTTACTTGAGAGGAGTTTTGATTCTCTTGAAATTTAGCGGCAAACTTCATTACTTTTTCTAAAAATGTAATTCCGTCTCCCTCATCATGAAAATATTGAGCTCTATGTGTAGGCTGAAAACAATCAAAACCTCCTGCCAAGGCTAAATTTTCAAATGCTTTTTTATTTGCTGCTCGTAAATCTATACGTTTAGCCATATCAAAAATAGAACGGTAAGCTCCGTCTTTTCTATTTTCTACAATAGTAGCTACAGCTCCACTACCTACTCCTTTTATGGCTCCCATCCCAAAACGTACTGCATTGTTTTTATTGACAGAAAACTTGTAGTAAGATTCATTAACATCTGGACCAAGTACAGGCAGCTTCATACGTTTACATTCTTCCATAAAAAATGTTACGTTTTTAATATTATTCATGTTGTTAGATAGTACTGCAGCCATATACTCTGCTGGATAATGTGCTTTACAATATGCTGTTTGGTAGGCTATCCAAGCATAACATGTGGAGTGAGACTTGTTAAATGCATACGCTGCAAATGCCTCCCAATCTTTCCATATTTTCTCTAACTTATCTACCGCATGCCCTTTGGCTGAAGCCTGCTCAATAAATTGAGGTTTCATTTTATCTAGTACGTGCTTTTGCTTTTTACCCATTGCCTTACGTAAGACATCTGCTTCACCCTTAGTAAAATCTGCTAGTTTTTGAGACAAAAGCATTACTTGCTCTTGATAAACGGTAATACCATAGGTTTCTGCCAAATACTCTTCACATGCATCTAAATCATAAATAATTTCTTCTGTCCCGTGCTTACGTGCAATAAAACTTGGTATATATTCCATTGGTCCTGGTCTATACAAAGCATTCATTGCAATTAAATCTTCAAAAACAGTAGGCTTTAACGCTTGCATGTGTTTTTGCATTCCGGGAGATTCATATTGAAATATCCCTACAGTTTCTCCTCTTTGAAAGAGCTCATAAGTTTTCTCATCATCTAACGGAAAATTTTCTGGGTCTAACTCTATCCCGTGACGACCTTTTACAATTTTAATGGTATCTTTAATTAAGGTTAATGTTTTTAACCCTAAGAAATCCATTTTTAACAACCCAGCACTTTCTACTACCGAGTTATCAAATTGGGTAACA
This sequence comes from Mesonia phycicola, assembly GCF_900141885.1. Taxonomy (GTDB): domain Bacteria; phylum Bacteroidota; class Bacteroidia; order Flavobacteriales; family Flavobacteriaceae; genus Mesonia; species Mesonia phycicola. Next base: position 39,987 of record NZ_FQYY01000009.1, on the reverse strand, counting down.
TATAAATCAGAATCTTTAGCTACAGAGACAGGCACGTAATTGGTGATATCACCAGGAGTAATAATTACTCCACAAGCGTGAATACCGGTATTTCTAACAGAACCTTCTAATATTCTTGCTTGATTTACGGTTTGCGCTTCTAGATCTTCACCATCAGAAATATTAAGCAATTCATTTACTTTATCTATTTCTTCTGCTCTAAATTTTGCTTTAAGTCCCTTTTCATCTAAACCAAATATTTTATTTAGCTTAGACATATCTGGAATTAGTTTTGCTATTCTATCTGCATCACTCAACGGTAAATCTAACACCCTAGCTGTATCTCTAATAGAAGATTTGGCTGCCATAGTACCATAGGTAATAATCTGCGCTACTTGATTGGCTCCATATTTTTCAATTACATAGTCCATTACCCTACTTCTTCCTTCGTCATCAAAATCAATATCAATATCGGGCATACTTACACGATCTGGATTTAAAAAACGCTCAAAAAGCAAATCGTACTTTATAGGATCTATATTGGTGATTTTTAAACAATATGCTACCGCACTTCCTGCTGCAGATCCCCTACCAGGACCAACAGATACGTCCATATTTCTTGCTTCCCGAATAAAATCTTCTACAATTAAGAAATAACCCGGATATCCTGTTTTTTCAATAACAGAAAGCTCAAAATCTAATCGCTCTTTAATAGACTCTGTAATTTCTCCGTAGCGTTCTTTTGCTCCTTCAAAAGTTAGATGTTTTAGATAAGCATTTTCTCCACGTTTCCCGTTATCTTCTTTATCTTTTTCATTTAAAAAACGCTCTGGAATATTAAAAGCAGGCAGTAATACATCTCTTGCTAAAACAAACCTCTCTACTTTATCTACTACTTCTTGAATGTTGGTAATTGCTTCTGGCAAATCTTTGAAGAGCTCTTTCATCTCTTCTGAAGATTTGAAATAATACTCTTGATTAGGCAAACCGTAACGATAACCTCTACCTCTACCAATTGGGGTAGACTGTTTTTCTCCGTCTTTTACACAAAGTAAAATATCATGCGCATTCGCATTTTCTTTATCACAGTAATAAGTGTTATTGGTAGCAATAATTTTTACATCATGTTGTCTTGCTAAACGAACTAACACTTCATTTACACGGTTTTCATCTTCTTGACCGTGACGCATTAACTCTATATATAAATCGTCTCCAAACTCCTCTTTCCACCAAAGTAATGCTTCTTCTGCTTGGTTTTCTCCTACGTTTAATACTTTACTCGGCACTTCTCCATACAAATTACCAGTAAGCACCATAATATCTTCTTTATAGCGCTTGATAACTTCTTTATCTATACGTGGCACATAGTAAAAACCATCGGTGTACGCCAAAGACGACATTTTTGCCAAGTTATGGTAGCCTTTTTTATTTTTTGCAAGAAGTACAATTTGGTAACCATTATCTTTTCTAGACTTGTCGGTATGATTTTCACAAACAAAAAACTCACAACCTACAATAGCCGTTATCTCTTTACCGTCGTAAGCCTCCCCATTTTCTTCTGCTTCTGCTTTTTTGCTAGCAACTTCTTTATTGTGCCTCTCTACTGCAGACACAAAGTGAAAAGCTCCCATCATATTAGCGTGATCTGTTAAAGCTACTGCAGGCATTTTTCTTTCTGCTGCTGCTTTTACTAAATCTTGAACACTAATAGTAGATTGTAAAATGGAATATTGACTATGATTGTGTAAATGAACAAAATCTTCCTTCTGTAAAACCTCAATATTCTCTTTTATTTCTTCTTCTGAAAGTTGTTCTTGAGGTTCTTTTTTTGCCATTTTTTTACGAATGGCCTCTGATGCTTTTTTAAGATTAATATGCTTTAACCCTATAAGCTGAATTGGTTGCGGATTTGCTTCGGAAAAATTTTCAAAATAATCTGGCGTTACATCTAACTCTTCAGCAGTAAAAACACGTAACCTTATTAATTCTAAAAAACAACGTGTTGTTGCCTCTACATCTGCCGTGGCATTATGCGCCTCTGCAAAAGGCTGGTGAAATAAGTGTTGGTGCAACTCTGTTAAAGTTGGTAGTTTAAACTTACCTCCACGTCCTCCTGGTATTTCACATAATTTTGCGGTAGTTTCTGTACACGTATCTAAAACAGGTAATTGGGTAAGGTTAGTTTCTATCCCTTCTCGGTGAAACTCTGCCCCCATTATATTAACATCAAAACCTACATTTTGCCCAACAATAAACTTAGTTTTATCTAGCGCTTTTTGAAAACGCACCAAACCTTCTCTTAGATTTAATCCATCTTGAGCTGCTAACTCTGTAGATATTCCGTGAATTTTTTCAGCATCATAAGGAATATTAAAACCATCTGGAGTAATTAAAAAATCATCACTCTCTACTAGCTCTCCCAAATCATCGTGCAACTGCCAAGCAATTTGAATAGCTCTTGGCCAATTATCAGAATCTGTTATTGGTGCATCCCAACGTTTTGGTAATCCGGTAGTTTCCGTATCAAAAATTAAATACATGTGCTGATTTTGCTTTAGAAGAATTGAACGGATAAAATTAGCAAATCACAACACTTAAAAAAAGTAGAGTTATCAACAAAAAAAAACCGCTGTTAATTACAGCGGTTTTTTAAAAAATAAATTTTATATTTTTTTATTCTACTACACAATCTAAACTTTCTAACTCTGCAGCAAGCTCTCCACTATCATCACCGCAAAGAGTTATTTGAGACTCTAACGCCGCTTGGTAAGCCACACAAACAGACTCATAATTTTCATCATCTACTGTTACAGCAGAATATGCTTGAAAAGCAACCACCGTAGTAAGTGCTGCATCTGTACAAGAAAAATCACCACCGTCTATCGTTCCATTTGTTAAAGGAACATCAAAAAAAGAACCTTTACTAATAGTTAACGTATCTCCATTAATAGCATCAAAATAAAACTCTCCAGATAATTTACTTTCGGTAAAAGCAGTTATTTCAATTAATCCCTCTCCCGTATCGCCAGTAGCATAAGTAGTTAATCCGTTAACCTGATAACCTGCTTCACTTTGTGAGCCCAAACCTAGCTCATACTGCCCTATATCTGTTGAAGCTGTTTTTAACGTAATTACATCTAGACCAGTATTACCTGTTAAAGTTACAGAACCATCTGCATTTAAATATGCTGTAGATGAATTTGATCTAAAAAATACTCCATTGACTTCTCCTTGTATGGAGGGTGTGTTACTTTCTATGTCATCTCCACAACTTATAAGAATTAGAGTAAAAAGGAAAAGTAAGGTTAATTTTTTCATAAATTAGAGGTATATTTAACTATTTGAGTACTACAAATGTAAAATAAAAATTAATAATCTTTTCACGAATAATAGAAAATTATATAGTATCTTTGCCGCCTTATTAATAACTGGGGTCGAGAACCCCAAAATTTAATCATTATGCCTGTAAAATTAAGATTACAAAGACACGGTAAAAAAGGAAAACCTTTTTATTGGATCGTAGCTGCTGATGCACGCTCAAAAAGAGATGGTAAATTTTTAGAAAAAGTAGGAGTTTACAATCCAAACACTAACCCAGCTACAATTGAATTAGATGTAGACGGTGCTGTAAAATGGTTACAAAATGGTGCTCAGCCAACTGACACTACACGTGCCATTCTTTCTTACAAAGGTGCTTTATTGAAAAACCATTTAGCTGGTGGAGTACGTAAAGGAGCTTTAACTGAAGAGCAAGCGGAAGAAAAATTCCAAGCTTGGGTTGCAGAAAAAGAAGGTAAAGTAAACGCTAAGAAAGAGAACCTTTCTAAAGCAGAACAAGAAGCTAAAGATATAGCCCTTGCTGCTGAGAAAGAAGTAAACGAAAAGCGTGAAGCTGATGCTAAAGCTGCCGCAGCTGAAGCTGTAACTGTAACTGAAGAAGCAGAAGCTACTGAAGAAACACAAGCTGAAGAAAACACTGCTGAATAAATAAAATTATTTAACGATGCAAAAAGAAGATTGTTTCTATCTTGGAAAAATCGTTAGTAAATTCAGTTTCAAGGGTGAACTTCTAGTTAAACTAGATACAGATGATCCCGAAAGTTTTTTAAAAATGGAATCTGTTTTTGTTGATCTCAACAAAAATTTGATTCCATTTTTTATTGAAAAAAGTTCTCTTCAAAAAAGTAATTTACTTCGTGTAAAATTTGAAGATATCTCTACAGAAAAAGAAGCTGACCTTTTACTAAAGAAAGAAGTTTACCTACCATTAACCATGCTTCCTGAGCTAAAGGAAGATCAATTTTATTTTCATGAAGTTATTGGCTTCAAGGTAATAGACAAGACTTTTGGAGAAGTAGGTATCTTAAAAGGAGTTAATGATTCTACTCCACAAGCTCTATTTGAAATAGAAAGAGAAGGAAAAGAAATTCTTGTTCCGCTCAATGATGATTTTATCTGGAAAATAGATAAGCCTAATAAAGAATTATACCTCAACGTCCCAGAAGGTTTAATTGAGATGTACCTCGATTAAATTTATAACACCCACTACTTATGTCTAAGCCATTTCAATTTAAACAGTTTTCTATTGAACAAGATAAATGTGCTATGAAAATAGGCACAGATGGCGTGTTGCTTGGTGCTTGGGCAAATATAGAAGCTAATCCATTTTCTATTTTAGACATAGGTGCAGGCACGGGAGTTATTGCTTTAATGTTAGCACAAAAAAGCTACGCAGAAGTAATAGATGCTATTGAAATTGACGAAGATGCTTACGAGCAATGTGTAGATAATTTTGAGAATAGCGATTGGGGAGATCGTTTATTTTGTTACCATGCAGGTCTAGATGAATTTGCAGAAGAAATGGAAGATGAAGAATACGATCTTATAATTAGTAACCCTCCATTTTATGATGAAAACTACACTTCTCCTGAAGCTAACAGAAACACGGCTCGTTTTACAGAAGCACTACCGTTTAAAGACTTGGTAAAATATAGTTCTCAATTACTTTCTAAAGAAGGCAGGTTCTGCACTATAATTCCGCATAAAAATCAAGAAGAATTTATTCAGCTTGCATTACAAGAAAATCTTCATCTACAAAAATTAACTACGGTTAAAGGAAACGAAAATGCACCGATAAAACGCAGTTTAATGCAATTTGGTTTTGAAAAAACACCTACCAAAACTTCAGAATTAGTGATTGAAATAGAAAGACACTTATATACTGAAGATTACAAAAACCTAGTTAAGGAGTTTTATTTGAAAATGTAATTTTAACATTTTGAATATTCAAAGCTGTTTTTTTTAATATATTTATTTCTTTTCTCGGAAGAATAGTCACCAAAAAACCAACAACTTATGAAAAAACTTTTTCTTTTACTTTTATCAATTTCAATGTTTAGCTGCACTGAAGATAGCAATGAAACTACCGTAAATAACTCTTCTATTAAAAACAATGAAGAAATTGATTTGGAAAGTGGTGAATTATTTAAGTTTGATAATACAAATTTCCCCATATCAACTGAATTAGGTACCGTTCAAGAAATACAGACAACTACACTTGAAGAATTTTTAACTTCAAACTACGAAGATCTTCAAAATATGGAAGATGATTTAGTTCTCAGAATGGCTATTAGAGAAGATATTACAAGGTTTTACATTGTTAGTATTAACGACATCCCTGAAGATTTTAAAACACATGCTGACCCTTCAGGTTTTTGGAGTGATGATAAAACTGTAATAGCATCTGATTGTAAAACTTGCACAAATCCACAATGTATTGCCGATATTTTAAATGAAGTAACTAATGAAGTTACTGTAAATGCAGATGTTTCATTTAGAACGTTAAACAATGCAACTGGAGTAAAAATTTGTTTCACTAAAGAACTTACATTTCAACTAGAAGAACTTTAATTGCAATCACAAAGCACAATAATATAAATATGGGGTTTGTGAAATTATTCACTTCTAAAAAACAAACCCCTGAAATATTATTTATTGTTTCTATACTTTTTTAATTGTATTTATTCTTTTTTTTTGAAAGCTATAAAACCTAGTTAAGGAGTTTTATTTAAATCTTTAACTAGGTTTATTTCTACGAGAAGAGTTAGTTTTTCTTCTATTATTATGATTACGAGGTCTATTTTGGGCTTTTGGTTTACTTTCAGACTCATCACTACCAGAAGAAGCAGCTTCCTCTTTAAAATCATGATCATTAATTACAGGTAAACGTTGCTGCAATAATTTTTCAATAGACTTTAAGTAAGAACGTTCTTCTGCATCACAAAAAGCAATAGCATTACCACTAGCTTTAGCACGACCAGTTCTTCCTATTCTATGTACATAGGTTTCTGCTACGTTAGGCAAATCAAACTGAACTACTAAAGAAAGTTGAGAAACATCTATACCACGAGCTGCAATATCTGTAGCTACCAAAATACTCAATTTACCTTCTTTAAAAGCACTTAACGCTTTTTGGCGCTGATTTTGAGATTTATTACCGTGTATAGCAGCAGATTGTATACCTGCTTGACTTAATTTCTTTACAATTTTATTAGCTCCGTGTTTAGTTCTAGAAAAAACAATAACTGTTTCAAAAGGTTCTGTTTTTAATAAATGAACCAACAAACTCGTTTTATTCTTTTTAGGAACAAAATACACTGCCTGATCTACACGCTCGGCAGTAGTTTGCTCTGGATCAATGCTTACCCTTTCAAAATCTCCTAAAATTTCTTTAGAAAGACTAATGATAGATTTTGGCATAGTTGCCGAGAAAAACAAAGACTGACGTTGCTGAGGTAATTTCTTCAAGATTTTTTTAATATCGTGCACAAACCCCATATCTAACATTTGGTCTGCCTCATCTAGCACAAAATGCTCTACATCTTTTAGAGATATAAAACCCTGATTAATTAAATCTAACAATCTTCCTGGAGTAGCAGTAAGCACATCTACACCTCGTTGTAAAATTTTAACTTGCGTATGTTGTTTTACTCCTCCAAAAATTACTGTATTTCTAATATCTGTGTATTTAGAATACGCTTTTACATTATCATCTATTTGTATCGCTAACTCTCTTGTCGGCGTAATAATAAGTACTTTTATTCTTCTTTTATTTTTTGGCGGAGCGCCTTCCGCTAAATGCTGCAAAATAGGAATAGTGAATGCTGCGGTTTTACCGGTACCAGTTTGCGCAGAACCTAACAAATCTTTTCCTTTTAATAAAACAGGGATAGCTTGTTCTTGAATAGGTGTTGGTTGCGTATAGCCTTTTTCGGTTAACGCTTTTAGGATAGGCTCAATAATGCCCAATTCTTTAAATGTCATATACTTTAATAAGCTGTAAAGGTAAGCTTATTTTAGGGATTTACATGAAGTTGATTTTTTAATAAAACTATATGGCAGATTTGAAAAATACATCTCAATACAGTTATTTTTTATTTTATTACAATTTTCATTTTAAAATTTAATAAACCGCGGCGTTATTTGTAGAAATTAGATATTAAAATTTTAACAAATTAATCATACCTAATTGTTGTTTTTTTTTATAATTGCACCTCATTTCACGAATAAAAAAAATACTCTATATTTTATTGTTAGCACTTATATTTTCTAGCTGTTCTAAAAATAATCTAGAAACAAATATCAATGATAATTATGAAATTGAATTAACAACAAAAAATAAATTTGAAAACTATATTTACAAAAAAACAAAATTGGTTATTGATATTAGCAGGATTTTTATTCTGCCTATATTTTTCACTAAATATTTTCGTCCCTGGAATTACTGATGAATATTTCTATCAACGACAAAACTCATCTTTTATTAGTTCAGATTTAGAGCTATGGCTTTATTTAGCCCTTGGGATTATCATATTGCCAATCATTGAAGAAATTACAAACAGAGGTTTTTTGATTACAAATAGAAAAATAAAAATTCTATTTTTTATTATTTATTGTATTGAAATATTTTATTTAAAAATAACTTATTCTCTAATTATGAAGGGTTTATTTATTTTACTAGGTATATATATTTTTTTTGCAAACGATATTAAATATTTTAAAAGCACTAAACTCCTTCCTTCTAGAATTATATTAAGCAGCATCTTATTCAGTATTGCACATACTCCAAGTCTAGGTATCTCTTTTATACCATTTGCTGTTAGCTCAAGTTACTATTTAGCTATAGCCTTATTTTTTTGTTGGGTAGTAATCAATTACTCTTTATTAAAAAGTATACTTATTCACATATTTTTAAATGCATTGGTTCTTCTTTTTATTAAAGAACTTCCTTTTAGCAACAGTACATTACAAACAAAAAAATATCCAAAAAACAATACGGAGGTAATCTGGAGAGAACGAAGTTTTTTCAGCAAAGACCTTTCACAATTACAATATCTAAAAAATGGTTATAATATGGAAAATGTATTTCCTTATGAAGCCACAAAAACTCTAGTTAATAACCAAGATTCTCTAACAAATCATATTCCTACAAAAGAAAATACTAAGTATGATATCAAAATCACATCAAATATAGAAATTACAGATTCTTTATACTTTTCCATCATGAGAGACATTGGTATATTTGAAAAAAAGAAATTTTTTAAAAAAGAGGAGAAGTAATAACTGTAATAAAACTGCTCCCTAAATACACTTTTTTAATTTAGCCGAAGTAACCGTTTTTATTACAACTGCATATGATTTTTTGGTTTAATCGACATTTTTAATTAATAATGAACAAACATTTAAAAAATTTCTTAATACAAGTGTTAGTAGGGCAAGTTATTGCCTTACTTGCGTATTTTCTTTTTAATTTGAAGCTATTTATACCTTTATTTATAGGAGCGTCTGTGTCTGCATGGACAGTTTATAGAAGAGAAAATAAAAAATAACAACCTTAAAATTGTTATCTTTTTAAGCTTTTCTTAAATTTAGCCATAAAACTTTAAGAATTTCAAAAATAGCGTATGGCAGATTTATTCCAAGCTCCAGATTATTATAATATAGACGATTTATTATCTGACGAACATAAAATGGTTCGTGATGCTGCTCGCGATTGGGTAAAACGGGAAGTTTCTCCTATTATTGAAGATGCTGCTCAAAAAGCAGAATTTCCTAAATCTATTGTAAAAGGTTTAGCAGAAATTGGCGCTTTTGGACCTTACATCCCTGAAGAATATGGCGGAGCGGGACTAGATCAAATCTCTTACGGATTAATCATGCAAGAAATTGAAAGAGGAGATAGCGGCGTGCGCTCTACAGCTTCAGTTCAATCTTCTTTAGTAATGTATCCCATCTGGAAATATGGTAGCGAAGAGCAACGCAAAAAATACCTACCTAAATTAGCTAGTGGAGAATTTATGGGGTGCTTTGGTTTAACAGAACCAGATTATGGCTCTAACCCTGGCGGAATGCTTACCAATTTTAAAGATAAAGGAGACCATTATTTATTAAATGGTGCAAAAATGTGGATTTCTAACGCTCCTTTCGCAGACATTGCTGTAGTTTGGGCAAAAAATGAAGAAGGCAGAATACACGGACTTATTGTTGAACGTGGGATGGAAGGATTTACTACTCCAGAAACACACAACAAATGGTCTCTTCGTGCTTCTGCTACCGGAGAATTGATTTTTAACGATGTGAAAATTCCGAAGGAAAACCTATTACCTAACAAGAGCGGTTTAGGTGCACCTCTTGGTTGTCTTGACTCTGCTAGATTTGGTATTGCTTGGGGAGCTATTGGCGCTGCTATGGATTGCTACGATACGGCATTACGCTACGCAAAAGAACGTATTCAGTTTGATAAACCTATTGCAGGATATCAACTTCAGCAGAAAAAATTAGCTGAAATGATCACTGAAATCACCAAAGCTCAATTATTAGCACTGCGTCTTGGGCAATTAAAAAATGAAGGCAAAGCTACTACTGCTCAAATTTCTATGGCTAAAAGAAATAATGTAGATATGGCTATAAAAATTGCTCGTGAAGCAAGGCAGATTTTAGGCGGAATGGGAATTACAGGTGAGTACAGTATTATGAGACATATGATGAATTTAGAAAGTGTAATTACTTATGAAGGTACACACGATATTCACTTGCTAATTACCGGAATGGACATTACAGGCATTGCTGCTTTTAAATAGTAACAATAAAAGTAGAGTGAGAGGTTGATGTATTTTATAAAAAAACTTCTAAGCGCTTTATCGTGTTAGATCAAGAAAGCAAATCATAACAAGGGCAACGTTTACAACGATTGCCTTTTTTTAGATATTTCTGGCAGCATTTCTTTTTCAGTTTCATTGTATTTTTTTCACCAGTCTTCCTTTGTAAATTTTGTAGTTGTAAAGGTGAATAAAAGATAAGTATGGAGGTTATTATCATTTTTTAATTTTTTCAGCTTTATTTCTTCTATAAAAAAATCATTTAAATTGCTCTACTATTTTAATAAACAATAATCGCACCTTATTTTTGTAGAAAATTTTTTATATGAACATAGACCACATAGAACACGCTACAGAAGATTTACGTAATCAATTATTAAATCACACTTTATATGATTTAATACAGACCCCTAAAGATTTACAAATTTTTATGGAGCATCATGTTTTTGCTGTGTGGGATTTTATGTCTCTATTAAAAGCATTACAAAGTAAATTAACCAATACAAGTTTCCCTTGGTATCCTGTTGGTAATCCAGAAGTACGTTACTTGATTAACGAGATTGTATTGGCAGAAGAAACAGATATAAACCTTGAAGGTAAAAGACAAAGCCATTATGAAATGTACTTAGATGCTATGCAAAAAAGTGGAGCTAGCCTAACGTCTATTTCTAAATTTATGGAGCAAATAAAACACGGTACAGACATTTACCTTATTATTGCTTCATCTAACTTACCAATTAGTGTAAAAAAGTTTTTAAAATTTACTTTTGAAGTGGTTTATTCTAATCAACCTCATAAAATAGCAGCAGCGTTTACTTTTGGTAGAGAAAATTTAATACCTGCTATGTTCAATTCTATCATAGAAAAAATTCAGCAGCAATTTCCTGAAGAAAATCTTACTCTATTTAAATATTACTTTGATAGACATATTGAATTAGATGAAGATGAGCACGGACCAATGGCTTTACAAATGATTGAAGAGTTATGTGGTAACAACCAAGACAAATGGAAAGAAGTAGAAGAAGTCTCTAAACAATCTCTAGAAAAAAGAATTATTTTGTGGGATGGCATAGAAAAAGAAATAAAAGAAGCTAAAGTAGTTGCCTAAATTTACTTCCATAACATTTACGGCGTTGTATTTAATTGCCATGCTAAAGCCAGTAGAACCTATTTTGGAGTACTGTTTTAATTACAATTATATTGTAGAAACACTTTGTGTAAATAAAGACAAGCCTTCTTTAAATTGCAACGGTAAATGTTATTTAATAAAACAATTAAAAAGCAACAAAAGCGATTCTAAAAAAACAAATACTACCCAACAAATTCAGTTAGAGAATTACCCTATTGGTTTTATTGAAATTACAGCTATAAAAAACCCTATAATATCTATAACCAAAACTAGAAGTTTTTATAATTACCTCAACAACTATTCATTTCTGAAAAAAAATATTCCTTTTCATCCACCTAAAGCTTCATAAGTAAATATCACACATTATTGCTGAAGAGACTTCCGCAGCTAAAAAATTACACAAACAATAAATTTTAAATATGAAGAATATAATAAAACTTGCTTTAGTTTTACTAAGCTTACAGCAAGTAACAGCTCAAGAAGACCATACAACCGAAGAGCTTTGGGTATCTAACCGTGCTAGTAGTCACGCTCCAATTGGAGTTATGGGAGATCACACTCACCATAAAGGAGAGTTTATGGTTTCTTATAGATATATGACTATGCAAATGAAAGATTTACGCTATCAAGACAAAGATGTAAGTGAAGATTTTGTATATCAAAATTACATGATTGCCCCACAAACGATGACAATGGGAATGCATATGTTAGGATTGATGTACGCCCCTACAGATAAATTAACGTTTATGGCAATGGCTAATTACACCACCAATGACATGGATTTAAAAATGCGTATGACAGATGATATGGGTATGGCTATGGATACAGATTTTTCTACAAGTTCTAGCGGGTTTGGAGATGTGTATGTTGCAGCACTTTTTCAATTATGGAACAAAAACCAACAAGAATTACACGGAGAAATAGGTTTTGGTTTACCTACAGGCTCTATAGAGCAAGAAGATGTTACGCCAATGTCTAACGGCAATGATGTTATTTTACCTTACCCTATGCAAATAGGTTCTGGTTCATTTTCTACTAAAATAGGAATGACATATTTGTGGCAAGCAGAAAAACTTTCTGGGGGTGCTCAAGCAAATACTAAATTCTTTTTAAATGAAAATGATAATAATTATAGATTAGGCAATCAGTATTTAGCCACCTCTTGGTTAGCTATGGATGCTACAGATTTCTTTAGTTTTTCTGTAAGAGCAGAAGCTAAATTTGCAGAAGAAATTGATGGAAGTAACCCAGATCTAAATAGAACTATGGTTACCACTGCTAATCCAGATAATTTTGGAGGCTTACAACTAAATTATGCCCTTGGCGCAAACTACTATTTCACTAAAAACACTTTAAAAGGATTAAGATTTGGAGCAGAAATGGTTTTACCTGCTTACCAAGAACCAAATGGTATTCAGTTAAAGCAAAAATATACGCTTAATTTAGGCACACAATATTCTTTCTAACACAGAAAATATTAAGTCACAAAAAAGCCTTATCAAACAGATAAGGCTTTTTTTATAATTAAAACTTAAATATGGCCTACTCTTCTGGAGCTAGTTGCACTTTAAGTCCTTCTAAATCTTTAGTAATTGGTATTTGGCAACCTAACCTACTATTATCTTCTACATGAAAGGCTTCAGCTAACATAGCTTCTTCGTCATCTTGCATTTCTGTTAATGGAGTGTCACTTAACACGTAACACTGGCAAGAGGCGCACATTGCCATACCGCCACAAATACCAACAGTACCTTCTGGAGCCAGCTCATAAGATCTTACAATCTCCATTAAATTCATATTCATGTCTGTAGGAGCATCTACTTCATGAGCTACCCCTTCTCTATCTATAATTGTAATCTTTACGTCTTCTTCCATAGTTAAAAAGTGAGAGTTAACTATTTTAACTCTACTAATCTATTTTAATCTATTGCTTTTACAACTGCTTTTGGAGCTTCTTTTTTTGTACCATCAAAACCAGTTACCCCTCCAACGGTAGTATATTTCATTACATATTTTTTATCTGGAAAAATTCTCTGAAAAGCACTTTGACACATTAGTGTTGCTTCATGAAAACCACAAAGAATAAGTTTTAATTTACCCGGATAAGTATTTACGTCACCAATGGCATAAACACCTGGAATATTAGTTTGGTAATCTAATGTATTATCTACTTTAATGGCGTTTTTCTCTATTTCTAACCCCCAATTAGCAATTGGACCTAGTTTTGGAGAAAGACCAAATAATGGAATAAAATGATCTACTTCTAAAAGTATTTCTTCTGAAGCTTCATTATTTTTTCTTATAAGAACCGCTTCTAAATCACCATTATCATTGCCTCTAACTTCGCTAATTTCTGCAGGAGTAATTAAATTTATTTTTCCTAAATCTTTCAATTCTTTTACTCTATCTACAGAATCTAGGGCACCTCTAAATTCATTTCTTCTATGCACCAAAGTTACTTCTGAAGCTACATCTGCTAAAAATATGCTCCAATCTAATGCAGAGTCTCCACCACCAGCTATCACTACTTTTTTATTTCTGTAGACCTCTGGATCTTTCACCATATAAGCCACACCTTTATCTTCAAAATTAGCAATATTAGGAATAGGTGGTTTTCTAGGCTCAAAACTACCCAAACCACCAGCAATAGCAACAACTTTAGCGTGGTGCTGTGTACCTTTATTTGTGGTTACTATAAAACTACCATCTTCTTGTTTGTCTATAGTTTCTGCTCTTTCTCCTAAGGTAAATCCTGGTTCAAAAGATTTTATTTGTTCCATTAAGTTGTCTACCAAATCACCCGCTAATACTTCTGGAAAACCAGGAATATCGTAAATTGGTTTTTTAGGATATAACTCTGAACATTGCCCTCCCGGTTGTGGTAAAGCATCTATCAAGTGACATTTTAATTTTAGTAATCCTGCTTCAAAAACAGTAAATAGACCAGTTGGCCCAGCTCCTATAATTAATATATCTGTTTTAACCATAAATTATTTCTTCTACATAATAAAACACAAATATCTACACAACAAGTGCTCTAGATAATGACACTTATCATATAATAGTAATTTATCTTTTACTATAAATGTTTAGTAATTTTCTATATTAACTACTTTCTGAATTTGAGGTGCGTATTTTTTAATAGTCATCTCTACTCCAGACTTCAAGGTCATTTGATTAACGCTACAGCCTACACAAGCCCCTTCTAACCTAACTCTTACCACGTTTTCTTGTTCGTCAATTTCAATAAGAGTAATATCACCCCCATCATTTTTTAAAAACGGACGAATTTCTTCTAGGGCTTTTTCTACGTTTTCTTTTAATTCTTTACTAACTGTTGTCATAGTTTCTATTCGTATTACTTTTTTACAGCGCTACAGCCGGCCATTGTGGTAATTTTAATAGCTTCTGTAGGAGGTAAACTTTTATTTCTACTTACCGTTTCTTGTACAACCTTTTTGGTTATTTCTTCCATTGCATTTGCAATTGGTGTATTTTGTTGTAATGCTGCAGGTCTACCAATATCTCCTGCTTCTCTTATACTTTGTACAAGTGGTAGTTCTCCTAAGAAAGGTACTTCTAAATCATCTGCTAGATTTCTAGCTCCTTTTTCTCCGAAGATATAATACTTATTATCTGGCAACTCTGCTGGTGTAAAATAAGCCATGTTTTCTATAATACCTAAAACTGGCACATTAATACTTTCTTGCTGAAACATTGCTACTCCTTTTTTAGCATCTGCTAAAGCAACATTTTGCGGAGTACTTACAATTACAGAACCTGTGATAGGTAATGATTGCATGATAGATAAATGAATGTCTCCTGTACCTGGAGGAAGATCTATTAAAAGAAAATCTAACTCTCCCCAAGCAGCATCAAAAATCATTTGATTTAGAGCTTTTGCTGCCATTGGCCCTCTCCAAATTACTGCTTGATTTGGTTTAGTAAAAAACCCGATAGATAAAATTTTAACACCGTAATTTTCTACAGGTTTCATTTTAGATTTACCATCTTCTGTTACAGAAAGTGGTCTCTCTCTTTCTACATCAAACATAATAGTTGCAGATGGCCCGTAAATATCTGCATCTAGCAAACCTACTTTAAATCCCATTTTAGATAAAGTGACTGCTAAATTTGCAGTAACGGTAGATTTACCTACGCCTCCCTTACCAGAAGCAACAGCTACTATATTTTTAATACCTGGTATTGCTTTACCTTTAATTTCTGTAGATTTTTTTTGTGGAGCATCTACTTTTATATTGACTTTTACCTTAGCCTTCTCATACACCTTTTCATGAATCACCTTCATTACATCTACCTCTGCACGTTTTTTAATGTGCAACGCAGGTGTATTTAATGTTAAATCTACTTCTACTTCATCTCCAAAAATATTGATGTTTTTTACCACACCACTTTCCATCATATTTTGACCTTCTCCAGAAACACTAATAGTTTCTAAAGCTTTTTCAATATCTTTTTTATTTAATTTCATCTGTGAATTTTTCTGTTTTTTTAAAATTTTTATTCAGATGTCGTTCGCTATCAAATTTTAAAATTGACAACATATTTTAAATAGAAACTATGCTCTATTAATTAGAACAATTCTAAAGTACAAATATAAGGTTAACTGCGTAACTAAGAAGCTGATTGACTGAAATTATTGGCAGAAGACTTTACTTTATTTTGTTTACCCAAACTATTTATTAGGATCCCAAAAAACTTGTTTAAAATTCTGAATTTTATTGTCTTGCACCACCAAACCTTCACTCTCTAAAAGTTGTTGCATTAAAGAAGTGCCTTTAAAATGATGTTTACCCGTAAGTATTCCGTTTCTATTTACTACTCTATGTGCTGGTACATCTTCTAAATTACTAGCATTTTTCATAGCGTAACCTACCATTCTTGCACTTTTTGCCGCCCCTATACTTTTTGCAATTGCACCGTAAGAAGTTACCTTACCATAAGGTATTTGTCTTACTACTTGATAAACCCTTTCAAAAAAATTTAAAGAAGATGTTTGCATTATGCAAAAGGTTGAAATATTCTAAATAGAGAGACAATTACCAAAACTAACATTAAGGCTGCCATAAAATAATTAGAATACTTACTAAAAGAAGCGGTGTGCTTTTCTATCTTAGTAAAACCTGCTACGTACCCATATAGAGTTGCAAACGTGCCTATACCTGCAGCTAAAGCAAAAATTACCATTGCAAGCATACTATATCTCCCTTCTGAAGGAGCAAACGCAGTACTTAACGCAACAAAATATGGTATAGGAAAAACATTAAACAAGGCTACAGTTAACCCTTTTAAGTAACTTTTACCTGCTTTATTACTTTTTTTGGCAGTCTTAATTTTTTTGTTTTTTCTTGCTTGTATAAAAAAGTAAATCATTAAAATAAGAAATACAACCAAGCCTACTCTTAACAACATTCTATTTACAAAAGGATGCACTAAAATGTATTTAGCCATTAAAACAGCTAAAAAAGATTGAATTATCACTATAGTACTAGAACCTAAGGCTACAAAAACTCCGCTTTTTTTACCTCTTTCTACACATGATTTAGCAACGGTCATATTCACTAATCCTGGCGGAATAACGCCAGCTAATGCCGCTAAAAACGTAAATAAAAAAAGTTTAGATTCTTCCAAGAGGTATTATTTTACTCTAAATTTAATATAAGTAATTTTCTTATTTTCTTCTAGGTACTGACTTTCATAAAATGTTTGAATACCAACTACTTCTTGTGGCGAATAATCGTTTTTATAAACATCGTGATTTGCATGTAAAATTTCATGCCCTTCTCCGTGAAGTAAACCAAGGGTATACCCATGCATAAATTCACTATCTGTTTTTAAATTTACTACACCCTCTGGCTTTAGTACCTTTTTATATTTCTGAAGAAATTCTGTATTGGTTAACCTATGCTTAGTTCTTTTATATTTAATTTGAGGATCTGGGAATGTAATCCAAATTTCATCTACTTCATTTTCAGCAAATATAAGATCTATTAATTCTATCTGAGTTCTTAAAAAACCAACATTACTCATACCTTCTTCTAGAGCTGTTTTAGCACCTCTCCAAAACCTAGCACCTTTAATATCTACCCCTAAAAAGTTTTTTTCTGGATACATTTTTGCTAAACCAACACTATACTCCCCTTTACCACAACCCAACTCTAATACAATTGGCAAATCGTTTTTAAAAAAATCTTTCGCCCAATTCCCTTTTAAAGAAAAATCATTATTTGTAATTTCTTCTCTTGAAGGCTGAACAACATTGCTAAATGTTTCGTTTTCTTTAAAACGCTTTAATTTATTTTTACTTCCCACAGGTATTATTTAATATTTTGGTAAAATTAAATAAAATAAAGCAGAGCTAAATAAAGTTATTTTTGATTATGCCGAAAAAAAAGATTTTAGTTGCTCCGTTAAACTGGGGTTTAGGTCATGCTACCAGATGCATACCCATTATTAAAGCTTTAGAAATCAATGATTTTGAACCAATTATTGCTTCTGACGGAAGTGCTTTAGCTTTACTAAAAAAAGAATTTCCTCATTTAAAATATTATGAGTTGCCTTCTTATAATATTAGATATGCAAGAAAAGGCATTTTCTTTAAATCTAAAATTCTACTAAAGAGTTTTAAAATATCTAAAACTATTGCTGAAGAAAGAAAACTTACTCTTGATATTCATACAAAAGAAGGGTTAAGCGGAATTATTTCTGACAATAGATTAGGGGTTTGTAGCAAGTTTGTACCTTCTGTTTTTGTAACGCATCAATTAAATGTCTTATCAGGAAAAACCACTTATTTTAGTTCTAAAATACATCAGCATTACATTAAAAAATTTAGTGAGTGCTGGGTGCCAGATTTTAAAGAAGAACCAAATCTTAGCGGAAAGTTAGGGCATCTAAAAGAAAACCACCACTTAAACATAAAATACATAGGCGCTCTAAGCAGGTTAGAGAAAAAAGACCTTGAAAACAAGTATAAATTTATGGTAATTTTATCTGGACCAGAACCTCAACGTACTTTATTAGAGGAAAAATTACTTCATGAACTAAGAGATTACCCTGAAAAAATATTATTTATAAGAGGTGTTTTAGAAGATATACAAACTAAAGAAATTGCTAAAAACCTAACCATTTATAATTATCTAACTGGTGAAGAGCTAGAAAATGCTTTTAATACTAGTGAGTATATTATTGCTAGATCTGGTTATACTACATTAATGGATATTGCTAAACTAAAGAAAAAAGCATTTTTTATACCAACTCCAGGACAAACAGAGCAGGTTTACCTAGCAAAAAGATTAGAAGAAAAAGGTCTTGCTCCATCGTGCAAGCAAAACCATTTTGATATTAAAAAATTAGAAGAAATAAGCAGATATAAAGGTTTAGCCTTTGACAGCGGAGTTTTTAATTGGACTGACTTGTTTTCCCTTTTCTAGAGTAAAAGAAAACTCGCTTCCTACTCCAAAATCACTTTCAACATAAATTTTTTCATGATGTGCTTCTAAAATATGCTTTACAATAGACAAACCTAAACCAGAGCCTCCTTCTTTACGAGAGCCACTTTTATCTACTCTATAAAAACGTTCAAATAACCTAGGGATGTTTTTTTGTTCTATCCCTTCACCATTATCTGTGGTTCTTACAATTACTTTATTTTTAATCAAATCTTCTATACTTACTTCTGTAGTACCACCAGATTTACCATATTTAATAGAGTTTACCACAAGGTTTGTTACGACTTGTTGTATTTTATCTTTATCGGCATACACATAAATAGGGTTTTCATACTCTATATCGAAGGTGAGAGATATATTTTTCTTTTGTGCTTTCATCTCTAACAAATCAAAAACACTTTCTACCACTTCTATAATATCAAACTCTTCTTCTACTAAGTGCAAGTCTCCTGTTTCTAACTTAGTAATCATATCTAAATCTTTTACAATATAGATAAGACGATCTAGGCCTTTACTTGCTCTATCTAGATATTTATCTCTTATAGTTTCGTTATGTATAGCGCCATCTATAAGAGTTAAAATATACCCTTGAACAGTGAACAAGGGTGTTTTTAATTCATGAGAAACATTACCCATAAACTCTTTACGGTAATTTTCTCTAATTTTTAATGACTCTATTTCTAGCTTTTTTCCTTCAGCAAACTTCTCTACCTCACGAGTAAGGGTTGCCATATCTGTAGTGACTTGTTGCTCTTGCAAAGATGAAGATTCTAATAAAGAAACATTATCATACACAGCTTTTACTCTTCTATATATAAAATGCTCTATTCTTAATTGAATAATTAAAAAAGAGAAACAATAAAGAATAACAGTAAAAGTAAAGAGGTGGCCTAAAGAAAAACTAGATGTCATCAATTGATAAACCGCCAACATAACAACTGTAAAAATGGTTATTAATAGCGATGTATAGAAGGCAAATTTATATGATCTCTTAAATTCTTTACCCATTAAATAACAAACTTATACCCTACTCCCTTAACAGTTTTAAACTTATTGTCTCCAATTTTTTCACGAAGTTTTCTAATATGAACATCGATAGTTCTACCACCTACAACAACCTCATTACCCCACACTTTATTAAGTATATCTTCTCTTTTAAAAACCTTACCAGGATTAGAAGCTAATAAAGAAAGTAATTCAAATTCTTTTCTTGGTAAGATAATTTCAATCTCTCCGTTTAAAATTTTGTACTCATCACGGTTAATTGTTAAATCACCTACCTTTGTGATATTCTCTTCTCCTTCTTCTGCTTTTAACCTTCTTAAAAGAGCTTTTACTTTACTTACCAATAATTTTGGTTTAATTGGCTTAGTAATATAATCATCTGCACCAGCATCAAAACCAGCTACTTGAGAATAATCTTCTCCTCTTGCTGTTAAAAAAGTAATAATGGTATTTTGAAGATCTGGTATTTTTCTTATTTGCTCACAAGCTTCAATACCGTCCATTTCTGGCATCATCACATCTAAAATAATTAGATTTGGCTTGTGCTTTTTTGCCGCTTTTACCGCATCAGCACCATTTTCTGCTGTAACCACATTATAACCTTCAGAAGATAAATTATAACCTACTATCTCTAGGATATCTGGCTCATCATCTACTAACAGTATAGTAATATCTTGCATTTCCATAATTTAAAAGTTCTAGTTAATTGGGCGTAAAAGTAAATATAATATTAAAAAACCTAAGTTAACAAATCTTAAGTATTCATAACATTAATAACGATTTGATAACAAACCGACACGGTATTCTTAACAAACCGCTAACACCTAATCTTCCGTGCTTATTTTCCTTTGCAACGAAAAGAAAACTATTACATGAAACGTATTTTAAACACCCTAATTTTCCTGTTATCAGTCATTGCGTATTCGCAAGAAACAGGCTCTATATCTGGATTATTGACAGATAAAGAAACTGGCAATCAGCCACTACCTTTTGCGAATGTAACTATAAAAGGTACATCTAAAGGTACAACCACAGATTTTGATGGTTTATTTGAAATCTCAAATATTACCCCAGGAACCTACACTGTTGTTTTTAGCTTTGTTGGTTACGAAACATTAGAAGTACCAAATATAAAAGTAAACGCTAATAAAACCACTACAGTAAACTCTGGCTTAGGTGCTAGCGCAGCAGCTTTAGATGAAGTGGTAATCACCACGGTAGCTAGAAGAGATTCTGAAACAGCTTTATTACTAAACCAAAAAGAAGCAATAGATATTAAAGAGAGTATAGGTTCTCAAGAGTTAGCCAAATTGGGAGTAAGTGATGTTGCTACTGCAACTACCAAAATTTCTGGAGTAACTAGTAGTGAAGCTTCTGGTGAAGTATATGTAAGAGGTCTTGGAGACAGGTATTTATACACAACCATGAATGGATTACCTATTCCTTCAGATGATATTGAAAAAAAGAATATAGATTTAGAGCTTTTCCCTACCAGAGTTGTTTCTAGCATAGGAATTAGCAAAACATTTTCTCCTCAATCTTCAGCAGATCAAGCTTCTGGTAGTGTAGACATTACCTCTAGACAACTTGCAGGAGTGCAAGAATTAAGTTTTAGCGCTAGAGCTGGGGTTAACACGAATGTAATGCAAGATGGAGTAAGTGATAATTTCAAAAAAACTGCAAACTCAGAAGATTATTCATTCGGCTTTTACTCTAAAGACACACCAACAGAAGATGCCTTAACGCAGCAAAGTTGGGAAACTCAATCTATGAGAATGCCAATTAACTATAGATACACAGTAACTGCTGGTAAAAAGTTTGGAGAAAAATTTAAAGCATTTTTCACAGGTTCTCAAAGAACAGATTATGCTTACCGAAAAGGAACTTTTAAAGAATACCAAGGTAACTATATAGATGATTCTTTTAATGATGTAGAAGAGTTTGAAAAAACAACTAATACTACAGGCCTTATAGATCTTCAATACAAAATAAACAAAAACAATAATTTAAGAGCCAACTCTTTATTTATAAATAAACTTACAGATAAAGTTTATGAGCAAGGTAGAAATGGAGAAGGTTTTGTTTTTGAAGAAACAAACACATCAGAAAATCTTTCTCAATTTGTACGTGACCAAAACGTAAAACAAACAAGGTTATTAGTAAACCAAATTTCTGGAGATCATAAAATTGGAGAAATTAACGAGCTTGATTGGGCTGCTGGTTACAATATTGTAAACGCAGATGAACCAAACCGTATTAGAAATGAGTTAAACTTTAATGAAAGTACAGTTCAATTAGCCAGAACTGGAGGTTACCAACAAAGAAAATCTACTCAAACTATTGACGATAAAGAATTTAATGCCTTAATAAAAGACAAAATAACCTTTATTAAAAAAGAAAAAGATAGCTCTTCTATAGGATTTGATGTTACCATAGGAGGTAATTATAGAAATAAGAAAAGAGATTTTAGCTCACAGTTTTTTGGATTAACAGAAAACACTCTAGGTTCACTTACACCTTCATCAATAGATAATCTTGACGAAGTTTTAAATCAAGATAATATCGAAAACGGACTTCTTTCTGAAAATGTTCAATTAGAAGATATTTACAATGCTGAGTTAAACTCACAAGCAGGATTTTTAAGTGCAAACTTTGCAACTGGTAAATTTAATATTAACGCAGGAGCAAGATACCAAAATGACGAAATTTTAGTAGACTACAATGTAGGTAATGCACCAGGAGGAAGAATTGGAAATGTATCTAAAAATTACGACAATATTTACCCTGCATTAAATGTTAAGTATGAACTAAACGAAAAGAATAACTTTAGAATTGCAGCTAGTAAAACAATAACTCTTCCAGAATTTAAAGAGATTGCTCCATTTGAATATATTTCTCCTTCTGGTCAAATTACAAGAGGTAACCCAGACTTAGAAGCAAGTAATGTTTACAATATAGATGTTAAATGGGAATTTTTCCCTGATAAAGGAGAGTTATTTTCTGTAACTGGTTTCTATAAAAACATCTCAGACCCAATAAATAAAGTAAGAGATAGAGGTTCTGCAAGTAGATTCTCTTATTACAACGTTGGTGATAATGCTACTATCTACGGTTTAGAACTAGACGCTAATTTCTTTATTATTAAATCTAGTAGCAATGATAAAGGTGCAGACTTAGATTTTGGTATCAATGTTTCTAGAATGTGGCACGAGCAAGACCTTAAAGAATCTAGAGATGAAAACGGAACATTACTTTACACTTTCCAATATGACCACAAAACAGAAATAGGCTTACAAGGAGCTTCAGATTGGATTTTTAATGCCAACCTAAACTTCACTACCAAAAACAAACATCCATTTTTAGCTAGCCTTTCTGCTAACTATGCTTCAGATAAAATCTTTGCTCTTGGAGCACCAGAAATTCAGTCTGAAAACGACCTATACTTTAATAGTGAAATTATTGAAAAAGGTTTCGTGGTCTTAAACGCAGTAATTACTAAAGAAATTGATGATCACTTTAGTGTTAGGTTTACAGGTAAAAACTTATTAAACCCAACTATAGAAAGAGTGCAAGATATAACTCCAGTAGGAGGCTCTACTACAACAGAAGTTGTAAGATCATACACTAGAGGAGCAACTCTTAATCTCGGAATAAGCTACAAATTATAATTAACCATTTATATACCAATTACTTAAAATTAAAAAAAATGAAAAAAACAATTAAACAACTATCGATTTTATTTTCGATTTTACTAATGGCAGTTTTTACAAGCTGTGATAGTGATGATGATGCAACCTCAGATGATGACGGAGGTTCAACAACAGAAACAGAACTTGCAGGTAGTATCTCTAGTGACATGACTTTAGATTCTTCTCAAACTTATACATTAAACGGTATATTAAGTGTTGAAAATGGTGCTACTTTAACTATCCCTGCAGGAACAGAAATTAAAACAGGTACAGGAACAGATATCTATATTGCAGTACAAAAAGGTGCAGATATTATGATTAATGGTACTGCTAGTGAGCCAGTAAAAATGTCTCCTGCAGATGCAACTGGCAATTGGGGAGGACTTTTACTTTTAGGTGAGGGTGTTACTACAGAAGGTGTAGATGCTGTTGCAGAAGTAGGTGGTCTTATCTACGGAGGTACAGATAATGCTGACAACTCTGGTTCTATTAACTATTTAATTATAGAAGGATCTGGTGCTCAAATTAACTCTGAGTCTCAATACAACGGATTAACTCTTTATGCTGTTGGTTCTGGTACTTCACTTAACAACATCGCTATTATTAATGGTGCAGATGATGGTATCGAATTTTTTGGAGGTGCTGCTGAGGTTTCTAATGTATATGTACAAGATTTAGAAGATGACGCTATTGACTGGACAGAAGGATGGTCTGGTACTTTAACTAACACTTACGTTTACCACTCTACAGAAAACTTCTCTACTGCAATTGAAGCAGATGGATCTAACAACAACCCAACTATTACTAACTTTACTGCTATTTCTGAAACAGGTGGAGTTGCATTACAGTTTAAAAAACAATCTGGAGCTACAATCACTGGTCTATCTTTAACAGGATATGAAACAGTAATAGATATGCCAGATAACGGACCATTAGCAAACATTCAAATTGAAGGAGAAGATGCTAGTACTGAAATGTCTTACGGAGGTGCTACTACTGTTAATCTAGAAGACTTTGCTTGGGTTAACGCTGCATTAGCTGCAACAGAAGAATTACCTTCTTCAGTTACTTCAGATTTAACTTTAAATGCAGATACAAACTACTACTTAGACGGAATTATGAGTGTAGATAATGGTGCTACTTTAACTATTCCTGCAGGAACTAACATAGTTACCAATACAGGAACAGACGTTTATATCGCTGTACAAGCTGGATCAGATATTATGATTGAAGGTACTGCAGATAACCCAGTAAAAATGGGACCTAACGGAACTGGTACTTGGGGTGGTCTTATTATCTTAGGTAATGGTGAAACTACAGAAGGTGTAGATGCTGTTGCAGAAGTAGGTGGTCTTATTTACGGAGGTTCAGATAACTCTGACAATTCAGGTTCTATAGAATATTTAATTATTAGACAATCTGGTGCTCAAATTAACTCTGAGTCTCAATATAATGGATTAACTCTTTATGCTGTTGGTTCTGGTACAACAATTAACAACATTGCATTAATTGATGGTGCAGATGATGGTATCGAATTTTTTGGAGGTGCTGCTGTAGTAACTAACGTATACGTTGAAAACTTACAAGATGATGCTATAGATTGGACAGAAGGATGGTCTGGATCTTTAACAAACACTTATGTAAAACATACATCAGCTAATTTCTCAACTGCTATTGAAGCAGACGGTACTAACAACAACCCAACTATCTCTAACTTTACTGCAGTTTCTACAGAAGGTGGTTTAGCATTACAGTTTAAAAAACAATCTGGCGCTACAATTACTAACTTAACTGTAACTGGTTATGATACTTTATTAGACACTCCAGATAGTGCTCCAGTATCAGGTATATTAGTAGACGGTGCATCTATTGATGCTGCTGGTACTTACAATGGATCTACTGTGGTAGAATCTGATTTTGATTGGGTTAACTAATCAAAACCATTAAAATAAATTTAAAAGCCACCTTATATAAAAGGTGGCTTTTTCATATAAAACAAATAACATTTTACTATAAGTACTTTTAATACAATTAATTATATTTGCATAAAACATAATCAAAATCATATTCCTATGAAGAAAATTACTTTATTATTTACCTTAATGATAGCAAGCATATCATTTGCTCAAACTCCCATAATCACGATGATTGCAGATGGAGACTGTACAGGAGGTACTCCGAAAGTTGTTGAAATTTATGCAGACGGAACTGTAGATTTTTCATTATACTCAATAGAAAGACAATCTAATGGAGGTAGTTGGGGCACTACTACTAATTTATCTTCTCTCAACACTGTTACTGACGATTTTATTTATATTTATTATGACACCAACTCTCCAGAAGTTTTCGCTTCAGAATTTCCTTCTGCAACAAATGTTTGGGAAGATGGTGTTGTGAATTTTAACGGTGATGATGCTATAAGAATTGTTTTAGATAGTGATTCTTCTGTAATAGACCAATATGGTGTCGATGCAATTGATGGCTCTGGTCAATTTTGGGAATATGCAGATGGTTATGCTAAAAGAAATACAGGCACTACAGCTAATGGATCTTTTAATCAAGCAGATTGGACATTTAGCAACGGTGCTTTGGATGGATTTGGCTTATGCCAAGGAGGAAATACTTTCGAATCTATTATTGGTTTAGGTTCTTTTGTACCAGGTACAGTTACTTGTCCATTAACCGTTACAGTAACAAGTGTGGTTTGTGATACAGAAACTACAGGTGCAACATCAGATACTTATACTGTTACCGGTACTTTTAGTGGAGGTGGTACAGAGTCTTATAGCTTTAGCCTAAACGCAGGAACAATTACAAGTCCAGACGACCCATCTACAATGGCTACAGGTACCATTACAGTATCAGGTATTCCAGAAGGTACAGATTTAATGTACTCTATCACAAGTGCAAGCTGCTCTATATCAAATACAATTACAGCTCCTGAGTGTGAACCAGCTACAAGTGTAAATGACATTGCAAGTTTAAGAGCTGGTACTATTGGTGGTAAATATACTTTAACTAGTGAAGCTATTTTAACTTACCAACAAAACTACAGAAACCAAAAATACATTGAAGATGCTACTGGAGCAATATTAATAGATGATAATAGTGGTGTTATTACAACTACTTATGCTATAGCTGATGGTATCACTGGTATTACAGGAGAACTAGCTAGCTATAACGGAATTTTACAATTTTACCCAGAAACAGATCCTGGTGCTGCAAGCTCTACAGGGAATACAATTACCCCTCAAACAGTAACTATTGCAGATTACAATACTAACTATGCAGATTACGAGTCTGAAATGATTATGCTATCTGGTGTAACTTTTGTAGAAGGTGATGGTACTGCTGTATTTGCAACAGGTACAACTTACAACTTATCTAACGGGTCTGATCAAATGGCTATGTACACTAATTTCTGGGATGAAAGCTACATTGGTAGCGTTATACCAACTACTGCTTCTGAAGTAACTGGTATTGCTGCTAAATATGATGACGGAACAACTGTAACTCCACAAATTTTTGCTACAAGTATTGAAGAAACATTATCTGTAGGTAACAATACTAAATCTTTATTTTCACTTTACCCTAACCCAACATCTACAGGATATGTTTCTATTGAAACTGAAAATTCTGCTAGTGTAAATGTGGAAATTTTTAACTTATTAGGTAAAAAAGTTATTTCTGCTAATAACGTAAACTCTACATTAAATATATCTACTTTAAATACAGGTGTATATTTAGTTAAGCTTACGCAAAACGGAGTATCTTCAACTAAGAAGCTTATTATAAAATAAATTTATAATTCTCTATAAATAAAAAGCGCCTATAAAAGGCGCTTTTTTTATTTTCTTATTTTTGCTCAATCTTAATAGAGAATTATGAAACTTGAAGACAAAATTTTTCAAATACAAAATGAACACGACTTTTTACAAACCAGTCTAGAAGTTTTTCAGTTTCAATACCAAAAAAATGCAGTTTATAAAAAATTCTGCAATCTACTTCATATCCATCCGCAAGAAGTAAACACATTAGAAAAAATACCATTTTTACCTATAGAATTTTTTAAAAAAGAAAAAATACTTTCTTCTACTAACCCTATTCAAGAAACCTTTACAAGTAGCGGAACCACTGGAACTTTAACTAGTAAACATTTAGTAACAGATATAAACATTTATGAGAAAAGCTTTATAAATGCATTTCAGCAATTTTATAATCCTATCTCAGATTATGTTACACTTGCTTTATTACCTGCGTATTTAGAGCGCAAAGGCTCTTCTTTAATTTATATGGCTAATTACTTTATAGAACACAGTAAACACCCAGAAAGTGGTTTTTATTTAAATGAATTAGATGAACTTGCCACACTACTAAAAAAACTAGATCAAGAAGGCAAAAAAATACTTTTGATAGGGGTGTCATTTGCTCTGTTAGATCTTGTAGAAAAATATAACTTCCAGCTTAAAAACACGATTATAATGGAAACTGGAGGGATGAAAGGCAGAAGAAAAGAAATGATTAGAAAAGAATTGCACCAATTACTAAGCAATGGTTTTGGTGTAAATAAAATACACTCTGAGTATGGTATGACAGAGTTACTATCTCAAGCATACTCTAAAGGAGATGGGGTTTTTAATTGTCCTAAGCATATGAAATTACTTATAAGAGATACTGAAGATGCTCTTAGCTACGTACAAGATGGTAAAACAGGAGGTATTAACGTTATAGACCTAGCAAACTTAAATTCTTGCTCTTTTATTGCAACCCAAGATCTTGGCAAAAAAATAGACAAAAACTCTTATGAAATTTTAGGAAGATTTGATAATAGTGACGTTAGAGGATGTAATTTGATGGTTATTTAGCATCTAATTGTTATACTTATGTTAATACACAAATATTCTGTAATTGAACCAGATTCTTTACGTCTTATATCATGCTAAGATGAAAGTTTTTTCATAATAGATTGGTTAGTTATTTTAGAAAGCCCGGAGTGATTACCGGGCTTTTGCTTTTTATTAAATTGCCTTAATAATATAAGTGTTCTTTTTCCCTTTGTTTAAAATTATGTATTTACCACCTATTAAATCTGCTTCGGTAATAGAATAATCTTCTGCTACTTTTTCTTTATTTACAGAAACAGAGTTTGCTTTTAAAGCTCTTCTTGCTTCTCCATTACTAGGTAAAAAGTTAGTTTCTGCAGCAAGCGCAGCAATCATATCTAAACCTGTATCTATTTTAGCTTTTTCAATTTCTGCTTGTGGTACACCTTCAAAAACATCTAAAAAAGTTTTTTCATCTAACTTTCTTATATCGTCTGCAGCACTTTTACCAAACAACACGTTACTTGCAGTTATAGCATTATCTAAATCTTCTTTAGAGTGCACCATTTCTGTAATTTCTTCTGCTAAACGTTTTTGTAATAATCTTAAATGAGGTGCTTCGGTATGTTCTGCTACTAATGCTTCTATTTCTTCTTTTTCTAAAAAAGTAAAAATTTTGATATACTTTTCTGCATCTTCATCACTAGTATTCATCCAGTATTGGTAAAATTTGTAAGGAGAAGTTCTCTCTGCATCTAGCCATACATTACCTCCTTCTGTTTTTCCAAATTTAGTACCATCTGCCTTAGTAATTAACGGACAAGTTAAAGCAAAACCTTTACCGCCTCCAATTCTTCTAATCATTTCTGTACCTGTAGTAATATTACCCCATTGGTCACTACCACCCATTTGTAAAGTACAATCATGCTCTTTAAATAAGTGTAAGAAATCATACCCTTGTACTAATTGGTAAGTAAATTCTGTAAAACTCATACCTACACTAGATTCTGAAGAAAGTCGTTTTTTTACAGAATCTTTAGCCATCATGTAATTTACGGTAATGTGTTTACCTACATCTCTAATAAATTCTAAGAAAGAAAAATCTTTCATCCAGTCGTAATTATTTACTAAAACTGCACCATTTTCTTCTTTAGCTGAAAAATCTAAAAATCTAGCTAATTGATTTTTAATAGCATTTTGATTATGTAGTAAAGTCTCTTCATTAAGTAAATTTCTCTCTGCAGATTTACCAGAAGGGTCACCTATCATCCCTGTTGCTCCACCAATTAACGCATAAGGTTTATGGCCTGCCAATTGAAAATGCCTTAACATCATTACTCCTACTAAATGACCAATATGTAACGAATCTGCTGTTGGATCTATTCCCACATAAGCAGATCTCATTTTTTCTTGCAAATGCTCTTCTGTACCAGGCATTGCGTCATGTAACATTCCTCTCCACGTTAATTCTTCAACAAACTTTTTGGTCATTTTTTTTATGATTTATAGATAAATTGAATGCTTAGTAAGCCAAATTCAACTTATAAAATTTATTTTTGATTTTCTATTCACAAATATAGGAGAAACTAAAAATTTTCCTATTGAGAAAAGCGTATATTTAATTTATGATTTTAGTTACAGGAGCTACCGGTTTAGTTGGATCTCATTTATTGGCAGAATTACTTCTACGAGAAGAAAAAGTGAGGGCGCTGTACAGAACTCATGAAAAAATAAAGGCCGCAGAATATATTATTCAACAAAAAATAGGAGAAAATTCTATTAAACTGCTTGAAAATATAGAATGGTTTCTTGCAGACATTACCAACATACCTCAACTTACCGATGCTTTTGTAGATATTGAATATGTTTATCATTGTGCTGGACTAATTTCTTACAACCCTAAACACTACAAACTTCTAAGAAAAATTAATATTGAAGGTACCGCCAATGTGGTTAATTTAGCTTTAAGCAAAAGAGTAAAAAAACTTTGCCACGTTAGCTCTATTGCTGCTCTTGGTAGTGAGTTAAACCATCAACCTATTACAGAAAAATCTCCTCGTAATAATGATGCAGAGCATGACAATTATTCTATTACTAAATATGGTGCAGAAATGGAAGTTTGGAGAGCCTCTCAAGAAGGCTTAAATGTCGTGGTGGTAAACCCAGGTGTTATTATTGGCGCTGGTAACTGGTCTAGTGGGAGCGGACAGTTATTTAGCAAAGTACATAATGGGTTGTCTTATTACCCACCTTTAACTACTGGTTTTGTTGCTGTAGAAGATGTAGCAAAATCTATGGTTTTACTTATGCAGAGTAATATAGAAAATGAAGGGTTTGTTTTGGTTGCAGAAAATCTTTCTTTTAAAATAGTGTTAGCAGAAATTGCTAAAGCTTTAAAAAAACCAGAACCAAGAAAAAAATTACAACCTTGGATGGTTTTTATTGGATGGTTATTTCAATATATAGGCAGAAAATTATTTAACACAGAGCAAATAATTACAAAAAAATCTATTAAAGGTGCTTTTGGAAAATCTTACTACAGCAATAAAAAAATAGTGAAACTATTAGATTTTGAGTTTACACCAATTCAACAATCTATAAAAGAAACTTCAAGATATTTTATAAAAACTAAGGTTTAGATTTAATAGAGTCTTTACTAGTTGTTAGTTGCAACTTTTTTTCTTTTACATCAGACGTTTCTGTAATTGGTTTTATAGTTAGATTATCTTTATTCTTTTCGTCTGCTTTTTGTTGAGTATCTACTTTCACTAAAGAATCAAAATACTTTTTTTCTTCTTCAAATCTGGTTTGCACGCTATCGTAAATTCTTTTATTTACTTTAAAATCTTCTGCATAGTAGCGGCTACTTTCTACAAATTGCAAACTATCTACCTTATAAGTTTCAAAAATTAAATCTTTGGTATTTATTTTTCTTTTTTTAAACTCAATAGAAGAATAGTTTTCTGCAGCATCTAATCTTAATAAATCTGTTAACAAATCTACCATTTTATCTTCAGGTATTAAGTTTTCAGGCTTCTCCTGCTTATCTACACTTTGACAAGATAAAACTAGACCTAAAAATAAAATGGCGAATATGTTGGTAAACTTTTTTTTCATTATCTATTAAATGTTAAACGCTCTGCATTTTTAACGTCTAATACTTTAAAGTTTTTATATACTAATTTTCCGTTCACAAATGTATGCGTAATTCTAGATCTAAAGGTAGTTTTTTCAAAAGGAGACCACCCACATTTGTATAAGATATTATCTTTATTTACTGTCCAAGGGGCATTTAAATCTACTAAAACTAAATCTGCTTTGTAGCCCTCTTTAATATAACCTCTCTTTTCTATTTCAAATAAAATAGCAGGGTTGTGACACATTTTTTCTACAATCTTTTCTAGAGTTATTTTACCTTTATGATAAAACTCAAGCATTGCTGGTAAAGCGTGTTGTACTAAAGGCCCTCCACTTGGTGCTTTAGTATAAACATTATCTTTTTCTTCTTTAGTATGAGGCGCGTGATCTGTTGCTATTACATCTAGCTTATCTTCTATTAATGCTTTTAATAAAGCGTCTTGATCTTTTTTAGTTTTTACTGCAGGGTTCCATTTTATCAATGTTCCTTTTTCATCATACTGTTCATTATTAAACCATAGGTGATGAATGCATACTTCTGCTGTAATTTTCTTCTCTTTTAGTGGTATTTTGTTGGTAAATAGCTCTAATTCTTTTGCTGTAGAAAGGTGGAAAACGTGTAATCTAGCACCCGTTTTTTTTGCTAATGCTACTGCTCTAGAAGAAGATATGTAACAAGCCTCTTCACTTCTAATTTCTGGGTGATACACAATTGGAATATCATCACCAAACTCTTCTTTATACTTGGCTAAATTGTTTTTAATAGTTGTTTCATCTTCACAATGAGCCACTACAATTAATGGAGAGTGTGTAAAGATTTGCTCTAAAACTTTTTCATCATCTACTAACATATTACCAGTAGAAGAACCTAAAAATAATTTTAAGGCAGCGGTAGATTTTGGATCTACTTTTTTTATTTCTTCTAAGTTGTCATTGGTACCACCAAACATAAAAGAATAATTTGCGTATGCTTTCTCTGCTGCCATAGCAAATTTCTCTTCTAACTTTTCTATAGTGGTTGTTTGCGGCACTGTATTAGGCATTTCTATAAAACTAGTAATACCACCTGCAATTGCTGCTTTAGAACCGTGCTCAATATCTTCTTTATGCGTTAAACCTGGTTCTCTAAAGTGAACCTGATCATCTATCACGCCTGGCAATAAGTATTTACCCTCTGCATCAAAAACTTGAACATCATGAGATTTTGCACTAATAATATCTGCAACTTCTACAATAAGGTCATCTTCAATATATACATCGCCTTCAAAAACTTTTCCTTCGTTAACGATATTAGCATTTTTAATTAAAATCTTTTTCATATTTCTTTGCCAAATAAACTTTTTAATTTCATTTTAATCACTCCAAATACTGCTTCAGAAATTATATTTCCGCTTAATTTAGATTCACCTTTTGTTCTGTCTGTAAAAATAACAGGAACTTCTACAATTTTAAATTTTAAGAGGTAAGCTTTAAACTTCATTTCTATTTGAAAAGCATAACCTACAAATTGAATAGAGTTTAGATTTATTTTTTCTAAAACCTCTCTTCTGTAACACACAAACCCTGCCGTTGTATCTTGTATTTGCATTCTTGTAATAAACTTTACATATTTAGAAGCAAAATAAGACATTAATACTCTATTCATTGGCCAATTTACCACATTAACCCCGGTAACGTATCTACTACCAATTGCTAATGCTGCGTCTTGTTTTACACAAGCATTATAGAGTCTAATTAAGTCGTTAGGGTTATGAGAAAAATCTGCATCCATTTCAAAAATAAATTCATAATCTCTCTCTAAAGCCCACTTAAATCCGTGAATATAAGCGGTACCTAAGCCTGACTTTTGCGTTCTTACTTCTAGAAATAATTGATTTGAAAACTCTTTTTGTAGTTCTCTTACCTTCTCTGAAGTATGGTCTGGTGAATTATCATCTACCACCAATACATCAAAAGACGCCCTTTGAGAAAACACGTTGCGTAAAATACGCTCTATATTTTCTATTTCATTATAAGTTGGTATAACAACGAGTCGCCTCGACATGGGTGCAATTTTAGACAAATGTAATTATTTTTAAACTCTCTTATTTCAGATTTTCTAGCTATTTAATTTTAAATTTGCATAAAATAAAAAAATTTGGAGGCTGTAGCTCGTTCTTTTTCTTCTAATGATTGGATGACCATTGTTTTAATGGCTATCTTACTCCTGCTTGCTTTTACTAAAAAAAAATTTAGTGAAGATTTTTTAGATTTTTCTAGAGTTTTAGTTTCTAATAAATATTTCACTTCACATAAAAGAACCATTTCTGTACTTAATCTATTTAGTTTTTTTCTATTTGTAGCACAAGGTTTAATTATATCATTAGGTATTTTCTATTTTATTAAATTAACTTCTTTTATAACTATTAAAAATGAACCTTATTTATTCTATATTCAAATATTATTAGGTTATAACGTTTTAATTGGAGCAAAGTATTTAATAGAGAAAATAATTGGAGAAGTTTTTGAAATAAGTAAACTTTTAGACAATTATATATTTTACAAAATAACTTATAGAAACCTGGTAGCCATTATAATTTCTCCTCTCTTATTAGTACTTATTTATGGCTGGCCAAATTCTTCATTTTTAATCTATATTTTCCTTTCTATATGGCTGTTAGCTAATATTGGTATTTTATTTAAATATTATTCTCAAAACCAAAAGCTAGTTTTTGGTCATTGGTTTTATTTTATTTTGTACCTTTGCACTCTTGAAATCATACCGTATATCATTTTATATAAAGTGGTTACACGTACGTAGTGATTTTGAGTTAAAAACACAGCGCAATGAAAGTGAAAACTATTTTGATCTCTCAACCAGAACCTAAGGTTGAGAACAGTCCTTATTCAGAACTAGAAGAAAAACAGAAAGTAAAAATTGACTTTATTCCTTTTATTCACGTAGAGGGTGTACCTTCCAAAGAAGTAAGACAACAAAAAATTGATCTTTCTAATTTCACAGCTATTATTCTTACAAGTAGAAATGCTGTTGATCACTTTTTTAGAATTGCTGAAGAAATGCGTTTTAAAGTGCCAGATTCTTTAAAGTATTTCTGCCAGAGTGAGGCCGTTGCTTATTATCTACAAAAATATGTTGTGTACAGAAAGCGAAAAATCTATGTAGGTAAAAGAACATTTCCTGAGTTGATGCCGCTTATCAAAAAATACAAGAATGAAAAGTTCTTGTTACCTTCTGCAGACATGTTAAAACCTGCAGTACCACAACAGTTAGATAAAGCTGGATTAAATTGGAAAAGAGGAATTTTTTATAAAACCGTTGTAAGCGACTTATCTCACTTAGAAAAAGTTTTTTATGATATAGTGGTTTTCTTTAGTCCTAGCGGAATTAAATCTCTATTTGAAAATTTCCCTAATTTTCAACAGAATAATACTAGAATTGCTGTTTTTGGTAACTCTACTATTAAAGCTGCTAAAGAACACGGGCTTACTTGCAATATAAAAGCACCTACGCCAGAGACTCCGTCTATGACTATGGCTTTAGAAAAGTATATTAAAGAGCATAATAAAAAATAATTTACTTGAAATAGTAATAAATAAAAAAAGGGCATTTTAGAAATGCCCTTTTTTATTGAAGAAGACTTAAAACCACTATTTTATAGGCCCTCCATTTAAAATCTCATTACTAGCATAATCTTCAAACTTTGAAAAATTATCATGAAAGTAAGATGCTAGTAAACTAGCCTTTTTATCATAAGCTTGCCCATCACTCCAAGTATTTTTTGGATTTAATACCTCTGCAGGAACACCTGGACATTGGTTTGGCATCTCTAGTCCAAAGATAGGGTGCTTGCTATACGTTACATTTGCTAATTCACTATTTGTAGCAGCTGTAATCATTGCACGCGTATATTTTAATTTCATTCTAGAACCTACACCGTAAGAACCACCTGTCCATCCTGTATTTATTAGCCATACATTAACACCAGAAGCTTTCATTTTTTCACTAAGCATTTCTGCGTATTTAGTAGGGTGCAATGGCATAAACGGCGCTCCAAAACAAGCAGAAAAACTAGGGATAGGTTCTGTAACTCCTTCTTCTGTACCAGCTACTTTAGCAGTGTAACCACTTATAAAATGGTATGCTGCTTGTCCTGGCGTAAGCTTACTTATTGGAGGCAATACTCCAAATGCATCTGCTGTTAAAAAGAAAATGTTTTTTGTATTTTCTCCCACAGATGGTTTTTGTATATTATTAATATGGTAAATTGGGTAACTTACTCTTGTATTTTGTGTAATAGAAACATCTGAAAAGTCTACTTCTCCATCTTCATCTATAATTACATTCTCTAAAATTGCACCTGGTTTAATGGCATTGTAAATATCTGGTTCTCCTTCTTCAGAAAGATTAATTACTTTAGCATAACAACCTCCTTCAAAATTAAACACCTTATTATCTGGCGTCCATCCGTGCTCATCATCTCCTATTAATTTTCTATTAGGGTCTGCAGACAAGGTAGTTTTACCTGTTCCAGATAAGCCAAAGAAAATAGCTGTATCACCTTGCCCTCCAACATTAGCAGAACAATGCATTGGCAAAACATTTTTATAAACTGGTAATATAAAATTTAATGCAGAAAATATCCCTTTTTTAATTTCTCCAGTATACCCTGTTCCGCCAATTAAAGCTATTTTTTTGCTGAAATTTAATATGGCAAAATTAGCTTGTCTTGTGCCATCTACTTCTGGATTAGCTTTAAATCCTGGCGCATTTACTATTAACCAATCTTCTTTAAAATTTTCTAATTCTTCTTCTTCTGGACGTAAAAACATATTATATGCAAACATGTTACTCCAAGGGTGCTCATTAATTACTCTAATATTTAGTTGGTAATCTTTGTCTGCGCAAGCATAAGCATCTCTCACATAAAGTTCTTTTTCTGAAAGATAATTTGCTACTTTGTTATAAAGCGCGTCAAATTTATCTTCCTCAAAAGGAATATTAATATTACCCCACCAAACTTTATCTTTGGTAACCTCATCTTTAACAATAAAACGATCTAAAGGAGATCTTCCTGTAAACTTACCTGTATTTACAGCTAAAGCTCCAGAGTTCACTTCCACTCCCATTTTTTTATCTATGGTAATTTGGTGTAACTCTTCTGAAGAGAGTTGGTAATGAAAATCTTCTGCTTTAATTTTGTACTTTGATAACGAAAACGTTTTCGTAACTAGATTGTTAGAAAGCATAAATATTAATTTGTTGTGTTTGTTTGACAAAAATAGAAATAATATTTATAACGCCTAAGAACTTTTTAGCTTTATTTTTCTCTCATTTTCAGCAAGTTAAACAACAAGACAAACCACGCTGAAATTAGAAAAACACCCCCTATTGGTGTTAAAAATGCAAAACTTTTAAAACTAACCCCTGTTAGTGTAGAGGTAGTAAGTAAATATATAGAGCCAGAAAATAAGATTACCCCCAACAAAAGTAACCAAAATACAATATTCTTAGTTTTAGAAGAAAAAATTGAGGTATTCGCAATAAGCATCGATAAAAAGGCATGATAAAACTGATATCGCACTCCTGTTTCAAAACTTACTAAAGATTCGGCGCTAAGAAATTGTTTGAGTCCGTGCGCTCCAAATGCACCTAATATTACTGCTAAAAATCCAAGAATACTCCCTAAGATTAACAACTTTCTTTGCATATTTAATTATTTTAAAGGTATTTTTAATAAATTCTTTAACAAAAACACAAAATTAATCTAGTAAAATTAAAGATGCGTAATATATTATTAATAGGTGCTGGTAAATCTACTTCTTCCCTTATCAAATATCTGAAAGAAAAAGCAGATTCAGAAAGAATTCAGATTATAATTGGAGACTTATCTCTAGAAAACGCTATAAAATTTGCGGGAAATCATAACTCTACTCAAGCTATTCAATTAGATATTTTTAATACCGAGCAAAGACAAAATGCTATTAAAAATGCAGATATTGTTATTTCTATGCTACCTGCGCGTTTTCATATAGAAGTAGCTAAAGATTGTGTAAACTTTAATAAAAATCTAGTCACGGCGTCTTATGTTAGTGACCAAATGCAAGCCTTAGATAAAGAAGTAAAACAAAAAGGACTTGTTTTTATGAATGAAATTGGTGTAGATCCTGGCATAGACCATATGAGTGCCATGCAGGTAATAGATAGAATAAGAGACGAAGGAGGAAAAATGCTTTTGTTTGAATCTTTTACTGGTGGTCTAGTGGCTCCAGAAAGCGATACTAATTTATGGAATTATAAATTTACTTGGAATCCAAGAAATGTAGTAGTAGCAGGGCAAGGTGGCGCTGCAGAGTTTATACAAGAAGGTCAATATAAGTATATACCTTACCATCGTTTGTTTAGAAGAACTGAGTTTTTAAAAGTAGAAGGTTATGGCAAATTTGAAGGACTTGCCAACAGAAATTCTTTAAAATATAGAAGTGTGTATGGCTTAGATGATATTAAAACTTTATATCGAGGCACCTTACGCCGAGTAGGCTTTAGTAAAGCTTGGAATATGTTTGTACAATTAGGGATGACAGATGATTCTTACACTCTTCAAAACTCTGAAGATATGAGTTACCGAGATTTTGTAAACTCTTTTTTACCCTACTCACCAACAGACTCTGTAGAACTAAAAACACGTTACAAC
Source organism: Mesonia phycicola (assembly GCF_900141885.1). Lineage (GTDB taxonomy): Bacteria > Bacteroidota > Bacteroidia > Flavobacteriales > Flavobacteriaceae > Mesonia > Mesonia phycicola. Next base: position 1,903 of record NZ_FQYY01000009.1, on the reverse strand, counting down.
TTAAAAATAGACCAAGACGATGTAATGTGGGAAAAACTTTTAGAACTAGATATTTTTAATCCGCATAAAAAAATTGGAATTAAAAATGCTACTCCTGCACAGGCTCTACAAAAAATACTTGAAGAAAAATGGACACTTGCCCCAGACGATAAAGACATGATTGTAATGTACCACAAATTTGGTTACGAAATAGATGGCAAAACCAATCAAATAGACTCTACAATGGTTTTATTAGGCGAAGACCAAACCTATACTGCTATGGCTAAAACCGTAGGTTTACCTGTTGCCATTGCTACTCTTAAAATTTTAAATGAAGAAATTACTACGCCTGGTGTGTTACGCCCCATTAGTAAAGAAGTATATGAACCTATTTTAAAAGAACTAGCAGAAAACGGAATTATTTTTAAAGAAAAAGAGCGAGAATATCTCGGTTATAATGAAGACAATGTAGTGGGATAAACTAAAATTTCACCCATAAAAAAGCCTTTCTAAAATAAAAGAAAGGCTTTTTTTTAATAGATCAACTTAGGTAAAATTAATCTCTACCTCTTAAAAATATACTTAAAAAATAAAGTAATGTAGCTAAAGAGCCTATAGCTGCTACCACATAAGTTCTTGCCGCCCACTTTAAAGCATCTTTAGAACCTTCATATTCTTGCGGAGTAACCATATTTTCTTTTTTTAGCCAAGCCAATGCTCTATTACTAGCATCATACTCTACCGGTAAGGTTATAAAACTAAACAGTGTACCCATACCAAACAAAATAATACCTGCTAGCAAAACCATTTGCCCTAAACCAAGAGACACAGAAGTCATTAAAATTAAACCTCCCATAATTACAAATTGACTAAAACGAGAAGCAACGCTTACCACTGGTACAAGTTTACTTCTCATAGTTAACCAACTATACGCAGTAGCATGTTGCACTGCGTGGCCACACTCGTGAGCTGCCACAGCTGCTGCTGCTGCATTACGTTGGCTATACACCGCCTCACTTAAATTTACCGTTTTCTTTTGCGGATTATAATGGTCTGTTAATTGCCCAGGGGTAGAAATTACTTTTACATCATAAATACCGTTATCTTGTAACATCTGTCTAGCAATCTCTGCTCCACTCATTCCGTTACGTAAATGTATTTTGGAATATTCTTTAAACTTCGTTTTTAACTTGTGGCCCACATACCAACTCACTAACATGATTAAGCCAATAAGTACATAATATCCTATCATAATTATATTTTTTTCTATAATTCAGAAATCAAAAATCTAGCCAATTAAAAATAATGACGTTTTGTCTATTTGGGCATCACCCTACGGGTCGGGCTATACGCTATATCTTTTTCTTGTTATTATTTTTTGACTCTGCTAAAAATAACAAGAAAAAGGATGCCGCTTCTATCCCTTATGCAAAAAAATAGTGTTTATTTCAGAATTTGAATAAACTTAGAAAACCCTTCCGACTTATTTCGCTATCGCTCCATAAGCCACCTTCCCTTGAAAGGGAAGGAAGTTTTTGTGAGTTTAAATAAGTTGAACAAGATGAGATTCCAAATCAAGTCCAGAATGACACAAATAAATATTATTACCGAGAAAAATCAAAACCTATACAAAAAGTTCCCCTCCTTTAAAAGGAGGGGTGCCCGATAGGGCGGGGTGGTTTTGCAAGCTCATTAAAAACATCAAGAGAAGAAAAGAACCCTTCCCACCTACTTCGCTATCGTTACATAAGTAACCTTTCTTTGAAAGGGAAGGAAGTTTTTGTGAGTTTAAACAAATTGAACAAGATGAGATGCCAGATCAAGACCGGAATGACACAAATAAGTATTATTGCCGAGAAAAATCAAAACCTATACAAAAAGTTCCCTTCCTTTTAAAGGAGGGGTGCCCGATAGGGCGGGGTGG
>NZ_FQYY01000041.1 GCF_900141885.1 Mesonia phycicola | reverse complement strand
GCAGAGTCATTACAGACTTTTTGTACCGCAGCTACCTGGGCGGCAGCAGGCTTTACAAACCCAACAGATGATTTGTCATCCGTTTTAGTTTGTGGAGAAAACTTACAATGGTATAGTGATGCGGCAGCAACTATTCCTGTAAATAATATTAGTACGGTTTCTTTAGTTAATGGAGATGTTTATTATGTTACCCAAACTATAGCTGGTTGTGAGAGTGAACCTTTAGCAGTAAGTCTAACAGAAAATCAATGTGCTTGTATAGAAAATCCTAGCTTTCAAAATGAAAATGGTAGTTTTGATGTTAGCGGTTATACTTTCTATACCCAAGATAATGGTACAGCCAGTCAAGTTGAAGCTTGTAAAACCTCAAGTTATATACTTCCAGGAATGTCTCAGTACACTGCTACTATAGATGAATATAATTATTCTACTAGTAATGACCCTATAAATTATGCTTCTCCAGGAATGAATGAGTGGCTAGCAGCAAACGGGGTGAATATTTCTACTACATCTCCTTTTGGATGTTCTAGTAAATCTATTAAATTAAATAATGATAATAATGGGTCAAGATCAAGAACCACCATGGTGAAAGAGTTTGTCGCAGGAGAAGTATTGTCTTTTGATTTTATGTTTTTAATGGATGATCCAGGTCATACATATATTGAACAGCAACCATTTGTGACAATTAAACTGTATGATGAGAATTCAAATTTAGTACAAAGTCGTTGTGTGATAGCTGATCCAGAAAATTGTATTTTTAATACAATTAACTCTGCCGTTAAGCCAAATGGTTCAACTCATGGTACACCAATCGTATATAGTGATTGGTCATGTTTAAAATTAAATACGATAGAATTACAAGGTCAGGCAGCTAGGCTTGAAATTACTACAGGAGATTGTATTTTTTCTGCTCACTTTGGTACCGCTTATTTTGATAATTTTTATGTTGGTGATGATAGTCCTGGTCTTTGTGATTCTGCTTTTGGTTATATGTCTATAGATCCAATAGCACAAACAGGAACCCCTTATGAGGCTTGTTCTTTATT
>NZ_FQYY01000018.1 GCF_900141885.1 Mesonia phycicola | reverse complement strand
TTTCCGCAAGTTTCGGGTTCTTAGCAGGCTTGGTTTCAGGCGGACAGTTAAGTGCTTCGAAATGCCCTACGTTTCATACCCGAGACCGTTGGCAAACATTTGAAAAACGAAATCCGAATTTGAAAAAACTATTAACTTTTCTTTTAAGTCTGACCTTGATTTTGACTTCCTCTTGTGGAAATAAAAAATCGGAATCTAAAAAATGGACAGAATCTGACCTGAATTGTGGAAAAGCAGAAATAACAAAAGTTGTTGGAAACAATGAATATTTTGGTGGTGGAAAAGACATTATAGTTGAGTGCAAAGTGGAATTTGACAACTCGGAATTCGAATCGGAACTAATAATTGACGTTTCTCTGATTGGAGAAGCTTATTGTCCTTTTAAAGTTGGAGATATTGTGGTTGCTAAATTTCTAAAAACTAACCGACAGAAAACAGTTGAAATGTATCTGTTCGAATCAATTAACGGTCGAACTGGATTTAAATGGAAAGCACCTTATACAATGAGTGATGCTTGCCAAGGAAAATTCCCAAAAGGATTTAGCTATAAAGCGTTGAGTGCAAAAGGAAAATTATAAATGAATAAAAAACGTTTGCCAACAATGTATAATTCCAACTAAGGTTTGATTGTGTCCTGCGGACACAGACGCAAAAGCGTCGAAGTTAGCTCTTTTTATTATCTTTATTCCTAACCTTCCCTTAGCTGGGAAATTATACAAAACCGTTAGCAGTAATATAGCCACTCACCCGAAAAAATGACCAAATATTATAATTTAAATGGAATTTTAGGAACAGAAGAAACTGAAAATTCGGTTCTATGCGAATGGAATAATCAATTTTCAATTAAATCAAATGATAATACAACTGAAATTGATTTTAAACTAATAGCAATAACACATAAAGTTGCGGAAAAAATGTTTGGGAGTTACCAAAACCTTTATAACATTTTAATTACGAAATCTACAATTTACTCATATGCAGGAGTGGATGCTGAAATAAAAATTTCAAAAACAGACTTTGAAAAATGGATTAATTCCGAAAATTCAGAAGAAACGAATAAACTACTGTTTTACTATGATTTTCAAAACCTTGTAGGCTCGCTACAAAATTTGATTCAAGAATCACGATTTATTTTTTGTGAATTTTACAAAAGCTTAAATGAAAACTCTTTTATGTTAAGTGAAAATCCTATAAACCCAAATGGAATGATGTTCGCATCAGGACAATTAGTTACGACTATTTTTTCTAAAGTTAATCACCTATTTATAAATCTTGTAAGTCAATTAGATTTTATAACCAAAATTGCTAATGAACTTGAGAATATACCAAATGATTTTAAAGAGTATCCAAAATTAAAGTCTAACAATATACTATATGGAAATCTAAAAAAATTACAAAATATTGATTTCACAAATACTGTCTTTGAAAAAACAGATGATATTAAGTTAATAATAAGTTTGAGGAATGAAATAATTCATAATGCTTCGTTTGAAAATATTCCAAAAGTTTATCAAGTATTTAAAGACAATAAAATGATTGAAAAATTTATTTTTATTCCTGACAGTACAAATGGAATTTTTGACTCATTTAAAAACAGAAATAGATTTTTTAATAATGAAATTAAGTTAAACGAACTTTTACCAGAACTTGTAACTGAATTTTGGAAAAAAATGGAATTTACGATTGACAAACTAAAATAAATACTACTGCTAACACCGTATAATTCCAACTAAGGTTTAGTTGTGTCCTTCGGACACAGACGCAAAAGCGTCAAAGTTAGCTCTTTTTATTATCTTTACTCCTAACCTTCCCTTAGCTGGGAAATTATACAAAACCGTTGTGCGTAATTTAAAGCCTCACAACTAAACAACGAAAATTCATTAAAATTTAATGGGAAGAGCAAAACAAAGATGGATTGAATTGGAGGCACAAAATATTGGTAGTGTTCCTGATAAAAACCTCTGTGTAAAACATATAGACGACAATGTAATCAAACGTTTTATAAGAAATAATTACAAGGATGGATATTGCGATTATTGCGAAAAAGAAGTGAAAGTTGTAAGTCTTGAAGATTTATTAGAATTTATGATGCTTGGAATTTCGAATTTCTATGAAGATGCTGGAAATTATATGAGTTATAACGGACGAGAAGGAGGATATTTAGGAGAAACTTTTGACCCGAACGAATTAATACAAGACCACGTTGGATTGGAAACTGACCCATTTGAATTGACAGAAGATATTGTAAGTTCAATAGAAGACATTGCTTGGTCTGAACCTGATATGTATTATGATACTGAACGAGACGAGTTAATGTACCAATGGAGTTATTTTAAAAACTTAATTAAACATAAATCAAGATATCTATTTCAACAAAATCATTCATCCAACAAAAGTCAAAATGCATTTACAATTTTAAAAGAAGTTGGACAAATAACTAAATCTCTGAATCTGATTAAAAAAATTGAGAGAGGAACAATCATTTACCGCTGTAGACAACATCATTCAAGCAAGGTTGTTAGTGAAAAGGAGAAATTAGTTGCACCACCAGAGGAATATGCGATTTACCCTAACAGGTTTAGTCCATCAGGTATTTCTATGTTATATTCCGCATTCGACCCAGCAACAGCTTTTTTGGAAACGATAAGTAGAGAAGACAAAAAAAAAGATTCTATTACAATTTCAAAGTTTAAATTAAAAAAGGAAATCTATGTAATAGATTTTAATAGGCTACCAAAATTGCCAAGTATTTTCGATTACAAAAAAGTAAAAACACATTACCTAATTCGTTTTCTCTATGATTTAGTTAAAGATTTTACGCAAGAAATAAAAAAAGACGGAAAAGAACATATTGAATACGTACCAACGCAAGTAGTTACAGAATACTTTAGATATCCATTTAATAAAAACAGACAAAATATAATTGAAGGAATTGTATATCCTTCTTCAAAAAATAAGTCGGAATCATCGTCTGTTATTTTTTGGAATAATGAAGAATGTTTAGAACATCTTGAATTAGTAGATTTAGAAGTAGAAAAAATAAAAAACTACGCACAACAATGTATAATTCCAACTAAGGTTTGATTGTGTCCTGCGGACACAGACGCAAAAGCGTCAAAGTTAGCTCTTTTTACTATCTTTACTCCTAACCTTTCCTTAGCTGGAAAATTATACAAAACCGTTGTGTGCAATATGAAAACAAAACTTATGAAAAAAATAATCTTACTATCGATTTTAATTTTGGTTTGCGGACTTTCTTACTCACAAGAAAATTGCGACAAATTTAAAATAGGTAAATTTCAGAATATTGAAAACGGAATTTTAAAAGCTAAAATTCAAAGAAATGACTCTATCCAAACTGAACAATATGGAGAAAAGAAAATAACGCTGAAAATAATATGGATTGATGATTGTAGTTATAGACTGAAATTTTTAGACGGAAATGAAGCGTTTTGGAAATCTAGACCGAAAGATAAGCCGACACCTGATTTGATTGTAAAAATCACAAATGTCAATGGAAATAAATATACGCAGGAATCAAAATTTGACATTGATAATGACTTTGTATATAAAAGTGAAATAACAAAAACTGAATAAAATACTGCACACAACAATGGCTATAAGTAATTGCTTGTTCTCGCCTACTTCTGAAAATCCTAGCGGATTTTCAGTTTGATGTGTACTTGCAAAAATAAGTGCTAACACACGCAACTACTAATAGCCGAGACCGTTAGCTGCAAGTTTCAAAAAAAAACAATGAAAGAAAATCCAAAAGAAGTTCAAAGTTTCTATAGTTCAATGGAAAATCTAAAATCATTGAATATTTGGAATATCCAAAAAGAACTTGAAACTATTGAAAATTTAGATGTCGATTGGAAAAATAAAATCGTTGTTGAGAGAAAAATTTTAACCTATAATATCAATAATGGAAGATTAATAAATAATGCTCAGACAACAGACATTAAAGGTAATATTAATAAAGCAGAATTTACGGTTAAGGAAATAGATTACATTAAGCAAAGAATAAATCAAACAGAAAACACCTTTTTAATATCAAGATATGCTCATTTAATTTGGCAAATTGAAAAGCATAATGACTATGCAGAAATATCAATACTAAATTATATTAAAACAATTAATAAGGTTAAAGCAAATGAAGCTAGAGAATTACCTATATTACTTTCTGCACTTTTTTATATTTCAAAAAAGACAAAAATTGGAATTATTGAAATTCAAAAGTTCACTTTAAATCTAACCAACGAAGTCCCAGATTGGTTTAAATCAAGCATTCTAGACGCCATTTTAGAAAATAATATTTTATCTTCAGAACAATTGAAAAATATTGCAATTGATTTACCAACTTGGGTAGAAAATGAAAATCCGACCTCATACTTTCATAACAAAACAACTTTAAATACTGGTATTAAACTATATAAAAAGTTTAATATGCCCACTAAAAAACTCTATGAGTTACTATCCAAAAATGAAGATTTAATATTAAATCAGCATCAGAAAGATAATGATTTTATTAAATTACAAACTTTAGGTGATAAAGCTAAATATTTAAGAGAAGCAGGAAAAAATGTTGAAGCCGAGTCTATTTTAAAAGAATATAACCGTTTAAAACAAACTGTAAAACTTGGCAAATTTAACTGGGAACTTGGAGAAAAAGAAACTCAACTATTTAATGAATACTTAAAAAAATATTCCGAGATTATTCTAAAACTTCCGACAGAAAAAATTTTAGCTTATTTTTCAATTAATGAAGATATATTAGTTGACCCAACTGAAAATGAAACTTACTCAAAGCAAACAATTAAAAACTCAATTCAAAATCTATTTTCTTTAAGTGTATTTGATATTAATAGCAATCATAAACATCTTGAAGAATCAGAAAAGATCGTAAGAGAAATAAATAAAAATTATACTTTATCACACACTACTAAATGTTTTAGCCTATTTCTTAAAGTTATTATTGAGGGTATATGGTCTGGAAAAATAAATTATTATAAAATATATGATTTCTTAGAAAAACATACTTGGTATGGATTAAAATTTCAACGGGGAATGACAGCAAATGAAATTGATAAAAATTCCACTTGGCTATCGATGCTTGCACCAGGAATACATAGTTTATTTGCCCAATTCGAATTATCAATTTTAATGAATACAAATAAAGTCAACAACTTTATACTTGCTTTGGATTCTTTAACTTTAAAATTTGAAGGTGCGCTTAGAGATTTTATAAGGTTGGCTGGAGGTAACACATCAACTTCAAGAAGAGGCGGTGAAATTCGCGAACAGCTATTAGAAGAACTTCTAGACAATGAGATAACCAAAGAATATTTTAGTCAAAAAGACATTGCACTTTTTAAATATACTTTTACTAACATAAACCAAGGAAAAAATATTAGAAATAGTATAGCTCATTCATTTTATCAATTTTCAGATTATCATTATCAACCTGCTCTATTAGTTTTCTTTTGTACACTAAGATTAGGTAAATACACATTCCAAGAAAAAACCAGCAGCTAACAACGTATAATTCCAACTAAGGTTTAGTTGTGTCCTGCGGACACAGACGCAAAAGCGTCAAAGTTAGCTCTTTTTACTATCTTTACTCCTTAACTTCCCTTAGCTGGAAAATTATACAAAACCGTTGGCAGTAATTTAAAAACCCACGAACTTGAATTGAATCAGAATAAAAAAATAGCTCTTTTCATTATAATTTTAATTGGATTCATAGTACCATTTATACCTGCTTTGACGATTATTGAAATGTTTTATCTCTTAATTCCTTTTGGAATAGTTTTCATTACAACTCTGATTTATTTAATTGTAAGTTTATTAAATAAAAATATGGATAGCCGAAAAGCTTTGTTCGTTTTTTCACTTCTTCCGATTTTTATATTAGCTCAAATTCTTTCAGGATTTACAGTTGATAAAGTACAAAGATTTAGGAGTGAAAATATTATTTCCGAAGTTGAGAATCTGAAAACCGAAACTGGAGTTTACCCAGAAAAAATTAATGCACCACTCGGAATTGAATACATAAGAATGAGAGACAAAAAGAGTTATGTAGTTTTTTATTCAAGAGGATTTATGGTAAAGGAAAAATACCAATCTGAATACAACCATTGGAAAAGTTATGGATGGAATGATTAAAAAAAAACTACTGCCAACAAGGTATAATTCCAACTAAGGTTTGGTTGTGTCCTGCGGACACAGATGCAAAAGCGTCAAAGTTAGCTCTTTTTACTATCTTTACTCCTAACCTTCCCTTAGCTGGGAAATTATACAAAACCGTTGCCCACAAGTTGAAAAAAACATTACGAAATATAATAATCATTCTATTTTTCCCTTTGACTTTAATCGGACAAAATAATGATGCGAATGTTGAAAATCTGAATAAAATAACAAGAATAACTCGAGAAGTTGCTAAAATAAATCTAACCGAAAAAGAATTTAACGAAGGAATTGCAGAAGGACCAATTATTTACAAAAGCATATTCAGAAAAAATGGAGGTTGGACAGCATACTATCTTTATGAAAATCAAAATGACAATCCACCTTTGCGAATTAAATATAGCCAAACAGCAAAAAAAGGTTATGACGAATTTGAGTTTTATTACAAAGATGGAAAAATGATATTCGCTAAATTGATCGAATTTAAAAATCGTGGAAGGAATAAAGGCTCTGAAACTAAACGCTTATTTTACTATAAAGATAACGAACTGATTTACACAACGGAATCTGAAAAGGAAAAGTACGCTGAATATATAAAGCGGACTGAAAAAAGTGTTCGGAAAATGATATATGAATAAAAAACCTGTGGGTAACACCGTATAATTCCAACTAAGGTTTAGTTGTGTCCTGCGGACACAGACGCAAAAGCGTCAAAGTTGGCTCTTTTTATTATCTTTACTCCTAACCTTCCCTTAGCTGGGAAATTATACAAAACCGTTAGCTAAAATACGAAACAAAAATCAGCGAGTTTAAAATAAGTTACTTTCTTTTTGGAGATGATTTATTGTGATTCTGAATATTAAAGTCATCTGACAAAATTATTGAAAGTTTTACTCAAAACTGATACGGATAAAACGTACTGAAAATCTTTGCGGAAAATTTAAAAATTAAAATCAGAACACGGCGGACTTGAAATCACTCAGATGGAAAAACTGAAACGGATAATTTGTTGCGGTAAAAAATTTTCTCAGCACTACTCTATTTTTCAAATGTATACGGATAAAAAAATTATTCGAAATTC
>NZ_FQYY01000003.1 GCF_900141885.1 Mesonia phycicola | reverse complement strand
TCTTAATGTAATTGCAGCACCAACTGCAAACACACCAACAGCTTTAGAGTTATGTGATGCTAATAATGATGGTTCAGAATCTTTTGATTTATCACAATTAGATGCATTTATCACAGGTAGTGATCCAGATTTAAGCGTGGCTTATTACGGTACACAAACTGGTGCTAGTAATGCTACTGCTTCAGATTTAATTACTTCTCCTTATACTTCTGGTACGGCAACAGTTTATGCTCGTGTAGATAGTGCAACTATTAGTTGTTACAATACAGTAAGTGTAGATTTAATTGTAAATCCTTCTCCAGATCTTCCTTCAACTATAACTTCTATTGAAGAGTGTGATGAGAATGAAACAGGAATAATGATTTTTGATTTACAAGATCGTGAGACAGAGGTATTAGCAAATCTAGCAAATCCAGCGGCTTATACCGTAGCTTATTATGATGCTACAGGTGCAGCAATAGCAGCAAGTGATGTTAATAACTACTCTAGTGGTTCAACCACTATAACAGTAGAGGTAACAGATGGTAATAACTGTAGTTCAACAACCACTTTTGATTTAGTTGTAAATCCATTACCAGCATATAACACTCCAACGACATTGGTAGTTTGTGATGAAGGTCAAGCTAATGGTTTAGCCACTTTTGATTTATTAACTGCAACTTCTCAAATCACAGGAAATGATCCTAATTTAACCGTTCTTTATTATGAGAATATGGCAGATGCTCAAGCTGCAGGAACTAATGATTTAGGAACTAGTTATATGAATACTACCGCTTATGCTCAAACTATTTATTTAAACATCACTAATAATACTACTGGTTGTTTTACAGTAACTAGTTTAGATCTTCAGGTAGATGTTTCACCTGCAGCTTATACACCAGCTGTGTTTGAATATTGTGATGATGATAATGATGGAGAGGGAATCTTTATTTTAACAGATTTAGATGCTGAAATTACTGGAGGAGCTACTGGAGTAACGGTAACTTATCATAGAACTCAGGCAGATGCAGATAATGATGTTAACCCAATAAGTAGTCCATTTACTAATACTGTAAATTACTCACAAACCATTTATGCAAGAGTAGAGAGTCCAGGGGTAGCTTGTTTCAACACGGTAGACGTTAGTTTATTAGTTCTAGATAGTCCAGACCTTGTAGCGGCTGCAAACTTAGTAGCACTAGAAGAATGTGATACAACTAGTTCAGGAAATGCTGTGTTTGACCTTACAGATATGGCAGATGATATATTAGCAAATGAAACTAATCCGTCAGCCTTTACGTTAACTTACTATGCAAGCCAAGCAGATCTTACTTCTGGTAATGAAATTTCAGTGCCAACAGCGTATACTGCTAACGCTCCTTCAGAAACTATATATGTTTTAGTAGAGGGTAGTAATGGTTGTCAAGACGAAACTAGTTTTGAGGTGATTGTAAACTCTTTACCAACTATTTATCCTCCGGTACCTTTAGAGTTATGTGATGATAATAATCCAGGAGATGAAAAAGAGTTTTTCAATTTAACAGATGCTACGTTAGAAATTAATGGCGGAGATACAAGTATAGATGTTCAGTACTATTTAACTCAAGCAGATGCAGACAATAACGTGAATGCTCTAAGTAGTCCTTATGAAAATACCATTAATAACCAAACTATCTACATTAGAGCAGAAGATAGTAACACAGGTTGTTATGTAAGTCAAGGTTACACACTAACATTAACGGTAAACCCACTTCCATCTCCAGAAATCCCAACTTTACCTATTGAAGTTTGTGATGAAGATAATGATGGTATTGCAGAGTTTGATCTTGCACTTTTAGCAGTAGATATCTTAGGAACTGAGCCAGATGTTACTATTACTTTCCATACCACTATATCTAGTGCAAACAGTGGAGGTAATCCAATAGACACTTCTAGCTTATATGGAGTAAATAGTTCTGGTAGCCAAATTATTTATGTAAGAGCAACCAACGACCTTACAGATTGTTATGTAACAGGACAAGTAGAATTAATTTCTGTACCAACTCCAGAGATAGAGAATTTAGAAGATCTTTATGTTTGTGATGACAATAATGATGGTTTTGCTGTGTTTGATTTAACAGTAAATACTGCTAATATTATTGGTTCTCAAAACCCAGCAGATGTAATGGTTAGTTACCACATATCTCAAGCAGATGCAGAAGCAGGAACTAATGCTATTATAGTACCATCTATGTATACCAATACATTTAATGGTCAAGTAATTTACGTTCGTATAGAAAGTAATATAACAGGTTGTATAGATGCTTTTGATGCAACTAATAACAACACCTTTACTTTAAATGTAGAAATGTTGCCTACAATTGCAGAGCCAACACCATTACAATTATGTGATGATGATTATAATAATGTCCCTGTAGCACAAACAATATTTGACTTAACTTCTAAAGAAGGAGAAATTACAGGTCAAGCATTACCTCCAAATACGTATTCATTTACTTACTATGCAAGTGAACAAGATTACTTAAATGGAAATGAAATTGCAGATCCAACAAACTACGAGAATGTAATTAATAACCAAGAAATTTATGTAGAAGTAGTAAATACAGCTACACAAGGATTATGTTCAGATGTAGTTGTATTAACTTTAGAAGTATTACCTCTACCAAGTCCATCAATAACAGATCCAGATGAACTTAGACTAGAAGAGTGTGATGATAATAATGATGGTATTACTGCATATCCGTTTGATTTAACAGAAGCAGGCGCTATGATTAGCGGTAGTGAAAATGTAATTTTAACTTACTACAAAACAGAAAGAGCAGCAGAAGATGGAGATACTTCATCGGCAGAATATATTGTAGATCCAACTGCTTATGTTAATGAGCCTTCTTACAATAGCATTAATGATAATGATCTTATTGTTCAAGAAATCTTTGTAAGAGTAGATAGTGGTATTAATGGTAACTTCTGTTACGTAATTGTACCAATAGAGATTGCAGTAATTAAAGCTCCAGTACTTGCTTTAGTAAATCCAGATGAATTTGGATATACTCTATGTGAAGATGGTAATAGTTCTCAAGCGACTTTATTCTTAGAAGATATTGCAGAAAATGTTTACGATAATACTGTAGCTAATCCTGTAACTTCAGAACTTATCTCTTTATTAGATGAGTCAGAGAATACTGATTTAGATCTTGATAATTATATCATAACATATTATGATTCAGAAAGTGATGCTGAAGCAGGAACAAACCCAATCTCATCAGGAGAGTTAGCTTCAGACGGTGACTTATTATACATAAGAATAGAGTACGGAGATACTGGTTGTTATAATACAGGAGCAATTGGAGCAGTAAGAATAACTGTAGAGCCAAGACCTGATATTGAAGAAGTAGATCTTATGGAGATTGTTTGTTCAGACGAACAAGGAGGAAGCACTGCAACTATAGATCTAACTGCTTATAACGATGATATTAACCCAGGAGCGCCAGCAGATACAGAAATAGTATACTATGCAAGTATGGATGATTATATGTCAGGAGTTAACATTGATGCAAGTCAATTGTCATCTTATACAACAGTTGAAAATCCACAAACGATTATTGCAGAAGTAATAGATACAGTAACACTATGTGAGTCTGCATTATATGCAACAATCACTATTGAAGTAGACGATAGACCTGTGGTAGATATCTCTGGTTATGATGGGTATATTTGTGAAGACGTAGATCCATCTACTCCAACAGAAGGAGGAGATTATGATCCAGTAGTAATTGATACAGGTTTAGACACTACAATCTATAGTTTTGAATGGAGTCTTGATGGTAATATCTTAATTGAAACAGGAGGAGTATTAGAGGCTACACAGTCAGGAACCTATACCGTAACTGTTACTAACATAGTAACAGGATGTAGCAGCACAAGTAGTACTACACTAATTCAAAGTACACCACCAGAGTTTAGCGTAGAGCCTTTAACCTTAGCTTTTGAAGGAGAACATGCTTTATTAATTACCGCTTCTGGTAACGGAGATTATGAGTTTAGAGTAGACGATGGTCTTTGGTTTGATATCGGTGAAGATGGTACTGTTACTATAGATGGTTTATCTTCAGGTAGTCACCTTGTATATGGTAGAGATAAAAATGGATGTGGTGTAACAGTTAATGTAATTAACTTTATAGATTACCCTAAATTCTTCACTCCAAACGAAGATGGTTATAATGACCGTTGGAATATTATAGGATTAGGAGAAGAGAATGCAGGAGCACAGATCTATATCTTTGATCGTTACGGTAAATTATTAAAACAATTAAGCCCAACAAGTGAAGGATGGGATGGTACCTTTAATGGGAAAGTAATGCCTTCAGGAGATTACTGGTTTAGAATTGAATATTTACAATTACAAACCGATGGTGAGTTAGTAAAAGCAGAATTTAAAGCTAACTTTACTCTAAAAAGATAATTAATACTTATCAATATATATTTAAAAAGCCCTCTAAACAGAGGGCTTTTTTATTTGTACAATATTCATTTACCTAATATCTCTTAATTTTAATTGTAAAGACACATTACCATTCCATTCATTTTCATCTATAGAATATACAGCATCAAATGGTTTTTTGTCTTTAAGCAACTCTAATTTATTGCCTAAGTTAAAACCTATAGAGCCTATTGACGCTTTATTTGGTAGTTGTTGTACGCTGCATTTTAAATGATCTTTGGTTTCTCCTACTGCTTTTGCATAACCTGTATCGGTAAGGCTTCTGGTTAAAAAAACGGGAGACATATTACCTGGACCAAAGGGAGCAAATTGTTTTAAAATTCTGTAAAATTTGGGAGTTATATCTAATAAATTAAGTTCTTGATCTATAGTGATTTCTGGAGTTAGAAGTTGTTTATCTATTGTTGTGCTTACTACTTTTTCAAACTTCTCTTTAAAGACTTTGTAATTACTTTCTTTTAATGTTAATCCTGCGGCATATTTATGTCCGCCAAATTGCTCTATGTGTTCTGCGCAGGCTTCTAGAGCATTATAAACATCAAATCCCTTAACTGAGCGTGCAGATGCTGCTAATTTATCTCCGCTTTTAGTGAATACTAACGTAGGACGGTAATAAGTTTCTGTAAGACGAGAAGCAACAATACCTATTACTCCTTTATGCCAATCTTCTTGATAAACAACAGTAGTAAAACGTTCTTGCTCGTTAGACTTTTCTATTAAGTCTAATGCTTCTTCTGTAATTGTTCTATCTGCGCTACGCCTATCTGCATTGTATTGTTCTATTTCTTGAGCAAACTTTTGAGCGTTTTCTAAATTTTCTTCGGTTAATAACTCTACAGCATGCAAACCGTGCTTCATTCTTCCGGCAGCATTAATACGTGGCGCTACAATAAAAACTACATCTGTAATGGTAAAAACCTTCTTTTTTATTTGATCTAAAATAGCTTTAAACCCATTTCTTGGAAGGGTGTTAATCACGTGTAATCCAAAATATGCCAATACTCTATTTTCTCCAGTAATAGGGACAATATCTGCACCAATAGCAGTAGCTACCAAATCTAAATAAGGCATTAGAGTATCTACAGTATTTCCTAATTTTTCTTCTAAGGCTTGTATTAGTTTAAAACCTACACCGCAACCACAAAGTTCTTTATAAGGATAAGTACAATCTTCTTGTTTGGGATCTAAAACTGCCACAGCATCTGGAACTGCAGCTCCTGGTCGGTGATGATCACAGATAATAAACTCTACTCCTTTTTCTTTGGCATAAGCTACTTTATCTATAGCTTTTATACCACAATCTAAGGCTACAATTAAAGAGATATCGTTATCTGCGGCATAATCTATTCCTTGATAAGAAACCCCATAACCTTCTGCATATCTATCTGGAATATATGTAGCTACTTGCGGAGTTCTTGTTTTTAGATATGAGCTCATTAAAGCTACACTGGTTGTACCATCTACATCGTAATCTCCATAAACCATGATGTTTTCACCTGTAGCAATGGCTTGTTCTATTCTTTTTACCGCCTTGCTCATATCTTTCATTAAAAAAGGACTGTGCAGCTCTTCTAAACTAGGACGGAAAAATTTTTTAGCATCTTCAAAAGTTTCAATTCCACGCTGTACCAATAGACTTGCAATTGCTTTTTCTACACCTAGTGATTGTTGAAGTTCTTGTACTTTTATAGAATCTGGTAGAGGTTTTATTGTCCAACGCATTTAGAAAAATTTTAGATACAAATATAAAGTGCTTTGCTTTCTGAAAAGATCTTTTAAAAGAAAATAAATTTTATACTAAATGCAATAATGACGGTAAATACTATAGAAAAAATAAGCCATATTCTCACTTCTTCTTTTCTATTTTCTTCCTTAATTTTTTTCTTTATTGTTCTTAGTTTTTTGGCTGATATTTTTTTAACAGGTATACCAGAGTTATTTTCTGAAGTAGCTTTATAACCTTTATCAAAATAATTTACTCTTTTACCACGCCTTGAGTTATTCTTCAAGCTAGTAATCATTCCTTGTACCGATCCTCCAAAACCCATTTCAAAAAAATATAAGTTATAATATACAAAAAATTTATTAAAATTTGACTAGTATACTGAGGGCAGCTTCCTTGTTTTAGTTAAATTCGTGCACAGAATTAAATGAAATGAATCAAGATCTTACCCTAAAATACAAAAACACCCTTCAAATATTAATTATTCTCTTAGTTGGTATTATACTTTTAATTATTGGTCTAATTGGTTATGTTTTAAGTAAAGAGGTTTCTTACTTCTATTTGGTTGCCTTGGCAAATATTTTAGTCATCTATGTTATTATAAAAAGTCAAATAAAAAAACACCACGTTATTTATGATGCAGTTTTTATAAAATACAAACTAGATGAAGGGCCTACTAAACGATTAAAAGTAGATGAAATTTGCGGGGTAGATCAAAACGAAAAATCTCTTTTTGTAAAATTAAATGAAGAAAAGATGGCTACTATAAATTTAACCAATTACTCTTCTTCTTCTATTACAGAATTTAAGCAATTATTAGAAAAAATGGCTGCTTTTAAATGTTAATATAGAGCTCTAATTTATATACACTTTACTTACCTTTTCATGATGTTTTAATAAAATTTTTGAAATTTTTCTGTAACATATTCTATTTATTTTTGTCTATAATAATAGAGTAAGTTACTTAAAACTAATTCATTAATCAAAATTCATTAATCATGAAAAAATCAATTATCACCGTAGTATTTGCATTCATCAGCTGTATTACATTTGCCAACAACACTTATGAAATTAACCCAAAAAATTTATCTGAAATAAATTGGGAGAAAAATGAAGACCTTAACTCTTTTTGCAAAGCAATTATGAAAGGAGACACCAAAATGGTACAACAACTTATAGAATTTGGAGAAGATGTAAACAAAAAATCTTTAGGTAAAACTCCTGCTATGTTTGCAGCTCGATATAATAAAGTAGAAGTTTTAAAACTGTTGGTAAAAAATGGTGCCGATTTATCTATGAAATCTGACAAAAACAAATATACTGCACAAAAATTTGCAGAGTTGTCTAATGCAACAGAAGCACTAAATTACCTAACCTCTTTAGAGTAGTAATTTTTTAAATCTAGATGTTAATAACGAAGGTTTGCTTTTTTAAAGCAAACCTTTTATTTTTTACCTGCTAGCACTACCACTATTTCTCCTTTAGGTGGTTTATTAGTATAGTAGTTTAATACTTCTACTGTGGTACCTCTTACTGTTTCTTCATGAAGTTTGGTAATTTCTCTAGAGACAGAGACCTCCCTATCTTCTCCAAAAAACTCTACAAATTGTTTTAATGTTTTTAATAATTTATGTGGCGACTCATAAAAAATAATAGTTCTTGTCTCTTCTGCTAAAATTTTTAAACGAGTCTGTCTTCCTTTTTTAACGGGTAAAAAACCTTCGAACACAAATTTATCGTTAGGTAAACCACTATTTACCAAAGCAGGAACAAATGCTGTTGCACCTGGTAAACAATCTACTTCTATGTTATTCTCTACACAAGCACGGGTTAATAAAAAACCGGGGTCTGATATTGCTGGAGTTCCTGCATCACTAATTAAAGCTGCAGTTTCTCCATTTTGTATACGTTTTATTATTAATTCTACCGTTTTGTGCTCATTATGCATATGGTGACTATGCATTGTGGTAGAAATATCAAAATGCTTAAGTAATTTACCACTATTGCGCGTATCTTCTGCAAGAATAAAGTCTACTTCTTTTAAAACTTTAATAGCTCTAAAAGTCATATCTTCTAAATTACCGATAGGAGTTGGTACTAAAAAAAGTTTTGCCATTAGTCATATTTATTTTCAATGGCTTTTAAAAAGCGATTTTCATAAACTTCTTTGTTTTCCCAATTACCATAATCTGGTTTTATTTGCTGCTGAATAAATTGATGTGCTTCTGCATAAGTATTTATAGTATTTAATTGAGAAAGCACACGGTTGTAATCTGCTGCATTACCTTCAAAAAGATGTTTGATGTAAGCTAACCTATCGTTTAAACCAATATTAATCCCTTTTTTTAATCTATCATTTAAAGATTTTCTTTCGCCTCCTACATCGTTTCTTGTAGAAGTTTCTTTTGGCTCAAACTCTGGTGTTTTATGCTCATGAAATAAGTCTTGCTTAGAAGAAGGTTCTGTATCTTTTGGGGCTTCTGCTTTTACCTCTTCTTTTATTTCTTCTACCTGCGGTGTTTCAGGTATTTCATTGGTTTGTACCGGTTCAAACTGTGGTAAATCATCATAATGTACACCAAAATGTTGTTCTTTAGAGTTAGTATTATCTTGCGGAATAATTTTTTCTAACTCTTCATCTACCTTTTCAGACTCTGGTAACATCTGTGCTACTAAATCTTTTATTTTTTCTGTATTGGGTTCTGTAATAGCCTCTTTATTATACTGCAATCCATCGGGTCTTGCGTTTTGTTCTTTAATGGCCATTAACTTTTCAATAGGCATCTCTGCCAAAATATTTTTTAAAATTTCTGTATTTAGTTCTACAAAACCTTCGGTATTATGTTTTACTCCACTGGAGTGTGCTACTTTTTCGGTAACCTCTTCTGTAGAATCTGCTACAATTTCTTCTTTAGTTTCTTCAACCTTAGTTACCTCTTCTTTTACTTGTTGTAAACCAATAGTAGGTCTGGATCCTGCAAAATGCTTTTCTGCATAAGATAAAACAGAAATTTTTTCATATAAAACAGCAGTAATTGCTTTTAATTCATGAATATCTTCCTTGTTTTTAAGTTGTAATATTCTGTGTGCTATGCTAATTAATTCAGCTTCCAGAGACTTCTTCATAACTTTATGATTAACTTTTTTTGTGCGGGTGTATTTTTAGTAATTTTACCTTGCTTAAATGTAAACAGTATATTTCTGTTTTAATGCTGAAAATTACAAAATGTTTCTTGAAAATACCGTAAATCACGAAGAGCAATTTGGATGGATTGAAGTAATTTGTGGAAGTATGTTCTCTGGCAAAACCGAAGAGCTTATCCGCAGGTTAAAACGTGCCCAATTTGCAAAACAAAAAGTAGAAATTTTTAAACCCGCCATAGATAAACGCTATGATGAAGAAATGGTGGTTTCTCACGATGCTAATGAAATTAGGTCTACCCCAGTTCCTGCTGCTGCAAATATTAGACTTTTAGCAGATGGGTGTGATGTGGTAGGTATTGATGAAGCACAATTTTTTGATGAAGAAATTGTAAGTGTATGTAATGATTTAGCAAATAAAGGAATTAGAGTAATTGTAGCTGGTCTAGATATGGATTTTAAAGGAAATCCTTTTGGACCAATGCCAAATTTAATGGCTACGGCAGAGTATGTAACTAAAGTTCACGCTGTTTGTACCCGCACTGGTAATTTAGCCCAATACAGTTTTAGAAAATCTGCTAGTAAAGATTTAGTGTTATTGGGAGAAACAGAAGAATATGAGCCACTAAGTAGAGCAGCTTATTACAAGGCTATGCTTAATGAAAAAGTGAAAAAAATAGACGTTAAAGGTATAGAAGAGTTACCTGGTAAAGAAGAATAATTATGTCACAAACTTCTGAAACTGTTTTAGAAATAGATTTAGCCGCTTTAGAACACAATTACAACTATATGCGTTCTAAAATTGGTGCTTCTACTAAAATGCTTGGGGTAGTAAAAGCTTTTGCCTACGGGAGCGACTCTGTTAAAATTGCTACTCGTTTAGAAAAATTAGGCGTAAATTATTTTGCAGTAGCTTATACTAAAGAGGGTATTACTTTAAGAAAAGGCGGTATCACTAAACCTATTTTGGTTTTACACCCACAATCTTCTAATTTTGAAGAGGTAATAGCATATAATTTAATGCCAAATATTTACAGTAAATACACACTTAACACTTTTATTACTACTGCAGAAAAACTTCATCAGAAAAATTACCCAATCCATTTAAAAATAAATACAGGCTTAAATAGGTTAGGATTTTCTATTGAAGAAATAGATTGGATAGTAAATAAACTTACCACCACACAAAGTACCAAAGTAGAAGGTATATTTTCTCATTTGGGAGCTAGTGAAGATACTGCAGAAAAAGACTTTACGTTACTACAAATAAAAAATTACCAAAAAGCCTTAGATAAAATCTTACCTCAATTAGCATACAAACCTATTTGTCATTTATGTAATACATCTGGGATTATTAATTACCCAGAAGCTCATTATGATATGGTAAGAACTGGTATTGGTCTCTATGGTTATGGTAACTCTGCAAAAGAAGATAAAAACTTAATCCCAGTAGGTACTTTAAAAACATTAATATCTCAAATACACCACATAAAAAAGGGAGAAAGTGTAGGTTACAATCGTGGCTTTATAGCTTCCAAAAATACCAAAACAGCTACCCTACCTCTTGGGCACGCAGATGGTATTAATAGAATTTATGGTAAACAAAAAACCAGTGTATTGATAAACGGTAAATTAGCTCCAATAATTGGTAATGTTTGTATGGATATGTTAATGATAAATGTTACCAATGTAGATTGTAATGAAGGAGATGAAGTTATACTATTTGGAAAAGAAAAAAGCGCAGAAGAGTTTGCCAATAATGCAGGTACTATTTCTTATGAGCTAATCACTTCTATCTCTCAACGAGTAAAGCGTAATATTATTAACTAACACCACTCATAACTAAATTAAAACACTTAAACTACAGAAAAGCACTTTTCAACGTTAATTTATATAGCTAAAGATTTTTTTAATATTTTTAACCAAATATTAACTAATCAAATATAATATGAGCTTTTTTACTGACTTTAAAAAATTCTTAATGAAGGGTGATATTGTTGCCCTTGCTACTGCAGTTGTTATTGGTGCTGCTTTTAAAACAATTGTAGATTCTGTTGTAAAAGACATTATTACCCCAATTATTGGAGTTATTACTGGCGGAACAGATTTTACTACAAAATTTATTGCGCTTAACGGAGAAACCTATGCTACTCTTGAAGCAGCTAAAGAAGCTGAAGCTGCAGTTATGACTTATGGTAATTTAATACAAGCAATTATCAACTTTGTAATTGTTGGTTTATTTATCTTTTTATTCTTAAGAGCTTACGAAAAAACAAAGCAAAAAGAAGATCCAAAACCAGTTGCAGCTCCAAAGGGACCTACTCAAGAAGAATTACTTGCTGAAATTAGAGACGAGTTAAGAAAGAAAAACAATGCCTAATATTAGATAATTTATCTACATATTTAAATTTTAATAGTAAACCCTGCTTAATGAGCAGGGTTTTTTTGTGTTCAATGTTATTTTATAAATCCAATAAAGCTACAATCTAATTTTCTCTACTATCTTTGTAACTTATTATTAATATCTATTTTAAGTTTTAATTAAAAATTTTAGATCTCAGTAAAAATGAAAGTAGCTGTTGTTGGAGCCACCGGTATGGTTGGCCAAGTAATGCTAAAAGTTTTAGCAGAAAGAAATTTTCCTTTAACCGAATTAATTCCTGTAGCATCAGAAAAATCTGTTGGTAAAGAAATTGAGTTTAACGGAAAAAATTATAAAGTAGTTAACCTAGAAACAGCTGTAAAACGAAAACCTGAGATCGCTTTGTTTTCTGCAGGAGGAGACACCTCTTTAGAATGGGCTCCTAAATTTGCAGAAGTAGGTACAACGGTAATCGATAATTCTTCTGCTTGGCGTATGGACCCTACTAAAAAATTAGTAGTGCCAGAAATTAATGCAGATGCTTTAACAGAAGAAGATAAAATTATAGCAAACCCTAACTGCTCAACTATTCAATTAGTATTGGCTCTTAAACCATTACATGATAAGTTTGGTATAAAAAGAGTAGTAGTTTCTACCTACCAATCTATTACAGGTACAGGAGTAAAAGCTGTACAACAATTAGAAAATGAGTACAAAGGTGAGAATGGAGAAATGGCTTACCCTTACCCTATTCACCGTAATGCAATACCTCACTGTGATGTTTTCTTAGAAAATGATTACACAAAAGAAGAAATGAAACTAACACACGAAACTAAAAAAATCTTAAATGATGATACTGTATTAGTTTCTGCAACTGCTGTAAGAATACCTGTAGTTGGTGGCCATAGTGAGTCTGTAAACATAGAGTTTGAAAAAGATTTTGAAGTAGAAGAAATTAAAGCTGCATTAAAAGATTTTTCAGGTATTACATTGCAAGATAATCCTGCTGTAAATACTTACCCAATGCCTATTTATGCAGAAGGTAAAAACGATGTTTTTGTTGGTAGAATTAGAAAAGACCACTCACACCCAAGAGCATTAAACATGTGGATTGTAGCAGATAATTTAAGAAAAGGAGCTGCTACAAATGCAGTACAAATTGCAGAACACTTAATTAAAGTGAATGCTTAATATATAAAGCATAACTAGCTTTATAAAAGAATATCTTATCTAAAGCCCAATCAAGTTTTTACTATTTTAACACTTGATTGGGTTTTTCTTTTTAATTTTGCCCTATGGTTTTGTCTAACAAAGTTAAAATTAGCCTTTCATGGTTATTTCTTACTGCTTTTATGCTTATAAAAGTTGCGGGACTGCATAGCTTAACTCATCAAGACGACCTAAAACATACTAAAACCTGCATGTGGTGCCATTTATCTGGCACAGACAATAACACACTTCTTTTAGTCTCTGAAGCAATTTTTGATCTTCAAGAGGTTGTTCCGCAAGACATAACTATTACCAACAACAACTACAATTCTCTAGCCTCAGAGAAAACCCCTGTATGCTTAATATATAACAAACCTCCTCCTTTTTATACTGTTTAATACTTATTTACTTTGGTATTACTATCAAAGTATTTGCTATTCTTTCTGCTTATCAATTTTATAGTTTATAAGTTAAAAAGCTTTAGATAACCTATCTGTCAATTTGTTAGATAGTAGTTTCAACAGTACAAAAAATTAAATTATGAAAACCCTTTTAACGGTTATCTTCATGATAGCGGTTAGTGTTTCTTTACAAGCCCAAGATTGTAAAAATACCCTTACAGGCAAAATAATAGATTACCATAATGGTGATCCGCTTATTTATGCAACCATTCAAATAATTGGTCGTGATGTGGAGGTCTACTCAGACTTTGATGGTAATTTCAATATAAAAAATCTTTGCAACGGAAAAATTGAATTAAAAATTACTCATCCAGATTGTCAAGATCTTATTTATCCCGTTTTAATAGAAGGAGATACTTATGAAAATATAAAATTAGAACATCATTTAGAAGAACTAGGCGAAGTTGCCTTATCAGGTAATAGCACCATAGAAAACTCTAAAACAGGACAAGAAGAGGTATTAAAAGCTGAAACTTTAGAGCGTTATAGCTCTGCTACTTTAGGAGACGCTTTAAAAGAAATAAGTGGTGTATCTTCTCTTAATACTGGTAATAGTGTAGTAAAGCCTGTTATTCAAGGTTTACATAGTAGCCGAATTTTAATGATGAATCACGGCGTAAGAATGGAAGATCAAGAATGGGGAGCAGAACACGCCCCAAATATCGATTTAAATTCTGCAGGAAATATTACCGTGGTTAAAGGTGCTTCTGCATTGCAATATGGTGGTGATGCAATTGGTGGAGCTATTATTATAGATCCTGCAAAAATTCCTGTAAAAGATACCCTCTACGGTAAAACTATATTAAACGGGGCTACTAATGGTCGCGGTGGTTCTATAACTACGAGTATTACCAAGAGTTACAGCAATGGTTGGTTTGCTAATTTGCAAGGAACCTTTAAAAAGTTTGGAGATTTTGAAGCTCCAGATTACGTACTCTCTAATACGGGGACAGAAGAGAAAGACTTTTCTTTAAATTTCGGAATTAATAAATTCTCTTCTGGTTTTAATGTTTATTATAGCTATTATAATTCTGAAATAGGTATTTTACGTTCTTCACACATAGGTAATGTAAGTGATTTAATAAGAGCCATTAACAGTGAAGAACCTGCAGTGGTTAATAATTTTACTTACACTATTAATGCTCCCAAACAAAAAGTAGAACATCACTTAGCTAGAGTTAATTACTACAAACGTTTTGAGGGTTTAGGTAAGTGGAATGTTCAATACGACTATCAACTTAATAATAGATTAGAGTATGATATTAGAACGGGAGACGATAAAGATACTCCTTCTGTAGATTTAGAATTACAAACCCACACTTTGACTACCAATTTTAAGTTTGATGCTAGAAATGAGTATAAATTAAACGTGGGCTTAAACGGAAGCTACCAAACCAATTATCCAAATCCGCTTACTGGAGTAAGAAGACTTATACCTGATTATGATCAATATAAACTAGGTGCATTTGCAATTGGTGAATATAAGTTAACAGAAAATCTATTAGCAGAAGCAGGTGTGAGATATGATTTTACCCACATAGATGCACAAAAATATTATTTAAAATCTAGATGGGAAGAACGTAACTATAGTGAAAATTATAGCGATATTATTGTAGAAGAATTTGCTACTCAGTATTTAACCAACCCTGTATTTAGTTATCATAATGTATCTTCTACAGCGGGATTAAGTTATACATTTAATCAATTTAAATTAAATGGTAATTATGCTTTAGCAAATAGAGCTCCTAACCCATCAGAGTTATTTGCAGATGGCTTACATCATTCTGCAGCAGTAATAGAGTTGGGAGATTTAAGTTTTGAATCTGAAACTTCTCATAAAGTAAGTTTAGATTTTAGCAAAAACCAAGGAGACTTCACTTTTGGCGTTTCTCCTTTTTACAATAACATTTCAAATTTTTTACTTATTGAGCCATCTGGGGTAGAAACCACCATACGTGGCGCTTTTCCTGTTTGGGATTATAAACAAACAGATGCGCGCATGTTTGGGGTAGACATAGATTGGAGCTATCAAATAAATCATAATTTTAGTTACCGT
This sequence comes from Mesonia phycicola, assembly GCF_900141885.1. GTDB lineage: Bacteria > Bacteroidota > Bacteroidia > Flavobacteriales > Flavobacteriaceae > Mesonia > Mesonia phycicola. Next base: position 365,094 of record NZ_FQYY01000003.1, on the reverse strand, counting down.
GGTAAATTTGCCTATGTAAATGGTAAAGACACCCAAAATAACAGAGATTTAATAAATATGCCTCCTGCAAATCTATCTAACACCATTAGCTTTCAGCAAGAAAAATGGCATCAATTAAAATTAAGTATCACGGGCAATTATGTGGCCCAACAAAAAAATTATCCTGATAATAATTTTTATTACGATGTTCTAGAAGATGGAGTTTACACAAGTACTTTGGTAGATGTAAGCACGCCTCCAGAAGATTACTTTTTACTAGGTTTTGAGGCAAACTCTACTTTCACGCCTTTTTCACACGGTAGTATGCAAGTAGGCTTACGCGTAAACAACCTTTTAAATACTTCTTATCGAGATTACCTTAATAGACTTAGGTACTATTCAGATAATTTAGGAAGAAATATAATGCTACAAATAAAATTTAATTATTAATAAATATAATCTTAAAATAAATAAATATGAAACACTTAAAATTATTGGCTCTTTTCTTAGCTATCGTCCCATTTATATCTTCTTGTTCTAGTGATGATGATAGTCCAGAAATTATTAATGAAGAAGAAGTAATTACAGATGTAACCTTAACTTTTACAAATTCAACAGAAGGTAGTGTAACTTATACTTACACAGACCCTCAATATCGTGATGATAGTTATGTTGCTCCAGTAATTTCTTTAACTAGTGGAGAAACTTACGAAGTAGAAACTAACTTCTATAATAACTCAGATCCAGAAGATCCAGAATTAATTACAGAAGAAGTAGAAGAAGAAAGTGACGACCACTTTTTAACTTATGGTTTTAGTGATGTAGATATTGAATTTACTCGTACAGATGGTGCTAACTCTACAGATAGTGATGGTGTACAAATAGGTTTATCTACAGAATGGGTTGCAGGTACAACTGGTACAGGAAGCGTATTAGTAAGTTTAGTACACCAACCAACAGAAAAAATTACAGATCCAGAAGAAGGTGCTGTAGTAGGTGGTGAGACAGATGCTGCTGTTACTTTTGATCTAGAAATTCTGTAAATTATAAAATATATTGTCAGGATATATTACAGAACAAAACCTCACTTTAATCGTGGGGTTTTGTTTTATGCGCTACTAAAAGTTTAATTATATTTGAAAAGACTCAATACCAACACTATGAAAAAATTATTTTTCCCTCTTGTTGTTTTATCACTAATTGCTTGTGATCATCAACCAAAAGAAAAAGAAGAAACTAAGAAAAAAGAAATTGCCTTGAAATATCCAGAAACTAAAAAAGTAGACACTACCACCAACTATTTTGGTACCGATGTAAAAGACCCTTATCGCTGGTTAGAAGACGATAGAAGTAAAGAAACAGAAGCTTGGGTAAAAGAAGAAAATAGAGTAACCTTTGAGTACTTAAACCAAATCCCTTACAGAGATACACTAAAACAACGACTATCTACTCTTTGGAATTATGAAAAAGTAGGCGCACCATATAAAGAGGGAAATTATACTTACTTCAGTAAAAATGATGGTTTGCAAAACCAGTATGTGGTTTATCGTTACAAAACGGGAGAAGACCCTTCTACTGCAGAAGTATTTTTAGATCCTAATAAATTTAGCGAAGACGGAACCACTTCTTTAGGCGGAATGAGTTTTTCTGAAGATGGAAAAATTCTTGCCTACGCTATTTCTGAAGGCGGGAGTGATTGGAGAAAAGTAATGGTAATGAATGTAGAAACAAAAGAAATTACAGAAGACACGCTAGTAGATATTAAATTTAGCGGAATGTCTTGGAAAGGGAACGAAGGTTTTTTCTACTCTAGTTACGATAAACCAAAAGGTAGTGAGCTTTCTGCAAAAACAGATCAGCATAAACTATACTATCATCAATTAAATACTCCACAAAAAGAAGATCAACTAATTTTTGGAGGCACAGAAGCAGAAAAACATCGTTACGTAGGTGGTAGCGTAACAGAAGACAATAAATACTTACTCATAAGAGCTAGTGTTTCTACTTCTGGTAATAAATTATTTTTAAAAGATTTATCTAATCCAAATGCAGAGTTAAAAACAATTATTGGCAATACAGATACAGATACTTACCTAATAGAAAATAAAGGAAGTAAATTGTTTTTAGTTACCAATTTAAATGCCCCTAATAAAAAAATTGTAACTGTAGATGCGGCCAACCCAAGCGTTGAAAATTGGCAAGATTTTATACCCGAAACAGAAAACGTACTTAGCCCATCTACAGGAGGTGACTATTTCTTTGCTGAATATATGCAAGATGCTGTTTCTACCGTAAAACAATACGATTATGAAGGTAATTTAGTAAGAGACGTAAAATTACCAGGTGTTGGTAGTGTTGGTGGTTTTGGCACTAAAAAAGAAGAAAAAGAACTCTATTATTCGTTTACCAACTATATCACTCCAGGTAGCATTTACAAATATGATATTGAAAAAGGAACTTCTGAATTATATAGAAAACCAAAAATTGATTTTAATTCAGAAGAATATGTAAGTAAGCAAATATTTTACACCTCAAAAGATGGTACTAAAGTACCTATGATTATCACGCACAAAAAAGGAATTGAACTTAACGGTAAAAACCCAACTATTCTTTATGGTTATGGCGGTTTCAACATTAGTTTAACGCCATCTTTTAGCATTACCAATGCCGTTTGGATGGAGCAAGGTGGTATTTATGCTGTAGCTAATTTACGCGGCGGTGGTGAGTATGGTAAAGAGTGGCACGATGCAGGTATTAAAACTAAAAAACAAAATGTATTTAACGATTTTATAGCTGCTGCAGAATATCTTATTAAAGAAAACTATACATCTAGCGATTATTTAGCTATTAGAGGTGGCTCTAACGGAGGTTTACTAGTTGGAGCAACTATGACTCAAAGACCCGACTTAATGAAGGTTGCCTTGCCTGCTGTTGGAGTTTTAGATATGTTGCGTTATCATACGTTTACCGCAGGTGCAGGTTGGGCGTATGATTATGGAACTGCAGAAGACTCTAAAGAAATGTTTGATTATCTATACAACTACTCTCCTGTACACAATGTAAAAGAAGGCATAGAATACCCTGCAACATTGGTAACTACCGGAGACCATGACGATCGTGTTGTACCTGCACATAGTTTTAAATTTGCTGCAGAGTTACAAGCTAAACAGACCGGAAATAACCCTGTATTAATTAGAATTGAAACTAATGCAGGTCACGGTGCTGGTACTCCAGTTAGCAAAACCATCGAACAATATGCAGATATTTATGGTTTTACATTATGGAATATGGGCTTTAAAAATTTACCAAAAGAGTAATATCATTAAAAAAGGCACTAAATAACTTTAGTGCCTTTTTTAATTAAATATTGCTCATTTAAACTCTTTAGCTAAGTTGAACATTTTATCTAATAATAAAAAATAATTTTTATCATCTAATAAGTGCTTTTCTATTTTACCTATGCAAAAATCTATAAATAGGTAATAACTCTCTTCAGAGATTTCTATTATATCTACTATTCTTTCTTCTTGATTATTTTGCTTTAAAAGAACTTTATTTATCTCTTCAAAAGATAAGTATTCTGGTTTTTCAATTGTAATTGTCTTTTTATTTTTACCTAAGTATTTTTTAGCATCTTTAAATATCTTCATAAAATCAACATATCCGCTAGCTGGTTTTACATATTCCTGTGGATTATGCTCTATATCATATAAAAATTGCTTTTTCAGCTTCAGGCTGTATTCTTTTTCATTAAAAGTAGTATTAGTTATATATACTTCCTCTAACTCATTTACAGGAGTTTCTAATTCAACAATTAGTTTTTCTTTAAAATGAAGAGCAGTTACAGTTATTTTTTTGTTTATGTATAAGGAAGAAGAGAATAATAACGTATCATTCTCTATCGCGTTTATAGAAAAATAACCGTCTTTGGTAGACTGTGTTTTTAAACCTTGCGTAATATTAGTTACGCTTATGTATTCAAGTTTATTTTCTTCACTATAAATTACCCCGCTTATAGTTTGGCTAGCTAATAATGTTGGAGAAAATATTAGAAACATAAAAATCCATCTCATAATATTTATTTAACTAAAGACTTAAGGAGTTTCATAATATTACAGGTTTTACTTTTTAAAAGGTTTTGCATATTTTATCTATTATCTTTGATAAAAATTATGCTTCTATGCTAAAAGTTAATCAGGTTTTATTTGCTTATCAAAACAAAGCTACCTTACAAAACATCCAATTTTCAGTAAAAAAAGGAAGTCATACTTGTATTATTGGAGAAAGTGGCTGCGGAAAAAGTACACTTTTAAAAGCCGTATACGGGTTATTAGATTTAGAAGAAGGTAGCATTTATTGGAATAATGAACAGGTTCTTGGTCCGGCATTTAACTTAGTGCCTGGTCACCCTAAAATGAAATACTTAGCACAAGAAGACCATTTAATGCCTTATACAACGGTCTCAGAAAATATTCAGAAATATCTAAGTAGACAATATTCAGAAAAAAGCAAACAACGAACAGAAGAACTATTAGAAGTAATTGATATGCTTCATTTTGCAAAAACAAAGGTTAAAAACCTAAGTGGCGGACAAAAACAACGAGTGGCACTTGCACAGGTTTTGGCTAGAGAACCAGAATTGCTTTTATTAGATGAGCCATTTAATTTTATTGATAACTTTAGAAAAAATAAACTACGCCGAAATATTTTTAATTATCTAAAAAAACAAAAAATTACGTGCCTTTTTGCTACTCACGATAGTACAGATATGTTAGGTTTTGCAGATCAAGCCTTAGTAATGAAAAATGGAGAGCTAATTGCTAACAACACACCAGAGCAATTGTATAATTTACCTCCAAACCAGTACATAGCTTCTCTATTTAAAGAAGTAAATGTTTTAAAAGCAGAGCTTTTTGAAGAGCTTACTAAAGAAGGAATCGTTTTGTTATACCCTTCTGAATTAAAAATTCATGAAGAGGGAAAACTTACGGTAAAAGTGAAAAAATGTTATTTTAATGGAGATCATTATTTTGTAGAAACTATTTGCAAAAACAATCAATTACTATATGTAAATTCTAAAGAAGAATTACCCACTTCTTCTAGCATAAAAATAAGTTATCCAGAAGATTTGTTAGAAAAGCGGTTAGTACAAAATTAGTCTACAATACCTCTTTAATTATGTATTGCTTTTGCTGAAAATTAAACTCCTCTCCTACTTTTTTTCCTAATAAAAGTTGCCCAATTGGTGAATTTAAACCAATACCGTAAAATTTTTCTTTTTCGGTAGTTATTTCACCTACGGGGATGGCAATAAAATAATTTGCTTGATTGGTTTTTACCACACTGCCTAACTGAATAGAAGTTGAGCTTTTTCTATGTTCAACTAGCGTTAAAATTTCTTTTAATTTTTTAAAACCTTGTATTTGATTTTGTAGCTTGTTAATTTCTATATTAATCATTTCTCGAGAGGTTTCATACTTATCTCCTGCGCTACTTTTAGTTTCGTTGCTTAAATCTTGCTCTAAATCTTTTAAAGCTAATTGAAGCCTATGTAATCTTTCTTCTACATAGCTAGTGCATTTTTTAACAAGCATTTCTTTATTAGTCATTGTTCTTCTCTAATTTAAGTTGCAATGGCCCGTAATAACGCATTTGTTTGCTAATCCACGCTTTTCTGCTCTGTATGTAGCTTGTTGCTGGGTTTGCTTTATACTTTAAGGGATTTGGCAAAACAGCAGCAATAGCAGCTGCTTCTTGTATACTTAATTGAGATGCCGATTTTTGAAACCAGTATTTTGCTGCAGCTTCAGCTCCATAAATACCATTACCCATTTCAATACTATTTAAATAAACTTCTAATATGCGCTCTTTGCTCCAAATGGTTTCTATTAAAAACGTAAAATAGACTTCTAATCCCTTTCTTAACCAAGATCTTTCTGGCCATAGAAATACATTTTTTGCAGTTTGTTGGCTAATAGTACTTGCGCCCTTAATATTTTTTCCTTTTTTATTATTTTCAAAAGCTTTTTCTATTGCTTTTATATCAAAACCACTGTGTTTTACAAAGTTTTGATCTTCACTACAAATCACCGCTTTTTGTAAATTGATAGAAATATTATCTATAGACTCCCAGTTGTGACTCCATAAACTCCTTTTTTCTGAAGGTGTTTCAAAATATCTAATTACCATTAATGGTGTAATAGGCACAGGAACCCATTTATACAAGGTTACCAATATTATAGAAATACACACAAACGCAATTAAAATTTTACCAATAAATTTGAATATTTTTTTTATCAATCTTCTTGTTTTTATGAAGTAAATATAGAAGAATATTTTTTATGTTGATTTTCTTGCGTTAGGGATGGTAACGGCATCCTTTTTATATTTTTCATATAAAAAGATATAGTGAACAGCCCGACCCAAAGGGTAACGCCCAAAAACAAAAAATCCTCGAAATTATCGAGGATTTTTTTATTTATAGTGCATTTTCACTTAATCGTGATCTGCATATTTCTCTTCCATTACAAAATCTTCCATAAATTTAGTGGTGTAATTACCAGATATATAAGCTGGATCATCCATTAATTGTCTATGGAAAGGAATAGTAGTTTGTATACCTTCTATAATAAATTCATCTAAAGCTCTTTTCATTTTGTTAATTGCTTCTTCTCTTGTTTGAGCGGTAGTAATTAACTTAGCAATCATAGAATCATAATTTGGTGGTATTGCATACCCACTGTATACGTGAGTATCTATACGTACTCCGTGCCCTCCTGGAGCGTGCAGATTGGTAATCATTCCTGGAGAAGGTCTAAAACCTTTGTAAGGATCTTCTGCATTTATACGGCATTCTATAGAGTGAAGTTTAGGGAAATAGTTTTTACCAGAAATTGGCACTCCTGCAGCAACTAATATTTGTTCTCTAATTAAATCGTAATCTATAACTTGTTCTGTAATTGGGTGCTCTACTTGTATACGAGTGTTCATCTCCATAAAGTAGAAATTACGGTGTTTATCTACTAAAAACTCTACTGTACCTGCACCTTCATATTTAATAAACTCGGCAGCTTTTACTGCTGCATTCCCCATTTTTTCACGAAGATCATCTGTCATGAATGGAGATGGAGTTTCTTCTGTTAATTTTTGGTGACGACGTTGTACAGAACAATCTCTTTCTGAAAGGTGACAAGCTTTACCTCTACTGTCTCCTACAATTTGTATTTCTATATGGCGTGGCTCTTCAATAAGTTTTTCCATATACATACCATCGTTACCAAAAGCAGCACCTGCTTCTTGACGAGCAGAATTCCAAGCATCTTCTAGATCTTCTACTGCCCAAACAGCACGCATCCCTTTACCTCCACCACCTGCGGTGGCTTTAAGCATTACAGGGAAGCCCATACCTTTTGCTACTTTAAGGCACTCATCATAATCTTCTAGAATACCTTCAGATCCTGGTACACAAGGTACACCTGCTTCTTTCATGGTAGCTTTAGCCGTAGCTTTGTCTCCCATTTTTTCTATCATCTCTGCGCTTGCACCAATAAATTTAATATCGTGCTCTTCACAGATTTTTGAAAATTTAGAATTTTCAGATAAAAAACCGTAGCCAGGGTGTATTGCATCTGCATTTGTAATTTCTGCAGCAGAAATAATATTTGGTATTTTTAAATAAGACTCACTACTTGGTGCTGGACCAATACAAACAGCCTCATCTGCAAAACGAACGTGTAAACTATCTGCATCTGCTTTAGAATAAACGGCAACCGTTTTGATTCCCATTTCTTTACAAGTTCTAATTACTCTAAGAGCAATTTCTCCCCTGTTAGCAATTAATATTTTTTTAAACATCGCTTGATATTTTAATTTATAAATCCTTAATTTTAATGACTTTACATGAAATTAAATTTCACTTGAGACTTAAAATTTATTAAGATGGATCTACTAAGAAAAGTGGCTGGTCAAACTCAACTGGAGAAGCATCATCAACTAATACTTTTACAATTTTACCGCTTACTTCACTTTCTATTTCATTAAAAAGTTTCATAGCTTCAATTACACAAACTACATCTCCTTCTTTAATTTCATCTCCTACTTCTGCAAAAACAGGTTTGTCTGGTGAAGGTTTACGATAAAAAGTACCAATAATTGGTGATTTTACTGTGATGTATTTAGAGTCATCTTCTTTACTTACAGTTTCAGTTGCTGCAGCTGTATCTTGTGCTACTGGCTGTTGCATTTGCTGAGCAGGCATTTGTGGTGCCTGTTGCATTCCTCCCATTGGGATTTGCTGTAAAATTGTGGTTTCTTTTTCTTCTGAAGTTGTTTTAATGGTGATTTTTATGTCATCCATTTCTAACTTCACTTCGCTTGCACCAGATTTGGCCACAAATTTTATTAAATTTTGAATTTCCTTTAATTCCATAATTATAAGGTATTAATCATTTTATTTTTTAGGAGTTGTATGCCCATTTAAGATAAATAGATCCCCAAGTGAAACCTCCACCAAATGAAGCAAAAACTAAATTATCTCCTTTTTTTAACTTATTCTCAAAATCACTTAATAATAGTGGTAATGTTGCAGAAGTAGTATTACCGTAACGCTGAATATTCATCAATACTTTTTCTTCTGGCACTCCCATTCTTTTAGCAGTAGCATCAATAATTCTTTTATTGGCTTGGTGTGCAACTAGCCAATTTACATCGCTATCAGAAAGATTATTTCTTTCCATTATTTTAGCGCTTACATCTGCCATGTTAGAAACTGCATATTTAAATACATTTTTCCCGTCTTGATGTACAAAGTGTTGTCTATTGGCTACGGTTTCTTCACTTGGCGGAAGTAATGATCCTCCTGCTTCAATTTTTAAGAAATTTCTACCAATACCGTCACTTCTCAGGTATTCATCTTGTAACCCTAAACCTTCTTGGTTAGGCTCAAAAAGAACGGCACCTGCACCATCTCCAAAGATAATGCAGGTGGCCCTGTCTGTATAATCTATAATTGACGACATCTTATCTGCCCCAATTACTAATACTTTTTTATAACGTCCTGTTTCAATATAGCTTGCTGCGGTAGACATTGCATAAAGAAAGCTTGAACAAGCTGCTTGTAAATCGTAAGAAAAAGCATTTACTGCTCCAATCTCTGATGCGGTATAAGCTCCTGTAGAGGCTACCAACATATCTGGTGTTGCAGTTGCAAAAATAATTAAATCAATCTCTTCTGGATTAATATTATTTTTCTCTATTAAGTTTTTTGCTGCTTGAATTCCTAAATATGAAGTCCCTTTATTTGGGTCTTTTAGAATTCTTCTTTCTTTAATACCTGTTCTGGTGGTAATCCACTCATCATTGGTATCAACCATGTCTTCTAACATTTGATTTGTTAGTACATGATCAGGGACGTAAGATCCTACAGCTGTTATTGCTGCGCTAATTTTGTTCATATAATAGGGTTTATATCACAAAAATAAAATGTAAACCTACAAATTACGTTCGATATATCATAAATTTTTGAAAGATTTGAGTTCAAAGTCTCAAAAATAACCTTTCAAAATTAATAGATTATGCAATAATACAGCTTAAATTTTATGTAAAAACAAAACCCACTACCGAATACCGGTGTGGGATTGTTATAAGTTTAAAAAATAAAAGCTTATGCTTCTACTTCTTCTGTATTATCAATTAAAACTTGACCTCTATAGTAAAGTTTTCCTTCGTGCCAGTGAGCTCTGTGGTATAAGTGAGCTTCTCCTGTTGTAGGATCTTTAGCAATTTGCGGTACAGTTGCTTTATAATGCGTTCTTCTTTTATCTCTTCTTGTCTTAGATATTTTTCTCTTTGGATGTGCCATAGCTCTAAGCTTTATTTATTATCGTTAAGTAAATTCTTTAATTTATTCCATCGAGGATCAATTTCATCCTCTTCTTCTTTAATCTCTTTTTGTTTAGGCTGTAGTTCTTCTAATTTATTAAGTACTTCAGACTGTAGCGAGCCATCCTCTACACCAGGATGAACTCTTTTATAAGGTATAGCTAAAACTATGGCCTCATAAATATATTGTTGAACTTCTAACTCATACTCACCGTGAGGTAAAATTAGTAGTTCTTCATTTTCATCGTTAAACTCATCACCAAACTTAACTACTAATTCTAAAGAATTTTTTATAGGTAAGTCAAAAGGCTCGTTAGTAACATCACAATTAATGTTTACCAATCCTTTTATAGTAAATCGTAAATCTAACATATTAGCTTTTTTCTCTAATTCTAGATCTACTTTTACATCTACGTGATTAAAATCATCATACTCAAAATGTTCAAAGAACTGGTCATCAATTTGATAATCATATTGATGCCTCCCGATTTTTAATCCAACAAACTGGATTGTAAAATTTTTTAACTTCTTCATCACATCATCCTTTTCGGGCGTGCAAATATATAAAATATAATTAATTAGCTATCTTTTATTAACAAAAAATGTTTATAATTTTTTTGATTGCTTTTGCAGCTGGTTTTCTATAAGAGAATTATACTCGCTTCTACACTTAAAAATTTCTATTGATGAAAATACAGCTTCTTTAAAAGAAGTATAATCTGCTTCTCCTTTACCTGCTATTTCATAAGCAGTTCCATGATCTGGTGAGGTTCTTATTTCTGAAAGTCCTGCTGTAAAATTTACCCCTTTGCCAAAAGATAATGTTTTGAAAGGGATAAGACCTTGATCGTGATAAGCGGCTATTACAGCATCAAAATTTTTGTAATTTTTAGTTCCAAAAAAGCTATCTGCTGCATAAGGACCATAAACCAATGTGCCTCTTTCGTTTATTTTTAGAATTGTTGGTTTTAATACCTCTTCATCTTCTTTACCTATTACTCCATTATCTCCGCTGTGTGGATTAATACCTAAAATAGCTATTTTAGGTTTCTGTATTCTAAAATCTGTTTTTAACGTATCGTGGATTATTGCTACTTTTTTCTGAATTAATTCAGAAGTGATTTTTTCTGCTATATCTTTCACTGCCACGTGGTCTGTTAATAAACCTACTCTTAATTTATCACATACCATTAACATTAAACTATCACCTTTCATTTTTTGAGCTAAGTAATCTGTATGACCAGGAAAATTAAACTCTTTAGATTGAATAACATTTTTATTAATGGGTGCTGTTACTAATGTATCTATTTCTTTATTGATTAAAGCATTTGTAGCAGCTTCTAAAGATTTTACGGTGAACTTACCTAAAAACTTATCTTCTTTACCAAAATTAATTTTGGTATTATCTTTCCAAACGTTAACTACATTAATTTTTCCATCAATAATTTTAGAAGCATTATCTATACCTTGAAAATTGATATTTATTTTAAAATGCTTTTTATAGAAAGAAAGTAATTTAGTATTAGCAAAAATTACTGGGGTACAGAATTCTAACATTCTAGCATCATGGAAAGTCTTTAAAATAATTTCACTCCCTATTCCATTTAAATCACCAATACTAATCCCTATCCTTACTTTTTCTGCTTTTTTCATATAATAATGACTACTTTTGTCTTAAGACAAAGGTAACTAAATAATCTTCAAAATATGTTTACCGGAATAATAGAAGAGGTAGCTCGTATACATAGTATAGAAAAAGAAAATGAAAACCTACATATTACTGTAGAAGCAAATTTTACATCTGAACTTAAAATTGATCAAAGCGTAGCTCATAATGGTGTTTGTTTAACGGTTGTAGAAATTAATAGTAATCTATATAAGGTTACAGCTATTAAAGAAACTCTTAATAAAACTACACTCAATAACCTTTCTGTAGGTGATTTTGTGAACTTAGAAAGAGGAATGATTTTAGGTGAAAGACTAGATGGCCATTTAGTACAAGGGCACGTTGACCAAACCGGTATTTGTATTAATAAAACTTCTCAAAACGGAAGCCACATTTTTACATTTGAATATAGTAACGAATACGAGAATATTACCATTGAAAAAGGCTCTATCACAGTTAATGGGGTAAGCCTAACCGTATTTAACAGTGGTGATAATACGTTTAGTGTAGCTATTATACCTTATACATTAGAGAATACTACGTTTAAGTATCTAAGTATAGGAGATCAAGTAAATTTAGAGTTTGATGTAATAGGGAAATACGCTAAGAAACTTTATAAAAAATAATCTCTATAAAGGGATTATTTTTTTCTTCTTAAACTTTTTACTCCAAAAAAAGCTCCTGCAGCTAAAATTATAGAAACAAAACCATCAATTGGTAAACCTGGAGGTGTTGGGTTTGGTGGAGCTCCGCCTTGAAATGCAAAACTAGAAACCGTAGTTAAAGAAACTACAGCAACAACTAGCAAATATTTATTTTTCATATTTTTCATAAGAGGTGCTAAATTAGAAAATGATAACTTAAAACCAGTCTTTTATATCTTAAAAAATCATTAATTAAAAGCTAAAGTTTAATTAAGGTTTTTATATAACGACAAGACCTCTAACATTTCAAAAAAAATCTGTGGACCCAGATGGGCTCGAACCATCGACCCCCTGATTATGAGTCAGGTGCTCTAACCAGCTGAGCTATGGGTCCTGACAGGACGCAAAAATATGTAATAGATCTATACCAACCAAATTTATTTTGATTAATTATTTTAAATCTTCACATAACTCAATTAAAACCCCGTGAGCCGACTTAGGGTGCAAGAATGCTATCTTTTTGTTATCTGCTCCTTTTTTAGGAGAGTCATTTAATAATACAAAACCTTCTTTTTGCAATCTAGCAATCTCACTTTCAATATTATCTACATAAAAAGCTATATGATGAATACCTTCTCCTTTCTTTTTTATGTACTTAGCAATTGGGCTATCCTCTCTCGTAGCTGCTAATAATTCTATTTTACTTTCTCCTACTTCAAAAAAAGAAGTAATTACACCTTCACTTTCTACTTCTTCTTCTTTATAAGGTGGTGTATTAAGCAAAGTAGTATATAGTTTATTTGCTTCATTTAGGTTATTAACCGCTATGCCTATGTGTTCTATTTTTTTCATTTTTGTAAAATTTGTTCTACCAAAATAACAATTCCTATTAAATAAACTATTTTTGCACTATGGAAGAAACAAATAGACAGAAAAAAATTGGAGGCGTTTTACAGCGCGATCTTGCAGATGTGATTCAGCAAGAACTAAAAACAAATAATGTAACAGGAATTATTGTTTCTGTTTCTAAGGTAAAAGTAACTACAGATTTATCTATTGCAAAGGCTTATATTAGTATTTTCCCTGCAAAAGATGCAAAAGGTTTATTAGAAGAATTAACAGCCATAAAATCTAAACTTAAACACCAACTGGCACAGCGTACTAAAAATCAATTACGCAAAATGCCTGAACTAAGTTTTTATTTAGATGACTCTTTAGACTATATTGAAAGTATAGAAAAAGCGGTGAAGGGAGAAGAAAACCCTATTGAAAACCCAGACTTATTAGATAAGCGTAAAAAATCTTAATTTGAATTTTTCATACTATATCGCCAAGCGCTACTTGTTTACCAAGAGTAAGAACAATGCCATCAATATTATTACTATAATAGCTAGTATTGGTGTTTTTGCTGGCGCAATGGCGCTTTTTATAGTATTATCAGGCTTTTCTGGTCTCAAAGAGTTTAGTTTATCTTTCTCTAATAAATATGATCCAGATTTAAAAGTATTACCTAAAACAGGTAAGTATTTTAATTATTTACCAGAGCAACAAGAAAAAATTGCTGTTATTTCTGAAATTAAACAATCTTCTAAAGTTATTGAAGAGCGTGTACTACTAAATTTTAGAGATAAAAATGTTCCCTCTTCTTATATAAAAGGGGTAGATGAAAATTTTTTAAATGTAAATGCGGTAGATAGTACTTTATTAGCTGGCGCTTGGTTACATCAAAAAGAAAAGCAAGTAGTAATAGGGAATGGTATTTCTAGAAAACTCTCTATTGGTGTAGCAGGTTACGGTGATGTTTTAAAGATTTTTGTACCAAAACCAGGAAAAGGACAAGTATCCAACCCTTCAGAAGCCTTTAATACTATTTCTTCTATGGTGATTGGTATTTATAGTATTAATGAAGAGCTTGACAATAAATATGTATACGCTCCATTTTCTTTTACACAACAATTATTAGAATTAGAACCTAATGAAATTTCTGCTATCGAAATAAATTTAGCAAAAGGAGCAGATGAAGACAAAGTGAGAGAAAAAATTGAAGAAGTTTTTGATCATCAAGTAATTATCAAAAATAAAATTCAGTTGAATGATAAACTTTATAAGATGCTAAATACCGAAAATTTAGCAGTTTATTTAATTTTCACGCTAATTTTGATTATTGCATTGTTTAATGTTGGTGGTGCTATTGTTATGGCAATTTTAGATAAACAAAGCAATATAAAAACCTTGTATTATTTAGGAGCAAACATTCATCAAATACGTAGGGTTTTCTTTTTACAAGGAACATTGCTCACCTTTATTGGCGGAGTTTTAGGTTTAGTTATTGCTTGTGTTGTAATTGTACTACAACAACAATTTAGCTTAGTTATGATCACTGCAAGTTTACCTTACCCTGTGTTATTTGAAACAAAAAACTTAGTCATCGTATTTTTAACAATTATGACCTTAGGTATTATTGCCTCTTATATTGGTTCTACACGTATTAAAAGAGTGATTGAGGTAAACTCTTAATTACCTGTTTTTCAGACAAGAAAATAGAATATTTCATTATAGGAAGATGAGATCCTGAATCCAGTTCAGGATGATGATAGCTGGATGATAAATATTCAAATATATACAGCGACCACAAAATACGATGTATAAAAATTCTAACTCAAATTGAATAAATAGGGACGTAGTTATACTGAAACCCTGATACTCTGAATTATTCCTGTTATAGAAGATGTGATCCTGAATCCAGTTCAGGATGACGGGAACTAAATAAGGTAAAAAGTTTATACTGAAAATCTTAATATTTTAAACTCCCATTATAAATGAGGTCATCTTATCTTAAGTTCAAGATGACGAGTATATCACAAATATTTCAGTAATAAAAAGATTAAAATTTATTTATCTAGTAAACTGAAAGTCTCCAAACTCTTTTTCAGCTTCATCAAAAGCTTTAAAAACATCTACCGCTTCATCACTAGTAACCATTCTCATTCGGTGTTCTTTAAAATGCGGAATTCCTTTAAAATAATTGGTATAGTGTCGGCGAGTTTCAAAAACTCCTAATCTATCTCCTTTCCAATCTATTGCCATTTGTAAATGCCTTCTAGCAGCATCTAAACGCTCTGCCATAGTGGGTGGGTCTAAATGTTCTCCGGTTTCAAAATAATGTTTTACTTCTCTAAAAAACCAAGGATAACCAATACTAGCACGACCAATCATCGCTCCGTCTAGTCCAAATTCATCTCGCATTTTCATTGCTTTTTCTGGAGAGTCTACATCACCGTTACCAAAAACAGGAATATGCATTCGCGGATTATTTTTTACCTCTGCAATAGGTTTCCAATCGGCTTCACCTTTATACATTTGTGCGCGTGTTCTACCGTGTATAGAAATAGCTTTGCAGCCTACATCTTGTAAACGCTCTGCAACCTCAACAATTTTAATAGAATCATGATCCCAACCTAAACGTGTTTTCACCGTGATAGGCAAATTGGTATGTTTTACCATCGCTTCTGTTAAAGAAACCATGAGGTCTATATCTTTTAAAATTCCGGCACCGGCGCCTTTAGAAACTACTTTTTTTACCGGGCAACCAAAATTAATATCGATAATATCTGGACCCGATTTCTCTACAATGGCAACCGACTCTAACATTGATTCTAAATTGGCTCCAAAAATCTGAATACCCACTGGGCGTTCTTTCTCGTAAATATCTAGTTTCATGACGCTTTTAGCTGCATCACGAATTAAACCTTCTGATGAGATAAACTCCGTATACACCACATCTGCGCCTTGCTCTTTGCACAATGCTCTAAAAGGTGGGTCGCTCACATCTTCCATTGGTGCTAATAATAATGGAAACTCTCCTACATCTATATCTCCTATCTTTGCCAAAACTGAATTTTATTAAAAGTTGAAGTTGCAAAACTAATAAATAAGTATGAATTGCTATTTCTTTATAAAAAGTTTGAAGTAAATACCGCAAAAGGGATAGTAATGAACATCCTTTTTTTGCTTTGATATATGGCAAAAAAAGATGGCAATGCATAGCCCGGGCCGCAGGCTTTGCCCAAAATACTATAATTTATAAGAAAGTTTAAATAAAATGGTTTTGTTTTGTGTCTAGTACGTTTTCTTTCTAATTATATTTTTTAAATAATCTATATCAAAAAATAACCTTTATAACCTCTTGGTTTTTTCAATATATTCTTTTTGAGTTATAGGCTCTAAATCTGGTATTTCTATTTCTTTTTGTTTTGAAAAATCTATATCTATAACACTAAAGCCAGAATAAGCTTCTCCTTTTCTATTAAAACTTTTCGTTAAAACAATAAGACCAGGAAGTCCATAACTCTCTAATGGGCCAATATTTACAGGTATTTTTGAGGTAAACCAAGCCTCAACTTGTTTATTACCCTCTTTATCTAAAAGTATTGCCTTTTTACATTGATAACCATATATTTTCTTTTTCTCTGAAGTAATTTGCCAATCATTTTCTATTTCTTGCTTTACAAAAAAGGTTTGACTAGGCATTTCGTGTAAACTATAGACTGTATTATCTTTAAAATCTACATAATATCTTGGTAACATTCTAGCTAAACTTCCTGATTTATTACCTACTGCCATTCTTTCTTTTACCTTAAAAAGGCTTTTATTTCCATCAAAAATTAATTCAAAAGATAATTCTTCAGTGCTTTTAAATATTTTATGAACCGTTTGACTTTTTAAATCGTTTTTATCCGTTTTTTTAGGTTTATAATAACTAGTATATGCATACTCTACTCTTGCTTGGTTTTGACAAGTACAAGTAAGGCTAAATAAGAAAATGAAAAATAAGAAAAGATATTTCATATGATTTTTGTTTACTCTAAGTCTAGTTTATTAACTATTCTTATAAAAATAAAAAAACCAAACGGCTTCGTCTAATAATGTTATGTTTTAACAATTTATATCAGATTTATTATTCTTAAAATTAAAAGCTCAACACCCTTATAATAGATAAAATTTACACCTATAAATAAGAGACTATTCTATAATTTTAGTATTAAAATTTATATCGTTTTTAGATACTTCTGTTTTAGATTTCAAAAAAACTATATTTGCAAAAGTGTATTGATCTATAAAGTCCATTAATCTGGTATATATTTAGGCTTTAAAATGTTAACTATCAATACAAAACACTGAAAATGATATATGAAGCATATTAGAAATTTCTGCATAATCGCACACATTGATCACGGTAAAAGTACCTTGGCAGATAGGCTTTTAGACTTTACAGGTTCTGTAACAGAGCGAGAAAAGCAAGAGCAACTATTAGATAGTATGGATTTAGAGCGTGAACGTGGTATTACCATTAAGAGTCACGCTATACAAATGAATTATACGTATAATGGCGATGAATATGTACTAAATTTAATTGATACTCCTGGACACGTAGATTTTTCTTACGAAGTTTCTAGATCTATCGCTGCCTGTGAAGGAGCTTTATTGGTGGTAGATGCTGCACAAAGTATACAAGCACAAACTATATCTAACTTATACTTAGCTTTAGAGAATGATTTAGAAATTATTCCTGTACTAAATAAAGTAGATTTACCAAGTGCAAGTCCAGAAGAAGTTACAGACGATATTGTAGATTTATTAGGTTGTGATGCTACAGATGTAATACCTGCTAGTGCTAAAACAGGTATTGGTATTGAAGAAATTTTAGCCGCAGTAATTAATAAAATACCTGCACCAACAGGTAAAGTAGATGCTCCACTTAGAGCATTAATTTTTGACTCTGTGTATAACCCTTTTAGAGGAGTAGAAACCTTTTTTAGAGTATTAGATGGTAGTATAAAAAAAGGGCAACAAATTAAATTTGTTAATACCAACAAAAATTACTCTGCAGATGAAGTGGGTACGCTAAAATTAAAACAAGCTCCACAAAAAGAAATAAAAACAGGAGATGTAGGTTACCTTATTACTGGTATTAAAGATGCGCGTGAAGTAAAAGTAGGAGATACCATTACAGATGCTGCAAAACCAACTACAGAGGCTGTTGCAGGTTTTGAAGATGTAAAACCAATGGTTTTTGCTGGTATTTATCCCGTAGATACAGAAGATTATGAAGAGCTACGTTCTTGTATGGAAAAGCTACAATTAAATGATGCTTCTTTAGTATTTCAACCAGAAAGCTCTGCTGCATTAGGTTTTGGATTTAGATGTGGATTTTTAGGAATGCTTCACCTAGAAATTATTCAAGAACGTTTAGAGCGTGAATTTGATATGACGGTGATTACTACTGTACCTAACGTATCTTACCACGCATTTACTAATAAAGAACCAGAAGTAGAAATTTTGGTAAATAACCCTTCAGATTTACCAGAACCATCAAAATTAGATAGAGTAGAAGAACCTTTTATTAAGGCTACAATTATTACGAAATCAGATTTTGTAGGGCCGGTAATGTCTCTTTGTATTGAAAAAAGGGGAGAAATAACTAACCAAACTTACTTAACTACAGAAAGAGTTGAACTAACGTTTAAAATGCCTTTGGCAGAAATTGTTTTTGATTTTTACGATCGTTTAAAAACCGTTTCTAAAGGTTATGCTTCTTTTGATTACTCACCATTAGGAATGCAAACTTCTAAACTAGTAAAAGTAGATGTATTACTTAACGGGAGTAATGTAGATGCACTTTCTGCTTTATTACACGTGGACAATGCGTATGATATTGGGAAGAAAATGTGTGAAAAACTGAAAGAACTAATTCCGCGTCAGCAATTTGATATTCCAATTCAGGCTGCAATTGGTGCTAAAATTATTGCTAGAGAAACCGTGAAAGCATTACGTAAAGATGTTACTGCAAAATGTTATGGTGGTGATATTTCTCGTAAACGTAAGTTATTAGAAAAACAGAAAAAAGGTAAAAAACGTATGCGTCAAGTAGGTAATGTAGAAATACCTCAAGAAGCATTTATGGCAGTTTTAAAACTTAACGATTAGATATAAAAAAACCCTCTGAAATTTCAGAGGGTTTTTCTTTTTATAATATTAAACTACTTTTAATCTTCGTCATCTATTTTAGAAACTGTTTCTTCTAAATCTGTTGTCTCTTCTGGTGCTTCTACTTCTATAGTTTTACCTAAGTAAACCAATATATAACCTTCTTTAATTTCTACTTCTTGACTGTTAGAAGGTATAATACTTAAATCACCTTCGTTATCTTTTACAAATAATGGTATAATATCATCATCTGTTTTAGTTATTTCTATTAAGCCGCTATAATGCTCTTGAGAATTAAGCTGAATTTCTTGAATAGTAGGAAATTTTCTTGCCACTTCTGTAAGTTTAATAAAATCATCTGTATGAGAAAAAAGACCCTCTACTGGGTTGTTTTCTGGATCAGACATTTCATCTGCAGAAACCACTCTAAAAGATCCGTTCTCTCCAAAATGCTTCTGAAATTTAGAAATAGCAGTTTTATTAATCTCTGAGTTACCAGTTAGTGCCATTAAATAACCAACATCATTCAGCTCAATATTATTCCCTAAATCGTCAGAATATACACTCCCTTCAATTGCTTCTAAACCTAATTCTTTAGCTTTTCTAATATTAGTTCTATTATTATCTACCAAAACTACATGACGGTTATTCTTTTTTAAATAAGCCCCGATTAATCTAGAGATAGAAGAAGAACCAATTATTAATATACCTTCAGAATTAGTTAAAAATACACCCACTAATTTTGAAAAACCTCTAGCTGTAGTTGCATTTAATAATACAGTACCCAATACAATCATAAACACTAATGGGGTAATATATTCTGCTCCTTCAATACCTTGGCTAGCTAGTTTTAATCCAAATAAAGAGGCAATACCCGCAGCTACAATACCACGAGGCCCTACCCAACTTATAAACAATTTTTCATTTAACTTAAGAGAAGAATTAATACTACTTAAAAATACACCTAGTGGTCTCACTAAAAATACTACAGCACCAAAAAGTAGTAAGGCATTCCAGTTGTAAATTAATAATAAATCTTCAATATTAATGTTTGCAGAAAGCAGGATAAATAAAATAGATATTAAAAGTACACTAAGAGATTCTTTAAAATATAACAACTCTTTAATGTTAGGTAAATTAATATTACCCAATACCATACCCATTACTACTACAGCTAAAAGTCCACTTTCGTGAGCAAATAAATCTGCTAACACAAAAACCCCTAAAACACTTGCTAGTGTAAATACATTTAATAAGTAGTGAGGTATAATATTCTTTTTAATACAAAAACCTAAAGCGTGAGCAAAGGTAAAACCAAAGGTAAAACCAAATAAAACTATTTTTCCGAATTCTGCTAAAGCTGTTTCTGTAAACTCACGTCCTTCTCCAGCACTTATAAACTCAAATACTAATACTGCTACTAATGCTCCAATAGGATCTATTAATATACCTTCCCACTTTAAAATTGCAGATACGTCTTTTTTTAAAGGAATGTTTCTTAAAATAGGCGTGATAACAGTTGGTCCCGTTACTATAATTAAGGCAGCAAATAAAAATGATATTTGCCAAGAAAGATCAAAAATAAAATGTGCAGCAATACCTGCTCCAAAAAAAGTTACTACCACAGCAATAGTAATTAATTTTACAATTACTGGGCCTACATTTAATACCTCTCCTCTACGCAAAGTTAAACCACCTTCAAAAAGAATAATACTTATGGCTAAAGAAACAAAATAGAATAAACTCTCTCCAGGAAAAAGTCCAGAAGTACCATTCCATATAGGTTCTATTAATTTAGAACCATCTTCTGTATAAAAAGTTGCTAGTGGGCCTACTGCTAAACCAATTAAAATTAATGGTAAAATTGCTGGTATTTTAAACTTCCAAGCAACCCATTGAGCCAATATCCCTAATATGATTATTCCTGCTAATTCTAACATATTTCATTTTTTTGCAAAATAAGATTTTTATGCTTATAAAACACTTGTTAACTAAATATGTTTTATTAAGAAAAAGATTCTCTTATAAATAGTTAATTCATCTCTAATATTATAGTCCAAAAACTAACTATTTCTTATTTTGCGAATCATTTTTCAATTAATTCATAATTTATGACTTTATATCCAATTGAAGCCGGTAATTTTAAACTAGATGGAGGAGCTATGTTTGGTGTCGTTCCTAAAAGTTTATGGAGCCGTACCAACCCTGCAGATAATAATAATTTAATAGATATTGGTGCACGTTGCCTTTTAATAGAAGAAGGTAATCAACTTACATTGATAGATAACGGATTAGGAGACAAACAAAGTGATAAATTTTTTAGCCATTATCACCGTTGGGGAGATTTTAGTATAGATTCTTCACTAAAAAAACTAGGCTTTCATAGAGATGATATTACAGATGTTTTTTTAACCCATCTTCATTTTGATCACTGCGGCGGAAGTATACAATGGAATAAAGACAGAACAGGTTATGAACCTGCTTTTAAAAATGCAAAATTTTGGACAAATAAAAACCACTGGGACTGGGCAATTAAACCAAACCCAAGAGAAAAAGCTTCGTTTTTAAAAGAAAACCTTTTACCAATGGAAGAAAGTGGACAATTACACTTTTTAGATCGAGATAAAGGTTCTCACTTTTATAAACACCTTAATTTTGGAGTTCTATTTGTAGACGGTCATACCGAAAAACAAATGATACCACACATTACCTACCAAGATAAAACCCTAGTTTTTATGGCAGATTTACTACCTACTGTAGGGCATATCCCTTTACCATATGTAATGGGTTATGATACTAGACCTTTATTAACTTTAGGTGAAAAAGAAGCTTTTTTAGAAAAAGCAGCAGATGAAGGTTTCTATTTATTTTTAGAACACGATGCTCATCACGAAATTATTACGGTAAAAAGAACTGAAAAAGGAGTTCGATTAGACCAAACCTACACATTTAATCAATTATTTAATTCATAATAAAAACCCCTAAATGAAAAGAGCATTTATTAAACCTACCCTAGCAGCAGTGTTTGCTGCTATTTTAGCTTCAAGTTGTGGTACTACAGGACCTACAATTACTTCAACCCCAATAGAAAATATAGATCAGCAAGCATTAAAAACTGCAGATCTTACAGAAACTGAACTAGAAACTTGGGGAAGTTTAGATTTAGTGACAGACACTATTCCTGGAATGAGCGTACAAAAAGCTTACCGTGAAATTATTAAAGATTTTCAAGGAAAAACAGTTATTGTTGGTGTGGTAGATAGTGGTGTAGATATTGAGCACGAAGATCTTAAAAATATTATCTGGACTAATGAAGATGAAATTCCTGGTAACGGAATAGATGATGATAAAAATGGATATGTAGACGATATTCACGGATGGAATTTCTTAGGAAATACCATCAAAGAAAACTTAGAATTTGTTAGAATTTTAAGAGACCTAAAACCAAAGTACGACGGTAAAACAGCTTCAGAAATTAGTGCTGCAGACCAAGAAGAATTTGCGCTTTACCAAAGAGCAAAAGAAGAGTATGAAAAAGAATATAACGATAAAAAAGCAGGATTTGACCGTTATTCAGCAATAAAACAACAAGTTACTACTGCTAAAAAAGATGTAGCAGCAGCACTAGGAAAAGAAGATTTTACTGCAGAAGACTTAAAAAACATAGAAACAGAAGATACTACTGTGCAACAAAAAGCTGCTTTTCTATTAAACATTATGAATAATGTTGGCGGAGATGTAGATGAAGTACTTAAACAACTGCAAGGTGGTATAGATTATTTTCAAGGTGGTCTTGAGTCTCACTTAAACCTAGAGTTAGACGGAAGAAAAACAGGAGATGATGTAAATGATATTACAGATACTAACTACGGTAAT
Organism: Mesonia phycicola; assembly: GCF_900141885.1. Classification (GTDB taxonomy): domain Bacteria; phylum Bacteroidota; class Bacteroidia; order Flavobacteriales; family Flavobacteriaceae; genus Mesonia; species Mesonia phycicola. The sequence continues at coordinate 342,063 of NZ_FQYY01000003.1, read as the reverse complement.
AACGATGTAGATGGTCCAGACCCTAAAAAAGAAGACGCTAAACACGGTACTCACGTAGCTGGTATTATTGCAGCTCAAAGAAATAACAATATCGGGATGAACGGTGTTGCTAACAATGTAAAAATAATGGCTGTACGTGCCGTTCCAGATGGTGATGAGTACGATAAAGATATTGCTTTAGCTATTAGATATGCAGTAGATAATGGAGCTAAAGTAATAAATACAAGTTTTGGTAAGTATTTCTCTAACCACCCAGAGTGGGTATTAGATGCTATAAAATATGCTGCTAAAAAAGATGTTCTTATTGTAAACGCAGCAGGTAACGATGCATTAGATATGGATGTTACTAGAATTTACCCTAACGATCAAACGCCAGAAAATACAGAAGAAATTGCAGATAACTTTTTAACAGTAGGTGCATCAAATTTTGAATATGGTGAAGGTTTAGTAGCTAGATTTTCTAACTACGGTCAAACTAACGTAGATGTTTTTGCTCCAGGAACAAAAATATGGTCTACCACTCCAAATAACGAATACCAATATTTACAAGGTACTTCTATGGCTTCTCCGGCTGTAGCAGGTGTAGCTGCAATAATTAGATCTTACTATCCTAAGTTAAGTGCTGCAGAAGTAAAAGAAGTTATCATGAAAAGTGGTTTAGCTACTCCGCAAGAAGTAATTGTTGGAGGAGATGCAGATAATGTAAAACCTTTTGCTCAGTTATCTGTTTCTGGTAAAATGGTAAACTTATACAATGCCTTAATTATGGCAAGCAAAATGTAATCATCTTTTAAGATGTATTTTTATAAGGGCGTTAACTAGCTTATCTTAGCAAAGTGAACGCCCTTTTTTTAATTTAAAATTTTAAAATTTATGAAATTTAATCTTCAAGGTCTATTATTCTCACTCTTGGTAACAGGAGCTTTAACTGCACAAAACCAGTCTGGTTATTGGCAGCAAAAAGTAGATTACAAAATGGAGGTAGATGTAAATGTTAAAAATTACCAGTACAATGGTAAACAAGAACTTACCTATACCAACAACTCTCCAGATACTTTAACCAAAGTTTTTTATCATTTATTTTTTAATGCTTTTCAGCCAGGAAGCCAAATGGATGCACGCTTGCAATCAATTCCAGATCCAGATGGTAGAATGGTAAATAATTTAGGTACTCGTGAAAATCCTGAATATGAAAGTAGAATTAGTAAACTAAATGAAGATGAAATTGGTTTTCTTAAAGTAAAATCTTTAAAGCAAGATGGAGACAAAGTAACTTATAAAACCATAGAAACCGTTTTACAAGTAGCATTAAATAAACCTTTACTTCCTGGAAAATCTACTACGTTTAGTATGGATTTTGAAGGTCAAGTACCCGTACAAATTAGACGTTCTGGTAGAAATAATGCGGAAGGTGTTGCACTTTCTATGACGCAATGGTACCCAAAATTAGCCGAATATGATTTTGAAGGTTGGCACGCTGACCCATATATTGGCCGTGAATTTCATGGAGTTTGGGGAGATTTTGATGTGAAAATTACCATCGATAAAGATTATATTTTAGGTGGTACAGGTTACTTACAAAACCCACAAGAAATTGGTTACGGGTATGAAGAAGAAGGCCAAAAAGTAAAACGTAAAGGCAAAAAAATTACTTGGCACTTTTTAGCACCAAACGTACATGATTTTACTTGGGCAGCAGATCCAGACTATATTCACGATAAATTAAAAGCGGAAGATGGTACAATGCTTCACTTTTTATACAAAGACAACAAAGAAATTAAAGAGAACTGGAAAAAACTGCAACCTAAAACAGCAGAGTTATTAGCATATTATAACAAACACATTGGTCAATACCCTTACGATCAATATTCTGTTATTCAAGGTGGTGACGGTGGTATGGAGTATGCTATGTGTACTTTAATTACTGGAGAAAGAAGTTACGAAAGTTTAGTAGGTGTTACCGCTCACGAATTTGCACATTCTTGGTTTCAGTTTCTTTTAGCTACCAATGAGTCTCAGCACGAGTGGATGGATGAAGGTTTTACAACCTATATTTCTGTTCTTGCAGAAGATGAAATTCTAAATCAAAATAGCCCAAATCCTTTAAATGGTTCTTATCGTGGTTATAATTATTTAGCAAACTCTGGGCAAGAACAACCACTTTCTACACACGCAGATCGTTACCAAACTAATATGAATTATGGTATTGGTGCTTACTCTAAGGGTTCTGTTTTCTTAGCACAATTAGGTTATATAATTGGAGAAGAAAATTTAGCCAAAACTTTAAAACGTTACTACCAAGAATGGAAGTTTAAACACCCAACACCAAACGATTTTATTCGTGTTGCAGAAAAAGTAAGTGGTGCAGAATTAAGCTGGTACCTTAATGATTGGACAAGAACTACCAACACTATAGATTACGGTATTAAATCTGTAGAAGAAGTTGAAAATATGACTCAAGTTACCTTAGAAAGAATAGGGCAAATGCCAATGCCAATTGAAGTGAAAATTACTTTTAGTAATGGTGAAACAGCAATTATTTACACTCCGTTAACGATGATGAATTGGAAAAAAGAAGATTTAGAAAATTCTGGTTCTTGGGCTTGGGCTTACCCAACTCATGTTATTGAATTATATGCTGCAAAAGAAAACATTAAAAAGATTGAAATTGATCCTAGTGGTTTAATGGCAGATATAGATAGAAGTAATAACGTTTGGGAAAATTAATTTAGCGTTAGGGATAGCAGTGAAAATCCCGCAATGAAGCAAAGCGAAATGAGGAATTGTAACGAATAGCCCGACCCAATAGGGAAACGCCCAACATATTATTTCTAGCTAAATGTAGCTAACATATTAAAAAGATTACAAAAACCTTTCAGTTTTAAATTGAAAGGTTTTTTTTTGATTATTAATTAATTACCATATTTTTTATAAGCACGTTATGCAGAACTTGATTCTGCATCACATCTAGCTATTAAATAGAATTCTAATAAATGAAGCAAACCTTAGGAAAAGCAGAAAAGCTAAAAAGCAAAATCTTGATTTCAAAATTATTTGAAGAGGGCAGGAGTGTAAAAAGTTTTCCTTTAAAATTGGTGTACTTACCTCTAACCAACGCTTCTGTAAAAAATCAAGTAGCATTTTCTGTACCTAAAAGAAGTTTTAAACTTGCAGTAGATCGTAATTATTTAAAGAGACTTTTAAGAGAAGCGTATAGAGAAAATAAACATTTACTTAAAGATGAAAAAAATAATTATGCTCTCATGTTTATTTATTTAGGTAGAAAAAAAGCGAGCTTAGAAGAATTGCAAAATTCGGTTCAAAAAATATTAACTAAATTTATGCAGCAAGAATAATTTAGAAAGATGATGAAGAAAAAAATAATTTTACCCATTATAGCTGTTGCAATATTTTTTACAACTACTTCTTATAAATCAGATTTTTTTGAAATAGCAAAGCAGATTGAAATTTTTACTACGCTTTTTAAAGAAATTAATATGAATTATGTAGATGAAACTAATCCTGCAGAGTTAATGGATACTGCCATAACTGCAATGTTAGCAGAATTAGATCCGTATACGGTTTATTGGAACGAGCAAGAAGTAGAACAAGCAAGAATTCAAAATTCTGGAGAATATACTGGTATTGGTGCAAGTGTACAAACTAGAGATCATAAAATAACTATTGTAGAACCGTACAAAGGTTATCCCGCAGATAAGGCCGGTTTAAAAGCTGGAGACGAAATTATACAAATTGGAGAAGTAAACGTATCAGATTTTAATGATGATGCAGGAGAGCTACTTAAAGGTGCTCCTGGTACTAGCGTACAATTAAAATATAGACGTCAAGGTAAAATTGAAACTACAGAATTAAAAAGGGAAGCGGTAGAGCTTAATGCAGTGCCATTTTTTAAATTATTTAATAATGATATTGGTTACATTGTACTTTCTAAATTTAATAGAAAAGCCTCTTCTGAAGTTGCCTCTGCTTTAAAAAAATTGAAAGAACAAGGTGCTAAAAAAATAATTTTAGATTTAAGAGGTAATCCTGGTGGTTTACTAACAGAAGCTGTAAATACTACCAATATTTTTGTAAATAAGGGAGAGGTAATTACCACAACAAAATCTATTATAGAAAAATATAACCAGAGTTATAAAACCCAAAAAGATCCCTTAGATATAGATATACCGTTAGCTGTTTTGGTAAATGGTAGAAGTGCTTCTGCTAGTGAAATTGTTTCTGGTAGTTTACAAGATTTAGACCGTGCAGTGGTTATTGGTGCAAGAAGCTTTGGTAAAGGTTTAGTACAACGCCCAAAACCATTAACCTACAATACGCAGCTTAAAGTAACTATTTCTCGTTATTATACCCCTAGCGGAAGATGTATACAAGCCTTAGATTATTGGAACAGAGATAAAGATGGAAATGCAGTAAGAACCAAAGCAGAAGATTATAATGAATTTACCACTCGTAATGGTAGAAAAGTTTACGATGGCGGTGGTATTTTACCAGATGTATTGCTAGAGACTTCTAAGTTTAGTGGAGTAACACAAGCTTTGGTAGAAAAAAATGCGATTTTTGATTATGCTACGCATTATTATTTTTCTCACAAATTAACTAATGTAAAAGATTTTAATTTTACAGATAAAGATTACCAAGATTTTAAAACATTTTTAAAGTCTACAGATTTTGATTACACCACCAAAACTGAAAAAGAATTAAAAAATACTTTAAAAATAGCTCAAAAAGAAGGATTTAGTGATGATATTAACACACAATACCAACAACTTTTAAATTCTATTAATAAGGCAAAAGAGAAAGATTTAGAAGATAAAAAACCTGAAATAGTTAACTTGTTAACTGACGAAATTATTAAGCGCTATTTTTACCAAGAAGGTTTATATAACTTTTATATAGAAGAAAATCCGGAAATTTTAAAAGCTGTAGAAATACTAAATAATAGTAAAGAGTATAATAGAATTTTAGGGAAATTATAGTTACAAACTTATCGTCATGCTAAACTTGATTCAGCATGACGATAAGTTTATTTACTTAGTAAGATGAGATTCCGTGTCAAGCACGGAATGACGAGTGTAGAGTGTCACTTCAAGCGGAGTCGAGAAGCTTTCTAAAACCACAAAAATTTAAATGCTATTTCATCAATCCAACTTCAATACCAAGGTTTTTTAAAAACAGCTTCTATTTTTGAAGAAGAGTCGGCATTAAATATACATTGCTTTAAATTACCTAAAACCTCAGCAGCACTTACTTCACAATTTAATATTCCTGCTAATTTAGTGTTAGGGAAACGTGCAGAACTTTTTTTTGCAGAAGCTATTAAACAATCTTCTACTTTTGAGTTACTGGCAAGTAATCTTCAAATTATACACGAAAAAAGAACTCTAGGCGAATTTGATTTTTTTCTGAAAGATGTAAAACGTAACCAAATTATACACGTAGAGCTAGTGTATAAATTTTACATTTTTGATCCCGATTTTAAAAATGAGTTAGAAGGGTGGATTGGACCTAACCGAAGAGATACTTTTTTAAAGAAAATAAATCATTTAAAAACACATCAGCTTCCTTTATTATATCAAGAAGAAAGTAGCCAAGTACTTTCTAAATTAAGTTTAAATGCACACAAAATAGAACAACAGGTCTGTTTTTTAGCAAATCTATTTGTACCTAAACATAGAATTAATCAAGAATTTTGTGAGATTAATAATAAAGCCATAGTTGGGTATTGGATTAAGAAAAATGAGTTTCTTACAAATGAATACCAACCTCATCAATTTTATTCTCCTAAAAAAGCTAATTGGCCAGTAGAACCACAATACCATACAGAGTGGAAATCTTTTAATGAAATTTTAGAGCAAATAGAAGTTTTGTTTCAGCACCAAAAAGCAGCCTTGCTATGGATGAAGAAAGACAATTTTACTTTTGAGCGGTTTTTTGTAGTGTGGTGGTAAACTCTTTAAAACGTATATAATTCTCAACTTATTTAAAATTGAATAATTAGTGTAAGAATCTCTAGCAGATTCAGACAAAAAATACAGACAGCTATTAAATTTAAGCTTAAAATATTATTTAAGTAAAACCATATGCTGTGTTTTTCGTATATATTAAAAACTAAAAAAAATCCCCATGTTCAATAACTATTTAAAAAGTATACTCACGGTAGTCGTAATTTCTCATGTTTCATTATTAATGGCTTGTACAGATGTAAAACAAAAAGAAAAATTAACTACTACTGCAAACTATATTCAAGAAAATGTAGATGCTTTTAAGCTTGCAGAAAATTTTTATTTCGCGGTAAAAAATGGCGAAAATGCTCAAACTTATATTACTCAATTAGAAAATATTACTAAAGATAATTTAGAAAGTCAACTTCAAACAAACGATCAAAAAAAGGCATTTTGGATTAATATTTATAATACTTACGTACAGTATTTGTTAACTAAAAATCCAGAATTATATGAAGACCGTTCTAATTTTTTTACAGAAGAAAGATTTACCATTGCTGGTAAAAAACTAAGCCTAGATGATGTAGAACATGGTATTATTAGAGATTCTAGTGTAAAGCTATCTATGGGGCATTTAAAAGATCCTTTTGCTTCTAAATTTGAAAAGAAATTTAGAGTAAGTGAAAAAGATTGGCGCGTTCATTTTGCTTTAAATTGTGGAGCAAAAAGTTGCCCACCTGTAGCATTTTATAAATCAGAAACTATTAATGAACAATTAGAAAAATCTTCTAAAACCTATTTAACTAAAGTAGTTAACTACAAAAAAGAAGTAGGTAAAGTATATGTACCTAAATTGATGGATTGGTTTAGAGGTGATTTTGGAGGAAAAGATGGTGCTATTAAAATTTTGAAAAATTATCAATTTATACCTGAATCTGCAGATCCAGAGGTAGAGTTTTTAGACTATAATTGGGAGCTAGATTTAAAAAATTACATCTAATTTTAAATTATATTCATTTTATATAATTCTGATATAAAATGAATATAAATTCTGCTTAGCAAGTTAAATAGGGTTAATTACAAACAATAATCAAATATTTGATAATATAATGAGTGGCAAAAAAATTAGTGTAATTATTCCTGTTATAAATGAAGCTGACAATTTAAAAAAGTTACTTCCGCATCTTAAAAATAATCACGCAGAAGAAATTATAATGGTAGATGGTGGGAGCACAGATAATAGTAAAGAAATAGCATTATCTTACAATATAAAGGTTATAGATTCACCTAAAAGCAGAGCAAAACAAATGAATGCGGGTGCAAAAATAGCAACTGGTAATATTCTATATTTTGTACACGCAGATAGTATACCGCCTAGTAGTTTTTACCAAGATATTTTAAAACAAATAGAAACAGGTTATCAATTTGGTTGTTTTAGATCTTTGTTTGATACTAAAAATAAGTTTTTACTTATAAATAGTTATTTTTCTAGATTTAAAGGAATGATGTTTAGAGGTGGCGGACAAACGTTATGGATTACAAAACAACTTTTTAGTGATTTAAATGGTTATAATGATTCTCTCTTACTTATGGAAGAATATGATTTTTTAAAAAGAGCTGCCAAAAAAACTGATTATAAAGTAATACAAAAAGATGTTTTAGTTAGCACTAGAACTTACGATAATCACGGAAACTTTAAAACCCAACTTGTATACGGTATGGTGATGTTTGGTTTTTTTAGAGGAGTAAAACAAGAAAAATTACTAAACTTTGCTAAATTTTGGTTGAAGTAGATAAATTTTAAAAACTTCAATTCGAATGAAAATTTGATTATTGTTACAATTTTGCTTCGTTTCTCTGCACAAAATTACTCGAAGAGATAGTATATAAAAAAATCGTCATTCTAGACTTAATTTGGAATCTTAATACTAGATAAACAAACAGAATAAGATTCTGAATTAAATTCAGAATGACGACACTTGTAAGGTAACTATTTATCGGTCACCACACGATAAGTAGGATCTTCAATTATATTTACATCTATAATTGCTTCAGCATTACTTAATAGTTTTCTACAATCGTTACTTAGGTGTTTTAAATGAATTTTTTTACCTGCTTGGTGGTAACGCTCTGTTAATTTATTTAAAGCCTCAATAGCAGACATATCTACCACGCGACTTTCAGAAAAATCTATTACAACTTCATCTGGATCTTCTAATACGTCAAACTTAGTATTAAAAGCAGTAGTAGAACCAAAAAATAATGGTCCGTAAATTTCATAATATTTAATACCATCTTCTCCTACAAACTTTCTAGCTCTAATACGTTTAGCATTATCCCAAGCAAAAACTAATGCAGAAATTACCACACCAACTAAAACAGCTAGCGCAAGATTATGTAGTAGTACAGTAATTAAAGTAACAATAAGCATTACAAAAATATCGTGTCTTGGCATTTTGGTTAAAGCTCTAAAACTAGCCCACTCAAACGTACCAAAAGCTACCATAATCATAACTCCTGTAAGTGCTGCCATAGGTAATAATTCTATCACTGGTGCACCTACTAATATTATAGTTAAAATAGTTAATGCTGCTACAATACCAGATAAACGAGCTCTAGAACCAGAAGAAAGGTTTACCAATGTTTGAGCAATCATTGGGCATCCACCCATACCGTAGAAAAATCCGTTAGCAATATTAGCAACACCTTGTGCTACACATTCTCTATTACTACTTCCTTTTGTACCTGTAATTTCATCTACTAGGTTTAAGGTTAATAAACCTTCTGTTAAACCTACTGCAGCCATAATTAACCCATATGGTAAAATAATTTGTAGCGTTTCTAGAGTAAATGGAATTTGAGGAATATGAAACGGAGGTAATGTACCGCTTACAGATGCAATATCTACTACTTGTCTGGTATCTATATTAAATACTAATACAATAGCAAATACTACTATAATAGCAACTAAAGAAGCTGGTATAGCTTTGGTAAACTTTGGTAGTATTACTATAATAGCAATAGTTAATGCTACTAAAGCGCCCATAATTAATAACGGTGTACCCGTTAACCAAGCTACTTCTCCATTTAATACTGTTTTAAATTGCTCTAACTGAGACATGAAAATTATAATAGCTAGACCATTTACAAAACCAAACATTACTGGTTGTGGTACTAATCTTATAAATTTTCCTAATTTAAAAAGACCAACTATTATTTGAATAACTCCTGCTACAGCTACTGCAGCAAAAACGTATTCTAACCCGTGAGAGTTCATTAATGCTATTAGTACCACTACTGTTGCACCTGCACCTCCAGAAACTAAACCAGGTCTACCACCAAAAATAGCTGTAATAATTCCCATAATAAATGCGGCATACAAACCTACTAATGGAGGAAAACCAGCAAGTATTGCAAATGATAATGACTCTGGAATCATCGTCATAGCGACCGTTAAACCGGCTAAAATTTCTGTTTTATAGTTTACTTTCTGTTTAAAATCAAAAAGGTTGAGTACTTTTTTCATTAGAGCTAAATTTTTAAGCGTGCAAAAGTAGAGATAAAACAGCTTTTACCAAAACTAATACTATAACTTTATGTGAATCAATTTTTTATCATGGCAATATGAGGTATGCCATCTTCTAAATATCCTTCACCAATTTGTACAAAACCGTGAGATTCATAAAAATTTGTAAGGTATTGTTGTGCAGAAAGTTTAATAACAGAAGTGTTGTATTTTTTTTCGATTTCTGAAATAGAAACTTTTAAAATTTCGTGACCAAAACCATATGTACGTTCAGTTTCTTTTACTACAACCCTTCCTATAGATGCTTCTTCAAAATAAAAACCAGGAGCAAAACAACGAGTATAAGCTACTATTTTACCTTCTTTTTTTCCTATAATATGAAGAGCTTTTTGGTCTTTACCATCTATATCTTGATAAACGCAATCTTGTTCTACCACAAAAACTTCAGACCTAAGTTGCAACAATTCATATAATTCATGAATACTTAAATCTTGAAAAGTCTTAGTTTCTATTTGAATCATATTTAATCTTGAACTATTATAGATTTATTATCTGGTTTATTAAATTCTGGCTGAATATTAATATGGTTAATGCCATACTCTCGTATTTTATTTTCAATTTTTACTAGTATGGTATCAAATTGAGACAAAGTAATATCTTCTTTAAAATCTATATGTGCTTCAAGATGAGTTTCTGTTTCATTTAACTGCCATACATGAATATGATGCATGTTTTTAACCTCTTCTATTTTACAAATTTCTTCAGCAATAGTTTTTAAAGGTATTTCACTAGGTGTAAATAGCATTAATACTTTAAAGCTATCTTTTAATAAATCCCAACCTACAAATATTAAATATATTGCAATGGCTACTGTTAGTAAACTATCTACCCAAAAAATTTGATAGAATTTCATGAGTAATCCTCCTATTAATACTGCAACAGAAGCTAGCATATCTGTAAAGAGGTGTAAATATGCAGAACGCATATTCATATTGGTTTTACTATCATTTTTCATAAGTAAAACACTTAATCCATTACCTATAATTGCAAGAATTGCTAAACCTATTACTAAGTTAGATTCTATAGGTTGCGGATCTAAAAATCTAAACACAGCCTCTTTAATTAATAATATTGCAATTACAATTAAAGAGAGTGCGTTTACAAATGCAGCTATAATTTCTGCTCTTTTATAACCAAATGTTTTATTGTAAGATGCTTCTTTACCTGCAATTCTATTAGCAATAAAGCTAATAATTAGAGATATAACATCACTAAAATTATGCAAAGCATCAGACAGTAGAGATAAACTACCGCTTAACAAACCACCTATTACTTGTGCTACGGTAATTACTATATTTAATAATATAGAATACCATAAGTTTTTACCTTTTACGGTTGGGTGATTATGTTCTGCGTGGGAATGCATAGGTTATTATTGGCAAGCAATTTTATCTACTCTATTTTGGTGTCTTCCTCCTTCAAAAGGTGTATCTAAAAAAGTTTTTACCATATCTAATGCTTGAGGTATAGAAGTATATCGTGCAGGTATACTAATTACGTTAGCATTATTATGCTCTCTAGCTAATTTTGCAATCTCTGTTGTCCAACATAAAGCAGATCTTACTTGTTGGTGTTTATTAGCAGTCATAGAAGCACCATTACCACTACCACATATAATAATACCTAATTGTACTTTTTCGTTTTCAACATCATTAGCAACAGGATGTACAAAATCAGGATAATCTACACTATCATCGGTGTTAGTACCGTAATTTGTCACTTCTATATCTCTACTTTCAAGATATTTAATAATTTCGTTTTTGTAAGCTGTACCAGCGTGATCGTTACCAATAGCTATTTTCATGAGTGTCTATTTTGTTTAAAGAACAAAGGTAAATAAACCCTGTATAACCCAAATAATTTAGCCTGTTAATTAAAATAATTAATAAGTTTATTTTCAAACGAGTAGCATTTAACAACTTTTGTGAATAACTATTTATTGTTTCTGATAAACTTTTTTTGATTATCTCAATAATTTATCCATCAGTAAAATTATTCTAGCTATGCAAATTTTGTTTTCATTTTTTGATGAAAAGTTATGAAGAGGTAAAAACAGGTTATTAACAGTAATTTTAGAAATTAATAATCAACTTTTAGCTATTAACAAGTTATATTCATAATGTTAATAACGTTTAGAATTTAGTTTAAAATCAAATATTTACTATTAACAATCTATATAAAATTCGGTTCAAATCAATTTACAAAACACAAATCAAAATTATATTTCAAAAAAATTTACCGCTATTAACAAGCAATAATATACCATCATTAGATTTTTAAAATTTATAAAAAAAAGATAATAATTATATATAGTGTTAATAACAACTACTTTTAAATAGAAGAATAAAAAAACTAAAGTTTAGTAATTCTATTTAAACTCTCTTACTATTAAAAAAAAAGAATGGTTTTATTGTTTTCTTCTGTTTGCCAATATTGTTAGAAGAATAAGAAGATTTATAAAAAGAGCTTATATATATAAATTATTGATGTTTAGTTGTTTAAGTTTTTTATTCTAATATTAAAATGCTTCAAAAAAAATAGAATTTAAAACTTTAGGTATTTAGTGCTATATTAACAAGAGAAAAATATATATTCAGTTAAATAAATAACGAAGGTTTATAAAGTTTGACTTAACAAAACTTTAATTTAAAAAAAATGTATTCTAGATTATAAACTGTAAATTTAGAATCAATAGAGAAAAGAATAAATGACAAAACGAAGAAGTAAAAAAAAAAGTAACCATAAAATACAAGGTCTTTCTAAAAAGATTCTACAAATTTTAAGAAGTAACCCTAAAAGTACCTTTAACTACAAACAAATTGCTGCCAAACTAGAAGTAACAGATGCTTTTGGCAGAAATCAAATTATAAAAGAACTAGCTAAACTTGCCAAAGGAAACCAAACTGTACAAGTAGAAACTGGAAAATTTCAAATTAACGAACGTGTAAATTACCACGTTGGCTATTTAGATATGACTACTCGTAAAGATGGTTACGTAGTGGTAGAAGATTTAGAAGAAGATATTTACATACCTAGTAACAATATTAATAGAGCATTAGATGGTGATGAAGTAAAAGTATATATCTACAAAAGCAGAAGAGGTAGAAAAAGTGAAGGTGAAATAGTAGAAGTTTTAAAACGTAAAAAAGAAAATTTTGTAGGGGTATTACACCTCAACGACAATTTTGGTTTTGTAGTAATACAAAATCCAAAAATGTATACAGATATCTTTATACCTAAAGAAAATTTAATACCAGAAGCCAAAGACGGACTTGTTGTTTTGGTAAAAATGGAAGATTGGCCAAAAAGAAAAGATTCACCAACTGGTAAAATTTTAGAAGTTCTTGGAGAAGCTGGCGCGCATGAAACAGAAATGCAATCTATACTTGCAGAAAATGGTTTACCTACAGAGTTTCCTAAAGAAGTAGAAGATTATGCTAATAATATAGATACTTCTATACAAGAAAAAGAAATAAAAAAACGTAGGGATATGCGTAAAACGCTAACGTTTACCATAGACCCAAAAGATGCAAAAGATTTTGATGATGCCTTAAGTTTTGAAGTTTTAGAAAACGGAAATTACGAAGTAGGTATTCACATTGCAGATGTTTCTCACTACCTAGAACCAGGCACTATTTTAGATGATGAAGCTTACGAGCGTGCAACATCTATTTACTTGGTAGATAGAGTAGTACCAATGTTACCAGAAGTTTTATCTAACGGCGCTTGTTCTTTAAGACCGCACGAAGAAAAATATACTTTCTCTGCCGTTTTTGAAATTAACAAAAAAGCCGAAGTAGTAAAAGAGTGGTTTGGCAGAACGGTAACTTACAGTGATGCCCGTTTTGCCTACGAAGAAGCACAACATATAATAGAAACTAAAAAAGGAGAAATACCAACAGAAATTTCTATTACAGATAAAGCCTACCAAGCAAAACCAGAAATTGTAGAAGCTGTAATTACTTTAGATACGCTAGCCAAAACTATGCGTACCAAACGTATGTCTAACGGTGCTATTTCTTTTGATAAAGTAGAAGTAAAATTTAATTTAGATCAAAACAACGATCCGGTAGGCGTTTACTTCAAAACCTCACAAGATGCCAATAAATTGATAGAAGAATTTATGCTATTGGCAAACAGAAAAGTTTCAGAATTTATAGGGAAACAGCAACCACAAAAAACATTTGTGTACCGTTGCCACGATGAACCTAAAGACGATAAATTAGCATCTTTAGAAACACTGGTAGGTAAATTTGGGTATAAGCTTAACCTAAAAGATAGAAAATCTGTTAGCAAGTCTTTAAACGGACTTTTAAAAGATGTTCAAGGTAAAAAAGAACAAAATATGGTAGATACACTTACCATACGTACCATGAGTAAAGCCTACTACAGTACCCAAAATATTGGTCATTACGGGTTAGCGTTTGATTATTACTCACATTTTACCTCCCCAATACGTCGTTATCCAGATGTAATGGCACACCGTTTATTGCAACTGTACTTAGATAAAAAACCTTCGGTAAGTGAAGAAGATTATGAAGCTCGTTGTAACCACTGTAGTGAAATGGAAATGTTTGCTACATCTGCAGAGCGGGATTCTATCAAGTATATGCAAGTAAAGTTTATGCAAGATCACCAAAACAAAGAATTTTTAGGAGTTATCTCTGGAGTTACAGAATGGGGAATCTATGTAGAAATTGAAGAAAATAAATGTGAAGGAATGGTGAGACTTAAAGATATTAAAGAAGACCATTTTGATTTTGATGCAGAAAATTTTGCCATCGTAGGTCGTAATACAGATAAAACCTACCAATTAGGTGATGAGGTTTACGTAACTGTAAAAAATGCAGACCTAGTAAAACGTCATTTAGATTTTAATTTAATTGGTACAAAAGAACAAGTAGAAGCATAATTTAGATAAGGGCGTTACCCTGCGGGTCAGGCTGTACGTTGTATCTTTTTTGCTCGTCTTTACTCACTCAAAAAGTAAAGGCGAGCAAAAAAGGATGCCACTTCCATCCTTAACGCAAAAAAAAATTAAAATACGGCATACAACAATGTATAAAAAATAGGGCTTTGGTATTAAATACAAAGTTCTGTGTCTATTTACTAAGTCGGCTAAATATAAAATTTGGCATTTAATAGAAGAAAGTATAAAATCAAAATATAAATATTTGGATAAGTTATAAACCTAAACGATAATGCTTATCACCTGCCTTACGTTTCTTATACTGAACGTTATAGGTAATAATTAAAAATTAACTATGAAAAAAACTATCATCAATTCAAAATTTACTGGACAACAAAAATTAATGTTAACAGTGTTTATGATTATAGCATTCTTAATTGGACTACCTACTCTAATTTACCTTTTCATTGAAATGCCAGGACAACCAAATTATGTAAATAGTTTTAGTGATTACTTTTTTTCTTCATTATTTTTCGTTTCTATATTTTTATTTATGCTACTATTCAGTAAACAAGGAATAATTACGGATAATGGAAATCTAAAATATTCTTTATTCATTTTTGGAATACCTTTCTTGTCAAAAAAAATAAACCTTGAAAATATTACTGACATTACAATTCTAACCTACCGGGCTTCTCAAAAACTAGCTTGGGTTTCAGTTGCAAATCCCGATTTATCAGTAAGTACAGAAATATCAAAAGTTGTACTATTGAACAGTAATCATTCTTATAAAGATATTATACTGATAACGAGAAGAAGAGATTATGCCGAAAAAATAATCAAAAGTCTTAATGAAGAATTAAATTTAGAATATAATATTTACAGTCCACCAGTAATTAGCAGAAGAAGACGATAAAATTATAGCTAACAATAGCCAAAATAATATGGGTTTTGGCATTTAACCCAAAGTTTAGTATATTTTATAAAGTCCCTCAAATTTTCTAAAAGTTATAAACATTGAAGTTGAGATATATATCTTAATCATTTAGAGCAAATAAGTGATATAGAAAACCCAACTCAACCTCAACAGCAGGAGTTAGCAAAACTAAATTCATTAATGATATTTGCAGTTTGTTTACATGAATTAGTTCATTACGAAGATTTCCAATTTGATGGCTCGATGCAAGACACACCAAAGAAAGAGTTAGGTGAACTTTTTGAAGCGCTATTTGTTGGAGGTTATTGGGAATTTGAACCCAATAATGGAGAAATAGTTTTAATTGCACCTTAATGAAATGAAGAAGTATTTTATATTATTTTTTATTATAGTATCCTGTGGTATAAATAAAAACGAAAAGGATGATAAATTGTATTCGTGTAATGAAATCTGTAATATAATTGATCCGAACTTGTATGATACACTTTCAAATGGATCATATTTTATAAAACCTGTTTTCAACGATTATAAGATTTATGAAGTTAGATGTGAAGAAAATACTTTCATAATAACTGATAGCTTAAAAAAAATATTAGATAATTCTATTAAAAGAAATAATTGTAAATTGAGAATCAAAGAAATTAAAAGTGGTGATACAATTTTTTCAAAATAAATTATATTGATATTATCTATTTTATAAAAGGAACCAATTCAAAAAGGTTCCTTTTTTCATTTAAAAAATTTCCGTTAACACGTTTTTAGAATAAAAACTTAATTAAGATTGTATTTTTGTGGTAGAAAATAATCAATTCAACACCTTATGAAAAAGTTATTGTTTTTATTCTTGCTAAGTGTGAGTGCTTCTGTAGTTGCACAAGAAACAGAGATAGCCATCAACGAAGAATTTTCAGAAATTAAGATTTACAATAAAATTCAAGCGCAATTAATTCCTTCTTCAGAAAATAAAATAGTAGCTACTGGTTTTGATAAAGATGACATTGATGCTAAAGTTAAAAACGGCGTTTTAAAAGTAAAACTAGGCTTAGATAATATTTGGAGTGAAACAGATACCCAAATAAAAATTTACTTTAATAGTGTAGAAACCATAGATGGTAATGAAGGATCTTACGTAGAAATACAAGATGGTATTGAGCAAACTACCTTAACCTTAAAAGTACAAGAAGGTGCAGAGATTATTGCACCAAGGTTAAAAGTAGAAAATCTTCAAATTAAAAGTGTAACCGGTGGTTATATTCAAACTTCTGGTACTTCAACTACTCAAATTGTAGAAATTAAAACTGGTGGTAATTATAATGGAGAAGATCTAGAAACTAAAACCACAGATGTTAATGTAAAAGCAGGTGGTAATGCAGATGTAAATGCAACAGAATATTGTAAAGCCAAAGTTAGTGCAGGCGGAAATATTAATATTTATGGTGATACAGAAAAAGTAGATAAAAAAATTACTCTTGGCGGTAATATTAAACTAAAATAATACCAAATTTGGATTACTTACCTTTGCAGTAACTTAGATTAAATTATTAATATGTTTCAGGACATTTTAGCTGCAATACCTTTAGGTATTTTTCTTGCCTTTTTATTGGGTCCAGTGTTTTTTGTATTATTAGAAACTGCTGCAATTAAAGGTTTTAGAGCTGCTGTTTTTTTTGATATAGGAGTAATTGTAGCAGATATATTCTTTTTATCGGTTTCTTATTTAGGAACCAGCAAATTATTAAACAGTATTAAAGATGATCCTGCACTTTTTATATTTGGTGGTTGCATAATGGCAACTTACGGTGTAATTACATTTGTAAAAGAAAAAAAAGCTATTCCGCATCCAGACGGTGAAGATGGAATAAGAAAGCTTAAGAAAAGTGCCCTATTTCAATTAGCGGTAAAGGGCTTTTTATTAAACTTCGTAAATATTGGTGTTTTAGGATTTTGGTTGGGATTAATTATTGTTTTTGGACCTCAACTAGAAATGAACCCTAACAGATTATTAGTTTTCTTTGCTACCGTAATTATTACCTATTTTGTAATAGATTTAGCTAAAATACTATTAGCCAAAAAGCTTAACCATAAACTTACACCTACTAGAATTTATAAGCTAAAAAAAGGAATTAGCATTCTTATTATAATTTTTGGAGTGGTGTTAATATCTAGAGGAATTTTCCCTTCAGAAATGGAACAGATTGAAAATCAAGTAGAAAATATAATTCCTGAAAAAGATACTATTAACTAAATAAAAAAGCCTTCTAAAATTTAGAAGGCTTTTTTGTTGAGGTGCCGAGCGGATTCGAACCGCTGTAGATGGTTTTGCAGACCACTGCCTAGCCACTCGGCCACGGCACCCTTTGTTATTAAGGACTGCAAATGTAATAATTTTTAGCTAAATGCAAACTATTATCTTGCCTTAGATAATACAATAGTTACATTTTCTACATCTCCGCCCAATGGTGGGTTTATTTTAGATACTGCAACTTCTGCTTGTTCTACCATTGGTAACTCTTCAAAAATACGATCTATAATACGTTTAGCTACATGTTCTAAAAGTTTAGAACGTTGTGCCATTTCATCTTTTACAATTTGGTTAAGATGCACATAATCAACTGTATCTTTTAATTCATCTGAAATAGAAGAAGCTTCTAAAGAAGCATGAATTTCTAAATCTACTCTATATTCACTACCAATTTTAGCTTCTTCAGTCAAACAACCGTGGTTAGTAAATACACGTATATTATTCAGTTTAATAATTCCCATAATTTTTTTTTACGAATATACTATCTAAATTTTAATGCAGTTAAATTAATAGGTGACCAATTATACCTACTAGAAAACCTAAATTGGCTCCTAAAGCAGGTAACCAAGTATGTTTTAATTTAGCTTCTGGAGCTATATCTTCAAAAATTAAATATAAAATACCACCACTTGCAAAAAGCATTAATGAAGAAGTAATTTCTGGTTGGTCTTGTAAAAATGTATAACCTATTAAAGAGCCTACAATACCACTAAAACTTAGAAAAAATAAAAGGCTGAGTGTTTTTTTACTACTAAATCCAGTAGCTTTTAAATCTTTGTAAGAATTAAAAGCTTCAGGTAAATTTTGCAAACCTATAAATACTGCAAGAAGTATCCCTGTTTTATTGTCTGTGGCAAATACAGCACCTAAAGCAATAGCTTCAGGTACAAAATCCATTAACATTGCTAAGAGTTGTGCTATTTTTCCGCCTTTTTTAGCAATTAATCTGTCTAAGACAAAAAAACAGATAGAACCTAAGGTAAACCATAATATTACAGGAAAAAGTGATAATTTTTCTATACCCTTGGGGATTAATACTAAAGCTAAAGCAGATACTATAATACCACCACCAAATGCTGAAATGCCGTGGTTTATTTCTTTAATTACCGTAGAATTTTTTTTAGATTTTTTTTCTACTAGATTAGCAATTAAACCACCTATAAATACTGTAATTCCAGAAAGTCCTGCATAAAGTATTATTTTTTGAAGCTCATTCATCTTTTTGTTTTAATTATAAAGTTATAAAACCTTTGATAGTTATACTATACATTTTAATTTTTGATAACTTTGTTGCTTTACAAGAAAAATTATGTCAGAAGAAAAAAAATCACTCAATTTTATTGAGCAAATTATAGAAGAAGATTTAGCAAACAATGGCTATAAAAAAGAGGAATTAAAATTTAGATTTCCGCCAGAACCTAATGGTTATTTACATATAGGTCATGCTTCTTCCATCAATTTAAATTTTGGTTTAGGGCTTAAATACAACGCTCCTGTAAACCTTCGTTTTGATGATACTAACCCTATAAAAGAAGAGCAAGAATTTGTAGATTCTATTAAAAAAGATGTAGAGTGGTTAGGTTTTAAATGGGCTAAAGAATGTTACGCTTCAGATTATTTTCAGCAATTGTATGATTGGGCTGTAGCGCTTATTAAAAATGGAGATGCTTATGTAGATAGCCAAACTTCTGAAGAAATTGCTACTCAAAAAGGTACTCCTACCAAACACGGTACAGAAAGCCCATATAGAAATAGATCTGTAGAAGAAAATCTTAGTCTCTTTGAAGCAATGAAAAATGGTGAAACTCCAGAAGGAGCTCACGTTCTTCGTGCAAAAATAGATATGACTTCTTCTAATATGCTTATGCGTGACCCTATTATGTATAGAACATTGCATACTGCGCACCACCGTACTAACAACGATTGGAAAATTTATCCAATGTATGATTGGGCACATGGTGAAAGTGATTTTGTAGAATCTATCTCTCATTCTTTTTGTACGTTAGAGTTTCTTCCACATAGAGAATTATATAATTGGTTTGTAAATAAAGTAAGTACACCAGAAGATTTTCAACCTAAACAAAGAGAGTTTGCAAGGCGTAACCTAAGTCATACTATTGTTAGTAAACGTAAACTAGCACAACTTGTAGAAAAAGGCTTTGTAGAGTCTTGGGATGATCCTAGAATGCCAACTATTTCTGGATTAAGAAGAAGGGGATATACTCCAGCATCTATCAGAAATTTTGCAGAGTCTATTGGAGTAGGGAAGCGTGAGAATATTATAGATATGTCTCACTTAGAATTTTGTGCTCGTGAAGATTTAAATAAAACAGCCCAAAGAGTAATGGGAGTTTTAGATCCAGTAAAGTTAGTTATTACTAATTATGATAAAGAGGAAGAATGGTTAGAAGCAGAGAATAATCCAGAAGATGAAACTGCAGGAACAAGACAAATACCATTTTCTAAAGAAATTTATATTGAAAGAGAAGACTTTAAAGAGAGTGCTAACCGTAAATTTTTTAGATTAACTTTAGGTAAAGAAGTTCGTTTAAAAAATGCATATATCATTAAAGGTGAAGATGTTGTAAAAGATGAAGATGGAAATATTTTAGAAATACACTGTACTTACGATCCATTAAGTAAAAGTGGTAGTGGTACAGAAGAATCTAAGCGTAAAGTAAAAGGAACATTACATTGGGTATCTATTAAACACGCTCTTAAAGCTGATGTTAGATTATATGATCGTCTTTTTACAGTAGAAGCACCAGATGCAGATAAAGAAAAAGATTATTTAGAATTTGTAAATCCAAATTCACTAACCACTATTACGGGTTACGTAGAACCAAGTTTACAAACTTCTAAAGAGTTAGATAGTTTTCAGTTTCAAAGAATTGGTTATTTCTGTGTAGATAAAACATCTACTAAAGATAAGTTAGTATTTAATAGAACGGTTACGCTTAAAGACTCTTGGGCTAAAAAGAATAATTAAGAATATTTTAGCATTGAATTTCAAGATATTAACCGGTTATTAACAGCTATATACAGAAGTTAAATTTAACTTTGATGTAAATAATTAACCTTTAAACTTAACTTATCATGGCAAATACAGGAAACACACTTTTAGCATTAATAACAGGAGCAGCAATTGGAGCAGGTATTGGTTTATTGTATGCTCCAGATAAAGGTGAAAACACTAGAAAAAAGCTAAATAAAGAAGCTAAAAAAGCAAAAAAGCAATTAGATAAACAAGTAAAAGAAACTTCTTCTCATTTGTCAGATTCTGCTAAAAAAGCAAAACTAACTTTTGAGTCTAAATTAGAAGAAACATTATCTTCTGCAAGTTATAAAGCAGATGATATTCTTGTTGCTATGGAAGAAAAATTAGAAGCTTTAAGAGCAAAAAATGCCAAGCTTCATAAAAATTTGAAAGAAGAAGAAATTAAAACAGATACTAAAAATGCTATAGCATAATAGTTGTTTATGGCTTTTAAAGATATATCTAATCATATTAACGACCTTAATGATAATATTCAGGCATACATAGATAGTATGCTTGAATATTACAAGCTAGAAGCATTTAAAAATCTTACTAAAGGCTCTTCACAATTTATAAAATTGATAGTTTTTGGTAGTATTTTTTTAATCTTTCTAGCATTTGTTTCTATTGGTTTAGCATTATTAATAGGAAAAGCTTTAGAAAATTTTGCTTTAGGATTTTTTATAATGGGAGGTTTTTTCCTTTTCGTATTTATTTTACTAATAGTTTTTGGTAGTAAATTAATTGACAAAATGATTCTTAAAGAATTTTCTAAAATGTTATTCAACAAAAGCACTGTAGAAGAAGTAGTAGAAAGTTCTCTTAAAGATGAAATAGATAGTTAATATGAAGATTTACGAAACATACGAAGAGGTAGAACACGATCTAAAAATTTTAAAACTTCAAACACAAATTAATAGAGAAAAAATAAAATTATCTACCAATAATATTAAAGAAGATTTTTCTGTAGTAAGTGTAATTACTGGCATTGCTAGCAATATTGCTAAAAAAGCAATTGTTTTAAAAACAGTTGCCAAACTAGTAGGTATACAAAGAGCAAAAATTGTAGATAAATAAGATATTTTCAATATTTTTATAAAAAAAACCCGCTAATTTTAGCGGGTTTTTTTTGTTTTTATTAAGGTATAATAAATTGCAAATTTTACGGTTTAATATATAAATTATATATTTATTACTTAATCTTAACTATCAAAAATGAGAAAACTTAACCTTTCGAGTCTTTTTGTGGCAGCATTTTTATCACTCAGTGCAGTCACTTATGCTCAAAAACAAGATTTACAATCTAAAATTCCATTTAATCCAGAAGTAAAAAAAGGCGTTTTAGAAAATGGCTTAACCTATTACATTAAAAACAATGGTAAACCAGAAGATAAAGTAGAACTAAGACTTGTAGTAAATGCAGGTTCTATTTTAGAAGATGAAGACCAAAGAGGTTTAGCTCACTTTATGGAGCACATGAACTTTAATGGTACCAAAAATTTTAAAAAGAATGAATTAGTAGATTATCTTCAAAGTATAGGTGTAAAATTTGGAGCTCATTTAAACGCTTACACTAGTTTTGATGAAACCGTTTATATTCTTCCTATACCAAGTGACGATCCAGAAAAGCTAGAAAAAGGATTTCAAATTATAGAAGATTGGGCACACAATGCATTATTAGAAGATAAAGATATAGATGAAGAACGTGGCGTTGTTTTAGAAGAATACAGATTAGGCCAGGGTGCAGAACAACGTATGCGCCAAGAGTATTTACCTAAAATACTACATGGATCTAAATATGCAGATAGATTGCCAATTGGTACGAAAGAAAATCTAGAAACTTTTGATTATGAAAGTATTAGAAAGTTTTATAAAGATTGGTATCGTCCAGATTTAATGTCTGTAATGGCAGTTGGTGACGTAGATGTAGACGTACTAGAAAAGAAAATAAAAGAACACTTTTCTGGAATTAAAAACCCTACAAATGAAAAGAAAAGAGAAGTTTTTGAGCTTCCTAACCACAAAGAAACCTTAATAGCTATAGAATCTGATGAAGAAGCAACATTTGCTAATGTTCAAGTTTTATTTAAAGATCAAGGTTTAGCAGAAAAAGATGAAACTTTAGAAGATTATAGAGAATCTATGGTAGAGTCTCTTTTTGCACAAATGCTTAATAACCGTTTAGACGAATTAAGAAATAGTGCAAACCCTCCATTTGTATATGGTTATAGTTTTCACGGTGGCACTTGGGCACGTACTAAAGAAGCTTACCAGTCTTTTGCTATGTGTGATGCAAGCAAACAATTAACTGCTTTAAGAACTTTATTAGAAGAAAATGAAAGAGTTAAACAACACGGTTTTGGTAAAGGTGAATTAGATCGTGCTAAAAAAGACATTTTAGCTAGGTTAGAGCAATCTTTTAAAAATAAAGGTAAAAATGAATCTTCTAGAATTATAGGTGAATACGTAAGAAATTTTCTTCAAAATGAACCAATGCCTGGTATAGATTGGGAATTTAACTTTTATAAAGAACAATTACCTACTATTAATTTAAAAGAAATTAATAGTTTAATTTCTAATTATATTACAGATGAAAATAGAGTAGTGGTGCTTACAGGACCAAAAAAAGATGATGTAAAACAACCTACAGAAGAAGAAGTAAAAGCTCTTTTTAAAGAAATTGAAAACAAAGAATTAGAAGCCTATCAAGAAACAGAAGTTGCTGATTCTTTTATGGATACAACACCTAAAAAAGGAAGTATTACTAAAACAGAAACTAACGATAAGTTAGGTACTACTACATTAACTTTAAGTAATGGCGCTACGGTAACTTATAAAATCACCGATTTTAAAAATGACGAAGTTCTTTTTCAAGCCTTTAGTTATGGAGGTACTTCTTTATATTCTCTAGAAGATTATAAAGCAACAACTTTTGCTAATAGTGGTTTAACAGAAGCTGGAATTAACAATTTTAGTAAAGTAGATTTAAGCAAAATGATGTCTGGTAAAATAGTATCTGTACGTCCATATATTTCTACATATTCAGAAGGGTTTAGAGGTAATGCAGCTCCAAAAAATCTGGAAGAATTGTTTCAATTAACGTATTTATATTTTACTAAATTAAATAAAGATGAAGAAGCTTACCAATCTTATATAAATAAGCAAAAAGCATTTTTAGGTAACTTATTAGCAAGTCCACAATTTTATTTTCAAAAAGAATTAGGAGAATTTATGTATGGAGACAATCCTCGTTACACAGGTTTCCCAACGCCAGAAAAGATGGACGAAGCAGATTATGATTTAGCTTATAAAAAATACCAAGAGCGTTTTGCAAATGCAGGCGACTTTCATTTCTATTTTGTAGGAAATATAGACGAAACTAAACTTAAAGATTATGCTACTACATATTTAGCAAGTTTACCATCTAATAATTTAAAAGAAGAATACAAAGTTTCAGATTTTAGACCACTTTCTGGTTCTCATGAAAAAATTGTAGAAAAAGGAAAAGACCCTAAAAGTTCTGTAAAAATTACGTACCAAGGTGAGGCTAAATACAACAAAAAAGAAGCCTACGCATTAAAAACTTTAGGTGAAATTTTAACCATTAAATTAGTTGAAAAACTACGTGAAGAAGAAGGTGGTGTGTATGGAGTAGGAGCTAATGGTAGTATAAGTAAAACCCCTTATGGTTGGTATAACTTTAGTATTAGTTTTCCTTGCGGACCAGAAAATGTAGATAAGCTTAAAGCTGCTGCTATAAAACAAGTAGAAAAATTAGTAGAAGAAGGACCTTCTGAAACTGATCTTGAAAAGGTAAAAGAAACACAATTGCTAGAGCACAAAGAGTCACTTAAAAAGAATAACTATTGGTTGTCTCTACTACAAAATGCAGATTATGAAAATACAGATGCTTCAAAAGTATTTGATTTTGAGAAGAATCTTAAAAAAATTAATACCTCTTATTTAAAGAAAGTTGCTAAAAAATATTTAACAGATGGTTATATTTTAGCAATTCATAATCCAGAAGAAGTAGAGTAATAGCAATATTATTTCATAAAAAAACCCGCTAATTTTAGCGGGTTTTTTGCTTTTAGTCATAAAAAGATTTACTCTTCACTTCTGTATTCATCATCATTTTCTTCAGATGACGGAAGATCTATATTTTTAGGCTTAGATTTCTTTTTATTAGTAATCCCTCTAAGCTTATTTTGCTTTTTCATCTCTTCTCCAATTTGATTAGAGGCAGTAAAAGAAGCAATCATATTATTTAACATATCACTACCTGCTTGCGGAGAGTTAGGTAATAAAATAAGATTACTATTTGTTTCTTCACCAATAGATTGTAATGTATCGTAATGTTGAGTTACTACAATTAATGCAGATGCTTCTTGTGAGTTAATACCTACATTATTCAACACATCTACAGATTCTTCTAAACCTCTTGCAATCTCTCTACGCTGGTCTGCGATACCTTGCCCTTGTAAACGTTTACTTTCTGCCTCTGCTCGTGCTTTAGCAACAATTTTAATACGTTCTGCTTCTGCTTCATACTCTGCAGCTACTTTCTCTCTCTCAGACGCGTTAATACGGTTCATAGCGGCTTTAACTTGCACATCTGGATCAATATCTGTTACCAATGTTTTAATAATATCGTATCCGTAATCTATCATCGCATCATTTAGCTCTAATTTCACGGCATTTGCAATATCATCTTTACGTTCAAATACATCATCTAACTTCATTTTAGGCACTTCTGCACGTACTACATCAAAAACATAAGATGTGATTTGATCTTGCGGATTTTCAAGCTTATAAAACGCATCATAAACTTTTAATTTTAATACTTGAAACTGTACCGAAATTTTAAGTCTTACAAAAACATCATCTTTTGTTTTTGTTTCTACAATTACATCTAATTGCTGAATCTTTAAATTAATTCTACCTGCAATTTTATCAAAAACTGGTATTTTAAATTGTAAACCAGAATTTCTAATAGAATTAAATTTACCAAAACGCTCCACTATTGCTGAGGTTTGCTGCTTAACGGTAAATATTCCTGAAATTAATATGATTAACCCCAAGAAAATAATAAAACCTGTAAAAAATATACCCATAACTTATAAATTGATTAATGCTCTAAATATACATGATTAACCGTTACCTTCTTATTAGAATAAAAAAAGCAGCTTGAAGATATCAAACTGCTTTTTAATCTTGAAGAAACACTTTGACTCTGCTCAGTGTGACGGTTCAAGATGAAATTATTTTGGTATTATCCTAAATTTGCAATTGCAAAATCGATACGTTTTAGGGTTTCTTCTTTACCAATAGAAGCCATAATATGAAATAGATCGGGACCTTTCATCTCACCAACTAGTGATAAACGTAGTGGTTGCATTACTTTACCAAATCCAATTCCTTCATTGGTAATCCATCCTTTTACTTTATCTTGAAGGTTTTCTTGTTCAAAATTATCTACTTCAGTAATAATATTTTTTACAGAAGTCATAATATCAGAAGTTTCATCTTTCCAGGCTTTCTTGGCTGCTTTTGCATCAAATTCTGTTGGTGCTACAAAATAGAAAGAAGATAAATCCCAAAAATCACTTACAAATGTTGCGCGTTCTTTTATAGTTTCAATTACTTCTTCAACATAGGTTAGAGCAGCATCAATATTTTTTTCTCTTAATACTGGTAAAAACTGTTCAGCCAATATTACGTTGTCTTCTTCTTGTAAGTAATGGTGCTGAAACCATTTTGTTTTTTCTGGATCAAATTTAGAACCTCCTTTAGAAACGTGAGATAAACTAAAAGCTTGGGTTAATTCATCTAGAGTATAAATTTCTTTTTCCGTTCCATCACCTTCATTCCATCCTAAGAAAACTAACATGTTAATTACCGTTTGTGGCAAGTAACCATCTTCACGATAACCAGAAGCTATATCTCCGGTTTTTGGATCTTTCCATTGTAATGGAAAAACAGGGAATCCCATTTTATCTCCATCACGTTTGCTTAATTTTCCTTTTCCGGTAGGTTTTAAAATAAGTGGTAAATGCGCAAATTTTGGTGCTTCCCAACCAAATGCTTTATATAGAAGTTCATGTAAAGCTAAAGAAGGTAACCATTCTTCACCACGAATTACGTGAGTGATGTTCATTAAATGATCGTCTACAATATTTGCTAAATGGTAAGTAGGCATACCATCACTTTTAAATAAGACCTTATCGTCTAACACTTTTGTGTTAACGTTTATGTCTCCTCTAATTTCATCTTTTAAGTGTAAGTCTTCATTCTCTGGCGCTTTAAATCTAATTACATACGCTTCACCACTTTCAATTTTTTGTTTGGTTTCTTCTTCTGTAAGAGTTAAAGAGTTGTTTAATTTTTTACGGTTGTGCCAGTTATAGATAAAAGTCTCTTTTCTAGCCTCGTATTCTGCTCTTTTTTCAGTTAATTCTTCTGCAGTATCAAACGCATAGTAAGCATTTCCGCTAGCTAATAATTTATCTGCATATTTTCTATACAAGGCTTTACGTTCACTTTGACGATAAGGTCCAGCATCTGCTTCTTTACCTGGCCCTTCATCGTAAGGTATGTTTAACCAATTTAAAGCTTCTACAATATAATCTTCTGCGCCTTCTACATAACGATTTTGATCTGTATCTTCTATTCTCAATACAAAATCACCACCGTGTTTTTTAGCAAAAAGATAGTTGAATAAAGCAGTTCTTACACCACCAATATGTAAAGGTCCTGTTGGGCTTGGTGCAAAACGCACACGTACTTTTTGAGACATTTTTATCTATTTTTTTACAAAGATACAATCTTATCTACCGAAAATTCAACCTTATGCTAAAGATAAAATTGGTAAGAAATTTGTTGAATAGCTGATGTTAAACTAATTAAGGCATTTAGACTTCTTAAATTTTTATTGTAGTTTTAAAAGTTAACCGTTACTCAAACTTATTTTAGATGAATAATTACCAACTTATCAAGCATAAGTTAGAAGCTTTTATAAGAAAATATTACCTGAACGAATTGGTAAAAGGTGCAATTTTATTTTTTGCTATCGGGTTTCTGTATTTTTTACTTACAGTTTCTTTTGAGTATTTTTTCTGGTTAAACACCTTAGGAAGAAAAATTTTATTCTGGCTTTTTGTTGGAGTAGAGGTAGCGTTGTTTGGTAGGTTTATTTTATACCCACTCGCTAAATTATTTAAAATTTCTAAAGGAATTAATTATGAGCAAGCTTCAAAAATTATTGGTAATCATTTTCCAGAAGTAAATGATAAATTACTTAATATTCTTCAGCTACATAAAAATGCAAATACTACAGATTCTGAATTATTATTAGCAAGTATCAATCAAAAATCTTTAGAGCTAAAACCGGTTCCTTTTCAAATTGCAGTAAATTTTAAATCTAATCTTAAATACGTAAAGTATGCAATAATTCCGGTTTTCATTTTTATTGCAATTTATATTTCTGGTAATAGTACTATGTTTTCAGAAAGTTATACTCGTGTGGTAAATTATGAACAAGCTTATGAGCCACCAGCTCCTTTTTCTTTTCAGTTAGATGAAAACTTACTTCAAATTAAAGAGAATGAAAGTTTACGTTTACGTTTTTACACCAACGGTACGGTTATCCCAGAAAACGCAAGTATTCATTATCAAGGAGAAACTTATTTTCTAGAAAAAATTTCTCCTGGTGTTTTTGAATACACTTTTGATAGAATTACAGAGAATACAGATTTTTATTTAAGTTCTAATAATGTTACTTCTCGCAATTATCAAATAGAAGTTATCAATGTTCCTACTTTAATTAATTTTGAAATGAAATTAAATTATCCTGCCTATGTTGGTAAGCAAGATGAAATTTTAAAGGGAACAGGAAATGCAACTATACCAGAAGGTACTAAAGTTACATGGCAATTAAAGGCAAAATCTACTAATCTAATTCAATTAAATTTACTAGATACCATTAAAACATTTAAACAATCTTCTAGTATTTTTTCTTTAGAAGAACAAATTTTTAGAAATACTAATTATCAAATCTCTACTTCTAATGAGCAACTTAAAGATTATGAAAAGTTGTCTTACCAATTAAAAGTAGTTAGAGATGAACATCCAGAGTTAGAAATACAAATGAAACGAGATTCTTTAGACTCTCAATTAATGTATTTTTATGGTAAAGTGGCAGATGATTATGGCTTAACTAAATTACAATTAGTGTATTACCGTTTAGATTCACCAGATAAAATTAATAAAAAATCTTTACCAATTGCCACATCTACTTTTGATGATTTTGTGTTTTCTTTTCCTGCAGATTTAAATTTAGATAGAGGTATTGCTTACGAATTTTATTTTGAGGTTTTTGATAATGATAGAGTAAATGGAAATAAAAATACAAAGAGTAAAACCTTTAGTTATAAAAAATTTACAGAAAGTGAAGAAGAGAACGAGCAATTAAATAAACAAGAAGAAACCATTAAAGAAATGGATAGCTCTTTAGATAAAATGAAAAAGGATAATGATGAACTTAAAGAGCTAGATCAGTTACAAAAAGAAAAGCCTAAACTTAATTACAACGATCAAAAAAAATTAGATAATTATTTACAAAGGCAACAACAACAAGAAAAATTAATGAAACAATATTCTAAACAACTAAAAGAAAATTTAGAAGAGTTTCAGCCTAATAAAGAAGATGTATATAAAGAGGAATTAAAGAAGCGTTTAGACAATAATGAAAAACGTATAGAAGAAAATGAAGAGCTTTTAAAAGAATTAGAAAAGTATAAAGATAAAATAGGGAAAGAACAATTAAACGAAAAAATTGAAAAATTAAGTAAACAAAATCAAAATCAGCAAAAAAGTTTAGAGCAGCTTTTAGAGTTAACTAAGCGTTATTACGTGCAGAAAAAAGCAGAAAAACTTACTACAGATTTAGATAAAATGGCAAAAAAGCAAGAGGCTTTAGCAAAAAATGATAGTACTAATACCTCTGAAAAACAAAATGAATTAAACGAGGAATTTAAAAAATTGCAAGAAGAATTAAATGATTTAGAAAAAGAAAATGAAAATTTAAAAAAGCCCTTATTTCTCCCTCGTGATAATGATACCGAAAAAGAAATAGAGAAAGAACAACAAGAAGCTCAAGAGGAATTAAAAAAATCTGAAGAGAAAGAAGAAAGTAATTCTTCTAAAGAAAGTAAATCTTCAAAACCTTCTCCACCTCAAAAAGCACAACAAAAGCAAAAGTCTGCTGCAAAAAAAATGCAACAAATGGCTGGTGAAATGATGGAGATGATGATGCAAGGAAGCTCACAACAAAATCAAGAAGATGCAGAAATGCTTCGTCAAATTTTAGATAACTTAATTACATTTTCTTTTCAGCAAGAAGAGTTGATGGAAGATTTTAAATCTTTTAAAGAAAATAGTCCTAACTATCCTCGTAATTTAAAATACCAATATGTTTTAAAAGAAAATTTTAAACACATTGACGATAGTTTATACGCATTAGCATTAAGAAATCCTATGATAGGAGATAAAATTACTGTTCAACTCACTGATATTGATTATAATATAAATAAATCTTTAGAAAGATTATCTGAAAATGATATTACTACAGGTGTTTCTAGTCAACAGTACACTTTTAAAGGTGCTAATGATTTAGCAAATATGTTAAATGAATCTTTAGACCAAATGCAAGCAATGGCTATGGGTAGCGGTCAGGGTGAGGGTAAACCCCAATCAGGTCAAGGTTCTTCTGGTCAAGATAAAGGATTTCAATTATCAGACATAATTAAAAAACAAGGAGAATTAGGTGAGCAAATTGGCCAAGGTAAAGGTAAAAAACCTGGTGAATCTGGTGATGGTGACTCTGGCGGTGATAATGGAAAAAAAGGAGGCAAATCTGGTGAAGGAGGTTCAGGTTCTAATGGTAATTCTGAAGGTGGTACAGAAGGCAAAAACGGTAAAGCAGGTAAAAGTCAAGAACAACTTAGTGGTGAAATATATGAGATTTTTAAACAACAACAAGATCTTAGAAACCAATTAGAAAATATGATTCAGCAAGAAGGTTTAACTCAAAAAGTAAAAGAGTTAACCCAATCTATGAAGAATATAGAAGATGAACTTTTGCGTAATGGTGTTACTAATAGAACAGAATCTCAAATGAAGAATATAGAACATCAATTATTAAAATTAGAAGAAGCTTCTTTACAACAAGGCCAAGATAACAAGAGAGAATCTCAAACTAATAAAAATAAGTTTACTAACGATGTAAATGAAGGTTTACAGAAAGCAAAAGAATATTTTAATACCACTGAAATTTTAAATAGACAAAGCTTACCTTTGCGCGCAAATTATAAACAAAAAGTTCAAGAATATTTCCAATCTAATGATTAATTTTTTTAGTGAAAACAATTTTAGTTTAGATAATGAAGAGCATTATTTAAAATGGATTCAAGAAATTATTTCTTCAGAAAATAAAAAAGAAGGAGAGATTAATTATATTTTTTGTGATGATGATTATTTACATGAAATAAATGTAAAGTATTTAAATCATGACGACTATACAGATATCATTAGTTTTGATAATGCTGTAGGTAATATACTTCACGGTGATATTTTTATAAGTACAGAAAGAGTTACAGAAAATGCAGTAAAATATAAAGTAACTTTTCAAGAAGAACTAAAAAGAGTTTTAGCTCACGGAGTACTTCATTTTTGTGGTTACAAAGATAAAACTCCAGAAGATTCTGCATTAATGAGAAGTAAAGAAGACGAAAAAATTAAAATGTTCCACGTGGAACAATAGAAGATTTTAAGTATATGTTTGATAAGGAATATGATGTTATTGTAGTAGGTGGTGGTCACGCAGGGAGTGAGGCAGCTGCCTCTGCAGCCAATATGGGCTGTAGTACTTTGTTGGTGACTATGAATTTACAAAACATTGCTCAGATGTCTTGTAATCCTGCTATGGGTGGTATAGCAAAAGGACAAATTGTTAGAGAAATTGACGCTTTAGGTGGTTATAGCGGTATAGTTAGTGATACTAGTGCTATTCAATTTAAAATGCTTAATAAATCTAAAGGACCAGCTATGTGGAGTCCACGTGTGCAAAGTGACCGTATGCGTTTTGCAGAAGATTGGAGATTGATGTTAGAGAACACCAAAAACTTAGATTTTTACCAAGAAATGGTTTCTGGTATTATTACCAAAAATCATAAAATAGTAGGTGTAAAAACATCTTTAGGAATAGAGATTAAAGCTAAATCTGTAGTCTTAACTAACGGTACTTTTTTAAATGGATTAATACATATTGGTGAAAAAAACTTTGGTGGTGGTAGAGCAGGAGAGAGGGCTGCAACTGGAATTACAGCAGATTTAATAAATTTAGGTTTTGAATCTGGAAGAATGAAAACTGGTACGCCGCCAAGAGTAGATGGTAGATCGTTAGATTTTTCTAAAATGATAGAGCAACCAGGAGATGAGAAACCTGCTAAATTTTCTTATTTAGATATAACCAAACCACTTACTAAACAACGCTCATGCCAAATGACATATACTTCACCAGAAGTGCACAATTTGTTAAGAGAAGGTTTTGATAGATCTCCAATGTTTAATGGTAGAATAGAAAGTGTGGGGCCAAGATATTGCCCAAGTATTGAAGATAAAATAAATCGTTTTGCAGATAAAGATCGTCATCAATTATTTGTAGAACCAGAAGGTTGGAATACGGTAGAATATTATGTAAATGGTTTTTCTACATCTTTGCCAGAAGAAGTACAATACAAAGCATTAAAATCTGTAGCAGGTTTTGAGAATGTAAAGTTTTTTAGACCAGGTTATGCTATAGAGTATGATTATTTTCCGCCTACACAATTAAAACATACTTTAGAAACTAAGTTGGTTGATGGTTTATATTTTGCCGGACAAATTAATGGTACTACTGGTTATGAAGAAGCTGCTTCTCAAGGATTGATGGCTGGTATAAATGCAGCTTTAAAAGTACAAGAGAAAGAAGAATTTATTTTAAGTAGAGATGAAGCTTACATAGGTGTTTTAGTAGATGATTTAATTACTAAAGGAACAGAAGAACCTTACCGAATGTTTACCTCAAGAGCTGAGTATAGAACTCTATTAAGACAAGATAATGCAGATTTTAGATTAACTCAAAAATCTTTTGATATAGGTTTAGCTTCAGAAAAGCGTTTACATAGAATGAATGAGAAACTTAATGCTTCAGAAAAATTTGTAAACTTTTTTAAAGAAACTAGCGTTTCTCCAGAAGAAGCAAATGAAGTTTTAGCTGCGAAAAATTCTGCCCCAGTTAAGCAAAGCGGAAAGATGTTTAAGTTATTTGCACGTCCACAAATCACCATGGATGATGTAAGAAATTTTAAAGCAGTAGAAAGTTATATTTCTGAAAATAATTTAGATGAAGAAGTTTTAGAACAAACAGAAATTCAAGTAAAGTATTCTGGTTATATTACTAAAGAGAGAAACAATGCAGATAAACTTCATCGTCTAGAAAATTTAAAAATCCCTGCTAATTTTGATTATTCTAAGCTTAAATCTATGTCTTTAGAAGCAAGAGAAAAATTAAATAAAATTCAACCTACAACCGTATCTCAAGCATCTAGAGTAAGTGGTGTTAGTCCTAGTGATATTTCTGTACTACTAGTTTATATGGGAAGATAAATTAAATGTTCCACGTGGAACATTGCAATAAATTATAAAAAACCGAATGCTTTAGGTATAAAAAAAATAGTCAGTTTGTATTGTAAATATGAAATTACTATTCTTCTTAGCTATTGCATTCAGTTTTTTTATATATCTACGTGTCGTGCAGAATGTGTTCAAGATGATAATATATTAATACCTAATAATATTTATGTAGATGTATAATCCTGTTCTATTAAGTATTCACGATATCAGATATATTTTGAAAATTCTTTTAAAAAAAATCTAATTATCAGATAACTTTATTTTTTCAGAAAGAGAAGATGAATGTGTTTATTTATTATCACAAAGATTATGATAGCTCTCTTGGTATTTTAAAAATAATAGAATAATTAAATAATCTAAAGAGTATTTCGATAATCCAAAAAAACAGAAACGAAAGAAAGTTAAATCAATTAATAATTTAAAATTCAATTATTGTGTTTACTTTCAAATGATGGTTAGTTAAGGAGAAAATGCTTTTAAATTACATCTGGTAATTTAAAATTTAAATAGATTTAAAAACCAATTAGAAAATATATACTAATGCAAAATCAGCAGTTGTTTTTAACCTGTAAAGATTTTACTGTTTCTAAAGAAGAATTTCAATTAGTTTGGAATAAAGAAAAGGATATTTTAATTACTACTCCTCAACCTTCCCCTTTAGAATTACCAAAATATTACCAAACGGAAGATTATATTTCTCATACAGATGCTTCTAAAAGTATCTCAGATAAATTATATCAAACTGTAAAAAGTGTAATGCTTAAAAAGAAAGTGAAATTAATAAATGCACTTTCTAAAAAATCTACTAAGCGTTTATTAGATATTGGTGCGGGAACGGGAGATTTTCTTCTTTCAGCAAAAAAAGAGAACTGGGAGGTAGAAGGTATTGAACCTAATGATAAAGCAAAACAGCTTGCCAAAGCAAAAGGAATAAGTTTACATTTAACTACAGAAGAATTAAAAAATAAAAATTTTGAAGTAATTACTATGTGGCATGTTTTAGAGCATGTACCAGATGTAAAAAAACAATTACAAGAATTACATTCACTTTTAAGTAATGATGGTCACGTGGTAATT
The DNA here is from genome assembly GCF_900141885.1 of Mesonia phycicola. Lineage (GTDB taxonomy): Bacteria > Bacteroidota > Bacteroidia > Flavobacteriales > Flavobacteriaceae > Mesonia > Mesonia phycicola. The sequence goes on along the minus strand of NZ_FQYY01000003.1, from coordinate 307,520 downwards.
GCAGTACCTAACTTTAAAAGTTTTGATGCTAATTATTATCAAGAATTTTGGGCAGCTTATGATGTGCCAAAACATCTTTGGCATTTTTCTCAAAAAGGAATTAAAAGATTATTTAAAGAAAATCAATTTAAATTGGTAAAAACAAAACCATTGTATTTTGACTCTTTTTACGTAAGTCTTTTATCAGAAAAAAATAAAACAGGAAAATCTAATTTAATAAAAGCATTTTTCTTAGGATTAAAGAGCAACCTTAAAGCAAGATCATCTACAGAGTATTCTTCTCTAATTTATATCTTTAAAAAAGAGTAATTATCTTTTTACAGACGATTTAAAGCGCTTTTAAATATAAATTAATGTAGTGTATATGTTTTTAGAGAAAACCTCTTAAAACGCATTAAAAAACCTCTTTTTTAATTGCTTATTTTTATTGAAATATTTATTTTAATAGAAATAATTGATATTTAATAATTCATTGATTTTTTAAAATTTACTCTTTACTTTAGCGCTTCAAAATAAACTCAAACTATGAAAAAAATTGCAGTTGTAATTTTAGGAGCAATTACTTTAGCTTCTTGTAATCAAGAACAAGAAAAAACCGCTTATGTAGATAATACGGTTTTAATTCAAGATTTTAAGGAGATGAAAGAAACAGAAGCATATTTTAATGAACGTTCAGAAAAACTTCAAAAAAGTTTAGATTCTGTAGCTCTTGCTTTTCAAAAAGAAGTACAAGACTATCAGTCTCAATCTGCAAGTATGTCTAGTAGCCAACGCCAAGAGCAAGAGCAGATGTTAATGCAAAAGCAACAAGTATTATCTAGACAACAACAAGTACAAAGTGGTCAACTAAGAGAAGAGAGTGATAAAATTATTGATTCTTTAATTACTAAAGTGAAAGACTTTGTGGCAGATTACGGTAAAGAAAAAGGTTACACGTATATTTTTGGTTCTAATGAGTCTGCTAACATTATGTATGCAAAAGAAGGTAAAGATATTACAACAGAAGTATTAAGTGCTTTAAACAGTAAATATGGCGGTTCTGAGGCAACTTTAGAAGAAGCATCAACAGAAAAGTAAATAAAACTTACTTATTAAGTTAAAAAAAGCCCTCAATAGAGGGCTTTTTTATGCTTTTTTATGCTTTTTTATGCTTTTTTATGCTTTTTTATGCTTTTTTATGCTTTTTTATGCTTTTTTATGCTTTTTTATGAAGTAATCTAGTGAGTTTAATAGACAAATCTGTAAGAACTATTTTTGCATTTACATTACGTTCTATGTGGTAAATAGCTTTTTCTAACTCTTCTGTAATTTCAATAATATTATTACCGTGAACAAAAGGCGCAAATTTTTCTAATTGAAAACCTTTGGTAGCAGGTTCAAAATATACTAGTTTTCCTTGTGTGTAGTTTTGCATCAAAGCCTGTCTAAAAAAGTTTTGGCAGTATAATAAAAATCTTTTTTGAGACTCTCTTCCAACACCAGCAATTTCTTCACTCCAACTAATTAATTCTCTAATAGAAGCTTTATTTCCTTTAGCTTTAAATGCAGTTCTAACCCAAGCAATAAACCATTCTTCATAAATATCATCTGCATTATCTTCGTCTAAAAATTGTAAAGCGGTATTATAATTTCCTTGTGCACGGTGAGCTAATTTTAGAGCTTCTGCTTGCGTACAACCTTTTTTATTTTCTAAAGCATCTGCAATTACTTTTTCTCCTAACGGAGGAAAATGCAATACCTGGCAACGAGACCTTATGGTTTGTAAAATATCTTCTTCATTTTCTGCAATTAAAATAAGAAGCGTTTTGTTTGGCGGTTCTTCTATTAACTTAAGCAGTTTATTAGCACACTCAGTATTCATTTTATCTGCTCCCCAAATAATAGAAACTTTAAACCCGCCCTCATAAGATTTTAAAGAAAGCTTTTTTAAAGTATCTGCTGCTTCTTGTACTCTAATTTCACCTTGCTGATTTTTAACGCCTAAATGTTGGTACCATTCATATAAACTTCCGTATAAATTATTAGAAATAAACGAACGCCATTCTTCAATAAAATCTGTAGATTTTGGTTTAGTACCCACTTTTCCCGTTATAACAGGATAAGCAAAATGTAAATCTGGATGGGTAAAATTGGTAAATTTTGTATTACACGATGCATTTTCACCAGTATTCTCCCCATTTTGATTTTTACACAAAACATATTGAGCATAAGCAATAGCCATAGGTAAAGTACCATAACCTGTTTCACCTATAAAAAGTTGAGCGTGTGGTATTCTACCTCTATCTGCTGTGCCAGTTAGGTGTTTTTTAATGTGCTCTAAGCCTAAAATATTAGAAAATAACATAGCAGCGAAAATAGTTATTTTTCATTTATTTGCGTTGAATTTACCCTACAAAGCAATAAATAATTAAATTTGAAAAAAACATACTTATGAAAACCATTGAAGACTATAATTTTAAAGATAAAAAAGCATTAATTCGAGTAGATTTTAATGTCCCTTTAAATGATAAAAATGAAGTAACAGATACCACCAGAATTGAAGCTGCAAAAGCTAGTATTGAAAAAGTATTAGAAGATGGAGGCGCTGTAGTTTTAATGTCTCACTTAGGAAGACCTAGCGGTGTAGAAGAAAAGTATTCTCTAAAACACATTGTAAGTAAAGTTTCAGAAATAATTGGTGTTCAGGTAAAATTTGCAGAAGACTGTGTTGGAGAAGAAGCTTTTAAAATGTCTGAAGAGCTTGGTAATGGTGAAATATTATTACTAGAAAATCTTCGTTTTTATGCAGAAGAGAAAAAAGGAGATAAAGACTTTGCAGAAAAACTTGCTAAACACGGTGATATTTATATTAATGATGCCTTTGGTACAGCCCACAGAGCACATGCATCTACCACTGTAGTAGCTCAATTTTTTGAAGATAAGTGCTTTGGTTATCTATTAGCTAAAGAGATTAAAAGCTTAGATAAAGTTTTACATTCTACAGAAAAGCCTGTAACAGCAATTTTAGGTGGAGCAAAAGTTTCTTCTAAAATTACAGTAATTGAAAATATCTTACCTAAAGTAGATAACTTGATTATTGGTGGGGGTATGGCTTATACTTTTATAAAAGCCCAAGGAGGTAAAATAGGTGATTCTCTTTGTGAAGATGATAAAATGGAGTTAGCATTATCAATTTTGAAGAAAGCGAAAGAGCAAAACACAAACATTTTATTACCTGTAGATTGTGTAATTGCAGACGATTTTTCTGAAGATGCAAATAAAAAAACAGCAGATATTTTTGAAATTCCTGACGGATGGATGGGATTAGATGCTGGGCCAAAATCTTTAGAAAATTTAGAGAAAGTACTTTTAGACTCTAAAATTATACTTTGGAACGGTCCTCTTGGTGTTTTTGAAATGAAATCTTTTGCTAACGGAACTATACAAGTAGGTAATTTTGTTGCAGAAGCTACTAAAAAAGGAGCCTTTTCTTTAGTAGGTGGTGGTGATAGTGTAGCTGCTGTAAAGCAATTTGGTTTTGAAAATAAAGTAAGCTATGTATCTACTGGGGGTGGAGCAATGCTAGAATTACTAGAAGGTAAATCTTTACCAGGAATAGCTGCTATAGAGAACGCTTAGGCATAATTCTTGTTTCAGTTTATTATACATCTGTACTATTTCTCTAATTTTTGAGTTATAGTACAGATGTTTTTATACCCAAAAATTTAAATAGGAAAAAACTTATATGAATATTAGTAAAACAATGCTGGGATTAGCATTTGTAAGTAGCATAGCATTTGCTCAAACCCCAAAAAAACCAGCAGATTCAATTACCAAAACAAATACTTCAATAAATAAACAATCTACTGAAGGTTTTAATAAGTACATAGAACCTCAATTTACAGCTTTTTCTCCCACTTCTACCTTTTTAAAAGACTCTGTCTTATTTGGTCTAAAAGACTATCATCAGCCAGCATTAATAGACTCTGTTTGGACAAAAACTCTATTAAATTCAGAGCTATATGCAGAAATGCAAGAAATGGTGAATACTTCGCCTTATTTAGATACCATAAACAAAGCTGTTTCTACAGATACTCTTAAAGCACGTCTTGCAAGGTTAGATGCAAAAACACCTTTTAATGTTACTTATAATGAGTCTTTAGAAAGTGTAATTCAATATTATTTGAAAAGAAATAAAAAAGGAATGGAAAGCTTAATGTCTTTAAGCCATTATTATTTTCCAATGTTTGAAGAGAAGCTAGATAAATACAATATTCCTTTAGAAATAAAATACCTTGCCATTGTAGAGTCTGCATTAAACCCAAGAGCAAAATCTAGAGTGGGAGCAACAGGTTTATGGCAATTTATGTTTGCTACAGGTAAAATGATGAGCTTAGACGTAAGTAGTTATGTAGATGAGCGTATGGATCCTGTTATGGCTACAGAGGCTGCTTGTCAATACCTTTCTAGTTTATATGATATTTTTGGCGACTGGGATCTAGCATTGGCTTCCTATAACTCAGGTCCAGGAAATGTTTCTAAAGCAATTAGACGTAGCGGAGGTAAAAAGAACTATTGGGAATTAAGAGATTATTTACCTAGAGAAACTGCAGGTTATGTGCCAGCGTTTTTAGCAACCATGTATTTATTTGAATACGCAGATGAACACGGTTACCAACCATACGAGCCTAGAGTAACTTATTTTGAGACAGATACAATTAAAGTAAAAAACTTAATAAAATTTGATCAAATAACTAGAGTTACTAATATTGATACAGAGTTGTTAGAGTTTTTAAACCCAAGTTATAAACTCAATATAATTCCGTATATTGAAGATAAAGATTACTACATAAGATTACCATTGGTAGAAACAGGAGTTTTTGTAGCGAATGAAAATTTAATTTACAATTACGCAGAAGAAGCTAATTTAGCTACCGCAGAAGAAGACCCACTACCTAAATATTATGAAGCTAATGATAGAATTAGATACCGTGTAAAATCTGGAGATTATTTAGGTAAAATAGCAGAAAAATATGGAGTTAGAGTTAGTAAAATTAAAGGGTGGAATAATTTAAGAAGCAATAATCTTAGAATAGGGCAATATTTAACTATTTACCCAAGAAAACCGGTAGCAAGTGCACCTGTAAGCAGTAAAAAAGTAAAAGTCTCTAAGTCTAGTATCTCGGAAAAATATTATACCGTTAAAAAAGGAGACTCTTTATGGAGTATCTCTAAAAAATTTCCAGGTATTACTGTACAAAATATTCAAAATTGGAACGATATTAGTAGTCATAAGCTAAAACCAGGAATGAAATTAAAAGTTTCTAACGGTTAATAACTAATCTAAAGTTAAACTAATGAAAAAAATCGTGTTTTTACTATTTGCAATCGCCTTATTGGTTGCTTGTAAAGAATCTAATAAAAAGAATACTAAAATACTTGCAGAGTCTTCTGGTAGATTAAATAGCCTATCTATAATTGTAGATAATGAACTCTGGGAAGGTTCTGTTGGAGAAAATATTAGAGAAAAACTAGCATCTCCTGTAGACGGTTTACCACAACAAGAACCATTATTTTCATTAGACCAAATGCCGCTTAAATCATTTTCTGGTTTTGCAGCTAGAAATAGAACCTTTTTACATATTAAAAAAAGCGCTACTCCAACTTTTGAAATTGTAAAAGATACTTTAGCAAGACCACAAACAGGTATTTATGTTGCAGGATCATCTTCTAATGAAATTAACGGAATAATAAATGAAAATATTTCTAAAATCATTCAGAGTTTTAAAAATACAGAGCTAAAAGAACAACAAAAAAGAATATCTAAATCTTTAAAAAGTGATGATAAGCTAAAAGAAAAATTAGGAGTTAGTTTAAAGTTTCCTACAGCATATAGATATGCTAAAAACGAAGATGATTTTTTCTGGATAAGAAAAGAAATAAGACACGGTAGTATGGAAATTTTAATTTATGAAGTGCCATTAAGCGTAATAGATAAAGATACCAATGTAATTGGCAATATTATTAAAATGCGTGATTCTATTGGTGAGCAACACGTACCAGGGCCTAACGAGGGTAGTTTTCTTATCACAGAAGAAGCTTACGCACCATATTTGTTTGAGTCTAAAATAGATGGAAAATTTGCTTACGAAACTAAAGGTACTTGGGAGGTTAAAGGAGCGTTTATGGCCGGGCCATTTATAAACTACGCGGTAAGAGACGAAAAAAATGATAGATACGTAATATTAGAAGGTTTTGTATTTAAACCATCTAATTCTAAAAGAGACAATGTTTTTGAGTTAGAATCTATATTAAAATCTGCAAAAATTAATTAATAAAAAAGCCCGATGAAATTTTCATCGGGCTTTTTTATTTCAAATGGTTTTCAACAAATAAATTTTTATTTTTTATTGTCTTCAACTTTTTTGTCAGTAGTTGCTTCATCTTCCTTTGAAGCATCTTTAAATTCTTTTATTCCGCTTCCTAATCCCTTCATTAATTCAGGAATCTTTTTTCCGCCAAATATTAATAACACAACCACCACAATAAGAATAATTTGAGGTGTTCCCATCATTAAAAAAATACCTAATGACATAATTTCTTGTTTTTAGTGTGGTACAAACATAATAATTAATATTTAATGTTTACGTTAACAATCTAATAAATAAGTCTACAATAATAGATTATTCTATATTTGTAAAGTAATAAGCTGGTATGGCAACAAAAAAAAAGAAAGACAAGAAATTAGCAAAAAAATTGCTACACAAATACCGTTTAGTAGTTTTAAATGAAGACACTTTTGAAGAAAAGTTCACCTTTAAGCTAACTATGTTAAACGTATTTGTAACTACAGGTATCTCTGCATTAATTTTAATAATTTTCACCACGTTGTTAATAGCATTTACTCCGTTAAGAGAGTATATACCTGGTTACTCTTCAGCAAAATTAAAAAATGAAGCAACCCAATTATTGCTAAAAACAGATTCTTTACAGCAAGTAATACACCAAAAAAATCAATATTTTAATTCTATTAGAAAAGTTCTTAATGGCGAGGTACTTGTAGAAAATTTAGAAGATGATTCTATAGAAATAAACAAAGAAACTATATCAGCTATAAGTTTAAGTCCCTCTAAAGAAGACTCTTTATTACGTCAACAAGTAGAGCAAGAAGATAAATATAATATTGTAGATGGAGCTATAGACAAAACAGACTTCAAATTATTTACCCCAGTAAAAGGGCAAATTTCTGAAGATTATAACCCTAAAGAAAATCATTTTGCAGTAGATATTGTTACAGAAAAAAACACACCTGTTAAAGCAGCAGCAGCAGGAACTGTAATTTTTTCTGAATGGACAGCAGAAACTGGTAATGTAATTATAATAGAACACCGCTACGGGTTAATTTCTGTATACAAACACAATTCTAGTTTAACAAAAGGGCAAGGAGAACTAGTAAAAAAAGGAGAAGTAATAGGTATGGTAGGCTCAACAGGTGAGCTTACTACAGGGCCTCATTTACATTTTGAACTTTGGAGCAACGGTAGACCCGTAAACCCTACAGATTTTTTAGAATTTGAATAGTATGAGTATAAAATCATTAGCAGCTAAAGTTTTTGCAAAATATATAAAGCATCAAATAAATAGTTGGGCTCAAAAACCTATTGAAGCACAAGAAAAAGTATTTCAACAGTTAATAAAATCTGCTCAAAATACAGAGTTTGGAAAAGATCATTCTTTTCAGAACATAAAAAATTATAAAGATTTTTCTGTAAACGTACCCGTAAGAGATTATGAAGATTTAAAACCTTACGTAACTAAAGTAGTAGAGGGAAAAGAAGATATTCTTTGGCCAGGAAAGCCACTCTATTTTGCTAAAACTTCTGGTACTACTAGTGGAGCAAAGTATATTCCGTTAACTAAAGAGTCTATGCCAACGCATATTAATGGAGCTAGAAATGCTATCTTAAATTACATAGCAGAGACAGGCAAAGCTGATTTTGTAAATGGTAAAATGATATTTTTACAAGGAAGCCCAGAATTACATTCTAAAAACGGTATACAATTAGGGCGTTTATCTGGTATTGTAGCGCATTTTGTACCTTCTTACCTCCAAAAAAATAGATTGCCAAGTTGGGAAACCAATTGCATAGAAGATTGGGAAGAAAAAGTAGAAGCAATTGTAGAAGAAACTTTACCAGAAAATATGACGGTAATAAGTGGTATTCCTTCTTGGGTGCAAATGTATTTTGAAAAAATTTACAACAAAACTGGTAAAAAGATAGGAGAAGTTTTTCCTGAATTTAACCTATTTATTTACGGAGGTGTAAATTTTGAGCCATACAGAGCAAAATTTGAAAACTTAATAGGAAGAAAAATTTCTAGTATAGAATTGTTTCCTGCATCTGAAGGGTTTTTTGCTTTTCAAGACAAACAAGATGAAAAAGGAATGCTATTGCGCTTAAACGCAGGTATTTTTTATGAGTTTATTAAAGCAGATGATTTTTTTAATAAAGATGCAAAGCGTTTAACTATTGGAGAAGTAGAAGTAGGAGTAAATTATGTAATGATTATTTCTACCAATGCAGGTTTATGGGGATATAATTTAGGAGACACAGTAATTTTTACTCATGCAAAACCGTACAGAGTTATTGTTTCTGGTAGAATAAAGCATTACACCTCTGCATTTGGAGAACACGTTATCGCTAAAGAGGTAGAAGCAGCTATAGGTGAGGCTACACAAAAATTTAAAGTGCAAATAGCAGAATTTACGGTGGCACCGCAAATTAATCCAGAAAACGGTTTGCCTTACCACGAGTGGTTTGTAGAGTTTGAAAAAGAACCAGAATCGATAAGAGATTTTGCAGAATTTGTAGATCAAAAACTTCAGCAACAAAACAGTTATTATTTTGACTTGATTGAAGGGAAAATTTTAAGACCTTTGGTGATTACATCTGTGCTTCAAGGTAGTTTTCAAAAATATATGAAATCTATAGGTAAATTAGGTGGGCAAAATAAAATACCTCGTTTAGCTAACGATCGTAAAATAGCAGAGGTATTAGAGAAATTTCAGCAATAAAATTTATTATATATTTATCACTCTATGAGTAATTTAAAAAATATAAGAAGAACTAGAGCTCAAGAAAGCTCTAATGCTATTGAAAGAATGTACATTACCATGAGACATCTTTTTAATAGAGGCTTTTACAAACCTATGGGAATTTCTGGAGAAACACTTCGGGAAGCCCTGCTTATATTAAGACCAGAAATTTATGGTTCTGTAGCAGAAGAAAAGCTAGAGTTAGATGGTTTATTGTACGTAATAGATAGATTACCAATAGGCATAGAAGAATGTAGATTTATTAATCTTACTAGTGATGAGGGTTATGGCAATTCTCATTTTAAACCTATTGTACCGCCTAAAAGAAGAAGAAACTGCTATCGTATAGACGAAGAGCAGATGAATATTGAAATTACTAGAGGGCGATCAGAAATTTATGATATTTTAACTCACCTAACTTTTTTATTTATTGAATCTCATAAAATTATGAGAAGAGTGCTTATAGATGAAGAAGGAAGCGTAAATCGCGATTGGCAAAAGTTAGAGGCAGCAGTAAAACAAAAAGATTTAACTAATGCAGAAAGAGAAGTTGTATTAACTCATACTGCTAATATACTTGGTAGAACTTTTAAAGAAGTTGCCCAAGTACACCCTCTATTTAGCACTGCAGATAATAAAGAACGTTTTTTCAATATAATTTACAACTTAGGGAGATTAGCTATTGATGAAACAATAAGCAATAATAAACGAATTGTAACTTTTACTCCAGTACTTAGAGAAAGACTAGGGCATCATATTCACGGAGAAGTTTGGGCAGATAAAATAAAGCAAATACTTTCTGAAAACGGACTGTTACAAAGGCCAATACACATTATTAGTGCAAATATGCATAGCGTAATGAATACACTTTACGCACCTTTAGCCTTACCAACAGAACTAAAAAAGAAACCAATTAATGCTATTTACGAAGATTTAAGTAATAGTGCTAACGGAAAATTAAGACAAAAAGTAAACAAGTCTGCCTCAGAGAACGGAATGATTTATATTGAAGATAAAAGCGGTGCAAATATCAATGTACAACTTTTTGATACTTCAAAAATTAATAACCCAGAAGAACGTTTTAATACCAATAAAGATGAAGCCAATGCGCCAGTTATTTTGGTGATGGATTATGCTTTTGGAGAACAAGCTTACGAAACCATAGACGAGCTTTTAAAACCCTTTCAGTTAGGAGAAAAGCAAATACACTTAGATGTAGAGTCTATCTCTATTATGGGAAAAGCAGGTATTTTAGAAGGAAAAAAAGGAGATATCATGATTCCGTCTGCACATTTATTTGAAGGAACAGCAGATAACTACCCATTTAAAAATAACCTAAAGAAAAAAGATTTAGAAGGTAATGGTATAGATGTTTATGAAGGAGCTATGATTACTGTTTTAGGTACTTCTCTTCAAAATAAAGATATTTTATCTTTCTTTCACGACTCTACTTGGAATGTTATAGGCCTAGAAATGGAAGGCGCACATTACCAAAAAGCAATACAAGCAGCCTCCCAATTAAGAGGTAATATAAAGCCAAAAGTAAAGGTAAGATATGCTTATTACGCAAGTGATAATCCACTAGAAACAGGAAGCACTTTAGCTTCTGGTGGTTTAGGTACAACCGGAGTAAAACCTACTTATTTAATAACAGAGAAAATTCTAGAACAAATATTTAACGATTAATGAATCAAGATTTGAAAAGTAACGAGCAAGAAGTAAATCTGGGAGATTTATTTAGATTATTAAAGCAAATTTTTAAAAGTATAGGTTCGGTTTTTATAAACTTTGTAAGCTTTGTTTTAAAGCACGCTATTGTTTTAATTATTCTTGTGATAATAGGTACAATAGCAGGTTATTTTCTGCAAAATATTTCTGATAAACTTGTAAAAACAGAAATGATTGTTGCTGCAGACTTTAATAGTGCAGAATATTTATATAAATCTATAGACGAGTTACAGTATAAAATCAAAAAAGAAGACGAAGAAATATTAAAAGCATTAAAAATTAATGATACCCTAACAAATCTTTCTTTTGAAATTACCCCTTTAATCAATATTAACGAGTTGACCAATGAGCAAGAAAAATATTACGAAGCTCTAAATGAATCAAACTTTTTAGGTGATGAAGAAAAAGAAGGGATGATAAAAAGATTTTCTAATTTTTATAGAATAAAATTAATACATCCTGAAAAATTAGATTCAAGATTAGTGTTAAACCAAGTATTAGAGATTATTAGAGATAATGATTACTATAAAAAAGTTTATACGTTAAATTCAAAAAAGATAGATTTTTTAATAAATTCTAATGAGTTTTTAATATCTCAAATAGATTCATTAGTAAAAAATTATTCAAAAGAAAACAAAAATCAACCTTTACCTACCTCTTCTGTTAATTACTCTAATACCACATTAGATTTAGGGATAATGATAGGTAATAGAAGTAATCTTTTAGAAGAATTAGACAAATTATATGCAAATAAAGTTGCTAGTGAAGAGTTATTTACTTTGGTAGATTTAGGTTACCCAGCAGAAATCGAAGATAAAAGTTTAACTTCTTATAAGTTAATCTTAACACCATTGTTATTAGTGTTGGCGTACTTTGCATTTATTATATTTTCAAAAGTTATTATTAAAGCAAGAAAACTAAATAAATAATGAAAAAAATATTAGTAACCGGTGGTGCTGGTTTTATAGGTAGTAATTATGTAAATTATCAAATTAATAAAGGAGATAATCACATTGTCAATTTAGATAAACTTACTTACGCTGGTAATTTAGATAATATAGAAAACCCAAACGCAGATAATTACACCTTTGTAGAAGGAGATATATGTGACTTAAAATTTGTACAATCTTTATTTAACGAGTATAAATTTGATGAGGTTATTCACTTTGCAGCAGAGTCTCACGTAGATAATTCTATTTTAGATCCTTCTGCTTTTATAGACACAAACATTACTGGTACATTTAATTTATTGCAAACTGCATATAAATTGTGGATGGATGGTCCTTTTGAAATAAAAGAAGAGTTTGCCAATGCTAAGTTTTTACACGTCTCTACAGATGAGGTGTATGGTACTTTAGGAGAAGAAGGTCTTTTTACAGAAGAAACCCCTTATGCTCCAAATAGCCCATATAGTGCTTCTAAAGCATCTTCAGATATGTTAGTAAGAAGTTATTTTCATACTTATGGTATGCAAGTAGTAACTACCAATTGTTCTAATAACTATGGTCCGCATCAACATGATGAAAAATTAATTCCTACAATTATTAGAAAAGCAATAAGTGAAGAAAATATCCCTATTTACGGAGCAGGAACCAATATTCGTGATTGGTTATATGTATTAGATCACTGTAAAGGGATAGAGTTAGCAGTAGCTAAAGGTAAATTAGGAGAAACTTACAATATAGGTGGCCGTAACGAACGTAAGAATCTTTATATAGCAGAAAAAATATGTGCTATTTTAGATGAGTTAAAACCAAGAGAGGCTAATAAGAGTTATAGTGAATTAATCTCTTTTGTAAAAGATCGTCCTGGTCATGATTTTAGATACGCTATAGATGCATCTAAAATTGAAGATAATTTAGGTTGGAAAGCTGAAGAAACTTTTGAAACCGGAATTAAAAAAACAATCAATTGGTATTTACAGAAGTACAGCAATTAAAAAATACCACCAACAAACCAAAAAACAATCCATATGAAAGGAATAATTCTCGCAGGAGGCTCAGGTACAAGACTTCACCCGTTAACTATTGCAGTGAGTAAACAACTTATGCCAGTGTATGATAAACCTATGATTTATTATCCGCTTTCTACATTAATGTCAGCAGGTATCAAAGATGTTCTTATTATTTCTACCCCAAAAGATTTACCTCTTTTTGAACAGCTTTTAGGAGACGGTAAAAACTTAGGCTGTAATTTCGAGTATGCTGTACAAGAAGAACCTAATGGTCTTGCAGAAGCTTTTATTATAGGAGAAGAATTTATAGGAGATGATAAAGTTGCTTTAATACTGGGAGATAATATTTTTTATGGCGCAGGGATGGATGAGTTGCTGCAAAGCAATAACAACCCAGATGGTGGCGTAATTTACGCATACCACGTTCATGATCCAGAACGTTACGGTGTGGTAGAATTTAATGAAGAAGGAAAAGCAATTTCTATTGAAGAAAAACCCAAGAATCCTAAATCTCGTTATGCAGTTCCTGGTATTTATTTTTATGATAATGATGTAGTAAACATTGCTAAAAATATAAAACCAAGCGATAGAGGAGAGTTAGAAATTACAGATGTAAATAATGCCTACCTACAAAAAGGGAAACTTAGCGTTAGTATTTTAGATAAAGGTACAGCCTGGTTAGATACAGGTACTTTTAAATCTCTTATGCAAGCATCTAATTTTGTAGAAGCTATTGAAGAGAGACAAGGATTAAAAGTTGGTTCTATTGAAGAAGTAGCCTATAAAATGGGATATATAACCAAAGAAGAAATGAAAAATCAAGTACAATCACTGTTAAAAAGTGGTTACGCTAAAAACTTACAATACTAATTTATGCAAGTAGAGAAAACACCTTTAAAAGATTGTTTAGTTATTAAACCTCGAGTTTTTGAAGATGACCGTGGATGCTTTTTTGAAAGCTTTAATGAACAAACATTTAAAAAAGAAACCGGTTTAAACGTAAACTTTATACAAGACAACCAATCTGTTTCTAAAAAAGGAACGCTTAGAGGGCTTCATTTGCAAAAAGGAGAGCACGCACAAGCAAAACTAGTACGTGTGGTTAAAGGTGAGGTAATGGATGTTGTGGTAGATCTAAGAGAAGGCTCTGAGACTTACGGTAAAACCTACAGCATTATATTAAATGAGAAAAATAATCATCAATTATTTGTGCCAAGAGGGTTTGCGCATGGTTTTATAACACTTTCAGAAGAAGCTATTTTTGCTTACAAGTGTGATAATTATTACAACAAAGCTTCAGAGGCGGGTATAATTTATAATGATAAGACACTGAATATAGATTGGCATTTGCCAGAAGAACAATTAACTATTTCAGCAAAAGATAAAGAATTACCAACCTTAGCAGAATTTAAAAACGCATGAAAATTTTAATAACCGGTGCTAATGGTCAATTAGGGCAATGTATTAAAAAGCAATCTACCGCATTTTCAAGTTTAGAAATGCATTATTTTTCGTCTGTACAATTAGATATTACTAAAGCAGAAGATGTAAATAAAGTATTTGCTCAAGGTAATTACGACTGGTGTATTAACTGTGCAGCTTATACCAACGTAGAGAAGGCAGAATCAGATAAAGAAAAAGCTTTTTCAGTAAATGCAGAAGCAGCTAAGCATTTAGCTCAAGCTTGCTCAAAAAATAAGGTGAAGCTTATTCATATTAGTACAGATTATGTATTTAACGGGAAAAAAGATTCTACTTACACAGAAGAAGATGAGGTAAACCCAATAAATGTTTACGGCGCTTCCAAATTAAAGGGAGAACAGTACATTCAGCAAGAATTAAAAGAGTTTTTTATTTTAAGAACCTCTTGGTTGTACTCAGAGTTTGGTCATAATTTTTTCAATACAATGTTGAGAAAATCTACAGAAAAAGACTGTGTCTTAAAAATTACTACAGAGCAAAAAGGTACCCCTACAAATGCAAATGATTTGGCTTTGGCAGTATTACAAATTATAACAAACAATAATTCAGCATACGGTATTTATCACTACAGTAATGAGGGAAAAGCTACTTGGTATGATTTTGCAAAAGCTATATTTAATAATGCAGATAAATTAAATCAAGTAGATTTAATAGCCTCTAACGAGTATAAAACTATTGCAGAGAGACCAGTAAATAGTGTGTTAGCCAAAGAAAAAATTAAGAATAAATTAGGACTCAAAATTGCGGAGTGGGACAAGAGTTTATCAGATTTGCAAAAAAGCCTCTAAATGAAGAAAAATCTTATTGTTTTTGGCACCAGGCCTGAGGCTATTAAAATGGCACCTTTAGTTAAAGCTTTTGAGCAAAATACAGCACACTTTGAAACTAAAGTTTGCATCACTGCTCAACATAGAGAAATGCTAGATCAGGTATTAGATTTTTTTGAAATTAAGCCTGATTATGATTTAGATTTGATGAAACCTAATCAAAATCTATATTCATTAACCGCTGGTATTATTGAAAATATGAAACCAGTGCTAGAAGATTTTAAACCAGATTATGTGTACGTGCACGGAGATACCACCACCACTATGGCTGCAGCTTTAGCAGCATTTTATAGCGGAGCTGAGGTATGCCACGTAGAAGCAGGTTTAAGAACATTTAATAAAAGAGCACCTTTCCCAGAAGAAATAAATAGATCTATTGCAGGTAGACTAGCAGATTATCATTTTCCGCCTACAGATCGTTCTAAAGAAAACCTGCTTAACGAAGCAATTTTAGAAGAAAGTATAGAAATTACTGGAAATACAGTGATTGATGCTTTATTGTTTAGTGTAAATAAACTTCAGCAGCAAAACTATTCTGATGCAGAAATAGAAAGCGTACAGAAAGTAGTAGATACTTCAAAGAAAATTATATTGGTTACTGGTCATCGTAGAGAAAATCACGGCGAAGGTTTTGTTAATATATGTCAGGCTTTAAAAACAATTGCAGAAAATAATAAAGACTGTCAATTAATTTACCCTGTTCATTTAAATCCAAATGTACAAAAACCGGTTTACGATTTACTTTCAGAAGTAGATAATATAAAACTAATAGCTCCGTTAAATTATCCAGCATTTGTATGGCTAATGGAGAAGTCTTATTTAATTATTACAGATAGTGGTGGGGTGCAAGAAGAAGCACCAAGTTTAGGAAAACCAGTATTAGTCATGAGAGAGATTACAGAGCGCCCAGAAGCGGTAAAAGCAGGAACTGTAATTTTAGTAGGCACAAACAAAGAAAAGATTGTTACAGAAACTCAAAAATTATTAGATAATACAACTTACTATCAGCAACTTAGTAAGCTTCATAACCCTTATGGAGATGGTGAAGCAAGTAAAAGAATAATTTCATTTATGAAGTCTAAGGCTTAGTCGTATAAAATCTTATTTTTGCAAGTTCTTTTATAATTTATAAAAATTTATGACACCAAAAGTAACCACAATAGGTTTAGGGTATATAGGCTTACCTACTTCCGCATTAATTGCGAGTAATAAAGTAGCGGTTTTTGGGGTAGATATTAATCCAGAAGTGGTAAATACTATTAACCAAGGGAAAATCCATATTGTAGAGCCAGAGCTTGATACTATTGTTGCTAAAGCAGTAAAAGATGGTTATTTTAAAGCAGGTGTAAAAATGAAAGCTGCAGATATTTATTTAGTAGTAGTGCCAACCCCATTTAAGGGTAATCACGAACCAGATATCTCTTATGTAGAAGCAGCTACAAAAGAAATTATACCGCATTTAAAAGAAGGAGATTTATATATTATAGAATCTACTTCACCTGTAGGTACTACAGAAAAAATGCGTGATTATATTTATGCAGAAAGACCAGAGCTAGTTAACAAAATACATATAGCATATTGCCCAGAGCGAGTATTACCTGGTAATGTAATGTATGAGTTAGTACATAACGATAGGGTAATTGGTGGTGTAGATGATGCTTCTACTCAAAAAGCAATTGCTTTTTATAAAGATTTTGTAAAAGGGGAGTTACACGCTACCAATGCAAGAACAGCAGAGATGTGTAAGCTTACAGAAAACTCTTCTAGAGATGTGCAAATAGCATTTGCTAATGAGTTATCACTCATATGTGATAAAGCAGGCATTAATGTTTGGGAGCTAATTACTTTAGCAAATAAACATCCAAGAGTAAATATATTACAACCAGGTTGTGGTGTTGGCGGGCATTGTATTGCAGTAGACCCGTATTTTATAGTTTCAGATTTCCCTATGGAATCTCAAATAATAGGTAAAGCTAGAGAGATTAATAACTATAAATCTTTTTGGTGTGCAGAGCAAGTAGTTAAGGCAAAACAAGAGTTTGAAATTAAGAATAAAAGAAAACCATCTATCGCTATTATGGGCTTGGCTTTTAAACCAAATATAGATGATTTAAGAGAGTCTCCAGCAAAATATATAGCACAAAGAGTATTGCAAAATGCACAAGATGAAGATTATTACATTGTAGAACCAAATATAAAAAGCCATCAGGTTTTTAAAATAACAGGTTATAAAGAAGCAGTAGAAAAAGCAGATATTATTGTGTTTCTTGTAGCTCATAATGAATTTAAAGAATTAGATATTTCAGAAGAAAAAGTAATATTAGATTTCTGCGGAATTAAAAAATAATTCTTTTAATAGATTGATGGAGAAGAAGAATAAAAAAGTAAAGATTGCCCAAAAAAGGCACATAGCAAAGGCCATAACTTGGCGTACATTAGGTACACTAGACACTATTTTTTTAGGTTCTGTAATAGATAGTTCAGAAACAGGAATGATGTTGGGTACTTGTGAGCTGCTAACAAAACCAATTTTATATTATTTTCATGAGAGAATATGGGCAAAAGCAGATTTAAATAAAACCAAAGAGTTATTAAACAGTAGAAAACGTCACATTGCTAAAACCATAACTTGGCGTTTAATAGGTACATTAGATACAACCCTTTTAGGTTGGGCAATTTCTGGAGATCCTTATACGGGATTAAAAATAGGTGTAACAGAAGTTATTACAAAAATGGTTTTATATTACCTGCATGAGAGATTATGGTACAAAACCAATTTTGGAATTTCTTATCAAGAAGACGTAGAAAAAAGATAATTAGTTATAAAATGAATAAAAATGTTATTCAACAAGATTATAATGTAACTGTTCATGATAGAAGAGTACAAAATAATCATAACAGTTTATTAATTTGGTTTACAGGTTTATCTGGTTCAGGAAAATCTACCTTAGCCAATCAATTAGAGGTACACTTGCATAAAGAGAACCTTAAAACTTATGTGCTAGACGGAGATAATATTAGAAGAGGTTTAAATACCGATTTAGACTTTACACCAGAAGGAAGAAAAGAAAACCTTAGAAGAATAGCAGAAACTGCAAAGTTGTTTATCGATGCAGGAGTTGTTACCTTAGCCGCCTTTATTTCTCCTCTTGAAAAAGACAGAAATAAAATTAAAGAAATTGTAGGAAAAGACAACTTTATAGAAGTTTATGTAGAAGCTAGCGTTAGCGCTTGTGAAGAGCGAGATGTAAAGGGACTTTACCAAAAAGCCAGAAATGGTGAAATAAAAAATTTTACAGGCATTAGCGCCCCTTACGAGGCTCCCACTAATCCAGATGTGTTAGTAAATTCAGAAAAAGAAAGTATAGCAGAGTGCATCCAAATTATAATGGATAAAATAAAAACAAAATTACAACTACCAAGTCATGAGTAAATATTATTTAAATTATTTAGACGAATTAGAATCTGAGGCAATTTTTATACTGCGTGAGGTTTATGCTCAATTTCAAAATCCTGTAATTTTATTTTCAGGAGGTAAAGACTCCATTTTAGTAACTCACTTAGCTAAAAAAGCATTTTATCCAAGTAAAATACCATTTGCTTTAATGCACGTAGATACAGGGCACAATTTCCCTGAAACAATAAAATTTAGAGATGATTTAGTAGAAGAACTAGGCGCTAGACTTATTGTTGGTTCAGTACAAGAGTCTATAGATCAAGGTAGAGTAGCAGAAGAAAAAGGTAAAAATGCAACCAGAAACGCATTACAAATTACCACTTTGTTAGATGCTATAGAAAGTAATAAAATAGACTGTGCTATTGGTGGTGGTCGTCGTGACGAAGAAAAAGCAAGAGCTAAAGAGCGTTTTTTCTCTCATAGAGATGATTTTGGACAATGGGACCCTAAAAACCAAAGACCAGAACTTTGGAACTTACTAAACGGTAAATATTTTGAAGGAGAACATTTTAGAGCATTCCCAATAAGTAACTGGACAGAAATGGATGTTTGGAATTACATTCAAAGAGAAAACATTCAAATACCTTCACTTTACTTAGCTCACGAGAGAGAAGTAGTAAGAAGAAGTGGTTCTTGGATACCAAACTCAGAGTTTTTAAAATTAGAAGAAAACGAAGAAGTAGTAACTAAGAAAATTAGATTTAGAACTTTAGGAGATATCACCATTACAGGTGGTATAGAAAGTGATGCAGATACAGTTGCAAAAGTAGCTGTAGAAGTATCATCTATGCGTCAAACAGAAAGAGGTAACCGTTCAGATGATAAAAGATCTGAAACCGCAATGGAAGACAGAAAAAGAGAAGGTTATTTCTAGAATTTACCTCCTCTAAAGTTTAAAATTTTCAACTACTAAAAAAACTAACGATTTATAAAGATGCAAATAGATAACAACCAACTACTAAGATTTACAACAGCAGGTAGTGTAGATGACGGAAAAAGTACTCTAATAGGAAGACTTTTATATGATTCTAAATCAATCTTTGAAGATCAAATTGAAGCTGTAGAAACTTCAAGCAAGAAAAAAGGACACGAAGGTGTAGACTTAGCCATGTTTACAGATGGTTTAAAAGATGAACGTGAGCAAGGTATTACTATAGATGTTGCTTACCGTTACTTTACTACCCCAAAGCGTAAATTTATTATCGCAGATACTCCAGGGCATATTCAATACACCAGAAATATGGTTACGGGAGCTTCAACAGCAAACGCAGCAATTATTTTAATAGATGCACGTCACGGTGTTATAGAGCAAACAAAACGACACACTTTTATAGCATCTTTACTACAAATACCACACATTATTGTTTGTATTAACAAAATGGATTTGGTAGATTTTTCAGAAGAAAACTACAACAATATCGTTAGTCAGTTTGAAGAGTTTTCTTCTAAATTATTAATAAAAGACGTTAGATATATACCTATTAGTGCATTGCTAGGTGATAATGTAGTAAACCGTTCAGAAAATATGGACTGGTACAAAGGTTCTCCATTATTACATGAATTAGAGACATTACACATTAGTAGTGATCTTAATAAAATAGATGCACGCTTCCCTGTACAAACCGTATTAAGACCGCAAAGAGAAGGTTTTATAGATTTTAGAGGATATGCAGGAAGAGTAGCAAGTGGTATATTTAGACCTAATGATGAGGTTACAATTTTACCATCAGGCTTTACTTCAAAAGTAAAAGGAATTCATACCTTAGATGGAGATCTAGAAGAAGCATTTGCACCAATGTCTGTAGCTATTACCCTACAAGATGATATTGATGTTAGTAGAGGTGATATGATTGTAAAAACAAACAATCAGCCAGAAGCTAAACAAGATGTAGAAGCAATGCTATGTTGGTTAAATACAGACGAAGCAAAACCAAGAGCAAAATATACTATTATGCATACTTCTAATGAGCAAAAAGCCATTATAAAAGAAGTAGTATATAAAATAGATATTAATACTTACGATAGAAATAAAGAAGACAAATCGTTAAAAATGAATGATATTGGTAGAGTTAAATTAAGAACTACCAAACCATTAATGACAGATGATTACCGTGAAAATAGAATTACAGGAAGTATTATTTTAATTGACGAAAGTACTAATGAAACGGTTGCAGCCGGAATGATTATTTAAGAAGTAAAAACTTATGGAATTAAAAAAATATTTACCTACCATTATAGATGCTGCTAGAGATGCAGGAATCAAAATCTTAGAAGTTTATAATTCAGACGATTTTGATGTAGAAAAAAAAGGAGACGACAGTCCTCTTACCAAAGCAGATAAATTAGCACATGATGTAATTGAAAAAAAACTTACAGAAGAAACAGAATTTCCTATTTTATCTGAAGAAGGAGCAAATATAGCTTTTGAAGAAAGAAAAAATTGGGAATACTTCTGGATGGTAGATCCGTTAGATGGTACCAAAGAGTTTATCAAACAAAACGGAGAATTTACGGTAAACATAGCTTTAATACACAATAATAAACCTGTTTTAGGGGTTGTTTATGCACCAGTATTAGATAAACTTTATTTTGGAGGAGAAGGTATAGGTGCCTTTATGGGAGAAAACATGGATCCTCAGCACAAATTAGAGCTAATTAAGAATGAAACAGGTAAAGTAAAGATAGTTGCTTCTAGATCTCATTTAAATGAAGATACAGCTAATTATATTGCTCAGTTTAATAATGCAGAAACCGTTTCTATGGGAAGCTCACTTAAATTTATGCTAATAGCAGATAGTGAAGCAGATATTTACCCTCGTTTTGCGCCAACTATGGAGTGGGATACTGCTGCTGCACACGCTGTTTTAAGAGGCTTAGAAATAGAAGTAATTAATATGGAAGACGATAAACCATTGCGTTACAATAAAGAGAATTTATTAAATCCACATTTCTTAGTAAAGAGATAATTGATGTTAAATAAGTTTAAAAAAAGCTTACTAGATAAAGATAAAGGAGAAATTATTAAAAAAGGTTTCTCCTTTTTTACATTCAGTTTTACAGGTTTAGTAGCAGGTTATTTTTATACTTTTTTTATTGCTCAAAAATTTGGAGCAACCGTAAATGGATTAATAGGGCTAAGTTTTTCTATTTTTATGATTTGTTCCATCTTTGGGAAGCTGGGCCTAGATTTAAATATAGTAAAATACTATTCTAATAGTGATAATGTTAAAAATGACACAGGTATATTTTACATATCTCTATTAAAAGCTTCTATTTTTTCTGTGTTTATATCTTTTCTAGTTTATACATTTAGAGAAGAACTGTGCATAAACTTACTAGAGAAGCCTAATCTTGTTCCGTATATTTTCTGGACGTGTTTAGCCATCCCTTTGTGGGTAATTATACTAATATGTGCTAGCTATTTTAGAGCAAGAAAACAAAACAATATATTTAGTTTTTTAAATGCAAGCGGGCGTTTTCTTCTTACACTTATCTTTTTCGAGATATTATCCCTCTATTCTAGTAACGATATAATAACCATTCAAGCACATTTTTATGCTTTATTAGTCTTAGCTATTTTTAGCTTAATTTCTGTAGTAACAAGCATAAAAAAAATCAATTTTAAAACCACGAATAACTCGTGGAGTTTTTTAAGAGCATCTTTCCCTATGATGCTTTCTTCTACAATAATTATTTTATTAGGCTGGATAGATACTTTTATACTTGGTATTTTTGAAGATGAAGCGGTAGTAGGTATTTATACTATAGCACTTAAAATAGCAACTTTAACTAGCTTTTCTTTACAAGCTATTAATTCAATTTTAGCACCAAAAATAGCAAAAGCTTACGATGAGCAAGATTTAGATCTTTTTAAAAGTTTGGTTAAATTTTCTACTAAACTTAATTTCTTTATCACCCTTATTATCGTGACAGGCATAATTATGTTTAGTGAATTTGCCTTAGGTTTATTTGGAGAAGAATTTAAAGAAGGCTCTGTATTATTAATAATACTATGTGTAGGTCAATTTATTAATTCTTTTTCTGGTTCTGTAGGCATTATTTTACAAATGACAGGAAACCAAAAATTTTTCAGAAATATTGTTTTTTTATCCCTAATCTTAAATATACTACTAAACCTAATATTAACCCCTTACTTTAAAGCAGTAGGGGTCGCAATTGCCACAGTTATAAGCATGGCAATGTGGAATATAATTGGCTCTGTCTATTTAAAAAGAAAGCTTAATTTAGTTACCTATTATCAATATAAATAAGTTTTTTTATTGATTTAATATCAATATATATTAAACCCACCTTCTTTAATAAGAATCATCATTATGCCTAATAAACTTCCAAACTTTTTAATTGTAGGGGCAGCAAAATGCGGTACAACTTCGCTGCATAATTACCTTATGCAGCATCCTCAAGTTTTTATGTCTAAGGTAAAAGAGCCAAAATATTTTTCATCACAAGTAGTAGAGTTTCCTTTTAAAGGGTTGGGAGACGATTTGGTAGAAAGTGAATTATATAAAAACTTTTCAGATTATAAAGTGCTTTTTAGTGATAGTAAAGATGAAAAAATTATTGGAGAGTCTTCTGCAGATAATTTATACTATTCTTCTCAAGTAATTCCTCTTATTAAAGAAAAATTGGGAGACGATATTAAAATTATAATTCTTCTACGTAACCCCATACAAAGAGCTTACTCAGCTTATATGCATTTAAAAAGGGATTTAAGAGAAGAAGAAGAAAATTTTCAAGCTGCTTTAGCCTTAGAGCAAGAAAGAATAGCTAATAATTATGAATTTATTTGGCACTACAAAAAGGCGGGCTTATATTCTCAAGATATCATTAATTACCAAAAAGCATTTAAAAATGTAAAAGTTATTTTAAATGATGATTTAAAGAAAGAGCCAGAGCAAGAATTAGAACAAATATGTAATTTTTTAGAAATAGATAAAGATTTTGAATTTAATTTAGAGCAAAACTTTAATAGTTCTGGAGCAATTAAGAATAAATTTTTACAAAAAATTTTAGCCTCTAGGTCGCCTTCAAAAAGAAAATTGGGTAAACTAATTCCTTCTGCAATAAAAGATAAACTTAAATCCAAAAATTTAAAGAAAGTGAAACTATCAGATAATGATAGAAAAACTCTTTCTTTGTACTACAAGGATGAAATACAAAAAATAGAAAAACTCTTAAATAGAGACTTGTCTAACTGGTTAAATTAAAATTATTTGAAGTACGATTATTTAATTGTGGGATCAGGCTTATTTGGTTCTGTATTTGCCCACGAAGCCAAAAAAAGAGGAAAAACGTGTTTGGTGATAGAAAAACGAAACCACGTAGGGGGGAATGTATACTGTGAAAACGTAGATGGGATTAATGTACACAAATATGGAGCTCATATTTTTCATACCAATGACAAAAAAATATGGGACTATGTAAACTCTTTTGTAGAGTTTAATAGATACACAAATTCACCTATTGCAAACTACAAGGGAGAGTTGTATAACCTACCTTTTAATATGAATACGTTTTACCAATTATGGGGTGTAAAAACTCCTGAAGAGGCAAAGCAAAAAATACAAGAGCAGGTAAAAAAATTAAATATTAATAAACCTAAAAATTTAGAAGAGCAGGCTATTTCTTTAGTAGGGGAAGATATTTATAATAAATTAATTAAAGGGTATACAGAAAAACAGTGGGGTAGAAAAGCAACAGAGCTTCCTGCATTTATTATCAATAGATTACCTGTAAGATTCACTTTTGATAATAATTACTTTAATGATAAATACCAAGGTATACCAATAGGTGGTTATAATACACTAATTGATAAATTACTTGAAGGCATTGAAATTAAAACTGACATAGATTATTTTAAAGATCAAGAAAAATGGAATTCATTAGCTGAAAAAGTAGTTTTTACAGGGAAAATAGATGAATTCTACGATTATAAATACGGTAAATTAGAATATAGAAGTTTAAAGTTTGAGCATTCTAGGTTAGAACAAGAAAACTATCAAGGTAACGCAGTTGTAAATTACACAGAGAGAGAAATACCTTACACAAGAATAATAGAACACAAGCATTTTGAGTTTGGTAAGCAATCACACACCGTGATTACCAAAGAGTATCCTCAAGAGTGGAGCTTAGGGAAAGAGCCTTATTACCCTATTAATAATGATAAAAACAAAGAAGTTTACAATAGTTATAAGGCAGAATCTAACAACGAAGAAAAAGTTATTTTTGGTGGTAGGTTAGCAGAGTATAAATATTATGATATGCATCAAGTTATAGCGAGTGCTTTATCTAGAGTAAAAAAGGAATTTAATGATTAAAACAAAAACTTGTGCAATTGTTGTAACCTACAATAGGTTAGTACTTTTAAAAGAAGTAGTAGAAGCTTTATTAAAAGTAGATGACAATTTAGATAAAATTATTGTTATCAATAATGCAAGTACAGACGATACAGAAAATTACCTTAATAACATATCCGTATCTAACTCAAAAGTAGAACAATATTTAATGTCTGAAAACCTAGGAGGTGCAGGTGGTTTTTATACAGGACTAAAATATGCTTTTGAGCAAGGTTACGATTATATGTGGCTGATGGATGATGACTCTATAGTCACTCCATCTAGTCTAGATTATTTAAAAGAAGCTTTTGAGAAAGTAGATAACGTAGGTTATAGTTGTAGTAAAGTAGTATGGACAGACAATAAACCTCACGTAATGAATATTCCTGAGGTTTCTAGTAAAAACGATAATGGAGTAGCTTTTTTTGAAGACAAGGGCTTTATTAACGTTAATTCTTGCTCTTTTGTCTCTATGCTTATTCACAGAGAAACTATAAAAAATGTAGGCTTGCCTTATAAAGACTTCTTTATTTGGGGAGATGACTTAGAGTACAGTAAAAGAATAATTAAACACGGCTATAAAGGTTTGTTTTGTGAAAAATCTTTAGTAATTCATAAAACTGCAGAAAACTATAGTGCAAATATTCAATATTGTAAAAAAACTGAATTTTGGAAGATTGAATATGGTATAAGAAACAGAACTTTTATGTATAAAAGTTTTAAAGATTATAAATATATCGTGCTATATTTTCTATTAAACATTTATAGGTCTTTAAAGAGAAAAAACAATAAATTCAGAGCTTTGTATTTAGTACTTAGTTCTTCATTTAAAGGTTTATTTTTTAAACCTAAAAAACAAATGGTATAAGTTTGGATATTAAAATCTCTAAAATATTAAAATACTTCTTCCTATTATGTTTATTTTTTATTCCGTTTGATGGAGAAGGTATAATAGCTTTGGGTGAGTTTTCATCTGAAGCTTACATTCTTTTTCTTTTAATATTTTTAGGATTATATACTTTAAAGTTTTTTTTAAAACCAATATCTATTCCCTTTAAATCTACAGAGTTTCAATTATTAATACTGTTTATTATTGTATTAATAATTAGCTCTTTAATTAATTTACCTTATATATATCATAGTAAAGTAGGCCCAAAAACAGGTTTTTATAAATTAGCAACCCAGTTTTTAGTTTTACTGTTTTTTGTCTTTCCGGTATTAATTTTTTTCTACAATCTATTTTTAGAACACCAACATAAATTAATATTTTCTATAAGAAAAGTATTTGTGGTAACTCTGTATGTAGTTTTTGCAGTAGGTTTTTTAGAAGTTTTGTACATATTTTATAGAGTACCTGGAACAAAAGATATTTTAAATATTGTAGATGAAATACCCCTTATTAAATTAAACCTAACCCCTTGGGACAAAAGAATTTCTTCTATCACTAGAGAGCCGCCTTCTTTAGGTATGTTTTTAATTACCATATTACCTTGGTTATTGGTATATAAACCTAAACGAAATAAAATATGGCTATATTTTTTACCGTTGGTTTTTATACTTTTTTTATCTTTTTATTCGGGGTCTAGATCTGGTATTTTTATCATCTTTCTGCAATTAATAGCATATTTTATTCTTGTAAATACCAATAAAATCTCAATAACAAAATTTAAAAGGCTATTACAAGTATCTGTAATAGTTATATTAATAATACCGGTAGGTTTATTTAAATTAAAAGATAGTGAGGTTATACAAGATAAAATACAAAGTTTCAGTTTTGTAGAGAATTATAAACAAAATACTTCTAATAAAACAAGACTAGGTACTTATGTAGCTTCTTTAGAAACTATAAAAAATCAGCCAACTTTAGGGGTTGGTTATGGCCAAGCAGGGTTTTATATTTTAGATGATTATCCGTTTTGGTCTTATAATGATAATAGAGAGATAGAGAGATATAGATCTGGAGAAAGGTTTCCTCCTATGTTTAATATCTATTTAAGAGTTTTAGTAGAATCAGGTTTTATCGGTTTTTTTGTTTTTATATTATTTATCACGTTTTTGTTTTACAAAAGCATGCTACAATACTATAATGGTAACTTACAATTTAAAAAGGATAATTTAATAATAATTCTTTCTTTAATAGGTTACTCATTAACCTGGATGCAGTTTGATACTTTTAGAGTATTAGGTTTTTGGGTGTTTTTATCATTCTATTTATACATACAAAATAGAATTAAAAATGAATATTATTAATATAAAATGGCAGTAAAAAAACTATTTACATTATTCAATATTAAAAATGCTTTAGTAGTAATATTTATACTAAGTATTTTTTTTTCTAATGCAATAAATAATATTAGCTTTTTTATTCTTTTAGGGATTTCAATTTTTGAAATAGCAAAGAAGAAAAAAATAGAATTTAATAAACTTTACTTTTTTTTAGTATTTGTATTTCTGTACTTAATCTTAGAAATTGTTCTGTTTGGTGATTTTACAGAAGATTCTCAAATAATATTAAGGTACTTATTACTAGCTGTTTTTCCTCTATTATTTTATGCAGATAAACACTTTTTGAGCTCATTTAAGAAATGTTATTTAATAGCTTACAGTGTTTTTTTAGTGGTAATATTTTATGGGGTAATACTTAATTATATCAATTTTCAAGAATTCAATTTTTATACCACAGGAAAAAATATAAAGAACTTTCTATACATAGAAAGACTTTATTTTGGACTTTCTAGTATGATAGCTGGTGTATTTATTATTGATGTATTTAAAGAAAAAATAAAAATTAAGTATGTTTTACTATCCTTAGTTTTTTTAGCGAATTTTCTTATTTCTTCTAGGTTATCTACACTGTTTCTAATCTTTTTAATTTTTATACAGTGTTTTAAAAACTTTAATTTAAAACTCTCTTACAAAAATATACTTGCATTTATAGGGATATTGGTAATAGGATTTTTCTTTATCTCAAAAAATAAAGGAATAAAAGAGCGACTTTTTTTAAATGTTAGTAATCTTGATGAATTTATTGAAGAAGTAAAAATTAAAGAACCTAGGTTTGCTATATGGCGCTGTGTAGCAAATCTTAAAAATAAAGAAGAATTTAATTCACTTATAGGGTATAAAACAGATCTGCAGATTGAGAATGATTTAATTAAATGTTATTCTGAAACGATTTACATAAAAGATAAAAGAGAATGGTTTGTAAAAAATAAATACAATAGCCACAATCAGTTTTTTTACATTTATTTATTACACGGTGCTATTGCTTTAATACTTTTTATACTATTCCTATTAGTAGCACCATTTATTAACAAATCTTCATCAGTTACTTTTTTTAGCATAATCGTTATTAGTTTCTTGTTTATAGAAAACCCATTTTTTAGGCAAATTGGGGTGTATTTAATAGGGATTTGTTTAAGTTTATTGTGTTATCCAGATAAAAAGAAGAGCTATGTATAACCTAGCAGAAGAGCTAAAAAATAAAAATAAATTATACGATTTATTTTTTATGCTTTTAATTTTTTCTCTCTTTTTCTCTTTCTTTTTACCAAATCTATTTGCTCTAATTTTAGGGGTTTTTGTTTGTATTCTTCCTAAACAGCAATATATCTTTAAATCAAACTTCTTTCTCTTTTTTGTAGCAGCAACTTTAGTAATTATACTAAATAGTTTCTACTACAATAGTATGGTAGATAATTATGATAATATACTAAAACTAGTTTTGGTATTAAGTGTTATGTTTTTAACCTCTTTAACTTCTAATAGAAAAAAAATAGAGAATGCTTTTATTATTATAACTGCTATTATTGTAATAATATCTTGCCTTAAAATATTTTTATATTCTTATGATCACGAAGATTTTATTTTATCTAACGGAAGCATAGTAAGTGAGTTACTAGTGCTAGAAAGACCATATTTTGGACTAGTGGTAACTCTAGCTAATTTTATTTTTTTAAAAAGAGCACACCAAAAAACAAGTGCTGCTTACGATTATTATTTATTATACTTTTTATTTACAGCTTTTAATTTATATATATCAGCTAGGTTAGGTTTTGTGTTAAGTGTAGCTTTATTAGTTATATTTTTCATTAAAAATATAACTAATAGAAAAAGAAATAAAATATTGTTTATACTCGTTTTAGGGTTACTATTTTCTATTCTATTAGGTCTATCTAATAATTTAATTGAGAGAATGAGGTTTACTAATGATTTTTCTTCTTCAGTAAAAATTATGAAAGATTATGAGCCTAGGTACGTTATTTGGCCGTGTGCAGTAAGCATTATTTCTTCTCAAGACTATTCTTTAGTAACAGGTCTAAAAAACTATCAGTATTTAGAAAATAAATTAATTGATTGTTATAAAAAAACGATTGTTAATCCCGATAAAAAACAATTCTTTTTAACTAAAAAATTTAATACTCATAATCAGTTTCTAGATTTTTTATTAGTTGCTGGTTTTATACCGTTTATATTATTGTTAGCTGTTTTTGTTACTGTTTTCATTTCAAAATCAAATTTTGAAATGAAAATTGTGTTTCTTTTATTCTTAGCATTTTTTTTAGTAGAAAACGTGTTATACCGTCAACTAGGCTGTTATCTTTTCGGTATTTTTGCAGTTCTTTACACATCATCAAAAGAGATAAATGAAAAAGCTTAAGATTTTACACATATTACAAGCTGTTGGAGGGGTAGAGGTACATCTAAGGTTGCTTTTGCAAAACTTGAATCCCAATAAGTTTGAATTTGTTATTATTCATGAAGAAAAAGAAAACACCGACCCTTTTGTAGACAAAAATGGTGATGTTGTTAAAACTTATACAACCTCTATTGTTAGAAATATAAATCCGATAAAAGATAGTAATACTTTAATAAAAATAAACTCTATTGTAAAAGCAGAGCAACCAGATTTAATTCACGGTCACAGTGCTAAAGGAGGCATTTTCTCTAAAATAATAGGTGCCAAATTAAAAATACCAACTTTACATACTCCACATGCTTATTCATATTTGAGTGCAGAGAGTAGTTTAAAAAAATCTATATATCTTTTTATAGAAAAACTGTTTGTTCCTTTAAATAATAAAATTTTAGCTTGTTCTGTTTCAGAAAAAAATAGAGCAATAAAAGATGTAGGGTATCCAGAAGACAGAGTGTGCGTTTACAATAACTCTATAAAACCAATAGATCAAATAAAAAAATTATCGTTCCAGCAGTCTTGGCCAGATAATTATATTTGTTCTGTAGGAAGACCATCATATCAAAAAAATATAGAATTGATGGTAGAGGTTATTTCAAAATTAAAAGAAGAAATGCCTCAAATACACTTAGTTTTAATGGGAGTTGGCTTTCATGCACCAAACTTAGAAGCTGTAAAACAACAAATTAAAGAGTATAACTTAGAAAAAAATATAACTCTTTTAGAGTGGACACATAGAGACGATATTTTTAATATAATAAAGAAATCAAAACTTTATATATCTACTGCTAGGTATGAAGGCTTACCATATTCTATTATAGAGAGCTTAGCATTAGCAAAGGCAAGTGTAGTAACAGATGCAGACGGAAATAGGGATTTAATAGAGAACAATCAAAATGGTTTTGTTATTTTTGACCAAAATGTAGAGAGTTTTAAAAACAAGATTCTAAGTTTATTAGAAAACCCTGATTTATTAAAAACTTTTGAAAACAATTCAATAGCAAAGTTTGATAAAAATTTTAATATTGATAATACAATTCAACATCTAGAAGAAATATATTTCACTAATAGAAAAAAATAATAATGGAAATAAAAAATATTTGCTGTATT
Source organism: Mesonia phycicola (assembly GCF_900141885.1). Lineage (GTDB taxonomy): Bacteria > Bacteroidota > Bacteroidia > Flavobacteriales > Flavobacteriaceae > Mesonia > Mesonia phycicola. The sequence goes on along the minus strand of NZ_FQYY01000003.1, from coordinate 276,834 downwards.
GGTGCAGGTTACGTAGGAGGGCCAACTATGGCTATAATAGCTCAAAAATGCCCATCTATAAATGTAACTGTAGTAGATATTAACGAAAAACGTATTGCAGCTTGGAATGATGAAGATCTATCTAAATTACCAGTTTATGAGCCAGGTTTAGATAAAGTAGTTGCAGATGCTAGAGGGAGAAACTTATTTTTTTCTACAGAAGTAGATAAAGCAATAGATAAAGCAGACATGGTTTTTATTTCTGTAAATACTCCAACCAAAACCTATGGTAAAGGTAAGGGGATGGCTGCAGATTTAAAGTATATAGAACTTTGTGCAAGGCAAATTGCTCGTGTGGCAACTACAGATAAAATTGTTGTAGAAAAATCTACATTACCCGTAAGAACTGCCTCTGCCATTAAGAGTATTTTAGACAATACAGGAAATGGTAGCAATGCAAAATTTCAAATTCTTTCTAATCCAGAGTTTTTAGCAGAAGGTACTGCAGTAACAGATTTATTAGATCCAGATAGAGTTTTAATTGGTGGAGACACTTCTACAGAAGAAGGGAAAGAAGCAATACAAGCTTTGGTAAGCGTTTATGCTAATTGGGTACCACAAAATCAAATATTAACTACTAATGTTTGGTCTTCAGAGCTATCTAAATTAACCGCAAATGCATTTTTAGCACAAAGAGTTTCTTCTATTAACTCGCTTTCAGAATTATGTGAAAAAACAGAAGCAGATGTAGATGAAGTGGCTCGCGCCATTGGGATGGACTCACGTATAGGCCCTAAATTTTTAAAATCATCTGTAGGTTTTGGAGGTTCTTGTTTTCAAAAAGATATTTTAAACTTAGTATACATTGCTAAATCTTATGGTTTAGTAGAAGTAGCAGACTATTGGGAGCAAGTAATTATTATGAACGATCACCAAAAAAGAAGGTTTGCCCATAATATAATAAGCACTCTTTTTAATACTGTTTCTGGTAAGAAAATAGCATTTTTAGGTTGGGCGTTTAAGAAAGATACTAACGACACTAGAGAATCTGCAGCTATTTATGTGGCAGATGAGCTATTAAACGAGCAATCTAACATTTCTGCTTACGATCCAAAAGTGCAGGCAGAGCAAATGTATGCAGATCTAGATTACTTAAATACACGCTCTTCAGAAGAAAATAGAAATGGTTTAACCGCTTTTGATAATGCTTATGATGCTTGTAAAGATGCGCACGCAATTGCAGTATTAACAGAGTGGGATGAGTTTACCACATACGATTGGCAAAAAATTTATGATGGTATGCAAAAACCAGCATTTTTGTTTGATGGTAGAGATGTTTTAGATACTAAAAAACTAGAAGAAATAGGATTTGTTTGCTATACCATTGGTAAAGGAATGTAATTAATAATAAATGGCTAAAAGAGTTTTAATCACAGGTGCTGCAGGGTTTTTAGGTTCTCACCTCTGTGACAAGTTTATTGCAAATGGTTTCTACGTAATAGGGATGGATAATCTTATTACAGGAGATCTAAAAAATATAGAACATCTTTTTGGCTTAGAGAATTTTGAATTTCACCATCACGATGTTACTAAATTTGTACATATTGGTGGTGATTTAGATTATATATTACACTTTGCATCTCCTGCAAGTCCTATAGATTATTTAAAAATACCTATTCAAACCCTTAAAGTAGGCTCATTAGGTACTCATAATTTATTAGGCTTAGCTAAAGAAAAAGATGCAAGAATACTTATTGCAAGTACTTCTGAAGTTTATGGCGACCCTTTAGTACACCCTCAAAGCGAAGAATATTTTGGCAATGTAAACACTATTAGCCCAAGAGGTGTTTATGATGAGGCTAAACGCTTTCAAGAATCTATTACCATGGCGTATCATCGCTTTCATCGTTTAGAGACTAGAATTGTAAGAATATTTAATACTTATGGTCCTAGAATGCGTTTAAATGACGGAAGAGTAATACCAGCTTTTATTGGTCAAGCACTTAGAGGTGAAAACCTAACTATATTTGGAGACGGTTCTCAAACAAGATCTTTTTGTTATGTAGATGATCAAATAGACGGGATTTATAAATTACTGTTTAGTGATTATACTAACCCAATAAATATTGGTAACCCTCATGAAATTACAATTAAAGAATTTGCGCAAGAAATTGTAAATTTAACGGGAACAAATCAGAAAATGATTTTTAAAGAGCTTCCTCAAGATGACCCTAAACAAAGAAAACCAGATATTACTAAAGCAAAAAACATATTAAATTGGGAGCCTAAGGTTTCTAGAGAAGAGGGTATGAAAAAAACCTATGAGTATTTTAAAGCTTTATCTCCACAAGAACTTGAAAAAAAGGAGCATAAAGATTTTTCTAACCATATTAGAAAATAATTTATGATTGTAAATCAAGGTAGGTATTCTGGTTATCTTAGACCTCTAGCTTATCTTATAGATCTAGCTATTATCTTGCTATTTGCTTTTCAATTTAATTTTGAAGCACTAGACTATTTTAATTATGCAATATTTATTTCTATAGGGTGGTTACTGTTATCTATTAAATCTCAATTTTATGAGATATATAGATTTACCAAAGTCATCAGAATCTTTTCTTTAAGCTTTTTACAAGCTATTCTATTTACGTTATTAGTATTCGCTTTTTTCGGTTTTTTTGAAGATTTAAGTAGGTCTTCTTTTAAAATTATTAAATACTGTATAAAAGTTGTTACCATTATTATGGTATTTAAACTTTCTATATTTTACTTACTAAAAAAATACAGAAAAAATTTAGGAGGTAATTATAGAAAAACCATAATTATAGGTAAAACTCAAAGAACAGAAAAACTTAAAGAGTTTTTTGAAAATAATGAAGAGTATGGTTATCAATGTAAATCTGTTTTTGATTTAAAAGAAGATGAATCTTTAGAAGACTGTTTTGAATTTATACAAAAAGAGAATATAGATGAGATTTACTGCTCTATTACCTCTCTTACTGATGAGCAGATAGAAATTTTAAAAGATTTTGCAGATAATAACTTGAAGGTTTTAAAGTTTTTACCAGATAATAAAGAGATTTATACTCGTAGAATGAAAATGGAGTATTATGGGTATTTGCCTATTCTATCTTTAAGAAATATTCCTATTGAAGATCCTTTAAACCAATTTATAAAAAGAGTTTTTGATGTTGTATTATCATTAATTGTTATTGTAGGTATTCTATCTTGGTTGTCACCAATCTTAGCATTTTTTATACTTTCAGAATCTAAAGGGCCTGTTTTTTTTCGTCAAAAAAGAAATGGTTTAGATTACAAAGAATTTTACTGTTATAAGTATAGGTCTATGAAGGTAAACCCTCAGGCTAACTTGCACCAAGCAACAAAAAATGATGTGAGAATAACCAAAATAGGAAAATTTTTAAGAAAAACAAGTATAGATGAATTACCACAATTTATCAATGTATTACTAGGGGATATGTCTGTTGTAGGGCCTAGGCCGCATATGGTAAGCCATACTCATATGTATGCAGAGCGTATAGATAAATTTATGGTGAGACACTTTGTAAAACCAGGTATAACTGGTTTAGCCCAAACTAGTGGTTATAGAGGTGAAATAGAAACAGAAAATGATATTATTAATAGAGTAAAATATGATATTTTTTATTTAGAAAACTGGTCTATTTTGCTAGATATTAAAATTATATTTCAAACAGTTTTTAATGCAATTAAAGGAGAAGAAAAAGCTTACTAATATTCTAAAAGTACCTTTTTTAAGTCATCTAACTGTTTATCAATATTAAAGTTTTTTAAAGCTGTTGTGCTAATATCTTTTTTCAGATTATTTATTTCAGTTAAATCTAATTTTTTTATCAATTCATTTAAAGCTTCAAAATCTCCTGGCGCAACTACGTAACCCAAGTTATTTGTTTTTATAACATTTTCTCCTTCTCCACCAGCAAAATAAAGTATAGGTAAATGGTTATGTGCCATTTCATAAATTTTAGAAGGGGTAGAGCCATAAATACTTCTTACAAGAGGCACAATGGCTAAGTCAAAGCTATTTAAAAGTTTTAATAGCTCTTCGCGTTGCACTTCACCGTGATAAATTATTTGTTTATCAGAAGATTTTAAATAGGTTTCTAGCTCTTCCTTTTCTGCTCCAGCTCCATAAATATGTAATTCTGCTTTATTTAACTCTATTTCTTTACAAAGCTTAACAATGCCTTGTGCAATACCTAATAAACCTGCATAAATTATTTTTATAGAATCTTCATTTGAGTAATAAGGTTCTTTTTGTTGTATAGGCGGTTGCGGAAAATTACGATACAAAAAAGTACGTTGTTGAGGTATAATAGTGGTGACGCGCTCTAGTATTTCTTTTGATTGGCCTAAAACTAAAGAGGGCTTTTTATAATTATATTTTTCAATTTTTTCTAATAAATCATAAGCTCTACCTTTTTGTATAGCTCCTAACTCATAACCAGCAGAAGGCCACAAATCTGAAACGTTTAAAATTAAGGTTCTTTTTTTACTAGAAAGTATTCTTAATACTGCGTGAGCTATAATTAATGGTGGACTTTGAATTATAACTGTTTTAGCTATTTTAGAAGGTTTAAATAATGCTAAGCACACAAAACTTAGCGAAAAAGAAACCATACCTAATAAACGCTTAAACTTATTAGCAGAATTATTAGCATATACCCATAATCTTCGCACATTAATCCCATAATAATTTTCAGTAACAGAAATTTTTCCTTGGTAACCTTCAAAAATTTTACCTTTTGGGTAATTAGGTAATGGGCAAATAACAGATACCTCAAAGCCTCTTTCTTTTAATCCTAAAACTAATTTTGATATTCTGTTAGAAGCGGCTCCCGTTTCTGGTGGGAAATAATTAGAAATAATGGTTATTTTTTTCATACTAAAGATTCAAACTGCTTTAATTTTCCACTTTTTTTGCGTTCTAATACATCAACTCGGTTTAGTTGAAGCTCAAGTCCTTTTTCAAGATATTTCTCTATAGCGTTTATCATATCTCTTTTTTTAAGGTCGCTTATTTTTTCTGAAGAAACATAAGTCACCACAAATGTATTGGGTTTTGTTTGTTTAATTACAAACTCTTTTACATCTCCGCTGTCTTCTATAATACTTTTTGTAACATAGTAAAAGGTAAGTCCAGGTACAACTTTTCCGCTAGGTAGTGTGGCAACATCATTGGTTCTCCCTGTTAATTTTTGAAGTATTTGGTGTTTAGCAGAGCTTTTTTCGCTAATCACTCCAACGTCTCCTAACTCATAACGTATAAAAGGGTGTGCTTTATTAAATAACGAAGTAACTATTAACTTTCCTTCTCTTCCGTATGGCAATACTTTATTATTTTCATCTACTACTTCTACAAATAAAGTCTCGCTATTAAGTACCCATTTATCTTGTTTATTTTGAAAAGCAATTAAATCTAACTCACTTGCACCATATTCATTTACCACAGGCACACCTAATTGTTTTTCTAATAACTTTTTAGTCTCAGGAAAAAGCATTTCACTTGTAACAATGCATACTTTTAAAGTGGAGCAAACTTCTTTTAAAACTATATTTTTATTTTGTAAGTATTTAGCAAATAATTCAATAGAGCTAGTGTAGCCATTTATATAATCAAACTTTTTAGTGTAAAATTCTGCCAAAAAAGTTTCTAATTTATCATCACTTAAATTAAATATAGGGAACCTATACCTAGTAGCGAGTTTATCTTTAAGGCGTTCTTTATAATAGCCTATTTTATCTAGTGGTATACCGTAAAATCTAGCCTGGTAAGAAGAGTTAAAATCTAGACCAAACCAACCAAACCTATTAAAAATAACACTCCAAGTAAGCGCATGAGAAAATTTATCTTTAGCAAAAACAAAAGGATGACCGCTAGAACCAGAGGTTTTATTTATATATACATTTTTAAGAGTAAAGCCTTCACTTAATCTGTCTTTTAACGGTTGCTGAAGATCTTTTTTAGTTAATATTGGTAAATCTTCCCATTTATCTATAGGTTTATTTCCTAGAAGATTTTTATAAAAAGAATTGTGTTGCAGGTGATAGCTTACAATTTCTTTCTTTTTTAATTCAATATAGTTGGCATATTCAGCTTCTGGAATGTCCTGAATTTTTTGCAATTCAGATTTAGCACCCTCAATAGGGAAGCCTTTTAGTTTTAATGTAAGATCAAACCAATTCAACCGTGTAATTTTTATAAAAATATTAGGGCGTCAATTTACAAACATTTATTTTTGGAGCTCCTAATAAAAATTTAAAAAATGAATATTCTTGTCTTAGGCTCTGGTGGTAGAGAACATACTTTCGCTTATAAATTAGCTCAAAGTAAAAAATGTAATAAGCTTTATGTTGCTCCTGGTAATGCAGGGACCTCTCAAATTGCTGAAAATATAGATTTAAAAGTAACAGACTTTGAAGCTATAAAGAAAACAGTATTAGCAAAAGACATAGAAATGGTAATTGTAGGTCCTGAAGACCCATTGGTAGAAGGTATTTACGATTATTTTCAGGCAGATCAAGAATTACAATCTGTAAAACTTATAGGTCCTTCAAAAAGAGGTGCTTTATTAGAGGGTAGTAAAGAGCGTGCTAAAGAGTTTATGGCAATGCATAAAATACCAACTGCTGCTTATGAGAGTTTTACGGTAGAAAGTCTAGAAGCTGGTAAAAAGTTTTTAGAAACTTTAAAAGCACCTTATGTATTAAAAGCAGACGGGTTAGCTGCCGGTAAAGGAGTTTTAATTTTAGAAAACTTAGACGAAGCTAAAGCAGAACTAGAAAATATGCTTAGTAATCAAAAATTTGGAGCTGCTAGTGAAACCGTAGTGATTGAAGAATTTTTAGACGGAATTGAGTTAAGTGTTTTTGTGCTTACAGATGGTAAAAACTACAAAGTATTACCTACCGCAAAAGATTACAAACGTATTGGAGAAGGAGATACAGGATTAAATACTGGCGGAATGGGAGCTATTTCTCCTGTACCTTTTGCAGATGAGGTATTAATGCAAAAAATAGAAGAGCGTATTGTAAAACCTACGGTAGAAGGTTTACAAAAAGAAGAAATAGATTATAAAGGTTTTGTATTTATAGGTTTAATTAAAGTAGGTGACGAGCCTTATGTTATAGAATATAATGTAAGAATGGGAGATCCAGAAACAGAAGTAGTTTTACCAAGAATAACCTCTGATTTAGTAGAAGTTTTCGATAAAGTTGCTGAAGGAAAATTAAATGAAATAAACCTAGAAATAGATAAACGCTCTGCAACTACCGTAATGACAGTTTCTGGAGGTTACCCTGAAGCTTATGAAAAAGGAAAGGAAATTACAGGAATAGAAACTATTGAAGATTCTATTGTATTTCACGCAGGAACAAAATTAGAAAACAACAAAGTTGTTACTAATGGTGGTCGTGTTATAGCTATTACCTCTTTTGGAGAAGATTTTAATGAAGCACTAAAAAAATCTTATCAAAATGTAGAAAAATTACATTTTGATAAGATGTATTATCGTAAAGACTTAGGAAAAGACCTGAATTAAATTTCAGGGTTTTTTCCTAAAAATCCGTGTGCTTTCGCATCTCTGTTTTCTGTGCCTTCTTCGTTAAATTTCTTTAGTTGTATCATCCAATAGATAAATGCAACAGAAGCAATTAACATAAATACCCAGTTTAAGGCATTAGCAGCAAACCAATTTTCTAACTCTAAGCTTCTTAAAGCATTAAGAGGTATGAATAAAACATCTTCAAAGAGAGATTGTATAAGTTCTAAAAAGTCTTTCATTAGAGTGAACTTTAATATATTTAGATTACAAAAGTAAAAAATTAGTCAATGCTAGCAAGCTTTTTTAAGAAATCTAAACCTATCAATTTTGTTTTGGTAGGGCTTTTTATGTCTTTATTTTTTCTTGCAGCTAATATTTTTGTAGAAAAAGTTGAGTTTTCACTTTTTTATTTCTTGTCAAAAATAGGGCTTTTATTGGCTTATCTTTTTTTAATGATGCTTATCAATTTTATTGTTAAACGCAATGAGGTTACTAAGCGCAACACTTTTACCATATTTTTATTTGCTGTTTTTACAGTACTTTTTTTTCCTGTTTTACAAGCAGATGAAGTTATTATTTCTAGCTTATGTGTATTGTTGGCTTTAAGAAGATTAGTGAGTTTACGATCTGAAATTTTTATAAAAAGAAAAATTTTTGACACTTCATTTTGGGTAGCAGTTGCTTTTTTATGCTACCCAGAAAGTGTTTTATTTGTTTTATTGCCATTTATAGGCGTGCTTATGTATGCAAGAGATGATTTTAAAAATTGGTTAATTCCCTTTTTTGCAATTATTAGTGTTTTTGCATTTAAAACTGCTTTTAACCTTCTTTTTTATAATCAATTCTTTAATCCCTTTGCATACCTTGTAACACCTTCTTTAGACTTAAATGCTTATAGAGAATTTTCTATTTTATTTCCGTTAAGTGTGTTAATAGTATTTGCAGTTTGGGTATTGTTTGTTTATTTCAAAACTATTCCAAAAGTAAGTAGAGCAATAAAATCTACTTTATACATTGTTTTGGTAACACTTATTATCTCCATCTTTGTGGTGATTTTTGATCCAAATAAAAATGGAGCAGAGCTATTATTTTTTATTCTTCCCGTATGTATTATTGGCGCTAATTATTTTGAGCAGAATGGTAAAGATATCTTTAAAGAAATTTTATTAATATCTTTATTGGTATTAACCTTTATCGTTCCGTTTATAGCTTAGTGAGTTTAGATCTAAATTATATTGAATATCAATTACAACAACGTTTAGCTTACCCATATCAATGGGGCAAAAAGCAAAATGATGAGTGGGATGCTTACACCAATTTTATTTATAGGTTTTCAGATTGGGAAGCCGTGGTTGTAGCAATGAAAGCTACCGTAGATGCTTATAATCTAGGTAAAAGAGAACTTTTCAATTATGCTGCTAATCGCTGGTTTAACTTTTGGAGTGCCATGGCGGTAGAGCAAATTTTTACAGAAATAGAAGGCGTAACACCATCTCTAAACCACAAAGACCGGTTGGTAGATTTTAATTTACGCGGAATAGATTTTGACCATAAAACTTCGGTTTTTCCTAAAGGTTTTAAACAAACCCTGTACTACTCAAAAAAGCATCACGAAGAATTATTATATTGGTTTTACAAATACCAAAGCCAACAACAACGACAACATTTTGAAAATAGACTATTTGTGGTAACCTATGCTGAAGATGGCGAACATTGGAAATTAAAGGCAGAAATTAGCCTTTTAAAACAATGCATTCAAAAATATGTTTCTACCTTTGACGCTTCAAAATTAATAAAGCTTCAATTTAAAGAAAAAGAAGCTTTTTCAGATATAATTTGGGTGGTTAAATGAATTACATAGGCTCTAAAAACAAACTTTCTTCTTGGATTGTAGAAGAGGTAGAAAATGCAGTTGCAACACCACTTTTTCAACTTACTTTTTGTGATCTATTTGCAGGAACAGGCATTGTAGGCAGAACATTTAAACCATTGGTAAAAAAAGTTTTTGCTAACGATGTAGAGTTTTACAGTTTTGTTTTATTGAAGAATTACATTGAAAATCATCAAGAAATTTCTTCCGTAGAAAAGTATATTACCGCATTAAATAACCTAGCAGGAAAAAAAGGATTTATTGCTGAAGAATATGGCGAAAACGGTAAAGCTGAACGCTTATTTTTTTCAGAAGAAAATGCCAAAAAAATAGATGCTTGTCGCCAACAAATAGAATGTTGGAAGACTTCTGAAGAAATTTCAGAAGAGCTGTATTATTTCTTACTAGCTTCTCTACTAGAAAGTGCAGATAAAGTAGCCAATACCGCTTCAGTTTACGGAGCATTTCTAAAGAAAATAAAAACTTCTGCAGCAAAACCATTGGTTATTCAGCCGGCAGAATTTATAAAGACGAGTCAGCAAAATCAGGTTTTTCAAGAAGACGCCAATCAACTTATTCAGCAAATAGAAGGAGATATTTTATATTTAGACCCCCCATATAATGCGCGCCAATACGGAGCAAATTATCATTTGCTTACCACTATCGCAAAATATGATACCTTTGCACCCAAGGGTAAAACCGGATTGCGCGAGTATTACCGCTCTAACTATTGCAAAAAGAGAGAAGTAGCTGCCGAGTTTGAAGATTTAATTAAGCAGGCAAAATTTTCTTATATCTTTTTGAGTTACAATAATGAAGGTTTAATGCCACCAGAACAAATAAAGGCAATTATGAGTAAGTACGGTAAGTATAGTTTGGCTACCAAAAACTACCAACGTTTTAAGGCCGATAAAACAGAAAACCGTAACCATAAAGCCAACCAAACTATAGAATATTTACACATTTTAGAAAAATAAATAATATGTTTTCAGATAAAGCGAACAAAATATTTCAAGAAGTAATAGAAAAATACCACGTAGTTAATACGGTAGATCAACCGTTTGAAAATCCATACTCAAAAGAAACGGATCTTTTAGAACATTTACTTTACAGAAAATGCTGGATAGATACGGTACAATGGCATTATGAAGATATTATTCGCGATCCAGAAATTGATCCTGTTTCGGCTTTAAAATTAAAACGTCAAATCGATGCTTCTAACCAAGATCGTACCGATATGGTAGAATATATCGATAGCTATTTTCTTGAAAAATATAAAGAAGTCACGCCAAAAGAAACAGCAACTATTAATACCGAAAGCCCTGCTTGGGGTGTAGATAGACTTTCTATTCTTGCGTTAAAAATTTACCATATGAATGAAGAGGCAACACGAGAAGATGCCTCACAAGAGCACCAAATGGCTTGTAAAGCAAAGTTAGAGGTGTTGTTAGAGCAACGTGTAGATTTATCTACCGCTATTAATCAGTTATTGCAAGATATTGAAAATGGCGACAAATACATGAAAGTCTATAAGCAGATGAAAATGTATAATGATGATGAGCTAAACCCGGTATTAAGAGGGAAAAAATAATTTTCGTCATTCTGTGTTTGACACAGAATCTCATTTTGTTTTGAAAAAGTTAAGTTGAAAATGGGAGATATTTCAAAAAATAGAGTCGCTTCTTCTTTGCAAGACAGTAAAGAAGAAGCTTCTTTTCATTTATTAGTTATTCGGTTTTCTGCAATGGGTGATGTTGCCATGACGGTGCCTGTGTTGCAACGTTTGGTAAAAACTTATCCCAATTTAAAAGTTACCGTACTTACCAAACCCTTTTTTCAACCAATTTTTGAAGAAATACCTGGCGTTAATATTGTTACTGCAGATGTAAACCAAAAGTATAAAGGCATTTTTGGTTTATTTGAATTGGCAAAAGAGTTAAAAAATCTTCAAATAGATGCCGTTGCCGATTTGCACAATGTACTGCGAACTAAAATTTTGCGTTTTTTCTTTTTTTTCTTCGGAATAAAATCTGCTGTGATTAATAAAGGTAGAGCAGAGAAGAAAGAGCTTACCAGGCTTGAACCAAAAACCATTAAGCCACTTAAAAGTACACACCAACGTTACGCCGATGTTTTTGCAGAGTTAAATTTCCCGGTAGATTTAAACCAATCTGTTGTAATTAATAAACATCCGCTTCCGCAGGTAATTAAAGAAAAGCTTAAGCAACCCAGAAAATGGATTGGTATTGCGCCTTTTGCTGCGCACGAGCCAAAAATGTATCCGCTTGACCAAATGGAAAAGGTGATTGCAGCGTTAGATGAAACGAATCTATACGATATTTTACTTTTTGGTGGCGGCAAAAAAGAAAAACAACAACTAGAAAAGTTAGCTGCTAGTTATAAAAATGTTTTTAGTGTGGTTGGAAAACTCAGCTTTAAAGAAGAGCTACAAACCGTTTCTAATCTAGACCTTATGCTTTCGATGGATAGCGGTAACGGACATTTAGCAGCTTTGTTTAATATACCTGTAATTACTATTTGGGGAGCAACGCATCCGTTTGCTGGTTTTGCACCATTTCAGCAAAAAGCTGAACAACAAATTTTACCAGATTTAAAAAAATATCCGTTATTACCAACTTCTATTTACGGGAATAAACAAATAGAAGGTTATGATGAGGTGATGCATTCTATCTCTGTAGAGCAAATACTTCACGCAATAATTCAAACGGTATAAAAAAATCCTTACCATAAAATGATTGAAAAAGTAATAATTTTGTTAGCAGCTATCGCTATAGTTGTTAGTTCTATTTATGACAACAGAAAAATTTATAAAGAATCTAACCGTAAAGATTTTAAAAATATTAGCAATCGTAATATATTAAGAGTTATTCTTTTAGCTATTGCAGCAGTGTGCTCAATTTTGCTTTAGTGAATGAATCGATATTTGTAAATAAAAAACCCTCTTTTAAAAAATTGAAAGAGGGTTTTTTATTTAGTAATTATAATGAGTTTTACACATCATCAAAATCTATTTTAATAGTTGGAGTAGTGGCGTAAGCTTGGCAAGTTAGAGTTAAACCTTCTTCAATCTCATCGTCTGTCAAGATTTGATTTTTTGCCATCTCTGCTTTTCCTTCTGTAATTCTGGCAATACAAGAACTACAAATACCACCTTGGCAAGAATACGGAGCGTCTAAATCTTCGTCTAAAACTGCATCTAGAATATTCTTCTTTTGGTCCATGATAAAGGTTTTTTCTTCATCATCTACAATTACGGTAATTTGCGTTTTTCCGTCTAGGTTAGCTTCAACTTCACCTTCATCACTAGAGCTAAACAATTCAAAATGAATATTTTCTTTAGCAAAATTATTTTCAGCTAAAACCTCAGAAACTAAATTAATCATCTCTTCTGGTCCGCATAAGTAAACGTCGTTAAATTGATGCCCTTTAAACTTATTTTTCATTACAAAGTTTACGGTGCTTTTTTCAATTCTTCCGAAGAAAGAATTTTCGTCTTTTGCACGACTATACACAAACTCTACAAAAAAACGATTAGCATAAGTAGCTTGTAACTCTAAAAGCTCTTTAAAAAAGATAGTTTCTTCTGGAGTTCTGTTACCGTAAACTAATACAAATTTACTGTGCTCATCGTTAGTTAAAGCAGTTTTTATAATAGACATAATTGGGGTAATACCACTACCAGCAGCAAAAGCAGCATATGTATGATGGGTTTTACTTGGGTTGGCTTCAAATACAAACTTGCCCTCTGGCGGAAAAACATCTAAACTTTCTCCTACTTGCAATTGGTTATTGGCAAAGGCAGAAAATCTACCTCCTTCAACCTCTTTAACAGTAACTTTTAATTCTTCACTTTGTGGGGTAGAACATAAAGAGTAAGAACGTCTTAACTCTTCTCCGTTTAGTTCTTTTTTTATGGTAATATATTGACCTGCCGTAAACTTAAAAACAGGCTTTAAATCGTTAGGAACATCAAAAACAATACTTACTGCTTTTGGTGTTTCTCTAATAATTTCTTTTATGCTTAAGGAATGAAAGTTCTTCATTTAAAAAAATTTTCAGCAAAAATACAAAGTCACTCGCTTTTATAAACAATTTAAAGAAAAATATAATACCTAAGTTTTTTATGCATAAGAAAATTATGTATGTTTGAGTTGAATTTAAATTGAAAAGATGTCTAATTCTAAATTATATAAAGGAAGCCTTTCTACCATTATTTTGAAGCTGTTAGCAGAAAATAACAAAATGTATGGTTATGAGATTACCCAAAAAGTAAAAGAGCTTACGCAAGGTGAATTAAATATTACCGAAGGCGCACTTTACCCTGCACTACATAAGTTAGAAGCCGAAGGATTTTTAGAGGTAGAAATGCAACGCGTAGATAACCGATTAAGAAAATACTATAAACTCACACAAGCCGGAACCAAAGAAAAAGTAAGCCGAATTGAAGAGTTAGAACGTTTTATTGAAACCATACAAGGTATTGTGAACCCAAAACCAAGTTTAGGATGAAACAGCAATTAACCAAAGAAGAGATACAATTTATAGATACTTATTTGAAAAAATCTGGAGTTGAATTTATTGATGTCAGAATTGAGATGATAGATCACGTAGCTTCTGAAATAGAAAATAGACTAGAAGAGAATTCTACTTCAAGTTTTTACGATGAATTTAAACTGTATATGATTCAGCATAAAAAATCTTTACTGAAAAATATAAATAAGTATCGATTTACTCTTTGCAGTAAAATTTTGAAACAGTTTATTAAAAATTTATTTGAGAATACAGTTTTAATCTGCTTTACATTGTTAATTATAAAGGGGTTAGTTTTAAATAGTATAATAGCCATTTCAATTGAAGATTTAAAACTGTATTTTATTTTTATTTTGGGATCAAGTATTTTTTTAAGCACTTTGTTTCCTTTAATTTGGTTTAGAAATCAGCAAATATCTGTCATGAAACTTGCTGCTGTTGTATGTTACTTTATCAACTATGTATTATTTAGACTGATTGCGACATTAGTAGATACCAATTTTATTTATTACTCTATTTTTATTTTACTAATAAGTTGGGTTAACATCAGTTTTGTTTATACCCAAGTAGAATACGTAAAGTTGTATAAGAATAAATTTCAACTTTCATGAAAAATCTTTCAGTTGAACAAATAGAGCGTTTATACGAGTTTACGCGCCAACATTATGTTGAATATTACGACGTGCAAACCGAATTGGTAGATCATTTAGCTTCTGCTATTGAAAAACATTGGCAAGAAGATCCTGATCAAGATTTTGAAACATTGTTACAAAAAGAATTCAAGAAATTCGGAATTTTTGGATTTACAGATGTGGTAGCAGAGCGCGAACAAGCCATGCAAAAGCGCTATTTTCAACTGGTAAAAAAAGAAGCGTTGGAGTTTTTAAAACTTCCGAAGGTATTTATCGTAGCTTTTCTAGTTTGGTTGTTTTCTTTTTTACTGCTTCAAAAAGAAATAGGGTTTGTTATTGTAGGTAGTATTCTTGTGCTAGAAATAATCTATGTTTTTTATTCACTTATTAAATTTCATAAAGCTTCAGCACACAAGAAGAAAGAAAGAGGAGGTAAAACGTATCTTTTAGAAAAAATGTTTATGAATATGGGAAGAGGTGTTGGAGGTTTTGTTATTTCACCTTGGCAATGGTATTGGGTGGCAGAAAAAACGCTGCCATACCAATATTTTGCAGTTGTTTTTGCGTTACTCATCACCTTCAGCTTCATTTTACATTATATTGTCTTTAAAATTTTGCCAGCAAAAAAAGAAGAGATTTTGTTAAAAGCTTACCCAGAAATGAAATTAGAAAAAGTGTAACAATTATATCTACCTGTATACTCATCTATAAATAAAACCAATCTATATGTTTAAACGATTTGTCTCTTTAGAATGGAAGCAGTTTTCGCGCTCTTCGTATTTTCAAAAAGGAATTGCTATAAAAATTCTTTTAGGGCTAGCTGCTTTATGGATGATTGCTTCCGCTTTAGTTTTGGGTGTTGCTGCGTTTTTTGGTATTCAAAAAGTAATGCCAGATAAAGACCCTATTACAGTGGTAAACAATTTTGTAATTTACTGGTTTTTAGCAGATGTTGCTTTTAGGTATTTCTTGCAGCAATTACCAGTTTTAAACATAAAACCTTATATGGTAATTCCAATAAAACGGAGTACTGTAATTCATTTTCTCTTGGGTAAAACAACCATATCGTTTTTTAATTTTTTACCGCTATTTTTCTTTTTACCATTTTCGGTACTTTTAATAATTAACGATTTTGCTGCGCTTCAAGTGATTGCTTGGTTTTTTTCTATGATATTTTTTACACTCTCTATCAATTACCTTAATTTTTTACTGAATAAAAATAACAAGGCTTTCTACCTTATTTTAACCTTGCTTATTGCAGCAATATTGTTAGAGTATTATGGTGTATACTCTATTACAGAGCCCGCAGGTTATTTTTTCAATACAATTTATAATAAGCCTTATGCTGTAATAATTCCGTTGCTATTAATGATCATCTTGTACCGTTTCAATTTTAAATTTATTCGAAAAGATTTTTACCTCGATGGCGCTATTTCTAAAGAAACAAAAGAAGTACATACGCAAGAGTTAACCTGGT
Source organism: Mesonia phycicola (assembly GCF_900141885.1). Classification (GTDB taxonomy): domain Bacteria; phylum Bacteroidota; class Bacteroidia; order Flavobacteriales; family Flavobacteriaceae; genus Mesonia; species Mesonia phycicola. Next base: position 260,742 of record NZ_FQYY01000003.1, on the reverse strand, counting down.
TAAACCGTTTTGGGAAGGTAGCTCCGTTTTTAAAAAATGATGTACGAATGATTATTAGAAACAAACGACCAAAGCAAGTATTGTTTATGTCAGTTATATTTCTTTTCTACGGACTTATTTTTTACACGCAAGAAACCTATCAAGATATGCCTGCCTTTTTAGCATTTGCTTCTATGTTTATTACAGGTGGTTTTTTGATGTCTTTTGGGCAATTGGTGCCGTCTTGGGATAGCGAATATTATAAGCTGTTAATGAGTCAAAACATTCCGTACAGAGAATATTTAAAATCTAAATGGTTGTTAATGGCGGTAGCAGTAGTTATTTCTTTTATTTTGAGTACCCCTTATATTTATTTTGGATGGGATATTTATGGGATGATTGCTGCCGGAGCTTTGTTTAATATGGGATTAAACTCATTTATCACCTTGTATGGAGGCGTTTTAAACCGTGTGCCAATGGAATTAAATGTGAAAGCAAAAGCTTTTAGCAATACACAAGGATTTAATCCTACGCAATTACTTATTGCTTTACCAAAAATATTTGGACCAATGCTTATTTTTTATCTTCCGTACAAGTTTATAAATTTTGAAGCAGGTATTATAGCTTTAGCAATTTCAGGAATTTTAGGACTGGTGTTTACTAATTTTTTCTTGAATAAAATAGAAAAAGTTTACCAAAAAAATAAATATAAAACCATCGCAGCTTTTAGCGAAAAAAAATAAACAACTATGATTAGTGTAAGTAATTTAAGTAAAAGTTATAACGGTGTTAGCGTTTTAAATATAGAAAATTTAGATATTCCAGCAGGAGAATGTTTTGGATTGGTGGGTAATAACGGAGCGGGAAAAACTACCTTTTTTAGTTTACTGCTAGATCTAATTCAGCCCTCAAGCGGATATATTAAAAATAAAAATATAATTGTTAGTGAAAGTGAAGAGTGGAAACCATTTACCTCTTCTTTTATAGATGAAAGTTTTTTAATAGGTTACCTAACTGCAGAAGAATATTTCTATTTTATTGGCGATTTACGCGGGCAAACCAAAGCCGATGTAGATGAATTTTTAAAGCAATACGCAGATTTTTTTAATGATGAAATACTTCAGAAGAAAAAATACCTAAGAAATCTTTCTAAAGGAAATCAGAAAAAAGCAGGAATAATAGCAGCACTTATAGGGAAGCCAGAAATGGTTATTCTAGATGAACCTTTTGCCAATTTAGATCCAACCACACAAATTCGATTAAAAAAAATCATTAAAGATTTAGATGAAAATACAGAAACAACAGTACTTATTTCTAGTCACGATCTTATTCACGTAACCGAAGTTTGTAAGCGTATTGTAGTTTTAGATAAAGGAGAAAAAGTAAAAGACATACAAACTAGCCAAGCAACTTTAGAAGAATTAGAAGCGTATTTTAATAAATAGTATGTTTAATTCAAATTTTTGATATTTTGTGGTTTTAAATTTTAAACTCTCGTTTGAACAAAAGCTTAATTAAAGAAATTAATAATTAATATTCTTTAAATTCTTATAAAGAAACGTATTTTTACGCACTATCATACTAAAAGTGGTAAAACTTAGTTATCCAAATAGCTAATACTTAATGAATTTGAAGAAAAACAATTTTTCTATAAATAAACCTACCTTGTTAGCAATATTAGCATTGCTACTGGTAGCTTCTTGCTCAAGAAAAAAAAATAAATGGCTTAACCGTAACTTCCATGCTATGGGGGCTTACTACAATATTATCTACAATGGTAATCTAGCGCTAGATCTTGGTCAGCAAGAATTAGCGCAAACTTATACAGATAATTATTGGGAAATTCTACCTATAGAGCGTATGCAGGTAGAAGAAGAAACCAATAAACCAGGCCAAACAAAAAATCCTAATTTCGAAAAAGCAGAAGAAAAAGCTACAAAAGCTATTCAAAAACATAACATGCGTATTGCGGGAGAAGAATACAATCCGCAGATGGATGAAGCTTTTCTTCTTTTAGGAAAAGCCCGTTACTTTGATCAGCGTTTCTTCCCAGCTTTAGAAGCATTTAATTATATAATTACAGATTACCCAGAGAGTGATAGGTTAATTACCGCTAGAGTATGGCGAGAAAAAACCTATATGCGTATGGGTAATAATGAGCTGGCGTTACAAAACTTAAGAAAATTATTTGAAGAAGAAGTAGAGTTTGAAGACGAAGATTTAGTTAGTGCTTCTGCCGCAATAGCACAAGCATATTTAAATTTAGACGAGAAAGAAAAAGCTATTACGCCGTTAAATAACGCCATTGAGTTTACAAACTCTAACGAAGAAAAAGGAAGATTTTTATTTATCAAAGGTCAAATCTATGATAGATTAGGAGAGATAGATAGCGCTAATAAAGTATTTGATGAGGTTATTGCTTTAAAAAGGAAGACTCCAAGAGTATATATGATTAATGCATATATAGAAAAAGCTAAAAATTTTGATTACGATACAGAAGATCAATTAGCTTTTAGAGAGTTATTAGAAGAAATGCAGCTAAATAGAGAAAACAGACCTTTTTTAGATAAAATATATTACCAAATAGGTCAGTTTTATAAAGCTACAGATTCCATAGAAGGTTCTGTAGAATATTATAATAAATCTTTAAGAACAGATCTGCAAGATCAATACTTACGTTCTAGAAATTACCTAACCTTAGGGGATATTAATTTTGATTATACCGAGTATAAAATAGCAGGTGCTTATTACGATAGTACTTTAATCAATCTGCCAGATAATACCAGAGAGTACAGAGCTATTAAAAAGAAAAGAGAAAATTTAGACGATGTTATTCTTTATGAAGATATAGCAGATAAAAATGATAGTATTCTAGGTTTGGTAGCAATGTCTAGTGAAGAACGCTTAGCTTATTTTGAAAAAGTAACTTCAGAAATGAAGCAAAAAGCTATTGAAGAAGCAGAACGTTTAAAAAGAGAAGGAGAAGATCAATTAGTATCTAACCCTTTTGGCTCTACCCAAAGTACAGCAGGAGGTAGTGGTAAATCTACTTTTTATTTTTACAATGAAAATCAAGTTACCAGAGGGTTAAAAAAGTTTAATAAAACCTGGGGAGATAGAGAGTTAAAAGATAATTGGAGATATGAAGCCGGCTCTGGCGCTAAAGGAAAAGAAGAAGAATTAGAAGAAGAGGAAGAAGATTATCTTGCAGCTATAGAGAATGATCCCGCTTTTAACCCGCAAACTTATATAGCTACTATCCCTTCTGAAGAGAAAGTAATAGATAGTTTAAAAAGAGACAGAAACTTTGCCTATTATCAATTAGGGGTAATTTATAAAGAAAAGTTTAAAGAATATGAGTTAGCAGCAAATAAGCTAGAAACTTTACTTCAAAATAATCCGCAAGAAAGATTAATTCTTCCTTCTAAATATAATCTGTACAAGATATACGAAATAATGGGAGATACGGCTTCTGCAGAAAAATGGAAGCAAAACATTTTGTCTCAACATGCAGATTCTCGTTATGCTAGTATTTTACGTAATCCGCGCTCTTTAAGAGATGATGAGAGTAGTCCAGAAGCAGTCTATACTTCTGTATACAGAAAGTTTCAGGCAGAGCAATATAAAGAGGTGATAGCAGATTCAGAAAAGTATATAGAACTTTTTACAGGAGAAGACATTGTACCAAAATTTGAATTACTAAAAGCAACTGCCAGTGGAAGATATAGCGGCTTTAAAGCTTATGAAAGCGGACTAAATTATGTTGCGTTAACTTACCCACAAAGTGAAGAAGGTAAAAAAGCAGAACAAATAGTAAAAACATCACTACCTAAATTAAAAATAACCACATTTACTAAAGATGCTCAAGAAGAAGATTTTAAATTAGTTTATCCATTCTCTACTAACGAAAAAGAATTAGCTTTAGAACTTCAAAAATCAATAGACTTAGCATTACAAGAATTAGGCTACTCTCAACATTATACATCTTTAGATTTTTATACAGAAAATCAATTATTTGTAATAGTGCATAATTTAAAAAGTAATTTAGGAGCAGAAGGTTTGGGAGAATTGCTTTCAAAAGAAAAAGCATATAACATAACAAATAACAATTTTGGTATATCTACAGCTAACTATAAAATAATTCAAATACATAAAAACCTGAATGCTTATCTTTCGGAGCGTTCAAAATAAATTATTCAATTATGTTTTCAGATAATAAAAAAAGTAAAAGTAACTCTTCAGATGCTATGAAAGAACAAAATAGAATTGCTCAAGGCACAACAATTACAGGTAATATTGAAGGAAAAGGTAGTTTTAGAATAGAAGGGAAGTTAGAAGGTACTTTAGTAACAGCAGGAAAAATAGTTGTAGGTAAAACAGGATATATTGATGGTGAAGTAGAGTGTGAAAACGCTGATTTTGAAGGAAAATTTACAGGCAAATTAGTAGTAAAAGATACCTTAAGTTTAAAATCATCTGCACATATAGAGGGAGATGTAATTATTGGAAAATTAGAAGTAGATCCAGGGGCAACATTTAATGCAACTTGTTCTATGAAAGGTGAAGTAAAATCTCTTAATGAAGAAAGAAAAGGAGCAAAACGAAAAGAAGGAAGAACCGCTTAATTCATACGTTAAGTTTGCAGGCTTAGGCATTCAAATGGTCTTAGCTATAGTGTTAATGACGTTTGGAGGCGTTTGGTTAGATAGTAAATTTGAGTCTATTTCACCATTTGCAACAATCGTTGGTTCTTTAATTGGTGTATTTATAGCGCTTTATGTGGTTTATAAAGAAGTCAAATCCATGTAATTTTTTTAATAAATGAAAGCTAGTTTTTTAAAACTTACCACATACTTAGTGATTTTAACGCTTATGTTGGTGGCAATACAATATGCTATTTTATACTTTACAACCGTAACTTTGTTTTATGCCGTTTGGCAAATTTACCTATTCCATTTTGTATTAGCATTTATGACTTGTAGTCTCTTGCTATTCTTTGCGTCTATAGATAAGTCTAAATCTGGAATTGTATTTATAGTCTGTAGTTTTTTAAAAATGGTAGCTATGGTTGTATTTCTTCTTCCTATGATGCTTCATTCTAAATTAGATATGTTTTCTAACTTAATGATAATTCTTATTCCTTACCTAATATACCTAACATTTGAAACACTGTATGTTAATAAACTTTTAAACCAAAACTAAACCTTTGTTTATCAGTTAATTAATTATAGTTTTTTATTCTTTGTAAAAAATACGTGTACAGGCTTTCAGATAAAAATTAAAAAATTATCTTTGCAGCGAATTTTAAGCCCTTAATTTAAGTATAAAAGGTATTTATGAGAGCCAGTAATTTATTTAGAAACCTTGTTTTGCTTACTCTAGTAGTTTTTCTAGGTGGTGTTTCAAGTTACGCTTCAGAAAAGTCTTTAGAAGAGGCTGAAAAAGAATTTAATCCAACAGATATGATAATGCATCATATTGGAGATTCACACGGGTGGCATTTCTTTGGGGCAGATGAGGCAGCGGTAACATTGCCTTTACCTGTTATTCTTTATACAGATTCTGGTGTAGTTTCTTTTATGTCTTCAGAATTTCATCATGATATTACGGGGCATCACGTTGTTGAAAAAGACGGGAAGCACTTTGTGAATTTGCACGAAGATATTTATATGTTAAATGAAGGGGAGCATGCGGTTAAATTTGATGAAGATCATCATCCAATTAATGCAGTAAAGCCTTTAGATCTTTCAGTTACTAAAAACGTTGCGGCAATGTTTTTAACTGTAATTATAATGTTAATCGTTTTCTTGAGCCTATCAAAAAAGCTGAAGAAAACGAAAAAAGCTCCAAAAGGTCTTAATAATGCATTAGAAGCTTTAGTTTTATTTGTTAGAGATGATATTGCTAGACCTCAGATTGGAGAAAAAAAATATAAAAAATTTATGCCATTTTTATTAACGGTGTTCTTTTTTATATGGATTACTAACTTGTTAGGTCTTTTTCCTGGAGCAGCCAATGTAACTGGTAATATTTCTATTACAGTTTCTTTAGGGTTAATTACTTTAGTCTTGATGCTTGTAAATGGTAATAAAGAATTTTGGCAACATACTTTATGGATGCCAGGTGTACCTGGTTTTGTAAAACCTATATTAGCTATTGTAGAGCTTTTAGGTTTGTTTGTAAAGCCTATTGCATTAATGATTCGTCTTTTTGCTAACATCACTGCGGGACACATTATTATTTTAAGTTTACTAGGTTTAATATTTATTTTAGAAAGCGCTGGAGTTGCAGGTGTTTCTGTGCCTTTTGCGTTATTTATATCAGTTTTAGAATTACTTGTAGCATTTTTACAAGCATTTATATTTACTATGCTGTCAGCCTTATTTATAGGGATTTCAGTTGCAGAACACGAAGATCATTAATTTTTAATTTTTAATTTTTTTACTATGGAGTTATTATATGTTGGTTTAGCAGCTTTAGGAGCTGGTTTAGCAGTTGTTGGAGCCGGTTTCGGTGTTGGTAAAATCGGTGCTTCTGCAATGGAGGCTATCGCTCGTCAACCAGAAGCGGCTAGTAAAATCCAAACAGCTATGATTATTGCTGCTGCACTTATTGAAGGTGTTGCACTTTTTGGAGTAGTTGCTGCCTTACTAGGTGTTTTAAAGTAAAAATTCTTTAAACTTATTCGTGACGGTTGGTCACGAATAAGTTTATTAATTAAAGTATTAAAAATTATTATTTAATAATATTATGGAATTAATTACTCCTGAAATTGGTTTAATAGTTTGGCAAACGGTAGTGTTTGTTATTCTTGTATTGTTATTAGCAAAATTTGCCTGGAGACCAATACTTAATTTAATAGAAGAAAGAGAAACTTCTATTAATGAAGCATTAGAGTCTGCTGAAAATGCAAAGATTGAGATGAAAAATCTTAAATCTACCAACGAGCGTTTAATCAAAGAAGCTCGTGAAGAGCGTGATGCAATGCTTAAAGAAGCTCGTGAAATTAAAGATAAAATGATTGCTGATGCATCTGTAGATGCAGAACAAAAAGCAGACAGTATTATATCAAAAGCACAAGAAGCTATTGCTGCAGAAAAACAAGCGGCATTATCAGAAATTAAAGCACAAGTAGCTAACTTATCTATAGAAATTGCAGAAAAAGTAGTGAAAAGAGAATTAGCCAACAAAGAAGATCAAATGAGTTTGGTAGATAGTATGCTTGATGAAGTTAAGTTAAACTAAGATTATGGCAAGTAGTAGAGCAGCACAACGTTACGCAAAAGCTTTGTTAGATTTAGCAGAAGAGCAAAAAAATGAGCAAACTGTAAATCAAGATATTCGTGATATTCATCAAACTTTGTTGAATAGCCAAGAATTGCGTAATGTGCTAAAGAGTCCGGTAATAAAACCAGATTCTAAAGTAGCATCATTACAAGCTATTTTTAAAGACGTATCTGTAACAGTTAAAAATTTATTTCAAGTTTTAGTCAACAATAACAGAATAGCAGATTTAAATTTAGTGACAACTAAGTTTATAGAGCTTTACGATGAAAGAAATAATATTAAAGTAGCTGTTGTTACTACAGTAGAGCCTTTAACTCCAGAAATGGAAGCTAAAATTCTTTCTAAAGTGAAAAGCTTAACAGATAGTAAAGTGACTTTAAAAAACAAAATTGATAAAGAAATTTTAGGAGGTTTTGTATTAAGAGTTGGAGATCAACAATACGACGCTAGTATTAAAGGCAAATTAAACGCTTTAAAAACTAGATTTAAAAATAAAGCACACGTTTAAAATTAAATATAAACAGTATACTTATTTATACTATTCATAATAATTAATTATGGCAGAAGTGAACCCTGCTGAAGTATCAGCAATATTAAAAGAACAACTATCAGGATTTGAAGCACAAGCTTCTTTAGACGAGGTAGGAACAGTATTGACTGTTGGTGATGGTATCGCTAACATTTACGGTCTTGCAAACGCTCAATACGGAGAACTTGTTGAGTTTGAAGGAGGTTTAGAAGGAATGGTACTTAACCTTGAAGAAGATAATGTTGGGGTGGTACTTTTAGGGTCTTCAAAACTAATTAAAGAAGGTGATACTGTAAAACGTACACAACGTATTGCTTCTATTAACGTAGGAGAAGGTATTGTTGGTCGTGTGGTAGATACTTTAGGAAGTCCTATTGATGGTAAAGGTGCTATCACAGGAGAAACTTTTCAAATGCCATTAGAGCGTAAAGCTCCTGGTGTAATATATCGTGAGCCAGTTACAGAACCAATGCAAACAGGTATTAAATCTATTGATGCTCTTGTTCCTGTAGGTAGAGGTCAGCGTGAGTTAGTAATTGGTGACCGTCAAACAGGTAAAACTACGGTTTGTATTGATACCATTCTTAACCAAAAAGAATTTTACGATGCAGGTAAACCAGTTTACTGTATTTATGTAGCTATTGGTCAAAAAGCTTCTACTGTTGCAGGTATTGCAAAAACTTTAGAAGATAGAGGTGCTTTAGCTTACACAACTATTGTTGCAGCAAACGCATCAGATCCTGCTCCAATGCAAGTATACGCTCCTTTTGCAGGTGCAGCTATTGGAGAGTACTTTAGAGATACTGGTCGTCCTGCATTAATCATTTATGATGATTTATCTAAGCAAGCAGTTGCTTACCGTGAGGTATCTTTATTATTACGTCGTCCACCAGGACGTGAGGCGTACCCTGGAGATGTTTTCTACCTTCACTCAAGATTATTAGAGCGTGCAGCTAAGGTGATCAATGATAATGACATCGCTAAAGGAATGAACGATTTACCAGACTCTTTAAAAGATAAAGTAAAAGGTGGTGGTTCTCTTACAGCATTACCAATTATTGAAACACAAGCAGGTGACGTTTCTGCATATATTCCTACCAATGTAATTTCTATTACAGATGGTCAGATATTCTTAACTTCAGATTTATTTAACTCTGGTGTACGTCCGGCAATTAACGTAGGTATTTCTGTATCTCGTGTAGGAGGTTCTGCTCAGATTAAATCAATGAAGAAAGTAGCAGGTACTTTAAAATTAGATCAAGCACAATACCGTGAGCTAGAAGCTTTCGCTAAGTTTGGTTCAGATTTAGATGCTTCTACTTTAAGTACTATAGAAAAAGGTAAACGTAACGTAGAGATCTTAAAGCAAGCTCAAAACGACCCTTACCCAGTAGAAGATCAGATTGCTATCGTTTATGCAGGTTCTAAAAACTTGTTAAAAGATGTACCTGTAGAGAAAGTAAAAGAATTTGAAGTAGATTATTTAGAATATCTTAAAGCGAAGCATAGAGATACTTTAGATACACTTAAAGCAGGAAAATTAACTGATGAAGTTTTAGAAGTATTAAGAAACGCAGCATCAGAAATTTCAGCAAAATATAAAAAGTAGATTTTAGAAATGGGTATTAGAAACTTTTCTAATACTCATTTACTATAACTTATTACTCATAATATGGCTAATTTAAAAGAATTACGTAGTAGAATTACCTCGGTTTCTTCAACCATGCAGATTACCAGTGCCATGAAAATGGTTTCTGCTGCAAAGTTGAGCAAAGCCCAAGATGCTATTACTGCCATGCGTCCTTACTCAGATAAATTAACTGAGCTTTTACAAAGCCTTAGTGCTAGTTTAGAGAAAGGGAGCGAAAGTAAATACTCAGAGCAACGCGAGGTAAAAAAAGTTTTAGTAGTAGCTATTTCTTCTAATCGTGGTTTAGCCGGTGCTTTTAATACCAATATCATAAAAGGAGTAAAATCTTTATATGAAGAAGAATTAAAAGGAAAAGAGGTAGAATTATATACTATTGGTAAGAAAGCAAATGATATACTAAAAAAATTATTTACAGTTCGTACACATAACGTAGATATTTTTGATCATTTAGAATTTGATGATGTTGCAGTAATTGCTGAAGATATCATGAAATCTTTTGTTGAGGGTAGTTATGATAAAGTAATGATTGTTTACAATAGCTTTAGAAATGCAGCTACGCAAATTGTTACCAAAGAGCAATTTTTACCAATTGTACCTATAGAAAAAAGCGAAGAAGAAGTAACATTAGATTATATCTTTGAGCCAGAAAAAGATAAGATTGTGGAAGAGTTAATCCCTAAATCTTTGAAAATTCAGTTATACAAAGCTTTAAGAGATTCTTTTGCATCAGAGCACGGTGCACGTATGACAGCAATGCATAAAGCTACAGATAACGCAACAGAGTTAAGAGATTCATTAAAATTATCTTACAACAAAGCTCGTCAAGCATCAATTACTAACGAGATTTTAGAAATTGTTGGAGGAGCAGAGGCTTTAAATAACTAGATAATCAAAATTATAAAACGTAAAACCTCGAAATATTTCGGGGTTTTCTTTTTATATATAATACAGAAATCCTTTAAATTTCAATACATTTAAATATTATCAAACAGTATTAATTTGGGTACATTAAAAAGATTTTTTCAAGATACATTTATCTATGGTTTAGCTACTGTGCTACCAAGATTAATGTATTTTTTATTGATAAGATTGCATACAGATACGCTAGAAAATGCTAGCTATTCAGATAATACTACGTTCTATATTTATGCTGCTTTTTTTAATGTTTTACTTACTTATGGAATGGAAACCTCTTTTTTTAGGTTTTTCACTCACGATAAAAAAAATAAATCAAAAATATTTTCTACTGCATTAATAAGCCTTACGGTTACAACTCTCGTTATATTTACCTTAGTCTTGTTATTTAATAAAGAAATTGCAGATTTTTTTAAGCTCAACTTAGTCTATTTCAATTTTCTACTTGGTGTTTTAGCTCTAGATACTTTAGTAGTAGTCCCTTTTGCTTATTTAAGAGCTTCAGGCAAACCTTTTAAGTTTTCCCTAATTAAATTAAGTAATGTTTTTATTTACGTATTACTTAATTATTTCTTTTTGTGGGCTATCCCTAAGTACAATATTCATTTTATGGAATCGTTTAAAAGTGAGCCTGTACAGTATGTTTTTATTTCCAATTTAGCAGCTAGTGCATTTACTTTTATTTTGTTATTGCCTTATTTTTTTAGAACAAAACTAGAATTTAGCACTTCTATTTTAAAAAAATTACTGTCTTATGGTTGGCCTATCATGGTTGCAGGAATGGCTTATGTGATTAATGAAAATTTTGACAAATGGTTACTGCCTCAATTATTAGGTAAAGATGTAAATGGAGCCTACAGTGCTTGTTATAAAATAGCGGTTTTTATGACTATTTTTATACAAGGTTTTAGGCTAGGTGCAGAGCCTTTCTTTTTTAGCCATGCAAAAGAAAAAAATGCCAAAACAACCTATGCTTTTGTAATGAAGTATTTTGTGATTTTAGGTAGTTTAATGCTTTTATTTGTTACTGTTTATTTAGATTGGTTTAAACAAATGTTAGTAGCTAATAGCTCTTACTGGGTTGCTATAAGTATTGTTCCTGTGGTATTGCTTGCTAATTTGTTTTTAGGAATTTATTTTAATTTATCTATTTGGTACAAGCTTATAGATAAAACTAGATTTGGTATGTATCTCTCTTTAATAGGAGCGTTAATAACTATAATACTCAACTATTTATTAATTCCTATAATAGGTTTTATGGCATCTGCTTATACAACATTAATTGCTTACAGCTCTATGGTGGTTATTTCATATTTATTAAGCAGAAAATATTACGCAGTACCTTATGATTTAAGTAGAATATTAATGTATTTAATACTTTCTACATCATTTGCATTTACTTCATTTTATGTATTTGATAACCATAAATTAATAGGAACCTTATTACTTTTCCTATTTTTGGGAATAATCTATGTAAAAGAGAAAAAAGAAATTATTCAATTATTACAATCTTAATACTATGACTATAAAAATCATCAATAAATCTAATCACGACTTGCCAAGTTATGAAACTATAGCATCTGCAGGAATGGATTTACGTGCTAATTTAGAAGATCAAGTTATCTTAAGTCCATTAGATCGAATTATTGTAAAAACGGGTCTATTTATGGAGATTCCGGTTGGTTATGAAGCACAAGTGCGCCCAAGAAGTGGTTTAGCAGCTAAAAAAGGAATTACTGTTTTAAATGCTCCAGGAACTATTGATGCAGATTATAGAGGAGAAATAGGAGTAATTTTAGTCAATCTTTCTAAAGAAGCGTTTGTAATTAAAGATGGAGAGCGTATAGCTCAACTAGTAATTGCAAAACACGAGCGCGTAGAGTTTGAACAAGTAGAAGTATTAGAAGAAACTGCTAGAGGAGAAGGTGGTTTTGGTAGTACTGGTGTGTAAATTCAACATCCATCACAATTTTTAATTTTTAAATCTAACAAATGAAAATAATAGTTCCAATGGCGGGTAGAGGTTCTCGTCTTCGTCCACATACCTTAACAGTTCCAAAACCATTAATTCCTGTTGCAGGAGAGCCAATTGTTCATCGTTTAGTAAAAGATATAGCAAAAGTGTTAAAACAACCAATAGAAGAGGTTGCTTTTATACTTGGTGACCCAGCATTTTTTGGACAAGATGTGGTAGATAGTTTAGAAAAATTAGCACAAAATTTAGGAGCAAAAGCTTCTATTTATAGACAAGATCAACCTTTAGGTACAGGTCACGCTATTATGAGTGCAAAAGATTCTCTTTCTGGTCCAGCAGTTGTCGCTTATGCAGATACGTTGATTAAAGCTGATTTTGAGTTAGATGAAAAAGCAGATGCGGTTATTTGGACCAAAAAAGTGGCTAATCCAGAAGCTTACGGAGTGGTAAATTTAAATGAAAAAGAAGAAATTATTGAATTGGTAGAAAAGCCAGAAAGCTTTGTAAGTGACCAAGCAGTGATAGGTATTTATTATTTTAAAGATATTGCCGTATTAAAAAGTAAATTACAAGAAGTTTTAGAAGAAAACTTAATGCACGGTGGGGAATACCAAATTAATGATGGTATTAAAAAGATGATGGCAGATGGTAAAATATTTAAAACAGGAACGGTAGATGAGTGGATGGACTGCGGAAATAAAAATGTTACCGTAGAAACGAATGGAAAAATGCTGAATTTCTTAAAGGCAGACGGAGAAGAGTTAGTATCTACTTCTGCAAGTCTAGAAAATTCAGAAATTATAGAGCCTTGCTATATTGGAGAGAATGTGGTAGTAAAAAATTCAACTATTGGCCCAAATGTATCTATAGGAGACAACTGTGTGGTAGAAGATAGTGAGATTAAAAACTCGTTAATTCAAACCAATTCCAGCATAAAAAATGCTAATTTAGATAATTCTATGATTGGTAATCACGCAAAATACGATGGTGAATATTCACAAATTAGTATAGGAGATTACTCTGTGTTAGAATAATTTTTGATTTAAATTATAAAATTTAATCCTGTTTTTTGGTAAATAAAAATTTACATAGCCTATTTCTTTTCTTCGGATTTTTTTTCGGAACAGTTGCTGGTTCCATAGCTCAAAATAATAATACAGATTCGCTAGCTATTGCAAAACAAGAAGTAAACAGAGATAATTTAGGTAATGTAAATGATGTTTTTCAAGAAAATTTCTTCCAAGCTTTAGCACAACGAGGAATAGAAAATTATGATAAAGCAGTATTAGCCTTGCAAAAATGTCAAGACTTACAACCAAGTAATAGTGCAGTTTTGTTTGAGTTAGGTAAAAACTATAAATCTTTAGAAGAATTTACTAACGCAGAAAAATATTTGCTAAAAGCTCTTTCTAATAAAAAAGAAAATAAAGATATTCTCACAGAGCTTTACGATGTGTATTATCTTACTCAAAACTATCCCAAAGCAATAGAGATAGCTGCTAAATTGAGTAAATATAACATAGATTATTATGAAGATTTGGCTAACCTTTACGTGCGTACACAAAATTACAATAAAGCATTACAAGCGTTAGATTATATAGATGCAGAAGATGGGCAAAGTGATTATAGGGATGCTTTAAGAGCCAAAATTTTTAATGAAAATCCAGATAAATCTTTAGAAGAAGAATATTTAGAAAATAAGCTAACACAAGCACCAACAGAAATAGATAGTTACTTAGCGCTTATTTATTTTTACGCTAATCAGCATGAGAGTAAAAAAATGTATCAGGTAACAGAAGATTTATTAAAAGTATATCCTAACTCTAAAGAAGCTCATTACGCACTTTATAAAAAATATTTAGCAAAAAATAATACTGAGGCTGCGGTTAACTCTATACAAATAGCTTTAGAGAGTGATATAAATACAAGCTTAAAAAAAGAAGTAATTAGTGATTTTGTACGGTTAGTAAATAAAAACCCAGCTTACGAAGAGCAATTAATAAAAACCTTAGATAAACAACTAGAAAAAGGTAAAAATAATAGTGAGCTAGCTAATTTTTATAAAGGGAAAGATAATACCAAAGCTATTGCAAATCTAGAAGCGGTATTAAAAGAAAAACCTACAGATTTTGCAGCAGCTAAAGATTTAATGCTTTTGTATTTAGATGAAAAGCAGCCACAAAAAACTATTGATTTAGCAGAAGAATTTATGGCAATTTACCCTTCACAACCATTAATTTATTTGGTGACAGGAGTTGCAGAAAATACATTAGAAAATTATAAAGAAGCAGAAGAAATGCTACTGATGGGCTTAGATTTTTTAATTGATAATCCGCAAATGGAATCAGATTTTTACAAACAACTCTCTGTTGCTTATCAAGGGTTAGGCAATGCTTCTGAAGCAGAAAAATTTATAAAAAAGTTAGACCAACTTAAAAAAATACCGTAATTAATGCAACACATACATAAGTTAACCTTTTTACTAATTAGTCTTTTAATTATTTCTTGCGGACCAAAAAAAACGGCAGCAGAAAAAAAGGCAGATGAAACTAAAGTAAATGTAATAAAGCAAAACCTTGCCACAACCCCAAGTTTTAAAACACTACAAGGTAGGTTAAAAGGTAGTTATGATGATGGTGATGACAGTCAGTCTATCTCTGTTAGTATAAGAATAGAAAAAGATAAAAGTATATGGCTAAGCGCCAAACTAGCAGGTATTATCTCGTTAGCAAAAGTATTGGTTACCCCAAATCGAGTTCAGTTTTATGAGAAAATAAACGGCTCTTATTTTGATGGTGATTTTAGCTTGTTAAGTAAATGGTTAGGTACAGATTTAGATTTTAATAAAGTACAGAATTTGTTAATAGGTCAACCCATTTATGAGTTAAAAGCAAAAGACTACGAAATTTCTTCTACACAAAGAGGTTACCAATTATCTTCTATAGAAAAAGCAACTATTGCAAAATCTTTTTTAATAGATTTATTAAGTTTTAAAACCAAAGCTCAACAACTAAATAGACCAGAAGAAAACCAAGGAGTAACAATTACTTATGATGATTATTTTGGTGAAGAAAGTTATGGTATGCCAAAGAATATAACTATTATAGCTAACCAAGCCAGTGGTACCACTAAAATAAATATAGATTATCGTTCGTTAGAGTTTAATGAACCAGTAACTTTTCCGTTTGAAATTCCATCTGGATACGAAGAAATTGTAATTGAATGAAATCACTTTCACTAAAATATATTATTTGCTTTCTATTAGTTATAGGGGTTTCATCCGTAGGGTTTTCTCAAACTAGTACAAGAGCAAAGTTAGAAAAACAACGTTTGGCCTTAAGAAAAGAAATAAGTCAAATAAGCAGTTTATTAGCTAATAATAAGCAAAAACAACAATCTGTTTTAACTCAAGTAGAAGATTTAGATAAACGCATTAGAGCAACAGAAAGTTTAATAAGAGTAACCAATCAAGAAGCTAATCTATTAACTAAAGAGATAAATACCAATATTAATAAAATAGAGAAGCTACGTAAAGATTTAGAGAAGCTTAAAGAAGATTATGCTAAAATGATTCAGAAATCATATAAAAGTAAATCTAACCAAAGCAGAATTATGTTTCTTTTTTCTTCAGAAAATTTTCTACAAGCCTATAAGCGTTTGCAGTATATGAAGCAATACACAGCATATAGAAAGAAACAAGGCATACAAATTCAAGAACAAACGCAATTACTACAAAAACTTAATAAAGATTTAGTAGAGCAACGTAAAGCAAAAGAAGAATTATTAGCACAAAACAGAATTACACAAAGTAAGCTTCAAGAAGATAAAAAGCAACAGCAGGAGTTAGTGGCTTCTATTAGAAAGAAAAGTGGTGATTTTGAGTTAGAATTAAAAAAGAAACAACAAGAGGTTTCTAGAATAGATAGAGAAATAGATAGGTTAATTAAAGAAGCGATTGCTGCAGAAAATAAAAAGAAAGGTTCTACATCTACAAGTGAGTTTAAGCTAACACCAGAAGCAAAAGTACTTGCAGCCAATTTTACGGCTAATAAAGGTAAATTACCTTGGCCAGTAAAATCTGGAGTAGTTTCTATGAAGTTTGGTACACACCCTCACCCTATAGTTAAATCTGTGCAAGTAAAAAGTGATGGTGTTAGAATAGAAACTAATGAAGATGAGCCAGTAAGAGTTGTTTTTAATGGAGAAGTTTTTAAGATACAGGCTATAAAAGGAGCGAATAAAGCAATTTTTGTTATTCACGGAGACTATTTGAGCGTTTACAATAATCTTTCAGAAATTAATGTAGAAGTAGGGGATAAACTCACTACAAACCAGGTGATAGGAAGAGTAGGAAAGGGTACCGCTACAGGAAGACCTACATTAAGTTTTTTAATTTATAAAAACACTCAAGCACTTAATCCAGCACATTGGATTTATAAAATGTAGAAAAAGTTATTATGTACATAAAAAAGTCCGAAGGAAAATCTCCTTCGGACTTTTTTATAGGTTCTATTATAAATTACAAGAAGTGGCTTTCCCTTTTGTTAACTGAATTAATGTTGTTAATGTAAACAAATTCTGTAACTCAATAGAACAATAATTACAATATAGATTTAGCCTATATTTTCTACCACCCAATCTAAATCTTCTTTTTTAGCAGAAATAAGCTGTAAAGTATCATTTGCTTCCAGTTGTGTACTACCTTCTGGTACAAAATAATTGTCGTTTCTTATAATCATTACTACCAATGTGTTTTTAGGTAGTTTTAATTCATATAATTTTTGTCCAACTCCTGGGCTGTTCTTTTTTAGAATAACCTCAGCAGATTCGGTTTTAGATTCATCAGAAAATTCAAAAGCACGTGCTTTTTTAAGCATTTTAACGCTAGTATCTTCAACACTTAGCCATTTAGCCATTTTTACTATAGTAGTGCCTTGTAGCATAATAGAAACTAGTGTAACTATAAAAACTATATTAAAAATTAATTCTGCTTTTTCTAGTCCAGCTACAATAGGGAAAGTGGCAAAAACAATTGGTACAGCACCTCTTAAACCTACCCAAGAGATAAAAACTTTACTTTTAAAAGGCACTTTAAAAAACATTAAGCTTATAAAAACACTTAAAGGCCTAGCTACAAAAATTAAGAATAAAGCAACTGCTAAACCAGTTATTATATTTGGTACTATATGAGAAGGGAAAACTAGCAACCCGAGCGTTAAAAACAAGATAATTTGCATTAACCACGCAAACCCGTCAAAAAATTGACGTAGAGAATTTTTTCTTATCAATTTGCTATTTCCTAAAATTACAGAAGAGATATATACCGCTAAAAAACCATTACCGTAAAGAACTTCTGTAAGTGAATAGATAATAAAACTGAGAGCAATACCTAACACAGGGTATAAACCTTCAAAATCTAACTCTATTCTGTTAATTAAAGACTTGCTTAATTTACCCAATACAAAACCAGCAATAGCACCAATACTTATTTGCATAATTAATTGCAATATAGAAGAAGCTGCATCAAAATCTTGTGCTACTACTATACCGGTAAACAAAGTGGTTAAGAAATACGCCATAGGGTCATTACTTCCACTTTCTAGCTCAAGCATAGGTCTTATGCCATGTTTTAAATTAACGTTGTTAGAGCGCAGAATAGAGAATACAGCAGCAGCATCTGTAGAAGATACTATGGCGCCTAATAAAAGAGCTTCAATTAACGTAAAATCTAATAAGTAATAGGTAAATAAACCCACAGAGCCTGCAGTTATAAAAACCCCTAAAGAGGCAAGAATACCTCCTTTATACATAATTGGTTTAACAGCATCCCAGCGAGTGTCTAGTCCCCCAGAAAATAGAATTACATTTAAAGCAACAATCCCAATAAATTGAGCAATTATAGGACTATCAAAATTTATTTTTAATAAGCCCTCAGAGCCAGCTAACATCCCTACTGCTAAAAATAAAATTAGGGTAGGCACGCCAAAGCGATAAGAGGTTTTACCTGCTAAAATACTAATAAGTAATAGCAATGAGCCAACTAATATAATGTGTGATATAGCCATTTATGGTTTTATAAATTCTATGGTTTTAAAAACTACTTTACTTAAATCTGTAGATAAATTTGCTTCGTGCCAAGGGTGTTTGGTATTAAAAACATGATCACTATCTTCAATAGTTACTAAGCGGCTTTTTTTATTAATAGAGTTTAATTTTTCAGCTTCAGAAAAGTTTACTGTAGAATCGTTTTCTGCATGAATTATTAAATATGGAATTGTTAATTTTTTGACGGCTTTTTGTATAGAGAAGCGTTCTTTATTTGCTTCAAAATCTTCAAAAAACTGAATGTGATGAGGCATTTGCTGCTTAGTTCTACCATTTTCTACATAGATAAACTTGTTTTTTTTCCATTCTTTTAATTGTTCATCTTGCGGAAATCTAGAACCAAAATCTGAAACGCTATTCCAGGTAATTAATTTTTTCACATATTTTTCTTCTGCAGCTTTTATGGCTGTAACGCCACCACCACGACTGTGACCTATTAAATTTAAGTTTCTAACATCTGCGTTTGCATGAAATTCTTTGGTAATAGTAATCCAATCAATTACAGTTTGCAAGTCATCTAACTGTTTAGTGAAATTATCTTGAGCAAAAGCTTCTAGATCTGTAAAATCTATTGGGTTTTCTGGTGTGCCTCCGTTATGAGAAAAATTAAATTTGATAAAGAAAAAGCCTTCCTCTGCAAATTTTTCTGCAACTAAATCCCAAGCACCCCAGTCTTTAAACCCTTTGTAACCATGGCAAAATATAACTATTGGTTTTGGGGTTTGTGTAGGTTTAAAGAAAACATCTGTAACTATTGGTTTTTGATGCTTGCCTTTTAGCAAAAAATTTTTTTCTCTTATCATTTTATACTTCTTTTTCTTCAAATGGAATTTCAGGATTAAAAATCTCTAAAATTAATTTTATTAGTTCTTTTTCAAACTTCTCTAATACTTCATTGTTTATATTATTAGATTTTTCATTTATAAAAGGTAAAAATCCTGCGTTTAAGTTTTTAAATGATATAATACCAGCTTCTGCATCTGTAAAATTATTGCTTGTAAAAATCATTTTAGCATAACAAAGTACTTGAAAAGCTTTGGCATACTTATAGTCTGTGGTTAACAGGTTCCAATCATTTATTTTTAGGTCTGATTTTTCTACTTTTCCTGTTTTATAGTCTATTATTCTAAGTTTTTCATCTATATAATCTACACGGTCTACTTTACCGCCTATAAAAACATCAAAATCTAATTCTGAAATATCTATTTTGCATTTCAGTTTATTTTCTACTTCTTTTATGCTAATGGTGTGTTGCTCTAACTCTGCCAACTCTTTGTTTAGAAAATTACTGATATAGCGTTTAGCAATTTCATAAATAATAAGGTTTTTTCCTTTATTTATAGGTGCTTGTTTGTAAGTATTTTTAAATTCTAATTGTACTTGAGATACTATATTCTTTTTCATAATTAAGAGATCGTTTTTGGTAATCTCTTTATTTTCAAAAGGTTTGTAAAACTTCTCTAAAGTATCGTGTACTACAGTACCTAATGTGTTTGCTGCTACCGTTTCTTCAACCTCTTCTGTATCTTTTATATTAAGTACGTAGTTTTTATAAAAATCTAACGGATTTCTAATGTAGCTTGTTAACGCAGATGGAGAAAAACCGTGTTGAGCTAATTTTTTTAGCTTCTCAATAACCTCAGGAGATTTTTGTATTTTTTTAAGCTCTCTTTTTCTTGGTGGAACAAATGGATTTAAAAACTGCGTGTTTGGCCTATTGTTTTTTGGTGACTCGATTTCTAATTGAGTAATAAATCTACTTTTTTCACCGCTATTAAGTCCGCTAGGCTCCGTGTTATATAGTATATGAATATTTTTAGCACGTTGTAATAACCTATAAAAGTGATAGGTGTAAATGGCATCTTTTTCTTTATAAGTAGGTAAACCGTATTCTTTTTTTAAATCAAATGGAATAAAAGAATTACTACTTTTTCCTGCAGGAAGAACTCCTTCATTCACAGAAGAAATAATTATATTTTCAAAATCTAAAACCCTAGTTTCTAACATCCCCATTAATTGAAGTCCGTCAAAAGGTGAACCACTAAAATCTAGAGATTCTGTAGCTAAAGAATCTTTGTAAATTCTATGTAATGATTTTATCGTTGTAATTGGGCTATTAGTTTCTACCAAGTTCAGAATTTTGATAAATAGTTTATGAAAGTGGTATAAATACTCTGTTTCTAAAGGCTTTTCTGTACTGTTTTGGTACCTTAAAGATTGTGTAAATACAACCAATGCTTTTAGTAAAGCAACGGGTTGCTCGTGTTTTATTAAAATTGGAGAAAGCAGTTTTTTAGTTTCTTGAGTAGAGAGGCTTAATATTTGCTCTTTAGTAAGGTAAACCAAGTTTTCTTGATGAATTTGCAGCTGAAGCTCTTTAGATACTTCTCCTAATTTATTTAATACAAAAGGGTGATTTAGTATTTCTATAATAGGTTTGTAGTAGTATTGCTCTGTAGGAAGCTGTTGTAACTCAAATATTATTTCAAAAAGGGCGGCAAGTGGAGTGTCTTTTAAAGGTAACCCCATGGTAATATTTACTTTCTCTATGGTTTGTGGTAAAGAGTTAAGTAGTGGGTTTAGTAAACCTTCATCATTTAATATAATAGCTGTTTTACTTAATTGCTCTACTGGTATTGTACTCAAAATTTGAGCGGTTTGTTTTGCTTGTCCTATATTTTTTGGGATACCATAAATTTGTACATTTTTGTCTTCGGTATAATATGTGGGTAGGTTTTTAAAACCATTTTGTTGTTTGTAATAACTCCAATTATCGGCGTAGTTTCTTAAAAATAAAGAAGCTTCATGTTGCTTATCATTGTAAAAGTAAGCATCAGTATCCCAAAATATTTCCCCTTTACCTTTTTCTAAAATATACTGAAATATTTGTTGTTCTGCATTATTAAGAGCGTTAAACCCTATTAAAATAAACTGATGATTATTTTTTTGGATGTATTCTTCAATTTTTTCTGAAGCAACTCTATACATTAAACCCTGATAGGCTTCTTGATCTTCTATAAGTTGTTCTTTAAAATCTCTATAGTAATTAGGAATATTGTTCCAAAAAGCAAGATAATTTTTGATTAAATCTGTCTGTGGGTTACTTAATGCCCAGTGATTTATATCTTGTATTCTAGAGAGGTAAGAGAAAAAATGATTTACATCAATAAGATAACGGTCTATCTCATTAAAATCATAAACTAAAGTTTGTGCCCATCCGTAAAAAATATCAAACTCTTCTTGATCTTTTTTGGGAGTCAGTTTTTTATAAGTGTTATAAAACTTAAAAAGACTCTGTGTATTATCTATAGGTTTTAGAGAAGATATTTTTTCAATAAATTCTTCTGTACTTAAAACTTCTGGAGAAAATATAGATTTTTTGACATTGCTTTTTAAAACGTTTTTTAAATAACTACCTGCTCTTTTACTAGGAAGTATAAAGGTGGTTTTAGTTAAATCAAAATTCTTTCTTTCTAGTAGTTTTTCTACTGTTTCTTCTATAAAGGTTTTCATAGTCTAAAAATAAAAAAACGCCTCAGATAACTGAGGCGTTTAAATTTATTTCTAAGAAAAAATTTCTTATTTCTCTCTGTTCTTTTCTAATGATACTTCTACACGTCTGTTTTGTTGTCTTCCTGCAGCAGTTTTGTTAGTTGCAATTGGACGAGACTCTCCGTATCCTTCAGAAGTTACTCTACTAGCATCGATACCATCTTCTTCAACTAAGTATTTTCTTACAGAAGCAGCTCTGCTTTGAGAAAGTTTTAAGTTGAATGCATCACTACCTTGACTATCTGTGTGACCTTCAATATGGAATACAGTAGAAGGGTACTCATTCATAATTTCAGAAATAGCATCTAAAGCTTCGTAAGATTCTTTTCTGATTGAAGATTTTCCTAAATCAAATAAGATAGTTTTAGAGTATTCGTTTAGTTCGTTGATAATTTCAACAGTTACTTCAGGACATCCGTTGTTAGCTTTAGTTCCAGCAACTTCAGGACATTGGTCATCTTTATCTAAAACACCATCGTTATCAGCATCTAAGTAAGGACATCCGTTGTTAGCAGCAGGACCAGCTTCTTGAGGACATTTATCTTCGCTATCTTTAACACCATCGTTATCAGCATCTGGACATCCGTTTAATGCTTTTAAACCAGCAACGTTTGGACACTCATCTTGAGGATCTGCAACACCGTCACCATCAGTATCAGCACAACCATTAAATTCAGCAGAACCAGCTACATCTGGACAAGCATCATCTTTATCAGCAATACCATCACCATCAGAATCAGGACAACCGTTAAATTCTTTTAAACCAGCAACTTCAGGACATTCGTCTTCGTCATCGTAGATTCCGTCACCATCAGTATCAGTTCCTCCAAATGCAATTTTAATACCTGCAGAATGTTGGAAGTGTTTGTTATAACCTTCGTCAAATGCATACTTGTATTTAGACTCAACAGTAAAAGCAATGTTATCTGTAAACCAGAAGTTGAAACCAAGACCAGCATTACCAGTACCAAAACCTTCATCATCTAACCAAGTATAACCACCACCTACAGATAAATAAGGATCAAACCAACCGCTTTCGTTGATTAAATCTCTAAAGCTATAAGTTGCAGCAGCATCTAAACCATAGTAAGTTAAATCGTCTGCAGAGATATCTCCAAACTTGTCAATTCTGTTGATAGAACCAGCAATTTCTCCAGAAAAACCTGCTCCAATGTATCTTCCTACTGTTAATTTAGAAACAGAAGGTAAAATGTTCCAGTGCTCATCTACACCAAAATAATTTTCAAACATACCTCCTTGTGGAGCGTCTTCTCCAACTGGATAAAAGTCAACGGCATTGACACCAATACCAATTGCCCAAGGGTTGTCTTTTGATTGAGCTTGCATTGTTTTGCAACCTAAAACAACCATAGTAACTAATAAAAATCTGCTAAGATGTTTCATATAAAAAGTGTTTAATTTTTAAATGTTAATTAAGGCAAATGTAAGTGGTTATGGGGTATTCCCAAAAATAAATATAATAAAATTTTCTTAACAACTTTCAGACAGACAGTAGTTGAAGGCTTAAATTACCTCAAGTTCTTGTCCTATTTTAATAAATGCTGCTATAGCTTTATCTAGATGTTCTTGCTCATGTGCAGCAGAAAGTTGAACACGAATTCTTGCTTTTTCTTTAGGTACAACAGGATAAAAGAAACCTATTACATAAATACCCTCTTCTAAAAGCTTATCTGCCATTTCTTGTGATAGTTTGGCGTCATACAACATAACTGGTACAATAGCAGAGTCTCCATCTACAATATCAAAACCTGCTTCTTTCATTCCTTTTTTGAAGTACTTGGTGTTCCACTCTAATTTATCTCTTAATTGTGTGTCACTTTCTAACATCTCAAATACTTTAATGGATGCTCCTACAATAGCAGGTGCTAGTGAGTTAGAGAATAAATATGGACGAGAACGTTGTCTTAAAAGTTCTATTACTTCTTTTTTAGCAGTAGTATAACCTCCCATAGCACCACCAAGAGCTTTACCTAAAGTACCTGTGATAATATCTATTCTGCCTAAAACGCCTTTTTCTTCTAAAGTACCTCTTCCTGTTTCTCCAATAAATCCTGCAGCATGGCACTCGTCTATCATTACCATAGCGTCATATTTATCTGCTAAATCACAGATTTTATCTAGAGGCGCTAAAAGTCCGTCCATAGAGAAAACACCATCTGTTACTATTATTTTGTGTCTTGCTCCGTTTTCGTTAGCAGCGATAAGTTGCTTTTCTAAATCTTTCATGTTACTGTTTTCGTAACGGTAACGGGCAGCTTTACAAAGTCTAACTCCATCTATAATAGAAGCGTGGTTTAGAGAGTCTGAGATAATTGCGTCTTCTTTAGTTAAAAGTGGTTCAAAAACCCCTCCATTAGCATCAAAAGCAGCGGCGTATAAAATAGTGTCTTCTGTACCGTAATAAGATGCAATTTTTTCTTCTAATTCTTTATGAATGTCTTGGGTACCACAAATAAACCTAACGCTAGACATACCAAACCCGTGAGAGTCTAAAGTATCTTTTGCTGCTTGTATTACTTCTGGGTGAGAAGACAATCCTAAATAATTGTTGGCACAAAAATTAATTACCTCTTGACCTGTATTTATTTTTATCACAGCATCTTGCGGAGTAGTGATAATTCTTTCTTTTTTAAAAAGACCACTGTCTTTAATTTCTTCTATTTCTTGTTGTAAGTGTTTTTGTAAACTAGAACTATACATAGTGTGATTGTTTTATTCAATTTTTTGCAAAATTAGAGAATCTTAACCGTAACTGATGGGTAGAGATACACTAATATTTTTTGTTTTACTTGATACCCTATTTCTGTAACGTATTGGGCGTATTCATTTAATTGTTGATGGTGGGAGGTAGACTCACTTCCTGTTTTGTAATCTATAATTATTGCGGTGTTGTCTTTTAAGCAAAGCCTATCAATTCTTTTAAAACCGTTTGGGGTAATAATTTCTTTTTCGTTATAGATTTGATAAGCTGATGAGAAATAGGGTTTTAATGCGGAGTGATTTACTATTTCTTCTACTTTGGCTTTATATTCTGCAGCATCTTCTGCGGTTAACTCTCCATTATTAATAGATTTGTCTAACGCTTTTTGAATATCTTTTTCGGTATAAATATTCATTAATAAATTATGAATTAAATTACCAATATCTATAGCTTCTTGTTGTTCAGAATCCCACATTAATCCAGATTTGGTAATTAGAGAAATGTTATGATCTGTAGGAGCAGAAGATGTAAATTGCATGCGCTCTACCTCAATTATCACCTCTTTTTGTTCTTTAACTACAAAATTTCCGAAGTTATAAGAGTACATCTCTTTTTCCCATTTGTTAATTGATTTTAAATACCCTTTTAATAGGCCAGGAAAATCGTTTTTTTCTTCTTCAGGTTTTTTAGGGTTTACTTCAGAAATTATATATAGTTGCTGTTTTGGTCTTGTGAGAGCTACATATAATATATTTAATGCATCAAATTCATTTTCTATTAGTAGTTTTTGGTATAGTGCAGACGGGATTTCTCCATAACTATCTAAATTGCTACTAGCACTTAAATAGGCATAAGGTATCTGGTTTGGCTCTTCTAGCAACGGTACCCAAATATCATCATTACGAGTATCTTCTAAAGACTCATTTACATAAGGGTAAATTACTATAGGAAACTCTAAACCTTTTGAGGTGTGTATGGTCATGATTTGTACAGCATCTTCTCCCTCTGGTGCTATAATACTTAGATTGTCTTTTTTTTGCTCCCAATAATCTATAAAACCAGCTATAATTCCTGTGTTTTTTTGAGTGTATTCATATAGAAAATCTAAGTAAAACTGTAAATATGCATCTGCTTTTTTGTCTAAAGCAAAACTTCTTATAATATATTCTGCTGCATCATATAGTGGTAATCTTTGTAGAGTACTAAGGTCAAAAAAATAGTAGTACTCGTGTAGAGATTCAAAAAAAGCATTATCTATAAGTGTTAATCTAGGATGAATTTCTGTGAAATATTGTTGTGTCTCTATTTGATTTTTAAATAGATAGTCTAATATTTCAAATTTTATGTTTTTATCTGAAGGATTTAAAGAATACCTGAAAATAGCATTAATAAAGTTAACCTCTTCAGAGTTTTTAACCAACAGGCTTTCGGTAGAGATAATAGGTATTCCGTTTTCATTTAGGTAATTAGCCACAGCGTACCCGTGAGCTTTTTTTCTAACTAAAATACAGATGTCTTTTTTAGTATATCCGTTACTAGTTACGTGTTTTATGGTTTCTAGTACTTTTTCTGGATATGCTTCTTCTCGTTCTTCATTATTTATAGCTTCTACAAAGCTAATATTTACAAAGCCACCTTTTTCATGGTGAGGCTCTTGGTATGCATTTTTAAAAAGTGTTTGGTACTTATCCCATGTTAATTTTTCTGCACAATAATTAAATAAGCCATTATTAAAGTTTACAATCTCTTGCTTACTTCTAAAATTTTTAGGCAAATTAATGGTTTGCTTCTCAACGTTAAACGGATTGTGTGTTTCGCTTAAATCTATAAACTGTTCTGATTTACCACCGCGCCATCTGTAAATAGATTGTTTGGCATCACCTACCACAAATAACTGCCCTTTATGGTTGCCAGAAAAATCTTGTGTAGATAAATTATTTTCTATTAACGGAATTAAATTATTCCACTGCAACTCAGAGGTATCTTGAAACTCATCAATAAAAAAATCTTGGTAGCGCTCTCCTAATCTTTCATAAATAAAAGGAGCTGGTTGTTCTTTAATGCTTTCGCTTATTTTTCTGTTAAATTCAGAAATTAGTAGTAGATTTTTTTCTGTTTTAATTACTTCTACCTCTTTATTTATAAGGTTTAAAAGAGATAAAGAAGTTAGTTTTTTAAGAATACTGTTATAAAACGCAATTTTATTAATTGTTTCTTCTGAAGTAAAATAAAGATTGGCAACTTGTGGTTGTATAGCATCCATGGCAGACTTTTTATCGTCTGTTTGTTTTTTGGCGTAATGAGAGGCAGAATCAATTTCTAATTCCCATTTAGCTTTTTTACTATCCTTTTTTACGTCGTAATTTAAAATTTCTATTTTACGAAAGTATTTAGGGATAGAAGCTCTGTTGTAATCTTTATCTTCTAACCCGTTTTGTTGGAGTAAATTAAAAAATGTATCTGCAGTTTGTTTTAATACCTCTTCTGAAGATTGAATTTTCGCTCGAAGCTCTTTATCAAAAGCCTGAAAATCTTCTATTTCTTTATGTTGTAATTCATTAAGCGGTATAATGTTATTTTCATTCACCAAAAGTTTTGCAATATCATAAAGATCTTTAGCTATATCCCAACTTTTATCGTCATCTGCTTTAGAGATGGCAAAGTCTATAAGTACTTTGGTAAGTTTTTTATCTGTCCCTGCTTTAGAAATTAGTTTGTCTACCGCTTCTGTTAAAATGTCTAAAGTGTTAAGTTCTACTTCAAAATTCATAGGTAGCCCCAAATCTTTAGCAAACGTTCTTAAAACCCGGTGGGTAAAACCGTCAATGGTAGAAACATCAAAAGCAGCATAGTTGTGCAATATACTTTTTAAAATTAGCCTTGCTCCACCTTTAATTTCTTCTGTAGAGAGGTTGGTTTCTTTTTTTACTTCTTCTAAAAGAGGTTGAGAGTTTGGCGGAGTTTCTTGTTCTGCAAAATCTCTAAGACTATCTACAATTCTTGTTTTCATCTCGCCAACCGCTTTGTTGGTAAATGTAATAGCAAGAATATTTTTGTAATAATCTTTACGTTTTGCTTTTAAAAGAATAGAAAGATATTTTTTTACAATAGTAAATGTTTTTCCAGATCCTGCAGAGGCATTATAAACTTGGAAAGGCGTAGAAGTGTTGCTCAATGTAACTAACTTTTTATAGCAGAAATATAATGAAAAATGATAAGGTATAATGACTTTCTATCAAAAACAAAAGCTTTAAGTAATTTATAACATATTTTTATTTTTATTCAAGCGCTTAATAATTATTTTTGATAGCTAATAGAAACATTAACAACTAAAGATAACAATTATGGCTTTTGAACAACCAAAATTACAATATGCTTTTGATGCACTTGAACCAAGTATTGACAAAGAAACTATGGAAATACACTACGGTAAGCATCACGCAGGTTACACTAGTAAATTAAACGCAGCAATTGAAGGAACAGATTTAGAAGGAAAAAATATAGAAAATATATTAATGAATCTTGATAAAACTAATGCTGCTGTTAGAAATAACGGAGGTGGTTTTTTTAATCACAACTTATTTTGGGAAAGTTTATCACCAAACGGAGGCGGAAAACCATCTGGAGATTTAGAACAAGCAATTGAAGATGCTTACGGATCTTTTGATGCTTTTAAAGAAGCTTTTTCTAAAGCTGCAGCAGGACAATTTGGTTCTGGTTGGGCTTGGCTTTGTGTGCACGAAGGTGGTAAAGTAGAAATTTGCTCAACTCCAAATCAAGACAATCCATTAATGCCAGGTATTGGTTGTGGAGGAACCCCTATTTTAGGTTTAGATGTTTGGGAGCACGCATATTACTTAAAGTACCAAAATAAGCGTCCAGAATATATTGATGCATTTTTTAATGTAGTAGATTGGGAAGAGGTTGCTTCTAAATATGCAAAATCTAAATAGTATTTAATTTACATATTGAGTAATAAAAAAGGTGGTTTTTAAACCACCTTTTTTTGCCCCAAATTTTACCATAACTTAACCTACTTACTTATGGAATAATAAATATATTATATTTTCATGTATTTATGAAAAAAATAAGGATATTTTTAATGATTTTTACAAATAAGGGTTAATATATTATTAATATGCTCTTTCTTTATTGCCTTCAAAGAAATTAATAAAAGCACGGTTAACTACTCTGTTACCTCCAAAGGTTGGGTAATCTCCAGTAAAATACCAGTCTCCTAAGTTTTTAGGGCAAGCTTCATGAAGTTTATCTACTTTTTGATAAATTACTTCTACCTCAGCTTCAATAGTTTCGTCACAAAGTAATTCTGCTATTTTATTAGAAATTTCTTCATAAGTAAAAGGCTCATAAACTTCTTTTACAAAGTTTTTTACCTCATTATCTTCTAAGTTAACTTGCGCTAGACATTTATTGTATACTTTTTCAATAATATCATATTGATTGGTTTCTTTTAAAAGAGCAAGTGCAGCTTTAAATGCTACAAAATCTTCTAATCTAGCCATATCTATACCGTAACAATCTGGATATCTAATTTGCGGAGCAGAAGAAACTACAATAATTTTCTTAGGCCCTAGACGATCCATCATTTTAATAATACTCTTTTTTAAAGTAGTACCGCGCACAATACTATCGTCTATAATAACAAGGTTATCTTCTGGCTTTACAACACCATAAGTTACATCGTAAACGTGAGCAACTAAATCATCTCTACTACTGTCTTCTGTAATAAATGTTCTTAATTTAGCATCTTTAATAGCAATTTTTTCGGTACGTAAACGGTAAGAAAGAATTTGCTTTAAACGCTCATCTGTTAACGTATCTTTTTCTTTAAGAATAGCTTCGTTTTTCTGACGGTTTAATTCATCTTGAGCAGCTTCAACCATTCCGTAAAAAGAAGTTTCTGCTGTATTTGGTATAAAAGAGAAAACAGAGTTTATGGTATCATAATCTATAGCCTTTAAAACTTCAGGCATAATAAAACGCCCTAGATTTTTACGCTCTTTATAAATTTCTGCATCACTACCTCTAGAAAAATAAATACGCTCAAAAGAACAAGCTTTGCGTTCTAAAGGTTCTATAATTTTTTCTACAGAAGTTTCTCCGTTCTTTTTGGTAATTAAAGCGTGACCAGGCTCTAATTCTTTTACATCTTCAAAATTTACATTAAATGCGGTTTGTATTACAGGTCTTTCTGAAGCGGTAACTACTACTTCATCATCCATATAATAATACACAGGTCTAATACCTGCAGGGTCTCTTAGTACAAAAGAGTCACCGTGACCAATTAAACCGGCCATAGCATAACCACCATCCCAATCTTTAGAAGATTTACGTAAAATTTTGGCTACATTTATTCTGTCTGCAATATGTGGTGAAGCGTCTTTTTTACTAAAACCTTCTTTTTTAAGTTTTTTGTAAACTTTTTGCACTTCAGAATCTAAGAAATGCCCAATTTTTTCCATTACAGTAACGGTATCTGCTTTTTCTTTTGGGTGTTGCCCAAGATCAACTAAATTGTTGAAAAGCTTAAATACGTTAGTCATATTAAAGTTACCTGCAACAATAAGGTTACGGTGCATCCAGTTGTTTTGACGTAAAAATGGATGAACGCTCTCGATACTGTTTTTACCAAATGTACCGTAACGAACATGACCTAAAAATAATTCGCCTATATAAGGTAAGTTCTTTTTTTGTGCAGCAACATCTTCTGCATATTCAGGATGTCTTTGTAACTCATCATTAATACGATCGTTAATTTGTGCAAAAATATCTTGAATAGGTTGAGGTTGATTAGATCTTACTCTACTTATATACCTTTCACCTGGTAATGTATCTAATTTGATGCTTGCTAAACCGGCACCATCTTGGCCACGGTTATGCTGTTTTTCCATCATTAAATACATCTTGTTTAAACCGTAAAAAGAAGTACCGTATTTTTCTTTGTAAAATTCTAAAGGTTTTAGTAACCTTACTAGTGCAATACCGCACTCGTGTTTAATAGCATCACTCATATTGCGTTGTTGAGAGCTTTAGGGGTTTGTTGTGTTGTATATCTAAATTGCTTAGTCTAAGCTAATTTTAAATTGCGTTAACTCTTTAAAAGTTTTTAATCTTTCGTCAATCTCTTGGTCGGTTAAATTTAGCATCCTTTCAGTTCCAAATTTTTCTACACAAAAAGAAGCTAAGTTGGAGCCATAAATAATGGCGTTTTTCATGTTTTTAAAAGAAGTATCTTCTGTTTTAGCAATGTAACCTACAAAACCACCAGCAAAAGTATCTCCTGCGCCAGTTGGGTCAAAAACTTCTTCTAATGGTAATGCTGGAGCAAAAAACATTTCGTTGTTATGAAAAAGTAAAGCACCGTGCTCTCCTTTTTTGATAACTACATATTTAGGACCCATTTTTTCAATCTCACGAGCAGCTTTTACTAAAGAGTATTCTCCAGAAAGTTGTCTTGCTTCTTCATCATTAATAGTAATTACATCTACTTTAGCAATTACTTTCTTTAAATCTTCTAAAGCATTATCCATCCAAAAATTCATAGTATCTAACACTACTAATTCTGGATCATCCATTTGTTCTATCACACTTAACTGAACTAATGGATGAAGGTTACCAAGCATTACAATTTTTGAGTCTTTGTAAGCTGCAGGAACAATAGGTTCAAAATCTGCTAATACATTAAGTTGTGTGTCTAAGGTGTCACGAGAATTCATATCGTTATGGTATTTACCACTCCAAAAGAAGGTTTTACCATCTTCTACCATTTTTAAACCGTCGATATTAATATCTCTCTCTTTAAAAATGTTGATATACTCTTCAGGAAAATCGCCACCAATTACCGATACAATTGCGGTATCTACGCCAAATTTTTTAGCGGCAAGACCTATATAAGTACCTGCTCCACCTAAAATTTTATCGGTTTTACCAAAAGGAGTTTCAATCTTATCGAAGGCTACTGTACCAACTACAACTAATTTGCTCATATTGTTTGCTTAGAATTTGGTGCAAATATAAGGCGTTTCTCAAGAAATTTTAAAACTATGCGGTTTTAATAAGAAAAAACAAATAATCCGTTTTTTTATAAAAATAACTGTATTAAATAAAATTGTAGATTTTTGACTTTAAATACTTTTTAGTGTTTAAGTGTGCTATTGTCGGTTTAATTGAAAATTTTAACAAATTAAACCTGCTAAATAGTTGTTTTATGTGGTTTGTTTTTTTTGATTTGCAGCCGTTAATCAACAATAACTAATAATTGATTTAACAACTTATTTAAAAAACGAAAAATTTATTTAGAATAGCTTTTGCTATGTTGGTAGCAAGTTTAATTTTGGTGGGGTGTGTTAGAAATGGTCTTTCTTGTTATAAGAATTGTTCAAAATAAAAAGTTATGAAAATTACTAATATTAGAATCTATAGAAAAATTATTTTTGTTTTACTGGTGTTTGTTACAGTATTGACATTTTTAAATAATGATACTTTTAATAAGTATTATTTGCTGATTTCTTTATTTTTATTGGGAGCTGTACTTTTAATGGAGATATTACTTTATAAAAAGGGTAAACCGATTTTGTTTAATAAAGATAAATATGATGTGTTGATACTATTTGTTGGTGTCGCTTTTTTTCTCTTGTATTTTCTTGATATTTTTTAATTTTTAAAACTCCGTAATTTATTTGCTGAGTTTCTTACTTTCTTCCAAAATCAGTAGCAATTCCTCCCAAATCTTTAGTTTCTCATTTTAAAATCTGGTTTTTATAAAAATTGTTATGCAACTAAGCTTCAATTTATTTTTAACAACTTATTTAAAAAACGAAAAATTTATTTAGAATACCATTAGCTATGTTGGTAGCAAGTTTAATTTTGGTGGGGTGTAGTAAGGATGGCGTTCAAGAAGAATTAATAGGACAAGATGAGTTTGAAAATAGTACATAATCTACAGCCGATGAAGATTCTTCGTATTATTTAAAATTTGGTAATTTTGAGTATTATGGCGGAGAGGATAATCTTCAATTCTATAATAACGGAGAATTTCAAGAGGAATTTTTAGTTTCTTCTGATTTTGAAATCAATAATACAGATATTCTGGATGAGGCTGTCTCTTTACGAAATATGTCTAACGATTCGGAAATAATAATGTATAATATCTGTCTTTCTGAAGATAAGAAATCTTTTAAGTTTGACGTTTTGAATGAAGAAGGAGAGACTATTAGAGATCTTGAAATAATTGGAAATGTTGAATTGCCAGAATTACCGAGTGTAGGTACAGACTCTTGTTGTGACTTGGACGGCTGGGTAAGCAGAGCATTAGATACCATAAAGTCTATAGGTACAAGAGTTGGTCCGACGGTTGGTGAAATATCTAAATCTGTAGAGCATATTGCTCAATCTAAATCTGCAGCTAATTCTCCTTGCCCTCCAAAAACTGGTAGAGAATATGGTTATGAAGATAATGGTAATTTGTATAATAAATGAGAATAATAAATCACTTAAAGAAAAATAAGCTAAACATTATTTTAATATTGGGCCTCTTATTAGAGGTCCAAATATTTATTTTGGCTTTAATTTTTGCAAATCCATTACAGAATATAAAATTTGCACAAGATGTAAATAATGTGCCAGAGTCTTTGGCGTTCACAAGTAATATTTATCTTATTTTATTTGTGATTTTTTTACAGCCTGCTTTAGAAGAATTAATGTTCCGTTGGCACATCACTTCAAAAAACACTAAAAAAAGAAATATTTTTATAACTTCTATAAGTGCGGTTTTAGTTGTCTTGTTTTTTAATCCATTTCAATCTATTATTAATTTTTTAGTTGTATTTTCTCTATTAGTAAGTATAAGTTTAATTTTTTTAAAGGAAAAAAGGCTTAAATTAAATAGAAGACTGTCAATCCAGATTATAATTACATCTATTGCTTTTAGTTTTAGCCATGGCGGGCCATTGTCTTTTTTTTTAAATCCTTCAATAGCAGGTTTTAGTTTTATTTTATTTTTTATGGGTTCTGGTTTTTTGCTATCTTATTTAAGAGTAAATTATGGTTTAATATGGGCTATCCTTTTTCATTTTACAACAAACGCCATAGTATTATCTTTTTCATTTTATTCTGAAAATATAGATAAAACCCCAATTTCATTTCAGTCAGATTGCTACACTATTGAAGTTGCAGAGTCTGGCAATTTTGATAATATAGCTCATTTTAGTATTGATTATAAAAATTTAAAATGGAAAACACTAAATTTAAAAACAGGGTTAGAAGAAGCGGTTTATGTCAATAATTTCGATGTTAATTTTTTTGATAACGAAGCTAATTTAGATTCTGTGTTAGATAATTATAGTCAGAAAAAGCAATTTAGAGTTTACCAAGTAGATATTCAGAAAAAAGATTCTTGCAAAATTAGATTACAAGAAATTTTAGATTTTCTAGAAAAAGAAAAATTAATGGTAAGAGTAAAATAAAACTTACTTTCTCCCAAAATTTACAGCAATTTCTTTCTAGTTTTTTGTGTTAATTTGCAACTGTTGATCAATAAAAAGTTAAATTAATAATACTATAGATTATTAAAAATGAATAATAAAATACAAATAATTATTAATAGTATTTCAATACCATTACTACTGTTTATAGGTTTGTTAGCATTTAGAGTAATAAACTTTGAAACATATATAAGTCACTTTTTTGAGGCGCTTATCTTGCTGATATTTATATTGAGATTTCGTAGGTTAAATAAAGCAATTTAGTGTAAAATGTTTTTTTGCGCAGCAATGGGTAGTTTATAAGAAAGCATTTTATTTTTACAGCATTTTATTTCCTCCCAAAATCAGCAGGAATTTCTCCCCAATCTTTAGTTTCCCATTTTAAAATAGGATTGGTGTAAGTATTATTATGTAACCAAGCTTCTGCTCTTTTAATAAGTTGAAAAACATCTGCATTTTTTGCATTGGGTTGCAGTTTAGTATTGCATTTTTTCTTTTTTACCCAACCAATGGCAATTCTAGAGTCTGAATAAATAGGTAGGTTGCTATTTTTTTGCTGAAGAAAAGCCAAGCCGTGTACCAATGCTAAAAACTCACCTATATTATTAGTCCCTTGCAGGAAGGGACCTTGTTTAAAAATTTCTTTACCTGTTTTGGTATAAACGCCGCGGTATTCCATTTTGCCGGGATTTCCGCTAGAAGCCGCATCTACATTAATAGAGTCAAAATTTACTTCTTTAGCTCTTTTCTCTAATTGATGAATTGGGGTAGACGAGTTTTTATTATTCTCTTTAAATTCAAAATAAGATTTATTAAATGCTTGTTTTGCCTCTTCAAAAGTCTTGAAAGATTTGTATTGCGCACCTTTGTAACCAGTAATAGATGCTTTGCATTCTGCCCAGCTAGAAAAGATACCCGCTTGTTTGCCTTGCCAAACCACGTAAAATTTAGATTTTTTACTCATTATTTTTCTGCAGACAATAATTGATCAATCACTTCTGGGAAATGTTTGTGCTCTAATTGGTGTATTTTTTCTTTTAAGCTTTCTATAGTTTCGTTAGGGGCAACCTCGGTACTAAATTGACTAATCGTTTTTCCTTCGTCATACTTTTCATTTACAAAATGAATAGTAATACCAGATTCTTTTTCTTTATTTTCTAAAACTGCTTGGTGCACATAATTTCCGTACATCCCTTTTCCTCCATATTTTGGTAAAAGCGCAGGATGAATATTTATGATTTTATTTTCGAATTCTTGGATGATTTCTGTCGGCATGATCCATAAAAAACCTGCCAAAACGATAAGATCTGGGTCTGTATCTTTCAAAATATGCAATACTTCGTTAGAATTATAGAGTGCAGACCTATCAAAATGCAACGCATTAATCTCATGATCGTGCGCCATTTTTAGTACATTTGCTTTTATGTTATTAGAGAGTACATGAGAAATTTCAACATCATTTCTGTCTCTAAAATAATGTATAATGTTCTTAGCGTTAGAGCCTTGGCCAGAAGCGAAGATGATAATTTTTTTTGTTGTTTTGGGAGAGTTCATAGCTAAAAGAAGTGTTTTTTCACAAATTATTAAAGCATAAAAATAGTTACTTACTTTAAAAATATGTAAATTGACGCCACATTTTTTAATGTAAAACTTGTTTTAAAATAAAGTTTTTTATTTTTGCCACTTATTAAAATTTTAAAAAGATAAAATTATGTCAGACATTGCATCAAGAGTAAAAGCAATAATCGTTGATAAATTAGGAGTTGACGAAAATGAAGTTGTAACAGACGCAAGCTTCACTAACGATTTAGGTGCGGATTCTTTAGATACCGTAGAATTAATTATGGAATTCGAAAAAGAATTTGATATTCAAATTCCAGATGACCAAGCTGAAAACATTGCAACAGTAGGTCAAGCGATTTCTTACATTGAAGAAGCAAAAAAATAAGAAGCCATAAATATGGAGTTAAAGCGAGTAGTAGTAACAGGTTTAGGTGCCCTAACACCAATTGGTAACAATATTGAAGAATATTGGGATGCCTTGGTAAACGGGAGAAGCGGAAGCGCACCTATTACTTATTTTGATACTGAAAAATTTAAAACAAAGTTTGCTTGCGAGATCAAAAACTTCCCTTTTAATGAATATTTTGACCGTAAAGAAATCCGTAGATTAGATAAATTTGCTCAATACGCAATGGTAGCTTCAGATGAAGCTATAAAAGACTCTGGTATAGATCTAAATACAGTAGATAAATATCGTGTTGGTGTAATTTGGGGAGCGGGAATTGGCGGTTTAGAAACTTTTCAGGAAGAAGTGAAAAATTTTGCAAACGGCGATGGCACACCTCGTTTTAATCCATTCTTTATCCCAAAAATGATTGCAGATATTGCCCCTGGTAATATTTCTATCAAGCATGGGTTTATGGGACCAAATTATACTACAGTATCTGCTTGTGCATCTTCTGCCAATGCTTTAATAGATGCCCTTAATTACATCAGGTTAGGTTACTGTGATGTTTTTGTAACGGGTGGTAGTGAAGCTGCAGTTACACAAGCAGGTATGGGTGGTTTTAATGCAATGCACGCACTTTCTACTAGAAATGATGATCCGCAAAAAGCTTCTAGACCTTTTGATGCTAACCGTGATGGTTTTGTATTGGGAGAAGGAGCAGGAGCATTAATACTAGAAGAGTATGAGCACGCAAAAGCACGTGGAGCTAAAATTTATGCAGAAGTATTAGGGGGCGGTATGTCTTCTGATGCTTATCACATGACAGCTCCTCACCCAGAAGGTATTGGTGTAATAGCCGTAATGGAAAATTGTTTACGTAATGCAGGTTTAAAACCAGAAGACGTAGATGCAATTAATACACACGGTACATCAACTCCATTAGGGGACGTTGCAGAGCTTAAAGCTATTACCAAAGTTTTTGGAGAGCATGCAAAATCTATCAATATCAATTCAACCAAATCTATGACTGGCCACCTTTTAGGGGCAGCTGGAGCTATTGAGGCTATTGCTTCTATATTAGCGATGAAACATAGCTTGGTGCCGCCAACCATTAACCATGAAACGGCAGATGAAAATATTGATCCAGAATTAAATTTAACATTAAATAAAGCTCAAGAAAGAGAAGTTAATGTGGCTATGAGTAACACCTTTGGGTTTGGTGGTCACAATGCTTGTGTTTTATTTAAAAAGATAACTGAGTAAACGTTTAATGAACGTTATACGCAACATACTAAGTTCCCGTTCTAACAAGGACGGGAATTTTTTTGATGCTATTCAATTAATTATAGGTTTTAAGCCTAAAGTAATTAAGCATTATAAAATAGCATTTACACATCGTTCTCTTAATAGAAAAGATGCTATTGGTAACGATTTAAACTATGAAAGACTAGAATTTCTGGGAGATGCTATGCTTAGTTCTATCATTGCTGCATATTTGTACAATGAAGTACCAGGTGGTGATGAAGGTTATCTAACTAAAATGAGATCTAAGGTGGTAAGTAGAAAACACCTTAATGAGTTAGGTAGAGATTTAGGGTTAATAAATTATGTAGAATCTAATGTTCCAAAATCTCATTTTGGGCAAAATATTCACGGTAATTTATTTGAGGCTCTTGTAGGAGCAATTTACCTAGATAGAGGTTATAAGTATTGTGAAAAATTTATTGAGCAAAGAGTAATAAAACCTTATGTTGATATAGAGCAACTAGAAGGGAAAGTAATTAGTTATAAAAGTCTTTTAATTGAATGGTGCCAAAAACAAAAGCATAAATTTAATTATGAAGTCTATGAAGATACTGGCAAAGATGAACTCAAACATTTTGCAGTAAAACTTTGGATAAATAATAAAGTAGTGGCTAAAGCAAGAGCGACTTCTAAGAAGAAAGCAGAAGAAAAAGCGTCTAAAAGAGCTTATTATGCTTTTCAAGCTAAAATTAACGCTAAATAATACAGCTAGTTAGTTAATCTTGAAGATTATTTAACGTTATACCCTCTTAAAAGTTGTAAACTTATTATAATTTTATAAATTAGAATAGTATGGCAGTAAACAAACTTGTGCTCGATAGTTTAGTAGAAGATGATTTTACACTTATAGCTATTCATTGTTCTGCAGAAGTTTATAAGGTTGTATTTAATATTAATAAACTTCTGGGCTTGAGCTTAAAAAGAGAACCAACAGACGTAGATTATAACTACCCAGAAGGTTTAGCTTTTTATGAGCTATATAAATACTACAATCAAAGTGAGGGTTGTGATTATTATATAGTATCAAATAAATGTAAAGTAAAAGCACTTCATTTACAGAGCAACGGTTCTTTATTTAAAAATGAAACTAAAAGAATAACCAACCTTGTCCCTGAGTTTAAAAATGTAGATTGCTTTTTAAAAATAGAAAATACCAATCAAGTAGTAATAACTAAAGAGTTACTACAAGATATAAATAAAATAAAAGAAATAGTAACCGCTTATCAAATAGAGGTTACGCAAATAAAATCAATAGAAAATTTAATATTTAGCTAATGCATAAATCAAAGAATACCAAAATTGTAGCTACTCTAGGCCCTGCTACAAGCTCTAAAGAAGTTTTAAAATCAATGTTAGAGAGTGGGGTAAACATTTTTAGAATTAATTTTTCCCACGCCAATTATGATGATGTAGAAGAACGCATTCAAATGATTAGGGAACTCAATAAAGAATACGGCTTTAACGCTGGTATTTTAGGTGATTTGCAGGGCCCTAAACTTCGTGTTGGAGTAATGAAGGAAGAGGTAATTGTTTCTAAAGGAGACAAAATTACATTTGCTACAGGAAAAGAATTTCAAGGTACTGCAGAGCGTGTTTACATGAACTACAGTCAATTTCCTAAAGATGTAAAAGCTAAAGAAAGAATTTTATTAGATGATGGTAAACTTATTTTTGAAGTAGTTAAAACTAATGGAAAAGATGAGGTAGAAGCTGTTGTTGTACAAGGTGGACCTTTACGTTCTAGAAAAGGAGTTAACCTACCAAATACAAATATATCTTTACCTGCATTAACAGAGAAAGATGTAAAAGATGCAGAATTTGCTATTAAAAAAGAAGTAGATTGGATAGCTCTTTCTTTTGTAAGACATGCACAAGATATAAAAGAACTTCAAGATATTATTAATAAACATAGTAGTCATAAAATTCCTATTGTTGCTAAAATAGAAAAGCCAGAAGGGGTTAAAAATATTGACGAAATTGTACAGGCTTGTGATGGGTTAATGGTAGCTCGTGGAGATTTAGGTGTAGAAGTTCCTGCTCATGAAGTTCCATTAATTCAGAAAGAATTAGTGCTAAAAGCTAAGAAAGCTCGTATTCCTGTAATTATTGCTACTCAAATGATGGAAACTATGATTAGCAGTCTTACACCTACAAGAGCAGAGGTGAATGATGTAGCTAACTCTGTAATGGATGGAGCAGATGCTGTAATGTTAAGTGGTGAAACTTCTGTAGGGAAATACCCAGTAGAAGTAATTCAAAAAATGTCTCAAATTATACAAAGTGTAGAGCACTCTAAATTAATTTCTGTACCTCACGATCCACCACATATTAAAACAAAAAGGTATATTACTAAATCTGTATGTTATCACGCTGCTTTAATGGCAAATGAGATTGATGCTAAAGCAATTTGTACTTTAACTAATAGTGGGTATACAGCATTTCAAATTTCTGCTTGGAGGCCAGATTCTCAAATTTTAGCCTTTACTTCTAACAAAAGAATTTTAACTCAATTAAGTTTACTTTGGGGAGTTAATGCTTTTTACTATGATAAGTTTGTAAGTACAGATGACACCGTAGAAGATGTAAATAAAATAGCACTAGATAAAAACGTAGTTAAAAAAGGAGATTTTGTAGTAAACCTTGCTGCTATGCCAATTGGTAATAAAGGTATGGTAAACACACTACGTGTTTCTGAAATAGAATAAATAGTTTTCTCATAAAAATTAAAAAAAGGTTTACTTTTAAGTAAGCCTTTTTTTATTCATTATTTTTGCTAGCACTAAAAGTTTTACAAAATGAGAACAAAATTATTTACAAATTATGCTATTCAGATTTTGTTTATTGGTGGAGTATACTTTTGTATGAGTTATTTTTTATTTAGTAATAGTTTAAAAAGTGCCATATTACAAGCGCTATTATATAGTTTAATTTACTTTTTTGGACTGCCAATATTTTACAAACTAATATCTTATTTAAAGAAACCTAATATTTATAAACTAGAAGAAAATGAACAAATTTTAATAGATGAAGAAGTGAAAATTTTTAGTGTTACTTATCTACAAAAAAGTAATTTAAAAGTAACCAATAAGCACGTCATTTCAACATTTCAAAATCAAAGTAAGGTTTATTCATTGTTAGATGTAAGGGATATTGTGGTAAGTAATAACCAAATTACTTTTCATTTTACACATTTTAAAACCAGTTTTGTTACAAAAAATGCACAAGCTATTTTAGATAAGTTAGAAGATGAACGTCAAAACTCTAATTTAGTATTGACCTCATAAATATAAAAGCAGCTTAAAGTTTAATACCTTAAGCTGCTTTAAAAACACAACAAAAACTCAATTTATTAATTTAAATCAAAACGATCTAAATTCATCACTTTGTGCCAAGCGGCAACAAAATCTTTGGCAAATTTCTCTTTAGCATTATCACTGGCATAAACTTCTGCTATAGCTCTTAATTCAGAATTTGATCCAAAAACAAGGTCTGCTCTTGTAGCTTTCCATTTTAAATCGTTAGTAGTTCTATCTCTACCTTCAAAAACTAACTCTTCTTCGTTTACAGATTTCCATACGGTATCCATACTCAATAAATTCTTAAAAAAATCATTAGTTAAAACTCCTTTGTTGTGCGTTAACACTCCGTAATTAGAACCAGCATAATTTCCGTCTAATACACGTAAGCCTCCTACAAGCACTGTCATTTCTGGAGCAGTTAACGATAATAGTTGAGCTCTATCTAGTAATAATTCTTCTGTAGAAATAGTGAATTTATTAGATTGATAGTTTCTAAAACCATCTGCAGCAGGTTTTAAATATTTCATTCCATCAATATCTGTTTGCTCTTGTAAGGCATCCATTCTTCCTGGGTTAAAAGGTACATTAATATCAAAACCTGCATTTTTAACGCCATTTTCTACTGCAACATTACCTCCTAATACAATTAAATCTGCCATAGATACTTTTTTACTTGTATTGTTTTGGTTAAAATTCTCTTGAATTTTTTTGTAAACAGCAAGTACTCTTTTTAATTCTGCAGGGTTGTTGGCTTCCCAATTTACTTGTGGCTCTAATTGAATATGCGCTCCATTTGCACCACCTCTTCTATCAGATTGTCTGTACGTTGAAGCAGAAGCCCACGCAGTTGAAATTAATTGATTGCTAGTTAAACCTGAACTTAAAATTTCTTGTTTTAGGTTTTCAATATCTGCGTTATCTACCAATTCGTGGTTTACTGCTGGAATTGGGTCTTGCCATATAAATTCTTCTGTAGGAATTTCAGAACCAATATAAGTGGTTTTAGGTCCCATATCTCTGTGAGTCAATTTAAACCAAGCACGAGCAAAAGCATCTTTAAACTCATCTGGATTTTCATAAAATCTTCTAGAAATTTTTTCATAAATAGGATCTTCTCTCAACGCTAAATCTGTAGTAAGCATAGTAGGTTTATGCTTTACTGCATCATCAAAAGCATCTGGATATGTGTTTTTTGCATTAATTGCTTGCCATTGGTGTGCACCTCCTGGGCTTTTTGTAAGTTCCCACTCGTATTGAAATAAGCTGTTAAAAAAACCTTGACTCCATTGAGTAGGTGTTTCTGTCCAAGTTACTTCTAGTCCAGAGGTAATAGCATCTTTTCCTTTACCAGATTTGTACGAGCTTTTCCAGCCAAGACCTTGGTCTTCTATAGCGCCCCCTTCTGGAGCAGCACCTAAATGCTCATCACTTGCTTGACCGTGAGTTTTACCAAAAGTATGTCCGCCTGCAATAAGAGCCACCGTTTCTTCATCATTCATTCCCATTCTTCCAAAAGTATCTCTAATAGCTTTTGCAGCAAGTAAAGGGTCTGGTACACCATTTGGGCCTTCTGGGTTTACATAAATTAATCCTAATTGTGATGCGGCAAGAGTTTCTTCTAACTCTCCGTCTTTTGAATAACGATTTTCTCTACTTAACCATTCTTTTTCAGAACCCCAATATACATTGCTTTCAGGTTCCCAAACATCTTCACGTCCAGCAGCAAAACCTATAGTTTCAAAGCCCATAGACTCTAACGCAACATTTCCTGTAAGAATCATTAAATCTGCCCAAGAAATTTGATCTCCATATTTTTGTTTAATAGGCCATAACAATCTTCTTGCTTTATCTAAATTTCCGTTATCTGGCCAGCTATTTAAAGGGGCAAAACGTTGTTGACCAGCACGAGAACCACCACGACCATCGCCTGTACGGTAAGTACCAGCACTATGCCAAGCCATTCTAATAAAAAACGGTCCGTAGTGTCCAAAATCTGCAGGCCACCAATCTTGAGAATCTGTCATTAAAGCTTCCAAATCTTGTTTTAATGCTTGGTAATCTAATTTTTTAAATTCTTCAGCATACACAAAGTCTGGGTTCATTGGATTAGACATTTCAGAATTTTGTCTAAGTATACTCATGTTTAATTGATTTGGCCACCACTCATTATTTGTGGTTCCTCTATCTACATTTTTAATATTTTGTCCTGTACTAGAACTTAATTTATCAAAACCAAATGGGCAACCACCTGATTTTTTTTCGGTATTTTCTTTTTTGTCTGATTTAGAAATTGAAGCAAAAAGAAATAATAGTGCTGAGCTTAAAAGTTTCATATTCTTGTGATGTTTTTGTTTTACAGTACAAATATGCAACGATTTTAATATTAATAAAAACTATATTTTAGATACATATATTGACGGTGTAGATATTTTATTACTTTTGTAACTATGACGATACAACAATTTAAATACGTACAAGCTGTAGTAGATTTAAAAAACTTTGAGGCTGCTGCAGAAAAATGCTTTGTTACTCAATCTACGTTAAGTACTATGATTAACAAACTAGAGAATGAAATAGGAATAAAAATTTTTAACAGAAAAACAAAACCTGTGTCTATCACCGCAGAAGGAGAGCAGCTTATACAAAGGTTTAGAATTATTAATAGTGAAATAGATGCTTTAAAAAATGTAATTCAGGAACTGAAAGGAGAAATGACAGGAGAAATTAAAATAGGAATTATACCTACTCTTGCCCCTTATTTGTTACCACTATTTTTAAATGATTTTGCAAATAAATTTAAGCAAGTCAAAATAATTGTAAAAGAAATGACTACTGCTCATATACAAGATGCTTTAAAAATTAGAGATTTAGATATAGGTATTTTAGCATTGCCATTAGCAGATAAAGAATTAGATGAAATAGAGCTGTTTAGTGAGCCTTTTTTGGTATATGATTGTACCGAAGAGAAGAGAGCAAAAAAAGTATCTCTAGATAGCCTTAATTACGCTAAAATTTGTTTGCTGCAAGAAGGGCATTGTTTACGTACGCAAGTGCAAGAAATATGTGAGCTTTCTGCTAAGTTAACTACACAAGATGTTAATTTTGAAATAGAATCTGGCTCGATGGATAGCTTGTTGAAAATTACAAAAATTAGAAAAGGAATCACTATAATCCCGCATCTAGCTACGTTAGATTTAAATGAAGAAGAGTTACAACGCCTTATAGAATTTAAAAACCCTGTACCAGTACGTCAAGTTGGTTTAGTAACCAATAAATTTTTTGTAAAAAAGAAGCTGCTAATAGAGTTAAAAAACTTGATAAATATGGCGGTAGATGGGTTAATACCCGAAATACAAGAACAAAAATCTATAAAGCCTTTAGTTAATTAAAGATCAAGCTTTAATTGTACATAAACCTCTTCTTTAGCAAGGGGTTTATCTTTTTTATCTGTGTTTAAATTAGAAAGAGAAATCCCTAATAATCTTACAGAATCTTTCATTCGTTCTTGGTACAATAACTCTTTGGCAACCTCTAAAATTAACTCTTTAGTAGAAATATAATAAGAGATGGTTTTACTGCGGGTTTGTAAAGTGAAATCACTGTATTTTATTTTAAGAGTAATTGTTTTTCCTGCTACTTTACTTTTGGCTAGTCTGCGTTCAATTTCTTCTGCAATATGCTCTAAACGCTCTAGCATAAATATTTCTGAAGTTATATTTTCTAAAAACGTACGCTCTGCACCTAACGATTTTCTTATTCGGTTAGGTTTTACTTCACTTAAATGTATGCCCCTAACTACGTGGTAATAGTAAGGCCCACTTTTTCCGAATTTTTCAGCTAAAAATTCTTCAGATTTTGTTTTTAAGTCTTTACCAGTAAAAATCCCTAATTGATACATTTTCTCTGCAGTAACTTTA
Source organism: Mesonia phycicola (assembly GCF_900141885.1). Taxonomy (GTDB): domain Bacteria; phylum Bacteroidota; class Bacteroidia; order Flavobacteriales; family Flavobacteriaceae; genus Mesonia; species Mesonia phycicola. The sequence continues at coordinate 216,052 of NZ_FQYY01000003.1, read as the reverse complement.
CCTACTCCGTGAAATTTTCTTATTTCTAATTTTTCTAGAAACTCTTCGACCTCATTTGGTAAAACGGTTTTTTGGCCGTTGGGCTTATTATAATCACTAGCAATTTTAGCTATAAATTTATTAATAGATATGCCTGCAGAAGCATTTAAACCTGTTTTATCTTTAATTTTTTGCCTTATTTCTTTTGCTATTAAAGTGGCGCTGGGGTTTCCTTTTTTATTGGTAGTTACATCTAAATATGCTTCATCTAAAGAAAGAGGCTCAACTAAATCTGTATATTCAAAAAAAATATCTCTAATTCGTTGAGATAGTTCTCTGTATCTATCAAAATTAGATTTTACAAAAATTAAATGCGGACAAAGTTTTTTTGCCATTGCACCACTCATAGCACTTCTAACACCAAATTTTCTAGCCTCATAACTAGCGGCGCTTACCACACCACGTTTAGATCCACCACCAACAGCAATAGCTTTTCCTCGCAATTCAGGATTGTCTAACTGCTCTACAGATGCATAAAAAGCATCCATGTCTATATGTATTATTTTACGTTGAGGTTTCACAATACAAAGTTAATGAATCTTATTATTGTGACTTATTTTATAACTTTCTCTTATGAAAGGTAAAACAGCAATTTTATTAGGAGCAACAGGATTAACAGGAGGTTTGTTGTTGCAGCAATTAGTAAATGATGATTATTTTGATAAAGTAATTCTTTTTTCTAGAAGTACTGTTTCTCTAAAACATCCTAAAATAGAAGAACATTTAATAGATTTATTTCAGTTAGAAAAACATTCTTCACAATTTAAAGGGGATGTAGTTTTTTGTTGTGTAGGGAGTACACAAAAGAAAACACCTGATAAAGAAATTTATAAGAAAGTAGATTTTGGTATTCCTACAGCTGCTGCAAGATTAGCGAAGCAAAATAATATAAAGAAAATGATTGTTGTTTCTGCTTTAGGAGCAGATAAAAACAGCAAGTTTTTTTATAATAAAACGAAAGGACAGATGGAAGAAGTTGTTGTAAATCAACAACTAGAAGAGACTTATATTTTACAACCTTCATTAATTGACGGTACTCGTAATGAAAATAGACCTTTTGAATTTGCTTGGAAGAAAGTAATGAAAGTTGCTAATTTTTTAATGATTGGGCCTTTAAAAAAATACCGATCTATACAAGCAAAAACTATTGCTAACTCTATGCATTTTCTTGCCAAACATAAATACCCTAATTCTATTATAGAGTCTGAAGAGATTAAAACTATTTCAGCTAAAAATAAAAGAGTCTAACGCAGTAAAAAAATTTAAATTGACTTTAACATTTGATAGTATAAAAAATAAATATATTTGTATCGTGAACGACTTAATTGTTTGCGATTAAAAAATAAATTATGAAAACACAATATCAAACAACTGTTACAGCGACAGGAGGAAGAAACGGTCACGTAAAAAGTGAAGATTCAATTTTAGAGTTAGATGTAAGAATGCCAAAAGAACTAGGCGGAAACGGAGGAGCAACCAATCCGGAGCAATTATTTGCAGCTGGGTATGCTGCTTGTTTTGATAGTGCTTTAAATCTAGTAATGGGAAAAGCTAAGGTAAAACCAACTAGTGAAACTATTGTTAGTGCCACTGTGGGAATAGGGCCAAATGCAGAAGGAGGGTTTCAGTTAGAAGCAAAATTAGCAGTAGAAATTCCTGGAGTAGAGCAAGAAACAGCTCAGAAATTATTAGAACAAGCACACCAAGTTTGTCCTTATTCTAATGCAACTAGAGGTAATATAGTTGTAGAGTTACAATTGGTTTAATATTTTTAGAAAGCAGGTCACTCTACTCAAGATCAAGGGTAGAGTGGCTTTTTATAATGAAAAAGAAATAAAAATGGAATCAAAATTTTATCAATTAGTAGCTAAAACACCACAAGGGAAAGAAATTTCTATGAAAACCTACCAAGGGAAAATGGTATTAATAGTGAATACTGCAACCAAATGTGGCTTAACTCCGCAATTTGAAGGTTTAGAGAAGTTACACCAAAACTATAAAGATGAAGGATTGGTGGTATTAGGTTTCCCTTGTAATCAATTTGCAGGGCAAGAGCCAGAAACAAATGAAACCATTACAGAGGCTTGCCAAATAAATCACGGAGTTACATTTCAACTTACCGAAAAATGTGACGTAAATGGAGAGAATACACATCCCATTTTTAAGTATTTAAAAAAAGAGCAAGGTGGTTTCTTAGGTTCTAAAATTAAATGGAATTTTACTAAGTTTTTAGTAGATAGAGAAGGTAATGTAATTAAGCGTTATGCACCAATAACAAAACCAGAAGCTATAGAGAAGGATCTTATAAAACTATTGTAACAATGATAGATAAAAATGAATCTTTAAAGTTAGATAATCAATTGTGTTTCCCTTTGTACACTGCTTCTAGGTTAATAACACAAGCATACCAACCTATGCTTAAAGAGCTAGACATTACATACCCTCAGTATTTAGTATTGTTAGTACTCTGGGAAAAAGATGAAATAAATTTGAGTACTATAGCAGAGAAACTTCAGCTAAAATCTAATACGTTAACCCCTCTTTTAAAGCGCCTAGAAAAACGCGGATTGCTAGAAAGAAAACGATCTGCAGTAGACGAAAGAAATATTGTTATTACTCTCACGCAAGAAGGTAAAAAGCTAAAAGACAAAGCTTGTGAAATACCTTCTTTATTAGCTAATAAAGTTCCGCTTTCTGCAGAAGAAACAAATCAATTTTATCAGCTATTAAACAAATTAATAGAAGGTATAGAATAATTTATTCAGCCTTTGTTGTTTTTACTTGAAAACTAGGAGCTTTATAATCTTTATCTAAATAGTCTTGAGGTATAGTGGTCATATTCCCATCTCTTTGCGCACGATAGTGAGGAGATAAAATTTCTATTCCATTTTCGTTACAAGTATCTTGTATATGTTGATGCAATTCAGAATAAATAAGTGCTTGCTTATTAGCTTCTTGCGTATATGCGTTTAATTGATAAGAGACATAAAAATCTTCTAAACTAGTTTGTAAAACAAAAGGCTTCGGGTTTTTTTGAATGTGATTTGTTCTTGTTGCAGCTTCTAATAATGCTTTGTAAACTAGATTGTAAGGTACATCGTAGCCTAATGTTACAGTTGTATTTATAATTAAACCTTCATTTTTTGAGTAAGAAGAGTAATTTACAGTATTACCATTTAAGACAGCAGAATTAGGTATGGTAATCTCTTCATTTTTAATAGTTTTAAGGCGGGTAACCAACAAGGTTTTTTCAACTACATTTCCTGTAGTGTTTCCTATATTTATACGATCTCCAATTTTAAATGGCCTCATATAGGTTATTACAAGTCCTGCAACCATATTAGCAATTGCAGAAGATGAACCTAAAGAAAGTAAAACCCCTAAAAAAACAGAAACTCCTTTAAATATATTAGAGTCTGAACCTGGTAACAACGGAAATATTAAAATAAACATAAACGCAAAAAGCAGAAATCTAATAATAGTAAAAGTTGGGATAGCCCAATCTGGATGAAACCCAGAAATTTCTAATTTTTCGTCTTTTATTTCAGAGAAAATGTACTTTACAAATCTTACAAAATACTTCATTACTAAAATGATAGCTGCTATTTTTATAAGATTAGGAAGGTAGTGCCAGATAGAAATAAAAATCTGCCCAAATGAAGACCAAATTAAATCAAACAAATAATTAGACCAGCCTCTAGTAAACTCAAAAACACTAAATATTAACGGGAAAAATATATAAACAATTAGTAGAATTAAAAACCAGTTTACAATTTTAACAAGTAATAAAATTACACTTAACTCTTGTTCTGGTGTAATAAAAGTATAGTTGTTGTAAGTAAGGCTTTTTAGCCATTTATCTTTATTTTTTTCTATAAACTTAATTGTTTTTGTATGTAAAAACGCTATAAGTTTAAGAGTGAGCCATAAGCCTATAAGTATAAGAGTAACAAATGCTACTTTTAAAAATATATTTTGTGGGATATACTTGCTCTCTGCTAATTCTAAATTATTACTAATAAGTGAATTGTAGGTTTGGGCTAATTCTATTTTACTTTTATTCGTGTTAAGTGTATCTAGATTATTAATACTCAAAATAATTTGATCTCTATAATAAATTTCTGTAGAAGAAGCATTATTTAAAGTAATTAAAGAGTCTTTATTAAAGGTATGGCTATCAATTTTTTGAATTCTATTTGAAATTATCATCGCTCTCTCTGCTGGCAACAAATCACCAGATTTAGAGTTGATAAAAAACAGCTCTACACCATCTTTACCAATTACAGGAAAACCATTAGTATTATTTAAAGTACTTTTCTCTAGGGTAGAACCTTGTATAACAAGTACAGGTTTGCTTGTAGAGTAGGCAAAAACATTTTGAGAGAAAGTAAACAACACCCATATAAACCCAAGGGCAATCTTAAAAAAAGTATGCATAAACATTAATTATTGTAATACAGATGTTAGGTATTACTATGCGACTAAGCTAAAAATAAATAAAATATTCTAAAGAATTATTTTTAAGCATTTAGTTATACGTGTTTTAAATTATAAATACGTAGAAAACCTTATTTTTGAAAGAAAAAATAATGGTAGAAATTGAACGTAAATTTTTAGTAAAAAATAACTCTTACCAACAAGAAGCTTATAAATCTTTTAAAATAAAACAAGGATATTTAAACTCTCACCCAGAGCGAACTACAAGGGTTAGGGTGAAAGATAATCAGGCATATATCACAGTGAAAGGAAAATCTTCTGAAGATGGATTAATGCGTTTTGAGTGGGAAAAAGAAATTAACGTAAGTGATGCTGAGGCTTTATTAAATTTATGTGAACCAGGTAAAATAGAGAAGACACGATTTTTAGTGAAATCTGGCTCTCACACTTTTGAAATAGACGAATTTTACGGAGATAATCAAGGTTTAGTTATTGCAGAAGTAGAGATGACAGAAAAAAATGATGAAGTATTATTACCAAATTGGTTACATAAAGAAGTAACAGGTGATGCAAAATATTATAACTCTTCATTAATTAATTTACCTTACAAAGATTGGTAAGCAACAAAATAAAAACGCCTTACAGAAATTAATTTCTGTAAGGCGTTTTTGCAACTAAATATATAAACGAACTACTAAGTTTATTGCCAACCACCACCTAAGGCTTCATAAAGAGAAACAATAGAGTTTAATTGACTGTATTTTGCAGTAATCAGGTCTAATTTTGAGTTTAAAGCATTTTCTCTTGCAGTTAATACTTCTAAATAATTAGCTAATCCATTATTCAATAATTCTTGAGAGAAATTGGTAGCAGTATCATATGCGTCAAATTCTTTTTGCTTCACCTCAATTTTATCGGTAGAAGCTTCATAATTATATAAAGCATCAGAAACCTCTTTAGTAGCATTTAAAAACGCTTTTCTAAATTGAAGGCGAGCTTGTTCTTGCTGTACTTCAGCTACTTCAAACTGTGTTTTTATTTGTCTTTTATTAAAGATAGGCTGTGTTAAACCTCCAATTATAGTTGCAAATAAAGAGTTAGTATCAAAAAGATTTCCTAAATCTAAAGATTGAAAACCTCCCGTTGCTGTTAAAGTAAGAGAAGGATAAAAATTAGCTCTTGCTACGTTTGTTAATTCAAAAGCATTAACCAAAGCATATTCGGCATTTATCACATCTGGTCTGTTTCTAAGCAATTGTGCAGGCACACCTGTTTTAAGCTCTGTATTAATTTCTTGCTCTTTTAATGTAGCTCTGTTAATAGATGTTGGCTCTTTACCTAACAAAATAGACATGGTGTTTTCTAGTAATCTAATTTGGTTGTTTAGGTCTATTAAAATTGCTTGAGCAGTATATAGTTGGGCTTCTGTTTGTTTTACTCCAACTTCTGTAATACTTCCAGCAACCTTTAATGCTTTGTTGGTTTCTAGACTTTTTTCTCTATTCTTAATAGTTTCTTCGGTTACTTTCTTTTGTTCATCTAAAGAAAGTAGTTGATAGTAACTAGAAGCTACACTAGAAATTAAAGCAGTTTTTACTGCTTGATGAGCAGCTACAGTTTGTAAATAAGTAGCTTCATAAGCTCTTTTATTGCTTCTTATTTTTCCCCAAATATCAGCTTCCCAAGAAAGATCTGCACTAACTTCATATTGATCTAAAGAAGAAAACAAAGAACCAAATTGACTATTAGAAGACAACTCATTGTGTGTAACAGATGCATTCCCTGTTAGTGATGGTAGGTAACCAGCTTTCCCTTGTTTTAGGTAGGCATTTGCAGCAAGTATTTGCTGCAATGCTACTCTAATATCAATATTGTTTTTTAAAGCCTCATCAATATGTTGTTGTAAAATAGGGTCTGTAAACATTTCTCTCCAAGATACATCTGCCATAGTGATGCTATCTTGTGGTAAATTGTCTGTTCTAAAATTCTCTTCATTTATAATTTCTGGTTGCTCATAATCTTTTGCTACAAAACAACTTTGTAAGCTGAGCACAACTAATGGCAGAATTACAAACTTATATTTATATAATATTTTCATAATAATTTTTATTCTTGATTATTTACAACAATTGCCTCAGGTTTATTACTTACTTTTTCTTGTAGCCATTGAAATACTACAAAAAGAATAGGGATTACAAATACCCCAATAATAGTACCTATTAATAACCCACCTACGGCACCTGTACCAATAGATCTGTTTCCTTCAGAACCTACACCTTTTGCTAATACAAGCGGCATTAATCCTAAAATAAACGCGAAAGATGTCATTAAAATTGGTCTTAATCGAGATTTAGCTCCATCAATAGCAGCTTCTATAATAGGCTCGCCAGCTTTACGTTTTTGAAGAGCAATTTCAACAATTAGAATTGCATTTTTAGCTAACAAACCAATAAGCATAATTAAGGCAATTTGGAAGTAAATGTTGTTTTCTAAACCTAAAAATTTAGTACTTATATACGCTCCAAATACCCCAAATGGTAGTGATAAAATTACGGCAAATGGTAATAAATAACTTTCATACTGTGCACATAGTAAAAAGTACACAAAAACTATACTTAGAATAAATATAAAGGTGGTTTGGTTACCTGCATTTACTTCTTCACGCGTTAAACCAGAATAAGCAATAGTGTAATTATTAGGTAATTTTGCCGCTTCTTCTTCTATTACTCTAATAGCATCACCTGTACTATAACCTTCATTGGTAGCACCAGTAAGAGTTGTAGAGTTAAATAAGTTAAACCTAGTTACAGATTGTGGCCCATATACTCGTTTTAATTTTACAAATTGAGAGATAGGTGACATTTCACCTGTATCTGTTCTTACAAACATGCTATTTAGTGAACTTGGGGTAGCTCTATCTTCTGGTAAAGACTGGATATATACTCTAAATTGTTTTCCAAATCTAGAAAAATCTGAAGCATAAACACCTCCAATATAACCTTGTAAAGTAGAGAAAATGCTACTAACAGATACTCCCTTTTCTTTAGCTAGCGGAACGTTAACTTCCATTTCATACTGTGGGTATTTAGTATTAAATGAAGACTGAGCATATTTAACTTCTGGATGCTTCATTAGTGCAGCAGCAAAATCTTGATTAGCTTTATCTAAATCTGCAAATTCACCCCCGAATTTATCTAATAGGTTTACCTCAAAACCAGCCGAGTTACCAAATCCACGTATACTAGGTGGAGAGAAGAAAATAATATTAGCTTCTGGTATTTGTGCAGCAATGCCAAAAAGTTTCCCAGTAATTGCGGTTACAGATTGTGATTCATCTTCACGTTCATCCCAATTATTTAATTTAATAATACCAAAGCCATAGTTACTACCAGAACCATTTATTAAACTTCTACCTTTAACAAAGTTAACTCCGTTAATACCTTCAATGCCTTTAATTTTGCCATATAAATCTTTTGCAACCGCATCTGTTCTGTCTAGAGATGCACCTGCAGGTAATTCTATATTTGCAAAAATAATCCCTCTATCTTCATTAGGTACAAAACCTGTAGGAGTGGTGTTTGCTGCATAATAAATACCAGCAGTAGCTATTATTAATAATAGTATAGGTATAAATCTTTTCTTATTAAAAAAGTGAAGCGCTTTTCCATATCTATCTATAGTAGCATTAAACCCGCGGTTAAATCCAGCATAGAAACGTTGAATAGGGCTTTTCTTTTTTGTTTCATCATCATGATGTTCTTTAAGTAGTAAAGCACATAAGGCAGGACTTAAAGTTAGTGCGTTAACAGCAGAAATTAAAATAGAGATAATTAATGTAACTCCAAATTGCTCATAAAAAACACCTGTTGGACCGGTAATAAAAGTTACTGGTATAAATACAGCAGCCATCACTAGAGTAATAGAAATAATAGCTCCAGATATCTCGTTCATTGCAGTTAGTGTAGCCTTCTTAGGGCTTTTTTCTCCATCATCCATTTTTGCGTGTACGGCTTCTACCACAACAATAGCATCATCTACCACAATACCAATGGCCAGAACTAATGCAAATAGGGTTAAAAGGTTAATGGAATACCCAAAAATACCAAGGAAGAAAAATGTACCTATAATAGATACGGGTACCGCAATAGCAGGAATTAGCGTAGATCTAAAATCTTGTAAGAAAATAAAAACTACAATAAATACTAAAATAAAGGCCTCTATTAAGGTATGAATTACTTTTTCTATAGAAGCATTTAAAAACAAACTTGTATCATACGGTACAAAAATCTTTAATCCATTTGGTAAATCTTTTTCTACAGTAGTTAAAGTAGTTTTTATGTTCTCAATAATTTCTTTTGCATTAGATCCTTTCGTTTGAAATATCCCCATAAAAACTGCAGGGTTACCTAAACTCATTGCATTAGATGAGTAAGATTGTGCATCTAATTCTATTGTTGCTACGTCACTTAGTTTTAAAAACTCGCCATCACCTAAGGCCTTAACTACAATATCTTCATATTGGGTTTCTTCTTTAAATCTACCTTGATAAGTTAATACATAAGAAAAAGCTTCTCCGTTGTTTTCTCCTAATGAACCGGCTGCAGCTTCTAAGTTTTGCTCAGCTAAAACGGCACTAATATCAGATGGTATTAAACTATAAGCAGCTAATTTTTCTGGTTTTAGCCAAATTCTCATTGCGTAATCTTGTTGAGAGAATACACTTACATCTCCAACACCGCTAATACGTTGCATAGCAGGGATTACGTTTATTTTTAAATAGTTCTGAATAAAAGTAGCATCGTAATCTTCACTTTCAGAATACATAGAAATGAACATCAATGCACTAGTTTCTTGTTTTTGAGTAGTAACCCCAGTTTGTGTAACTTCTGTTGGTAGTAATGGAGCAGCCCTAGCTACACGGTTTTGTACGTTTACTGCAGCAATATCTGCATCCATTTCTTGATCAAAATAGACGGTGATTTCTGCAGTACCGTTGTTAGATGCAGTAGAAGTAATGTATGTCATACCTTCTACTCCATTAATTTGTTCTTCTATAGGAATAATTACACTCTCTAAAACTGTTTCTGCGTTTGCACCTGTATAGGTTGCAGAAACTTTAATAGTTGGAGGGGCAATATCTGGATATTCTTCAATTGGTAAACCGGTAATACTTATAATACCAAGAATAACGATGATAATAGATATTACCGTTGAAAGAACGGGTCTTTCAATAAATGTTTTTAACATGATTTATAAGTTTCTAGTTTCTAAATAATACTTTAATAGGCTTCGCTATACTGTCAAAAGGAATTTCTTGAGGAGTAATAGGCGTATTTTCTCTTAATTTACCTACTCCTTTAGCAATAATTTTCTCTCCTTTAGAGACTCCTTCTTTGATAACATATAAGTTGTCTATTTCATCTTGAATTGTTACTACAGATGAGGTAGCTTTATTTTCGCTATTTAGTTTATAGACTAATACGCTACCTTGCTGTTCAAAAGTAGATGTTTTAGGAAGCACTAGAGCGTCTTTGTAAAGGGTAGGTATTTTTACAATCCCGCTATTACCATTAGTTAAAATTTGGTTCGGGTTCTCAAACATTGCTCTAAAGCTTACAGTACCTGTACTTTTATTAATTTGCCCGGTTACTGTTTGTATTTTTCCTTTTTCACTATAAATCTCACCATTTGCTAGTTGAAGTAATATAGGAGGGAAGTTATTTACTTTTTCTTGAATTGTTTTTCCTTCTGCTTTCTGAATAAAATCTAGATAATCACTTTCATTCATAGAAAAGAATGCATACACTTGCTTAATATCAGACACGGTAGTTAATGGGGTTGCATCTGTTGGGCTAATTAAAGATCCTTCTCTGTAATTAATAGCACCCACATAACCATCTACTGGGCTTTTTACAGTAGCGTAACCAATATTAGCAGCAATACTTTGGTAACTACTTTTGGCTTGTTCTAACTTTGCTTTTGCAGTTTCTAATTGAACATTACTAATAATGTTTTTTTCTACCAATGGTTTTAATTTATCTACTTCTACTTGAGCAGCATTTACATTAGCTTTAGAGGCAGCAGCATCTTGAGTTAGACTTTGTGTCTCTAATCTAAAAAGACTTTGGCCTTTTTTTACTTTCTGCCCTTCGTCAACTAATACCTCTTGAATGTAACCTTGTACCTTTGCGCGTACACCACTACTTACTACACCCTCTATACTTGTTGGGTAAGATTTGTAACCTGTAACATCTTTAGTAGGTACACTAATTACTGGAAATGGAGCTGGTTGAGAGGCTTGAGCTGGTGATTGGGTTTCTTCTCCACAGGAAATTAAAAAGAAAATCCCGGCGATTAAGCCTATATTTTTAATTACTTTTTTCATTTTTTATATATGTAGGTTAAAATTTATTGATCGGTTAATTGAGACATTTTCTCTATTGTGTCTTTTATATTTTTTTGCTGATTAATTAGATATTCTTTAAACAGAAATGAAACTCCTCCACTTTTTTGAAACTTGTGTTTATTATGGTTGCTATTATAATCTGTTATTTTATTTACTATTTTTATTTCTTCTGTAATATAATCTAGCTCTTCTTGCATAGAGTTAATTAAGTAGCTCTTACTAGATCTAAAATATCTTTTTCTGTCTCCAGGTTTAGTAAAGTATTCTACTTTTTTTAGTTGAAGTAATAAGTTAAGTTGAGTAGAAACAGAACTTTTACTGGCACACGTCATTTCTACAATTTCTTCAAAAGAATTACCATCGTAGGGTGATAAAATCATGATTGCATAGATTCTAGCTGCTAATGGAGACATTTGTTTCTCCTGCTCAAAATGCAGCCCCACCTCTTCAATTAATTTTTTCTTTTCAGCACAAAACATATAATTCAAATTTAAGTTTGCAAATATATAATTGGTTCGGAAGTTACCGAACTATACAAACTTAAATTCTTGTTAAAAAATTTCAACTAAAATTTTATAGGGTTTGGACAGAGGAGAACAGAAATGGTTTAATTGTAAAAGAGAGTATTTTTAAAAATTAACTTCAATTTTTAAACTTTGAGTGATAGAATTACCTTCTTGGTCTACAACTGTTAACGTATGTTTTCCTTGCGTTGGGAGGTAAGAAATTTCATGAAAAGTCTGTGTGCTTTTTATAAATTCTTTATCTATATACCAATATAATAGGGTTTCAGGGTTTCTATGAGCAATTTTTAAAACTACCGGATTAGTTTGTTCTTTAAAATTTTTTGGCAGTAAAATAGTTTCATTTTTTTTAGGATAAATAAATTGCATTATTTTTTCTCCTTCTTTTAAACAGTTATCTTTAAAAGGAGGTAACTCTTTGTATTCAGGATGTTTTGGCGCATAATAATACTCCATAATTGGAGGGAGAGAAAACCAGCTTTTTCTTTTCATTGCAGTTAACTCATAACAAGAGGAGTTTACTTGAAACTGTTCTGTTTCATCTAAAAAAACTTGTTGATGATAATTACAAGGCTCTGTACGTATTCCTTTTTTGGGTAACCATTGTTGTTCTGTATTCTCACAATGTAAACCTGCTAAATGTCCACTTTTTTTACATACTTCAATTTCAACAAGGTCATCAAACGGAATTTTAAAATCTTCTGCGTTTGGTAATTTATCAAAGCTTTCAAATAAAATAGGAGCAGCAGCTTGTAAACCAGTTAATCCTGGTCGACCTTCTCCGTCGGCATTTCCCACCCATACACCAACGGCAAAGTTAGAATTTACCCCAACAGCCCAAGCATCTTTAAACCCATAGCTGGTCCCTGTTTTCCAAGAAATAGTTTGAGAGTTAGAGAAAAAGTTCCAATTCTCTTCCCCCATAGGTCGGTTTACTTCTTCTAAAGTTTTTAAAGTGTGATAAATAGCTCCAGCATTAAATACTTCTGGCTGAAATTGATTTTTACCAAAATTTACTTGTTGGTTAAGTGTATAAATTGGTTCTGAAAATTCATTAGGTTTATACTCACTAGAAGATGAGGTAAAGTGATTTAAGGTAGAAGCCATACCCGCGTAAGCATTGGTAATATCCCATAGAGAGCTTTCTGCGCCTCCTAAAATTAATGAAAGACCATAATAATCTGCAGATTTATTAATATTTTTAAGCTGAAGTTTTTCTAGCTGATGATAAAATTTTTGTAACCCATATTGTTGAAGCATTCTTACTGCAGGAATATTTAAAGATTTTGCTAAGGCAATGCTTGCTGGTACGGCACCGCTAAATTCTTTATCAAAATTTTGTGGGCTATACCCATTTACAGAGGTAGGGATATCTGCCACTAAAGTATGTGGGAGCAAAACTCCTTCATCTAGCATTGCAGCATATAGAAATGGTTTTAAAATACTTCCTGTGCTTCTAGAACGCTGAATTATATCTACATAATTGCTGTGTGCTTTGGTGGTAGGTGAGTTGCCAACGTAAGCCAAAACTTCTTTTGTATTTACATCTAGAATTAAAATAGCTAGATTATGAATTTCATTTTGACGTAAAACTTCATAATTTTTACGTGCAATCTCATTCACTTGTTGTTGAAGAGAATATTGAATGGTAGAGGTTAGCTGTTTCCCTTTAAAATCATTTCTTAATTTTTCGGTAAGATGCGGAGCTATTTCTGGCAGTTTTAAAGGTTTACTAGGCAGTTTTTCAGCTATAGCTAACTCATATGTGGTTTTATCAATTACATCATTTGTAAAAAGCTTTAACAGCAATCGGTCTCTTTTTTCTTTAAAAATTATTTCATTTTTCCCCGGAAAAATAAGTGCAGGTGCATTGGGTAAAACAGCTAAAGCAGCCGTTTGGCCCCAGCTTAAATCTTGTGCTGAGGTGCCAAAATAACGCCAAGCAGCAGTTTCTAATCCTACTACATTACCACCAAAAGGAGCATAAGTGGCGTATAGGTTAAGAATTTCTTCTTTACTAGCTCGTAATTCTAGTCGAGTAGCTTTAAAAATTTCAATAATTTTTTCTGCATAAGTACGCTTTTGGTTTTTACGGGATAATCTAATTACTTGCTGAGTAATGGTGCTTCCTCCGCGTCTATTTTTAGTAGATAAATTTTCCCAAAGAGCTTTGCTAATAGAAATTGGATTAAAACCAGGATGAGCATAAAAATACTCATCTTCAAAATTTAGAATACATTGTTCAAACCTATAAGGTACGCTGTCTTGCTGAGGAAATCTCCACTGTCCATCGTTGGCAATTCTAGCCCCTAGCATTAAACCTTCTCTACTTTTTAATACGGTAGAAATAGGTTCTTGAAATAAAGTTTTGGGTAAACAAAAAAGCCACACCAATCCTACAATGAATAGCAAACCTATTTTGATAGGATGTCTTTTTAGAAAGTGAAACATTTTTTATTTAATTCTAAATTTGTCACCTCGAGCAGAGTCGAGAGGTCTTTTTTTTAAAATAATTAGGATAATGATACCCTGAAACAAGTTCAGGGTGACGTTTTTTATTACTTTCTAGTTTAAAATTACTGTACCACTTTAATCCATTTTCCTTGAGTTCTAGCAAAATAGGTATTGTCATACATTGCTTCTGCTTGCGTACCTGGTAAATAGTAAGTGCCTAAATAAGAGGCGTTAAGTTTCACGGTAAATACTTTTGTTTTTTTCTGATTTAAATCAAAATAAAAATTTACTCGGTCATCTCTAATATCTTTATAATCTGCATTTCCATCTGCGCCACCACCAAGATCTGTAAAGCTAGTATTTACCACCTCCCAACCACTCGGGAAAATTTGAGACAAAGCAATATTATCTACATTATTCATAGAGGTGTTGGTTACGGTTACTTTTGCAATCACTTCTGTACCTTGACGTAGATTAGAAACATCTAAAGTGCTTCCTGTTGCATCAAAAAATTGTGTTTTTACAGAAAGTTTATTTTGTTCTGTTAGTTCTTCCCCTAAAGGAAGTTTTCCGCTTTGCGAAACAGTTACATATAAAATACTTTCTTTTTGATTTTCTATACTTAGTTTATTGGTGCCAGTTTTAATTGTTAAACTTCTTTCGGCAAGTGTTTTGGCAGTTTTAATTGTTTCTTTATCTCCATTGATGCTATAATTTACTTCTATTTCTTTTCCTCCATTTTGGTTTGCCATTTTAGCTAAAGCTAATAAAGCATAAGAAGTTTCTTGTGTACTATACCAACTAGAAGAAGAAAGGTTTTTAGCTAGAGAAATAGCTAATTCTCGTTGTTGATTGTCTTTTAAAATAACCATTGTTTCTAGAGCCATCGCTTTATTTCTAAATGGAGAACCATACGTATATCGATTATATTTTTGTGACTGAAAATTGATATTTGCAGTGGCAGAAATTTCTTTAGCTACACTTGCTTTACCCACTAAGGCATAAGCGCCAGCAAGACGCCATTTGGCATCGTTGCTCATTTCTCCAGACTCTCTTAAGCGATTCATTGCAGCTAATTCTGGTTGTCCTGCTAATGCCAAGGTATACAATCTGTATGCTTGTATAAAGCTAGAATTATATTGGGTTCTAGAATTTCTCCATTGTCTAGCTTGGTTTTGTTGGTACTTAATCCAATTACTTAAAAATGTAATAGGTAGGGCGTATCCTTTTTTCTTAGCTTCTAGCATAAAGTGCCCTGCGTAATTTGTACCCCATTCATCTGCTTCCGTATTACCTGGCCAATAACTCAAACCACCGCTGCTAGTTTGAAAATTATTTAAACGATTAATGGCGTGCTTAATGTTTTTTTCTATTTTTTGTTTTTTATGGAAAGAAAGATCAAAAATATCTCCCATAAATAACTGCGGAAATGCTCCAGAAGTAGTTTGCTCTACACAACCGTGTGGGTATCTAATTAAATACTCCATACGTTTACTAAAGTCCATAGGAGGTAATGTAGAAAACTCTACAGAAGCGGCATTGCTGCCATCTACTCCAAAAGTTGTAAATTCTATTTTCTGACTTTGATTATTCTCTAAAGTATAGGTGGTAGATTTTTGAGAAATTGGATTTGGGTTTTCTACATCAATCTCTACTAATGTTTTTGCTTTTTCTCCGTTTCCGCTAGCATAAATTTGAAATGTTTGTGGTTGTTGTGTAGGTTTTACTTCAAACTCAAAATTTACAATTTGTTCTCCAATTTGGTTAAATGAAATGTTTTTAGATGTTTTCCCTACAGGAATAAATGCTTCGTCTGCTTTTACACTTACGGTAACATTTTTCACTTGTTTTTCCATAGCAAATACGGTAACTGGTAGCGTAACTTTTTCTCCTGGTGAAAGTTTTCTAGGGAGTGATGCTAATACCATTAAAGGTTTTTTTACTGGGGTTACTTTTTCAGCATTCCCATATGCAGAGGTTTTAGAGCTTCCTGCAATTACCATCGTTTTTACAGAGCCAACATAATTTGGCATGTATAAATTATGAGATTTAGTTTCTCCTGCTTTTAGTGTAAAAGGACCCAAATAGGTGACTACCGGTTTAAAACGATCTGCTTTTCTGTTTTTAGCTCCAGCAGCAGCATCACCACCACCAATTTCATAAATATTATTTACACTTCCAGAATAAGCGCCAATCACATCATCAAAAATATCAAAGGTTTTTACGCCTAATGCTTCTCTTGTATAAAAAGCACCATGAATATTAGGGGTAGTAAACCTAGTTAAATCTAATAAACCTTCATCTACTACGGCAAGGGTATAGGTAATAGGTAAATTATTTTCTTCAGAAATTTTTACAGTATATTTTTCTTCTGGAGTTAAACTAGTTGGTAACTCAATTTTTGGATTAAGTATAGTTGCTGGATTTTCAACTAGTAGTGGTATTACTCCGTAAAGACGTATAGGTAAATCATTTTTAGTTTGATTGTGCGGTTGTAATAAAGAGATATGGATGTACACATTTGGAGCCATTTCTTTAGTTAATGGAATGCTTACTTGCGTTTCTCCTTTTTTAGTTTCTACCCATTGTTTAGAGAGTACTTCTGTGCCATTCTCTATACTAATTAGGGCTCTAGCCTTACTACTTGATGGGAACGTGATTACCGCATCTTCTCCCACTTGGTATTTTTCTTTATCTGCAGAGAAAACCAACATTTTAGCACTTTCTGCATCTCCATCTGAAGGACGTTTACTCCAATTTTGATAAAAATAAACCGTTTTACCAGTAGCGTGACCAGAGGCTTTGTCTATTACTCTAATTAAGTAACGGCCACCTTCATCTTCTGGAATATTAACAGTGAATTTACCTTTACCATTGTTAGCGGTAGTAATTGTAAAATCTTTAACCGGTTGGTAAATGTTGGTGTTTTCATAACGAGAAAGGTTATCGTTACCTCGGCTCCACCACCAGCGCCATTCAATTCTAAACACTTTAATATCTAGCTCTCGGTTACCAGCTGTTTCTCCTTGGGTATTTACACTTACTACCTCAAAATCAGTATTTTTATCTGTGTGGTAAGAACCGTAACGATGAGGTTTTGGTGCTAGAAGACCAACAAAATAATTGTATGGTGCTAAGTTTTTAGAAAAAACATCTATAGAAAAATCACCACCACCTTCATATACCTTGGTTAAAAAGGTAGCTTTAAGCATACCAGGAGCTTTTTTGTTTAAGTCTATTTTCTTGCTAAAGTCAACTTCTCCCTCTGCAGATAAATTGGTGTCTAGTAAAGGCATTTCAATTTTATTAAAAACCCTTACAGGATCTGTAAAAATGTATTTTGAAAAATTATTAAAAACATTTTTAGTAGAAGTAAGAGTAACTTCTGTTTCTGCTCTTAAATTTCTAGCAGGTGCACCGTGTAACCAAGTAGAGCTTAAATTACCAACTATAGGTTTATTAGCATCTAGAATTTTATCTTCAAAATCTAGTTTAATTTTTAATCGGTTAGGTTTTACTGTAGCAATTTTTAAACTTTTAGAAAAATTAACGCCTCCTACTTGAATAGTAGCATTCCAATTTCCTGTTGGGTCTGTGGCTTGTGTTGGAATAGGGAAGTAATAAAATCCGTTTTTAGCTCGTTTAGTATTATTTTCGGTTAAAATTTCTTGTTTTACCAACTTACCACGAGCATCTTTTACTTCTAATTTAATTGGATGATTTCTAGGCAACGGATTGGTTTGATCGTTTAAAGCAAAGGTTAAATGAATAGTATCTCCAGGGCGGTGAACCCCTCTTTCTGTATAAATAAAGCCTTTTAAACCTTTCTCTAAAATTTTACCAGAAATATCAAATTTACTTAAAGAGAGAGCGTTACCGTCTTCTAATTTTGCATAAGCGTAATTTTTACCTTTATGAGCTACGGCAAAAGCAGCTTTTATATCACTATCTATTATAGCAAAACCACCTTTATTTGTTTTTACAGAAGAAATTAGCTGTTGTTGATAGTTATAAAGATCTACGGTAGCACCAGCTTCTGGTGTAGCATTTACTAAATTAGTAGTTACAAAATGGTAAGCGTGATTGTTGCTTTCTTTTACAATTAAACCAAGGTCTGAGCCTAAAACATTTGTAATTAAAAATTGCTCGTCACGATAGTAAGCAGAATTACAAGGGTTTTCTCTTTCTCTCCAATTATAGTTGGTAGTTCTCCATTGGTAAATTTCATTATTCCAATACTTTTCTTCTCGCTCTTCTTCATCAGTTATAGAGTTATTGTTATAATAACTATCTTCACCATCATCATATTCATTTGGAGACGAATTATCTGTAGCTTCATTTTCGCAATTAAAAGTACTGTATTCTTTTTTAAAGCTAATTTCTACTTGATACATTGCACCAGGGTCTGCTTTAATAAACTCCGATATATTAATGGCGTGTGCTTTCCAATTAGTTAATTCAAAATCATTTTTTGTTTTTAAGGTAATGGTTTTTTTAGCAACTCTTCTTCCTACACGACGAATATGGTAAGAGTTTCTTTCATTTAAATTAGCGTTTTGTAAAAACTGAAGCATGTTATCTTCATAAATTTTAATTACACGAACATCAACTGCAGAAAGATTTACGCTTTCAAAATAAATAGGAGTTTTTTGAGAATTAGGTAAAATTACGCCTTTAGAGATTAACCTAACTGCTGGCTTTAATTGCTGAAAAGAAATAGTTTCTGAAATATCTTCTTTTAAGCTAAAACCGTAACTGTTTTTTATGCCTTTATAGATGTTTATGTAAGAACGTTCTTTCACCCTTTTAGAAAGGTAAACTAATAGAATATTACCATCTACTTCAAAGCGTAGCTGGTCTTGGTCAACAATATTTACTAACCCGGTGAAATCTTGATTTTTTTCTAGCGGATCAGAAAAATTAATAGAAAGAGAACTTTGCTCTCCCTGAGATGTTTTTATATCTATTACTTTAAAATTATTTTGCCCAGGAATAGCAAAGGTATTTTCCCCTTTGTTTTCTGCAGAAACAACACTACCATCCCAAGAAATTTCAATTTGAGAGTCTTCTATTTTACGTTGAATGCTATCTATGGTAAAGTTGAAGTAATTTGCATCTTTAGTACCATCTAACCATTTTATAGATAATTTTTTTCCGTCTTGTTGTGCCGTAATTATTTTTTGGGCATTTTTAAAATCAAGAATGTCAGATGCTTCTATAGTACCTTTTACATATTGCCATTTTTTAGAATAAGATTGTAAATTATTAAGATTAATTTTGAAATTAGGCTTAAATGTTTTAAAACTGAATTTATAAGACTTTAGTTCACTTTGTATATCTTCATACAATTCATCTAGACTTAGTTTTACAAAATATTCTGTATCTGGTTTTAAATAGCTATCCGGTTGAAATATTAATGTGCTACTGTTTTCTATAAGTAATTTACCTTTTGTTTTAGGAGAAATATCTAGGTAAGAAGAAGGTATTTCTTGAGAAAGCTCATATTGTTCTAGTGGTTTGGCTAAATCTATACGTATAGGCTCTGCAATAGAAGATCTACCTTGAGTATGAAAAGAGATATACTCTTTAAATTTGAATAAATTGTCTGTACTTTCTTTAGAAGACGAACCCTCTTTACAAGCTGAAAAAATGCATATAAACAATACAGCTATTACTCGGTAATAATTTTTCATGAATAGAAATTTATTGGTCTTTAAAGTTAAGAGAAATAGTTAATAAACTATCTTTTTCTTAAAGCAAAATTAAAGATTGTAATTTGACAAATTGTCACGGTAAACCGTGATTTAAAATGATAAAACAAGAAAGTACTTGCGTAAGCGATAGAGGCTTTGTGGGAGCTCTTTTTGTTTTTAGGAAGTATGAATAAAAATAAAAAAGCGACTGCCGATAGCGCGACCCAAAGGGTTACGCCCAAAAAAGCTTCTAAAAAGAATAATGAATAGTTTATAAATGTTTAAATTTATTAGTTGTAAAACAAAATAGTATGGCAATTAGAAAACCCTTTAACCTAAACCAATGGGTAGAAGAAAATAGAGATTCTTTGAAACCGCCGGTAGGTAATAAAAATTTATATAAAGATGCGGGAGATTATATTGTAATGATAGTTGCAGGGCCCAATGCAAGAAAAGATTATCATTATAATGAAACAGAAGAGTTATTTTATCAGCTAGAAGGTGAAATAGAAGTGCATATTCAAGAAGATGGTGAAAAAAAGACCATGAAGTTAAGTGCAGGTGATATGTATTTGCACCCTGCTAAAATACCACATTCTCCTGTAAGAAAAGCAGGCTCTATTGGTTTGGTAATAGAACGAAAACGAAAAGATTTAGTAGGCGAAGATGGCTTGCTGTGGTTTTGTAATAATTGTAATCATAAATTACACGAAGTATACTTTCCGTTAGAAGATATAGAAAAAGACTTTTTAAAACATTTTAAGCATTTTTATGGAAATGAAGAGTTACGCACGTGCAATAATTGTGGCGAAGTAATGCCAGTAGATAAACGTTTTGTTGCTGAAGAGGAATAACGTTTAATTTTTGCTATTTTAGTAGAAACTAATCGATAAATTTAAAAAACCGCAAAATTAATGAGTAAAATCGCTAAAAATTTCGGAATTGATAAAGCGCTTGTGCAATTAGGACTTCAGGATATAAATAATGGAACCTCTACAGGGAAAGATTTTTTTTCTAACGGAGAAATTATAGAATCTTACTCACCAGTAGATGGTGCTTTAATTGGTAAAGTAAAAGCCACTACGCAAGAAGATTATGAAAAAGTAATAACTACTGCAGAAAAGGGATTTGCGCAATGGAGAACTCTACCTGCACCACAACGAGGTGAAATAGTAAGAAAATTTAATGATGAACTAAGACGCTTAAAAGAACCACTTGGCAAACTTGTTTCTTACGAAATGGGAAAATCTTACCAAGAAGGTTTAGGCGAAGTGCAAGAAATGATTGATATCTGCGATTTTGCGGTGGGACTTTCTAGACAATTGCACGGTTTAACGATGCATTCTGAAAGACCAGGACATAGAATGTACGAGCAATACCACCCGCTTGGTGTAGTTGGTGTAATCTCTGCTTTTAACTTTCCTGTGGCGGTTTGGTCTTGGAACACTGCATTGGCTTGGGTTTGTGGAGATGCTTGTGTTTGGAAAGGATCAGAAAAAACACCATTAACCTCGGTAGCTTGTCAAAATATTGCCGCTCGTGTATTTGCAGAAAACGGAGTGCCAGAGGGTATTTCTTGTTTAATTACGGGAGATTATACCGTAGGAGAAATGATGACAAAAGATGAGCGAATTCCGCTAATTTCTGCTACAGGTTCTACTAGAATGGGAAAAATTGTAGCCAAAGAAGTAGCAGGTCGTTTAGGGAAAACATTATTAGAACTTGGTGGTAATAATGCTATTATTGTAACGCCAGATGCAGATATTAAAAACACGGTAATAGGGGCTGTTTTTGGAGCAGTTGGTACTTGTGGCCAACGTTGTACTTCTACACGTAGATTAATTATTCATGAAGATGTATATGATAAAGTGAAAGAAGCAATTGTAAAAGCATATGCGCAATTACGCATTGGTAATCCGTTAGATGAAAATAACCACGTTGGTCCACTTATAGATAAAGATGCAGTAAAAAATTACCAACATGCCATGAAAAAAGTAGTGGAAGAAGGCGGAAATATTTTGGTTGAAGGTGGCGTTTTAGAAGGTGAAGGTTACGAAAGTGGCTGCTATGTAAAACCCGCAATTGCAGAAGCAGAAAATCATTTTGAAATCGTACAGCACGAAACCTTTGCACCGGTACTTTATATTATGAAGTATAAAGGAGATGTTAGTAATGCGCTAGAACTACAAAACGGCGTTCGACAGGGACTTTCATCGGCGATTATGACTAATAATTTACGAGAAGCAGAGCGTTTCTTATCGGTAGAAGGATCTGATTGTGGCATTGCAAATGTAAATATTGGTACTTCTGGAGCTGAGATTGGTGGTGCTTTTGGTGGAGAAAAAGAGACTGGTGGCGGCCGTGAAAGTGGTAGTGATGCTTGGAAGGTTTATATGCGTAGACAAACCAATACTATTAATTATACTACAGAGCTTCCTCTTGCACAGGGTATAAAATTTGATTTGTAGAAATTAAAATTTCTGTAAGATAATATTAAAAACCCCTGTTTTTTAAGCAGGGGTTTTTCTATTATTAGAAGCTTTTTATATTCGTTATGTAATAATAATTATGGCAAAAGACAATTTTATAACCTACAAACCTTCTGCAGAATTGTTGCCGTATATTGCATATTATTACTTCCACCAATCCAATGATGAAGCATATCAAAAATCTTTTACTTATTACCCCCATTATAAAAATGCACTTACTTCTTATAAAGATGTAGACTATAAAATATTAAAAGATTCTTTTGCTCAAATTTCTTCTGAAGCTAATAAAACTTTAACCACTATCTATTCTAAAATGTATGATGATATTGGTAAGGTAAATTTAAAAGGGGTATTTTCAAAAATAGGGGTTGTGTTTCAGCCTTTAGGTATTCAGCACTTTATTAAACATAATTATAATGAGGTTTTTCCAGAAAATGTGAATATTACTAATTGTTTTGGGGAGGCTTATAACGAAGTGTTACTTGAAGTTTTTTCTATTTCATCTAATAATAAAAAGGCAAGTTTTCTAAATCAGTTTTTTCAAAATCAGTTTGTAGGGCTCAAAGAAGATAGAATTATAGATGCTGCAACTCTAATAATAAAATATGAAGGTCTAATAACGGTTTCTAAAGTGGCATCACAATTAACTATTCATCGTAAAACTTTACTCAGGTTATTTAAGAGACATCTAGATTGTTCTGTAGAAGGATACAAAAACTTAGTGAGGTTTCGTTTTGCATTAGATAAAATTCAACAAGAAAAAAATGTAAATCTAACAGAAATTTCTACAGCACGTTATTATGATCAGTCAGATTTTATTAGACAATTTAAAAAGTTAACCAATCTTCCTCCAAAGAAATTTATGGTTGCTGTGAGTAAGTTAGGTAATGAAGATACCTACTGGAATTTTAAAAATTAGCCTGTCTCAATTCTACAATTATAATTTTAAATAACAGTGTAGTTTTGCATTCGGTATTTTGTTCTAATAAATTTTTAATGATAAAAAATATACTTTGTTGTTTGTTTTTGGTAGTTGGTACAGCTGTATTTGCACAGAGTTATGAAGAGAAATTTTATGTAGCAGATAGTTTGGTATATGCAAGCACAGACTCTATTGCCAACGCAAAAAAAGGTTATCAGCTTTATAAAGAGTTATATAAAGAAGTGCCAGAGCAGATGACGTTTTGGTATTTGTACGATTTGGCTTATGCAGCTAATAAATTTAAAGATGAAGAAAAAGGCTTTTATTGGTTAAGAAAAGCTCTAGAACATTATAAAGAAAAAGATGCCAATTATTTAATAGATGAAGATGCTAAAAGTGACTTTTATAATCTAATAGAATTGCCAGAATGGAGTGTTTTTGAGCGAGAAGTATCTATTAAAGTAAGTGATTATATTGCTGAAATTAAAAATAATCAGCAGCACTTTATACAAAGTGGTTTAGGTAATATTAATCAGCTAAAAGCTAAAAAAGCCAAATCTCTTTACAAAAAAATAGGAGCTTTTAATAGTTACCCAGAAATACCTTCAGAAGTTTTTGGATACATTCAGTTGGATAGTATTGAAGATAATTTTTTTGCAAGAATACCCTCTGCTTATAACCCCAAAATACCTTCAAAAGTACTTTTCTTTTTAAATGGAGCAGTGCGCTATCAAGAGATACCTACCTACCCCACTGCAGAACTTGAAGAAAATTGGCAACGATTTTATAAAATTTATGCAGAAAAGTATAATGTAATAATGGTGTACCCCAATTGCAACAAGCAATATAATTGGATGTTGGGTGATAAAGGCTTTGCAATTGTGCCAAAAGTTTTGCGAGAGCTTAAGAAGTTTGTAAACATAGACGATAATCAAGTTTATGTTACAGGTCATTCTAACGGCGCAACCGGTTCTTTTAATTATGCAATGAAAAACCCAAATAAGTTTGCAGGTTTTTACGGAATGAATACTCAACCTAAAGTATATACTGGAGGTACGTTTTTAAAAAACCTAAGTAATCGTTCTTTTTATAATATTTCAACAGATCAAGATTATTATTTTCCGCCAAAAGCCAATGACACCTTAATGTCTCTAACAAAAAATCTTCAACTTAATTATCAAGATAATCGTTATAATGGTTTTCCGCATTGGTTTCCGCAATTTGATACTTCAGAAGTTGCTATCAAGAGAATTTTTAAAGATTTAATTACCAAGAAAAGAAACCCTTATCCTGCTGAAATTTATTGGGAATGTGATGATGTAAATTACGGAAAAGTTGATTGGTTGTCCATTACTGAATTAGATACACTTCAGCAACAAAAAAAATGGCACCAAAAAGTGAATTTCAATATTCATGAAAAACTGATGTATAATAAGGAAGATTCTTTAGTTGTAAAAAAGGTGTTAGAAAAAGCATTTTATTTCCCTAGAAAGTCTGGAGCTGTAAAAGCAAGTTTTCACAATAATAGATTTGATTTAGAAACATCTAGAGTAGAGGAGTTAACTATTTATATCTCTCCAGAAATGGTAAATATGAAAAAGCCTATTTCTGTATTTGTAAACGGAGAGCAAGTTTATAATAAAAGAATTCGCTATAATAAAGATTTTATACTAGCAAATTTTATGGATTATTATGATCGTAAAACACTCTGGGTAAATGAAATTAAATTGAAATTATAACTTTTAAAATTAATAACTTCCACTTACGGTAATAATATAAAAACCCCTACTTGTTTAAAGTAGGGGTTTTATATTCTATTTAGTTTTCTTTACATATTGTGTTAAAATTACAATATGTTGCCCGTCTACTCGACCTTCAATTTGTTCGGCATTATCCCAAACTAAAGAAATTCTATGTACTGCAGCTCCACGTTTTGCGGTGAAATTAGCTCCTTTTACATCTAAATCTTTAATAAGTACTACAGAGTCTCCGTCTGCAAGAATATTCCCATTACTGTCTTTATGAATTATTTTTTCAGATTCATCTTCGGTGTCTTCTGTAGATTTTGCCCAAGCTAAAGCTTCTTCATCTAGATACATCATTCCTAATAAATCTTGTGGCCAACCTTCTGCACGCAATCTGTGAAGCATTCTCCAAGCTGTAATTTGTACCGGTAAATGCTCACTCCACATACTATCATTTAAACAACGCCAGTGATTTGCATCTACTTTTTCTGGATCTTCTAATTGTGATACACAATTTTTACATGCTAAAATAGAATCGTCTACAGTTTCTTCAGAGGTTGGAGGTACTTGGTAAATTTGTAAATCATGTTCATAACCACAAAGTTCACATTTGTTACCACTTCTATCTATTAATCTTTTTTCAAGTACGCTCATTTCTGTTAATTTTTTGCAAAAATAATATTTTTAAGAAATGATAACGTAAATACTTACTATTATTTTCAACGATTTAGAGAAAAGATTAATTATTTAATAAGAATTAAGTTTTTTAAAATGTGTTGTCTTGAAGATTTAATAAAATAAAAACCCTTCCATTTTATTAAAAATAGAAGGGTTTTTTGTTGAAATGATTTATGTTTTAAAATCTATATCCTACATTAAATCCTGCATTAAATTCTATAGCAGAAAAACGATCTTTTACTTCTTCACTAAAGTTTCTAGCTACGTTAATAAATGGACCTAATACAAACTTATCTCCAAAATTCCATTTATAACCAGCTCCTAATCCTACCATAAAAGTATCCATATCTGTTTCTACTTCTATAATTTGATCTCCAATAGTAGTGTCTTGTGTAAAGTCACCAAAACGATATTTTACAAATGGGTTGGCATAAATTCCTGCACCAGCACTCTCTTTATCAAAATAATAGTTATAACCTACTTTAATGCTATTGGTGTTAAACTTTCTAGATCCGCTCTCGCTATGATAGTTGATACGATCGTTTATAAGTCCTATAATTTCTACAGATTGATTAAAACCTATAAAACGCTCATAACCAAATTCTACAGAAGCAATTGCTATAGTGTTAGCAATATTTAATTTAACCTCGTTTTGAGGGTATTCTTCTGTTTGCGCTTTTGCAAATGCAGTAACTAGTAATAATGATAAAATTAAGTATGTTTTCTTCATAATAAGTGTTTAATTTCTTCCAGATTCGTTAGGGTAAAGTTGATAGACAGGGTCACTTTGTATAACTTCTTTAGTTTCAATATTTATAATACTTAACGGACCTTTAAAAGCTGCACCAGTATCTACATTCCAAATATTTGCAGCATTTACAGGTTTTGTTTGGTTAATTCTGGTAACGGGAGTGTGACCAATAAATATTTCTTTAAAAAGTTTAAATCTTTTAGGGTAAAATAAATCTTCTGGCTTTAAATTTTTATCTAAAGCTAAAGCTGTTTCCCATAAAGTTCTATCCCAATACACCATGTAGGGTTCATATTCATTTTGCGGTCCGTGCATGTTTGCAAAACCTGCATGCAAAAATAGGTTATTTTCTTTATCAATATAATAGTTCTCTAAATCGTGGTAAAAATTTTTATGTTTTTCTAGAGCAGAAGGGGCTAATTTTTCATAAGCATCTTTACTAGATTGGCCACCGTGCTTAAGCCAGTTTTCATTTAAATCTCCTGTTTTTAGCCATTTATGTACTAAATCATCATGATTACCTCTAATAAAAATACAATTATGAGTTTGCTTAAGTTCTAGTAAAAATGAAACTACATTGGCAGAATCACTCCAACCATCTACATAATCTCCTAAAAAAATTAATTGATCTTGTGGGGTAATTTGTGCTCTTTCTAAAATTTGTTTTAAGGCTTTTAAGCCACCGTGAATATCTCCTATTGCAAATTTTCTCATAAGGGTAAAGTTACAATATGTAAACTTACCAAATTGTATAGCTTTTCAGGTTAATAAAGCTTTAAATTTATTTTTTATGCCTGTTTAAGTTTAGCTATATCTAATTTTTCGTAAAATACGAAGGTTGTCTTTTATTCGTTGATAAGTGTTTGGGTATAATTTTAATATGCTTTTAGCCTCTATTAATTTATCAAAAGCATTTTCTATGCCGTTAAGGTAACATAAAAGTAGAGTGTCTGGTAAGCGTTTAATGTCTTTTTCTTCAGCAGCAGTTATAGACTGGTTTTTAGAAATTTTATTAATAAGAATGGTGTTGCTGTTGTATATATGATACAAGGTTTTTTTAGAAAATTGCGGAGGCTCAAAAAGTATTTTACTTTCTATTTCATAACTCATATTACTCTTAAAGCTAATTTTAACCTCTTCTAATGGGTAATATTGGTAATTTTCGTACAAACCTAGATAAACGTATTCAATAATTTTAAACTCGTCTGGAGCAAAAAAAATGCTGATTTCATCTAAATCTGAATAAAAGAGTTTTACCTGTTCATTTATTAATTCAATATTTACTCGACTGTAATATTTTTGATTTTTCACTACTTTTTCTTTTCCTGCCCAACAGACTACAAAATATTCTTGAAATACTTTATAACTAGGGTGATAGTCTCTGTTTTTGTGCATAAAATCAAAAACACCATCAAGTGTGTACTCAATGGTGTTTTGTGAATGACTTTCTATAGACGCGACAAGTTTAGAATTTCGATCTGTTAAATCTACTCCAAAATCTTGTGGCATACTTATACTACCTTCTCTAGAAAAAACAGCACCACCGTAATATTTCCAAATATTTTTCCGTAGGCTACAAATTTTTCCGTGGTTGGCTCTAATAATTACTAAGCCAACTACTTTGTCGTTGGGTAAATGTGGAAAAAGAATATTTTCATAAGTAATTTTAGGAGGGTTTTTAAGGTATGCATTTACTAAATTCTGAATTTTACTATCATCAAAAAAGTCTACACCTACAATACTATTGTCACGATCTTCTACTCCTACTACAATGTAACTGTTGTTAAATGGATTACTGTTAGAAAGTGCGCAAACGTGTTTTAAAAACTTAGCTTTTCCTTCTTTTTCGCCTAAATTTAATTTGCGCTTTTTATCATAAAAACTGTTCTCATCATTATGAGCAAGAAGATTTTTTATGAGTAGGCGCTTGTTAATCATATCATTTTTTATCTACAATGGTGGATGATGCTTGCGCAGTACACATTACCATTAAATCGGCAATATTTACATGGTAAGGTCTTGTAATTACAAAACGTATAATGTCTGCAATATCTTCTGGTTTTAGAGGTTCAAATCCTTGATATACTTTGGCTGCTTTTTGGCTATCTCCTTTAAATCTCACTTCGCTAAACTCTGTTTCTACCAATCCAGGATTAATGCCGCCAACTTTTACGCCGGTTCCGTTAAGGTCAATTCGCATACCTTGATTTATAGCATCTACAGCGTGTTTACTAGCACAATATACATTGCCATTTGGGTAAACTTCTTTTCCTGCGGTAGAACCAATGTTAATAATATGTCCGTTACCACGTTTTACCATTTGTGGTATAATTTGCTTACTCACATACAATAATCCTTTTACATTAATGTCAATCATCGCGTCCCAATCGTCTATATTTCCATTCTGTATGGCATCTAAACCGTGAGCGTTCCCCGCATTATTAATTAGAATATCTATTTGCTGAAATTTTTCTGGTAAAGAGGTAATAGCATCTTGTACTTCATTTTTGTTTCTCACATCAAAACTTAAAATATGTACAGAGGTAAATTTAGAAAGTTGTGTTTTTAAATCTTCTAGTCGGCTTTTTCTTCTTCCGCAGAGAATTAAGTTAAAGTTTTCTTTAGCAAGCTCTATTGCAGTGGCTTTTCCTATACCACTTGTTGCTCCAGTAATAAGGGCAGTTTTATTCATTAAAATTTTCTTTTGCTTAAAAATAATCTAATTATAAATATTATGGTGAAGAGTTGAAGTTATTTGTGTTTTAAAATTTTAAATGAACGTTTTTTTATTGAATTTTTTTGCAACAATTACTCGCGCTCTTCGTCTATTGATGAGATAAATTAAGACTTGTTGAAAAGCAGAATTAAAAAATATAAGCTTCCCTTTGTTATTTTAACCAAATATTAACAAAATTGCATGAATATTTTTTGAATTTGCTCAGTCTTAGTTAAGGAGAATAGAAGTTTAAAATTTAAATTTAAGATGGAAGAAAACATTTCAGTAGATATTGCGAGCTTAAATGAAAAAATACAAAGAGAAAGCGCCTTTGTAGATTTGTTGACCAACGAAATGAACAAAGTAATTGTGGGTCAAAAGCATATGATTGAAAGGTTGTTGATTGGCTTGCTTGGTCAAGGTCATATTTTATTAGAAGGGGTGCCAGGTTTGGCAAAAACCTTAGCTATTAATACACTCTCTAAAGCTGTGCAAGGAAGCTTTAGTAGAATACAGTTTACGCCAGATTTATTGCCGGCAGATGTCGTGGGGACAATGATTTATAATATGAAAGACAATGACTTTAGTATTAAAAAGGGACCCATCTTTGCAAATTTTGTATTAGCAGATGAAATTAACCGTGCTCCTGCAAAAGTACAGTCTGCATTATTAGAAGCAATGCAAGAAAAGCAAGTAACTATTGGAGAAGAAACCTTTGTGTTAGACAAACCTTTCTTGGTAATGGCTACACAAAACCCAGTGGAGCAAGAAGGTACTTACCCACTTCCAGAAGCACAAGTAGACCGTTTTATGCTAAAAACAGTAATTGATTATCCTAAACTAGAAGATGAGCAATTAGTGGTTAGAGCTAATTTAAGAGGAACTTTTGAAAAAGTAAATCCAGTAATTTCTGTGCAACAAATTTTAACTGCACAAAAAGCGGTAAGAGAAGTTTATATGGATGAGAAAATTGAAAAATATATCTTAGACATTATTTTTGCAACACGTTACCCAGAGAGATATAAATTAGAATCTTTAAAACCATTAATTTCTTTTGGGGCATCACCAAGGGGTAGTATTAACCTAGCTACCGCTGCAAAATGCCACGCATTTATTAAAAGAAGAGGCTACGTAATACCAGAAGATGTTAGAGCAGTAGTGTTAGATGTATTAAGACATAGAGTAGGTATTACTTATGAAGCAGAAGCAGAAAATGTTACTTCTGAAGATATTGTAGGTAAAATCGTGAATGAAATTGAAGTGCCATAGGATTTTTAATTTCAATACATAGAAATAAGGAGTGAATTTTCTTTTTCTTGAAATGTAAATCTTAAAATGGATAAATGAATACGAAGGAGTTACTAAAAAAAGTAAGAAAAATAGAAATTAAAACACGAAGGTTAAGTAACCACGTGTTTGGGGGAGAATACCATTCTACTTTTAAAGGTCGCGGAATGACTTTTAGTGAAGTACGTCAATATCAATTTGGAGATGATGTAAGAAGTATAGATTGGAATGTTACTGCCCGTTATAATGAACCTTACATAAAGGTTTTTGAAGAAGAGCGAGAACTTACCATGATGTTGGTAGTAGATGTTTCTGGATCAGAATTTTTTGGTTCTACTTCTACCTTTAAAAAAGATATAATTACAGAGATATCTGCCACTTTAGCTTTTTCTGCTACACAAAACAATGATAAGATTGGGTTGTTACTTTTTTCAGATCAAGTAGAGCTATACATTCCGCCAAAAAAAGGACGCTCCCATGTATTAAGAATTATTCGTGAATTATTAGAATTTCAACCTACAAGTAAAAAGACAGATATTACTATGGCTTTAAAGTATCTTCAAAATATGATGAAGAAAAAAGCCATTGTTTTTATCCTTTCAGATTTCTTGACAGACGATTACCAACATTCTCTAAAAATTATGGGTAATAAACACGACGTTACCGGTATTAGAGTTTATGATAAATTAGAAGAAAATATGCCAGCTGTTGGTATGGTACAAATGCAAGATGAAGAGACGGGAGAACTTATTTGGGTAAATACTAGCTCTAAATCTGTAAGAACGAGTTATGCCAAATTTTTTAATGAAAGGGCAGCTTACTTTCAAAATAGCTTCAATGTTAGTGGAGCGGGGCATTTAAGTGCAAGAACAGATGAGAGCTATGTAAAAAAATTATTAGGTTATTTTAAAAGAAGAGGTTAAAAAATGAAACAAATTAAAAACCATATATCTTTTATAAAATCTTTCTTGGTATGCACTCTGTTTTTATGTAGTGTAAATATTTTATTTGCGCAAGAAGTAACCACTTCTATAGATACTACTCAAATAAAAATAGGAGAGCAGATTAAATACCGTATAGAAGTTAAAGCAGATAATGGAACTCAAGTTGTTTTTCCTGAGGGCCAAACATTTTTACCTTTAGAAATGGTAGAAGCCTATGCTATAGATACTACAAAACTTTCTAGTGAAAATAATTACAAATTATCTAGAACCTATGCTTTAACACAGTTTGATTCTGGTAGTTATACCATACCGCAACAAAAAGTTTTAATTAAAGACCGTAATTTTTTAACAGATTCTTTAAGGGTGGAAGTGGCTAATGTAGTGGTAGACACGGTAAATCAAGATATTTTTCCCATTAAGCCAACCATAGAAATAAAGAAGCCTTCTGTTTTTCCTATGTGGATTTTGTGGTTACTATTAGTAATAATTGGTGTGGCGGGTCTAGTTTTTCTTTTTTTAATGTTGAGAAAGAAAAAATTAGAAAGAGAACAGAATATACCTCCTTATGAGAAAGCAATAGATACACTTAAAAAGCTAGATGAAAGTCAAACTTTAGAAAAAGGACAAATAAAAGAATATTACTCCGTTTTAACCCTTGCTATAAAAAGATATATAGACGAGAAGGTAGACGAGCGTGCTTTAGAAAGTACTACAGAAGAGTTGATTGTAAGACTAAACGAGCTTAAAGAAAACAAAGGGTTTGATTTAGACAATAAAGTCATTACAGATCTACAAGAGATTCTGAAACGTGCAGATTTAGTAAAATTTGCAGGTGGCGGTATGGACAAGCTTACAGCTAGATCAGACCGTAAGTTAGTAGAAGAAGATATTAACAGTATAAAAGATACTATACCAGAACCTACAGAAGAAGAATTACTAAAAGATGAAGCTTACCGAGAAGCTAAAAAGAAAAAAGAAAAACGCACAAAAATTATAGCAATTGTAGTTGGTGTACTTACCATAATTACTATTGCAAATTTTGCTCTTTTTGAAAATAAAGGACTTATCTATCTTAAAGATTTAATTATCTATAACTCTGCAGATGAGTTGTTAGAACAAGATTGGGTAGCAAGTGAGTACGGTAACCCACCAGTTTATATTATTACTCCAGAAGTACTAATCCGTGATGTTGCAAGTGTAACACCTAGTACAGAAAGTTTTACTTACGGTAAAATTGACGGAGAACTTTATGTAAATATTCTTACAGAAAACACTCAAAAAACCAATAGTGGAGAAGAGCCTAAAGAAAACGTAGGAGAACAAGAAGCAAATGAACTTGCTACGAGAGGGGCAAAAAATATTCTTGTTAAAACAGATGAATTCACCACTGCAGATGGTAGCACAGGGGTCAAAGTTTACGGAAGTTTTGTGATAGAAAATGAGGTAACAAAACAAAAAGAAAAGAAAAGCTATGTTCATCTTTATTTTGCATCAGAACAAGGTAGTAAAATTGAAATTTTAGTATCTGTAGAAGATGGAGATGAAGGGTTTGAAGAAATAACAAATAGAATTATTAATTCTATAGAATTTAACAGAGAAAACTAATGTTTGATTTTAATAACATCACTTTTGAAAATCCGCAATGGTTTTGGTTGTTTCTATTTTTTCCAATTCTAATTGCTTGGTACATCTGGAAAAGAAACTTACAAACACCAGAGGTTAAAATATCAAGTATTAAAGGTTTTAAAGTAAAACAAAGTTTACTACCTAGACTAAGACCTTTATTATTTGTATTACGTCTTATTTGTTTAGCCTTATTAATTACAGGGATGGCTAGACCTAGAACGGTAGATGTAACTTCTAAAACTAAAAAAACACAAGGGATAGATATTATTATGGCAATAGATGTCTCGCCAAGTATGCTCGCAAGAGATTTAAAACCTAATAGATTAGAGGCCTTAAAATCTGTAGCGTCAGAATTTATAGATGGTAGACCAAATGATAGAATAGGGCTAGTAGTTTACGCAGGAGAAAGTTTTACCAAAACGCCTATTACCAGTGATAAAGCAATTGTGCAAAGTGCCTTAAGAGATATTAATTATAGTGATTTATTAGACAACGGTACCGCCATAGGTATGGGGTTAGCAACCTCTGTAAATAGATTAAAAGATAGTAAAGCCAAAAGTAAAGTAATTATTTTGCTTTCTGATGGAGTTAACAACTCAGGATTTATAGATCCTAAAATAGCAACAGAGTTAGCGGTAGAGTATGATATAAAGGTGTACACTATTGGCTTAGGTTCTAATGGTACTGCAATGGGGCCAATAGGTATAGATGCTAGTGGGCAGTTAAGATACGGGCCAACTAAAGTAGAAATAGACGAAGAGTTAATGACGCAAATAGCAGAGCAAACCAAAGGTCAATACTTTAGAGCTACAAATAATGAAAAGCTAGAAGCTATTTATGAAGAAATTAATAAGTTAGAAAAAACAGAGGTAGAAGAATCTAAGTATTATAATTACGAAGAAAAATACAGACCGCTAGTAATATTAGCTGGCTTATTATTTTTAGTAGAAATTATTTTAAGAAACACAGTCTTTAGAAGTTTTGTATAAATGGTAGTTTTAGAAGAGAAAATATATTTTTGGTTTTTACTAGCTATTCTAGTAGTAGTTTTAGTGTTCTTTCTTCAGCTATATTGGAAGAAAAAAGCGCAAAGAAAATTTGCTTCAATAGAAGCATTAGAAAAACTAAGCCCTAATAAATCTAAATACAAACCTGCTTTAAAAGTTTTATTCTGGAGTTTAGGTATTGCTTGTTTGGTAATGGCATTAGTGAACCCTAAAATAGGTTCAAAAATGGAAACCATAAAACGAGAAGGGGTAGATATTGTTTTTGCTATAGATGTTAGTAAAAGTATGTTGGCAGAAGATATTGCACCTAATCGTTTAGAAAAATCAAAGCAACTAGTAACTCAAATTATTAATAACCTAACCAGTGATCGTGTAGGTATTGTAGCTTACGCAGGTTCTGCTTTTCCACAGCTACCTATTACTACAGATTATGGTTCTGCAAAACTTTTTTTGCAAGCCATGAATACAGATATGGTATCTAGTCAAGGTACTGCAATTAATGAGGCTATAGAGTTAGCACAAACTTATTACAATGATGAAACAGAAACGAGTAGAATTCTGTTTTTAATTAGTGACGGAGAAGATCACGGAGGTAATATTAATGACATTGCAGCACAAGCTGCAGAAAAAGGAATTAGAATCTATACAATTGGTGTGGGTACCCCAAAAGGAGGACCTATACCTATTAAAAGAAACAATGTAATTCAATCTTATAAAAAAGATAGAGCAGGAGAAACCGTAATTACCCGTTTAGATCAATCTACCTTAGAAGAAATATCTAGTGCCACCAATGGAGAGTTTATTACAGGAAGCAATACAAAAGCGGTGGTAGATAAAGTAAAAGATATTTTAGCAAATATCGAAAAAACAGAATTTGAAAGCACTCAATTTGCAGATTACAAAGATCAATTTCAATGGTTTTTAGGGTTTGGCATACTTTTTATATTATTAGATGTATTGGTTTTAGAGAGAAAAACAGCTTGGATTAGAAGTCTTAATTTATTTAATGAAAAGAAAGAAGATGAAGCTTAAGATATTTATATTATTACTAGTTTTTGTAAGTACACTAAAGTTACAAGCACAAGAAGACAAAGAAGCTCAGTTAAGAAGAACAGAAGCAAAAGCATTTGCAGTAGAAGCGCAAAATGCAATGGCTAATAATGAGTTTGAAAAAGCAGAGGCGAAGTATAGAGAAGCTATCTCTAAAGATCCAGACAATGCAGAACTAAAGTATAATTTAGGTACAGTTTATTTCAATAAAGAAAAAAACCAAGAGTCTGTTAGTAGATTAAATCAATCTGCCAAAATAGCAGAAAGTAAATCTACCAAACACAAATCTTTTCATAACCAAGGGAATGCTTTTATGAAAGAAGAAAAGTATGGAGAGGCTGTAGAGGCTTATAAAAATGCCTTAAGAAATGATCCTACAGATGATGAAACCAGGTACAATTTGGCGGTAGCTAAAGAAAAAGCTAAACAACAGCAACAAGACCAAGAGAAAGAAAAAGACAAAGACCAAGAAGAAAAAGAAGACCAAGAGAATAAAGACGAAAAAGGAGATAATAAAGAAGATAAAGAAAAGAACGAAGAAAAAAATAAAGACCAAGAGGGAGACCAAGGTAAAGATCAAGAAAAAGGGGACGATCAGCAAAAACAAGAAAAGAAAGAAGGAGAAGGAGATCAAGAAAAGGAGCAGCCAGATCAGCAGCAACAAAAAGACGAGGGAGATAAAGGAAAAGAACAAAGCCAACAGCCAGTAAAAGGACAAATGTCACCACAACAAATGAAAAATTTGTTAGAGGCTATGGAGAATCAAGAGAAAGAAATACAAGATAAAATTAATGCTCGTAGAGCAAAAGGTCAACAAAAAACGACAGATAAAGATTGGTAATGAAATTGAAACAGGTTATTTTATATATCGTATTATTTGTGTCTTTTACAGGCTTAGCTCAAGTAAAATTTGAAGCCGAAGCGAGTAAAGAAAAAATGGGCGTTAATGAGCGTCTAAGAGTAGACTTTAGCGTAAACCAAGATGGAGATAATTTTAATCCTCCAGATTTTAAAGGCTTTAAAGTAATAGGTGGTCCTAATCAATCTATTAGCCAGAGTTATGTAAATGGTAAAATGTCTTTTCAGAAAAAATACAGCTATTTTCTTCAACCTAACGGAAGAGGTAAATTTAAAATAGGACAGGCAACTATAGAAATTGAAGGGCAAACTTATAAAACACCTTATGTAGATATAGAGGTTACTGCGGCAGTAAATACACCAACAGAAGGAACTAATCCAGAAATTATAGCGGCAGATAATATTCATTTAGTTGCAGAAATATCTAATAGAAACCCTTATTTAAATGAAGGGATTTCGGTGAGGTACAAGCTTTATTTTAGTCCTAAGGTAAACGTAAGGCAATGGTACCCAAAAGATAATCCTAAGTATGCAGATTTTTGGAGTCAAAATATAGATATACCACAATTAAGTGTAAAAGAAGATCTTTATAAAGGAGACCCCTACCAATATGTAGTAATAAGAGAAACGGTATTATATCCGCAAAAAACAGGAGAATTAAAAATAGAACCGTTAACATTAACAATACCTGTAAATGTACCTTCAGACCGTAGAGATATTTTTGGTAGAAGACTGTATGAAACTGTAGAGAGAACAGTAGCCTCTAATACGCAAACTATAGATGTAAAAGCATTACCAACAGCAGGAAGGCCTGCTAATTTTACAGGGGCGGTAGGTAGCTTTAATTTTAAGGCAACTAGCAGTAAAGATGTGCTAGATGCTACAGAGTCTTTACAAATAAAGCTGCAGGTTTCTGGTAAAGGAAATTTAAAATTATTTCAATTACCTAAGTTAAAAGTTCCAGCTTCTTTAGAAGTTTATGAGCCAGAACATCAAGAAAATGTAAATACTAATTTAAGTGGTATGTATGGTAATATTTCAGATACATACACGGTAGTGCCTCAGTTAAAAGGTAAATACCCAATAAATGAGTTGAATTTTTCTTATTTCGATCCAAGATCAGAA
This sequence comes from Mesonia phycicola, assembly GCF_900141885.1. GTDB lineage: Bacteria > Bacteroidota > Bacteroidia > Flavobacteriales > Flavobacteriaceae > Mesonia > Mesonia phycicola. The sequence goes on along the minus strand of NZ_FQYY01000003.1, from coordinate 179,301 downwards.
ACATATAAAATGCTTACTTCTGAAGAAATTTTACTTAATGTAGAAAACGGACCGGTAAATAATACTAATCCTGTAACTACTTCAGCTTCAGGAGAGGTAAACAAACAAGCAGTAGCATCTGCACCAAGCCAGTTTAGGTATATTCAATTAGATGCAAATTTACAACCTGCCAACCAACAGATGTTTTTTAAAAGCATTGGTTTCTGGACAGCTTTAATTTCTCCGTTATTGTTAATACCTATTGGTATTTTTACAGGGAAAAAAAGAAAAGCTTTAGCAGGTAATGTAGAAGGTAATAAATCTAAAAAAGCAAATAAACTTGCTAAAAAATATTTATCTGAAGCAAAAAAGAATTTAGGAGAACAAAAAAGTTTTTATATCGCTTTAGAACGAGCATTACATAATTACTTAAAGGCAAAGCTATCTATCCAAACGGGAGAGATGAGTAAAGATAAAATTAAAGATTTGCTAGAGCAAAAGGGTATTGATGCACAAGCTACTGCAGGTTTTATAAAACTTTTAGAAAGTTGTGAGCTGGCACGTTATACGCCAAGTTCTAAAGTAGAAATGCAGCAAGATTATGATAAGTCAGTTAAAATAATTTCAGAATTAGATAAGCAATTGTAAAATGAAAAATTGGATATTAATTTTATTTTTAGCTTTAAGCGTTTCAATTCTGGCGCAAGATAACGACAGTCTTTTTAACCAAGCCTCTCAAGATTACGCAAACGGTAATTACAGTGATGCTATTAATAAATATGAACAAATTTTAGCAAACGGAGAGGTGTCTGCTAATTTGTATTATAATTTAGCAAATGCACACTATAAGCTAAACCATATAGCACCAAGTATTTATAGTTATGAGAAAGCTTTATTATTAGAGCCAAACCATCAAGACGCAAAAAACAACTTAGTATTTGCTCAAAATATGACGTTAGATGCTATAGATAATCTGCCTAAAAGTAGCTTGTCTAAAATAGTAAATGGTATTATTTCTAAGCTTAGTTTTAATGGCTGGGCTTGGATAGCTGTTGTAGCTTCATTTATATTAGTTGCTTTCTTTTTACTTTATCACTTTGCTAATAGAGCAACAAAAAAAAGAGTGTTCTTTTCAGGCTTTGTAGTAGGTTTATTGGTAATGATATCTTCAGTAATATTTGCTTACTTGCAATTTGATATACAAGAGAAAAAACAATTTGCTATTGTTTTTGCAGAAGAAACAGATGTATTGGCAGAGCCTAACTCTAGCTCATCTAATGCTTTTACTTTACATGAGGGAACTAAAATTAAAATCTTAGACGATTTTAATGGTTTTGCCAAAATAGAGCTAACAGATGGAAGACAAGGTTGGATGAAAGAAAATGATTTAAAAGAACTTTAATTCAACTAAAAGATTTTCAGTTAATTATTTTTTCTATCATAGTGATTTAAGATAGCTTTAGCACACCCTGATAGAATATTCACTATCTTGCTGAAAAATTTTATAAAATGGGACACGTATTTTACAAAAAGATTTTAGATAACAATAAAAGTTGGGTTACCAATAAATTAGACAGTGATCCAGAGTACTTTAAAAGGTTAGAAAACGGGCAAAAACCACCATTATTATGGATTGGTTGTGCAGATAGTAGAGTGCCTGCAAATGAAATTATAGGAGCAGAACCAGGAGAAGTTTTTGTACATCGTAATATAGCTAACATGGTAATTCATACAGATATGAATATGCTTAGCGTGTTAGATTATGCAGTAAATGCTTTAAAAATAGAGCATATTATAGTATGTGGTCATTACGGTTGTGGTGGTGTAAAAGCAGCTATGGAAAATCAGTCTATTGGTCTTATAGATAACTGGATAAGACATATTAAAGATGTATACAGAATACACCAAGTAGAATTAGAAAAAATTAACGACGAGAAAGAACGTTGGGATAGATTTGTAGAATTAAATGTAATAGAGCAAGTGTTTGATTTGGCAGAAACTTCTATCGTACAAAATGCTTGGAAAAACAACCAAAAATTAACAGTTCACGGTTGGGCTTACGGTGTAGGTACAGGTATTGTGAACGACTTAAATGTAAATCTTAGAAGCAATGAAGAGCTAGATGAGGTTTATAAACTAAACTTCTAATATATTTTTATATTCAATTTACAAAGAGAGCTTATTTTAGCTCTCTTTTTGTTTGTCTATTTCTTGCATTAAAGGTGGTAATATTAATGGAGCAATTTGACTTACAGGTTGGTATAAAATAGATTTATCTATATGTTCTTCATCTATTAGCTGGTAATCATTATTCATATTACCTAAAAACATCATTACAACGCTTATCACAAAAGCTAATTTTAAAATACCAAATAAGCCACCACATATTCTATTAACTATACCTAAGGCTATAGCGCCAGCTAGTTTAGTTAATAATTTACCTATTAGTAAAATAGAAACCACAATAATAATAAAAGTTACAGCGTAAGCACAAAGCTCTATGTATTTATCTTCCCAAGAGACATAATCTTTTAAAAATTCTAATGTAAAATGAGAAAAATGAATAGCACCATAAATGCCTGCTACAAGTGCTATAAGTGAAGCTATTTCTATAATAAGCCCTCGCATAAAACCTCTTATAAAACCAAGAATTAAAATAACTCCAATAACGATATCAATTGTGCTCATAAACACAAATATAATTATTTTGCAATTAGAAGTTGTTTATCTTTGCGGTTATGGCAAGAGATGAAGAATTAAAAAGAAATTGGGAGCAAGTTCAAACAAAACTTTCTAACCAATTTGCAGACGGAGAAACGCTAGAATTAGATGCAATTATTTACCTAATAGGAGTACAAGAACTAGGGCAAATACATAGGCGTTTTAAAAAAGATCATAAATTAGATTTAATGCACATAGCCATTTGTAGGTTACTAGAGCCTTATGGTTATTATGAGTTTGATTATATAGATGAAGACGGTTGGCCTCATTACAAAGTAATAGAGCAATTACCTAATTTAAAAGCAGGAGAACAATCTATTATGATGAAAGAAGCTATTGTTCAATATTTTTTAGAAAAAAAATATATTGGGTAAATGAATTTGTTATTAAATGCTATCCGTTTTCCTAACGATACAGGCCCCATTTATAGAGAAACTCTAGAAGGAAGATTACCTGTAGAGCCTTTTAATACGTTTAGTAACTTATTATTTTTAGCTATAGTTATTTATTTTGCTGTAAGAGTATATAAAAATGTAAAACAACAACTGTTTTTAGCATTTGCATTACCAATTTTATTTATTGGCTTTTTTGGCGGTACTGTCTATCATGCCACTAGAAGTCACGAAATTTGGTTGTTAATGGATTGGGTGCCTATTGTTATATTATGTCTTTCTGCATCTGTATACTTTACATTTAAAGATGGAAAAAATAACCTGCAAAAATACGGGCTTCTCGTTATTGTATTTTTACTGCTTTTTGGAGCTAGGTTTATAAACTGGCCACTTAAATTAGATGCATCTATAGAGTACATAGGCACAGCCTTGGGGTTATTATTACCAATGGGTATTTACTTAGTAAAAACAAACTTCAAATTTGGTGAAAATATTTTGTTTGCTTTCTTATCTTTTAGCGGAGCAATTACCTTTAGAATTTTAGACCAAAGAACAGATTTTTTAGAAATAGGTACACATTGGTTATGGCATAGCTTTGGTGCAATTTCGGTATTCTTTTTAATGAGGTATATTTATAAAGACTGTTTAAGATTATCTTCTGAAAATATAGAAGATGAAAACGCTTAAATAGTTTTCAATTTTCTTAACTTTGCCTCCTTAATAGTTCAAGAAAATGGTAGATAAGATTAAAAATTATATTGCTGAAGTAGAAAAATTCACTGCATCTACACAAGAAGAAGTAGAGAACTTCAGAATTAAATTTTTAGGACAAAAAGGGATCTTAAAAGAGTTTTTTGCTGAATTTAAAAACGTACCCAATGAATCTAAAAAAGAATTTGGGCAAACAATCAACGAGTTAAAAACAGCAGCACAAGATAAAGTAAACGAGTTACGTGAAGCTTTAGAAAGTAAACTTGAAGAGAACGGCGTTTATGGAGATTTAACTCGCCCAGGTGAACCAGTAGAAATTGGTTCTCGTCACCCTATATCTATTGTGAAAAATCAAATTATAGAAATTTTTTCTAATATTGGTTTTAATGTTTCTGAAGGTCCAGAGATGGAAGATGATTGGCATAACTTTACTGCCTTAAATTTACCAGAATATCACCCAGCACGTGATATGCAAGACACCTTCTTTATTCAAACAGATCCAGAAGAGATTTTATTAAGAACGCATACCTCAAGTGTGCAAGTTCGTTATATGGAAGATAATCAACCTCCTATAAGAACTATTTCTCCAGGTCGTGTGTTTAGAAACGAAGCAATATCTGCTAGATCACATTGTATATTTCATCAAGTAGAAGGTTTGTATATTGATAAGGGAGTTTCGTTTGCAGATTTAAAGCAGACTCTATTATACTTTACAAAACAATTGTTTGGTAAGTCTAAAATTAGATTAAGACCTTCTTATTTCCCATTTACAGAGCCTAGTGCAGAAGTAGATATTTATTGGGGATTAGAAACAGAAACAGATTATAGAATTACTAAAGGTACAGGTTGGTTAGAGATTATGGGTTGCGGTATGGTAGACCCTAATGTACTTAAAAATTGTAATATAGATCCTAATGAATATTCTGGCTTTGCATTTGGTATGGGGATAGAGCGTATTGCAATGCTACTTTACCAAATAAGTGATATAAGAATGTTTTACGAAAATGACGTTCGCTTTTTAAATCAATTTAAATCAGTTTTATAATTTGAAAAAAATAGGCTTTTTCATAGTAGCAATTGTGGTTGTAGGGGTAATTCTTTACCTAACTTTTGTAATTGCTTTAATAAAAATTACTATTGGCTTAATTCTTTTGGCAATAGCAGTAATTTTATTTGCTATCGCCTATCAAAAAATTAAACACTTATTAAACGATTAATCTTGAAAGAAGATATTAAAATACCTGTTGTAGAAGGAGTTTATTTAGCAGCCGTAAATGCTTATAATGAAGATTATAGAGTTTATGACTGGTATGCATATTTAATAAATGAAAATAACTATCCTTTAGAAACTGTTTTAGTAGTTTCTAAAGGGTATGATAAAAAAGATAAGACTTCTGTGATGAGGCACAGTTTAAAGGTTTTAGCGGCAAAGTCTTTTGCTAAAGTAGAATTGCTACAACCAGATCTTTTAAAGTTAAATAATGAGTTTTCTGTAAGTTTTTTTGCAGAAGGAAAAATGCTTCATAAAAACTTTATTTTCAAGAAAAATACGGTGAGTAATAGCACAGCAAAAGAACTTCCTTTAATGCAAGAGAAAGGTATTTTAGCAGATTAAAATTTCTTAGGAGCTGCTTTTTTTAAATTCATAACTACAATAGAAGTTAAAATAAGAGCTATACCTAACCACTGATAAATACTTACTGTTTCGTTTAGTAATAAATAAGCGCTAAATACCGCTGTAGGTAATTCTATAGAAGTGATAATTACCCCTAAGCCTATATTTATTTTAGGCATTCCTGTTGTCATAAGTAATGGTGGTAATACAGTGCCAAATAAAGCTAGTATTGGTCCCCATTTTAAAAATATAGCTACGTTAAAGTTTTCTGTTAATGCAGGAGCTGTAATGCAACTAACTATAATTAACCCTCCTAGCATCATCCATTTGCTTCGGGTAATAGAAGGCAACTCTTTAGCAACAGTGTTAGAGGTGTAAATTGTTATAGTATAAGATAAAGCAGCCAAAAGGCCGTATAAAATACCTAGAGAGCTAACTTTAATGTCGCTAAATAAAATATTGGTAGCTAATACAGTACCAGACAGTATAATAATAACAGCCAGAATTTTTAAAAAGCTAGGTTTTTCTTTAGAGCGGATAACATCTAAAACAACACCCATCCAGACACTTTGCATTAATAACACAATACCAATAGAGACAGATACATATTTTACTGCCAAATAATAAAAAATGCTAGTAAGCCCTAGTGTAGTGCCAGCAGTAACTAATTGTAAAATATGTGTAGAGGTGACTTTTACAGTTGAAGAGCTTTTTTTTCCTTTATAAAAGAAATTTATAAGAAGTAAACACAAAAACCCGAGTGCCATTTGTGAGAATGTAACCTCTTGTACAGTATAGCCTTCTTCGTAAGCTAATTTTACAAATGTTGTAAGTACTCCGTAACTAGCAGCACCTAATGCTACTAGTAAACCTCCTTTAAGTGCGTTGTTTTTCAAGTTTTGTACTTATTTAATCTAACTTATCTGTAAGCTTTGTAAAAATAGATTTAGGGTCTTTTTGTTTATAAAGCATTTGGTATACAGCATCAATGATAGGGGTTTTAGCTTTGTGGTTTTCTTTGGCTTCATTAATTTTATAAGCACTTTTAGCAGCATAATAGCCTTCTGCTACCATATTCATTTCCATTTGAGCACTACGTACGGTATAACCTTTGCCAATCATATTACCAAACATTCTATTTCGGCTAAAAACGGAGTATCCGGTTACTAATAAATCGCCTAAATAAGCAGAATCATTAATGTTACGTTTCATTTTATGGGTTTTTTTAATAAAACGCTTCATTTCTCTTATTGCATTACTCATAAGTACGCTCTGAAAGTTGTCTCCGTAACCCAACCCGTGCGCTATACCAGCCGCAATAGCATATATGTTTTTTAGCATAGCGGCATATTCTGTACCTATTACGTCTTCACTAGTTTTACATTTAATATAGTGGCTACTTAAGTGATTAGCTAAAAAGTTGGCGTGGTTTTCATTTGCACAAGCAATAGTAAGGTAAGATAATCTCTCTAGCGCTACTTCTTCTGCATGGCAAGGTCCTGTGATTACTCCTATATTTTCAAACGGAATATTATAAATTTTGTGAAAGTGTTCTCCTACAATTAAACTTGTTTCTGGTACAATGCCTTTTATAGCACTAAAAATTACTTTTCCTTCTAAGGGTACTGTTAGTCTATCTAGTTCTGTTTTTAAAAAAGCAGAAGGGATTACAAAAACAAGATAGTCTGCGTTTTGTACGGCTTCATTAATATTACTAGTAAGTTGAAGCTGATTATTATTAAACTCTACAGAGCTTAAGTAATTAGGGTTATGGTCTTCTTTACGAATATGCTCTATGGCTGCTTCGTTACGCATATACCAATAAATTTGGTCTACATTTTCACATAACATTTTAGCGATAGCAGTTGCCCAGCTACCTCCGCCTAATACTGCAAATTTAGCATCTCTATTCATAGTTTTATTAGAATTTATTTCAAAGTTAAACTCTCTGTAGATTTAAGAGGTAATGATTTATTTTTTTTAACATTCATTAGCTATCATCTATACAATTATATAGAAAAGCTTCCGTTATTAAAATAGATTTTTTGGTTGGTTATTTCAAAGCCGTCTTGCAAATAATATGCAAGGCGGCTTTGTGTTTATGTATGTGTGTAATTTTAACAGGGTTACCTGTAAAAATTCATTTCATCTATATATTTCCAAACCTCAGGATGTAAAAGAGGAGTAATACGTTTATGGTCTCTAATTGCATTTCTAACAAAAGTGCTAGAAATTTGCATAATAGGAGCTTTGACTTGAGTAATCTTAGGGTGATTTTTAAACTCTTCCTTTACTTCAGAATTGGTAACTCTAGGGTATACAAAAACCTCATAACGCTCTAAAATTATATCGCTATTTTTCCATTTATGAAGAGTGTTTAAATTATCTTCTCCCATAATTAAAGCAAATTGATGGCGAGGGTGTTTTTCTTCTAAATGAGCAAGTGTGTTTACAGTATAACTAGGTTGTGGTAAATTAAACTCGATATCGCTAGCTATAATGTTTTCATATTCTTTAGTAGCTCTATATACCATATCTAGCCTATCTCGGTCTGCTAAAAGTGTGCTTTTCTTTTTTAAAGGGTTGTGTGGAGTAACCACCATCCATACCTCGTCTAAATCTGAAAATTCTACCATATGGTTTGCAATAACCACATGCCCAATATGTATTGGGTTAAAACTGCCAAAATATAAACCTACTTTTTTTTGCACTTGTTTAGTTATTTATAAAGTTTTTTACCAATTGGTAAGACTCATCTAAGGCTTTTTGTAAGTCGTTATTTATAATAATAAAATCAAACTGAGGGGCTGTAGCCATTTCTATAGAAGCCTTTGCTACACGCATATTTATACGGTCTTCTGTTTCTGTTTTACGCTTTTTAAGTCTAATTTTTAACTCTTCTATACTTGGTGGTTCTACAAAAACAGCTAATGTACGCTCTGGGTAAATATGTTTTATGTCTAAACCGCCAACCACATCAATATCAAACACAACGTGTTTGCCTTGCTCCCAAATACGTTCTACTTCTTTTTTTAGAGTACCGTAAAAGTTATCACGGTAAACTTCTTCCCATTCTAAAAAGTCTTCATTTTTAATATGCTCTTTAAACTCATCTAAAGACATAAAGTAGTAATCTTTACCATGGGTTTCATTTTCTCTTGCTTCTCTTGAAGTAGCAGAAATTGAAAAGTCTAGGTTAAGGTCTTTTTGTTTTAATAAATGCTGAACTATAGTAGTTTTGCCAGAACCAGATGGAGCTGAAAATACAATTAACTTTCCTTCAATCATTACAATACGTTTAACAGTTGTTCTTTAATTTTTTCTAACTCATCTTTCATTTGCACCACTAATTTTTGCATTGGTGCAAAGTTAGATTTACTCCCAATGGTGTTTATTTCTCTACCAATTTCTTGACCTATAAAGCCTAATTTTTTTCCGTTATAGCCAGGTGAGTTAAGTGTTTCTTTAAAATAGCTTAGGTGATTTTCTAATCTAATTTTTTCTTCTGTGATGTCGTATTTTTCAATGTAGTATACAAGTTCTTGTTCAAAACGATTTTCATCTACATTCTCTTTTAGCTCTGCAATGCCTTTTTGCAATCTATCTTTTACAGATGCAATACGATCTGGGTCAATTTCTATTACTTTAGCTAGCAATTCTTCTAAAATACCAATACGTAAATTAAAATCTTTTTCTAATGCTCTACCTTCATCTTCTCTAAAGCTATTAATTTCTCTCAAAGCCTCTTCTAGACCGTTTTCTATTGCTTTAAATTCAGACTCATCTATTTCTTCACGTTCTGTTTTTAAAGTATCTGGTAAACGCATTGCAATTTCTAATAAAGAAATATCATCTGCATTTTCTGTAGAAGGTATTTCTTTTAATTGCTGCATGTATTTTTTTACCACTTCTTTGTTTACAGAAGCAGAGGTAACCTCTCCAGTAGCTTCTACATATAAAGAGAAATCTACTTTTCCTCTAGATAGAGATTTAGAGATTGTGCCTCTTAATTCAAGTTCTTTTTCTCTGTATTGAGAAGGCATTCTTGCGTTAAGATCTAAGTTTTTACTATTTAAAGATTTTAACTCTATAGTGATTTTTTTATTAGGAAGTTCTATAATGCTCTTCCCAAAGCCGGTCATAGATTGAATCATTTGCTGCATTTAAATGTTGTGCAAAGGTAATAAAAACAATAATGTTAATAGACTTTATGCAGATTGTTTGCTTTTGCAAAAGGGATAGTAGTGGCATCCTTTTTTTAGTTGGGTAAAACTTAAAAAAGATATAACGAATAGCCCGGCCCGTAGGGTTTGCTCTACTACAAAAAATAGACGAATAGTTATGCTTGCATAGTAGTTTTTGTTATGTTTACTTTTTAAAATTAAATACAAGTTATGTTTTCTAAGAAATTTGAAATTAGATGGAGTGATATAGATGCAAACCGTCATTTAGCTAACTCAGCGTATATGAATTTTATGAGCCATACCAGAATGGCTTACTTAATGCAAAATGGTTTTGGGCAACAACAATTGGCCGAGCTTAATATTGGTCCGGTGGTTTTTTATGAACATATTTACTACTTTAAAGAGATATTTTCTGGTGAGCCTGTAACCGTTACTTTAGAGTTAAAAGGTTTATCTGAAGACGGAATGTTTTTTGAGTTTGTACATAATATTTATAACCATAAAGGGCAACATTGTGCAAGTTGTGAAATGTTAGGTTCTTGGATAGATTTAAAAAGTAGAAAGTTAACTTCTTTACCAGAGTACTTGGTAAAAGGCTTAGATAACTTATCTAGAACAGATGATTTTAAAATGTTAACCAAAGAAGATACGCGTAAAGCAGGAAGGTTACCAAAAAATATTAATCTTGATGAGCTTTAGTAGTAGATGGGTTTTTAGAGACCATAAATACACCTATAAAAACTAGTAATGCAGCTGTTATTTTAATAACGCTTAGTGTATCTGCTCCAACAAAAATTGAATAAGTTATTGCAATGAGTGGTTGTAAATATATAAAAACACTTAATGTAGAGGCAGATAGGTATTTTAGTGCATAAACATTTAATAGGTAAGTGAAAAAGGTTGTGCCTAATACTACAAACCCCATTTTCCAAATGGCATGAAAGGGAAGTGATAGCCACTCTACTTCTTGAAATTCTGAAATAGTTATTGGAAAGTTGATTACTACGGCAATAGTGAAAATCCATTTCATTAGGGTAATAGTGCTGTATTTTTTCACTAATGGTCTTACAATTATTAAATATGCACCAAAAGAAAGTGCATTAATTACAAAATACATATTACCAAGCATAGTGTCGGAAGCTTCCCCTATGCTTGGTTTACTAAAAAATATTAGTAATAATGCGCCACTTAAGCCCACTATAATTCCTGTAATTTTTAGTAAGGTAATGCGCTCTTTTAATAAGAGTGTAGATAATGCAAATACCATAATAGGAGAGAGTGTAGTAATTACAGAGCTGTTAATTGGTGTAGATAGGTTTAAACCTTTAAAAAAGAACAGCATATTTATTACCATACCAAAAACAGCACAGGCAATTAATCGAGGGTAATCTTTTCTTGCAATCTTCTCCCAAGGGTAAAATATACTCACTAGCCAAAAAAGAACCGCTGCTCCCAGTACTCGTAAAAATATAAAGCCAAAAGGCATAATAAATGTAGGCATTACCCCCTTTGCTAAAGTATGGTTAATGCCATAAATTGTACTTGCACCTATGGCAGCAAATATGGCGAGAATTCTTTTATCCATGCAGTTTTTGCTTCACGGCTTCTACTGTTTTTTTGCTATTTCCTATAAAAATTTCTTGATCTATAATAAATACAGGTCGTTTAAGAAAAGTATAATGTTCTAATAATAAGTTTTTTAAATCTTGCTCGGTTAGCTCTTTGTTTTTTAAATCTCTCTCTTTATATAATCTTGCTCTTTTGCTAAATAAACTTTCGTAACTGTTAGAGAGTCTGTGCATCTCTTCTAACTGATTTTCTGTAATAAGATTAGTTTTAATGTCTTGTTTCTCAAAATTTTCAGGAAGATTTATTTCTTTAAATATTCTCTTGCAAGTATCACAAGTAGAGAGGTAATATACTTTGTTCAATGTTTTTGTTTTTAAAAATTTAAATATTCTTGTACATCTTCTTTTTTGAAGATTAGTTCTAATTGCCCTTGCGCATAGCTAGCTGCTTCATAAGGATTGTAAATTAAAATCACTTCGTTTTCTGTAATAGCTATATTTTCTGGTAGAGAGTAAGTATCATCTTCAAAAAAGAATCCGTTAGAGTTAATACTCTGTGAAATAATATTGAATTTTTTTCTGAATTGTTTCTCTGCATAAGAAGTGAAAGCCTCTTCGTTAGAAAATAAATCTGAGATACTTAATTTTTCTCCAGTTTTTGTATTAAAATTTAAAAACCTAATAGCACCATAGCCGTGCGCTCCACCTGTAAAAAGGTAAAATTTAGTTTTGTAAGTTAATAAGCTATCATTTTTTACTAATTCTTCTTGATAAAGTTCTGCTTCATAACTTGCAGGAGATTCAGGAAATTCGTTTTTAAATTCAAAATACTCTTTTATAAAACTTTCAGCAGCTTCTTCTAAATTTTTAGAGGAAGAAGAATCTGGAGTACTGTTAAAAATTTCTACAAGATAGGCTTGGTTTTGTTGGTTGATTTTATCTGCATTTTTTCCTTTCGCTACTAAATAATTTAAATCTATAGTAGGACATTCATTTTCTTTACAAATTTCAAAAGCATTAGAATCTATAGAAATAGAAGTTAACTCTACAGAGCTCTCTTCTGTTAAAGACTCTTCTGTAACAGAAGTATCTTCTTTTTTTGAGTCACTTTTGCAAGCATTGAAAAGAAAAACGACTAAAAAACTTAAGCTCAAAATTTTTTTCATAGTTTAAATAAATTCATCATTAAAATTAAAGATACTGTGTTTTTGTTTAAACACAAACGGAATAGTACATTTGCTTAAAAGATAAAAAAAGAAAAAGAAAATTATGAAATTTAACACAAAAACAATTCACGGCGGACAAGAAAATACAGATCCAGCTTACGGTTCTGTAATGCCACCTATATACCAAACTTCTACTTATTCTCAAAGTACTCCAGGCGGTCATAAAGGTTTTGAGTACTCTAGAAGTGCTAACCCAACTCGTACTGCTTTAGAGAACTCTTTTGCGAGTATAGAAAATGGTAAATACGGATTAGCCTTTGGCTCTGGTTTAGCTGCCATAGATGCTGTTTTAAAACTATTAAAACCAGGTGATGAGGTAGTTTCTACTAACGATTTGTATGGTGGTACTTATAGATTGTTTACTAGTATTTTTAAAGATTTTGGTATTAAGTTTAACTTTATTGGTATGCAAAATGCAGAAGATATTGAAAAACATATTTCTGAAAATACAAAATTGATATGGGTAGAAACACCAACTAACCCAATGATGAACATTATAGATATTGAAGCTGCAGCAAAAGTGGCTAAGAAACATAATGTTTTATTAGGTGTAGATAACACTTTTGCAACACCATATTTACAACAACCTTTAGATTTGGGAGCAGACTTAGTAATGCATAGTGCCACTAAATATTTAGGCGGGCATAGTGATGTGGTAATGGGAGCTCTAGTGGTAAAAGATAAAGAACTGGCAGATAAATTATACTTTATTCAAAATGCAAGTGGAGCTGTAGCAGGACCTCAAGATAGCTTTTTAGTTTTAAGAGGTATAAAAACATTACACCTTAGAATGCAACGTCACTGTGAAAATGGTAAAGCAGTAGCAGAGTTTTTAAATAACCACCCAAAAGTAGATAAAGTATACTGGCCTGGTTTAGAAAGTCATCCTAATCATGAAATTGCTAAAAGGCAAATGAATGATTTTGGAGGAATGGTTTCTTTTACTACTAAAAATGATTCTTTAGAAGACGCTGTAAGTTTTGTAGAGAAATTAAAGGTATTTACATTGGCAGAATCTCTTGGTGGGGTAGAATCTTTAGCTGGTCACCCGGCAAGTATGACGCACGCATCTATACCAAAAGAAGAAAGAGAAAAAACAGGTGTTGTAGACTCTTTAATTAGATTAAGTGTAGGAGTAGAAGACGAAGAAGATTTGCTTAATGATTTAAAACAAGCTTTGGCTTAAAATTTAAATATGAAGTAATAAAAAAGAGCTGTTAGAAATTAATCTAACAGCTCTTTTTTTATAGTTGTATTATCTTTTTAATTAGTTGTTAAGGTAGAAAACATAACCAATGTTTAACCAGAACATCCAATCATTTGCTTCGTTCTGAGGGTTATTGTGGTTTAATCCATCTACAAAATCTGACCCATAAAAATGCCATCTTGCATCTAAAATTAAATCACTTTGGTCATTTAATCTATATCTAGTACCAACACTCCACGTTACCGCATATGTACCTCCAGAAGAAGTATCTATATATGGGTCTTCTCCTGCTGGAGCTAAAAATGCTGGATAAGTGTTAGAAGCAGCACCTAAACTTCCTGGTAAATCTGTAGTTGCCTCTGGACTAAAAGAGACAAAATGTATACCAAGGCTAGCATAAGGGGCAAAACTATAACGATTACTATCAAAATCTGTAATACTTCTAGGGTACCATTCTAGAGAAGGCCCTATTTCAAGAACTTTTGCTTTACCGTGCATAGATCTTAATTTAAGTCCGTTTTCTGTATCTTGATCTGCAAACTCGCCAAAATGATCTAAAGTAGTAGTGTGGTAATCTAATTCTGTTCTTACTTTAAAGTGATCATTAAAATAAGTGTCTCTAGAGTAGCAATTACAATCTGCTCTATAAGAAAAGTTGATATAGTGTAATAATCCAATACCAAACCCAATATTTCCAAAATTAGTCTCAGAGCTTCCTCTTAAACCATAATCAGATTTAAATGCTACAGGTCCTAATGTCACTCCTATCTCTTGTGAGAATCCTTGAGAATATGAAAAGCTATTAACAGAAACAATAGCAATCAAAGCCAATATTAGGTAGTTGGTTTTCATAGAAGTAGGTCTTTTACAGGCAAATATATAAAAACATTAGTTAGAACGAAATAAAACCACACAGATAATACTCTTATTTTTAAATCTTTAAAAAATCTTAAAATTTCTAAGAATATGAAAAAAAATGATTTGCTCTACTTAATTAAATTTATATTTGCATCGATATTTCACATTTAAATTATAAAAAATACATTTTATACAATATTATGAAAAAAAATGTTCAAGATTTTTTAGATAAAGTTAGTCAGCGTAATGCTCATGAACCTGAGTTTTTACAAGCTGTGCACGAAGTTGCAGAAACTATCATACCTTTCATTGAAGAGAATGAAAAGTATCAAAATAAAATGTTACTAGAGAGAATGGTAGAACCTGAACGTGTAGTTATGTTTAGAATTCCGTGGACAGATGATAACGGTAACATCCAAGTAAACAGAGGGTTTAGAATACAAATGAATTCTGCAATTGGTCCATATAAAGGAGGATTAAGATTTCACCCTTCTGTAAATTTAAGTATCTTAAAGTTCTTAGCCTTTGAGCAAGTTTTCAAAAATAGCTTAACAACACTTCCAATGGGTGGTGGTAAAGGTGGTTCAGATTTTGACCCTAAAGGTAAATCTGATAATGAAGTAATGCGTTTTTGCCAAAGTTTTATGACAGAGTTGTCTAGACATATTGGTGGTAACACAGATGTACCGGCGGGAGATATAGGTGTAGGAGCTAGAGAAATAGGTTACATGTTTGGCCAATACAAACGTCTTCAAAATGAATTTACTGGTATTTTAACAGGTAAAGGTTTAGCCTATGGAGGTTCTTTAATTAGACCAGAAGCAACAGGATACGGTAACGTATATTTTGCACAAAATATGCTAAAAACTAAAGGAGATTCTTTAAAAGATAAAACAGTTGTGATTTCTGGTTCTGGTAACGTTGCTCAATATGCTGCAGAAAAAGCTATGCAATTAGGAGCTAAAATTGTAACACTTTCTGACTCTTCTGGATATATTTATGATGCAGAAGGTTTAACTGAAGAAAAACTTTCTTTAGTGATGGAAATTAAAAATGAAAGAAGAGGCCGTATAAAAGAGTATTTAGATACATATCCAAATGCTAAATATCACGAAGGGAAAACTCCTTGGGCTGAAACTTGTGATGTAGCTTTACCATGTGCAACACAAAATGAATTAAACCAAGAAGATGCAGAAACATTGGTAAATAATGGTTGTATTCTTGTAGGAGAAGGTGCAAATATGCCTTGTACTCCAGAAGCTGTAGAGGTTTTTCAAAAAGCAAAAATCTTCTTTTCTCCAGGAAAAGCATCTAATGCAGGTGGTGTAGCTACTTCTGGTTTAGAAATGTCTCAAAACTCTTTAAGATTAAACTGGACAGCAGAAGAGGTAGATAGTAAACTTTACCAAATTATGAACGACATTCACGAAGCTTGCGTAAAGTATGGTAGTGATGGTAACGGTTATGTAGACTACGTAAAAGGTGCAAATATTGCAGGATTTGTTAAAGTAGCAGATGCAATGCTTGCTCAAGGAGCGGTTTAAATACAACTAACCTTATATAACAAAAAAGGCTGTAGAGAAATCTGCAGCCTTTTTTTTATGAGCTTTATTCAGATATATTTGTAACCAATAAACGCAATATTCAGTAAAAAGTAAGGTTATTGCATTAGATATTGTTTTATGAAGTTGATTTACACTTTTTTATTAGGTTTTTTATTCTCTTTTTCAATTTCAGCACAAGATTATTCTTCTAGCTGGGAGGGTTTGTATTCATATTATAATATTATAGATACCTATTCATCTAACAATAGAGTTTTTGCAGCGGCTCAAAACTCTATTTTTTATTACAATAATAATTCTGGAGAAATAGAAAAAATATCAACCATTAATGGGATTTCAGGAGAAGATATTTCTGCAATATACTATTCTAGTACTTATAACCTTGTTTTAATAGGGTACGAAACAGGTTTAATTAATGTGTATGATTTTGATACTCAAAAAGACCTTCAAATTATAGATATTACAGAGAAAGAAACTGTTTCACCAGAAAATAGAAAAATTAATGATTTTTATGAAGTAGATAATAAGATATTAATTTCTACCAATTACGGTATTTCTGTTTATGATATAGAAAAGCTAGAGTTTGGTGATACGTATTTTATTGGTAGTGCAGGGAGTCAATTAGAGGTAAGTCAAGTAACTGTACAAAATAACACTATATATGCAGCTACAAATGGAGAAGGTGTAAAGTATGTTTCTTTAAACAACCCTAATCTAATAGATTTTTCACAGTGGTTACAAGTTCCAAATTTAACTACAGTTACACGTATTACTGTATTTAACGATAAAGTTATATGTGTTAGTGATGCTAATATTTTATATGAAATAGAGCAAAATAGTGCTAGTCTATTAATGAATTTAAATGGGAATGTAAGAGATATTTATGCAGATGAAGATACATTTTATATTCTATATGTTACTAAATTAGAAGTTTATAATAGTCAGCTAAATAAAACTTATGAGTTTGGTATAAATAATTTAGAGTTTACTCCTAGTTTTTCTTCCGTTACATCTGTAGGAGATGATATTTTTATAGGTGATGCTAACCAAGGCCTTATACATACACTTTCTAACAACGCAGTATATGAGTATTTAAGTCCAAGTGGACCTTTAAGAAATAATGTTTTTAATATGGAAGTCATCCCTAATGAGTTATGGGTGGTTTATGGTGATTACGATGTATTTTATAACCCATACCCTTTAGAAAGTTATGGAGCAAGTCATTTAGATAATGATGAATGGATTAATATACCTTATGAAGATATTGGAGCTAAAACCTTAGTGAATATTGCCATCAATCCAGATAATGTAGACCAAGTTTTTATTAGTTCTTTTTACGATGGATTAGTACAAATAGAAGATAACGAAATAATAGAAGTTTACAATCAAAACAATTCTCCTATAGAAGAATTAATAAATAATGGAACTGCTGTAGCTAATGATACTCGGGTAAATGGAATTTATTTTGACAACAGTGGTAGGTTGTGGGGTAATGTAACTAGAGTTTTACACGGATTATTTAGCTTTACTCCAGATGATAATAGTTTTACTACGGTAGATATCACTTCAGCCATACCAAGTCCAGATTTTTACTCACAAAATTTAGGATTTAGTGACTTAATTATCGATAATTCTAATAATATTTACTTCGGAAGTTATGAGTACGGTTTGGTAGGATATCAAAGTTCAACCGGTACTTTTTCAAGATTAGCAGGAGAGAGTGGTAACTTACCAGAAGATTATGTTACCACAGTTGCATTAGATAATAATAATCAATTATGGATAGGAACCGCACGTGGTTTACGTGTGCTTTATAGTCCATCTACTATGTTTAGTTCTACTACCGCAGAAGCTCAAGAAATTATCATATTAGATGATGATGGGGTGGCACAAGAGTTATTAGCAGGTATTAGTATTGCAGACATTGAAGTAGATGGTAATAATAATAAATGGATTGCTACAGAAAGTGGTGTATTTTACATCTCATCTAATGGTCAAGAAACTATTTATAATTTCACTACAGCAAACTCTCCTCTTCCGTCTAATTCTGTAGTAGATGTAGAAGTAGATAATAGTTCTGGAGAAGTATATATTGGTACAGATAAAGGGATCGTTGTTTTTCAAGGTTCTGCAACATCTTCTCAAGAAACTTTAGAAAATGTAAGAGCATATCCTAATCCTGTAAGACCTAACTATTCTGGTATGGTTACTATAGATGGGTTAATAGAAGGTGCTAATGTGAAAATCACAGACATAGAAGGTAATTTGGTGTATGAAGAGTATTCACAAGGTGGTAGTATACAATGGGATACTCGCGCTTTCGGAAAATATAAAGTAGCCTCTGGAGTTTACTTGGTATTAATAACTTCTGCAGACCAAATAGAAACCAAGGTCACAAAAATTATGGTTATTCGCTAATGTTGGTAAAAACAAGAGCCATTATCATTCATTCCATTCGTTATCGCGAAGCAGATTTAATTGTAAAAGCATATACCCAAAGTAGCGGACTCAAATCTTACCTCGTACGTGGAGTTTTAAAATCTAAAAAAGGAAAACTTCGAGCTTCGATGTTTCAGCCGCTAACCCTATTAGATATAGAAGCCAATCATAAAGACAAAGGCACGTTAGAAAGTTTTAAAGAAGCAAAAGTAAACCCGGCTTACCAAACGCTAACAACAAACATATATAAATCTTCTATAGCTATGTTTTTGGCAGAAGTATTACACCAAGCCATACAAGAAGAAGAACAAAATACATCACTTTTTCAGTTTTTAGAAGAGTCGTTTTTATGGTTAGATGCAAATGAAAAATATGCCAATTTTCATTTATTATTTATGGTAAAGCTTAGCTCATTTTTAGGTTTTTATCCGCACCAATACCATCCAGATTTGCCATATTTTAACCTACTCGATGGTGAATATCAATTAGATGATACCAATAAATATTGCATCCAAAATGAAAATTCAGAATTGCTAAAGCAATTTTTGTTGGTCAATTATAATACAGCCTCTACCATAAAACTCAATCAGGTAAAACGAAAAAACTTTATAGAAATGCTTGTTCTTTATTTTGAGTTGCATTTGCACGGTTTTAAAAAACCACGTTCTCTAGATATTCTGCATCAACTATTTTAAGATTTTTTCTCTATAGGAATATAAATTACCTCTTCAGAATCTTCACTATCTCCTTTGTATTTTTCACCCATCACCGCAAAATGTGGCCGGTTAGCTAATACAAAATCAGAATTTGGTAGCCATCCACCAAAAATTTTTCCGTAAAAAGCAGCTGCTTCACTAGCTTTTCCTTTATAATTAAATTTTGCATACAATCCTTTAGAAATTTGTAAAGCCTCAAAATCATTTGGTATATTTTCAGCAGAATCAATTTCAACTGCCGCCCATTT
The DNA here is from genome assembly GCF_900141885.1 of Mesonia phycicola. Taxonomy (GTDB): domain Bacteria; phylum Bacteroidota; class Bacteroidia; order Flavobacteriales; family Flavobacteriaceae; genus Mesonia; species Mesonia phycicola. Next base: position 159,875 of record NZ_FQYY01000003.1, on the reverse strand, counting down.
CTCAAATATTTTTGTAGGATCAAAAGCTTTAAAAAAGCTTACGTCACGATAAATTTCTACAGAAAATAAGTCATTATTTTTAGCCTTTACTAAATGTTTTTTTGGCATTAATGCAGACCATAATTCCTCAGTTTTATTATTACTAAAACTCATTTTAGTTTTTAACCCAGCTAGTAATTTCGACTCTATATTTACTATTTCTACTTGCATTTCAATTCTAATCTTTCCATCAAAGATACAATTTTAAGGGCGTGTCCCGTTGGGTCGGGCTATTCGCTATATCTTTTTTGCTTGTCATTTTTATCAAAGCCGAAAAGTCACTTATATAAAGCAAAAAAGGATGCCGCTACTATCCCTCACGCAAATAAAAGTTGTCACCACCTTCCAACCCCAATGTAATACTTAACTTGATTCAGCATCTCACCTCGAGCTTCATTCTGTACAATACTTGTTTTTCTCTAATTCAACACCTCCAATCAATTATTAATATTTCTAGCCAACTTCATTTTTAGTTTCACTTCTACTTCGTCATGCTGAACTCGATTCAGCATCTCATCATGCTTACTTCAACAAAAACAATTACTTCTGTAAACTCCCCAAACCAAATCAATTAGTTAAATTCAACCCAACACCTCTTAAATTTCCGCTAAGATTTCGGCAAATACCAAATTTCAAAATTGCTTTTTACTAACTTGAGTTACATGAAAACACCATTACTCGCATTTAACCAAAATGGAATATATTGTGAAGCCGCCGATGTGTATCTAGACCCATGGAAACCGGTTAAAAAAGCCATTATCTCGCACGGTCATGCAGATCATTCTCGGTGGGGACATCAACAATACATTACGCATCACACCAACGTGCCAATTATCAAACATCGGTTAGGTGATATTGTGGTAGCTGGTAAAGCGTGGAACGAAACTTTCACCATTAACGGAGTCAAATTTTCACTTCATCCTGCTGGTCATATAATTGGTTCGTCACAAATTAGAGTAGAACATAAAGGAGAGGTTTGGGTGTTCACTGGCGATTATAAAACTGAAGAAGATGGCTTGGCCGTTCCGTATGAGGTGGTGAAATGCCATACTTTTATTACCGAGTGTACTTTTGGCTTACCGGCCTTTAAATGGGTGCCGCAGCAACAGGTTTTTCATGATATCAATACGTGGTGGCAACAAAATAAAGAAGATGGTAGAACTTCCATTTTGTTTGGATACTCTTTAGGGAAAGCGCAACGTCTTTTAAAACATTTAGACACTTCTATTGGTAAAATTTATACGCACGGCGCGGTTGAGAATATGACAGAGGTGATTAGAGAAATTGCAGACTTGCCACCAACCCAAAAAATTACAAGAGATACTAAAAAAGAAGACATCAAAGGTAATATTGTGATTGCACCACCAAGCACACACGGATCACCGTGGATTAAAAAAATGGTACCTTATGTAACAGCATCTGCCAGTGGCTGGATGACGTTTCGTGGTGCGCGCCGTCGCCGAGCTATAGATAAGGGTTTTGTCTTGTCTGATCATTGTGATTGGCAAGGTTTGCTTACTTCTATTAAAGCAACAGGAGCAGAAAAAGTAATTTGTACGCACGGTTATACCGATATTTTTTCTCGCTTTTTAGCAGAACAGGGTTACGATGCCAGAACCGAGCAAACGCAATATGAAGAAGAAAATGCCGAGCAAACGAGCAAAGAAAAGGACTAAAAAATTTTTAAATAAAATCACTCCGTTAAAACTTGTTTTAATATCTCTTCTTAGTAAGGAGAGGTGTTTAAAAGAGTTCCTTCTCTAAAATAGGGAAGGTGGCATTCCGAAGGAATGACGGAAGGGTAAAATAAACAAAATGAAGCAATTTGCAGAACTTATACGTACTTTAGATAGCACCAACAAAACCACGCTAAAAGTTGAGGCGCTTGTATATTACTTTAAAATTGCAACCGATAAAGATAAAGTGTGGACCATTGCTATTCTTTCTCATCGTCGCCCACCAAGACCTGTAAATACCACATTAATGAGAGAATGGGCTTCAGAGTTTTCTAAAATTCCGATGTGGTTGTTTGAAGAGTCGTATCACATTGTGGGCGATTTGGCAGAAACGATTGCTTTAGTAATTCCGCCTTCAGAAGAATCTTCAGAGAAAAGTTTACATCAGTTTCTTCAAGAAATTATAGAGTTAAAAGCTCGTTCAGAAGAAGAAAAGAAAGAGTATTTGTACGAAAATTGGTTCAGTTTAAATTATTACGAACGTTTTGTATTCACTAAACTCATTACCGGTAGTTTTAGAATTGGTGTAAGTCAGAAATTAATGACGCGTGCTTTATCAAAAGCCACTGAAATAGATGAAGATATTCTCGCCTATAAATTGATGGGAAATTGGGACCCTGCAACCACCACGTTTACCGATTTGGTACTTGAAGAAAATCCAGAAGATTACCTCTCTAAACCTTATCCATTTTATTTGGCTTATGCGGTCAAAGGCGAACCGCAAAGCTTGGGAGATGTAAAAGAATGGGCAGCCGAGCATAAATGGGATGGTATTCGTTCGCAAGTAATTATTAGAAACGGAGAATTGTTTGTGTGGAGTAGAGGGGAAGAATTGGTGACCGATAAATACCCAGAATTTGAAAAATTTATCAATCTTATTCCCGACGGGACGGTGATAGACGGAGAGATTTTACCTTTTCCGAAGAATGAAATCGGTACGTTTAAAGATCTACAAACCCGAATCGGCCGAAAGAACATTACCAAAAAACTTTTAGTAAAAACGCCGGTCATTTTAAAAGCTTACGATATTTTAGAATGGAAAGGCGAAGATATTCGAGAAAAAGCTTATCAAAAAAGACGAGAAATTTTAGAACAACTTTTTACGGAAGTGGCTTCGGAAGAGATTCCGCTACATTTATCATCAACCATTTCTTTTCAAACTTGGGAGGAAGCCGCTAAAGAACGGGAGCGATCACGTGAAGTAAAATCGGAAGGATTAATGCTGAAGCGTTGGGATTCTCCTTACCTCGTAGGAAGAAAAAAAGGTGATTGGTGGAAATGGAAAGTCGACCCGCTTACCATCGATGCGGTGTTAACCTACGCGATGCGTGGCCACGGAAGGCGAAGTAATTTATTTACCGATTACACCTTCGGGCTTTGGGACAATGAGAAAGAAGAATTGGTAACCTTTGCAAAAGCCTATTCCGGACTTACAGATGCAGAATTTCGAAAAGTAGACGCGTGGATCAAGAAAAATACGCTAGAACGTTTTGGTCCGGTACGAAGTGTAACGCCACATCACGTGTTTGAAATTGCTTTTGAAGGAATTGCTGAATCGAGCCGACATAAAAGTGGAGTCGCTACCCGTTTTCCTCGAATTTTACGTTGGCGAAAAGACAAAAAAATTGAAGAAGCCAATACATTAGAAGATTTAAAAGCATTAATTCCGAAATGAAACCTCACCGCCAAAACAGGTTTTGCCACCTCTCCTTTTTAAGGAGGGGAACTTAAAAAGTTCCTTCCCTAATTTGGGGAAGGTGGCTTCTGAAGCGATAGCGAAAGAAGACGGGAGGGTAAAATCATTCACCTAAATTCTAACTAAACCCTTGAAAATACTTACTTTTAAGACTTTAATAAAATAAATATATAAATGAAAAAAATATTGTATTCGGCAGTTTTGGTGAGTTTGCTTTTTGCTTGTAAACAAGAAGAAAAACAAGAAACTACTTCAGAAAAACCAAAACAGGAAGAAGTGTATGAGGTAAAAGAAGTTACTTCAGAGACTAAACAAGAAAAAGAAAATCACCAACTAAGAAGTGTCTCAAAAGCTCAGAGTGCGCCAGCAATTGATGGAGTTGCAAACGATACTGTTTGGCAAAATTTAGAATGGTACCAACTTGACCAAAATTGGGTAGGTGACGATTATACCAAAGAAGATTTTCAAGGTAAATATAAACTTACTTGGAATGAAGAAGCTATTTATTTATTAGTAGAAATTCAAGATGATATTTTAATAGATCAGTATAAAGATCCTTTTAAAACTTGGTGGGATGATGATTGCGTAGAAGTATTTATAGATGAAGATAACTCTGGAGGAGAGCACCAATACGGTCATAACGCATTTGCTTATCACGTAGCACTAGATGGTAATGTGGTAGATTTTGGTCCAGATAAAGAACCACATTTATATAATGACCATGTGAAATCTGCTCATAAAACAGAAGGAAATACAACAGTTTGGGAGTTAAAAGTAAAAATTTATCCAGACACCTATCAAGATGAAAATAATAGTGTAGAACCTGTAAAACTTTCCGCGGGTAAAAATGTAGGTTTTGCATTGGCATATTGCGACAACGATAGCAGTAAAGAACGTGAGAACTTTTTTGGCTCTGTCTATGTTCCTGGAGTAGATAAAAACCAAGGGTGGAAAGATGCTAATATTTTTGGTACTTTACATTTAGAAGAGTAAAACCACCCCAACTTCACAAGTGAAGTTTTCCCCTCCTTGAAAAGGAGGGGAGCAAAAAAAATGATCCTTCCCTAATTTAAGGAAGGTGGATTTTTCTGATAAGAAAAATTCGGAAGGGTAAATATTAAGGAAAGGTAACATTCCGTTGGAATGACGGAAAGGTTCAAATAGCTAAAATGAAAAATAAACCAATTCATAACAGAAAATATTTAGAATCTTTCCGAAAAGAATTGAGGGAAAACTTAACTCCTGCGGAAGCTTTTCTTTGGAAGCATTTGCAGAGAAAACAATTGAAAGGAAGAAAATTCAGAAGACAACATAGCATTGAAAATTTCATTGTAGACTTTTATTGCGCTCAAGAAAAATTGATTATTGAATTAGATGGTGAAGTTCATAAAAATGCAACTGCTGAAGAGAAAGATAGGAAAAGGGATAAAAGATTAGAGGAGCTAGGATTTAAAGTTTTACGTTTTGAAAATAAAATGGTTTTTGATTTTTTACCGTCTGTATTAAAAGAAATAGAAGATAATTTTGAATAGAAACCTCTCCGTCAAAACAAGTTTTGCCACCTCTCCTTTAAAAGGAGAGGAACTTCTAAAGTTCCTTCCCTAATTTAGGGAAGGTGGCATTCCGTAGGAATGACGGAAGGGTAAACACAGATTCTGAAGTAAAGTAATAAACAAGATGAACAAAAAAGAGCTTTTAACCATTGCAGAAAATTGGTTTACCCAGCAAGGTTGGAAGCCCTTTCCTTTTCAGAAAAAAACTTGGGATGCTTATCTCAAAGGGAAAAACGGACTCTTAAACGCACCTACTGGAAGCGGAAAAACTTACGCGCTTTGGGTGCCGATTGTTTTAGAATACCTAAAGCAAAATCCCAATTATAAAACCAAACCTCAAAAAGGCCTAAAAGCCATTTGGATCACGCCGCTTCGAGCACTTTCTGTTGAAATTGCGCAAGCGGCTACTCGTTTTGCAGAAGAAACCAACTCGGGATTAACTGTTGGGATTCGCACCGGCGATACTTCTCAAAAAGAACGCGCGGCGCAAAAAAAGTCGATGCCCGATTTGTTAATTACTACGCCAGAGAGTTTACATTTATTGCTTTCTTCAAAAAACTACCCGAAACTTTTTAAAAATCTAAATGCGATTGTCGTCGATGAGTGGCACGAGTTGCTAGGGAGTAAACGTGGCGTTCAAACAGAATTAGCACTTTCTCGCTTAAAAACCGTTTCAAAAAATTTAAAAATTTGGGGTATTTCGGCCACTATCGGTAATCTTCCGCAGGCGCAAGAAGTTTTGTTGGGAGCCGAAGGTGAAGCACTTCAAAATTCAACATTAATCAAAGCGAATATTCAAAAGCAAATAGAAGTCAAGTCGATTATTCCGGAGTCAATGGAAAAATTTCCTTGGCGTGGACATTTGGGTTTGCATTTGTTAGATGAAATAATTCCGATTTTAAACAATTCAAAAACTACATTAATTTTTACCAATACGCGTTCGCAATGTGAATTGTGGTTTCAAAAATTAATGAATAAGTATCCCGAATTTGCCGGAGAAGTGGCAATGCATCACGGGAGCATCAACAAAGAAACGCGACTTTGGGTAGAGCAAGCGATTAGAAACGAAAGTCTAAAAGCAGTTATTTGCACCTCAAGTTTAGATTTAGGAGTAGATTTTGCTCCGGTAGAAACCATTATTCAAATTGGAGGACCAAAAGGCGTCGCTCGTTTTTTACAACGCGCCGGGAGAAGTGGTCACCAACCGGGAAAAGCAAGCCGAATTTACTTCTTGCCCACGCACGCTATGGAACTTATTGAAGCGGCCGCACTACAAAAAGCGGTTGAGAAAAAAGCGGTAGAAGATCGTATTCCGTACCTGCAAAGTTTCGACGTTTTGGTACAGTATTTAACGACTTTAGCGGTTTCCGACGGATTTTACCCCAATGAAATTTACCCTGAAATTAAATCGACATTCTGCTTTCAAGGTTTAACCGAAGACGAGTGGCGTTGGTGTTTAAATTTTATCACGAAAGGAAGCCAAAGTTTGCAAACCTACGACGAATATAAAAAGGTAGAAATTGAAGACGACGGTAAATTTAAAGTCAACCATCGTGGTGTTGCGATGCGTCATCGTTTGCAGATCGGGACAATTGTTAGTGACGCTATGCTTACTGTAAAATATATAAAAGGCGGTTATATTGGTACGGTAGAAGAGTGGTTTATTTCTAAATTAAAACCAGGAGACGTGTTCATGTTTGCTGGCAGAAACCTAGAACTTTCGAGAATTAAAGGAATGCAGGTATTGGTACGCAAGTCTAAAAAGAAAACCGCTAAAGTGCCAAGTTGGATGGGCGGCCGAATGACCTTTTCTGCACAAATGAGTGAATTACTTCGGGAAGAATTATACGAAGCCGCAGAAAGTCTTTCTGTCACTTCGAGCCTTTCGTCTTCGCTCAAGACAAGCTCTGTCGAGAAGTCTCCCGAATTAACAGCACTTCAACCTATTTTAGAACGACAACAATTAGAGTCGATCATCCCAAAACAAGATGAATTTCTTATCGAAACTTTTAAAACTCGTGAAGGTTATCACGCTATTTTTTATCCGTTTGAAGGGCGTTTTGTGCACGAAGCTTTGGGAAGTTTATTGGCGTATCGCATTAGTTTGTTGTCGCCAATTTCTTTCAGCATTGCGTTTAACGATTATGGTTTCGAGCTGCTTTCAGACCAAGAGATTGATATGCAACAAGTTTTAGACAACAATTTGTTTTCCGCAGAATTTTTAATGGACGATTTGTATAAAAGCCTAAACGCGACCGAAATGGCTCGCCGAAAATTTAGAGATATTGCCGTGGTTGCTGGCTTGGTTTTTACCGGTTATCCCAATAAATTGATTAAAAGTAAACACTTACAGTCAAGCTCTCAATTGTTGTTTGATGTATTTCGAGATTATGAAGATGATAATTTATTATTTCAACAAGCTTTCCGAGAAACCTTTGAGCATCAATTAGAAGAAGGCAGATTACGGTTGGCATTAGAGCGAATTCATCAGCAAAAAATCGTTTGGAAATCCTGTCAAAAACCAACTCCATTTTCATTTCCCATCATCACCGATCGATTACGAGAAAAGCTCTCTTCAGAAAAATTAGAAGATCGCATTCAGCGTATGCTTAAACAACTCGAAAAATAATTCCTGCACAGGCAGGAACCTTAAAAAAGCTCTAAACGACCTCAATCTTTTATAGATAACCCTACAGTTTTACCTTCTAATTTATAGGGATTCAAACCTCTCCGCCAAAACAAGTTTTGCCACCTCTCCTTTTCTAAGGAGAGGAGCTTTATAAAATGTTCCTTCCCTAATTTAGGGAAGGTGGGTTCTGAAGTGTTAGAAAAAGAACTCGGAAGGATAAAAATAAATTTACTTGGGCGTTTCCCTACCGGGTCAGGCTATCCGTTGCAATTCCTCATAAGTTTTCGCTGTCGCTACAACTTATTGTGGGATTTTCACTGCTATCCCTAACGCAAAAAGCTTGTTAAGAATAACCAGTATTTAGCATCTATGAATTATCTTAGCCTTTCTAATCAAAATTTAAAAAATGAAAAATCTAGTTTATATCTGTCTTGCTATTGTAATGTTTAGTTGTAATTCAGCAAAAAACAATGAAAATATCACCATTAATCTTATTTCTAAAGGAGATTTATACGGAGATGGAGCAGAAGGAATAGAAGAACAACAAACGGTTATAGACAATCAACAAGATTGGAATGCGCTTTTCGAGAAAATTAATATTAATGAAAAAAGTGCAGCAACCTCGTTTATATCTATTGATTTTAACAAGCAAATGTTATTAGCAATTTTTGATAAACAAAGAACCACTGGCGGTCACGCTATAAGTATTGTAGAAAGCGTAGAAGCAAAAAATAAAGTTACTTTTAAGTATAAAATTACTCATCCAGATGGTTTAGCTACAATGGTAATGACACAGCCTTTTTATTTAGCAACCATAGCAAAAACAGAAAAAGAAATTGTGTTTGAAGAAGTAAAATAATAGCTTGAAAATAGAAATAGAAAATAATCATTTTCAACTATCAAGTAGTGGAGTAGCCTATTGGGAAGAGCAAAAAACGTTACTAATTGCAGATGTACATTTAGGTAAAATTTCTCATTTCAGAAAATATGGTAGCGCCGTACCTAAAGATGCTATTCTTTCTAACTTCAATAAATTAACAGAGTCTATTAAAATATATTCGCCCAAAAAAATAATTTTTTTGGGCGATCTTTTTCATAGTGCAAAAAACCTAGAGTGGAATTTATTTGAAAATTGGCTTGCAATACAAACCGCTGAGGTTGTTTTAATTGCCGGAAACCATGACATTATTTCTCCCTTGCATTATGAGGCATTAAAAGTAAAAATTTATCAAGAGCTACAATTAGGTAAATTTAAGTTAACGCACCACCCAGAAGAACAAGAAAATACGTTTAATATCTGCGGGCACATACATCCAGGTTATCGACTTGCAGGTATGGCTAAACAACACTTAAAGTTAAAATGTTTTTTTAAAAGTAAATATCAGCTCATTCTGCCTGCTTTTGGTGAATTTACAGGTGTGTTTTTAATGAAACCAGAAGCTGAAGATCAAATTTTTGTGTGTGCTAGCTCAAAAGTAATACAGGTAATGTAAAACTTTAACTTCGTACTAACGTTGGTTTATCGTGGTGTTTGGTAAATTTCAATAAAGTTATGGTACTCTAAGCTAGTTTAAGATTCTTAACAAGAAGTAAGAGAAACTATACTTAGATAAAATCTAATGATAAAAATTACAAGAAATTATGAAACCAAAATTACTTTCTTTACTTAATTTTATATCTGTATTAATAACTTTAACTATGAGTTATTCTACACAAATTCTCAAACCTAATGGAAACACCATGGGAACTTTGAGCCATGAGTACGATAACTTATTTACACCAGCAGATTATGCTTTTGCAATTTGGGGTGTTATTTATTTGAGCCTTTTGGCATTCACAATTTACCAAATGTACCAAGCCTTTGGACCTAAAACCGATTTAAAATTTCTGCAACAAACCAACTACTGGTTTTTTATTGCCAATATAGCTAATGCAACTTGGGTGTTAGTTTGGTTGTATGAATATACAGGCTTGTCAATTATTTTTATGGTTTTAATTCTTATATCTCTTATAAAAATTATTCTCAATACCAATATGGAACGTTGGGACGCGCCATTTAAAGTTATTGCGTTTAGTTGGTGGCCAATTTGTTTATATTCTGGTTGGATTGCCGTAGCTACTATCGCTAATATTGCCGCTTATTTGGCCAAAATAGAATGGGACGGAGGCATTTTTTCTGAAGTACAATGGACAATTATAATGATAGTGATTGCTGCAATTTTAAATATTATAATCATATATACACGTAATATGCGAGAGTTTGCAGCGGTTGGTATTTGGGCTTTATTTACAATTTATACAAGACACCACGGAGTAGAAAACGTGGTTGCTTACGTTGCTTTAGGAGCCGCAATTTTAATTGGTTTAAATGTTGTTTATCATGGTTTTGTGAATAGAAAACAAAACCCAATCCATCAAAAATTAAATAACTAGAAGATTAATTCTGTTTAAAATGAATAGTGTAATATGATAAATATCATATTATAAGAGGTGTTAGCTTTTCATCTTTGAGAATTAAACTCAAAATAAATGAAAAACGCTATATCTCCGCATCAATTTCATATTCCTGTTATGGGAATAGCATATACAATTGATAGCCCTGTAAAAGTTGCTCATTTTGGTATTAATTCTTCTATTTCAATTATTGAAGATCATTTAATTGAAAAAATGAGAGCTTATTATTATAAGCTTAATCGCCAAAAATACATTCCTATTTCTAAAAATGAAATCAACTTTAGAGCTAAGAGAATTACAGATTACCTAAACCTTATAAACACAGAGGTAAAAAAGAAAGTAGAAGAAGTAAAAAATGCAGCTTTCACTGCAACTTCAGATATTACAAAATACTTTGAAATGCTTCCAGAAGTGACTGAGTTAAAACAGAAATATTTACGTTTTACGCAGTTAGAAGATGTTTCTGCTAAAAATGATCTAGAAAAAGAACTTAGAGGTCAAGTAAAGCCAGGAGCTATAGAAGTAAATATAATGACAAAAGTTGACAGAGAACAAATAGGGAAAAACAGTGAACCTGTAGAAAATGGATCTGATGCATTACAGGCTTTAAAAGGTTATGCAGAAAGTGATTTAGAGAATTCTACTCTCGTGTTTTCCGCAGGAATGAATCCTAGGTTATTTAATTATTTATCGTCTTTTAAATCTTTTCAACCAGATAGTAACGGTGTTTTTAATAAAGCTATTGCTATAAAGGTGAGCGATTACCGATCTGCTTTAATTCAAGGAAAATATTTAGCAAAACGTGGTATTTGGGTAAGTGAATTTAGAATTGAATCTGGTTTAAATTGTGGTGGTCACGCTTTTGCTACAGATGGATTTTTATTAGGGCCTATTTTAGAAGAATTTAAAGAAAAGAAAGAAGAATTAACCTTAGAGTTAAAAAATTTATATCAAAATTATTTTTCAGAAGAAAAGGTATTTAACCAATTACCAGATATAAAAATAACGGTGCAGGGAGGCATTGGTACGTTTGAGGAAGACAAACTATTAAAAGATTATTATAAGGTAGATGCTACAGGCTGGGGGTCTCCATTTTTACTTTGTAAAGAGGCTACAAATGTAGATGAAGAAACTTTAAAAAAGTTACAAAATGCTAAAGCAAGAGATATTGTATTGAGCCATAGTTCTCCCTTGGGAGTTCGGTTTAATTACCTAAAAGGAGCAAGTGGAGAAGATTACCGAAGATTAAATTTATTAAAAAATAAACCTGGTAGTGCTTGTCCAGAAAAACTGTTACAAGCTAATACAGAATTTACAGAAAAGCCAATTTGTACTGCTTCTCATAAATATCAAAAATTAAAAGTTGCCCATATACAACAGTCAGATATGTCTGTGGAAGAAAAAGAAAAAGAGAGTAAATTAGTATATCAAAAAGAGTGTTTGTGTACTGGTTTATGTAATACAGCGGCTATCAATTATAATTTTCAGTTTGTGAAAAATATGGATTTTGTAACGGTTTGCCCTGGGCCAAATTTAGCCTATTTTTCAGGTAATTATTCATTAAAAGAATTAGTAGATCATATCTACGGTCGTAAAACTGTGTTGTCAGGTTATAGACCACATATGTTTATTAAAGAGCTTCAACTTTATATAGATTATTTAAAAGAACTGAGAGAGAATACAGATTTTTCTAATAAAAGAGAAGTTAAAAAGTACGAACGTTTTCTTCAGAATTTAAATAAAGGTATTACTTATTATAAACAATTGTTTGCTCAAAAAACCATTAATAATTCAGAATTTATTTCAGATTTACGATTGTGTGAAAAAGAATTAAATATGAATAATCAAAAAAACGAAGTAGCCTAAATTTAGAAATGGATATATAAATTAAACACTGAAACCTTCTTTTTAATAGAGGTTTCAGTGTTTGGTTATTAGATTTAATATAAAAACTAAATCATACTTTTTATATCACTAGTCCACGTGGGGTAGGCAAAAATCATTGCTTTCAAATCTTCACAAGTAAGATTACTAGACATTGCCATAGAAAATATATTAATCATTTCTCCAGCTTCTGGACCTACAAGGTGAGCTCCTAATATCTGTTCTGTCTTTTTGTCTTTTATCACTTTAAAGGCATAATATTGATTAGCAATTCTTTTAGAATTAAACCAACTACGGGCAGATTTTTGTTTTACTACAATGTCTAAATTTTTTTCTTTAGCTTCTTTTTCAGTCATACCTACGGAAGCTAAATTAGGAATGGTAAAAACTACGGAAGGTTGTGGTGGATAAATGGCTTCTGTTTTTTCATACTTACCCAATAAATTACCAGAGACTACTCGTGCTTCTTGAGAAGAGAGTGGAGTTAATGGCAAACCTTCACTATCAGAAACATCTCCGCAAGCATATACATTTTTATTGGTAGTATTTTGTAAGTGCTTATCAACACTTATTCCTTTATTAGTAAAAGCCACTTTACCAGTTTCTAAATCTAGACCGTCTATAGAGGGTACTCTACCAGCAGTATTAAAAACCATTTCTGCTTTAGCGGTAATTTCTTCACCTTCTTTGTTTTCTGCAGTTACTCTAATATATTTTTTAAGTTGCTCAATACTTTTTGCTTTCGCATTAAAAATAAATTTAATACCTAACTCTTTAGAAGCATCTATTAAGTAGTTTACCATGTCTTCATCAAAATTAGATAATGGTCTATCTTCAAAATCAATTACAGTAACTTCTACCCCTAACCGAGCCGCAATATGTGCAAACTCCATCCCGATGTAACCTGCACCAATAAACACCATAGATTTAGGGAGTTTATCTAGTTCTAAAAAATCATCACTTTTCAGCATTAATTCTGCACCAGGTATAGAGAGAGGCATTGGTTTATGGCCTGTTGCAATTACGATTTTTTTTGCTTTTACCATTTTCCCTTCTACAGAAAGTGTGTTTTCGTCAAGAAATTTAGGAGATTGGTGATACATAGTAATCCCTAAATTATCTAAATCTCTCTCGGTAGCTATAGGGACTTCTTCTGTGAATTTAAGTTTAAATTTTTGCAAGTCTTCCCAACTAAATTCTGGCATTTTTGTAATACCCAGACCTATCATATCTTGAGATCTCTGTAAGATTTCTGTTATACCAACAAGTACCTTTTTGGGATCACAACCTCTATTTGGGCAAGTACCTCCATATTCTCTATTATCTGCAATAGCTACTTTCCAACCTGCATTAGCACAGTCTTTTGCTACTCTTTTTCCGGCAGTACCTGTACCAATCACAAAAATATCAAATTCATCTACTATCATTGGGGTTTGTTTGTTTGGTTAATTTTACTACCTATTGTCCAAACTTCTTGTGATAAATTTTTTATCAGAAAAAATACGAATAAGGCATATAACATTTGAACATTAATGGCACCCCAATCTTCTTTAAAAGCACTACCGCTAATAAGTATAATAATAAAAACTGCAGTAGCGGTAAGTGTTTTTCTACTACTTATACCAAGGGTTAGCAGTATACCTAAAATAATTTCTACAATAGGTATACCGTACGCCATTGGTTTCACTAAAATTAATGGTAATAAGGTGTCTTCAAAGCCTTTAGTTACACCATTGGCAAAATTTACTAGTTTCGGAATTCTAACTAAGCCGTGTAAAAAGAAATTTATACCTAAAGTAATTCTAGCTAATAAAAAGGCAAGTTGGTTATTGTTCATAGTTTTATACTTCTTGAAGAGCTAGCTCTGTAGCTAAAGTTCCTTCTAAAATTTCAAAAGTTTTATTTTGTAATACGTTTGGTGGCAAACAATCTACAATTACTTGCGCTACATCTTTTCTTGAGATTTCTCCGTACTCATTTAAATGTTCTTTTGCTTTAATTCTATTGGTTTTTTCACCATTAGTTAACGCACCAGGTCTTACAATACTATAGTCTAAAAAGCTAGCTTTTAAATGCTTGTCTGCTGTTTTCTTAGCTTCTAGGTAATGCTGTAAGTCTGGATTTTGTGAAGGGTTTTCTGTACCCATAGAACTTAGCATAACAAACTTTTTAACCCCTGCAGCTTTGGCTTTATCTATTAGGTTAATTGCTCCGTCTTGATCTATGGCTGTTGTTTTCTCATCTCCAGTATTTCCGCCGCTACCAGCAGCAAAAATTACACGATCAATTCCTTTTACGGCTTCTGTAAGATCTCCTTCTAAATCTGCAAGTTTGTATTGTACATTTTTATTTTCAAAATAAGCAGATTGCTCTTCTTTTCTAATCATTGCAACAGGCTCATAACTTTGATGTTGTATGAGAATATCTACAATTTCTCTTCCTGTTGTTCCGTTTGCTCCAGCTATCAATACTTTTTCCATAATTAATTTTTTTATTTCAATTTAGGAAGTATGTTTTGTAAAAGCTCTCAAAAAAAGCATAAATAACAAAGGATTAACAATAGTAAACTAACTCAATTTACTTTATAATTAAGCGGAAGAAGGTTGGCTACTCTTTTAATTCCCATTTGCCCTCCAAAAAAGAATAGATTAGATGGATAGAAGTTTCCTAAATTATCAATGTAAAAGTTAGTAGAATCTTTTTCTTCTACTAATTGAATAAATGATTGTTCTTCATTGTTATATAGAATAGTAAGTTTAGGTTGACTTATGGTAACACGTGTCATACCTTCTATTTTATCAATTTGCAAATATCGATAAGGTTGGGTTTCAAAATGTCTGTTAAAAATTCTAAAACTGTTTTCTTCTAATTCTTTATGAGCTAAAGAGCGCATAAAATGAGTGATAGATCCTAAGAAAGTATTGTTTCTTCTTTTTAAGAATTTCTTTTTTGTTTTCTCATTTAACTCTTCAAAAAAACTAGTACCTGAGTAATAGAAAGAGTAAGGTTGGTAATACTTTTTATCCAACCCTTTTAATTCTTCAAACTGTAAAGTGAAATTGATGAGGTGATAATTTATTTTATAATTAAGGTATTTATTTTTAATTATTAAAACCTTTGTAGCCTCTGCGGTTAATTGTTTTGTTGTAGGTGAAAACCGAAGTTTAAGTGCATCTTCATTTAAAATTTCACAATTTTTTTCTTGATAATCTTTTCCTAAAAACCATTCTCTAAAATATTTTAGTTTCTTTTCTCTAGACCAAGGGTCGGTTTCTAAAAAAACTTCTTCTAAAGATTCTATACTGGGCTGTAATGCAACAATATTTAGATTGTTCTCTTTGGCCTTAATCTCAAATTGCTGAGTTGCATAACCTAAAGAGCTAATTATTAACGGTGCTTTTGTATTTTGTAGATAAGTAAGAGTAAAGTATCCGTTTTTATTAGAAATAGTACCTATAGTTGTTCCGTTAAAATAAATGCTAGCCCCATCAATTGGTTTTTGTGTTTGGGCGTCTATAATTTTTCCTGTAACGTTATACTGTGCTATTGCCATTGTGCTATACCACAGTAAAATAAATAAACTTATATAGTTTTTAGTCGTTACGATTATTAAGTTTTTTTTCTAGCTCTTCTTGTAACTCTTCCATTACAGGTTTTACGGTAGATTCTGGCAAGTCTGCAATTCTAATATACATTAAACCATCTACAGAATTATTAAATAACGGATCTACATTAAAAGCTACAACTTTAGCATTTTGTTTAATATATTTTTTTAATAGAACAGGCATTCTTAGACTGTCTGGTTCTAGTTCATCTATTATCTTGTCAAACTTATTAAGGTCTGCTTCGGTAGCATCAAACACAAAGTCTTTGTCGGCGTCTTTAAGTTTTACTTTGTATTCTTTTTTAGGTCTTACGTATTGTGCCACATACGGATCGTAGTAGTGAGATTTCATAAACTCTATCATCATAGATTTAGAGAAATCTGAAAATTTGTTGCTAATACTTACTCCGCCAATTAGGTAATTATGTTCAGGGAAGCGTAAGGTACAATGTACTATTCCTTTCCATAATAAAAATAAAGGCATTGGTTTTTGCTGGTATTCTTTTACAATAAAGGCACGGCCCATTTCTATAGATTCTCCCATTAACTTATAAAGTTCTGGTTCAAATCTAAATAGTTGTTGTAGGTAAAAACCATCTATGCCGTGAGCAGGAAAAATTTCTTTACCAAACCCCATTCTATATGCTCCTACAATTTTATGAGCTTCATTATCATAAAGAAAAAGGTGGTGGTAGTAATCGTCAAATTCATCTAAATCTGTAGCATTATTAGTCCCTTCACCAATGGCTCTAAAAGTAATTTCACGTAAACGTCCAATTTCTTTTACAATGTTGGGTATATTTTCTCTCTTGGCAAGAAATACTTCGTAGTTTTTGCTTTGCAGTAAACGTTTATCGTTTTCTCGGCAAAATTCTATTTCTGCCTCCATTAAATATTCTTCGGTCTCTCCTGCAATTTCTTTAGGCGACCTCGGAATTTTAATTTGAGTAGGGATATGAATATTTTTTAAGAGACTTTTTTTATTAAAGCCACTTGAAAGCATATAGGTTTTTCTTCTAATAAAATTAGTATAATCGTCTAATTCTAAGTGTTCTTTTTGGTCTGCTAAAGAAATAGGGTTTCCTATTCTCATCTTAATTTTTCTGTTTTTTTGAGAAAGCATTTCGCTAGGTAGCTTAGCTGTTCTAATAGAATCATTAAGTTTTGCTAGTTTGTAAAAAGCGGCACTATTTTTTGCGTGAAAATATATAGGAACTACTGGTACTTCAGAATTTTGAATAAGCTTCATTGCTTCTGGTAACCAAGGTCTGTCTACAATAATTTTATCTTCTTTATGGGTAGATACTTCTCCTGCCGGAAAAATACCAATTGGGTTACCGTTTCTTAGATGTAAAATAGATTCTTTTAAGCCTTTTGAGCTAGACTGAACTTCTTTTCTGTCTTCAAAAGGATTAACGGGTAAAATATAAGGAGTTAATGGGTCTAATCTATGTAAAAGAAAATTGGCTATTATTTTAAAATCTGGACGTTTTTCAATTAAAATTTTCATTAAAATCATACCGTCAATCGCCCCTAGAGGATGATTAGAAACAGCAATAAAAGGTCCCGTTTTAGGGATTCTTTTTAAATCTTTTTCAGGAATTTCAAAATCTACTTCTAAATATTTTAAAATAGAATCTATAAACTCTGGGGCATTTAGATGTTTTCTATCTGCATATACTTTATTAAAATGGCTAAGTTTAGTCAGCTTCATTAAAGAAGCACCTAGAGCGGTTCCTAAAATACCAAACTTATCTAAATTAAGACCTTTAGCCACTTCTTTAGCAGAAATAAACCCCATATTAAATATTTATTTTTGTGACAAAGATACTAAATTTAAGCGATTGATTTTTTACTCTTTGGTAACCACCTGTACTGTTTGACGTGTAATTTGCTTTAATAAAATAGTTTTATTTTTTTCTATTTGATTAATAGCTTCTTGGGTAAAATGCCTCACAGTATATAAAGATACATCTTTATGATACTTTACTTTAAATTTAGCTTTTAGGTGTGTAATTAATTTATCTACGTTTTTAAATTTATTATCTACGCACACAGAGAAACTTATTGCAGAGTTTTGAATAAGATCTACTTTTACCTGATATTTATGAAATAATGCAAAAATTTCACTAATATTTTCTTCTACAAAAAAAGAGAAATCTAAGGCAGAAAGAGATAGAAGCACCAAGTCTTTTTTTACTATAAAGCAAGGTATGTGCGGATTAATTATTTTTCCTTTACCAACTGTGGTTCCTTTGTTTTTTGGATGGTAAAATGATTTTACTAAAAGCGGAATTTCTTTTTTCTGTAAAGGCTGAATAGTTTTTGGATGAATTACAGAAGCTCCGTAAAAAGCCAACTCTATAGCTTCTTCGTAACTTATTTCTTCTAATAATTGTGTGTTTTTAAAAACTCTAGGGTCTCCGTTTAAAACGCCATCTACGTCTTTCCATATAGTAACATCTTTTGCTTTTAAGCAATAAGCAAAAATACCTGCGGTATAATCGCTTCCTTCACGGCCAAGTGTTGTGGTGAAGTTGTTAGCATCTGAAGCTATAAAGCCTTGTGTTATATATAAATTATCTGAAGTAATGTTGGAGTTAATTTGTAACTCTGTTGCAATCCAATCTACTTTAGCGTCTCTATAAGTTGCATCCGTTTTAATTAAATTTCTGGCATCTAACCACTGGTTGTGAATACCTATTTGTTCTAAATACTCGCATACAATAGTAGTACTTATTAATTCACCATAGCAAATTATTTGGTCGTACACATAATCATAATTAGGTGATTTATTTCTGTTTAAAAAAGCTTTTAAATCTTCAAAATAGTGTGCTATTTTACCAAAAATAGAATGGTTTTGTTTAGAGAAAAGATGTTCTAAAATCTCTTGATGATATACCTCAATTTCTAGAATATAATTTTTTAAATTTTCATCTTTTTCAAAATATGCATCTATAACTTTTTCTAAAGCATTGGTCATTTTTCCCATTGCAGAAACTACAACCACTTTGTTTTTTACACCTGTTTGTTGTAAAACTTCTGCCACATTTTTCACTCCCATAGCATCTTTTACAGATGCGCCACCAAACTTAAAAATATTCATTCTTTAAAGGTTTAAAAACTTTTTAATAGAATCTTGATCAAATTGTACGGTATCCCATTCAGAAAAAACGGTAGCTCCAGTATTTTTATAAAATTGTACAGCAGGAGCATTCCAATCTAATACTACCCATTCTACTCTTTTAACTTTATTTTCTAAGGCAAATTTCATCACTTCTTTGTAAAGCATCATTCCAAATCCTTTGCCACGGTAAGATTCACTTACAATTAAATCTTCTAAGTGTACCGTTTTGCCTTTCCAGGTAGAATATCTAAAATAGAGAAGAGCCATCCCTACAATTTTATTGTCTTCTTCAGCAACAAAACAATTAAAAAGCGGCTGTTTTCCAAATCCATCTCTCACTAAATCTTCTGTTGTTACTTCTACGGCATTAGGTTCACGTTCATAAACTGCTAATTCGTTAATTAATTCTAACACAGCAGGCATGTCTGTCTCTAAAGCTTTTCTTACTCGGTTGCTCATTTTTTAATAGTTTACCAACAAAAATAACTAATAGAAACACTTTTTTTCTATTTTTGTTTGAGAAACACAAGAAACATGTCAAAAAAACTCCAAACGCTGGGTGAATTTATTATAGAGAACCAGCAAGCCTTTCCTTACTCATCAGGAGAGCTTTCTCGTCTTATTAATTCTATTAGATTAGCTGCAAAAGTGGTAAATCATGAGGTAAGTAAAGCGGGGCTAGTAGATATTACTGGAGCGGCTGGTGATACTAATATACAAGGCGAGCAACAACAAAAATTAGATGTTTATGCTAACCAAAAATTTATTCAGACTTTAACTAATCGCGAAATCGTTTGCGGTATTGCTTCTGAAGAAAATGACGAGTATATCACTATACAAGGTCAAAACAACGACCACAAAAACAAATATGTTGTATTGATGGATCCGTTAGACGGAAGCTCTAATATTGATGTGAATGTTTCTGTAGGAACTATTTTTTCTATCTATAGAAGAGTTACTCCAGTAGGAACCCCGGTAACTATGGAAGATTTTTTACAACCAGGAAATTTACAAGTTGCAGCAGGATATATTATTTATGGTACTTCTACTATGTTGGTATATACTACAGGTCACGGGGTAAATGGTTTTACACTAAACCCTGCAATTGGAACGTACTATCTTTCTCACCCAGATATGAAATTTTCTGATGATGGAAATATTTACTCTGTAAATGAAGGGAATTATGCACAATTTCCGCAAGGAGTAAAAGATTATATTAAATACTGTCAAGCAGAAGAAGGTGATAGGCCATATACATCTAGGTATATAGGTTCTTTAGTTTCAGATATTCATAGAAACATGATTAAAGGCGGTATTTATATTTACCCTAGTAGTTCTAAATATCCAGATGGTAAATTAAGACTTTTATATGAAGGTAACCCAATGGCTTTTATTGCAGAGCAAGCAGGAGGAAAAGCAAGTGATGGAGAAAGAAGAATTATGGATATAAAACCACAAGAATTACATGAAAGAGTTCCTTTTTTCTGCGGAAGCAAAAACATGGTAGATAAAGCAGAAGAGTTTATTGCAAAAGCAAAAAACAAATAAAATAAAAAACAGAAAGTAAGCGGGAGCTTACTTTCTGTCTAATAGATATTGGTAATCATCAAAACTAAGTTTACCTCCTAAAATTTTAATAGACTTTTCTATAATTTGTTTAGAAGTTTCTGAAGAGAAACCTAAACCAATAGCGTACTTTTTAAGTAAAAATTCTTCTTCGTTATCCATTTCGTGATCTGCAAAAATCACAGTTAGTAAATCATATAATCTTTCTAAACGTTTCTCTGTAGTATGCGGAGGTGTAATAGGAAATAAAGAAGGGTTTTCAACCACTTTATCAAATTCACTATCGTGAATATCAAGTTTTCTAGCTAAACGCTCTAAAACCTCTCTCTCTTCATTATTAATTTCTCCATCTACGGCAGCAATATTAACAATAGAAGCAAAATGCCCAAGGTTTCTGGTGTGCTCTCCGCTACCAAATAAATCTGAATATGACATAATTTATATCTTAAATTGGCTGCAAATATATATAAAGTAGTTTTAAATTACTCTGTAATTATTAGCGGAATATAATCTTACCTATTTAGAGTCAATTTTAAATAATAGATGTTATTAAGTGAAAATGTATCCTCTGCTTTATGGTTACCTATCAAGCTATTTTGAGTGGTTTTACTTGTAATTCCTGTTGTGGTTATTTGTTTGTAAACGATTAAAAATTAGAAGTATAGGTTGTGTTTCTGAAATGTATATACAAGAATTAATTTTAAATTTTTATAGTAAAAAAAACTTTTATAAATAAGTATTCGGGTTTTTTAAACAATTAGAGGTCAAATTTCTTAAAAATACTTAATTTCGCGAGTCATTATAAAATGAGCACTGATGAGTAAGAAGTTTACTGAATATAAAGCACTTGACCTTCCTAAAGTAGCAGAAGAAATTCTAGAGTTTTGGAAGAATGAAGATATTTTTGATAAAAGTATAACTACCCGTGAAGGTAAAGAACCGTATGTGTTTTTTGAAGGGCCACCTTCTGCCAACGGTTTACCTGGGATTCATCACGTAATGGCTAGAAGTATTAAAGATATTTTTTGCCGCTACAAAACTCAAAAAGGTTTTCAAGTAAAACGTAAAGCAGGTTGGGATACTCACGGACTTCCTGTAGAGTTAGGTGTAGAAAAAGAATTAGGGATTACCAAAGAAGATATTGGTAAAAAAATATCTGTAGAAGAATATAACGAAGCTTGTAAAAATGCTGTAATGCGTTATACAGATGTTTGGTCTAATTTAACTGAGCAGATGGGATATTGGGTAAATATGGAAGAGCCTTATATCACTTACAAGTCTAAATACATGGAAACAGTATGGTGGCTACTTTCAGAAATTTATAAAAAAGGTTTAATCTACAAAGGTTACACCATTCAGCCATACTCACCAAAAGCAGGTACAGGTTTAAGTTCTCACGAGCTTAACCAACCAGGTACTTATCAAGATGTAACAGATACTACTGTAACTGCACAATTTAAAGCAGTAAAAAATGAAACTTTTAATAGTTCAGTTTTAGGTAAGATTGATGAAATTCAAGATGAGCCAGTTTATTTTATAGCCTGGACCACTACTCCTTGGACGTTACCAAGTAACACAGCATTAACTGTTGGACCAAAAATTGATTATGTATTGGTAAAAACTTATAACCAATACACTTTTGAGCCAATTAATATTGTACTGGCTAAAAATTTAGTTGCTAAAAACTTTGGTAAGAAATTTCATTTAGTAGAAAATGAAGAAGCTTTAAAAGCTTACACTCAGGGTGATAAAAAAATACCGTATTTAATATTAAATGATTTTAAAGGAAAAGATTTAGTAGATATTACTTACGAGCAATTATTGCCATACGCAAAACCACATAATAATCCAGAAAATGCTTTTAGAGTAATTTCTGGAGACTTTGTAACCACAGAAGACGGTACAGGTATTGTACATACCGCTCCAACTTTTGGGGCAGACGATGCTTTGGTAGCAAAACAAGCAAAGCCAGAGGTGCCACCAATGTTGGTAGAAGACGAAAACGGAAATTTAGTACCGTTAGTAGATCTTCAAGGTAAGTTTAGACCAGAAATGGGAGAGTTTGCCGGTAAATATGTGAAAAATGAATATTACGATGCAGAAGATACACCAGAAAAATCTGTAGATGTAGAAATTGCCATCAAATTAAAAGAAGAAAATAGAGCTTTTAATGTAGAGAAATATGTACACAGTTATCCAAATTGCTGGCGTACAGACAAGCCAATTTTGTATTACCCATTAGATTCTTGGTTTATAAAAGTTACAGATGTAAAAGACCGTATGCACGAGTTGAATATGGGTATTAACTGGAAACCAAAATCTACTGGAGAAGGGCGTTTTGGTAACTGGTTAGCTAATGCAAACGATTGGAACCTTTCTCGTTCTCGTTTCTGGGGAATTCCGTTACCAATCTGGAGAACAGAAGACGGTAAAGAAGAAAAAATTATTGGTTCAATTGCAGAACTGAAAGAAGAAATGCAAAAAGCTGTAGAAGCCGGATTAATGAAGGCCGATGTTTTTGCAGATTTTGAAGTTGGCAATATGAGTGAAGAAAACTATAATCTGGTAGATCTTCATAAAAATGTAGTAGATAAAATTACCTTAGTTTCTTCAGAAGGAAAACCAATGAAACGTGAGTCAGACTTAATTGATGTTTGGTTCGATTCTGGTTCTATGCCTTACGCACAATGGCATTACCCGTTTGAAAATAAAGAACAAGTAGAAAATGGAGATAAAAAAGCAGATTTTATAGCAGAAGGGGTAGACCAAACACGTGGTTGGTTTTATACGCTTCACGCAATTGCAACTATGATTTTTGATGATGTTGCTTATAAAAATGTAGTTTCTAACGGATTGGTGTTAGATAAACACGGGCAAAAAATGTCTAAACGTTTAGGTAATGCTGTAGATCCTTTTGAAACTTTAGCAGCTTTTGGTCCAGATGCTACTCGTTGGTACATGATTGCTAACGCAAACCCTTGGGATAACCTAAAATTTGATATAGAAGGGATTGCTGAGGTTCGTAGAAAATTCTTTGGTACACTTTATAACACCTACTCATTCTTCTCTCTATATGCAAATATAGATGAGTTTACTTATGCAGAAGATGATGTGAAATTAGAAGACAGACCAGAAATTGATAGATGGATTCTTTCAGAATTACATACACTTATTGGTAAGGTAGATGATTTTTATAATAGTTATGAGCCTACACGTGCAGCTAGAGCAATTTCAGAATTTTTACAAGAAAATGTAAGTAACTGGTTTGTACGTTTAAGCAGAAGACGATTCTGGAAAGGAGATTATGAGCAAGATAAAATTTCTGCTTATCAAACACTTTATACGTGTTTAGAAACGGTAACAAAATTAGCAGCTCCAATTGCTCCATTTTATATGGATAGACTTTACAAAGATTTAACGAAAGCTACACAGAAAGAAAGTTTTGAAAGTGTACATTTGGCCGATTTTCCAGTTAAAGAAGAATCTTTTGTCGATAAATCTTTAGAGAGAAAAATGGAAATGGCACAAATTATTTCTTCGTTAGTATTATCACTACGTAAAAAAGAAATGATTAAAGTTCGTCAGCCATTGCAACGTATTATGATTCCTGTTTTAGATGCAACAGTGAAAGACCAAATACTAGAAGTGGCAGACTTAATAAAATCTGAGGTAAACGTCAAAGAAATTGAAATGATTGATGATGCTTCAGGTATTTTAGTGAAAAATATCAAACCTAATTTTAGAACGCTAGGACCTAAATTTGGGAAAGATATGAGACACGTTGTAGTAGCTGTTAATAAGATGGAATCTGCAGATATTGCTGCTATTGAGCAAGATGGAGAAATTAACATTGAAATTAATGGAAAAATTACTACTTTGCGTCTCGATGATGTAGAAATTACTTCAGAAGATATTGAGGGTTGGTTAGTTGCAAGTAATGCCGGACTTACAGTTGCACTAGACGTTACCATTAATGATGAGTTAAAGAAAGAAGGTATTGCTAGAGAATTGGTAAATAGAATACAAAACCTTCGTAAAGACTCTGGATTTGAAGTAACAGACAAAATCAGTATTAAAATTAAAAAGGACGGAGTAGTCGAGGACGCTGTTCTAGATAATGTTGAGTATATAAAAACCGAAACTCTTACTGCAAATCTCGAACTAGTAGAAGAGTTAGATAATGGAGTGGAGATTAGTTTTGATGATGTAAACACTCAATTATCAATTAATAAAAACTAAAACTATGGCAACAGATACTACTGAAAAAGAAAGGTATTCAGATAAAGAATTAGAAGAATTCAAAGTCTTAATCTTAGATAAAATAGAAAAAGCTACCGCTCAATTAGATTTGTATAAAAGTGCTTATATGAATGATAGTAACAACGGTACAGATGATACTTCACCAACTTTTAAAGCTTTTGATGAAGGGAGTGAAACGATGAGTAAAGAATCTAACTCTCAATTGGCAATTCGTCAAGAGAAGTTTATTAGAGATCTTAAAAATGCACTTATTCGTATAGAGAATAAAACCTATGGTATTTGCCGTGTAACTGGTAAGTTAATTCAAAAAGAACGCTTAAAGTTAGTACCTCACGCAACATTAAGTATTGAGGCTAAAAATATGCAGAAGTAATATCTCTGATATTTTAAAATTTATATAAAACGCTTCTTTATTTGGAGCGTTTTTTGTTTTTATAAACGTATGGTTTCTAAAGTTTTTAGTATTGTATTTATGTTATTAGTGCAATTTCATGTAAAGGCACAAAGAGAACGTATACAAACATTTAGTGCAGGTGGAGTTAAAGAAATTATACTTCAAGCAGATGAAATTTTTAAAGTTGAAATTTCTACTGTTTCTACAAAAGAAATTAAATTATTTACCATTTCTGAAGGTGAATATTTTAATGATATTCAAATAACCGCTCAACAAACATCTAATAAACTTTATATAGCCTCTGCTTATAAAGAAATTTTAACCAGTGGTTTTGATAAGCTAAGTGCTCATAAAGTGTATGCAGTTAATTTAAAATTAATAGTGCCAGAAAATTTAAAAGTGATAATTGTCTCTAATATTGCTTCTGTATATGGCGAGGGAAAATTTAATTTTCTAGAAGCAGAATTAAATTCAGGAGATTGTGTGTTGCAAAATTACTACGGAAAAGCGTTAATTAATACTCTTCAAGGAGACGTTTTTATAAGCACTAAAAATGCTAAAGTAACCGCAGAAACCAATAACGGAAGCCTGTTTATAGACAAAAAATTAAATTTCGGCAATTTGATAGAGATAAAATCTATTAATGGAGATGTGGAAGTGAAAAAAATACAATAAAAAATGTATTTTTACCCCAAAAGCAATGAAATGTCGTTAAAGAAAGCATCTCTTTTTATCATATTAATCCTTTTAATAGATCAAATTTCTAAGGTTTACATTAAAACCCATTTTGTTTTAGGGGAAGAAATTAAAGTTTTTGATTGGTTTAGAATTTTATTTGTTGAAAATGAAGGAATGGCTTGGGGAGCAAAAATACCAGGTCAATACGGTAAATTAATTCTTACTCTTTTTAGATTAGTAGCTATATGTGGTATTGGTTATTGGTTATGGGATTCTGTAAGAAAAAAGGGATCTGTTATTTTGGTAAGTGCAGTAGCTTTAATTTTTGCAGGAGCTTTGGGTAATATTATAGACTCTGTATTATACGGAGTATTATTTAACGATAGTCACGGCCAATTAGCATCATTTTTACCAGAAGCGGGTGGTTATGGTACCATTTTTCACGGTAAGGTGGTAGATATGCTATATTTCCCGTTATGGAGTGGTTATTTGCCGGAATGGATACCTGGTTGGGGTGGTCAATATTTTACCTTTTTTGAGCCTGTTTTTAATATTGCAGATTCTGCTATTACCGTAGGAGTTGGTCTTTTAATTCTTTTTAATAAAAAAGCTTTTCCTAAAGAAGAAGAAAAAACAGAGGCTTAATTAAAATTATATACTTTTTCTGGAGTAATACAGTAATCTAACGGTATGTCATTTTCGTTAGTATCTTCTATAGATTCTACAGCTTCAAAGAAAGACAAGCCAATTTTTATCACATCTGTTTTACATTCGCTTAAAAAACGATCATAAAAACCTTTTCCGTAGCCAATTCTATTTCCTTTTAGATCAAATGCAAGTAAGGGGATAAAAACTACATCTATTTGTTTCGGTGAAATTTCAATACCGTTTACAGGCTCAGGAATTCCCCATTTATTCACTTTTAAAGGAGTAGCATCTGTAAGCAGAAAATGCTTCATCGTTAATGCTTCAAAATCACTTTTAGAGACTACTATATTTTTGTCTTTTCCGCTTAAAATATGCAGAATGTATTCTGTGTTTATTTCCTTTAATTGTTCAATAGAAAGAAATAGGTGGTAAAAAGAGTATTGCCAGATATTTAGAGCTAAAAGTTGATTGGCAATTGCAATGCTTTTTTCGTCTATATTATTTGCACTAAGTTGGTTTCTTTTAGTTTTAGAGGCTAGCCTTATTTCTTTTTTAAGCATAAATTAAGCGTCTTTTGAAATATGGAAAATAGCATCTCCTTGATAAACAATGGGAGATTGGTTAACGTTAATTATATAACCAGTATTAGAAGCTGTAACTTTATGTCTAAAACTACCATACGGATCTGTGATGGTGGCTATGTATTCTCCTTTTTCTACTTTCTTGCCAATAGGAATTTTTATATGCAGTAACCCGCTGTATTTAGCACGCATCCACAAACTATGTTCTATTAAAATAGATTCTTGGGTGGTTTTAGGGACTGTAAATTCTTTTTTCAACATACCCAAGTGGGCAAGAATGCGTTGAGTGCCTTCTACTCCATATTTAGCAATTTCTTTATTACTATCTTGTGATTTGCCGCCTTCAAAAAGTAAAATAGGTTTCTCTAATTTAGAGCAGGCTTTTCTATAAGTTTTTGAAATAGTTTTAGAGTAAACAGTAAAGGGAGCGTTAAAAATTTTAGCAAGTTCTAGCATTTTTTCATCTCCTTTTTCTACTCTAATTTGTGCGGCATTAAATCTACTAGACCCTCCTGTGTGAAAGTCTAAGCAATAATCTGCAACAGGCAGAATTTCTTCTGTAAAAACATAAGCAAATTTACTAGCTAAAGGTCCTTTTTTAGCTCCAGGAAAAACTCTGTTTAAATCTCTACCATCTGGAAATTCACGAGTCATACTTAAAAAACCAAATACATTAACTACAGGTATGCAAATAATGGTTCCTTTTTCTGGTTTGTTAATACCTCTAGAAATTAATTGCCTAACAATTTCTATCCCGTTTAGCTCATCTCCGTGAATGCCGGCGGTGATTAATACAGTTGGTCCGGGCTCTATAGCACGTTCTATAATTATAGGTACTTCAACAGTGGTAGTAGTGTAAAGTTTAGCTGTGTTAAAATTTACTTTCGCTTTTTCTCCAGGATATATTTTTTTATTTAATAAAGTAAGAACGTTATTTTCATCAATCATTCCCATAAATTAAACGTTTTTTTCAATAAACCTTATAATTGTTTTTGCAATATCTTTACCTGTAGCTTTTTCTATACCTTCTAAACCTGGTGAAGAGTTAACCTCTAAAATTAATGGTCCGCGAGTACTTTGTAATAAATCTACACCAGCAACCCCAAGTCCCATTGCTTTTGCAGCTTTTACAGCAGCAATTTCTTCTTCATCAGAAAGTTGAATAACTTCTGCAGAACCACCACGGTGTAAGTTAGATCTAAATTCACCCTCTTTACCTTGACGTTTCATTGCACCAACTACGTGACCATCTACCACAAAAGCTCTAACATCTGCCCCTTTAGCTTCTTTAATAAATTCTTGCACAATTACTCTTGCTTGTAAACCATTAAACGCCTCTATTACAGATTGTGCCGCATTATTGGTTTCGGCTAAAACAACACCAAGGCCTTGTGTACCTTCTAGTAACTTTATTACTAGAGGAGTGCCGCCTACTTGTTTTATAACTCCTTCTACATCTCTAGAGTAATTGGTAAAAACAGTTTTTGGTAAACCTATTCTTGCTCTAGAAAGTACTTGTAAGCTTCTTAACTTGTCTCTACTTCTCACTAAAGCTTCAGAGTCTATGGTGGTAAATGCACCCATCATTTCAAATTGGCGTACTACTGCTGTACCGTAAAAAGTTACAGAAGAACCAATTCTAGGGATAATAGCATCTACATTTTCTATGTAACCACCTTTATAATAAATATTAGGCTTTCTCTTTTCTATAACAATATCACACTTTAAAGGATCTATCACCTCCACCTCATGCTTGCGTTTTTTTGCAGCTTCTACAAGACGTTTAGTAGAATATAAATTTTGATTTCTAGATAAAATTTTGATGTTCATAACTTAGTGTTCTTGTAAATTGAAGGATATATCTTTTAATTGTGGATCTACAATAAATTTATTGTTTAAAAATTTTCTACCAATAAGGACGGGAAATTTCATCTCTTTTCGGTCGCTCAAAGAAAGTGATATTTTATAAACTTTTTCAAAAATTTTTATGGTAGATTTAATTTCATACCTTTTTTGAGCTATACCGTTGCTACTGCGTACTTTAATGGTGTTGTAATTTTTAAAAATAAGAGGTTTGTGGTTATAATCTGGGTGTTCTTTGTCTAAAAACCTGCAATATAAAGCTCCGTCTTTTTCGTGAATATCGTCACAATGTATAGAAGAGGTGTAAGCACCGGTATCTATTTTTATAGCAATATCTTTTAAATTAAGCTCAGGGAAATCAGCCTTATCTACTCTCCCAATTATTTTTTTTGATTTACTTGTCATATAAACAAATCTAAACAATTTTAGACGGAAGGTTTTTTAATTTTATGTAAAAACATCTAATTTTTAGTCGTTATAGTTAATTATAAGGTTATATTTTATAAGTGAAATTATTTCAGAATAAAAAGTTTTATGATTTGTGCTTAGTGAAAAACATAAATTATATTTGAATTATGGATACACCTTCTGTAGAAATTCAAATAAAAACATTGCCCAATAGCCCGGGCGTATACCAGTATTTTGATAAAAATGATAAGATTTTATACGTAGGGAAAGCAAAAAATCTTAAAAAACGGGTTTCTTCTTATTTTAATAAAAAGCATGACAGTCACCGTATTGGGGTCATGGTTAAGAAGATAAAAACCATTAAGCATATAGTGGTAAACTCAGAGACCGATGCGTTGCTATTAGAAAATAACTTAATTAAAAAATATCAGCCGCGTTTTAACGTAATGCTGAAAGATGATAAAACTTATCCTTGGATTTGTATAAAAAATGAACGTTTTCCGCGAGTATTTCCTACTAGAAGAATTGTAAAAGACGGGAGTGAGTATTTTGGTCCCTACACTAGTTTTAAAACTGTAAATACCCTACTTGATTTAATTAAAGGTCTATATAAACTTAGAACTTGTAATTATGATTTGTCTGAAGAAAAAATTCAGCAAGGTAAATATAAAGTTTGCTTAGAATATCATTTAGGTAACTGTAAAGGTCCGTGTGAAGGAAATCAATTAGAAATAGAATACAGTAAGAATATAGAACACATTCGGCAAATTGTAAAAGGTAACTTTAAAGATTCTCTGCAGCAGTTTAGGGAGCAAATGAATAGGCATGCCGAACAAATGGAGTTTGAAGAAGCCCAGCAAATAAAAGAGAAAATTGAAGTTTTAGAAAAGTACCAAAGTAAATCTACGGTAGTTAACCCTAAAATAAACAATGTAGATGTATTTAGTATTGTAAGTGATGAAGGCTACGGGTATGTTAATTTTTTGCAGTTATCTCACGGGAGTATTATTCGCTCTCATACAATAGAGATGAAGAAAAAGTTAGAAGAAACAGATAGAGAATTACTAGAACTTGCAATAACAGAAATTAGACAAAGATTTAACTCTAAAACCAGAGAAATTTATGTTCCTTTCTCTGTAGATGTAGGAGAAGATATAAAAGTTACTGTCCCTAAATTAGGTGACAAAAAAGCAATTGTAGATTTATCTTTAAGAAATGCAAAGTACTTTAGGCAAGACCGCTTTAAGCAAATGAAAATTGTAGATCCAGATAGGCATGTTAATCGCCTTATGGCGCAAATGAAAAAAGATTTACGATTAGGAGTAGAGCCAAGGCATATTGAGTGTTTTGATAATTCTAATATACAAGGAACCAACCCTGTAGCGGCCTGTGTGGTTTTTAAAAATGGTAAACCTAGTAAAAAAGATTATCGTAAATTTAATATTAAAACTGTTGAAGGGCCAGACGATTTTGCTTCGATGGAAGAAGTGGTTTTTAGAAGATATAGAAGGCTTTTAAATGAAGAAGAACCATTACCGCAATTAATTATTATAGATGGAGGTAAAGGGCAACTTTCTTCTGCAGTAAAAGCACTAGAAGATTTAAATTTACGAGGAAAAATAGCCATTATTGGTATAGCTAAAAGACTAGAAGAACTTTTTTACCCAGGAGACTCAATTCCATTATATTTAGACAAAAGATCGGAGACATTAAAAATTATTCAGCAATTACGTAATGAAGCGCACAGATTCGGGATTACATTTCACCGTAATAAAAGAAGTAATGCAGCGTTAGGTACAGAGCTAGAAAGTATACCAGGCATTGGAGAAAAAACAGCTGTAGAATTGTTGAAGCATTTTAGATCTGTAAAAAGAATTAGTACAGCCAAAAAAGAAGAGTTAATAGAAATAATAGGTAATTCTAAAGGAAGTTTAATTTATAATCATTATCATTCAAAATAACAGATGAAATTAATTTTTAGGTATATAATACTTATGTTAGGTTTTACCCAATTAGGGTGGGCGCAAGAACAACCTAAAGATTTAAAAGTAGGCTTAATTTTAAGCGGAGGTGGCGCAAAAGGTTTAGCACACATAGGCGCTTTGCAAGTGTTAGAAGAGTCTGGAGTTAGAATAGATTATATTGGGGGAACAAGTATGGGGGCAATTATTGGTTCTTTGTATGCTTCTGGCTATTCTGCTCATCAATTAGATTCTATTTTTCATGAAACAGATTTTGAGAAGTTAATTCAAGATGAATTGCCAAGAGGGGTAAAAACATTTTATGAAAAAAAAGAATCAGAGCGTTATGCGTTGACTTTGCCTTTTCAAAATTTTAAAATCAGTTTCCCATCAGGACTATCTAAAGGTCAAAATTTATACAATTTATTAGTTCAATTAACCGCTCACGTAGATCAAATAGAAGATTTTAGTAAACTGCCTATTCCGTTTTTTTGTATAGGTACAAATATAGAATCGGGGAAACAAGTAATTTTAGATCACGGTTCATTAGCAAAAGCAGTAGCAGCTAGCGGGTCTATACCTTCTATTTTTAGTCCTGTTGAAATTGATGGGCAATTAATAACAGATGGAGGGGTGACTAATAATTATCCCGTAGAAGAAATTAAAAAAAGAGGGATAGATTATGTTATAGGGGTAGATGTACAAGATAGTTTAGTAGATAGAACAAAATTAAAAACAGCCTTTGAAATACTTACTCAAATTAATAACCTTAGAACTATTAAGGATATGGAGACAAAGTATGAAAAAACAGATCTTTACATAAAACCAGATATAACAGAATTTACCATTTTATCATTTGATGAGGGAGAAGCTATTATTAAGCAAGGAGAACTTGAAGCTCAGAAATTTTTGCCAGAATTAAAAAAAATTACAAGCCAACAAAAAGGTAAATCAGTATTAAAAGAAAAAGTAGTTTTAGAAGATTCTATATATATTAATGAAATTTCTATTAAAGGTAATTCTGCTTACCCAAGAAACTATATACGAGGGAAACTTAAATTAGAAACTAATTCTAAAATTTCTTACCAAACATTAAATAAAGGAATTAATAATCTTTCTGCTACAGGTAATTTTGAAAAAATTGAATATGAATTAGTGTCTAAATCAAACGGAAAAAAAGACCTAGTCTTAAATATACATGAAAGTAACGTAAAAACTTTAATTAAAGGCTCTTTGCATTATGATGAATTATACAGGTTTGCTGCTTTGGTTAATTTAACCCAAAAAAGCTTATTCTTAAAAAACGATATTTTATCATTAGATGTTATAGTAGGAGATAATTTTAGGTATAATTTTAACTATTATATAGATAAAGGTAGTTATTGGAGTATAGGTTTAAAATCAAGATACAATCAATTTAATCAAGGTGTACCTTTTCTGTTTATAGAAGATAATTTTGATTTAGGTGATTATAATGTAAACAAAGTAGAGGTTTCTTTTTCTGATTTTACCAACCAATTTTATGCAGAAACTTTTCTAATAAAGCAATTTAAAGTAGGCTTAGGGGTAGAGCATAAATACACAAACTCTGATACAGAAACTTTTATAGAAAATGAAAATAACGAAGAATATCCTGTTACTGTTTTAGAGCAAAGTAACTTGTTTAGTACATTTGGTTATTTAGAATATGATAAATATGATAACGCTTATTTCCCTTCAAAAGGCGCTCATTTTACAGGAGATTTTCATTGGTACTTATTAGATTCTAAATCAACATTTGAGTTTGAGCCATTTTCAATATTTAGAGGTTCTGCAGGATATGCATTTTCTCCGCTAAATAAATTTTCGGTTAGATTACAGTCAGATTTAGGATTTAGATTAGGTGAAACAGATATGAATAGTCTAGACTTCTTTTTAGGAGGCTACGGAAATTACTTTGTTAATAATGTTAGACCTTTATTAGGGTATGACTTTTTGTATGTGGGAGGAGATAGTTACATAAAAGCATTAGCAGAAGTAGATTATGAGCTTTACCCAAAGCACCATTTAGTAGCAACTTATAATATTGCAAATATAAAAGACGATTTGTTTAACTCTATAGACTTTTTCTCATTGCCTAAATATACAGGTTTAGCATTGGGTTACGGTATAGAGACTTTTATAGGCCCCGTAGAAGTTAAATATTCGTATTCTCCAGAAAGAGACCAAAGTGAGTGGTTTTTTAGTTTAGGTTTTTGGTTTTAAATGTTTAGGTTTAACTACAAATACCTTCTGCTTACTATATTCTTCTTTTTAATAGAAGTAGGCATAGAGCGTTATTTTCACGGTGGTTTTATACGTAATGTTTTGGGAGATTATATTATTGTTTTTGTCATGTATTGTTTTGTAAAAACTTTTTTCTCTTTTAAAACATTGTATGTAGCAATTTTGGTATTGCTAATTTCTTATTTAGTTGAAATATGTCAGTATGTAGATGTCTTAAAACTATTAAATATTTCTAGAAATAGGTCTACAGATATTTTGGTAGGTTCTTCTTTTGATTGGAAAGATATGGCAGCATATACCGCAGCGTTTATTACTATTTTAGTAGTAGAAAAAATACTTCAGAAAAAATAAGTAATAAATTTTCTTCTGAAGTAGATTCAAGTTTACACTAATTGAGGTTGTAAATTCATTACCTCTGCAATTAATTTAAAAGATTTTAAACGCAGTTGTTTATCATAACTCATGGTGGTTATTACTAATTGGTCTACATCATAATCTGTTGCTATTTTTTCTAACTCCCACTTAACCTTATCTGGAGTTCCAGATATTATTCGGTTGCTATTTGCTTCAATACGTTGTTCTTCATAAGTATCAAACTTGTATGCTTCTACTTCTTTAAAACTCGGTCTTTTACCAAAATTTCCTTTTTCAAACTGCACTAAGGTATAATCCATAT
Source organism: Mesonia phycicola (assembly GCF_900141885.1). Taxonomy (GTDB): domain Bacteria; phylum Bacteroidota; class Bacteroidia; order Flavobacteriales; family Flavobacteriaceae; genus Mesonia; species Mesonia phycicola. The sequence goes on along the minus strand of NZ_FQYY01000003.1, from coordinate 125,853 downwards.
ACTTACGCATGTTAGTAGCCATCTGTTCATTCTCTCCACACATAACAAAAGAAGAAAGCAAAACTTTAGGTTCTTTTAAACTTTCAGAAGGTTTAAAGTTATCGCGATATATTTTTACTACTTCAGGAGGCACGTTTCCGTTTATAAATTTAGCAACTGCTAACCCTAATCCTTTTTCAGCTGCAATTTTAGCACTACCGCCACTAGAGCTCAAAACCCATTGGTTAGGTACACTTTCTGCTTGCGGAATTGCATAAATTCTTCCGTTTTCTGTAGCTGCGGTATCTCTAAAAAAATGCTGTAAATGGTCTATTTGTTTTAGGTAATCTTCTTCTTTAAATGTGTTAGAGGGGTTTAATAGCATTGCGCTTATTCTATCTCCGCCAGGGGCACGCCCCATTCCCATTTCGATTCTACCAGGAAAAAGTGTTTCTAGCATTCTAAAATTTTCAGCCATTTTAAAAGCACTATGGTTAGGTAGCATTATTCCGCCGCTACCAATTTTTATGTGCTTAGTAGCATCTGCTAGTTTAACCATTAATATTTCTGGGGCAGAGCCTGCAATTGCTGGAGAGTTGTGATGTTCAGAAACCCAAAATCTATTATAACCTAAATCTTCAGCTAGTTTTACCGTTTCTGCAGTTTCTAAAAGCGCTTCTCTGGCATTAGAACCATATCTAATTATAGACTGGTCAAGTATCCCTATTTTTATATTTTTCATGGTCTTTCTTTTAGTAATTAATTAATCGAATAATAATGAATAACATTACAGTAAATGTGTTTATTTTTCTATAAAACAGCCATTATTAATTTATGTTGAATTTTTTAGGAATTGTAGTTTTAACATTTCAGTAAAACAAAAAAAAATTGCGATATTTGTAAAAAGCACTAAATAATTATGCCATTTTATCATAAATTAGGGAAGATCCCTCATAAGCGCCATACAATTTTTAAAAAACCAGATGGTAGCTTGTATTACGAACAACTTTTTGGAACCATTGGTTTTGATGGAATGTCATCCAACTTATATCACGAGCACAGACCAACGCAAATAAAAGATATAAAAGAAGGTTATGATGTTTCTCCAAAAATTGCTATTGAAAAAAATATAAAATCTTATAAATTTAAAGGTTTTCAGGTAGTGCCAGCTCCAGATTATTTAGAGAGTAGAAAAGCGGTACTTACCAATCAAGATTGTACCATAATTTTAGCATCTCCTCAAGAGTCTACTCAAGATTATTTTTATAAAAATGCAGATTGTGATGAGCTTATTTTTATACATAAAGGAAGCGGTAAATTAAGAACTCACTTAGGGAATTTAGATTTTAAGTACGGAGATTATTTAATGATTCCTCGTGGTACTATTTATAAGTTAGATTTTGATGATGAAAACAATCGTCTTTTTATAGTAGAGTCTCATAGACCTATTTATACGCCAAAAAGATATAGAAATCATTTTGGTCAGTTGTTAGAGCATTCACCGTTTTGTGAGCGAGATATACGCCAACCTTATGAGTTAGAGACTAACGATGAAAAAGGAGACTTTTTAATTAAAATAAAAAAAGAAGGAGCAATTTTTGATACTATTTATGCAACCCACCCTTTTGATGTGGTAGGGTATGATGGGTACAACTACCCTTATGCTTTTTCTATTCATGATTTTGAGCCAATTACCGGTAGAGTACACCAACCGCCACCAGTACATCAAACTTTTGAAACAGATGCCTTTGTAGTTTGTTCTTTCTGTCCGAGATTGTATGATTATCATCCAGAAGCTATTCCTGCTCCATATAGTCATAGTAATATAGATAGTGATGAGGTATTATATTATGTAGATGGAGATTTTATGAGTAGAAATGATATTGAGGCAGGGCATATCTCTCTTCATCCAGCAGGAATACCTCACGGTCCGCACCCAGGAGCAGTAGAAAGAAGTATTGGTAAATCTAAAACAGAAGAGTTAGCGGTTATGGTAGATACTTTTAGACCTTTAAAAGTTACAGAAGAAGGAATGAAAATAGCAGATGGTACATATTACCAATCATGGGTAGATCACGATTAAATATAAAATTTACAGTTAATAAAAATTATAAAATAAACTTAACCCCAATAAATTAAGTAATGAGTAAAGATATAAAGAACGTAGATTACGGATTAGAAAAAATTTTTGAAGGCGCAGAAGATTTTCTTCCGCTTATGGGTACAGATTACGTAGAGTTTTATGTAGGTAACGCTAAACAAGCGGCTCACTTTTATAAATCAGCTTTCGGTTTTCAGTCTTATGCGTATAAAGGTTTAGAGACAGGGAGTAGAGAAACTGTATCTTATGTGTTAAAACAAGACAAAATAAGACTAGTACTAACTACCCCTTTAAATTCAAGTAACCCAATTAATGATCATATTGTAAAGCACGGAGATGGGGTTAAAGTGGTTGCGTTATGGGTAGAAGATGCAAAAAGTGCTTGGGAAGAAACTACCGCACGTGGAGCTAAATCTTTTATGGAGCCAACTGTAGAAAAAGATGAACATGGTGAAGTAGTAAGAGCAGGAATTTATACTTATGGTGAAACGGTTCATATGTTTGTAGAACGAAAAAACTACACAGGTACCTTTCTGCCAGGTTTTGTAGAGTGGAATTCTCCATACAATCCAGAACCAGTAGGTTTAAAATACATTGATCATATGGTTGGTAACGTAGGTTGGGGAGAGATGAATACTTGGGTAAAATGGTATGAAGATGTAATGGGTTTTGTAAATTTCCTTTCTTTTGATGATAAACAAATACATACAGATTATTCAGCTTTAATGAGTAAAGTAATGAGTAATGGTAACGGAAGAATAAAATTTCCTATTAATGAACCAGCAGAAGGAATTAAAAAATCTCAAATTGAAGAATATTTAGATTTTTATGAAGGTCCGGGAGTGCAACATATAGCCGTTGCAACAGACGATATTATTTCTACCGTTGCAGCATTAAGAGAAAGAGGGATAGAGTTTTTATCAACTCCACCAGAAACTTATTACCAAGCTGTACCTAAAAGATTAGCAGACCACGACCACGAATTAAGAGAAGATATAGAAAAATTAAAGAGTCTTGGTATTATGATAGATGCCGATGAAGAAGGTTATTTATTACAAATATTTACTAAGCCTGTAGAAGATAGACCAACACTTTTCTTTGAGATAATTCAACGAATGGGAGCAAAAGGCTTTGGCGCAGGTAATTTCAAAGCCCTTTTTGAGTCTATAGAAAGAGAGCAAAGTTTGAGAGGAACATTATAATTTTAAGAAATCATTAAATTATTGTTAGCTAAAACAAGAATTTTATAATTATTTACATTGTAAATAGTTAAATGTAAAATTAAGGTTGCGTACTAGGTGTTACTGTTATACTTTTGCCCAGCATTTTTGGAGTGGTTACCAAAAATGATTTTGAGAAAGATTTTTTTTCATAAATTTAAGTTTTAGTTGGTTAATAAGGACAAGCCCTATCAAATTTTTGATAGGGCTTTTTCTTTTTGATATATTTGGAATAGTATTTGAAACCGTATGTTTTGTAATATTTATACTAACCTAACTTTACAATATGAAAAAAATCATTTTTTTTCTTTTTTTAAGCTCACTGTTAACAATACCTGCAAGGGCTCAAAAAAAGTCATACCAAGGTGGTGAGTGGTTTAAATTCAGAATTCATTACGGTTGGTTTAATGCTAGTTATGCAACTTTAGAAACAAAGAGTGAAACTTTTGAATCTAAAAAAGTTTATCACGTGATAGGTAAAGGAAAATCTACAGGTTTGTTAGATGTATTTTTTAAAGTAGATGATAATTATGAAACCTATATTGAGCAAGATACAGATTTGCCACTAAAATTTGTAAGAGATATTAATGAAGGCGGACACACAAAAAATAAAATTATTTATTTTGATCAAGCTTCAAACAAAGCAAAAGTAAAAAACCTTGAAAATAATAAAGAAGAAACATTTAGCACAAAATCTAATGTGCAAGATATGCTGTCTGTATTTTATTATTTAAGAAACAAAATAGATATAGATAATTTAAAAAAAGGAGATGAGATTTTTGTAGACTTATTTTTTGATAATGAAAACTATAAATTTAAAACTGTTTTTTTAGGTCATGAAGTTCTCAAAACTAAATTCGGAAAAATAAACTCTCTTAAGTTTAGGCCTTATGTTCAAGCAGATAGAATTTTTAAAGAAGAAGAAAGCTTAACATTTTGGGTAAGTAATGATGAAAACAAAATTCCTTTAAAAATTAAAGCAGATCTAGCTGTAGGCTCTTTAGAAGCAGATTTAGAAGCTTTTAAAGGTTTAGCTCACCCATTTAAGGTAATTGTAGATTAATTACTTGTTCATTTCAGTAATAATTTTAAAGTATTATAGTTGTATAGGTGTATTGCTTTAAATAATTTTGCCTACCCTATAAATAATAACCCTTTTGAGAAATATATATATTGTAGTAGCGCTTATTTTTTCTGTTGTTTTATACTCTTGCCAAGATGATAAAAAATCAGAAAATAAAAATAAAATTTCTAACGTAAAAAAAACACCACCTCCGGTTAAAGAGTATGGTTACGTGTTAGATAATTACCAAGTAGTAAGAGATACTATAAAATCTGGAGATAGCTTTGGTGCTATTATGGATGCTAATGGTGTAAGTCGCGGAGATGTTTTTAGAATATCAGAAAAAGTGATGGATACTTTTAATCCAGCCAAAATTATAGCAGGCAAACCATATACTATACTTAAAACAAAAGATACAAGTGCTACAGTAAAAGCTTTTATTTATGAAAATGATAGAATAAACTACACTGTAATAGATCTAAATGATACAATAAATGCCTACACCGCAAAAAAACCGGTAACTATAAAACGTAAGTTTGCTTCTGGAGTTATTACTTCTTCTCTTTCTGGAGCAATGGATAATGAAGGTTTAAGTATAGCTTTAACAGATAAAATAGCAGATATTTATAGATGGAAGATAGATTTCTTTAAAATTCAAAAAGGAGATCAGTTTAAATTAATTTATAATGAAAAATATATAAATGATACGGTTTATGCTGGAATAGAGAATATTGAAGCAGCAGTATTAACTCATTATAAAAATCCATATTTTGCTTTTGAATATGGTAATGATAGTATTAGCGGTTACGCTAAGTATTATGATGAAGAAGCTAATTCACTACAAAGTTTCTTCTTAAAAGCACCATTAAAGTTTTCTAGAATATCATCTAGATATACAAAAAGAAGATTTCATCCTGTACAAAAAAGATGGAAAGCACATAAAGGTACAGATTATGCAGCTCCCACTGGTACGCCAATTTGGTCAACGGCAGATGGTGTTGTTATAAAATCTAGCTACACAAGTGGTAATGGTAATTATGTAAAAGTAAGGCATAACGATAAATACACTACACAATACCTACACATGTCTAAAAGAAATGTAAAGGTAGGGCAGCGTGTTAAGCAAGGAGATGTAATAGGTTTTGTAGGAAGTACAGGTTTAGCTACAGGTCCTCATGTGTGTTATCGTTTCTGGGTTTATGGAGAGCAAGTAGACCCTTATAAACAAGATTTACCAAGCTCAGAACCATTAAAAGAAATATTAAAGCCTGACTATTTTGTTTTTATAGAGAAACTAAAATCAGAGCTAGATTCTATTCCATTTAAAAAGATACCTAACAAAATTCTTTAGGTTTTACAACTTTTCTGTATATATTGCAACGCTAACTATTGTGCGTGCATAACAATTCCTTAACATTGAAGATTGACTGTTAATGGCGAGTTAAAACTTAATAGCTAAGTAATTGTTTTTTTTGCACGGCAAATCAAATACTAAACATAACTGCAAAATGAAAAAACTGTTTACAATGTTGTTGCTTTTAGCAACGAGTGTAATTTTTGCTCAAGGTACTATTAAAGGGTCTGTTGTAGATTCTGAAAATGGTACTCCTTTATTGGGAGCAAACGTAATGGTAGCTGGAACCTCTAATGGTACCACTACAGATTTTGATGGAATGTTCACCCTAAATGTAGGTGAAGGGAATCTAGAAGGAGAAATAGTAATTACCTATATAGGTTTTGCTAAACAAAAAGTTTCTTTTAGTGTAAAAGATGGAGAAACTGTTGAGCTAGGACAAATTAACTTAACTGCAGATGATAATGCTCTTAACGAGATTGTTGTGGTTGGTAGAGGGGTTATTGATTTACAACAAGATAGAAAAACTCCAATTGCTGCTTCTACAATAACAAGAGCAGAAATTCAGCAGAGAGCTGTTGGTAACGTAGAGTTTCCTCAAGTATTAAAAAACACTCCAAACATTTATGTAGCTGGTGCTTCTGGAGGTTTTGGAGATTCTCAAATGTTTGTTAGAGGTTTTGGTCAGTCAAATACTGCTTTCTTATTAAATGGTCAGCCAATTAACGGAATGGAAGATGGTAATATGTACTGGTCTAACTGGGCAGGTATTACAGATATAGCAAATGCTGTTCAAGTACAAAGAGGTTTAGGTTCTTCAAAATTAGCAATATCTTCAGTTGGAGGTACGGTTAACATAGTAACTAAAGCAACTAATAGAACAGAAGGTGGTTTTGCTAGAGTTATGGTAGGTAACGGTAGTTACATGAAAGGAACTGTTTCTTACGATACAGGAATGAATGATAACGGATGGGGATTTTCTTTCTTAGTAGATTACTGGAAAGCTCATAGCAAATACGCTAATGGTACTAAAGGTGAAGGTCAAAACTATTTCTTTTCAGTTGGTAAAAAAGCAGGAGATCACAATTTCAACTTCTTAGTTACTGGAGCTCCACAATGGCACGATCAAAACTATTCAAAAGATTTAGAATTGTATGATGAATATGGAACAAGATATAACGATAACTACGGTTTTAATAACGGAGAGTATTTAACTTCTAGAAGAAATTACTACCATAAACCAGTGATGAACTTAAACTGGGATTGGGATATTTCTGAAAACTCTAACCTATCTACAGTTGTTTATGCTTCTTTTGGTAGAGGTGGAGGAACAGGAACTTACGGAAACAGTCCTAGTTATATAGACTACCCAGGAGACGTTGAAGGTGATAATCTAGACGGAGCTTATGATACGCATAACGGTTTAATAGACTGGACATATGTAGAAGAATACAACCAAACAATAGAAGGTGGTTACAGTCAAGGTTATAACGGAGCGTTATTAAGAGCATCTGTAAACAATCACGCTTGGTATGGTTCTGTAGTTAACTACGAGTATGATACATTAAAAAACTTAACATTTAATGTAGGTGCAGATATTAGATTTTATAGAGGAGATCACTTTAGACAATTAACAGACTTGTTAGGTCTTCAAGGTAGAATCGAGAACTTTGGAGGTGATGAAAACCATACGGTAACAGAAACATTTAACCCAGACCCTTGGTCAGCATTATTTAACTATGCAGATGAAGGAGAAAGAGTTGACTACGATTACTCTGAAAATATTAATTACCAAGGAGGTTTTGGTCAAGTAGAGTGGGCTAACGATGAATTCTCTGTATTTGCACAAGGGTCTCTTTCTAACCAATCATATAAGAGAGAAGATAGAGGTAACTTTGCAGAAACTAGAGAATCTAAAACTGTAAACAAAACAGGATACAATGTAAAAGGTGGGGCGTCTTGGGCGTTTATGGAAGGAAATACAATTTTTGCTAATGCAGGAAAATATTCTAGACAACCATTTTTAGATAATATCTACCCAAGCTATAGTGATAATACAGAATTAGCAGATCCAGAAGTAGATAACGAAGAGATTGTTGGTTTTGAAGCAGGTTACCGTTTTGAAACTGGAAACTTCCAAGTTAACTTAAATGCTTACCATACTAAATGGGAAAATAGATTCTTAAATGCATCTGGTTCTTACCAAGATATAGAAAATGCAACTTTCTTATTTTCAGATATCGCTCAATTACATAAAGGTTTAGAGATTGATGCTAAGTGGAGAGTTATGGAAGACTTAACTTTAACAGGTTATGCAACTGCAGGTAACTGGGAGTATGATGGTAGTACCCCAATTAGAATTAGAAATGATGATACATCAGAATTTGTAGATGAGATTTCTGGAGACTTATCTGGTGTTAAAGTAGGTAGAGCTCCTCAAACTAGTGCAGGTTTAGGTGCTAATTACGATATTATTGCTAACAAATTTTCAATGTACGTAAACTGGAACTACTATGCAGATATGTATGGTCAAGTTGATGTAGAAGATTTAGGTTTAGCTGTTGCAGTTGGTGATGATTATGAAACTGAAAAATTAAATCCTTATTCATTATTTGATTTAGGAGGTTCTTACAACCTGAACTTAGGAGATAACAAAGTTCAGTTATCTGCTAACATATACAATGTGTTAGATCACGAATATATTTCAATTAAAGATAACTACGGTTACTATTATGGTAATGGTCTTACTTGGAATTTTGCAGTGAAGTATTCATTCTAAGAAGTATAACATTATAATATATCTTCTAAAAACCGCTACTAATAGTAGCGGTTTTTTTGTGTAAAAAAATTATCTTTACACTTCAAAAAAAATAAAGTTATGTATACAGCAATTTATCACCTTCACTCTTATTGGGCATATTTAGTATTATTAGTAGTTGTTTTAGCAACCTTAAATGCTATAGTAGGTGCAGTTACCAAAAGATCTTATGCGCCAAAAGATTTTAGAGTTTCTTTGTTTGCATTAATATGTACGCATATTCAATTGCTTATAGGGATAATTTTATTTTTCCTTTCTCCAAAAATTGTTTGGTTTACAGAAGGTATTCCTGTAAAAGATATAATGGGAGATAGTGTTTTAAGACTTTACAACGTAGAGCATCCTTTATTAATGATTGTAGCAATCGCATTAATTACAATAGGTTATTCTAAGCATAAAAAGAAATTGTCTTCAGCTCCAAAATTTAAAACATTAGCTATTTTTTACCCTCTAGCATTAATAGCAATGTTAGCAATGATTCCTTGGGCTGCTTGGTTTTAATTTTCTGGAAATTCTTTATGTCTGTTTGATGTATTAAAATACATGGAATAGCAAAATATACAATTAGGGCTTTTCTTCTTTATTTAGAAGAAAAGTCCTAGTAATTTTATAGATAATGTTAATCTTATATCTAAAGGTTAATAGTTGTTAAAATTTTAAAAAAGCATTAACATTTAAAATGTTATGATGTTGTTAAACCCATAGTGTATAAGGCGTTTAGGTACGGTTAAATCAATTATTACCATTATATTTGTTATCCTACTAAAAAATTATGCTAATAGCTATATTAACAGGTTTTGTCTTTGCTATACTCCTATTTTTTGGAGGAAAAAACATTGTAAGCGGCAAACTTGCATTACTGCCTGCGCTTATTCCATTAAGCCTATTTATTTATTTTGTTCGATTTATAAAAGATATTTCGAACAATGAGATTGTACATAAAACTTATGAGTGGATTCCGTCTTTAGGTATTAATTTAAGTTTTACACTAGATGGTCTGTCTTTATTATTTAGTTTAATGATTACGGGTATTGGTACTTTGGTATTTGCTTACACATCTGCATATTTAAAAGGGAATAATTACTTAGATAGATTTTACGGCTACTTAGCTGTATTTATGGCGGCAATGTTAGGTTTAGTACTTTCTGATAACCTAATATCTCTCTTTGTTTTTTGGGAGTTAACAAGCATAAGCTCATTCTTCTTAATTGGTTTTAATAATACAAGTTTAGCCTCTAGAAAATCTGCTTTTACAGCACTAGGGATAACTGGTTTAGGAGGCTTGTTGTTATTAGCCGGAGGTTTGGTTTTAGGGAGTATAACTGGTACTTATGATATTTCTGAAATGCTGCAGCATAAAGATTTAATAGCTAATAGTGATTATTATTTACTAGTAGGTTGTTTAATTTTTGGAGCGGCCTTTACAAAATCTGCTCAATTTCCGTTTCATTTCTGGTTACCAGGTGCAATGAAAGCGCCAACTCCCGTTTCTACCTATCTACATTCTGCAACTATGGTAAAAGCTGGTATTTATTTGTTGTTTAGGCTAAGTCCGCTAATGGGGTCTACTAATTTTTGGAATACTACTTTAACTATTGTAGGTTTAATAACTATGGTTTACTCTGCGTTTCACTGTCTTTTTAGAACAGATATGAAAGGAGTATTAGCATATTCTACAATATCTGCTTTAGGTATTTTGGTGTTCTTAATTGGGTTAGGTACTCAAGAATCTTTTCTTGCTGCAGGGGTATTTATTATTGTTCACGCTTTGTATAAAGCAACGCTTTTTATGGTAACAGGAGTAGTAGACCATCAAGCAGGTACTAGAGATATCACACAATTATCAGGATTAAGAAAAGTAATGTTACCAGTTGCAATAGCAGGTATTTTAGCAGCAATATCTAATGCTGGTATTCCGCCAAGTATAGGTTTTGTAGGAAAAGATTTAATTTACGAGGGTACTCTTCATTTAGAGAATTCTGCCATATTATTAACAGCATTTGCTATTATCACCAATGTTTTAATCTCGTATGCAGGATATGTTGCGGGTGTTAAACCATTTGTAGGAAAACTACCAGAAAAGTTTGAAAAAGTGAAGTTTCCTCATTTTTTATTATGGTTTCCTCCTGTTTTATTAGCGGTAGCAGGTTTTGTTTTTGGTGTTTTTCCCTTTTTACTTCAAGATTCTTTAGTAAAACCAATAGTGCAAACTACGGGTTTAAATACTTCAGAAATTCATTTAAAACTTTGGCACGGATTTACTCCAGTTTTAGGATTAAGTGCACTTACTATAGGTTCTGGTTTACTACTTTATTTTTTACTGAAGCCTTCTAAAAAGTTAGAGCAATTTATTGCCAAATTTGATAAGCTGTCACCTAAGTCTATTATAGAAAATGTAGTTTTAGGATTTACTAATTTTTCTGGTTTTTGGACCAGCACTTTTCAAAGCGGATACCTTAGAAATTATATTTCCATAATTGTTCTGTTTTTAATTTCTTTAATGGGTTTCACGCTCTTAGACGGAACCACTTATAAGGTAGATTATTCTTCTTTTGCAAGAATAACAGTTTATGAGGTGGTTATTTTAACCATTTTAGTACTATCTATAGGGTTAATAGTTTTTGCCAAATCTAGATTGGCAGCTGTAGTTTCTACAGGGATTATGGGATATTCAATTTGTTTGTTGTTTGTTTTTTATAGCGCACCAGATTTAGCAATGACCCAATTTGCAATAGACACATTAACTGTAATTTTATTTGTGTTGGTGTTATATAAACTTCCGAAGTATTTAAACCTTTCTGATTATAAAATGAGAATTAGAGATGGTATACTTTCAATTGCATTTGGGGGTTTAATTTCCATTTTAGCTTTAGAAGTTTTAGCTCAGCCTGTAAATAGTGAGATAAGTGATTTTTATGCCAAAAACTCTTACTTGTTAGCACACGGAAAAAATGTAGTAAATGTAATTTTAGTAGACTTTAGAGGGGCAGATACTATGGTAGAGATTTCTGTATTGGCTATATCTGCAATTGGGGTATTTGGACTATTAAAATTAAGGTTGAAGAGTGTAGAACGTTTTCAAAAATAATGAAGTAGACTTATGAAGACACTTATATTAAGAACAGCATCTAATTACTTATTGCCTATATTACTCTTGTTCTCTATTTTTATTTTATTGAGAGGGCACTATTTGCCAGGAGGTGGTTTTGTAGGCGGTTTAATTGCATCTATAGCATTTGTATTGCACGCATTTGCTAACGGATTAAAAGACACCAAAAAACTATTAAAATTTCACCCAGGTTTTTTAATGCCAATAGGTTTAGCTGTTTCATTTTTAGCAGGACTATTACCTGTAATTGGTTTTGATGAACCTTTTATGACGGGTCTTTGGATGCACGACACCATACCAGTTTTAGGTGCTTTAGGTACAGCAATGTTTTTTGATATTGGTGTTTATATAGTGGTACAAGGTGTAACACTTACCATTATTTTTACAATTTCAGAATCTGCATAATATGGAGTTTTTACTAGCTATTATAACAGGATTACTTTATGCGGCAGGTCTATATATGATGTTGCGAAGAAGTATGGTAAAATTAATTATAGGTTTAATTATTATTAGTAATGGTGCTAACTTATTAATATTTCTATTAGGAAGAATTACTAAAGGGCATCCGCCAATTATACCAGATGGTTCTAAAGTTTTTACAGAAATATATGCAGACCCTGTTCCGCAGGCATTAATATTAACTGCAATTGTAATAAGTTTTGGGTTACAGTCTTTTGCTATTATTTTAATAAAAAGGGCTTATCAAGCTGTGAAAACAGATGATTTAGATGAAATGAACACTATTGAAGAAGAAATTAAATAAATGACTCAGCAACTTTTACTATATCCGCTATTGTTTCAATTGTTTTTGAGCATCTTACTAATGTTCTTTTGGAAAAAGATAGAGACGCAAAAAATAATAAGTATAGTTGGTGGTTTTATAGGTGTTTTTCTGTCGGCTTTATTGTTTTATAAGGTTTGGCATTACGGTACGCAAACAGTGCAAGCAGCAAACTGGGAGGCTCCTTACGGTATCACTTTTGTAGCAGATACGCTTTCTGCAACTTTAGTGTTATTAACCGCTATTGCAGGGATGGCAGTTTCTTTCTTTTCAGCAGCCTCTGTAATTCCAGCAAGACTAAGGTTTGGTTATTTTCCTATATACCATTTTTTATTATTGGGTTTAACAGGCGCTTTTTTAACAGGAGATATATTTAATCTCTACGTATGGTTTGAGATTATTATCATTTCTTCGTTTGTGTTAATAACACTTGGGGGAGAAAAAGCACAGATAGAAGGTGCAGTAAAATATTTTACTTTAAATATTCTAGCGTCCATTATATTTTTAACTGCTATAGCTGTATTGTATGGTTTAGCAGGATCTTTAAATATGGCAGATCTGGCAGTCTTGGTACCGCAATTAAAAAACAGACACTTAGTAGAAGTAACGGCCATTTTATTTTTAGTAGGTTTCGGAATTAAATCTGCAGTATTCCCATTGTATTTTTGGTTACCAGCCTCTTACCATACTCCGCCATCTGCTGTTGCTGCAATATTTGGAGGGTTACTAACCAAAGTAGGAGTGTATGCGCTAATTAGAATATTTAGTCTTATTTTTCTAGATAATGAATTTTTAAACGATTTATTAATTGTGATTGCTGTACTCACCTTATTTAGTGGAGCAATAGGTGCTTTGGTGCAAAAAAATGTAAGAAAAATATTTTCATACTTAATAATTTGTCACATCGGTTTTATGATAGGTGGTTTGGGGATGTTTACCAAAGTAGCTTTGGCAGGAATGGTGTTTTACTTAATACATGATATTATGGTGAAAACTAACTTGTTTATGATTAGTGGTTTAATTTATAGAATTAAAGGGACTAATAATGTAAAGCTTTTAGGAGATTTATATGATAAATATCCAAAGTTAAGTTTGTTAATGTTTATTCCGTTACTATCGTTAATTGGGGTGCCACCATTTTCTGGTTTTTGGCCAAAAGTTTCTCTAATTATAGCAACATTAAATGAGAAGAATTATGTGCTGTTGGGAGCAATTATATTAGGTAGTTTGTTAACCTTATTGGTAGTTGCCAAACTATGGTCTGAAGTTTTTTGGAAAAAAGGAGAAGAGTTACCAGTAAGAAAACATTTCTTGTACTTTAAACAAATGGATAAAGCAAGAAAGTTTCAATTTCTTGCGCCCATAGTGATGTTAGCAGGAGTTTCTTTGTATATAGGTTTTGGTGCAGAACATATGCAACAATTATCTAATAGAATAGCATCAGAGTTAATAAATAATCAGCAATACATAGATGCGGTAATGCCACAAAATAATTAAGATGAAAAACAGATTTTTATCTAACATATTGCTTACGTTTATCTGGGTGGCTATCACAGGTAGTTTTGAGTTTGCCAATTATTTGTTTGGTTTTATACTCAGCTTTATTATAATGTATGTTATAACTAAAGGAAGAGGTAGCGCTAAGTATTTTAAAATAGTACCTAAACTTATAGGTTTTATATTTTTTTTTCTGTGGGAGTTGTTAAAAGCTAATTTACAAGTAGCTTATGATGTGGTTACTCCAACCTTTTACATGACGCCAGGTATTGTAAGAGTGCCGCTAGATGCAGAAACAAATTTAGAAATTACATTATTAGCAAATTTAATAACCCTTACGCCAGGTACATTAAGCTTAGATGTTTCAGACGATAGAAAAGTATTGTATGTGCACGCTATGTATTTAAAAGATAAACAAGATTTTATAGATGATATTAAAAACGGATTTGAAAAACGTTTGTTAGAAATTTTAAGATGATTATAGAAGAGTATTTATATTATATAATTTTACCAATACTAGCAGTTTCTGTTCTCTTGGTGTTCTGTAGATTTGTTATGGGGCCAAGTATAGCAGACAGAGTAGTGGCGCTAGATTTGTTAATTACAATAGGTATTACTCTTATTGCAATTTACAGTATAGTTTATGATCAGTCTACATTTCTCGATATCGCTATGATTTTGGGATTAATAGCCTTTTTAAGTACGGTAGCCTTTTCTTATTATTTAGAGAAGAGAAATAGAAAGAAAAGAGAGAAACAACAAAGAGAAGAACAACAAGATGAGTAATATTTTAATCATCATATTATCTAGTTTAGGCGCAATTTTTATTTTATTGGCCGCTATTGGTTTTGTAAGAATGCCAGATACGTATTTAAGAATTTCTGTAACTACAAAAGCAGTAACATTAGGCGTGGGTTTAATTTTAGCAAGTGCAGCCGTTTATTTTGACGATTTATCTGTCACCTCTAGAGTATTGGCTATAGTTTTGTTTATTATATTAACTTCTCCAGTAGGCGCACATTTAATTGGTAGAGCCTCTTATTTTTCAGGCAACAAAATGTGGGGTAAATCTATTACAGATGAGCTAGATGGTAAATATCAACCTAATTCACATAAATTATCTAGCGGTGAAGAGTTTGAAGATGAAGATGAAGAAGAAGATAAAACCGAGCATAAAAAATCAGATTTATTATAAGTGAATAATAATCAAATCCCTAACGGAATACTTAAAAAACTAGAGCGAAGGGAAAAAGAAAGCTCTTTACGAGATTTGTCTTTGCCAAAAGCTGGAGTAGATTTTTTTTCTAATGATTACTTAGGCTTTGCTAAAAATAAAAAAATATACACAGAAGCATCTGCTAAACTAGAGCAAAAAGATTTACCGTTAAATAGCTCCACAGGCTCTAGGTTATTGTCTGGTAATTCAATTCTTCATCAAGAAGTAGAAAAACAAATAGCTCAATTTCATCAAGCAGAAAGTGCTCTTTTATTTAATTCAGGATACGATGCTAATTTAGGTTTCTTTTCTAGCGTTCCGCAGCGCGGAGACGTAATTTTTTATGATGAACATATTCATGCCTCTATTAGAGATGGTTTAAATTTAAGTTTAGCTACTTCTTATAAGTATCAACACAATAATTTAAGCGATTTAAAACAAAAAGTTGCTCGTCAAAATATAACAGGAAATATCTTTGTGGTAACAGAGTCTGTCTTTTCAATGGATGGGGATACTCCAGATCTAGAAGAATTAGTACAGTTTTGTGAAGATAATGGTGTTTTTTTAGTGGTAGATGAAGCTCACGCAATTGGAGTTTTTGGAGAAAAAGGTGAAGGCTTGCTACAAGATAAAAACTTGCATTCACAAATTTTTGCTAGAATAATAACCTTTGGTAAAGGTTTAGGTGCTCACGGTGCTGTTGTTTTAGGTAGTGAAGTATTAAAAAAATATTTAATAAATTTTGCTAGAAGTTTAATTTACACCACTTCTATTTCTCCACACGCAGTTGCAACTATATCTTCTGCATATCATGAGCTTTTAAATACTTCAGCAATAGAAATGCTAAAGCAAAATATTTGTTACTTTAAAAATCAATTAGATGTTTTGGAACTTGCTAGCTATTTTAATAAAAGTGATTCTGCTATTCAATCTTGTATTATTTCTGGTAATCATAGAGTTAAATTGGTTGCAGAAAGACTTCAACAACAAAATTTTTTGGTAAAAGCTATTCTTTCTCCAACCGTGCCTAAAGGTAAAGAGCGTTTGCGTTTTTGTTTACATAGTTATAACACAGAAGAAGAAATTTTCTCAGTTTTGCAGTTACTAAGTGAAGCAATTAAATGAAAGAAAAATATATAAAAATAGCCACCTATCAATTTTCATCTGAAGCTCAGATTTTTAAAGGTAGGTTAGAGGCAGAAGGTATTCACGTTTTAATCACAGATCAATACACGATAGATACAGACCCCTTAATAAGTAACGCTATTGGTGGTGTGAAATTATTAGTATTAAAAGAAGACAAAGCAAGAGCAGAAAGTGTCTTGGCAGAGTTAAGTGCATATTCTTTAGATGATAATGGAGGTGAAGTTTATTGTCCAAAATGTAAGGGGAGTAAAATAGACTATTTTACTAATGTGAACGATATAAAAGCTTTTCTAGCTTTTATTGTTAACTTTTTATTACTAGGCTTATATCCTATCTATACAAAATATGAATATCGTTGTGAAGATTGTAAAGAAAAATTTAATGTAATATGAAAACTATTTTTATTACTGGTATTAGTACAGAAGTAGGAAAAACAATTGCTTCTGCAATAGTTACAGAATCTCTGAAAGCAGATTATTTTAAACCAATTCAGGCAGGAGATTTAGAATATTCAGACACACATAAAGTAGAAAAACTATTAAGTAATCGAGAAACAAATTTCTTCCCAAATGCCTACGCACTAAATACTCCTATGAGTCCACACGCTGCTGCAGAGATAGATGGCGTAGAGATTAAGGCTAAAAATTTAAAAAGACCTTCTTCTAAAAATGATTATTTGGTGATAGAAGGCGCAGGAGGTTTATTAGTGCCTATTAATAAAAAAGAAACGATTGCAGATTTAATTTCTTCAGAAGATAAAATCATTGTGGTGTCTAGGCATTATTTAGGTAGTATAAACCACACGCTTTTAACAATAGAAAGTTTAAAAAATAGAGGTTTATCTTGTGCCGGAATTATATTTAGTGGTAAAGAAAACCCATCTACAGAGTCTATTATAAAACAAATAACGCAAGTACCAATAATTGGTAGAATTGATGAAGAACCTTATTTTGATGAAAATGTGGTGAAAGAATATGCAGATAAATTTCGTGAAAATTTAAAAAAACTATGAGTTTAGTAAAGAGAGATCAAAAACACATCTGGCATCCGTTAACACAGCATAAAATTAAACAAGAGATGTTGCCTATAAAGAAGGCAAAAGGAGTAATTTTAACAGATGAAGAAGGTAAAGAATACATAGACGGGATTTCATCTTGGTACACCGCGGTTTACGGGCATTGCAATACGTATATTACCAATAAGGTACATCAGCAAATGCAGCAGCTAGATCAAGTAGTGTTTAGTGGTTTTACACATGAACCCGCAATAAAATTAGCAGAAGCACTTGTAGAAATCTTACCAAGCAAGCAGCAAAAAATATTTTTCAATGATAATGGTTCTACTGCTACAGAAATAGGAATTAAAATAGCATTACAATACCATTACAATCAACATAACGATAGAAAAGTAATGTTAGCTTTTGAAGAAGCTTTTCACGGAGACACATTTGGAGCAATGTCTGTTTCAGATCTTTCTGTGTATAATGGAGCTTTTCAAGATCATTTTATTAAAGTAGAGCGTATACCAGTTCCTAACGGAAATAATACTCAAGAAATTTTAAATAAAATAGAGAAAATACATCAAAATACACCGCTAGCAGGATTTATTTATGAGCCATTAGTGCAAGGTGCAGCAGCAATGAAAATGCATGATGTAGAAGGTTTAAATCAAGTTTTAAAGTTTTGCAGAGAAAAAGATATTATTCTTGTTGCAGATGAAGTAATGACAGGTTTCGGGAAAACAGGTGAGTATTTTGCTTCTCATTATTTAGAAGAACAGCCAGATGTAGTTTGTATGTCAAAGGCATTAACAGCAGGTTTATTGCCAATGGGAGCTACTTCTTGTACGCAAGAAGTTTTTGATGCTTTTTATGATGAAGATATTGCAAAAGGACTTTTTCATGGCCATACCTACACAGCTAACCCATTAGCTTGTACAGCCGCTTTAGCAGGGATAGAATTGTTAACTTCAGAAGAAATACAGCAAAATATAAAAAAAATTAATGAACAACATTTAGCTTTTGATGATCGGGTAAAAAATCATTCGTTAGTAGAAAGCACAAGGTGTATAGGTACAATTTATGCCTTAGATCTAGCAGTAGAAAATTCTCGCTACGGAAATTTAAGAGATAAAATTTATAATTATTTTATGTCTAACGGAATTTATTTAAGACCCTTAGGTAAAACGATTTACATAGCCTGTCCTTATGTAATTAACAAGGAAGAATTAGAGAAAATATACGATTGTATCTTAAATTTATTAGAAAACTTTGATGAAATATAAGTGTTAAATTCACTTTTTTTAGATATTATGTTTTATTTTTATTAAAAAATGTTAAATTTTTCTTTTATTTTTAATTAAAATAATGTAATATTTGTATTGTAATTTTTATTTAAAAGGGTTATGTAAAATTAGGTTTGGGGTATCCTAATTTTAAAAAACTTCGGTATTTTTCCGAAGTTTTTTTTTATGCTATTAGTTTAGATATTTGCATAAAAGAAAAGCTAGGTGTTGAAAGATAAAATATTCATAAGTTCATTTGCTTCTATTTCTGCTTTGGGAAATACTTCAGATGAGGTTTGGCAAAATTATTTAAAAGGGAAGCCTTTATTTACTTCTAAAATATTTCAGGGTGAGCAATCTTATGTATCTCAACTTAATAAAGAAGGTAAATTAGCTATTGAAGATTTAAAAACTAGTAACAATCGTTACAAAGATTTAGATAATTCTGTTTTGTATGCTATTGCTTCAGCAAGAAAAGCTACAAAAGATTCTTTATGGAATCAAAACGATTTCGGTGTAAATATCGGTTCTTCCAGAGGAGCTACTTCATTATTTGAAAAATATCATCAACAATATTTAGAAGAAGGAAAAACAGCTGCATTAGCTTCACCTACTACTACTTTAGGTAATGTTTCTTCTTGGGTATTGCAAGATTTAGGTAGTAAAGGGCCAGAGTTAAGTCACTCCATTACTTGTTCTACAGCTCTACATAGTATTTTAAATGGGGCTGCTTGGTTAAATAGCGGTATGGCAAATCGCTTTTTAGTAGGGGGTAGTGAAGCTCCTTTAACTCCATTTACCATTGCCCAGATGAATGCGGTAAAATTATATGCAAAATATAATAAAGAAGAACAATGGCCTAATAGAAGTTTAGAAATAGATAAGTCTTCCAATACTATGATTTTAGGTGAAGGCGCCTCTATTTTTTGTTTAGAAAAGCAATCTACTAATGCAAAAGCAGAGATATTAGGTTTAGGTTATGGTACAGAAAAATTAGTGCATAACATATCTATATCTAAAGATGCTCAATGTCTTCAACAGTCTATGAAAATGGCTTTAAAAACAGCAGGAATAGAAAATGTAGACGCTATTGTTACGCACGCTCCGGGTACAAGAAAAGGAGATTGGGCAGAGATAAATGCTATAAAGAAAGTATTTAAAAGTAAACTTCCATTAATAACTTCTAATAAGTTTTTAATAGGTCATACCTTTGGAGCTTCAGGAGCTATGAGTTTAGAAATGGCTTTACTTATGCTTCAAAATAACCATTTCATAGAAAATCCGTTTTATGAAAATGATAAAAATTCAACAAAAATTTTAAAAACTATTATGATAAATGCAGTAGGATTTGGTGGGAATGCAGTAAGTGTAATTATCTCAAAATAGAATAATTTGCCCTTTAGATTTATAAGAAGTATTAAAAACTTTTTAAAAGGAGTATTTTAAACCAACCTGATTTAGTATTTTTGATTAACAATTTACATTTTATGGCAACAAAACATAATTGGACAAAAGAAGAAATTTTAGAGATATATAATAAACCTTTTATGGAATTGCTTTATGAGGCTGCTACAGTTCATAGAGAATTTCATGACCCAAATACAGTTCAGGTTTCAACATTACTTTCTATAAAAACAGGTGGCTGTCCTGAAGATTGTGGCTATTGCCCACAAGCTGCAAGATATCATACCGATATTGAAGGGAATGATTTAATGAGTGTAAACCAAGTTAAAGCACAAGCTCTTAGAGCAAAAGCATCTGGTAGTTCTCGTGTATGTATGGGAGCAGCCTGGAGAAACGTTAAAGACGGTCCTGAGTTTGATAGTGTTTTAGAAATGGTAAGAACCATTAATAAGCTAGATATGGAAGTTTGCTGTACTTTAGGTATGGTAACAGAAAATCAAGCTAAACGTTTAGAAGAGGCAGGTTTATATGCGTATAATCATAACTTAGATACTTCTGAAGATTATTATAAAGAAGTAATTTCTACAAGAGGTTATGAAGATAGACTTGAAACGTTAGACAATGTTAGAAAAACCAATGTAACCGTTTGTAGTGGTGGTATTATTGGTATGGGAGAAAGTAAAGAAGATCGTGCAGGAATGTTAGTAGCTTTAGCTAGGTTAAATCCGCAACCAGAATCTGTGCCAATCAACGCTTTAGTTCCTGTAGAAGGTACCCCGTTAGAAGAACAACAAAAAGTTTCTATATGGGAAATGGTAAGAATGGTAGCTACAACAAGAATAATTATGCCAAAAACTCAAGTTAGATTGTCTGCAGGTAGAACAGATATGAGTAGAGAGGGTCAGGCAATGTGTTTCTTTGCAGGAGCAAATTCAATTTTTGCGGGAGATAAGTTGTTAACTACCCCTAATCCAGATGTTAATGAAGACATGATTATGTTTAAAGAGTTAGGTTTAAACGTTCAAAAACCTTTTGAAAAGCATCCTCAGCGTAAATCTGTAGAAAAAGAAGACTCTAAAATAGATGCTTTAGGCGAAAAGCCTAGATGGTCTAGACCAGGACATAAAATAGAGAAAAACTTAGAAGCTCAAGCTAAAGGAAAGGTAAAAGCTTAAAGTATTTTATATAAATTATTGTGTAAAACCAAGCCTTTATGGCTTGGTTTTTTTGTTTATTTTTTGTCTTTAAGTAGATTTAATTTTTTTATGAAACGTGTAAGTTTTTGCATATTTTAAACTTTTAATACGACAAAAAATAGCTCCAAGGTTAATTTGGTTTATTTTTATGTTAATTTAGTGTGGTTTTTGTTAATTTTTACATAAATTTAGTGCCGACATTTAATGACTAAATCAATATTTTTATGAAAAAAACATTACTCAATTTTAGTGTGTTGTTTTTAACACTTTTTCTTTTCAATTATTCGCAAGCACAAGTAGGCTTAGATTTTGACGGAACAGATGACTATATTCAAACTTCCTATCCGGGGGTGTTAGGTACTAATTCTAGAACATTTGAGGCTTGGATTTATGTAAGCGCTATGCCTTCTAGTAATATCACAATATTAGATTACGGAAACTCGGCTACAGGTTCTAGAAATACTTGGATTGTAGATCCTTCAGCTAAACTTAATTTTCTTTCAGGGGGAACAAATGGTAACCTTTCGTCTCCCGTAAATTCTGTTCCTATCGGACAGTGGGTGCACGCGGCATTTGTTATTGATAATGGGGTAGGTTATACCTATGTTGATGGTGTGCAAGTAGCAACGGGTAATTTAAGTGCGGTAAATACTCCTTCTACTGGTGAAAATTTAAAAATAGGCCAACGTGTAAGTGGGGGGAATATTCCTTTTGACGGTATCATAGATGAAGTTCGTGTGTGGGACGTAGCTCGTACGCAAGCAGAAATACAAGCAGATATGAATGCAGAGCTTTGTCCAAGCACAGCAAATTTAGTTGCATACTATAAATTAAATGATGGTGTGGCAGATGGTACAAATACAGGTTTAATTGTTGTAAGTGATAATTCTGGTAATGGAAATGATGGAATTCTTAATAATTTTGCTTTAACAGGTACTTCTTCAAACTTTGTTACAGGGGCTGCATTAAGTGCTTCTACTGGAGGTTTTGATAATACATTGACCGTAACCGCTTCTACTCTTACTGCTAATCAGACTGGAGCAACTTACCAATGGGTAGATTGTGATAACGCTAACGTTCCTATAGCTGGTGAAACAGGTCAAAGTTTTTCTCCTACTATAGAGGGTAATTATGCAGTAGAAATTACAGAAGGAACTTGTGTTTATATGAGTAGCTGTGTTATGATGACTATTTGTAGTGTTCCTTCAAGTTTGGTTTATTCAAGTTTTGACCATGAATCTGTTGATTTATCATGGATAGAGAATGGTATGTCAACAGATTGGGAATTAATGTACGGTGTTTCTGGTTTTAATCCAGATGCAGCAACTGGTACTTCTGTATTAGTTTCTGGTACATCCCAGTATTTATTAACAGGTTTAACAAATAATACAGCGTATGACGTTTATGTTCGTTCTATTTGTGATGTAGATTTTGAGAGCAACTGGTCAAACGTTTTAACTTTTACAACGTTAGCTCAAGATCCGTGTCCAGATGTTACTGGGCTTGCAGCAAGCAATATAACAGATAATTCAGTTGATCTTACTTGGGTGGAAAATGGAACTTCAGGTACTTGGATAGTTAAGTATGGCGGAGTAGGATTTGATCCAGATACAAGCGGTCAGCAAATAACAGATAACGACGGTGTCCCTGGAGTAAGCGTAATTTCTTTACAAAGTGAAACTACTTATGAGTTTAGAGTTCGATCATATTGTGGTGCAGGAGAGGCTAGTGACTGGTCTGATGCAGAAACTTTTACAACTACAGAAGTATTATCTGTAGACAATGAAATTTTAAATAATATAGAGTTGTATCCTAACCCTGCTAATAACGTAATCAATTTAAAATCTAATGTTTTGATGGATGAGTTGGTAGTATATAATATGTTAGGGCAAAAAATGATGACTTACGTGCCTAGCAAAGAGAATGTAAGTGTAGATATTTCTAGTTTACAGTCAGGTATTTTCTTTGTAAAAGCGAAATTAAATAACAATTACAAAACTTTTAAAGTTATAAAAGAATAACTTTAGACTTTTTAAGAGTAATATATAAGGCTATCTATTTTAGATAGCCTTTTTTTATTGAGTAGTTTACTCTTCTAACTCATTTAGTTTTTCGTAAACTAAATTACTTTCCCAACCTCTATAAAATAAATAATCTGCCACTTTTTTCTTTTTTTTGATGGTAGAGTTTTCATTAGTATTGTTCCATTTTTTTTCTGCTAGAGCATGAAAGGTAGATAAGTATTCATTTTCAGGTATCTCTCTAATTGCGCTTTCTATATTAAATCTAGATATATTTCTAAGCTTTAATTCTCTAATTATTCTAATTTTCCCCCACTTTTTTATGTTGAATTTTCCTCTTGCGTAGCTTTTAGCGAATCGTTCTTCGTTTAAAAAATTTTCTTGTATGAGTTGATATATAATTTCTTGCCTGGCTTCAGGTATCATATTCATTTCTCTTAATTTACTTTCTACTTCTTTATGGCACCTGTCTTGGTAAGCACAAAACTTCATTAGTTTTGCGGTAGCTTCTTTTAAAGTATAAGAGGTTTGTTTTTCTTTTTTCATGGTGAGTAAAAGTAAAGAAAATAGAGAGTTTTGTAAATAAAAAAAACGCCTTTCAAATTAATGAAAGGCGTTTTATAAAATTTTAAATAATCACGTCACCATTTTGATCGTGAAAGTGATATTCTAAATACGTGTAAGCATCTCTAGGTAAAATTTTTACCCATCGTTTATGGTCAAAAAACCATTTACTTCGGGGTGATGGAATACCTTTTGTTAAATAGGCGGCCACAAAAGGATGTGCTGTAATAGACAGCTTTTTGTGATCTTTTTTAATAAGTTTTTGTAAGTCAGCGTTAATTTTATTAATAACTACGATAGGAGCTTCAATTTCTCCATTTCCGTTAGGGTTTTTTTCTCGAGTTTTAATATTCATTTCTGGCCTAACACGTTGTCTTGTAATTTGTATCAACCCAAATTTAGTGGGAGGTAAAATTTTGTGTTTGGCTCTATCGTCACTCATCTCATCTCTAAGATGGTTAAAAAGAGCTTTTCTGTTCTCGGCTTTGCTCATGTCAATAAAATCAACCACAATAATACCACCCATATCTCTAAGGCGTAATTGTCTAGCAACTTCTGTAGCGCTAATAAGGTTTACTTCTAAAGCAGTTTCTTCTTGGTTCTTGGCTTTATTGCTTCTGTTACCACTATTTACATCTATAACGTGCATAGCTTCTGTATGCTCGATTACCAAATAAGCACCTTTGCTTATTGATACGGTTTTACCAAAACCAGTTTTTATTTGCCTTTCGATACCAAATTTTTCAAAGATTGGAACATTAGATTGATATTGTTTTACAATAGACTCTCTGTCAGGAGAAATCTCACTAACATAATCTTTAATTTGTGTATAAAGAGCTTCTTCATCTGTACAAATAGAGGTAAATGTGTCGTTAAACATATCTCTTAATAGAGAATTTGCTCTATTAAGTTCTCCTAGTACTTTAGATGGAGTGCTTGCTTTATGTAATTTTTTACACATCCCTGTCCAGCGATTCATCAAATTTTGAAGATCTTTGTCAAGGTCTGCTACTTTTTTGCCTTCTGCAACGGTACGAACTATAATACCAAAACCTTTAGGTCTTATGCTCTTAACGAGTCTTTTAAGACGGTCTTTTTCTTCTTTGTTTTCAATTTTTTGTGAAACTGAAATACGGTTAGAGAAAGGGACAAGTACAATGTATCTTCCTGCAAAAGAAAGTTCACTGCTAATTCTTGGGCCTTTGGTAGATATAGGTTCTTTAACGATTTGTACCAAAATCGATTGATTTGATTTTAAGACATCGGTAATACTTCCGTCTTTATCAATATCATCTTCAAAATGATAGTTCTTTAAAGAATAATCTTTTTGTTTACCTGTGCTTACACGTTTGATGAATTTTAATAAAGAAGACACTTGTGGCCCTAAGTCATGATAGTGTAAAAAACCATCTTTTTCGTAACCAACATTCACGAAGGCTGCGTTAAGACCAGGGATAGCTTTTCTAATTTTGGCTATATAAATATCTCCAACAGCAAAATTACTATCATTATCTTCTTTATGTAATTCAATTAGTTTTCCATCTTTTAATAAGGCAAAATCAATAGCAGAAGAATTGGATCTAATAATTAACTCCTTATTCATCCGTATTAGATTTTTATCCATACTTACACAGGTGGTAGGTATAGATGGATTAAACAAAATTTATCACAGGTTTTTGAATCCTGAAGAAGTGTTGTTTTCACTTCCATGTCAATGAACTTTTTAAACAGAAAAAGTAGTTTAAAACTACTTTTTCTTGTGACGGTTAGCTCTTCTTCTTTTCTTACGCTTATGCGTAGCTACCTTATGTCTTTTTCTCTTTTTACCACTTGGCATAAATCAAGATTTTAAAAATTAATAATTCGTTTTATTTTACTTCTACGTTTGTTTTTACACCTTCAACAAAAACTTTTGCAGGTTTGAATGCAGGTATATTATGTGCAGGTATTTTAATTGTAGTGTTTTTAGATATGTTTCTACCGGTTTTCTCTGCACGAGTTTTAATAATAAAACTTCCGAAACCTCTCAAATAAACATTATCTCCGCTTTCTAAAGAAGTTTTTACTTCTTCCATAAAAGTCTCAATTGTAGCTTGAACATCACCTTTTTCCATTCCTAATTTCTCTGAAATATTCGCTACGATATCTGCTTTCGTCATTTTACAATTATTTTTGTTATAAATAGGGTTACATTTTTCAAGGGCGCAAATATACTAATTTAATATTCAATTAATCAAGCCTAATCCTTTAAATAGTAATGAAATAAACTTTTATCATTGTAATTTAACAAATATAGGAATGAAATTTTATAATTTACTGATTGATTGGTATTTATCTAACAAGCGTGAGCTACCTTGGCGTGAGACAAAGAACCCATACTATATTTGGTTGAGTGAAATTATGCTGCAACAAACAAAAGTAACTCAGGGATTACCTTATTATTTAAAGTTTGTAGAAGAATTTACTACGGTAAAAGATTTGGCAAATGCTTCTGAAGAAAAAGTTCTTAAACTTTGGCAAGGATTAGGGTATTATTCACGTGCACGAAGTCTTCATTTTACGGCTAAGTATGTGAGTGATACGTTAAAAGGTGAATTCCCAGACAATTATAAAGATTTGAAGAAACTTAAAGGGGTGGGAGATTATACTGCCAGCGCAATTGCTTCTTTTTGTTTTAAAGAGCCTGTTGCGGTAGTAGATGGTAATGTGTATAGAGTGCTTTCTCGTGTGTTTGGTATAGATTTAGCAATCAACTCTACAGAAGGAATTAAAAAATTTAAAGAATTAGCTCAGTCTTTAATAGATGTAA
The DNA here is from genome assembly GCF_900141885.1 of Mesonia phycicola. Classification (GTDB taxonomy): domain Bacteria; phylum Bacteroidota; class Bacteroidia; order Flavobacteriales; family Flavobacteriaceae; genus Mesonia; species Mesonia phycicola. The sequence continues at coordinate 99,292 of NZ_FQYY01000003.1, read as the reverse complement.
AAAGACCTGGTTTATATAATCAAGCTATTATGGAGTTTGGTGCCCTGCATTGTAAACCTAAAAATCCCTATTGTATTTCTTGTCCCTTTCAGGTTAGGTGTAAGGCATTTCAGCAAGGATTAATAGATAAACTGCCTGTTAAGTTGAAAAAAACGAAGGTAGTTACTAAAAACTTTAATTATTTAGTGGTTTTGGCTAAAGATCAAACGGTAATTCAGCAAAGAAAAGGAAGTGGAATTTGGGAAAACCTATATCAATTTCCATTAATAGAGACAGAGATAGAAATTAGTAAAGAAGAATTACTTGATAATGCTGAATTTAAGGCTTATGTAAAAGACGATTTTAAAAATATAAATTTATTTAATAAAAAACCTATAAAACACGTACTTTCGCACCGTAAATTAATGGTGAAATTTTGGGTGATTCAATTAGAAGAAATTCCTGATAATTTTAAGAAAAACGACTTCAGGGTTATCGATAATAGTGATTTAAAACTCTATCCTGTTCCTGTTTTAATTCAAAAATTTTTAGAGAATTTCAATTTTACCAAATAAGAGTTTTTTCTTACATTTACTTAAAAGCAAAGAAAAATGGCATCAGGTACATTAAATAAAGTTATGCTTATTGGGCATACAGGAGATGAAGTGAAAATGCATTATTTTGAAGGAGGCGGTTGTATTGGTCGTTTTCCGCTTGCTACTAATGAAGAATATGTAAACAGAACTACTGGTGAGCGTGTTAGTAATACGGAGTGGCATAACATTGTAGTGCGTAATAAAGCTGCAGAAGTTTGTGAAAAATATTTAAATAAAGGAGATAAAGTTTACATTGAAGGTAGAATAAAAACTAGAAAATGGACAGACGATAAGGGTATGGATCGTTATTCTACAGAAATACAGTGTTTAGATTTTACTTTTTTAACACCTAAAGAGCAAAGCCAAGGTGGTGGTGCGCAGCCTCAAGGCCAAATGAGTGGAGTGAGTACACCAGCTCAACAACAGCCAGCAGTAGCAAAACCATCTCAGGCACCAGATGATAATGATGATGACCTTCCATTTTAAGTTAAACTAAAACAAAGAATTTGGATCTCGAACCTCCCAGTTTATATATAATTTTTTCTATTATAGATTTTTCCCATATTATGGGTATAGTTGTTCTTGTGTTACTTTTAATCTGCTCTGCATTAATTTCAGGCTCAGAGGTGGCATTGTTTTCTTTAACACCTTCAGATTTTGATGTTAATGATGGTGGAGTTACAGCTAAGCAACAAATTTTAGTACGCTTATTAGATAGACCTAAGAAATTATTGGCAACTATTTTGGTGGCTAATAATTTTTTAAATATTGCGGTAGTTCTGCTTTTTGAGTCTTTAAGTGATGTTTGGTTTGCTAATATAAACTCTAGTATTAATTTTTATTATTTTCAATTAGATCTAGTTTTCTTTTTAAAAGTAATTGTGGTCACTTTTCTAATCTTACTATTTGGTGAAATTTTACCTAAAATTTACGCCAATAGAAATAAGGTGAGCTTTTCTAATTTTATGGCTTACCCTCTTTCAGTTTTAGATAAACTATTAAGTGTATTTAGTATTCCTATGAGGCAGGTAACAGTGCTAATACATAGTAAGTTAGGTAGGCAGCGTTATGGTTTAAGTGTAGATCAATTATCTCAAGCTTTAGAGCTAACTTCAGAAGAAGATACCACAAAAGAAGAGCAAAAAATTTTACAAGGGATTGTGTCTTTTGGTAATACAGAAACCAAACAAGTTATGAAGCCTCGTATAGATATGTTTGCACTTAGCATAGACCAAAGTTTTAAAGAGGTAATTACAGAGGTAACAGAAAACGGATATTCTAGAATACCTGTTTATGAGGAAAATATAGATAATGTAAAAGGTATACTTTATATTAAAGATCTTTTGCCTTATTTAGATAAAACTAATTTTGAATGGCAGTCTTTATTGAGAGAACCTTATTTTGTGCCAGAAAATAAAAAGCTAGATGATTTGTTGAATGATTTTAAAATTAAAAAAAATCACTTAGCAATTGTAGTAGATGAATATGGTGGTACTAGCGGATTAATATCTTTAGAAGATATTATTGAAGAAATAGTTGGAGATATAAGTGATGAGTTTGATGATGAAGGTTTAATATTTTCAAAACTAGATGATTATAATTACGTCTTTGAAGGTAAAACTTCTATGAAAGATTTTTATAGAGTTATTAAATTGGAAGATACAACTTATTTTGAAGAGAAAAAGGGAGAGGCCGAAACCTTAGCTGGCTTCTTGTTAGAAATTTCTGGTGCATTTCCGCAGGTAAATCAAAAAATAATATTTGAAACATATACGTTTACTATAGAAGCTATTGAGGGCAAACGTATTAAACAAGTAAAATTAAATATTGGGTATGAGGTTAGTGATAATTAGTGTGGTTTTTCTTCTCTTGGTTGGTTGTGATAAGGGGTACCAACCAAAACCTAAAGCTTTTTTGGCGCTAAATTATTCTGAGCCCATTTATAAAAAAATTCAATTACCGTGTCCTTATCAGTTTGAGATTAATAACCAAGTGCAAGTAAAGGCATCTAGAACAAATACGCCTTGTTGGGTAGACTTAGAGTATCCTCTATTAAACGGAACAATTTTTATTACCTATAAACAGGTGAATAACAACTTAGAAAAACTGTTAATAGATGCGCAAAAATTACCATTGCAGCACACTATAAAGGCTGATGAAATAGAGGGAGATACTTATATTAATGTAGAAAATAAAGCTTACGGTACTTTTTATCAAGTTAGAGGCGATGCAGCTTCTCAAGCTCAGTTTTATTTAACAGATAGCGTAAATCATTTTGTGACAGGTTCTATTTATTTTAAAGCGCAACCAAATTTTGATAGTATTGTGCCTGCGGCAGATTATCTTTCTAACGATATTCGTCATATTATGGAAACAATGAAATGGGCTACCATTCAAGAATAAATTATTTAGTTGTTTTCAATAAATAGTTAGACTTTTGCAAAAAATCTAACAATGAGTAGTCAGCAACTTAAATGGGTTTATTTAGTTTCTCTTTCTTTAGTGTGGGGGAGTTCTTTTATTTTAATTAAAAAAGGACTACTAGGTTTAACGCCACTTCAATTGGGGGCTTTAAGAACCTTTATGGCAGGTATTTTTCTGCTACTTATTGGTTTTAAAAGTTTAAAAAATATAGAAAAGCACCAATGGAAATGGATTGCAGTTTCTGCCTTTTTAGGAACTTTTTTTCCTGCTTTCCTTTTCGCGTTTGCAGAATTGAAAATTAACAGTGCTATAGTTTCTATTTTAAACTCCACCGTTCCTATTTTATCTATTGTATTTGGGTTTATTATTTTCAGAATAAAAAGTACGCAAAATCAAATTATAGGGGTAATAATTGGTTTGATAGGCTCTGTATTGCTTATTAGTAGCGGAGCTAAAATGGATAGTCCTGAAGATTTATTGTATGCATTTTTACCGCTTTTAGCTACTACAATGTATGCTATTAACGTACATATTATTAAACGCCATTTACAAGAAATACCTGCGTTAAGTATTACTACAGGTTGTTTTTCTATTTTAATGATACCCGCAACTTTGGTATTGTTTTTTGCTGATTTTTTTACTGCTGAAAATTTAAATGACTCTTCCACTCAAACTGCTATTGGGTATATCGCTATCTTATCTGTAGTTGGTACTGGTATTGCTAAAATTCTATTTAATAGATTGGTGCAAATTTCAAATCCTGTTTTTTCAACTTCTGTTACTTACTTAATTCCTGTAGTGGCATTTACTTGGGGAATTTTAGATGGAGAGAAGTTTGGTATAATGCAAGTGGTTTCTGGGGCAATTATATTGTTTGGTGTTTATATGTCTAATAGAAAAAATAAATAAAAAAGCCGACTCTAATAGAGTCGGCTTTAAAATATATTAAAAAGAAATTATTTAAAGTCAGCGTCAGTTACACCTTCATTAATTTTAATTTCAGACATCTTAATTTCAACTTCTTGTGGTCCGAAGCTTACTTTCGTTACGTGAGGAAATTTAACTCCTTTCACTTCTTTGTAATCTTCAAAACCAGTAGTGTTGGTCATTGTTTGTCCTGCTTGGCTAACTGAAGTAGATGATTGAACTTTTAAACCAGTTTCAGTATCGTAGTAATCTTTTGTTTTTTCTGAAGATTGAACTACATAAGCATCTTTACCGTTTACTTTTTCAATAGCAATTAGTTTTGCTTCTGCTGCAGGGTTTAACTCAGGGAACAATCCAGCGCTAGCTTTTGCATCTGCAATTTGCTCTTCTGTAAAGTTTATTTTTTGACCTTGTCTTTCTTGGTAACCAGTTTTACCATCAAAAATATTTTTACTTAAAGTCATACCATTCATAGAAACTAATTGAGCGCTTTTTCCGTCGTTAGTTTGCTTCATATTAAATGAAAGGTTCATTCCTTGTACAGAAGCACTTCCTGTCATCGCAACAGTATTCACTTTTTCAACAGCTTCTTTTCCTCCAATTGCTTTGATGTAAGCATCGTAAACCGTATTAACAGTTGTACCTTCTGGAATCTCTTTCGTGTATTCTGGTTTCTCTATTTTTTCACCATCTTTATTGAAATAAAATACAGGAATTGTTTTTCCGTTGTAGCTAATATTTTCAATGTTTTCAACAATTTCACTTCCTTTACCTGCTATTACAATTTGCATTGCATTTGTTTTAAAGTACTTGTTTGCAACACGTAAAATGTCTTCTTGAGTTACTGCGTTGATTTTCTTTAAGAAAGTCTCGTAGAAATCTTTCTCAAGATCGTTAGTTTTTATACTCAAAGCGTAATTTGCAATAGTAGAAGGGCTTTCTAATTTTAATACAAAATCTCCTGCAAATTTATTTTTTGCGTTATTTAAGTCTTCAAAAGAAACTTTTTCAACTTTAATTCTGTCAATTTCTTTTAGCATTTCTACTACAGCACTATCTGTAACTGCGTTTCTTACGCTTGAGCTAGCAGAAAATCTACTTGCATATTTATCAGCACCAGTGTAAGAACGTGCACCGTAAGTATAACCGTGCTCTTCACGTAAATTCATGTTTAAGTAACTACCAAAACCACCACCTAAAATTTGGTTTGCAACCAAAACAGGGAAGTAATCTTCGTCTGCCATTTTAAGGTTAACCGTGTTTTGTACACGTAGCTCACTTTGTACAGCGTTAGGTACATCTATAAAGTTTACTTGTGTGTATTGTACTTTTGGTAAGCCTGGTAAAGACGCTCCTGGAGGAGTGCTTTCTTTCCAATCTCCTAAGTATTTTTTAACTAGTTTTTTAACGTCAGATGCTTCTACATCTCCTACAACTACTAGGTAAGCATTTTTAGGAGAGATGTAGTTATTATAGTAAGCTTTTACATCTGCAAGTGTAACTGCTTCAACAGTTTCTTCTGTAGCAAACTCTCCGTAAGGGTGGCTGCCACCGTAAGCTAATTTTCCGCTTACATTGCTGGCAATACTACTAGCGCTTTTAGCTTCTGCTTTAAGACCTTCCATTATTCTGTCTTTCTGGTCTTTAAATTCTTCTTCTGTAAATTTTGGATTTAATAGGCCGTCTGCCATTAGCTCCATTACTTCTGGGAAAAATTTTGAAAGAGAACTAGCAAAGGCACTCTCTTGACCAAAACCAACGTTAGCACCTAAAAAGTCTATTCTTTCGTTGTACTCGTCTTTGGTCATAGAAGAGGTTCCGTTACCCATCATTGCGCTATAAATAGATTTTACACCTACTTTGCTTCCTTCAGAATGAGGTTTGTTATCTATAATTAAACTAGCTCTTACTCTTGGTAATTTATGGTTTTCTACTACCATTATTTGCAATCCGTTACTTAGTTTGTAAGTTTTTGGAGAGCCTAAATTTATTTTTGGTGCCGGTCCTGCTTCTGGTTGTTTAGATCTGTCAATCTGTGCTTGCGCACCCACTACCATTAGGCACATTATAAAAATTGATAATATTTTAATTTTCATCTTTAAAGCTGTTTTTTCAGTTATTATTTAGACTCTGGAGTTGGTAAGTAATCTAAATTTAAACGTTGGTTCTTTTTAAGGTATTTGTTAGCTACATTTTTAATATCTTCTCTAGTGATACTTCTGTAGATTTCTATTTCATCATTAATTAAGTTTACGTTACCGTAAAGCATATGGTAAGTAGCTAATGATGATGCAATACCTTGAATACTACTATTAGAGTTTACAAATCTGTTTTCAAATTTGTTTTGTAGTTTTTGGTATTCGTTTTCAGAAATTAATTCTGTTTGTAGCTTAGCAATTTCTTCATCCATAGATTTACCTAGCGTAGATAAAGGGGTTTCTCCCATTGCAAGAGCACCCATAACATACATACCATAATCTTCTTGAGATCTAGGGAAAGCTAATACTTGAAGAGCTTCTTTGTTTTCATCTACCATTTTTTTGTACATACGTGAACTTTTCCCGTCAGTTAAAATAGAAGAGATCATATCTAAAACATATGCGTCTCTATCTTTCATAGAAGGTGTTCTGTAAACATAAAGTTTTGCAGGAATTTGAATGTTATCATCATATTCTGTAGCAACAATTTCTGAAGTAATAGGTGCTTCTTTAATATTTACACGCTCAACAGCTGGTTGTGCAGGTATATCTTTAAAGTATGTTTCAATCCATTCTTTAGCTTCTTTTAAATCAATATCACCCGCAACAACTAAAGTAGCGTTGTTTGGTCCGTAATATTTATCAAAAAAAGCTTTAAACTCGTCTAATTGAGCAGCATCTAAATCTTCCATAGTACCAATTACAGAATTTTTGTAAGGGTGCTCTTTAAACATGTAAGGGCTAATACCAGTGCTGTAAATAATTTTACCGTAAGGAGAATTGTCTATACGAGTACGTTTTTCTTCTTTTACAACTTCGTTTTGAGTATCTACTCCAATTTGGTTAATTACTGGGTGAAGCATACGCTCAGACTCCATCCATAAACCTAATTTTAATTTATTCGAAGGAAAAGTCTCGTAGTAATAAGTTCTATCTTGTGTAGTGTTGGCGTTATTGCTACCTCCGTTAGAAGCAACAATATTAAACCACTCTCCACGTTCAATATTTTCTGTACCTTCAAATAAAAGATGCTCAAAGAAATGGGCAAAACCAGTTCTTCCTTTTTCTTCATCTTTAGCTCCTACGTGATACATTACACCTACAGTAACTACTGGAGCTGTATTATCTTGATGTAAAATAACATCTAAGCCATTGTCTAGTTTGTACTCTGTAAACTCTACTTGTTGTGCAAAGCCAGCATAAGTTGCTAAAAGAGTAAAAGCAGCTAAGCTAATTCTTTTAATCATGTTTAATTAGATTTTGATTTGTTCTAAATGTTTGACTTCAAAAATAATTATTTGTTACATCAAACATGAGATAAATGTTATAAAATGTAAAATTAACAGGTTCTTATCATAGTATTAAGTTGATTTTTCTGAAATTATAAAGAAAAAAATATAATATCATGAAAAATCAATCAATTTCAGTTAAGTATGGTTTGGGTATAGGCGTTTTGTTAATTTTAGTTTTTTTACTACTTACAATATTTAATCTTCATTTAAAGCCATACGTAAGTGCAATAAATTTAATAATTGTAGGTGTAGGTCTATTTTTTGCAATTAAGAGCTATAAGCAACACTCTAAAAACAATGCACTTAAAAAATTTACCTACGGAAGCGGTTTTGGAGTAGGGGTGGCTTCAGGCTTTATCTCTACCATAATTTTTACAATTTTCTTTGCTATCTATGCTAGTAATATAGAACCAGGTTTTGTAGATAAAATGATGGGCAGTTTTGATGTTGGTTACAAAGTAGGTGTAGGTACAGTAAGTTTTATTGTGGCGTTAATGGGATTGGCAACCACCGTAGTTATGAGTCTAGCTGTAATGCAGCTAATGAAAGATAGTTGGAATACTAAAAAAAATAGATAGTTTTTAGTGCTGAAAATGAAATACTTAAACATTAAAGTAATTTAAACTGAAACATTTGTATTTTAATTATTTAGAAGTATATTTGCATCCGATTTTAAATAATTAATTAATACGTTACGCTATGTACGCAATTGTAGAGATAGCAGGGCAGCAATTTAAAGTTGCAAAAGACCAAAAGGTTTTTGTTCATCGTTTAGCAGGAGAAGAAGGAGATAGTATCTCTTTTGATAAAGTTCTTCTAACAGGTGATGGTGAAAATATTACTTTGGGCGCCCCGGCTATAGAAGGAGCTCTTGTTGGAGCTAAAATTACACGTCATTTAAAAGGAGACAAAGTGATTGTTTTCAAAAAGAAAAGACGTAAAGGTTACCGTAAGAAAAACGGTCACCGTCAATCTTTAACAGAAATTCTTATTGAAGATATTACTCTTAAAGGTGGAAAAAAAGCTGCACCAGCTAAAAAAACTACTGCTAAAAAAGCAACAGGAAAAGCTGATGATTTAAAGAAAATTGAAGGTATAGGTCCTAAAATTGCTGAAACTTTAGTAGAAGCAGGTGTTAGCACTTTTGCTGAATTAGCTAAAACTGATGCTGCAAAAATTTCTGAAATTATTGCAGGTGTTCGTGGTAGTCACGTAACAGATACTTGGCCAGCACAAGCTCAATTAGCTGCTGATGGTAAGTGGGATGAGTTAAAGAAATGGCAAGACGAATTAGATGGTGGTAAAGCTTAATTGCTAAACTACTTAAGTATAACAATAAAACCTTAAGACAATGGCTCACAAAAAAGGAGTAGGTAGTTCTAAGAATGGTAGAGAATCAGAATCAAAACGTTTAGGTGTTAAGATTTTTGGTGGTCAAGCTGCTATTGCTGGAAATATCATCGTAAGACAAAGAGGTACTGCACATAATCCTGGAGAGAATGTGTATGCTGGAAAAGATCATACATTACACGCTAAGGTAGATGGTCTTGTAAAATTTACTAAGAAAAAAGATAACAAATCTTATGTATCTATAGAGCCTTTTGAAGCTTAAGATACTTTTCTAGTTTAAAATTTAAAGTCGTAACATTTAGTTGTTACGACTTTTTTTGTTTTAGAAATTTATGATTATTAAGTATTTAACAAGTTTTAAACACAAGTACTTAAAAGTATTTTATAGATTTAAAAACTAATCAAAATAACTTTTTAATTATGAGAAAAATTTTAATTTGTTCTGTGTTGTCTTTAAGCTTACTATGTTCTAGTTGTTTGGGGTCTTTTAGCGCGTTTAATAATCTTAAAGATTGGAACGAGCAAGTAACAGATAATAAGTTTGTAAATAACTTATTGTTCTGGGGTTTAAATATAGTACCGGTTTATGGGCTTTTCTTTTTTGGGGATGCCATTATTTTTAACGTAATTGAATTTTGGTCTGGATCTAACCCAATTGCAATGTCTGAGGGCGAGATAGAAACACAAACTATTGAGCACGAAGGAAATAAGATGCGTCTAACAGCTACTAAAAACAAAATGAATATTGAAGTTTTAGATGGTCCTAAAAAAGGGAAAAAAGTAGATTTAGTTTATAGTCCTGAAGAAAAATCTTGGACGGCTGTAAAAGATAATGGGGAAGAGATTAAATTATCTTCTTTTAAAGATGGTATGTATATTGTTCATTTACCAACTAAAGATGTAAAAGTAGATCCGCAAGCGTCTAGAGAAACTGGTTTAGCGGTAATTGAAACTCATATGTATAAAAATGAGTGTGAAGCTTTTGCTGTTGCGAATTAAAAATAAGCTAATCATAACAAAAAAAGAGCCTTTGAAATTTTTCAAAGGCTCTTTTTTCTTTTGTTTTAATAATAAGTTTTATGACTCACAACTACTACAGTTTACTAGGTTGTTTACCATTTCTTTAGATACACTTTGGCTTCTTTGGTAGTAAAGTGTTTTTACACCAAGTTTCCAAGCTTCAATCAAAAGATTATTAACCTCTTTAATCGGTATTGCAGAAGGTATATTAAGGTTTAAGCTCTGAGATTGGTCAACATACTTTTGTCTAATAGAAGCTTGTTGAATGATCTCTAATTGGCTTATTTCTTTAAAAGTTTTAAATACTGCTTTTTCATGCGCGGTAAGTTCATCTAACTTTTGTACACTACCATTATCTAACATTATATTTCTCCAGGTATCTTCATTGTCAATACCTTTTTCTTGCAGTAATTGCTTAAGGTATTTATTTTTTCTAATAAAGTTTCCTTTAGATAATCCTGCTTTGTAGTAATTACTGCTAAATGGCTCAATACCTGGTGAGGTTTGCCCTAAAATAGCAGAAGATGAGGTGGTAGGAGCAATAGCTAATGTTGTGGTGTTTCTTCTTCCGTAGCCTTTAAGTACTTCTGGTTCTCCATAAATTCTAGATAACTCTTCAGAAGCTTTGTCTGCTTTATTTTGAATATGCTTAAAGATCTCTGTTGTTCTCATTTTAGCATCCATCCCTTCAAACGGAATATTGTTTTTCTGTAAATAAGAATGCCATCCTAAAACACCTAGACCTAGTGCTCTGTGTCTTTTTGCAAAACGGTTAGCAGAAGCTAGGTAGTAGTTACCTTCTGTTTTTTCTATAAATTCTTGTAGAACTGCATCTAAAAAGAAAATAGCTAGTTTAACGGCTTCTGTATCTTTCCATTCATCATACAATTCTAAATTCATAGAAGATAGGCAACAGATAAAAGATTCTTCTTCAGAAGAAGGAAGCATAATTTCTGAACATAAGTTACTTGCATTAATTTGCATTCCTAAATCTTTGTAAACTTGAGGTTTATTTCTGTTTACGTTGTCTGAGAAGAAAATATATGGCAAACCTTTTTGTTGTCTACTTTCTAAAACTTTAGCCCATATTTTTCTTTTATCTCCATCTCCATCAATCATTTCTTGCATCCAATAATCTGGTACACAAACTGCATTGAATAGGTTTTGAATAGGGTTACCTATATTTTTAATTTTTAAAAACTCTTCAATATCTGGGTGGTCAATATCTAGATAAGTAGCAAATGCACCACGACGAACTCCTCCTTGAGAAATAGTGTCCATTGCCGTGTCAAAAAGTTTCATAAAACTTACCGCACCACTACTTTTACCATTATCTGTTACTGCGCTACCTCTTGCTCTCAAACCTCCAAAATATCCAGACGTACCTCCACCAATTTTGGTTTGCATAATTACCTCACCTAATTTGTGAGTAATGCCTTCAATATTATCTGGTATATGCACGTTAAAGCAAGATATAGGTAAACCTCTTTCTGTACCCATATTTGCCCAAATTGGAGAGCTTAAACTCATCCAACCGCGCTCTATCATCTCTTGGAAAGATTCTTTAAGTTCTGGCTTGTATAATCTCTTTGCGGCAGCTGTAGTAATTCTATCTATAGCTCCTTCTACGGTTTCTCCTTTTAAAAGATAACCACGATTAAGTATTTGTTCGCTTTCTTCATTTTTCCACCAAAGTTTTTTTCTTAGGGAATCATTATCGTTTATTAAAGGTAATTCGCTTGTGAACATTTGAGTTTGTCAGTTTTTTTAATTTTTAAAATAAATCGTCTGCAGTGATACTTTTGTCATGCTTGGTGTAATCTACGGGTCTTTTTGCAAAAAAATCATCAAGGCTGTTTGCAAAAACTTCTTCTTCAAACCATCTTAACGGTGCGTAATCTTCTGCAGAGATATTGTAAATTTTCTCCATTCCAATTTTTTCCATACTATCGTCAATACGGAATTTCATGAAGTTTAGTAAATCTTTCTTTTTTACATTTTCTAGTTCACCATTTTCAAAAATCCAGTCTAAAATTTTGCTTTCTACGTCTAAAGAATGCTTTACTGTTTCTTTAATATGGTCTAGTGTTTCTTGGTCAAAAAAGTCTGGGTATTCTTCTTTTATTTTGTTGATAATATAGATGCCTCCATTTGCGTGAATTTGTTCATCTACAGATGTCCAAGCAATAATATTACTTACATTTTTCATTAATCCTTTAAAACGAGTAAAAGATAAAATGATGGCAAATTGACTAAAAAGAGATACGTTTTCTATTAAAATAGAGAACATAATTAAAGACACTACGTACTGTTTTTTATCTTCTGAATTGGCGTTTTGTAATGCTTTAGATAAGTAGTCTACACGTTCTTTAATTACAGGGACGTCTAGTAAATCTTTAAATTCATCATTATAACCTAATACTTCTAAAAGTCTTGAGTAAGCTTCAGAGTGTCTAAACTCACACTCTGCAAAAGTACTTCCTAACCCGTTAAATTCTGGTTTAGGGAAATGATCATAAATTTTACCCCAAAAAGATTTCACTGCAACTTCTATTTGTGCAATAGCTAATAAACTGTTTTTTATAGCCGTTCTTTCTCCTATGTTTAGGTGAGAATGAAAATCTTGTGTATCTGCTGTAAAATCTATTTCACTATGTACCCAATAAGCTTTATTTATAGCTTCAGTAAATGTTAATACCTCTGGATATTCAAACGGTTTGTAGTTAACTCTCTTGTCAAAAATGCCCATAACTATATGTAGATTTTAGATTATTTTTCTCGCTTTATTTGATAACGCTTTTGATATCAAGACTATGTATAAAAATAGAATCGATAAAAACCGGTTTACTAAATTAATGGATGATTGCTTTACAAATTGCAAAAGATGAAAAAAAATCTAAGAGGTTATTAACATGTTGTTAATAGGTTGATTTTTAAGTGATTGAAAATTAATGTAGATTTTAATAAAGTAACTATAACATCTAGCTAATCTTTAATTAACATGTTGTGTATATGTTTATCGATTACAATTTTCACTACATATATAGGCGTTTATGCGAAGAGAAATCACTTTCTTTTTTTGTGTTTTTTACTCATTTTTTTTAGTAGCTCAAGAAAGAGAAAAGGTGGCAAATAACCATGAGTTTCAAGATTCTATTTTTTATCTCTTTAAAGATCAATTAGAAATTGCAAAGAAAAAATCTGATTCTATTTTAATCTCTGAAAAATACATTCAATTGGGTGATTATTTTCAACTTTCAGAAGTTTATGGAGAGGCTATAGAGCAATACAATTTAGCTTTAAAAATCACCACTAAAAACAATCAAGATTCTTTAAATATTTTATTAAATAATAGAATAGCTCATATCTACCTTACATTAAAAAATTACGAGAAAGCAAAAAATATTCTGCTTAATAATATAGATAAAGCACAACAGGTTAAACAAACAAAATCTGAAGCAGTAGCAGAAGGTATTTTTGGTAGTTGCTTAGAGAAAGAGGGGAATTACTTAGAAGCATTAACACATCAAAAAAATAGTTTAAAGCTCTTTGAAGAAATTAAAGACCAAGAAGGTATAGCGGTTGTAAACGAGAATATAGGAAGTATTTATGAAGATTTAACTCAGTTTAATTTAGCTCACGAGTATTTTGAAAAATCACTCCGTTATTTTGAAACACAAAATGGGGTACAGCAAATAAATGTACTCAATAATATAGGTGATGTTTACAGAAAAACAGGAGAGTATAAAAAAGCTTTAAGTTATACAGAAAAAGCACTGACTCTGGCAGAAGCATATAAAGATCATCACCAAATAGAGAGTGCGCACAGAGACTTAGCTAAAACCTATGCGTTACAACAAAACCACGCAAAAGCTTATCTGCATCTTTCTATGTATAGTGATTTAAAAGAAGAGCAATTTTTAAAACAAAATTTTAGGCAGCTTAATGTTTTACAAACTATTTACGAGACAGAACAAAAAGAAACGCAAATAGAATTGTTAACCAAGCAAAACACAATTAATGAGGCTAACCACAATTTCATGTTATTGGGAGGGGTGGCTTTACTATTTTTAATAGGGGTTTCTTTTTTCTTTATAAATAGAAAAAGAAAAGAGAAATCTAAGTTGCAAAATTACAAACAGCGTATGCTGCAAGCAGAGTTAGATAAAAAAGAAATAGAAGAAAAAAAACTTCAAGATGCTATACAATTAAAAACGGCATCACTTTCTAAATATAGCTTAAACATTGCTCAGAAAAATAAGTTGATTACAGATTTGTCTTCAACATTAAAGAAAATGAGTACGCGTTCTAAAATGGATACCCAAGCAAAACTCAAAGAATTAGCTAAAGAATTAGATTTTGCATTGCAGCAAGAAGATGAGTGGGATGAGTTTATGAGCTTTTTTGAAGATGTACATCCGCAATTTTTTAAAGAACTGTCTAAAAAGGCTAATTCTAAACTAACATCTTCAGAGTTGCGCTTGGCAATGCTACTTCGTTTAAATCTTTCTTCTAAAGAAATAGCATCTATTTTAAGAGTTACTCCAGATAGTGTTAGAGTAGCAAGATACCGCCTAAGAAAAAAACTTCCTATTAATTCTAAGCAAGAATTAGTGCATTTTTTTATGAATTTATAGAAAAAACCACCCTGTTTGTTATTAGTGTTAGTGTAATGTAAAGAAATCTTAATTGTTGCCTTAAAGTAGCTATAAAAAAGACGTGTTGTTCACTCTTTGTTGCTTAGTAAATTTAGGGCTAACCTTCTGTTAAATATAGATTTGCTGTAAATAATAAAACAACCAAACTAAATTTTTTATGAACTTAAAACTAGCACTTGTAACATTATTTGTTGCTGTGAATTTTAGCTTTTTGTACGCTCAAGAAGGAGCGGTAAGAGGAACAATTACTGATGAAAACGGACTTTACGTACCTGGAGCATCTGTAATGATAGAAGAACTAAATAAGGGAACGGTAACCAACTTTGATGGTGAGTTTACTTTACTAGAAATACCAGAAGGTACACATCAATTATCTGTAAAATATTTAGGTTATAGTACCATTACGCAAGAGGTAGAAGTAAGTGCTAATAAAACTAGCTCTGTAAAATTAATTTTAAATTCTGCAGAAACCACCTTAGGTACGGTACAAATTATAGGTAGTGGGTTAAGTGCGCAAGCAAAAGCTTTAAACTCACAAAAAAATAAAACTAACATTACCAATATTGTTTCTACAGAGCAGATTGGTAAATTTCCAGATGCCAATATAGGTGATGCAGCTAAGCGTATTCCTGGTATTACTATGCAGGTAGACCAAGGGGAAGCAAGAAATATTATTGTTAGAGGTTTAGCACCGCAATTAAACTCGGTAACATTAAACGGTAGTAGAATACCATCTGCAGAAGGAGATAACCGTAATGTACAGATGGATTTAATCCCGTCTGATATGATTCAAACCATAGAGGTAAGCAAAGCTGTAACTCCAGATATGGATGGAGATGCACTTGGTGGGTCTGTTAATTTAGTAACAAGATCTGCACCAGAAAGCTTCAGACTCTCTGCAACAGTAGGTTCTGGTTTAAATTTTATTAGTGATAAAAGAATTTTAAACGGTTCTTTTTTAATTGGAGACCGTACTAAAAACGGAAAATTTGGTTATATGCTTTCTGCATCTATAAATGATAATGATTTTGGTTCAGATAATGTAGAGGCAGAGTGGGGTAATGAGTTTGAATATAATACAGGAGAACAAGATGAAGACGGAGAAGATATTTTAGAAGAATTAGATGTAAATCCTTTTGCTAAAACTTTTGAAATTAGAAAATACTTAGTTCAACGTATAAGACGTAGTTTTTCTGCTAATTTTGATTATCGTTTTAATGAAAACAACTCTATCTACGTAAAGAGTATGTATAATTGGAGAGACGATAGAGAAAATCGTTTTGCTTATTCTTCAGAAATTTTAGACGGAGAAGACATACAAATAGGTGACTTTGATATCCAAAACGGAAATTTAACTCGTTTTCCTACAGAAGTGAAAAGAGAAACAAAAGGTGGTGTTGCAGGTGGTAGAACGCAAAGCAGAAGATTAGAAGACCAACGTATGCAAAACTACAGCTTGGGAGGAGATCACTTATTAGGAAACATTAAGTTAGATTGGATGGGATCTTTTGCAAAAGCTTCAGAAGATAGACCGCAAGAAAGGTATATTGTTTATGCATCTGAATATGAAGTTAATAATGACGTGTCAGATACAAGAAAACCTTTACATACCGCAGTAACAAATCCCGATTTAAGTGATTTTGAATTAGATGAACTTACGGAAGAAAATCAATATACAGAAGAGAAAGATTTTAACTTTTTTGCAAATGCAGAAATGCCTGCAGACTTTTTTGGAAAAGGAGACGGAATAATTAAAGCTGGTTTAAGAGGAAGGTTTAAAACAAAAACCAGAGATAATGATTTCTTCGAGTATTCTCCAGAATCTGGTGATTTAGATAACTTGAGTAGTGTTAATACCAAATTTTATGGTAGTAATGATTTTATTGTAGATGATAAATATGAACCAGGAATTTTTACTTCTGCTAATTTCTTAGGAAACTTAAACCTTAATAACGCAGAGTTGTTTGAAAAAGAAGCTGTGTTAGATGAGTATTTAGGTGAAAATTTTGAAGTAAAAGAGAACGTCTATGCTGGTTACATTATGGCTAACCAAAAGCTTACAGATAAGTTAAGCGCTTTAGTTGGTATTCGTGTAGAAGCTACTCAAATAGAAAGTAAAGGAAACGAGTTTGATGTAGATGATACTTCTATAGTTACACAAATAGAAGAAACTAGCAATTATACAAATGTATTGCCAGGTGTGCATTTAAAGTATGATGCAACAGATAAAACAGTTTTACGTTTTGCGTGGACTAACACTTTGGCTAGACCAAACTACGTAGATTTAATTCCGTACCGTCAAATTGAAGATGATGAAATCTCTATAGGTAACCCAGACTTAAACCCTACAACTTCTATGAATTTTGATTTTATGGCAGAGCATTATTTTAGTTCTGTTGGTATACTTTCAGGAGGTGTTTTTTATAAAGATATTAATGACTTTGTTTATACATATGTATTAGAAGAAGAAGGTACTAACTTTGAAATTTATCAGCCATTAAATGGTGATAATGCTAAAATTTATGGAGCAGAAATATCTTTTCAACGTCAATTAGATTTTTTACCAGGTTTTGCTAAAAACTTAAGTATCTACACCAATTACACGTTTTTACATTCTACCGCAAGCGGAATTAGAAATGAAGATGGAGATGAGCGTGGAGATTTAGATTTACCTGGATCTTCTCCAAATATGTTTAATGCATCACTTTCATATTCAGATAAGCGTTTTAGCACAAGACTATCTGGTAATTTTTCTGATGCTTATTTAGATGAATTAGGAGGTAACGATTTTGAAGACCGTTATTACGATCAGCAATTTTTCTTAGACTTTAATGTTAACTACTCTATTAATAAAAACTTAAGTGTTTATGGTAGTTTAAATAACATTACCAACCAGCCATTAAGATACTATCAAGGTTCTAAAAACAGAACTATGCAAATGGAGTATTATGAGAGAAGACTAACCTTTGGTCTTAAATATAACTTATACTAAACCTACAAAAATCTAACAAGAGAGTGTTTTGTAATTTTTTACTAAACACTCTCTTTTTAACCCTATAATAATGATAAGAAAAGCCTTAGTAATTTTAACTACTATTGGTTTTATTTCTTGTGGTGAAAATCTACCAGAAATTAAACCAGATATAATTACAGAATTTACCTTGCACGACACAGATGATCCTGCAATATGGGTAAATGCCCAAAACACCCAAGAAAGTATTGTTTTTGGAACAGATAAAGAAACAGATGGAGCTATCTATGCTTTTAATTTAGATGGT
Organism: Mesonia phycicola; assembly: GCF_900141885.1. GTDB lineage: Bacteria > Bacteroidota > Bacteroidia > Flavobacteriales > Flavobacteriaceae > Mesonia > Mesonia phycicola. Next base: position 81,570 of record NZ_FQYY01000003.1, on the reverse strand, counting down.
AAAATTATAGAAGAGAAAACTCTTCATGGGATGAAGCGGCCTAATAATGTAGATGTAGAGTATAATGTAAAATTAAATGACTCTGTTACTACAGATATTTTAATGTTTACAGAGAGAGAACGAGAGCAGATTAGGTTATTTTCTGTACCAGATATGAAACCTTTAGATCAAGGTGGCTTTAAAGTTTTTCAAGAAAAAAGAGAAAATGAGTGGAACCTCCCTATGGGTATATCTATCTATAAATCTCCAAAAACAGATAAAACCTATGCAATTGTAGGTAGAAAAAACGGACCTAAAATTAATTACTTACAACAATTTGAATTAGTGCCAGCAGGAGATCATATAGAATTTAAATTAGTAAGAGAGTTTGGTAAGTTTAGCGCAGAAAAAGAAATTGAAGCAATTGCAGTAGATGAAGAGTTAGGCTACATTTATTATTCAGATGAAATGGTTTGTGTAAGAAAATACAATGCAGAGCCAGATGCAAGTAACGAAGAGCTTTCTTGTTTTGGAGGTGAGTATTTTAATAGAGATATAGAAGGTATTGCTATAGCAAAGTATAATAACCAAGAAGGTTACATTATAGTTTCTAATCAACAAGAAGGAACCTTTAATTTTTTTGACAGAAAAACCAATCAATTTTTATACGCTAAAAATTTAGGTACAGTAGAAACAGATGGTTGTGAAGTGTACACGGGTTATTTAAATGAAAAATTCCCTAACGGACTTTTTGTTGCAATGAATGATAATAAAAATTTCTATTTCTATGATTTATCAAAGATTATTGAAACTAAATAGTTTCTTATTTATAGGTGTGTTTTTATGTTCGTTAAATATTTTGGCGCAAAAAAAATATTATAACGATAATGAAAATAGTAATTTAAAAGAATTGCAAGTAGAAGAAGATGGCTTACACTTTTATGTAATTGGTGATTGGGGTAGAAATGGTCATTTTAAACAAGCTGAAGTAGCAGATATTATGCAACAGGCAGGTTTTATTTTAGAACCAGAATTTATTATTTCTGTAGGAGATAATTTTTACCCTAACGGGATAGCTTCTGTTAACGACCCATATTTAAAAAGTAGTTTTGAAGATATTTACTATGGTTCAAATCTATTTTGCCCATGGTATGTAGCTATAGGTAACCACGGTTACCGTGGTAATGTACAAGCGCAAATAGATTATTCAAAAATAAGTCAACGATGGACAATGCCAGACCGTTATTTTAAAGTAGAAAAAACTTTAGAAGATGATAAAACCACCGCAAAATTTATTTTTTTAGATACTAATACTTTTGAAGATGATTATTACGAGTCAGAAAAATATGCCAAAGTAAAAGAGCAAGACTCTTCAAAACAAAAAAAGTGGTTAGAAAAGACTTTGAAAAACTCTACTGCAGATTGGAATATTGTAATTGGGCACCATCCGCTTTATACTTCTGGCAAAAGAGTAAATGATGAACCTTATGTGCGAAATCATTTAGAAAAAATATTTGAAAAATACAAAGTTCCTGCTTACTTTGCAGGCCATGAGCATGACATCCAGCATTTAAAACCTAAAAAGGTGTTTACGCATCATTTTATATCAGGTGCAGGTTCAGATGTTAGGCCTACAGGAGAGTCAGACTTTACCCAATTCTCAAAATCTGAACAAGGTTTTTTGATTGTTAGTTTATTGCCTACCAAAATGCTGGTACAAGCCGTAAACTGGAAAGGAGAAATAACCTATAAATATGAGATACCCAAATAATAAATCTCAAATCAAGTTTTCTTTTCAAGAAAAATCCCGCCTAAAGCGGGATTTTTCGATTTTATATGTAAGCATAAAGCTGGTTTAGTATCTGTAGTATTCTGGTTTAAAAGGACCTTTTACTTCTACACCAATGTACTCTGCTTGCTCTTTAGATAAATCTGTTAACTCTACCCCAATTTTCTCTAAGTGTAAAGCAGCAACTTTTTCATCTAAATGTTTTGGTAGCATGTAAACTTTGTTTTCGTACTTATCTGCATGTTTCCAAAGTTCAATTTGTGCTAAAGTTTGGTTAGTAAATGAGTTACTCATTACAAAACTAGGGTGACCAGTAGCACAACCAAGGTTTACTAAACGTCCTTCTGCAAGAAGAATAATGTCGTTACCATTAATAGTATACTTGTCTACTTGTGGTTTAATTTCAACTTTAGAGTCTCCATATTTTTCATTTAACCAAGCAACGGCAATTTCATTATCAAAATGACCAATGTTACAAACAATAGTTTTGTCTTTCATAGCTTCAAAATGCTCACCACGTACAATATCTTTGTTTCCTGTAGTAGTAATAACAATATCTGCTTTATGTAATACATTTTCTAGTTTCTTTACTTCAAAACCGTCCATTGCAGCTTGTAGAGCACAAATTGGGTCAATTTCTGTAACGGTAACAATACTACCAGCACCTCTAAAAGAAGCAGCAGTACCTTTACCAACATCACCATAACCACAAACAACCACACGTTTACCAGCAAGCATTACATCTGTAGCACGTCTAATAGCATCTACGGCACTTTCACGACAACCATATTTGTTATCAAATTTAGATTTGGTAACAGAATCGTTTACATTAATAGCTGGCATAACTAAAGTTCCGTTTTTCATACGCTCGTATAAACGGTGAACTCCAGTAGTAGTTTCTTCAGAAAGACCATTAATACCTTCTGCTAATTCTGGGTATTTATCAAACACCATATTGGTTAAATCTCCACCATCATCTAAAATCATATTTAGAGGCTTGCGGTCTTCTCCAAAGAAAAGTGTTTGTTCAATACACCATTCAAATTCTTCTTCATTCATCCCTTTCCAGGCATAAACAGGTATTCCTGCAGCAGCAATTGCAGCAGCAGCTTGATCTTGAGTAGAAAATATGTTACAAGAACTCCAAGTAACTTCAGCACCAAGAGCTACTAAAGTTTCAATAAGAACCGCAGTTTGTATAGTCATATGTAAACATCCTGCAATACGAGCTCCTTTTAACGGTTGTTCATCTTTATATTCTTCACGAAGTGACATAAGCCCAGGCATTTCTGCTTCGGCAAGTTCAATTTCTTTTCTACCCCAATCTGCAAGGGTAATATCTTTTACTTTATAAGCCGTGTAAGGCACTGTTTTCGTACTCATATTCTTATATTTGTTTATTCGCAATTTTTCTAGCGCAAAAATACATAATATCTAATAAATTTTATGGCTCTTTATAAAACTATAACAGTTGATGAACTTACTAAAGTCTTCATTTGGAAGATTGAAGAGTCGTTTGAGTGGTTATCTAAAGATGTAAAACTAACAGATCACTGCCAAAAACGAGTAGACGGAATGAAATCTGAAATTCATAAACGTGGTTTTATGAGTATTAGACATTTGTTGGCAGAAGCTGGTTATACAGACTTTGATTTATTTTATGACGAAAAAGGAAAACCACATTTAAACGACGGGAAATATATTTCTATTACACATTCTTTTGAGTTTTCAGGGATTATAGTGAGCAATAAACCCATAGGTATTGATATAGAAAAACAAAGAGATAAAATTTTAAAAATAGCTAATAAGTTTACTCCTTTAGAAGAATACCACACCTTGGCTAATGAAGAAGCAATTATTAGAAAGTTAACAATTGTGTGGGGAGCAAAAGAAGGTATTTACAAATTAGTGGGTATACCTGGTTTGTTGTTTTTACACCATATATATGTAGAAGATTTTTCTTTTGATGAAGAAGAGTTATCTGCTCGTTTAAATTATCAAGGAGAGCAAACTAATTTTAAATTAAACTATTTAGAGTTTGAAGGTTTTACGTGTGTCTATACGCTTTTAGCAGAATAAATAATGAAAAGAAAAACTAATTTACTGCAGCATATAAAAACCTCTACCAAGTTGTTGGCTATTTTAATAGATCCCGATAAGGTAAATTTTTCTGAAATAGATGTCTTGATAAGCAAGCTGCCAAAAAACACCTCTCATTTATTAGTAGGCGGTAGTACAGTGAAAGAAAACTTAACCGAGCAATTAGTAAACCTTTTAAAAAAGAATACTACTCTACCTATAATAATTTTTCCTGGTGATTTTACGCAGATTACTAATAAAGCAGATGCACTTTTATTTTTGTCTTTACTTTCGGGTAGAAATCCAGAGTTTTTAATAGAGCAACAAGTAAAATCTATAGAAATACTCAAAACTACTTCATTAGAAATTATTCCTACAGCATATCTATTGATAGATGGAGGTAAAGAAACCTCTGTGCAACGAGTAAGTAAAACTTTACCTATAAGTCAAAATAATATTCAAGAAATAGTAAATACCGCTTTAGCAGGAGAATATTCTGGAAAACAACTTTTATACCTAGAAGCAGGAAGTGGCGCAAAAAATAGAGTTTCTCCAAAAATAATTTCTGCAGTAAAAAAAGAAGTTTCTATACCTATAATAGTGGGAGGCGGCATTAGATCTAAAAAAGCAATAGATGAAGCTTACCAAGCAGGAGCTACTATGGTAGTAATAGGGACAGCTTTTGAAAATAACCCTAGCTTTCTTAATACTAGTTCAGAAGAAATAATTGCAATAAAATAAAACCCTATATTACTTACAGATAATATTTTAATTATGAATGAAATTATAGACTGGCTATTTGCTCAATATGAAGGTACTCCTACTCATTTAATTGTATTAGAGTTTATAGGGGTAATTTTTGGAGTACTAAGCGTTGTTTTTTCAAAAATGAATAAAATTTGGGTATATCCAACGGGGATGATAAGCACATTACTTTTTGTGTACATACTCACTCATTATGGATTATTGGGAGATATGCTTATTAATGTTTATTACTTTTCTATGAGTATATATGGTTGGTATGTATGGACTCTTAAAACGGATGGAGAACATCTTACCCCAATTACAAAAACTACCATATCTGAGAAAAAAACCTGTGTTATAATTTTTATTGCCACATTAGTAAGTATAATATTAGTGTATGAATTATTTAATAAATGGCAAGCTTGGTATTCTTATACAGATATATTAACAACTGCTATCTTTTTTGTAGGTATGTGGCTTATGGCAAAAAAGAAAATAGAAAATTGGTTGTTATGGATTGTAGGAGATATTATATCTGTACCGCTTTACTTTTACAAAGGATTAATGTTTAGCGCTATTTTATATTTAGTAATGACTATTTTAGCAATTTATGGTTATTTAGCGTGGAAAAAACTACTTAATCAACCCATAGAAGATATAACTTAGTTTTATATACAATTAAGTTCTAAAAAAAATGTAAAAAATACACATCTGTTTATTAATCTTTTGGTAAATGCAATTTAGATTTTTAAGTAAATTGTATTTTTAAATTTTTATAAGTAAAAAAATACAAATTAACATAGGGTATGAGATAATATTTATATTTTATGTTAATTAGCTTTAAAATTTTAGCAGGGTGATGGTAAGGCAAAAGCTAAAGTTTAAAGCACTTTATTAATAGTACAAATCAAGCAAATAACTCAATCAATAATGTTAGATATAGATTTAAGTAAAGAAGATATTACTCAAATAGAAAAGCATCAATTAAATTTAGATACTGTAAGAGAACAATTAAAAACTTTTAAAGAAGGTATACCTAAAGTAGAATTGGTAAGTGCAGCTAACATTAATTGTGGGATACAATCTTTTAGCGAAGAAGAGGTTGAATTGTTTTTTAGAAAATATGAAGATTCTAAAGTAGATGTAATAAAGTTTGTGCCTGCTAGTGGTGCTGCTACTAGAATGTTTAAAGCATTGCATCAGTTTTTAGCAAAATACAATCCAGAACAACAATCTGTAGAAGAGTTTTTAGCTAAAGAAAAATCTGAAGTGCTTAAAGGCTTTTTCAAAGGGTATAAAAACTTTGCTTTTTATGAAGAAGTAATGCAAGAAATAGAAAAATCTGTAAATAATTATAAAGAATTATCTATAGATGAGCAGCATTACATTTTTGTAAAAACCCTATTAAAAGAAGAAGGTCTTAATTACTCTAATTTACCAAAAGGCTTAGTGCCTTTTCATAATTACAACACTAATTATGCAACCGCTTTTGAAGAGCATTTAGTAGAGGCAGCTAAATACGCAAGTGTAAATGGCAAAGCAAGATTACATTTTACAGTTACAGAAGATCATTTAAATAAATTTAAAGAAACTTTTGCATCAATTAAAGACCGCGTAGAAAAAACAACAGGTGTTTGTTTTGAAGTAGATTATTCTTTTCAGAAAAAATCTACAGATACTATTGCTGTAGATTTTGATAATAACCCATTTAGAGACAACGAAGGGAAAATTTTATTTAGACCAGGAGGTCACGGTGCTTTAATTGAAAATTTAAATGATATTAATGCAGACATTATATTTATTAAAAACATAGATAATGTTATTAAACAAGAGCATTTAGATACCGTAGCTAGATATAAAAAAGCTTTAGCAGGAGAGCTAATAAACGTGCAAGAACGAATCTTTGAAATTTTAAATAGAATTGATAAAGACGGTTTTAACGAGCACATTCTACGTGCAGCTAATAATTTGTTAGATGAAAAGCTAAGTGTAAAAACCACTTTAACTAATGAAGAAGAAGTAAGATCTGTACTAAATAGGCCTATTCGTATTTGTGGTATGGTAGAAAATCAAGGAGCCCCTGGTGGAGGTCCTTTTTGGGTGAAAGACGGAGAAGGTAATATTTCATTACAAATTGTAGAAGGGGCACAAATGGATAATGAAGACCCTCAACAACAAGAAATTGTACAGAACGCCACACATTTTAATCCCGTAGATTTAGTTTGTAGCGTTAAAAATTATAAGGGAGAGAAGTTTAATCTTAAAGATTATGTAAATCCTAAAAAAGGCTTTATTACCAAAAAATCTAAATTTGGTAGAAATGTAAAAGCTTTAGAATTACCTGGTTTGTGGAACGGTGCTATGGCTTATTGGAACACTATTTTTGTAGAGGTACCAGTAATCACATTTAACCCTGTTAAAAATGTGGTAGACTTGCTAAATGAAAATCACCAAGTGTAATGATTAATAATGTAGATGAGCTACTTCAAGAAGTAGAATTTAAAGCTGTTTTAAGTTCTGGACCAGGAGGGCAACATGCTAATAAAACCAGTACTAAAGTAGTTTTAGATTGGAGTTTAATTAACTCAAATATTTTTTCTGAAGAGCAAAAAGAACGTTTAGCATTTAAACTAAAAAATAGGCTGACTAAAGAAAACGTACTTCAAATAAGTGCAGATCACACTCGTAGCCAACATAAAAATAAAGAACTACTAATAAAGCGATTTATTAAAATTTTAGAAGATGCCTTAATTGTACAAAAACCAAGAAAAAAAACAAAGCCCTCTAAATTATCTAAGCTAAAAAGGTTGAAACAAAAGAAAATACAATCAGATAAAAAATTAAATAGAAGAAATCCCTTACAATAACAAGCTCATTAAAGTGTGTTGAAAATCTACAGTATACCTGTAGATTTTTTTGTTTTCTACAGTTATTAATTTTTGTTTTCTTCTCTTTATTGTCTGTAAACTTCTTTATATCCAGTGTATTGAAGATTTTTCATCTACATATAAATTAATGGCATAGATATTTCTATATACTTATTTATAATTAATATTCTAATTATGAAAAAGATAGTAATGTTAGTTGTGTTTATATGTGGTATGGTTGTTAATAGTAAAACTATAGCTCAAAATAATTTTTCTAAAAAAGTTAAGTTGCAAAAAACAACTAGCTCATTTAAAAAAATAGAGTTACAAGAAGTACCGCCATCAGTAATAAATGCTGTTAAAAATGATTTTAAAGCAATTATAGTAAACGCTTATATTAATAGTTATAAAGAATATAAATTAGAAATAAAAAGCTCAGAATCATCTTCTAGAACTGTTTTTACAAATTCTGAAGGGGAGTGGATTAAACCAACCAAATAAATCTTTATCCATAAATGAGAGGCCTTTAGTTAATTGGCGTTTACTAAAGGTAAAATTGCAGTAAAATTCTAGTCGTATAAGTTGAGTAGAGTTGAGTAGTTTTTTACAGGGGTAACCAGATATTTTTATAGTACAATTTCAGGTAGTTAAGCGTGATTTTTTAATATTTTGTTTTGTACTATAACTAAACGTTTGTTCTTAACCAGTCTAAGGTTACCCTTTATAGTAATTTTACTGCATTTTAAAAAGAGGTCTGTAATAGGCCTCTTTTTTTATGATTTTTTTGCACCACAGCTCATCATATTTTATAATTTTGTGTAATTAAGTAGATCTTTATTTATGGCTAAAATTCTAATTGTTGAAGATGATGTGGCTTTTTGCCAAATGCTAGAAACCTTTTTAAAGAAAAAAGGATTTGATGTGATGATCTCTCACTCAGGGAATGATGCGTTATCTAAAATAAAGAATAATAATTTTCAAATTGTACTCACAGATGTTAGGCTGCCAGATAAAGATGGTAATGAAATTTTAAAGAGTGTAACAGAAAATAACCCAGAGGTAAAAGTCATTTTAATGACGGGGTATGCAGAGGTAGATTTAGCTGTAAATGCTATAAAAACGGGAGCTTTTGATTATATTTCAAAACCAATTAACCCAGAAAAAATGCTTCAAATAATTCAGAAAGCATTAGAGTCTGCAAAAGAAATTTCAGAAAAACCTAAAACAGTTTCTACTAAGTCTTCTAATAAAGTAAGTGAATCTACTACAGTTTCTAGTTATGTTGCAGGAGTAAGTGATGCTTCTAAAAAATTAAATGATTATATAAAATTAGTAGCGCCAACCAATATGTCTGTTTTAATTATAGGCGATAGCGGTACGGGTAAAGAGTATGTAGCTAAAAATATACACGATCAAAGTAAAAGAGTTGGTAAGCCTTTTATAGCTGTAGATTGTGGTGCTATACCTAAAGAAATTGCTTCTAGTGAGTTTTTTGGGCATATAAAAGGTTCTTTTACTGGAGCGGTAAATGATAAAACAGGTCACTTTGAAGCTGCTAACGGTGGTACTTTGTTTTTAGATGAAATAGGAAACCTAAATTACGAGTTACAAGTACAATTGCTAAGAGCTTTACAAGAACGTAAGATTAAACCTGTGGGTAGTAACGAAGAAATTAAAGTAGATATTAGAGTTATTGCTGCAACCAATGAAGATTTGAAAAAGGCAGTAGAAGAAGGAGATTTTAGAGAAGACCTTTTTCACAGGCTTAATGAGTTTAGTATACAAGTGCCTGCTCTTAAAAAGCGAAAAGAAGATTTAATGTTATTTGCTAATTACTTTTTAGAGAAAGCAAATAATGAGCTTGAGAAAGAAGTAGTAGGTTTTTCTGATGATGCTTTAGAGCTGTTTCAAAGCTATTCTTGGCCAGGTAATTTAAGAGAAATGCAAAATATAATTAAGCGCTCTGTCTTACTTACTCAAGATAAGTTAATACATACAGAAGAGTTACCTATGCAAATGCATACCGATAAACCAGAAGAAAAAAGCAACTACGGTTTGTTTAAAAATAAAAATGAACAAGAGTTAATTTTAGACGCCTTAGAAGAAGCTAATGGAAATAAAAGTAAGGCAGCTCGTTTATTAAATATAGATAGAAAAACACTTTACAATAAATTGAAGCAATACGATATTAAATTATAAATTTTCTTTTAAATCTGTTAATACCAAATTAGTTTTAATAACTGCTTTTTTAACTAAAGCTTTTATTTCTATAGTTTCTAATTTTAACTCGTTTTGTTTCTCTAACTGCTCTATAATATTTACTACACTTTCTGCTTTTATTTGTCTAAACATAGGCAACATTTTATGAGCTATAAATGCTATTTCTTTTAAGTTTTCTTGGTCTTTTGCACTCTCTAATTTAGCAAGGTTGATAGAGGAACTTTCTATAAATGTATTTAATAATACTCTTAGTGATTCTTTATCACCATCTGTAAAAACGAGAATATCATGTAAATCATATAAATCAGATTTTTTTATATCGGTTTCTGTTTCTATAGGTGTTTTAGAAGATACTTCTTGGTATTCTAGATTTAAAATTTTAGCTACTTTTAAAAGAAGCTCATTAGCGTGAAATGGTTTAATAATATTTGTTTCAAACCCTTTTTCTATATAAAACTTTCTTCTAATTTCGGTTCTTCCAGATAATGCAATAACTGGTATATGTTTTAATTTTTTGTTGTTTTTTATTTTTCTAATTAATTCAAAACCGTTTAAAACAGGCATTTGAATATCTGTAAGAATTAAATCATAATTATCTTTTTTAAGATCTCTAATAGCATTTTCTGGTTGGTTAGAAGTGGTAATGTTAAAACCGGATTGACTCATAATTTCGTTGGTAAGAGCAAGTTGAGTAGCCTCATCATCTAAGATAAAAACCTTTTTTTGTTCTGTGTTACCATTAATTATAATTTCTTTATTAGGGTTGCTGGTAGAAATATGTTTAGCATTCTCTACAGGAATAAATAAAATAAAACGGCTACCAATGCCAAGTTTACTTTCTAAGTATATTTCACCATCTAATAAATTAACCAATTGTTTGGTAATTGCCAAACCAAGTCCAGAACCGCCATATTTTTTTTCTATAGATGATTTGGCCTGAGAGAACTCTTTAAAAATTACTTTTTCTTGCTCTTTAGAGATACCAATACCAGAGTCTTCAATCACTATTTTTAATTTATTAGTAGTAATAGAAGAGGTGTCTAATTCTCCTTTAATAGTGATTTTTCCTTTTTCTGTAAACTTGTACGCATTACCAATTAAATTCATTAGTATTTGCTGAATTCTAAATGGGTCACATAAATAAGATTGTTGTAAAGCTTCTTCTAACTGTAAATCTATTTCTAAATTTTTAGGATCTTCAGATGGGATTATACCATCTATACTGTCTTTTATCAGGTTAGCAGGAGTAAATGGTAATTTTTCTATGGTCATTTTACCAGACTCTAACTTAGAGAAGTCTAGCAAATCGTTTACCAAGTGTAAAATATATTCAGAAGATTTTTGGAGTTTTTCTAAATAATGTTGTTGTTTTTCAGAAAGAATGGTTTTTTTTAGCAAATCAGAATAACCTGTAATGGTGGTTAACGGAGATCTTAAATCATGGGTGACAGCGGCCATAAATTGCTCTCTTCTTTTAAGCAATAACTCTGCATATGCTTTAGATTCTTCTAACTCACTTCTGTATTTCTGGCTTTTATTGGTGTCTTTAATAATTAATATTACAAAGAACAAAATAGTTATAACGCAGGCAATACCTAATACAATAATTAGGTTAGAAGTATCATTTAAGGTTTTTTGTGCAGATGCTACTTGTGCTACAGATTTTTGAACCTCTTCTTGTTCTATTTGAGATCTTAATTTTCTAAGCTGAATAGATAGGTTTCTGTCGTTTTCTAATAATTCATTTTCTTTAGAAATAACAGAGTTTTGGTATTCTATCTCTTCACTCTCTAACCTACTTAATACATTTTTCATAGTATTAATAAGAGAATCTGCAGATTGTTGGGTTAGTCTATTAGCATTATCTTCTTTTGCATACTCTAAGTATTTTACCAATACTGCTCTTACGTGTGGTTTATAGCCCTTTAATCTTTCTTCATAATTATCATCTTCAAAAATAGAGTTGGTTTTTTCTAACTCACCCAATACTCTGTCATAATAATTTTGACTGCCATTTTTCTTTCTTAGGTTTAATAACTCTAAAAGGTTTTGTTTTTTTAAGGTAAGTAATTGATTAATACTATCTAAATCAATAATGGTAGAGTCGCTTTTTGGGTATGTTTCTTTTAAAGAAGACAGTAATACAGAAATAGTATCTAGCTGTGTATTAAAATCTTTAATTTTTTCTGGCCGTTGATTTTGAATAATGTTTCTACTAATTCCTTCTGCGGTATATAAATAAGTAACCGCTTCACTCATTAAAATTAAACGTTGGTTATTGGTATTACCTATTTTGTTAGATTGCGTTAAACTTTCAACCTTACCATAGATAAACCAAACAGTAATTACCGCAAATACGGTAAGCAAAATGTACCCAAATAGTACTTTGTAGGTGATAGATTTTTTTGTGTTTTTCACGGTAAAACCAAAAATAAATAGTCTGTAGATAAATCTCCTTAAAATTATGGTAAATTAAAAAATAACTTATAGTTTTGCTCCTAATCTCAAAGGGGTGCCGCAAGGCTGAGATCATACCCAAAGAACCTGGGCGGGTAATGCTGCCAAGGGATAATAAAAGTTTTTTACTTTTATTTTTGTGTACACTCCTGATAAAGCTTTATTTAATAAGTTTTTCAGGATTTTTTTTTATCATTAATCTAACTTAAGAATAATCGCCCCTTTTATTCGTAAAATTTATATTACGAATGAAAAACGTATTATTTGTAATAGGCTTATTCTTAGTAAGTCTAGTAACTTTTGCTCAGCAAAATTACACGCTAAGCGGAAAAGTAACCTTAAATCAGCAGTCTGTTGCTAGCGCGCAAGTGGTAGTAAAAAATAGTAATACTACTACTATTACCGATGCAGATGGAAATTATAGTATACAGCTTCCAGAAGGTAATTATACTATTGTTTTTAGCTACGGAAACAAAAAAGAAGTGCAAGTAAATTTAACAGAAAACCAAACTTTAGATATAGATTTAACTCATGCTCAAGAAACCTTGGGAGAAGTATTTTTATCTTCTATTAGAGTAGATGCAGACTCACCTATTACTTACAGTAATTTAACAAACGAAGAGATTGCAGAACGTAATTTAGGGCAAGATATTCCTGTGCTTATGAATTATTTGCCATCTGTGGTTACTACTACAGATGCAGGAAACGGAGTTGGTTATACCGGTATTAGAGTACGTGGTAGTGACGCAACTAGAACCAACGTTACAGTTAATGGCATTCCTATTAACGACTCAGAAAGTCAAGGTACATTTTGGGTAAATATGGGAGATTTTGCTTCTTCTGTAGAAAATATACAATTGCAAAGAGGGGTAGGTACTTCTACCAACGGTGCAGGTGCTTTTGGGGCAAGTATAAATATTTCTACAGATAAATATAGTGATGAGGCGTATGCAGAAATATCAAACAGTTACGGTTCTTTTAACACCCATAAACATACTGCTAAATTTAGTACAGGTTTAATTAATAATCACTGGTCTTTTATAGCAAGAGCTTCTCAAATTAAAAGTGATGGTTATATAGATCGTGCAGAATCAGATTTAAAATCTTATTTCGTGCAAGGTAGTTATGTAAATAATGGTACAAGAATAAAAGCAATTATGTTTGGTGGTAAAGAGCGTACATATCAAGCTTGGTACGGTATAGATGCAACTACTTTAAGAGATAACAGAACTTACAATCCTGCAGGTGTTTATGAAGATGAAAATGGAAACGAAAAGTTTTATAACAATCAAACAGATAATTACCAACAAGACCACTATCAATTACTTTGGAATCAAAAATACGATAATAATTGGTCTACTAACTTAGCATTTCATTATACAAGAGGTAAAGGTTATTATGAAGAGTTTGAAGAAGATGGTAATTTAGAAGATTTTGGTTTAAACCCTTTTACTGCAAACGGAAGTTTAATTACCACATCAGATTTAGTAAACACAAGTTGGTTAGATAACCACTTTTATGGTACTACATTTAGTGCTAATTACCAAAACTCTAAAGTAGATGTTATACTTGGTGGAGGCTGGAACCGTTATGATGGAGACCATTTTGGAGAGGTGATTTATACAAGATTTGCACAAAATAATGATCCGTACGAGCCATTTTACGAGAACAATGCGATAAAAACAGATTTTAATGTATATGCAAAAGCTACAGTTTCTTTGACAGATAAACTGGCAGCTTTTGGTGACCTTCAGCTTAGAACTATTAATTATGAAGGGGAGGGCCCAACAGAAGATGTAGCTAATTTTCCTATAGATGCAAACTTTACTTTCTTTAATCCAAAAGGAGGGTTAACCTATCAATTAGATGAGGTAAATCAATTTTATGGTTCTGTAGCGGTAGCATATAGAGAGCCTGTAAGATCTGATTATGAAGATGCTTTTGAAAATGGAGAGGATGCACCAACAGAAGAAAAATTAGTAGATTATGAATTAGGTTGGCGTTTTAAAACCCAGAAAACTCAGATTAATACTAACTTCTATTTGATGAATTATCAAGATCAATTAGTTTTAACAGGAGAAATAGATGATGAAGGTGCTGCAATAAGAAGAAATAGTGGAGAAAGTTATCGTTTAGGTTTAGAGATAGATGCTACTTTTAAAATTAATAAGTATCTAAATATTCGACCAAACGTAGCATTAAGTCAAAATAAAAATAGAGAGTACAGTACTATTTTAAATGGAGAGGCTGTAACTTTTGAAGATACAGATATAGCATACTCACCAAACTTAGTATTAGGAAATATGATTGTGGTAAAACCATTAAAAAACTTACAAGTAAACTTCTTGTCTAAATTTGTTGGAGAGCAATACATGAGTAATTATGAGGCAAAAGGGTCTAAATTAGACTCATATTTTGTGAATGATCTTAATATACAGTATGTTTGGGACACTGCACCTTGGTTTAAACAAGTAGTGTTTACAGGTTTAGTTAATAATATTTTTAATGTAAACTATGTTTCTAATGGTTATTACTACACTTACAATATTGAAAATTTAGATTTACCAAACGGCGTAGAAACTATCGGTGGCGCTGGGTATTACCCACAAGCAACTATCAATTTCTTAGCAGGGGTAACTCTAAAGTTTTAAAAATCACTAACCAATCTATCAAAAGACTCTCTACTTTTAGAGAGTCTTTTTTATTTAATTATTAGATACTTTTAATACCCCTTCTCCTACTTCTGTCACTCTGTAATTGTATAAAGTATATTCAAGTTCATCTCCTTTTATAAAATTACCAGTAAATAAATCATAGGTATTATCTTCACAAGAACATACTAAGGTAAGACCGTTAATACTCATAGAGGTACAATCTGTATTTCTTATATGGTTGGGATCAGTAGCATCCCAAGCAACGTATCCGCTACCAGTATTTATAATTACAATACCACCGTTACCGTAATTACTCACATAAACAGGGTCACTAGGGAAGTTTAAACTCGTATATTGAGGTAAACTCGTATTTACAGTAAAGCTTACATTAACATCTAGTAAATAAGGGTTATTTTGATTAATATTATCACTACTACAAGCGATTAATAATAAAATACTGACCAATGCTGTAAAATATCTATTCATCATTAAATTTTTTGAGGGCGGAAGGTAACATAATTGCTAAGCTTGTTAAAATTTATTATATTTGTTATAATAGAATCTCATGAGAATGGGGTTCTTTTTGTATATATAAACGATGAAGTTATGAGTAAAGTATCTTATTATACTGAAGAAGGACTTAAAAAGTTAAGAGACGAATTAAATCAACTAAAAGATGTTGAGCGTCCTGCAGCTTCACAAGCCATTGCTGAAGCTAGAGACAAAGGAGATTTAAGTGAGAATGCCGAATATGATGCTGCAAAAGAGGCTCAAGGTTTGTTAGAAATGAAAATTTCTAAGTTAGAAGAAGTTGTGGCAAATGCTAGGGTTATAGATGAGTCTCAACTAGATACTTCTAAAGTGTTAATACATAGTAGCGTTAAAATTAAAAACACTACTAATGGTATGGAGGTGAAGTATAAATTGGTAGCGCAAAGTGAAGCCGATTTAAAAACGGGTAAAATATCTGTAGATTCTCCAATTGGTAAAGGTTTATTAGGAAAAAAGGTGGGAGATACTGCAGATATTCAGGTGCCAAATGGTACCATGACTTTCGAGATTTTAGAAATTTCTAGAGATTAAAAAATTAACTTATAAAAAAGCCTCTTTCTTGGAAAGAGGCTTTTTTTTTTGATATTATATTTTAGCAACAACCGCCACCATCATAGTGGTAAGTAGATTCACTAATAAAAATATCTTCTCGGTTTAAACTAGCTAATGCAGCAGCAGTTTTATCACAAACGGCTAAGGGTTGATTTTTTAAAAGAATATGTCCTTTTTTATCATCAAAAAAATCTTCTGCACCATAATAAATAGCTGCTTTTCCTGTAAAAATACAAGGTCCATCTTCTGGCATAGGGTCTTTAATAGCAGCTACTTCTATACTTTCAATATAAATTAACTCTTCTGTAGGATAGTTTTTAGGGTCTAGAATTCGGTAAGGTTTTTTAGCTCTAATTTCTATAGTACCAAATCCAGCATCGGTTAGCATTTTTACATATTCATTTAGAGGTAAACTTCCGCTTAAGCAAAGAGCACGTAAACGCTCATCATTACGCAGGGTATCGTTCATCTTCTGCTCACAAATAGGATCACTCATTACTAATCTACCATGAGGTTTTAAGACGCGGTACATTTCTGCAATAGCTTTTTTTAATTCTTCAGTTTTAAAAATATTGAAGAGACAGTTTTGGGCAGCCACATCGATAGAGTTGTCTTCTACAGGAAGGTTTAATGCATCTCCTTTTTTTAGATCTACAAATTCTGATTTAAACCAAGAATTCATCTCTTCTGCTTCTTGAAAGTTTTTACGAGAAGCTTCTAGCATTTCATCTACCACATCTATCCCAACTACGGCGTTTTTTTGTCTAGAAAAATAGGCAAATTGCAAAAGCTCCATTCCGCCGCCAACTCCTACATAAAGTGTTTTTGGGTTGTTTACTAAGTCTCTTGCATGTACGGTGCTTCCGCAGCCATAATTCATCTCCTGCATTATTTTTGGGATTTTTAATCCAGGCAATTCCCAAATAGGATTGGTTGTACAGCAAAGACCAACATCTGGTGTTAAAGCAGCTTGCTTATACACATCTTTAGTAGTTTCTAAATAGCTCATACCTCTACTGCTTTTATAAGTTCTTTAAATAGAACAATCATATCAGGCTCAGCTTTCTCTGCCATAGCTATAATTTCTTTAATGTCTACCGGTTTTAAATGATCTGGGTTGCACTCATCGGTTAATACAGAAACGGCCGCTACGGGTAAATTTAAATGGTTGGCAACAATAACCTCTGGCACGGTACTCATACCTACAGCATCTGCACCAATAATTTTAAGCATTCTATACTCTGCTCTAGTTTCTAGTTGAGGTCCCACTACAGAAGCGTAAACCCCTTTGTGAAGTTTAATGTTTTTTTCTTCTGCAATTTTTTCAATTTTATCACAAATCTGTTTGTTGTATGGTTCACTCATATCTACAAAACGTTCGCCATATTGAGACACCCCTTTAAAAGCAAGTGGAGAGCCGCCTTGTAGGTTAATATGGTCGTCAATCATCATTAACTCACCCTTTTTAAAGTTTGGATTTATAGCGCCAGATGCGTTAGAAACTAAGAGTTTTTTAATACCAAGACGATGCATAATTCTTACGGGAAAGGTGACATCTTGCAAGGTGTAACCTTCGTATAAATGAAAGCGCCCTTGCATAATTACTACTTTTTTATCTGCAAGCTCACCAAAAATTAAATGGCCTTTATGAAACTCTACCGTTGCCGTAGGAAAGTTAGGAATGTGGTTGTAGCTTACTTCAGCAATAATATTTACTTCATTTAGTAATTTACCTAATCCAGTACCCAAAATTATACCCACTTCTGGGTTTTCAAAACCTTTATTTTTAAGGTATTTTACAGTTTGTTCTATATATCTCATTTGTTTATGTATTGTTGAAAGACATTAATATGTTTAATATCTTCTATGGTATCTATATCGTTTTTTTCTTGTAATAAAACTACTTTTTTATTTTTTAATAATTGAAGGGTTTCTTCTAAAACTGTAGAAGTACTCCAGTTGATTTGCTGAAAAATTTCAGGCGTAAATTTATTCATTCCTAATAAATAATAGCCGCCATCTTTTGCTGGTCCTATTACGTAGTCTAATTTTTCTAATTGAAGAAAAGCCTCTTGTATATCTGCAGTTTCAAGATCATATAAATCACTACCTATAATCACTACTTTCTCATATTTGTTTGAGAAACCTTGTAGAAAGGCGTTACTCATCTTTTCGCCTAAATCTGCACCTGTTTGGGTTTTCTTTAAAAAATAAGTAGAAGAGAAATTGTCATTTTCTATAGGTGCTTGGCTATAAAAAACTTCTTTTTCAGCTTCTATTTTTTTAGTTACTGTTGCGGTATGCTGTAATAAATATTTATATATTTCTAAGGCAGAAATATCTCCTATACTTTTAGCTAATCTGGTTTTACATTTACCCAATTCTGGGTTTTTAGTAAATATAATTAACAGGTTTTTCGATTTCATTTAGTAAACTTTTTCAGCGTTTTTAAGCCATTTAGACCATTTTTTGTTAAATGCGTGTACGGTGTCGGTTTCTTTATTGGTAGAGTTGTATACAGGGTAATAATTGTTGGTCCATTCAAAAATTCCGCCGTATAAATTCTGAATATTTTTATAACCTAACTTTTGAAGCTTTTCTCCAATTTTTTCTGATCGAACGCCTAAAGAGCAATACACTACAATAGGTTGATTTTTATCTGGAAATTGTTGCTGAATTTCTTCTGAAGAAAAATTTTTAAATCCAACGTATTTGGCATTTTTTAAATGACTTACCTGAAATTCTTCGGGTTCGCGAGCATCTAATAAAATTACGCTGTCTTTTTGCTGAATAGCTTTTAGTTGCTCTACAGAAATATAAGGTATAGAATGAGAATTGTATTTTTCTAGCACATCTTGCACAGATTTTTGTGCGGTACTAGTAATACTTATAAAGAGAATTAAAATTTTAAAGAGTTTCATATTATGCTACAGTACCTTGACAACTACTTCCTGCACCAGCAGTGCAACCGTAACAATGTTGAGAAACAATTATATTTCTGTTTTGTACAGCTTCTTCATTATAATTACTAATATGTTTTACCTTGCTGTTTACTTTTAGCTCTAGCATTTGGTTAAAATCACAATCGTACAGCCAACCGTCCCAACTAACAGAAAGGGTGTTTCTGCACATTACATTTTGTACCGCAGTAGGGTTGTAGGCATTTACCAGCTCATACATATAATCTTCATAATTATCAGAAGCTATTAAATACTCTAAAAATCGACTAATAGGCAAATTAGTGATTGCAAAAAGACTATTAAATTCGATATCGAAATCTTCTTTTAAAGCAGTTTTAAAATCACTTTCCATCGCAGTTTGGTCTTTAGGTAAAAAAGCTCCAGAAGGGTTATAAACTAAGTCTAATTTTAAACCGCTACCTTCTTTACCATAACCTACAGCATTTAACATTTGTAAGGCTTGTATAGATTTGTCAAAAACGCCTTTGCCACGCTGCTTGTCGGTTTTTTCTCTTTTATAAAATGGTAGAGATGAAACTACGTGCACATTATGTTTTTTAAAAAACTCTGGTAAATCGTAGTATTTTTTATTGGCCACAATAATGGTAAGGTTAGAGCGTACAATAAAATCTTTGATTCCAGCTTTAGAAGCTTCTTCTACAAACCACCTAAAGTTGGGGTTCATCTCTGGTGCGCCACCAGTTAAATCTAAAGTATGTGCTCCCGTAGTTTTAATTGCCTGTAGGCAATGCTGCATGGTTTCTACGGTCATAATTTCTTTACGGTCTGGCCCTGCATCTACGTGGCAATGAGAGCAAACTTGGTTGCACATATACCCTAAATTAATCTGCAGTATTTCTAAAGGCTTTGGTTGCAGCGGAAAGCTGTTTTCTTGCTCTAGCTTATGTTTAAAAGTAGGTAATTCACCTTCAGCAAATAATCCATCATTTAAATATTCTAATTGTTTTTGAGGAATTGATAAGTCGTTTTTTCTTGCTGAAAGTGATTTTGTACTCATAAATTTTTTGTTGCTTCTTAACTATATAACGAATATTAAGTCTCTTCAGTTTTGTAAAACTTACATCGATAGTTTTTTATACTTATTCATCATTTGTACACCGTGTACTAAGGTTGCTCCACTTTCTATAGCAGCGCCAGCGTGTACTGCTTCCATCATTTCTTCTTTTGTAATACCTCGTTCTAGACCATCTTTAGTATAAGCATCTATGCAATAGGGGCATTTAACCACATGTGCAACTGCTAATGCAATTAAAGATTTTTCTCTAGCAGAAAGAGCACCTTCTTTAAAAACACTTCCGTAGTAATCAAAAAATTTTTCACCTAATTCTTCGCTCCACTCTGTTATTTCTCCAAATTTTCTTAAATCTGAAGGATCGTAATAATTTTTAGCCATAATTTTATATTGTTGATTTTTAAAGGTAAAACAACTATTTCTATATTAGAAACCTTTATATTAATAAAATAGTTTAACTGTTTATTTGCATAATTGGTAGTATTAGTTAAATTTATTAACTTATAACCCTCACTACCTAACTACATATGATACCAAAGGATAATCAATACTTTGATAATTGGTTCTACAATCATCCTAAATTAATGGCATTGATTGCTTTTTGCGTTATTCTTTTTTTATCTATTTTGATTGCAGTAAAAGATAGTACTATAAAAAATAATGAAAAAGAACGTGCTTTAGCACAGAAATTAAGAAGAGTAGAAGATAATATAGATCAAATTTTAAAAAGTAGTTATGTTACGACGTTATCTTTAGCTTTAACTATAGATTTAGAAGGTAACCCAAAAGATTTTGATGAGGTAGCAAAAAAACTTCTAAACTCTAATCCTAATATTAATGGGGTAGAGATGGCTAAAGATGGTGTTATTAACTATGTTTATCCGTATGAAAGAAATAATGAGGCGTTGGGCCTTAATGTATTAGAGTATGAAATTTCTAAAAAAGAAGCTTTATATACAATTGAACAAGGTAAAATGTATTTTGCAGGTCCGTTTTACTTTAAGCAAAAGGGGTTAGGTATTATTGGTAGATTACCCATTTTTATTGATAATCAATTTTGGGGATTTTCTGCTGTAATTATAGATTTAGATACTTTCTTGAAAAAATCTGGAATGAGAAGACTCAATAAAGATGGTTACCACGCTTTCTTGAGTAAAATAAACCCTAATACAGGAGAGAGAGAATTTTTTAATGCGCCTCAAGAAAATTTTGATATAAATAATGCAATAAAGCTTAGAGTAGAAGATGCAGGATGGGAGATATATTTAATAAATATTAATCATAAAACCCATTATTTAATATTATCTCCATTTGTGATTTTTGGTTTATTCTTAGCACTATTATTTGCGTTTTTAACCTTTTTAATTTTAAAGAAACCTGCTCAGTTACAGCATCATATTAGATTACAAACAAGAAAACTACTAAATTCTGAAATTAAATATAGAGCAATCTTTCAAGAAGTAGGCTTAAGTGTAGTTCATTTAGACGAAAATGAACAATTAATAGAAGTAAATGGTAAGTTTTTAAATAGTACAGGATTTACTTTTGCTGAGGTAACAAATTTTAGATTTTCAGATTTAATTAAAACTAATCATGATGTTTATAGTAATATACTTGATCATGAAAAATTTGAAGGTCATTTAATTTGTAAAAATAAGTCAGAGATTTGTGTTAGAGTAATTAACTCTACCTTAAACCTAAACAACAGGAAAACTCATATTTTATTAATTGAAGATATTACAGAAAAGAAACTATCTGAGAAGAAGCTAAAAGATTTACGTAGCCAAATGGAAATGGCTATTAGATTATCTAAATTAGGTTACTGGGAGTGGGATTTAGCTAGTGATAGTATAACTTGGTCTAATGAGATGTATGAGCTTTTTGGCTTTGATAAAAACACACAGCTTACTAGAAATTTAATAGCTAATTCTGTACATGAAGATGATGTAGAAGAGTATGAACAACAGTTACGAAATATTCTTTCTACTAGAAAAGGATCTACATTTGAAGGTAGAATTAAAACTGAAGATAACAAAGTCAAACACATGCTAGCAAGAGTAGACTGTGATCTTAATGATTTTGGAGAACTAGCTAAGATTAAAGGTACTCTTCTAGATATTACAGATAAAAAAGAAATACTAATAAATTTACAACACTCCTACCAAATGGTGGTAGAACAAAACGAAAGGTTTTTAAACTTCTCCTATATAATATCTCATAATTTAAGAGCTCACTCCAGTAATATTCAAGGTATTATTGAATTAATAAAAGATATAGACGATAAAGAAGAAGAACTTCAAATGTTTAACTTACTTGAAAATGTAACCAAATCTTTAGATGAAACCTTAAGTGATTTAAATGAAGTGGTAAGAGTAAGGCAAGATAAAGAAGGTATTATAGAAAATGTTCCACTCTTTCCGTTTATAAAAAAAGTAGAAAATATTTTAAAAAGAGAAATAAAAGTAAATCGTATCTACATTATTAATGAAATACCTAGAGATGCAACAATCAGTTTTAATTCTTCTTATCTTGAAAGCATACTTCTAAATATAATATCTAATGTAATTAAATTCTCTAACCCAGATGTGAAATCTGAAATCAAGCTAACTTATCAAGAAAATAAAAGTTATAAAATTGTAAAGGTTGAAGATAATGGAAGAGGGATGGATCTAGAAACTAATAATAGTGATATTTTAGGGATGTATAGTACTTTTAAAGATTTTAAAAACTCAAGAGGTATAAGTCTATTTGTAAGTAACAATCAAATGCAATCTATGGGAGGTAAAATAGAAGTTAAAAGTGAATTAACAGAAGGTTCAGAATTTACGCTTTATTTTAAAAAATAGCTATGAAGATATGTATTATAGATGATGATAAAATCTATCAGTTATTAATGAGAAAGCTAATTTCTAAAATAGATGCAAATATCACTGTAAAAGTATTTTGTAACGGAGAAGATGCTTTTAATTTTTATAAAGAAAACACTTGTACTTCAGAGATAATACTACTAGACATTAATATGCCTAAAATGAATGGATGGAAGTTTTTAGATAATATAGAAGAAAAAAAGTTTAAAAACTCAAAAATATACCTCACTACTTCTTCTATAGCGTATTCAGATAAAGAAAAAGCAAAAAAATACTCAATTATTGAAGACTATTTAGTTAAGCCTCTTACCAAAGAAAAAATTAGAGAACTCATAAAACCTTATATTATTTAAAAAAGAACTTAGCTGTTTTTAATAGTAAGTAAAATTAAATATAAATGAAATTATAAGTTTCATTTATTCAAATTACATTTGTAGCTTCAAAATGAAGCAATATGAATATACAGAAAAGTTTAATCACACTAGCAATAGGTGGTTTTGGTATTGGGATGACAGAGTTTATGATGATGGGCTTGTTACCAGATATTGCTCAAGATTTAAATGTAACTATTCCAGAAGCAGGTTATTTAATTTCTTCGTATGCACTTGGGGTGGTTATTGGTGCTCCGTTATTGGTACTTATTGCAGGAAGTTTTTCGCCAAAAAAAATACTAATAGGTTTAATGGTTTTGTTTACCGTATTTAATGGTTTATCTATTATTGTGCCTTCTTATAACTTTTTTCTCTTTACAAGATTATTATCTGGCTTACCGCATGGGGCTTTTTTTGGAGTAGGTGCGGTGGTTGCTGGTAAGTTAGCTAAAGAAGGTAAAGAAGCTAGTGCAGTGGCAATTATGTTTAGCGGATTGACTTTTGCTAATATTATAGGTATACCGTTAGGCACATATGTGGGGCAAGCAATTTCTTGGAGGTATAGCTTTATTATTGTAGCAGCTATTGGCTTGCTTGCAATTTTATCTTTAATCTTTTGGATGCCATCTATAGAAAAAAACACAGAAGAAAAGCCTAAAGATGGTTTAAAAGTTTTTTTACATTTAGAACCTTGGTTAGTGCTATTAACCACAGCAATAGGTACTGGTGGTTTTTTTGCTTGGTTTAGTTATATAACTCCTCTTTTAACAGATGTTAGTGGTTTTGAGAAGTCTAGTATTACTTTTATATTAATGGGAGTAGGAGTAGGGATGACGGTAGGTAATTTTGCTGGTGGTAAATTGGCAGATGTAATTTCACCTGTAAAGGCAGGTATGGTTTTATTATTTGTTATGGTACTTTGTTTGTTAACTGTAATGATTGTAGCAGAAAATCAATTATTATCTTTAATAATGAGTTTTGTAACTGGAGCGGTTGCATTTTCTGTAGTAGCACCTATACAAATGCTTATGATAAAATCTGCAAAGGGAGCAGAAATGTTGGCTTCTGCTGCGATGCAAGCAGGTTTTAATATAGGCAATGCTATCGGAGCTTTTTTGGGAGGCATACCAATAGCTAGAGGTTTAGGCTATACATCACCACAAGCAGTGGGAGCAGTTATGGCTTTTATGGGAGCACTTTTTTGTATTGCAGTAATGATTAATAGAAAGCGTGTAGCTAAAAAGTATGTTTAGGGTTTTAAAATAATTTTACCAATATGGTCACTACTCTCCATAAGCTGATGTGCTTTAGACGCTTCATTTAAAGGAAATATTTTATAAATGTATGGTTTAACTTTTTTAGAAGTTAGCAAGGGCCAAATATTTTCTTTTATCGCTTTACCTATTTCTGATTTAACTTTTATTGGTTGAGGTTTTAATAAACTGCCAGTAATGGTTAAATTTTTAGAGATAACTTTCCATAAATTAATAGACACTTGTGCAGATTTCATAGCATTAATATTAACGAGTCTACCTTTTAATTGTAGTAATTCTAAATTTTTATCTGTGTAATCACCACCAACCATATCCAAAATAACATCAAGAGGTACCTCTTTGAGGGCTATTTCAAAATCTTCTTTTTTATAATTAATTGCTTTGGTTACTCCAATCTCTTTTAAAAATGCAATTTTTTTTTCTGATCCTGCAGTTGCATAAGTAGTAATGCCTAAAGCTTGAGCAATTTGTAAACCCATTACTCCCACACCACTAGTACCGCCGTGTACTAATAGATTTTCTCCGCTTTTAAGCTGTGCTTGCTGAAATAAATTAAACCAAATAGTAAAAATTGCCTCTGGTAAACAAGCAGCTTCTTCAAAATTTAAATTCTCAGGGATTGGTAGGCAAAGGCGTTGGTCTACACAAATATATTCTGCATAAGCATTACCTGCTACCAAAGCACAAACTTTATCTTGTAAGCTAAACTGATTAACATTTTTTCCAAGATCTACAATAGTTCCTGCAACTTCTAAACCTGGTATTTTGGTAATAGGAGTATTGCTTCCGTAGGCATCTGGTTGTTCTCGCGTTAAAATATCACTTCGGTTTACACCAGCAGCTTCTACTTTAATTAAAACTTCTTGAGCATTAGGTAGAGGTTTTTCTACTTCTTGCAATTGTAAAACTTCTGGACCGCCAGCTTCAGTAATAACTATAGCTTTCATTTTTTATTTAAAGATAAGTCAACCAAAATAAGTTAATCTTAAAGAAATGCTATAATTAAAATACAGATTATAATGATATATATTCACGAATTTTTTCTACTATTTTATTAGCTGAAATACCTGCTATTTCACGTAATTCTTCTGTAGAACCTTGCTCTATGAATTTATCTGGAATACCTAAATTAACCACGGTAGAAGTAAATTGATGCTGTTGTGCAAAGCTAACGATAGCTTCTCCTCCTCCGCCAGAAATTACTCCGTCTTCAATTGTAAATATGGTTGAATATTGTTTAAAAATATCAGTCAATAACTTTTTATCCAAAGGTTTAATAAAACCTAAATCGTAATGCGCCACTTTTTCTGTATGATCTAGTAAAGAGATTGCTTTTTCAACTTCTGTTTTAATAGTACCTATAGAGATAATAGCCACTTTGGTTCCTGTTTTTAAAAGTTTTCCTTTTCCTATAGCAACTTTTTTAAAATCGTTTTGCCAGTTTATAATAGAACCTCTGCCACGAGGGTATCTAATAGCAATAGGATTGGATAAACCTAAAGATGCAGTATACAAAAGATTACGTAATTCTACTTCATTAGCAGGAGTCGCTATCATTAAATTGGGAATAGAGCGTAAATAAGCAATATCAAAAACTCCGTGATGAGTAGCTCCATCTTCTCCAACCAAACCAGCTCTATCAATACAAAAAATGACGGGTAAATTTTGCAAAGCAACATCATGAATTACTTGATCATAAGCACGTTGTAAAAAGGTAGAGTAAATAGTGCAAAAAACTATTTTACCTTGTGTAGCCATTCCTGCTGCTAAAGTTACCGCATGTTGCTCTGCAATACCTACATCAAAAGCACGGTCGGGAAATTCAGACATCATAAATTTTAAAGAACTTCCAGTTGGCATTGCGGGAGTAATCCCTATAATGTCTTTATTTTGTTTAGCTAATTCTACCAATGTTAATCCAAATACATCTTGAAATTTAGGAGGCAGGTTTTTATTATTCTTCGGAAGTAATTCACCTGTGATTTTATCAAATTTACCTGGGGCGTGATAAACCACTTGATTTTCTTCAGCTTGCTGTAGCCCTTTTCCTTTTTTGGTGATAATGTGTAAAAATTTAGGACCTTCTACTTTTTCTAATTGTTTAAAAGCTTCTAAAATAGCTTCAAAATCATGACCGTCTATTGGCCCTGAATAGTGAAAATTTAAAGCTTCAATCATATTATGTTGCTTAGACTTTACTCCAATTTTAGATTTAGAAAGGTATTCTTTTAAAGCACCAACGCTTGGATCTATACCAATAGCATTATCATTTAAAATCACCCATAAATTAGCTTTGGTTACTCCAGCGTGGTTTAAACCTTCAAAAGCCATTCCGCTAGCAATAGAAGCATCCCCAATTACCGCAATATGTTTTTTAGTTATATTTCCGTTTAATTTAGATGCTATTGCCATACCTAAAGCTGCAGAAATAGAGGTAGAGCTATGCCCAACGCCAAAGGTATCATATTCACTCTCTTCTCTTTTCGGGAAACCACTAAGTCCGTTTAACTTTCGGTTAGTTTCAAAAACATCTCTTCTTCCTGTTAAAATTTTATGTCCGTAAGCTTGGTGCCCTACATCCCAAACTAAAAGGTCTTCTGGAGTATTAAAATAATAATGCAAAGCAATAGTTAATTCTACCACACCTAAACTCGCACCTAAATGCCCTTCTTTAGCAGAAACTATATCAATAATAAATTCTCTAAGTTCTTTAGCAAGTACTGGTAAATTTTCTTTGCTTAACTTTTTTAAATCTTGTGAAGAATTTATATGTTGTAATAATCTTGATTTCATATAGCAAAGGTAAAGTTTGAAATTGTATTTTTGGGCTATGTTAACTCCTTTTGACGATACTTATTTTATGAAAAAAGCCCTTGCAGAAGCGCAAGAGGCTTATAACCGTAATGAAATACCTGTTGGGGCCATTATTGTAAGCGAAAATACAATAATTGCACGTGGGCATAATCTTACAGAAATGCTTAATGATGTTACCGCTCATGCAGAAATGCAAGCTATTACTGCTGCAGCAAACTATTTGGGAGGTAAATATTTAACAAATTGCACGCTCTATGTGACATTAGAACCTTGCCAAATGTGTGCTGGTGCGTTGTACTGGAGCCAAATTTCTAGGATAGTTTTTGCTGCAAAAGATGAGCAAAGAGGCTACCGTGCTATGGGTGCACAATTACACCCTAAAACAAAAATTACCGAAGGCTTACTAGCAGAAGAAGCCTCTAGTTTGTTAAAACAATTCTTTATAAAAAAGCGTAATTTGAATTAATACCATTTAGGTTTAAGTGCTTTTTCTACAATTTTTAATGTTTAATTTGATAATATTTATATTTGAAATATTCTTTTTTATTTCACTTTAGTTAATGAAGCAATTAATTTTCATCTTATTTCTACTCCCTTTTTGCTTTTACGCTCAGCAAACCACTCCTTATTTCAAAAATTATTCTAAAAGTGATTATCAAGGAGAAAATGCTAATTGGGATATTACTCAAAATGCCGATGGAATTATTTATACAGCCAATAATTATAAGCTTCTGGAATATAATGGTAATGAATGGAAAAAATATGCACTCCCCAAAAACTTAGTAATTAGGTCTGCAGAGGTTATTCACGATACATTATATACAGGTGCTTATCAAGAATTTGGCTATTGGTTACACGACGATACTAATAAATTAATTTATACAAGTATTAGTAAGCAGTTAGAGGTTGTTTTTTTTGAAAATGATGCTATCTGGAAAATTTATTCCTATAAAAATTATATTGCTTTTCAATCTTTTAAAGGTTTATATCTGTTTAATAAAACTAGTAAAGAGGTTAAAAAGATCAGTTTTCCTCAAGTGTCTGCAATTTTTACATATAATTTTGATGAAACCATATATCTAGCTAGTAAAAACGGAGGGGTTTTTAAGTTAGATAAAGAAGTTTTTAAATTTGAAGATTGGAGCTTACCCTTAAAAAACTTTACCATCCAATCTATGGTTGCTTATAAAGGCGGTTTTTTGTTAGGTACACAGCTTAACGGTATTTACTTCTATAAAAATAATACACTTACTAAATGGATTGATAAAAATGCACCAAGTATTAATGGGGTAGAGGTAAACAATTTAAGTATTATAGATCATAAAATTTGTATTGGTACCATCAATAACGGCTTGTTAATTCTTAATGAAAGCAAAGAGTTACTTTATACCATTAATACCAATAACGGCTTGCTAAATAACACCATTTTAAGTCAGTATAAAGATATATCTGGTAATTTATGGTTAGGTCTAGATAATGGAATTGCTTGTATCTATTTAAGTTCTCCTCTTTATGCATTTAACGATAAAAGTGGAAGATTAGGAACTTTATATGCCGTAGAAATAAGTAACGAAGAACCTAATACCGAATATTTAGGGAGTAACCATGGTGTGTTTAAAAAACAGAACGGGAAGCTAACTTTTTTAGAGAATTCTAATGGGCAGGTTTGGAATTTAAGTCGAGTAGATAATCAAATTATTTGTGGCCATAATAACGGAACCTTTATTATTGAAAAAGACAATGTAAATCTTTTAAACAGAATTAGCGGAGGGATGCGTTTTATAGAAACACCTCAACCCAATGAGTTTATCCAAGCCACTTACTCTGGATTAACAAAATTTACAAAAGCTAATAATGAGTGGAATTTAAATCATTTTAATGAAATTAATTTTAGGGTAAATGAAGTAGCATTAGATAAACAAAATAATTATTGGATACACTCTCCACATAATGGTGTTTATCAATTTAAAATGGATGAGAAGAGGCTTTTACAAAGTAATTTTTTTCCAGAAGAAGATATACAACATATTTTTGAGCTTAATAATGAGGTGTTTCTTACTAGCAAAAAACATGTTTTTAAATACGATATTGTAAATGATACAGTAATTAAAGATGAAATTTTAACTGAAAAATTAATGCCTTTAGAAGATGTAATGGCATTTCAAAATAAATTTATAGTCACTAAATATGGTGCAAACGTAAATATTTTAGACATTTCTAAGGGAGAGTCTCTCAAACTATCTTCTAAAATTACAGAGAATAAATTAGTACAAGATTTTGATTTTGCAAAAGCAGTTGGAGATTCTATTTATCTTTTTTTAGATGATGGTTATTTAATGGTAGATATGAGTGCTACAAATATTGAAGAACAAAAAAATGAAGCACCTGTTATTTCTAATCTATTAATTAATGGAGAGCCGCAAACTATTAATGCACTTCACGAAATTCCATTTCAAAAAAATTCCATTCAATTTTATCTTACTAATCAAAGTCCTGCAAGTTATTTGCAACACCAATTTAACTATAAATTGAAAGGCTATGATAAAGATTGGCATTTAATAGAAACAAACCAATTAACTTTTGAAAACTTACCAAAAGGCGATTATCAGCTTTTAGTAAAAAACAGATCTGGTAATCAAGAAAGTGAAACTCTAAGCTATAATTTTGTAATTCTACCTCCGTGGTATTTTAGTACCAAAGCAATTATTGGGTACATTTTATTAGCCATATTAGCTTTTTACTTAGTTCATTTATACAATAAAAAAAGATACATCAGTAAACAAAAAAGATTTGAAAAAGAAGTCTCTTTTAGAAATGAATTAAAATTACAACAAGAAAAACTAGAGAATAATAAGCGTTTAGCAGAACTAGAAAAAAAACAGTTAAAAGAACAGTTAGACTCTAAAAGAAGAGAGTTGGCTACCTATGCCGCCAGTATGGCAAAGAAAGAAGAAATATTAATTCAGTTAGAAAAAGAAATTAATAAAGAAGAAATTAAAAAAGAGCATAGTAAACTTTACGACCGCTTAAATAAATTTAAAGAAAAACAATCTCACTCTAAAGACGACTGGAAATTATTTGAACAGAATTTTAATGAAGTTCATGACGATTTCTTTAAGAATCTTCAAAAAGCCTATCCGCAACTTACTCCCAAAGATTTAAAACTTTGTGCTTATCTTAAAATGAACCTTAGTTCAAAAGAGATTGCACCATTAATAGGAATCACTTACAGAAGTGTAGAGTTACATCGTTATCGACTTAGAAAGAAGTTAGATTTAGACAAAAAGGAGAACTTAGTTAAGTTTTTGTTATCGTTTGACTAGAATATAACAAACGAAAACGTTGTAATAGTGCTTCAAAAAACACATCAATTACTCATCATTTACGTAAAGTAGTCAAAATTAAACACAACATTTTAGTTTACAAAACAATGATTATCAATTATTTGTGAATAATATTTTCTTTGATGAGTTTAGTTATATCGTAAATGTTCTATCTAAGAGATGTTGTTTATATTTTTGATAATTAATCGGCGGTTTTTTTAACATATTGATAATTTAAACGCTGAGAATTGATAGATTCAAATCTAAGTTCATTTAAAGCTATTTAGACAACATGAAAACAAATTTACTTGCATTGCTGTTCCTTTTTATGGGATTTCAGCTTTTTGCACAAGAAAAAACGATTACTGGTACAGTAACCTCTGCAGATGATGGTTTGCCTTTACCGGGAGCAAATGTGGTTATTGATGGTGAAACCAATGGTACAACTACAGATTTTGATGGAAATTACGAAATCGTAATAGAAAATGGAGATGTACTTGTATTTAGTTATGTAGGGTTTCAATCAAAAACAATTACAGTAGAAAATCAAGAGGTGCTAAATGTTGCATTACAAGCAGATTTAGAATCTTTGAGTGAAGTGGTTGTAGTAGGTTATGGAGAGCAAAAACGGGAAGATTTAACAGGGTCTATTGCTACTATAAATTCTGAGGAAATTCAGAAAACTCCTAACTCTAATGTAATGCAATCTGTACAAGGAAAAGTTTCTGGTGTGCAAATTGTTTCTGCAGGATCTCCAGGAGCATCTCCAACTGTCCGTATTCGTGGTCTAGGTTCTTATGATGCAGGAAGTTCTAGTGTGCTTTATGTGGTAGATGGAGCATTTTATAATAATATAGATTTTTTAGATTCTAAAGATATTAAATCTATTAACGTCCTTAAAGATGCATCTTCTGCAGCTATATATGGGGTGCGTGCTGCTAATGGAGTAGTAATTATAGAAACAAAAAAAGGTAGAAAAAACAAAAAACCTGTTATAGAATATGATACATATACAGGTATACAAGTTGCTCAAAATGTTCTTAAAATGGCTAATGCAGAGCAGTTTACCACTATGGCATATGAGTCTGGTTCTACTGCAGATGTTCAGTTTATACTAAACGCTATGCAGCGCTATGGAAGAAGTGAAATTAACCCAAATGTACCAGCAGTAAATACAGATTGGTATGATGAAATTTTACGAGATGCTGTAATTACAAGTCACGGTATTAGTGTGAGTGGTGGAGGTGAAAATTCTAACTATTCTGTAGGTGCCAATTATTTTAAGCAAGAAGGTATTTTAGATATGAAGAATGAATATGAAAGATTAAATCTTCGCTCTAAATTAGATATAGATGTTACTGATGGTATAAGAATGGGAAGCAGTTTTATTTTTAGTAATGCTACACAATATGCTCCAGAAAGTTCAGCTTGGTTTAAAGCATACCACGCTGTACCAATTATGCCAGTTTACGATAATTTGAATACTGCAGCTACACCTATAGCTTATTCTAATGCACAAAATTTAGGATATAGAGATACTCAGAATCCTTTTCCAGACATGTCGTATAATAAAAATCAGTTAAAAACAAGAAAGGTTTTAGCAAACGCATATATTGAAGCAGATATCATTAAAGATAAGTTAACATTTAAAACTTCTTATAGTCACGATTTTTCTACTATTGAGGGGCATTATATAGATTTTCCATTTAATTTAGGTAATAATGTAGAAGGTTTTTCTGGTATAACTAGAGACCAGAATAACTACTCAAACCAATACTGGGATAATACTTTAACGTATGACGATAGTTTTGGAAAGCATAATCTAACTTTAATGGCAGGTCATTCTTTTAGAGATGAGGCTACTAATACTTTTTATGCTTCAGGAAGAGATATTAGAGGTATAAACTTAGATACAAGTCAATATTTAGATTTTGCAGACCCTACTTCTTTTAGTGGAAATGTTGGAGAAAACGCTTCTAGAATTTATGGATTATCATTTTTTGGAAGAGCGGCTTATAATTTTGATAGTAAGTATTTACTATATGGTACTTTACGTTACGATGGTTCATCTAAATTTACCAAAGATCCTTGGGGTCTATTTCCTTCTGTAGGAACAGGTTGGGTACTTAGTAAAGAAGATTTCTTAAAAGACAGTAAGGCTATTGATTTTTTGAAGCTTAGAGCTAGTTGGGGGCAATTAGGTAATGATAATGTTGCGGCAAGTTCAGGTTCTAATACCGTAACTAATCAATATGCTATTTTTGATGGTACAGCATACACGGGTTATACTTCATCTAGTGTATTTACAGACAATGACTGGGAATTAGTAGAAGAATTTAATTTTGGTTTAGATTCAGAATTTTTAGCTAACAGGCTTTCTTTAAATGCAGATTATTTTATTAGAGACACAGATAATGCAATACTGCCTATCACTATACCAGTAATAAATACCGTATTAAACCAAAATGCAGGAACTATTCGTAACCAAGGTTTAGAGCTTTCTGCTAATTGGAGTGACAATATAAAAGATGACTTTAGTTATTCTGTAGGAGCAAACTTTACGACAATTAAAAATGAAGTAACAGAAATTATAAACGAACAAGGTTACATTAATGGAGGTACTGCAGAGTTTAGACAAAGAACAATGGTTGGAGAGCCGGTACAATCTTTCTTTGGGTTAGAAGTAGTAGGTGTTTATCAAAACGACGCACAAGTAGAGGCAAGTCCATTTTCAGAAAATAACCCAGAAGCTAGTTTGCAACCAGGAGATTTAATTTTTAAAGATCAAAACAACGATGGTGTAATTGATGATGAAGACAGAGTTTTTCTAGGTTCTTTCTTACCAAAATTCACTTACGGTGCTAATATAAACTTAAACTATAAAAATTGGGATTTCTCTTTAAGTATTTATGGTCAAGGAGGTAATAAAATTTTAAATAGAAAAAGAGGAGAGATTATTTATACTAATGACACTAATATGGATGCAGATTTAGCTATAAATAGATGGCATGGAGAAGGTACTAGTAATAGTTACCCATCTTCTGCAGGTTTACGTAAATCTTGGAATCAACAATTAAGTGATTTTTGGGTAGAAGATGGAGACTTCTTTAGAATTCAAAATTTTCAAGTAGGTTATACTATTCGTTCTTCAAAATTACCAGAAATACGATTTAATTTTACGGCAGAGAGACCATTAACTTTCTTCAAATATAATGGATTTACTCCAGAGATTACAGATGGTGTAGATCGTCAAACATATCCTATACCAGCAGTATATACTGTAGGGTTAAATGTTAAAATCTAAAAAAAATTATCATGAAAAGAACATATAAAATATTATTAGTACTCGGGTTATCTGCAAGTTTGTTTTCTTGTAGCGATGAGTTTGATACTAGAACAGGTCAATTAAATACTGGTGATTTAGATTATACAGACCCGTCAGAAATGGGAGAGGCACTAGTTGGAGCTTACAGTGCTTTTGCAACGAGAGGTTGGGAAGAGTCT
Source organism: Mesonia phycicola (assembly GCF_900141885.1). Taxonomy (GTDB): domain Bacteria; phylum Bacteroidota; class Bacteroidia; order Flavobacteriales; family Flavobacteriaceae; genus Mesonia; species Mesonia phycicola. The sequence goes on along the minus strand of NZ_FQYY01000003.1, from coordinate 47,531 downwards.
TTACTATTAGGAGTTCGTGGTGATGATGTAAATGCAGGAGGTTTAGGCGATCAACAAGCTTATGCAGATACAGATAATTTTATTTATAATAATAGTTATTGGATGTATAATTCTTTATGGAATTTACATTATTCAGACATTATTACTTTAAACACTGCTATAAACCAATTAGAACTTTATAAAGAGTTTATGGAGGGTGATGATATTACCCGCGCACAGCAGTACATTGCAGAGATTAAAGTTTTACGTGCTTGGTTGCACTTAAATGTTGCTAGAACTTGGGGAGATGTATTTATTTATCAAACCAACAATCCGTTTGAAGAAATTGAAGCTAACGGAGTTTCTTCTAAAGAAGAGGTAATGGCATTTATTATTGCTGAAATGGATGAAGCAATTCCGTTATTACCAAATTTGAGACCAAACGAACGTACAGATTATCCTGGAGGAGTAACTAGTTATACAGCTTACGCGTTAAAAGCAATGGCTAATCTAGAATTAGAAAATTATCAAGGTGTAGCAGATGCAACGGGAGAAATAATAAACAGCGGAAGATTTTCTTTATATCCAGATTTTTACCAATTGTTTAAAACACCAGGAGAACTTAGTGATGAGTCATTATTAGAGCTTCAGTTTGATGAACTTGGTACAGATGTAGGAGGTACGTTTTATAATGAATATGCGCCATTTGGACCTCAAAATTGGATACCATCTAGAGATGATGCATCTGCAGGATGGGGTTTTTATGAGCCTAGTAAAAAATTTATAAAATTTATGCTAGATCGTAATGAAACTGTTCGTTTAGAAACTAGTGTTTTATTTACAGAAAGAGGTATAGGAGAATTAAATGATGAAGGCTATACAAACCTTCCAGATTATGTCTCTAATATTACAGCTAGTGGTGATGAAATTAGCGATTTTGAAAGAGCACTATTTTCAAGTGGTAAACATTATTTACCATCAGATCAACTTCCAGAGGGACAAAATGTGTACGGAGCAGGAAAAAACTTTATTATCACAAGGTATGCAGAAGTACTACTTATGTACGCAGAAGCAGTAGCAAGAGGTGCTACGCCAACTGCAGGAAGTGCAACTCAAGCAGTTAATCAGGTTAGATCTCGTGCAGGTCTTGCAGATTTATCTGGCGTTACAGCAGAAGACGTGATGGATGAAAAATTTGCAGAACTTGCTATGGAATGGGGTATTAGATATTATGATATGATTAGATTGAATAACTACAGTGAACTAAGTTACGACGGAAGAACATTTACGGCAAATTCAGAATATTTACCTTATCCACAAGAACAAGTAGATGCATTACCATTAACTAATGATTAATTAAAAAGTAAGACGATGTTGAAAAAAAATATATTCAAAAAAATTAGCATACTTTCATTAGTTGTTGTTGCAACAATCGCTTGCCAGCAAGAAAGTATAGATGATATTACTAGTGTTGATCCAGGAACAGATGAATCTGCTCCAGTGGTAGAAATTACTTCTCCAAGTGATGGAATGAGCTTTCAAACTACAGCAGAAACTACCATGTTAGATATAGCTTTTGAAGTTATTGATGATATTGAAGTTGTAGAAATTTCTGTCAGTTTAAATGGTGAAGAAATAGAATATTATAATGAGTTTACAGATTATAGAATTGTACCTAAAGAAATAGCTTATGAGCTTGGTGACGGAGATTATACCTTAACAGTACAAGCTACAGATATCGTAGGAAATATCACTACAGACACTGTAAGTTTTAGCAAATCTACTGTAGATTATTTACCACAATTCGATGAAGAGGCTTTTTACATGAATTTTAATGGTAATTATACCGAGTTTATTAGTAATACAGAAATTACAGTAGTGGGACAGCCAGGCTACGCTGGTGAAGCTAAAGTAGGTTCTAATGCTTATGCCGGAAATACAGATTCTTATCTAACAGCTCCAGTAGATGGGTTAACTTCAGAAAATTTTAGCGCAACCTTTTGGTATAAGGTAAATGCAGTGCCAGACCGTGCAGGTATCTTAGTTGCAGGACCAGAAGACACAGAAAATCCAGATGCACAAATATTAAGAACAAGTGGGTTTAGGTTATTTAGAGAAGCATCAGGTAGTTTACAAGTAATAAAATTAAATGTTGGTACTGGAGATGCAGAATCTTGGAATGATGGAGGTACTGTAGATCCTGCTGCGGGAGAATGGGCGCACATTGCCTTTACTATTTCTGCAACAGAAACTAAAATATATATTAATGGGGCCTTAGTTAACACTGCAACCTTAGCAACTCCTATGAGTTGGAGTGGTACAGAATTTTTCTCAATTATGTCTGGAGCACCAAGATTTGCAGGGTGGGGGCACCTATCAGATTCTAGTTATATAGATGATTTAAGATTCTTTACTAAAGAATTGACAGAAGATGATATTATGAACGTAATGGAGTATACAGAAGAATAAAAACCATTGCTGTTTATCATTCTTAATTATTTAATGAGTTAGCTACAGTCCCTATGATAAATATGATTTAATATAAGTCTTAGGGACTCATTAAACGATTGGAAAATATTTTACTTTAAATAAGGTACAAATAACTTAAAATTATTATGAAAAAAATACAGGTTGCCATATTACTTATTTTTAGCGTAGTATTTTTTTTAGCGTGTTCAGACAATAACGATTATAGTTATGAAGACCCTTATTTAGGAGAAGATGAACCCAAAATAGAACCTGTAACAGATGAAGAATTATTAGATGCTGTACAAAGCACTACTTTAAAATATTTTTGGGAGTATGCAGAGCCAAATTCACAATTAGCTAGAGAACGTTATTATCCAACGGGCAACAACTCTGCAACAATAACAACGGGAGGCTCTGGTTTTGGGTTAATGGCAATAATTGTAGGTATAGAAAGAGGCTTTATATCTAGAGATGAAGCAGTACAGCGTTTAAATAATATAGCTACTTTTCTAGAAAATTCAGACCGTTTTCACGGTGCTTGGTCACATTGGGTTAATGGAGAAACAGGGCAAGCAGAACCTTTTAGTGCGTTTGATGATGGTGGTGATTTAGTAGAAACTTCTTTTCTAGCACAAGGAATGATTGTGGTAAGAGAGTATTTAAAAAACGGAACTTTAGAAGAAAAAGCAGTAGCTCAAAAATTTGATAATCTTTGGAAAGGCATAGAGTGGAATTGGTATACAAATAATCAAAATGTTTTGTATTGGCATTGGTCACCAATCTATAATTGGCAAATGAATTTTCCTTTAGAAGGTTATAACGAATGTTTAATTACCTATGTACTTGCAGCTTCTTCTCCAGATTATGGAATAGATACAGAGGTTTATCATGAAGGTTGGGCTAGAAACGGAAATATTACTTCCGCAAATACAAAGTATGATCTACCATTAATTTTAAAACATAATGGTCACGAGCAATATGGTGGTCCTCTTTTTTGGGCACATTATTCTTATTTAGGCTTAAACCCTACTAATCTTACAGATCAATATGCAAACTATTGGCAACTAAATAAAAACCATACCTTAATTAACTACAATTATTGTGTAGAAAACCCTTATGGGTATACTGGTTATGGAGAAAATTTTTGGGGTTTAACTGCAAGTTATACGAAAGAGGCAGATGGCTCTATTGGTTACACAGCACATTCACCAACTAACGACCGTGGTGTAATTTCACCCACAGCAGCAGTAAGCTCTATACCATATACACCACAAGAATCTTTAGCGGCAATGCATAATTTTTATGAAAATTATAATGATTTAACTTGGGGAGAAGCTGGTTTTTATGATGCTTTTAGCTTACAAGGCGGTAATTGGTCTGCAAATAGCTACTTAGCAATAGACCAAGGCCCAATGATTGTTATGATAGAAAATTATAGAACAGGTTTAATTTGGAACTTGTTTATGCAAGCACCAGAAATTCAAGATGGACTAGACAGTCTGGGTTTTAACTATTAATTTATTAAAATGAAACAAAAATCAATATTGCTACTATTATTTGCTTTTGTATTCAATGCTTCATTTTCACAAATTGAAACAAATCAATATAAAAAAGAGGTTTTAATGCCAGTAGATTTAGATTATTTACTGTATAAACCTGAAGGTTATAACGATTCTAAAAAAAACTACCCGCTTATTGTTTTTTTACATGGTGCAGGAGAAAGAGGTACAGATGTAAATAAAGTAAAAGTACACGGGCCTTTAAATTATATAGAACAAGGAAACTCCATAGATGCTTTAATAGTAGCACCACAATGCCCAAATAACACCTACTGGCAACCCCACCAAGTCGCTGCATTAGTGAAATCAATCATTAAAACTTATCGAGTTGAGGCCAGTAGGGTTTATTTAACAGGATTAAGTATGGGTGGCTATGGTACTTGGGCTGTAGGAGGTGAATACCCAGAACTTTTTGCTGCTATGGCTCCTGTTTGCGGAGCAATTTATAGACCTATTTACAGAAATGCAATGCATTTAAAAAATATGCCTATCTGGATTTTTCACGGCGCTTTAGATGATGTGGTACTACCAGAAAATAGTAATAAAATGGTAATGGCACTTCAGCAAGTTGGTAACAAAAATGTAAAATATACGGTTTACCCATACGCAAATCATAATAGTTGGACAGAAACCTACAACAATCCAGAGTTTTACAAATGGTTGTTAAATCAAAAGCAATAAAATTCACATGAAAAAACTAAGCTTAACATTAATAGTAATATGTACATCAATTTGCTTTTTCTCTTGTAAAGAAAAAGGGAACAATTCTTCTAATACTACAGAAAAAGAAACTCCCAATATAAAAACAGATTCAACTAAATTAAGTGATGAGGAACTGCTTGATATGGTACAGCAACAGACCTTAAAATATTTCTGGGATTTTGCTGAACCTAATTCTGGTTTAGGTAGAGAACGTTACCATCCAGATGGAGAGTATCCAAAAAACGATGCAAATATTGTAACTACGGGAGGTTCTGGCTTTGGATTAATGGGTATTGTTGTTGGGATGGAAAGAAATTTCATCAATCGTGAAGAAGCTGTAAATCGTTTAGAAAAAATTGCCAATTTCTTAGAAAACACACCTCGTTATCACGGGGCTTGGCCACATTGGATTAATGGAGAAACGGGTAATACTCAAAAATTTGGATCTGATAGCCAAGATAACGGAGGCGATATTGTAGAAACTTCTTTTTTAGCACAAGGATTTATTGTGGTTAGAGAGTATCTAAAAAACGGTAACGAAAAAGAAAAAGCAGTAGCCAAAAAGTTTGACAATCTGTGGAATACTATTGAATGGAGTTGGTATACCAACAATAAAAACGGAATATTTTGGCATTGGTCACCAGATTATAAGTTTGAGAAAAATTTTATGATTGAAGGTTATAATGAGTGTTTAGTTACTTATGTAATGGCAGCTTCATCGCCAAACCACAGTATCAAACCAGAAGTTTATCACGAAGGTTGGGCACGTAGCGGTAACATCACTACAGACGAAAAAGCTTACGGTATTCCTTTAATCTTAAAACATAATACCGTAGGGGATAAAGGCGGACCGTTATTTTGGGCACATTATTCTTACTTAGGCTTAAATCCAAAAGGTTTAGAAGATAAATACGCTAATTATTGGGATTTAAATGTAAATCACTCTAAAATTAACTACGAATATTGTCAAGAAAATCCAAACAACTCGAAAACCTATAGTAAAAATTCTTGGGGTATCACAGCTAGTTATACAAGAAGTAATTATGGGACACTTGGTTATGCTGCTCATTCTCCAGATGAAGATCGTGGGGTAGTTTCGCCAACAGCAGCAGTAAGCTCTTTACCTTATACTCCTAAAGAATCTATGAGAGCCATACGTTATTATTACACAGATTTAAATGAACTTACTTGGGGGCCTGCTGGATTTTATGATGCATTTAGTTTAGATTATGGTAAATGGTCAGCAAAAAAATATCTAGCAATAGATCAGGGCCCAATGATAGTAATGATAGAAAATTATAGAACAGGACTTATTTGGGATTTATTTATGCAAGCTCCAGAAGTACAAAAAGGTCTTGATAAACTAGGATTTTCTTACAAAAAATAAAAAACTACTTAATAAAACCTACTCACATGTTTAAAAAATCAATTGCAGTTATAGCATTAAGTATATTCAGCTTTTCGCTATCTGCTCAGCAAAAAGAAAACCCATACACAGGTCCAAAAATTAATAAAGAAGAAATGGACAAAAAAGTCAATTCTCTTTTAGAGAAAATGACAATTGAAGAAAAAATAGGGCAACTTAACTTACTTACTCCAGGTGGAGGTGTAGCTACAGGTGCTGTAGTGAGTGATAATGTGCAACAGAAAATAAAAGATGGGCAAGTAGGTGGTCTATTTGGAGTTTCTGGTCCAGAAAAAATTAGAATTGCACAAGAGTACGCAGTAAACGATACTAGATTAGGTATTCCCTTACTTATAGGTTCAGATGTAATTCACGGTTATAAAACAACTTTCCCAATTCCATTAGGTACTGCAGCAAGTTGGGATATGAATTTAATTAAGCAAGGAGCACAAGTAGCAGCAAAAGAAGCAACAGCAGACGGAATTAATTGGAATTTCTCTCCTATGGTAGACATTTCTCGTGATCCGCGTTGGGGTAGAGTTGCAGAAGGTGCAGGAGAAGATGCTTATTTAGGTTCTCAAATTGCAAAAGCTGTGGTAGAGGGTTACCAAGGTGATGATCTTACACAAACCAACACTATGATTGCAACAGTAAAGCATTTTGCATTATATGGAGCGCCAGAAGCGGGCAGAGATTACAATACGGTAGATATGAGTCACGTAAAAATGTTTAATCAATATTTACCACCTTACAAAGCTGCAATTGATGCTGGTGTAGCAAGTGTAATGAGTTCTTTTAATGATGTAGATGGGATTCCTGCTACAGGAAACAAGTGGTTGCTAACAGATTTACTTAGAGACCGTTGGAAGTTTGATGGTTTTGTAGTTTCAGATTATACATCTGTAAACGAGATGATTGCTCACGGTTTAGGTGATTTACAAGCAGTATCTGCTCAATCTCTTAAAGCAGGTTTAGATATGGATATGGTAGGAGAAGGTTTTGTAACTACTCTAAAAAAATCTTTAGACGAAGGCAAAGTTACAGAAGAAGAAATTACCACCGCTGCAAGAAGAATTTTAGAAGCAAAGTATAAATTAGGCCTATTTGAAGATCCTTATAAATACTTAGATAAGAAAAGAGCTAAAAAAGATATTCTTACTAAAGAAAATAGAGCCATTGCAAGAAAAGCAGCAGCACATTCTTTCGTGTTACTTAAAAAAGACCAACAAATACTTCCGTTAGATAAAAAAACAAAAATAGCATTAATAGGTCCGTTAGCTAAAGATCAGGCAAATATGCCAGGTACTTGGGCACCAACAGGAGATTTTAAAAATTCTATTACCGTATTAGAAGGTTTTCAAAACGTAGCTAAAAAAGCAAAAATCACTTATGCAAAAGGGGCTAATATTTCTAACGATAAACAACTGGCAAAAAATGTAAATGTATTTGGACCTAAAATTGAAATTAGTGAAGAATCTCCAGAAGAACTCTTAGGACAAGCTTTAGAAGTTGCAAAAAAAGCAGATGTAATTGTAGCAGTGGTAGGTGAAGCTTCAGAAATGAGTGGAGAAGCCGCAAGTAGAACAAATTTACTTTTACCAGAAAGCCAAAAAGTTTTAATTAGAGAATTAGCTAAAACAGGAAAACCAATGGTGTTGGTATTAATGAGTGGTAGACCATTAAATATTTCTGAAGAAGCAGAACTTCCTATAGATATTCTTCAAGTATGGCATCCTGGAGTAGAGGCAGGTAATGCTATTGCAGATGTAGTTTTTGGAGATTATAACCCTTCAGGAAAAATAACTGCTTCTTGGCCAAGAAACGTAGGGCAAGTTCCTGTATATTATTCTATGAAAAATACAGGAAGACCAGGTTTACAAGAAGGTTTTGAGAAGTTTAAATCTGAATATATAGATGTAGATAATTCTCCTCTTTTTCCTTTTGGATACGGATTAAGTTATACTGATTTTAAATATAGTAATACCAAAATTTCTTCTGAAGAAATGAATATGGAAGGCTCTGTAACCGTAAGTACTACTGTAACTAATATAGGCGATTATGATGGAGAAGAAGTAGTGCAACTATATATTCACGATAAAGTAAGAAGCATTACTCCGCCTAAAAAACAACTAATAGGTTTTAATAAAATTGCCATTAAAAAAGGAGAATCTAAAACAGTAACATTTACTATTACTGCAGAAGATTTAAAATTTTACAATAGCAATTTAGAGCACGTAGCAGAACCTGGTGAATTTGATGTATTTGTAGGTACAAGTTCTAGTGATAATAGTCAACAACTTAGGTTTACACTAAACGAGTAAGTTATAAATTTAACTTATGTAGAATTAAAAAAGAAGTTTAACACTTATATTTATGGGTTAAATTTCTTTACACACATACACACAGATTATGAATAAAAAGTTAATATTACCTATCATTATCTCTACTTTAGGAGGGTTTTTATTTGGTTATGATACAGGAGTAATAAATGGAGCACAACTCTTTTTTAAAGATTATTTCAACTTCTCTACAGCAGAGCAAGGTTGGGCAGTAGGTTCAGCTTTAATAGGTTGTATATTTGGTGGTCTTGGTGCTGGAGTATTAGCAGAATCTTTAGGAAGAAAAAAATCTTTATTAATAGCGGCTTTTCTATTTTCAATTTCTGCATTGGGTAGTGCATTAGCAGACTCCCTTTTTGGCTTAGCAATATACAGAATTGTAGGTGGTGTAGGTATTGGTTTAGCCTCTATGCTTTCACCAATGTATATTTCAGAAGTATCACCTAAAGAAAAACGCGGAGCAATGGTTTCTCTTAACCAAATGGCTATTGTAACTGGTTTTTTAGTAGTATTCTTTGTAAATTATTGGGTAGGTAATCACTTAGCTTCTTCTATGATAACCGCCGATGTTACCGAAGAAGCCTTAAATACCTGGAATGTAAATTACGGATGGAGATATATGTTTGGGTTAGAATTAATTCCTGCTATATTATTTTTCTTATTACTCTTTTTTGTACCAGAATCTCCAAGATGGTATGTAATTAAGGGAGACCAAACAAACGCTATAAAATCTTTACAAAGGTTAGGTTATAAAGAAGACGTAGCAAATATTAAAGCAGTAGAAATAGAAAACTCTTTAGAGAAGAAAGAGAGTGGTAACTGGAGCGCTTTAAAAGGAATTGGTTTTGCGGTTTTTGTTGGAGTAATGCTTTCTATTTTTCAGCAATTAACAGGTATCAATGCCATTATGTATTATGGGTCTTCTATATTTCAGGCTTTAGGAAATACTGCAGAAAGCGCTATTTTTCAAAACATATTAATAGCTGTAGTTAACTTTAGTTTTACCATTATTGCCATTTTTACGGTAGATAAATGGGGAAGAAAACCTTTACTTATTTTGGGAGGTTTTATTATGGCAACCGCTTTAGCAATGCTTACTTATGATATTTACACCCAGCAATTTAGTTTATTAGCAGTAGCAGGGATATTATTATTTATAGCAGGTTTTGCAATGACTTGGGGGCCGGTAACTTGGGTATTGTTATCAGAAATTTTTCCAGATAGAGTAAGAGGTCTTGCTATGGGTATTGCTGTTGCAGCACAGTGGTTATTTAACTACTTGGTTTCTCAAACCTTCCCGATTATGATGGATAAAGAAAGTGCCATTTTTGAAATGAGCAACGGTACCTTCCCATATTGGGTATACGGGGTTAGTTGCGTTTTAATGTCTCTTTTTGTGTGGAAATTTGTACCAGAAACAAAAGGGCGTGATCTTAAAGATGTACGTGAACTTTGGACTAAAAAAAATAAATAGTGAAAAATATATTAAGTTGCTTGAGTGTCATTTTGTTATTAACAGGGTGTGCTAAAGAAAAAGAAGAAACTAAAATACAAACTTCAATAACCTCGCCTAATGGAGACTTAGAAGTTCATCTTGGAGTAGATAAAGAAGGAAGTCCGTTTTACACTGTTCTTAAAAATAAAGTAACGGTGATTGATACTTCTTATTTAGGATTGAAATTTAAAAATCAAACCGATTTAGTAAGTGGTTTTAAAATTACCAGCTCTCAAATAGAAGAAGTAAATACAGAGTGGGAACAACCATGGGGCGAGCAACGCATAATAAAAGATCAACACAAAGAACTAAAATTAAGCTTAGAAGATACACTTAAAAATTCAAGAAAATTAAATGTAGTTTTTAGAGTTTTTAATGATGGAGTAGGTTTTAGGTACGATATTCCTGAACAAGAAAATTTAAAAGGAGAAGTGGTAATCTTAGATGAAATTACTCAATTTAAGTTAACTGCAGATCATAAATCTTGGTGGATTCCTGGTGATTATGATAGTTATGAATATAATTATTCTGAAACTAAACTATCTGAAATAGATGCAGAAAAAGCGGGTTATGCACAACGTCATGATAGAAATATCACTAATTTTCATTCGGTAAATACACCAATTACTATGCAAACCAACACAGGTTTGTATGTAAGTATACACGAAGCTAACCTTACAGATTATGCTGGGATGACACTTGGTTTAACAGAAAATCACACCTTTAATGCAGAGTTAGTCCCTTGGGAAAATGGAGATAAAGTAAGAACACAAACACCTTTTGTTTCTCCTTGGAGAACTATTATGATTAATGAAGAAGCTAAAGATTTAGTGACTAATTACCTTATTTTAAACCTTAACGAGCCTAATAAATTACAAGATGTAGCAGATTATGCTAAACCTATAAAGTATACAGGCATTTGGTGGGAAATGCACTTAGGTCTAAGTACGTGGGGTAGAAAAGATGCAGAAGGAAAATATACTACACATGGCGCAACTACAAAAAATGCTATGAAGTATATCAATTTTAATAAAAAACACGAAATAAAAGGCTTATTAATTGAAGGTTGGAATACCGGTTGGGAGTATTGGGGAGCACAAGATACCATTGGTTTTTTTGACTTTGTTACTACATATGATGATTTTGATATAAATAAAGTGGTTTCTACAGCAAAAGAAAACGGATTAGAAATTATTGGTCATCACGAAACATCTGGAGACGCTAACAACTATGAAAATCGTATGGAAAAAGCCTATCAGTTTTATGAAGATTTAGGTATCCATGCCATTAAAACTGGTTATGCAGGAGGTATTGTTCCAAAAGGAGAATTTCATCACGGACAGTATATGGTGCGTCATCACCAAAAAGTTATTGATGTAGCAGCCAAACACAAATTAGCTATAGATGCCCACGAGCCAATAAAAGCTACTGGTTTAAGAAGAACTTATCCTAATTTTATGACGCGTGAAGGCGTACGAGGTATGGAGTTTAATGGTTGGGCTAATGAAAATCCGCCATCACACACCACTATTTTACCCTTTACAAGAATTTTAGGAGGTCCTGTAGATTATACTCCAGGTATTTTTCAAATAGATTTGAGTAAATACAGAGAAGGTCAAGCTATACAATCTACCCTAGCCAATCAATTGGCGCTATACGTTATTTTGTACAGTCCAATGCAAATGGCGGCAGATTTACCAGAAAATTATGCCAAATATGAAGATGCTTTTCAGTTTATAAAAGAAGTAGCGGTAGACTGGGAAACAACTAAAGTTATTAACGCAGAGATAGGAGACTATGTAACCATAGCTAGAAAAGACCGTAATAGTGATAACTGGTTTTTAGGTAGTGTAACTAATGAAGAAGCAAGAGACTTAGAAATTTCGTTAGATTTTCTAGAAGAAAATAGCACTTATAAAGCTATAATCTATAAAGATGAAGCAGAAGCTAATTTTGCTAAAAACCCTTCGGCTTATCAAATTGAAGAGTTAGAAGTTACTAAAAGTACAGTGATAAAAGCTCATCTTGCAGAGGGTGGTGGCTTAGCAATGTCTATTTTGAAGAAATAAAAAATATTTCACGTTTGCTTATGGTAGCCTCTATTTACTTAATAGAGGCTTTTTTTGTTAGTTATAAATACTTAAAAATTTGAGTGCATTTTGTGGCGTGAATTTTTTCCACAGAAGAATTTTACTAAAATCTACAGAAGTTAATTTAATGTAAATTTTTTACCGCTTTTCACTATGTTTTTATCCAGTTTTTATCTTTGTAAAGGCTCTAATTTATTAGTTGGGCTATCAGTTAATTTGTTTTTTTAAGATAGAAAGTGTTAATTTTCAATATTTTGTGTTTTAATATTCGCAATTTGTACAGCTTTATTTTAAACTTATATAAGTTTAAAAGGCTCAAAAATTAGACATTAATAAAACTTTTACTTAAAGCGTTAAAAATTTACGAAATCGTTTTAGTGAATTAAAATAGTTCATACTTTTACCCTATAACTAAAACACAATTGTAATGACAGCTTATTTAACAGAGTATGAGATCAAGACAAGTTTAAAAACTTTAGTAAAGCAATATTTAGAAAATTGTAAAAGTTGTCATCAGTTATCTGATGAGTTTGTAGAAATTATTAGGCATACGTTAAAAGCGAAGTATGCTAAGTATAATGAAACCACAAGAACTATTGAGGTAGGTATAAAAAAAGAAAATGAAGACTCTTTTTACAATGACATCAAAGTAATATCTTATTCATTAAAAGAAGCAGAACAAGAGTTAGGAAGAAATTTAAATAATTTTGAAGGAAAAGAGCTTACCTATTTTAGTAAGTTTGTGAACGGTCAGCCACATGACATTAATACAGAAGTTAGAGTAATTAAATAATAGATTACTTCTAGAATATAAAACCTCCGATTTCAACAGAAGTTGGAGGTTTTTTTTAATTCATTTTTAGCATATTTTAATCGCATTGCTAAAATTTCATTAGCTAATTTTGTAAAAAGTTTATAGCTATGAATAACTTCACTCTTGCCTACACAGATCTTTACCAACTAAGTATGGCTCAAGTCTATTTTTTAAAAGGTAAAACGCAAGAAACAGCCGTATTTGATTATTATTTTAGAAGAATTCCGTTTAAAGGCGGTTATGCAATTTTTGCTGGTCTAAATGAATTTTTAGAGCTTTTAGAGAATTTATCATTTAGTAAAGAAGATATAGATTACTTAAAAACTCAAAATTTTGATGATTCGTTTTTAGATTATCTACAGAATTTTAAATTTAAAGGTTCTATTAGAGCTTGTAGAGAAGGAGAAGTAATATTTTCTACAGCACCAATACTTCAAGTAGAAGCTAATATCATTGAAGCGCAGCTTATAGAAACTATTCTTTTAAACACCTTAAATTTTCAAACTTTAATAGCTACTAAGGCAAGTAGAATTAGATTAGTAGCAAAAGAAAAAACCTTATTAGATTTCGGACTCAGAAGGGCGCAAGGTCCAGGAGGTTATTACGCAACAAAAGCATCGGTAATAGGTGGTTTTAATGGTACAAGCAATGTAGTTGCTGGTAAAGATTTTAATATATCTATATCTGGAACAATGGCACATTCTTACATACAAAGCTATGATAGTGAATTAGAAGCTTTTCGAGATTTTGCTACTCATAGACCCACAAATTGCGTATTGCTAGTAGATACTTATGATACTTTAAAAAGTGGAATACCAAACGCTATTACCGTGGCTAAAGAAATGGAGCAAAAAGGTCAGTGTTTACTAGCAATTAGATTAGATAGTGGAGATTTAGCCTATTTTGCCAAAGAAAGCAGGAAACTTTTAGATGATGCAGGTTTAGATTATGTAAAAATAGCAGCCTCTAATCAGTTAGATGAGTATGTTATTAGAAGCTTACAAGAACAAGATGCGCCAATAGACATTTATGGAGTAGGTACTAATCTGGTGATAGGGAAACCTGACGGAGCACTAGATGGAGTATATAAGTTAGCTTTTTCTTCTGGGAAACCAAGAATTAAAATTTCAGAAAGTTTAACAAAAACCACCATTCCGCATCGTAAACAAGTATATAGAAATTACGATAAAAATGGATTTTTTGCAGGTTCAGATGTGATTGCAATGATAGAAGAAAAAGAGATAGAAATGATGAATCATCCTTACGAGCCATACAAAACCTTAAATATTGAAAAATTTAAAAAAGAAGCTCTACTACAAGTAGTAATGCAAAATGGAGAAAAGTTAAATGATAGTCCGTCATTAGAGCAAATAGCTAGTTTTAGTAAAGAAAGATTATTGTTATTACCATTTGAATATAAACGTTTTGATAATCCGCATATTTACAAAATAGGAATTAGTGATGCTCTAAAAAAGGAACGTGATTTATTAATTGATAGTCATAAAAATTAAAACCTATGAAAGCTCTAGTATTGGTAGATGTGCAAAACGATTTTATGCCTGGAGGAAAATTAGCAGTGCCAAAAGGAGATGAAATAGTGCCAGTTATAAATAGTATACAATCTAAGTTTGATTTAATTGTAGCTACGCAAGATTGGCATCCAGAAAACCACATAAGTTTTGCCAATAATCATTTGGGGAAAGAAGAGTTTGATACCATACAAGTAGAAGGTATAACTCAAGTTTTATGGCCGGCACATTGTGTACAAGATAGTAAAGGCGCAGATTTTCATAAAGATTTAAATACGGCTAAAATTGAAGCCATTTTTAGAAAAGGCACCAACCCTAGAATAGATAGTTATAGTGGCTTTTATGATAATGCACATCTAAAATCTACAGGTCTATCGGGTTATTTAAAAGAAAAAGGAGTAAGCGAGGTTTATTTTTGTGGTCTTGCTACAGATATTTGTGTGTATTACACTCTAAAAGATGCTATTGCAGAAGGATTTACTTCTTACTTAATAGAAGATGCTTCTAAGCCATTAGACGTAGAAGAATATGAAAAAATTAAAAAAGTAATCTTAGATTTAGGTGGAAAAATAATTCAGTCTAATAATCTATAAAGGTTCATTATTAATATCCACTAATTTTAATTCTTTATAATAAGCTTCAATTCTGGCGTGTGCAGTGCCATCTATTAATAAAATAACAATCATCATAGCAATGGTTGTGATACTAATTGCACGCCAAGTTGGTGTATTGATAAAAATAATTGACAAGGCTGCTACAATGATTATAATCGGAATAGCCTTAAAAACGATTGTATTATATTCTTTCAGAGTTGCTTCGGCACGAGTGATTTCCGATTCTACGAATACAGAGGCATCTTTATTGTAAGCAGTTTCAAATCGTGTAATCCTTGATTTATTGGTAAAAAACAATCCAAGACCAATAGTTACTAGTAGAACGCCTGCTACCAAAGTAGGAATTATGTATGCTCTTGCTATATCTGTTTTCCCAAGTTGCCAAAATCCAAGGCTTGCAACTGCAAATACGATTCCGAATAGTATAAAAAACGGAGTCGAGAATAGTTCAGATTTTGCCCAATCTGTAGCTGTTTTTAATATATCCATAATTAATTCAATTTATATTTTTCTCTGTATTCGGTTGGACTTATACCTTCTTTCTTTTTAAATAACCTTGAGAAATAGGGTGGATATTCAAATCCTAACTCGTAAGCTATTTCAGATATACTTTTATTAGGTTGTAATAATATATTTTTTGCTTCATCTATTAAGTGTAATTGCAAATGTTCAGTAGTCGTTTTGCCAGTTTCTTTTTTTAAGGTGTCACTTAGGTAACGCTGGGAGACTTGCATTCTAGTTGCTATTTGCTCTATACTTGGTATACCTTTTTCTTGCAATTGTCCAGATTCAAAATATTGGGTTAGATATTGATTAAATTGGTCTAGCAAATTGTTAGAGATTTCTTTTCTGTTTAAAAACTGTCTTTCGTAAAAACGATTGGCGTATTTTAATAAGGTATTTAGTTGAGAAATAATAATCTCTTTGCTAAATTCATCTTGATTGTTTTGATATTCAATTTCAATATTTTCAACGATTGATTCTATTTGTTTTTCTTCTTTTGGCGAAAGATGTAATGCTTCATTTACGGTATAAGAAAAGAAACCGTATTTTTTAATTTGATGTGCTAATTCGGTTCCTTTTAAAAAATCTTCATGAAAATTTATGGAAAAACCTTTCTGTTCAAACACGAAACTACTATCCCATTGAAGCACTTGTCTTGGGGCAATAAATATTAATACACCATTGGTAAAATCGTATTTTGTTCTTCCATAATTTAAATCTCCTTTTACAAATTTTTTAAAGCTAATAGAGTAGCAATCGTTTGTGATTGGAGGAGAACTTTCTCTAGGGCAAGGCAAAAATCCTTCTTCCTTAGAGTTGAAAACACTAAACATAGGGTGTTCTGGTCGAGGTAATTCTAAATACTCTAAGAAAGACGATAATGTTTTAAAATGTTGCATTCTATATTATTTTAATTCCACCAATTTTTAAATTGTTGTAAGCTATCTTTTAAGTTTACAGATACACCAATCATTGGTGTAATAATTTTTATATCGGTTTCTGTTTTTTTGTTTGAAATGTTTATAAACGGTTCATCCCAATTATGATTGGCTAACGTAAATTTTCCTGCATGTACAGGTAAAATTGTGGTTGTATTTAAATCATTTGCAGCCTTTAGTTGTTCTCCAGGTAGCATATGAATATGTTTCCAATTGTTATCATACTGTCCGTTTTCAAGAATAACCAAATCAAAAGGGCCAAATTTATTTCCAATTTCTTTAAAATGAGAATCATATCCACTATCACCACCAATAAAAATAGTTTTAGTAGGTGTTTTTAATACAAAAGAAGCCCAAAGTGTTTTTGCACTTGTAAAACCTCTTCCAGAAAAGTGTCTTGCTGGTGTAATGTGTACTTCAAACTCATCATCAAAAGAAAAATTATCATACCAATCTCCTTCTAAAATTATATTTTGATTAAATCCCCAATGTTCTAAATGTGCACCGTTACCTAAACCTGTAATTACAGTTTTAATTTTTGGTTTTAATTTTTTAAGTGTTTTGTAATCCATATGATCCCAGTGATCGTGAGATAAAAAAAGATAATCTATTTTAGGAATATCATCTGTTGTGTAAATATTTGTGCCATTATAAGCTTTGGTGGTAAACGATAAAGGAGAAGCATTACCAGATAATACAGGATCTACTAATATTGTTTTACCGTCTAATTGTATAAAATATGATGAATGTCCCATCCAAATTAATACATTTTCATCAGGTTTTAGATTTTTTAAATCAGTTTTAATAGAAGGTATTTTAATGGATGGTTCTTTTGGTTTTGATGAAAAAAGAAATTGATACAATACTTTACTATACCCAACACCTTCTGTAAGCATTGGTGTGTGGTTTAAATTCTGAAAGCGCCCGTTTTTATAATTTGGAGATTGTTCTATTTTTAATAAACGTTCTCCAGATGGATGTTTCCCAAATCGTTCTGTATTTAAAAATAGGAGTGTTGCAACACCAATAATTATTAAGATAATTAGTAATACTGTCATTATTTTTTTAAATAAAGATATTATATATTCCACTTTACACCAGTTTCTTTTTCTGAAAGTCGCCATAGCCTTTTAGCTACCATTTTATCTTTAGCGTGTGGTTCTAGTTTGTGCGCACCAACAGGGCCAGTCCAGAAATTTCTACCAGTTGGACCATAAAATTCTTTTTGATCTAAATTTGGTTCTGTAGCACACATTAATTGCGGATAAGCACCTTTTTCAGCCGATTGTGTGAGTGGCGATAATTTCATTAGATTAAAGATGAATTTCATTATAAAGCTACCGCTTGTATTTATCAAGTTGGTTCTTGAAGAGCCAGGATGACAAGCGTATGCTTTAACTTCTGTTTTCCCCGCTAATTTTAATCTGTCTTGTAATTCGTAAATAGACATAATTTGAGCTAACTTACTTTGGCTATATGCGTTATTAGGTGTGTAATCTTTGTCCCAATTCAAATCATCAAATTTGATGGTTTTAATTCCCATATCATATCCCAAACTTCCTACAGTTACAATTCGTCCTTTAGATTTCTCAATAAGTGGAAACAATAGGGCTTGAAGCGTAAAATTTCCGTAGTAATTCGTTCCCATTTGGCTTTCCCATCCATCCTCTGTTAATGTTTGTTTAGGTACTTGAGCAATTGCTGCGTTGCAAATAAGCGCATCTATTTGAGAGACTGTTTTTAAAACTTCTTCAGTGGCTTTTTTAATAGAAGCCTGTATAGCCAAATCCATTTTTATAGCTAGAACGTCTATATGGTTTCCTAGTTCTTGCTTTAAAGTTTTAATGGTATCTTCTGCTTTTTTAGGGTTTCTATTAAGTATTACAACTTTTGCGCCTTTTGATAGCAATATTTTTGCTGCTTCAAAACCTGTTCCGCTGGTAGTACCTGTGATAACAAATGTTTTACCCTTAAGGTCTTTAATTCTGTTGGGTGTCCAACCTTCTTTACCAAATTGATTTGCCTTCATTATTGCATTTTATTTCTAATTAACAAGGCAAAATTATAGGGTAAAGTACTTTAAGTTGTTATACAAATTTTCTCATCTTGTATACTATTTGGTAGATGGTACAAAAAATACAAGCTAAAATTTAAGGTAGACAGAATATTGAAAGTATATAAAAACAAAAAACCCCAACTAAAAGTTGAGGTTTTTATGGTGGTGCCTCCAGCACGTTTCAGCACTATATTAAAATATAACAAATACTAATAAAACCATTCAAAACCCTTTATTTGTAAGGGTTTTGTTGTTTTTTAAGTTAGTGTTAATTATCTGCAATTTTATATAAATAAA
Organism: Mesonia phycicola; assembly: GCF_900141885.1. GTDB lineage: Bacteria > Bacteroidota > Bacteroidia > Flavobacteriales > Flavobacteriaceae > Mesonia > Mesonia phycicola. The sequence continues at coordinate 28,741 of NZ_FQYY01000003.1, read as the reverse complement.
GTTGATGTAACACCCTATGTAACACCCTTTTTTCGTATATTTATATAAATGTAATATTCTTATGAGCAGCCAGATAGAAAGGTCCAAAGGTACAATTCGCTTTGGATTTAATAAACCGTTACATCAATTAGAAGCCGAAAAATCTAAACAATATTTAATTTATCTTTTTTTCTCTTATGGGAGGGGTAAACGTTTAAAGTATTCTACCGGCTACAAATCTTGCTATAATGATTGGATATTCGATAAGGGAAGAGTTAAGAACAAAGCTAACATCAAAAATAAAGATGAGGTTAATTCAGAAATCAGAAAATTAGAAGATGAATTTACCGAACGCTTTAATAAAGTGTTTGCAGAAAACCCGCATATCACACCTAAAGAATTAAAGCATCAGTTAGATATAATTACAGGGAAAGTAAATGAAGATCCTAATGTTCAGTATTTAGCCTTTTTTGAAGTCGTAGACCAATTTTTAAACGAAAAAGAAGGAAGAATAGCAAATGTAACATTGAGGGCTTATAAACAAGCTAAAAAACACCTTTTAGGCTATGAGAAATATTATCGTACAGTTTTAACTTTCGATAGTTTTAATATGACTTTCTATGCGAAGTTTCAGAAATATATGGAAGCAAAGGAGTATAGTCTAAACACCATTGGAAAGCATATAAAAACAATAAAGACATTTCTTAATTATGCAGTAAGCGAAGGTTATTCACAAAACCAACGCTTTAGAAGTAAAGCTTTCAAGGCAGTAAAAGAAATAACAACAGAAATTTACCTTACAGAAGAAGAAATACAAGCCTTCTACGATAAAGACTTAACTAAGTACCCAAAACTTTCACACGCTCGCGATATATTCTTAATGGGTTGTTATACAGGGCAGAGGGTTAGCGATTATAATAGTTTTAAAGAAGATGAAATAGAGGTTTTAAACGGAGTTAGTTATTTTAAAATAATTCAAAAGAAAAACAGAAAAAGAGGTCGTAAAGTCTTGTGTCCAATTACTAAAGAAATGTGGCATATTATGAACTCGCGCCATGAAGGCAAACCACCTAAAAGAATACCGGATAAAGATTTGAACGATTATATTAAGCAAATTGGCCAGATGTTAGAATTAGATTCTTTAAATAGAGAAATTAAAGTAGAATATACTAAAGGCGGTAAATTTCATTCTATAAAAGAGAATCGTTATAATTTAATCAAATCTCATACGGCAAGACGTAGTTTTGCTACCAATAAATATAAAGCAGGAATGAACGTATATGATATAATGCTTTTTACCGGTCATACCACAGAAAAAGAATTTTATAAGTATATTAGAATCAAAGATGAAGAAAGAGCCTCTCATATAGCTCAAAATGGCTTTTTCAATATTTAATTAAGCAGCCAATAGAATGAATTCAATTGATTTAGCAGAAGAAATTTGCGATGAAATAAAAAAGTTTAGAAAGTGGGTTCAAGCAGAAGGCGACTTAATTGCTAGAAAGAAAGAAAGTGGAGATGAATCTTATATTCCTGAAGAGATGTATTTTGACTCAAAATATACAGGAGATTCAATCCATATAGAACAACTTTTAGTAGACTTATATAAAAATTCAGTAAAAGATAATTTCTTTTTTTATGATTGTCCTTTACAGGTTTATAAGCATCATTATCAATCAAGGCTTAATGATTATCTACAAGAATATATTGATGCAAATGAATTAGATTTTATACAAGATGAATTAACAGATTTAGAGAAAACCTTTGAAAATCGCTGGTTATTTAATGAAATAAACTATTATTCCTTTACAAGAGATAATAAGTTTTTTAAGCAAACATTAGAAAAAAAGAAAGTATACCTTCAGGCTAAGAGAACTAGAATAAAGAACAGTATAAAATTTAATGATAAGAATACAGAAATAGATAAAAACACAGAATCTACTTTATTAGTCGAAGAAATAGTATTAAAAATTAAAGCTTACCAGGAATTAGAGGAGCTGTTATTGAAATTAAAGAAAACTTCCTTATTCTATGAAAAAGAAAAATTACTAGAAGCAAAAAAAGTATTAGAGAAAAAAGGGAAAGTTTATGAAAAAGCAGAGAAAGAAATAAAAATTTTAATAAAAGAACTCTATTATAGCTCTGCGAAAGATAATTTTTATTGGTTAGATTGTCCTTCTGCGGTTTATTTAGATCGCTTTGCTGACAGATTTAATCAATATCAAGTAAAACATTTAGATGGTACTAAACTAGATTTTATTAAAAATGAAATAGGTACTTTAGTTAATATTAATACCTATCGTTTTTTTATATACAATGAAGAAAAAATTAATTATCAACAATTCATTTCAGATAATGAAATTATATTCAGGCAATCTATTAATAAAAAAATAGAGTTCTTAGAATATAAATTAAAAGAAGAAAACACAGTTTTAAAGAACTTTAATTCATATACGGTTAGGAAGAAAACTACTGTTGTTCCTAAATATGAAAATTTACCGAATCAACATAAGGATGATCAAATTAAACCAGATAAAGAAAATACTGTATTAAAAAAATCAATACCTAAATTCAATGAAAAAATATTTAAATCGTTAGAAGCTGAAAATTGGTTTCTCAATTCTTTAAAAGAATTGAGTGCCATTGATGGTAATGGTAAATCAATAAGAGGTTTCCAAGCTAAAGTCAGTGCTATTTTTTCAGTGCAAGAGGTGAAAGATAAAATTTTTGTTTATAGTTTAACATTGAGAGATTATATAAATTATTTAAACCAAAGATTTGATGCTAAAATAGCATCAGATAAAAAGCTTTCTAGTGGTATGATTCACGAAAGTAAAGTAGATAAATTGATAGAAAAATTCATTTCCGAATAATTCCCGAACAAAAAGAATAAACCCGTACAAAATAGAGAATAAGCTCGTATGTAAAGCGAACTTAGCCTTACAATCAATTGTCAAAATTTGTTGTGTATAATTTTAATACATAACATTATGGCAGCAAGTACCATTACCCAAATTCACGGGATCACTCCGGAAGAATTAAAAGAAAGCATCTTAAATGATGTAAGAGAAGAGCTGAAATTATTAGCTCAAAATTTCCAACCAGTAACACCTTCAGAATATGTTACTAGAAAAGAAGCCGCAGAGATTCTAAAAATCTCGGTAATCACTTTATCAGATTGGAATAAAAAAGGAATTCTCAATCCCTATCGCTTAGGTAACCTAATCAGGTATAAAAGAGCTGAACTAGATGAAGCCTTAGTACAAATCAATGATTCTAAAAAGTAAGAAGATGAGTGCTAAAAATTTATCTATTCAAGAATGGCAGCAAATTATACAAAGATTAGAAGCTACCGTTAGTAAACTGCAAAATACCTTGCAGCAAGATCCAAAGCATATCATTCTCGATAATGCAGACTTACTTCAAATTTTCAATATCAGTGCCAGAACCTTGCAGAGATGGAGAGACGACAATCAAATCAGTTATTCTCAAATCGGAAGCAAAATATTCTACCGTATGCACGATATACAAACTTTCCTAGATAACCACTACCACCAAGTTTCACTTAAAAGCCGTACACAATGAAAAACGATACATTAATATCTGTATATAGAAACTATACAGAAAAAATAAAAGACACAGATATAGCTGAAATTCTTAAAGGCATAAAGTTAGAAGGTCTAAAGGAGCAAATCGAAGAAATGAGAACCTATCTTGCTGAAGGAGATGAAAAAACATACGATCGTCTAAAAAATAAACTTCCAGCTTTTACCACAAGCGGGACATTTAAAGAAAATCGTAAAAAAGAATTTATTAATCAATATTCCAAAATGCTAATCTTAGATATTGATAAGGTTACTAAACAACAATTAGAAATTCTGAATTACAAAACACATTTAGCACCTTACACCTATGCAAGTTTTATAAGCCCTAGTGGCTTAGGTTTAAAAATTATTGTGCGAGTAAGTTCAGAACTAGAATACCATAGCATCGCGTACCAACAAGTAGTTGATTATTATGAGAAAGCTTTAGAGGTACAACTAGATTTAAAAAATAAAGATTATACGCGTTTATGCTTTATATCATCAGATCCCGATATCTACATCAATAAAAATTCAGAGATTTTTCAAGTAGATGTAGAAGAGGTGTCAGAAAGTCAATCTGAGATTAAAACAACTAATGCCCGTACTTATACGCACTTAACAAGTTTTGAAATTCTCGACAAATGCAAAGAGTTTACAGAGAAGGTACAAACCTATCAAAATGGCAACCGCAATAACTTTATTCACTCGTTTGCTTGCAATGCCAATCGTTGGGGGGTGAATGAGGCAGATACCTTAGAATATTCTCTACAAAATTTTGACCTTCCTCAAAAAGAAAATAGAAGATGTGTAAAAAGTGCCTATAAACACAACGCATTTGAGTTTGCAAGCTTTGCAAACATTGCAACTCTTGCAAATACTAAACAAGAGGTAAATAAAACTGTTTCAAAAGAAGAATTATTGTTTTCAATGCCTTATTTACCCGATGAGATATTTCCTAAACTACCGCATATCCTCAAAGAAGGCTGCAAAGCATTTACAGATAGAAGAGAGCGAGATGTGTTTTTCACAGGAGGTTTAACGGTATTAAGTGGGTGCATAGAGGTTATTTCAGGCGGCTATCGCGGCAAAACACATTTTGCTAACCTATTTAGCTTTATCATTGCTCCGGCAGCTAGCGGTAAAGGAGCCTTAACTTATGCTAAAGATTTAGGGGAGAAGTACCACGATAAATTAGTAAAAGAAAGCCAAGCTGCTTATAAGCAATATCAAATTGAATTAGCAGAATATAAAAAATTGGCTTCTAATAAGAAAAATGATGTTTCTCAAATCCCGCAACCAGAAGAACCGCCATTCAAAGTGCTTTATATTCCTGCAAATAACAGTAGTGCACGAGTGATTCAGCAATTAAAAGAGGGGGGAGAAAAAGGTATTTTTTGCGAAACAGAAGCAGACTCTATGGGTAACGTGCTTAAACAAGATTGGGGTGGTTATTCAGACTTATTACGCAAAGCTTTTCATCACGAACCAATTTCCTACAGTAGAAAAACCAATAAAGAATGGGTAGAACTTAAACGTCCTAAATTATCTGTTGCTTTAGCGGGTACTCCCGGCCAAGTGCAAAACCTTATAGCTTCGGCAGAAGATGGCCTATTCAGTAGGTTTTTATTTTACACGTTCAAATCAGAAGTGGTTTGGATAGATGCTGCAGAAACAAATAACGGTGTAAACCTTACTGAGCATTTTGATAAATTAAGCAATCAAGTGCTAGAGTTTATCGAGTATTACAAACATCATGCAGATATTACCTTTAAGCTAACAGATAAGCAATGGACCTTATTAAACGATTACGGGAGAGAATGCTTATATACCGTAGCTACTTTTGTAAGTGAAGATTTATCGAGTACGGCAAAACGCTTAGGGCTTATAGTGTATCGAATAGCAATGATACTTACAGTACTACGTTATTATGAGAATGGAGAAATAGAGACGACCTACACTTGTTCAGACGAAGATTTTGAAATAGCACTGGCACTAATAAAAGTATATCAAGAGCATTCTATTTTTATTTTTAAAGAATTACCTAAAAATGGAAGTGTAACAGATGAGGTAATGCAACGATTTTATGATGCACTTCCTGCTAAATTTCAACGAAAAAAAGCAGTTGCCATTGCGGTTAGTTTTAGTATAAAGGAACGTACAGCAGACCTCTATTTGTCTAAATTAAAAACCTTCAAGTATTTAGATAAAATTAAAAACGGGATGTACAAAAAACTAAAATAACAGTTTGCAAAGATTGTAAGTTTTGCAGAGCAATATTTAAGTAGAAATCCAATGATAATTTACTTGGTAAGCTAGACTTTTTCTATATTTAGGCTTTTATTAAGAAAAATATCTATGTTCGCTTAAAGTGAACAAAACAGCCAAGCCTTATTTAAATGTCCGAAGACCATAAAAAACAATTAGAGCAGCAACTCTGGAATATAGCCAACACCTTAAGAGGTAAAATGAATGCCGATGAATTTAGAGACTATATTTTAGGCTTTATTTTCTATAAATACCTTTCTGAAAAAATGGAAATCTATGCAGACACCATTTTAAAACCAGATGGCATTAGCTATACAGATATTGAAGAAGAAACCGAAAATGGGAAAGCATACTTAGAAGCCATTAAAGAAGAAGCGCTAATTAAATTAGGTTATTTTCTAAAACCTTCAGAATTATTTAGTGCGGTAGCTAAAAGAGGAAATCATAAGGAGGTTAGTTTAGAAGAAGTAGCACAAGCAGCAGATCCCGATGAAGATTACCAAACACAGAGTAACTTTATTTTAGAAGATTTGCAAACCATTCTCAACAATGTGCAAAACTCTACAATGGGTACAGAAAGTGAGGAAGATTTTGATAATCTTTTTGAAGATTTAGATTTAAACTCAACTAAGCTAGGTAAAAACCCATCTGCTCGTAATGAGATTATAGCTAAAGTTTTAGGGCACTTAAATAAAATTGACTTTAAATTAGAACAAACAGAACTCGATGTTTTAGGCGATGCTTATGAATATTTGATTGGAAAGTTTGCTAGTGGTGCCGGTAAAAAAGCGGGTGAATTTTATACCCCACAAGAAGTAAGTATTGTGTTGGCAAAATTAGTAACTACAGGTAAAACCAAATTAAAATCGGTATACGATCCTACTTGTGGTAGTGGTTCTTTATTGTTACGAGTAGCCAAAGAGGTAAAAGAAGTAAATGATTTTTATGGGCAAGAACTTAATAGAACCACTTACAACTTAGCACGTATGAATATGATTTTGCACGGGGTGCATTATCGTAAATTCGATATTAAGCAAGAAGATACCTTAGAATATCCGCAGCATATCGATGAACGTTTTGAGGCAATTGTAGCAAACCCTCCATTTTCAGCAAAGTGGAGTGCTAATCAGCTTTTTATGAGTGACGACCGTTTTAGCCAATACGGGAAGCTCGCACCTAAAAGCAAAGCAGATTACGCCTTTGTACAACATATGGTTCATCAACTAGCAGAAAATGGCACAATGGCTTTAGTATTACCACACGGCGCTTTATTTAGAGGAAGCGCAGAAGGTTATATTAGAGAATACCTTATTAAAGAAAAAAACTTTTTAGATGCCGTTATCGGTTTACCGGCTAATATCTTTTACGGGACAAGTATTCCTACTTGTATTATGGTGTTTAAAAAATGTCGAGAAAATCCTGATGATATTTTATTTATCGATGCTAGTGAACATTATGATAAAGTAAAAACGCAAAATGTTTTAACGCCAGAAAACATTGATAAAATAGTTACTACATATCGAGAACGCAAAACCGAAGATAAATATAGTTATGTAGCGAGTTTAGATGAAGTAGCTGAAAACGACTATAATTTAAATATACCGCGTTATGTAGATACTTTTGAAGAAGAAGAGCCGGTAGATATAAATGCGGTAGCCAATGAAATTGAAAGTTTAAACAGCGAATTGCAAGATAACAAAGCAACCATCACTTCTTTTTGCCAAGAGTTAAACATCAAAACCCCGTTTTAAGATGCAGAAAGAAAAACAACTTGTACCTAAATTAAGGTTTTCGGAGTTTGAAGGAGAATGGGAAAAAATTAAATTAGAAAAAATCTGTAAGTTTTTTTCTGGTGGTACACCAACAAGTTCTAATAAAAATTTTTATACTGGTAGTATACCTTTTATAGGTTCTGGTAATATTTTCGATTCTAAAGTTGATAAATATATCAATGAAGATGCTTTAAAAAGCTCTTCAGCCAAATTAGTAGAAGAAGGCGATATATTATATGCATTATACGGTGCTAATAGCGGTGATGTTTCAATTTCTAAGATTGCCGGAGCTATAAATCAAGCCATTCTTTGTATTAGAACAGAAGAAAATAAAAATTTCTTATATCAGAGGTTATCCTATAAAAAAACATCAATCGTAAATACCTATTTACAAGGAGGTCAAGGAAATTTATCAGCTAAAATTGTGAAAAAAATAAGTGTAAATTTTCCACCCCTTCCCGAACAACAAAAAATAGCCGATTTCCTTTCAGCGGTAGATAATCGTATTCAAAACTTAGAAAAGAAAAAAGAACTGCTAGAGCAATACAAAAAAGGCATTACCCAAAAAATCTTTAAACAAGAAATACGGTTCAAAGATGATGATGGTAAAGCGTTTCCGGAGTGGGAAGAAAAGAAGCTAGGATATTATTTTGTAGAAAGAAAAGAAAAGGGATTAGAAAACTATCCTCTATACAGTTTAACTATTGAGGATGGTGTTATTCCAAAAAGTAAAAGATACGAACGAGAGTTTTTAGTAGGTGATACAAAAGATGCTTATAAAGTTATGTATAAAAATGATTTTGCATTTAATCCAATGAATTTAAGATTTGGAGCTTTAAAGAGGTTTAAAGGAGATATTATGATAAACGTATCAAAGTATTATAATATTTTCTACTGTAATGAAAAGGGAAGCGCCAATTTCTTTGATTATTACTTAACTTCTTATAATATGATTCAGTATTATAATAAAATGGCTACTGGAACTCTGGAAGAGAAAAAAAGAGTGCATTACCATGAATTTATAAAATTCAAAAAACTTATTCCTTCACTAAAAGAACAAATCAAAATCGCTAATTTCTTATCAGCCATAGATAAAAATATAGAATTAGTCAATACAAAAATTGAACAGACAAAGGGGTATAAAAAAGGCTTGTTGCAACAGATGTTTGTTTAATAATAAATGTTAAAAAACGGTAATTTATGGTAAAATGGGGTAAAATATGGCAATTATATTGTACTTTTGCAGTAACAGTACACACCACGCTACCCGTTAGATCAGCGTACCAGGGTGTGTCTTTTGCTTTATATACCTTTCTGTTTTTGCTAAGTCTAATGCCTACTTCTTATGTTTAGCAAAAAAGCATTTACACTTACAGAGCAAGTTAAACAGCTTCAAGAGCGAGGTTTGTATATTCCAAATTCTAAACTCGCAGAACGCTATTTAGCAAATATAAGTTACTATCGTTTAGGGGAATATTGGTATGTAATGCAAGCAGATAAAGAAAATCATATCTTCAAACCTAACAGTAGGTTTAGTGATGTAATTGCACTTTATAATTTTGATGCAGAATTACGTTTACTTCTTTTTGATGTCATTGAAAAAATAGAAATCAGCTTACGTACTAAACTTATCTACCATTTATCGCACGAGGTTGATCCTTGGTGGTTTCAAAACTTTGAATTGTTTAATGATAGTAGAGCTTTAGTCAAGACATTAGCTAATCTGCAAGAAGAGGTGGAACGTTCTAAAGATATAACTTTAAAAAATCATTTTAAAAAACATAAAGACGATAAACGTTTTCCTCCTGCTTGGAAATCTTTAGAACATACCAGTTTTGGTGCTTTGTCAAAATTATATGGTAATCTAAAGCACACTTTAAAAGCTAAAGATATTATAGCAGAAGAGTTTGGAGCAGTAAACCATACGTATTTACCAAGTTGGTTACAATCAATTGCGGTAATAAGAAATTTTTGCGCACATCATTCTAGACTATGGAATAGAAATTTACCGGGTACGGTTAAACTGTTACCCAAACCACCAAACCCTTGGATTTTAGAAAAAGAAAATGTACCTAAGCAACACGAGTTTCAGCGCTTATACATCCATATGTGTTTAATGAGATATTTAGTAAATACTATTAAACCAGATAATGATTTTTCAATACGCCTAAATGAACTTTTTAATAAATACCCCAATGTGGACCCAGGAGCTTTGGGTATGAAACCACATTGGCAAGAAGAACCACTTTGGAAATAATATATGAGTACTCAATCAGAACAAGTATTAGAAAATAAGTTAGTAGAACAATTAAAAGGTTTAGGTTATACTAAAGTGGTAATTCCTAATGAAGAAGCTTTAGTTTTAAATCTAAAATCACAGTTAGAAAAGCATAATAATATTACATTTTCTAAAGATGAGTTTGCACGAGTTTTAAATATACTTAGTAAAGGTTCGGTATTCGAGAAAGCTAAAACCCTAAGAGAAAAACAACATATCATTAGAGATAACGGCGATAATCTCTATTTTGAGTTTCTTAATACAGAGCATTGGTGCCAAAATGAATACCAAGTTACACATCAAGTCACCATTGAAGGAAGTTATAAAAACAGATATGATGTAACTTTATTAGTAAACGGTTTGCCATTAGTCCAAATAGAATTAAAACGTAGAGGCTTAGAGATGAAAGAAGCCTTTAACCAAGTAAACCGTTACCAAAGGCATTCGTTTGGCAGTAATTCTGCTTTATATCAATATGTTCAAATCTTCATCATTAGTAATGGTGTAAATACAAAATACTACGCTAATAATAGACATCAATCATTTAAACAAACATTCTATTGGTCAGATAAAAATAATAAAAGGCTAACCAATATTCTTAATGGGTTTACAAGCGATTTTTTAGAGCCTTGCCATATCTCTAAAATGATTTGTAAATACATAGTACTAAATGAAACCCATAAAATACTAATGGTACTTAGACCTTATCAATTCTATGCAGTAGAAGCAATGATAGATAAAGTTAAAAATAGTACGCATAATGGCTATATATGGCACACTACTGGTTCTGGAAAAACTTTAACTTCCTTTAAAGCAAGCCAAATCATAATGCAAATGCCACAGGTTAAGAAAGTAGTATTTGTAGTAGATAGAAAAGATTTAGATTACCAAACTACTAAAGAATTTAATTCGTTTTCTAAAGGTAGTATTGATGGTACAGATAATACAAAAGCATTAGTAAAACAATTTGAAGATGATACAAAGTTAATTGTAACCACTATTCAAAAGTTAAACACGGCAATTAGCAAAAAACGCTATTTGCAAAAAATGCAAAACTTACAGGATGAACGTATGGTGTTCATTTTTGATGAGTGCCACCGTAGCCAATTTGGAGATACGCATAACAGAATAAAAAACTTCTTTCATAATCATCAAATGTTTGGTTTCACAGGTACACCAATATTTGCAGATAACGCAGCTAAAAATGAATTAGGTAAAAGAACTACAAAAGATTTATTCGGTAATTGTTTACATAAATATGTAATTACAGATGCTATTAAAGATGAAAATGTACTCAAATTTGCGGTAGAATATGTTGGTAAATTCAAACAAAAAAATAGTGCGACAGAAATAGATGTTGAGGTAGAAGATATAGACCGTAAAGAGTTAATGGAATCTACAGAGCGTATTAACAAAATTGTAGATTACATCATTGCTAACCATAATAGAAAAACACATAGCAGAGAATTTACAGGAATGTTATGTGTAAGTAGTACAGATGTTTTATTAAAATATTACGATTTATTCAAGCAGAAAAAAGAAGAAGGAAAGCATAATTTAAAGATAGCAACAATATTTAGTTATGTAGCAAATGAAGAGGATGCAGATGCTAATGGTTTTATTCCGGAAGAAGTTTCGGTAGTAGAAGAAAGTCCTGTCTTATATGGTTTACATCAACACAAAAGAGATAAGTTAGAAAGTTATATCGGCGATTATAACAAAATGTTTGGTTCTAATTTCTCAACAAAAGACAGTCAATCATTTTACAATTATTACAACGATATTTCTAAAAAGGTAAAAGAAAGAAAAATAGATATACTTATTGTAGTAAATATGTTTCTTACAGGGTTTGATAGTCCGGCATTAAATACGCTTTATGTAGATAAAAACTTACGCTATCACGGTTTAATACAAGCCTATTCAAGAACAAATAGAATTGTAAATGAACAAAAATCACAAGGAGAAATAGTTGTTTTTAGAAACCTTAAAAAAGCAACAGATGAGGCAATTACACTTTTTAGCAATAAAGAAGCTATTGAAGTGATTATTATGAAGCCTTATGAAGATTATATAAAGAAATTTAATGAAGCCTTTATTAATCTTTTAAAAGTAACTCCAACAGTTAAAAGTGTAGATGATTTAGTAAGTGAAGAAGATGAGTTAGAATTTATAAAAGCTTTCAGAGAAGTAATGCGTCTTAAAAATACGATGAATTCTTTTGCCGATTTTGATTGGGAAGATTTAGCGATGGATGCACAGCAATTTGAAGATTATAAAAGCAAATACTTAGATCTTCACGATAAAGTTAAAACAGACCATAGCAAAGAAAAAGTTTCTGTATTAGAAGATGTAGATTTTGAATTAGAGCTAATTCATAGAGATGAAATTAATGTAACCTATATTTTAAAACTTTTAGCAGATTTAAAAGAAACTAAAGAATCAGAGAAACAAAAGAAGAAAAAAGAAGTAGTAGATTTAATTGCTGGAGAAACTAATCTTAGAAGTAAGCGAGAATTAATAGAAAAGTTTATTGAAGAAAACCTACCATTAGTTAAAGACACAGAAGAAATTCCACAAGAATTTGAAAACTTCTGGTCAAAAGAGCAGCAAAAAGCTTTTAATAAATTAGTTGAAGAAGAAAATCTAGATAAAGAAAAAACGCAAAGACTAATCGAAGATTATCTTTTCGCAGAAAGAGAACCACTTAGAGACGAGCTATTAAACCTCTTAAATGGTGAAAAACCTTCTGTTTTACACCGAAAGGAAATAGGCGATCGCTTATTAAAAAAAATAATAGACTTCGTAGAAACTTTTATTAATGGAATGGATAATTAGTGTTTGTTAATGCTGTAAATATTTATAATTTTTATAGGTAAGTTGGTAAATAAAATGATAATATGGGTAAAAAAGCTACTACAGTAGAAATAATTAAAAGATTAAGATAGATAGATAATATTGCTTTAAAACCAACGAGTAACCATTAAATACTCTGAAATGCTACCTCAATTTGACGATAGTGAAATACTCGAATTTAGAAAAGATAACCTTTGGTTTTTTGTAAAAAAGAAAAATGGAATTTAAAAATAACGAATTTATAAAAGCTCTAAATCTAATAGAAAATACAAACCAGTCATTTTTTTTAACAGGTAAAGCAGGAACTGGTAAATCTTCTTTCTTAAAACATATTGTACAGTCTTGTAATAAAGAATTCTTGGTAGTGGCACCCACAGGTATTGCTGCAATAAATGCAAATGGAGTTACAATTAATTCATTATTTAATTTTCCCTTTAGGCCGCTCCTTCATGCTGATGAGGGTATAACCATTTATCCTCCAAATTCAACAAAACGTAATCTGTTAAATAAAATGGATACCCTTATTATTGATGAAATATCGATGGTACGAGCAGACGTTTTAGATGCTATCGATTATTCTTTACGTAAAAACACTAACAACCTCTCCCTTCCTTTCGGCGGTAAACAATTGGTAATGATTGGTGATTTATTTCAATTAGAGCCTGTAGTTGCAGGTAATCGAGATAAGGAAATTATAGCGGAACTATATGATTCTCCCTATTTTTTTAGTGCTCACGTATTTAAGAAAATCGAATTGCCAGTGGTAGAGCTATTCGAGCTATTCCGTCAAGAGGACGATTACTTTATAGACTTTTTGCAGAAAGTTAGAGATGCTTCCATAACGGCTGAAGAGGTAAATACTTTCAATCATAAAATCGAGAACAATAAACACCTTCTTGAAGAAGAGTTTGTGATAACACTTACTACTAGAAATAATACAGCTAATCACTTAAATAACATAAAATTAAATGAACTTAATCAACAAAGTTATTTTTATGAAGCTAATATTGATGGAACTTTTGAACAAAGTAAATTTCCAACAGATTTTAATCTAGAACTAAAAGTTGGTGCTCAAGTAGTATGTATAAAAAACGATCCGGAGAAGAGATGGTATAATGGCAGTATAGCTAAAATTCACAGTTTGAGCGCAAACGCAATAGAGATAGAACTGGAGGATAATAGGATAGAAAAAGTTACTCCAGTAAGTTGGGAAAATCAAACTTATACTTATAATCGAGAGAAAAAAAGAATAACACAAGATATTAAAGGAACGTTTAGACAATACCCTTTAAAACTTGCTTGGGCAATAACCATCCATAAAAGTCAAGGTTTAACCTTTGAAAAATTAATCATCGATTTCCATACTGGTACTTTTGCCAGCGGCCAAGCCTATGTAGCCTTAAGCCGTGTAAAAAGCTTAGCAGGTCTTTATTTAAAACAACCTTTGGCCCTTTGGGATGTATTGGTTAGTCAACATGTGTTAGATTTTGAGCATAATTCAGAAAATGTGGACATTTACTATAAGAAGCTTATTATTGAGATTGCAAGGGAAAATTTCCTATTGTTTTTTGATTTACTTTGGAAATGGTACCCTAATAGTAAGGAATTATTCCAAAAATATATTTTTTTAGAACCGACAAAGACTTATCAGTTAAAAGAAAACCCACCAACAAAAGAAATAAAGATTAATACTGAATATATTGAAAAAAATAAAGGTTATTTGAATTGGGGTGTAATTAGCAGTTATAAAGATGTTGTTTGGTCAACAACCTTTATAAAGCGTTATAAGAATTTTTTAGTATGGAGGTCAAGTCCTAAATCACAAATAGATAAAACCTTAAGCAACAATCCATATCTTCCTTGGAGCATAGAATTAATTAATGAATTTATTGATGAATGGGACTGGGTTGATCTAAGCTGTAATAAAGGCATCCCTTGGTCTTTAGAGATAATTCAAGAATTTGAAGATAAATGGGTTTGGGGGTTTTTAAGCTCGAATACATCTTTGCCTTGGTCTGAAGAATTAATTGATTTTTTTAAAACTAAATGGAAATGGCATAGTGGTTCGGCTAGTAATTTTGACAATAGATTTTATACTGGTTTAAGCTTTAATAAAGCTATACCTTGGTCAATTAATCTTATTGAAAAATTTAAAGAAAAACTTAACTGGAGTAATCTTAGCAGCAACCAATCTTTACCGTGGTCTGAGGTACTAATTGAGCATTTTTATGAAAGATGGAACTGGGAAGTTTTATCAAGTAATAGCGCTATAAACTGGTCGCTTGAAATGGTTTATAGATGGAAAAATAGTTTATCTCTTTACTATCTATCTCATAAAACGTACTTAAAACTACCTATTGACTTTATTAGAGATAATGCCGATAAATTCGATTGGGAAGGTGATGAATATGGATTTTCTGGAGGCTTAAGTGATAATCCCAATCTGCCTTGGTCAGAAAAATTTATAGAGGAATTTAAAGATAAGTTTAACTGGTACAGGTTAAGTACTAAGGATTTCTTACCTTGGAGTGAAAGTTTTATCAATAGATATGAGCAATATTTTTGCTGGGAAAACTTATCCTATAACTCGGCACTTCCTTGGTCTATAAGGTTGATAGACAAGTATGTAGATAAATGGGATTGGGGAGGGCTTAGTGGTAACCCTGCAATCAATTGGACAGAAGAAATACTTTCCAAATACGAACGTAATTTAATTTGGAAAAACAGCTTTGAAAACCTTAGTAATAACAAAGGTCTCAAATATAGCCTCCCTCTAATTTACAAATATGCTTCTAAATGGGAGGCTAGTGAAGAAATTTATCACTGCTTTTCACCATATTTGGATGATGCTTTAATTGAACAGATTATAAAAAAAATGTTAAAATGCGAGTAGCAGGAACATTAACAGTTAATGACTGGAAAGAGTTAACTTATATATTAAAACCCGAAAAGAACGAAAATTGGGGTAATGCCTTCCATTTTTTTGAAGAACGCATCCGTACAAGATATTTAGAGCCTATACAGGCAATTCTCGAAATAGAAAAATATAACGGGGAGGGTTTTGCAGCGATCAATCTACAATGCTCACTTATTGAAACGATTGAAAGCTTTATTAATGGTTGGGTGTATAATTCGTCAAACAATAAGTGGTATGATAAAAAAATAGAAAATGGCTATGCACAAATGGGGGGAAAAGATTGAAAAAGAATTCCAGTATTTTTATTTCGTTTTTTTCTAAGCGAAGCCCTTTTAAAGAGCAGAATATCTTTGGAGAGGAGTTCTTTAGATATGTTCGATGCGCGTTGCTTCACGAAACCCAAACTAAGAATAATTGGTTTATACGGAAAAATTCTTCAAAAATTCTATCTTATGAATGTAAAAATGGCGAAAAATAATCTACCGTGACCAGTTTCAAAGGGATTTAGAAGTTGTTATTAAGAATTATAAAAAGCTATAATAGAAGAGGCAGAATTTGATGAGAAGATTTCAACAAAAGATTTAAGAGCAAACTTTTGCGCAAAATTTAACCATTTATGTAAGCAATAAATTTATTATGAAAATCGCAATCCTCGGTTGGGGTTCTTTAATCTGGAATCCAAAATCACTTCAATACAATACCACTTTTGGTTGGCAAAAAGATGATCCTATGCTACCCTTGGAATTTTCGCGTATTTCACAAGATTCAAGACTAACCCTAGTTTTAGACCCTAATGCAATACTAGTTCAGTCGCTTTATGCCATCTCAACAAATACTACTATAGAGGAAGTAGTATTAAACCTCGCAGTTAGGGAAGGTTCTGCCAGAAGCGCAATTGGATATTATGATAAACACACAAATAAAACCAAACCAAACGATTTCAAGTATATTGCAAATATTAAAGAATGGTTGACCAATCATCCCGAAATTAATGTGGTAATTTGGATAAATCTCAAAGCAAATTGGGAAGAAACGGATAGGGTAAAATCTAAAACAAGAAGCAGGTTAGAGTATTTAAAATCATTGGATGGTTTAACTAAGACAATAACCGAAGAATACATACGAAAGACACCTATTCAAATCGCAACAAATTTTCGAAAAGAAATAGAAAAAAAACTTAAATGGTATCCTATTGAACTATGAAAAAGACAATACTTTTTATATTACTATTACTGTCAGCTACAATCTTAAAGAGTCAAAGTTTTACCAGTAAAGATTGGAAAGTAATGGATAACGAGCTTACAACGACCCTCACTTTTACCAAATCAGAAATCCAAAAGATTCAGGGTTTTTCCTTTAATTCTGTTTGGGATAATCAACTAAGTTATTCTTCAAACCTTGGTTATTATGGAGGTATTGCCGAACTTCATATTTTAAAAATGAATAACGAAATTCAAACTCTCTATAACTTTAAAGATAATATTGGTTTAGGGCAAATAGTTTTAACCTTTTATGATTATAATATGGATGGAGCAATTGATTTTACTGTTCCAATCGAATGTGGGCAATCTTGTTATTTTAAATACTATTTATTTAACCTCAAATCTCAAAAATTTGAACATCAAAAAGAATGGGATTATTTACGTATTCAAAGAATAAATAGAAAAAAGAAACTAATAATTACCCAACCAGATGGTTCATCTAAAACTGGAGAACAAATATTATATCAAATAAATCAAGATAAGCTGATCAAATTAAAGGTCATTAACTATTAACAGTATGTACACGAAAAAAACATTTACAATTCAACAAATAAAAAAAGCTTTAATTAATTGTTGTATTCACAATAATTCTGCTGCTTTTATACCTTACTTATTGTCAAATAATGTAGAAGTTAGTTCTCCAAATAAATCTCGTTTTTACAGCTGTTTTAAAAGTTTTCTTTACTGTGCACACAAAAATAAAGAAGGTAACTTAACCTTAAAAATAGAAAAATATAAGTGGGTAAATGATGAAAATATTGTTTACTACAATTTTTACGATGAGGTCCATACTTATGATCGTGTATCATTTGAAATCAAAGAAACTAATAATAAATTGCATATTGATACAATGCCGTTCTGATTTGAAAATTTCCCACCGTACAGCCATTTGCTTCCAGTAGGTTCTTTTCGTTTGCTCGTCCCTCACTTACTACAATCACCCACTTCCAGCAACGCACAGCAAGAGCAGTCCTTCATTTCTTTTCGTTGTACTACAATCCATTTCATCCTGCACTTGCTTTTCCCAACGCAAATTCGTGGCAGGTAATAAGGAGAGCTTTCGTCATTCTGTTTTGTTTCATACTACATAGCTGCAAGTGCATTTAGGTCTAATGAATACGTAGATTAATTAATAAATTTCTCCGAGCCTAAAATCTATTAATTCCTAATCTCTTGCACCTACCATTCATACGCTTTTTACGCCTTCCATCCTCAGGCTTCAAAAGCTATTCATTTGTATTATTTCACACACGACATTCCTACAGCACCCGTAGCTACTCTTGCACCCAAACCCATAAAGTTTTGCTACGCAAGTATGTTTTATTGGGTGCAACCGCTACTAATTGATGTGCGAGCCTGCGATAACAACGGGCGGTATAGTTTGTCACAGTAATTGGAACATCCATATTTGCATAAAGCTTATTTATTTTATTTCCGTTGGTCATAAAAAAAAATGCCTTATTGCAAACCGCACAAAAGAGCTGTTTTAAAATTAGTTATTGACTAAAATTCTGAATATTTTTAAAAAGGGTTCGTTATCAATAATATGTAAGACATTAATAAAACAGCCCTTTATTTTCCCTCCGAACCAATTACAGCGCCAAACACGTGTCTACAACATAGCACTGGCGGTATTACATACCAAAAGCCAGCACACCCGTTGTTAAACTCGCAGACGGCTCGCGCCTTTTAGATTACCTGCCGAAAAATTAATTTTAGATTATCTAATTAAACACAAAACAATGGAAGAAAGAAAAATTATAATTAACGAATTGACCGTAGAAGAGTTAACAGAAAAGATAGCTGAAAAGCTACTTCCCAAACTAACTAGCTATTTAGAAAACTCTAAAGCTGAAGAAGAAAGTTTTCTAACAAGAAATGAAACTGCAGAATACTTAAAGGTAAGTTTAACTACTTTGTGGAATTGGTCTAAATCAGGGAAATTAAAATCTTATGGTTTAGGTAGTAGAGTTTATTATAAACAAACAGAAATCGATGAAAAATTAGAAAAGAATAAGCTATAAAATATGGCAAATATAGGCAGCTTACTTAAAGCCAACCGCAATTTGCTATAAAGGTCAAGCCCTACGGGTTTTCGGAATAAATAGCAATTTTAAGCAATTGCTTTTTCCAAAAATCCTGCGGGCTATTTTTTCAGAAAAACCTTGACAGCAATCCAACGCTGCCAATAACAAAGGCATATTTTTTAGCTGAAAAAAAATAATTGAAGAGAATGTTCCAAGTTTTCTGCGGAAGTTTTTGACTAAGGCTGAAATAAGCTGCCAATCCCTTCAAAATTCTCTTTTAAGCTTTATTTATCCTGAAATTTACAATGTAAAATTAAAGTCTAAGCCGTTTTTTCTCCGTACCAAGTCCGAACAGGTTAAGTATTAATTTAAAATTGTATATAAAATGGGAAAGATTAGTCAAGGAATTTTAGGAGGGTTATCCGGTAAAGTGGGTAACGTAATTGGAGGTAACTGGAAAGGTATTGATTATTTAAGAATTAAGCCTTCTAGTGTAGCCAATCCAAGAACAGAAGGTCAGGTAAACCAAAGAAATAAATTTACGGTTACATTAGAGTTTTTACAGCCTAACCAACCATTCATAAAAAAAGGTTACAGAGCCTATGCGGTAAAGAAAACAGAATTTAATGCTGCTATGTCTTATGTATTGAATAATGCGGTTACGGGTATTGCACCAAACTTTGAAGTACAATATGCAGATGCTTTATTAAGTAGAGGGGGACTTTCAGGAGCTTTAAATCCTGATACAAATCTTGCCACACCAGAGCAAGTGACATTTATTTGGGATGATAACTCGAATGAAGGAAATGCTGCAACTACAGACAAAGTTATGGTTTTAGTTTATAATCCAGCTAAAAAAGAGTCAATGTACGTATTAGAAGGTGCAGAGAGAACCGTAGGCTCACAAATCGTTCAAATTCCTGCAACATATGCGGGAGATACTGTAGAGATGTTTATGGCTTTTATTTCAGCAGATGGAACAAAAGTATCAAATAGTGTATATTTAGGATCAGGTACGGCTGCTTAGAATATTTAGGTATACATTTTTCAAAAACCGTTGCTTTTAGTAACGGTTTTTTTGTTGCACCCTATGTTGCACCCTAATTGAAAAAAGCTAATATTAAATATTTGTAAAAAACCTTCGAAAGTCAAGTGTAATGAGGCTTAAAACAAAAAACCTCAACTAAAAGTTGAGGTTTTTATGGTGGTGCCTCCAGGAATCGAACCAGGGACACAAGGATTTTCAGTCCTTTGCTCTACCAACTGAGCTAAGGCACCATCGCGTTAGCGGTTGCAAATATATATTCTTTCTTACAATCTCACAACAAAAAAAGCAAAAAAAATGTTTTTATGTATATTTGAAAAACAAAATAGAAGAATGAATTTAATTGTAGATATAGGGAATACCTTAGTTAAGGTTGCTGTTTTTCAAAATGATAAGCTAATCGAAGTAGATTCTATGGAACAAAATCTATTTGAAAAAAAAATTAATTATTTTTTTAAAACTTACCCAAAAATTAGTCATTCTATACTATCAAGTGTGCAAGAACATCCGCTAACTTGGGAAAAAATTCTTCAGCAAAAAACCTGTTTTATCAAGCTTACTTCCGCAACTCCTGTTTTCTTTTCTAATCGATATTTAACACCAAATACTTTAGGGATAGATAGAATAGCGCTTGTGGCGAGTGCAGCATATAATTTCCCAAATAAAAATGTGTTAGTAATAGACGCTGGTACTTGTATAACGTATGATTTTTTAAACAAAACCAAAGAGTATTTAGGTGGAGCAATATCTCCAGGGATAAAAATGAGAGCAAAGGCAATGCATCAATATACGGGCAAATTACCTTTGGTGGAGCTTAATATGGATATTGAAAATAAAATTTTAGGAAAGAATACACAACAATGTATGCAAATTGGCGTATTAAAAGCAACATCGTTAGAAATAGACGGTTTTATTGAAGAGTATAAAGATGTTTATGAAGATTTAACAATTATTTTAACTGGTGGCGATAGTCAAGTTTTGTCTAAGAACGTAAAAAATAGCATATTTGCCTCCTCAAATTTTTTAATAGAGGGGTTAAATCAAATTCTAGAATTTAATAAATAGCTAGATATGTAGCCTAACTATTAGTTGCAATGCATTTGTGTTGTAGTGTGTTTCTGGGGTTTGGCACACGTTTTGGTATAGAGTATAATATGTGCGTACAAATTAAAAGTGCCTATAATAAGACTTTGGTAGTTTTTCTATAAGTTTGCCAGCAAGCCATTCAAATTAAAAATTAATTAATATTTATATAATAAATCAACTATGAAAACCAAATTGTTAGCTTTACTAGTTGCTGTTTTTTTTAGCTTCGGCTTAAATGCTCAAGAAGTAGACTGTAATACAACTTTAAATTTATTTTCTCAGAGTGCTAAAATTAAGGATTATAAATCTGCATTGCCAGAATATAAAGTTCTTATAGAAAATTGCCCTAAAATTAATTTAGCAGTTTATCAATATGGTAAGCGTATGTATACTCAATTAATACTTGATGCTAAAGATAATGAGGCTTTAAAAAAGCAATACGCTCAAGATTTAATTAAAAATTATGAGCTAAGATTAGAGAATTTCCCTGAAAAAACTCCAAAAGGAGGAGTGTATTCAGATATTGCTCAAACAATGTTTGATAACAAATTAGGAAGTAAAGAAGAGCAATACGCTGCTTTTGATAAAGCTTGGGAAATAGATAAAGAATCTTTTAATAACCCAAAAGCATTATATGCATACTTTAATGTATTAGTAGATTTACAAGAAGACGGTAAAAAAGATCTTCAAGACGTATTTACTAAATACGATGAGTTAATTCAGAAGATAGAAAGTCAAGAAGTAATTCGTGCAGAAGAGGCAGAAAAGTTAATTGAGAAGCAAGAAGCTGGAGAAGAATTAACTTCTAATGAAAAAAGAGTTTTAGGTAATTCTGAAATATACTTAACTAACTTTATGAAAATTAAAGGAGCCATTAATGGTATGTTAGGGGAGAAAGCAGATTGTGAAAACCTTGTTCCATTGTTCCAAAAAGATTTTGAAGAGAAGAAAACAGATACAGAATGGTTAAAAAGAGCTGCAAGAAGACTTTCTGCTAAAGAGTGTGACGATCCGTTATTTTTCCAATTGGTAGAAGCTTTACATACTGCAGAGCCATCAGCAAAAACAGCATTTTACTTAGGTCAGTTAGCAGATAAAGATGGTAACTCTTCTAAAGCTTTAGAATACTATAATCAATCTGCAGAGTTAGAAAGTGAGCCTTTAGCAAAAGCAAAAGTATATTACACTATTGCTAATAAATATAAAGCAAAAGGAAGTTTCTCTAATGCAAGAAGTTTTTACAGAAAAGCATTAAAGTTTCAGCCATCATTAGGGATTGCTTACTTAAAAATTGCAGCAATGTATGCAGGAAGTGCAAATAACTGTGGTGAAACATCTTTTGAAAAGAGAGCCGTTTATTGGTTAGCTGCAGAGTACGCAGATAGAGCAGGTAAAGTAGATCCGTCATTAAAATCTAATGCAAACCAAACAGCAGCTTCTTATAGAGGTACTGCTCCGCAAAAACAAGATATATTTACATCAGATTACAAACCAGGAGACTCTATATCATTTAGTTGTTGGATTGGTGAGAGCGTAAGAGTTCCTGCTAATTAGTAAATACTTTATGAGTGTAACATATCATCATATTTTAAAAAGCATTGTCGCTATTTTATTAGTGACAATGCTTTTTTCATGTCAAAACGGACTATCAGAGGCAAGAAAGTTTGATGGAGATCATCCTACGCCACAAACAGTAGGAGAAAATGTAAATCTTTTTTACACAGATAGCGGTAAAGTAAAGGCTAATTTAAGAAGCCCTAAAATGCTAGATTTTACAAACCAACAGTTTGCTTATAGAGAGTTTCCTAATGGGGTAGAAGTAGATTTTTTTAACGAAAAACAAGAAAAAACTACGATAGTGGCAGATTATGGTATTGTGTATAGCCAAACAGATTTAATTGATTTGCGCGGAAATGTAAAAATAGTTACTAGTGATACTACTGTTTTAAACGCAGAGCAATTATATTGGGACCAAGCAAGAAGTTGGCTTTTTTCTGATAAGAAATACAATATAAAGATGAATAATGGAGCATTAAATGATGGAGAAGGTTTTGATGCTAACGAAAATTTTGATAAATTCATTTCACGCTCAAATGTGGGAGTGCAATACCTAGACGAATCTAAAAAATAATGAAGTTTTTTAAATATTTTGAATACGCTTATTTAGTATTTGCAGTACTGTTTTTGTTTGAAGCCTACCGCGTATGGGGAGAGTCTTCAGATAGATCTTATTTATGCCTATTTTTAGGCGCAGTAGCTGTATTTATGTTTTTCTTTAAACGCAGGTTTAGAAAAAAAATAGAAGATCGCAATAACGGCTAATGCATACAGAAATAATAATTATTATAAGCTCTCTAATATTATCTGCATTTTTTTCAGGTATGGAGATTGCTTACGTTTCTTCTAATAAAATTCATATAGAAATAGAAAAGAAGCAAGATGGTTTTCTAGCTAAAATATTAGATAGA
This sequence comes from Mesonia phycicola, assembly GCF_900141885.1. Taxonomy (GTDB): domain Bacteria; phylum Bacteroidota; class Bacteroidia; order Flavobacteriales; family Flavobacteriaceae; genus Mesonia; species Mesonia phycicola. The sequence continues at coordinate 5,205 of NZ_FQYY01000003.1, read as the reverse complement.
TTAACCAAAAAGCCTTCTAAGTTTATTGCCACAATGTTAGTGGGTAATAATATAGCTTTGGTTATCTATGGTTTTTATATGGGAGATTTACTGGTAAATTGGCTCTCTCAAATGGGGCCTTTTGACACAGCTTTTTTTAATTATTGGATTACTGATGGTTTAATAATTACACAAACATTAATTTCTACGATTGTAATATTATTTACCGCAGAATTTCTTCCGAAGGTGTTTTTTCAAATTTATGCAAACTCTATGCTTAAGCTTTTTGCATTGCCTGCGTATTTTTTCTACATCTTTTTCACATTTATTTCTTCTTTTGTTATTTGGATTTCAGACTTAGTTTTAAAATTATTCTTTAAAACCGATGGAGATGAAGTGCAATTGGCTTTTAGCAAGGTAGAGTTAGGTAATTATATTACAGAGCAAATGGAAACGGCAGAAGATGATGATGAGGTAGACTCTGAGATACAAATTTTTAAAAATGCTTTAGAGTTTTCAGAAGTTAAAACTCGTGAAGTAATGATACCTAGAAATGAAATTATTTCGGTAGATATATCAGAATCACCAAAAAATTTAACCAAGATTTTCACAGAAACCGGGCTCTCAAAAATCTTAGTATATAGAGAAACTAACGATGATATTATAGGTTATATACATAGTTTTGAGCTTTTTAAAAACCCAAAAGATCTTCAATCTGTTTTAATGTCGGTATTGTATATTCCTGAAACAATGCTGGTAAAAGATGTTTTAAACGTTTTAATAAAAAAAAGAAAAAGTATAGCCGTGGTAATTGATGAGTATGGGGGTACTAGCGGTATGTTAACAGTAGAAGATATTGTAGAAGAGCTGTTTGGTGAAATTGAAGATGAGCATGACTCTGTAGTTCTTATAGAAGAGCAATTCTCAGAAAATAAATATAAGTTTTCTGCCAGAATGGAGGTAGATTATATTAATGAAACCTACAAATTAAACTTACCAGAAGAAGAGAATTATGAAACCTTAGGAGGCTGGATTGTTAATCATACAGAAGAAATTCCAGAGCAAGGCGGTACTGTTTATATAGAACAATTTAGAATCACAATTGTAGAAGTTTCTAACACCAAAATAGAGTTGGTAGAGTTAGAGATATTGCAAGAAGATTAAAACATTTACTTTTTAAGTAATATATATTTTATAATATACATAAATATCTTATTTTCGCCCACTATTGAGTTAAAAATCACATAAAATGGCAGTATTAAATAAAATTAGACAGCGTTCTTTTTTCTTAATTATAATAATAGCTCTAGCCTTATTCTCATTTGTTTTGGCAGATTTGTTTAAAAGCGGAGGTTTTACGGGGGCAAAAAATCAAAATACAATTGCTACCATTAACGGAGAAGATGTAGATAGAGAAACTTTTGCTAGAAAAGTAGAAAACTTTCAACGTAACCGTAGAAATGTTACTAGTACACAAGCTGTAAATGAAGTATGGGATTTAACCTTGCAAGAATCTTTATTAGAAGAGCAAATTGAAAAAACAGGAATTAAAGTTGGAGATGAGCAGTTTAACAACATGCTTAAACAAGTTTATGCAGGTAACCCAAACTTTACTAACGAGGCAGGTTTATTTGATGTAGCTGTTTTAGAAGAGTACGTAGCTAATTTAAAAGTAACTTCACCACAAGCTTATGAGCAGTGGAAGTTAATGGAAAAGCAAATTGAGCTTCAAGCAAAAAATCAAATTTATTATAATATGATTAGAGCTGGAGTTGGAGCAACATTAGTAGAAGGTGAGCAAGCATATTTAATGCAAAACGAAAGCGTAGACTTAAAATTTGTATTAGTACCTTATACTTCTGTAGATAACGTAGAAGTTTCTAAAGAAGAAATTAAAGAATACGTTAATAAACACAAATCTCGTTTTGAGCAAGAAGCAAATACAGCTATCAAATATGTTTATTTTGAAGAAAAACCTTCATTAGAAGACGATAATGCAGCTAAAGAAGAGATTACCGAGATAATAGCACAGTTTAATGAGGCAGAAAATAACGAGTCGTTTGTAGCTCAAAATTCAGATATGCCTTATGACGGTACATTTAAGTTTAAATCTGCATTGCCATCTACTAACGCAGATCAAATTTTTAACTTAAATGAAGGAGAAAACTTTGGTCCGTATAAAGAAAATGATTTCTGGAAGTATACTAAGGTTACAGGAGTTAAGCAAATTGCAGATTCTGTTAAACTAAGAAGAATTTTAGTTTCTTACCAAGGTTCTGCAATAGACCAAGGAAATTACACTAAAACAAAAGAGCAAGCAAAAGCATTAGCAGATAGTCTATTAATTGCAGTAAATGCAGATACAGCTAAGTTTGATGAACTTGCTCCAGAATTTTCAGATGATGTAAGCTCTAAAGACAAAGGAGGAGATTTAGGGTGGAATCGTTACACTAACGCTCGTTTAACACCAGAAGTAAAAGATTTTGCTTACAATAATGAAAAAGGTGATGTAGAGTTAATTGAAAATCAAATAGGGTTTCATATTGTAATGATTGAAGAGGCTAACAATTTTCAAAAAGCTGTTCAGTTAGCTACTATTGCAAAAGAAATTGTTGCTTCAGAAACTACCTCTAGTAACTTATATACAGAGACTACAAGTTTTGAAATGAAATCTAAAGATGCAGATTTTGATGCTATTGCCAAAGAAGGAAACTACGATGTAAAAACAGTAAATAACATCAAGGCAATGCAAGAAAATATTAATTCTGCATTAGGTAACCAAAGATCTATTGTACAATGGACGTTTAATGAGGATACTAAAGTAGGTGCTACAAAAAGATTTGATTTAAATTCTGGTTATGTGGTAGTAAAGTTAGTATCTAGAAAAGGTAAAGGTGTACAATCTGCAGAAGATGCATCACCAGTAGTTACACCAATATTAAGAGCAGAGAAACAAGCAGAAATTATAAAGAAGAAAATTGCTGGAAAAAGTATGGCAGATGTAGCTTCTAGTGAAAACGTTTCTATTCAATCTGCAAGTGCGGTAAGTTTAAGTAACCCTACATTACCAGGAGCTACTAGTGAGCCAGAAGTTGTAGGTGCAGCTTTTAGCTTAGAGCCAGGAAAAGTTACAGATCCTATTGCTGGAAAAAAAGGAGTTTATTTAGTAGAGTTAGTTAAGAAAAACGAAGTTACTCCACTTAACTCTTATAGAACTTTTGCAGAAAGAGAAAGCAAATCTAGATCAGCTAATGCATTAAATAGAGTAAATGAAGCATTAAAAAGCTCTGCAGAAATAGAAGATAATAGAGCAGATTTCTACTAGAAATTGGCATAAAATTTTTAAATTTTTATATAAAAAGGGTCGCATTTTGCGGCCTTTTTTTTGCTAAACTCGGTGAAATACCTATTTAATAGACGATATACATTGATATTGTTAATTATTATATTTTTAGCTTCAATTTTTTCCCCTTTATTTTTTTTCCAAATAGATTTGTATCGTAAAAACCTTGAAAGTACTGGTTTGTGAAAGCTAGAAATTCAAACATTGTTTTTTACTTTTTTAAATATTTAAGTGATTATTGTTATGAAAAAAAATTATTTAAAAATGAGTTTAGTATTCACAATACTATTGTTTTCTTGCTCATTTTCTGCATTTGCTCAGCTTCCAGGTTTTGGAGATGATGTAGATGATGAAACTCCAGCGGCACCTATTGATGCATTAGTTTGTTTAGGTTTTTTAGCCGGAGGTGTATATGGGGTGAAAAAAATTAAGAAGTAGTTATGAAGAAAAATTACTTTTTTTTATCTAGTTTGTTTTTTTTTCTATTAAGTTATAACTCAATAGCACAATGTTTACCTACTAGTAGTAGTACGTATAGTCAAAATGATTTTGGGAATAATGAATGGATAGCTCATACATATGATTATTCATCTAGTACTAATGATTATAACTCCTCAACATTTGATACCATCTCTAATTACCAGGGGTATTATATAGATGCAGGTTACGGTACAAGTGGTATTAGCTTTGATTCTTCAGACAGTTTTAATACTTCGTCTAACCCAAGTACAGCTTTAACTTATCAAGGGTGTCCAATGTCAGGTAATGATACATATAATGTAGTCTACAAAAGAAAAGGTTTTCCTGTTGCTACAGACTATCAAATTAGTATAGAGGGGGCTTCAGGTGAAAATGGAAATGATGATGCAGCTAAACTTTATATTGACGGGACATTAGTCTGGAGTAATACAGGATGTTGTTCAGTTAGTGCTAATGTTTGGTCTGGTTCTTTAGATGGAGATTCTGAAATAATATTTATTTGGTCTGAACGTGCAGGCCAATCTTATGGTAGAATGCTTTTTGAGAATATTCCTGCTGGCCCAACTACACCTCCAGAAGATACTTCTTTTGGTAATTTTGAATGGAAGGTAGGGGTTTATGATGGCGCTAATTTTGACACTTATTACGGTTCTTATAATCATAAAGGGGTTTCTTTTAATACGGAAGACCTTTGGGCTGATAGCGATAATCCTACTGATGCTAGTGGTCCTACTTCTTTAACTGATGGCTATGTTGGTACTACAGGAATTTCAGATGACAGACACTCTTATGTTTACAGAAGAGAAGGTTTTGATTGTGGTTATTATAATTTAGATATTTTAAGACATGATGATGCTATTGAGGTGATTGTAGATGGGGTAACGGTATATCAAAAAACTACTTGGGATAACCGTGTGGCAACTCTAGATGTTTGGGATGGTTATTTAGATGCCAATAGCCAAATAGAAATTAGAATGCGGGAGACTCAAGGTGGTGATTCTATTTTAACTATAGATTTAACTGCTACTTATGGTCAAGCTAATGATCCAAATGAATACATTTGGATTGGTGGTGCAGATACAGATCCTACCAATGCGGCTAACTGGTGTGATGCTGTACCTCCTAATGATGGTACTGCTAGTATTTCAGTTTCTGGAGATGCAGATTTTTTTCCTGTATATTCTTCTTCAGCAGAAGTAGATAATTTCATTATTGAAAGTGGAGCTCAAATTACTTTTAATAGTGGATTTGATTTAGATGTAAATGGAGATTTTGATAATCACGGTACTATCTTAATTACAGATGGAGAACTTCAATTTACAGGAACTACAGCGCAAACTTTAACGGGAGAAGGTTTTGATGTAGATTATTTAGAAGTAAACAACCCTGCTGGAGTAACATTA
>NZ_FQYY01000004.1:1276-373311 GCF_900141885.1 Mesonia phycicola | reverse complement strand
CAAATATTATTTCAGGATTCCATTCGTCATCCTCTGTTTTTCCGTGTCCTAAAGACATTAATGAAATCAGTTTTCCTTTTTCCGCATAAAATTGGCAAGTCCAAGTTTGTAAAATGTAATGATTAATCGGCATATATTTTATTGATTCCTCTGCATAAATTAATTCTCCATTTTTCTCATAATAAACTTCTTCATAAAAATCGGTTTTTTCGTGCGATTCAATTTGTATTATTCTCTTTCCGTTTTCAGTTTCACAAATTTTCCAAAATTCAGTTTTTCCGTTAAAATCCGTTACTGCGATTTTGTTTTGAGAACATTTTGATAATTCAGCGAGATATTCAGTGTTTATTTGTTCTCGTAATTTTTCTTCTTTTTCTCTTTCAGTCAGTTGAACTTTTTGTTCTTCTATTTCAGATTCTGCTATTTTATTTTCAGTTGAGTTGCTTTTTTGGGATTCGCAAGCAGTCAATGAAATCAAGATTATAAATGTCAGCAGGATGTTTTTCATAATTGTGGGCAACGTGTTACATCCTAACAAATATAACTGTTTTTAGTTAAAATCTTCCGGATAAACCAACTTTTGATTGCTGATTATTCTTTTCTTTTAGTTGATTCACCACCCGATCTAACGGACTCTGTATTCTCATCAAATCCTGTTGAGTAACGTGCGTATAAATCATCGTTGTTTCTGGTTTACTATGCCCCAATAACGTTTGTATATATCGTAAATCTACACCATCTTCTAACATATGCGTAGCAAAAGAATGTCTCAAAGTATGCGGAGTTACTCTCTTTACAACTCCCGCTAATTTACAAGATTTTTTCAAAAAACTTCGTATACTTTCTGCACTGTATTTACCCCCGTTTTGGCCTTCAATAAAATATTTTTGTGGAGCATACGTATTTATATAATTAAAAAGTAAAGGCAAAATGCTTTCTGCCAAAATTACGGTTCGGTCTTTTTTACCCTTTCCAGAATTTACAAACAATTGCTTACGGTCCACATCTATTTCGTGCAATTGTAAAGATAATAACTCTCCAATGCGTAAGCCAGAACTATATATTAAACCTAAAATAGCACGGTGTTTTAAGTTTTTGGTAACTTGTAAAATTCTAATAACTTCATTTCTAGAAAGTACAGACGGTAATTTTCTATCTTTTTTAGGGCGCAATAAATTCAAATCTTTCTCTAAAGGCTCATTTAAAAATAATTCAGAAAAATGTTTAATAGCGCTCACACATTGCCTATGAGAACTAATAGAATAATTACCTTTTGCAATCACTTCTTCTAAAAAAATCTCATAATCCCGATACGTTAATTTAGTTATAGGCTTTTCAGTAAAAGCAACTAACATTAAAATAAAATGATAATATGTTTTTACAGTACTTTCACTATAACGTTTGCCACGTAAATAAGACACATATTGCCATAATATCTTTTTATCTTCAGGTTTTAATTTCTCTTTATCAACCTTAAAATAAGAAGGTTTAGCTTCTTTATATTCCTTTTTTTGGATCATTAGTTGCTTGTAATCTACATAATAACCTCGGTCATTAAAAAATATAAATAACACCTGTTTATTATCTAACGAGTAAGGCATATAATAACAACGGTGAGTTTGCGTCCATTTAATTTCGGGTAACATTTTAAGTTCCTTTACAATTGTAGCTTCATATAAAAATTTAATAGCAATTTGCGTATCTTCTCGGTGGGTTAGAGGCAGTAAAGTAACCGTTTTCTTTTTCATAGTAATATATATTATTAGGGCAAAACCTTCACTATAAAAGCTCAGGTCGGGCTTTACGCTATATCTTTTTTAAATGGCTAAACAAATAGCCATTTAAAAAAGGATGCCGCTGCAATCCCTTTTGCAAAAGTATTTGTGTAAAAACAATAAATACTTAAGAGGTTCAAAATTAGATAAATAAAATATAAAATAAAATTAAATTCAGGATTTTTTCCAATAAATAAGATTTTTTCCAACAAATTACTTGTTGCAACTATAAAATATCATAGAAATAAAAAAAACACCCATCATTTAAAAGATGAGTGTTTTTTGTGATATTTAAAATATGTTAGTGTTAGTGGTTATGCGGAGCACGAGCACCACCGTGATTATGAGCTCCTGGCGGTGGACCATCAGGGTGCTCTTCTTTAAATACACCTTTTAAACATCTGCTAACATAAGGATATTCATCAGTTATAAAATATCCGTAACTTCCGTTTATTTCAGTGCCATTACACTCATCTAACTGTCCTTCTCCCTCTACATATGTCCAATCTGAAACAAAAATACCATCAGGTCGAGTATTATTTAATTCTTTTTCTAAAGAACTAGTCGGACTTTTGTAACTGCAAGCATCTCCTGTTCTTAAATCTTCAGAAAGTACATAACTAGGTTTATATTTACCACTCTTAGAATAATAGATAGGAAAACCATCTTTAGCATAACCTACCAATATAATATCTTCACCTTTATCAAGTTTTTTAATCAATTCTTTAGGTACACCATGATAATGGTAGGCTCCCGTAGGTTGTACGTGTGCTAAATTAAAATCTAAGCCTAAATCTACTAAATCTTGAATAGCTTCAATTTTATAAACCTCTCCAGTTTCACATACAAAACGTTCTGCCGTTTCAGGTTCAAATTTAATACCATTTACAGCTACACCTGGTTCTCTAGACCATTTACTTTCACCAGAAAATTTAGGCTCTGTAGTGAAAGAATATTTTAAATCTTGTGCTTTTATAGAGTTTGGGTTACCCGGGTTAGGAAACTCTCCCGTGCTATGGTTAGGTAAACCATTGGTAATCATTACTCGTTGATTATCTTTTAAACTAACACTGGTTTTGGTGCCAAATGTATCATCGTTAATTGTATATGATTTTGTAAAATCTACCTCTGCAAATTCTACAGGTTCTTTGGTAGTTACCTTTTCTTTTTCTTTTTTAGAGCCGCAACTTGTACAGAGAAGAAGTAACAGTAGTGGGGTAAGTGATAAATATTTCATATTTAGGTTTCTTTAAATTAGTACCAATCTAATATTTCCACTTTAATGGCAGGATTATTAGTAGTAACTATATTTTTAAATTGTTTAGGGTCGCTCATTTTTTCTTTCCCTCTATAATGGTATGGGTATACTTTTTTAGGTTTAAAATCTAAAACAGCATCTGCAGCAGCTTCTACAGGCATTGTATATGGTAAATTCATACAAACAAAAGCTATGTCAATATCTTTTAGATGACGCATTTCTGGTATATCTTCTGTATCTCCAGAAACATAAATACGTTTTTGGTTTGCATTTAATACATAGCCATTACCACGACCTTTTGCATGGTATTTAAGAGCTTCTTCTCTTAAATTATACATAGGTATGGCTTCTACTTCTACACCTAACCAAGATTTTTTTTCTCCGTTGCTTATTACTTCTGCATTTTTTTGAATGTGTGTAGGTAATTGATCTTTTACTGCTTGCGGACAAACAATTGTTAGCGTAGAATCTTTATCTACAAACTCTGTAAGTGTTTCTGGGTTTAAATGATCTGGATGAATATCTGTTACAAAAATAATATCTGGTTTAGGTAGGGTAGAAAATTTTTCACTACCCCCAACCGGATCAAAATAAAAAGTTTTTTGATTAAGCTCTATAGCAAAAGAGGCGTGTTCTACAGGCATTACCGCAATAGAATCGTTTTTGTTTTCTTCTAAGTTTTTAGTGACTGCTGGAGAAATTTCTTGCTCTGTTTGTGTCTCTTTTTTTTCTTCTTTGCAAGCAAATAAAGAAAGGCTTAAGCAGGCTATAAAAAATATGTTTTTCATAATTACTAGTGTTGGGGTTTATAAATCATTTTAATATCAGCCCTCTTGTAAGGCGGATTTTTCTCTAGTTTAGCTTCTTGAAATCCAAACTTATGATAAAGATAAATAGCATTTTTTAAAAATTTGTTAGAATAAAGCAAATACTCATAGTTACTATTATCGTTTGCATATTGCTGAAAATACTTCAGCATAAATTGTCCTATTTTTTTACCTCTATAATTTTCGTGCACTGCCATTTTGGTAAGCTCTATAGTCTTTGCGTTTAATTTTAATAATGCAAAAGTGCCAACAATAGTTTCTTGGTATTTAGCAAAGAAAATTTTACCACCTTGTTCTATTATTTCTTCTTTGCAGTTTAATAAAACTTCTTTATCGTGTGGTTCTACTACAAAGTCTTTTTCTAGCCAAGCCAAATTAAGACTAGCAAAATGTGTAGCTAAGGCAGGAGTAAATTCTATAATTTCAAGATTCATTTATTCTTCTTCTCTTATAAAATCTGACACAAAATAGCTTAACGCTTTGCCAATCGTAGGGTTATTTTCTGGAGAGGCTTCGCATAAATGAAGATATAAAACCTTTTGTTTTTTAGAGAGTTTAATAAAGCTTCTAACTTCGTTAACACTAAATCCACTTGGTGTTATTGCGCTACTATCAAAATTTTTAATACTATCACAATCAACTTCTAGTCCAAATTGATTCTTTACAAAATCTGTTGCTTTTTGAAATTTAATAAGTTTTTGTATGGTAGTAAGATGTAAAAATTCTTCTAAAAAGCTATAGTTAATGTGTTTATCACTATCCATTTCTTCAAAAATATATTGAGGCGTGTAATTTTTGTGTAAACCTACAATAGCATATTTATCTAAGTATTCTTCTTTTTTGGCATATTTAAAACCATTACCACTATGTCTGTAATCTGTTTTTCTTAAATCTGTATGTGCATCTAAATTTAAAACGTGAATGGCTTTTTTTAATGCCGTAGAAGTTCCTTTAATATTTCCGTAAGCGTTATTATGTCCGCCACCAATAATAATAGGAATTTTGCCTAAACTTACTATTTTCTCTACCACTGTAGCTACTTGCAGATCTATTTTTTCTACAATTTCTCCCAGTTCACTTTTAGAAGTCGTGTTTAAAGCAGCCTCGTTATAAGAAGAGCAATCAATTTCTCCTAAAATAATGCATTGCTCAGGGTTGTTGTATTTATTTACTTGAATATTGCAGAATGATTTTAAAAAAGCATCCCAAGCTTTTGCAGTACCTGGTTTTCCAAAATTACCACGAACCCCAATGTCTTCAGGGATACCAAAAATTACATATTTAGCATCAGATTTTTCTAACTCTTCAAAATTACGTAGAAATGTGAGTGCTTCTCCAAATTTAGTTTCTCCTTCTCTGTACGAAATAAAATTTGTTACTTTCTCTGTGCTATAAAAGTTGAAATTTTTCATATACGTTATTATTTATTCAACTATTTTACCTGCCAATATTACTTGGCTTATGTGATTATTACCAAACGAGTAAGGTAAAAATCCGTAGCTAGGGATAGCGTCTGTAATAATTAAATTTGCTTTTTTACCTTTGGTAATGCTTCCGTGAGTTTTTTCTATTCCCATAGCGTATGCCGCATTAATAGTAGAAGCATTAATAGCTTCTTCTGGTGTCATTCCCATTTTTATACACGCGAGAGAAATTACTAAATTCATATTTCCGTTGGGAGAACTACCAGGGTTATAATCTGTGGCCAATGCTACTGGTAAACCTGCATCAATCATTTTTCTTGTAGGGGCGTAAGGGATGTCTATATATAATGAGCAAGAAGGTAAACCAACAGGCATGGTATTTGTGTTTTTAAGAGCATCTATGTCTTCTTCTTTCATAACTTCTAGATGATCTACAGAAAGTACATCATAATCTACACCTAATTGTACTCCGCCAATTGCATTAAATTGATTTACATGAATTTTACCACGAATACCATATTTTTTACCAGCTTCTAATACTTGTTTGGTATCTTCTAAATCAAAATAACCTTTCTCACAAAATATATCAATATAATCTGCTAGGTTTTCTTCAGCAATTTTAGGCAGCATCACATTGCATACTTCATTTACATATTCTTTTTTATTTGCTTGAAATTCTTTTGGTACTGCGTGGGCTCCTAAAAAAGTAGTTTTAATAGTGATGGGATAATGTTTTTGTAATCTTTTGGCTACTCTAAGCATTTTCAACTCTGCCTCAGTAGTAAGGCCGTAGCCAGATTTAATTTCAATAGCACCAGTTCCCATTTTTATAACTTGCTCTAATCTAATACTGGCTTGTTCAAAAAGTTGGTCTTCACTTGCTTGTTGTAATTTAGCAGTACTATTAATTATACCTCCACCTTTAGCAGCAATCTCTTCATAAGATAAACCTTTAATTCTATCTACAAACTCTTGCTCTCTATTACCAGCATAAACTAGGTGTGTGTGTGAGTCTATCCAAGAGGGTAGTACCGTTTTGCCCGCAGCATCTATAACTGTAACCTCTTTTAAAGAAGGAAGAGATTCCATTTTACCATAATCTTCAATAATATCATCTTTTATAAGTAACCAAGCATTACTTATAGTAGGGAGAGTAGACATTTGTTTACCACTAAGCTTAGAGACGTTGTTTTCTCTAACTTGTATAAGTTCTTTTATGTTTTTAATCAATGTTTTCATAGAAAATAAAAGTACGGAAACCTTTAGAATTATTAGATTGAAAACTACCTAAAATACCTTGAATAGTTTAAAATTATAGATTTTTAAAATAAGTATAATTAAATCTTATAGTGAAATAAAATTTTATAAGTGAAATATGTTTTATGTAGTGTAAGTAAGCTCTACTTTTGTAGTACACAAAAAAACAACATTAACTAAAAAATTAAGTAACTATGTCTATTGTAGGTCAAAAATTTCCAGATTTAGAAGTAAACGCAATGAATGAAATGGGTGATACTTTTAAAATTAACGTTTTAGAAGAAGCTAAAAAAAATAACAAGAAAGTTGTTCTTTTCTGGTACCCAAAAGATTTTACTTATGTATGTCCAACTGAGCTTCACGCTTTCCAAGAGGCATTACCTGAGTTTGAAAAAAGAAACACAATTGTAATTGGTGCTTCTTGTGACACTGCAGAGGTTCACTTTGCTTGGTTAAATACTTCTAAAGATAATGGTGGTATTGAAGGTGTTACTTACCCAATTTTAGCAGATTCTAACAGAAACTTAAGCTCAAGATTAGGTATTTTAGATGCTACTAACGAGAGATATGATGAAGAAACAGGAGCTTATACTATTGATGGTGATAACGTTTCTTTTCGTGCAACATATTTAATTGATGAAGAGGGTACTGTTTTTCACGAAGGTGTAAACCACATGCCATTAGGTAGAAATGTAAGCGAGTTTATTAGAATGATTGATGCTTACTCTCACGTACAAAAACACGGAGAAGTATGTCCAGCAAACTGGGAAGAAGGTAAAACTGCAATGAAAGCAGATAGAGAAGGTGTATCTTCTTACTTAGCTTCTAACTAAGAAATTAAAATTGCTATAACAAAGAGAAAATAAGTTTACCGGCAGATGTGAGTTTGCCGGTATTATTTAACCAACAAAAAACAAACGCTATGTTACAAGAGTTAGACCAAGATAATTTAAACGAAATTGTATCAGGTAATGATACTGTAGTAGTACAATATATGGCTGGATGGTGTGGAAACTGCCGATTAATGAAGCCTAAGTTTAAAAAATTAGCTTCAGAAAATGAAAATGTAAAATTCATTTTGGTAGATGCAGAAAAATATCCAGAATCAAGAAAATTAGCAAAAGTGGATAATTTACCAACTTTCGCAACCTTTAAAGGAGGAAGTTTTGTAAACCAAGTACAAACTAACAAATTAGAATCTTTAAAAGTAATAGTAGATGAAGTTACCGGTAATTAAACATTTTCAGAAAAATAACGATAAAGAAAAGTTAGAGCACGCTGTTGAGGTTTTAGAATCTTATACAGAACATCGTTCATGCTCTGAAACAGATATGGACGTAATAGGTGAATTAATCACTAATATTTGTGGAGCTATAGAGGTACACAATATGGTTGAACAAGGAGTACCAGAAAGAGACGCAGCCAATAACTTTGTAAAAAAAGTGATGGGTTCTATAGATAAATAATTATTTTATCCAATAATTATTAGGTTGGAAAAGGGTTACCATTATAGGTAGCCCTTTTTTTTATGAAAGCTTTAATAAGATATTTAGGGTTTCTTTGTACTTTTAAAATAAAAACATGGCCCATATCACTTTTAAAGGAGAAGACTTTAAAACCATAGGTGAACTACCACAAAAAGGAGAAAAAGCACCAAATTTTAATCTAATTAATCAAAACTTAGAAACTGTAAATCTTACAGATTACAGAGGCAAAAGATTAATTCTTAATATTTTTCCTAGTATAGACACTAATGTTTGCGCTACTTCTGTGCGTAATTTTAATAAACGAGCTAAAGATTTAAAAAATACAGAAGTTTTATGTATTTCTAGAGATTTGCCATTTGCACAAAAAAGATTTGTAAAAGCAGAAGATTTGAAAGAAGTAATTATGCTATCAGATTTTCAAACTTTAGAGTTTGGTAAAAAGTACGGATTAGAAATAGAAAATGGTCCTTTTCAAAATCTATTATCTAGAGTAGTAATTGTGTTAGATGAAGAAGGTAAAGTACTTCACGCGCAACAAGTAACAGAAATTGCAGAAGAACCAAATTATCTTTCAGCTTTAAAAACACTTCTATAATAATGCTTAACTCCTTTCTAGGAAAACGTATAAAAGCTTGTGGTTATGCTTTTAAGGGAGCTCTAATTTTAATAAAAACAGAGCCGCCCATTCAGGTACAAATTATAATAGCTATTTTAATGACAGCTATTGGTTTTTATCTAAATATAACCACAGTAGAATGGATGTTTCAAATATTTTCTATTGGTTTGGTAATAAGCTTAGAAGCAGCAAATACCGCTATAGAAGAAATAGCAGATTTTATACATCCAGACTATCATAAAAAAATAGGACTTATCAAAGATATGGCTGCAGGGGCAGTGTTTTTTGCTGCAATTACCGCAGTTATCATAGGTCTTATTATCTATATACCTTATTTATTTTAACTGAATAAAAATATTAATACTTAAAAAATGACACGAATCTTATTTACACTATCTTTTTTCTTTATTTCGATTGTATCTATTGCTCAAGAAGATAAAATTAAAACTCTAGATGTAAATCTTTCTAATTATGAATATCCTTATAATGTAAGTTTTTTCAATTTTGAAGCACAGCAACAAGATTTGAAAATGGCTTACGTAGATGAAAAACCTGCCAATTGGAACGGACAAACCATTGTTTTGTTTCACGGTAAAAATTTTAACATTGCTTATTGGGAAACAACTATAGAATTATTGAAAAAAAATAAATATAGAGTAGTTGCAGTAGATCAGATAGGTTTCGGGAAATCTACCAAACCAGTATACTTTCATTATACCTTTCAGCAATTAGCAGAAAATACGAAGAATCTATTAATAAAAATTGGCGTAGAAAATCCAATTATTTTGGGCCATTCTATGGGAGGTATGGTAGCTACAAGATTCACTTTAATGTATCCAGATTATACAAAACAATTGGTGTTAGTTAACCCTATAGGTTTAGAAGATTGGAAATTAAAAGTGCCTTACCAGTCTGTAGACGATTGGTATAAAAGCGAACAGAAGAAAAGTTACGAAGGAATTAAAAAATACCAAAAAACCAATTATTACGATGGTAAATGGAAACCAGCTTATGATGAATGGGTAAATATTTTAGCAGGATGGACAAAAAATGAAGATTATAATCTTATAGCTTGGAATTCTGCTTTAACTTATGATATGATTTTTACACAACCGGTAGTGTATGAGTTTTCAGAAATTAAAGTTCCTACACTTTTAATTATAGGTACTAGAGATAGAACAGCATTAGGTAAAGGTTTTGTGAGTGAAGAAGTAAAATCTACTATGGGGTTGTATAATAAATTAGGAAAAGAAATTGCAAAAAAAATACCTCAAGCTAAATTAGAAGAAATAGAAAATGTGGGGCACTTGCCACATATAGAAGCATTTAACCGTTTTGCAGAAAAGCTAATTCCTAACTTAGCAAAGTAGTTGTTTGGTAATCAAACAACTAGATGCTTTAGTGATAAATAATAACGAAACAGAATTTTTGTTCTCGTTAATTCAACTGAATTTGTATTTTTGTCACCTAGCGATAACTTGACTAATGGCAAAAAAAAGCTCTAAAACTAAAAAGAAGGCACCTACAAAATTTAAGAAACCTGATTTTAAAATTACTAGAAAACATAAAGTAATTTTAGGTAGCTTCTTAATTTTGTTTGGTATTGCATTAGTTATAGCATTTACCTCTTTTTTGTTTAATTGGCAAGAAGACCAAAGTACATTAGGGCAATTCACTAATAGAAGTGTAGAAGCAAATAATTGGTTAAGTAAATTTGGAGCAGAAATTAGTAATTTCTTTATCTACAAAGGTTTTGGTTTAGCCTCGTTTAGTTTAGCAGTACTAACCATATTATCTGGAGTTTATTTATTTTTTAATCTTAATAGGCAAGGTCTTCAAAAATTTTGGTTTTGGGGAGTATTAGTAATGTTGTGGTTTTCTACTTTTTTAGGTTTTTTTGCTACAGATAATGCCCTTTTAGGAGGTATGATTGGTTTTGAAACCAACGATTTTTTACAAGATTATTTAGGTTTAGCAGGTACAGCACTTTTTTTATTTTTTGTATTAATAATTTATCTAGTAGCTAGGTTAAATATAACCCCAGAGTTAGTAGGTAAATATTTCCATAAAACTAAAGAAGAGTTAAATGCAGATTTTGATGAAGCGAAGCAAGAATCTCAAACAATAGAAGAAGAAAATACTTCTGTAGTAGCAAACACAGCTCCAGTTGAAGAAAATGCCACTACTAAAACAGAAGCCGAGCTAGCAATTACTTTTGAAAAGAAACAAGAAGAAAACTCAATAGACATACCAATAGAGCAAGAGCCTACCATTAAAGTAGAAGATAAACCTACAGAAGAGAGAGAAAAAATTGTTATTAAATCTGATAATGAAGAAGATGTAGCAATGGAGGTAGAAACTATTGAAGAAGAAGAAGTTGATACATTAAGTGAAAAACTAGTAAAAGATTTTGGGGAGTTTGATCCTACATTAGAACTTAAAAAATATAAATTTCCAACTATAGATCTTTTAAAAGATTATAATGCGGGAGGTTCATCAATTACTATAGATCAAGCAGAACTAGAAGAGAATAAAGATAACATTGTAAATACGCTTAAAAATTACAAGATAGAAATAGCTCAAATTAAAGCCACCGTAGGTCCTACAGTAACGCTTTATGAGATTGTACCAGAAGCAGGTATTAGAATTTCTAAAATTAAAAATTTAGAAGATGATATTGCATTATCTTTAGCAGCATTAGGTATTCGTATTATTGCACCAATCCCAGGAAAAGGAACTATTGGTATAGAAGTACCTAATAAAAATTCAAGCATAGTTTCTATGCGTTCTGTAGTAGCTTCTCCAAAATTTCAAAATGCAGAAATGGAATTACCAATTGCATTTGGTAAAACAATTTCGAATGAAACTTTTGTGGTAGATTTAGCTAAAATGCCACACTTGCTAATGGCAGGGGCAACAGGGCAAGGTAAGTCTGTAGGTTTAAACTGTATATTAACTTCATTACTCTATCAAAAGCATCCTGCAGAAGTAAAATTTGTGTTAGTAGATCCTAAAAAGGTAGAACTTACTTTGTTTAATAAAATAGAACGTCATTATTTAGCTAAATTGCCAGATACAGACGAAGCTATTATTACAGATAATACCAAGGTAATAAATACATTAAACTCTCTTTGTATAGAAATGGATAATCGTTACGATCTTTTAAAAGACGCAATGGTAAGAAATTTAAAAGAGTATAATGAAAAATTTAAGGCTAGAAAACTAAACCCTAACGATGGCCATAAATTTTTACCTTATATAGTATTAGTAGTAGATGAGTTTGCAGATTTAATTATGACGGCAGGAAAAGAGGTAGAAACACCAATTGCTCGTTTAGCTCAATTAGCTCGTGCTATTGGTATACATTTAATTATTGCCACACAAAGACCTTCTGTAAATGTAATTACAGGAATGATAAAAGCCAATTTCCCTGCCAGAATAGCATTTAGAGTAACATCTAAAATAGATTCTAGAACTATATTAGATAGTGGAGGTGCAGATCAATTAATTGGTCGTGGAGATATGTTATATACTCAAGGTAATGATTTAGTACGTATACAATGTGCCTTTGTAGATACTCCAGAAGTAGAAAAAATTACAGATTATATAGGCTCTCAAAAAGCATATCCAGATGCACACCTTTTACCAGAATATGTGGGAGAAGAAAGTGGCACAGGACTTGATATAGATATTAGTGAACGAGACAAGCTCTTTACTCAGGCAGCAGAGGTTATTGTAACTGCACAGCAAGGTTCTGCATCTCTTTTGCAACGTAAATTAAAATTAGGTTACAATAGAGCAGGTAGAATTATAGATCAGTTAGAGGCTGCTGGTATTGTAGGGCCTTTTGAGGGTAGTAAAGCAAGACAAGTTTTAGTACCAGATCTTGTAGCTTTAGAACAACATTTAAATAATGAATAAAAAATAATAATGAAAAAAATAACATTTATTCTTACACTTTTTATTGCTTTTTCAATCAATGCACAAAATTCACAAAAAGCAAAAGCCTTACTAGATGATGTATCTAGCAAAGTAAAATCTTACAATAATATTGTGATAGATTTTTCTTACATACTAAACAACACTGCAGAAAATATTAAACAAGAAACAAGAGGTGATGTTTCTTTAAAAAATGAAAAATATAGATTAAATTTAATGGGTACTACTCGTTTATTTGATGGAAAAAAAATATATACAATTATTCCAGAAGATGAAGAGATTAATATTTCTACCTATAACCCAGAAGATGCAAATGGAATAACGCCATCTGAAATGCTTACTTTTTATGAAGAAGGATATACATTTAAATGGGATATTAAACAAGATGTAAAAGGAAGAAAAATTCAATATATTAAACTAACCCCAATAGATACCCACGCTGAGGTAAAAGAAATTTTACTTGGTATAGATGTACAGACAAAACACATCTATAACCTTATTCAAACTCAAGATAATGGCACAAAGGTGACTATAAAAGTAAATAGTTTTAAAACCGACCAACCGCTTTCTGAGAATCTTTTTAAGTTTAATGAAGATAAATTTCAAGGTTATTATATCAATCGTTTAGATTAGTCATTTGAAGATTTTAGATAAGTACATATTTTCTAGCTTTGTAAAAACCTTTTTGGCAGTATTTGTTATCTTGATGTTTATTTTTGTACTTCAAGGTATATGGCTGCACATATCAGAGCTTGCTGGTAAAGATTTAGATTATGCCATTATTGGTAAATTCTTACTTTACCTAACTCCAAGTTTAATACCGTTAGTATTACCATTAACCATTTTAGTATCTTCTATTATGGTTTTTGGTGGTTTTGCAGAAAATTATGAGTTTGCAGCCATGAAATCTTCTGGTATCTCCTTACAAAGAGCTATGAGAAGCCTAATCTTCTTTATAGGTTTTTTAAGTGTAGTAGCGTTATTTTTTGCAAATACCGTTATTCCGTGGGCAGAATTTAAATCTATTAATCTTCGTTATAATATTAGAGAGTTAAAACCCTCTATGGCCATTGTAGAAGGTGCTTTTAATGAAATAGGAGATGTAAATATTAAGGTTGCAGAAAAATATGGAGAAGAAGGTGATAAGTTTAAAGATGTAATTATTCATAAAAAAACACCTAACAAAATTGGAAATTTTACGGTAATAAAAGCAGAAGCAGGAGAGTTAGTAAGTAGCGGAGATAAAGGCTTAGCTCTTATTTTGTATAATGGTAATTATTACGATGAGCTACAACCCAAAGACTATAAAGAAAGAAAAAAGAAGCCTTACTTAAAAAGTTATTTTGATAAATATAATATCAATATAGACTTATCTAATTTTAATGATGTAGACTTAGATGATACCAAGTACAACTATTCTTATAAAATGCTAAATATCCCTGAGTTGGGAGAGTCGTTAGATTCTTTATCTAGTGATTTTAATGAAGATAAGAAAAACTTTAGCAACAATATTATAATGAGAAGTGGTGCTAGAAGACTAGGTATAGAAAAAAAAGACTCTACAAAGCTTAAAAAAAATACTCAAAAGCTAAACTCAGTAGAAGAGAAAGACTCCGTAAGTTATGATGTGCATACGGTAGATGAGTTTTTTAATTCTTATGATTTAAGGCAAAAGCAACAAATTGTAAATATAGCAATAGGTTCTGTAAGAGGTACAGCTTCTAACATTAAAGGGAAAGAAGGTATATTTAAAAGTAAAGCACAAAGATTAAATAAAACAGAAATACAACTACATGAAAAGTATGCATTAGCTGTAGCGTGTTTTATATTGTTTTTTGTGGGAGCACCATTAGGAGCTATTATAAGAAAAGGAGGTCTTGGTTTACCAATGGTAGTAGCAATATTACTATTTCTAACATATCACTTTGTAGGAATTTTTGCAAAAAACAGTGCAGAAGATGGTACAATAAGTCCTTTTGTAGCTACTTGGCTGTCTACCTTTATTATGTTTCCATTAAGTATATATTTAACTTACAGAGCAACTACAGATCAAGGTTTTATTAACACAGATGTTATCACGGAACCTACTAAAAAGTTCTTTAGAAAAATAGGACTGACAAAGAAGCAGAAATAATAGATTGTTTACCTTTGCAGTACTAAATAAAATACATAATGTCAACACATATATTAAGTACTGATAATAAAATTCAACTAAATACAATTCCTGAAGCAATTGAAGATATTAGGAATGGTAAAGTAGTAATTGTAGTAGATGATGAAGACCGTGAAAACGAAGGTGATTTTGTAGCTGCTGCAGAAAAAGTTACTCCAGAGATGATTAATTTTATGGCTACTCATGGCCGCGGATTAATTTGTGCTCCATTAACAGAGTCTCGTTGTGAAGAGCTAGCTTTAGATATGATGGTAGGTAATAATACAGATGCTATGGAGACAGCTTTTACTGTTTCTGTAGATTTAAAAGGCCACGGTTGTACTACAGGTATTTCAGCTTCAGATAGATCTAAAACCGTAAAAGCACTAACAGATCAAAATATAAAACCATACGAGTTAGGGAGACCAGGACATATTTTTCCTTTAAAAGCTAAAGAAGGTGGTGTTTTAAGAAGAACAGGACATACAGAAGCAGCTATAGACTTTGCTAGACTAGCAGGTTTATCTCCAGCAGGTGTTATTGTAGAAATAATGAATGAAGACGGGAGTATGGCTCGCTTACCACAATTAATAGATGTAGCTAAAAAATTTGATTTAAAAGTAGTTTCTATTGAAGATTTAGTAGCATATAGAATGCAGCACGACTCTTTAATAGAAAAGAAAGAAGACTTTGAGATTAATACTCGTTTCGGTTCTTATAGACTAAAAGCTTACAAACAAACTACTAACGATCAATTACATTTTGCATTAACAAAAGGTAGTTGGACCACAGAAGAGCCAGTTTTAGTAAGAGTAAATTCTACTTTAGTTAATGATGATATACTTGGTACTCTAACTAATAATGCAGATAAGAAGTTAGATGATATGTTTAAGGCTTTAAATAAAGCTGAAAACGGAGCAGTCGTATTTATTAATCAAGAAGTTTCTAGCTTAAATCTTTTAAATCGATTAAAAGGATTAAAAGAAAACCAAGAAAACGGAGAGATGAAAGCACCACGTGTAGTAATGGATAATAAAGATTTTGGTATTGGTGCACAAATACTTCACGATTTAGGTATTCATAAAATAAAACTACTTTCTAACTCACAACAAAAAAAGAGAGTAGGGATGATAGGTTATGGCTTAGAGATTACAGAATACGTAGAGTATTAATCTCTAATTAAATCAGAATAATAAAATATTACACTTATCTAGTTTTAGGTAATGTAAAACTTTAAAAAAGCAGCTTCTTTACAGAGGCTGTTTTTATTTTTAATAGCCACTACTTTAATGTTATAGATTGGTAATATCTATAATAGTTTCTTTTAAAGGACGTCTTACTTTCTCTAAATCGGCAAAAAAGTCATCTTTGGCACGATAACCAATAGGTAGTAATAAAACAGACTTTAATTTTTTTTCTTTAAGCTCAAGTATTTCATCATATTTTTCAGGATTAAATCCTTCCATTGGGCAAGCGTCAATTTCTTCGTTTGCACAAATTGTAAGTAAATTACCTAAAGCTAAGTAAGCTTGTTTTGTAGCCCATTGTTCAATTTCTAAAGAAGATTTGTTTTCAAAATCTTTCAATAAAAAGTTTTTAAACGGGTTTAAAATTTCATCAGGTGTATTTCTAATTTGTTTAACCAAATTAAAATGATGATTAATAAAATCTGAATCTATTTCAGTTTCAATACAAATTACTAGCAGATGAGATGCGGTAACCACTTGTTTTTGTTGAAAGCTATGCTCTAATAATTTATCTTGTAATTCTTGATTTTGTACAACAACTAATTTTAAAGGTTGAAGACCGTAAGAGGTAGGAGTAAGATTAAAACTTTGCTTTAAAATATCTATTTTCTCTTTAGAGACTATTTTAGAATTATCAAATTTTTTAGTTGCGTAACGCCATTGTAAAGATTTGATTGCACTCATAAATAAAAGTCTAAAGTTTTTGGGTAAATATACTAAGCTTAAAGTTATAATTACAGCTGTGAAAAACTAATTATTTTTAAATTGTTTTGCTAAAAGTTCTTTAAAGCCCATTGTTGTGAACTCTTATTCTTGCAACTTGCATGAAACTTTAATAAACTATGAAACACTATCTATTTTATCTACTTATTCCAATTTTAATGTTTACTAAAGTTAGTTTTTCTCAAGAGATAGAAAGTAGAGAGCAACATTATCAACACCAATTAAATTTTGGTACCGATAATGATTTTTTTGCGGTTTTAACTAACAAAGACAGATCTTATACTTTTGGAGTAAATGCTGCTTATCGTTTTATACCAGAAGAAGAGAATTTTGTTTCTAAGATTTTTAGTACTAAAAAAGCCTTTTTACACGATGTTTCTATACATATGGAAGCATATACACCTAATTATGATTTTGATACAGGAATACCAACAGGAGAGAGACCTTTTGCTGGTTGGACATATGCAACTTTAGCCACTCAATATATTTTTGATCAATCTTTTATAGTATTTAAAACAGATATTGGGGTGTTAGGAGAAATTTCTCAAGGAGGAGCTATACAAGATTGGTTTCATAGCAAAGTGTCTGGAGATACTGTTTTACAAGGTTGGGAAGACCAAATACCTAATCAATTGGGGGTGAATTTAAAAATGGATTACTTCCGTAGTATTCATAGAAACGGTTGGTATGATTTTTTTGGAAGTGTAGAAGCATCATTAGGTAATGTAAGATCTTACGTTTTTCCAAAACTATATGTAAGAATAGGGGAGTTTAATGAAATTACTAAAACTACTTCTCTCAATAATTCATTATTTCAATCTAAAAAAGATATTGAGTATTACATCCAAGCATCTTTAGGATTTAAAGCAATAGCTAATGATGCCACCTTACAGGGAAATATTTTTAGTAATAGTAATGATACTAGAACCTTAGATCATATAGACCATACCACTATTCATGCAAATTTTGGAGGTTTTGCAGCTTACCAAAGATTTAATTTAGGGGTACTTTACCATTTTAATAGTGGAGAGATAGATAGTATAAAAACACATAGCTATGTGTCTATAAATCTTGATTATAAATTTTAATCGTTACTTAATGTTGGGTGTATAAATTGTTCATTAACTTTGTACACTAAAAAAAAGTTAATGAAGAAAATTTTTACTCTACTACTACTTAGCGTTGTTTTATCTGTAAATGCGCAAGTAGTAATTAATGAATTAGATGCAGACAGCGAAAGTATAGACGATAAAGAGTTTGTAGAGCTTAAAACAGACAATCCCTTTACTAGTTTAAATGGTTATGTTTTAGTGTTTTTTAATGGTTCTTCTAGTGGTGCAGATAGTAGTTATTATACTTTAGATTTATCTGGCTACACTACAGATGTTAATGGTTTGCTTTTAATAGGTAGTACTACTGTTTCTCCAATTCCACAATATTTAATTTCTTCAAATATTATTCAAAATGGGGCAGATGCTGTTGCAGTTTATCAAGCAACAATGTCAGATTTTCCTGATGGAACTTTAGCAACTACTACCAATTTAATAGATGCTTTAGTCTATGATACAAATGATAGTGATGATACTGGTTTAATGAGCTTATTGGGAGTTACTACTCAAATTAATGAAGATTTAAATAATAATAAAGATTATGAGTCTATACAAAGAGCAAATGATGGTACTTACTTTGTATCTACACCAACACCTAGACAGTTAAACGATGGAAGCGGTGTTATTTTAAACGGAGTAACAGTTTCTGTATCTGCAAACCAGTATGATGAGGGAGATAGTTTTGTAATTAATTTTACTACAGAAACTACGGTAAATAACGATTTAACCATCAATTTTACTTTGGCAAATGGCGGGTTTAATTCTTCAGATTTTACAGGTAATACTTCAGTAACTATTCTTCAAGGTCAAAATTCAGCTTCTACCACCATCAATTTGGTAGATGATGCAGATGATGAAGGAGATGAGGTTTTGATAATTAGTATGAACTCACTCCCTAATGAATATGCAGAACTAACAGATAATTTAGAAGTTAGGGTAATAGATAATGATTATACAGTAGCTTCTTGGGGTACACCAGTAAACCCAACATACAATCTAGTGCAAAGCACCCAACCTAGTGGTTATTATAATAGTTTAAATGGTCTTGCCGGTCAAGCTTTAAGAGATGCTTTACAAGATATTATTGCAGAAGAAGGAGTGGTAAGAGCACAGACTTATGCAGATATAATTGATATTTTAAAAGAAGCAGATCAAAACCCAGAAAATAGTAATCAAGTTTGGTTAGTTTATACAGAGCAAGCCAGAGCAAAAATAGATTTTCAAACAACGTCAGACAATACAGGAACTTGGAACAGAGAACACGTTTACCCAAGATCAAGAGGTGGTTTTGAGAGTATAGATTTAGATGAAATTGCAGATGGAGTAGATGTATATTGGAATACTACAGCAGACTCTTTAAGGCACGGTAACTCAGATGCACATGCATTGAGAGCAGTAGACGGTCCAGAAAATAGCTCTAGAAACAATCAGTTTTATGGGGTGGGAGAGTACACAGGTCCAACTAATACACAAGGAAGTTTTAAAGGAGATGTAGCTAGAAGTATTTTTTATATGGCGGTTAGATACAACGATTTGAGTGTAGTAAATGGTTTTCCTGAAGGTATTGTAGGAGAGTTTGGAGATTTAACCACTTTGTTACAATGGCATAAAAACGATTTACCTGACGATTATGAAATGAATAGAAATAACGTAGTTTACAACTGGCAATACAATAGAAACCCGTTTATAGATCAACCAGATTTAGTAGATTACATTTGGGGAGATAAAGTGGGAGATGTTTGGCAACAAAGTTTAGCAGTAAATCAAGAAGATGTTTCAGCAATAAAAATCTATCCTAATCCAACTTCAGGAGAGGTTAATATAATTGGGGTTACGGGAAGTTTTACTGTAGAAGTATTTTCTATTTTAGGTAATAAAGTATACACAAAGCAAGCAATAAATGCTGCTAAATTAGACTTAGAGCTAGAAAGTGGCGTATATTTAATGAAAGTAGTGACAGAAAATTCAGAAAAAGTACAGAAAATAATTATCAAATAATTAGCTTTCTATAACTTCTTTATAGTCTAAAAAGAAATTTTCAAACCTGGGCATGTAAGTATTAAAATACTCAAATACTTCTTGCCAGGTTTTTTTATTGTGAATGCTTACCTGATCTATTTTTAAGTGAATATAAGCCACAATTTTACCAGAGTCTGTTTCATAATGCTCTTCAAAAACAAGATCGTTACTTATTTCTTCTAACATTAGTGTTTTAAGGCTTAAAAACTTTTCAAAGTAAAAAGGCTTTAAAATTTCATCTTCTGTATCTATTATAAAACCTAAAGAAGCTATTTTATTATCAAAATGAAATTTTAAATTAACTTCTTTAATCTTGGTGTTATACAATATCCATTTTCTTGAACTTTGCTGCCCAAATGCTGTCCAAAACTCTTGGCGCAATTTTTTAGATTCTTCTCTGCTAAACATAATTTTAAAGTAGATAAGCTATAAAAATACCAAATATAATAACTGCCATTTTAGATAGATTAAATTGATGATTTTTAGATGATTCAAATAAAATAGTGGTAGAAACGTGTAAAAATATACCAATAACCAATGCGCTAATATACTTTTCAATTTTCTGAAGAAAATCAAAATTTTCTTGTAAAAAGCTACCAAGCGGGGTCATTAATGCAAATAATAACAAAAAAACAGCAATTTTTAGTTTACTTAATTTAGAATTTATTAAAAAAGAAGAAATAATAATAGCAATAGGTATTTTATGAATAACCACCCCTATTAATAAATGCTCATTATTATGTATAGGTGAGCCTTCTAGTAATGCGTGAATACAGAGGCTTATAAAAAGTGTTAACGGAAATTGGGTACGTTCTGCATTGTGGTGTAAATGTCCGTGCTCAGCACCTTTAGATAAAAATTCTAAAAATATTTGTAGCAATATACCTCCCATAATCAAAAAGCCTACACTCTCGTCATAATTTTGGTAAACCTCTGGTAAAAATTCAAAAATAGTGATAGAAAGTAAAAAAGCACCGCTAAAAGATAGAATAAGCTTAATGGCTGTACTACTTGCTTTAATAAAATAAGCAATAATAAAACCTACTATTACAGCAATTACAGGTAAAATTAAATTCATTTAAGTGTTTAAAAATTAAAACATTACAGTTGTAAACTTATTTTACAACATTTATTAATAAGCTATTAATCCAAATTTTGGCTTTGGTCGAAATAAATTAAAAATCTTTCAGATTATTAAATCTAATTACCAATTTGTTTGAACCATTGTTATTGCCGGCAAAATTAACGTATTTTTGCGGCTAAGAGAACTTCTATTATGGGAAATAATTATCAAATGATTGCCAAGACCTTATTCGGTTTTGAGCCATTATTAGAAAAAGAATTAAAAGATCTTGGCGCTATGGATGTCAAGAAAGGTGTTAGAAATGTAAGTTTTAAGGGAGATAAAGGGTTTATGTATAAAGCTAACCTTTGTTTAAGAACTGCAATAAAAATTTTAAAACCTATAAAATCTTTTAAAGCATATAATGAAGAAGATCTTTATAAAAAGATTTATAGCATTGAATGGGATCAATATATGAATGCAGCAGATACTCTAGCAATAGATGCTACAGTACACTCACAAAAATTTACACACAGTAAGTTTATCTCTTTAAAAAGTAAAGATGCAATTGTAGATTACTTTAGAGATAAAACAGGAAGAAGGCCAGATGTAGATTTGCAATTTCCTCATTTAAGAATTAATATTCATATTGAAGATTTAAACTGTACCGTTTCTTTAGACAGCTCTGGGCAATCTTTACATAAAAGAGGTTATAAAACCGCCACTAACATAGCTCCTATTAATGAGGTATTGGCTGCAGGAATGTTATTAATGTCTGGTTGGGATGGTAGGTCAGATTTTTTAGACCCTATGTGTGGTAGTGGTACTATTTTAGCTGAAGCAGCAATGATAGCTTGCAATATCCCGCCAAATTTAAATAAAAAAGAATTTGGTTTTGAAAAATGGAAAGATTGGGATGTTGATTTATATGAAAAAATTGAAGAATCAGCTCTTAATAAAATAAGAGGATTTGAGCATAAAATTATAGGATACGATAAAGCACCTAGTGCGGTAGCAAAAGCAAAGGCAAATATAGAAAATGCAAACCTAGATGAGTTTGTAACTATAGAGCAAAATGATTTTTTTACTACAGAAAAATTTACAGATAAACATCTACATATGGTATTTAATCCGCCGTATGGAGAACGTTTAGAATTATTAAATCTAGAAGAATTTTATAAAAATATAGGAGATACTTTGAAGCAAAGTTACCCTGGTACGCAATCTTGGTTTATTGTTTCTAATTTAGAAGCTATAAAAAATGTAGGATTAAGGCCATCTAGAAAAATAAAGCTTTACAACGGTAAATTAGAGTCTAGGTTATTAAAGTATGAAATTTATGAAGGAACCAAAAAGGTTCACAAAATAAATAACTAATTAGTTTGCAACTTTTTGTACCCTGTCTTTTTTAGAGATAGGGATGAGGTATGATACTCCATACCCAAAACCTACACCAATAGAAGTATCTTGGTAGGTACGGTGAAAGCCTGGTATATACAGGTTTTCAAAACCATTTAAAGAGTTGTCTCCAAAAGAGGTTTTTAATTGTACGTGAGCGCTTAAAAATAAATTGTTTAAGATTTCTGTTTTAATACCTAATTGAAATTCTATCCAACTTTTAGTTAGACCGTTATATTCTTTGTTTATCACTCTAATATCATCTTCAAAATAACTATCAGAGGTGTAAACTTGATATTGTTCTAATGTATGATTAAATGTAGCAAAACCGTACCTAAAACCAACGTACAATTCATTTTGCATATCTAACCAATTGTCATAAAAGTTGTAATTACCTCCTATTTTAATATAGCTACCTTGGGTAGTTGCTTCTAAAAAAGGTTCTGTGTAAGAGTAATCTTCGTTTCCAATTTCTGCAGCTAAGTAATAATTTTTGTAGATTCTATAATCGCCCATAATTTCAAAGGCTTGGTAATCATTCTCTAGAAATGTTTTTGCAGTTTTAGCTAAATCTGCCCCAATTCTAATACCAAATTTATCTTTGTAGGGAATAATAGTATCTATTTCTTTAGTATCTTCTTGTGCGTAGCTATTATTGTTAGCTAGCACAAAAAGACAACTAATGGTAAATATATAAATGTGTATCTTCTTCATCTAAAATTTCGTTAGGTTGTAATACCTCAATGGCTTTAATCCAATTTACTTCATCTGTTTCTATAATTAATACAGCATTAAAGTTTAAAAATTCGGCTTTATAACTACAAGCTCTATTTACGTACTCTAAGTTTACTGCATAACTAAATTGAATTTGATCTTCATTGGTTACCAAAGGGCTGTCTTCATCTACATCATAGTTTCTTACAAACGTATAATTTGTAAAATCTTGAGCCGTATTTAACGGTATGGTGATGGTAGATAAATCTTCTGTAGTTTCAAAATAATAGTCTGTTTGCCCTTCTGCAATAACGTTTAAATTAGATACAGATTTAGATAGCTCAGGGTTTTCAATATCAAAAAACTCTATTACTAATTTTGGAGTTGTTTGTGTAGCCTCTGGGCAAATATCATCTTTTTGACAGCTACTTGTAAATAGTAACGCAATTATGATAGTAAACAGCGTGTATTTTTTCATGATCTTAATTCTAACCTAACTACATTTTCTACGTGATGTGTTTGTGGGAACATATCTACAGGCTGAATTTTAGTTACCTTGTAGTGTTCATCTAACAATGCTAAATCTCTTGCTTGAGTAGCAGAATTACAACTTACATAAACAATTTTTTTAGGTAAAATGCTTACAATTTGTGCTACTACATCTTTATGCATACCATCTCTAGGAGGGTCTGTAATAATCACATCTGGTTGGCCGTGGGTATTAATAAAGTCTTGAGTGAATACCTTTTTCATATCTCCAACATAAAACTCAACGTTGTCTATGTTATTAAATTGTGCATTTTTCTTAGCATCTTCAATTGCTTCTGGTACAGCTTCTACACCAATTACTTTTTTTGCTTTTTTAGCAACAAATTGCGCAATTGTTCCTGTTCCTGTATATAAATCATATACTAAATCATCTTCACTTAAATCTGCAAAATCTCTAGTGATTTTATATAACTCATATGCTTGCTCAGAGTTGGTTTGGTAAAATGACTTGGCATTAATTTTAAATTTAAGACCTTCCATTTCTTCAAAAATGTGATCTCTTCCTTTAAAACAAACTACTTCTTGATCGTAAATAGTATCATTTCCTTTTTCATTTACCACATATTGTAGAGAAGTAATTTCAGGAAAACGATCTGCCATAAAATTTAATAACAACTCTCTATTTGCTTTATCATCGTAGTAAAACTGAACTAAAACCATAATTTCTCCTGTAGAAGAAGTTCTAATCATTAAAGTTCTAAGTAAACCTTCTTGTTTTCTAGCATTAAAAAACGGAATGTTATTTTTTGTAGCAAAATCTCTTACTTCTGTTCTAATAGCATTACTAGGGTCTGCTTGTAGGTGGCATTTTTCAATATTTAATATTTTATCCCACATACCTGGTATATGAAAACCTAAAGCATTTCTATCTTCTATCTCTACACCGCTATTTATTTCATCTAGGGTAAGCCATTTGCTATCACTAAAAGAAAATTCCATTTTATTTCTATAAAAATAAATTTTTTCACTTCCAGAAATAGGGGTAACCTCTGGTAATTCAATTTTACCAAGGCGTTTTAGATTATTTTCTACTTCTTGCTGTTTGTAAAAAAGCTGGTATTTATAATCCATATTTTGCCATTTACAACCACCACAAGTACCAAAATGTTGGCATTCTGGTTCTGTTCTCTTATCAGAGTACTTAATAAATTCTACCGCTTTCCCTTGGTAGTAAGCTTTTCTTTTCTTGTAAGTTTGTATATCTGCTACATCTCCTGGTACTGCATTGTCTATAAAAACAACTTTCCCATCTGGTGCCTTTGCTACAGCTTTGCCTTTTGCACCTGCGTCTATCACTTCTAAAGCGTTAAAAACTTTCTTTCTGTTATTTCTTCTTGCCATAGCTGCAAAAGTAATAAGATTTATTAAGCTGTAGAGTTTAGATTTCAATAAAGATTTCTTATTTTGCCAAGAAGCATTTTTGGGATGATTTCTCTCCCTATACAAGTAGGAATCGAAATAAGTGAAATAGAAAACGAAAAAAAGAATGTCAGTTGTAGAAATTTCTTCATCAGAAGAAGCAATTAAATTAGAAAATAAATACGGAGCGCACAATTACCACCCATTACCTGCTGTATTGAGTAGAGGTGAAGGTGTATTTATGTGGGATGTAGAAGGGAAGAAATATTATGATTTTTTAGCAGCTTATTCTGCTGTAAATCAAGGTCATTGTCATCCTAAAATTGTAGATGCAATGAAGAAGCAAGCAGAGACGTTATCACTTACTTCACGTGCATTTTATAACGATATGCTAGGTAAGTTTGAAAAATTTGCTTGTGAGTTTTTTGGTTTTGATAAGTTATTACCAATGAATACAGGTGCAGAAGCTGTAGAAACTGCTATTAAAATCTGTAGAAAATGGGCTTATGAAGTAAAAGGGATTAAAGAACAAGAAGCAGAAATAATTGTATGTGAAAATAATTTCCACGGAAGAACTACAACAATTATCTCTTTTAGTAACGATGAAGATGCTCGTAAAGATTTTGGACCTTATACTCCAGGATTTATCAAAATACCTTATGATAATACAGAAGCTTTAGAGAAAGCATTAAAAGAAAATAAAAATATAGCAGGATTCTTGGTAGAACCTATACAAGGAGAAGCTGGAGTTTATGTGCCTTCTGATGGTTACTTGAAGAAAGCAAAAGAATTATGTGAGCAGCATAATGTACTTTTTATTGCAGATGAAATACAGAGTGGTATTGCTAGAACGGGTAAAATTTTAGCGGTAGATCACGAAGGTGTTAAGCCAGATATGGTAACTTTAGGGAAAGCAATTTCTGGAGGTGTTTATCCGGTTTCTGCAGTTTTAGCTAGTAATGAAGTGATGAATGTGATTAAACCAGGGCAACACGGTTCTACTTATGGTGGTAATCCTGTTGCTGCAGCTGTTGCTATTGCTTCTTTAGAAGTGGTACGTGATGAAAAACTTGCAGAAAACTCTGAGAAATTAGGAGAATTATTTAGAGCAGAGTTAAATAAATACATCAAAACCTCTAAAGTAGTAGATAGAGTAAGAGGTAAAGGATTAATGAATGCAATTATTATTAATGATACAGAAGATAGCTCTACTGCTTGGGATATTTGTATGGCTTTAAAAGAGAATGGTTTGTTAGCAAAACCAACTCACGGTAACATTATTAGGTTTACACCGCCATTAGTAATCACAGAAGAACAATTGTTAGATTGTGTTTCTATTATTACAAAAACTATAGAAACTTTTGAAGATAAGTTCTAGAGTTTGTTACTATTGAGGTAGAAATATAAAAAATCCCGATGTTTTGCATCGGGATTTTTTTGTTTACACAAATTTATAAGTCTGTATTATAAAAAAATTTTTATTTTTTTTTTATTAAAGCTGCTACATCTATTTTTTTTGTTTAATTTCAGATGTCTGAAAAACAAACTATTATGAGTTAAAAGTATAACGGTTATCATTATATTATTGGCAATACTTTAAGGGATCTTCAAATTGATATTTCTATTTGTAATTCAGGGACTTATGTGGTTACTTTAGTATGTGATGGTAACCCTATTGAAAGTAAAAATTTAGTAATCCAATAAAAAATAAATGATGAAAAAATTAATAAACCTATTTGTATTATTTATAGGAGGTGTAGCCCTTTCTCAAACTACCTATATTCCAGATCAAAATTTTGAAAACTATCTTATCGACTCTTCTATAGACTCAGATGGTACTGTAAACGGTCAAGTGTCAACTAGTGACATTTCCTCTATAACAGGTATATATTTAACTAATTATACCTTAAGTGTTACAGACTTAACAGGGATAGAAGATTTTACTAGTCTAGAAATTTTAGACGCTAACTCGGCGGGCTTACAGATGAATATTTTAGATTTAAGTAATAATATAAATATTGAAGAAGTTTATCTAAATGGTGGTGGTGATGATTTAGGGGTTATGGCAATAGAAGAAATAATACTAAATAATAACCCCAATCTTAGAATTTTTGAATCTAGTGAGCATTGGGGCTTACAAATTTTAGACTTAAAACAACTAAATGGTATTGATGTAGATAACTTAGCTATTAATGTATCTGACTCACCAGTTTTTAATCGTGAAATTTGTATTAAAGTAAATGATGCTAACGAAGCAACTAACAGTCAAGGGGTTTATACTAGTTGGACGGTTAATGATAGTGGTGTTACTTCAAATTTTTCAGAGAATTGTACATTATCCTACACAACGGCTATAAAATCTAAGTTTTATCTTTATCCTAATCCTACTTCAAGAGGGTTTCAAATTGCGAATAATGCGATAAATGATTTAACAACTCTTGATGAAATTATTGTTTATAATGTAAAGGGAAAAATAGTAAAGAAATTTCTTGCTAATGATTACTATGATATAACTGAATTAGCAAATGGTATTTACTTTGTTAAGATGAATAATCAAGAGGAAACTTCAGTGCAAAAAATCATTAAACAATAGAATGTTTATTTAAGGGGAATTAAATAAATACATCAAAACATTTAAAATAGTTGATAGAATAGAATAAGTGGGAAAGGTTAATGAATGTAATTATCATCAATGATGCAGAAGATAGCTTTACTGCTTGGGATTTTTTGTTATTTTAAAAGATAATGGTTTTTTAGAAAACCCACTCACGGTAACATGATTAGTTTTACACCACTATTAGTGATTACATAACAACAATTGTTAGACTGTGTTTGTATTATTATGAATAACTATAGAAACTTTTAAAGATAAGTTTTAAGCAGATATTTTAAATAAACAATATAAAAAATCCCGATGTTTTGCATCGGGATTTTTTTATGGTTTTAATGTTGTAAACTTTGTTGTCTTTCCATTTCTCTTTGAAACGATTCCATAAAGATGTCATAAGATTCAGCACCTCCAAAAAATACAAAACTAATAATAACGTATAGAAGAAATAGAGCAGATAGTATTAATGCAACAATAGCAACTGTTCTGGCAGTGTTAGATTGTTTGTAATTACTATATAACTCTGGATTTTCTTCATACTTTTTCTTATCACTGTTAGATAAGTATAAAGCAATACCAGAGGGAATTACTCCACCAATACCAAAACAACAACATCCTAAGAATGCCACAATAGATAAGATTAAAGAAACTGTTGTATTAGGTAATTTTTGTTGTTCCATAAAATATTAGATTTAGTTAGTTTTTTCAAATATAAAAAACTTATGCAATGAATTGTTTAAAAATATAACTGATTACTATAGTAGTGATACTTATGATAGTTAGAGTAGAAGCTGTTTTTGAGTAAAGTTTATAGGGGTAAACCAAGTTTACTCCAACACATATAACTAAAATAGCTAAAGGGTATATAGCAGGGTACATAAAAAAAGCTTCGGTAAAGTCTCCTTTAAGAAGCATTACCAAAGCTCTTTGTCCTCCGCAACCTGGACATTCAAAACCAAAAAGTTTTTTATTCAGGCAAGGGAGCATATATTTTTCCATATTAGCCTCTATTTAAAACGCTA
Source organism: Mesonia phycicola (assembly GCF_900141885.1). Classification (GTDB taxonomy): domain Bacteria; phylum Bacteroidota; class Bacteroidia; order Flavobacteriales; family Flavobacteriaceae; genus Mesonia; species Mesonia phycicola. Next base: position 344,765 of record NZ_FQYY01000004.1, on the reverse strand, counting down.
ATCTTTTTAGTAGAGGTAATATTATTAGAAGTTTGAATTCTAACAACGTAAACTGCAGTAGATAAGTTGGCTGTAGAGAAAGTATATTTATTTTCTGTACCAATGTTTAGTTGGTTAACTACTTGTTTACCAGTAATATCAAAAATAGAAACAGATTTTAAATCTGCACCCATAGGGTTGTAAATTTCTAATTGAGAAATATTATTATTTTGGTAAACGGTAAAACTCTCAGCAATTTCTTCTGCTACAGATAAAGATTCATCTTCATCTTTAAAAGTTATTTGAAATCTTTCAGAATAGTTACCAGCAGGTAAGTTTATGTAAAAAGTATTCTGCTTTATAGGGTGGTAAGTTTCTGTGTCTTTGTCATAAAGATAAATATTGTTAGTATCAAAGTTTTCAATATCGTAAACATTAATAGCAATATCTCTTTGTTTAGATAAGTTTAAATATAATGGTATTCTGTCATTTTCTTCAAAAGGTCTTACATCAATTGTGTAATTGTTATTTTCTAAAAGAAAACCACCATCAGAAGAAATAGTATATAAATTCATTGCATCTCTAGCAGTGTCTACATTAGGGGTTGCATTATCATCAAAAGCTAATGCAATTTGTCTAGTATAATCATCATCAAAAGCAATGTTAAATCTAATTTTAGGAATTACTTGCTCTTCTGTGATATCAAATTTAGGCTTGTCTGAAGAGTTGTTACTATTTCTTCCAAATACAGACTCGTTAGCAGTACCTTCTTTTACAAAGTCACGGTGAGCATTAGTAAATTGTACATCTTGTAAAACACCAGATTCAGGAGCTTTTACAAAGAAACCTTGGGCTATTGGTAAATATCTTCTGTATTGATCGTCACCTGCAGGTTGTGTGTTACCAGAACCATCTACTGGGTCACCATTTACTAAATAATTATAATAAGTAGGTGGAGTATATATACCCGTTGAAGAACAACTACCGTTAGGTGAATAACTTGCATAACCACCAACATAATCTGCAGTATTGTGAGATTGAACAGAAGGGTCACTAGACCAAAAATAAGCTATACCTGTTGTTGCATTTCTTCTTGCTACAGTAGATGATGTACAAGAAACATCTACATTACTAGGTATTACATCACCAGTAGTTTCATCTAATTCGGCAGAATTTTGTAATAAAAAGTAGTTTAAGTCTAACGCTGAAGGGTAAGGGTTACCTAATAAATAAGACTCTTGGTATCCAATAATAGGAATAGTAATTAGCCCGTCGTTAGGGCGGCCTCTAAAGTCGTAACGTTGGCTACTACCAGCGTTATTTGCTACACCATCAACCACAGTGTTATCTGTACCGTTAACTCCTTTCATAGTAAAACCTTCTCCGGCATTAAGCGTTTGTTGGCTTTTTACTTGCACCCAATTAGAAGATTGTACGCCATCTGGACTTACAAATTTATAAATCCAATAGTGCGCTAAATTTAAAACCCCGCTTCCAGTTGTAGTACTGTTATAACCACTTACTATATTAACAGGATTACTTGATGATGTTGTCGTAGGTACGTTTAAAGATGTGATAGAGAAAGTAAGGTTACCATCTGTAGCTCCTGGTACAGTTACTGGAGAAGACCAATAGTTATATGCATATGCATCTGTAGTACCTTCTTGAAATAAAGAAATATTTCCTGTACCTTTATTTATAGACGTTGTAGTATTACTCTGAATTATTTGAGCTTCTTCTCTCAAATAAATATTAGCAACGTCTGTATCATTATTTTCCGTTAAATTAATATCTTGAGCAACGTAAAGTATATCACCTTTAACATATAGATAGTTATCAGTAGTTAAAGAAGTTGGTTTTACTGTTAGCTGTGCAAAGCTAGCTGTACCTACCAAAAAAAATAAATAAACGTATAAATTTTTCATGTGCGCAAATTTTCGTCAAAAATAATACTTTTGTATCAATATACACAAAGAAAACCTGAATATAAGGTTTTTATAACATTTATTTTTTAAATATTAGATTTTTATGAGCACAAATAAACAGTTGTTAGCTACTTGTTTGATAGTGATAGGTGGAGTTTTACTAATTTACTCTATGATGTATGACACTACTAGCGTTTATATAAAAGTTGTTGGAATTATATTTTTAATGTTCGGTTTATTTAGAGCTACTAGAGTTTGGGTAGATGATAATAAAAAAGAAGAAGAAGAGAATGAGTAGTGTTTTTAGTGTAGAAGATAGGGTAGAAGTACTAGATGAACAGATTGAAGGTAGAGTTATAGGTTTTAATAACAACTATGTAATTGTAGAAACAGAAGATGGATTTCATCTAGAATTTTCTGAAAATGAGTTGGTTAAAATAAATTATGATGAGATAATTGTAGATCAGGTAGATATTAATAAGGTAATTAAAGAAGAACATTCAAAAAATAATAGACCTAAAATTTCTAAGAAGAGAAGTAAAGTAATTCCGCCAATGGAGGTAGATCTACATATTCATCAAATAACTTCTAACACCAAAAATCTTTCAAATTTTGAAATTATTAATATCCAGTTAGATACAGCAAAAAGACAACTAGAATTTGCTGTTCATAAAAGAATACAAAAAATAGTTTTTATTCACGGTGTAGGGCAAGGAGTGCTAAAAGCAGAGCTTAAAACCCTTTTTAGTAGGTATGATAATTTAAAATTTTATGATGCAGACTATAAAGAATACGGTTTAGGTGCAACAGAGGTTTATATTTATCAAAACAATTAATTAGCTATAACTTGTACTGTAAGTGTAGTACTTATTTCAAAACTACCTAAAATTAAGCTTGATAAAGTAATTTGCTCTCCTGTACTACTATTTTCTAATGTAATATTATTAGCGACTACTGTAGTTTTAAAGGTTCTATCAATGGTGTTACTTTTGTATTGATCTACAGTTATTTCTGTCGAGCTATTTTCATCTAGGTAATACGGGATTCCTTCTGCATTAAAGTCATCTGTTGGGTTTAAAACCACATTTTCATTATCAAAAGCATTTAAATCTTCATTTCTAGTTAATACACCATCATTATCATCGTCGTTATCTAGGTAATTTAAAATGCCATCTTCATCGGTATCTGGTAAACCTGTAGAAGGATCTGTGTAACCTTCTATATTCTCTGAAATTTCTGTTGCAGTAGAAACATTGTCATTATCATCATCTTCATCTAATGGGTCTGGTAATCCGTCTCCATCATTATCATTTTCTAAATATTCGTAAGGTCCGCTATAATCATCAGATGCATTTGCCTCTGTTGGTATCCCGTCATCATCATCTTGATAAGTAACACTTATATTTAATGTTACGGTACCGCCATCTAAGGTGCTGTATTCTTGCGTAACTTGTGGAGAGCTAGGTGGTATGCTTTGGCAATAGTAATCTGACGGAATTTCTCCATCAAAAATTCTATAGGTAATTTTGTTAGTGGTGCTAAGATCAATAGTAATAGTAGAATCTTTTACTATAGAACCATTTTCTATAATTCTATCAAAAGTACCTGTAAAACCATCTCTAGAGAAATTAAATACAATACTTTCATTAGTATCGTCATTAATATTGTAAAGTTGAACTTCTTCTACTAAGTAGGTGGTGTCAAGTGCATTTGTACAATAGCTTAAATCTGTGTCACTATCATAATCAAAAGTGGTAACAATAATATCACCATCATCACAAGCAGTTAAGCAAACAAATGTTACTAAAAGAAGAATTACTTTTTTTATCATTACTATATTTTTAAACAAAAATAAATGAATTACGTATTTCTAACGCTCAAACCCGTAAATAATTTTTAAAAGTTTTATTTTTGCCGGCATTAGTTAAAAAACCACTTATGAAAAACGTTTATTTAGATAGTGCAGCCACTACACAAATGAGAGAAGAAGTTGTATCTAAAATGGCAGAAGCTATGTTAGTATATGGTAACCCATCTTCTACACATACTTTTGGTAGAACAGCAAAGTCTCTAATAGAAAATGCTAGAAAAACGGTAGCTAAATATTTAAACGTTACCGCAAAAGAAATTGTATTTACCTCTGGCGGTACAGAAGCAGATAATCTTATTTTGAATAGCGCTGTAAGAGATTTAGGTGTAAAGAGAATTATTACTTCTAAAATAGAGCATCACGCGGTTTTACATTGTGTAGACCAATTAAAAGATTGTTTTGGTATTACTGTTGAATATGTGAATTTAGATGATTGCGGAAGCGTAGATTATAGTCACTTAGAGAATTTACTGGAAAATTCTTCAGAAAAAACAATGGTTAGTTTAATGCATGTTAACAATGAGGTAGGAAACATTCTTGATATTGAAAAAGTAGGTAGTTTATGCAAAACTCATCAAGCATTATTTCATAGTGATACTGTACAGTCTATAGGTCATTATTCATTAGATCTTAATGAATTGCCAATAGATTTTGCTGCTGTAAGTGCACATAAATTTCACGGCCCTAAAGGGGTTGGTTTTGCGTATATAAAAAGTAATAGCGGACTTAAATCTTTAATTTTTGGAGGTTCACAAGAGCGTGGAGTGAGAGCAGGAACGGAGTCTGTGCATAATATTGTAGGTTTAGAAGAGGCTTTAAAATTAGCTTATGATAATTTAGAAGAAGATAAAAAGTATACTGCGGGGCTAAAAAGTTATTTTATAGACAAATTACAAAAAGAAATTCCTGGAGTAAAATTTAATGGTGGTTGCTCTAATGTAGATGCCAGCACTTATACATTGGTGAATGTTTGTTTGCCTATATCTCAAGACAAATCTATGATGTTGCTTTTTCAATTAGATTTAAAAGGAATTGCTTGCTCTAAAGGTAGTGCTTGCCAGAGTGGAAGTGATAAAGGTTCTCACGTCTTGAGTAATATACTTTCTGAAGAAGATTTAAAAAAACCATCTATCAGATTTTCATTTTCTAAATACAATACCAAGGAAGAGTTAGATTATGTAGTAGAGGTGTTAAAAGATTTTATTGAAGCTTAATAAGAAAAAAATGATAGAAAGATTACTATTAAAACATTTAACTAAAAAAGGGAAAATAGCATACTTTGTAGGGGTAATCTTGTTACTAGTTTTATTAGGATATTTTATGTTAGAAGTGCAAAATTATTCTTTAGATGACGATCGTATCACTATTGTTTTAGCAATGATTGTAGTTAATTTGCTTTGGGCTGGGGTTTGTTTCTTATGTTGGAAGAAACCAAAAGAAGAGGTGCTTAAGAGTTAATATTTGATTTACTACACAGGAGTAAATCAAGATAAATAAAAATAAAAATCGGGATGAGGTTTTAAAACTTCATTCCGATTTTTAAGTTAAAGACTCTAGGTGATAAATAATTAGGTACTGAGTAAAATGTTTTTGAGTATACATCTCTAACAAAAGTATTTGTAATAGAGTTTTGATTATCAAAAAGATTAAAAATTTCGAAACCTACACTTAGTTCTTTAAAACGTTCTAGCCAATGCCCTTCTGGGTAGTTGCTATTTCTATCTTTAAAAACATAAGAAAAACCTGTATCTGCACGTCTATAATCTCTAAGTCTTGTTTGGTAGTCATAAGGGTCTACATAACTAGGTGAGCCTCCAGGTAGGCCGGTGTTGTAAACCATATTTAAATAAAATTTTAAAGCTGGAATGGCAGGGATATAATCTTGAAATAGAACAGCAAACTTTAAACGCTGGTCTGTAGGCCTTGCTATATAACCTCTATTATCTATATTTTCTTCTGTTTTTAAGTAGCTAAAGCTTACCCAGCTTTCTGTACCGGGTACAAACTCTCCATTTAAACGTAAGTCTAATCCGTATGCGTAAGCTACAGCATTGTTATTAGCGCTATATCTTATTCTTACATTTTCAATAGTATAAGTGTTTACATCTGTAAGATTTTTATAATATGCTTCAGAAACTAAACTAAATGGTCTTCCTTTAATTTTAAAACTATAATCGTTACCAATTACAATGTGTGTAGATTTTTGAGCTTTTACTTCTGGTATCACTGCACCTGTATAGTCTCTTAATTCTTTATACATTGGTGGTTGGTAATATAGACCACCAGAAACTCTAAAGATCATATTTTTTTTCCAGTCTGGCTGAATGGCAAATTGAGCTCTTGGACTAAAAACTTGTTGGGTATTACTTTCTATATTGTCTCCACTTATATTCCAAGTATGAGTTCTTACACCTGCGTTAAACCAAGTCTCTGCTTTGCCAATAACTGTTTTGTAGCTCCATTGTGCAAATGCTTGAAATCTGTCTATTTGAGTGCTATTTGTAGCTCTAATGCTTGTGTATGGTGTAATAGGAGCATCATAAGAGTTGTAAGGTTGGTCGTTTTTTAACTCAATAGAAGAAGGTCTAATAGAAAAGCCGGCAGAGTCTATAATTTCGTATTCTCTTATGCGGTCTCTTATATCTTCGTGGGTATATTTTACACCATAATTTATTTGATGATCTCCTTCTTTTATGGTTCCTAAATGTTGAATATTTATAATTAACGCATCCAAATCATTACGTGCGTGGCTTAATTGAGAGCCTACGCCTTCTGTAAATTCAACCTCTCCAACGTTTTCACCGCCTATATCTGTATTTACTTCTCCTAAATTGTATTGAGCTAGAATGTCAAAATGTTCTTGCTCTTGTGTGTTGTAGGTAGATGCAATTAATTTAGCTGTATAGTTTTCAGATACTTTGTAGGTACTTTTAAAGGCTCCAAAATAGGTTTCGTATTGATCTTTTTCTTGTCCTTCGTAATAGATTACTAAAGCCTGAGGGTCAGATAAGGTTCCAAAGTTGGTTTGTCTAGTAATAGGCTCATATTCATATTGATTAACAGCAATATTACCAAGAAAGCTTAATTCAAATTTATCTGTAAATTGGTAAGTAAGATAGGTTTGAATATCTGCAAATCGAGGTTTGTAATTAGTTTCTGTTTCTTTTGCATTTACAAAAAGACTATTGTCACGGTATCTTATGCCTGCAATTCCAGAAAACTTTCCATTTTTAGAAGCATCTTCAATAGAAGCGCTACCGCCTAAAAAGCTTGCGTCTAGTGAAGCTCCAAAATCTACAGGTCTTCTATAGGTAATATCTAAAACAGAAGATAATTTATCTCCATATTTAGCTTGAAAACCACCGGCAGAAAAATCTACTTTTCTAACCATATCAGAGTTTACAAAACTTAAACCTTCTTGTTGTCCAGATCTTATTAAAAAAGGGCGATATACTTCAATTTCATTTACATATACTAGGTTTTCATCGTAGTTACCACCTCTTACGCCATATTGAGAGCTTAGTTCGTTGTTAGAAGATACGCCTGGTAAGCTTTTTAAAAGATTTTCTACTCCGGCATTGGCTCCTGGTATTTTTCTTATTGTTTCTGGTGATATCGTTGTAACTCCCTCTACTCGGGTATTTCGGTTACCATTAATAACTACTGTACCTATTTGCTCAATATCTGTTTTTAAAACAAAATTCAATTCTTCTTGTTGTCCTTCTTCCATTTCTGGAATAATTACTTCAATGTTTTTAAAGCCCACATAGGTAATTTGAAGTGTGTTTTTTTGGTTGGCCGGAATTTTTAAAAAATAGTAGCCGTTACTATTAGTTTGGGTACCGCTTGTATTAAATTTTATATTGGCTCCTGGTATTGGTACTTCATTTTCATCTAAAACTAGTCCTTGTAGGCTGGCTTCTTGACAGAAAGAACTTATAGATAGTAATAGAAACAGTGGGATAAAAAAAGAAAAATCTCTCAAATGAACAGTGCTTTAATTTTTTCTGAAAAATGTACCCTCAAATGTAGTACTATTTCCTACATTATCAACGACAATAATCTTCAAATTATTGTTGGTTTCATTAGTAATTACTTCGTCATTAAAATCATAAACCAACATGTCTGTTTTGTAATCATATTCCATTAATATAAATTTACCGTTAATGGTAGCTCTGTAGCTGCTAATTCCAGATAAGTCGTCAGATATTTTAAATTTCAAATAACGGTAATTAGACATCCATTTCTTGTCTTTAAAATTTATAGGTTGCACTAGAGGTGCGGTATTATCTACAGTTAATTTATAGGTGCCAAAGGTTCTAGTTCTTGTGGTAAATCTATTAGCTTTTTTGTAAGTAGTAGAGTAATACGGGCGCCCCCATTTGCTTACTCTAGCTATAAAAAGCTGTTCTTTATCTTCGTCATTATATCTACTTACATCAAAACCAATGGTAATGTTTTTGTGAAGAGCAACATCTGGCTGGTGCACTTTTATACTCTCCCCATCTGTGCTAATATTTAGATATTGGTCTGCGTAAAGAGCGCCTCTAGGTATATAAACGTCAAATCCATCTTCATCAAAAGCAGTAGCTTCATTAGCTTTAGCAAAATAATTAGTGGTTTTAATTGGTGTAGTTTTTATTTCTTCAGAAGAAATTTCAAGAGGTGTAATAGGTATTCTTATGGTAGAGGTGTTGCCTTCGTAATCTTTTACCTGTATGGTGTAGTTGTAATCTAAACTATCTTTTATGTTAATATAGCCTTGATCTTCTTCCCATTTAAAAATACTTAACGGATTGTTATTTTCTATAAATAGTTTTTGAACCGTTTGATTATTGTTTTGTTTTAATTCATAATCAATAAAATCATTAATATATCTAGATTCAGAAAAAGAAAATTTGTTAAAATCTACTTGTAATAGTTTTTTGCCATTCAAAAATGTTTCAATGGTGTTTAATCCATTCTTGTTAGCGGCGTAGTCTAGTAAATCAACACTATTAATACCAAAACCTATCTTACCGTAAGCTTCTATTGGTTCGGTTTTAAACTCTCCGTTGCCTAGAGGTATTACTCTTAATTTCTTTCGTTCGTTGTTTTTGTCAACGTGAGAGTTTTGCTGAATAGGGTAGGCGTAAATTCCGCGCACTATAGGGAAATGAGTATCTTTTATAGGAATACCAAATTGCATAGGATTCATCGGGCTTGCTTGGCTGTCTCTTATTTCAAAATGCAAATGAGGTCCGCCGCTACCACCACTATTTCCGCTGTAAGCAATTAGTTTGCCTTGAGTAACAGAAAGTTCTCCTGCTTTAGGGAACACTTCAATTTCATAACTTTCTTTAGCATATTGGCGTTTTTTAATATATGCTTCTATTTCAGGAGCAAATTCTTTTAAATGAGCATAAACAGAAGTATAGCCATTTGGGTGTTGTATGTATAATGCTTTGCCATAACCAAATTCAGATATTTTTATTCTGCTTACATAACCATCTGCTGTAGCCAAAACAGATAAGCCTGTTTGCTGATGAGTTTTAATATCCATACCGCTATGAAAGTGATTAGAGCGTAATTCTCCAAACGTACCAGATAATATTAACGGAATTTCAAGAGGGCTTTTAAAATAATTTTGAGGTAAATTATTTTGAGAAAAAGCACTTTGAGTAATAAGCGTAATGAAAATAATCAAAAAAAATGATTTCATAAATTGTGATGTTATAGATGTAAGGGGCTGGAGGCTAAATATAAAAACTTCTTTTAAATATGAAAACTCTACAATGTGTAAAAAATTGATGAAAAACAGTTGGCATATTGGTAAAGGTATGTTAACTTTGTTTATTAAGTATTACGTGAAGTGCAGATGAGTAAATTGGTAGAAACAGTTGATTCACTAGAGAAAAAGATTAGTAAATTATTGCATAGTTATAAAATTTTAGAGCAACAAAAACTAGAATTAGAAAATAGCTTGAAATTAATGCAAAGTAATAATCAAGAACTAACTTTAAAAATAAACTCTTTAGAAAATCAAACCAAAACACTTAAAGCTGCTAACGCAATGCTAGGCAGTAATGAATATAAAAGAGAAACAAAGCTCAAAATAAATAGCTTGATAAGAGAAATTGACCAATGTATTGTTCAACTCTCAGAATAAACGTTCTTTATGCAGAATGAAAAGTTAAAAATAAAAATATCTATTGCAGATAGGGTTTATCCTTTAACTGTATTTCCTCAGCAAGAAGAGGGATTACGTAAAGCGGCGAAAGAGATAGAAAGAGCAATTAAGCAATTTGAGCAGAGTTATGCTGTTCGTGATAAGCAAGATGTGTTGGCTATGTGTGCCTTGCAGTTTGCATCAAAAAGTGAACAGAAATCTATAAATAATAATAACCAAGTAAGTGAGGCAGAAGAAAAGTTAAATGCTTTAAATAATCTTTTGCAAGAATTCTTGGCAAAATAATACGTTCTTTAAAATAAATAAGGTTTACTGCCTGTATTAGTCATTATCTATTTGATAAACTCAACATTTTACTATTAAAAAGGGTGAGTCTAAGTTGTAAAAGCAAGCCGTCTTTGAACGGATCCTTGATCAGCTTGTTAGCCCTAAACCTGTTTTTTACGGAGTTTATACAATTACCAATGCTAATACAGGCTTTTTTTATATATATACATTAACAAAAACTATGGACATAACAACTTTAATGATAGCAGTAGTAGCAATAATTATTGGTTTAATTGCAGGCTTCTTTATATCTAAATCTTTAGATAAAAAGAAAGCTGGTTCAATTATTAATGAAGCTGAAAAAGAAGCAAAATCAATAATTAAAGAGGCAACAGCAGAAGGAGAAAATAAAAAGAAAGACAAGATACTTCAAGCAAAAGAAAAGTTTATTGAGCTAAAAGCAGAACATGAAAAAGTGATTTTAGCAAGAGATAAAAAAATTGCAGATGCAGAAAAGAGAACAAGAGATAAAGAGTCTCAAATCTCTAGCGAGTTATCTAAAAACAAAAAATTAAATAAAGAGTTTGAAGAAAAATTAAAAGACTACAATTACAGAAATGAATACCTTGAGAAAAAGCAAGAAGAGATAGATAAGCTTTTAGATAGTAAGGTAAAACAACTTGAAGTAATAAGTGGTTTAAGCGCAGAAGAAGCTAAAGAGCAGTTGGTAGAATCTTTAAAAGAATCTGCTAAAACAGATGCAATGGCTCTTATTCAAGATACAATTGAAGAGGCAAAACTTACCGCACAGCAAGAAGCAAAGAAAATTATTATAAGCACTATTCAAAGAATAGGTACAGAAGAAGCAGTAGAAAATTGTGTGTCTGTTTTTAATCTAGAAAGTGACGATGTAAAAGGTAGAATTATTGGTCGTGAAGGAAGAAATATTAGAGCAATAGAAGCTGCAACAGGTGTAGAGATTATTGTAGATGATACTCCAGAGGCAATTATTCTTTCTTGTTTTGATTCTGTAAGAAGAGAAGTAGCTAGATTATCTTTACATAAATTAGTAACAGATGGTAGAATTCACCCAGCAAGAATTGAAGAGGTGGTGAAGAAAACCCGCAAGCAAATAGATGAAGAGATTATAGATATAGGTAAGCGTACAGTGATAGATTTAGGTATTCACGGTTTACATCCAGAATTAATAAAAACAGTAGGTAGAATGAAATATCGTTCTTCTTACGGTCAAAATTTATTACAACACTCTAGAGAGGTTGCAAAGCTTTGTGGTGTAATGGCGGCAGAGTTAGGGCTTAACCCAAAATTAGCTAAAAGAGCAGGACTGTTGCATGATATAGGTAAAGTGCCAGATACAGAAACAGAAGTACCTCACGCAATTTTAGGGATGCAATGGGCAGAAAAATACGGAGAAAAGCCAGATGTATGTAACGCAATTGGAGCTCACCACGATGAGGTAGAAATGACATCTTTATTATCTCCTATAGTTCAAGTGTGTGATGCTATTAGTGGAGCAAGACCAGGAGCAAGACGCCAAGTATTAGATTCTTATATCCAACGTTTAAAAGATTTAGAAGAAATAGCATTTGGTTTTGGTGGAGTGAAAAAAGCTTACGCAATACAAGCAGGTAGAGAATTACGTGTAATTGTAGAGAGTGAAAAAGTAAATGATGATAAAGCAAGTAATTTATCATTTGAGATTTCGCAAAAAATTCAAACAGATATGACATATCCTGGTCAGGTTAAAGTAACTGTAATTAGAGAGACTAGAGCAGTTAATATTGCGAAATAAATAAAATTACAATGTATTTATTTTAAAAGTCACGGTTAATGCCGTGGCTTTTTTTATTTTTATCAAAATTGAGATTGAAAATATATTTTTTTTAGACAACTCTCAAAGTTATATTTGTATTAAAATAATTATTATGAAGCTTAACCTTACCAAGCCAATTTGTTTTTTTGATTTAGAAACTACAGGAACAAATATTGCAAAAGATAGAATTGTAGAAATTGCAATACTTAAAATATTTCCTAACGGAAATAAAGAGAGTTTTACTTGGCGTGTAAACCCAGAAATGAATATTCCTGCAGAAACAACTAAAATTCACGGTATTTCTAACGAAGATGTTGCAAATGAGCCTACTTTTAAAGAGTTGAGTAAAAAAATCTACACCATGATTAAAGGTTGTGATTTAGGAGGTTACAATAGCAATAGGTTTGATATACCTTTGTTGGCAGAAGAGTTTTTAAGAGCAGATGTAGATTTTGATATTAAAAATTCTGTAGCGGTAGATGTACAAACTATCTTTCATAAAAAAGAAAAAAGAACACTAGAAGCAGCTTATAAATTTTACTGTAATAAAGATCTTGAAAATGCACACAGTGCAGAGGCAGATACATTAGCTACTTTTGAGGTGTTAGAGTCACAATTAGATAGGTATGACGATTTAGAAAATGATACTAAATGGTTAGCAGAATTTAGCTCACATAAAAAACACGCAGATTTTGCTGGATTTATAGCATACAATAAATCTGGAGAAGAAGTGTTCTCTTTTGGTAAACATAGAGGTAAACTAGTAGAAAAAGTTTTAGAAGACGAGCCAGGTTATTACAACTGGATTCAGAATGCAGATTTTCCTCTGTATACAAAAAAAGTATTAACCTCTATAAAATTAAGAAAGTTAACAGAAAAGCTTAATTAGTATGAAGATTATCTGTATAGGAAGAAATTATGCTGAGCATATAGCAGAATTAGGAAGTGAAAAACCTGAAGAGCCTGTTATTTTTTTAAAGCCAGACACTTCTATTTTGTTAAAAAAACAACCCTTTTTTATTCCAGATTTCTCTAATAATGTTCATTATGAAGTAGAATTATTAGTAAAAATTAAAAAAGTAGGTAAATACATTCAAGAGAAATTTGCTCATAAATATTATGATGAAATTGGTTTAGGTATAGATTTTACAGCTAGAGATCTTCAATCTACATTAAAAAAGAAAGGCCTACCTTGGGAAAAATCAAAATGTTTTGATGGCTCTGCGGTTATAGGAGAAACCTGGATAAATAAAAAAGAATTCTCTAACTTAAACAACATCAATTTTACATTAAAGAAAAATGATGAGTTAGTGCAACAGGGTAACACAGAATATATGCTTTGGAAGATAGATGAAATAATAGCCTACGTATCTCAGTTTTTTACTTTAAAAATAGGAGATGTTATCTTTACCGGTACGCCGTCTGGAGTCGGTAAAGTAGAGCCTAATGATAGGCTGGTAGGAGCTATTGAGAGTAGCAAAATATTTGATATAAACATTAAATAATGAAACCTTATAATTTAGAAGAACTTCGATTGTTGGCAGATGGTGATGAGGATTTTTTTATAGAAATGCTTAAAACATTTACAGAAGAATTACCAAACGATATTATTGAGATGAATAATGCTATAGATAATGGTAACGCTTCTTTAGCTTACCAAGTAGCTCATAAAATGAAACCTAACCTTCAAATGTTTGGGTTAGATTTAGGGCAGCATATTAAAGTTTTAGAACAATGGTTTAAGTCTAGTCTTCAGTTAGAAGAAGTCTTACCGCACGCTAAAACCATTTCTAGTAAAGTAAATTTAGTATGTAGTGAATTAAAGCAAGATTATAATTTATAATGAAAGCTGAAATAATAACGATTGGAGATGAAATATTAATTGGTCAAATTGTAGATACAAACTCTGCGTTTATTGGTCAAGAACTTAATAAAATAGGAATAGATGTACAGCAAATTACCTCTATTCAAGATGAAGAAAATCAAATACTTTCTAGTTTAAAAGAAGCTTCTCAAAGAGCTAATTTGGTAATAGTAACAGGTGGTTTAGGTCCTACAAAAGATGATATTACAAAAAAAACTTTCTGTAAGTATTTTAACGATCAGCTAATACTTAATCAAAGTGTGCTAGAACATGTAGAAGAGCTTTTTAAGAAGTATGTGAAAGATCCTATTTCAGATATGAATAGAGGGCAGGCTTACATTCCATCTAAAGCAGAAGCGCTCTTTAATTTTCACGGTACGGCACCAGGAATGTGGGTAGAAGAAAATGAAGTAGTTTATATATCGTTACCTGGAGTTCCGTTTGAGATGAAAGAGTTAATGATTAACTCAGTAATCCCTAAACTTCAAAATCATTTTAAACGCCCTTTTATTATCCATAAAACAGTTTTAACTTATGGGATGGGAGAAAGTGCAATTGCTGAAAAAATTGAAGATTGGGAAAATAACTTACCAAAATTTATCAAATTAGCTTATTTGCCTGGTTTAGGTAGAGTGAGGTTAAGGCTTTCTGCAAGAGGTGATAATGAAAAGGTATTGCTAGATGAGTTAGATAAGCAATTAAGTGCGCTAGACGGCTTAATAGGTGATATTATTAAAGGGTATGAGGGTAATGGTAGCTTAGAAGATCAAATAGCTCAAAAGTTTATAAGTCTTGGCAAAACAGTTACCACAGCAGAGAGTTGCACAGGAGGTAGAATTGCCTCAAAACTAACAGCTATACCTGGTTCTTCTAAATTTTTTAAAGGCGGTTTGGTAACGTATGAAACAGCTACAAAAAACTATGTATTAGGGATATCTCAAGAGGTGATAGATAAATATTCTGTAGTTAGTAAAGAAATTACAGAAGAAATGGCTGTAAAAGCTAGAAAACTATTTCAAACAGATTACGCAATTGCTACTACAGGAAATGCTGGCCCAACTAAAGGAGATAGTGATGCAGAAATAGGGACAGTTTTTATAGCGATAGCTTCTAAAAATGGAGTAGAGGTGTATGAAAATCACCTTGGAGCACAACGAGAAAAAGTAATAGAAAAAGCAGTTTATAAGGCTTTAGGTCTTATTTTAGATGAATTAAATAAATAATTAAATATTTTTTATACATTCACTTGTATATAAGGTAAAATTATCGTTAATTTGCAGCCTGTTTTGAAATAACGAGAAAAGATTAGAAAAAATGTCAAGAGTTTGTGAACTTACGGGGAAAAAAGCAATGGTTGGGAACAATGTTTCTCACGCGATGAATAAAACCAAGCGTAAATTTAACGCTAATTTGGTTAAAAAACGTTTCTACATTCCTGAAGAAGATAAATGGATTACTTTAAAAGTGTCTACTTCTGCTTTAAAAAATATTAACAAACGAGGAATCTCTGCTGTAATCAAAGAAGCGAGAGAAAAAGGTTTCTTAAATAAGTAATCTTTTAACCTTTAATACGAAGAAAAATGGCAAAAAAAGGAAATAGAGTTCAGGTAATTTTAGAATGTACAGAGCACAAAACTTCTGGTAAACCAGGTACGTCTAGATATATTACAACTAAAAATAAAAAGAACACACCGGATAGAATGGAGTTAAAGAAATTTAACCCTATTCTTAATAAAATGACGGTTCATAAAGAAATAAAGTAATTAGTTATGGCAAAGAAATCGGTAGCATCGTTACAAACAGGATCTAAAAGGCTTACAAAAGCTATTAAGATGGTTAAATCTCCTAAATCTGGAGCTTATACATTTGTAGAGCAAATTATGGCACCTGATCAAGTAAGCGATTTTTTCAAAGAAAAATAAATCGAACTGAAAATATATAGGCCGCTTTGAAATTTTTTCAAAGCGGCTTTTTGTTTTTTGTATATTTGCAACAAATTAATCTGGGCGTTACACATAATATGTGGTTGTGATGTTAGCAGAATATTTTGTTATTTCTAATTATTAGAGATAATAAAAGTTTTGATTAATAGCTAAAAACGCAAACCAAAGTGAAACTATGAGTTTTTTTAAAAAGATTTTTTCAAAAGAAAAAAAAGAAACTTTAGACAAAGGTTTAGAAAAGTCTAAAGAAAATTTTTTTGGTAAACTAAGCAAAGCTGTTGCTGGTAAATCTAAAGTAGATGATGATGTTTTAGATGAATTAGAAGAAATATTAGTAGCAAGTGATGTAGGGGTTAAAACTACCGTTAAAATTATAGATCGTATAGAAGCGCGTGTAGCTAGAGATAAATACTTAGGTACGTCAGAGCTCGATCAAATTTTAAGAGAAGAAATTGCTGGTTTACTTAGTGAAACGGGATCTGGTGAAGCTGCAGAGTTTGTAGTACCTGATAAAAAACCATATGTAATCATGGTAGTGGGAGTAAATGGTGTTGGTAAAACAACTACTATTGGTAAACTGGCTCATCAATTTAAGCAAAAAGGTAAAAAAGTTGTGTTAGGTGCAGCAGATACTTTTAGAGCTGCAGCAATAGATCAACTACAAATATGGGCAGATAGAGTAGATGTGCCTATTGTAAAGCAAAGTATGGGGAGTGATCCTGCATCTGTTGCTTTTGATACTATACAAAGTGCAGTAAAACAAGATGCAGATATTGTTATTATAGATACTGCTGGTAGACTTCACAATAAGGTCAACTTAATGAATGAGCTTACTAAGGTAAAACGCGTTATGAAAAAAGTAGTTGATAATGTGCCAGATGAAGTTTTACTAGTGTTAGATGGTTCTACAGGGCAAAATGCATTTGAGCAAGCAAAACAATTTACTGCTGCTACAGAAGTAACATCTTTGGCAGTTACTAAATTAGATGGTACTGCAAAAGGCGGAGTAGTAATAGGTATTAGTGATCAGTTTCAAATTCCTGTTAAATATATAGGAGTGGGAGAAGGTATGGAAGATTTACAAGTTTTTAATAAATTAGAATTTGTAGATTCTTTCTTTAAAAAGAAGGTTTAATGTCAGAATTAGAAAATAGACCTAAGCCCTTTTCTAAAGATAGATTTAAAGTAACTGCTTGTAAATTAATTTTCTTTTACAGTGTTTTTTATGTAGTTATGAAAATTACAGCAGTGTTTAATAATTATCCTGTAAAAGCTTCTTTAATTATAAGTGCTCCTTTTTTATTACTCTCACTTTGGGGAGGTTTGGTTGTTAAAAAACATACATATAATTGGTTATACGTGATTGTTGGTGTAATTGTAATATCACTAATTAGATATTACGAATTAAAAATTTTCAATTATATAATTCTAGAATAAAAAATTCTAATTACCTGGGTAAAACTTATACTTTCTTTAATTAAAGTAGTTAACCTTTTATAATTCATAATTATATTATTTAATTTTTTCAGAATAATATATATTCATTCATAATATTTAGATTCATAGATGCTTATTGTCTAAGCATTTTTATCTTTGCGCACATTTTAATAAGAATATGAGAACAAAGTCATTAAAGAAAAACAAGATTAATGTAGTTACTTTAGGTTGTAGTAAAAATATTTACGACTCTGAAGTATTGATGGGACAGCTAAAAGCAAATAATAAAGAAGTTGTTCACGAAGAAGAAGGTAATGTGGTGGTGATTAATACTTGTGGATTTATAGATAATGCTAAAGAGCAATCTGTAAATACTATCTTAGACTTTGTACAGAAAAAAGAAGAAGGCTTAGTAGATAAAGTTTTTGTTACAGGGTGTTTGTCTGAGCGTTACAAACCAGATTTACAACAAGAAATTCCTGATGTAGATCAGTATTTTGGAACTACAGAACTACCATCTTTGTTAAAAGCATTAGGCGCAGATTATAAGCATGAATTAATAGGGGAGAGAATCACTACCACTCCAAAAAATTATGCATTTTTAAAAATAGCAGAAGGTTGTGATCGTCCTTGTTCATTTTGTGCTATTCCGTTAATGCGTGGCGGGCATAAATCTACTCCAATAGAAAATTTAGTAAAAGAGGCTCAGAATCTTGCTAAAGATGGAGTAAAAGAATTAATATTAATTGCTCAAGACTTAACTTATTACGGATTAGATTTATATAAAAAACGTGCTTTAGCAGAGCTTCTAAAAGAACTTGTAAAAGTAGAAGGTATAGAGTGGATTCGTCTTCATTATGCTTTTCCAACAGGTTTCCCGATGGATGTTTTAGAGGTAATGAATAATGAACCAAAAATTTGTAATTATTTAGATATACCACTTCAACACATTTCAGATGATTTATTAAAATCTATGAGACGTGGTACCACTCATAAAAAAACTACAGATCTTATCTATAAATTTAGAGAGATTGTACCTCAAATGACTATTAGAACAACATTAATTGTTGGTTACCCAGGAGAAACAGAAGAGCACTTTCAAGAGCTTAAAGAATGGGTTAAAGAAATGCGTTTTGAGCGTTTAGGTTGCTTTACTTATTCTCATGAAGAAAACACACACGCTTATAATTTAGAAGATGATGTACCAGAAGAAGTAAAACAAGAAAGAGCTAATGAGATTATGGAAATTCAATCTCAAATTTCTTGGGAACTTAATCAGCAAAAAATAGGGCAAACATTTAAATGTGTGATAGATCGTAAAGAAGGTAATTACTTTGTTGGTAGAACAGAGCATGACTCTCCAGATGTAGATAATGAAGTGTTAATTGATGCTACAAAAACCTATCTAAAAACAGGTGAGTTTGCACAAATAAAAATAACAGAAGCCGCAGATTTTGATTTGTATGGTGAGCCTGTAAAATAATTTTTTAATTGTTATTTGTAATACTCAAAAAGGTAATTGTTTTTTTTAATAATTACCTTTTTTTTAAAGTCTTTAACTAAAAAATAATTGATAAAATAAGCACTTAACGTATATTTGAAGTTTTTGAGAAACTTAAATTTATGGACGACTGTATTTCTTATCGAGACACACATTATTTTTCAGATTTAATGTTAGATTATTTAGATGAAAAAGAAATACTTAGAGAGTTTTATCACCATTTTCCTACCTTAGAAAATTTCAAAAAACAAATAGAAGAGAAAAATTTATCTTTCCCTCAAGAAAGTAGAATTGCCTTATCTTCTGCATTAATAAAACAATATTCATCTCTTAATATTTCTGAAGAGACTACTGTAAATTTAGATTTACTTCAACAAAGCAATACATTTACCATTACCACAGGTCACCAGTTAAACCTCTTTACAGGACCATTATATTTTTTATATAAAATTATCTCTGTTATTAATTTAGTTGAACAATTAAAAGAAGAGTACTCTACGCATAATTTTGTTCCTATTTATTGGATGGCAACAGAAGATCATGATTTTGAAGAAATTAATTATTTTAATTTTAAAGAAAATAAAATACAATGGGATAGTGAGCAAACTGGAGCTGTTGGAGAGTTTGCCACCAAGGGTTTAGAAGAGGTGTTGACTAAATTTAAAGATCAATTAAACAAATCTAAAGCAGCAGAAGAAATTTTAGCTTTGTTTAAAAACGCCTATTTAAAACATACCAATCTTACAGAAGCAACAAGATATTTGGCTAACGAGTTATTTGGTAAATACGGTTTAGTTATTGTAGACGGTAATGATAATAACCTAAAAAAAATGTTTGCTCCGTATGTAAAAGAAGAATTGTTAAACCAATTATCTTCTGTTGAAGTAGAAAAAACAGCACAAAAGCTTAAAAGTCTAGGTTATAAAGCTCAAGTAAATGCTAGAGAAATCAATCTTTTTTATTTAACTGAAGGTATTAGAGAGCGTATTATAAAAGAGGATAATTATTTTTTTGTAAACAACACAGAAATTAAATTCTCTGAATCTGAAATTTTAGAAGAATTAAAAAACTATCCAGAGCGTTTTTCTCCTAACGTAATTATGCGTCCCCTTTACCAAGAGGTAATCTTACCTAATTTATGCTATGTTGGTGGTGGCGGTGAGTTAGCTTATTGGTTAGAATTTAAAAATTATTTTGAAGCTTCAGCAATTACATTTCCGGTACTTTTGTTAAGAAACTCAGTATTATTAGTTTCAGAAAAACAAAATAAAAAGCTTCAAAACTTAAAAACTGAGATATCAGAACTATTTTTAGATCAATCTACTTTAAAAACAGTAAAGACCAATCAAATCTCTGAAATTAAAATAGATTTTAGTCCTCAAAAAGAACAATTAGCTACTCAGTTTAAAGAGTTATATGTACTTGCAGAAAAAACAGACTCTTCTTTTATAGGAGCTGTAGAGGCACAAGAAAAGAAACAGATTAAAGGTCTTCATCATTTAGAAAAAAGATTATTAAAAGCTCAAAAAAGAAAGTTAAAAGATGAACTGTGTAGAGTAACTCAGTTGCAAGATGAGCTTTTTCCTAAGCAAAGTTTACAAGAAAGAAATAGAAATTTTAGTGAGTTTTATCAAATTTATGGTTCTTCCTTAATTCAGCAATTAAAAGAACAATTAAAACCCCTAGAGTTAAATTTTTCAATTATTTATTTATCATAATAGCTCTAAAGCTATAAAAAACAATCCTCATGAAAAGTATGCATTCCATAGATATCAATACGGTTGAAATGACCTTAGATATTATGAAATATGCCATCAATAGAATATCTAATACAGAACCAGAACTTGGAGCGCCTAAAAAAGAAGAAGATCTTCTAAAAATTGTAGGAGAGACGGTTACTAAAGAAGGGATTGGTGGAGAAAATGCTTTTCACTTATTTAAAGATGTTCTTGCTAAAGCTACAGTACCAGTAGATCACCCAAGACACTTGGCTTTTGTGCCAGCGGCACCAACAAGAGCTGCAATTTTATTTGATCTGGTAACCTCTGCAGCAAGTATACACGGTGCTTATTGGATGACAGGTGGAGGCGGTATTTTTTGTGAAAATCAAGCAATGAAATGGCTAGTCTCTTTAACAGGTTTACCAGATGGTGCGTTTGGGGTTTTTACCAGTGGAGGTACTAGTGCTAACTTATCTGCAATGACAGCAGCAAGAGAAGCTTGGAGAGATAAAAATGAGGAGAATAAAGCATTTAAAGCGCTTTTAATTACTTCTAGTGGAGCTCACTCTTCTGTAAAATCTATGGCAAAAGTAATAGATGCAGACATTATTTTAATAGATGATGATGAGGAAGATAGGCTAACCGGTAAATGGCTTCAAAAAGCTATAGATGATTTAAGCGAAATAGACAGAAAAAGACTTTTTGCAGTAGTAGCTACTGGTGGTACTACCAATGCCGGAATTATAGATGAGCTAGATACTGTAGCAGAAATTTGCAAAAAAGAAGAACTTTGGTTTCACGTAGATGCAGCTTATGGCGGTGGAGCTTTAGCAGCACCATCTGTAAGACATTTATTTAAAGGAATAGAAAAAGCAGATAGTATTACTATAGATCCGCATAAGTGGATGTTTTCTCCTTATGATTGTGGAGCAGTAATTTATAAAGATTTAGAATTAGCTAAAAATGCACACTCTCAAAAAGGTTCTTATTTAGATATTTTTAAAGATGAAGGTGCGCAAGGTTTTAATCCAGCAGACTACCAAATACAATTAACAAGGCGCTTAAGAGGATTACCATTATGGTTTTCTTTAGCTATGCACGGTACAGAAAAATATACAGAAGCTATAGAGAGAGGTTTGTTTCTTGCGCAAAGTGCAGCAAAGAAAATTGAAGCTATAGATCATCTAGAGTTAGTAAGAGAACCTAGTCTTTCTTGTGTGTTGTTTAGAAGAAAAGGTTGGTCACCAGACGATTATAGAGATTGGACCTACGCAAACCATAAATCAGGTTTAGCCTTAGTAACACCAACTAAATGGACAAAATACGGAGAATCAGAAACTATTTCTAGATTTTGTTTTATAAACCCAGATACTACAGAAGAAGATATAGATAATATATTAGCTTCTATGAAATAAACTATAGACCATTAAATTAAACTAATTATCAACTTTGAGGGAAAAATAATTAATTAATCAATTTGAAATTTACCCCAAATTCTTACTTTTGCCTATGCAAAATAACGTACTTATATTAGATTTCGGTTCACAGTATACACAACTTATCGCAAGACGAGTTAGAGAGTTAAATATCTACTGTGAAATCCATCCGTTTAACAAATTACCGGAAAATTTAGAAGAGTTTAAAGCCGTGATATTATCAGGAAGCCCATTTTCTGTTCGTGCAGAAGATGCTCCGCATCCAGATTTATCTAATATTAGAGGTAAAGTGCCTATGTTGGCAGTTTGCTATGGCGCACAATACTTGGCCCATTTTCACGGCGGTAAAGTAGAACCTTCTGCAACAAGAGAATATGGTAGAGCTAACTTATCTATCATTAAAGATGAAGAAGAATTGTTTGATGCAATTACAGAAAATTCTCAAGTTTGGATGTCTCATAGTGATACTATTAAAGAGTTACCAGAAAATGGAGTTAGACTTGCTAGTACACACGACGTATTAAATGCAGCTTATAGAATTGACGGTGAGCAAACTTACGCAATACAATTTCATCCAGAAGTATACCACTCTACAGACGGAAAGCAGTTATTAGAAAACTTTTTAGTTAAAATAGCAGGAGTAGAGCAAGAATGGACACCAGAAGCATTTGTAGATTTAACTGTAGAAGATTTAAAGAAACAAATTGGTAATGAAAAAGTTGTTCTTGGTTTAAGCGGAGGTGTAGATAGTACAGTTGCTGCAGTTTTGTTAAATAAGGCAATTGGTGATAATCTATACTGTATATTTGTAAATAATGGTTTATTACGTAAAAATGAATTTGAAAGCGTTTTAGATCAATACAAAGACATGGGCTTAAATGTAAAAGGAGTAGATGCTTCGGCACGTTTCTTAGATGCCCTTAAAGGAATTAGTGATCCTGAAGAAAAAAGAAAAACAATTGGTCGCTCATTTATAGAAGTTTTTGATGATGAAGCACACCTTTTAACAGATGTAAAGTTTTTAGCACAAGGTACTATTTACCCAGATGTGATAGAATCAATTTCTGTTAACGGACCTTCAGCAACCATAAAATCACACCATAACGTTGGTGGTTTACCAGATTTTATGAAACTAAAAGTGGTAGAGCCGTTACGTATGTTGTTTAAAGACGAAGTAAGAAGAGTAGGTGCAGAGATGGGAATAGATCCTGAATTATTAGGAAGACACCCTTTCCCTGGTCCTGGTTTGGCAATTCGTATTTTAGGAGATATTACAGCAGAAAAAGTAAAAGTTTTACAAGAAGTAGATTATATTTTTATTCAAGGTCTAAAAGACTGGAATTTATATGACAAAGTTTGGCAAGCTGGAGCTATTTTACTACCTGTAAGCTCTGTAGGAGTAATGGGAGACGAGCGTACTTATGAAAAAGTGGTAGCACTTAGAGCTGTAGAATCTACAGATGGGATGACTGCAGATTGGGTGAATTTACCTTATGACTTTTTACAGAAAACCTCTAATTCTATAATAAATAAAGTAAAAGGCGTTAATAGAGTAGTATACGATATTAGCTCAAAACCACCTGCTACTATTGAGTGGGAATAATCAAATTTGAATGAAAAAGAACTGTTTATTTTTTTTGTTAATTGTATTTTTTAGTTTTCAAACTTTTGCACAAAATTTTGAAACTCACAAGGTAAAACAGGGAGAAACTGTTTCCTCATTAGCAAAGAAATATGATGTTTCAGAAAAAAGTATTTATAAATTTAATCCTGATGCTAAAAAAGGAAATTTAGTAGGGACGGTTTTAGTGATCCCTGTTGGTAAATCTACAGACGTTAGAAACCTAGAAACTCCTTCAGTATTAAACTTTAAAGAGTATAAAGTTAAAAGAAGGGAAACACTTTATAGCATCGCTAAGAAAAATGATATTTCTGTAGACGATCTTAAAAAGTATAATAACTATCTTTATAACAATGAGCTAGGAAAAGGAGATGTAATTAAAATTCCTGTTTTTAGTGAAAAAGATACTATAAATATTAATAATTCAGTTCAAAATTCAACATTTGAAAACTTAAAACATATTGTATTACCTAAAGAAGGTAAGCTTGCTATTGCAAGAAAATATGGTATGACGCTAGAACAATTAAATACCTTAAACCCAGGTGTAAATGATTTACAACCTGGGCAGGTATTAAATGTAATTAACCCGCAAAATAAAGATTCTTTAGCTGCACAACAAGGTGTTGGTAATAGTGATAATTTTATTAGCTACACAGTACAACCTAAAGAAAATTATTACAGACTAACAAAACGTTTTAATACTACTAAAGAAGCTTTAATAGCAAATAATCCTATATTAGAAGAAGAAGGTCTAGAGGCTGGGATGACTATTAAAATACCAAAGCCTAACAATATGGTTGGTGATTCTTTAGTAATTTCTAATACAAAAATTATCACATTAGAAAACTATATTACTAATAGAAGTAAAAAGAATTTAGCAATTATGCTCCCTTTTTCTTTAGATAAATTTAAAAGTAATGGGGCAGATAAAGAAGAAATTTTAAAAAACGATAGAGTAACTAGAGTTTCTTTAGATTTTTATAGTGGTGTAGTTTCTGCAATAGATTCTGTTCAAAAATTAGGTATTCCTATTAATGCTAAAATATTTGATACAGAGAAAAGTGGATCCAAATTAGATGAAATTTTAAGAAATAATGATTTTTCTAACTATCAAGCTGTAATTGGTCCCCTTTTAACTAATAATGTAGAAAAGGCTTCTAAGTTTTTTAATAAATACCAAATTCCTGTATTCTCTCCTTTAATAGATGCAGAATTAAACGGGGAAGAAAACCTTTTTCAAACTAGACCATCTCAGTTAATGATGGAAAAAACATTAATAACCTATATAGATAGTTTAAAAGAAGGTAAAAACCTTATTATTTTAGCAGATGATAAACATGAGTATTTAAAAAGTAAATTATCTTACACTTTTCCTGAAGCTAAAGTAGTAACGCAAAAAAAAGCTGAGTACATGCAAAATTCAGATTTGATTGCTGTACTATCTAAAGAAAAAGAAAATTGGTTTATTTTAGAATCTGATGATTTAGAGCTAATAAGTAATGCAACATCTTACCTTAATGCTTTATCTACAAGATATAAAA
Organism: Mesonia phycicola; assembly: GCF_900141885.1. GTDB lineage: Bacteria > Bacteroidota > Bacteroidia > Flavobacteriales > Flavobacteriaceae > Mesonia > Mesonia phycicola. The sequence continues at coordinate 319,657 of NZ_FQYY01000004.1, read as the reverse complement.
TTAGAGTTTTTACTTCTGATAAAAGTGAGCCTTACGAAGATGAAATTTCTAACGCTTACTTAAGTAATTTAAACTTTACTTATGCTTCGGTATCAAAAGAATGTGAAACTTTTGAAGAAAATTCTTTCGTGAAATCTTACATACAAGACTATGGTATTTTGCCAAGTAAATTTGCAACTAGAGGTTTTGATTTAACCTACGATCTTATATTAAGATTAGCAGTAGATGACGATTTTTATAAGGGTTTAGAGCTAGAAGGAGTGTCTGAGCACGTAGAAAATAAATTTAGTTATCATAAAAAAATGATAGGTGGTTATTATAATGACGCTGCTTACCTTATTAAGTATGAAGAAGGTTTAAAACTTAAAGTAGTAAATTAATATGACAGCAAAAATTGTTTACCAAAGTAATTTAAGAACAGAGTGCACGCATTTAAAGAGCGGAAATACTTTTATTACAGATGCACCAATAGATAATAATGGTAAGGGAGAAGCTTTTTCTCCAACAGATACTATTGCTACTGGATTGGCAAGTTGCATGTTAACTGTAATGGGAATAAAAGCAAAAAATGCTGATTTTAGTATTGATGGAGCATATGCAGAGGTTACTAAAACTATGGCAAGTGAGCCAAGAAGAATTTCTAAAATAGAAGTAAACCTTTATTTTCCTTTTAATTATTCAGATAAACAGAAAAAGATTTTAGAGCATACCGCTAATACTTGTCCTGTACATTATAGTTTACATCCAGATATAGAAAAGAAGATTAGTTTTAACTACAAATAATTTCTCTTTACTTAATATTGGGGTGATGTTTTACCTATAAATTGTCTATATAAGATACTTATTAGTAATCTTAATTTCATTTTGAGTTAAAGTAGGTCACTTTTTTTATTTATTAATTTATGGTTTTACAAATAACCATAAAATGAAAAAAAAAGTAAGTTCTATTTCTAGAAGAAAATTTATTTACAATAGCGTTTTAGCTACTGGAGGGGTAATGTTAGCCTCTAACTTTATTAGTTGTAGTAGTGATGATGATTTTGTTGATGAAAAATCTATTCCAGAAAATTTAGAAAATTCAAATTTTAACCACGGTGTAGCAAGTTTTGATCCAACATCTTCTCAAGTAATTATCTGGACAAGGTATACTACAGACTTATCTTCTGTGGTTATTAGCTGGCAAGTTGCTACAGATGCAAATTTTGAAAATATTGTAAGATCTGGAGAGGTTACTACAGACAGCTCAAGAGATTATACAGTTGCAGTAGAGGTACAAGAACTTACAGCAGATCAAAAATTATATTATAGATTTATTCAAATAGATGATGCTACAGTTTCTGTAACAGGAGAAACAATTACTTTTCCAGAAAATGCAAGTAACGTTTCTATAGCCATCTGTTCTTGCTCAAATTACCCGGCAGGTTTATTTAATGTATATGAATCTATGGCAAACTCTGAGGTAGATGTAATTCTTCATTTAGGAGATTATATTTATGAGTACGGAGAAAATGAATACGGAACTAACGAAAATACTTCTGCATTAGGTAGAACCCACAATCCTACCAATGAAATTATATCACTAGACGATTATAGAACTCGTTATAAACAATATCGTACAGATGAAAAACTACAATTAGCACATCAAAAAAAGCCATTTATATGTGTTTGGGATGATCATGAAATAGCAAATGATACTTATATTGATGGAGCTGAAAATCACCAATCTAGTGAAGGAGATTTTACAACTAGAAAAAATGTAGCCATACAAGCATACAGTGAATATGTGCCTGTAACTACCTCTGATAACGAAAAAATATATAGAAATTTTAATATTGGTAATCTAGTTAACTTATTAATGTTAGATACTCGTGTGATAGGTAGAGATAAACAATTAAGTTATGCAGACTATTTTACTAGTGACGGTAGTTTTGACTTTGTAAGCTTTCAAACCGACATAACCGATACTAACCGAACAATTTTAGGAGATACACAACGTAACTGGTTGTTAGAAGAGTTAAATAATAGTAGTACAAATTGGAATGTTTTAGGGCAACAAGTAATTATGGGAAGAATGCTTATCCCTATGGAATTACTATTAGGGCTTAACGAGCTTTTTGCTGTTATTGCAGCAACGGGAAGCATAACAGAAGAGGCTTTTACTAATTTTAATACATTGATGACAGAGTTAGTAACTATAAAACTTAGAATAAATGCACAAGACCCTAGTCTTACTCAAGAAGAAATTTTAAGAGTAGAAACTGTTGCTCCTTATAATTTAGATGCTTGGGATGGTTATGCAGCAGAAAGAGAGTTGCTTTTAAATGCATTTGAAGGTAAAAAAGTAGTCTGTCTTGCAGGAGACACACATAATGCTTGGGCTAATAACTTAAGAAATAATGAAGGAGAGCAAGTAGCTGTAGAGTTTGCAACATCATCTGTTACATCTCCTGGTTTTGAAACTTATTTAGGTTTAGGTGAAGGTGGTTCTGCTGTTATTGCTGGTTTTGAGCAAGCAATTAATGTGTTGATAGACGATTTACAATTTTTAAATGCTTCTCAAAGAGGGTATGTAAAATTAAATTTTAGCACTACAGATGTATTAGCAGATTATGTATTTATAGACAATATAACTTCCGATAGTTACACAGAAATTAGTGCGCATCAAATAAGTTACACAGGTTAAATAAACTATATTTTACTAAAGTAGAAAGTAGTATTAAGCAAAAAAATCCGGTTATTTTAATAACCGGATTTTTTAGTTTTAAAAAGTAGGAAGCTGTTTTTTAGCCTCTTCAAACTCTTCAATAATTTCTTTTACAATAGTTGCTGCGGGTTTAATGTCGTGTATTAATCCGCTAATTTGGCCAATTTCTAGTTCTCCCTCTTCTAAATCACCTTCAAACATTCCTTTTTTGGCTCTAGCTCTTCCTAATAAGTTAATTAAGTCTTCTTTACTAGGGCTTTTGGTGTAAAGCTCTGTAACATCGTTAAAAAATTTATTTTTCAATAATCTTACAGGAGCAAGTTCTTTTAACGTTAATTGCGTTTCCCCTTCTTGCGCATCTACCACCATTTGTTTAAAATTTTGGTGAGAAGAAGCTTCATTACTAGCAACAAATTTACTTCCAATTTGTACGCCATCTGCACCTAAAATCATAGCAGCTAACATTCCTTTTCCAGTTGCAATTCCTCCTGCAGCAATCAACGGGATACTAAGTTTTTCTTTTACCATTGGTATTAAGGTAAACGTAGTAGTTTCTTCTCTACCATTATGGCCTCCTGCTTCAAAACCTTCAGCAACTACAGCATCTACACCTGCAGCTTCAGCTTTTAATGCAAACTTTACACTGCTCACTACGTGAACAACGGTAATTCCTTTTTCTTTTAAAATAGGAGTCCAAGTTTTAGGATTTCCTGCAGAAGTGAAAACAATTTTAACCCCTTCAGCAATTATAATATCCATAATCTCTTCTAAATTAGGGTAGAGCATAGGTACATTTACCGCAAAAGGTTTTTGTGTTGCTTTTTTACACTTTTGTAAATGTTCTTTAAGTACTTCAGGGTACATAGAGCCTGCTCCAATAATTCCTAAGCCACCAGCATTACTTACAGCACTAGCCAATTTCCATCCGCTAGCCCAAATCATTCCAGCTTGTATTAAGGGATATTCTATATTAAAAAGAGAGGTGATTTTATTTGTTGCCATTATTGTTTGATAATTTTTAAAGACTTCTCGAAATTTTCTCCTTCAAATTTAGCAATATATATACTTGTAGAAAGCATAGATAAATTTAATTCTGAAGAGATATTTTGTTTTTGATATACCAACTTACCAAGCAAGTTGTATATTTTTACACTCAAGCTTTCTTGTTTTTGCTTCTGAATATATAGTATTTTAGAAACGGGATTTGGGTAAACCTTAATATTTTGCTGGTTGTATATGGTGTCTGATAAATTTTTTAAAGCAGTTTCAAAATTAGGAATTCCGTAACCCATTTGATTGGTTGGAGAGGTATAAAGAGAAGAAGACTCTCTAACCAATTGCATAATTTCTAAATTAGTTTTGTTAGGGTTAGATTGCCATAAGCTAGTAATTGCCCCAGCCATAATAGGAGATGAAAATGAAGTACCGTTAGCTGTGGTAACTTGATTATTAGTATCTATAACCGTAGCAGAAGAGCCTTGTGCCATCCCGTCTGGTTTTACTCTACCATCTGCAGTAGGTCCAATAGAACTAAATGATGCATATTGCTCTGTAGCGTCTACAGCACCTACGCTATACACCTGTCCATCTGCAGGAGCAGCAATAATATTAAAACTAGTACTATTACCAGAATTACCTGCAGATACTACTACCAAAATTCCTTTTTCTACCGCAATATTTGCGCCTTTGGTAATAAATGCAGTATCTCCATCCATATCTGCAGGGGTGTAACTATGGTTGGGATTATCAAAACTAGAGTAACCTAAAGAAGTGTTGATTACATCTACACCTAAGCTATCTGCTCTTTCTGCCGCTTCTACCCAATAACTTTCTTCTAGTGGTGTCTCTGAGTTGGTGTCTTCTGTTCTAAAAAGATAATAACTAGCATCTGGAGCGGTGCCAACAAAGCTATTTTGAATATAACCAGCCATGTTAGATAAGACTAGTGTACCGTGACTGCTTCCTGCAAAGGCATCATAATTAGCAGTTCTATCTACAAAATCATAACCGCCAATTAAATCGTTATTGTTTCTTAATCTACTAAAACCAGCTAGAGTATTTACTTCTGGGAAACCTGCATCCATTACGGCAACCAACATTCCTTCTCCTGTATAATTATTCTCGTGAAGGTAATCTACATGAAGCATTTCTATTTGTACAGAAGTGTTTCCGTAGTTAAAATCTACAAAACTCTCTAAATGTTTTTCGGTAAAAACTTCTTGTTCTGTAGTTTTAATTTTATTGTTTAAAGAAGTATCTGCAAATAGAATTTTATCTACAAAAGAAAAACTACTAAGGGCATTAATATCTTCTACGCTACCTAGTACGTGCACACAATTAAACCATTTAGATTTTGCTTTTACCTCAATACCAGTTTGGTTTTTTATAGTAGTTACAAAAGCTTCATTAATAGGTACATCTCTCTCATCTATACTTATATTGTGAGAGTTTTTTCTATCTATGGCCCGTTGGGTTAAAATACTAATTGGGTTTGCAATAGCTGCAGTAACATTTTCTTTACTATTAAAATATACCCACGCCTGTTCTTGTGAAAAGGTAATTTGGTGTAGCAGAAAAATAAAAAACAGTAAAATTTTTTTCATAGCCGATTCTTTTTCAGCTACAAGTTACGAAATTACTCCAGATCCTAACAATTCTTCTTCATGATACCAAGCTACAAATTGCCCTTCTGTGATAGCACTTTGCGCATTTTCAAAAATAACATATAGTCCATTTTCTGTTTGGTAGAGTTTAGCTTTTTCTAATGCTTGTCTATATCTTATTCTAGCCATTACTTCTAACTCTTCTCCAATTTGTAATTTCAAATCTTCTCTTATCCAATGAGTTTCTTCTGTAGTTACAAATAGGCCTTTTCTGTATAAGCCAGGGTGGTTTTTACCTTGCCCTGTGTAAATAATATTTTCATTTACATCTGTATCTATCACAAAAAGAGGTTCTGGAGTACCACCTACCGCAAGACCTTTACGTTGTCCTTTGGTAAAATAATGAGCACCATTATGATGGCCAACTTCTTTACCTTGCTCTTTTTGGTAAGTAAATTTTTTAGAAATAAATGCTAACTCTTCTTCTGTAGAGTTAAATAAAGGTGTTTCTGTATGATAAATATTTTCTTCTGAAGGGATTTCTATAATTACTCCATCTTTTGGTTGTAATTTTTGCTGAAGAAAATCTGGTAATCTTACTTTACCTATAAAGCACAGACCTTGAGAGTCTTTCTTACCAGCAGTTACCAGCTCTTGTTGCGCAGCTATTTCTCTTACTTCACTTTTTTGTAATTCACCTATAGGAAAAAGAGTTTTTGCAAGCTGCTCTTGTGAGAGTTGACATAGAAAATAAGATTGATCTTTATTTTTGTCTTTTCCTGCTAATAATTGGAAGGTAGTTTTACCATCAATCTCCACTTCTCCTTTTCTACAATAGTGACCAGTAGCTACAAAATCTGCACCTAAAGAAAGTGCAATTTTCATAAACACATCAAATTTAATTTCTCGGTTACAAAGTACATCTGGGTTTGGTGTTCTTCCTCTTTCATATTCATAGAACATATAATCTACAATACGTTCTTTATATTCTTCGCTTAGATCTACGGTTTGAAACGGAATTCCTAATTTTTCTGCAACAAGCATAGCATCATTACTATCATCTAACCAAGGGCACTCGTCACTTATAGTTACAGAGTCATCATGCCAATTTTTCATAAAAAGGCCAATTACTTCATAACCTTGCTCTTTTAATAGGTAAGCTGTAACACTAGAATCTACACCACCACTAAGACCAACAACTACTTTTTTCTTTTTCACGTTCAATAACAATTTATTGCAAAATTAGTGATTTTGTCGGTTTATTTGGTTTTTCTTACAGTTGGTTTTTCTTTAGGAAATTTTTCTGTTTTGGTTACTTCTCCATCTTCATAATATTTCCAGATACCATCTTTTAATCCATCTTTATAGTTTCCTTCTTGAGTTATTACACCTTTCGGATTGTAAATTTTAGTTAGCCCGTGGAGTGTACCCTTATTGTAATTATAATATTGTAAAAGATTACCATTAGCACCGTAAACAAGATTTTCTCCGTGCATTACTCCATTAGCATATTCTTGAGTTTCGGCAAGTTTTCCATTTTCATAATAAATAGATTTTAAGCCGTTTAGTTTATTGTTTTTATAGTTTTCTTTCATCATTACCACATCTTTACCTTTGTGATAATAAATCCATTCACCTTCTCTTTTTTTATCTACAAACTGGCCTTGGGTAAGTAACTTTCCTTTATTGGTAAAAAATTTAGCTTCTACAATATTACTATTTGGAGTGTAGGTTTTTGTAGCATGTGGGTGATCTTCGTTTCCTTTTTTATAAAATTTAAAAGTACCGGTTTCTTTCCCATGGTTAAATTCACCTTCGTATCTAATTTGGTTTGTCCCTTCAAAAGTTTTTGCCCATTTACCATGTCTTTTTCCATTAGAATCTAATTGATTAATTTCTGCATTTTGAGCTAATAAAGTTATAGGGATTAAAATAAAAAATAATAATAAACCGTTTCTAATAAACGAGAACATAAGCTATGGTTTTTTGTATATTGTGGCTTTTATTTGATAAAATTTTATAACGCAATGATGAATAAAAATATTTTAAAAATAGCAAAATTACTTTCTTTATTTGGAATAATCTTTTTGACATTTTCATGCGTAGATGATGACGATAATGGCAATATAATTAATGGAACCAATTCTATTGTAAATTATATGGATAAAAATCCGCGTTTTAGTTTATTTAAACAATTAATAGTTAAAGCAGAATTAGACGGGGTTCTAGATGGTAATTATGGTACCTACACAATGTTAGCACCTAATAATGATGCTATGCAAACTTATTTAAATGAAAATGCGTACGATAGTGTAGCTCAAATTTCTAGTGATTTAGCTTATGATTTAGTGAATTACCATTTGTTAGAAGCGCTTAATACAGAATCTACTTTTGTAACTAGTTATTTAAGTAGTGTGTCTACTGTAGCCTTAACAGACAGTACTACTACCAATTTAAGTTTATTGGTTACTACAGAAGATGGTATTCTATTTAACGGTGAGGTTGGTATTGTAGAAGGAGATATTGATGTAGATAATGGTATTTTTCATGAAATTGATGGTGTTTTAGATCTACCAACTTTGCAAACATTTTTAGAAGCAGATTCTAATTTTTCTGCTTTTTATAATGAAGCAATAAACACTACTAGTGATTTTCAAGATGTACTTTCTTCTACAGATTTTCATACCTTATTAGTCCCTTCTGCAGATGCATTTACCACTTTTTGGTCTAGTGCAAATTTTACAGAAGAAGAGAAAAAACAATTTTTTAATTATCATATTCAAGATAGTCTTTTAACTTCAGATTATTTAGTGACGGGCTATAGAACTACCCACGCACAAGAAACTATAGGTAACGAAGATTACTTGTTAAATATTTATTTAAATAAAGATGATGGATTGATATATAACGGAGTAAGCTATATTTCTGTTCAAGACGTGGTTGCTACTAACGGTGTTATTCATGGGCTAGATGAAACTCTAAGTTTGCCTACTTTAGCAGATTTTATAAATGCGGATTTAGATTTAATTAATTTTCAGTCTAGCTTAACACGAACAGATCAAGCGGGAGAAGACTATATAAATAGGCTAAATACAGTAAATGGGACAGAGGCTCCGTTTACCATATTTGCCCCTATTGATACTGCTTTTGAAAGTGCTTTATTAGAATTGTACCCTGCAGAAGCGGCAACAATAGAAGATATCCCTACAGATAGTTTAACTTCTATTTTAAATAATCACTTAGTTACTAATAACGCTTATGCACTAGAGAATTTACCTTCTGTAATAAATACACTAAAAAGTCAATTGCAAATTGCTAAAACCGATAGCACTTTTACACTTACAGATGCACAACAACGCTCAGCTAATTCTACCTCTGTAGATATAAAAGCTAAGAACGGAATTTTACATAAAATAGACACTCTTATGTTTTATTAAACAAATGTTTGTTTAATGTTAATTAACTTTTGTTAAACAAAATGTTAAGTGTTCATGATTTAGTTTTATCTAAAACAAATAAACTATAATCATGAAAAAGCAAAATTTATTTTCAATCTTATTACTAGTATGTTCATTTACATTTGTTGGATGTAGTGATGATGACGATTCTACTTCTGATGCAATGGACGATAGTACAATAGCAGAAATTGTTATTGAAAGTGAAAACTATTCAAGCCTAGAAGCGGCTTTAATTAAAGCAGATTTAGTAACTACACTTTCAGGTGATACAGAATACACTGTTTTTGCACCAGATAATGATGCGTTTGCAGAATTTTTAAGCGATAATGGTTTTAATTCTTTAGAAGATGTGCCAACCGATGTATTAAAACAAGTTTTATTAAATCACGTTATTCAAGGAGAAGTAGAGTCAGATGAAATTAGTACTGGCTATGTAACTAATTTGGCGGTAGAAGAAACAAGTCAAGCTAATTTAAGTATGTATTTAGATACCAGTAATGGCGTTACTATTAATGGAGAAGTAGCTGTGGTAAATGCAGATATTGATGCTGAAAATGGAGTGATACACGCTGTAGATAAAGTTATTGCTTTACCAACTGTGGTAACATTTGCAACTGCAGATCCTAATTTTTCAATTCTAGTAAATGCATTAACAAGAGAAGATAGTTTTTCTTATGTAAGTACTCTAAGCACACCAGCAGGAAGCTCTCCAGCACCATTTACTGTTTTTGCACCAACTAACGATGCTTTTGCAGATTTGTTAGCAGAATTAGAAGTAAGTGATTTATCAGATATTGATACAGAAACTTTGGCAGCTACCCTAAATATGCACGTGATTGCTGGGGCTAATGTTAGAGCAGAAGATTTAACCTCTGGAGACGTAACTACTTTAGGAGGAGACGTTACTATAAATGAATCTAACGCAACTATTACAGATGCAAACGGAAGAGTAAGTACTGTAATTGTAACAAATGTGCAAGCAACTAATGGTGTAGTGCACGCTATTGATAAAGTGATTTTACCGGCTTTATAAGAATTCAATAAGAATTTGTAGAGTGAAATACAATTAAAACCCCTTCAAAGTATTAGTTTGAAGGGGTTTTTTATTTTGAAGAAATTGTTGCTTTCTTACTTATTATTTCTTTGTTGCTGTTCTGCTTGCTCCATAATATCTTGAAATTTTTGAGCGAACTTACCTTTCTTTTTAGGTTTCTTTTTGTTCTCTTGAATTTTAGCGTGAATCTTTTCATCATCAATAATAAAATTCTTAATCACTAACATAATACCTATTGTAATTAAGTTAGAAGTAAAGTAGTATAAAGAAAGTCCACTAGCATAGTTGTTGAAGAAAATCAACATAAATAATGGAGAAAGGTACATGATAAATTTCATGTTAGGCATTCCCGGTTGTTGTGCCTGTTGCATACTTTGCCCAGTAGTCATCGTCATATAAATAAAGATGGCAATAGAAGCTAAAATAGGGAACAAACTAATATGATCTCCATAAAGAGGAATTCTAAATGGTAATTCTACAATAACATCATAGCTAGATAAATCTTCTGCCCATAAAAATGACTTTTGTCTTAACTCAAAAGCACTAGGGAAGAAGTTGAATAAAGCATAAAATACAGGAATTTGCATTAAAGCTGGCAAACAACCATTCATAGGGCTGGCACCTGCTTTGCTGTACAGCTTCATGGTTTCTTGCTGCTTTTTCATTGCATTATCTTTATACTTCTCGTTAATTTCATTTATTTCAGGTTTTAAAACCTTCATTTTAGCTTGAGAAACGTACTGTTTGTATTGCACAGGAGATAGTAACAATTTCACGCAAATTGTTAAAAAGATAATTGCGATACCTGCAGGTAAAAATCCGCTTAGTAAATCAAAGAAAGGTATAATTAAGTACTTATTAATAAAGCCAAAAATACCCCAACCAAGAGGTACTACTTCGTCTAAATTACGGTCATAATCGTTTAAAATTTTATAATCTGTAGGTCCGTAATACCAGTTCATAGACTCATTTAACTCTCCACCATTAGTCTTTAATGGAATGGTAGCAGCAAAACTTTTAGTAAATAAGGTGTCTACATCGTCATCTTGTACTAAGTTTCTAGAAACAAATTTTGCACTTTCAAAAGAAGAGTTAGATAATAAAATAGAAGAGAAGAAGTGTTGACGAAAAGCTATCCAAGTGATATCTTCTTCTTCATCTTCATCTAATTCACTTTGCCCTGTGTAATCATCGTTGTCACCATCATACTCCCACAATATTTCTGTATATCTATTTTCATAAGAAATACTTTTAGAATGTCTATGGGCTTTTAATTTCCAATCTAGTAAAACATCGTTGCTACTATTAATTACATCGTTTAAACCTTGAGATCTGATAGAAAAATCCATCATATAGTCATTAGGTTTTAAGGTGTAAACGTATTCTAAATATTCATTTTGAGAAACCTTTAGTTTCATAGAAAGAATATTATTCTCTCCATTTTTGGTTAACTTAGGTTCAAAATATAAATCTTTAGTATTTAAAATTTTGTTGTCTACGGTAGTAAGTTGTAGGTTAAAAGATGCATTATTGTCTTTTACTATATAAACTGGTTTACCGTCGTAGGTAGTTTCGTTTTTAAGTTTAGCTTCAATAATTTGTCCTCCTTTATTACTAACTTTTAATTCTAGAACATCATTTTCAACTGTGGTAATATTATTGGTAGCAGAAGCTAAAGTTGCAGAATAACCAAAAGCACCTAAGCTACTTTTAGCTTTTGCTAGTGCAAGTGAATCTGGAGTTGCATTAGAGTTTTCTGTAATAGTATTTGAAGACGCGTTGCTATCTTCTGTAACTATTTCTTGATTTTCTGGAGTGCCAACTACGGTAGTTTCTGTTTTTTCATTTTGATTGGTGTATAACATCCATACTAAAATGGCACCAATTAATACAAATCCTATTAAAGAATTGACGTCAAATTTTTTATTTTCCATAAATTAAAGGAACAAGGAATTTTATTTTATTTATAAGTGATGGCAAAAGTCTTCATTTAGATGTAGATAACCATACTTATCTATTTATTTTTTTAAAGTCAAAAAAGTTACCATTATTAAAATAATGCCAAGATGACATTATTTCTTTTTGTTTTTAGCATATTCTTTGGCAGCTTTTACAAATCCTATAAATAAAGGGTGTGGTGTTTTTACCGTACTTTTATATTCAGGATGGTATTGAACTCCAATAAACCAAGGGTGTGTTGGTATTTCAACTACTTCTACTAATCCTGTTTGTGGGTTTGTACCAGAGCTTAACATACCTGCAGCTTCAAGTTGCTCTTTGTATTTGTTGTTGTACTCATAACGGTGACGGTGTCTTTCAGAAATAGTACTTTTTCCGTATGCTTCAAATACTTTTGTACCTTCTTTAAGTTCACATTCCCAAGCGCCAAGTCTCATTGTACCTCCCATTTGGGTGATATTTTTTTGACTTTCCATAATATCAATCACAGGATTTTTGGTTTGCGCTTCCATCTCTGTAGAGTTGGCATCTGGAAGGTTTAATACGTTTCTTGCATACTCAATTACTGCCATTTGCATACCTAAACAAATTCCGAAGAAAGGAAGGTTGTTTTCTCTTGCAAATCTAACGGCTTCAATTTTACCTTCAATACCACGCTCACCAAAACCAGGAGCTACTAAAATACCATCTAAATCTGTAATTTTAGTTTTTCCTTCAATGTCAATAAATTCAGAATGAATACTTCTAATATTTACTTTTACTTCATTTTCTGCACCAGCATGAATAAAAGATTCTAATATAGATTTATAAGAATCTTGTAATTCTACATATTTACCTACTAAACCAATTGTAACTTCTGCTTTAGGGTTTTTGTGTCTGCTTAAAAATTTATTCCAATTAGTAAGGTCTGGTTGAGAGTCGTTAGGTAGGTCTAATTTCTTTAGAGTGATAGTATCTAAACCTTCTTCTAACATTAAATTAGGTACATCATAAATAGTAGATGCATCTATAGATTGTATAACAGCTTCTTTCTTTACATTACAGAATTGAGCTAGTTTTTGGCGTAAATCGTCACTAAGTTCATGTTCTGTTCTACATACCAAAATATCTGCACTAATACCACTTTCCATCAATGTTTTAACACTGTGTTGTGTTGGTTTAGTTTTTAATTCTTTAGCAGCAGATAAGTAAGGTACTAAAGTTAAATGAATAACTAGAGAGTTATGGTCACCTAAATCCCACTTTAATTGTCTTACAGATTCTATATAAGGTAAAGACTCAATATCACCAACAGTACCGCCAATTTCTGTAATTACAATATCGTAATCTCCATTTTGACCTAAAAGCTGAATTCTTCTTTTAATCTCGTTAGTAATGTGAGGTACTACTTGTACGGTTTTACCTAGAAACTCACCACGACGTTCTTTTTCTATTACGCTTTGGTAAATTTTACCTGTAGTTACATTATTAGCTTGTGAGGTATTTACATTTAAAAAACGCTCGTAATGCCCAAGATCTAAATCTGTTTCTGCACCATCTTCTGTTACAAAACATTCACCGTGTTCGTACGGGTTAAGAGTACCAGGATCTACATTAATATATGGATCTAGTTTTTGAATAGTGGTTTTATAACCACGTGCTTGAAGAAGTTTTGCTAAAGAGGCTGCGATAATTCCTTTCCCTAGAGACGAAGAAACACCACCGGTAACAAAAATATACTTGGTATCGGCCATTTTTGGGTAATTTAAATGTTGTCTATACGGGGCGCAAAAGTACTAATAACAATTTATTTTTAAGCTATAAACTGCATTTTTGTAGTCTAAATTTTATTTGGATGCGGATATTTTTTTCTAATTTCCTTTAATAAGTATTCTAACCCGTTAATTTTGAGTTCAAAAACAGCTCTCATTTGTTCTCCCGTTTTTCCTGGCGGAAAGCCTTTTTGGTTAAACCAAACAAAATAAGGTTCTGGTATGTCTGATAAATACCAATCTTTATACTTACCAAAATACATTTTAGTGTAGGCAAGTTTCAATAATTCTTCGTTTTTAAGCATCAAAAAATGGATATTCAGAATTAATTTTTCAAAAAAAAGTGAAATAAATTGAATAAAGGTCTTTTAAAATTCAAAAAGTATTGCTACAAAATATTACATTTGTTACTTTTGTGAACCGAAATAGAACTAGAAAAACCTGATTATGAATTTACACGAATATCAAGGAAAAGAAATATTAAATAGCTTTGGTGTAAGAATACAACGTGGTATTGTTGCAAATACTCCTGAAGCTGCAGTAGATGCTGCTAAAAAACTTACAGAAGAAACCGGGACTGGATGGCATGTGATTAAAGCACAAGTACACGCAGGTGGTCGTGGTAAAGGTGGTGGGGTAAAACTTGCTAAAAATCTTCAAGAAGTAGAAAAAATTGCAGGAGAAATTATTGGAATGCAATTAGTAACACCTCAAACTTCTGCCGAAGGTAAGAAAGTAAATCAGGTTTTAATTGCAGAAGATGTTTATTATCCTGGAGATAATGAGCCTGAAGAGTATTACATGTCTGTTTTATTAAATCGTGCAAACGGTAAAAACATGATTATGTATTCTACAGAAGGAGGGATGGATATTGAAACTGTTGCAGAAGAAACTCCACACTTAATTTTTACAGAAGAAATAGATCCTGCTACAGGAATTTTACCTTTCCAAGCTAGAAAAATTGCTTTTAACTTAGGTTTATCTGGAGCAGCGTTTAAAGAAATGACAAAATTTGTTTTTGCTCTTTATACTGCTTACGATAAGTCTGACTCTTCATTATTTGAAATTAACCCAGTGTTAAAAACAAGTGATGATAAAATATTAGCTGTAGATGCAAAAGTAAGTATTGATGATAATGCACTTTACCGTCACAAAGATTACGAGGCAATGCGTGATGAGCGTGAAGAAAATGCTACAGAGGTAGAAGCTAGAAATGCAGGTTTAAACTATGTAGATCTTGACGGTAACGTTGGGTGTATGGTAAACGGTGCAGGTCTTGCAATGGCTACTATGGATTTAATTAAGCAAGCAGGTGGTGAGCCAGCTAACTTTTTAGATGTTGGTGGAACTGCAGATGCTAAAAGAGTAGAAGAAGCTTTTCGTTTAATTTTAAAAGATGAGAATGTAGAGGCTATCTTAGTTAATATCTTTGGTGGTATTGTACGTTGTGATCGTGTAGCGCAAGGTATTGTAGATGCATATAAAAATATGGGAGATGCAATTAATGTTCCTATTATTGTACGTTTACAAGGAACTAATGCAGATGTTGCTAAAGAATTAATTGATAGTAGTGGTCTTAATGTAGAGAGTGCTGTACAATTTCAAGAAGCTGCAGATAAAGTACAAAAAGTATTGGCTTAATAAATTAAGTTTTGCATATAATAAAAAATCCCGTTCTACAAGAACGGGATTTTTTTGTTTTATAAAAGAAGTAATGTTAATTAGTAACTTCCAGAAGCTAGACCAGCACCTACACCAATTATAGTAAAAATAATTTGTAGAACAATTGCAACACCAAAGCCAATTAGAGCAGCGTAACAAGCTGTTTTTGCTTTTTTAGGGCTTTTGTTTTTTTCCATGATGTAAATAATAGCACCTGCAATTGGAATACAAAAAGATAAAACTTTAAGACCTGTGCTTAATTCTTCATTTTCTAGATTTTGATTTTGATTAATTTCTTCAGACATTTTGAGATTGGTTTAATTAATTATTGATAATATTAAATTTCCTAAATAAATTCCTATTATAGATACTAAGGCCATACTTGCAACACCAGCAACTAAGCCTGTAATAAATCTTCTGTAATTATTACTTTCTATATTAAAATAAGCTTGTATAAAGCCATCTAAATAGGTAGGGATAATTAGAAGTAATGCAAATAACAACGGAATTTGAACAACTCCAAATAAAAATAAAGGAAAAGATAAATAACCTAGATGAATTCCTGTACATCTTGCACAAACAGGAAATTGTTTTCCTTTCCAGAAAAAAGAACGTTCTGGTTTTCTATGGCAAAATACAAGATCTATGCTTTGCTTTTTTAATTTCATAAAATTAATAGCTAATTTTTAAAAGCTATAAGTGTAATCCGCATTCTGTTTTTGGATTGTTATTCCAACGTCCAGATCTGTCTTCTCCAGGTACTGTACAGTGTTTGCAACCAATAGAATTATAGCCTTTAGCTACTAAAGGATGAAAAGGAAGTTTATTTTTCTCAATATATTCATCACGTTCTTCTTTTGTGACATCTAATAGAGGGTAAAATTTTAAAATTTCTCCACGTTCTTCAAAAATATTTAAGCTAGAACGATGGTCACTTTGCCACTCCATTAAACCACTTACCCAAACAGAATATTTTTTCTTGATGGTTTCTAACGGACTTACTTTGTTAATTGAGCAACAAAAATCTGGATTTTTTCTCCAAGTTTCATCTTTTGTAGTAAACTCGTGTTCGTTTTTAAGGGCGCCAATAGAGTTAACGTTTAATCCGTACTTTTTTGTAAGTTCTTTTTTGTAAGCTAAAGTTTCTTCAAAATGGTAGCCAGTATCAATAAAAAAAACTTCTTGTTCTTTATTAATTTCAGAAAATAATTTTAATAAAAATGCAGAAGTAGCTGCAAAAGAGCTCGTAAGCATAACTTCAGACACATCAAAATCATTATATAATTCTTCTATTCTTTGTTGAATAGATAGAGGTTTATATTTTTTATTTAGCGCTTTTATTTCTTCTTCAGTAAAAACATGCTTTTTTACAGTAATATCGCTCATAAATTTAATATTGAAATACTTACCTTACTTAGACTTAAGGCAAGAGTTTATTTTACAAAATAGTTAATAGCAAACAGGTTTATTTCTTCTTAGGTGGCATTGGGCCTCTTAAGTGAATAATTAGTCCGTTTAAAAAATTTCGTAAAAATTGATCACCACATTCTTGGTATTTGGGATGGTCTTCTTTTCTAAAGATAGCGTTTAACTCACTTTTAGAAACTTTAAAATCTACTAACTCAAAAATTTTTACGATATCATCATCTCTCAATTTATGTGCAACACGTAATTTTTTGAAGATATCATTATTGTTTAATCCCATAATTTATTTTAATGAACTACAAATTTAAGAATTTATTTCACTTTGAATAGCTAGATAGTTTTTTATAAATTTTATCTATTCTTTCTAAGTCTTTTTTATTCTGTATAGTTTGTTGAATATCGGTGTAAAGTTGCTCTGCTTCTTCTAAAATATCTTTTTTATAAGAGGCTAGTTTACAATCTTGTTGTAGTAAGTATGTCATCATTATAAATAACTTTTGTACGCAAGAAATGTCTGTTTTGCAATAAGTTCTATATGCAACCATAACTTGGTAAAGCAATTCTTTAAAATTTACTGTGGTAATAAAAATTCTAGAAACCTCATCTTTTACTAGAACTGTTTTGTCGTTTTTCTTAATTCTGTAAGCAAATAATTCTGTTAAATAATCTATGGTGTTAATAGCTGTACCTGGATCGTTTATACCTGGTGACATTGCTTTTATTCCAATTTCTGTAATTTGTTTAAAGGCAAGTACGTAATTATCTTCAACTAATTCTCCTCTTGCAAAATTAAAATTAGATAGAATTTTATTCAGTAATTCATCAGATATCTCTCTGTTTATTTTTATAATAGGAATTCCCTTTAGTACAAAAACTCCTTGAACGGGTAATATTTTTATTTGAAGGTCTTCTTCTGTACAAATATCTAGTAGATTATTTACAGCAAATTTTTGAAAATATCCGGTTTCTGAGCTGTAATAGCTTACCCAATTAGAAGTATCTGGAAAATCTGGAGTACTTTCTTTTTCGTTATCTAAAATTGCAATAAGTTTTTTCTTTGCTTTTTTATAAATACTATCTAAAATATTATTTACCTGTATGGCTTGAGAGATAGAATGAATAAAGTATAGAAAAGCACCAAAACAAACTACGGTAAATATAATGCCTAATAAAACAGAAAACCCTGGTAATTGGTATTGTTCTTCGTCTCTAGGGTTTATACCAACTAAAGTAAAGGTGTTGTATAAAATGGTAGCTAAATAAATACCTAATACATATTGATGATTTTTGTTAGAAATTAAACCAGGTAATACTCTTGGGGAAAAATTGCTAGATGCTTGGTTAAGTAAAACCATTACCATAGAAAAGCTAAAAACCATTATAGAAATAATACCTCCTGTTAAAAAACTGAGTAAGGTTTTAGCTGTATCTGCATTATTAATAACCAATTCTGGTACGTGCTCTATAATAAAAGTAGAAATACCCAATTTTTCTAAATAGAGCATTAGCATAGCAAAATGAAAACCTATAAAAGCAAATAGGGTAGGGTAAAAAGCAATTTTACCTTCTATGGTATGAAAAAAACTAAATACTCTGTTGAAAAGTGATTTCATAAAATGATTTCTGCTACTAATTTAATTCTTTAAGTGACTATTAAACCTAGCTTAACATAAGTTTAAACAAATAAACTGACTTTATGTCTTGTTTTTAATATGTAAAACTGACAAAAAGACGCTTTTTTAGAGTTGGTATTTATATTGCTAATTGCTAAACGTAAAATTGATATAAACATTAAAAATTATAATTATGAGTTTAGTTAAAAGAACACCAGCAGAAAATTGGTTACCATCTATTTTTGATGATATGTTTAAAACAGATTGGTTAGGAGGTACTTCTAATGTAAATAATATTGGAGTAAGTATCCCTGCAGTTAATATTCAAGAAACAGAAGATAATTTTTTAGTTGAAGTAGCTGCACCAGGAAAAAAGAAAGAAGATTTTAATATAGAATTAAATAATGATGTATTAACAATTTCTTCTGAAGCTAAAAAAGAAAATACAGAAACAAAAGAGGAAGCAACAGGTAAATTTACTCGTAGAGAATTTAGCTACAGTACCTTTAAAAGAGCTTTTAGTTTACCAGAAACTGTAGATAGTTCTAAAATTAATGCTTCTTATGAAAATGGAGTTTTGTTGATTAACCTACCAAAAAAAGAAGAAGCAAAAGTGCAAGCTAAACGCTTTATAGAGGTTTCATAATAATAGTAAGGTTGGATTAGTTAAGTAAAAAGGCTTGAGTATTATTGCTCAAGCCTTTTTTAATTTAATCTTTTTTGTTTTTTAGTTTCTCTTGAAGCATTTTAATTTCATCTCTAAATTTTGCTGCAGCCATAAAATCTAATTCTTTTGCAGCTTTTTCCATTTCTTTACGTACGCTTCTAATTCTATCTTCTAATTGGTTTTCATTAAAATAAGTAACTTCTTCTTCTGCTGCTTTTAAATTTTCTGCAGGCTCAAACTTATATGGTTGTGTCTTTTTCCCGTAAAGAGAGTTTTCATCTAAAGATTTGTTTAATGCAGTTGGAGTTATCTTGTTTTTAGTATTATAATTTATTTGCTTTTGTCTTCTATACTCGGTTTCATCAATGGTTTGCTGCATACTTTTAGTAATCTTGTCTGCATACATAATAGCTTTTCCCTCTAAGTGTCTTGCCGCACGCCCAATAGTTTGTGTAAGTGATCTATTGCTTCTTAAAAAACCTTCTTTATCTGCATCTAAAATTGCTACTAAAGAAACTTCTGGTAAATCTAAACCTTCTCTTAGTAAGTTAACTCCTACTAAAACATCAAAAATACCTCTACGTAAATCTTGCATTATTTCTACACGCTCTAAAGTATCTATATCACTGTGAATGTATCTACACCTAATATCTATTCTGCTTAAATATTTGGTGAGTTCTTCTGCCATTCTCTTAGTTAGAGTAGTTACTAAAATACGCTGGTCTTTCTCTACTCTAATTTGAATTTCTTCAATTAAATCATCTATTTGATTGAGGCTAGGTCTAACTTCTATAATCGGGTCTAGCAGGCCAGTAGGTCTAATTACCTGCTCTACGTAAACACCATCTGTTTTTGCTAACTCATAATCTGCAGGTGTAGCACTAACATATACTACTTGGTTTTGTAAGGCTTCAAATTCTTCAGCTTTTAAAGGTCTATTATCCATTGCTGCCGGAAGACGAAAACCATATTCTACCAAATTTTCTTTTCTGCTTCTGTCACCACCATACATAGCACCAACTTGCGGAATGGTAACGTGACTTTCATCAATAATCATTAAATAATCATCTGGGAAATAATCTAGCAAGCAGAAAGGACGCGTACCTGGTTGCCTGCCATCTAAATAACGAGAATAGTTTTCTATACCAGAGCAATACCCTAACTCTTTAATCATTTCTAAATCAAAGTTAGTACGTTCTTCTAAGCGTTTTGCTTCTAGTGGCTTGCCAATATCTTTAAAGTAGTTAATTTGCTTACCTAAATCTAGCGTAATATCGTTTATAGCATTGTTTAAAACATCTGGAGAGGTCACAAACATATTTGCTGGATAGATATTTAGTCGCTCGTATTTTTCAAAAATCTCATTAGTTAAGGGATCAAAAGCTTCAATTTCTTCAATTTCATCTCCAAAAAAATGAACTCGGAAAGCATCGTCTGCATAACCAGGAAAAATATCTACGGTATCACCTTTAATTCTGAAATTACCACGATTAAATTCTGCTTCTGTTCTAGAGTATAAACTCTGTACCAACCTATGAAGTAATTTGGTTCTAGAAATTTCCATATCTTTTTGAATGGAAATGACATTTTTTTGAAACTCTACAGGGTTACCAATACCATAAAGACAACTTACAGAGGCTACAACTAAAACATCTCGTCTGCCTGAAAGTAGGGAAGAGGTAGTGCTTAATCGTAACTTTTCTATTTCTTCGTTAATAGATAAATCTTTTTCTATATATGTACCAGAAGTAGGTATATATGCTTCTGGTTGATAATAGTCGTAATAAGACACAAAATACTCTACCGCGTTTTCTGGAAAAAATGCTTTAAATTCATTATATAATTGTGCTGCTAGTGTTTTATTATGTGCTAGAACAAGTGTAGGTTTTTCTACATTTTTTACCACATTGGCCATGGTAAATGTTTTACCAGAACCTGTAACACCTAATAAAGTTTGGTATCTCTCGTTTTGATGAATACCTTCTGTTAATTGCTTTATAGCTTGGGGTTGATCACCAGTTGGTTGAAACGCCGATTTAAGTTTAAATTTCATACTCTAAAAATAACAATTTGCTATCTCTTTAATGTGAAATGTCCCTTAAAATCTTCGGCATCTTTAAAAGTTACTAAAAACCAATATTCTGAAGATGGCATTTGTTTACCGTGAAAGGTTCCGTCCCAATAACCTACAGAAGAAATACTTTTTAATAATTTGCCAAATCTATCAAAAATATATACCGCTTTAATCTGTTTGTTTAGGTTGTTAGTACCTATTAGTCTCCAAGTATCATTAATTCCATCTTGGTTTGGTGTAAAAAACTTTGGGTAGCCTAATACTATAATTTCTTTCATAGCAATACCGCAGCCATTTATATCTTTTACATAAATTATGTGAGAACCTGCTTCTACACTAAAAATAGGAGATTCTTGGTAGTTGTTAAATTGATTGTCTAAAGAATATATGTAGTCACCATCACCTTCTGCAGAAATAATTAACGTATAATCATCAAAAGTACCTTCAATTTTATAAGATATACTTGCTTTTTCTGAACCAAAAACTTCTATAGAATTTGTTGTAGAACAAGTATATTCTTCTCCATTTACAACTTCAGTTTTAGTAATATTTACCTGGTAGGTGCCTAAAGAATCTACGTTAATAGAAGGCGTGGTTTCACCTGTATTCCATTCAAAAGTAAATGTAGAGTTGCTTTCTTTAAGTCCTGCTTCAATAGTAACTGTATTGTTTTCTTCTACACAAAGATATGGAGCTTGGTAACTAGGGTTAAGTTCAGGTTCTTGTATACCTTGTAAAACTACTTCTATAATACCTTGGCAGCCAGCGGAGTTTTCAATTTTTCCGAAAACAGAAAGGGGTAAATCTTCTATACTTACTTCTATATTATTAGAAAGCGAATTTGTTTCCGCTAACGCATCACCTTCATTAGCATAATAAGTAACCGAAAAAGAGCTTAAACCGGTTTCTGTTTCAATTAAAGAATAAGCATTAGCTAAATTAAAAGGGATAAAACTGTTTGCAATTGAGTAACAATTTACCAGACTTATTGCAGTATAACTGGTATAAGTGGTTTCTAATGTTAGGCCTACAGTAGTTACACAACCAGAAATTGAAACAACTCTTGCATAAATTTTTTGACTAGGATTGGTATTAGAAAAACTATCTGCGTTAGAAATAGGATTTTGGTTGGATAATGCCTCTGTTTCTGTTAAAAAATAGTTGGTAACTGTAAAGTTTGGATTGTTATTAATTAAATCTTGACTTGCATTATTTAAATTAAAAATACTTAATCCGTCATTATTGGTGTCACACTCGTATAAAAAACCATCTACTAAATTAGAAAAACTAAAATACTCTACCTCAATACTGTCTTCTGCAGTGCAATTTGCTCCGTAAGTAACCACCACTTTATATGTACCAGCGGTGTTAATAGTGTAATCTGTAGTTGTGGTTCCAGAAGTAAGTAAAGTCTCAGAATTATCGTTATTAACTAGAAACCATTCATAATTTGTAGGTGTATTACCGTTATCACTTACAGAAAGTGTATGTGTTTCATTCTCACAAAGCGCGTTTTCTCCGGTTAAATCATCTCCTAAATCTGCACCAATATTAAAACTGCTTCCTTCTAGAAAAACAGCAGAATCGTATCTGTAGTTATAATCGTCTGCTATTACTAGTTTTATATGATAGGTACTTCCTGCATTTACAGAAGCTTGAGCTACCAATGGTTTGGTTTGACCGTTAAAATTTATTGAGTGATTGTTATTGTTGAAAGAAGAAAAATATTGTTCATTTTCTGCATCACAGCCTCCAGGTATTTCTGGGTGTACTGTGGTGACTTTTACTGGAGTTGTTGTGCCTGGTACTACCGCAATGTTGGTGTAGGTGCCACCTATAGGTTTAATTAAAAAACCAAATACATCTGAGTATTGGCAAGTACTATCATCTCCTTCTTGGTATTCTTCTGAAGCAAAAATGTATTGAAATTGAATGGTATTTGCATTGGGAGTAAAATCAAACTCAATAGAAGTTGCATTTAGTGTATTGCTTATACCCAAAACTTGTTCTAAATCTTGGTCTGCACCCCAACCATTTGCATCATCATCACTCAGATTGTTATTTGGCCCAGGTACATTAGAAAGCCTACCGGTACTCATTACCACACCGTCTTCAAAAGGAAAATTGCTATTGTTTTTATTAAAATAGCCAATACTTTTTTCTGTATTAAAACTTCCGCTTACAGAATTAGTAACCAATATATTTTCTATACAACCGCTATTAATTAAAATATCTTCAATTAATTCTTGTGGGGTATAACTATTAGAATCTACTTTGATATATTGGCTAAACCCAGTAAAACTAAATAATGTAAATGCAAAAAATAAAAATCTTTTCAAAGCTAAATTTTGGATTGCAAAATTAGGTAATTTTCAAAGATTAGTTCTAACTGTGTATATAATTTAACTATAGCATAATTTATCGGTTAAGATATACCCAACTTTTATAAACTTGGTAATTAGAATCTTTTAAATCTAATATGTAGTAGTATGTACCTGTAGGTAATTGCTTCCCTTCATTGGTTAAACCTCTAGTACTTTTACCATCCCACTCAGGGGTATTATTGTTACCTTCATAAATAAGGTTACCGTAACGATTGTAAATTTTTAGCTGAAATTTTTCAAAAATATTATACAATCCGCTTATATGAAAAGTATCATTTACTGTATCATCGTTTGGTGAAAAACCTTCTGGTATAAATGGCGGACAGTTTTCTACGCCTATATTAAAACTATAGATTTTATAACAAGCATCTTGCTCTTCTACTCTAACAAAAATTTGTTGAGGATCACTTACTGAATAATAGTTAATGGGATTTGTAATAGGATTGTTTAAAAAACTAGCATCTGTAGCTGTTACATAATAGTTTTCTATAACTTCTGAATTGGTTAAGGGGATAAACTCTTCTATTTCTGTTAAGTCAAAACTTGCTAAGTTAAAACCTTCATCACAATTAATAATTGTTTCAGGAATTTCTAAATTTTCTATGGCATTTATAATTAATAAAAATGAAGCAGTAGTATAACATTCTGGGTGATCTTCATTTTCTAATCTTGCATAAATGGTTTGTGGGTTAGTGGTATTTTCAAAAGCAGATAAGTTAGTAATGTTATTTTGATTTATATCTGCATCATTTTGAGTTAGATGATAAGTTAATGCACTGTTTGGCTGATTATTTTCTAATAAAATATCGTTATCATTTAAATTAAATGTAGCTATTTCATCATTACTAAAATCATCACATAAAATTAAATCTTCTGGGTCTCCAATTACAGGTAAGTAGTGTATTGTTAAGAAAAACGAAGTGGTGATATAGCAGTCACTATCTTTTGTAGATTCTATTCTGATAAAAATTTCTTGTGGATTGGTAATATTTTGGTAATTGTTAGTATTTGTAATGGGGTTTATTGCATTTTCAGCATCACTAAGTAATTCATAATAACTTACAGAAACATCTGTTTGAGAGCCTATTACTAAAGAGGTGTTGGAGCTAAAATCAAAACTAGATATTCCGTCGTTACTTGCATCGTCACACTCTTCAAAATCTAAAGGAGTAACAGCAGCTACAGGATTAATTAATTGTACTTGTGTATTTGTTTCGTTATTATCTGGATTAATTTCTTGAATAATAGTATTTCCATTTCCATCATCGTTTACTACCATAGATAATGTAAAAGTATTTGCAATAGAAGCAGGGATACTTAAGGTAATTTGTCCAGATTCTGAACCACCAATAGCAATTATGTTATTTGTGTTAGTTTGCCCTACAAGTAAATTATCTGCATAAAATAAAATTACTGTATTTGCAGGAAGTTCATCTGTACAGTTGATATTAGTAACAGTATAGTTTACTTCAATATCTCTAGATTCACAAAATACATCTACTAAATCTATTACAGGAGCAGGATCTGGTAGAACACTGTTAAATACAGTTACTATGTTATTAATAATAATTAAATCTGCTCTAAAAATTCCGTTTTCATCTAAATCACCAGTAGTAAGTTGAATGTTGGCAGTGGTGTCTCCAATATTGATATTATTTTCTACATTGTAAACATCTAAATCCATATTGTAGCTAGTACTAGAATTTGTAAAGCTATTTGTACCATTAAAAGCATTACCTAATGGATTTAAGGGCGGATTAGAAATTAAGTTCCCGTTTACTAATAAGTCTTCTCCATAATATAAAGATTGGTCACCCTCCCAAGCTAAAAATCCAATTTTAGCTCCAATATTATCAATGACGTTTATATTTGTAAGATTAATATTTAAATTAAGATTGCTACTAGAAACACCTTCTAATCCATCATAAATACTAAGTTGATTTAAGGGTAGGCTAGGGTCTTCATAAACAATTATTATAGACCAACCTCCGAAATTAGTTGCAGTATTACAATATGCAGAATTGTTGGTGATAACACTATTTAAATCTAAATTAGACAAGGTATAAGTGCCATTACCTGTAGCTTGTAAAATTGTAGTTACATCTTTAAAAGCAGCAAAAAAATCTAAGTTATTTAAATTTACTATAAAATTTCTATCGGCAGTTAGGTTTTGATTGTTGAGAGTTACATTTAAATCTCCTGTACCAGAACCAGCCCAATATAGATAAGCTGCTTTTATTGTTTGAGAAGTATTTAGGTTTAATGTAGCAGACGATGAGGTGTTGATACTACATGGGGACGTAGGATTGTTATTTTCTTCTGTGTTTAATGTGTTACCTATACCAACATAATCATACCTACCATTAAATTGATCGTACAACGAAATTTTTTGTGAGATTACAGATAATGGAATTAAAAATATTAAAATAAAATAGAATTGTTTCATAAATAACTAATATTTAGTAGTAAATATAGTTATTTTATGAAAACTATCGTTTTAATGTGAAATTATTTTTATATGCCTTTCCGTTATTAAATTTTATCAGATACCAATAATCGTTAGAAGGTAAATTTTTACCATTATAGGTTCCATCCCAGCCTTTTCCGTCAGGGTCTATAGATGTTATTAATTTTCCAAACCTATCAAAAATATAAATTTCTATACCGTCTGTATTAGTAGCGTCTCTACCTAATAAATGCCAAGTATCATTAATACCATCATTATTAGGTGTAAAAAACCTCATAACGCCAAGTACAAGTATTTCTTTGCTGGTAATTCCACATCCATTAATATCTCTTACGTAGATAGTATGGGAGCCAGGGGTAAGGTTTATAAAATAATTTTCATCTTGATAATTAAAAAATTGATTATCTAATGAGTATTCATAAACACCAATGCTACTTTCGTCTAGAATTATAGAAACTTTATTTTCTCCAATAAGTCCATCTAATTCTGTGGTAAACGCTGCCCTATTAGAAGCTTCTAAATCTATTAATCTAATTTTTTCGCAACCTGTTTCTATATTTGTTACAGTAACAGAATAGTTACCAATAACATTGGTAGAAATAGTTGGAGTGGTTTCTCCTGTAGGCTCCCAATAATACGTAAAATCATTTATTTGATTTGTAGGTATACCAGTGTCTAATTCTATTTCATCAGGATAATCTTCTAAACAATAAATAATGGTTTCATCTTCCGATAAAATTATAGGATCTTCTACAGTCAATATAATAGGAATTATATCTTCACATAAGCTTCCGTTTTCTACTCTAGCATATATGGTTTGTTGAAAGCTAGTTGTGTTTTGGTAATTACTAATATTATTGATAGCATTTTCCATAAGAATAGCATCTTCTTCAGAAGAATAAAAACTAACATTGTAAAGAGAATTTAGAGCGTTAATTTGATCAAGTGCTTCATTTAAATCAAAACTTTCAAATCCGGTATCATTAATAGAACAAGTATTAATTTCTATAGGTGCAGTTATTGTCTTATTACTAATAGTAAGAGAAATTTCAGCATAAGAACTGCAAAATTCACTAGAAACTTTAGCAATTACTATTTGTGGATTGCTTTTATTATAATAATAAGAAGGATTGTCAATACTATTTATTTCATTTTCTGCATCTTGTAGATTCTCGTAATATTGGAAGGATAAACCAGTTTCTGAAGCGGTTAATTCAATATTAGTTAAATCAAAAATTGAAGTATCGTTACTAGTATAATTACATTGATTAAAAGAAATATCACTAATTTCAGGAAAAGGATTGTAAGTAATGTTTGCTAAGCCAATTAATGGGCAAGACCCATCATTAATATCTATTTCTAATTTATAAGATTGGGTATAAGGAGTAGTAATAGAGCTGTCATAATTGACCGTAAAAGACTCGGTATTTGCAGTAGTAATTTCAACTCCATCCTTATACCAGGTATAAGTTGCATTGGTATAATTATTAGCATAAGAAAGGTTAAAACTCTCTCCTTCACAAAGACTTAAATTAGTAATGATTTCTTCAGAATTTTGATCTATAATATTTACCCTAGAAGAAAATATAGATTGAATAAAAGGAGGTAAACCAAAAATAGCATTATTTGAACCTAAGTTTATAGCTCCAGCTATTGTAGATTCTGTATAGTCTACCAGGCTAGCATCTAACTCAGGATTATTAATGACAGCTAATTTAGCTGTTGAAATCACAGGTTTGTAGATTTTACCATTTGGGGCTAACTGTAAAGCTGTTGCAGAAGAGCCACTTACTCCACTTATACTTTGTATAGAGTTAGGGATGTCTGCACTAGTCAAATCCCATTGGTATAAGAATGCAGAGTTGTTTTTGGTTACCGTAGCATAAGCTTTTTGGGTTTCCATAGAAAATTCTACACCGTAAGCATTTACATTTTCAACTAAAGGTAAATTATTAGATACGTTTCCTGTGGCATCGTTAAAATCATATAGATATACACCGCCATCTTCTGCGTCGTCACTACCTTGTTGATTGTAGGTTTTTGTGTTATGTGCTATTAGTATTTTTTTCCCGTCTGGAGATGTTTTCATATATCCCAAAGCAGCTCTTCTATAAGAAGAAATAGGAATGCTAGGTCCTGTTTGAGAAATTATAGGATTAGTATTTACACCAGTATCGTCTATTTTAAAAGCGTAGAATTTGTCTATAAAATGAGTAAGTACCCAAATAGAATTACAATCGCTCCCCTTAACCGCGGTAATTTTTTCTGAACATTTATATTTTATTTCTTCACTATCTGTTTCATCGTAAGTTATTAAATGAATGTTCTTTTCAGTTGAAATAACATCTCCTAAACCACCATTAAGACTCATATCTACAACAGAATAATTAAGTCCGTTATTATAACCATCATCATCATCTGGGACGTTACTGTTGGGTAGATCTGTATATTCTCCATTAGAAGTACCAGGACCTTGAGATGGATAAGTATCTGCATTGTCATGATGAGGTTCATCTACCGTAAAAACATAATATATATCACTATCTGTAGGATGAGGTACAATAAGACCACTAGAGGTACTAGAGGGGTCACCAAGTAAACCAGTATTACCAAAATAATTGGCATTACTCATAATTTGATGATTTCTATTCCACACAGTTCTTCCGTCAGTGTAAAACAAAAGATTTCCGCTTTCATCAGAAATTGAAGAGCAGCCTTCACTAGTATCTAATTGTCCGTCGTTTAAAGAAGTAGGAGGAGAGGTGTTAAAATTTACTCCGGCATTTGTACCAAAATACCAATAATTGGCTTCACCTTGAGAAAATACGGCTATGGGTAATAGTAAAAGTATAAGTAGAATTTTTTTCATCAATCAAAAGTCAGGGTTCAAAACTAAACGATTTTTGCTGAAAAAAATTCTACTTTTCTTTAAAAATTCTATTAAAATATTATAAATCTCTACTTTTTAATAATCTATATGAAGCCCAAACAAAAATAGCTGTCCAAGCCAATACTATTATAATTTGATACCAATGTACACCATAATCTGAAGTGATATCTGTTTGTAGTTGATTTGCAGCTGTTTGTATTACATTAAGCCTAGTAAATGGTTGTTTTACCAAATTAGCCATAGATTCTAATGGGAAAAATTGGGTAATGTATCCAGTTTTTTCTGCATCGTCCATAATTTTGAATCTAAGTATACCAATAATAATACTTTCAAAAATCCACCATACAAACAAGAAACCAAGAGCAAAAGCAGAACGTTTTACTAAAATGCCTAAAAACATACAAAAGGAGAAAAAACCAATCAGTTTTACTAAGTAGGCTAATATAAACTCCAGATCAGAAAAAATAATAGAAAGTTCTGTAAAATCAGAAAAAGCAAGTCCTAAAATTAAAGATACCAATACAATAAATAAGGTAGAAACTACAGAAAATACTAAAACAGTATAAAACTTAGAAAGAACAAATTCTTTTTTGCTCATACCATCAATAAGGTTCTGTTTTAAAGTTCTGTTGCTATATTCATTAGACATCATAGAAACAATAACAATAGCTAAAAATATCTTTAAAAAAGAAGCAAAGTAGCTATTAAAATGCCAGATATACGGAAAATTAAAAATCCCCTGATCTGCTAATTGAAAATCAAGCCCTATAAAATTAAATTTAATGGAAGCAAATAAGGCAAGAAAAGTAAATAAACCAAAATAGATAATAGAAAGCACTTTGGTAGATTTACTATATTTTAATTTATGAAATTCTATATTTAGTAATCGTAACATATTAAGCGTTTTGTTTGGTTAATTCTAAAAATTGTTGCTCTAAACTTTCTTTTCTTTTAACTAAGTGAGAAAGAATTATTCCTTTTTCAAAAAGCATTTTGTTTAGTTCTTCTGCTTCTATAGGTTTAGTTAAATTAGCTTTAGTAAGCCCCGTTTCTTCGTCTATCTTAATTTTTTCAAACCAATCATGGTTTTTTAGTATTTCCATTAAAAACTCTTCATTTTTAGCTTTTAATTCTACATAACCAAAACTAGCATTCATATCATCTACACTACCAGCGTAAAGCATAACTCCTTTTCTAATAATTATCACGTGAGAGCATACTTTTTCTACTTCATCTAACAGGTGAGAAGCAAGTAATATAGTAGTACCTGTTGCTGCAATTTTTCTAATAATCTCTCTAATTTGATGTATCCCTTGCGGGTCTAATCCATTAGTAGGTTCATCTAAAATTAAAATTTCTGGATCATTAAGTAGGGCAGAGGCTATTGCTAAACGTTGTTTCATCCCTAAAGAAAAAGTTTTAAACTTGTGATCTTTTCTATCTAAAAGACCAACTATTTCTAGCTTTTCTTCCACTTTAGCGTTGGTTACATTTTTAATTTTACATACTAAATCTAGATTTTGTTTAGCAGTCATATATGGATAAAAGTTAGGATGCTCGATAATAGCTCCTACTTTTTTTAAGGCATTGTGGGTAGAGTCTTTACCATCAAACCAATAAAAATCACCGCTGGTTTTGTTTACTACATTTAGCACCATACCTAAGGTGGTAGATTTACCACTACCATTTGGACCTAATATGCCATAAACATGTCCTTTTTCTATAGTGAATGTGAGGTTGTCTACCGCGGTAAGCACACCAAATTTTTTGGTAAGATTTTTAAGTGTAAGAATTGTATTCATTCGTTTGCATTTATTGTTGGTCAGTTATTCATTTTCATTTTTTAATTCCAAAACTTATCAGAATTTAGAAATGAAAGAATAAAAAATATAGGTTTTAGTAGTTTGACGAGCAAGTTAACTTTTTGTTACAAGGTTTTTGTAAGATAGCTGTCTAAATTTTATTAAATTGTGGGCTATGGAAGATAAGCTAATGTCTAAGAAAAAACCAATTTTTCCTATTACAGAAAAATTGAGTAAGTATTTGACAAAATACAACAGATACACAAAAATACCTGTTTTTTACGATGATTTATTGAGATTTTCTGGCTCTATTGTCGTTTATGATAAAAATGATGAAGATACGCTTTGGGTACGTTGTTACTATTCAGACCACGAGCGTACAGAGATAGATAACAGTTTAAAGCGGGTTTATAATATTTTACACTCAGATGGTAGTGATGAAGCATTTCAATACTTTAATGTAGATGCCATAGATTACTGTACTTTTGGTAACTCTAAACCTTTTAGAATAAAAGTAAGAAACGTATTAAACGATAACTTCACATATTTTTACGTAAAAAAAGCAGATGCCTCTAGAATTTATGGCTTAGAGCTTGAACACATTTTATCACCACACCGTATTAACTTTTTACTATATAAAGATACTTTAATAGAAGCACACATAGCCGGAATACCAGGCGATGTTTTTATTGAAGAAGAATTAGAACATTGTGACGAATACACCAAAAAACTGTTAGCAAAACAGTTTGTGAAATTTAACGAACGTTGCACAATTAGACTTTTAGGGGATATGAGGTCTTATAATTATGTAATTATACCTACTCATGATTTTGATCATGTAGATTACCAAATTAGAGCTATAGATTTTGACCAGCAAAGTTACGAAGGCAATTTAAAGGTTTACCGTCCGCAGTTTTTTAAAGAAAATTACCCAATGGTAAAATTGGTGATGAAGTATATAGCAGAAACTTCTATTGAGCAGTATAAAAAAGAAGAACGCTCTCAAATGGCAAAACGATTAATTATTAGTCAAAAAAGATTTAGACTTTTAATTGCTTGTATGACAGCAGATGAAATTACATCTAAAGAAAATTTAAAACAATTAAAAGCAGATTTATTAGAATACTCTAAAGATGTAAAATTTAAAAGAGCAAGAACTATGGGCAGCATTTTAAAAACTGCTTTAGAGTTTGTAAAAAGAAATTATATAGATACTAATACCAAAGAAGTGATGGAGTATTAATTTATTATTTTGAGATGAGGTAAAAAAAAACAGGCATTAAAAGTATCTACTCTTAATGCCTGTTATTTGTTTATTTAGAATGTAAAATTAGTTTTTCTCTTCTTTATTAAAGTAAACTAAGTAATAATACATTTGGCGTTCTTCATCCCAGCCTTTTTCTATAAATTTCTCTGCGCTATCTGGATTAATAAAATCCATTTTAATTTGCACATTAGTATCTAAACTAATTACGCTTTTTATTTTCTTTCTAGCAGCAGAAACAGCAGTGTTAGAAACAGGAAACTCGGTTAAATCTTCAATTTTATATTTAGGCGCTTTCTCTGTTTTGTAATGTTTAAATTCAGGTATAAGCTCTGGGTTGTCTAATACTTCGTTTAAAAAAGTAGATTCTTCAAAGTTATCATTTTTAGCAAAATGGTTTACAGCACGGTTCATAAACATTACCTCTTGCTGTTTATCTTCTGCAGGTAAAACCACATCTTTAGCAAAATTCTGACAAAATTTTAAGTAGCTTTTTGTGTTAAAATTTTCATCAGCAAAAACATCTACTGCTAAAAACTCTTCTAACCAATATTTAGTGTCATAACGATTAGAATCTACAGATAAAATTTTGTATCCCTGTTCTTTATCTTTATTAAAAATTAAGGCTCCTTTATCTAATTTATTCAAATTTACGCCTTGTTGTAATACAGCTTCTAAATTAGCTGCTTTCTCTTCAAACTGAAGAAAATCGTGTTTTAATTCAGATTTAAAAATACCAATCGCATCTACCTTTTCGTTATCCAGCAAAGCATTTTCAAAATAAACCACATATAACTCTCCACTTTTAATATGCGGGTGTTTCCCTTCGTTAAAAAGTAACTGAGCTATTTTTTTAGATTGTGCGTGTATAGTAGAAGGATCTGTAAAAACAGTAGAAACTACTTCACATAAATCGTGAAACTCCAAATCTGTGTCGTGTACAAATTGGTAATAGTTTTCTTCTTTTTCTCTAAAAGATTTTAAAAAATACTCTTTTAAAAGCGCATTCATTTCATCATTTAAAACGTAAGGCTCTTCAGATAAAAAAATACCTTCATTTCTACTTTTATTCCCAACTCGGTGAATAGAAAGCGATTCAATTTGTGCATTATATAAATTAATCATAGTTTTTATTATATAAACTAGGGCATTACCCTTCTAAAGTCGGGTCGGGCTATTCGCTATATCTTTTATTTTGTAATTTTTTTAAAAAATACAGAATAAAAGGATGCCGCTACTATCCCTAATGCTACTAGATAATGTTAAAAGTTAAATTATAAAATTTTAAAGAATGGTGATTTTAAAATTAATTCCAATTTTCATCAAAATCGTAATCATCTAAGCTTTCAAAACCTAAATCGTCATCTTCATCTCCAAACTCTTCTGCAAGTTCGTTTTTTTCTGCTTCAAAATTCTTTTCAGGCGGGCTATCTGGTAAAACGCCATGAGCAAACATTAAGTTAGGGTAATCTCTACCATCTTCTGGTTCTGTAATATCTGCTAGTTCAACATAAAAAGTCCACATACTAAAAAAGTCGTACACATAAATAAGCTTCGTGTTTTTCTCATCTACTACAGAGTCTAGTGTAGTTTCATTCATCATTCTAACAGAATTCATTCCTTCGCTCATATCAAAAAGAACAATTTCTTCGCCTTGGTTCCACTCTTCATCTGTAAGATAAAAAGATGCCATTTCGGTTCCATCAAAACCAAAAGCTTGCGTAACAGAATTATGAAGATCTTCTAAGGTAGCATTTTCTTCAATTTCAATATCTCTAAAAACATCATCTAAAGTATCTAATACTATGCGGAATTTGTAAATCATAGTTTTCTAAAAATTTGGGATGCAAAGTTATGCTTTTTTTGTTTGAATTTTAGCTTTGTTGGTTTGTAATATAAGATAATATTGAACGCCAAATAAAGCAGAAGCAATTACTAAATGAGAGGCTTGGGTAGCAAAAGGAAAATCTAAATAAAACATTAATATTCCTGTAAAAATTTCTAACAAAATTAAGATTAGAATCCAGTTAGTTAGTTGATAGCCTAGACCATTTTTTTTGTTTTTCCACCAAATAAATACATTAATAAATAATACTAAAAAAGAGAAGCTTCTATGTATGTAAAACTGAAGGGTAGGGGGTGCTAACCAAAGTTCTTTAGTATAGCCAATTTCTTTTACTTGCATATCTACATATTGGCGTACCTCTGTACCTAATACTACTTGAATTAGCGTAAGTATAATAGAAACTATTAATAAATTTCTAAATGATTTTTGGTAGTTATGCGTTGTTGTTTTCTCGCTACATAAATATAAAATATACAGTATAATAGCTACAATAATTAGTGCTACTACCATATGAAGCGTAATTCTTACTGGAGCTAAAAGTGAGTAAACTACCGTAGCGCCTAACCAAGCTTGAAAACCCATTAAAAAAGTAGTAAACCAGGCGAGTAGGGTAATTTTTTTATTCTTTTTCCATTTCCAAATTGAAAGAATAGCCATTAATAAAATAGCTAATCCTGCTAAGGCACCTACTAATCTATTAATATATTCTACCCAAGTATGGGTTGGATTAAAAATAGCATAGTCGTGTTTTGTGTAATGTGACCAATTTTCTTTTTGAAATGTTTTTGTAGCGGTAAAATCTTGTTTAGCAACCTGTAGGGTTTCATCTACAATAATTACTTGGCCTTTGTGGTAATCTTGCTCTGGGTGCCATTCTATTTGAGACTGCTCTGTAGGTGGAATGTAATAACCAAAACACTTTGGCCAATCTGGACATCCCATTCCGCTTCCTGTCATACGTACCACAGCCCCTGCTACAATCACTAAGTAAACAAGAATAAGTGATGTTTTTACAATTTTTATAAACATTTTATAAGCCGATATTTGTTTTAATTACTTACGGTTAGCCCCAGTTTTTTTCCTTTAGCAATCATAAATTTTTGTGCAGCTTCATATTCATTAGGTATTTCACCTTCTAAAATAGCTTCTTTAATCGCGTTTTTAATCATACCTATTTCTTTAGAAGGTCTAATATTAAAAGTTTTCATGATTTCTTCTCCAGAAACTGGTGGTTGAAAATTTCGAATATGGTCTCTCTCTTCTACTTCTTTTAGTTTTTGCCTAACTACTTTAAAGTTATTATGGTATTTTTTATATCGTTTTGGATTTTTGGTGGTAATATCTGCCTCACACAAGGTCATTAAACTTTCTATATGGTCTCCAGCATCAAAAATTAATCTTCTTACTGCAGAGTCTGTTACATGATCTTCTGCAATTACAATAGGGCGAGAGCTCATTAATACCATTTTTTGAACAAATTTCATCTTTTCATTCAAAGGCATTTTTAAACGTTTAAAAAGTTTGAAAACCATTTTTGCTCCTACAAACTCATGACCGTGAAAAGTCCATCCTATTTTTTTATGAAATCTTTTGGTTGGTGCTTTGCCAATATCGTGTAAAAGGGCAGCCCAACGTAGCCAAACATCGTTAGTATTTTCAGAAATATTATCTACCACTTCTAAAGTATGCCAAAAGTTGTCTTTATGGCGTTGTCCCTCTTTTTCATCTATACCTTGTAATGCAGAAAGTTCTGGTAAAATTAGTGGTAGTAAATAGGTTTTTCTAAGTAAAGCAAAACCTATAGAGGGTTTTGGAGACGAAAGAATTTTATTTAACTCGTCTACAATACGTTCTTTAGAAATTATTTTAATGCGTTTGTGATGATCTGCAATGGCTTGTAAAGAATCTTCTTCAATTTTGAAACCTAATTGCGTAGCAAACCTAATGGCACGCATCATTCTTAAAGGATCGTCAGAGTAAGTAATGCCTGGCTCTAATGGGGTTTTAATAAGTTTAGATTTTAAATCTTCTAGCCCGTTAAATGGGTCTAATAACTTACCAAAATTTTCTTTATTTAGTTGTAGTGCTAATGCATTAATGGTAAAATCACGACGATTTTGATCATCTTGTAAAGAACCAGATTCTACTTCTGGATTTCTACTATTTTCTGAATAAGATTCTTTTCTAGCACCTACAAATTCTACTTCTATATCAAAAGCACGTAGCATAGCGGTGCCGTAAGTTTTAAAAACTTGTACTTTTGGTTGGTGTGGTAACAATCTAGAGACTTCTTTAGCTAGCTCTATACCATTACCAACGGCAACTATATCTATATCTTTAGCATCACCTCTCTGCAAAAAGAAATCACGTACAAAACCACCAATAGCGTAGGTCTCTAGTGATAGATTATCTGCAGCTTGGCTTATATATTCAAAAATTTTGTGGGACAGTGCTTCTTTGTACGTTTTCTCTTGCGGCATTTTATTTTCTAATAATTTGCACTTTTCCGTCTAACGTTAACTTAATAATTGTTGATGGTTTAGCGCTTTTTTTTGACGGTTGCAAATTTACAACATAGTCTACTCCTTTTAAAATTTCAGGACTTATTTGATCAAAAGATTTTGGAGTAGGTTGACCGCTAATATTGGCAGAGGTAGATACAATAGGTTTTCTAAACTTTCTAATTAGTTTATTACAAAATGGATCTTTACATACTCTAATGGCTAGAGAATTATCTTCTGCTATTAAATTTTCTGCAACTCTAATGGGATCGTCAAAAATAATAGTGGTAGGTTTAGCAGCATATTTTAAAATATCATAAGCTACTTCTGGTATTTCTTCTACAAACTGATTTAGCATTTTATAATCTGAAACTAAAGAGATTAGAGATTTGCTTTCTGCTCTCTTTTTTAAAGCAAATACTTTATCTACAGCATCTGCATTTGTAGCATCACAGCCAATACCCCAAACTGTATCTGTAGGGTAAAGTATAAGTCCGCCACGTTTTAAAGTGGTAAGGCAATTGTTAATTTCTTCTATCATTTTTTCTTTTTTCTTAGTCTAATAGCTCTTTTAATGTCTTTGTAAATACATTTAAATTGTGTATCTAAATAATTTTGAATGTTCAAAGATATCCATTTTGAATTTGGAATTAGTTGCGGAGTAATTTCATCTCTTTTTTCTGCAGTTATTTTAAAGTTATTTAATTCTGTAACAGAAACTTTACCGTAACCAGTAAACTCGTTTACTTTATTTTCTTGATGTATAATAGACATCCATAGTCGTTTATTATTAATACGTTTAACTAACGGGTCTAATTTCCAATCGGCGTGACTTTTTTGCCAAACAGATTGTGGTTGGTTATTTTCTTCAATTAAACTAATAAACGGATTCCATAATTGACGTTTTTTGCCTAATCTAAAATCTGGTGAAATTTGTAATGTATATCCATCTGCATAATCAAATGCTTGGTGTTTGGTTTCTATAAACCTACTTTGAATATCTTTTATAAAGTTATAAGCTATACAATCGTCATTATCAATTCTAGTAGAAATAATATATTTAGAGGTAGATTTTTGTAGTTCTTTTTGAATAGAAGGTACAAATGCTTGCATATTTTCTACATAACGAGGCTGAAATTTAGAGTACCCCATAGAAAGGCCTAAAATTCTATCTTTAAAAATTTGAGGCGTATCTACATCAAAATAGACTAGCCAAGTAAAATTTTGATTATTTTGACTTTTTACAGAAGGAAAACAAAAGTTTTCAAATAAGTTAAAACGTCTTTCTAACCATTCTTCTGTAAGTACAGGTATATTATTTTTAGAGGTGTTCCAGCCTTCTTTTTTTAAATTAAATCGTGTAATAAGATAGTGTTGGTACATATTTTATAACTCTTCTATTTTTTGCTTAAGTTTTAATGAATGATTTAAACCACCACCTTTTAACAATACCTTAAATAAGTAAAAATGTTTGGGTTTTACTATAGAACTAAAAAAGTATTTAACTCTCAAATGGTTAAGTAATAGTTGGTGTGCAAAATAACCGTAGTGCTTTTTAATAGTATACAGTAAAGAAATTTTCATTTCTGTTTTACTTAATGCAGTACGTGGTGTACTTGCATTTTTGTAGTGTATATATTCTAAATCTGGAACTAGATAGGTTTTTTTACCTCTTTCTTTTAATAGTCTCAAACATAAATCAGATTCTTCATAATAAAGAAAAATATTAGTATCAAAACCACCAATTGCATCAAATTCTTTAGCATCTACAAATAGAAAAGAGCCTTGTACATAATGCACTGCAGTAGGCTTTGTATAGGTTATTTTTCTATTTAAATATTTTTTCGGATTTAATTTTTCTAATAAAGGTCTTTTAATTATTTCTCTTTTTAAAGAAGAAAAATGATCTATTGTAACACTAAAGTTTTTATGCTGATCTAACATTTGTGGAGAACACACTGCTGCATCTGGTGTGTTTAACATAAATTCTTTTAGTCGGCTTAAACAATTTTTAGAAACCTGTAATGTATCATTATTAATAAATGCGTAGTACTTAGAAGAAGATGCTTGTAAAACACCATACATATTACCACCGCCAAAACCAGTGTTAATTCTGCTTCTGTAAAGTTTTACTTTATTGTTGTTTAGTTGTTCTAAACTTTTTTTAAGTAAAAGGTAGTCTTCTATTTTAGAGCAATTATCTACAACGATAATTTCTAGACTTAAATCATTTTCATGAAAATCTAATATAGATTTTACAGCTTCTGTAGTGTAGTTAGAAGTATTGTAATTAATAATGATACAACTTATATCAATCATATTAATTTAAAATTTTTTTCCATCGTTTAGCATTTTCTAAAATAGTAAACTGCTTAGAGAAATCTATGCAATTTTCACTCATTGCAGCTAATGGATGTGTGTTTTTTATAATCTCTTTTATTTTTTCTTCTAACTCACCTTCTTTATATAAAAAACCTAAGTCTTTATGAATAATTTCATTTGGTCCAGAATGATTGGTAGAAATTGGTATAGTACCTTGAGACATTGCTTCAATTAAAACCATACCAAAAAGCTCTTCCCATTTTCTTGTTTTTTTAGAATTTAAAATTAAGAATGTATTTTCTTGAAAATAAGAAGCTAATAAGGCTCTATTGCTTACGTACTCTATATATTTTATGTTTTTGTGTTGTTTAGAATTTTCTATTACTTCATTTTTAAGTTTACCATTCCCTATAATGGTTAAAGGTAAGTCTGTATTTTTACTGAAAAAATTCAGCATTTCTTCTATCCCTTTTTCAGGAGTTAATCTTCCAACATAAATAAAACTCTTCTTATTATATCTTTTGGTAATAGTTGTTTTTAAAAACTCATTAGAGATAGAATGGTAAACCACACTAACTTTATTAGAGTTTACGTTGTAATTATTTAAAATCTCATTTTTAGTATGCTTGGTAACAGCAAAAATATGTTGGCATTTATCTTCTAAAAAATTTTCCCAAATCTTTAATACGCTATCTGCGTTTTTCTTTAATTTTTTAGGCTGAAAAGTTTTGTCCCAGCACGTCCATGAAGTATGGTAAAAAACTTGATGATTGCTTAAAACCCAAAGTAAGCGTTTTAATTTAGCATCATAAGGAGCTATACCTAAAACCACCTTTTTGTTAGAAGAGATAATTAACTGAAATAGAAAAAATAAATTTTTTAATTGTTTAATAAAAAGCTTAAAATCTAATCTTTTAATACTTTTAAAGAAGTTACCTACAATAGAAAATTCTCTATAAACTAGATTAATATTATTCTCTTTTAATAAGTAATCTAAAGCTGAATAATGACTATTTGCACCATTTTTATGTAGAATGTAATAGCTTTCTTTCATTATTCTATATTTGAGCACAAATATAGAATTTACAATTATATATTATTTTATTTTTTGTAAATAGTTGAAATTGATTTTTGTTATTATAAATAAATTAAAGGCTTTAAAAACGCATATTATTGTACTTTTGCAAAATGAAATATACTTTTTCTGAAGCATATAAAAGCAAAAAAAAACAGGTTGTAAATTGTATAGATAATTTTCAAACTGAAGGGCAAATATTAGGTAACGCTAATAGAAATGTAATTAAACTTTTTGATATAGAGGGTGTTACTTTAAATATTAAATCTTTTAAAATCCCTAATTTAATTAATCAGTTTGTTTATAAATACTTTAGGAAGAGCAAAGCTCAACGTTCTTTTGAATATGCAGAAAAACTTCAAGAGTTGGGTTTTGGCACTCCAGACCCTATTGCTTTTTTTGAGTTTCCTTCGTCTGCACTTTTTAAAAAGAGTTTTTACGTAAGTAAACATTTACATACAGATTATACTTATCGGGATTTAACGCATAATTTTGATATTCCAAATCACGAAGAAATTTTAAGGGCATTTACAAGATTTACATTTCAGCTTCATGAAAAAGAAGTTCTTTTTTTAGATCATTCACCAGGTAATACGTTAATAGAAATTACTGGAAACAATTATCAGTTTTACTTGGTAGATTTAAATAGAATGGAGTTTAAACCATTGTCTTTTGAAGAAAGAATTAAAAACTTTAAAAGATTAACTGTTCATCGTTCTATGGTAGAAATAATGAGTGATGAATATGCTAAATGTATAGGTGGAGATTATCAGAAAATTGTAGATTTAATGTGGAGCGAAACGCAAAAATTTCAAGAGAAGTTTCACAACAAAAGAAAATTTAAGAAGAAAATAAAATTCTGGAAAAAGTAAATTATTTTCTATCTCTACGTAAAAGCCAAACTTTAACATAGCGCATAAAAACAGTATATCCGTGAATATATGCAATGGTTAAACCCACAACACCATCTCTAAAACCACCTTGCATAATGTAATGTTTAAAAAAGCTATACATAGGTTTAATAATAAAATGGTAAGGTGTTAGTCTTCCTATTTTTTTATCGTAATCTTTAGCTTGCCACCAAGCGTAACGATTCATTTTTTCTAAAAACTTATCTATAGTAATATACGTATTGTGATAAAACTTAGAGTTTAATTTTTTTACCTTACCATCTGCTATAATTTCTGCATGTACATGCTTGTTTTCATAGCGGCATTTACTTTTTTTAAATAAACGAGTTACTTTATCATTTTTCCAACCACTATGCTTAACGTGTTTACCCATAAAATGATTTTTACGGCCAATAGAATAAGCAACAGTTTGGTCTTGCGGAGGGTTTTTTAAAATTTCAAGAATTTCTTTTTTAAGTTCTGGTGTCACTCGCTCGTCTGCATCTACCAGTAAAATCCATTCATATTTAGCTTGTGGTATAGCCCAATTTTTTTGAGAGGCAGAATATTTGTATTCTCTTCTAATAACTCGATCAGCTAGTTTTTTAGCAACTTCATAAGTACCGTCATTACTGTAGCTGTCTACCACCAAAATTTCATCAGCAAAATCAACAGAAGCTATAACTTCTTTAATGTTGTGAATTTCGTTTCCGGTAGGTATTAGCGCTGTGAGTTTTTCCAACTTTTTAGTTATTGAATTTAACTATTATTTAAACTTAAATCTTAATTTGAAACAAAAGGCAAATTTATAGCAAACAAAAGATACTTCATAATTAAGATGCACATTTCTTGAAAAGGTTGCGGATAATTTTCAACTTTTTTTCTTTCAAAAACAATTGCATCGGTAAAAATCGTTATTTTTGTACTTGTAAAGTTAATTTACCAAATTTTAGACGTTGAAAAATAGCATTAATATATCAGTAATTATTAGCACCTATAACTCAGAAGACTGGTTAGAA
Organism: Mesonia phycicola; assembly: GCF_900141885.1. Lineage (GTDB taxonomy): Bacteria > Bacteroidota > Bacteroidia > Flavobacteriales > Flavobacteriaceae > Mesonia > Mesonia phycicola. The sequence goes on along the minus strand of NZ_FQYY01000004.1, from coordinate 278,227 downwards.
AAAGTACTTTGGGGATATGCATGTCAAGATAGTGCTAATTTTGAAGTTGTTATTGCTGATGACGGTTCTAAACAACCAACTTTTGATTTAATACAACGTTTTCAGAAAATAGTAAATTATCCAATTCAACACGTTTGGCAAGATGATGATGGTTTTCAAAAATCGAGAATATTAAATAAAGCAATTTTAGCTTGCAAATCAGACTATATCTTAATGAGTGATGGGGATTGTATACCTCGTAAAGACTTTGTGTCTACACATTTAAAATATAGAGAAGAAGGTTTCTTTTTATCTGGAGGTTATTTTATGTTGCCATTAGATATTTCTAAGATGATTACTAAAGAAACTATTTTTAGTCAGCAATGTTTTGATGTAGAGTGGTTGAAAAAAAATGGACTTACCTCTTCTTTTAAAAATAAAAAGTTAAGTGCAAAAGGCTTTATGCAAAATATGCTTAACAAGATTACCCCTACTAATGCTAGCTGGAACGGGCATAATGCCAGCGGATGGAAAAAAGATATGCTTGCTATTAATGGTTTTGATGAGCGTATGCAGTACGGTGGTCAAGACAGAGAACTAGGGGAGCGTTTAATAAATAGTGGTATAAAATCTAAACAAATTCGTTACTCTGCAATTTGTCTTCATTTAGATCACCCAAGAGGTTATAAAACCAAAGAATCTATAGATGCTAATTTGGCGATAAGAAAAGAAACTAAAAAGAGAGGTGTTATTAAAACCCCTTTTGGTATAAAGAAGTTATAAATTAATTTTTTTTAAATAGTTTTTTAATTCTGTTTCAAAAAATGTAGGCTTTAATTTTTGATAATAGGTAGAAGCGTCTTTTCTAATTTCTTTTAACTCCGTATTTTTATAAATTTCAGGTTTGTAGGTTTCTAGATGTACACTAGTATTTTTATCATCTTCATAAATAGCCCAAGCAATTCGTTTTGTAAATGGAGCAAAAATTGAAAAAGTAGGTATATTTAATGCTTTAGCCATATTTACTGCACCACCTTCATTTCCTATAAAAGCATCACATAAAGAAGTTAGAGCCATAAAATCTCTTAAACTTTTACCGTAAATAGCAGAGTAAATATTTTGTTGAGTTGTAGGTGAGCAAAGTTTTATTAGTTTGGTAACCGAGTCTAATTGTTTAGGGATGTAGTTAAAAATTAAATTTCCATTAGTTTCTTCAACAATAATATCTAGCAATTTAGCCAAGTAGGGTAGCGGGTAGCTTTTTTCTTCTGAAGAACCCAAAATACCAATCATAAATAATGGCTTGTGTAATAAATTTTCTTGTTGAAGAATTTTTTTAGCAGAGGCAAATTCTTTTTCAGTTAAATAAATTTTAGGTTTTAACTCTACAGCATAGCTTTTATCTAAAGGTTGTAAAAGAAGCATTCTATTTTCTATTGCCAGACCGGCATAAGTATCTGGTTTAGATTTATATTTAAAAATATAATTATAAGCCAATTTAGAGTACCATTTTTTATAGCCAATTTTAATAGAAGCACCAGAGTATTTACCAATTAAAACACTAGCAGGTTTAGAGTACACGTCTAAAACCACATTGTAATTTTCTTTTTTTACTTGCTGAAGAAATTTAAAAAATTTAGCGGGAGATTTTTCAATCTCTTTAGTCATTACAATCAACTTATCTATAAACGGATTATTTTCTACAACAGGTATAGTATGCTGATTTACTAAATAATGAACTTCTGCAGAAGCATTTTTTTGTTTAATTGCCTCACATAAAATAGAAGAAGTAAGTACATCACCAATCATTTTTTGCTGAATAATTAGGTATTTGGCTTTATTCAGGGCTAGAGTAGAGGTCATAAAAATGATAGAAAAAAGATGATTTAAAAAAAAGAAAACTCCTCCCGAAAGAGGAGTTTTATGAATATTAATTATACCGCTACATTATACTCACGTAATGCATCGTTTAAAGATGTCTTTTTATTAGTACTTTCTTTACGCTTCCCAATAATTAAAGCACAAGGCACATTAAATTCTCCAGCAGGGAATTTCTTAGTGTAAGAACCAGGTATTACTACAGATCTTGCAGGCACAATACCTTTCATCTCTACAGGTTCATCACCAGTTACATCAATAATTTTAGTAGATGCGGTAAGTACCACATTAGCTCCAAGAACAGCTTCTTTTTCTACACGTACACCTTCTACAACAATACTTCTAGAACCTAAAAATGCATTATCCTCAATAATAACAGGGGCTGCTTGTAATGGCTCTAAAACACCACCAATACCAACACCACCAGAAAGGTGAACATTTTTACCAATTTGAGCACAACTACCAACAGTAGCCCAAGTATCTACCATAGTACCTTCATCTACATAAGCACCAATATTTACATAACTAGGCATCATAATTACACCACTAGAAATATAAGCACCGTGTCTTGCCACTGCATTTGGTACCACACGAATTCCTTTTTCTTTATATCCAGTTTTTAAAGGCATTTTATCATGATACTCAAAAATACCAGCCTCTAGAGTTTCCATTTTCTGAATAGGGAAATAAAGAACAACTCCTTTTTTTACCCACTCATTTACTTGCCATCCGTCTTGTGTTGGTTCTGCACAACGTAATTCACCTGCATCTACCAAGTTAATTACTTCACGAATTGCATTTTGTGTTTTTTCTTCTTTTAATAATTCTCGGTTATCCCAAGCCTCTAAAATTGTATTTTTTAAGTCTTCCATTAGTTAATTTTTGGCCAAATATAAGGCTTATCCTTAAATATTATAGCAATAGCTTTATAAGTATTATCTTTGCATAAAAATTAAATATGGCTAGAATATTGGCCCTAGACTTTGGAACCAAAAGAACTGGTATAGCAGTAACAGATGAGCTTAAAATGATAGCCTCTGGTTTAACTACTGTAGATACGCCTAATTTACTTGAATTTCTACAAGATTATTTTTCTAAAGAAAAAGTAGAATTAGTGTTAGTTGGAGAGCCAAAACAAAGGGATGGAGCTGCCTCACAAAGTGAAGAATTTATTCAAAAATTTTTAAAAAAATTCACAGAAAAATTCCCACAAATGAAGGTAGAACGTGTAGATGAACGCTTTACTTCTAAAATGGCAGTACAAACCATGATAGATAGCGGACTCAAAAAAAAGCAGCGCCGCAATAAAGCTTTAGTAGACGAAATTAGCGCCACCATAATTTTACAATCTTATTTATATTGATGATTAAAATAAAAAATCATCTCATTTTTAAATTTAAAAATTAGCATATTAATATGATATTACCAGTAGTAGCTTACGGAGATCCCGTATTAAAGAAAAAAGCAAAAGATATTTCTCAAGATTATCCACAGCTTGATGCACTTATAGCAAATATGTTTGAGACTATGTATGGTGCTTATGGTGTTGGTTTGGCTGCACCACAAATAGGTTTGTCAATTAGATTATTTGTAATAGATGCAGCACCTTTTGCAGAAGATGAAGATCTTTCAGAAGAAGATAAAACTCAACTAAAAGCATTAAAAAAAGTATTTATAAATCCACAAATCACTAATGAAGAGGGAGATGAGTGGGCATTTAACGAAGGCTGTTTAAGTATTCCAGAGGTACGTGAAGATGTGTTTAGAAAACCAAATATCACTATAGAATACTACGATGAAAATTTTACCAAAATAACAGAAAATTATAGCGGTTTAGCAGCAAGAGTAATACAACATGAGTATGATCATATAGAAGGAATTTTATTTACAGATAAACTATCAAGTCTTAAAAAGAGACTGATAAAGAATAAGTTACAAAAAATAAGTAAAGGTGACGTTCGTTCAGATTATAGAATGCGCTTCCCAAATGCAAAAAAAGGACGATAATCTTTTTGTTTTTATATCAAGAGATTAGATATTTGCGACCCTTAAAAAAATAAAACATGAGTTTAGAGAAAGTATTAGCTATTTCAGGAAAACCAGGATTATATGAGTTAAAAGCACAAACCCGTGGTGGTTTTGTAGCAGAGTCTTTAGCAGATGGAAAAAAACTATCTGTATCGGTAAGACATAACGTGAGCATGCTTAGTGAAATTGCAATGTATACTTACACAGAAGAAGTTCCTTTAAGAGAAGTTTTTCTAAAAATAGCAGAAAAAGAAGACGGTAAAGAAACCATAAGCCATAAAGAATCTAAAGCAAAATTAGAAACATACTTTAAAGAAGTATTACCAGATTACGATGAAGATCGTGTGTACTCTAGTGATATTAAAAAAGTATTTCAATGGTATAACATATTGGTAAAAGCAGGTATAACCGATTTTGCAGAACCAAAAACAGAAGAAAAAGCAGAAGCTTCTTCAGAAGAAGAATAAATTTTCTTACAATTTCAAAAACAGATAGCCTTGTAGTCATTTACAAGGCTTTTTTTATGGCGTTACCACAAGGGTCGGGCTGTCACGACTCGCTTTTTATAAAAACTGTGAAATACAGTCTTTATAAAAGAGCTCAAACAAACGCTCCATCCCTAACGCATCTTTTATTAACTCCGGTTTCGTCACCCTGAATTTATTTCAGGGTCTTATTGAGTTGATGTCATACTAAAACAACTTCAGTATAATTCCTTTTCTCTTTTAATAATCTCTTAATAAAGTCCGTTATATTATCCTGTAATTATTTCGAGATCTCACTAAGGATAAGAAGCAGAAAATATTTAAAATTCTAGAGTTTAAATAAACCGATAAGCACTATATAAACCCAACAAATTATAGAATAAATTGTACTTTTAAACTTTCAAATTATCAAAACATGAATTCTAGAAAAGACCAATTACAAGCCTTTGATTGTTTACTAACCATTATGGATGAATTACGTGAAAAATGCCCTTGGGATCGTAAGCAAACTATGGAAACTCTTCGCCATTTAACTATTGAAGAAACTTACGAGTTGGGAGATGCAATTTTAGATAATGATTTAGAAGAAGTAAAAAAAGAGTTAGGAGATGTGTTACTGCATATAGTCTTTTATTCTAAAATTGGTAGTGAGAAAGGTAGTTTTGATATAGCAGATGTAGCTAATAGTATTTGTGATAAACTTATTTCTAGACATCCACATATTTACGCAGACGTAGAAGTAGAAAATGAAGCAGATGTTAAGAAAAACTGGGAAAATCTAAAACTAAAAGAAGGTAAAAAAAGCGTGTTAGAAGGTGTACCTCGTTCTTTACCTGCCTTAGTAAAAGCTAGCAGAATTCAAGAAAAAGTAGCAGGAGTAGGTTTTGATTGGGAAGAGCCACAACAAGTTTTTGATAAAGTAAAAGAAGAGCTAGAAGAACTTCAGGAAGAAGTGAAGGTACAAGATCAAGATAAAATAGAAGCAGAATTTGGAGATGTACTTTTCTCTATGATTAATTATGCTCGTTTTCTAAAAATAAACCCAGAAAATGCCTTAGAGCGTACCAATAAAAAGTTTATCAAACGCTTTCAATATTTAGAAGAAAAAGCCAAAGAAAATAAGAAACCTCTTAGCGATATGACATTACAAGAAATGGATGTGTTTTGGGAAGAAGCAAAAAAAGTAGATTAGTAAATACTAATAACAATCTTCGTTATTTTAGATTTTAGTAAACATTACAAAGACTTAAATAAAAATATAATAAATAAGACCTTAAATTAAAGTATATGGTTAAATGTAATTGTGTGTTTTTAACAACTTTTGATTAAGCAATAAACTGCGATTATTTTATACAGTCTTAAAAACCGTTTTTTATTCTGATACATTTTTTAAAGAATTAACTTGTTTTTTTAAAGAGTTTATTTCTAAACGTATTTGTTTAATTTCAGTTTTAAGATTAGAGTTATTTTTGTTTTTTTGCTTTACAATTTTATTCAATTCTTGTATGTATTTTTCTGTGGTATCTGGCGTTACTAATATTGTTAATATTCCTATAACCCCACCAACACCTACATACATTATATTGTACAAAAATTGATTTTTTAAACTTTTTTTAGTCAATCCTTTAATTATGAGATCTAAATCTTTCTCAGCGCCTAGTTTTTCTAAATAATTTTTAATCCCGCCTTCTTGAAGCGCAAGTATTCCATTTTCGCTAAGATAGAAAGTTAGTGGCTCTTTTTCATGTATTAGATTTAGTGCCACGGCAATTGTTCTAGTCTTATTTATAACTCTTATTTTAGATGAGTTTCCGTGGTCATAGATAGAATTAAGAACCTTGTCAATGTTGGTTAGCACATCTTTATTTATATGCTTAATCTTTTCATTTCTACTCATTTTTTATTATTTCGGTTAATGGTTTAAAACTAGGTATTTAGTGACTAATTCCTAATTGATTTATTAAATCGGCATTTACCACGTGTTTTCCTTTAAATGGCACAATTTTTAAACAATCTCCAAATAAGTTATTTGCGTGTTTGGTTTCTTCAACTATTCTCTTTTCGGTTAAGTATTCATCTTCTGTACCGTACCACAATTCTATTTTGGTGTCTTGCAAAAATTCAAAATCTTGTGGCGTTAACTCTTTTGGTATTGCTCCAGAATGTATGATTAAAGTGTCACAATTTATTTTTCTAGAGGCCAACCATCGAGTAATTACAGAAACCCCTTGAGAGTAGCCTAATAAAATTAAACGCTTATCGTTTAAAATTTCTTCTGCAGCAAAAACTGAATCTAGGTAATTAAGTATATTTTCTGTTTCTTGTAAAGTTTCTTCTTTAGTAAGCCAGCAAGCACCAACGTGTTTAAAATCTGATTTTTGATAATATTTAGAAGGTGCTTGTGGAGCTATAATATAATTTTCTTCAGCATTTAAACCTTTAAAATATTCTATAAAATACCTACTTAAAAAACCAAGTCCGTGGCAGCAAAACCATACATTTTTGGTAGCATTAGTTAATTTATTTTTGGTAGAATAAGAATTGGTTGTCGTGTAAGAAACCTTTTTTTCTTCGGTCGTCATGTAGTTGCTATTTTGTATTTTTACTCGATCATCGAGATTTAGATATTTTTCGAAACTAAATATTTAATTTCAATTATGTAATAAGATTTTATAGAGATATTAAAAAATGAAATATTCTAAAGAAGAAATACTAGCCGGTTGCGCAAAAATGTGCAAAAATACCTTAATGGAAACCTTAGAAATAGAATTTATCGATGTTGGTAAAGATTTTCTGGTAGCTAAAATGCCGGTTACCCCAAAAGTACATCAACCAGATGGTGTTTTACACGGTGGAGCAATGGTAGCTTTGGCAGAAAGTGTGGGTAGCGCAGCTAGTTTTATCTTTTTAGATGGAGAACATTTTTACATTCGCGGGATAGAAATTTCTGCTAATCACGTAAAAAGTATCGCAAGCGGAGAGGTGTTTGCGCGTGCCGAATTTTTACATAAAGGCAAAACTACGCAGGTTTGGGATATTAAAATTAGAGATGTAGAAGACAACCTAATTTCTGCCGTAAAATTAACCACTATTGCCTTACCCAAGAAAAAGTAAAAGCATTGTCACACTGCGCTTGTCGAAGTGTAATTAGTTTAATCAATGTCAGTTCGAGCGGAGTCGAGAACTATTTAGTTAATGTTGATTAAAAATTTAAAAAATCCAAATGGCCTTATCTATATATTTTCAAAAATTAGAAAAACAACTCGAAGCACAATTACCCTTTGTAGCTTATCGTCATCCCAATAGTGATGAGCTTCATTTGCAACTTCAGGAAGACGCAAAATTAGAGTATTTAGAAAATTTTCAGCAAGAAGGTTTTGTGTTTGCACCTTTTGATAATCAACAAAAAACTATCTTTTTCAATAGAAGAAAGGCCAATTTCTCTAAGTTAAAATTTACGATTGAAGAATTGATGGTTGAAGAATCTATTGCATCAACACCATTTGAAACTACACTTCAGCAAAAAACATTTCATGAAAATTTAGTAGAAAAAGGAATTACGGCTATTAAAAATTCAGCATTAGAAAAAGTAGTACTTTCTAGAAAGCAAGTTTTAGCGGTAAAAACACAACCCATTGAATATTTTAAACGATTATTAAAAAATTACCCAACCGCTTTTGTGTATTGTTGGTACCATCCGCAGGTAGGTTTATGGTTAGCAGCAACACCAGAAACCTTAGTGAAAACGCAAAATAATCGTTTTAAAACCATGGCGTTAGCGGGAACACAAGTTTTTAAAGGAACGACAGAAGTTTCTTGGGGAGAAAAAGAAATAGAAGAACAAGCAATTGTTACCAGAACAATAGAAGATGCTTTAAAAAATATAGAAGGTATAGAGCGTTTACAAATTTCTGATGTGCAAACGCATAGAGCGGGTAATGTAGTGCATTTAAAAACCAATTTAAGTGGAGTTTTTAAAAAAGAAAATCTAGGTGAAATAGTAACTAATTTACATCCAACTCCAGCAGTTTGTGGTTTGCCTAAACAAATGGCAAAAGAGTTTATTTTAAATGAAGAAGCTTATAATCGTGCTTTTTATGCTGGTTATTTGGGTGAGTTAAATATTCAGGTAGAAAAACCTAGAAATCCACGAAAACGAAATGTAGAAAATTCAGCATTCAACTTAATTGAGCGACAATCTAATCTATATGTGAATTTGCGTTGTATGCAACTTTTAGAAAATAAAGCAATGCTTTATATTGGTGGTGGTATCACTAAAGATTCTAACCCTGCTGCAGAGTGGGAAGAAACGCTTAGAAAAGCAGAAACTATGCAAAAAGTACTTTAAGTTAGAGAGTAGACTTTAGAAATTAGAAGTTACAAGTTAGACGTGAGATTTGAGCTCTTTATAAAATTGTTTGTCACACTTAGCGGAGTTGAAGTGTTGTTTCAATATTTTCCGATCCATATTTTTTCAAAGGAAGAAGAGATTCTGGATCAAGTCCGGAATGACAATAATAATGATGATTATACACAGAAATTTGAAAAATTTTTGAAGTTTTTGAACGCTGTTGAGGTTTCTGAGGTAAGCGTGTTTTATTTAAATTATTGTCTTAAGCAAGTAATACAAAAACTCATAAACGCGCTAACAAATTAACCAATAAGCCGTATTTTTGTAGGAGAAAATTCAATAAAACATGCAATACTCTAGCATACCGCTTGCCCAATCAATTACTTTATTATGTTTATCTAAAGGAATAAAGCACGTAGTGATTTCTCCAGGATCTCGAAATGCACCTTTAACTATTAGTTTCTCCAATCATCCAGAAATAGAAGCATATAGCATAGTAGATGAGCGTTCGGCAGCATTTTTTGCTTTAGGTTTAGCACAGCAATTGCAAGAACCAGTAGCTTTATGTTGCTCTTCTGGTAGTGCGTTATTAAATTATTATCCTGCTATTGCAGAAGCATTTTATAGTGATGTTCCACTAGTTGTAATTTCTGCAGATAGACCTGTAGAACGTATAGATATTGGCGATGGGCAAACTATTAGACAAAAAAATGTTTACCAAAACCATATTTTGTATTCTGCTAATTTATATTCAGAACTGGTATTAGATACATCTGCGCCAATAGACTCAAAGCTAAAACAAAAACTTTTTGAAGCGCAAAAACATAACGAGAGAGAGATTAATTTAGCTTTAAATACCGCCATTGAGCAAAATGGCCCCGTGCATATTAATGCTCCGTTTTATGAGCCTTTATATCAGTTGGTAGAAAAACCGACAGTAAATCCGTTAACCATAGAACCAATAAGAGAGCCTAAAACTACGGCAGAAAAAGTTTTAGAGCCTTATGCAGAAATTTGGAATCGAGCTAAAAGAAAATTAGTATTAGTAGGGGTAAATAAACCTAATGCAATAGAGCAAAAATTTTTAGATGAATTAGCAGAAGATCCTTCGGTTCTGGTATTTACAGAAACTACTTCTAATTTACATCATGAAAAATTTATTACAAGAATAGATAAGTTAATAGCTCCTCTTGAAGCATCGGCAACACGAGAAGAAGAATTTGCACAATTGCAACCAGATATTTTATTAACCTTTGGCGGACTCATTATCTCAAAAAAAATAAAAGCTTTTTTACGTACTTACCAACCCCAACACCATTGGCACGTAGATGCTAAAAAAGCCTTTGATACTTTTTTCTGTTTAAATAAACATTTTGATGTGAATGCGAATGAGTTTTTTAGCAAGTTTATTCCGTTAGCAAAGCAAGTAGAAAGTAACTACAGAGATAAATGGCTGCAAGTAAATGCGCAACGAGACGTACATCATGAGAAATACATGGAAGAAATTCCGTTTTGTGATTTAAAAGCATTTCGCCAAATACTTCAGCAAATGCCTCATCAGCAAGTAGTACAACTTTCTAATAGTAGTGTGGTGCGTTATGCTCAGTTATTTAAACTTTACCCTAGTTTACAAGTTTATTGTAACCGTGGTACAAGTGGGATTGATGGCAGTTCTTCAACAGCAATAGGTGCGGCAGTAAAAGCAACATACCCAACCACTTTAATTACGGGCGACATAAGTTTCTTTTACGATAGCAATGCGTTGTGGAATAATTATATTCCGAAGAGTTTCAGAATTATTATCATTAATAATCAAGGAGGCGGAATTTTTAGAATTTTACCCGGTGCCAAAGAAACCAATCATTTTTCTACTTTTTTTGAAACTACCCATAACTTGAGAGCTAATCATTTAGCAGAAATGTATGGGTTTAGTTATCAAGCTGCGCATGATGAAGAGAGTTTGAAAAACAGTTTAATAGAGTTTTATGCAGAAGATAATCTGCCTAAAATTTTAGAGATTTTTACTCCTAGAGAAGAGAATGATCAATATTTAAAAAATTATTTTAAAGTTTTACTTCCATAAATCTTCATTTTTAAGATTATTAAGTAAGTAATTATAAAAAGATAACTACAAGTTAATCAGTCAACTTGAAGTTATCTTTTTCTGTTTAGGTATTTTTATGATTAAAAAGCACGTATCTTTGCCCTTTAAAATATAATTTATGTTAAGTATAGGTCAATTTCATACCTTAAAAATAGATAGAGATACACCTCCAGGTCTTTTCTTAAAAGATGATACTGGAGAGAAAGATAACGAAGTATTATTACCTAATAAATACAAACCAGAGAGCTTTGAGTTAGAAGATGAGATAGAGGTTTTTGTTTATTTAGATCACGACGAGCGTCCAGTTGCTACCAATTTAAAACCTTATGTAAAGCTAGATGAATTTGCTTTTTTAAAATGTGTAGAGGTAAACCAAATAGGAGCTTTTTTAGATTGGGGGTTAGAAAAACATTTGTTTGTACCTTACAAAGAACAAGCTTACCCAATGAAAGAAGGGAATTGGTACTTGATTTTTTGTTATTTAGATGAAGAAACAGAGCGTTTAGTAGCTTCTAGTAAAGTAAATCACTTTTTAGATAATACAGAACTTACAGTAGAACCTTTTGAAAAAGTAAACCTTATTGTTACTAATAAAACAGATATAGGTTTTAATCTAATAGTGAATGAAATACACCAAGGTTTGGTGTATCATGACGATGTTTTTCAAGACTTAAAGACTGGAGATAAACTTGAAGGTTGGGTGAAAAAAACTAGAACAGACAATAAAATAGACATTACTCTTCAGCGTCCTGGTTATAGAAGTATAGAGCCAAATGCAGATGCAGTAATGGCAGAATTAGAGATGAGTAATGGGTTTTTACCTCTTACAGATAAGTCTTCACCAGATGAAATTAAAGCGAAATTAGGCATAAGCAAGAAGAGTTTTAAAAAAGCTATTGGGATGCTCTATAAAAAAAGATTAGTTTCTATAGAAGAAGACGGTATTAGAATTATCTAGTCATATAAAAGTTGAAGTTAGCTCCACTAGAATTGGAGCTTCTTCTTCTATTATAATATGGATTATACCTTTGTCCGTAATAAGGGTTTATAAAAGGCTGACTAACGTCTTTATACACTTCATTTCTAATTCCTCCATCCGGAGTGGTTTGTCCGTAATAATTTAGATTAAAATTAGTTCTGTATTTAAAATTTTCTTGCGCGTTATAAAAAACTCTTACCTGCCCATTAATTTGCTGTAATTGTTTTGCAGGAAATTGCATATCTATTATACCGCTTTGCTGTTTCCATTGTTCTGTTGCAGCCAAAGCCATCATATTAATATCTCCTTTATTTTCTTCGCCAAAAACATTGCCTTGTGGTACAGAAAAATGTCTCTGTTCAGGTTTTATGTACCCATCAAATTGAGAAAGAGAAACAGCTTTTCCGCTATATAAATCTGCTCTAATAATTTGATTATTAGTAGCAAAAAGATTAGGGTTTTCTATTTCTTGTGCAATAGAAGAAAAACCTATAAATATAAAAAAGAGAAAAAATTTAAAATACATAAATAATAATTTCAGCATAAAGGTATCAAAGATTATGCTAAATATTATAATGAAGAGAGTTATTTACCATAATAACTAATTAAATCTGGGGTATAATTATTATTCCAATCAGCTAAATGTCCGCCCAAGTAATTATAATTAGGATACAGCATTTTTAAAAGAGGTCGCTCTACATACAAATATTGAGCAATATCTTTTACTGTAGGTTTAAAGCTGTAATTACGTACCGTTGTAGTAATAGGGTAGTGATAAGTATCGTTTATTTGATCAAAAGCAATATTTTGAAGAAATTTATTAATTTTTAATTCTGGTTTTTTATCTACAGTAACTAAAAGAGAGTCTTTACTAACGTTTACAATACTAGAACTGTTCTGTGCATAAATTTGAAAACTAAAAAACAGAATAAACAAAAAGTATAAATTTTTCATGTCGAGCTTTTATAAGTACTTCTATAAAGTTACATAATTTTGATTAAAAAATGTAAATTTACGTTTAAATATAAAAATCTATTATGAGTGAAATTAAGTGGGAAACCGCCAAAGAGTATGATGATATTACTTATAAAAAATATAATGGAGTAGCCAGAATTGCATTTAATAGACCAGATGTAAGAAATGCTTTTAGACCAAAAACTACTAGCGAGTTGTTAGATGCTTTTCATGATGCACACGAAGATACATCTGTTGGAGTGGTGTTACTCTCTGCAGAAGGCCCATCAACAAAAGATGGTATATGGTCTTTTTGTAGTGGCGGCGATCAAAAAGCACGTGGAAAAGAAGGTTACGTGGGAGAAGATGGTTACCATCGTTTAAATATTTTAGAAGTACAACGTTTAATACGTTTTATGCCTAAGGCAGTAATTTGTGTAGTACCAGGTTGGGCTGTTGGTGGTGGTCATAGTTTACACGTAGTTTGTGATATGACTTTAGCTAGTAAAGAACACGCTATTTTTAAACAAACAGATGCAGATGTAACTAGTTTTGATGGAGGTTATGGTTCTGCATACTTAGCAAAAATGGTGGGGCAAAAGAAAGCCCGAGAAATTTTCTTTTTAGGAAGAAATTATTCTGCACAAGAAGCTTTTGAAATGGGTATGGTAAATGCCGTTGTACCACACGATGAGTTAGAGCAAACCGCTTATGAGTGGGCACAAGAAGTTCTGGCAAAATCACCTATCTCTATTAAAATGCTGAAATTTGCAATGAATTTAACAGATGATGGTATGGTAGGGCAACAAGTATTTGCAGGAGAAGCTACCAGACTTGCTTATATGACAGATGAAGCAAAAGAAGGTAGAAATGCATTTTTAGAAAAACGCCAACCAAATTTTGAGAAAAAATGGATTCCGTAGAGAGTCAATTTACCAATAAACAATTAGAAATAGATCTACTGCCTGATTATCAAGCAGTAGATTTTTTGTCTGTATCAATAAAAAAAAGAACCAAAAGCTTTATTCAAATTAGTATAGGCTTTTTGCTATTATTAATAGGTTGGGGGGTACTTTTTTATTTGTTACCAACCCATTGGGTTTTATATTTAGCACTGACAGTGCTTTTTATAGTGTTTGGGTTTGGCTATCTAAACGCCTTTCTATTACAAAAAAAATATGGCTATGCATTACGAGAAAAAGATATCATTTATAGCAGAGGCTATTTAATTAACAAAACAACAGTGATTCCGTTTAATCGTATTCAGCATGTTTCTATATCACGTGGAGTTTTTGATAAAGCACTTGGTGTTTCAACCTTAAAAATTTTTACCGCAGGCGGGCAGGGGAGTGATGTAAGTATACCAGGTTTATTGCCAGATTTAGCTTTAAAGTTAAAAGAAGCGGTTGCTAAAAAATTAACGGTAGAAGAACATGAATAAACCTTTTACACAGCCACAAAACCAATCTAAAGTAGGTATTCTAGTAATATTTACATCTTCATTCTATAAGATATTAAGAGCGGTTTTAATTTCGTTTGCTTACTTTTTATTCAGTAGTAATTCAAAAGCAAAACTTTATATTTTATTAGGTTTTGGCATCGTAGGTTTATTATCACTTATTTATAGCTTTTTTTACTATAAAAAATTCAAGTTTCATATTGATTACAAGCAGAAAGAATTTGTGTTGCAAAAAGGAGTTTTTTCTACAGAATATATCAATATACCGTTTGATAAAATTCAGCAAGTTTATTTTAAAAGATCAATTATTCAACGAATTATTAATGTGTATGAAGTAGCAATTGATACCGCTGGAAGCTCACAAAAAGAAGTTACAATAAAAGCGCTTTCTAAAGAAAAAGCAGAAGATTTAAGAAGTATTTTGATGGATTTAGCTGCGGAAGAAAACTTAGAGGAAGTTGAATATGAAGTTGAAACAGTAAATGATTCTGCAATTAACCCAAATTTCACAAAAAAACAGAAGGTAGAATGGAAGCACCAACTAGGTATTTTAGATTTACTGAAGCTTGGATTAACCTCTAACTACTTACGTGGTATTTGGCTTATTTTTATTTTTTTTAGTACTATAATGAATGAATTGAGCCAGCTAAAAATTGAAAATCCCTATATAGACCAAGGCGTGGAGTATTTAGATAAAAATTATACCTCTTCAAGTGCAATAATTTTTGTTTTATTAATGGCTGTGGTTTTAACATTTATAGCAGGAATTGTAATTTCTACCATAGAAATTTTTATTAAATATTTTAATCTAACACTAACACAAACCACCTCGAGTTTAGACCTAGAAATGGGACTAAAAACTAATACAAGAACTTCACTAAAGCCAAGAAGAGTACAATTGTTGAGGTTAAGTACTAATCCTATTCAGAAGCGATTAAACCTTTATGAGGCAGAAGTTTCTCTAGCAAGCAGTTCTGACGAGATTCAGGGTAAAAAAGGGAAGATTAGAATTCCGGGGTTGGCAAAAGAAAAACTTCAGAAAATAAAAGAGTTTTTATTTAATAAAGCAGATGAAACTTCTGAAGCTATTAAACCGCATCATTTTTTAATTTTTAGGCGTGTGATGCTAAGTTTAATTCCTCTGGCTATTGCTTTTATACCGGTAGTTATTTTTTCTTGGTATGAATGGAAAATTATTTTACCATTTATATTTATTTATATAGGACTTTCATTTGTTTTAAACAAAATGTATTATCAATCAATTTCTATTGAATTTACAGAGAGTTTCATCATTAAAAAGCACGGTATTTGGAATCAAGAAACAGAAATTTTAGAGCTTTTTAAATTGCAATCTGTTACGGTAAAACAACCACTTTGGTTTAAAAAACGCAAAGTTTATAACTTAGAATTTCATACTGCGGGAGGCGATTTATCTTTTCCGTTAGTGAGAGAAGAAGTATTAAAAAATTTAAACTACAGTTTTTATAAAATAGAAACATCCACAAAAGCGTGGATGTAACTATAATTTAGTGATATTTTTCTTTTTCTATCTTAAACTAGGAAACTCTGTTGGATTCACTTCATTAAAAATACTATAAACTTTTTCAAATATATCTTCTGCAGAAGGTTTAGAGAAATAATCACCATCTGTACCGTATGCAGGCCTATGCTCTTTAGCAGTAAGTGTTTGTGGCTTGCTATCTAAGAAACGATAAGCATTTTGTTTTTCTAAAATTTCTTGCATAATGTATGCTGAAGCCCCTCCTGGTACATCTTCATCTATAACTAAAAGTCTATTGGTTTTCTCTACACTTTTTACAATATCGTGGTTTACATCAAATGGTAAAAGTGATTGTACATCAATCACTTCTGCATCAATTCCTACAGAGATTAAATCTTTAGCTACATCTTCTACAATTCTTAATGTAGAACCGTAAGATACTAATGTAATGTCATTTCCTTCTTTTACCGTTTCTACAACTCCAATAGGGGTTTTAAATTCACCTAAGTTAGTAGGGAGTTTTTCTTTTAAACGGTAACCATTTAAGCATTCTACAATAAGTGCAGGTTCGTCACTTTCTAATAGCGTGTTGTAGAAACCAGCAGCTTTGGTCATATTACGAGGCACCAAAATGTGAATACCTCTTAGTAAATGTACCAATCCACCCATTTGTGAGCCACTATGCCAAATACCTTCTAAACGGTGACCACGTGTTCTTACAATAAGCGGTGCTTTTTGTTTTCCTTTAGTTCTGTAATGTACGGTTGCTAAATCATCTGTCATAATTTGTAGCGCATACATTATATAATCTAAGTATTGTATTTCTGCAATTGGGCGTAAACCACGCATTGCCATACCAATACCTTGGCCTAGAATGGTAGCTTCACGAATACCAGCATCGGCAATTCTTAACTCTCCATATTTTTCTTGTAAACCTTCTAAGCCTTGGTTTACATCTCCAATATTACCAGTGTCTTCTCCAAAAATTAAGGCTTCTGGATATTTAGTGAAAATTTTATCGAAGTTTTCACGTATAACAATACGCCCATCTACTAACTCTGCATCTTCATTATACTCTGGTTTAACTTCTGCAATAGAAAGGGCATTATTTGTTTGCTCACTGTGTAAATGGCTACTATATTCTGGTTGTGTAATGTTAGTAAAGTTATTTACCCAGTTTACCAAATCTGTTTTAGCAGTAGAATTTTCTTTTAAGGTATAGATTAATACTTTTCTAGCAATACGTAAAACTTCAAATTTTTGAGGTTCTTTAATTGCAGAAAGTTCATCTAATAAAGGTTGTATAAAGTTTTTGTTGCTACTTGTTTCTGCAACTTTACTAATTAAATTTACAACGGTATTTTTATCTTGAATAGGACCTTCTGTAAAAGCTTTCCAAGCAGCTTTTTTACCTTCTCTAACGGTTTTTTTAGCTTCTTTTTCTATTTCTTTTAACTCTTCATCTGTAGC
Source organism: Mesonia phycicola (assembly GCF_900141885.1). Taxonomy (GTDB): domain Bacteria; phylum Bacteroidota; class Bacteroidia; order Flavobacteriales; family Flavobacteriaceae; genus Mesonia; species Mesonia phycicola. Next base: position 261,039 of record NZ_FQYY01000004.1, on the reverse strand, counting down.
AATTTCGCTTTCAATAATCCAAGCCCTCATTTTTACATTGCAATCATTTTCTTTTTCCCATTGTAAACGAGATTCAGACTTATAACGTTCGTGAGAACCAGAGGTAGAATGCCCTTGTGGTTGTGTAAGTTCTTTAACGTGAACTAAAACAGGTGTGTGGTTTTCTCTAGAAATAGCAGATGCTTTTTGATAAGCTTCCATCAGTTCTGGATAATTCCACCCGTTAACTACAATAATTTCGTAGCCATTATTTTCTTCATCACGTTGAAATCCTTTTAATATTTCTGAAATATTTTCTTTTGTAGTTTGGTATTTAGCAGGTACAGAGATACCGTAAGCATCGTCCCAAACACTAATTACCATTGGTACTTGCATTACTCCGGCAGCATTTATGGTTTCCCAAAAAAGACCTTCACTAGTACTTGCATTACCAATAGTACCCCAAGCTACTTCATTACCATTAACCGAAAATTTTTCGGCATCAATGCCTTCTACATTTCTATAAATTTTAGAAGCTTGTGCAAGACCTAATAATCTAGGCATTTGCCCAGCAGTAGGAGAGATGTCTGCACTAGAGTTTGGTTGTTGGGTAAGGTTTTTCCAGCTACCGTCTTTGTTTAAGCTGTGTGTACCAAAGTGACCACCCATTTGCCTACCACCAGCCATTGGTTCTTTTTCTATGTCTGTGTTAGCATAAAGGCCAGCAAAAAACTCTTCTACAGACAATAAGTTTAACGCCATCATTAAAGTTTGATCACGGTAGTAGCCAGAACGGAAATCTCCATTCTTAAAAGCTTTTGCCATTGCTAATTGAGGCACTTCTTTACCATCACCAAAGATTCCAAATTTAGCTTTACCTGTAAGCACTTCTCGGCGCCCTAATAAGCTACATTCTCTACTTACTACTGCAGTAGTATAATCTTTAATAACTTGTTCTTTAAACTCTGTAAAAGAAATATCAGTTCTTTCTAAGACCTTTTCTTGCATATTTCAATTTTTAATTGACCACGAAGATAGTAAAAAATGAATAAAACATCAATTAACAAATTCTGTTAAAATTATGAAATTGATATTATTTTGTTTTAAAATTATAAATAATATAATTTATGGTTAAATAATTGAATTATTTTTAAAAAACAGCAATGTTTTTTATCTAAATGATTTCACGTTAGTACCATTTTCTAGTAAATAATTTTATTAAAGTGTTGAAATCTAGTGATACAATGAATCTAATTTTTTGGTCGTAGTTATCTTGGGCAGTTTCCCAACCTAAATTAGAATATACAGGTAGAAAAACTTCAAAATAGTCTTGTACTAGATTTACCCGAATACCAGAGTCGTATAAAAATTCTGCTTGGTCTCCTGCGTTTTTAACTACTCCCATATCTCCGTATGCATGAATCCAGTTCCAAATGGTAAAGCTTCCGTTTAAGGTAGATATAAATTGGTTTGCGTAAGCAGGTTGTAATTGAGATTTGAAACCTCCTTCTGCTTCTATAAATTGTTGGCTAAATAAACCACTACTTTCACTTCTTCCGTAGTAATTATAATCAAATAAATAATCTGTAGGCCTGTCTAAAGCAAAGCTAAAATAATCTGATTTTTTACTATCGTTAAATAAAAATAGTCCTGTAAATGATCTTAGCTCTATTTGCCTATTATTTAAAAATAATTTTCTCCATTTAGCAGTTACAGAAACTTTACTAAACTGTTTGGCTATTTGATAATCTATTGTGCTTGTAAAATAATCTCTAAAATTTCTATCGCTATATAAATATTGTAAATTAACCACACTATAATCTGGCTCGTCTACTTGGTTGGCAATGGCTTTGTCTCTAAATACATTTACGCTTCTTATGCTTAGGGCTTGACTTTGGTTACTTCTTAAATAATTATTTCTGAAAAGTAAGTTGAAATATGGGGTTAATCTATGGTAATAAAGATCATCTGCATAAGCATATCTGTTGGCAGAAAGCCCGTAATTTACTCGGTGTAATTCTTGATTTTGAAATAATTGATTGTTAGATAGGGATAGAGAACCTACCAGGGCTTTGCTTCTTAAGCCTATTTTAGGAGCAATTTTAAAATTAAAATTTCTTCTTAAAATAGTGCTATTGTAAAGTTTAGGGCCAATAATAAAACCGTCATACAAGTTGTAATTAAATTCTGGAATTAAAAAAAGCTGATTGTATTTTGGGTCTTCAATATCTTCAAGTAGTCTAAATTGAATAGGTTTGTTTAAAAATGTAGTTACTCGTTTGTAATTATTACGCTGATTAAATTCTGGAATTATACCTTCATAATTTAATGCTAAACGGTCAATATTATTTTTTGCAATTGTAACTGTTTTTAGAGAGTCTACATTCTCTACCCAATATTTAGAAACAACTTGTTTATCTTTTAAACCATATAAAGAAACAGGCATTTTATTGGTAGACTTATTTTTAATGGTAATTTTTAAAGAGTCGTTTTGTTTCTTTACCTTTTTTATGGTAAAATCTATTTTAGAATTGGTAGTGATGTAATCTTTAAAAAACCAATCTAAATTTTTATTTGCATTTTTTTCTAATAAGATTTTAAAGTCTTCAATTTTTACATTTTCATCTAATTTATGAGTGCTGTAAAATTGTTTTAAAGCATTGTAGGTAGATTTTTTTTCTCCTAAATAATCGTTGATGTAGTTAAAACCTATTCCAGATTTATATGGATTTGCAATATTTTTATTGAATTTTATTAAAGAATCTTGACTCATATTTAATGGTTGCTCAAGATTTAAGCGTGACATATTTAATGCGTAAAATGGATAACGATCATTAAATTCTAAATCTGCTGCGTGAAACCACCTAATACCTATTATATCACTAAAACTACCTAATAATTTTGTGTTTGGGTAGTATGCGTTTACATACTCCATCATAAAATAAATTAAAATAGCATCTTTTAGCCAAGCTTCGTCTCTAGGGTTTAATAAAAGTGTATTGTCTAAGTAGTTTTTGGTAATTGCTTTTAATAGTTTTATATCGTATTGAAAACCATCTTGAAAAGGTCTAATAAAAGAAGGAAGTTGATTGAGCCCATAAATAGGGTTAGATAAATAATCTTCTTCTGTAACCATTAAATTTTCTAAAGGATATTCTCCCAAACGGTAACTTAAAAACCGTACAATTCTATCTATTACTAATTTTTTAATTTCTGGGTTTACATCATCATCTTCTACATTGGTAATTACATTTACCTTACTTGTTTTAATAGTGTCAAACGTGTTTTCTTTTACTAAATAGATTTTTTGGTCTACATAGTTTTTACCAGATAAATTTGTTTGGGCAATAGAGTCGTTTTTTAAAATAGTATTTGATGGTAGTGGAGATACTACTTTATAGCCTTTTTCGTGTAAAAACTCTACGTTTGTCTGAAATAGAGGGGTAAATAAATCGTTTAAATTTTTGTTACTATAAAATTCCCACCCTTTTTGTGTGTAGCTAGAAGGAGTAATAAACCAATATTTTAGTTTAAAACCTTCATCACTATACCCGTACCTAGTAAATTTATCGACAGGTATTTTTACTTGATAATTTAACCGAATAATATATTTTTCTTGAGGAAAAAGTGGGTAGTCTAAATTAACCTTAATGATATCTGGATAATTTTCTGGTCGTTGCCAAACCAATCTTCTATCTTGAAAATTAGTTAAAGATTTTATGATGGTTCCTCCTTTTTCATAATTTCTAGAATAGTGAAATTTTCTAGAAAATTCTTCAGAAAAACGTTTGGCAAGGGGAGTAGTTTTACTACTAAAACTATTAGCCCAATCTGATAAGTAGATTTCTTGTAAAGTATCGTTACTTTTATTAAAGTATTCTATGTCTTGCTGAATAGATATTACTTTAGTAGTAGCATTTAACGAGGCTTTAATTTCTACTTTAGTTTGCGCTAATAGAAAAAAAGGGCTTAAAATGAAAAGTAATAAAGAAAGTCTTTTTTTTATCAATCTTACCGAGGGTTTAAAAACATTTCAAAATAGGCCAAATAGTAAATTTATAACGTATTAACGCTCAATGTAGTATAAATTCTAAAAATTAGGACTTAGATTATATTGATTGTAGAATTTATTTAGAATATCTATCACTTCATCTGCAGTATCTACTACTTGTACCAAATCCATATCGTTAGCACTAATATTTTTAAAACTATCTAAAAGAGTAGTTTTTACCCAATCTAATAAACCATCCCAAAACTCATGACCAACTAATATAATAGGAAATTTATCAATTTTATGAGTTTGTATAAGGGTAATTGCTTCAAATAATTCATCTAAAGTACCAAAACCACCAGGCATTACCACAAAACCTTGCGAGTATTTTACAAACATTACTTTACGCACAAAAAAGTAATCAAAATCTAGATTTTTATCTTTGTCTATGTATGGATTATCGTGCTGCTCAAAAGGTAAGTCTATATTTAAACCTACAGAAGTACCGCCTGCTAAATGTGCACCTTTATTACCAGCCTCCATAATACCAGGACCACCACCAGTAATTACTCCGTAGCCGTGTTCTACAATTTTTTCTGCCACTTCTGTAGCTAATTTGTAGTATTTATGTTCTGGGTTAGTTCTGGCAGAACCAAATATAGATACACAAGGGCCAATAGCACTCATACGCTCATAGCCGTGCACAAATTCACTCATAATTTTAAAAAGTGCCCAGCTATCGTTAATTTTTATTTCGTTCCAACTTTTATGGTTGGTATTTCTTAATGTACTCATAGTTGTAATTTATTATCTAAAGACTAATGTAATTCTTTTCTTAAAAATTTAGCCGTATAACTTTTTTTATGTTTAGCAACTTCTTCAGGGGTTCCGTCTGTAACTACTTGTCCGCCATTTTTACCTCCTTCATAACCAATATCAATAATGTAATCGGCTAGTTTAATAACATCTAAATTATGTTCTATTATTAAAACCGTATTTCCTTTATCTGCCAATTTATTTAATACTTCCATTAAAACACGAATATCTTCAAAATGAAGACCAGTAGTAGGTTCATCTAAAATATAAAACGTATTACCAGTATCTCTTTTAGAAAGTTCTGTAGCTAATTTTATACGTTGTGCTTCACCACCAGAAAGTGTGGTGCTCTGTTGTCCTAAAGTAATATAACCTAAACCAACATCTTGAATGGTTTTAAGTTTTCGATAAATTTTTGGAATCGGCTCAAAAAAATCTGTTGCCTCATCAATGGTCATTTCTAACACATCGCTAATAGATTTTCCTTTATATCTAATTTCTAAAGTTTCTCTATTAAAACGTTTACCTTGGCAAGTTTCACATTCTACATACACATCTGGTAAAAAGTTCATTTCTATAACTCGAAGTCCGCCACCTTTACAAGTTTCACATCTACCGCCTTTTACATTGAAACTAAATCTTCCTGGTTTGTAACCTCTAATTTGTGCTTCTGGAGTTTTAGCAAAAAGGCTTCGTATTTCAGAAAAAACACCCGAATATGTTGCAGGATTAGAACGTGGTGTTCTACCAATTGGTGTTTGATTAATATCTATGACCTTATCACAATTATCTAAACCTTTAATAGTTTTATAAGGCATAGGTTCTTTAACACCATTAAAATAATGAGCGTTCATAATAGGGTAGAGGGTTTCGTTAATTAAAGTAGATTTTCCGCTACCAGAAACTCCTGTAACCACGATCATTTGGCCTAGAGGTAATTTTATAGAAACATTTTTTAGGTTGTTACCTGTAGCACCTTTTAGTTCAATAAACTTACCATTTCCTTCTCGTCTTTTATTAGGAACTTTAATTTCTTTGGTTCCGTTAAGGTATGAAGCGGTAAGTGTATTGTGTTTTTTAATTTCTTCTGGGGTACCTTCACTAATAATTTCTCCTCCGTGTTTTCCTGCAAACGGGCCAATATCTATTACATGATCGGCACGTTCTATCATATCTTTATCATGTTCTACCACTATAACAGAGTTACCAACATCACGCAGAGAAACAAGAGAGTTAATTAATTTTTCGTTGTCACGCTGATGTAAACCTATGCTTGGTTCATCTAAAATATAAAGTACACCTACTAATTGAGAGCCTATTTGGGTGGCTAATCTAATACGTTGTGCTTCACCTCCAGAAAGGGATTTAGAACCGCGATTTAGCGACAAATATGTCAACCCTACATCTACTAAAAATTGTAAACGTGTGGTAATCTCTTTTACAATCTCTTCTGCAATTTTCCATTGATTTTTACTGAGTTTCTTCGGAAGTTTTTCAAACCAATCGGTTAGTTCTAGAATATCTTTTTGAGCTAACTCGGCAATATTTTGTTGGTTCACTTTAAAATAAAGCGATTCTTTTTGCAAACGACTACCTTCACATTCTGGACACTCTACTTTGTCCATATAAGCTTTTGCCCATCGTTTAAGAGAAGCAGAGTCATTATTGTGGTAAGTGCTTTCTATAAAAGTAGCAACCCCTTCAAAATCTATTTTATAAGAACGTGTTACCCCCAATTCTTTAGATTGAATGTTGAATTTTTCTTTGCCTCCGTGAAGAATCATTTCTAAGGCTTCTTTCGGGATATCTTTTATAGGATCTGAAAGTTTAAAGTCGAAACGCTGTGCAATTAATTCCATTTGCTTAAACGCCCAATTTTTCTTTTGCGGTCCGTGTGGTTCTAATCCTCCACTTTTTATAGATTTAGAATCGTCTGGTATTATTTTATGCAGATTTACTTCATACAAAGAACCAATACCATTACATTTTGGGCAGGCACCTTTTGGTGAGTTAAAAGAGAAATTATTAGGCTCTGGGTTAGGGTAAGAAATACCACTAGTTGGGCACATTAAATTTCTACTGAAATACCTAATCTCATTAGAATCTTGATCTAGAATCATTAAAACGTTGTCTCCCTGATTCATTGCAGTATTAATACTCTGCGAGAGGCGTTTGTCTAATTTCTCGTCATTACTAATCTTCATTCTATCGATAACAATTTCAATATCATGAGTTTTGTAACGGTCAAGTTTCATTCCTTTTTCTATATCACGTACTTCACCATCGGTTCTTACTTTTAAAAAGCCTTGCTTGGCAATTTGCTCAAATAATTCACGATAATGACCTTTTCTAGAACGAATAATTGGAGAAAGAATGTTAATGCGTTTACCACTAAAGTCTTTTTTTATAAGATTTTTTATTTGCTCGTCACTATAACTAACCATTTTTTCGCCAGTTTTATAGCTGTAAGCATCACTAGCACGAGCGTATAGTAAACGTAAAAAATCGTAAATTTCTGTAATAGTACCTACTGTACTACGCGGACTTTTACTCGTAGTTTTTTGCTCGATAGCAATTACAGGGGAAAGACCATCTATTTTATCTACATCTGGACGCTCTAGGCCACCTAAAAATTGTCTAGCATAAGCCGAAAAAGTTTCAATGTATCTACGTTGCCCTTCTGCGTAAATTGTATCAAACGCTAAAGATGATTTACCAGATCCAGAAAGTCCTGTAATTACTACCAATTTTTCTCTTGGTATGGTTACATCTATATCTTTAAGATTGTGCACTCGTGCACCCTGTACTTCTATATTTTCGTCGAAATTCGCCATAATTTTATGCAAGATTGCGAAGTTACTCAAAGTCTTGAAATTAAGAAAGAACGTCTCTTAAAGCTTTGATAAAATTAAAAATTACAAAAATCCAGTCTGCATTATTATTAAACGTATCATTAACGTTTTTACTTGTAATTAGTAGTTTTTGATTATGAAATATATAATTAAACAAACATTTAAAGTAAATAAATTAAAAAATAAAGACAAATTAATATTAATTTAATACATTTGAATTTTAAACGTAAAAAGTACGTTTGTAAAATTAAAGAAGTTTTTACATAAGTTGTAATATGGTATTAAATTTAGACGCAATTAATAGTTGTAAAATATTTATAAGTTTAAATACTATTGAAATTTCACGAAAACGATTTTTATAAAAATCAAGAGAAATTCACATCAGCTTAAAAAAATAATAGGTGTATTATTAATATGAAAAATATATTAAAAGCAAATTTAGATTCTCTTAACGAAGAGCAGCTTCCGGTAGCAAAACATAAACTACACGGAGGAAAGTATTTTGCAGGTCTTTTTTCTGGAGAGCATATTGCAGCTACAGAATTTGTTATTGGAGCAACGTTTGTTGCGTTAGGTGCAACCACAAAAGATATTTTATTAGGGTTGTTAATAGGGAATATTTTAGCAGTTTTAACGTGGACGTTTGTTACTGCGCCAATTGCTGTACAAACAAGATTAAGTTTGTATACCTACCTAAATAAAATTGCAGGAGACTCTATGTCTAAATTGTATAATTGGGCAAATGCAGTAATTTTTACAGTGATTTCTGCAGCAATGATAACAGTTTCTGCCTCTGCTGTACGATTGTTATTTGATATCCCAGCTCAGTTAAATTGGTATTCTACAAACATCAACTTTATATTAATTGTGATAGGAGTTGGAGCTGTGGTGGTTTGTGTAGCTATTTATGGTTTTAAAACGGTGGCAGATTTTTCTAGTATTTGTGCACCTTGGTTATTTGTATTGTTTTTATCTGGAGCTTTTGAGTTACTACCTGCTTTATCTCATAATGTTTTAGGAAGCACTTCTATAACTGGTTGGAGTGATTTTTTACATATAGGAAATAATTCTATTTGGAAAGGAGTAACAGACACAGGAGAAGAAGGAATAGGATTAATAGAAGTAATTGGTTTTGCTTGGGCTGCAAACAGCATTACTCACCTAGGCTTAATTGATATGGCTCTGTTTAGGTTTGCAAAAAAATCTTCTTACGGTTTGTATTCTAGTTTCGGAATGTTATTTGGTCATTACCTTGCCTGGATAGCTGCGGGAGTTATGGGCGCAGGTGCAGCAATATTATTAAAAGACAGCGTGGTAAATTTAGATCCGGGAGATGTTGCTTACAAAGCTTTGGGAGCATCTGGATTTGTAATTGTAATTGTAGCAGGGTGGACCACCGCAAACGCCAATCTTTATAGAGCAGGATTAGCCGCACAAGCAATTTTTAAAAAACATTCTAGAAAAAAAGTAACTATGATAGTAGGCTTTTTTACGGTGATAGTAGCTTGCTTTCCATTTGTATTTAGTAGAATTCTTCCTTTATTAACTTATGCAGGATTATTAGTGATACCAGTAGGAGCTATAGTTTTTGCAGAGCATTATATTTTTCCGAAAATAGGATTTACTAGATATTGGGCGCATTACAAAAATTTAAAAACTAGCAAACCTGCAATAGCTTCTTGGGTGTTAGGTTTAGTTTTCGGGATAGGTTTAAATGCTTTAAATTTTATGTCTTTTTATTACTTATTTATTCCTACTTGGATTTTTACTATTATTCTATATACCATATTGTGTAAATATTATGGAGCTACAGAAAATTATGATATAGAAATTAGCCAAGAAAAAAGACTTCAAAAAGATATTGAAGAGTTTCAGCAAGAGCAAGCTAAAACTTATCACAAAGAGAAAAAAGATAAACGTGTGTTTACTGTAGTTTTAAGAGTGATTTCTATTTTATTTTTACTAGTAATCGTTTCTTTAGCTGTAAATACATTTATGTTTAGTATTAATTTTGATGATTATTTAAAAAATAAAACACTCTTTAATACGTATGCTTTTGTAGCTACTTTAGGGTATTTTGTAACTGCATATTGGGCATTAAAAAGAACAAAATCAGTAAATAAAAATTTAAAAGAAAATATATAACTATGGAAAATTTAATTGGCTTAAATCAAGAGAATATGGGTGCTATCTCATCTAGAGTAGAGAAGCCAACTTATAATAGAGATAGTATTACCACAAGTATAGTTCATATAGGTGTTGGTAATTTTCATAGATCACATCAAGCGTTTTATGCGCACGAGTTAATGCAAAATCACGGCGTGTTAGATTGTGGTATTTGCGGGGTAGGGTTAATGGATTTTGATCAGAAAATTTACAAAGTACTAAAAGATCAAGATGGATTGTATACGTTAATGATAAAAGAGTTAGATGGTACGTTTACGGCAAAAGTAATAGGTTCTATTGTAGAATTTATTTTTGGACCAGAAAACCCTTCAGCAGTTATAGAAAAAATTGCGCACCCAGATATTAAAATAATTTCTCTTACCATTACAGAAGGCGGATATAATTTAAATGAAGGGACTGGTAAGTTTGATTTTTCAAATCCGCTAATACAGCAAGATTTAGAAAATCCAGAGGCACCTAAAACAGTGTTTGGTTATATAACTCAGGCCTTAAAATTAAGAAAAACTAGAGGAGAGCATGGTTTAACCATCCAGTCTTGCGATAATATTCAAGAAAACGGAGAAGTAGCTAAAAAAGCACTAACAGAATTTATAAAAAAAGCAGAACCAGAATTGGTAGACTGGGTGCAAGAAAATGTCTCTTTTCCTAATGCAATGGTAGATAGAATTACTCCTGTAACCGTAGCAGAAGATATAGAAACCTTAAAAGAAAAATTTCAAATAGAAGACAAGTGGCCTGTAGTATGTGAGCCGTTTAACCAATGGGTAGTAGAAGATCATTTTGTATCTGGCCGTCCAGCTTGGGAAAAAGTAGGTGTACAGTTTGTAGAAAACGTATTGCCTTATGAAAATATGAAACTTAGGTTATTAAATGCTGGGCATAGTTGTTTAGGTATTTTAGGTGCATTACACGGTTATAATACCATAGATCAGGTAGCTACCGATAAAGATTTTAGTAAATTTTTAAAAGATTTTATGGATGTTGAAGTAACGCCAACTCTTGGATCTTTAGACGGAATGGATTTAGATGCTTATAAACAAACTTTGTTAGATAGATTTCAAAATGTTTATATCAAAGATTTAATTAGTAGAATTTGCTTAGAAAGCTCTGCTAAAATTCCAATTTTCTTATTATCTACTTTAAGAGATCAATTAAAAGGAAATCAAAATATAGACAGAATAACATTGGTTATTGCTGCTTGGTGTAAGTATAATGATGGGGTAGATGAAAATAATAATACTTATGAGATTAAAGATGTAATGAAAGACACACTGATAAAAGCAGCAGAGCTTTCTCATAAAAATCCAATAGCGTTTCTAGAAATTAATTCAATTTTTGGAGACTTGGTAAATAACGATGTGTTTGTAAATGCATTTGTAAGTGCACTAAATAAAGTAAGAAATAAATCAATTAAAGACTGTATACAAGAAATTAATATTTCTGCAGCATTAGTTTAAAGAGTTTAAAAAATATAAAGCTATGATGTTTCAAAATACAGATATTAATTTTGTGAGTTTTGGGGAGGTGTTGTTTGATGTTTTTGGTGATGAAAAGAAAATAGGAGGAGCACCATTAAATATTGCATTAAGGTTAAACTCTTTTGGTTTTCCTGTAGCAGTAATTAGTGCTGTAGGTAAAGATGAAGACGGTAGCCAATTACTCTCTTTTATGAAAGAAAAAGGAGTAAATACAGAGGCAGTTAGTGAGGTAGAAAATTTACAAACAGGTAAAGTACTAGTATCGTTAGATAAAAATGGTTGTGCCACTTATGATATTAAAAAATCTGTAGCTTGGGATGCAATAGCATATTCAGATAAAATCTCTAACATATGTAAAACCTCTAATGTATTAATTTATGGAAGTTTGGCCTCAAGAGATACAGTAACAAGAAACACTTTGCTTAAAATTTTAAAAGATCACAAGCTTATTAAAGTGTTTGATGTGAATTTGAGACCTCCTCATTATGATATTGAAACACTTAATAGTTTAATGCTTCATGCAGACTTAATTAAATTTAATGAAGAAGAAATAGAAGAGATTACTCAAAATGATTTTTCTATAGAAGTTACTATGGAAGAAAAAATGAAATTTATAGCCAAAAAAGCTAAAGCTAAAGCAGTTTGTGTAACTAAAGGAGGTAATGGAGCTGTTTTGTTTTACGAAGGTAAATTTTATTATAACGAAGGCTATAAAGTTACATTGGTAGATACTGTAGGAGCAGGAGATTCTTTTTTAGGAGCTTTAATAGGTCATTTACTAACAGAAAATTCTCCACAAGAATCTCTAGATTTTGCTTGTGCTGTAGGTGGAGTAGTAGCAGGTAGTTTTGGAGCTAATCCAGATATCACTATAGAAAAAGTAAAAGAAATAATGGTATAGCTATTCATAGAAAAATAGTTTTTTTAATTGAAGTGGAAAAAGAGAAGGTAGCCAGTGTGTTATTCTTCTCTTTTTTTTGTTTAGAGTTGAAGTATTTAAATTTTATACGAAAGTCTAGTAAAACTCCATTTTACTCAAAAAAAGTGTTAGCTAATTATATTACAAAAAAAAAACTCGTAACAATTAAGTTACGAGTTTTAAGCGGAGAATGAGGGAACTTAATTGGTTTATTTTAATTTACGATTAGATATAGTAAGTATTAGACAAATACCCTATTTTAATAGTGTTTAAGAGGGTTTTTGTAGTAATTTAAATAAGGTTGAGTTAGGTTTAATTAAAGTAAATTAAATTATTCTCGGTACAAATCACGGTACAAGTTTTTTATTTTCTATTTTTGATATTAAATAATTTTAGACAATAAAATAATGGCTTCTATTAAATTTCAAGTTAGGGGAAAACGCAATCCATCAAAAATTACCATTCGACTGATTATTGATGAGAAAAACGATTTTAGAAAAATCACTCCTATTTTAATTAATCCAGATTATTTTAATAATAAGAGTGGTAAGGTAAGGCAAGTAGCAGGATTTACAGATAAACAGAATATTCAAAATAAATTGGATGAATTGAGCAATTTTGTAATTAAAAAGTTCAATGAAGCAAGCAGCAGTGGTGAATTTATTAATTCTGGTTGGTTAATAACTCATTTAGATAGTTTTTTCAATAAAGTAGAGGTTACAGATAATAATTATTTAGATAATTATTGTGAACATTATGTAAATAAATTAAAACTGAAAACAAATGATAGGACAGGAAGTTTAGGTGCTTCTAAAGCTACAATTACTAAATATAAAACTATAAAAAAGAAAATTGAAAATTTTCAGAAACAAACACGAAAAAAATATCGATTATCTGACGTTGATTTAAAATTTAGAGATGAATTTTTAACCTATATGTTAGAAACCGATAAGCTTGCAAGAAATACAGCTGGACGTTATCTAAAATTTTTAAAAACTATATGCTTAGATGCTCAACGTTCTGGATATAAAGTTAGCAATGAATTATCAAATTTTAAAGGTTTTAAAGTTCCTGTAAAAAAAATATATCTCAGTTTCGATGAATTGAAAAAGATTGAAGAAACTAATTTTAAAAATAAGCAACTCGAAAATGCTAAGGATTGGTTAATAATAGGATGTTATATAGGGCAGAGGGCTGGTGATCTTCTACAGCTAACTAATAAGAATCTTAAATCTAATGGAAACCTTAATTTTATAGAACTGGTTCAGCAAAAAACAAAAAAACGTGTAGTTATTCCCGTTCATCCTAAAGTACAGAAAATTTTAGAAAAGTATAATGGTAATTTTCCTGACCATTACAGTAAAAATAGGGGTAGTGCAATGACGGTTTTTAACCGTTTAATAAAAGATGTAGCTAAAGATGCTGGATTAACCCAAATTATTGAAGGTGCAAAAATAGATGAACATACCAACCGAAAAAAAGACGGTAAATACCCAAAACATCAACTTGTTACTTCACATATTTGTAGACGTTCTTTTGCTACAAATTATTATGGAACAGAAATACCAACTGCACACCTTATAAATACAACAGGACATAGTACAGAACGAGAATTTTTAAATTACATAGGTAAGACCTCATTAGATTCTGCAGCACAAATGGCTTCTTATTGGAACAAACAAATACAAAGAGAACAAGAAGAAGAAGATCCTAAGCTCAAAGCTGTTAAATAATTTATATGCCTACCATTAAACGGTTACGGTTTATTTTACCGTTAGCATCATTTTTAATCTATTTCTAAACTTATGAAATTTAGCATAGTTTAGTAGTTATAGAAATATGGTTTATCAGGCTTGAAAGTATCTTAAAATTAATACTCTTAGTTTTGGGTATTGTGGTATTCCATTGTAACAATATATTTGATTTTGTATACAAGTATATTAAAAAATGAAATCTTCTTTAAACTCCTCTAAAAATGATTCTAATGTTCTATTGTGATTTCCAAGTTCCCTTTTTAAAAAATTCTCTTGCTGCTTGATATAATTTTTCTTGGCGTTCAGCGTCTTTGTAATCGCTTCCCACTCTTCGTGCTTCCAATATATAGCCAAGTTTTTTGGGTAATTTGGAGGAGGGGTCTTTGAGTTCTCTAGTAAGTTCTTCACGTATTGAAACTTCAATATTTCCTTCTTTTTCTTCAATTCTGTTTCTAGATTGTCTAAATTCTTCTCGTTCTGTTTCTTCAAGTTTTCTATATTTTTCTCTTTCTCTTTCTTCAAGTTTTTTAAATTTTTCTCGTAAGGTGCTTTGGCTGTGGTGTAGCTCGCTAATTTCTCTTGTTTTTGTGTTAATATCGTATTCAATTGTTCTTTTTTCTTTTTTAAGAATTCCTCTTTCTGTTTGTCGAAGATTTTCTTTTTGTTCTCTAAAGCTATTACGTTCTTCCATCTCAAGTCGCTCATACTTTCCTGCAATTTCATCTTCTTTTCTGGCAATCTCATCGATAGCTCTTCTTTCCTCTTCTTGAGCTCGTTCAAATTCTTCTGATATTGTTTTAAACACTTCTCGTAATTCTCTGTTTCTATTTCTAAATCTTTCTCTAATTTCTGCCTCAGTTCCGCTGTTGTTGAGTTCTGTTTTTGTAATTCTTCTAATTTCTTCTTGCTCTTCTTTAAACTTTCTTGTTGCACTAAGAAATCTTTCTTCCACATCTGCTTTGTTTTTTTGAAATTCTCTTCTTTTACTTTGAAGTCTCCCTCCACGTTTTGCGAGTTCAAGATTCTCTTCTGTATGCTCTCTTTGGACTTCTTTAGTAATTCTTGCTTCTTGTTCTTCCAATCTTGATTGTTCAATTTTTGTAGCTTTCTTAACTCTAGATATTTCTTGTTCAAAGAGGTGTTCAGCTCTTCGGTAAGGTTCAGATTGAAGACATTTTTTAAATCTCCGTATAAGCTCATTAATTTGCGCTGCTCTACATTTGAAAGATTCTTCAAAAAGGATTCTTTGGTCTTCATCAATTGGTAAAATTCTTTCAGAATCTCTTTTGGGTACGTATATATATTCGGTGTTGGCTTCGATTTCATTAAAAACCCATTTTATTTTTTTACTTGAGGTTAAAGCTTTTTCTATTTCTGGTTCAGGTTTTTTTGGTATAATAATTTGAACCGTATTAATACCTAAGCGTTTTAATTTATTTCTTTTCTCATCATCAATTTTATGATTAATTACAAATTCAACTAAAAGGATCGGATCATTTTGATGATTAAAGAATGTAATATCTGGTCTTAATAGTAAGTAACGGTTTTGAATATTTGAATTTTGACCAAAATTGATTTCGCAATTTTCATCTTCATAAAAGCTTACTTCTGATTTAACCTTAAATGCTTTTACTGTGGTTGAGTCTTGAATTATATAGGGAACTCCTTTAGTTTGCGATGGCGGGTATTTGTAAACAGCAGGTACTGTTAACTCTTTTAACCTATGTAAGATATCTTTAGCAATACGTTCTCTGTAATTTCTACTAGCAACAACACATTCTGTTTTATTTTTATCAATATTTTTAGCATAATGCCTAAAATGATGAGCCTGTAAATCACCTTTAGCGGCTATCATTTCTTTATCACAACCTAGGCAATAATAACCTTCTAAGCCTCTTTGAGCATTTGAAATATGAATGTATTCCCCTTTTGTATCTTTTGCCCAATCGTTTTGATATTCGTTACTTTTGTCATTTTTTGAAATCATTTCTTTCAATTTAAAACGTGAGGAATGTTTCCAATTATTAATATGAATTAATTTTGTTATAGTAATCTAACTATAATTTAACTGTTTCAAAAATTTGCTTTATGCTTTTTTTAAATTAGCCGATTTAACATCATAATAATAATCTTCAATTGTACCGTCTTTTATTTTTTCTACAACTTCATCAATAATAAATATCGGAACAAGAAACCATTCTTTTGGGTTAACTGGCTTACCAAAACGATCTTTAATATCAATATCTAGCTTTGCATTTTTAAAAAAAGACTGTATTAAGTTTTCTAATTTATGTCGTTTAATATTTGCTAATTTATAAGTTGCAACAACTTCTACTTCAGCCATCAAAAAAGTAGGGTCGTTTTTTGCATTTACTATGCGCTTATTGATATCGTTTCCTGTAACGCCAATTTTATGAAACACGTCTCTATTTTGAAGAATCAAAGGATTCTTAGAGTTTGAACGTAATACGTAAATAGTACCACTTTCTAAATCATCACTTTCTAACTCATCTGAAAACAAAGGACCTAAACCTGGTGTTGTAACGAAACGACTTGTTTCATCTTTATACATTGCTCTAATAAGTGAACGCTGTAATAAATCATTCTCTGTACCATTATCATAAATAACTCTTAAACGAGCATCTTCCTCTCCATTTGGTGCTTTAAATATTTCTCCTTTTTGAGCTATATAAGCCATTTGACCTCTTATAACCACAAAAAGCTTTTCTTGAATTAATGTTTTTGTAAAACCTGAATCTTTTCGAAAACGCACTGTTTCTCTAAATCCATTTTCTATTTCTTTTTTTGTCTTTTCAAATAGTGGTTTAAATTTCTCAAAATCTTCACAAATTGTTCTATTCGCAAATTCTTCTACAGCTCTTTTTTCTGCTCTTGTTTTAACGTGTTTAAGGTTGGTTATCGAATTTTCTTCTTCTTCAACACCTAATAAATTTAATAATTCATCATCATCTAAATTATCTGAAACTTCTACAGAATTTTTAATCTCACCAGATAATATGTTGTGAAAATCTATCTCTTTTAATAAATCAACAAACTCTGTTTTTTCCTTAATTTTCTCTAATCTAACAGCATACAATCTTTCAAATATATCATTTTCTTCTCCGTGAAGTGGTAGCCGATTATGTTCATCAACAAATTTTTGAATTTCTTCAAAACCTGCAATAACACGCTCTTCTAAAGCTGTAAATGAAGTTTTCTTTTTTTCTTCAACTTTTACACCTAATGCTTCTAATAATGCGTCATCTTCTGATGTAATTTTCTCTTCTTTAGCCATTTTGTTGTTCTGATTTTTTTCTAGCTAAATATGCAATACCTTGTGCCATACGTTGCTCCCAAGGATCTGCTGATTTAATATCTGGCAATCTCCCTCGTTCATTTTTAAACTTTAAAGCTCGTTTAGCTAATTCTCTAGCTTCTTCGAGATTTATATTAGGCTTTTTCCCAGATATAACTTCGGCCATTGCTTTTAAGCTTTTTTCTGTCATTGCTTTTGAAAGGATTGAGTATGCTTCGCTAAATGGATTTATGCTATCTATCCAATCTACATCTAAATCTCTAACATCCATAGCAAATTTTCTAATACCATCAATTAAAGCTGTGTTAGTTTTAATATTATCATTCCCCTCATTATTTATAGATTGTTTCGCCATTTGAGTAATATTTAGAGCTGCTATGGCGTGCTGTCTAATAGCCTCAATATCTTCATCATCAATTTCTGGATACTTCTCTTTAATAATCTTACCTAAACGTACTTGAGTTAATTCTTGTGGCACTAATTCTTCATCAAACAACCCTCTACCAATTGAATCTTTATCTTGTGCAAAAGCTGCAATTACCTCGTTTAAATCTTCTTTACATATACGTTTAGCATCTTCACTTTCTGGCATTGCTAAACCTTTAATTTCAACTTGAAATTCGCCTTTTTCTTCATTCCATCCAACATTCTCCTTGTTAGGGTCATAACCACCTTCACCATAATCATAGCCGTCTTGTTCTTTACTTTGAGGATTTTTAGGTGTGAAATTGAATTTTGGTGCTAAAACCTGTTCCATTAATAAACTCGCTGAAATAGCTTTTAGCGTATCATTTACAGCATCTGTTACAGAATCTTCAGAAGCATCTACCTCTGCTATTAAATTAGTGAATCTTGCTTGTGTTTTATTTGGGGCGTCACGAGTTGCTCTACCTATAATTTGAACAATTTCTGTTAAACTAGAACGATACCCTATTGTTAAAGCGTGTTCGCACCAAATCCAATCAAAACCTTCTTTTGCCATACCTAAAGCAATAATAATATCTACGTGGTCTCGATTCGTTTTAATTTCTGGTAACTTTAGTGCTGCTTGTACTAAAGGACGTTTTGATAGGTCATCATCAACCAAATCAGCAATCTTAATAATTTTACCTGATTTCGTCTTTACTCTATGAAAACCTGTTGTAGCATCTACACCTAACCATTCGCCTAATTCCTCAATTATATGTTCTACTTCTTTTATCTTGTCACCCATACTTTCTCTAGAATTAACATTTGGAATATGAATGATTGTTTTTTCTTCTGGATTTAGCACCTTTAAAAGGTCATCGGCATAAGCACCACTATAAAAATAATAGCCGATATTTAAAGTTTTTAAATGCTCATAACCACTTAATTGCTCATAGTAGGTATATGTTACTGGTTCAAATTTCAATTCATCATCTGGCATTAAAACAGGGTTAGCATCGCCTCTAAAATAAGAACCTGTCATTGCTACAATATGAACCTTATCTCTCTCAATAAAATCTTTAAGTTGCGACCCTAGTACATTGTTTTCATTTGAGCTCACGTGATGAAATTCATCTATTGCAATTAATTTATTGTCAAAGGCTTCTATACCAAAACGCTCTACTGCACGACGAAATAAAGCGTGTGTACAAACTAAAACTTTATCGTCACTCTCAAAAAAGGCTTTTACAGCATTTACTTTACTACCATCTTCTCCTGGTGAATTACATAAATTCCATTTTGGTGTAACTACCCAATCATAATAATAGCCATATTTAGTTAATGGCTCATTGTTAAAACTAGAACCTATAGATTGCTCAGGAACTGCAATAATGGCTTGTTTAACACCTTGATTATTTATTTTATCTAAAGCTATAAACATTAACGCTCTACTTTTACCAGATGCGGGTGGTGATTTAATTAATAAATATTGTTCACCACGCTTTTCATACGCTAACTCTTGCATAGCACGCATACCTAACTCATTAGAGGTAACAGAACTACCATTATTATTATAGTTTACTGTAATGGTAGGTATATTTTTTTCTTTACTCATTCTTTAATTCTTTGGTAGTCATTTTAGTATAGAGTTCAAATAGCTTTTCTAAACGTTCGGTATCATTTTTAAATTTACGACCTATATAAATACGCTCTAAAACTTCATCATTACGTTCGTGCGCTAATCTTAAATCTTCAGGCATTTTTTCTGGGTCGTACAAGTCCGCTATTGTTGCAGGGAAATGACGTTCTCTTGCTATTAGTATTTCTTCTGCTGTTGTAGTTAAATCTTCTTTATTTTTTTGAGTTAATGTTGGTAAAGGAAATGTATTCCAACCCAAAGTATTTGAATATGAAAAATCAGTTCGCATCCTTACACAAACAGTTCCTATCCAAACACAATGCAAACGTGAAGCAATTAAAGCCATATTCCAGAGAGGGGCGTCATACATAGCAAAAGCTTTATTGTGAATAATTGCATCCGAAGCTTTTAAATTAACAGGTAGGTAATCTCGATTTTCTGAACTAACTATAGGTATTACTAATAATTCTTTTTCAGCAACGTGCTGATCACGAAAACGATGAGGATAATCTATCAATTTTTGAGCCTGTTTATCCTTTGTTTTAGATGCTCTTGCTTTCCTTACTTGTTCAATTCTTTGTTTTAATACATCGTTTTTATATGCTAACTCTTTTTCATCATCACTCAACCAAATACAATATCTCGGTCTATCAGTTATACATTCTCTTGAACCATATAATGGACGTATAAAATTATTATTAATAGATTTTTCAAACTTAAGATTTCTAGCTTCAACAGAATCTAACATTAGTTCATTTGCATAATACGGATGATTCCCAAATTGCATTGGAAACTTATCATCATTCGGTTTATTGGCTTTTGAAATAAATAAATTATCTCCAGGAACCAAATATGCATTTATATTATCAACTTCCTTTGCTTCAATCTCTTCCTTTGCATTAATTGAATACAAAGTCCTTTTTTGATGTTTTTTTGTAAGTCCAATTATTGAAACTGTAACTCCAGCATTGTAGCTCGCAAGATTTGACCATTTAAAAGATTGATACGCAAATGAAATATTTACTTTTTCAGCAAATATAACTGACCACAGTACTGACACTTGTATGCCTTGACAAACTGAATTAGTACTTACAAATGCTACATCCGAATTAGTTAAATTCATATAATCTACAGCTTTCATAAACCAACCTGAAACATAATCAAGAGATAAAGTATCTTTTGACCTATTACCAAATATTTTTTTTAGTTCTCGTTTTTGTTCATCCGTTTGTTTTTTTCTACCTATATATGGAGGATTTCCGCAGATATAAGTTTCACCACCTGCATTATCAAAATCTATTTGAGCTTGTTCTAACGGAGTTGAAAATAAATCATCACCTTGTAGTTTTACACCAGTACCTGTAGGTGGACAAACTGATAACCAATTAAGCGTTAATGCATTTCCTTTTACAATCCAATTTTGAGCATCTAATGGTAGAAATTCTGCAAGTGCAAGTCTTTGCCCTCTATATAACACATCACATTGGTATTCTGCAATAATCAAAGCCAAACGTGCTACTTCTGCAGAGAAACCTTTTAACTCAATGCCTCTAAAGTTGGTTAATGGTATTTCACTTGCTTTATTAATTTCACCTCGTTTAACGTTAATCTCATTTTCTATTTTACGCATTTCTTTATACGCAATTACCAAGAAATTACCTGAACCACAAGCAGGGTCAAATACTCGTATGTGTGCCATACGATTACGCAGATTGAGCAATTTACGACTGTTGTCTTCTGCTTTTTCTAGTTGCTCTCGTAAATCATCTAAAAATAACGGGTTTAATACCTTTAAAATATTTGGTACTGACGTATAATGCATTCCTAATGAACCCCGTTCATCTTCGTCTGCTACAGCTTGTATCATTGACCCAAATATATCTGGGTTAATTTGTTTCCAGTCTAAACTACCTACGTGTAATAAATAAGAACGTGCTATTTTACTAAACTTCGGTACTTCTGTAGAACCAGAAAATAACTCGCCATTTACGTAAGGAAACTTTTTACCCCAAACTTTGATATTTTCTTTTTCACGATCCTTCTTTTTAATATCCATCGCTCTAAAAATCTCGCTTATTACTTCGTGGGTATTTGAAGCATCTGGGTCACTTATTTTTTGAATGGTATTTGTAAAAAGATTATCGTCTTTGAAAATATCCGTATCCTCTGCAAAAAAGCAAAAAATTAATCTTGCCAAAAAGTGATTCATATCTGGACGACGTTCTATTGTTGCCCAATCTGGATTATGTTGTAATAACTCTACAAAAAGTTTATTTAAACGACTTGTAGCTTTAATATCAAATGCGCTTTCACGTATTTGTTTTACTGTTGTAATATTTGCTAGAGAAAGGAAAAAACCGAAATAATTATGAAAGTCTTTGTACTCACAAACAACTGTTTCACCTGTTATTATGTTTTCGGCTTGAAAATCTAAACCATCTGTAGCTAGAATAAATTCAACCTTGCTCTTTTGTGTTGATGGACTATTACGAAGTGTCTCTAAAGATTCTGTTACTTTGCCTTCTTTACTAGTAAGTATATGGATATTATTACGCTGTAGAATTGCACCCTCTACATCTGTTTTATTGGAAGTACCACTACGTAACTTTTTAATAGTCGTACTCTTATTACCAAAAGCCTCTAAAAAAGAAAAAGGAAATTCCTCTGCTTCAAAAGGCTTTAATGCCAATTCCGATACTGCTTCTTCTATTTCTACTGCGTTCATTAAATACTATTTTGTATGTATATACCTATAATCACGATTATTTTAAAAGTGAATTTATGTTGAAAAGAGCCTTTTAAAAATTATTCTTAATAAAAATATAAATATAGAAAAAGTAGGGGGTAAGCGGTACTTTATGAAGGAGTTTTCTTTATTTTTTTATAAGAGTTTATATTGATATTAGTTTTAAATTACTTAACAATTTTATTGTTTTAATTTTTAGAGTGATCTATTTTCTATTGTCCTCAACCAGAAATAAAACGTATTATCTTAAAATTGACTAATGTTAAGTTTACTATATTTGAATAAACCTATTTATAATGGAAAGGATAGAGGAGTTAAAAGAATTTTGGAAGAATCTTTCTTCAAAATATGCAAAAAACTCATATGCGGTAAAACTAGAGGATATAGTTCTGAAATCTGGATCCAGTTTAGAGAAGTATGAAATACTTTTTCACGAAATACTCTTTATGCTATTTAACGGTATAAATGTAAATTTGATGAATGAGTATAATTCTATCAAAAATGAATTATACTTTTACGGTTCAAAAGATGAAAAAGAAAACTTTATAGCGAAACAAAAATTACTTTATAGAGATACCCTAATAAATACAGCCTTTGCTTATTTTGATTTTAAAAAATTACCACACTTATTTGATGATGAAATTTTCATTAGAACTATTTCTAGTGCTTTTCATAGCTTTAATTTCCACAAGATAGAAGAGTTTGAGGTAATGCGAGTAAGTAATGTTGGTGACATTAATATGATGTATGATAAAATTGGTAAAGAAATTATTGAGGAATATATTAATGAGCCAGTTAAAAGTTTAAACAAGTTCAAAATTTTACAAATTATTGAATACGAATTAAAACAAAGCGATTTCAAAGAGAAAAATAGAGTAGCTAGTGATATATATTATCCATTAGTCTTCAAAAATAATGAATTTTATCAACTGTTTTTATGCTGTATAGAAGCCCATGGTAAAGCAAAAACTACTTTATCAAAATTTCTCGAAATTTTTCAAGATGAGGGTTATATCAGAAATGATCCTAATACAAATAAATTTTTTTATCAATTTGTTAAAAAAGAGTTTAATATTACGATGAGCAGAATAGAATATTTTACTTCATATAATGATGGAGAGAAAAATACTTTTAAAATTTTTAAAGAAAAAATGAAATAACAAAGTAATATAAATTCCTTATATTCAATGCTTAATAGTATTTAATGTTGAGACCCTGTTGAACACCTGTTGAACCCCACACGTAAAACAAGTTAAGTAAGCACAACCTTTGTCATAGTAACAAAAACTAAATACTATGAATAAAAACATTACTCAATTACACAATGTAAGCCCAGAAGAATTTAAAAATGATATTCTTGATGGAGTAAAAAAACAACTAGAATTTTTTTCTAAAAATTTTAAACCTAAAGAGCCTAATATTTGGATTAGTCGCCAAGATGCCGCTGAATTATTAGGAGTTTCTTTAGTAACTATTCACGACTGGTGTAAAAAAGATATTCTTCAAAAATTCAAGATCGGTAACCGTGTCCGTTTCAAACGTTCGGATATAGAGCAAGTTTTACTTAATTCAAACAAAAAAGCTTTAAAGTAATTAACGGTTACTTGGAAACTGTGTGTTTTATAATTAGCTGATAATAGTTGAATAACATCTATAGATATTCTAATACAATAGTAAACATTAGCAAATAAACGGTAACAGTAACGGTTACGGTAATGGTAATAACAACGGTAACGGTTTTTTACCATTTGATTTATCATAACACACCGTTATGTTGATTAATACATACCTTCTAACCCCATATTTTAAGTAGTTACATTATTAATAATTAAACATAAGAGTTATGTTAGATGATATAATAGATAAAGAAATGGCAACGGTTCAAAACGGTTTTCCGTTAGAGATTTTTCCTTTAGTAATACAAAACCTTATCAATAATGCATTTGAAACTAAATGCTTCAATAGAGATTATTTTAGTACAGCCATTTTATCGACTTGTGCAACTTCTATAGGTAATGCCGTTAGTCTGTTTAATGGTACTTATAGCGTTAAACCTATTCTCTGGCTTGCTATAGTAGGGGATCGTGGAACAGGAAAAACTCATCCATTAGATTATGCAAAAAAACCATTGAGCTTAAAAGATGATGAAGCTTATAATACTTACGAACAAGAGTTAAAAGCGTACGATGAGCAAAATGACAATTCTGGTCTAAAAAAACCGAAATATAATCATACTATTTTGAATGATTTTACACCAGAGATAATAGCTCAAACCCTCAAATATAATGATAAGGGTATTTTAATTCTGAAAGATGAATTAATGGGATGGATTAATTCATTTGATAGTTCTAAAAGAGGAGGAGAACAGCAAATGTATTTAGAACTGTTTAACGGTAACGTTCTAACTGTAGACAGAGTTACAAAAGACCCCATTCGGATAAATGCATCAAATGTGAATATTTTAGGAGGAATGCAGCCACAAAAATTGAAAGAATTTGCAAGTAACCATAGAGTTGAAGATGGTTTTATAGATCGCTTTTTATTTACACTACCAAGTAGTTTGAAACCTATTTTATTTACAGGAAAAACTATACCAGAAGATTTAGAAAATGATTATATCAAATGGATAAATAATCTTTTAGAAGTACCAGAATTAACCATAACGGTTAATGAAGAGTGCCATTTGATACACGCAAAATGGCAACACCATAAGGCAAAGGTTTATTTTAATGATGCCTTAGAAAATGCTATTCAAAAGAAACTTGAAACTTATGTTTGGCGTTTAGCTCTAGTTATCGAAATAATGAACCAAGGAGTAGACAGGTGTTTTAATGATGATCTACAACCATCAAGTATTAAGAAAGCTATTAATTTAGTTGAATACTTTAGAGAAAATGCGTTTAAAGTACACGATAAAATATTGAGTAAAAACCCTTTTGATAGTTTAACGGCAATTCAACTTGACTTTTATAATCGACTTCCTCAAGAATTTAAGAGAAGTGAGGTGTTATCTATTGCAAAGGAGTTAGATATAAGTATACGTACTGTAGACCGTTTCTTTCACTATGATTATTTATTTAAAAAAATTAAAAATGGAGTATATAGAAAGAAACTCTAGTGTCAATACGGGCAAAGTTGACAATATATAATATATATATCTGATAATAAGTTATTTGTGTTTATTTTGTTTAGCCAGATGTTGCCATTATTGCCACATAAAAATTAATTAGTTGCCAGCTTTGCCAACTTATTGCCACTTCAAAAACCTTGATAACCTTTTATTTTATTAATCACTTGTCAATTTTGTCACGATTGCCACTATATCCCAAAACGTAATGAATAAAAAAGAACTTAAATTCGATAAAAACCGTAGACGTGTAAAATATTGCCCTTGTGGTAAAAACAATAAAGATGGAAAGTTTGTACCCTATAACAATTTTGAAACTAAAGGGTATTGCCATTCCTGTGGAGAAACGTTTTTACCTAACCTAGAAATGGATACCATTCAAAAACCATTTGTTTACGTTAAACCTCAAAAACCGACTTATCATGACCCAAAACTTGTAGCTGAAAGTGGGCAAAACTTTAAAAATAACAACTTTATTCAGCAGTTAAAAAAAGACTTTGATAAAGAATTAATTAAAGAAGCCATTAGTAAATATTTAATAGGTACTTCTAAACATTGGCAGGGATCAACGGTTTTTTGGCAAATTGATAATAATCAGAAGGTAAGACATGGTAAAATTATGCTCTATGATATAGAGACAGGTAAGCGACTAAAGAAAGAAGAAAAAACATTTATAAGTAGTGTAAGAAGCGTTTTAAAGTTAAAAAATCATCATTTTAAACAATGTTTATTTGGTTTACATTTAATTAATGAATTTCCTGATAAAAAAATAGCAATCGTTGAAAGTGAAAAAACAGCAATTAAGATGAGTATGTTTAAGCCAGAATATAATTGGTTAGCAACGGGTGGTAAATCACTTTTAAAATATGAATACCTTAAAGTGTTAAAAGATAAGTCGATTATGTTATTTCCTGATAAAGGAGCTTATAACGAATGGAATAATGTAGCTTCTGAATTGTTACCGTTAGGTTTTAATATTAAAGTTAGTGAATGGCTAGAAAGTACAGATTATCCTGATAATACAGACTTAGCAGATTTACTTATTTATGAAAACACAAAAAAACTTAATAAAACGTATTCTAGTGAGTTAGAAAAATTATCTATTAAATCTAAAACCGAAATGATAGCTGATAAGTTAGCAAACAGAAATCCAAAAATTTATAATTTAATAGAAACTTTTGATCTTGCAGATAATAACGGGTGTAAAATTGGTAGAATAATATAAATGATAGTTTATCCTCGGTACATTTCACGGTACAAATACAAATAAAAAAACCCTAACTAGCTAATTATTAAGCTGTTAGGGTTTTGTGTTGCGGAGAATGAGGGATTCGAACCCCCGGAGGTGTGACCCTCAACAGTTTTCAAGACTGCCGCATTCGACCACTCTGCCAATTCTCCAAGTGTCTCATCAGGTATTCCCTGAATGCGGTTGCAAATATAAGAGCTTTTTTCAATTCACAAAAATTTTTCACAACAAATTTTTAGCTTTTTTATAATAAACTATTTATTCATTTTTTGATATATTGGCTACCAAATAATTAAGTCTAAAATAATGATAAAAAAAATTTTATTTATTTCTGCTTTATCAATGGCAGTTGCCTGTAAAGTTCAAAAAAACAAACCAATTTCTGAGGCTAATGTAGAAGATTACGCAAACACTATTACTTCTTCAGAATTAAAAGAACATTTATATACCTTCGCTTCAGATGAGTTTCAAGGAAGAGATACAGGGAAACCAGGACAAAAAAAAGCAGCAAATTATTTAAAAAAAGAATACATCTCCATGCAAATCCCTTCACCGCTTGGAGAAGACGATTATTTTCAAGATATACCTTCTAGCTTTTTCAATAATCA
The DNA here is from genome assembly GCF_900141885.1 of Mesonia phycicola. Lineage (GTDB taxonomy): Bacteria > Bacteroidota > Bacteroidia > Flavobacteriales > Flavobacteriaceae > Mesonia > Mesonia phycicola. Next base: position 233,970 of record NZ_FQYY01000004.1, on the reverse strand, counting down.
ATTTAACGATTCAGAAAATGTAGTGGCATACATTAAAGGTAGCGAGTTTCCAGATGAAATAGTAGTTATTTCTGCACATTATGACCACGTAGGAGTAGATGGACAAGGTAATATTTATAATGGGGCAGATGATGATGGTTCTGGTACGGTCTCTGTATTAGAAATAGCAGAAGCATTTCAAGAAGCAGTAAAAGACGGTTACCGCCCTCGTAGATCTATTTTGTTTCTTCACGTTACCGGAGAAGAGAAAGGTTTGTTAGGATCTAAATACTACACACAAAATCCAATTTTCCCTCTAGAAAATACAGTAACAGATTTAAATACAGATATGATTGGGCGTATAGACCCAAAGCACGAAGACAATCCAAATTACATTTACCTAATAGGTAGTGACAAATTAAGTACAGAGCTTCACGAACTTTCAGAAGAAGTAAACAAAAAGTACACAAACTTTGATTTAGACTATACTTATAATGATGAAAACGACCCTAATCGTTTTTATTACCGTAGTGACCATTACAATTTTGCAAAACACAACATACCAGTAATTTTTTACTTTAACGGTACCCACGCAGATTATCACAAGCCTACAGATACGCCAGATAAGATAGAATACGATTTAATGACCCGTCGTGCTCAATTAATATTTTATACCGCTTGGGAAGTAGCAAATAGAGACAATAGACTTTTGGTAGATAAGGCAAAATAATTTTAAAATTTGGCATCCTTGCATAAAAAAAGCAGCTTTTTAATCAAAGCTGCTTTTTTTATGCAATCAGGCTATTCGTTACAATTCCTCATTTCGCTAACGCTCCACTGCGGGATTTTCACTACTATCCTTGGCTGTTTAATTTATTTTCAACTAAGCAAAATAATAATTTACTCCATTTAAATAAATCCCAAAAAAAAGTCCTAACCAATAAAGGAAAGGACTTTAAAAAGGGTGGTAGATGGGATTCGAACCCACGACCCTCGGCACCACAAACCGATGCTCTAACCAACTGAGCTACAACCACCATTTATTTCAAATAACGACTGCTAATCAAAAGCCTAGCAAACGCGGATGCAAATTTAATTAATTTTTACATTCTACAAAACTTTTTTTCAATTAAATTACATCAAAAATAGAATCTACTGCAGGACAGCGTTCTACAGTGTAGCCTTCAGCATAATCTGTACCAATTAACCTACCTAAATTACGTGCACGGTAAGTTACACTATCTAAAAAGTTATCACTAGAAATAGGAGTAGAAGGCTCATTAGTATCTGGATTAAAAAATTGCGACTCGTATGCATTTACCGCAGCTATTTTTTTATCTATAAAACCACTAATATCTACAATAATATCTGGCTCAAGCTCTTTCCATTGTATATAATGAAAAACTTGTTTAGGTCGCCAAGCATTTTGATGATTATTTTGATGTATAGTTTCAATTCTTCTCAAGCCACTTAAAAAACAAGCATCACTAACAAGCTTACTTCCTTTTCCGTGGTCTATGTGCCTATCGTCAATAGCATTGCAAAGCACTATTTCTGGTCTATATTTTCTAATAATTTTAATTACCTCTAATTGGTGAGATGCATTATTAATAAAAAAACCATCACTAAAAGCAAGGTTTTCTCTTACAGAAACGCCTAAAATTTCTGCTGCAGCTTTAGCTTCTTTATCTCTAATTTCAGCAGAACCGCGTGTACCTAATTCACCTCTAGTAAGATCTAAAATACCTACTTTTTTTCCTTTAGAAATTTCTTTTGCAAGGGTACCAGCGCAACCAAGCTCTACGTCATCTGGGTGTGCACCAATAGCTAATATATCTAATTTCATATGTTATTATTTACAAGTACGGCAAAGATATAAACTTAGTTAGTATTCTTTGTCTGAAATAATAATTAGAAAAATAATGTATTTAAAAACTAGATCTTATCTTTTTTAGATAACTGTCTAATTTTTATATGAAAAGCAGCAAAAATTAAGGTAGTAAACGGACTTAAATAGTTAAATATAGCATACATAAAGTAACTTGCCACAGGTACACCAAGTACTCCACTATGATATGCTCCGCAAGTATTCCAAGGTATTAATACAGAAGTTACAGTACCAGAATCTTCTAAGGTTCTACTTAAATTCTCTGGTGCTAAGCCTTTATCTTTATATGCTTTTGCAAACATTTTACCAGGTACTACAATTGCTAAGTATTGGTCTGAAGCGGTTGCGTTTAAAGCTAAACAACTAATTACTGTGCTACTAAAAAGACCAAATGTAGAGTGAAATAAATTTAATAGACCTTTACTAATAGTTGCAAGAGCACCAATAGCATCCATAATACCGCCAAATACCATAGCACAGATTATTAGCCAAATAGTACCTAACATGCCACTCATACCTCCAGCAGTAAATAAATCGTTTAATGTTTCGTGAGTTGTTTCTATAGAAGAATCTACGGTAATAGCGTTTAAAATACCTTTATAACCTGAGTAGAAAGATAGTTCAGAAGCTCCTCCTAAGGTAGCTACAATTCCAGGTTGAAATATTAAAGCAAATACAGCTCCTAATAATGTACCTAGCAATAAGGCTATTAATGGAGGTGTTTTTTTTATAATTAAAAAGATAACTATTACTGGTACAATAAATAACCAAGGGGTAATATAAAAAGATTCGTCTATAGAAGCTAATATAGATGCAGTATCTGCAACTCCTGTAGTTTCAATATTTAATCCTATAACTACAAAAACTAAAATAGTGATTAATATAGTTGGTACTGTAGTGTACAGCATATATCTAATATGTGTAAATAAATCTGTTCCTGCCATAGCAGGTGCTAAATTAGTAGTATCACTTAATGGAGAGAGTTTATCTCCAAAGTAAGCTCCAGATAAAATAGCTCCAGCAGTCATTCCTAAAGAAATACCTAAAGCATTAGCTATACCAATAAGTGCAATACCTACAGTGGCAGAGGTAGTCCAACTACTTCCTGTAGCAATAGAAATTACAGAGCATATAATAACACAAGCTGCTAAAAATATAGTAGGATTTAATATTTGTAATCCATAATAAACCATGGTTGGTATCACACCACTAATAAGCCAAGTACCAGCTAAAGCCCCAACCATTAATAATATTAATATAGGTCCAGTGGTAGATTTAATATTTTGTGCAACCTCTTCTACCATAGAAGTGTAAGATATTTTATTAAAATGCCCAACTATGGCCGCCACAGCAGCTCCCATTAATAATATAAATTGGTTAGATCCATCTAACGCAGCATCTTCAAATACATAAACATTATAAGCAAGCATACCTACCAATGCAAAAACAGGAATAAGAGCTTGAAAAATATTAAGGTTGTTTACAATTACTTTTTGGTTGTTAGGATCTGTAGATTGGCTATCCATAAAAGAGAGTTAAAATTTTCACATAAAGTGGTAATGTTACAATTTTTAAAATTTAGTAGCAAGAAAAACCTAGTTCTAAAAAAGAGTTTTTGTTGTTAATAATTAGTTTTTATAGAATAATTTGATAAATTTTAATCCTATTTTATCTAAAATAAGTTACTCAATTTGTGTTTCTATCTTTTTTTACAGAATAATTTCTTGCTTTTTCTAATCTAATTATGGTCTATTAAATTACTTATTGTATTTTTGATATCGTTTTAAAAATCAACAAAACTAAATTATGAGCACTTACGACGTTGCAGTCATTGGTTCAGGTCCTGGAGGTTACGTAGCAGCTATTCGTTGCGCCCAATTGGGAATGAAAACCGCAATTATAGAAAAATATTCAACAATGGGAGGTACCTGCTTAAATGTAGGTTGTATTCCTTCTAAAGCTTTATTAGACTCTTCACACCATTACGAAGATGCTATAAAGCATTTTGAAGAGCACGGAATTGAAATTCCTGGGGAAATTAAATTGAACCTAGAAAAAATGATGGGGCGTAAAGCTTCTGTTGTAGAGCAAACTACCAAAGGGATTGAGTTTTTAATGGATAAAAACAAAATTGATACCTTTGAAGGTGTAGGTTCTTTTGAAGATAAAACTCATATTAAAATAGATTTAACTAACGGTGAATCTACAACGATTGAGGCTAAACATACCATTATTGCTACAGGTAGTAAACCAGCATCTTTACCATTTATAAATATTGATAAAGAAAGAGTAATTACTTCTACAGAAGCATTAAAACTAAAAGAAGTACCAAAACACTTATTAGTTATTGGTGGTGGTGTAATTGGTTTAGAGCTTGGGCAAGTATACAAAAGATTAGGTGCAGAGGTTACTGTAATTGAGTATATGGACCGTATTATCCCAACTATGGATAAAGCGCAAAGTAAAGAATTAACTAAAGTGATGAAAAAGCAAAAAGTGAAATTTGCAGTTTCTCATAAAGTTACTTCTGTAGAAAATACTGGAGATGAGGTTGTAGTAAAAGCTACCGATAAAAAAGGTAACGAAGTTGAGTTTACAGGAGATTATTGCCTAGTATCTGTTGGTAGAAAACCATTTACAGGTGGTTTAAATGCAGATAACGCTGGAGTAAAAATGAATGAGAGAGGTCAAATTGAAGTAGATGCTCATTTAAAAACTTCTGAAGATAATATTTATGCTATTGGTGATGTTATTAAAGGAGCTATGTTAGCTCATAAAGCAGAAGAAGAAGGTGTTTTTGTTGCAGAAACAATTGCCGGACAAAAACCACATATTGATTATAACTTAATTCCTGGTGTGGTATATACTTGGCCAGAAGTAGCTTCTGTAGGAAAAACAGAAGAACAACTTATAGAAGATAAAGTAGAATATAAAAGTGGTCAATTTCCAATGAGAGCTTTAGGTCGTTCTCGTGCAAGTGGAGATACAGACGGATTTGTGAAAATTTTATCTGATAAACAAACAGATGAGGTTTTAGGAGTGCATATGGTTGGTGCTCGTGTAGCAGATTTAATTGCTGAAGCAGTTACAGCAATGGAGTTTAGAGCTAGTGCAGAAGATATTTCTAGAATGAGTCACGCTCACCCAACGTATGCAGAAGCAGTAAAAGAAGCAGCACTTGCTGCAACTGGAGATAGAGCTCTACATACTTAATAGTACAAAAAGTAAAGAATATAAAAGCGACCTTTAGAGGTCGCTTTTTTTTACATCAAGATTATAAATAATAGACTTCCAATAGAAATAACTATCCATAATACACTACCTAATAGTATAGGTTTAAAACCACTCTCTTTAATAGATTGTACAGAAAGTCCAGCTCCTACAAGAAAAAGAGTAAGCACTAATAAAGATTTAGAAAAACTAGGGATGGTTTCTACTAAAAAAGAAGGTAAGTTAAAATAGCTGTTTAATAAAATAGCGATGATAAAACCTAAAATAAACCAAGGAATTTTTATTTTTTCATTCTTACTCTTAAAAATATACATAGAAATTATAGACACTGGTATAATCCATAAAGCTCTAGCTAATTTTACAGTAATAGCTAAATCTAATGCTTCTTGACCGTAAGCCATAGATGCACCAACAACAGAACTAGTATCATGTATGGCAATTGCGCTCCATAATCCAAATTCATGTTGCGATAAATGAAGTGAGTGGCCAACCGCAGGAAATACAAAAATAGCTACTGCATTTAAAAAAAATACTACTCCTAAAGCAATAGAAATTTCTTTTTCTTTAGCTTTTATTACAGAAGATATAGCAGCAATAGCGCTTCCGCCACAAATGGCAGTACCTCCAGAAATTAAATAAGCTATAGACTTATTAATTTTTAGTATTTTACTTAAATACACTCCTAAACATAAAGTTAATACAATAGAAAAAAATGTAAGAGCAAATCCCTCTTTTCCTGTTTCTATGGTTTTTTGCAACTGCATACCAAAACCTAAACCAATCACAGAAATTTTTAATAACCAATTTATGGTAGTTTTACTTTCTTTAGGAAAAGGATTACCCCATAAAAAAGTAAAAATAAAACCTGAAAGTAATGCTATTGGCCCAGAAATAATATTGGTTAATGCCAAAACAGCAATTAGTATAAATAATATTATTTTAATAGATTTATTTAGTGAAAACATAATGTATTATTTGCTACAAAATTGCCACTAAATACTCGTTTTAGTCTAGTCGAAATAATTATACTTAATAACTTTTAGTTATAACTATTGGTGAGTAGTTGTTTAATAGAGGTGTAAGTAGAAGAGTGATCTCCTTGTACTTTAACAAAGTATAATTTTCTGGTTATCTCTAAATTTTTTACATCTACAATTTGTAATTTTTTTTCTTTTAATTCTTCTTGCACAGCATGAATAGATATAAAAGAAAAACTTTCAGAATTTAATAAGTAGTTTTTAATACTTTCGGTATTACCTAAAGTTAAATCAACAAACAAATCGTTAGGGTTTACTGCAATTTTTTTTAAGTTTTCTTCTATAATATCTCTAGTACCAGAGCCTTTTTCTCTTAAAACAAGTGGTGTTTTTTTTAATTCTTCTGCAGTAATAAAATTTTTAAACTTAGAGTTTTCATTATTTTTAGTAAGTAATACAATTTCATCTTCAATAAAAAACTCGTATTCTAATAAAGGGTTATTGTGTTTCCCTTCAATAATTCCAAAATCAATTTCTTTTTTTAGTATCAATTCTTCAATTTCTGATGAGTTTCCGTTTATCAAAGTAAACTTTACTTCTGGGTAGGTTTTTTTTAGCTGATAAATAAGTTTAGGTACAATATATTGGCTAATTGTACTACTGGCTCCAAACACCACATTTTTATTAATCTGATTATTAATTCCTAAAAAATAGTTTTCCATATTTTTATAGATGTCTAATAATTGATTAGCATAATTAAGTAATACTTTGCCTTCTTGAGTGAGCTTAATTTTATTGCCTTGGCGTTCAAAAAGTTGTACGTTGTATTTAGTTTCTAGTTCTCTAATGTGTTTAGATACTGCTGGTTGAGAGATAAAAAGTTCTTCAGAGGCTTTGGTAAAGTTTAATTTGTCTGCTACTTTTTTAAAAACTTGAAGTCTAAAATCCATTTGAGTACTTTTGTTTACAACAATATAGCTAATTTAGCGACAAATTTTTTCTAATCTACAGGTCTTATTTAATTACTTGTATTTATAGGTGTTAAATTTTTGAAATTCATAATTTAAAAAAGGTTTTATCAGTAAAAAGAATAATTTTAGCCTTAAAAAATATCAGTTTAATTTTATTAACTAATTGCTTCAAATCTTAAAATAGACTAATGCGTAGCCAAAAAATATACTCTTTTTCAATTACAGAAGATTTTAAAGCTAAATTGCTAAAGTGGGCCCATTCTCAAGAAGAGGTGATCTGGCTAGATTCTAACAGTTACCCATTTTCTACAGTAAATTATGAAGCTATTTTGGCTGTAAATGCTTTTACTGCTTTAAAAACAGATGCTCATCAAGCGTTTATTAAATTACAAGAGTACCAACAAACTACAAAAGATTGGATTTTTGGTTATTTAACTTACGATTTAAAAAATGATGTAGAACGCTTAAGTTCTAAAAATTATGATGGTTTATGTTTCCCTGATCTTTATTTCTTTCAGCCTCAAAAAATATTTCTTCTAAAAAAAGATGAAATAGAATTACATTATTTGTCTGTGGTTGAAGATGAAATGGACCAAGATTGGGAAGATATTCAGCAAATAAATGTAGTCGTAACTAAAACAGACAGTGCAGAGGCAATTAAAATAGAATCTAGATTAACTAAAAATGAATATGTAGAAAGAGTAGAGAAGATGCTATCTTATATTCATCGAGGAGATATTTATGAAGCTAATTTCTGCCAAGAGTTTTTTGCAGAAAATGCAGAAATAGATAGTATAGAAGCTTACTTAAAGCTGAATACAATATCTAAAGCACCATTTGCAGCTTATTTAAAATTAGAAGATTTTGAATTAATGTCTGCTAGCCCAGAGAGATATATTAAAAAAGAAAAACAAAAAATAATATCGCAACCTATAAAAGGTACTGCCAAGCGTTTACCCAATCTTACCGAAGATGAGGCTCTAAAAGAAAGCCTAAAAATAGATCCAAAAGAGCTTTCTGAAAATGTAATGATTGTAGATTTAGTGAGAAATGATTTATCTAAAACTGCAAAAAAAGGAAGCGTTCAAGTAGAAGAACTGTGTGGTTTGTACACGTTTGAGCAAGTACACCAATTAATTTCTACCATAAGTTCTGAACTTGAAGAAAGTATACCTGCAGTAGAAGTTTTAAAAACTACTTTTCCTATGGGAAGTATGACGGGAGCTCCAAAAATTTCTGCAATGAAAATTATTGAAGAGCTAGAGGTTACTAAAAGAGGTTTGTATAGTGGTGCAGTTGGTTATTTCACTCCAGATGCAGATTTTGATTTTAATGTTATAATTAGAAGTATTTTATATAATTCAGCAAAAAAATACGTAAGCTTTTCTGTAGGAAGTGCAATTACAGCTAAATCTAATCCTAAAAAAGAATATGAAGAGTGTTTAACTAAAGCAGCAGCAATGCACCGAGCTTTAGAAAAATAACCTTTCTTTATTTTATTATTTTCTAAAAATAATACGAGCCTAATGAAGTTAAAAGCAACATTTAAATTCTCTTTACTAATTCACCAATAAATCTGTAATATAGGTTACCTATTTATCTTGAAGTTCTTGCTATATTTGGGAATAATATGACAAAAGAATTTCAGCAACATATAACATCTAATTTCCCTTTTTTAAAAAATAAAAAATGCTTATTAACCATCAGTGGGGGGATTGATAGCGTAGTTTTAGCATATTTATGTAAAACAGCAAATATAGATTTTGCTTTAGCTCATTGTAATTTTAATTTAAGAGGAGAAGAAAGTGATGGCGATGAGAGTTTTGTTAGAAATTTAGCCAAACAATTAGAGGTAAAACTTTTTGTAGAAAATTTTAATACCAAAGCATTTGCTAAAGATCAACAACTTTCTATTCAGTTAGCTGCTAGAAAATTAAGATACGAATGGTTTTTTGATTTAGCAGAAAAAAATAACATAGAATATATATGTACCGCTCATCATTTAAATGATAGTTTTGAAACTTATTTAATTAATACCTCTCGAGGTACTGGCATACAAGGTTTAACGGGAATACCTGAAGTAAATGGTAAAATTATACGTCCGTTACTCCCATTTACTAGAGCTCAAATTTTACAATACGCACAGAAAAAGCAAATAAAATGGAGAGAAGATAGCTCTAATGCATCAGACAAATACCTACGGAATAAAATTAGACATCACATTACCCCTGTTTTAGAGGAAGAGAATGAAAATTTGCTTCAAAATTTTTACAAAACACAACAATATTTAAAAGATACTGCCAATTTATTAGAAGATTATACTACGCTGTTATTTTCTAAACTAGTAAAAGAAATAAATGGTGATTACTATTTAAATGTAACTAATTTAAAAAACACTCCCAATACAAAGGCTGTAATCTATCAATTATTGCATCCGTTTGGTTTTACTGCTTGGGAAGATGTTAATAATTTACTAGAAGCGCAAAGCGGTAAACAAGTGTTCTCTAACACACATCGTTTAATTAGAGATCGTGAAGTATTGATTTTGAGTAAGCTAAATATTCAAGAAAATCAAGTAATAAAAATAGAAGAAGGGCAAACACATATTAAGTGGGATAACAAACAAATTTTAGTTAAAAATGTTAACACTTTAGAAGATTTTAGCCAAAACATTGCTTATCTTTCCGCGCAAAAAATAAGTTATCCTTTAACCCTAAGAAAGTGGCAAGCGGGAGACCGTTTTCAACCATTTGGAATGAAAGGGAAGAAGAAAATAAGTGATTTCTTGAAAGATGAAAAGCTTTCAGCAATTGAAAAAGAAAATACTTGGGTTTTACTTTCTAATGAAGAAATAGCCTGGGTAGTTGGTCACCGTAGTGATCATCGTTTTAAAATTGAACCTAATACAACAACTATAATAAAACTTACCCTAACTTATGAGAAATAATATTTTATTTGTATTTCTTGCCCTATTTATAACCTCTGTACAAGCTCAATTTGGTACTACTTCGCAAGTGGTAGAACCTGTAAAATGGAACGGAAGCATTGAAAAAACAGAAGAAAATGCTTATCAATTTACATTAAACGCAGAAATTGAAGAACATTGGCATATTTATTCTCAAAATACTCCAGAAGGTGGCCCGTTACCGTTATGGTTTAATTACCTTAATGCAGAAACAGATTACGAGTTAGTAGGAGAAACTACAGAAAGTGAGTCTCATACCCAGTTTAGTGAAATTTTTGGAGTAGATGAAGTATACTTTGAAGAAGAAGCTCAATTTACCCAAAATATAACTTTAAAAGATGTCGCCCTTCAGGTGGTTAAAATGGAGCTAAGCTACCAAGTTTGTAAAGAAAGTTGTATCAATCAGCAATACTACGTGGTTTTCGATTTGAAAGAAAATGTAGTAAAGTTTCTAGAGAATTATGATGATTTTCAGGCTTATGGAGCCACTCCTACAAACACTTCAGAAGAAAAAACAGAAGAAGCTTCAGAATTAAGTCAGGTAAAACAATCTGGAGAAGAAATTGTTACAGAAATAGAAGACGAAAGCCAAAGTACGCTTACTATTTTCTTTTTAGCATTTTTCTCTGGTTTTCTAGCTTTGTTAACGCCGTGTGTTTTCCCAATGATACCAATGACGGTTGGTTTTTTTACCAAGCAAAGTAAAACAAGAAGTAAAGGAATTAGAAATGCCCTTTTATACGGATTTTTTATTGTAGTTATTTATGTGCTATTGGGTACATTGGTTACTGGTATTTTTGGAGCAGATGCTTTAAATGCCTTATCTACCAACGTTACTTTTAATGTTATATTCTTTATTTTATTAATTATTTTTGCAACCTCTTTTTTAGGAGCTTTTGAGATTATGCTACCAAATTCTTGGGCTAATAAAGTAGACAGACAAGCAGATAGAGGTGGAGTAGTTGGTATTTTCTTTATGGCATTAGCCTTAGCTATTGTTTCTTTTAGTTGTACAGGGCCAATTGTAGGTACATTGCTAGTGCAAGCAGCATCTAACGGTGGTTTGGCACCAATTGTTGGTATGTTAGGTTTTTCTTTAGCAATTGCCATTCCGTTTGGTTTATTTGCACTTTTCCCTGCTTGGATGAACACTTTACCACGTTCTGGTGGTTGGTTAAACACAGTAAAAGTATTTTTAGGATTTTTAGAATTAGCTTTGGCTTTTAAATTTTTATCGAATGCAGATTTAGTATTGCAAGCGCATATTTTAGAAAGAGAAATTTTCTTAGCCGTATGGATAGCAATTTTTGGTACCCTAGCTTTTTATCTCTTCGGAAAAATAAGATTACCACACGATTCAGAATTACCACATATTTCTGTAGGTAGATTAGGCTTAGGGCTTGTTGTTTTAATGTTTACCATTTATTTAATTCCAGGTTTATGGGGAGCTCCTTTAAAAATGATAAGTGGTTTTCCGCCTCCAATGAATTATAGTGAAGCTCCTTATGGTGTAGGGTACTCTAAAACAGGTGGTGGTGCATCTTCAGAAATAAAAGATTTCCCTGAGCACGCCAAATTAGGACCGCAAGACATTATTACTTTTGAAGATTATGAGCAAGGTATGGCTTATGCAAAAGAACAAAATTTACCCGTTTTACTAGATTTTACAGGTTATGCTTGTATTAACTGTAGAAAAATGGAAGAGCGCGTGTGGAGTGAACCTCAAGTTTTAGGAAAACTTAAAAATGAAATGGTACTTATTTCTCTTTACGTAGATGCGAAAGAAAGCTTGCCAGAAAATGAACAATATACTAGTAAAACCACAGGAAAACGTATTAGAACTATTGGTAATAAATGGAGCGATTTTCAGATAAGAGAGTATGGCGCAAATGCACAGCCTTACTATATTATGTTAGATCACGAAGAAAATAGGTTAAATAAGCCTGTTGGCTATACTCCAGATGTAGAAGAGTATGCAAGTTGGTTACAAAAAGGTATTGACAGTTTTAAAAAGTAAATATTTTTAGAAAATACAGAATAAAAAAGCTCTTGAAATTTCAAGAGCTTTTTTATTTATCATCTTAAAAATGTTATATATATTTATAAATAAATCAACAGAATTTTATTTTTATAGTCCCATTTAGAAGATTAATGTGAAGATAAGAACTATTGAGATTTCTAATTACAAAATCTGTAGATATATCTATTCCTTTAAAAGTTAATTAAGAACAGATTTGCTTACACTAATTAAAAAGAAAGAAAAGAAGTATGAAGATTTAAGTGATACTTTTTTAAAAGGCTTAATTTTCTTCACACGGTTCTGTAGGTTGTCCAGAAATATGAAGACTTAATTTATCTACGAGTATATAAAAATTATCAGATTCTGTGTAAATCTCTATATTTTCACTAACCTCGTGTGCTTGTAATGTTTTTCGGTGAGTGGTAAGGTAGTTATTTTCTTCTTCGGTAACCCCATAATTAAACGTAACTAACTGATGGTAATTATTTTTGAATTTTACTATCCATTTAAACCTATTTCCTTTTTTTCCGTTAGCTGTTAACTGATATTGAATTTTCTCATAACAATTAGTAGAGTACCAGTTTTGAGGTCTATTACTAAAGTTAGAATAGGCTATAAAACCTAAAAACAAAACGGCACTTACCATTAATACATCGCGTAGTTTTATATTCATATTTATTTGAGTTTAAATCGTGAAACAGAATCTTTAGCTATAATTTTTTTAACTCGAGGCGGAGGTAAGGTATCTTGTTTTATTTTATAGGTTGGAGGTACGTAATTGGTAGTTGCTTTACCAACATCATAATAACTAACTAATTGCAAGCCTTTTTTATACGGAATGGTTATCGTATCTCTATCGGTAGAAATACCATATTTTTCTATAATAAAAGTATTGTTTTTTTGTTCTAGTGGTACTCTTGCGTAACTAATGGTAGCTGGTAAGGTTTGCCAGTTTCTAGTATCTGCTTTCTCTGTGGCTGCTCCAGCTATGTCTGCTCCAGTTTTAATTAAACTTTCTGCATCTTCACCTAAAAACTGTTTAGCTAAAGCACCTAAACCAGCACTTGTTGCTTTTTTTGCTCCTAATCTTAAAGCAATATTTACTGCTTCTCTCAACATTCTATCGTTTAATGTTTGACGAGCAATTGGGTAAAAATCTTCTGCTAATTCAAATGAAGTTTGTTGATCGTTATAAATTAAACGAGCACTTTTATAATAGCTTTCTCTTTGCACGTATTTAGGTATAGCAATAGAAGTGATTCCTAAATTAGTACCAGGCGGAATTGGAATAAAAATAGAGTTATTAGCATCATCTACCGCAATAAAAGCACCATCTACTGCAGTAATTTGTGTTTGGTCTTTTGCTGGACCTAAGCCATTTTCCCAAAAAATAATTGCTTCTGCTGGAGAATGGTGTATATCATTTTCTGATAAATTAAATTGCTTTAAGTATTTTTTATATTCTTGCGTAAAGCCTAACTGTTTAGAAGTTCTTACTAGATCTTTTTGTAGTTGAAGCGGTAAGTGTACTCCGTAATAAGAACTATTATTTTCTGTATATAATTCTTCTGCATTACGGTAGGCTATAAAAGCGTTATTTATATCTCCAGTTGCTTCGTATAATAAACCTTGTAAAATTTGCGCAAAAGCGTCTTCCGCATATTTATTTTTATTCTTTTTATACTTTTGGTTGAGTTCTTGAAGCTTAATATTAATACGTTTAGCTTCTACCAATGCTTCATTTGGCATACCTAATTGAAAATAATTAAGCGCCATATAGTAATGTATCATTACTTTTTCAAAATCTTCTCCTTGGTATGGAGCAGCCATTGGGTTAGTCAAATTAGCTGCTATAACTTGACCTGTATTACTAGTTATTCGGTTTTCTATAAGGGTATACGCCTCTTCCAAAAGTTGGTTACTTTCTTTATAATTGGCATTCATATGTTCTACTTTTCCTTTTTCCAGGAGGTAAAGCAGACGGTTTCTTTTTTTAGATAGAAATTTATTGTCTTCTATAAGGGCGGCTGCCTTATCAAAATTTCGGTAATAAACTTCATTCTGAAACTCAAAAGACCTATCGTTATAAGTAATTCCGCAGGAGTTTAGCCAAAAAGCTAAAACTCCCACAGATAAATATTGAAACCAAATTTTGGTTGGTATACGCATAAAAAATGTGCTTAGTTTACCAGCTTTTTAATTTTCTTATCACCAATCCAAACTTTTTCGTTAGTTTCTAAGTTTGTTAATTCTAAATCTACTTGGTAATAAATTGCTTTTTCTTTTTTGTACTGATCTACAATAGAGTTAATAGTACCTTGCAACATAAAATCTGCTCCTTGTTCTAATCCAAAACTTTTCATGCTAGAGGCAGAGGCATAATTTTGTTGGTCTGCACGTTCTGCTCTTATCTCTTCACGCATAGCTCCAGCTTGTACTAAACGCATTCTACTATTATTAATTACAGCTTTTTCAATATCTTTAGAAAAGGTTTCTGTAGCAATATGCTCGTGAGATTTGTTGGTAATCATACCTACAATAAGTACAGGTATTTCTCCACCATTTTGAGAAATGTAAGTATTATACCAAGGGTGAGCCATCATTTCACTAGTAATTTCTTCAGCAGTTAGTCTAGAGTCGGTATCATTCCATTTACCACTAAGATCAGTTACTGTATCTTCACTCACACGAGTTACTTTTTGACCGCAACTAACAATAGCAAAAGAAAATAATAATAAAATGGCGTAAAGCGAAAAAGATTTTTTCATAATAATTATCTGTTATTGATTTTAACACATCTAAATTAGTTAATATTTTATAAAATTATGTGTTTTATAAAAAATTTTAAAATGCTGATTATTATTTATTTAGAGGTGTTATTGGTAAATTATAGATTTTTTCAGAATTTAAATTGTACTATCTTTAAGCGATTTCTTAAAAATATGATTGAATGAGAACCTACTTAAAGAACTTAACCTTAGTTTTATTAACATTTTTTTCACTTCAAATTATAGCGCAAAACGACTATAAGGTAGAAGAACATTATACTAAAAAAGAAGTAGATATAGAGATGAGAGACGGTGTAAAATTACACACCACTATATACTCACCAAAAGATACTTCTAAAGAATACCCTATTTTAATGCAAAGAACGCCTTATAGTTCTAAACCATATGGAGAAGGTCAATTTAGGTCTAAAATTGGGCCCAATCAATTTTTAATGAAAGAGGGTAATATTATCGTTTATCAAGATGTACGTGGTCGTTGGATGAGTGAAGGCGATTATGATAATATGCGACCATTTATTCCGAATAAAAAAGGAAAACAAACCGACGAAGCTAGCGATACGTATGATACGATAGAGTGGTTAATTAAAAATGTAGATAATAATAACGGTAATGTAGGTACTTGGGGTATTTCTTATCCTGGTTTTTACACTTCTTATTCTTTACTTTCTGGGCATCCAGCATTAAAAGCTGCCTCTCCACAAGCTAGTATATCTGATTTCTTTTTTGACGATTTTCATCACAATGGTGCATATTTATTAAGCTATTTTATGGCAACGGCACTTTTTGGTAACCAAACCGAAGCACCTACCACAGAGTCTTGGTACAGTTTTCCTAAATTGCCTAGTAAAGACCAATATCAATTTTTTTTAGACCACACACCAATTAGTAAATTAGACGAATACTATCCAGATAATTTCTTTTGGAATCAGTTAAAAGAGCATCCTAATTACGATAAGTTTTGGCAAGACCGCGGACTTATTAAGCACTTAAAAGAGGCGAAAATTAAAACTGCAGTTATGTATGTGGGTGGCTTTTTTGATGCCGAAGATTTATACGGTCCTTTTCAAAGTTATAAAGCTATAGAAGAAAATAGTAAAAATTATAACACAATAGTTTACGGTCCTTGGAGCCACGGCGATTGGGCAAGATTAAGTAAACGCCAAGCAGTAGGTAATGTTTATTTTGGAGATGATATTTCTGAAAACTATCAGAAAAACGTAGAAACTACTTTTTTTAATTATTTTTTAAAAGAAGAAGGAAAAGCAAAAAAATCTCCTTTACCAGAAGCAATGATGTTTGATACTGGTTGCCACGAGTGGACTTCTTTTGAGGCTTGGCCACCAAAAGCTGCTAAAAAGAAAACTTATTATTTAGGAGAAAATCAAACATTAAAAAATACTGCTAACAAAGATTTTGAAAACAAGTTTATTAGTGATCCTAAAAAACCTATTCCATATTCAGAAGATATAAAAATTGTTTTCACGCCAAGAAAATATATGACCGACGATCAGCGTTTTGCTGCAAGAAGACCAGATGTTTTGGTTTTTGAAACTGAAGTTTTAGAAGAAGATATAACCATGGCGGGAGAAATTGAAGCTAAATTGAAAGTGGCAACAACAGGTACAGATGCAGATTGGGTAGTAAAAATAGTAGATGTTTACCCTGCAGATGCAGAAGATACAGAAGAAGTACAAAACCATTTAAAAATGTCTAACTATCATATGATGGTAAGAAGTGAAGTAATGCCAGCAAGATTTAGAAATGGTTTTGAAAAACCCGAAGCAAGCGTACCTAACCAAAAAACAGATATAGATTTAACCTTACAAGGTATTTATCACACGTTTAAAAAAGGTCATAAAATTCAGGTTCAAGTACAAAGTTCTTGGTTTCCTTTAATCAATTTAAATCCTCAAACTTTTGTGCCTAATATCTTTAAAGCTGAAGAAAGCGATTATAAAAAACAAACACATACTGTTTTTGGAGACTCTTCTATTGAGTTTACTGTATTAGAAAAATAAAATATAATGAAATTAAAATTTATAGCATTTATTGCTGTTTTTACTTTTTTTGCTTCTTGTAAAGAACAAATGGGGAAAGCAGAATTAACCCCTGCAGAAATAGAGAAAGAATCAAAACAGTTGCAAGCTTTTTTCGATAAAACTTATCAAGAAGATTTAGCAGATTCTCCTATGTTACAAACCCAAATCGGTTTAAAAACCAACTACGGGAAATGGGATAATTTTGCACACACTAACTATCCTAAAGATTTAGAAAAGGCAAAAAACCGCTTAGCTTTTTTAAAAGACAGCATTAATACCAATGCACTTACTTCTTCAGAAAAATTGAGTTATAATTTGATGAAGAGAGAACTTCAGCAAGAAATAGAGAGTTATAAATTTAGGTTTTATAACTACCCAATTAATCAAATGGATGGTTACCATACCAGTCTTCCTGCATTTCTTATTAATCAACACCGTATAGATTCTGTTGCCGATGCTAAGGCCTATATTGAGCGATTAAAAGGATTAAAAAAAGTTTTTGATGACGTTATTAATAATATGCAAATACGTGAGAAAAACGGAATTTTACCTCCTAAATTTGTTTTTACTCAGGCCCTAGACGATGCTAAAGCGATGATGTCTGGTATCCCGTTTAGTGAATCTCAAAAAAATAGTGTTTTACTTCAAGATTTTACAGATAAAGTTTCTGTTTTAAAAATTTCAGCAAAAGAGAAAAAACAACTCATTTTAGAAGCAAAAAAAGCTTTAAAAGATTATGTAAAACCTTCTTATGAAAAATTAGCAGAAACTTTAAAAGACCAAGATCAAAGAGCAACGTCAGATCACGGGGTATGGAAATTTCCTAAGGGAGAAGATTACTATAAAAATCAATTAAAACATTACACAACTACAAATTTTTCTGCTGAAAAAATACATCAAATAGGTTTAGAGGAAGTAGAGCGCATACATCAAGAAATGAAAGAAATTATGAAGAAAGTGAACTTTAAAGGTTCTTTTGAAGATTTCTTTAAATTTATGCGAGATGATAATCAGTTTTATTTTCCCCCAGATGAAAAAGGAAAAGATGCATATTTAGCAGATTCTAAGTCTATTATTAATCATATGCGTTCTAATCTTGATGAGTTATTTATTACTCAACCTGAAGCAGAAATTGTTGTAAAACCAGTAGAAGCTTTTAGAGAAAAAAATTCCGGAATTGCTTTTTATGAAAGACCTGCAGAAGACGGTTCTAGACCCGGTACTTACTATGTTAATTTATTTGATATGAAATCAGTTTCTAAATATGAAATGGAATCTTTAGCATATCACGAAGGGATACCAGGACACCATATGCAAATTGCAATAGCTCAAGAATTAGATAGTATACCAGAATTTAGAAAACATCTATATTATGGAGCTTATATAGAAGGCTGGGCGCTTTATAGTGAGCTTTTACCTAAAGAAATAGGATTTTATAAAGATCCGTATTCAGATTTTGGTAGACTTTCGGCAGAGCTTTGGCGTGCTTGTAGATTAGTTGTAGATACGGGTATTCATTCTAAAAAATGGACGCGAGAACAAGCAATTCAATATTATAAAGACAATACACCAAATGCAGAAGGTGATTGTATAAAAATGGTAGATAGACATATTGTACTACCTGGACAAGCTACCTCTTACAAAATAGGAATGATTAAAATTTTAGAATTACGAGCTAAAGCCAAAAAAGCTTTGGGTGATCATTTTGATATTAGAGAGTTTCATGAAGTTATTCTCACTAATGGAGTAGTGCCTTTAGATGTGTTAGAAGATTTAGTAGAAAGTTATATAGAAGAAAAATTAACTACTAAAACTGAATAGGATTTAGTAAGAATATAAAAAAAGGAGAAGCAATTACCGCTTCTCCTTTTTTGTTTGAGTTACTTAGTACTCCAAATACTATAAGAATTTGGAGGAGATTGTATTTTTACCCATCCGTTAGATTGTGTGTAAGGCTCCCAATTAGAGTTGCCTGTATAATCTTTAATTTGAGATCCATACCAATTGGTTTGTATCCAACGCTCCTGCCAAGAATCACTATTATTAAGATATACAACTAAACCAGGAGAACCATTTCTTCTCGCTATATATTCATCTTGATCTACGTGTAGTATATCTGTACTACCTCCTGCTTTATTATTATGTATCCAGATAAGATTATTTAGTTTACTTTTATCTAACCATTCTTCATAATCTTGATAAAAAACACAAGGATAACCTTCGTGGGTTAAAATATAGGCATAAGCTAACATTTTACCATTATAAATTTCATTAGTATCGTGATTACTCACAAAAGTTACTGCTCTCATAGGATTTCTTTTCCAAAGCATATTTTCTTGTAACTTGGTAAGATCGTTACCATCAAAAGCATCTTTCATTCTATAATAACAAGCAAAATCGAAAGCAGAAGCTTGTGCATCATTTGTCCAATTATTCAATAAATCTACGTTTGCATCCCAATACTCTCCAACTGCGAAACCTCCAACTTCGTTGGTCCAAGCATTAACCACCCAAGGCTCGTAACCTTTTACATAATCAAAACGCCAACCATCAATACCTAACGTATCTTTATAATATTGTGCTACAGAATAAGATTGCTTATATAACCAATCTTGTACATAACTTTTGTTATGACACATATCTGGATAACCTCCAAAAATACCCGTATCGTTGGAGTGCGTATCGTTTGGATGAAAATCTGTAGCAGAACGGTAAAATTTACCAGATGCAGGATTAAAATCTGTATAAGTATCAGTTCCTGTATATGTATTACTTTCTAAATCACCACCACTATTGTGGTTAATTACTATATCTGCAATAACTGCTAAATTTTGTTGATGTGCGTTCTGTATAAGAGATTCTAATTCTTGTCTAGAACCAAATCTAGTTTCTGTAGAGCCCATTTGATTATACTCACCAAAATCAAAATAATCAAAAGGATCGTATCCCATAGAAAATGGACCGTTTTGAGCTTTAGAAATAGGAGGTAACCAAATGGCATCTATACCAGCATTATTCCAATCTTGTACTTTTGTAGAAACTGTATTCCACCAAGTACCGCCAGCAGGAACATCCCAGTAAAATGCTTGCATCATCACTTTTGTACCTGTAGATATAGAATTTGTAGTAGGAGTTAAATCTGTAGTTGTTTCTACTAAATTTTCTTCTGAAACTGTATCTGTAAAATCATCAGAAGAACAAGCTATGCATACAATGCAGAAAGCTAAAGTTGCTAATAAGTAATTTTTTTTCATAAAAAAAGATTTAATAATTAAGTAAAAAAAAGAGAAGCAATGTTAATTACTTCTCTTTTCGGTTAATTGTGATATTAGTTTATCACTAATTTTTTCTGAATTCTATTACCATTTTGTTCTAGTTGTACTAGATAAATTCCTGTAGGTAAAACAGAAACATTAATGGCTTGGTTGGTAAGAATTTTATTTTCAGAAATTATTTGTTTTCCTGTAAGATCATAAATCTGTAAAGTATCTACTTCTTCAGTTAAATAAATACTACCGTTACTCGGGTTAGGGTAGAGGACAATGGTAGAGGCTTCTGTAGATTTTGTGCTCAAGGTATATTCTTCATTAGCATAAATATAATATTCTCCTGGTACTAAAGAAATGGTTGTATTTACATTGCTTACCTGGTAAGAATTACCGTTCATTAAATTATACCAAGTACCCGTTTCTTGAAACTCTGGATCTATACTTTGTGTAGTTACTCCAAAATTACCAATAATGGTTACATATTCTATTTCGCTACCAGTAGCATTGGTGTTTTCTAGATGAATAGATTTTAGTCCGTTACTATTATCTACATCCATCGTAATATTTCCGGTTGCAAAAATTTCATTATTCTTTTTTAGTTCAATCATATCAGCATAAGCATTGTATAGATTGGTGCGGTTTGTTTCTGTTAAAAAATCCCAACCATCTGGTTTTTCAGATAATTTGCAAGAATCATCGGTAGGTATTGTACCATCTTCACACGTAAAAATACTGGTATCGTAACCTAGCTCTCCAAATTGCCAAATCATTTTTGGACCAGGAACGGTAAAGAAAAATGCACCTGCAGTTTCCATACGTTCTAGTGCAGTAGCAAGATTGGTTACATCGTAACTTCCGTTAGAATTTCCGTAGGCTAAATTTTTATACATTAAACGTTCTTCATCGTGGCTTTCCATGTAACCTACATTTCTAGGAGAAGTTAATCCTATATTTTGGTAAGAAATATCACTAAAGTCAGAACCGTTATGGTAACCCATAGTTGCTTCGTTATAAGTTTCTGTATGCTTATTCCAAAACATAATGCCTTTACCTTCACTTAGACGGTAATTTGCCCATTCTATTTCTTCGTTTCTCGCAGTTCCGCCTCCTAAATGTTCAAAAATAATATAGAAGTCTGCATCTACCGCCCATTGGGTATCTGCGTAATCTTTTAGTACTTGTACACGATCTGCTTGGTAACTATTAGTACAACTATCACTACCGCTACAATTTTGTGTAAAACCTTTAGTTAAATCCCAGCGGTAACCATCTATTTTAAATTCTTCTATCCAGTATTCTACGGTTTTATTTACATAATCTTGTGTTGCTTGAGATTGGTGATTAAAATCGTTGAATACGCTATAAGAATGGGTAGCGCTTACATTAAAATATGGGCTAGTTGTAGATGGAGAACCACCGGTACAACCATTACAATCGTTGTACATTCTATATAACGGACTTTGACCTGTGGCGTGGTTATAAACTACGTCTAAAATAACAGCAATACCACGAGAATGACATTCGTCTACAAATTCTTTTAGCATTTCTGGAGTTCCGTAGTATTTATCT
This sequence comes from Mesonia phycicola, assembly GCF_900141885.1. Taxonomy (GTDB): domain Bacteria; phylum Bacteroidota; class Bacteroidia; order Flavobacteriales; family Flavobacteriaceae; genus Mesonia; species Mesonia phycicola. Next base: position 212,273 of record NZ_FQYY01000004.1, on the reverse strand, counting down.
AATGCCATATGAAAAGCAGGATTGTACCCCCAACTTAAATTTCCATCAAATTCTGAAACAGGCATTAACTCAATAGCATTTACTCCTAAACTTTCTAAATAATTAAGCCTAGCTTTAACCGCATCAAAATTTTGAATATCATCAAAATCACGAATCAAAATTTCATAAATTACTAAATCTTCTTTTGCAGGTGGAGTAAAGCTGGTATTTTGCCAAGTATAACTTGGTGCATTTCTTCTAATCCAAGAAATAGCTTCTGAAGTTTTATCTGAAGGGTATGCTGGTATATTATTAAAAGTTGAAGTAGATATATACGCATCGTCATACGGACTTAAAACTAAAGTAGAGTAGGGGTCTGCTACATTAATTTCTCCATCTATTAAATACTGAAATAAAATATCATCTCCCGTTTGGTCTAAGTTATTTATAGTAATCCAGTACTTTTCTTGTGTGCTATCATAATTCATTAAAAAATTACTATCGATTACCCAATCGTTAAAATTACCAATAAGATGTACAAAGCTTTTGTTTGGAGCATATAGTACCAAAGTTGCTGTTGTAGAATTATTAGGATCAAAATTTATACCGTCTTCCATACCTGTTGGTACTGCTGCTTGGGTTGGAGTTGGTGTGATAATAGCTTGAAAAGTTTCAGATAAAACAGCAGAGGTAGAAACTTCTGTAGCTATTAGCTCAAAATTTGTATCTTGAGTTAAAGTGTAATTATGGGTATAACTTTGAGTATTGGTTTGTGTATCTATGCTTGTACCGTTAGCAAATAGCTCAAAATTTGCATTTACCGTAGTAGTGGCATCTATAGTTAGATTACTTCCGCTATTTAAAATGGAAACATTATCTGTTGGACTGTTTAAGTTAAATTGAAAAACGCCTACTTCAACTAAATGATCTTGCGTTTTATTATCTCCAGTACCATCTTGAGCTTTAGCTAACATTCCAATTTTACCAATATTAGAGGTGCCAAATAAGGTTTGCGGAACAAATGTAAAAGAATAAGTACCATTACCATTATCTGTAAATTTTTGAGAGTTGTCTGATGAGGTCCAACTTCCGTTAGTAGGAGAATCTTGTTGATTTTGATCGTTAAAATCGTAAAACCACGCCCATAAATACAAATCTGAAACGCCCCAAGTAGATAAATTAATGTTAGAAACCGTAACAGTTATTTGATCGCTAGGATTAAATTGAGCGGGTGTTATTGTAAAGGTTGCATTTTGCTGCTGTGCAAACATTATACTTGCAAAGAGCATACATACTATGGTAAGTATTTTATTTTTCATATGAATTTCGTTTTATAAAAAAGGCTGTAGTTTTTCTACAGCCTTTTTTTATTTTAATTATTCCTCTACTGGAATCAATATATAATTGCCATTTAAATCGTTTAGCCAAATATCATAAGTAGCTTCGCTTACAGGAATATTATTAGCTGAATTGAATACACCATAACCTGAAAATTCAGTTGTTCCTCCCCAATTATCATCCCAAGAATTATCTGCTCTAAATTTAAGTTCTCCATCAAATAAAGATACTTCAGTAGCATACCAAATATGTGGATCGAAAGTAGATTGAGTCATATCAACATCATCATTCCAGCCAGTATCATCACCTGTTATCGCTGAACCTATAAAACCAATAGAGCCATAAGAAGTAGCAGAAGATTCATCATAAGATGTTATTTCGTAAGTGTTTTCATCTTTATCTATTGTTACTGTATAATATCCTTCGGTATCAACAGTAAATGAATCTGGTTCATTTTCACCTTCAGGAGTACTGCTTGATAGTATATTGGCAAGTTGACCCCACTGTGGATGCCAAGCTCCTTTAGTTTCTAACATTTTAAACCCTACTTCATCTCCAGTTAGAAATTTTCCTGTATACGAAAATTGATTTTCATTTTCAGGGTCTCTCACTAGAGGATAATTAAGATTATTATTATCCCAACCGGCAGCTGTAGCATTACCCACTAAAAATAAATTAGGAAATTGTGGTAATGGTTCTTCTGAAGTATTTTCAACTAATTCAACATTTAAAGTTAGCATATCTGAGAATTGCTCAACAACATTTCCTGCATCTGCACCAACGTAAGCTCTTACTCTAAAATAAAGCATCCCTGAATTTGGAGCTTCTGTCTCTGGATCGTTGTCTAAACCTGCTTCTGTAGCTAAAGTCATCATACTACTTACAGTTACAGAATAATTAGTTTCTGTTACATCCGCTAGGGTAGTATATATATCAAATGTTTCTGTTGTTGCTCCTTGCAATTCATAATTAACTGGAGTCTCTACATCAAAGTCAGCTTCGTTCCATACAAATCTTTCTGCAGGGTTATCTGCGACTAATGCACTTAGGCTATAAGTTTCTGCAACAGAATTGGTAAACAAAAAATCTGCTGTATTACTAGCGCTAGCAATAAATGTAAATTCATCTTCTTCTTCACAAGCATTAAAACCTAATGCTAAGGTGCATATAGCTACTATGTATATTAATTTTTTCATGGTTATATAATTTTAATATCCTGGATTTTGAGTTAAATTGGTGTTGATTAAAATAATGTTACTTGGTAAAGGAAATAAATTTCTAAAGTCACTTACACTTGTACCTGCTTTTGCATCACCTTTAAATGGCCATAAGTAGCTACTTGTAGTAAATTCTTCAAAACGAATTAAATCTGTTCTTCGTTGTCCTTCCCAGTACAATTCACGTGCTCTTTCATCTATAATAAAGTCTAGGCTTAAATCTGCTGAAGAGATATTACCGCTATTATTCCCAAATGCTCTTTCTCTTAATTCATTTATGTATGAAGTTGCTGTTTGTAAATCTCCACCAGCGCCGCCTCTTAAAACAGCTTCTGTATAATTAAGGTACATTTCTGCTACTCTTATAAGTGGTAAATCTGTATCTACAAAATCTCCACCTTCATCACTACCAGCATTTCCGTTAGAGTCTATGTTAGTAAATTTTGTAATAGCATACCCGTCTGTAAAAGTGTTAGAAATAGTATTTATTTCTAGATTTTGACCATCTGTATAAAACATTGCTCTACCATCTGCCCATTCTACTGGATCTCCATCTTCAGTATTAGTAACTGCATAATCAAATTTATTTACTAAGGCTTTAGTTGTTCTTAAACCTTCCCAACCACCGTTAATACCAGCTGCAGAAGCATCCATAGAGCCACCTCTTGAGGCGTGTACTAAAAAGGTAGTACCACCATAAGTTCTAGAAGAATTACCATCAAAATTTAAAGCGAAAATAAATTCGTTTTGTGCACCATTACTATTGTTATCTGCCATAAATAACTCGTCGTAAGCAGAGCCATTACCGTTAGCATCGGTAGTATTGATAGAGTAGCTAGAATTAATTGCTAATAATGAATAGGTTACAGCATCTGTGTAACGGTCTTCATTAATCCATACTTCTGCATTTAAGTAAAGTTTAGAAAGTAAAGCCCAAGCAGCAACTCTATCTACACGTCCGTATTCATTAGTACCACTTTCTTTTAGAAGAGTTTCAATTTCTAATAATTCAGATTCAACAAAAGAAAATATTTCTTCTCTAGAATTTTGTTCTGGTAAGGTGGTAGAAACTTGTGTTGTTAAAGGAACGCTTGCATATAAATCCATCAAATTATAATATGCAAAAGCTCTTAAAAATCTTGCTTCTGCAATAAAAGAGTCTACTTCATTAGAACTTAAAGATTGTGCATTGCTAATAAAAGAGTTACAGAAAGAAACTTCTTGTGCTAAACGATAATACATAGCAGTAGTAAAATCGTTACTAGCTCCCCAACTCATAGCGTGTAAGTCTGGTAAACCTGGGTCTCCCCAACCTACCACAGCGTTATCTGTAGTTAATTCATTTAAACTGAATAGCATTCTTGAATATTGAGAAGTACCTTCGTCTATACCAGAAATATCGGCTTGACCAGCAGGACCTTCTTGCCCTGTTAAAGCTAAACTTGCATATAATTTAGCTAAGGCACTTTTTGCTTCTGTTTCATCTGCAAAAACGTCTGCTTCGGTAAAACTATCTGGATCTATAGGATCTTGATCTAAATCATCATGACAAGAGAATAACACTAGTGCCGGGATAATTAAGAAAAATTTATTTATAAAATTTATTTTCATAATTCTTTTTTTAGAAATTTAAATTAATTCCAATACTATATAATCTAGGTCTAGGGTAGAAGTTGTTATCTATACCACCGCTAATTTCAGGATCTAAACCATCATAATCTGTAATGGTTAGTACATTTTGAGCAGAACCATATATTCTTAAATTACTAGATTCACTAAATACTTTGTTGATGGTATAACCTAAGGTTATGTTATCTAGCTTAAAGAAAGATGCATCTTGAATATAGTAATCACTTTGTAAATTAGTATCTGTTAAATTTTGAAAACTAGAATTATAATAGTCTGCGTGTAGATTAGTTAAAATACCATTTTCTGTAGCTCTTAACTCGTATGATTTTGCAGATGCCATGTTGTTATAGTTATAATTACCTAAACTAGCTCTAGATACAATAGCTAAATCCCAATTTTTGTAATTAAGATTTGTATTAAGTCCCATTGTAATATCTGCATACGGATCTTCAGCTAAATATTTATCGTCATCGTTAATAATATTATCACCATTTCTATCTACATAAGCACCTTCAATAGGCTTATTGTTTTCGTCATAAACTTGCTTGTAAACCCAATATGAGTAAGGAGAATAACCTTCTTTATGTAGCTGTATATTATTACCAGTACCTCCTGTAATACCGCCGGTTTCTACTTGGTCAGGAAGATTTGTAATTTCATTATCATTATAAGCAATATTATATCCAATACTCCAAGTAAAATCTTCTGTTTGAACAGGAATAAAATTAACAGCAAACTCAATACCTTTATTTTCCATATCTCCAATATTGGCATTAATTCCGTTAGAGAAATTAGTAAAAGGAGATACAGTTACATAACTAATTAAATCTTGCGTTTTATTGATGTATGCATTTACAGATCCAGAAATTCTGCTGTTAAATAAAGCGTAATCTATACCTGCGTTAAATGTTTTACCAATTTCCCATTTCAAGTTTTCGTTTATAGCTTCTGGTCTGTAGGTTTGTACAAACGTATTTCCTAATTGGTAATTAGCATTGGTTCTACTTCTAGTATAACGTGTTAAAAATTCGTAATCACCTAAACCGTTAACATTACCAATTTCACCGTAACCAACTCTTAATTTTAATTGATTAATTACTTTAGATTGAAAGAAATCTTCGTTATTAATATTCCAAGCTACTGCTGCAGAAGGGAAATAACCCCAACGATCATCTGGATTTAATTTAGAAGAAGCATCTGCTCTTAAAGAAGCAGTTACTAAGTATCTGTCATCAAAATTATAATTAAGTCTTCCAAAATAAGAAAGTAAAACACTTTTCCATTTGTCTATAAATTCATACTCATTTCCTTCTTCTTCTGCTTCGCTATCATAACTGTAGTTATCATTTTCAAAACTTTGGTAAGAATAACCAGCTACTGCAGTTAGTGAGTGCTTATCTATATCTTTTTTATAAGTTAGGTAAGCATCAAATAATTGATTGGTAGCATCATTGGTATAACTGTTATAAGAACCATTCCAGTCTAATTGTGAAGAAGGCATGTTTTCTGAAACGATAGTTCTTCCGTGGCTATTGGTTTTATCTAACCCAATGTTTACTGTGGCAGTAAGATCTGGAAAAAAGTGTAGTTGATAATCTACTTTAGCATTACCTATTAATCTTCTAACTTCTGCAGTATCATCTTTTTCGTTAATAAGAGCAACAGGGTTTGTAGCAGCTAGAGTATATTGAGAATAAGTATCTTCAGCAGGATTATAAGTTAACCAAGCGTAATAATCTGAATAAGGTGAGGTAGGATCGTAAACAGATTGTGTAGGATCATAATCTACCGAGGCACCAATAGCATCTCTATTACCAAAAGTATTTTCATTATACATACCTCTAGCATTAACTTCAACTTTTAGATGGTCTTCTAAAAAACTTGGTTTTAAGTTTACAGAAGCGGTGGTTCTAGTAAAATTGTCATTTTTTAAAATACCATCTTGGTCACTATATCCCACAGAAGCTCTAACTGGCATAAAACCACCAATATTACCTGTGGTACTAAAATTATGTTCTGTACCAAAAGCATCTTGATAAATTAGATCTTGCCAGTTAGTATTAGCTGTACCTAATCTAGAAATATCATCACTATCTCCAACAGAATTTACTAAGCTTCTAAATTGATTTCCATCTAAAACATCTACATAATCTGTAGGGCTATATAATGTAGTAGAAGCAGAGTAGTTAAATTTAAAATCTAAACCTTTTCCTTTTTTACTAGTAATAAGTATAACTCCATTTGCCGCTCTAGAACCGTAAATAGCAGTTGCAGAAGCATCTTTTAAAACCGTTATACTTTCAATATCATTAGGGTTCATAAAATCTAACGGATTTCTAGATCCTCCAACCGCATCATTAGATATAGGTAAACCATCTATAACATAAAGTGGACTGTTATTTAAACTTAACGAACCTAAACCTCTAATGGTAATACTGCTACCTTCTCCAGGAGCACCACCACCAGAAGTCACATTAACACCTGCTATTTTACCAGTAATTAATTGGCTAGCAGTATTGTTTTGCCCTTTGTTAAAGTCTTTTGTAGATAATTGGTCTACAGCACCTGTAAGATCTTTCTTGGCAGTAGAACCATAACCTACTACTACAACTTCTTCTAAAGAAGAAGAATCTTCCTCTAAAATTACGTTAATCGTACTTTGATTAACGAAAACGATTTCTTTAGTAGAGAAACCAATATAAGAGTAAACAAGTGTATCATTTTTTTGAACGTTATTAACAGTATAATTACCATCAAAATCTGTAACTGCTCCTCTTGAAGAGTTTTTTACGATGACGTTCACACCGGGAATTGGCATTCCGTTTGTTTCAGTTACATTACCACTAACAGATTCCTGAGCAAGAATGCTTGCCGGAATTATAAATAGTAGTAAGAGTAACCCTTTGTACAATGTTCTCATAGATTATTAAATAATAGTTTAAATTTGTGTTTGTAACTTATATTTTCACTTTCCGATGTTAAATTTATGTAAAATTAGTACGTAAACTGGTTGACCAATTTACGAAACACCAACTCTAACGTTTTCGTGTTGAAAACTTCTTAAATTTTAACACATTGAAAATTTTTTGACATATTATTGAGAATAATAAATTTTAAGCTATTTAAATTGAAGATAATTTAAGAATATAATGAAAAGAAAAATCACATTAAAGCAAATTGCGAAAGAGCTAGATGTTTCTGTATCAACAGTTTCTAAATCGTTAAAAGACAGTAAAGAAATAAGTAAAGACACTAAAGAAAAGGTAAAAGCTTTTGCCAAACTTTATAATTATAAGCCTAATAACATAGCTTTAAGCTTAAAGAATAGAAAAACAAAGACTATAGGTATTATTATTCCAGAAATCGTGCATCATTTCTTTACTACAGTAATTAGAGGTATAGAGAAAATAGCAGGAGATAGAGGCTATAATGTGATTATTTGTTTATCTAATAATTCTTTTGATAAAGAAGTATTAAACCTAGAGTTTTTAGCTAACGGAAGTACAGATGGTTTTATCATGTCTGTAGCTAAAGAAACTCAGCAAAAAGAAGATTATCACCATATACAAGAGGTAATTAGCCAAGGTATGCCGGTAGTAATGTTTGACAGGGTGATAGATGAGGTAATTTGTGATAAAGTAATTATTAGTGATAAGCACGGTGCATTTGAGGCAGTACAATATTTAATAGATCATCACTGTAAGAAAATAGCTATTATTTCTACAGTAGATTATGTGAGTGTGGGTAAACTAAGAACTTCTGGATATAAAGAAGCATTAATAGCAAACGATTTTGAAATTGATGAAGATTTAATTTTAAAAATTGAAGACGTAGATCATTCGGAAGAAAAAATAGAAGAATTTCTGAAAGAGAAAAAAATAGATGGTCTTTTTGCTGTGAACGAACAGTTTGCTGTAAACGCCATAAAAGCATTAACTAAACTAAAAAAGAGAGTACCAGAAGATGTTTCTGTAATTGGTTTTACAGATGGAGTAGTTTCTAAAAGTTTTATTCCAAGTCTTTCAACAGTGAATCAACACGGGGAAGATATGGGAGCAAAAGCCGCCAATCTATTAATTGATCGTTTAGAAAATGAAACAGAAGAGCAAAGTTTTCAAACCACAGTTTTAGATACGAGCTTAATTATAAGAGACTCTGTGAGAAAGTAAATGATTTTTAGAATGTTGTTTATTTATTTTCTAACCACTAAAAACAAGATTTAACATTACAATTTCAATTTAATCTATATATTTGTAGCAGAATTATCATTACTTATATTTTCACTTTCCACTAAAGTAATGATAAGTCATCGTGCTTATCGTATTATTAATCAATAAATTACGATATGCAAAAGCGCAAGCTAAGTTTCTGGGAAATTTGGAACATGAGTTTCGGTTTTTTAGGAATACAATTTGGGTTCGCACTTCAAAACGCCAATACCTCTAGAATTTTTGAAACACTTGGTGCAAGTGTAGAAGATATTCCTATTTTATGGATAGCCGCTCCAGTTACTGGTTTAGTGGTACAACCTATTATTGGTTATTTTTCAGATAAAACCTGGACAAAATTAGGAAGAAGAAAGCCTTATTTTTTATTAGGAGCTATACTTTCTTCAATCTGTCTGTTCTTAATGCCTAATTCTCCAACACTTTGGATTGCCGCAGGTACTTTATGGATTATGGATGCTTCTATCAATATTTCTATGGAGCCTTTTCGTGCATTTGTAGGAGATAACTTAGACGAGCATCAACGTACACAAGGTTTTGCTATGCAAAGCTTTTTTATTGGTTTTGGTGCGGTATTAGGTTCTTTACTTCCATATTTATTTACCAATATCTTCGGAATTTCAAACACCGCGGCAGAAGGTCTAATTCCAGATTCGGTAAAATGGTCTTTTTATGTTGGCGGTATTGTTTTTATTTCCGCAGTATTATGGACGGTTTTTAATTCTAAAGAATATTCTCCGGAAGAATTAGCAGCGATAGAAGCGAAAGACAAAGAGAAAGAACCACAGCGTGTAGAAGTTGTAGATAAATCTAAAAACATAGCTAAGCAAATACGAGTGGGGTTATTTATGCTTGTGTTTGGTTCAATTATTACGTGGCTTATTTTTATTAATGGTCTAACCAAAGAATTATATATTCTGTTTGTTGGCTTAATTATCGCCGGTCTTTTATTTATTTCAGTAGCATTATTAAGAAAACAAAATGTAAGAAACGGTTATACCATTATTATTACCGATATGCTGAATATGCCTTTGGCAATGAAGCAATTAGCGTGGGTCCAATTCTTTTCTTGGTTTGCACTTTTCAGTATGTGGATTTATACCACGCAAGCGGTTACTGGTCATGTTTTTAACACCTTAGATCCCAAATCTCAAGCTTATAATGATGCGGCAGATTGGGTGCCAGTAATGTTTGCAGTGTATAATGGTGTTGCAGCAGCAGTTTCTTTTTTATTACCCGTATTAGCAAAAAAAACCAATAATAAAATCACTCACATGTTAGCTTTATTTGCTGGTGGTCTAGGTCTTATTTCGGTATACTTTCTAACCGATAAAACAGGACTTTTATTAGCTATGGTTGGCGTTGGTATTGCTTGGGCAAGTATATTGTCTATTCCATACGCTATGCTTTCTAACAGTTTACCTTCTGCAAAAATGGGCTATTATATGGGCGTTTTCAATTTCTTTGTGGTACTTCCGCAAATTGTAGCAGCAACCATTTTAGGCTTTATCGTAAAAGAATTTTTTAATAATGAACCAGTTTACGCATTAATTGTAGGTGGTTTCGCAATGATCTTATCAGGTTTACTCACCTTACGAGTAAAAACAAAACACAAAATTGTAATTGATGAAAACCAAAACTAAAGCATTTATTTTCGATTTAGATGGCGTAATTGTAGATACCGCTAAATTTCATTTTCAAGCATGGAAAAGGTTAGCCAACGGGCTAGGTATCGATTTCGATCACGAGCAGAACGAGCAATTAAAAGGCGTGAGCCGAGTAAATTCTCTTAAAAAAATATTAGAGTGGGGCAATACTTCGGTTTCAGAAGAAGAATTTATTCAGCTAATGGATAAAAAAAATCAAGATTACCTTACTTACGTAGATGCGATGGATGAATCTGAAATTCTTCCGCAGGTAAAAGAAAAATTACAATTACTTAAAGACAATAACATTCCTATTGCGCTGGGTTCTGCCAGTAAAAATGCACGTAGGATTCTAGATAAAATAAATTTAACTCCGTTTTTCGATGAAATTGTCGATGGGACCAATGTTACCAAAGCCAAACCAGACCCAGAAGTTTTCTTGGTCGGTGCCGAAAAATTAGGAGTAAAACCAAAAGATTGTGTGGTGTTTGAAGACTCTATTGCAGGTATTCAAGCGGCCAATAATGCACAAATGACGAGTATTGGTATTGGTGAGCAAAATGTATTACACGAAGCCAAACATACCTTTCATGATTTCACAGAGATAAGTGACGAATTTTTAATCAAACTAGCAAGAATTTAAACAAATGAATCAAGATTATATAAAACCTGCAGATTGGTCGATTATTGAACAAGGTTTTGATGCCGACCGAGTAAAATCTTCAGAAAGCCTTTTTAGTTTAGGGAACGGCGCCATGGGGCAACGCAATAATTTTGAAGAATATTATTCAGGTCCAACCTTTCAAGGGAGCTACATTGGTGGTGTTTACTACCCAGACAAAACCCGCGTAGGTTGGTGGAAAAATGGTTATCCGGAGTATTTCGCCAAAGTACTTAACTCTCCAAGTTGGATTGGTATTCACGTAAAGATAAACGGTGAACAACTCGATCTTTTTACTTGTAAAAAAGTAGAAAACTTTCAGCGAGAATTAAATATGAAAGAAGGTTGGTATACGCGTTCTTTTGTAGCTACGATGCCCAATGATATTGAGGTTGAAGTAAAAGCAACTCGTTTTCTAAGTGTAGTAAAAGACGAATTAGGAGTAATTAATTATGAAGTTACGCCTCTAAATGCCAATGTTGAAGTTGAATTTTCTCCGTATCTCGATAGCGGGATCACTAATGAAGATACCAACTGGGAAGATCAATTCTGGGAAACTTTAGAAGTTGAAGCAACAAATAATCGTGGCTTTATAACTTCAAAAACATTAAAAACAGAATTTCACGTATGTACCTTTATGCATACCGAATTACTGTTGAATAACGAAAAGCAAAACGTCGATTTTTCTACGGAAAAAGAAGCGCAAAAAGTAACTTTTACTTATAATTTCTCGGTAAATAAAGGAGAAAAAGTTACACTGAAAAAATTAGGCGGTTACGTAAAAGGGATGAATCATCCTAACGGAAATTTAATTGAAGTTACACAAAATCTATTGAATGAAGTTGAATCTCTTTCTGTAGCAGAATTATTACAAGAACAAGCTGATGCTTGGGCACAAGTCTGGAAAATGTCAGACATTACCATCGAAGGCGATGTAAAAGCACAACAAGGCATTCGTTTCAATATTTTTCAGTTGAATCAAACCTATTCCGGGAAAGATGCCCGTTTAAATATTGGGCCAAAAGGATTTACCGGAGAAAAATATGGCGGAAGTACTTATTGGGATACTGAAGCATATTGTTTACCATTTTATATGGCAACCAAAGACCAAGAAACTGCTAAAAATTTACTGAATTATCGTTACAATCAGTTAGATAAAGCAATCGAAAATGCTGAAAAATTAGGCTTTTCCAACGGTGCGGCACTTTACCCGATGGTAACGATGAACGGAGAAGAAAGCCATAACGAGTGGGAAATTACCTTTGAAGAAATTCACCGTAACGGAGCCATTGCTTATGGTATTTTTAATTACCATCGTTTTACTGGAGATTATTCTTACATTCCAGAGAAAGGATTAGAAGTATTGATCGGGATTGCTCGTTTTTGGCAACAAAGAGCAACTTTTTCAACACAAAAAAATAAGTATGTCATTCTTGGAGTTACCGGTCCAAACGAATACGAAAATAACGTCAATAATAACTGGTATACCAATTACATCGCTAAATGGTGTATCGATTATGCCTTAGAAAATATTGAAAAGGTTAAAGCTGAATTTTCTTCAGATTACGAACGTATTTCAGAAAAGACCAATATTACTTCAGAAGAATTAGAAAAATGGAAAGCCGTTGCAGATCAAATGTATTTCCCTTATTCTGAAGAACACGGCGTTTTCTTGCAACAAGATGGGTTTTTAGATAAAGAACAAACTACGGTTTCAGATTTAGAGCAAAACATAAGACCTATCAATCAATATTGGAGTTGGGATCGTATTTTACGTTCGCCATTTATCAAACAAGCCGATACCTTACAAGGTTTTTATTTCTTCGAAGAGCATTTTAGCAAAGAAGAATTAGAAAAGCATTTCGATTTTTATGAGCCATTTACGGTTCACGAATCTTCACTTTCGCCTTGTGTTCACAGTATTCAAGCCGCAGTTTTAGGTAGAATGGAACAAGCTTACGAGTTTTATTTACGTACGTCTCGTTTAGATTTAGACGATTATAATAAAGAGGTTGAAGAAGGTTGCCACATTACCAGTATGGCCGGTACCTGGATGAGTATTGTAGAAGGTTTTGCGGGAATGCGTGTTCGCGACGGAAAACTTTCTTTTTCACCCCAATTACCAAAAGAGTGGAAAGGGTATTCGTTCAAGATCAATTTTAGAAATCAAATTCTAAAGGTTAAAGTAACCGAAGACAAAACCAATTTCACTTTAGATGGTAACGGATCAATGACAGTACTTTTAAATGAAAAAGAAGTTGAAGTAAATTCAGCAGTAAAAATATAACTATAAATTTTTTAAAATTTGAATTTTCGTCATTCCGTGCTTGACACGGAATCTCATACAGTATTGAAAAAAGAATGTTGATGATGAAGACCCTGAAATCGAAGATATAACGTTGTTAATCAAGCTCAGAACGACGATAGAAAAAAGTTTACAATAAAAATATAATTCAATAAAAAACAAAAACATGAAATATACATTTGTCCTAATTGGTATATGGTTGTTAAGTTTTTCAGGTCTTGCGCAGGAGTTAACTTCTCCTAATCAAGATTTGAAAATGAAGTTTTCTTTAAATGAAAACGGAACGCCGGTTTACCAATTAACCTACAAAAACCAAGATGTTATCAAACCAAGTACATTAGGTTTAGAACTTAAAAATGACGATTTATCATTGATGAATAGTTTTGAGATCGTCGATACCAAAACTTCTACATTTGACGAAACTTGGGAACCAGTTTGGGGAGAACAGTCAGAAATTAGAAACCATTATAATGAGTTGGCGGTAACCTTAAATCAGCCACAAAAAGACCGAAAAATTATTATTCGATTTAGATTATTTGATGAAGGCTTAGGTTTCCGTTACGAATTTCCAGAGCAAAAAAACTTAGTATATTTTGTGATTAAAGAAGAGCATACACAGTTTGCAATGGCAGGAGACCATACTGCTTTTTGGATTCCGGGAGATTATGATACTCAAGAATATGATTATACTACTTCAAAACTATCAGAAATCAGTGCTGAGTTTGAAGGAGCTTTATCTCATAACGAATCGCAAGAGCAATTTTCTAAAACAGGAGTGCAAACTTCTTTAATGATGAAAAGTGAAGATGGTTTATACATCAATCTTCATGAAGCTGCCCTAAAAGAATACTCGTTAATGAATCTTAATTTAGATGAAGAAAATCTAGTATTTGAATCTTGGTTAACTCCAGATGCCCTAGGAAATAAAGGTTTCTTACAAGCGCCTACTACTTCACCTTGGAGAACCATTATGGTAAGCAACGATGCGACTGATATTTTAGCGTCTAATATGACGTTGAATTTAAACGAGCCAAATGTTATTGAAGACACATCTTACATAAAACCAATTAAATATATTGGAGTTTGGTGGGAAATGATCACCGGAAAAAGCGCTTGGAATTATACAGACGATCTTCCTTCAATAAGAATAGGAGAAACAGATTTTACCAAAGCTAAACCTAACGGAAGACACGCTGCTAATACAGAACACGTAAAAGAATACATCGATTTTGCTTCAGAACACGGTTTTGACGGAGTTCTTGTAGAAGGATGGAACCAAGGTTGGGAAGACTGGTACGGACATTCTAAAGATTTTGTGTTCGATTTTGTAACACCTTATCCAGATTTTGATGTAGAAGAAATTCACAATTATGCAGCTTCTAAAAACGTAAAAATGATTATGCACCACGAAACTTCGGGGGCTATTCGTAATTACGAACGTCATATGGATACCGCTTATGCGTTTATGAATAAGTACGATTATCCGGCTGTAAAAAGTGGTTACGTAGGTAACATTATTCCGCGTGGAGAGCATCATTACGGTCAATGGGCGATCAATCACTTCTTATATGCGGTACAAAAAGCAGCAGATTATAACATTATGGTCAATGCTCACGAGGCAGTAAGACCAACAGGTTTACGCAGAACTTACCCGAACTTAATTGGGAATGAGTCTGCAAGAGGAACCGAGTTTCAAGCTTTTGGCGGGAATAAACCAAACCACGTAACTATTTTACCATTTACGCGTTTAATTGGCGGCCCAATGGATTATACGCCGGGTATTTTTGAAATGGATATTAGTAAATTAAATCCAGGTAATAATTCACATGTCAATTCAACCTTAGCAAATCAATTAGCTTTGTATGTGACAATGTACAGTCCGTTGCAAATGGCAGCAGATTTACCTGAAAATTATATGCGTTTCCCAGATGCGTTTCAGTTTATTAAAGATGTAGCGGTAGATTGGGAAGAGAGCAAGTATTTAGAAGCAGAACCGGGACAATATATTACCGTAGCGCGTAAAGCTAAAGGAACTAACAATTGGTTTGTGGGGAATGTAAACGGAGTTACGCCAAGAACTACCACCATCAAATTAGATTTCTTAGAAAAAGGTAAAAAGTACATTGCTACTATTTATGCCGATGCTGAAGATGCGCATTACAAAACGAATCCGCAAGCTTATAAAATCACAACTAAAACAGTAACTAGCAGAACCAAATTAAAATTAGATTCTGCTCCAGCTGGTGGTTTTGCCATTAGTATTATCGAGAAGAAATAATTATTTAAACGTCATCTTAAACATATTTTAAGATGACGTTTTTTTTAACCTCTGAAACTACGTATGAAAATCAATTCATTTTTTCAAAAAGCTTCAATATTCTTTAGTTTATTTTTACTACTGAATATTTTTTCTACGGAACTAAATGCGCAAATAGAACGTGTAGAACCGCCTTTTTGGTGGGCAGATATGGAAACTTCAGAAATTGAAATTCTTTTCTACGGAAAAAATATCGCAGAATATTCCGTTTCAACCCAAGAAGAAGTGGTGATTAACGGTGTTGTAAAAACCGAAAATCCTAATTATCTTTTTGTAACGATTGAAACTAAAAATCTTCAACCGCAAACTTTACATTTCAACTTTTCAAAAAAGAAACGTGTAAAATTCACGCAGGAATATGAGTTGAAAAAACGCAAAGAAAATTCAGCATTAAGAGAAGGTTTTTCTAGTGCAGATGTCATGTATTTATTAATGCCCGATCGTTTTGCTAACGGAAATCCTAACAACGATTCTGTAAAAGGATTAGCCGATAAATTAAACAGAGAGGCAGAAGGAGGAAGACACGGTGGCGATATTCAGGGAATCATTGATCATTTAGATTATATTAAAGATTTGGGAGCGACTGCTATTTGGAGCACGCCATTATTAGAAGATAACGAGAAAACACATTCTTACCATACTTATGCGCAAAGTGATGTGTATAAAATCGATCCGCGTTACGGGAGCAATGAAGATTACCAACGTTTAGCTGAAGAAATGCATCAGCGAGATATGAAGCTCATTATGGATTATGTAACTAATCATTGGGGAGCAGAACATTGGATGATTAAAGATTTACCAACTTACGATTGGATTCATCAGTTTCCCGGTTATGCTAATTCTAATTATAGAATGGAAACTCAATACGATCCGAACGCTTCAGCAATCGATGCGAAGTATTGTGAAAAAGGCTGGTTTGTAAAATCAATGCCAGATTTAAATCAGAGTAATCCTTTAGTAGTTCAGTATTTAATTCAGAATGCCATTTGGTGGATCGAGTTTGCCGATTTAGACGGTTTTCGCGTAGATACTTATAGTTATAACGATAAAGAAGGCATCTCGAAATGGACCAAAGCAATTATGGATGAATATCCTAATTTTAATATAGTTGGAGAAGTTTGGTTACACAATCAGGCACAAATTTCGTACTGGCAAAAAGATAGCAAAATAGGCGCGTTACAAAATTATAACACCTATTTACCTTCGGTAATGGATTTTACCTTACACGATGCCATGGGTAATATTTTTAAAGAAAAAGCAGGTTGGGGTAGTGGTATGCAAAAAGCGTACGGCAATTTTGTCAACGATTTTCTGTATCCTAATCCTCAAAATTTATTGGTTTTTCTAGAAAATCACGATACCGGAAGGTTCAACGAGATTTACGATCAAGACTTCAATAGCTATCAGTTAGGTTTAACATTAATTGCGACGACTCGCGGAATTCCGCAGTTGTATTACGGTTCAGAAATTGGGATGCGTGGCGATAAAGGAAAAGGCGATGGAGCTATTCGTCAAGATTTTCCTGGAGGTTGGATAGGTGATGAGCAAAATGCTTTTACAGTTTCAGGAAGAACAGAATTGCAAGAAAACTTCCATAGTTTTACAAAGAAATTACTGAGTTTCAGAAAAAATTCAAAAGCAATTCACGAAGGAAAATTAACGCATTACTTGCCAGAAAATAATGTTTACGTGTATTTCCGTGAATTAGCAGACGATAAAGTGATGGTGATTTTGAATAATAATGAAGAAGAACAAAACTTAGATTTAAACCGTTTTCAAGAAAATTTAAACGGAATTTCTAGCGGAAAAGAAGTGTTAAGCGGAAAACAACTTCAGCTAAAAGAAAAACTAAGTATTGCCGGTAAAACACCAATGGTAATTCAATTATAAAAAAACATCATGCCGAATTTAATTCGGCATCTCATCAATTTAATGAATTGTTGAGATTGAATTGAACCTATTAACTACAAGCTTTCAAAAATCTTGTAGTTCTGAAAAAAAATATAAGTAAAATGAAAAAAAAATTAATTCTAGTCAGTGCGTTGGCTTTATTCATAAGTTGTAAAGACAACAAGCAAGCAATTTCAACAGACGAAGCTTCAGTAGCGACTGAAGAAGTTAAAGAAAGCATTGTACCATTTCAAGATGAAATGATGGAGAATGCGGTGATTTATGAAGCTAATATTCGTCAATATTCACCCGAAGGAAGTTTTGAGGCGTTCACTAAAGATATTCCGAAGTTAAAAGAAATGGGCGTTAAAATTCTTTGGGTAATGCCTATTTATCCTATTTCTCAGGTGAAAAAGAAATCTGCCAACGGAAAGTTTGCAGAAGATATTGAAGATCCAAATGAGCGTGAAAAGATCTTAGGGAGTTATTATGCAATTTCAGATTACACAGCAGTAAATCCAGAATTTGGAACCAAAGAAGACTTTAGAAAATTGGTAAAAACCGCTCACGAAAATGATATTTATGTCATTTTAGATTGGGTGCCTAACCATACCGGTTGGGATCACGTTTGGATAGAGCAACACCCAGATTATTACACGCAAAATGAAAACGGAGAAATTATCGACCCAATTAATCCAGAAACGGGTGAATCTTGGGGCTGGGATGATGTAGCCGATTTAAATTACGATAATCCAGAAATGCGCAAAGAAATGATTGCAGATATGATTTATTGGATTAAAGAAGAAAATATTGATGGTTTTAGATGTGATGTTGCTAACAATGTACCAACAAATTTCTGGGAGCAAGCTATCCCGCAATTACGTGCAGAGAAAAACGTATTTATGTTGGCCGAAGCTTGGCAACCGGAGTTAATGGAGAATAATTTATTCAATATGGTTTACGGTTGGGATTTGCATCATGAGATGAATAAAATTGCGCAGGGTAAATTAACAGCTGAAGCCTGGGAAGAGAAAATGAAAGAAGTACAAGAAAAGTATAAGAAAGAACATCTTTTAATGAATTTTACTTCTAATCACGATGAAAACTCTTGGAATGGAACAGTAAGCGAAAGATTAAAAGGTGGAGTAGAAACCTTTGCAGCACTGAGTTTTATGGCGCCAGGAATGCCGTTAATTTATTCTGGTCAAGAATATGATATGGATAAACGCCTGCGTTTTTTTGAAAAGGACACGATTTATAAAGAAACCAATAAGATGTTTTCTGTGTACAAAAAATTAGGACAGCTTAAAAATAACAGCAAAGCCCTAAGTACTGGAGAGCAGCCAGCAAGTTATGAAGTGGTAGAAAATTCTTCTCCTAAAAAAGTTATTTCATTTAAAAGAACTAAAGGAAAAGAAACCATAATTTATATTGCAAATGTCACCGAAAATGAAGTAGAAGTAGAACTAAATCTTGAAGGAGATTTTAAAGACTATATGGAAAATAACAAAACCTTAACCATTAAGAATAATAAAAAAATCAAGATGTTACCTTGGGAATATCACATTTTGAAATAAACAAAATCTTAATATCATAAAAAAAAGCCCCTTTTATTGGGGCTTTTTTAATCTAGTTATTAACAGAAAACGTTTTAGCCTTTTAATCTATTAGGTTTTATCATAAAATTCAAATATTTTTGGTAACTATGGAACAAAAAATTAAGAATATTGGTGTTCTAACTTCAGGGGGTGATGCTCCAGGTATGAATGCCGGCATACGTGCAGTAGTTCGAGCTTGTGCATATCACAAAATAAAATGTACAGGTGTTTTTAGAGGTTATCAAGGTTTGATTGATAATGATTTTGAAGAACTTAATGCAAGATCTGTAAGAAATATTATTAATAGAGGCGGTACCTTTTTAAAATCTGCAAGGTCAAGAATGTTTATGACCGAAAAAGGTAGAGCAAAAGCCTATGAAAATCTTCTTTCTCAAGAAATTGATGCTTTGGTGGTAATAGGAGGAGACGGTACATTTACTGGTGCCACTATTTTCAATAAAGAACATAATTTTCCTATTATAGGTATTCCAGGTACTATAGATAATGATATACGTGGTACAGATTATACTATTGGTTACGACACAGCATTAAATACAGTGGTTGAAGCAATAGATAAAATTAGAGATACCGCAAACTCTCACAACAGACTTTTTTTAGTAGAAGTAATGGGGCGTGACGCAGGAGATATTGCATTAAATGCAGGTATTGGTGCTGGCGCAGAAGAAATCTTAATTCCTGAAGAAAATTTGGGAACAGATAGACTTTTAGAGTCGCTAAAAAGAAGTAGAAAATCTGGTAAAACATCAAGTATTATTGTGGTTGCAGAAGGTGACCAAATAGGTAAAAATATATTTGAATTAGCAGAATTTATAGAAACCAACCTAGAAGACTACGAGGTAAGAGTAACTGTTTTAGGTCACATACAAAGAGGGGGGTCTCCTAGTTGTTACGATCGTGTTTTAGCTAGTAGGCTTGGTATTGGTGCAGTAGATGCATTAATAGATGGTAAAAAAGATATCATGGTTGGTATAAAAGATAAAAAAATAACATTTGTGCCTTTCGATTTGGCAATTTCAGGAGAAAATGAAATTGATATTGACTTAAGAAGGGTGGCAGATATAACTTCAATTTAAAAACTAGTAATTATGAGTAAAGTAAATGTTGCTATCAATGGTTTTGGACGTATTGGTAGAATTGCTTTTAGAATAGCAAGTGAAAACCCTAATATTAATGTAGTAGGAATTAATGATTTATTAGAAGTAGATCATTTAGCATACATGCTTAAGTACGATTCTGTACACGGTAAATTTAACGGAGAAGTAGAAGTTAAAGATGGAAATTTAGTTGTAGACGGTAATGAAATTAGAGTTTCTGCAGAAAAAAATCCAGCAGATCTTAAATGGGATGCTTTAAAGGTAGATGTAGTTTTAGAGTGTACAGGTATTTTTAAAACACAAGAAACAGCAAAAGGTCACTTAGATGCAGGTGCTAAAAAAGTAGTAATTTCTGCGCCAACACAAAGTGATGTACCAATGTTTGTAATGGGTGTAAACCATGACAAAGTAACTGCAAATGATCATATTGTATCTAATGCATCTTGTACCACTAACTGTTTAGCGCCTTTAGCTAAAGTGATAGATGATAAATTTGAAATCGTTGAAGGTTTAATGACCACAGTTCACGCTACTACTTCAACACAATTTACAGTAGACTCACCTTCTAGAAAAAACTTTAGATTAGGTAGAAGTGCTATGGCTAACATTATACCAACTTCTACAGGTGCAGCAAAAGCAGTAGGAGTTGTAATTCCAAAATTAGATGGAAGATTAACAGGTATGGCGTTTAGAGTACCTACAACAGATGTTTCTGTAGTAGATCTAACAGTAAGAACTAAAGCAAGTGCATCATTAGAAGATATTAAAGCAGCACTTAAAGAAGCTTCAGAAGGAGAACTTAAAGGTATTTTAGCTTACACAGACGAAGAAGTAGTTTCTCAAGATTTTGTTGGTGAAAGCCATACAAGTGTTTTTGATGCTGGTTCTAGTATAGCACTTAATGATAATTTCTTTAAGCTGATCTCTTGGTATGATAATGAGTATGGTTACTCAACAAAATTAGTTGATCTAGCTTTACACGTAGTTTCTCTTAAATAATTAGCTATGTTATTAATAGCAGATGGAGGCTCTACAAAGTGTGATTGGATTTTACTTGACAGCAATGGAGAGCAAAAACTAAAAACACGAACAAAAGGTTTAAATCCAGCGGTTTTCAAGACAGATCTTCTTGAAAACCGTATTATGGAAAATGAAGATCTTGCCAAAGTAAAAGATAAAATTACCCACGTAGGTTTTTATGGTGCTGGTTGCGGTACTAAATTACCAAGTGAAAATTTAAAGCAAATATTAAGTAACTATTTTCCTAACGCAGAAGTAAATGTTAGAGAAGATATGGTAGCTGCATCTTACGCAGTTACAAATGAACCTGGTATAGTTTGTATACTTGGTACAGGTTCTAATAGTTGTTTTTTTGATGGTAAACAAACACGTATGGTAGTAGATTCTTTAGGCTACATCTTAATGGATGAAGCTAGCGGAAATTACTTTGGAAAACGATTGATAAGAGATTATTATTATCAACGTATGCCAATAAAACTGGCACAAGAATTTGAAGAACGCTTTAATCTTGATGCAGATGAAATTAAGCGTAACTTATACAAAGAAGATAACCCTAACACTTATTTAGCTCATTTTGCTGAATTTATCTTTACCAGTGATGAAGTAAACGGTTATTTTTATAAACTTATCTCAGAAGGGATGAAAAAGTTTATAGAAAACAGAGTACTTTGTTTTAAAGAATCACAAAATGTACCTATTCACTTTGTAGGTTCTATAGCGCATTTCTCTAAAGAAATTATAGAAGACGCAATGAAACCTTATAGTTTAGAGTTAGGTAATGTGATAAGAAGACCAATAGATGGGTTAATTGAACATTACAGAAAAAACGTTTTATAATATGCCACTTAAAACAATAAATCCTACTGCTACCAAAGCATGGGGAAAGCTAGAAAAACATTATCAGGAGATTAAAGACCAGAAAATGGTCGATTTTTTTGCTGAAGATACTTCAAGAGCAGATAAATTTCAATTGAAATGGAATAACTTTCTAGTAGATTATTCTAAAAATAGAATCAATTCTACTACTAAAGATTTATTGTTAGAATTGGCTAACGAAGTTGAATTGAAAGATGCTATAGAGAAACAATTCAACGGTGATAAAATTAACCAAACAGAAGGTAGAGAAGTTCTTCATACAGCTCTTAGAGGTTCTAACAAGCCTAAAGAAGTAGAAGAAACTCTTCAGAAGATAAAAATTTTTTCTGAAGAAGTTATTTCTGGAGAATGGAAAGGTTATACCGGTAAAACCATTACAGATGTAGTCAACATAGGTATTGGTGGTAGTGATTTAGGTCCGCAAATGGTAGTAGATTCATTAAAATTTTACAGAAATCATTTAGGTGTTCACTTTATATCTAATGTAGATGGTGACCACGTGATGGAAACCATTAAAGATCTAAATCCAGAAACTACTTTATTTTTAATAGTTTCTAAAACTTTTACCACTCAAGAAACCATAACTAATGCTACTACAGCAAGAAAATGGTTTTTAGAGTCAGCTTCACAAGAAGATGTCGCAAAACATTTTGTAGCTGTTTCTACTAACTTAGAAAGTGTAAAAGAATTTGGTATAGCAGATCAAAACATTTTCCCTATGTGGAATTGGGTTGGTGGTCGTTTCTCTTTATGGAGTGCCGTAGGTTTATCTATAGCTTGTGCGGTAGGTTTTGATAATTTTCAAAGCTTATTAAACGGTGCAGGTAAAATGGACGAGCATTTTAAAACAACTGATTTTAAAGATAATATTCCCGTAACGTTAGCGCTATTAAGTATTTGGTACAATAACTTTTTTGATGCCGAAACAGAAGCTATTATTCCTTACTCACAATATTTACAAAAATTAGTACCTTATTTACAACAAGGTATTATGGAAAGCAACGGTAAAAGCGTATCTCGTGACGGAAATAAAATATCTTATCAAACAGGAACAATTGTTTGGGGAGAACCAGGAACTAACTCACAACATGCCTTTTTTCAACTAATTCATCAAGGTACTAAACTTATTCCGTGTGATTTTGTTGGCTTTAAAAAGTCTTTACACGGTAATAGAGAGCACCAAGATAAATTAATGGCTAACTTTTTTGCACAAACAGAAGCTTTACTAAAGGGTAAAACTCCTGCGCAAGTAGAAGAAGAGCTAAAAGATATGGATGCAGAAAAGGCAGCAACCTTAAAACCTTTTAAAGTTTTTGAAGGAAATAAGCCTACTAATACTTTACTAATTGATGAGCTAACTCCAGAAAGTTTAGGTAGCTTAATTGCGCTGTACGAGCACAAATTATTTGTGCAAGGAGTAATCTGGAATATATTTAGTTACGATCAATGGGGTGTAGAGTTAGGTAAACAGTTAGCTAGCGGAATTTTAAAGCAATTAGAGACAAAAGATTTTTCTAAACCTCAAGATGCTTCTACGCAAAGCTTACTTAAAGCTTATCTATCTTAAATAAAAATTTTTTTAATTTAAAAAAAGCCGAGTTGTTTAACTCGGCTTTTTGATTTTTATAACTTAGTATTAATAATAAAATTAATCTCATGAAAAAGTTTGCTTATAGTTTTCCTATTCTTAAAGATAAAGTAGAAAAGTGGTTAAATTTTGCAAAAGAAGTAAATACTACAAGAAAACATGAGTTTACAGCTATGCACGCTCGTATTGGGGTAACTAAAGAAAGTTGGTATTTACAAGAAACAACAAAAGGTTATGATGTGGTAGTTTATACAGAAGCAAAAGATGAAAATTTCATGCTAAACTTTAAAAATGACGATTCAAATTTTTCTAAGTGGTTTAGAAATGAGGTAGCTCAACTTCAAGATATAAATTTAAACACTAGAACAAAAATGCCAAAACTGGTATTAGATTGGGAAGAATAATTACTTTGCATCATTAAATAGCAATTACCTTACTACTAATAGGTAATAGTAAGGTAATTAAATAAGAGAGTTATACTTTGTAAAATTTAATATAACCAAGTATATAAAAAATGATTAAAAAAGTAAGAATTGTTTATTTTACAAATTCAGATAAAATATCTTTTAATTGATCTTGCTCAATAGGTTTTACTAAGTAATTACTATTTAAACTATACTTTTTAGCTTTTTTAAAATCTTCTTCATTATTAGAAGATGTTAATATATAAATTGTGATACTTTGATTTTCGGGGATAGGTATTTTTGTAAATTCATCTAAAAATTGCCATCCATCCCAAATAGGCATATTTAAATCTAAAAATATAATTTCTGGTAATGTTTCACTATTTAAAAACATAGCTTTTAACGTATCATAAGCTTCTTTTCCGTTTTTACAAACTAGTATTTTTTCAACAAAACCAGATAATTCAATGTATTTTTTAGTGATGAATAAGTGCATTGGGTCATCTTCTACAATGCAAGCTAAGTCTATATTTTTCATTTTGGTAATTTTACTTTAAATGTTGTGCCTGTATTAACTTGACTTTTTAGGCTTATTTTTCCTCCCATACTTTCTATTTGATTTTTAGTGATAAACAAACCTACACCTCTAGAGTCGTCATGATGGTGAAAGGTTTTGTACATACCAAAAAGCTTGTCTCCGTGTTTTTTTAAATCTATACCTAGACCATTATCTTCAAAGTATATGGTAATCATATCTTTGTCTGTAGTAGTAAAAATTTTTAAATAACTAGCTTTTTCTTGGTCTCTGTATTTTATAGAATTAGTAATTATATTGAGTACAATACTATCAATATATGCAGGAAGACCTTTTATAGTTAAGTTTTGGTCTACATTGTTTATAATTTTAAAATTTGTTTCTTCTATTTGTATACTTAAACTCTCAATATTTTTTTCAATTATTTCATGAAGTTTTATAGTAGAGGTATTAATTTGAGTTAAATTTATTTTTACAATTTCAGTTAAATCTTCCACTGTTTTTCTTAAATTTTCTGCTCCAGAATTTAAGAGTGTAAACAATTCATTATCTGTAAGTTCTGGTTTTTCTAATTGTATTAAACTAAGCATCGCTAATATGCCTCCACTGTGTGATCTAAGGTTATGAGATACAATGTGTGCAAAATTACGGAGTCTTTCATTTTGCTCATTAGTTATATCTAATAATGAGGTTATTTCTTTTTCTACTTTTTTTAGCTTAGTAATATCTGTTGCTACAATTAAATAGCCAGTAATATCATTGTGAGTAAGTATAGTGTTTACAGATAATAACACAGGGAAATTAGTGCGGTCTTTGTTTAAATAAGTCCATTCTTTTGTGGTAGGTACACCAATTTTAGCTTCATAAATTATACTTTCAAAGCCATTAATTTTTCTATTGTACTCTTTACTTAAAATATTACTTTGTTCTTCTATTTCTGAAGAAAGGTGTATTGTTTCTGGTATTTGTTTACCTATTAATTCTTTTGCTTTATAACCTAATAATTGCTCTGCACCAGAATTAAATAATGTAATATTACCTTTAGTATCTGTAGAAATTATAGAAACTTGTTTGCTAGCATCTAAAATAGATTGTAAACTAGAAATAGCTTCTTTTAGTTTTCTTTCTGCTTCTTTTTCTTTACTAATATCTCTAACAAAAGCCCAAATTAATTTTCTGTTATTACTGTCTTCTGTTAATACCCCTTGAAGAGCTACAGGATATCTGGTACCATCTTTTCTTATATATTCTTTTTCAAAAAGCTCAAATTTGCCATTTTCTTTTAATTGTTTTAAGGCAATTTGTTCTAATGGTTCGTATTCTGGAGGGGTAATGTCCCAGTAAGTAAGATTTAAAAATTCTTCTTTACTGTAACCTGTAGGTTCAAGTAATTTATCGTTAATGTCTATGTATTTTCCTGTTTCAAAATCATTTAATACAATACCTATAGGAGATAATTTGTATAATGCTGCTAATAAATCTTTTTGGTGATTAACGTCTAACAGAAGCTTTTTACTTTTTGAAATATCTATGATTTGTGATATAAAATAGAGTACTTCTCCTGCTTTATTTTTAACGATAGATACAGCTAATAAAATATACACGATATACCCTTGTTTGTGAAAATATCGTTTCTCCATTTGGTAATATTCTCTTTTACCTTCAACAAGTTCTTGCAATAGGTTTAAATCTAAGCTTAAATCATCAGGGTGAGTAATATCTTGAAAAGTAAGATGCATTAATTCATCTTCAGAATAACCTACAATATCACATACTTTAGCATTTACTTTTAACCATTTTCCATCTTTATCTAGTAATGCCATACCAATGGCGGCGTTTTCAAAGTTTCCTCTAAAAGCTTCTTCACTAATACGTATTCTTTCTTCTTTTTCTTTACGTTCTGTTATATCTTGATGGGTACCATACATCATTAAAGGCTTTCCTTCTTCTGTCCATTCAAATACCTTACCTTTATCAGACACCCAAATCCACTTTCCATTTTTATGCATCATTCTGCATTCAATGTTAAAGTATTCGGTTTTTTTAATAAAGCATTCTTCTAACTTTTGTTTTGCTATAATAAGATCTTCAGGATGGCTTAATTTTTCCCAAGTCTTTATATTTATAGGAGCTAGTTCTTCTAGAGAGTAACCTAACATTTCTGCCCAACGATTATTTAAAGTAGCCTCTCCCGTTTGAATATTCCATTGCCAAGTACCAATATTTGTAGCTTCAATTACAGATTTAAAGCGAATTTCATTGTGTTTTATTTTAGTAATGTCTTGAAAACTACCTATAAGTTTATCTTCAATTTTTTTTCCTGTGGCTCTCACCCAAGCTAGATTTCCTTTGCCGGTAATTAATTGGCAAATCAAATCAAATGGTATGTTATTAGTTATACAATTTGTTACAGCATCAGTTATTGGTTGTCTGTAGTCTGGATGATAAAAATTTATAGCATTTTCTTTATTATGCTCATAATTTCTAGAAACCTCATGTATATCATATACAATGTCACTCCAATAGGTTTCTCCTGTATTTATATCTAATTCCCAATTACCTAGTTGATTAGTTTCTTGTGTACCAAGTAGTAATTCATTTTTCTTTTTAAGCTCTTTGTTTAATTTATCTAAATCAAAACTTTTCTTTCTGTTTTCAAAAAGGTTAACTGTTTGCCTAGCTAATTTTTTTAGTTGTTCTAGTTGTTTAGAGCTAAGTGTTTTGGGAGTGTTGTCTATTGTACAAAGTGTGCCTAAAGCAAAACCATTGTCAGTAATTAATGGTACACCTGCATAAAATATCACATTGGGGTCGTCTATAGTTAACGGGTTATCATAAAAACGCTCGTCTTCTCTAGCATCTTCTACTATTAAAGGAGTAGATGGTTGGTTAATAGCATGAGCACAAAAAGCATATTTTTTTGGAGTTTCTCTTGCTTTTAACCCGTGATGAGAAAGAAACCATTGTTTATCTTCTGTAATAAGACTTATCAGAGATATTTTGGTACCACAAATTTGAGCAGCCATTTCCGTAATAAAATCATAATCGTCATGTTCAGGAAGCCCTATTAATTTATAGCTTTCTAATTCTTTTAGTCGATCAGATTCGTTTTTGGGTAATTTAGGCTCCTTCATAAAATTAATAACTGTTCTAAACGCAGTGTAGCGTTGATCAATGTTAGATACTCAAATATAATTTTTTAAAATTAATCTTGTTAAATCTTAAAGGTATAAATATAATTTTTTGTTTTTTGTTTTTTAAATGGAAAGAAAAAGCCTCAATTCTCTCAATTTTCTTAATACTTTTAAAAGAATAAAGGGGATACCAAATAATTTTCTATTTTTAAGAAAATTACTATAAAATGCTCGTAAAAGTTTTTGGTAGTGCAGTTTTTGGAGTAGAAGCTACAACCATTACTGTAGAAGTAAATATAGATAAAGGTATTGGTTATCATTTAGTTGGTTTACCAGATAATGCTATACGAGAAAGTAGTTACCGTATTGCGGCGGCCTTGCAAAATAATGGTTACAAATTACCAGGTAAAAAAATTACCATAAATATGGCACCTGCAGACTTACGCAAAGAAGGTTCTGCATACGATCTTACTTTGGCATTAGGTATTTTAAGTGCTTCTTCTCAAATTAAAGCAAAACATATTAGTGAATACTTAATTATGGGAGAACTTTCTCTTGACGGAAGTTTACAACCCATAAAAGGTGCATTGCCAATTGCAATTAAAGCAAAAGAAGAAGGTTTTAAAGGTTTTATATTACCTAAACAAAACGCTACAGAAGCAGCTATTGTAAATGGTTTAGATGTATATGGAGTAGAAAACATTACAGAAGTAATTAATTTTTTTGATAAAGAAGAAATATTAGAACGAACAGAAATTGATACTAGAAAACAATTTTATGACAATCTAGAACATCCAGAATTTGATTTTGCAGATGTAAAAGGGCAAGAATCTATAAAACGTTGTATGGAAATTGCAGCAGCAGGAGGGCATAATATTATACTTATTGGTCCGCCTGGTTCTGGTAAAACGATGTTAGCTAAACGTTTGCCAAGTATTTTACCACCTATGACGTTACATGAAGCCTTAGAAACTACAAAAATACATAGTGTAGTTGGTAAAACATCTAATTTAGGAGGTTTAATGGCAGAAAGACCATTTAGAAGTCCGCATCATACTATTTCAGATGTAGCTTTAGTGGGTGGAGGTACTTATCCGCAGCCTGGAGAAATATCCATGTCTCATAATGGTGTTTTATTTTTAGATGAGTTGCCAGAATTTAAACGTTCTGTTTTAGAAGTAATGCGTCAACCTTTAGAAGATAGAGAAGTTACTATATCTAGGGCAAAATTTACGGTTACATACCCTTCTAGTTTTATGCTGGTAGCAAGTATGAATCCTAGTCCGGGTGGCTATTTTAACGATCCAGATGCTCCAGTAACTTCATCTCCTGCAGAAATGCAACGTTATTTAAGTAAAATTAGCGGTCCGTTGTTAGACCGTATAGATATTCATATAGAAGTTACTCCCGTTCCATTTGATAAGCTTAGTGAAGAAAGAAGAGGAGAAAGTAGCGTGTCTATAAGAAAACGAGTAACCCAAGCGAGACAATTGCAAACAGATAGATTTCAGAATTTAAAGAACGTGCACTACAATGCGCAAATGGGAGTAAAACAAATAAGAGAGTTTTGCAAGTTAGATGAGGCTTCTAAGCAATTACTCAAAACAGCTATGGAGAGGTTAAACCTATCAGCAAGGGCGTATGATCGTATTTTAAAAGTATCTAGAACAATTGCAGATTTAGAAAATTCAGAACAAATAACAGGTAAACACATTAGTGAAGCCATTCAATACAGAAGCTTAGACCGTGATGGTTGGCTAGGTTAAGAAAAAAAACATGAAAAAAATAGTAGTAGTAGCGTTAGGGATAGTTCTTTTTAGTTGTAAAAATAAAGAAGATAATAAAGTAAACTCTGTTAATGAGTTAAAAGATACAGATACAAATATTGTAGAAGAAATTTCTGAAGATTTAATTCCTTTAAAAGAGGTAAAAATGTCTTTAGAGCAAGCAAATAAATTAGTAAAATTGCCCTTAGAGTGCATAAACACTAGTTACCCATACAAACCAGGTATCACTTTACATTCAGAAAAAGATTTACAGTTGCCAGATAGCATACATCCTGCTTTTTCGGGATGTTTTGATTGGCACTCTGCCGTACATGCACATTGGTCTTTAGTAAGTTTATTAAAAACATATCCAGATTTAGAAGCTTCTAAAGAGATTAAAGAGCAGTTAATGGCTCATTTATCTGAAGAAAACATACAAAAAGAACTAGCTTTTTTTAAAATGAAGCAAAACTCTTCTTTTGAAAGAACCTACGGATGGGCTTGGTTATTAAAATTATCTGAAGAGTTACATACTTGGAATGATAGTATAGCACAACCTTTAGAAAAAAATCTTCAGCCATTAACAGATCAAATAGTGCAGAATTATATGGATTTTCTACCAAAACTAAATTATGCAGTTAGGGTAGGGGAGCACCAAAATACCGCTTTTGGGATGACGTTTGCCTATGATTATGCAAAGACTACAGAAAATCAAAAATTATTAGATTTAATAACCTCTAGAGCAAAATCATTTTATTTAGGTGATGATAATTGTCCAATTTCTTGGGAACCTAGCGGATTTGATTTTCTTTCTCCTTGTTTGGCAGAAGTAGATTTAATGCAACGAGTACTTGCAGAGCAAACCTTTAAATTGTGGATTAAAGATTTTATGCCACAATTATTACAAAAAGATTTTGAGTTAACTGTAGGCGAAGTTTCAGATAGAACAGATGGTAAACTAGTGCATTTAGATGGCTTAAATTATAGTAGAGCGTGGGCATTTTATAATTTAGCTAATAAATATAAAGAGTTTAAACATTTGCAATTATTAGCAGATGAGCATATGTCTTATTCGTACCCTAACTTATTTGAAGATTCTTACGAAGGCGGCCACTGGCTAGGCACATTTGCTATTTACGCACTCAAACAGCGTAAATAAGACAAGCATTATGATACAAATAGATATTAATTGCGACTTAGCTGAAGGCGGAAAATTTGACGCACAGTTAATGCCGCTTATCTCGTCTTGCAATATAGCCTGTGGTGGTCACTTTGGCAATCAAACAACTATTAATACTGCAGTGAAATTGGCCGCAAAATATGGGGTAAATATTGGTGCGCATCCTTCATATCCAGACCCAAATAATTTTGGTAGAAAATCTATAGATATGTCTTTAGATGATCTAAAAACTACCCTTAAAAATCAAATTTTAAAAGTAAAAATAGCTGCTGAAAATCTAGGTAAAAAACTGCATCATGTTAAACCTCATGGAGCTTTATATAATGACCTGGTAAGAGATGAAAAGAAGGCACATGTTTTAGTAGATTTAGTAGAAGAAATTGATGTTGAATTAGTGTTGTTTGTACCACCAAAATCAGTTATAAAACAGATAGCCCAATCCCGATTAAAAATTTGGGTAGAAGGGTTTGCAGATAGAAATTATGAGGCAGATTTTAGTCTTGTTTCTAGATCTAAAAACAATGCAGTTCTACACCAAAAAGAAGCTGTTTTTCAGCACGTTTTTTCAATGATTTTTAAAGGAAAGATTCAACTTAAAAAAGATACTTTTTTACACGCTAATTTTAATACTATTTGTGTGCATAGTGATACAGAAAATTCAGTAGAAATATTATCATACTTGAAAGAGAAATTAACTGCAAATAATATTAATATAGGAGGGAGATGAAGTACGGTAAACCAAACATTCAACCTTTAGGAGAGCAGGCAATTTTACTTACTTGGGATGAAATTATTGATGAAAATTTATTATATTTCTTGCTAGAAATAAAACAAAAAATTCTAAATCATTATAGTAAAGTAAAGGTTGAAGTGGTTAATACATATAATTCATTATTAATTAATTATGGTTTTACTATAAATAATATTTATGATGAAATTTCACCCTTAAAAAAGATAGTTGATGATAAAATTGAGTTTACATCAAATTCATTTTGTCAATTTACACTTCCTGTATGTTATGATGATAAATTTGGAATAGACTTAGCTCTACTGAGTGAACAAAATAAATTAAGTATTTCAGAAATTATACAACTACACACCCAACCAAATTACACTATTTATTTTACAGGTTTTTTACCTGGATTTTTATACCTGGGAGGGCTAGAAAAAAAGCTTCATATTTCACGTAAAAAATCACCTCGTTTAAATGTAGAAAAAGGAGCAGTTGCTATAGGTGAAAAACAAACAGGAATTTATCCTCAAAAATCTGCTGGCGGATGGCAAATAATTGGTAAATGTCCTGTTCCAATTTTTGATGTGAATAGTAAAAAACCTTCCCCATTTCAATCTGGAGATAAATTGAGATTTGAGTCTATTTCTTTAGAAGAATATCAACTGGTAAAAGAAGAAGTAAATGCAGGAAAATTTCAGCTAAAAAAAGAACTTTATGAGCGTTAAAATAATTCATCCCGGATTACTTACGAGCATTCAAGATTTTGGTAGAAATGGTTATGCAAAATACGGAATACCAAAAAGTGGCGTGATGGATAGTTATGCTGCCAAAATTGCAAATTTATTAGTTGGCAATAAGCAAGAAGATGCAGTGATGGAAATTACCATGCTAGGCCCGATATTAGAATTTGATAAGGATGCTTTATTGTTTTTGGTGGCATTAAAAGCAAATGTATTTTTAAATGACAAAAATATAGAGCTTTTAAAGCCTTTTAAGGTAAAGAGTGGAGATAGACTTCAAATAAAACAAATAACCTCTGGTGTGCGCTTGTATTTAGCTATTTCTGGTGGATTTCAATCTGAATTAAAATTATCTAGTAGAAGTATGTATGCTTCTGTAACTAATTCTTCAATAATTAAAAAAGGAGATGTAATTAAAACCGAAACATACACAGGGATAAAAAAGTTAACCAATGCACAATTGAAATATGATATGGAGTTTTATGTTACTAAAACTTTAGAAGTTTACCCTGGTCCTGAGTTTGAAGAATTATCAATAGATTTAAAAACGAAACTTTTAGAAAATACCTTTCATGTTTCTAAAAATAATAGCAGAATGGCGTATCAGTTAGAAGAAACTTTAGAAAATAATTTAAAACCAATTTTAACTCAGCCAGTTTTGCCGGGTACAGTTCAATTTACACCGGCCGGTAACATTATTATTTTAATGAGGGATGCTCAAACCACAGGGGGATACCCAAGAATTTTTCAGTTAACAAAAGAAAGTATCAATTTACTTTCACAAAAAAGACAAGGAGATAAAATTGAATTTACATTAAAAGATTACTAATAAACATTGTTTTGAAAAATACAGATTGGGCTTATTTGGAGCGTTACCGTAAAATAAATGAAGCATTGCTTAACCAAAATGTACCAAATAATTTTGTGGTTGGTATGGGAGATTCTATTACAGAGTTTTGGCAAGAAGTACGTGCAGATTTTTTTGAAAATAATAATTTAATATGCCGAGGTATTAAAGGGCAAACTAGCTCACAAATGTTATTACGTTTTAGGCAAGATGTTGTTGAGCTTAGACCTAAAGCTGTGGTGATTTTAGCAGGCATTAATGATATTGCAGAGAATACAGGGCCAATTACGGTTAAAAATATATACGGTAATATTATTTCTATGGTGCAATTAGCACAAGCCAATCATATCTCTGTAATTTTGTGTTCTGTCTTGCCAGCTGCCACTATTCCTTGGAATGCTAAAATTAATCCGATAGAAAAAATAATTCATTTAAATAATTTATTATCTAATTACGCTAGAGAGAATCGGTTACCTTATGTAGATTATTATAAGGTAATGGTTACAGAAACATTTTCTTTACCATCAGCTTATACAGAAGATGGAGTACATTTAACGATAGCGGGTTATAAAAAGATGGAAAATTTATTAAAACCAGTGCTTACTAGTTTATAATTTGCAAGCCTTCCATAAAGGCTCATTAGGTAGAGGGGCGGTAAATGTGATTTTTTCTTTTAAAACAGGATGGGTAAGAACTAAATTTCTTGCGTGTAAATGTATACTTCCATCTTTATTGCTTCTATCAAAACCATATTTTAAATCGCCTTTAATTGGGCAGCCAATGGCAGATAATTGACTTCTAATTTGGTGGTGTCTGCCTGTTTCTAAATCTATTTCTAACAAATAATAATTATCTAATTTTTTAAGAATACGATAATGTAAAATGGCTTTTTTACTATCTGGCACTTCATTTTTGTGTGCGTAAGATTTATTTTGCTTCGGGTTGCGTTTTAAGTAATGCACTAAAGTATCTTTCTTTTTTGGTGGTTCATTTTTAACCAATGCCCAATATGTTTTTGCAGTTTTCTTTTCTGCAAACATTTTATTTAAACGAGGTAATGCTTTTGATGTTTTAGAGAAAAGAACAATACCTGTAGTAGGTCTATCTAATCTATGTACAACCCCTAAATACACATTACCAGGCTTGTTATATTTTTCTTTTAAAAAGTCTTTAACAACATCACTAAGTGGTTGGTCACCCGTTTTATCACCTTGCACTATATCTCCAGCCCTTTTATTAATTACAATTAGGTGGTTGTCTTCAAATATAACTTGTAAATTATCTTTATGAGAATGTTGTTTACTGTTCAAGAGAATAAATTAATTAAGTTGTTTTAAAATGATTGGCAATTAGATGATATAGCTGTAGAAAGAACTAAATTTCTATCTAAACTAACAAATGTTGCATCTACATTATTTTTACAAAAGTATGTAATTATATATTGATGTATTCTTGTTTCTGCAGGTACCGGAACATTTAAATCTTGAAAAGACCATTTATCTAAGTTAATGGTGTTTTTGTTTGAAAAGTTTATTAAAGAGGCGCAAGAATTTTTGAAACTCTCACTTTGCTGAAAATAATCTTCTTCAGAAACCGTAATGTAAAGCGTATTTCCTTTTCCTGAATATAAATTGAAAGAAAAATAGTACGGCCACAAACCAAATGTGTTTAAAATAGGCAGTATAACAATAGCTATTGCAATAAGGTTTAATTTACTTTTTAAATGAATTTGTTGTAAGGTGTCTTCGTGTTTTATAAAACAGAAATATCCCCATAATATCATAGCTATATTCCACGGAATTATAATGAAATTTGAATTTCCGTTCCAAGGGTTTACCCAACACACAATAATTAAGTGAGTTATTAAAGCTAAGGTAAAAGCTAATTTTCTTGTTTTTTTTAAAAGTAAACCAACAGCAATTACAATTTCTATAATTGGAATAGCATATGCAAAATACCTGTATCCTGGAAAATCAAAACCAAAATTACGAGTGAAAGAGGGGAAAATATTATCTACAAAATAAATATTGAACTTATGAAAACCGCTCCAAAAATAAATTCCGATAAGAATAAGTGCATAAAATTGAATGAAGGTAGAAGACTTTTTATTTTTAAATAAAAATGGAATTAAAAATATACTATGAATATAAACCCAAGGTTGCCAGCGCATTTGGTCTTGTACCAATAAAAAGCCCAAAATAGAAAGGAATAAAGCAGTAATTATGGGTTTTGGTTGTAAAGTTTGCCAAATAAGTAAACAAACAAATATGCCAAAAATAAAGTAACTAACAGAGGTGTTAATTGCAGGGAAACCATTTAGTAAAGGAACCAAAGGAAACTCTCTATTAGTAACCCATAAATGAAAAGAAAGTAATATTGCAACTAAAAACGCGCTATTATTAATAGCTAAAAAGTAACGTATTTTAGAATCTATCTTCAATATAATATTTTGAGAGGTAATTAAAGATTTGTTATTATAAGAAAACTATCCCGTTAGTAATATAACGGGATAGAGATTAAAATTTATAAATATTATTAGTACTGTTCATTTTCATTAGGAAAATCACCAGATTTCACATCTTTATGGTAAGCTTCAAAAGCATTTGTCATTTCTGTATGCAAATCTAAATACCTACGTAAAAAACGAGGATTAAATTCTTTAGTCATTCCTAACATATCATGTATAACAAGTACTTGTCCGTCTACACCATTACCAGCACCAATACCAATTACAGGTATAGAAATGCTTTCTGCTACTTCTTTAGCTAGTTGTGCAGGTACTTTTTCTAACACAATAGCAAAACAACCAAGTTTTTCTAATAATTTAGCGTCTTCTTTTAATTTAAGAGCCTCTTGTTCTTCTTTTGCACGTACAGTATACGTTCCAAATTTATAAATAGATTGTGGCGTTAAACCTAAATGCCCCATTACAGGGATACCTGCATTTAAAATCTTTTTAATAGAATCTTTAATTTCTTTACCACCTTCTAGTTTTAAAGCATGACCGCCGCTTTCTTTCATTATTCTTATAGCAGAACGTAAGGCTTCTTTAGGGTCACTTTGGTAGGTCCCAAAAGGTAAATCTACTACTACTAAAGCTCTGGTAATAGCTCTTACCACAGAAGTAGCGTGGTAAATCATGTGGTCAAGCGTCATTGGTAATGTAGTCTCGTGTCCTGCCATAGTATTTGCGGCAGAGTCTCCCACTAAAATTACATCTATACCAGCACCATCTACAATACTTGCCATAGTATAATCATAAGCAGTAAGCATAGAAATTTTTTCTCCACGAGATTTCATTTCTACTAAAGATTTTACGGTAACTCTTTTATATTGTTTTTTTGCTACTGACATTTTCTTGTTTTTTGTTAGAGTAAAAGTACTAAATTAGTATACCAACCTCAAAAGATTATTTAGATGAGATTATTTTTTATTTTATTCATTTTTATGTCCACTTTTTTAGGCTTTTCACAAAGCTCATTAACATCACCAGAAAAAATAATTGAAGACTTTTTTGTGGCTTTTCATCAGCAAGACACCACTATGTTAAGAAGTTTGGCTTATAAAGATATACAGATAAAATACATAGGTAAAACAAAAGAAGGGGTAACAAAACTAAATGCGGGAGTTTTTAAAGAATTTCTTTCAGATTTAAAAAATATACCTGAAGATGTTAAGTTTGAAGAAAGATTAGGTTTTTATTCTGTAGAACAAGATAATTGTTTAGCTTCGGTATGGATGCCTTATGAGTTTTATTTAAATAAAGAATTAAGCCATTGTGGGGTAAATAACTTTCAACTTATTTCTACCAAAAAAGGATGGAAAATATTTTCTATTGTAGATACTAGAAAAAAAGAAGCTTGTAAACACTAATCTTACTTATTACTTTTTAAATTAGCTACCAAAATTAAATCTAATGAATTATATACTCTTTGACGGAGACGCTAGAAATAAGCTTTTACCATTTACATTTACTCGACCAGTTGCAGATATTAGAGTAGGTATTTTAACCATTCGTGAAAAATGGGAACTTTTGCTAGAAAGTACAACTACCACTATTACAGAAGAATATTTATCTGAAAAATGGCCAATGGTAGAATTAGAAAATAATGTAATGATTAACGGAGCTTATTTTCCTTCAGAAAGTTTACTTCAGCAAATAAAAAATTTAAAGACTAACCAAGTTATTGTTCATCAAGATACTTATGTTGCTTTTTTTACTGCGGAAGGAGAAGAAGTAGATTTAGAAAATTTTGATACCATAGAAGTTGCTGAAGAGCCATTATTTATAGAAAACACTTGGGATATTTTCTCTAAAAACGGAGAAGCAATTGAGCAAGACTTTTATTGGTTAACAAAAGATAGAGAATCAGAGCCTATTCCAGATTCTGTTTTCTGTGTAAATAAAGATAGAATTTTTGTAGAAGAAGGAGCAAAATTGACCATAGCTTCATTAAACGCAACTAACGGTCCTATTTATATTGGTAAAGATGCAGAGGTGATGGAAGGTTCTATAGTTAGAGGGCCATTTGCACTTTGTGAAAACGCAACTTTAAAGATGGGAGCTAAGATTTATGGGCCAACCACAGTAGGGCCGCATAGTAAAGTAGGAGGAGAAGTAAATAATTCTGTGATTTTCGGTTATTCTAATAAAGGCCACGATGGTTTCTTAGGAAACTCTGTATTAGGTGAATGGTGTAATTTGGGAGCAGATACCAATAATTCAAACCTAAAAAATAATTATGCAGAGGTAAGATTGTGGAGTTATGAGACAGAAGGCTTTGCAAGAACAGGATTACAATTTTGCGGTTTAATGATGGGAGATCATTCTAAATGCGGAATAAATACAATGTTTAATACAGGAACGGTAGTAGGGGTAAGCGCAAATATTTTTGGTGCAGGTTTCCCTAGAAATTTTGTACCAAGTTTTAGTTGGGGAGGCAGTAGCGGAGTTACTACTTATAAAACCAATAAAGCTTTTGAAGTGGCAGAAAAAGTCATGGAACGCAGAGATATAGAACTTACAGAAGAAGACAAAGGCATCTTGGAGTATGTTTTTGAAGAAACTTCAAAATTTAGAAGAAGCTAAAAGTCATTATTTAATCTTCAATCCATAATTTAAAAGCAGTCCGCTGAGGTTATCTTTAGCAAAATGGGCTGCTTTTTTTATGAAAATTATTAATGCTTAGTTCAAAAATAATGTGTGTATGTAATAAACTAATAAAATGTTAATTTTTTTATATATTTATGCTACTTAACTTATGGAACTTAGCTATATGAAAAACAATTACTACTTAGTATTTATTGCAATATTATTATCCATTTGTAGTCATTCTCAAGTTTGCAATCAATTACCATTATCTTTAACCCAGTCAATTTGTAATGAAGCTGACGCATATTTTATTAGTTCTTCTGTAATTACAGAATTATCTATTCAAGATTCTAACGGAGTAAAACAGACTGCTATTTGGTCTAACATACAAAATTTATATATAGACAGTAGTTGTACAATACCGTACACAGTTAATACTGCAGTTACAGAAGTATATTTTCTTAGTTCAACATCTTATGAGGTTTATAACAATACAGCAACTTATACGCAAACTGGTTGTACACAAGAATTTACTACCGAATTTAATCTTTATACAGATGGGTTGGCTCTAGATATTTTATGTTCTGGAACAAATTATACTGTAGCAGATTTATCTTTTCTAAATTACACGAATAGTCAAATTAACTTTTTTTCAGATGCTGCAGGTACTATTTCTTTATCATCTACAGATCCAGTTAGTGCTAATGATACATTATATGCTAGTTTTGGTAGTAGTTGTAGTTTGTTACCAGTATTATTAGGTATAAATACTGTTACTGCACCAATTGTAGAGCCTATACAATCATTTTGTAATCAAGCTTGGATAGATGCAGGTATAACATATAACGCTGCGAGTGTTGCAGATCTAGAAGCTTGTGGGGAGAATTTAACTTGGTACCAAGACTCATTAGGAACTTTAGTCGTTACTGACCCAAGTACGGAGTTGTTAGTAAATGGAGGTGTTTATTATGTAAGTCAAACTATTGGGGGTTGTGAAAGTAGTTTAGCCTCTATTACGGTTAGTGAAGTAAATAATGCTTGTTTTGAAAATAGTAGTTTAGAGTCTAACGATTTTACAAATTTCAGTTTCTTTCAAGGGGCTTCAATTCAAAAAACTTGTAGTTCTCCAGATTTATTTTCTTCTTCTACTTCTGTTTCTTTGAGCGCAACCATTAACGATACAAATAGTTTGGTTTCGATTGTAACAGAAGGTTATGATAATCATTTATTACAATATGGATATTCTTTAAGTAGGGTTAGCCCATTAGGTAATGTTTGCTCAGAATCCGCTATAAGATTAAATGATGTGAGAACATCAGCGTATGTTGGGTTGCAAAAAGATTTTATAGCAGGAGAAGTATTTAAGCTAGATTTTGCAGGAGTCTTTCAAAACCCATCGGGGCATGCCGGTATAGAGGCATACTATAAAATTTTAATAGAAAATTCTTGTGGAGATAAAATAGAAGAATGTCTAAGTGTAGATATGTTTGATTGTAGTAGTGTTGTTTTGCCATATGCAAGCTTTCCTACATCAGCTTATA
Organism: Mesonia phycicola; assembly: GCF_900141885.1. Lineage (GTDB taxonomy): Bacteria > Bacteroidota > Bacteroidia > Flavobacteriales > Flavobacteriaceae > Mesonia > Mesonia phycicola. The sequence goes on along the minus strand of NZ_FQYY01000004.1, from coordinate 172,896 downwards.
CGCCTTATGGTTATATAGACTGGAGTCAATTAATTATAGATACTTCTAATTTTGAAGGAGAAGCTGTTTCTTTACAGGTAATTGCTTCTAGTTGTGGTTATAGTGGTCATTATAGTTATATATATTTAGATAATTTATATGTTGGAGATAGTGCTGGAGTTAATACTAGTTCTTCTTTGTTTGCTTATACAAATGCAGAGGTTACTTCTACATCAGCAACCTATAACTCTTGTTCTTCATTAAATAATAACAGTGGAGGGTTAACCTATGATTGTACTTCTTCAAGTTTAGATATTTTAAATCCTACATTTCCTATAGCAGTTACAGTAGATTATGAGCTTCCTGTATCTAGTACTATAAATTCTTCTAGTCTTGAAATATATAATAACGGTAGTTTAGTAGGTACTGTAAATCCTACTCAAACCACTTCAAATCAACTAATTTATAATATAAATCAATCAGATCTTTCTGCAACATTATACGGAGATGCAGAAATAATTTCTTATTTAGACTATCAATCTACTTGTAATGCAGGAGCAACAACTGTATTAGGTCCAGCAATAACAAGCATTGTTAATTTAAAATCTTGTCCTATTTCGGGATGTCCTACAGATGTTATTCCTTGCTTGAATAGTAACACGGTAGATTTGACAACTGCAGAATCTGATATTTTGAATGGACAAGCTGCTTCAAATTACACAATAACCTATTATACTACAGAAACAGGTGCAATAGATCAAGTAAGTACAGATTTAATTTCTAATCCTACGATATATGATATAAGTTCTATTACAGCAAATACTACGCTTTATGCAAGATTAGAATATGATTATACTACGTTAGGGATTTCTAGTTTAACCGATTGTTATGATGTGATATCATTTACTTTGACTCCACCTGTACCTCATACTTTTTCAATTTCTGATATTAACTATTGTGATAGTTTTTCTAACTCACCAGTTGTAGATTTAACTGTAAATGAAACCGAAATACTAATGGGACTTAATGCTAATGATTTTCAGATTGAATATTATGAAAATTTAGCTGATGCAAATAGCGGAACAAATAGTATAGCATTACCAAATCAATATTCTTTATTAAATTCTAATCAAACTATCTATATAAAATTAAATTCAAATACTAATTCTTGTAGTTACATAGAGAGCTTTCAAGTAAAAGAGCATCAATTGGTAAATTACACTACAAGTATATCGTATGAAGTTTGTGATGATGATAATCCTGCAGATGGGTTTTATAGTTTTGATTTAAGCTTAATTACGAGTCAAATTAACACCACCTTACAAGGGAATTATCAAATAGAATATTATTTAACTCAAGCAGATGCTCAGGCTCAACAAAATTCTTTAACGGGTAATTATACTAACATAACAGCTTTTGCGCAAACTATATATGCTAGTATATCTGATACTTTTGTAGTTTGTAATACCATATTACCAGTAGATTTGAGTGTGATTTCGGGTCTTAAACCTTCTTCAACCCCGGTACCAAGTAATAATAATACGGCAGTTACTTTATCTGAAGAAACTGTAAACGGTAAAACAGAGTATTTTTACATTTTCCAATGGACGCCTGAATCTGATTTAATTTGTCTTGATAATAGTCAAGAAGAGTTTATGTTTAATTTAGGTACATCTGCCACCAATTTTAATATAGTATCTGAAGTAGTTAGTACCAATAGCAAGAAAATTTACTTAGATCATAATACAGATTATTACTGGCAAGTAATACCATTAGATGGTAATAATCAGTATAACGGAACTGTTGAAACTTGGCATTTTAAATCATCTACCTTAAATGTAAATGATTTTGAATCATCAAACTTTACTTATTATAATGATAGTAGTAAGTTAAGTTTAGATTCAGATCAATTTATAGAAAATATTCAGATTTATGATTTAACAGGAAAGAAAGTTATATCTAAAAATATAAATAGTAATAATCCTGAAATAGATATTTCTAGTTTATCTACAGGAGTTTATATTGCTAAAATTTTGATGGATAATAACTATAAAACAATTAAAATTTTAAAATAAACTAACTAATCTTCAATCCATAACTTAAAAGCAGTCCGCTGAGGTTATCTTTAGCAAAATGGGCTGCTTTTATTTGATTTTGCTCTGGGTGAATATGAAAGTTTTGTGCGGTTGTAAAATTACATTTACTAAGGTTAGTTCTATCAAAAATAGCATCGGTTAAAGTTGTATTCTCAAAATTGCTATTTTCTAGATTAGCTTCTGTAAAATCTACACTTATTAATTTACAATCTTTAAAATTGGTGTTTTTCATTTTTCGTTGAAAGAAAGAAGAAAAATTCAGCTGACAGTTTATAAAATTAACCGCAAAAAGAAAATCGTTACAAGCATCAAAACGTAAACCTAGTAGTTTACAATCTTTAAAAATTGCCTGATTAAAGCTAGTATCTGTTAGGGTAGCAAGACTTAAGTCACAAGTAGTAAAATCACACTCTAAAAAGTTATAGCCTGTTAAATTCATTTTACCAAAGTTGCAATTACTAAAACTGCAATTATCAAATTCCGCTAACTCATGGCGAGTTGTAAAATCTATATTTTCAAAATTTTCGTCTTGGTAAAATTTCATAATAAAAATTAAAAGCTCGAAGTTAATTAACTTCGAGCTTTTATATTAATTTAATGAAGAATTTTTAAATCCCCGTATAATTCTGCGGAGTAATTACTTTTAATTCTGCTTTTATTTCTTCAGAAACATCTAAAGTTTCAATAAAATCTGCAATACTTTTTGCAGTAATTTTCTCATTGGTTCTGGTTAAACCTTTTAAAGCTTCATAAGGATTTGGATAAGCCTCACGACGCAGAATAGTTTGTATCGCTTCAGCAACAACAGCCCAGTTATTTTCTAAATCTTGGTGAAGTTTATCTTCATTTAGTAATAATTTGTTTAATCCCTTTAATGTAGATTGAAAAGCAATAATTGTATGTCCTAATGGCATACCAATGGTTCTTAAAACCGTACTATCTGTAAGATCACGTTGTAAACGACTCACAGGTAATTTTGCTGCCAAGTGTTCAAACAAAGCGTTTGCAACTCCTAAGTTACCTTCACTATTTTCAAAATCAATAGGGTTTACTTTATGTGGCATTGCAGAAGAACCAACTTCTCCTTTTTTAATTTTTTGCTTAAAATAATCCATAGAAACGTATGTCCATACATCTCTGTCTAAATCAATTAAAATGGTATTAATACGTTTTAAAGCATCAAAAGCGGCAGCCATATAATCGTAATGTTCAATTTGAGTAGTAGGGAAAGAGTGTTTCATCCCTAAACTTTCTACAAATTTAGTTCCAAATGCTTTCCAATCTATAGATGGGTAAGCTACTTTATGTGCGTTGTAATTTCCTGTTGCTCCTCCAAATTTAGCTGCAGTTGGAGTGTTTACTAAAGTTTTTATTTGTTCTTCTAGTCTTACTACAAAAACATCAATTTCCTTACCTAAGCGAGTAGGAGAGGCTGGTTGACCGTGTGTTCTAGCAAGTAACGGAATCTCTTTCCAGTCTTCTGCCATTTCTTTTAGCTTGTCTAACACCTCATTTAATAGAGGATAATAAACTTGCTCTATAGCATCTTTTAAACTTAAAGGTACAGAGGTGTTATTAATATCTTGAGAAGTTAAGCCAAAATGAATAAATTCTTTGCTCTCGGTTAAACCAAGCTCATCCATTTCTTTTTTAATAAAATACTCTACCGCTTTTACATCATGGTTAGTTACGGCTTCTATGTCTTTTACTGCTTGTGCATCTTCTGTAGAAAATTTTTCATAAATCTCTCTTAGTTTAGGAAAATAAGAGGCATCTACTTTTTCTAGTTGAGGTAATGGTAATTCACAAAGAGCAATAAAGTATTCAATTTCTACTTTAACTCTGTATTTAATAAGGGCTTCTTCACTAAAAAATGGAACAAGATTCTTGGTTTTGGAAGCATATCTTCCGTCTATTGGTGAAATGGCCTGAAGCGGATTCATAAGTTTATTTTAGAAAATTAAAGGCGTAAAGATAAAACTTAACGGCAAGCTAAAAAATAGATTTCACAACTATTTGAAAGTTATCTAATAATGAAATTTTAAATCTTAACATTTTTTTTAGATTTAATTTGTATCTTTCTCATCTTAAATTAAATAGATGATTGCTAAAGAAGTTTTAAAAAAAGAGTTAGAAAACTATCCTGACTATTTTACTATTGATGAATTGGTAGGAAGACTTATTGTTTTAGAAAAAAGACAACGACAAAAATCTGATGTAAAGAAATTAGGGAAAATATCTGTGAAAGAATTAGACTTAGAGATAGAGAAGTGGTTTAAAATGTAGTTTTGTTTATATTTTTTAAAATTTGTCTGGCTCTAGCTTTATAACCAGCAGATCCACTTGCGTAGTTTTGTTCTAAAATTGATTTTAATTCTGGGTGCACCCAATCATTTTCTTTTCCTAACAAATACAAAGTTAGCATACTATATGCTTGGGGAGCCATTTTTTGCGGGGTAATTAACCAATCAAAACAAATACTTATTATTTTTTCTTGATCTTTTGGTTGAAGTTGAATTTCTTTTTCTTCACTAAAATAATTCAGTGTCCATAATTCAAATATTTTAGCCAAAGGCCTAACAACATCTTCTAATTTTGCAGTTTCTGCTAGTTTAATTATTTCTTTTTTATGCTGAAAAATTAAAAGTGCATTTATCTTACAAACCAACTCTAGTACACGTGTTGCTTTACCACTTACTTTTTTAGAATTTTTTTTTGAAATAGCAAGAACATTTTTAATAAGATCAGGTTGTGCTAAAATTTTTTGCGTAGTTATTTTCCTGTTTTCTGGCTGCGCATTAATTTTTAATAATTCTTCTAAAAGTTCTTGGCTGTTCATTATTATTGCTTTGTTAGTTTGTCTACCAAATTAACCACTCCTACAGAAGCATTTTCTGCAATCACTTTAATTTTGTCTGAAGAATTTATAGATGGTTTTGGGTCTATAAAATAAATAGGAGTATCGTCTGGGGCATAATCTATTAAACTAGCGGCAGGGTAAACTTGCATAGAGGTACCAATAATAATAAGAATATCTGCTTGCTGTACTTTTTCTACCGCAACTTCTAGCATAGGTACTTGCTCGCCAAACCAAACTATATGAGGTCTTAATTGGTGATTGTGTTCACAAAAATCGCCCGTTTTTAAATCACCTTTCCAATCTAATACTAAATCTTTATCAAAAGTGCTTCTTACCTTAAATAACTCTCCGTGCAAATGAGTTACATTTTTACTGCCTGCGCGTTCATGTAAATCGTCTACATTTTGAGTAATAATCTCTACGTGATATTTTTCTTCTAAATCTACTAATGCATAATGTGCAGGGTTTGGCTTTACTTCATTTAATTGTCTTCTTCTTTTATTATAAAAATCTAATACTAATTCTTGATTGTTTTCCCAACCTTTTGGTGATGCTACCTCCATAACATCATGCCCTTCCCATAAACCATTATCATCTCTAAAAGTTTTTATACCACTTTCTGCACTTACTCCAGCTCCAGTTAAGACGACTATGTTTTTCATTATTTTCTTTTTTAAATAGAAAGACTAAAGTTAAAACTTAAATTTTAACTAAAAAATTCTACTTTCGCAGTTATGAGAGATCAAAAGCTTTTAGATTACTTAGAAACGTATTTAACGCCAAGACGTAGAGGTCTTTTTGATAAAGTTTTAGCAGAGAGAACCAACCATTTTACAGTTGCAACAGAAGATGTTTACCAATTACACAACACCAGTGCTGTAATAAGAAGTTGTGATGTTTTTGGTGTACAAAATGTACATATTACAGAAGAAAGAAACGTAAAAAGTATTGATAGAGAAATAGCCATGGGTGCTCAAAAATGGGTAAACATAAATCGTTATCACAAAGCATCAGATTCTGTTAAGCATTTAAAAGAAAAAGGTTATAAAATTATAGCTACTACACCTCATAACGATGCTTGTTTACTAGATGATTTTGATATTACACAACCAGCAGCTCTTTTTTTTGGTACAGAAACACAAGGATTGAGTGAAGAGTTAATGAATAATGCAGACGGTTTTTTAAAAATACCAATGGTAGGTTTTACAGAGAGTTTAAATATTTCTGTTTCTGCAGCAATCATTTTACAGCACATTACTTCTAGACTTAAGCAAAGCTCTATTGATTGGAAGCTTTCTGCGGAAGAAATTTATGATATAAGGATGAAGTGGACTACAAATACTATAAAAAGTAGTGAACAGATTATTGAGCGTTATTTAAGAGATAACTCGTAAAGATTTCTACCTTTCTTTTTACCTTCTTGCTCATCTGCAATGTAAGCAGTGTGATTTTTTTTGTAGCAAATACTTTCTTTTTGGGTGTTTTTACCAGAAAGTTTATATTTTTTTATATCACCATTAAAAAACTTATTTGTGTTGAAGTTACTTAACTTCCAAACATATTTTTCGCTTAGTAATAAAATTTCGTTTTTAGTTTTATTATAGGTAGCAGAAGTAATCCAGCATTTATGAGTACCAGTAGTACAGGTTTTAAAACTATCTATTTTTTTAGCTTTGTAATTACCAGGCTTAGCAGGTAATTGGTATAAATTTACCGTACCATCTGAGTTTTTACTGCGGTTTTTAGTGAAAATATATAGAAAACCATCTTTATAAATAAATGCCTCTGAACCAAAATTTCTATTTTTCTTATTAGAAGGAAACTCGGTTTGATCTTCAAAAGAAAAATTAATTTTACCAGCTTTTGCTTTATCACCTTGGTTTAAAAAGTCTTCTACTATGTAAATTGTAAGGTCTTTTCGGTCATTATCATTATTTCCAAAATCGCCAATATATAAGGTACCTTGATCATCTTTCGCTAAATCTTCCCAATCTATATTGCTAGCATTTTTTATTTCTACTTCTTTTTCTATTTTTCCATCTGTATTTATACCATATACTACAGGTAAATTACCAGAATCATTAACAGCCCAAAGTAGGGGAGAGTTATCTAATTTTTCTAATCCGCTAATTTCATCTAAATGTTTAGATATTTTGGCTATTTTTTTTAAGGAGTTTTTTTGCCCAAAACTAAGTTGAAAGAAAGTTATAAATAGTATAAAAATAAGCTTTTTCATTATTCATGGTTTATAAAGAATAATTCAAAATTTATGCCGTGTTTATTTTCTTTTTTTGAGAACTCTATATTCTTCATAACAACCACTAATGGCATCTAGTATTTGTAGATCGTTAGCAGATTTGATAAAACTCTCTGAATAGTTACAATTCTGTAAAATTTCATCTATATCCACTCTTGTCACTTGTAAAAGTGCGGTTAAGGTTTCTCTATTAAATTTTTTAGCTAAAAGATTTCTAATTTCATCATCTTCTTTCATTTTACGCAACTTTTTCATTTGTTGCGGTTTTTTTCCGAAGATATTGTAAAGAAAATCTACTGGATTAAAAATAGATTCCATAGTTCTGGTAAAAGCACCAGGTTGGCTTGCTCCAGCTTCGTAACCGTAGTTTAAACCAGAAATGCTGTACCGGTGATTTTCGTAGATAGGAATGTTTTTAGCGTCTATTTCTAAATATCCTGTAAGTTTTAATGGTTTTATAGTAACTTCTTCTAGGGCTATACCTATTTCTGTCATTTTAATTTTAACCTCTCCAAACTTTTTCCAGTCGTTGGTTACTCTTACTTCTATAGATTTGTAACCTAGGTAAGAGAAGAAAAGAGTATCATTAATTGCTGCTTTAATTTTAAATTCACCTTTGCTGTTGGTAACTGTACCAATAACTTCGTTAAGGTTAACAATATTTACGTCTTCAATAGGCAGGTCGTTTGCAGCATTAAGAACTCTACCGTTTACATAAACGGTAGAGTCTGTTTGTTGACTTATACCTAAAAAACTAAAAAGTAATATAGGAATTAAAAAGAGGAATTTTTGCATGATAAGATTCTAGAAAAGAAAAATAAAAATTATTTAATCAATAGACTTCATTAAATGCTAAAAATTACAATTCTATTAAGAATTTTTATTTCTTCTTCTACTTATAGAGCTTTTGATGTTAGATTTTCTTCCGCCACCACTGCTCTCAGAGCTTCCTCTTCTAGAAGAAGATCTTCTTCCTCCATCTGATGAGCTACTACTACTTCTTTTAAAATTATTATTTCTACGGCCACCGCTTTTACCGCCACCGCTTCTGCCTTTACGGTTTCTACCACCACCGCCTTGGCTTTTTGTTTCTTCTACATTTACATTTCTACCTTCGTGTTGGTAGTTTTCAAACGCAGCTAGTACTTTGTCTTTTTCTGCTGTGTCTGTATTAAAGAAAGAGAAACTATCTTTTACATCTACTCTAGATACAGCATCTCTACCTAAGTCTAGGTGCTCTTTTAAGAAGTCTTTTAAAGACATCCAGTCAAACCCATCTTTAGATCCAATATTAATAAAGTATCTTGTAGAGTCTCCATCATCACTAAAACTATCGTTTTTAGCTTTGCTATTTAAGTCTGAAGCGTTTTTGTAGTAATTGAAGAATCTTGTAAATTCTACAGAGAAGAATTTTTTAATTAGTTCTTCTTTAGAAGAGTCTTTTAAAATTTCTTCTAATTGAGGTAAAAATTTATCAATCTCTGTATTGATAGTAGTATCTTTAATACTGTTAGCTAGGTGAAACAGTTGTACTTGACAAATTTCTTCACCACTAGGTATATCTTTTTGTTCAAAAGATTGTTTTATAATTCTTTCTATACCTTTAATTTTTCTAACCTCGCTTCTAGAAACAATAACCATAGAAACACCACTTTTACCTGCACGACCAGTACGACCACTACGGTGAGTGTAAGTTTCTATTTCATCTGGTAATTGGTAGTTTATTACGTGCGTAATATCATCTACATCAATACCACGGGCAGCAACATCTGTTGCTACAAGCATTTGTATTTGGCGAGATCTAAAACTCTTCATTACTAAATCACGTTGATTTTGACTTAAATCTCCGTGAATAGCACCAGCGCTATACCCATCTTCAATTAATCTTTCTGCTACTTTTTGTGTATCACGTTTGGTTCTACAGAAAATTACAGAAAAGATATCTGGGTTTGCATCTGCTAATCTTTTTAATGCTTGGTAGCGATCTCTACCAGAAGTAATATAATACTCGTGAGAAACGTTTTTAGATCCTTCATTTTTAGAACCTACTGTAATTTCTTGAGGTTCTTTCATGAATTTTTTAGCAATTACTGCTACTTCTTTTGGCATAGTAGCACTAAAAAGCCATGTTTTCTTTTCTTTAGGGGTATGAGATAAGATATCTGTAATATCTTCAAAAAATCCCATATTTAGCATTTCATCTGCTTCATCTAAAACACAGTAGTTAATTTCAGAAATGTCAATCATTCCTCTTCCTACCATATCTTTCATACGTCCTGGAGTAGCAACTATAATTTGAGCTCCTCTTTTTATTTGGCGCTCTTGGTCTGTAATACTAGACCCTCCATAAATTGCAACTGTATTTAGTTGCTTAATGTATTTAGAGTAATTTTTTAATTCGTTGGTAATTTGTAAGCACAACTCTCTAGTTGGTGATAAAATTAACCCTTGAGTTTTTTTACTACTTGCATTTATTTTTTGAATTAGTGGAAATCCAAATGCTGCGGTTTTTCCTGTACCAGTTTGTGCTAAAGCAACCAGATCTGTTTCGTTTTGTAATAAAATTGGTATCGCTTGCTCTTGGACGGCACTAGGAGATTCAAACCCCATATCATTAACAGCATTCACGATTTCGGCATTAAGCCCTAATTGTTCAAATTTGTTCATATAAAAAATAAAATAAGCTGCAAAGGTAATGATTCCTTTACAGCTTCTGCTATAAATAGTTAAGTAATAAAATATTTTTTATTTAGCTAAATATTCTGTTAGTTGATTAAAGGCTCTGGCTCTGTGGCTAATAGTACTTTTTTCAGATAATGTCATCTCTGCAAAAGTGATGCTATAGCCTTCTGGTTGAAAAATGGGATCATAGCCAAAACCTTCGGTTCCTTTTCTGTTTTTGGTTATTTCCCCAGAGCAAATTCCTGTAAAAAGTTGTTCTTCTTTGTTTAGTGTTAAAGCAATCACAGTTTTAAATTGTGCTTTGCGATTACTTTTACTTTCTAATTTTTCTAGTACTTTGTTAATATTTGCATCACTACTTTTATCTTCTCCTGCGTATCTTGCTGAGTATACACCAGGTTCACCGCCTAATTCTTCAATTTCTAAACCTGTATCATCTGCAAAACAGTCGTAGTTATAATTTTCTTTTACGTATTGAGCTTTAATTAGTGCATTCCCTTCAATAGTAGTGGCGTTTTCTTCAATATCTTCTGTGCAGCCAATATCATCTAGAGAAAGTAATGTGATGTGTTTAGGTAATAGACTTTCAATTTCTTTAAATTTATTTTTGTTGTGTGTAGCAAATACAAGTTTCATAGTTCATTTTTTTATTGGTGGTGGTATGGTTCGTTTTTTAATATGGTAAAAGCACGGTATAATTGCTCTGTAAAAAATAGACGTACCATTTGGTGAGAAAACGTCATGCTAGATAATGATATTTTTTGATTAGCACGTTTATATACTTCTTCAGAAAAGCCATATGGACCACCAATTACAAAAATAAGTTGTTTCATGCCGGTATTCATTTGTTTTTGAAGCCATTTAGAGTAACCTATAGAGGTGAAGTTTTTCCCATTCTCATCTAATAAAACTAATAAGTCTGATGTATTAGTTTTGGCTAAAATTAATTCTCCTTCTTTTATTTTCTGAAGATTTTCATCTAGTTTCTTTGTTTTTTTTATGTCAGGAATTATTTCAATTTCAAATTTACAGTAGTGCTTCAACCTATTGAAATATTGATCTATAAGCTTTTGTAAATCTTTATCGTCTGTTTTTCCTATAGCTAGTAATTTAATAGTCATCTTTACAGTTAGCAATTACTTTGTTACATTAGCAAAAATAACCTGAATTATGATTACACAAGAACAATTTAAGAAAGAAATAGATATCATTATAAAAAATGCCATTAGAGAAGATGTAGGTGATGGTGACCATAGTTCTTTGGCTTGCATACCTGGTTATGCTACCGGAAAGGCAAAATTATTAGTGAAAGATAATGGTATTGTAGCTGGAGTAAACTTTGCTTGTCAAGTTTTTCAATATGTAGACCCTAATTTAGTTATCGAGAAATTTATTAACGATGGTGAGCAAATTGTAAATGGAGATATTGTACTTTATGTGTCTGGTAATAGTCAATCAATATTAAAAGCAGAAAGATTGGTTTTAAATGCAATGCAACGTATGAGCGCTATTGCAACAAAAACTCACGAATTTGCCAAATTATTGAGAGGTACCAATACCAAAATTTTAGATACTCGTAAAACAACTCCTGGTATAAGAGCTTTAGAAAAATGGGCGGTGAAAATTGGAGGAGGAGAAAATCACAGGTTTGCATTATATGATATGGTGATGCTAAAAGATAATCATATAGATTTTGCAGGCGGTATTACTATGGCAATAGATAAAACAAAAGCATATTTAAAAGAAAACAACTTAGATTTAAAAATAATTGTAGAAGCAAGAGATCTTCAAGAAATTGAAGAAATTTTAAGTAATACAGGTGTACATAGAATTTTAATTGATAACTTTAATTATGAAGATACTAGAAAAGCAGTACAAATGATTGGAGATAAATGTCAAACAGAATCTAGTGGAGGTATTACTCTAGAAACTGCTAAGAAATATGCAGATTGTGGAGTAGATTTTATTTCTAGTGGGGCGTTAACGCACTCTGTTTATAATTTAGATTTGAGTTTAAAGGCAGTATAAATGTCTGAAGAAGTAGAAAATACACTAAAAAAAATACCAATACTTAGTTGGTTTGTTAGGCAAGCTAAAAAAGTAATTTTACCAGGTTTAGAGGGTTTGTCTCTTTATGATTTATGGGAAATATATTCTGTAGGGATTATTAAAGGGACTTTTTCTACTCGAGCAGGATCTATAGCTTTTAGCTTTTTTATGGCTATCTTTCCTTTTTTACTGTTTATTCTTAATCTTATACCTTACGTATGGTTTATAGATGATTTTCAATTGGAGGTTTTAGCTTTTATGGATACGCTTTTACCACCACAAACTTCTGGTTTTTTTAATGATGTCTTTGCAGATATTGTAAACACTCCAAGAGCAGGACTTTTGTCTTTTGTATTTATTTTATCTATTTTTTTAATGAGCAACGGTATAAATGCAATTTTTACAGGTTTTGAGTTTTCTTACCACACCACCATTAATAGATCTATAATTAGACAATATTTTGTTGCATTAGGTACTTCTATAATTATAGCACTAATGTTGTTAATAGCTGTAATTGTATTTGTGTATTTAACCTATATCATAGAAAATCTAAAATCTATGGGGATATTCTCAGATAATTTAATTTGGGCACAAATAGGGAGATATCTTATTTTTATATTACTTATTTACAATGCAGTAGCAACATTGTATTACTTTGGTACTAAAGAGGGTAGAAAATCTAGGTACTTTTCTGTCGGAGCTGTATTTACTACCATATTAATTATGGTAACTACATTTTTATTTTCTATTTATATTGAAAACTTTAGTACTTATAATAAGTTGTATGGTTCTATTGGAGCACTGCTAATTATGATGGTATATATATGGCTAAATGCAAATATTTTATTGTTAGGTTTTGAATTAAATGCTTCAATTAACCGATTAAAACAAAATTTTTAATATTTTAAGGGTCTAAAATTTACGAATATGAAAAAAATAACATCAATTATTATGATTTTGTTTGTGGTTGGATTTACGCAAGCACAAAAAAAAGTAGGCGGAGTAACCTTACCAGCAGCAGAAACTTTTGGAGAAATTAACGTAAAGTTAAACGGAGCTGGCGTTAGAGAAAAACTTTGGATAGATCTATATGCAGCAGGTTTGTATCTAGAAAAACCATCTAAAAATGCACAAGAGATTGTAAGTGCAGATAAACCCATGTCCATAAAATTACATATTGTTTCTAAACTAATTAGTAGTGATAAAATGATTGATGCGGTAGAAGAAGGGTTTGAAAACGCAACTAACGGAAATACTTCTGCTATAGATTCTAGAATCAAGAAGTTTATTTCTTTTTTTAATGAAGAAATTACTAAAGGAGATATTTTTGATATTACCTACCAACCAGGTAAAGGTGTAGTTGCTTATAAAAATGGAAAAGAAAAAGGCACCATTGAAGGTATGGATTTTAAAAAAGCATTATTTGGTATTTGGTTATCTAATAAGCCTGCAGATGACGATCTAAAAGATGCAATGTTAGGTAAATAATTACTATGTATGCGTTTAAAATGGGTGCTTGTTGTTTTTATGCTGTTTCCTTTTTTCGTGATTTCACAAGAAATTACCGGAGAATGGCAGGTTATAGAAAAAGAAACAGGAGAAGCTAAATCTATTGTAAAAATATACCAAGAGAATAATAAACTCTACGGAAAAGTAATCCGTATTTTAAACGAAGAAAAAAGAACTAAACTTTGCACTAAATGTAAAGGGCAAGACAAAAATAAAAAAATAGAAGGTTTAGTTTTAATGAAGCATTTTACAAAAGAAGGGCATACATATATTAATGGTACAATTACAAATCCAGACGATGGTAAGGTGTATCGTTCTAAAATGTGGTTAGATAAAGACAACCCTAACTTATTAAATGTAAGAGGGTATATAGGTATATTCTATAAAACTGTACAATGGCAAAGGTTCCCTTAAAAAAAAGCGCTTGATTAATCAAGCGCTTTTTTTATAATTAAGTTTTACATTTGTTACAACTTTTGCTACTAATTATACAAATTAAAGCTTCTTTATGGATAAGTTTGCTGACGTTATTTTACCATTATACTTACCGAAACATTTTACATATCAAATAGATGATAAAGATATCTCTATCTTACAACCAGGTATGAGAGTGGCTGTTCCTTTTGGTAAAACAAAAGTATATACAGGTATAGTGGCAAAAATTCATAATACAAAGCCTACACAATATGATGCTAAATTAATTGAAGAAATATTAGATACACAGCCTAGTGTAACAAGTCATCAATTAAAGTTTTGGTCTTGGATAGCATCTTATTATATGTGTGCAGAAGGAGATGTTTTAAAAGCAGCTTTACCTAGTGCATTTTTGTTAGAAAGTGAAACCGTAATAGAGTTAAATAAAGAAAATAACCTTGAAGAGGTAATTTTAACTGATGAAGAATATTTAATTGTAGAAGCACTTCAAAATCAATCATTACTAAAAATACAAGAAGTAATGCAGATTTTAGGAAAAAAAACGGTGCTTCCTGTTATTAATAAATTGGTAAGTAAAAATGCTATTATAGTTAATCAAGAACTATATAAACAGTACAAGCCTAAATTAATAAGCTATTTAAAACTTTCTTCTGAGTATAAACAAGAACAAAAATTAAATGCTTTACTAGAAAATTTAAGCAACGCTCCCAAGCAACGAGAAGTAATTTTAATGTTATTCTCTTTAGAAGCAAAATATAAAAAGCCTATAGAGAAAAAGCTATTACTTAAAGAAAGCAAAGCATCTGCATCAACCATTAAATCTTTAATAGATAAAGGTGTTTTAGAACAATACCATCTACAAAAAGATAGAGTAAATTTTGATGGAAAGATTGCTGATGTAGAGATGCAGTTAAACGAAGATCAGCAACAGGCTTATCTAGAGATTAAAAATCATTTTAATAATAATGAGGTTACTCTTCTTCACGGAGTTACTTCTTCTGGTAAAACTGAAATTTACATTAAGCTTATTGAAGAAACAGTTAAAGAGGGGAAGCAGGTATTATACTTACTTCCAGAAATAGCCTTAACTACCCAACTCATAGGAAGACTTCAAAAATATTTTGGAGATCAGGTATTAATTTATCACAGTAAATACTCTGTTAATGAAAGGGTAGAGGTTTATAATCACGTTTTACATAATACTAAAGGCAAAATAGTGATTGGGGCCAGATCTTCTATTTTTTTACCATTTCAAAATTTAGGATTAATAGTAGTGGACGAGTCTCATGAGGCTACTTTTAAACAACATGATCCAGCACCAAGATATCAAGCCAGAGATGCTTCTGTGGTTTTAGCTTCTTTTTTTAAAAGTAAATTGTTACTCGGTTCTGCCACACCAAGTTTAGAAAGTTACCATAATACAAAGTCTCATAAATATAAATTGGTAGAGCTTAAAAAACGATATGGTAATGTGTTACCACCAATTATTGAGTTGGTAGATATTAAAGATAAGCACAAAAAAAAGAAAATGACAGGGCATTTTTCAGATAGACTTTTAGAAGAAATGAGAGAAACCCTGGCAGAAGGTAAGCAGGTTATCTTGTTTCAAAATAGAAGAGGCTTTTCTCCAATTTTAGAGTGTGGTACGTGTGGCAACTCTCCACAATGTCCTAATTGCGATGTAAGTTTAACTTACCATCAGCATAATAACTCTCTAAGGTGTCATTATTGTGGTTATTTTATGGCAATGCAAAAACAGTGTATAGCTTGTGGGAGTGCAGATTTATCTACCAAAGGTTTTGGTACAGAACAAGTAGAAACAGAATTAGCAGCTTTATTCCCTAATCATAATACGGGACGTATGGATTTAGATACTACCCGAGGTAAATATGGTTATGAGAAAATAATTAATGCGTTTGAGCAACGACAGATAGATATTTTAGTAGGTACTCAAATGCTTACTAAGGGTTTAGATTTTAGAAATGTAGATTTAGTAGGAGTGATGAATGCAGACGGGTTATTAAATTTTCCAGATTTTAGAGCTCACGAGAGAAGTTTTCAATTACTATTACAGGTAGCAGGTAGAGCAGGAAGAACTAAAGATAGAGGTAAAGTGTTAATTCAAACCTATAACCCATACCACCAAATACTTCAGCAAGTATCTACTAACAATTATGTTAAAATGTACGAAGAGCAAATGGAAGACAGATACAATTTTAAATATCCTCCATATTATAGACTTATAAAGCTCACATTAAAAGGTAAAGATTACAATACGTTAAACGATGCAGCAGCTTGGTTAGCAAAAGCGCTTTCACAAGCTTTTCATCCACACGTTTTAGGGCCAGAGTTTCCTCCTGTGGCAAGAATTAGAAATGAATATTATAAAAATATTATGCTAAAGATTCCGCCTAAAAACTCTATAGTGAAAACCAAAGATTATATACAAAGAGTTTTAAAGAGTTATGAGTCTATTGCTATATATAGAAAGATAAGGGTAATAATAAATGTAGATCCTTATTAATTAAGACGGGATACCTTCTAAGCTAGTTTCTAAATCTTTCTTTCTAGTTCTACTTAACGGAATTTCTTTATCTTTTAAAAATACAACTTTACTACTGTAATTTTTAATCCTGAATAAATTAACGATGTAAGATTTGTGTACTCTTAAAAATTGAGATTTAGGAAGATTGTCAGCAAATCCTTTCATAGTAGATAAAACAGTATAAGTTTCATCGTCTGTAACAACTTTTACATAATCACCAAAAGCTTCTACATACTTTACTTTATCTAAAAATAATTTATGCTTTTTTAAATTACTTTTAATAAAAATATAGTTTTCATCTGTAGCGCTTAACGCTTCATTCTTTAATAAATGAAAGTCTAAAGCTTTTTTTACAGCAATGTCAAATCTTTCCTTAGCAATAGGTTTTTGTAAATAATCTACTGCTTGGTAGTTAAAAGCTTGAAAAGCGTATTGAGTTTTACCTGTAACAAAGATAATTTCAGGTTTTTCTTTTAAGTTATCTAATAAATCAAAACCAGAAAGAATAGGCATTTCTATATCTAAAAAAATAAGATCTACCTTTGTGTTTTCCAGACCTCTTTTAGTGTCTAAAGCATTGTTGTACTCAGCAACCAATATTAAATTAGGATGATCTTTAACCATTTTTGTTATAGATAATCTTTGCAGAGTAGAATCATCTACAACAATACATTTAAGCTTAATTTGAGTCATTGGTAATAAAAGTATAAAACAATTTTACGAATAATTAATTTTTTCAGCAAATTATTTTCTGAATAGTTTTTAGATCTTAATTAATTATAAGAAAAAGATTGTCAAGTACAAAAAAAGTACTATTTTTGCACGCAATTTAATTTAAATAGTATATTATGAATCATTATGAAACTGTTTTCATCTTGAATCCCGTTTTATCTGATGACCAGGTAAAGGAGACAGTTAAGAAATACGTAGATTTTCTTGACTCGAAAGGTGCAAAGATGGTAAACAAAGAAGATTGGGGCTTAAAAAAATTAGCTTACCCAATTCAGCACAAAAAGAGTGGATTTTATCACTTATTTGAGTACCAAGTAGAAGGTGAAGTTATTGATCAGTTAGAGTTATTATTCAGACGTGAAGAGCGTATGATGAGATATTTAACTGTATCTTTAGATAAACATGCAGTTGCTTGGGCAGAAAAGAGAGTTAAACGAAACAAAGAAAAAGCGTAAGTTATGTCATCTATAGAACAACAAGCTAAAGGAAAGAAAGACGGAGAGATTAGATATTTAACTCCGCTTAACATAGAAACTTCTAAGAAGAAGAGATATTGTCGTTTCAAAAGATCTGGTATTAAGTATATTGATTATAAAGATCCTGATTTTTTAATGGCATTTGTAAACGAACAAGGTAAAATTTTGCCACGTAGATTAACAGGAACTTCTTTAAAATACCAAAGAAAAGTTGCCGTAGCAGTAAAACGTGCGCGTCATTTAGCCTTAATGCCATACGTTGGTGATTTATTAAAATAAAAGAAACGACATTATGGAATTAATATTAAAGAAAGACGTAGATAATTTAGGGTTTATTGATGATGTTGTGACTGTTAAAAATGGTTACGGTAGAAATTATTTAATCCCTCATGGTTTTGCAGAATTAGCAACTCCTTCAGCTAAAAAAATGTTGGAAGAGACGCTTAAGCAAAGAGCATATAAAGAGAAAAAGAACATAGAAGAAGCACAGAAATTAGCTGATAAAGTTAATGGTTTAGACCTTAAAATTACTGCTAAGTCTGGAGCTGGTGATAAACTTTTTGGAAGTATCACTACTGCTAATCTAAATGAAGCACTTGCTAAAGAAGGTGTAGATATTGATAAAAAATATATCTCTATTTTTGGAGGTAATATTAAAAGATTAGGTCAGTATGAAGCTAAACTTCGTTTTCATAGAGAAGTAATTGCTAGCCTTACTTTTGATGTTGTAGGAGAAGCTTAATCACTTCTTTTTAAAATATATAACCTACCCCAAAAGGGTAGGTTTTTTTGTAACTAAAAATTACTTTTTTATGAAATATACTAGATTAACTAAAGAGCAGTTTGAAGAGTTAAATCAAGAATTTATAAATTTTTTAGCTACTCAATCTATCACCGCAGATGAGTGGGCAGAAATTAAAAAAAATAAACCTGAAGTAGCTGAAGAAGAATTAGATATTTTCAGTGATTTAGTATGGGAAGGGGTTTTGCAAAAAGCTAAGTACTTAGAGCATTTCTCTAAACAACAATTGTTTTTATTTGAAATTGGAGAAGTAAAAATGACGCTTGTTGGTATAAAAGTAGATAACGAAACAGTAGATATTAGAACCAGAGATGGTTACCGTTGGTTACAAGATAATTTATTAAATGAAGCTGTTCAAATTTATACTTCTACTAAAATAATTTCTGAAGACAGAAACAAAGATATTTTTGCTCTAATAAAGCAAGGTGCTAATATTACCAAAGGAGAATTATTTAGATATTTTGAAAAATTAGTAGATACAGATGAGTAGTTGGAAACAACTACTCATATCTTAAAGATTCTATAGGGTTTTGTCTAGCAGCTTTAATAGCTGGGAATAACCCAGATATAATAGCAATTATTAAAGATACACTAGTAGCAATCCCGATAGCTAACCAAGGTATGGTAAAAGTTAAATTGGCTACAGAAGCTACTAAAAGCCCAATTAACATTCCAAATATTATTCCGCATATACCGCCTAACTGCCCAATTATAATAGTCTCTGCAAAAAACTGAAAAGCAATTGTATTTTTCTTTGCGCCTAATGCTTTTCTTACACCAATCTCACGTGTTCTTTCTGTAACAGATACAAGCATTATATTCATTAAAGCAATAGAAGAACCTAAAATGGTAATAAACGATATAATTATAGCTGCTAAATTTAAATAGCCTGTAATTTTTAAAATCTGGTTTATTAAACTGTCACTTCTAACAATTCCAAAGTTGTTTTCTTCTCGCGGATTTAGTTTTCTTATATTTCTAAAGGTAATGGTAGCTTCATCTTCAGCTCCTTCAATCATCTGTTTGTCTTCTACCATTACACTAATATTGTAGTTAATGTTAGCTTGATTAAAAATAGATCTAGCAGTTTGTATAGGTATAAATACACGTAAATCTTCATTATTACCAAAAGTAGAACCTTTACTTTCTAATACCCCAATTACCTTAAATTTAGCTCCTCTAACACTTATAGTTTTGTTTATAGGGCTTATTCCGTTAAATAAACCGCTCACAAAGTCTGCCCCTAGAATACATACATTTATATTGTTTTCTATATCAAAATAAGAAAAATCTCTACCAGACTCTATAACTAGACCAGAGTTATTCATAAAATTTTCATTCACTCCTAATACACTTGCTTCGGGATCTGTTTTGTTTGCTTGGTATTTAATTTCTGCAGCAGATGTACCTGTAAATGATATAGACGTTTTAGTGTAAGGGTAAAGGTATTTATCTTTAAACTCTTTAGCATCTCTATAAGTAATTACAGGGTTTATCTTTTCTCTTTTACCGCGTCCTCGAGTCTGTAAATTAAAATCGTACTGTTGTAAATTAAAAGTATTTGCTCCCATAGAAGCAAAATCTGAAGAAATAGTATTTTCTAAAGCGTTTATTGCACTTAAAATACCTACTAATGCTGTAATCCCTATAGTAATAATAATTACCGTTAAGATAGTTCTAAGTAATTGACTTCTAATGCTATCTAAAGCAATTTTTATATTCTCTTTGGCTAGTGAAAACATATTTTAATTTACTATTTAGTTATAAGACTACTTAGAAGGCTAAAAGTTACTTATTAATTGTATTTTCTTTATTTATCTTTGTCATTTCAAACTAAGTTATGGCACAAAAACCAACAATACCAAAAGGAACCAGAGATTTTTCTCCTGAAGAAGTTAATAAACGAAATTATATTATTTCAACCATAAAAAAGAATTTTCAACATTTTGGATTTCAGCCTATTGAAACTCCGAGTTTTGAAAATTCTAGTACTTTAATGGGAAAATATGGAGAAGAAGGTGATCGTTTAATTTTTAAAATATTAAATAGTGGAGGTTACCTGAAAAATAATATCTTAGATAACCTTCTTCAAGAAAGGGAAGAATTCCGTAAAATAGTTTTTAAAATTTATAAATCATTAAAATCATATCTAATTGAAAATAATGACGCTGTAGATTTTAAAGAAACTTTAGAGCCTTCAGAACTAAAAATCATTAATTCAGATAGAAAGCTTCTAGATAATTTGATTGATTTTATAACATTCCCTTTATCAGAAGAAGATGTTGTTTCTAGAATTAACGGAGTGATAACTGATACCACTTTTCCTTATATATCTTCTAACTCTTTAACTCCTAAAATATCTGAAAAAGCTCTACGTTACGATTTAACAGTACCATTTGCACGTTATGTAGTGCAACATCAAAATGAAGTAGAATTCCCGTTTAAGCGCTATCAAATTCAACCAGTTTGGAGAGCAGATAGACCGCAAAAAGGAAGATTTAGAGAGTTTTACCAGTGTGATGCAGATGTGGTAGGGAGTAACAGTCTTTGGCAAGAAGTAGAATTTGTACAGCTATATGATACGGTATTTTCTGCTTTACAGCTATCTGGTGTAACCATTAAAATTAATAATAGAAAAATACTTTCTGGTTTTGCAGAAGTAATAGGGGAGAGTGATAAACTTATAGATTTTACAGTTGCTCTAGATAAGTTAGATAAAATAGGAAAAGAAGGTGTTGTAAAAGAGATGAAGGAGAAGGGTATTTCTGAAGAAGCTATCCAAAAAATAGATCCTATATTTAGTTTAACAGGTGATTTTTCTTCTAAAATAAACGGATTAAAAGATATTTTAGCTTCTTCTGAAGAAGGATTAAAAGGAATTGCAGAGCTTGAATTTATTCAAAAAGCTATAGAAGCAATGCCTCTTAAAACGGCTAAGTTAGATTTAGATGTAACACTAGCGCGTGGTCTTAATTATTATACAGGAGCTATTTTTGAAATCTCTGCACCAGAAGGTGTAAGTATGGGTTCTATAGGTGGCGGTGGTCGTTACGATGATCTTACTGGTATTTTTGGATTAAAAAATATGAGTGGTATTGGGGTTTCTTTTGGATTGGATAGAATTTACTTGGTACTAGAAGAATTAAATCTTTTTCCTGAAACTGTAGAAGAGAATACAAAAGTGATATTCATTAATTTTGGCGAAGCAGAAGCGCTTTATGCAATGAAAGCCGTAACAGCTTTACGCAATGCAGGCATTAATGCAGAAGTGTATCCAGATGCTGCTAAAATGAAAAAACAAATGACCCACGCTAACCGAAGAAATATTCCTTATGTGGTACTTGCAGGGAGTAAAGAAATGGAAGCAGGGGAGTTTACCTTAAAACATATGGAGAGTGGCGAGCAAGACACTTTAAATATAGAAAAAATGATAACTAAATTATCTTAAACAAAAAATCGCCAATAAATTATTGGCGATTTTTTTTACACTATAGGTAAATTAATTTTTAACGGAGTTGTTTGTGTAATTCAGCAAGAATTATATACAAATATCATCTGTTAGTAATTCACTTTTAATTTGCTGTTTTTCTTTAGAAAGTGACTATGAGGTAGAAGATGTTAATTGTGTACTTGTTGGGGTCGTTAACACTGTGCTTAGTTCATGATATTTTACATTTTTATATATAAGTAATTAAAAACGCTAATTATAATTGCTAAAAAAAACTATTTCAGAAGTGTATATATGTTTTTGAGTAGAATAGTAGTGAGTTGACTAACTTCAAATTTCATTAGCTTTTGTTAAAATAACTGGAAGGTTATTTTCTAACTATTTAGAGAAGATTTAAGTCTATATTTTTGTAGTAATTTGAGCAAGAAAAGTATATAATAAAAAAAGCGTAACATTTAATAAAATAAATGTTACGCTTAATAAGTAGCGAGAACGAGATTTGAACTCGTGACCTCCGGGTTATGAATCCGACGCTCTAACCAACTGAGCTACCTCGCCGTTTGCGGGTGCAAATATAGAATTATTTTATATTCTACCAAATAACTTTTAAAAAATAAAATAAGTATTTTTCTTTTGAGGGTTGGCAAAGAATATATATATTGCCTTTCAACAAATAAAGCATTTATGAGTACAAAGTCTAAATATGAAATGGAGTTTCCTATTCAAGCTTCTCCATCACTTTTATATCAATATATTTCAACTCCTTCAGGTCTAAGCGAATGGTATGCAGATAATGTAAACTCTAGAGGAGAAATTTTCACTTTTATATGGGAAGGTAGTGAAGAACAAGCAAAATTAGTAAGTAAAAAAAGCGGAGAACGTATTAAACTTCGTTGGTTAGAAGACGAAGAAGAAGGTGATCCTTATTTTTTTGAATTACGTATACAGGTAGATGAAATTACTAAAGATGTTTCTTTAATGATTACAGATTTTGCTGAAGATGAAGATGAAATTAAAGAGGGTAAGATGCTTTGGGAAAATATGATTTCAAATTTAAAACAAGTATTAGGTTCTGTGTAAAAGACTTTTTTAATTTAGTATATTTGCCCCGTTTTTACTTAAATACGGGGTTTTTTTATGATTAATTTTGAAGGAGATATTTTAGAAGATCAGCAAGCAACTATTAACTTAGATAATAGATCTTTTAATTATGGAGATGGTCTTTTTGAGACTATAAGGGTAATTAATGGTAAAATTATGTTTTGGGAAGATCATTACTTTAGGTTAATGGCTTCTATGCGTATTATGAGAATGGAGATACCTATGGAGTTTTCTCCTGAATTTCTAGAAGAACAAATTTTAATCTTGATAGAAAAAAATAATCTATCTCAAAAACCTGTTAAAGTAAAAATTAATGTTTTTAGAAAGTCTGGAGGTTTATACAAACCAACTACTAGAGAAATAGGGTATAGTATAAGAACTTATGAGTTAAATAACTCTTTCTATATTTTAAATGAAAACAATTATGAAGTAGAGCTTTTTAAAGATCATTATGTAAATAGTGGTTTATTGGCTACCTTAAAATCTACCGCAAAACAAATCAATATATTAGGAAGTATTTTTGCAGAAGAAAATGATTATGATAATTGTCTTTTAGTTAATGAAAATAAGAGTGTTGTAGAAGCATTAAACGGCAACTTATTTGTAGTAAAAGGTAATGTAATTAAAACAGCACCAATTAAAGATGGTTGTTTAAATGGTATTACGCGTAAGAAACTAATTGAAATTATAAAGAAATTAGACGATTTTACATTAGAAGAAACCTCTATATCTCCATTTGAACTTCAAAAAGCAGATGAATTATTTATAACTAATGTTATTGCAGGTATACAGCCAATTACTAAGTATAGAAAGAAGAATTTTACAAATACTGTAGCAAAGCAATTATTAGCAAAATTAAATACTACTGCGAGATTAGGTTAATTATAACTAGGGTTTTCTGGAGCGTTAGACCAAATAAGATACTCTCCGCCTAATTCTTGCATTTTAACTTTCCAAAAATCTGTACTATTTTTTTGAAGAATGTTTTTATTGTCTTTGTTTTCAATTACTATCCAAGCATTAGCGTTTAATTCTGTATCTAATTGGTTAGTGTCCCACCCAGAGTAACCTAAAAAAAACTTAATATCTTCTTCAAAAATAAGATTATTGGCAATTAAGCTTTTTACAACTTCAAAATTGCCTCCCCAAAAAATACCTTTATCAATTTCAATACTGCCTGGTATAAGGTCTGGTACTTTATGAATAAAGTATAGATTATCTTGCTCTACAGGGCCGCCGTTATAAATTTTAAAATCTTTTTCTACACCGGGCACAAGTTCAGATAAATTAAAATCTAAAAGCTTATTGAGTATAAAACCAATAGAGCCTTCTGTATTGTGATCTGCTAATAGAACAACAGATCTATTAAAAGAGATGTCTCCTATAATAGATGGTTCTGCAACCAATAATTTGCCTTTATTTGGTGGTAATGATATCAAATTGCTAGTGTTTAGAATTAAATCTAAATTAAAAAAATTATAAATGCAATAAAATTTTATTAAAAAACAAGAAAAAAAGCCTTTCTAAATAGAAAGGCTTTTTTTATAATTTGTAAAATACAGTTTAATTAAAATTAATTAACTGATTTTTGTAATTCTGATCCAGCTTTAAACTTTACAACGTTTTTAGCAGCAATTTTGATAGTTTTTCCTGTTTGTGGGTTTCTACCTTCACGAGCGGCTCTTTTAGATACAGACCAAGATCCAAACCCCACTAGAGAAACTCTATCTCCTTTTTTAAGAGAGCCTTCAATATTTTCTAAGAAAGATTCTAATGCTTTTTTAGCAGCTGCTTTTGAGATACCAGCATCTTCTGCCATTGCATCAATTAAATTCGTTTTGTTCATAATTTTTAATTTAAACTAAGTGTTGGTTAAACATTTAATGAATTCCTCTACAAATTTATACGGAATTCTAATCTATGCAAGCAATAGCAAATGAAATGACGATAATTGTTAATAACTTAGTGATATTGTTAATAAAACAATCTTGTATTTTTAAAAAATTTAATCACTTCACTATTTACAAGGGTTTACAACATTTTTGCTTGCTCTTCTAAAGTAAATCCGTTTAAAAGTTCTTTGGTTGTTAATTTCTTTTTTCCAGGTAGTTGTATTTCTTCAATTAATAGAAAACCATCATTAGTAGCAACTTTAAGTTTTTTCTCTTCAATAGAAACTTTACCAATTTCTATTTCGTGGTTTTCTAAAATATAATCTGCTTTGTAAATTTTACAGCGTAACTCTTTGTCTCCGTTTTTTAAATACGTCCAAGCAACTGGATATGGGCTCAAACCTCTCACTAAGTTAAAAATTGTTTTACTTGGTTGTTTCCAATCAATTTTAGTGTTTTCACTATTAAGTTTATAGGCAGTTTTTAAGTTTTTGTCTTCAGTTTGTACTTTTGGAGAGATTTCACCTTTTTGAATATGTAAAAGTGTATCCACAACTAAACTTGCTCCTAAATGCATTAGTTTATCGTGTAAAGAGCCTGCGTTTTCTTTTTCTTCTATTGCAATTTCTTCTTTGCTAATAATTTCACCAGTATCTATTTTTTCATCAATAAAAAAAGTAGTTACTCCAGTTTTTTCTTCTCCATTTATAATAGCCCAATTAATTGGTGCGGCTCCTCTATATTGTGGTAAAAGAGAGGCGTGTAGGTTAAAAGTACCTAGCTCAGGGAAATTCCACACTTTTTTAGGTAGCATTCTAAATGCCACTACAATTATTAAATTAGGGTTTAGCCTTTTTAAATCTTCTTGAAATTCATCAGATTTTAAATTGGTGGGTTGTAAAACTTCTATTTTATGGTCTTGCGCAGCTTGTTTTACGGCAGAAGCTCTCAATTTTTGTCCTCTTCCTGCAGGCTTATCTACTGCGGTGACGGCACCAACTACATTATAATTACTTTCTACAATTTTATTTAAAATGGTCACTGCAAAGTCTGGAGTTCCCATAAATAATATTCTTAAATCTTTCATTTTATTTTAAATTTTTTATCTGAAGTTAACTCAACTTTATCTATATCTAATAATTGCTGAAGAATATCTAGAACTATAATTTCTTCATATTTTAATTGTTGTAAAATTTCTCTAGATGTAGCTGGTTTGTAGGTTAATATTTTAAGTATTTCTAGTGCTATTTTGCGTTTGTTAGATAGGTTGCTTGTTTTTTTATTTTTAGAAATACATACAGAGCATTTTTTACAATCTTTTAAATTCACTTCTCCAAAGTAGGAGAGAAGTTGCACCATTTTGCAATCTGTATTATTTTCTATATAATTTAAAACTGCATTTACTTTACTTTCTTTATTCTGAAATTGCTGACGTATGTAGGGTATTAATGGGTTTATCGTTACATCGTCTTCTCTTGGTTCTAAAAAATACACTGAAGTATCTTGATCTATAACGTTTAAATTTAATATTTCTTGATTCTTTAACTCGTTTAACTGAATTTTTATTTCGCTTAAAGAATGTCCTGTTTTATATTGAAGTTCTTTTAAATCTAATGCTAGAAATTGATCAAAAATACCAGAGAAACTTCTAGTTAATACTTGTAATAACTGAAAGTATTTGGGATTAGCACTTTCAAAATAATCTACTTGTTTTGCATTTATTTTAAATTGAATTTCTATATGTTGTTTGTATTCTTTTTTCAATGTAAGAATACTTGCTCTATCTAAAAGTTGTAAAACCTGAAAAGTTTTTACCGAGTGTAATTGGTAGTTTTTACAAAATTCTAAAAAGTTAAAATTGTGCAATTCTTCTTTACCTTCCCCAAAAGGAATAGAGAAGTATGCATTTAATTTTTTGTAGACTAATTTTACATCTTCTACAGTTGGTAATGTTTCTAAAAACTGTTTTTTTAGTCTTAAAATATCTGAATTATTAAAAATAAGATAAGCATTTGCGGCTTTATCGTCTCTACCAGCTCTACCAGCTTCTTGAAAAAAACTCTCTAAACTTTCTGGTAAATGGTAGTGTATAACATTTCTTACATTAGCTTTATCTATGCCCATACCAAATGCATTGGTAGCTACCATAACTCTTGTTTTTTCTGCTAGCCAATCTTGAAGTAATTTGTTTTTTTGTACATTATTTAAACCACCGTGAAATGGGGAAGCAGAGATGTTGTTAGATTTTAAAAAATTACTAAGTTCTTCTGTAGCGCTTCTGTTTCTTACATAAACAATACTAGAACCTGCATTTTTATTTAAAAACTGAACTATTTTGTAGTTTTTGTCTTCAAAGTTTTCAGAAATTAAATGTAAGTTATCTCTTTTAAAACTTTGTTTAAAAACTTTAGTATTAGGTATGTCTAGATATTTTACCATATCACTCACAACCCTGTCTGTTGCAGTAGCGGTAAGTGCTATGGTTTTTACGTTTGGGTGTAAATTTTTAAAAGAAATAATATTTTGATAAGCAGGTCTAAAATCATTTCCCCATTCAGATATACAATGGGCTTCATCTACAACTAAATAATTAACGTTCATTAACTTTAAACGTGCCTGTACTAATTCTTGTTGAAGTCTTTCTGGTGACAAGTATAAAAATTTGTACTTACCGTAAATACAATTATCTAGTATTTTATCTAGATCACTATAACTAATCCCGCTTTGTAACATTAAAGCAGGGATACCGCGTTGCATTAAATTATTAACTTGATCTTGCATTAACGCTAATAATGGAGAAATTACAATACAAATACCTTTAGTAAGCATTGCAGGTACCTGAAAACATATAGATTTACCACCACCAGTAGGCATTAGCGCTATTACATCTTCTTGCTGAAGAATGTAAGATATCACTTCTTTTTGAGAAGGTCTAAACTGAGAATAACCCCAGTATTTTTTTAATATTTCTTCAGGACTATTTATTGTTCTATGTTTTTTAAGATAAAATCAGCTCGTTCTTTTACACTTAGTTTAGGTACTTCTATTAATTGATAATCTAAATCTGAATATGTTTTAATTAAATTTTTTTCAATTTCAAAAGCTTCTTCTAAACTTTCATATCTTTCATTATCAGATGTGTATATATCAGGCCAAATAGGTAAAATAAAAGCTTGGTGATATTTATAAGATTTGTTTGCTTCTGTAAAAGAAGATGGGTAATTTTCTTTTTTAAAATCCATATACGCACTAATATCTGGTATCCCTCTATCTATAAAAACAGGTTGATTTACCTTAGTAGCTTCATTAAACTGAAAAATTCTTCCTTCTAAAAGCTTTTCACTAAATAATAAGGGATTAGTTAAAAATAACTGCTCTATCCCATCTTTTTGTGCTTTTAAAATAATTTCTCTAGAAACCTCTTTAAAACACGTGTAACCTCTATCTTCTAATTCTTGTAAAACAGAAGATTTACCTGTACCAGGACCTCCAAGAATTACAATTTTTGAATGTTTATGCATTACTCTTTATTTAATTATAGGCAATTTAAAAAAATAGCTTAATTACATTATCTTTGTAAGACAAAAAAGAACGCATTTTATGAGTATAAATCAAAATCCGGAAGAATTTTATAGTAAACTCCGTGATAAGTTAGAAGAAAGCACCACTTGGCCAAGTGAATATCTTTACAAATTTATAGTTCCTTCAGATAATCAAAAGATAGCAGAACTAGAAAACATTTTTGATAATATGGGGGCTGTAATTCATACAAAACAATCTTCTAAAGGCAAATACACTAGTATATCTATTAATGTGAAAATGAATAATGCAGAGCACGTAATAGAAAAATATAAAGAAGTTGGTAATAAAATAGAAGGAGTAATCTCTCTTTAACCATTTATTATTCTTTTTTTTAACAATCCTTCAATTTAATTTGTTATTTTGCGCTAACAAGGTTATGGCAACTACAAATAACCTAATAACTAAAATTTAGTAAACTTCAGTTTTGATATACGATTTAGAATATAATTCAGAGAGAAGCAAATTAATCATTCCTGAATATGGAAGACATATTCAAAAAATGGTTGAGCATGCTGTAAGCATAGAAGATGATAAGGAGCGTAATGAGGTAGCAAAATCTATTATAGCAGTAATGGGTAATTTAAACCCTCATTTAAGAGACGTGCCAGATTTTCAACACAAATTATGGGATCAATTATTTATGATAAGTGATTTTAAATTAGATGTAGAATCACCTTACCCAAAACCCTCTAGAGAAGAACTGCAAAAGGCTCCAGACCCATTAGCATATCCTCAAAATTTTCCTAAATATCGTTTCTACGGAAACAATATTAAGCGAATGATAGATGAAGCAATAAAACTAGAAGAAGGCCCTTTACGAGAAGGTTTAGTATATACTATTGCCAATCATATGAAAAAATGCTATTTAAACTGGAATAGAGACACCGTAGATGATAAAGTAATTTTTAATCATTTATACGAGTTGAGTGACGGTAAATTTAACCTTAATAAAAAAGAAGAAGATCTATCTGATGCTTCAGATCTATTAAGAAATAAACGAAAAAGTAGCAGTTCTAGTTACAAACAATCACCACACAAAAAATCAAAAAATAACAATAATAATAGAGGGCGTAAGCGCTATTAATATTTTAACCAATTATGGCTACATTTCAAATTGAAGGAGGTCACTCTTTAAAAGGAGATATTCAACCTCAAGGTGCTAAAAATGAAGCGCTTCAAATTTTATGCGCAGTACTTTTAACTAATGATACCGTTACAATTAATAATATCCCAGATATTAGAGATGTCAATAAATTAATTGAAATCTTAAGTAACCTAGGTGTAAAAATTCAAAAATTAGGTAAAGGAAGTTATAGTTTTAAAAGTGACGCTTTAAATTTAGATTATTTAGAAAGCGAACAATTTAAAGAAGAAGGTAGTGGCCTTAGAGGTTCTATTATGATTGTTGGTCCGCTTTTAGGAAGATTTGGTAAAGGTTATATACCACGTCCAGGAGGAGATAAAATTGGTAGAAGAAGATTAGATACCCATTTTGAAGGTTTTATTAAATTAGGAGCTAAATTTAGATACAATAAAGAAGAACGTTTTTATGGAGTAGAAGCTCCAAAAGGTCTAAAAGGTACTTACATGCTTTTAGAAGAAGCTTCTGTAACAGGTACTGCTAATATTGTTATGGCAGCAGTGCATGCAGAAGGAGAAACAACTATTTACAATGCAGCTTGTGAGCCATATTTACAACAACTTTGTAAAATGTTGGTTTCTATGGGAGCGAAGATAGATGGTATAGGTTCTAATATGCTTAAAATAACAGGCGTAAAAGAGTTAGGTGGTTGTACGCATACTATTTTACCAGATATGATTGAGATTGGATCTTGGATTGGACTAGCGGCAATGACTAAAAGTGAAATTACTATAAAAAATGTAAGCTGGGATAATTTAGGGTTAATACCTAATACATTTAGAAAATTAGGAATAACTATAGAGAAAAAAGGAGATGATATTTACATTCCTGCTCACAAAAATGGGTATGAAGTACAAAGTTTTATTGATGGATCTATTATGAATATAAGTGATTCACCTTGGCCAGGTTTTACTCCAGATTTATTAAGTATTATGTTGGTAGTAGCAACTCAGGCAAAGGGAAGTGTACTTATACACCAAAAAATGTTTGAAAGTAGATTGTTTTTTGTAGATAAATTAATAGATATGGGAGCTAAAATTATATTGTGTGATCCGCACAGGGCTACTGTAATTGGCCATAATTTTGAATCTCAATTAAAAGCAACTACAATGACAAGCCCAGATATTAGAGCGGGTATATCTTTATTAATTGCAGCACTTTCTGCTAAAGGAACTTCTACAATTCATAATATAGAACAGATTGATAGAGGTTATGAAGATATTGATGGTAGATTAAGAAAAATAGGAGCTAAAATTACTAGATCTTAAATTTTATATTACTTATAAAAAAAGGAGTTTCTTTTGAAACTCCTTTTTTTTTGTACAAAACTTAGGTTATAATTTTTTAGTCTAAGTTTTGTTGTATCATTTTGTTTTTAGCATAACCAA
Organism: Mesonia phycicola; assembly: GCF_900141885.1. GTDB lineage: Bacteria > Bacteroidota > Bacteroidia > Flavobacteriales > Flavobacteriaceae > Mesonia > Mesonia phycicola. Next base: position 141,922 of record NZ_FQYY01000004.1, on the reverse strand, counting down.
AAAGGTTCTGACTTTTTATCATTTCTGTAGTTTCTGGTGGCAACATTTCTTCCCAACCATCTTTACCTTCAGAAATTAGTTGTAGCACTTCTCTAGAGAAAATATCCATTATTGTAGGATCGTAATCTTGTATATCTACTACTTTACCGTTGTATTTAAAGAATTTATATAATTCTTTCATACGTGGGTGTACCTTTAAATTATCGCTATCTGTAATTTTACCAGTTTTCTTATCTTTAAGAGGGTATAAGTATACTTTTAAATCTTTAAAAAATAATTTACCAAAAGCTTCTAGTATACCTCCACTTAAATGGCGGTAATATTTCTCATCAAATACATCAACAAGGTTATTAACGCCCATAGCTAAGCCCATACGTTGTTTTGTATAACGAGAAAAATATTCAACTACTCGATAATATTCTTGAAAGTTAGAAATCATTACTGTTTGCCCTAATGCACAAAGTAATTTTGCTCGAGCCATAAAGTCTTGCTCGTCAATTTCACCTTCAGATCTTAAGTTAGAAAGTGTGATTTCAAAAACACAAATGGTATTATCTTCTTCCACTCTATTTTCCCTTTTAAAAAGGTCCATAGCGTTTTTGTAAATATCCATGTTTACTTTGGTAACTGGTCTAAAACTACCTCTTAGAGCCAATACATTTTTCTTGTAAAGTACTCTAGCAGGTAAAACATTATTTCCATCTGGAGCAAACATAACAGCTTCTGTCATTCCGTTTTTTACAAGCTGTAAACTCATTAAACGGTTATCAACTTCTTCAAAACGAGGCCCAGAAAAGTTAATAGTATCAATTTCTATTTGATCTTTGTCTATATGATCGTATAGGTAACGTAATAGTTTTTTAGGATTATCGTATTTATAGTAAGCACCATAAATTAAATTAACCCCTAAAATACCTAAGGTGTTTTGTTGAAGTCTAGCATCATTTTCTTTAAAACGAATATGAAGGCTAATTTCATTATAATCTTCATCTGGTTTTACTTGATAGCGTATACCAACCCAGCCGTGACCTTTGTATTTTTTAGCAAAATCTATGGTAGCTACGGTGTTAGCAAAGCTAAAAAAGAGTTTTTTAGGATGTTTTTTTCTATCCATACGCTCTTCCATCAATCTCATTTCATGAGAAAGCATTTTCTTTAAACGAGCTTCAGTAACATATCTTTTATCATCTTCAATCCCATAAATAGCATCACTAAAATCTTTATCATATGCACTCATTGTTTTAGCAATGGTACCAGAGGCGGCACCAGCCCTAAAAAAGTTTCTTACAGTTTCTTGACCTGCGCCAATTTCTGCAAATGTGCCGTAAATATTTTCATTTAAATTAATGCGCAGAGCTTTACTCTTTATAGAAGGAACATTTTCAAATTCCCTGTCGCCCATGATAGTAATTGGCATATCAATTTAGAGATTTATGTTGTGTGATTATTAAACTGTATCAAAGGTAGTGAATTGACGTTTAAACAAAAAAATATAATTACTTTTGTAAGAAAAATATACTGTGGATATTACATTTTTAGGTACAGGTACTTCTCAAGGAATTCCAATTATAGGAAGTGATCACCCCGTATGTTTAAGTAATGACCCTAGAGATAAACGTTTACGCGTTTCTATTTTAGTAGAGTGGGACAATTTTACTTATGTAGTAGATTGTGGTCCAGATTTTAGACAGCAAATGCTTGCAAATAATGTTTCTAAAATAGATGGTATTTTATTTACTCACGAGCATAACGACCATATTATAGGTTTAGATGATGTAAGACCTTTTTACTTTAAACAAGGAGATATATCTGTTTATGCCCACCAAAGAGTGATTAAGGCACTTAAAAAACGTTTTGACTATGTGTTTGAAACAGTGAATAAATATCCGGGTGCACCATCTTTAGATGTAAAAGAAATTAATGATAATCCTTTTAAAATTGGAAATTTAGAGGTTATACCTGTAAATGTTTTACATCATAAATTACAAGTTTACGGATTTAGATTTGGAGACTTTGCTTATATAACAGATGCAAAAACCATTGCAGAAGAAGAAATAGCAAAGTTAAAAGGTGTAAAAGTACTTACTGTAAATGCTTTAAGAAAAGAACCTCATTTATCTCATTTTAATTTAGAAGAAGCTTTAGCATTTATAAAAAAAGTTAATCCAGAAAAAGCTTATTTAACTCACGTTAGTCATTTATTAGGCTTTCATAAAGATGTAGAAAAAGAGTTGCCAACTAATGTTTTTTTGGCATATGATAATTTAAAAATTACAATCTAATGAAGAATAAAATTTTTATGTACCTGTTTATTTTTGCGTTGTTGTATATTGTTTTTCAGTATGCTAACGTAAAAAAGACATTTGAAGCTCAACAAAAAATAATTCAGAATTTAGATAAAAAAATTGAACAAGCTAGTGTTATTCAAGACTCTTTAATAGCTTTAAAGTCTAGTAGCTCTTCAAATAATTTTACTATAGATAATGATGAAAAGGCAAGAATGTATATTGAAGATTTAGGCTATAATATTGAAGAGTTTAAAACTTTATTACAAACTAAGATTTTTTCTGAAAACAAAGCATCTGCAGATAACAGGTTAGTACCTTATAGTGGTATGAAAGGTTTTATGCGTATTAACGGTATGCAAATAATTAATCACAAATGGGTGATGATTGAATTTACAGATGGTACCTATTGGGGAGAAGCCTTAATCAACTATTTTGTAGAAGAAGATGGCTCTATTACTTTTGAGTTAAATGATGGTTTTTTATACGGTAATTAATGTTCTTCTAACCACTTTTTAAATTCCATAAAGTTTTGTGGATTTACACCGTGCCCAACAGGAAACTCAGAATATGTGTAGTTAATACCAAGATTATCTATAAATGGTTTGTTTTTTCTAGCCCAATCTATAGGTATAACTTGGTCTACAGTACCGTGAGAGCCGTAAATTTTTAATTCAGAAAAATTATTATTCTCGTAACCTTCTTTAAAAATAGGAGGGTGTATGTAGCCACTAAGCGCTATAACTTTGCTCACTTTTTCTGGATAAGAAAGGGCTACACCATAACTTAAAATAGCCCCTTGGCTAAAGCCTAGCAGTGTAACATTATTAGGGTCTGCGTGGTAGTTAGTTACTACTTCGTCAATAAATTTTGCAATCAAATCTCTAGAAAATACAGCTTGCTCATCATTTGTAAATTTATTTTGAGCAGCATCAAAATTAATTTCATACCAAGCATTACCGTATGGTTGCATAGGTAATGGAGCTTTAGCTGAAACAATTAAGTACTTCTCAGGTAACTCTGTAGCAAAAGAAAATAAATCATTTTCATCACTACCATAACCGTGAAGCATAATAATAACCGGAGCTTTTTCTGATAGAGAAGAAGCTTTTACAATATGTTCTAAAGAAAGATTTTTTGTTGTCATTTTACGCTAGTTTATTAAACCATTTTTGAAAATACTCTCCAACTAGTGGAATAATTGTTTTTCTACCTTGTAAAGCACCAATAAAGCCATATACCCAAAGTATAAATACAAATAGCCAAAAAGAGAAAGTAATTAACCAACTATTAAAACCACTAACTAAAGCTAATAGTAAAAAATAAAGAATATGAATACCTAATGCTTGTTTAATATGAAAGCTAGCAAATTTGTTTTTACTTTCCATATTCATAAATATGGCTATAATGCACCCAATAATTGTAAAATAAGCAACAATAGCATTAGATTTTCCGTGTTTTATTTCTTCTGATGTGGTCATTAATTAAGAGAGTGTTAGTTGGTTATTTGCAAAAACTCCGTAAACTTTTCCTTTAAGTGAATGCCCAATAAACATAGAGTTTTTAGAGCTAGAAATTATATTTTCTTTTTCAAAAGTATGTTTACCATCAGGGTTAAATAAGGTGAAATCTGCATTTTCTCCTATTTCTAAACTTGGTTTTTTGATACCGAATCTAGCCTGTCCTTTTGTAAGTAACTCAATAGTTTTTTCTGTAGTAAAAATTGTGTTTAAAGCGCCAAATGCAGTTTCTAAACCAATAGTACCGTAAGAAGCATTTTCAAATTCTACTTTTTTATGTTCAATGTCAATAGGGGTATGGTCTGTAGTCACCATATCTATAGTACCGTCTTTTAAGCCAGTAATTAATGCTTTAATATCACTATTAGTTCTTAAAGGTGGCATTACTTTGTAATTAGCATCAAAATTTTGCAGCTTTTCATCTGTAAATATTAGCTGATGTATAGCTACACTACAAGTGATATCTAAGCCTTTTTTCTTAGCTTCTTTAATTAGTTTTACAGATTTAGCCGTAGATATAGTTGGGATGTGTAATTTACCCCCTGTGTATTCTAGTATAAATAAATCTCTAGTAATTTGTAATTCTTCAGCTAGAGAAGGTATTCCTTTTAAACCTAATAATGTACTGTGATAATCTTCGTGTGCACTTCCGTTTCTTGCAATTGCATTTTCTTGAGGGAAAGATTGTACTAAGCCGTCAAAGTTTTGCGCGTATTGCAGGGCAATTTTTAAAAGATTAGGGTTTTTTATTGGTGTTTTAACGTCTGAAAAAGATACAGCTCCTGCATTTTTCATATCATACAATTCTGCTAAATCTACGCTTTCGCTTTTTATAGTTAGCGCTCCAACCGGGTGTAGGTTTACTCCATACTTACCTTGATAGCTTTTTAGGTATTTTATAGCAGTACTATTATCTGAAACAGGATTAGTTATTGGGTTAACAGCAATAGAAGTAAAACCGCTTTTTGCTGCAGTTTTAATTCCGTTATCTAGTGTTTCTCTTTCTTCATAACCAGGTTCACCAAAACTCACGCTACTATCAAACCAACCTAAAGATACGTGTAAGTTGTTATATTCTATAGTTTTATCTGCTTGTGTAGAAATTTCCTCACCTATATTTTCAATTTTACCATTGTTTAGTAGTATATCTACTTTTTGTTGGTGGTATTTACTTTCTGAATTGACAATTGTGGCAGATTTGATAAGGATTTTCATTAATCAATTTTTATTTTAGATACTTTAAGAGTAAAAATTCAATCACTAAAAATAGTAATGCAAAAATAACAAACCATTTCCAAAGAAGGTTCATTTCATTAGCATTAATCTCTTGTGTAAAGAAATTAGTAATAGAGTTATTGGTTTTTAAATTTTTATAAGAAGAAAGATCTGCATAGGTAAGTTCACTTTCTTTTCTGTCTTCGTTAAAACTAATATTTTTTAAAAGCTCATTATTAGTGTTTAAACTATAATTACCTGCTTTTTTGGGTTCTTCTACAAAAGTTAATTCTACTTTATTGCTATACCTTTTTTGTAGTGGTATAAAAGTGAAACTGCTATCTTTTACTTTTATCACTTCGTCTTCTTGTAAAACTGCAGAAATTTCTACAGTGTTTGTTTTATTGCTAACATAGTAAAGCTTAGGTAGTTGTATGCTTTGTTTTGCTATGTTATAAAATGTAGGTACAATTAATGGCGAATTTTTAAAATTGCTATTTTCTTTATTTATTGCTGAAGAAAATAAATAAACGTGATTTTGCTCTTTTAAAAATGGCAATCCATTATTAAAACTTAAAATTTGACTAGAAGTAGAATATAACGCATAATAATTATTCACTTTTGGGTAATCAAAATTTTTAATTTTTTGATTAAATACCTCTTTATAAAGCGGATGTGAAAAGTTAATTGTAGTTATTTTTAATTCTTCTTCTAATTTGTTACCAAAACTATTAACCCCTAACGTATTTAAAAGACTACGATAAGAATTTTGATCTATATTTTCAATTGGTATAATTGTTAAATAACCACCATTATCTATGTGCTTGGATAAAATAGAATTTAGTCCATTGGGTATAGATTTTAGTTCGTTTAGAATAATAAGGTGTTGATTTTCTAGCTGATTGTAATTAATTTGATTTTCTTCAACAGAAATTAAATCAAATTCTGTATTGGTGTAAATCTTTTTTAAAAACTCACTTTTATTACCATTAATGGCGGTAACTTTTATTTTTTCATTTATTTGAAGAGAAAAGTAAAGAGAATTATCATACTGTAAACTATTATCATTTACTGTAAATTTTCCGTTTATGGCTTCTTTATTTTCAATACTAAATAAAGCATTTGCGGTATTTTTTTCTTCAAAACTAACACTACTTTTTGCTAATAAAGTATTGTTATTATATAAACTAACCGGAAAAAGCTGGTTTGATAGAGAATTGCTAGATACATTCACCTGTAACTCTATATGGTCTAAGTGTTGCTCTTTAACAAAAACAGAATCTATACTTATATTAAAACTATTTTCTGGCACAAGTTGTATAGCTGTATTTTCTATCTGGTCACTAAATACAACCTCTTTAACATCTTGTTGCTGAAAATCTGATATAGCAACAAACTTTTTTAAAACTTCTTTTCTTTTACTAAATAGATTTTGAGCTTTTAAATAAGTGGTTTTAAAATTGGTTGGAGTAGAGGTGTAGTTTATTTTTTGTAAATCACTTTTTATGTCTGTAATAGTGATGTCTTTATAAACGTTGTTATTGGTAAAAAGTGTGAATTTATTTTCTGAAGGAATTTGTGTAAGTAAATCTTGAACAGATTTTTTAAGTAGTTCTCCATTTTTCCCTTTTTGCTGCATACTAAATGAGTTATCTAAATAAATAACCATTTCTTTTTCTTGTAATGTTTGGTTGCTAGCAGGAAAATAAGGTTGAGCAAATGCAACAATTATACAGGTTAATGCTAAAATTCTAGCTAAAAGGGTAAGCCATTTTTTTATTTTAGAACTTTTGCGAGTTTGTAATTGTACTTTTTTTAAAAACTTTACATTGGTAAATTGTTCTTTTTTAAATCTTCTTAACTGAAATAAATGAACAATGATAGGTATTGCCAGTAAAAATAAAGCGTAAAGTAATTCTGGATTTTTAAATAGCATTCTTTATTTTCTATAGGTATTCAAATATAGAAAATGAAAGTTAAAGTAAATTTGAAAATAGAAACTATTATGCAGTTTTCTTAACAACATTTTTTTTAATGGTAAATGTAAAGGTGGTTTCTTTACCTAATTTAGAGTTAACAGAAATCTCACCACCCATATTATTAATTATTTTTTTAACAGTAGATAGCCCAATACCATTTCCTTTTTTTCCGTTTCTGTCTAATTGATTAGCGGTAGAAAAAAGCTCAAAAATATTATTTTGTTTTTCTTTAGGTATGCCTATACCATTATCTTTAATTGTAAATTGGTAGTATTTACTATTTTCAATACACTCTATATCTACAATTATTTTATCTTTATCGTTGTATTTTAGGCTGTTACCTAATAAGTTAAGTAAAATTTGTTCAAGCGCTACTCGATTACAGTAGATATCAATATTATTTTCTGGAAAATTAATTTCACAATCTTCTTTAATATTAAATAAATCTATAATTTCTTCTAGTAGATGATGAATGTCAAATGTTTCTCTAAGATCTTTTTTACTTAAATCATCAGTTTCATAGTGTGCTAAAATTTTTGTTATATAATCACTTAAGGCAAAAGAAGATTGTTTTAAGTAATCTAAGTATTGCTTTCCTTTGTTATCTAATTGCTCACTATACTTTTCTTTTAAAATATCTGCAGTGATAATCATATTGGTGAGTGGCATTTTTAAATCATGAGAAACCACTCCAGCAAAATCTTTTAACAAGTTATTTTTTTGTCTTAATTCTTCTTCGGTAATTTTTAAGTTATTATTTCTAACCCTAAGTTCTAGCATTTTAACTACTTGATTAGCAATAGTTTTTAATGCTTTTTGTTGATGTTTAGTAATGCTTTTTGGTTTGTGATCTATAACACAAAGCGTACCTAAAGAGTTTCCTTCTTTATCTGTTAGTGGCATACCTGCATAAAATATAACAGGAGTATCTATTAATTTGGTAAGCGGATTATCTATAAAACGCTCATCTTTAGTAGCATCTTCTACTATCATTAACTCATTAGAGTTATTGATAGCGTGACCACAAAATGAAACTTCTCTATCAGTTTCACACAAATCTGTACCAATTTTAGCTTTAAACCATTGTCTTTTTTCTTCAATAAAGGTAATAAGAGACACTGGTGTATTACATACCAAAGCAGCTAAAGCAACCAAATCATCAAATTCTTGTTCTGGATTTGTATTTAAAATGCCTAAATTTTTGAGAGCTTTAAGCCTTTTCACCTCATTTAAAGGTGTCTTTGGTATAATCATATAAAATAGATTTTAACGTAAAATTAAGAAAAAAAAAGCAATTAGAAGTCTTTCTCAAAAACACCTATTCCAAACAATGCAAAATCATATTTTACAGGGTCATTTTTATCTAGCTTTCTTAAACTAGTATCTAATTCTGTAAGTGCTTTGGCATCGTTTTGTTTTCTTTTTAAAAGTTTTAATTTTCTGGCTATGTTACCACTATGTAAATCTAACGGACAGGATAGTGCTGCAGAAGAAATATTTTTCCATAAGCCAAAATCTACGCCACAATTATCTTCTCTCACCATCCACCTTAAATACATATTTATTCTTTTTGCTGCTGATTTTTTTAAGGGATCGCTCACATGTTTTTGAGTTCTTTTAAGGTGTGGTAATTCAAAAAATACTTTTTTAAACTCGTGAATTGCTTGTTGTGTAGATGTAGATGTTGAGTATTTTGTAAAAATTGTTTCTAAGCCTTGGTGGTTATTGTAAATATTTTGAAGCGATAGAACAAAATATTTTAAATCTGTATCGTTAAATGTACGATGAACAAAACCATCTAACCTAGATAAATCGTTTTCATTAGCATTTTTTACAAAATCATAAGGAGCTAAATCCATTAGTTCCATTAAGTGTTTTGCATTTTTTAAAATACTTTTACGGTTACCCCAAGCAATGGTTGCAGTTAAAAATCCTGCAATTTCAATATCTTCTTTTCTACTAAATAGATGTGCAATTTGAATAGGATCTGAATCAATAAATTCTGGCTGATTATATTGTTCTACTTTATAATTTAAAAACTCTTTAAGTTCTTTTTTAGTCATTATCTATAGATTTTGAGTAAAAACCATCTTTTAAATTTCCTGTTCTTAATTGCGGATAGTAATGGTACTTATTTTTAAAATATTCTAACTGTTCTTTTTTTATTACAGGTAAATCACCATCTCCTGTAATCCAAAAAAACTCTTGGTTAGTGGGATTATTGTATTTTAAGTTGCCTATTTTTTCTTTATGATAAGTGTAATTGTATTTTGAATTTTTATGCGGAAATATAATATAGCTAAGCTTAAAACTACTGTTGTTTTGAGTGAATTTATTGGTAGTAAAGCTATCTAATTTAAAAGGAAAAAGTAAAATGAATGAAGTAATGATTAATGATAGAGGTAATGCTATTTTAATTAATATTTTTTTTTGAAATATTATAAAAATTAATAAGGCTACAAGTGTTAAAATAAAGACTAGAAAAAAACGATATTGAGGAGAGGTTATAAATAATACAGCCAATTGTATACAAGCCAAACTGTAAATAGCCAAGAGAGGTTGGTATATTTTTTTCTTCAGAATTATAAAAAAAGGAAAAATAATAATTAGAGCTAAAATTAATTTATTAAAAACACCATGAAGTTTTGGTAAGCTAAGCCATACTTTAAGACGCTGTAAAATACTAAGTTCTTGATATTCTAAATAACTTATTTTATAAGCATAAACCTTATTTGTTTTAAAGAAAAAAGACTGATAAGCCTCTGGTATACTATAATCTGAAGTTAGCCATTTAAAAGTTTGTAAAGGAAATAAAGGGTAACCCGTTAACCATTGATTTTTACCTATAAATATAGCTAACACAAATAAACCTACACTAAACAATGTAACTAGAGATTTTTTAAATTTCTGATAATTAGCTGCTAAAAGTATAATTGGTATACAAACAATGTAAACACTACTAATTTTAATTAATAAAATAAAAAAACAAATAAAAGTGATGTTTTTAAAATCTGTAATAGACAAATTGTTCCAGTTTTTGAGCAGTTTATAAAATATTAGAAAACTGAATAGAAAAACAGGAATATCTGGTGAAGGTGAACTTATAAATTGAAAAAATAAAACACTCACTAACGGAACTATAGCTATAAAATAATGAGCTATTTGTATAGATTTTTCTTTAAAAATTAAGTTGATTTTTTCAAAAGAATAAAAAGCAACTAAAAAATAAATATATGCGCTTAAATCATTTAATTTGTTTGTTAAAAATGAAAAATTAAAAGCACTTTGTAAAATATGCCAACCACTGGTTTGTGCAAAAAATAAATGTAAATTACTTAATCCTTTTACAAAACCATACTCATTTAACCATTTTATAGTTTGCAGGTAATAAGATTCATTATCAATTATATAAGGCAGAGTAGAGGCTTGTGCTAAACACAACCAACTAAAAATAAAAAAAGCAATTTGTAGAGGTTTACTTAAATTAAAAAACCTAATTTTTAAATTGGTAATATATATTTTTAATTGTTTTCTTTTAAAGTATGCAAGCAGTAAGCTAGCAAGAAAAAAAACAATATAAAAACCAATGTTTATAGAAGTAAAAAAACAAGAAATAGCTGTGATTATGGTAATAGAAAATAAGCCTAATATTTGAGTAATAAGGTGGTTGTTTTCTTTTAATTTAAATAGATTATTAAATGTAATTCCCCAAACAGTAGCTGCATAAAAAATATAAATCCAACTAATAAAAATTAAAAGCATAACTACAGATTTACACTATAGAGCCGTCTACCATAGTAAGTTTTCTATCGGCCATATTAGCAAGGTCTTTGTTATGAGTAACAATAACAAACGTTTGCCCAAATTCTTCTCTTAACTTAAAAAATAATTGATGAAGATTTTCTGCAGATTCAGAATCTAAATTACCAGAAGGTTCATCTGCTAAAATAATTTCTGGATTATTAATTAGTGCTCTTGCAACTGCAACACGTTGTTGCTCACCACCACTAAGTTCAGATGGTTTGTGGTTTTTTCTATGCTCTAAGCCTAAAAAACTTAATAATTCTACCGCTCTTTTTTCAGCAACACTTTTTTCAGTTTTATTTATATATGCTGGTATACATATATTTTCTAAGGCTGTAAACTCTGGTAGTAATTGATGAAATTGAAAAATAAAACCAATGTGCTTATTTCTAAAAGCTGCAAGCTCATTTTTGTTTAAATGGTACACTTCAATATCATTAATCTTTAACGAAGAGTTTTTGTTTTTTGCAGCAAAATCTAAAGTACCTAAAATTTGCAGTAAAGTAGTTTTTCCCGCACCAGAAGCGCCAACAATAGATATAATTTCACTTTTTTCTATCGCTAGATTTACATTATTTAAAACGTGTAAATCATCATAATATTTATGAATATTTTTAGCAGTAATCATTCGGTTCTAAAATTTATAGGCTAAAATAAACTATTTTAAAAGAACATAACTATTATAACAAAGCTTTATAATTTTAGATAGTGTGCTTTAGAATGTTTCATTTATTTTTATTGAAAAATAAATAAAGATAATATGCAGACAGCAACATTTGCTAATGGCTGCTTTTGGTGTACAGAAGCTGTTTTTCAAAGATTAGAGGGAGTTAGTAATATTGTATCTGGTTTTACGGGAGGTCAAATCAAAAATCCACCTTATAGAGAAGTAGTACAGGGAAGAACGGGGCACGCAGAAGCTATACAATTAACTTATGATTCTTCTAAAATTTCTTATGAAGAGTTGTTGATGGTATTTTTTACAACACACGATCCTACTACTTTAAATAGACAAGGTAATGATGTTGGTACACAGTATAGAAGTGCAATTTTTTATCATTTTGAAGATCAAAAACAAATGGCTCAACATATAATAAATAAGTTAAATGAAGAGATTTTTGAAGGAAATATAGTTACCGAAGTAACGGAAGCTTCTACTTTTTATACTGCAGAGTTTGAGCATCAAAACTTTTATAATAATCATCCTAATCAGCCTTATTGTCAGTATATTATAGATCCGAAAATTAAGAAATTAAAAGAGTATTTTTCTGATAAGTTGAAGTTTGATTAGTTCAAAATATTATTTTCGGTATGTTTTTTGCTAATTCTATTAGTATAAACTTAAACTATGAAAAAGCTAAAAAATAAACTGTTATTAAAAGCAGTAATTTATGATGGTATAGGTATGTTAAGTAGTTTTATACCAGTAGTGGGGCCTTTTTTAGATATTGCTTGGGCGCCATTTGCAGCAAAGAAAATGCAAGAAATGTACCCTTCAAAAAAAGGTAAAATAGCTTCTGTACTTGTTTTTATTGAAGAAATACTACCTTTTACAGATATAGTACCCACTTTTACGTTAATGTGGTTGTACTATTTTGTATGGAAGAAAAATGAAATTGAAGATGTTGCTTATGCAGAAATTGTATCTTAAATTTTATACTAGTAATTAATAAATAAAAAAAGCCTTACTCTAATAATTGAGTAAGGCTTTTTTATGGGCTTTAAGTAATTTGTTTATTCTTCCTCTTTATCTTCTGGAGTGATACCCGATTCTGCTTCTGGTATATCTACAATAGGTTCATTAAAATCTTCATCTTCATAATCATCTTCATCATAATTAGCCATAGTATTTTCTAGTTTAGTACTTACTTTAACTAGATAAATACAATCTTCAGTTTTCACTTCCACTGCTTCAACTGTTTCATTTTTTGCATTTTTAAATGCAATTATGTGATCATCATCATATCCATCAGGATATTTTTCAACCAACATCCCTAAAATTTCTGGAGTTAATTTTTTATAATCAACAATAACTCGTTTCATAATCAATAGCTTAATTTATTCGCTTAATAAAAACAATAATAAAAAGTTTGATTTAAAAACAAGCGAATATTTTAAAAAAAATATGTTATTTTTTTAAATAACTGATATTTAGTATGGTAACTAAGCTGTCGCAATTTTGGAAGCTTGTTTTATACTTCGCGTTGTTTTTTTCTGATTCTACTACGTAAATATTACAAGAATCTAATGAGGTTTTACTTTCATCAAAAAGCACATCTCCCTGTTGTAGGGTATTATCTATAAAAATAGAATCTAATTGAAATTCTTCTAATTGATTTTTTGCAGTATTAGTATATGTTTTGTGTTTACTTCTAATATTTTTTAAAACACGAGCATTAGGCCCGTAGTCACAAGAAGTTTTTTTTCCACTTAAAAAAAATATTAATATAACTATTCCAATACTAAAGCCACCTAAATAGTAGCCCAAACGATGTATAAATTTCATAAAATTAGAAAATAAGCAAATTGATATCTCTATGATTTAGATTAAACCAATCTGCAACAGATTTATTAGTTAAAATTCCGTGGTAAAAGTACAAACCGTTTCTTAAACCACGATCAAATCTGAGAGTATTTTCTAAACCACCTTCTTCACCAATATGTAAGAGATAAGGTGTAAAAATATTACTTATTGAAATTGAGGAAGTTCTAGGGTATCTAGACGGGATGTTTGGTACCCCGTAATGTATTACTCCGTGTTTTTTTAAAGTAGGATTATCGTGCGAGGTAATTTCAGAAGTTTCTACACAGCCGCCCATATCTATGCTTACATCAATAATTACAGAGCCAGGTTTCATATTTTCTACCATTGTTTCTGAAATAACAATAGGAGATCTATCTTGACCTCTTACAGCTCCAATTACAACATCTGCTCTTAGTAAAGATTTTAATAAATTTTTAGGTTGTAGCGTAGAGGTATATAGTGGTCTACCTAGGTTGGTTTGTATGCAACGTAATTTGGTAAGAGAATTATCAAAAATTTTAATATTAGCACCCAAGCCTAAAGCAGACCTTCCTGCAAATTCACCTACTGTTCCCGCTCCAATAATAACTACTTCTAAAGGCGGTACTCCACTAATATTACCAAACATCAAGCCGCTACCTTTAGGGCTGGCTAATATTTCTGATGCGATTAATACAGAGGCTGTACCTGCAATTTCGCTTAAAGCTCTTACTGCTGGATAAGTACCATCTTCATCTTTTATAAACTCAAAAGCTAAAGCAGTAATTCTTTTTTCTGCTAATTTTTGAAAATAACTTTTCTCTTGTGTTTTAAGTTGTAAAGCAGAGATTAAGGTAGTCTGCGGATTCATTAATTCTAACTCGTCTAAAGAAGGAGGTTCTACTTTTAGAATAATAGGACAAGCAAAAACCTTAGAGGTGTCTTTGGTAACTTCTGCACCAGCTTCACTATAATCTTTATCAGAAAAATTGGCATCTAGGCCAGCGTTACTTTCAATTAAAACTCGGTGACCATTAGCAGTAACAGCAGCTACGGCATCTGGTGTTAAGCAAACTCTTTTTTCTTGATAAGAAGTTTCTTTAGGTAAGCCTATAAAAAGTTCACCTTTTCTTTTCTGTATTTCTAACATTTCTTCCTGAGGAAGAAGTTCTTTTTGGGTAAAAGGGGTTGTTGGCTTGCTCATTAGTTTTTAGATAATGAACTAAAGAAATGAAAAAAAACTCTGAATAGCAAAAGAGAGTCTTTATTAATTGCGGAAAAGGTCTCGGAAATGAGAGAATATATTTTTTTTATTTTGAAGCTCGTATTCTATTTCTTCTAAAGAAGGGTTGTGCATACTAGCAAAAATTTTGGCTCTTATTAAATATACTAAAGGTACAATAACAGACATAACAGGAATAAGATACCAGATTTCTACTTCATCAAAAAATATAATATCATCATTCAGTGCACTGATTAATTGGAATAAATACATTCCAATTGGTATTAAAATAACATGATACCACCAATGTTTGCAAGTTAAAAACCAAACGGTAAGTAAGTAGAGAGGCACAAATTTAGTTAACAGTGTCCACATACTTACATTTACACCATCATAAAAACCACTTTTATAGGTAAATATAGCAGTTTCCCAGATTTTTGTATCTGGGAAACTTCTATATGAATAAAATAAATATGGTGATATAATTATCAGCAACGCTATAATACTACCCGTTAGTAGGGATTTTGATTTTACCTTTGTCGATGATGAAATCATCGTTTTGGATGTTGTCTTGCGTTGTGTGCTCATCGATTGATTGTGGGGTACAAGATGTTACTAAAAATCCTAATGTTGCAATTGCGAAGATAGCGTTTTTTAATTTCATAATAATTGATTTTAGAGTTTGTTATAGTTGTTTTTTCGTTTTGTTCTGGTACAAATGTAGAATCAAATTTGTTAAAATTTTGAATTTTGTTTGCCGTACCTTTGCATTTTAAAGTAAACTTAAAAAACTGTAAATCAATTAATTGTGTAGTATTTTGTTTATTGAAAATCACTATTTAACATGTGATTTTTGCTAGCTAATTGTTATTTTTCTTGTTTCATTAGATATTTTTTCTATGCTTATAGTTATGCTTTCTGCTGGGAGTAAATTTTCAATTTTACTTGGCCATTCTATAAGTACCCATTGTTTGCTATTTAAATAATCTTCAAAACCTATGTCATAGGCTTCTTCTTCGTCTTCAATTCTATGAAAATCAAAATGGTAAACTTTAGCTTTATCTGCTAAATATTCATTCACTAAAGAGAAGGTGGGGCTTGTAACTCTATCTGTAGAGCCTAGTTGTTTAGTTATTTGTTTTATTAAGGTTGTTTTTCCTGCACCCATTTCACCATAAAATAAAAGTGTCTTATGTGAAGAAGACACTTTTATAATTTGTGCTGCTATGCTTGGTATTTCATTTAAACTATAAGTGATTTCCATAATAGTAATTTTATCGTGGTGAAAGCACAGCAAAAGGAATTACCATTTCTTCTAAAGATACTCCACCGTGTTGATATGTGTTTCTGTAATAACTTACGTAATGGTTATAATTATTAGGATAAGCAAAAAATAAGTCTCCTTTAGCAAAGATAAAAGAGCTACTCATATTTATACTAGGTAAATGAAATTCTTTAGGGTTTTTAGATGCAACAACGTCTTTATCTTCATAAGTTAAGCTTTTGCCTGTCTTATAACGTAAGTTTAGACTAGTGTTTTTGTCTCCAATAACTTTAGAAGGGTTTTGTACATTAATTGTCCCGTGATCTGTAGTGATAATTAATTTAAACCCTAATTGTTGCGCTTTTTGTATCATTTCTAATAAAGGCGAGTTTTTAAACCAGCTCTCTGTTAAAGATCTATAAGATTTATCTGTAGAGGCTAACTCTTTAATTACTTCCATTTCAGTTTTAGAGTGAGAAAGCATATCTACAAAGTTGTAAACAACTGCTGTAAGATCATTTTCTTTAAGTTGTTTAAAATTTTGCACTAAACTTTTACCGCTTTTTAAACTTGTTATTTTATAATATTCTGTTTTGTAAGTAAGACCTAAACGCTTCATTTGCGCCATTAAAAAATCTTCTTCGTGCATATTTTTTCCTCCTTCATCGGTGTCATTTAACCACCAATTAGGGTATTGTTTTTCCATATCAGATGGCATTAAACCAGAAAAAATAGCATTTCTAGCGTACTGTGTTGCTGTAGGCAAAATACTAGAGAAGGCACTTTCTTTATCTTTTTTATAGTAATTATTTATAATAGGTTCAAAAGCTTTCCATTGGTCATATCTCAAATTATCTATAACTAAAAGTAATGTAGGTTGTTTGTCACTTAGTTCTGGTACAATTTTGTTTTTAAATAATTGGTGAGATAGAATAGGGGCTTCTTCATTATTTCCAGCAAACCAAGAGACGTAATTTTTCTCTACAAATTTACAGAACTGTGTGTTTGCTTCAGATTTTTGAGATTCTAATATCTCAAACATACCGTTGTCTTCAATATTTTCTAACTCTAATTCCCAATAAATAAGCTTTTGGTATAGCTCAGACCAGCCTTCCCAAGAGTTAATCATAGACATGTCCATCGCTATTTTTCTAAACTCTTGTTGGTAATTAGAGGTTGTTTTTTCTGAAACTAAACGCGAATGGTCTAAATTCTTTTTAAGACTTAAAAGAATTTGATTGGGGTTTACAGGTTTAATTAAGTAATCTGCTATTTTAGAACCAATAGCTTCTTCCATAATATATTCTTCTTCACTCTTGGTAATCATTACCACCGGAAGATTATTTCTTTTTTCTTTAATTTCAGATAAGGTTTCTAAGCCAGTAAGTCCTGGCATATTTTCATCTAAAAAAACGATATCAAAATTTTGATTATCAACTACTTCAATAGCTTCTGTACCACTTTGGCAAGTAGTTACTTCGTAGTTCTTTTTTTCTAAAAATATAATATGTGGTTTTAATAAATCTATTTCATCATCTACCCAAAGTACTTTAATCTTATTCATATATGTATATTTGTTTTTTTATTAAACTATCATTTTGAATCAAAGAAACAAACTCAAAATATTAAACGATCCAATTTACGGATTTATTACCATTCCAAACGAACGTATTTTTGATATCATTGAGCATAAATACTTTCAAAGATTACGCCGAATTTCTCAAATGGGAATGTCTTATTTGGTTTATCCTGGAGCTCACCATACAAGGTTTCATCATGCATTGGGGTGCATGCATTTAATGAGAAAAGCTTTAGATGTACTTCGTTTTAAGGGAGTTGAGATTTCTAAAAAAGAAGAAGAAGCTCTTCTTATAGCTATTTTATTACATGATATTGGCCACGGACCATTCTCTCACGCAATGGAACATAGTATAGTAAGCGGAGTAAGTCATGAGTGGATTTCACTCCAGTTTATGGAAAAAATGAATGCAGACTTTAACCAAAGTTTAACTTTGGCAATTCAGATTTTTAAAGGCGAATATCACAGAAAGTTTTTTAAACAGTTAATAGCAAGTCAACTTGACGTAGATCGTTTAGATTATTTAAAAAGAGATAGTTTTTATACAGGTGTAGCAGAAGGTAATATAAATAGTGAGCGTTTAATAACCATGTTAAACGTAAGTAATGATGAATTAGTAGTAGAGCAAAAAGGAATTTATTCTGTAGAAAAATTTCTAGTAGCACGCCGTTTAATGTATTGGCAGGTTTATTTACATAAAACAAGCTTGGGTGCAGAGCAGCTTCTTATCAGAGTTTTAAAACGTGCAAAAGAATTAGTGAGTAAAGGAGTAGATTTACCAGCAAGTAAGGCCTTGTCTTTTTTCTTGAAAAATGAAATTAATTTTGAAAACTTTACCAACGATACACTACACACTTTTAGTAAATTAGATGATTTTGATATAGTCTCTGCTATGAAAGAATGGGTTTCTTGTGATGATTTTGTCTTAAAAAATCTTTGTACTTCTATTATAAATAGAGATTTATTAAAAGTAAAATTAAAAAAAACACCTATTGAAGTAGATAAAGTAGAAAAACATCTACAAGAGCTTCAACAAAAACATAATATTAGTAGAGAAGAAGCAAACTACTTTGTATTTAAAGGTAGCGTATCTAACTTAGCTTATAGAGATGATGTAGAGAATATTAATATTCTTTATAAAAACGGAAAAGTGAGTGATGTCATAAAAGCATCAGATCAACTTAACCTGGGAGCGCTAACAAAACCAGTAGTTAAATATTATATCTGCTATCCTAAACCAAAAGATTAACAAATTTTTCTATTTTTGTCAGAATGAAATTTACAGCAGAACAAATTGCAGAGGTTTTAGAAGGTAAAGTTGTAGGGAATCCTGAAGCAGAAGTCTCAGAACTTTCTAAAATAGAAGAGGGACATTCTTCTTCATTAACTTTCTTATCAAACCCAAAATATACTCAGTACATTTACACAACAAATGCAGCAATATGCATTGTAAATGAAGACTTTGAGCCAGAGAAAGAAATTACATCAACTTTAATAAAGGTAAAAGATGCTTATCAAGCATTTACTAAGTTGTTGCAATATTACAATCAAGTAAAACACAGTAAAACAGGTATAGAAAATCCATCTTATATAGCATCTTCTGCTAAGTATGGAGAAAATATCTATATAGGAGCTTTTGCATATATTGGAGAAAATGTAGTGATAGGTGATAATGTAAAAATCTATCCAAATGCATATATAGGTGATAATACCAAAATAGGAGATAATGTAATGGTTTTTGCAGGAGCTAAAATTTATTCAGAAACTGTTATCGGTAATAATTGTGTAATACACGGTGGTGCTATTGTTGGAGCAGATGGTTTTGGTTTTGCACCTAATGAAAAAGGAGAATACGATAAAGTACCTCAAATTGGTAATGTAATAATAGAAGATAATGTAGATGTAGGGGCTGGTACAAGTATAGATCGAGCAACACTAGGTTCTACAGTGATTAAAAAAGGAGTGAAGCTAGATAACCAAATACAAATAGCTCACAATGTTGAAATAGGAGAAAATACTGTAATTGCTGCGCAAACAGGTGTAGCAGGTTCAACAAAAATAGGTAAAAACTGCATTATTGGTGGTCAAGTTGGTATTGTTGGTCACATTACTATCGGAGATCGTGTAAGAATACAAGCACAATCTGGGATAGGAAGAAATGTAAAAGATGGAGAAGCTTTACAAGGGTCTCCTGCATTAGGTTATAACGATTATAATAAAGCCTATGTACATTTTAAAAATTTACCAAAATCAATAAAAACACTTCATAATCTAGAAAAAAAGCTAAACAATAATGGCTGAAAAAATTAACCAAACTACTATTAAAGAAGAAGTTACTCTTGAGGGAGTAGGTCTTCATACAGGGCAAAAAGTAACCTTAACTTTTAAACCGGCAGAAGCTAATACAGGCTATGTTTTTAAAAGGGTAGATTTAGATGGAGCTCCAGAAGTTCCTGCAGATGTTACTTATGTAGTAGATACACAAAGAGGAACTTCTCTAGAAAAAGGAGGAGTGTCTATTCAAACTTCAGAGCATGTATTGGCTGCTTGTGTAGGTTTAGAAATAGATAATGTATTAATTGAAATGAACCAAAGTGAACCACCTATTATGGATGGTTCTTCTAAATTCTTTGTAGAAGCTTTAGAACAAGTAGGTAAGGTAGAACTAGATGCAGAAAGAGAAGAATATGTTGTAAAAGAAGTAATTTCATACGTGGATGAAAAAACAGGTAGTGAGCTGGTAATTATGCCATCTTCTACTTACGAAATTACCACTATGGTAGATTTTGAAACCAAAGTTTTAGGAACGCAAAATGCATCAATTAAAAACTTATCTCAGTTTAAAGATGAAATAGCAGACTCAAGAACTTTTAGTTTTCTTCACGAGCTAGAAACTTTATTAGAACACGGTTTAATTAGAGGCGGTGATTTGAATAATGCTATTGTTTATGTAGATAAAGAACTTTCTGCAGAAACTATGGAAAAACTTAGAACAGCTTTTGGTAAAGATGAAATATCAGTTAAGCCAAATGGTATTCTAGATAACCTAACTCTACATTACCCTAACGAAGCAGCAAGACATAAATTACTAGATGTAATTGGTGATTTAGCTTTAATAGGTACAAGAATTAGAGGTAAAGTAATTGCTACTAAACCAGGACACTTTGTAAATACAGAATTTGCAAAAAAACTAGCAAAAAAAATAAAGGCAGAAAAAAGAAATATGATGCCTGAGGTAGATTTGAATCAAGCTCCATTAATGGACGTAAATCAAATCATGAATATGTTACCTCACCGTCCGCCTTTTTTATTAATAGATAAAATATTTGAGTTAACAGATTCTTCAGTAATTGGTTGCAAAAATGTAACTATGAATGAAGATTTCTTTAAAGGTCATTTTCCTGGAGCACCAGTAATGCCTGGAGTTTTAATTGTAGAAGCTATGGCTCAAACAGGAGGTATTTTAATTTTAAGTACAGTGCCAGATCCAGAAAACTACTTAACTTATTTTATGAAAATAGACAAAGTTAAGTTTAAACAAAAAGTTGTTCCTGGAGATACTTTAGTATTTAAATGTAACTTAATAACCCCAATAAGAAGAGGTATTTGCCATATGCAAGGGTACGCATTTGCTAACGGAAAACTTTGTGCAGAAGCAGAGTTAATGGCACAAATTGTAAAATCTAAAGACAAATAGTTTATGAATCAACCATTGGCATATGTACACCCAGGTGCAAAAATTGCAAAAAATGTGGTTATTGAGCCTTTTACAACCATTCATAACAATGTAGTTATTGGTGAGGGTAGCTGGATAGGCTCTAACGTAACTATCATGGAAGGAGCACGTATAGGTAAAAATGTAAGTATTTTTCCTGGTAGTGTAATTTCTGCAGTTCCTCAAGATAAAAAATTTAACGATGAAGAAACCGTTACTATAATTGGTGATAATACAACCATAAGAGAGTGTGTTACAGTAAATAGAGGTACTTCAGATAGAATGAAAACGGTTATCGGTAACAATTGTTGGATCATGGCTTATTGCCACGTAGCTCACGATTGTTTAGTAGGCGATAACTGCATATTTTCTAATAATAGTACCTTAGCGGGGCACGTTACAGTTGGTGATTTTGTAGTTTTAGCAGGGATGACGGCCATACAACAATTTTGTATGATTGGTAGCCACGCATTTATTACAGGAGGATCTTTAGTAAGAAAAGATGTACCACCTTTTGTAAAAGCAGCAAGAGAACCTTTATCATACGTGGGGATTAACTCTATAGGTTTACGTAGAAGAGGTTTTTCTACAGAAAAAATAAGAGAAGTTCAAGATATTTATAGAATTTTATATCAAAAAAATTATAATAACTCACAAGCAGTAACTATCATTGAAGCAGAAATGGAAGCAACTCCAGAAAGAGATGATATTTTAGAATTTATTAAAAATTCTAAGCGTGGAATTATGAAGGGTTATTTTTCAAATTAATTAAACAAATTATGGCAAGTACTAGTGATATTAGAAATGGATTATGTATAAAGTATAATCACGATATTTTTAAAATTATTGAATTTTTACACGTAAAACCTGGTAAAGGACCAGCATTTGTAAGAACCAAATTAAAAAGTGTAACCACAGGAAAAGTAATAGAAAATACTTTTTCAGCAGGACATAAAATTGAAGATGTTCGTGTAGAGACTCATAAATTTCAGTTTTTATATAATGATGGAGAGTTTTATCATTTCATGAACACAGATGATTATACACAAATTAGATTATTAGAAACTGCATTAGATGCTCCAGGTTTAATGAAAGAAGGAGAAGTAGTTACAGTAATTATTAATTCTGAAGATAACGCACCTCTTTCTGTAGAGATGCCACCAAGTGTAATTTTAGAAGTTACTCATACAGAGCCTGGTGTTAAAGGTAACACAGCAACCAATGCAACAAAACCAGCAACGGTAGAAACTGGTGCAGAAGTTAACGTCCCTTTATTTATTAATGAAGGCGATAAAATAAAAATAGAAACAGAAAAAGGGACTTACAAAGAACGTATTAAAGAGTAATTTTTAAAAACTATATGAAATTTCCTCAAGCACATACACTTCAGCAAATTGCAACAATTATCAATTCTGAATTTATAGGTAACCCTAATTTTTCTGTATTAGGGATGAATGAGATTCATGTAGTAACTCCAGGTGATATTGTTTTTGTAGATCATCCAAAATATTACGATAAAGCTTTACAATCGGCAGCAACTATTATTCTTATTAATAAAGAAGTAGAGTGCCCTGAGGGTAAAGCTTTATTAATTTCAGATGATCCTTTCCGTGATTTTAATAAATTAACAGAATACTTTAAACCCTTTCAAAAATCAGAAAACACTATTTCTTCAACAGCAGAAATAGGGAAAAATACCACAATTCAACCTAATACATTTGTAGGAAACCATGTAAAAATTGGTGAAAATTGCATAATTCATTCCAATGTAAGTATTTATGATTATGCGGTTATTGGTAATAATGTCACTATACATTCTGGTACTGTTTTGGGAGCCTCTGCATTTTATTATAAAAATAGACCAGAAGGTTTTGATCAATTAAAATCTGGAGGTAGAGTAGTGATAGAAGATAACGTAGATATAGGTGCTGCCTGTACTATAGATAGAGGTGTAAGCGGAGATACCACAATTAAAGAAGGTACAAAAATAGATAACCAAGTACATATTGGTCACGATACTGTAATAGGTGAAAAATGCCTAATAGCATCACAAGTAGGTATTGCAGGTTGCGTGGTAATAGAAGATGAAGTAACTATATGGGGGCAAGTAGGGATTACTAGCGGAATTACAATTGGTAAAAAAGCAATTATCTCTGCACAAAGTGGAGTAAGTAAGTCATTAACAGGCAATACATCTTACTTTGGTACTCCTGCAGACTCTTTCAGAAAAAAATATAAAGAAATAGCTTCTATACGATTAATACCTAGTTTAATTGAAAAAATTGATAAATTGTAATATGCAAAGTCAAGAAAAACAATTAGTGCAAGATTTTTTTGAGTCAGCTTTTTATAAAGATGAAACTGTAATTTCAAAATACTTGCACCCAGATGTAACTATGTATTGGAATAGTAGTTTTGGTTTCTTAAAATTAAACCAAAGTGATTTTATAAAGTTGGCTTCAGAAATGAAAAAATCTTACGAAGCATTAACTTGTGAAATTACACACCTATTACAAGATAATAATAAAATTACCATTAGATTTACTTATCATGCTAATACTATTGAGCATCCAGAAGATGATAGAGCATTAGCACATTTTATATGTATATGGGAGATAAAAGACGAAAAATTGTACGAAGGTTACATAATTAGTCAACCAGGAGACGATTCTTTTGAAAATATCTCATCTTTTATACCAAAAAAATAATAAAAACTTTTAGAGTTGTTTTTAAAAAATTAAATTTGCAAGGCAATAAAACAAGAAAAAAATTATGAGCGTTCTAGTTAATAAAGATTCAAAGATAATTGTACAAGGTTTTACTGGTAGTGAAGGTACTTTTCACGCAGGTCAAATGATTGATTACGGTACTAACGTAGTTGGTGGTGTAACCCCAGGTAAAGGAGGTCAAACTCATTTAGATAAACCTGTATTTAATACAGTAGCAGAAGCTGTAAAAGAAGCTGGTGCAGACACTACAATTATTTTTGTACCGCCAGCATTTGCTGCAGATGCAATTATGGAAGCTGCAGATGCAGGGATTAAAGTAATTATTACAATTACAGAAGGTATTCCAGTGGCAGATATGATTAAAGCGTCAAACTATATTAAAAATAAAGACTGTCGTTTAGTAGGTCCTAACTGTCCAGGTATTATTACTCCAGGTGAAGCTAAAGTTGGTATTATGCCAGGTTTTGTATTTAAGCAAGGTAAAGTAGGTATTGTATCTAAATCTGGTACATTAACTTATGAAGCCGCAGACCAAGTTGTAAAACAAGGTTTAGGTATTACTACTGCAATTGGTATTGGTGGAGATCCAATTATTGGAACAACTACCAAAGAGGCTGTAGAGTTATTAATTAACGACGAAGATACAGACTGTGTAGTAATGATTGGTGAAATAGGTGGTCAATTAGAAGCAGATGCAGCTAAATGGTACCAAGAAAGCGGATCTAAAAAACCTATCGTAGGTTTTATTGCTGGTGAAACTGCTCCAGCAGGAAGAACAATGGGTCACGCAGGAGCTATTGTTGGTGGTAGTGAAGATACTGCTCAAGCTAAAAAGAAAATTATGAGTGAATGTGGTATTCACGTAGTAGATTCTCCAGCAGAAATTGGTAAAAAAGTTGCTGAAGTATTAGGGTAATATATAATCTGTTAAATTTTAACAGAATTACTTCATATAAAAGTTCGTTAGTATGTATTTACTAACGAACTTTTTTTATTTTTAACCATCTCTTAACTAATTAATTATATTAATGAAAAAATTCTATTTACCATTTTTTTTATTCTTATCTACTTTAACCATTATCAGTTGTGGTGAAAAGAATGAAAACACCGAAACAACAGAAGAAGATAAGTACCAGCATACAGATGAAGCTGGCTTTACTTATGAAACTTTTAAAGACGATCCAGCAGGATTACGTCTTTATACCTTAGATAACGGGCTTAAAGTTTACTTAGGTAAAAATGAAGAAGAACCAAAAATACAAACCCTTATAGCGGTTAGAGCTGGTTCTACTTACGACCCTGCAGATAATACAGGTTTAGCCCATTATTTAGAGCACATGGTTTTTAAAGGAACCCATAAAATAGGTACTCAAGATTGGGAGAAAGAAAAAGTATTGTTAGATAGTATTTCTAATTTATACGAAATGCATAAAGCAGAGCAAGATCCAGAAAAGAAAAAGGCTCTTTACGTGCAAATAGACTCTGTTTCTCAAAAAGCTTCAGAATATTCTATAGCGAATGAATATGATAAAATGGTAGCATCTTTAGGGGCAGAGGGTACCAATGCTTTTACTTCTAACGAGCAAACTGTATATGTAAATAAAATTCCATCTAACGAGCTTGATAAATGGTTAAGTGTAGAGAGTGAGCGTTTTAGTACGTTAGTTTTACGTTTATTTCATACAGAATTAGAAGCAGTTTATGAAGAGTTTAATAGAGGTCAAGATAGTGATGGCCGTAAACAGTACCAAGCAACTTTAGAAGGTTTATTCCCAACCCACCCGTACGGTACACAAAGTACCATTGGTAAATCAGAACATTTAAAAAATCCTTCAATGGAAGCTATTCATAATTATTTTGATACCTATTATGTACCAAATAATATGGCAGTAGTTCTTGTAGGTGATTTAGATTTTGATAAAACTATTCAAAAAGTAAATGAAGCTTTTGGTGATTATGAAGAAAAAGAAGTAACGCATCCAAAATTTCCTAAAGAGCAACCTATTACTGCTCCTGTAGAGAAAGAAGTTTTAGGGCCAACATCAGAGTCTGTATATGTAGCTTTTAGAACAGAAGGCGTTGGTAGTAAAGATCAGCAAATAGTAACTTTAATAGACTATATTTTAGCAAACTCTCAAGCTGGTTTAATAGATTTAGATCTTAATCAACAACAAAAAGTACAAAGAGCTTCTTCATTTACTAATTTTAATAATGATTATGGTTTTCACATATTGTACGGAATGCCAAAGGCTAATCAATCTTTAGAAGAAGTAAAATCTTTATTACTAGCAGAGGTTGAAAAAATTAAGAAAGGTGAATTTGATGATTGGTTGGTAGACGCTGTTATTAACGATTTAAAACTTTCAGAAATTCGTCAATATGAAGATGCATCTTCTACGGCTTATGCGTTTATGGACGCTTTTATTCACTTTCAAGACTGGCAATCACAAGTAGATTTTACAGAAAACTTAAAATCTATCACAAAAGAAGATATTGTTAATTATGCCAATAAACATTACCAAGAAAATTATGTAGCGGTATATAAGCGTAAAGGTGAAGACCCTAGTATTGCTAAAGTAGAAAACCCAGGGATTACTCCAGTTAAATTAAACAGAGATAAGCAATCAGAATTTATTAAAGAATTTAATAAGAAAGAATCTCCAGCTTTAACACCTCAATTTGTAGACTATAATGAGGCTATAGATAGCTTAAGTACAAAAAATGGTTTGCCAGTAGCTTTTATAGAAAATAAAAATAATGACTTATTTAATTTATATATCATTTTTGATATGGGGCAAGATAATGATAAAGAATTATCACTTGCAGCAGGCTATTTAGATTATTTAGGGACAGATAAATATACAGCAGACCAAGTTAAACAAGAGTTTTATAAATTAGGTATTAACTATTTTGTAAGCTCTGGTACAGATAAAACATACGTTGGTATTTCTGGTTTAAAAGAAAATCTGCCAGCAGGTTTAACTCTTTTAGAAGATGTTTGGCAAAATGCAACTGCAGATCAAGATACGTATAACAAATATGTAGAACAGATTATTAAAGGCCGTGAAGATGGTAAAACTCAAAAAAGTAATATTCTTTTTAATGGTTTAATGAATTACGGTAAATATGGAGAAAATTCAAGATTGAGAAATATTTATTCTGAAGCTGAATTAAAATCTAAAAACCCAGAAGAACTTGTTCAAAAAGTAAAAGATTTAAGAAATTACAAACAACGTATTTTTTATTATGGTAAAGATGTAGAAAACGCTATTAGTGCCTTAGATGAAAAGCACCAATTACCAGAAACATTAAAAGACTACCCAGAAGCCAAAAAATACACAGAAATAGAAACTGGCGGAAAAGTGTATTTTGTAGATTATGATATGGTACAAAGTGAAATGGTATTTTTATCTAAAGGAGAAGATTTTAGCCCAGAAAAAATGGCAGCTACAGAGTTATTTAATACTTATTTTGGTAGTGGTCTTTCTTCAATAGTTTTTCAAGAAATTAGAGAATCTAAATCTTTAGCATATTCAGCGTATTCAGCTTACCAAACTTCTAGAGAAAAAGATAAGCCTAATTATGTAATGGCATACATTGGTACACAAGCTAATAAAATGCCGCAAGCCGTAGATGCAATGATGGAGTTAATGACAAATATGCCAGAGGCAGAAGAGCAATTTCAATCTGCAAAAGAAGCAACTTTAAAACAAATTGCAGCAGATAGAATTACTAAAACATCAATTTTCTGGAATTATGAGAGCTTAAAGAAACGTGGTATAGATCACGATAACAGAAAAGAAATGTATGATACTATTGCATCAATGACTATGGAAGATTTAAAAGAATTTTTTAACAACAACATCAAAGGGCAAGATTATAATGTATTAGTTATAGGTAATAAAAAAGATGCAAATATGGATGCTCTTTCTAAATTAGGGAAAGTAGAAGAATTAGATGTAGATTATTTATTTAATTATGAAAAAACAACAAACGATTTAAAATTATAAGCAAAAAAAGCATTATTTTAAATACGAGTTAATATTATTATTTAATAATTTTTAAAACCTCTTGAGATTTCAAGAGGTTTTTTTATGTCTTCATTGTACATATAGTTATATTTGGCTTTGCGATAAATAAATAATTTTAATTATGAAATTACTAGAAGGAAAAAATGCCATCATTACCGGTGCTAGTAGAGGTATTGGTAGAGGAATAGCTAAAGTTTTTGCAGAAAATGGAGCAAACGTGGCATTTACCTATAGCTCTTCTGTAGAAGCTGCAGAAGAATTAGAACAAGAACTTACCAAATTAGGAGTAAAAGCGAAAGCTTATAAAAGTAATGCAGCTAGTTTTGAAGAAGCTCAAGACTTAATAAGTAAAGTAACAGAAGATTTTAGTAGCATAGATATTTTAATTAACAACGCAGGTATTACCAAAGACAATTTGTTAATGCGTATGAGCGAAGAAGATTTTGATAAGGTTATAGAAGTAAACCTTAAATCTATCTTTAACATGACAAAAGCTGTACAGCGTACCATGTTAAAACAACGCTACGGTAGTATTATTAATATGAGTTCTGTAGTTGGTGTTAAAGGTAATGCAGGGCAATCTAACTACGCAGCTTCTAAGGCAGGAATTATTGGTTTTTCAAAATCTATGGCTTTAGAGTTAGGTTCTAGAAATATTAGAACAAATGTAATTGCACCAGGATTTATAGAAACAGAAATGACAGCAAAATTAGACGAGAAAACTGTACAAGGGTGGAGAGAAAATATTCCATTAAAACGTGGTGGTTCTCCAGAAGATATTGCAAATGCTTGTGTTTTCTTAGGAAGTGATTTAAGTGGTTATATTACAGGTCAAGTTATTAATGTAGATGGCGGTATGCTAACTTAATTTTTTTCTAAAAAACTAAATCATAGTTATTTAGTTACTATAAAATAACTATAAAAATTCAAATTTATTTAATGAGTGTACCAACTATAATTTATATCATCTTAGCTGTTCTTGCAGCTTTGGTATTGGCATTGGTACAATATTATTATAAAGAGAAAAATAAACGTCCAAAGCACTGGAAACTATTCAGTGCTTTGCGTTTTATTACCTACTTCTCGGTATTTCTATTACTAATTAATCCTAAATTTGAAAATACTACTTATACTATAGAAAAACCTTCTTTAGTTGTTGCGGTAGATAACTCTTCATCTATTCAAAATTTAGGTAAAAGTAAAAATGTATCTTCTTTAGTAACACAATTACTACAAGATGAAGAAATTAATAAAAGTTTTTCTGTGGAAGAATATACTTTTGGAGAGAATTTTGAAAAAAATGATTCGTTATCCTTTTCAGAAAAACAAAGTAATTTAAATCAAGCAATAACTAATTTAGATAAACTTTACAAAAACCAAACAGCTCCAGTTGTATTTATTTCTGACGGAAATCAAACCTACGGTCAAGATTATACGTTTTCGGCCAAACAATTTAACCAAACTATATTTCCAGTAGTAGTAGGTGATACTACACAATATGTAGATTTAAAAATAGCACAATTAAATGCCAATCGTTACGCATTTATTAATAACAAGTTTCCAGTAGAAATATTTGTAAATTATACAGGAGATAAAAATATTACACAACGTTTTACTATTAAACAAGGTAAACAAATTGTTTATACAGAGAATATTACGTTTGGTAAACAAAAAACTTCTTCTGTGGTAAATGCCACACTACCTGCTAATAGTGTAGGTGTAAAAACATATTCAGTTTCTATTCAAGCATTAGAAAATGAAAAAAATACAGAAAATAACACGAAGAATTTTGCTGTAGAAGTTATTGATGAAAAAACAAATGTTCTTTTAGTATCAGATATTATTCATCCTGATTTAGGGAGTTTTAAAAAATCAATAGAACACAACCAACAAAGACAGGCTACTATTAAAGATATTGATGATGATATTGATTGGGGTAACTATCAATTAATAATTTTATACCAACCTAACTCAAAATTTAGTACCGCTTACGAGCAAATTAATCGCTTAGGCTTAAACTCATTAACGGTAACAGGTACAAAAACAGATTATCAATTTTTAAATAGAAACCAAACAATTTTTACAAAACAAACTTCTAATCAAGAAGAAGATTATTTGGCTAATTATAATGCTAATTACACATCATTTCAGTTAGAAGATATTGGTTTTAATAAGTTTCCGCCGTTACAAGATAAATTTGGAGATATTTCTTTCTCTACAACAGTAAACACATTTTTAAATCAATCTATAAATGGATATGTAACAGAATCTCCACTATTGGCTACGGTAGAAAATGGCAATCAGCGATTAGGGTTTATATTTGGAGAAAATATTTGGAGGTGGAGAGCTCAAAGTTTTTTACAGGAAGAAGATTTTACTGTATATGATGAGTTTTTTGGGAAACTTATTCAATATTTAGCATCAAACAAACGTAGAGAACGTCTTCAAT
Source organism: Mesonia phycicola (assembly GCF_900141885.1). GTDB lineage: Bacteria > Bacteroidota > Bacteroidia > Flavobacteriales > Flavobacteriaceae > Mesonia > Mesonia phycicola. The sequence continues at coordinate 111,627 of NZ_FQYY01000004.1, read as the reverse complement.
TAGACTATAACTCTTTTTATAATTCTGGAGAAAATATTGTTTTTCAGGCTCAATATTTTGATAAGAACTATGAATTTGATGCGCGTGGTAAATTGAATCTTACCGTGAAAAATAAAGCGACTAATGCTTCACAAATTTTTCCTTTTCTACTTAAAAATAATCATTATGAAGTAGATTTAAGTAATTTATCTGCTGGAGATTATAGTTTTACAACAAAAGTAGAAAACGAGCAAATTTCAAAATCTGGTAATTTTACTATTGTAGATTACGATGTAGAAAAGCAATATTTAAATGCTAATCTTAACGGACTTCTACAACTAAATTCTGAAGTTTATTTTTTAGAAGATTTTAGTAAAATAAAAAGTCAATTATTAAATAACAAACAATTTAAACCTATTCAAAAAAGTAAAACAGAAATTTCACCATTAATAGATTGGTTCTATTTATTAGTGATAATAATATTTTGTTTGTCTTCAGAATGGTTTTTAAGAAAATATTATGGACTCATATAATCAATTTAAAATGAATAATAAAATACCCAAAGTAACACTACCATTAGTTGTTATAGGAATAGTTTTTTTAGTGATACTATTTAAATCTACCGTGACTATTGGTTCTGGAGAAGCTGGAGTTTTGTATAAAACTTTAGGTGGTGGTGTAGTAACTAACGAACCTCCAATGGGAGAAGGTTTTCATTTTGTAGCTCCTTGGAACAGTGTTTTTGTATATGAGGTAAGACAACAATCTTTAGAAGAAAAAATGCAAGTACTAAGCTCTAATGGTTTAGAAATTAAATTAGATGCTTCTACTTGGTTTCAGCCTAAATATGCCGATTTAGGTAAACTTCATAAAGAAAAAGGAGAAGAGTACATCGAGAGGTTATTAAAACCAGCAGTAAGGTCTGCTGCTAGAGCAGTGGTTGGTAGATATAGTCCAGAACAATTATATGCCAGTAAAAGAGAGGCAATACAAAAAGAAATTTTAGAAGAAACACAAGTGTTGCTTAAAAATCAATATGTACAAGTAAACGAAATTTTAGTGAGAGATGTGTCTTTACCAACTACAATTAAAGATGCAATTGAGCGTAAATTACGTCAAGAGCAAGAATCTTTAGAGTATGAGTTTAGATTAACTAAAGCAACTAAAGAAGCAGAAAGACAAAAAATTGAAGCAGAGGGTAAAGCTAGAGCTAATACTATTTTAAGTCAATCTTTAACAGATAAGGTGTTGAAAGAGAAGGGAATACAAGCTACGGTAGAACTTTCAAAATCATCTAATGCTAAAGTAATTGTAATAGGAAGCGGAGAGGAAGGAATGCCAATTATTCTTGGAAATAATTAAACAAAAATTAAATTTATCTAAAATTAGTTTTTTTAAGTAATTTATTTATAAGTTTGTAACCACAATGAGAGATTTAAACTTACATCATCATCATTTTCATATCCACGCTCAAGCGAGGTGATTTTGTATTTGATGTAATTCAAAAATAATTTACAAACCCGTTTGAGTAATTTCAAACGGGTTTTTTGTTGCCTGTCTGTAATTATTCAAACCTGAAATTTAAAAAATGAAAAAATTAAAAATTGCTATTCAAAAATCAGGTCGTCTTAATGAAGACTCTATTAAAATTCTTAAAGAAGCAGGTATTTATATTGATAATGGTAGAGATCAATTAAAAACTAGTGCAAGAAACTTTCCGTTAGAAGTATTGTATTTAAGAAACGGAGATATACCTCAATATTTAAGAGATGGAGTAGTAGATTTAGCTATTGTAGGAGAAAATTTACTGATAGAAAAAGGAGAAGATTTACAAATAGTAGAGAAATTAGGGTTCTCTAAATGTAAAGTTTCTATAGCCATCCCTAAAGGAAAAACCTATAACGGTATACAAGATTTACAAGGCAAAAAAATAGCCACTTCTTACCCTAATACTGTAAAAAACTATTTAGCTAAACAAAATATCACCGCAGATTTACACCAAATATCAGGCTCTGTAGAAATAGCACCCAACATAGGTTTGGCAGATGCAATTGTAGATATTGTTTCTAGCGGTAGCACTTTATTTAAAAACAATTTAAAAGAAGTTGAGCAAATTTTAACTAGTGAAGCGGTTTTAGCTGTATCTCCTAAAATTTCTGCAGAAGCAAATGAAATTTTAAAGAAATTACAATTCAGAATTCAATCAGTTTTAAAAGCAAGAACATCTAAATATATTCTACTAAATGCTCCAAATAAAAATATAGACAAAATAGTAGAAATTTTACCAGGAATGAAGAGCCCAACTTTACTTCCGTTAGCAAGAGAAGGATGGAGTTCTTTACACTCTGTTATTAATGAAGAAGCTTTTTGGGAAGTGATCGACGAGCTAAAAAATAACGGAGCAGAAGGTATTCTTATTTGCCCAATAGAAAAAATGGTATTGTAGAATCTGTCACCTCAATCGGACTAAAAAGGTAAAAAAATATAATTATGAAAATTATAAAAAATCCACTTCAAAAAAATTGGTCAGATATCTTGAAAAGACCAACACAAACTATTGATGATATTGAAGCAACGGTAAATGAAATTTTTGCAGAAGTAAAAACAAAAGGAGATCAAGCCATCACAAAATACACAAGCTTATTTGACGGAATTTCTTTAAATAATTTTCAAGTTTCTATGGAAGAAATTGTTTCTGCAGAAAAAGAAATTTCAACAGAGCTAAAAAGTGCTATTCAGCTTGCTAAAGAAAATATTACTAAATTTCACGCTGCTCAAAAAACAGATAGAGTAGAAGTTGAGACACAAAGTGGTGTAAAATGCTGGCAAGAAAAAAGACCTATCCAAAAAGTAGGTTTATACATTCCAGGAGGTTCTGCACCTTTATTTTCAACTATTTTAATGCTAGCAATACCAGCTAATTTGGCAGGTTGTAAAGAGATTATTCTTTGTACACCACCTAATAAAGAAGGAAAAATTAATCCAGCTATTTTATACACTGCAAATTTATGCGGAGTAACCAAAATATTTAAAGTTGGTGGTATTCAAGCAATTGCAGGGATGACATTTGGTACAGAAACTATTCCGCAAGTCTATAAAATTTTTGGTCCGGGTAATCAATTTGTAACGGTAGCCAAACAACTAGCAACAAGATTTAATGTCGCTATAGATATGCCAGCGGGACCTTCAGAATTATTGGTATTTGCAGATGAAACTGCCAAGCCGAGTTTTGTAGCTTCAGATTTACTTTCGCAAGCAGAACACGGCGCAGATAGTCAGGTAATTTTAGTCACTACTTCTGAAGAGATTTTAGAGAGTGTAGAAAAAGAAGTGGAAAGTCAATTAGAAAAATTACCAAGAAAAGATATTGCTACTAAAGCTATTGAAAATTCTAAACTTATTTTGGTTAAAGATGAGGAAGTAGCTTTAAATTTAATCAACCAGTATGCTCCAGAACATTTTATTGTAATTGCAGAAAATGAAAAATTTTTTGTAGACGGTATTGAAAATGCGGGTTCGGTTTTTATTGGTAATTACACGCCAGAAAGTGCAGGAGATTACGCTTCAGGTACCAACCATACGTTGCCTACAAATGCTTATGCAAAACAATATAGCGGAGTAAATTTAGACAGTTTTCAAAAGAGTATGACTTTTCAAAAAATAGATGAAAAAGGAATTAAAACTATAGGAAAAGCTATAGAATTAATGGCAGAGGCAGAAGGTTTACAAGCACATAAAAATGCTGTAACCTTAAGATTAAAAAGTTTAGAAGAATAATATGAGCGAATTTAATTTACAAAACTTAGTACGAGCCAACGTTCAAAAATTACAACCATATTCATCAGCGCGTGATGAATATAAAGCAAACGGAAATGAGATGATTTTTCTTGATGCTAACGAAAATCCGTTTGAAAATGGAGTGAATCGTTATCCAGATCCGCAGCAGCGTGATTTAAAATCAGAATTAGCAAAGCTTAAAAATGTAAATTCAGACCAAATATTGCTAGGTAATGGTAGCGATGAAGTTTTAGATTTAATCTTTCGTGCATTCTGTGTACCTCAAAAAGACAATATTATTACTTTACCTCCAACCTACGGAATGTACAAAGTATTGGCAGAAATCAATAATATAGAAAATAAAGAAGTTTTACTTACAGAAGAGTTTCAATTAGATGTAAAGTCAATTCTAAATGAAGTTACAGAAACTACAAAGCTTATTTTTATTTGTAACCCAAACAACCCAACGGGTAATGCTTTTGATGCTCGTTCTATTAAAACTTTAATTGAAAATTTTAATGGAATTGTAGTAATAGATGAAGCATATATAGATTTCTCTTCTTACGAAAGTTGGATTAACTTTTTAGATATATATCCAAACATAATAGTCACCCAAACGCTATCTAAAGCCTACGGTATGGCAGGAGTAAGGTTGGGTGTTTGTTATGCTTCTGCAGAAATTATTTCTGTATTAAATAAAATTAAACCTCCTTATAATGTAAACGAATTAACTCAGCAAAAAGCATTACAACGCATCTTAAAAGTAGATGAAGTTTTTAATGAAGTTGAATCGATTATTATAGAGCGAGAAAAATTAATAGAAGTTTTACAAGAAGTAAACTTTATTGATACAATTTTTGAAACAGAAGCTAATTTTATTTTAGTAAAAGTAGATAACGCTACTAAAAGGTATAATCAATTATTAGAAATGGGAATTGTAATTAGAAACAGAACCAATCAACCCTTATGTGAAAATACCTTGCGTTTTACTATCGGTACTTCAGAAGAAAATAAAAAGTTGATAGAAGTTTTACAAGAAATTGATAATTAAATATATAATGAGATTCTAGGTGAAGTCAATAATGACAATTATCAAATATTTGTCATGTTGAACTTCTTGGTCATCCCGAGCGGACTCGAGAGACAGCATCTCATCCAGAGAAATAAAATATAAATATGAAAAAAATACTTTTTATAGATCGTGATGGTACTTTAATACAAGAACCAGAAGATTACCAGGTAGATAGTTTAGAAAAATTAGAATTTTATCCTGAAGCAATCTACTATGTTTCTAAAATTGCAAAAGAATTAGATTTTGAATTAGTGATGGTCACTAACCAAGATGGTTTAGGAACCGATAGTTTTCCTGAAAAAGAATTTTGGCCAATTCAAAATTTTATAGAAAACGTATTTGCTAATGAAGGAGCAGTCTTTAAAGAGAGTTTAATAGATAAAACTTTTGCAAAAGACAATGCAGATACCAGAAAACCAAATATCGGTTTGTTAAAACAAAAAGGGTATTTAGAAGAAGGGAAATATGATTTAGAAAACTCTTTTATGGTAGGTGACCGTTTAACAGATGTTGAATTTGCTTACAATTTTGGAGGAAAAGGAATTTTTATTAACACTCACATAGAACTAGGTGCCGATGAAATTAAAAATGATAAAAGTAAAGTAGAAAATGCCATAGCATTAGAAACTAATTCTTGGAAAGAGATTTACGAGTTTTTGAAACTGACGGATAGATCTGCTCAAATTTCAAGAAAAACCAACGAAACAGATATTTTTATCGATTTAAATCTAGATGGAACAGGAAAAAGCAACATAGATACTGGTATTGCTTTTTTTGATCATATGTTAGATCAAATTTCTCGTCATGGTCAGATGGATTTAACTATTCAGGTAAAAGGAGATTTAGAAGTAGATGAGCACCACACTATAGAAGATACCGCAATTGCGCTAGGTGAAGTTTTTAGTAAAGCTTTGGGTAATAAATTGGGTATTGAGCGTTACGGTTTTTGTCTGCCAATGGATGACTGTTTAGCACAAGTAGCCATCGATTTTGGCGGAAGAAATTGGCTAGTGTGGGAAGCAGATTTTAAACGAGAAATGGTAGGTAAAATGCCAACAGAAATGTTTTATCACTTTTTTAAATCGTTTACAGATGGAGCTAAAGCTAACCTAAATGTAAAAGCAGAAGGCACCAATGAGCATCATAAAATTGAAGCTATTTTTAAAGCCTTTGCTAAAGCTATTAAAGTTGCCGTAAAAAGAGATTCAGCAAAAATGATTTTACCAAGCACTAAAGGAATGTTATAAAATAGAATTGAGGATTCTAGAGATGAGAAAATTCGTCATACTTAATTTAATAGTCATCCCGAACGGAGTCGAGGGGCAGTATCACATCAGGTTGATAAAAGTTAAGTTGAATAAAAAACAGAATTAGATTTCTAGATCAAGTCTGGAATGACGCGATTCAAAAGGGAAATAAAGTAAGTCATACTTAATTTAAATCAGCATCTCATCAAAGTGAGTTTTAAACTAACTCAATTCTAATTACCAATAGAAAATGAAAATAGTCATTATTAATTACGGAGCAGGAAACATACAAAGTATAAAATTTGCTATTCAACGCTTAGGTTTTGAAGCAGTTTTGTCTAATAACGTAGAAGAAATTCTGCAAGCAGATAAAGTGATTTTTCCTGGAGTAGGTGAGGCAAGTAGCGCAATGAAAATGCTAAAATCTACAGGCTTAGATCAAATCATTCCGCAGTTAAAACAACCAGTTTTGGGTATTTGTTTAGGCATGCAGTTAATGTGTAAACATTCTGAGGAAGGCGATACCAAAGGTCTCGGTATTTTTAATGTAGAAGTAAAACGTTTCTCCAACCAAGTAAAAGTTCCGCAAATTGGGTGGAATCAAATCACTAATTTAAAATCAGAACTTTTTAAAGGTATCAAAGAAGAAGAATTTATGTATTTAGTACATAGTTTTTATGCTGAAAAATGTTCTGAAATGATTGCTGAAACCAATTATGATTTAGCATACGCTTCTGCATTACAAAAAGATAATTTTTACGGAGTACAATTTCATCCAGAAAAGAGTAGCAATGCTGGAGAAAAGATATTAGAAAACTTCTTGAAATGCTAAAAATAAATTTCATGATTCAGAACTTCTTAGTCATCCCGAGCGGAGTCGAGAGACAGCATCACATCATGATTATATTTTAATTAAATAAATATTCAATGCGATCCCAGATCAAGTCTGGAATGACGAAAAATATAAAATCCTACTTTAAATGAGAATAATTCCTGCAATAGACATTATTGACGGTAAATGTGTAAGACTGTCAAAAGGAGACTATAACACCAAAAAAATATATAATGAAAGTCCGTTAGAGGTTGCCAAGCAATTTCAAGCACACGGAATCCAGCATTTACATTTAGTAGATTTAGATGGCGCTAAAAGTAAGCACATTGTAAATTATAAAATACTAGAAGAAATTGCATTGAAAACAAAATTGAATATCGATTTTGGTGGTGGACTAAAATCTGACGAAGATCTTAAAATTGCTTTTGAAAGTGGTGCTAAACAAATTACCGGAGGAAGTATTGCAGTAAAAGATAAAGTAATTTTTGAAAGTTGGATTGAAAAATATGGAGCTGAAAAAATAATTTTAGGCGCAGATGCAAAAGATGAAAAGATTGCAGTTTCAGGTTGGCAAGAAGATTCAGAAGAAGAGTTAATTCCTTTTATTCAGAAATACCAAGAAAAAGGAATTCAATACGTGATTTGCACTGATATTAGTAAAGACGGAATGTTAGAAGGGCCTTCTTTTGAATTATATAAAAAAATTCTTGAAGAATGTTCGCAAGTTAAATTGATCGCTTCCGGAGGAATTTCAACGTTTGATGAACTTCCGAAACTTGCAAAAATGGGTTGTGAAGGAACTATCATTGGCAAGGCGATTTATGAAAACAGAATTAGTTTAAAACAATTAGAAAGCTATATTTTAGAAAGTTATTAATTAGAAGTAAAAAAGTGAAATTGTCACACTGAGCTTGTCGAAGTATTATTTGAACTTCATCTAGATATTTATTCACTTAAAATATAACAGGATGAGATCCCGGATCAAGTCCGGGATGACGAATTTTAAAAGTTAACTAGAGTACGTCATACTGAACTTCTTGATCATCCCGAGCGGAGTCGAGGGACAGCATCGCATCAACAGAAAAAATAGAACATTGAATGCATTTCAGTAAAACAATATAAACAATGCTTACCAAAAGAATTATACCTTGTTTAGATATCAAAAACGGACGAACCGTAAAAGGCGTAAATTTTTTAGATTTACGTGATGCAGGAGATCCTGTAGAATTAGCAAAAATCTATGCAGAAAATGGAGCAGATGAGTTGGTTTTTCTAGATATATCTGCTACAGAAGAAAAAAGAAAAACACTAGCTAATTTAGTACTTAAAGTTGCAGAAAAAGTGAATATTCCGTTTACCGTTGGTGGTGGTATTTCTTCCGTAGAAGATGTAGATATTCTCTTGCAATGTGGCGCAGATAAAGTTTCTATCAATTCGTCTGCAGTGAAAAGACCAGAATTAATTAATGAGCTTTCTGCTAAATTTGGTAGTCAATGTGTGGTTGTAGCTATAGATGCAAAACAAATTGATGGAGAGTGGATTGTACATTTAGTAGGAGGTAAAGTACCTACAGAGCTTAATTTATTTGCTTGGGCTAAAGAAGTAGAGAAACGCGGAGCAGGAGAAATTTTATTTACTTCTATGAATAACGATGGTACTAAAAATGGTTTTGCTAATGAGGCTTTAGCAAAATTATCTGAAGAGTTAAATATCCCAATAATTGCTTCTGGCGGCGCAGGAAATATGCAGCATTTTGCAGATACATTTATAGAAGGTAAAGCTGATGCAGCATTGGCAGCAAGTGTTTTTCATTTTAAAGAAATAGAAATTCCGGAGCTAAAAGAATTTTTAAGCGATAAAGATATTTTAGTGAGAAGGTAATGTTTAGTTATGCTGAATTGTCACACTGAGCTATTCGAAGTTTTAATTTCAACATTATATCAAAAGATTAAAGACAATAGAACTAATCGGATGAGATCCCGGATCAGGTCCGGGATGACGGAGAATAAATACTCGTCATGCTGAACTTGATTCAGCATCGCATCATATTGATAAACGTTGAAGTAAATAAAGAAATACAATTTTATCTCAGATCAATTTTGAGATAACAAAAAATAAATTACAAAACCATGAATATAGATTTTAATAAAAATAATGACGGACTTGTACCTGCGGTGATTCAAGATGCTAAAACCTTAAAAGTTTTGATGTTGGGATATATGAATGAAGAAGCATTTTTAAAAACCAACGAAACTAAAAAAGTTACTTTTTATAGTAGAACTAAAAAGCGTTTATGGACAAAAGGCGAGGAGAGTGGTAATTTTTTACAATTAGTAGATATTAAATTAGATTGTGATAACGATACCCTTTTAATACATGTAAATCCAGTAGGCCCTGTTTGTCATAAAGGAGATGATACTTGTTGGGAAGAAGAAAATAAACAAGATTATGGGTTTATTTCTGAATTAGAACAAATTATTGAAAATCGTAAAAATCAATCTACGCCAGACGATAGTTATGTAGCTTCACTTTTTGCAAAAGGAATAAATAAAATAGCACAAAAAGTAGGAGAAGAAGCTGTAGAAGTAGTTATAGAAGCTAAAGATGATAATGAAGATTTATTTTTGAATGAATCGGCAGATTTATTATTCCATTATTTAATTCTTTTATCTGCAAAAGGCTATAAATTAAACGATATTGCAAAGGTTTTAGAAAATAGAAATTAATGCATATTTATCGTGACAACTATAGGTTTGAAAGTGAGGTAGTTTTATTTATTAACGGGCAATTTCCCAAGCAAATACCCCAATTAGCTCACTTTCAAAAAATTTATTGCACAGACGGAGCTTATAAAAGTTTACAAAAAATAAATATTACACCAGATGTTGTGTCTGGTGATTTTGATTCAATTTCTGTATCAGAGATTTCTTCTTCAATTAAAATTATAGAAACTCCAGATCAAAATGCTACAGATTTTGAAAAAGCACTTCGTATAATTATAGAAGAAGGCTTTAAAAGTGTTTCTGTATTTGGTTGTAGTGGTTTAGAACAAGACCATTTTTTAGGAAATTTAACTTCAATGCTAAAACACAAAGAAGAGATAGATATTAGATGTTTTGACGATTTTGGCTTTTATTTTTTTGCTGAAAATGAAACCGAAATTATAGGATTTCAACATGAAGTTTTCTCTTTGTACCCTTTTCCAGAAGCGAAAAATATTACTTCTAGCGGAGTTAAATATACTCTACAAAACGAAAATCTAAATATTATTTCCCGAATAGGTACCAGAAATACAATCATTGAAGATAAGGCTAGTGTAAGGTTTCAAGAAGGTAATTTATTAGTATTTATACAAGATCTATTGAAGTAGATTTCCAGATAATAGTCACTTTCTATTCGTCATGGGGTACTTGATTAACTAAGTTGAATCTATGATTTCAGCATCGCATCAAAAGATTAAAAGTGGTTGTGTGAAAATGTGGATGAGATCCCAAATCAAGTTTGGGATGACGTTTTTAGGAAGGTAAAATGAATGTTTACCGTCATGGGGTACTTGATTCAGCATCGCATCAAAAGATTAAAAGTGGTTGTGTGAAAATGTGAATGAGATCCCAAATCAAGTTTGGGATGACGTTTTTAGGATGGTAAAGTGAATGTTTATCGTCATGGGGTACTCGATTCAGCATCGCATCATATATATATAAAACAATTTAGAATGAAAACTTCATATGTTTATATTTTAACCAATAAATATAGAACTACATTTTATATTGGAATTACAAGTGAATTAACTAAGCGAATTGCGGAACATCAACTAGGGAAAGGTTCTTTATTTACTGCAAAATACAATTTGAAATATTTAATTTATTATGAAGAATTCTTAGATATTCAACAAGCAATTAAAAGAGAAAAACAATTAAAGAGTTGGAAGAAAGATTGGAAAATTGATCTAGTTAAAAAGAAAAATCCTGAATTAAAAACAATAGAACTAATTTAATTAGATGAGATCCCAAATCAAGTTTGGGATGACGTTACTTTGAAAATAAAGAGAATTCTCTTCGTCATGCTGAACTTGATTCAGCATCACATCAAAAGAATAAAACCTATTACTTGAAAATATATGTGTGATCTCAAATCAAGTTTGGGATGACGTTTTTAGGAAGGTAAAGTGAATGTTTATCGTCATGGGGTAGTTGATTCAGCATCGCATCAAAAGATTAAAAGTGGTTGTGTGAAAATGTGGATGAGATCCCAAATCAAGTTTGGGATGACGTTACCTAAAAACATCATTTAAAAGAAGAATAAGTTTTTTAACTTTGAAGAAAAAGACCTGTAATGAAATCTATACCCCAAGAAGCACTCCCATTTTTAGTTCAGCTGCAAAATAATAATGACAGAGATTGGTTTGAAGAGCACAAACCTAAATTCAAATCTATAGAAGCAGAAATGAAAGAATTCTATAAAGAAATTGAATTTCAGCTAAATCAGCATGATCAAATTGAAAAAACAAAAGCTTTTAGAATTTATAGAGATGTTCGTTTTTCTAAAGATAAAACTCCTTATAAAACTAATTTTGGTGCTAGTTTTACTCGTAAAAAACCAGAATTAAGAGGTGGTTATTATGTTCATGTGCAGCCAGATAATAAGTCTTTTATTGCTGTAGGTTTTTGGAATCCGAATAAAGAGGATTTATACCGAATTAGAAAAGAGATAGAAATGGATGCAGAAGAGATAAAAGAAATTCTTCAGCAAAAAGAATTAAAAAATTTTTGGGGTAGAGTAGATGGGGAACGTTTAAAAACCGCACCTAAAGGTTTTGATAAAACGCATCCAGATATTGATTTATTAAATTTAAAACAATGGGTTTTTACAAAGTATTTCACAGATGAAGATGTGGTAAACCCTAATTTTGCTAATACCGTTGACAATCATTTTGAAGCTATAAAACCATTTTTTAATTATATGAGCAGCGTTTTAACTACAGATTTAAATGGAGTTTCTTTAATTGATTAACTTATTTTGTTGAGCAGATTTAAGTAAAGAGCTTCATCTATTTATAATAATAATCCGTCATTCTGAAATAAATTCAGAATAACGGATTATAAATCTTGCCAAATAAAAAAATTATTCTTCAAATAAATTAGAAGAGAGGTAACGATCTCCACGATCACAAACTATAGATACAACTACACCTTCTTCCATAGTATCTATAAGTTTCAAAGCTGCTGCAGCTGCACCACCGCTACTCATTCCTGCAAAAATACCTTCTTCTTTCGCTAAGCGCTTTGTCATTGCTCTAGCTTCTTCTTCACTAATTTCTATTACTTGATCTACTTTTTTCGGATTGAAAATTTTAGGTAAATATTCTTGTGGCCATTTTCTAATTCCAGGAATTTTAGAATTATCTGTAGGTTGTACGCCAATAATTTGAATAGCTTCGTTTTGTTCTTTTAAATAAGTAGAAGTACCCATAATAGTTCCTGTTGTACCCATAGAAGAGACAAAATGAGTAATTTTTTGGTGGGTATCTCTCCAAATTTCTGGTCCGGTGGTTTTGTAATGCGCTTTCCAATTATCGTTATTAGCAAATTGATTTAAGCCTACATAACCTTCATTTTTTACTTTATTTTCAGCATAATCACGAGACCCGATAATACCTGTTTCACTAGAAGTTAAAGTCACTTTTGCACCATAAGCGAGCATAGTTTGTATACGCTCTTTAGTAGAGTTTTCTGGCATAACTAGTTCTATATTTAAATTGTATAGATTAGCAATTAATGCCAAAGCAATACCAGTATTACCACTAGTTGCTTCAATTAATTTTGTGTTTTCGTTAATATCTCCACGCTCTACAGCACTTTTAATCATATTATAAGCAGGACGATCTTTTACACTTCCGCCGGGATTGTTTCCTTCTAGTTTAAAAAATAATTTCACATTTTTATTTTTTACTAAAGTTTGTGCTTCTACTAAAGGTGTATTTCCTATTAAATCTAATATACTACTCATAATTTTGTCTAATTTTAATTTCTGGACTGTGCGTTACTAAAGAATTTTCTGGTATAGAAGAGGTAAGCCATACATTACCACCAATAACGCTATTTTTACCTACAACAGTATCACCTCCTAGAATTGTGGCATTGGCATAAATAGTTACATTATTTTCTACTGTAGGGTGTCTTTTTATATTTTTGAGATTTTTTTCTACATATAAAGCGCCCAACGTAACTCCCTGATAAATTTTTACGTTATTTTTTATTTCTGCAGTTTCTCCAATTACAATACCTGTTGCGTGATCTATAAAAAAGGAAGTACCAATAATGGCTCCGGGGTGAATATCTACTCCTGTTAAACGGTGCGCATACTCCGTCATCATTCTAGGTACTAAAGGAAAACCTGCTTTATGAAACTCATGAGCAAAACGATAAATAGCCACGGCAAAAAAACCAGGATAGCTTAAGTATACTTCTTCAATAGAATTAGAAGCAGGATCGTTGGTATGTATAGCCTCGGCATCTTTATTTAGTTTACACAATAGCTCTGGTAACTTAGCAACATAATTTTCCCAAAGCTTAGCGCAAGGTTTTTCTAAATCCCAACAGGCTAGGGCAACCAGAATTTCAAAATCTTTTTCTAACTCTTCTAAGTTTTTTTCTACTGGAATTTCAGCATCAAAAAGGGTGTGAAATAATTTTTTGGTAAAATTTTCTGTAGAAGATTTAAGTCTAAATTTTAAATGCGGAATTTTTTTCTGATCCTCTATTTGTTTAATGACTTCTTTTTTATTCATTGATTAGCAATTCTGTAATTTCAAAATTAAGAATATTGATTTTCTTATCTTTGATTTTTAAGAAAATTAAAAGTTTTTAAAGATTAATTTATACCAAACTAGAATCTATTCTTGGTATTTTCTTATTAATATTTACCTCAGAAATAAAAAACATGCAAAGAGTTAGGTTTTATTACCTTATTAAGCTTCAATATTTAGGGTTTCGTTATCACGGTTGGCAAAAGCAACCAGATGTGAATACAGTAGAGAGAATGGTAGAAAGAACAATTTCTTATGTATTAGATCGTAAAAAATTTAAACTTATAGCAGCGGGAAGAACAGATGCAAAAGTATCTGTAAACCAAACCTATGTAGAGTTATTTGTAGATAATGAACCATTAAGTTTAGAGGAGTTTTTTCCTCTTTTAAATAAAAATTTACCTCCAGATATTAGGGCGCTAGAAGTCACAGAAACTACCAAAGATTTTAATATTATAAACCACCCTAAGCAAAAAGAATATTTGTACTTTTTTGCTTACAAAGAAAAATTTCACCCTTTTTGTGCTCCGTTTATGGTGTATATGCGAGACGATTTGGATATTGAATTGATGAAAAAAGGAGCTAAACTCTTTGAAGGTACGCACGATTTTTGGTCTTATGCTTTTAAACCAAAACCAGAAACTATTACTCAAGGTACTATAGATTTTTGTGAGCTTGCCGATAATGATATTTATACTGCCAATTTTTTTCCTGAAAAAAGCTATGTTTTAAGAATAAAAGGAAAAGGTTTTAAACGTTACCAAATTAGATTAATGATGGGAACTTTGTTTGATTTAGGTAAAGGATTAATAGATCTTGATTTTATAAAAAAAACCTTACAAGCAGAGCATAAAATAAAATTAGAGCACATAGCGCAGCCCTCTGGTTTAATATTGAATGAAGTAAAATTAGATTGAGAATTTTGATTTTTATTTAAGGAAATTTGAGCTTGCCTTTTATAAATTTGAGTAAAATCTTAAATTTTGAAAGCAGAAAAAATAGCCAAATACAGTTCTTTATATTTTACATTAGCATTAATTGTAGTACTAGTAATTTTATTTTTTGTTTCTCCAAACTTTCATGAAGCTATCATTAATTTATGGAATGCTTTAAAATCTGGAAATCAACAACAAATTTCTTCTACAATAAAGGGCTTTGGTGCTTGGGGAGTGGTAGCAATAATTTTAATTATTGTGTTGCAGATGTTTTTGGTAATATTTCCGTCTTGGTTACCAATGGTTGCTGCTGCTTTAGTTTATGGTACTGTACCTTCTATTTTAATGTCTTCTGCAGGTGTTTTTTTAGCATCTACAATTGGTTATTCTTTAGGGATTGGTATTAATGAGAATGCCCTACATAAATTAATAAGTGATAAAACCTTTAATAAACTTAAATATTGGGTATCTAATTACGGGTTTTGGAGTATAGTTTTGTTTAGAATATCTCCATTTTTATCTAATGATGCAATTAGCATTATTGCTGGAGGTTTAAAGATGCGATATCTTAAATTTATCTCAGCAACTATGCTTGGTATTATTCCACTAGCAACCGCAATTTCTTTTTTTGCAAAAGATATAGAAACTTTGAAAACT
The DNA here is from genome assembly GCF_900141885.1 of Mesonia phycicola. Taxonomy (GTDB): domain Bacteria; phylum Bacteroidota; class Bacteroidia; order Flavobacteriales; family Flavobacteriaceae; genus Mesonia; species Mesonia phycicola. The sequence goes on along the minus strand of NZ_FQYY01000004.1, from coordinate 96,320 downwards.
GGTTTATATTGGATAGGAGGGGGCGGTATTGTTGTTTATGCTGTTTTTGTTTATTTAGATCATAAAAAGAGAAAAAAGAATGAATAACATTTCTGTTAAAGCCATTTTTTTCTTTTAAAATACCAAATCATTAAAAAGAAAACCACAATCATAGCTCCCCACAAATAAAAATATCCGTATTTAAATTGAAGCTCTGGTATATACTCAAAATTCATCCCGTAAATACCTGCCATAAATGTTAGAGGTATAAAAATACTAGCCATTATGGTAAGTACTTTCATTACTTCATTCATTTTGTTGCTAATAGTGGTCATATACATATCCATTAATCCCCATATCATTTCACGATATACTTCTATATTTTCAGAAATTTGGGTTATGTGGTCCTGTAAATCTCTTAAATAGCTATGTGTTTTTTCATCTATTAACTGATGTTCGCTTTTTTCTAATCTATTAATTACTTCTCTAAGAGGGTAAATAGCTTTTCTAATTTTTAAAACCTCTCTCTTTAAATCTTGAATATCGTGAGATAAGTCTTCTTCGGGATTTTCTAGAAATAAACTATCTTCTAAGGCTTCAATTTTATCACTCATAGTATCTATAATGATAAAATAATTATCTACTACAGCATCAATAAGTGCATATAATAAATAATCTGTACCAGAATTTCTTATTCTGCCATTAGCATTTTCAATTCTTTCTCTTAATCCGTTAAAAACATCACCATCTGCCTCTTGAAAAGTCAAAACGTAGTCTTCACCAATAACAATGCTTAAATGTTCATTTATAAATTCATTTTGAGCATCGTGATAAAGCATTTTTAAAACAACAAAAATATAACCTTCATAATCATCTATTTTAGGTCTTTGTTGAGTGTTTACAATATCTTCAATTATAAGCTGATGTAGTTTGTAGTGTTTCCCTAATTTTTCAATTTCTTTGGTATGGTTTAAACCATTAATATTTATCCATGTAATATCATCTGTGCCGTTAAAATTGAAAGCATTTTGTACATCGTTACTATCTTCTCTAGTAACTTTTTCTTTATTGTAATTAATTATTTCTACGCTGGGAGCTACACTTTCTTTACTACCAACATAAGTAACTTGACCAGGTACTTGGTTAACAGAAGTATATTTAACTCTCTTATCTTTTTTTTGTCGTTTTTTTCTACTCATAAACTATTTAAAAGAACCAAAGTAGTAATAATTATTAAACTTTAATTATGAAAAAGAAGGTACATTTTCTAACAGTTGAATACTGTCTTGTATACGTTCTTTTACAATATTCATCATTCTTTTATTAAGTTTAGAAGAGTTTTCTATGTAGGTAGTATATTCATCAATAGTAAATTGACCTATAATCATACCTTTTAAGCTGTTTCTAAATTTTATGTCTTTTTGAATTGTATTTTCTACGTAAAGAAATCTTTTTTCTAAAGACATTTCATAAAAAATATTTTTATGCTTTTTGATGTAATTTTTAAAAGCTTCAATTAACAAGTAGTGTTGCAATTTAATTACGGGTCTTAAAGTTTTATTTTGAAACTGTTCTTCAGAAGACATATTTGCTGAAACTTTAGCAGAAGGTATCTCTGGTCTTAACTCAAGTAATTTTACATCTCTAGTATCCATAAATAATTGGTTTTTATAAATTTAAAGAATAGATTAAATAAACATCTCGGTTTTTTAAAGACTTTTGAACTAACTTTTCAACAAAATAACAAAGTTAAATTCATCATAATTCAAAATTAAGAGAACGCTAAGATTTTTAAATTTAGCGTTAAATTAAAGATATCATGCTTAAATCCATAAATCCATATACAGGAGAAACGCTCGAAAAATTTAAAGAGCATTCAAAATCTGACGTTTCAAAAAAAATAAAAAAAGCAGATAAAACTTTTAAAGATTGGAAGCATACCACTTTTGCTAGAAAATCTGAGCTAATGCACAATTTAGCTGAAGAGTTAATAAATAATAAAAAAGATTACGCAACTGCCATAACCAAAGAGATGGGTAAACCTATTGCCCAAGCAATTGCAGAGATAGAAAAATGTGCTTGGGTATGTAATTATTATGCAGAGCACGCAGAAAATCAGCTTAAAAAAGAAATTATAGAAACAGATGCACAAGAATCTTATGTGCGCTTTGACCCTTTAGGGGTTATTTTGGCAGTTATGCCTTGGAATTATCCTTTTTGGCAAGTATTCAGGTTTATAGCTCCCGCTTTAATGGCAGGAAACGTAGGAGTCCTTAAACATGCAAGCAATGTAATGCGCTGTGCAGAAAATATAGAAAAAGCAATACAAAATGCAGGTTTCCCTGATGGATGTTTTCAAAATCTAATTATTAGTAGTAAAAAAGTAGAAAATATAATTAGAGATAAAAGAATAAAAGCAGTTACGCTTACCGGTAGCAAACCAGCAGGTAGTGCAGTGGCTAGTATAGCAGGAGAAGAAATTAAAAAATCTTTGTTAGAGCTAGGTGGGAGTAACGCATTGGTAGTTTTTGAAGATGCAAATATAGAAGAGTCTGTAAAAACTTGTGTACAAGCACGTTTTCAAAATACGGGGCAAAGTTGCATAGCAGGTAAAAGACTACTTGTACACGAATCTATTTATAATGAAGTAGTAGAAGCGCTAATTACAGAAACAAGAGAATTAAAAAGTGGAGATCCATTAGAAGAAGATACGTTTATTGGAGTAATGGCAAGAGAAGATTTGGCAAAAGATTTAGAAGATCAATTAAATAGAGCCATACAGGGAGGAGCAAAAGTAGTTTTAGGAGGTAAAAGAAATAAAACTTATTTTGAACCTACAATTGTAATTAATGTAAGTAAAAAATCTCCTATTTTTTTAGAAGAAACCTTTGGACCACTAATTTCTGTAACCAGTTTTAAAACAGATATGGAAGCAATAGATTTAGTGAATAAATCTGATTTTGGATTAGGAGTTTCTGTTTTTACTGAAGATTTTGAAAGAGCTAAAGCTTTAATTTCTCAATTTGATGATGGTGCCGTATTTATTAACTCTATGGTAAAAAGCGACCCAAGATTACCGTTTGGAGGTACTAAAGATTCTGGCTACGGAAGAGAGCTATCTTCCGACGGAATTAAAGAGTTTTTAAACAGAAAGACTGTATATATAAATAAATTTTAAATTTTTTTTAAAACTTTTATTCTGAATATGAGTAGGTTATAATTTAGTTGAAAATTTCATTTATTTTATGCTTGTTTAATTAAGAAGTATTAGTATATTTGCAACCGCTTACAAAGCAAAAGGTCGCATAGCTCAGCTGGATAGAGCACCTGCCTTCTAAGCAGGCGGTCCCAGGTTCGAATCCTGGTGCGATCACTTTATAAGTATTCAATTTAAACTAAAACCCTGTAAATCGTATGATTTTCAGGGTTTTATGTTTTTATTAGCTATATTTATAATTAATAAAAACCGCTAAAAATGTTCGCAATTCGGTTCACAATTGGAATCTTATAAAATTGTGAACCAATTTAAGTGTAACTATTTTAATATTAGATACCTGTATTTGACTTTCGTCTTTATAAAAATGTATAATTAAAGACGATAAAAATGAAAAATCGATCAACATTCAGCCTAATTTTTTGGATTTATTCTTCTCGCTCCAAAAATAACAAGGTGCCAATTTATGCTAGAATTACTGTAGACGGAAATAGAGCAAATTTTAGTCTAAAAAGGAGAATTCCCGCTGAGAATTGGGAAGCTTCCCGAGGTATGATGAAGGGAACACGTCAAGAGTCTAAACTTGTAAATAAGTATTTAGATCAAGTAAGATCAAATATTTATTCAGCTTATGAAGACTTGTTGTCCGAACATAAAATGATAACTGCTCAGGCAATCAAAAATCGATATTTAGGAAAAGATATATTTTACCGCTCATTAAAGGATTTATTTGAATATCATAATGAGATTTCTAAACAATCGCTTTCCTCTCGTACTTTAAAGCATTATAAAGTGACCCAGAGATATTTATATAAGTTCTTGTCCGCTAAATTCAGTTTAAACGATTATAGGTTAATAGATTAAGATTACACCTTTATCAAAGATTTTGAATTTTTTATAAAATCCTATCAACCTCAAGATCATCAACGCAAAATGAGTCATAATACTGCCGTGAAACATCTTCAGAGATTGCGTAAAATGGTGACTATGGCTTATCATCATGAATGGATACCAAAGGATCCGTTTGTGAGATTTAAATCATCATTTATAAAGAAAAGGAGGGAATTTTTGACAAAAGAGGAATTGGGTTCTATCGAGAATTTCAAATCTTCTATAGATAGACTTAATATAGTTTAAGGACATTTTTCTTTTTAGCTGCTATACAGGACTTTCTTATATTGATATAACTAAACTTTCAATAGATAATATAGGTATGGGTTTTGATGGGAATCAATGGATTGAAACGGAACGTCAAAAAACCAAAACAGCGCTTAAAATTCCTTTGCTTAATCAAGCCAGAAATATTTTAAAATCTTATCAAAATCATCCAAAAACTGCTCATTCAAAAACTCTATTACCTCATTACTCGAATCAAAAACTGAATAGTTATTTAAAGGAGATATCTGATTTTTGTGGAATTAAAAAAAATCTGACCTTTCATGTAGCTAGGCATACTTTTGCAACAACCGTTACGCTAACTAATGGGGTTCCTATAGAAACAGTTTCGAAATTATTAGGTCATACCAAGTTAGCGACCACACAAATTTATGCGCGTGTGATTGATAATAAAGTAAAGGATGATATGTCAATCTTAAATAATAAACTTAATAATAATTTTGAATAGAAAAAATTAAGATATTACGATTTCTAATTCAAATCAAAAGACAAAAAACTTTTAGTTAAAAACTGATAACCAATTCGTTGACAACTTGTAAATGAACTAAACAAGATGATTAACATCTTATTTATTTAATTTGAAAATAAATAAATAATCTTAACTAAAATAATATTTTACCCTTTTCTTATTTTGAAAAATAACATCAATAGTGAGATGGAAGTAAATAAAGCGATGATCCAAATCATTTCGAAAGGAAGGTATAATTGTAAGAAAAGCGACCCTACAGAAATCAATATGGCAATAATGGCATAAGCTATCTCATCATATAACCACGCATAAGGAAATAAATGGGCTCCGGTAATGATAGAGTAGACCATTAAAAAATAGTCTGGAGATATTAAAAATATAAAAATAAGAATAGGAAAGTAAACAAGCTGGGCAAAATTTAACCATACGCCTAAAGGTTGTAGGTGATTAGATGGAAGCTTCCATTGCGTATTGAAAATTTTAGATCCCAGATAAGCCAAGGGTAACATTAGTCCGGCAATCATAAAAGTAAAAATACTTTTATAATATGGAGAGTTGGTGAAATACCAGATTAATGTAATGAACAACCAAAGTAAGCTACCAGCGCACAAAAAATCAATTCCTTTTTTTGAAGCTTCTTGTACTTCTAACTTCAGTTCCTTAAAACTTTTATCGTTCATTGGAGGAGTAATATTAGTTATTTAAAGGTATAAGGGAGTAGACCCTATTCATCTGTATACATTGCAGTTGTAATCTCAATGGTGGTAATAGGTTTTTGATGATTATCGAAATAATGATAACTCATTAAAACGCTATGTTTTCTAAAAATTTTGTAAATTGTATATTTAACATCTTTCCTTCTTGCCATAATTTTCGCTATTTCATCTTAATTTAATTTTCGAATCATAACTAGTTGGTTGTACTGAAATAATTTTTATGGATTCATCACTATCATCAACTGTTATAGACTTTTGTTCTGAATCTATTTTAGAATTAATGTTATTATTAGAAAGCATTTCTTTATAATGTTGAAACATCTCAGGTATAGATTTGTGATAATTACCTGATTGTAATCTAATAAAAGTAAAAAGTGTACCACCTATATTGTATCTTCTTAATTCTATAAACCCAGAAATAACATCAGTATTCATATCTGTATATGTTATGTTCCAAAGATCTTTATTATCTGATTTTAATACTATTTCGATAATGGTTTCTGCTTCATCTTGGGCAAGGTTATTAAAATCTATTACTCTTTGAAGCTTTTGTTTAATTAAATTAAAACTTAAGAATTCAAATCTAATATATCTACTAAAATCGGTATAGCTTTCTAACTCTAAAAATTGAACATATTCTTTCAGTTCTGATGTTATAGGATTTGTTAATTTTTTATTTATAAATTGCTTGTATTTATACTTGGATTCAAACAATTGTGCTGCATAGTCCGATGTTTTAAGCATTTTGGTAGTCCAAGCATCATTTTGTGTCATTTGCGCACACAATAAAGTAATATCATTTTTTGACCAAAAGTCTATTGTAATTGGATTAATCTTATCAGCTGTATGAAATTTTCGAACATCATGATAGGCATGATAAAAAGAATAGTCATGGATGTCCCATAAATTATTTTGCTTATCGTCTAATAACTTTTTATATAAAGAAAGTGACAGATCTTTAAGATCATCTTCTGTGGTTCCCCAATCAGAAAAATCAAGTCTAATTCTAGACTCACTTATGAGTGCTAAAAATTGGATTTTACTTTTAAGTTTAAAATTATCCTTATCGATAAACTCACTAACTATATATTTCCAAATATTTGGTTTATTATTATCTGTCCAAAAATCGTTATTTCCTATTTTAAGCTTTAATTGACGTACAATATATTCAGATAACATATTCCATACAGAAGTTGAATTAAAAGAATAAAATTCTGCATCGTTAAAAATATATAGCAATATTATTATTGCTTTTAAAGCTTCATCTTTATCAATTGTATTAAAATATGCTAGTCTATTTAAAATACTATTCGTATGACCTTCATTCAATAACTTATTTAAGTTCTCAAAGTCATTATGAAAATTAAATATGCTTTTAAATTTGACTTCGCTTAAATCTTTTTCTTGTATTTTCTGTTGAAGTAGTTTTCGAAGATTATTCTCAAACTTTATTGAGGTATGACTGTCAGTAATATTTTCTTTACCAAAAAGCACAATTAATGTTTTTATTAATAAAATATTTTGCTGTTTAGTTAAATTATTTGTTTCGTTAATCTTTGTTTCTTTATCAATGTCTTTAGAGATTTCATACTTGCTAAAATCTATATTAAGCTTTTGATTTAAATGAAAAACTCTATATCTTCTCATTTCTTTAAAAGCATCACTTTTATCAGAATCATTTTCGGTTTCTACTAATTCACAAAGGTTTGTTTCTGGATTATAAGGAATTATGGTTGACCAATTATTATTTAAAAATTTTATTGCATAAGGAAAGGTCATTTTTAAATAAGTAAAATTTAAAAAATCATTAGTGTCAAGCTCATCTGGTAAGGATTTAAAATCAAAAACCAATTGATTTACCAAGCGTTTTACACCTCTATAGTTTGAAATATAATCATCAAATAGATTATCCTCTTTAAAGATACAAGCTTCAACATTTCTAAAAAATTCTCTCTCAAAACCTAAATCTGTTTGTTTCAATAGACCTATGAAATCAGTTTTTAGTTGGGATTTTTCAATTTCTGGCAAGTAAACTTCTAATTGAAAAAATTTATCTACAAATGTATGGTCAGCAATATCATTTTTTACCAATAAAGATTCAAGTACATAATCTTTATCCAAAGCAATTAGAAAAATAAAGTTTTTAAAATTTGCAGTATTTCGAACTAACTTTAAGACTTGCAAAACTTCATTATTAGAAAGTCTGTCAAGATCGTCTATAAATACTATATATTTCTTGTCTAATTGGTTTAAGGTATCATTAATCTTTTTATATGTATCGTAAGAAGACGAATCGGAAAATAAACTCGAATTTGGCTTAAAGAATTCAGAAATACTTTTATTCTTGTACAGTTTTAAAAGCTTATCAGAATAACTCAAAAATTGATTTGACAATCTCCCACTATACTTATTTATTTCAGTACTTAACTGTTTGAAAAACTCTGAAATAATATCAGTTTCGCTGTGATTTAGATATGGTAAAAACTTTAAATGAATTGTATGTTCATTACTTTTCTCTTCTAACTTCTCTTCAATTAGGCTAATCAAACTTGATTTACCATTACCCCAAGGACCAACAATTCCAATTGTAAATGAATTTTTAAAGTTTGATCTTTCTAAATATTCGACAATTTTTGCCGCTCTTTTGTGGTAGTTTAACTTGTCATCGCCTTTTAATAAAACAGGGTCATCAGAGATAAACGGATTTGGCTTTCTTTCAAGCTCTTTTTTACTTAATAAATTTATAACAGTCAGTATAATCGAAAGAACTAACAATACTCCTAAAAAGTCAACGTAGAATAATTTTGAAGAAAATAATATGAAGTACCATCCATCTTTATCAATTCCCCACTTCAATACTACATAAATCAAGCTAGACACAACTAATGAATGAATCAAAAAGATTGAAGGCTGATATTTTTTTAAAGCTATTTTGTATAAAATATACATTACAGCTACAGCAAATAAAACAACAAAAATAAATTTAGGAATTTGTAATATTAGCTTTTCATCGATAGTAAAATATTTAAAATTTTTCTATTAACTGTAGATGATGCTAAATAGAACATTAAGATTCCTAATACATAAACAGATGAAATCTTAAACATCCTATTTTCAAAAATCTTATCGAAGAAACGTTTTATCTTTATTGTCATTTTTCTACCCACTTAGGGAAGTATATAATTAATTTGCCAATGACCTCCTTTTGCGCTACCAACTCTTTCTATAAGACCTAAATCTTTTAGGGCATCAAGGTTTTTATCAATAGCAGTAGCACTTAAGCCAACTTTATCTTCAAGTTCTCTTTTAGAAACTTTACTATTTTCGTGAATAGCTTTAATGATATTAACTCTATTATCAGTAAGATTATCAACCCACTTATCTACCCACTTATTAAAATCAAAAGGTCTTCTAACTGTTACAGTAAACATTCCTTCAGTATTAAATTCAGGTTCAGTTAAATCAGCTTTAACCATTCTAATTCTCTCAAATAGACCAAATATTAAAGGATTTCTACTTAAGCTTCTTTTACCAAATTCATTTTTAGGAATACCACTGATTAAACCTCCAGGATTAGAAATCTCAACTCTATCATTAAATACCTCAATAGTAATACGAGCTCCTTTATCGTAATAATCTCTATGCGCCAGGGCATTAATTATAGCTTCTTTGAAAACGGTTTCCGGAATTTCCCAAATTTCTTTTCTTGGTTGGGAACCTTCTCCCTCAATATCATAACGTACATCTAATTTCTTCTTCAACCAAGACATTGCTTGCAAGTATTGATTGTATAAAGAGCCTGTCATTATTTTATAGTCTTCAATAAACCGTTTATCAATACCATCAAAAGCGATACAACGTATTACGGCTTTTTCGAAAAAATGTTCAGGGTTTTCGGCAAAGAATAATGTGGCTCCATTTTTTAAGAAACCTTCTTTAGTAATTAGTTTAAGGTTATTGAAAACTTGTTCGTTTGAAACTGTAGCACCTAATCCAGCTAAAACTCTAAACTGATTAATATTATTATCAGGAACATCTTGATTTATATCAATTGCCTTACAAGGTGCTTCATCAAAATAAATTTTATCTGCTTGCTGAAAAAAATCTCTCATTTCTTCAACGGTAGTCAATTTTTGCGAATTTGGACCTTGACGAACATAAATTGCACCGGATAAAACATATGGCTTATTTTCTCCAGAAGGCACTTCAATAACTACAACATCTTTGGAGTCTACAATTACAGTATAAATCTTACAATGTAAAGCGGGTGAAATTTCATTAATTGAATTTTGAAGCGCAGAACGTTTAGCATTATTAAAAGTAACTCCTTGAACAATATTGTTGTCGTTTACCCCTAAAAGAAGTGTTCCTCCAGCTGCATTAGCAAAAGCACAAATTTCTTCAGTAACATCTTTAATTTTACTTGGTATACTAACCTTAAATTCAATATTATAACCCTCTCCGGAGGCAATAAATGATTTAATATTTTTTTCGTTTAACATAACAACAAATCTATGAAATCATTTTCAAGTTTCTTTTAAATTCTTTTGTCCTTACTTTCCTTATCAAAAACAACCAAATTAAAGAGTTGACGTATTATGGCCTGTAAAGGTTACCATGGCGTTATTCTAATTCATATGCGTTAAAGTTTGTTGGGGCATGAATTTTGACTCCTTGAGTGCACTCGGAGTAGCAGGTACTTAAAAGTATTTCGTTAATAGCATTGCATTTTTCACCGAAATTTCTTCCAGTGCTTTTTACACTTAAATTATCAAAATAATAGAAATTACAGTTATCATATTCTTGGATGGTTTTGTACCAAATATTAGTGAAAACAAATATAATGTTTCTTGCTAGAATTAGTTCATAAAACCTTTGGTTTAGTACGATTTACCTAACAGTTTTATTAAACTGGTTTTGTCAAAATTTACAGGACTAGAAAGCAAAATACCTTTGTTAGGGGCGATGTTTAATTTTGTATAAGTCTCAAAATATCGAATGAAATAAATGAATAATTTGTAAAGTACCACTGCAAAAAAAGCTGTGAGTCACTAAAAACGAAAAAATTGGGTAGGATCAAACCAATAGGAACACCTATTCAAACTAAATTCACTTCAATACAAAGACTAGATCAGTATATCCACTCACCGCATATGGTTCTTAATATCTACAGCGCTTTACCCGACTATTTGAACAAAAAGGTTGGTGTTGTACCTAAGGAGTTTAGAAATTTGAATTGATATTTGTCTATATATGTGGAATAAGTATTATCCAATGATAGCATAAATTCTTATTCTTTTACAAGAAAAAATGAAGAATCGTAGTTCATAAAATTTGATACGGTCCTATCAAGTTTTGAGTAATTTTCAAAGAATACATATTAAATAAATATTTAACAGGAAGGTATGTCTTGAGATGAATTATGAGTTTCTCACAAGAATCCATAGAAAAATAGGAGTTCAAAGTAGACTTACATTTTAGTTTTCAATTTAGATATAATTAGCAATTCAATATTTTAATTTATTTACTAAATGTTAGATTATTTTTTCAATCCATTAATAAACTGTGTATATGAATTGGTTTTAAAAAGTTATAATTTTTCTAATCTGGTACTCCTATTATTATTTATTTCTCCCCGGTGCATAATTCTTATTCATTTATCACTAGAGGTCAAGTATTCGATTAGATATACTTTTATAGGAGAGTTATATACTTCCATTTACTTCACTTCCGGTTGTTTTTCAATTTCAATGGTTTTTGTTGACTTCCCGGCTGCTCACTGTCTCTCCCTTTTTTACTATGCAAAATACCAGGAATTGGAAGTTAGTCCAGATGACATAAGCCAGTCATTCTTCCTTTTTATACATCTTTCCTAATTTCCAATTCCTGAAAACGTATCAGCATCAAAAAAGGGAACAGCTCACAGCTCTATGGGAAGTAAATCAAAAAAATATCATTATGAAATCATTTCAAAACAACAAAATCGGAAGCGAAGTAAAAATCAAAAAGGAAAACGCTTCAGATATAATAAGTAAATCAATGTTTAACCTTTCTACACTAATGGTAGAATCTAAATTTTAATGTTATGAGTACGATCAAAAATCAAGTTCAATTAATCGGAAATGTGGGGAACACCCCGGAAACCATCACTTTTGATAGTGGTAAAAAAGCGGTTCGTCTATCGATGGCAACCAATGAATATTACCAAAAGGATGGTGAGAAAGTGCAGGGTACCCAATGGCATAATCTGATCGCCTGGGGAAATCAGGCGGATCTTATCGAAAAATATGTCGGTAAAGGAAAAGAAATAGCCATTCAGGGAAAATTGACCTCCAGATCTTATGAAACCCAAACGGGTGAAAAAAGATATGTAACCGAAGTGGTGGTACAGGAAATTTTATTTCTTGGAAATCCAGCTGCGGAATAAGTAAAAAATAAAGAGGGCATCCCTCACCAAAGTTTTGCCCTCTTTTTCATTGTTAACCTTTAAAAAAAAAGTCTCATGAAAACCAAAGTTAATGAAATTCAAATCAGCTACCACGGAAATCAAACGATAAATACCACTTTTAAAATTGGATGTTCGCAAGATGCTGCACAATTGGCTTTTGAACATTGGGATCAAAACCATATCGAAATGCAGGAGAATTTTAAAATTCTATTGCTCAATAATTCGAATATTGTTAAAGGTATTTACGAGGTTTCAAAAGGTGGGATTACTGGAACCTTAGTAGATCTTAGAATCTTATTTGCCGTTGTTTTAAAAAGTTTGTCTACAGCGATCATACTTTTGCATAACCACCCAAGCGGCACTTTAAAACCTAGTGAAGCTGATCGACAGCTTACACAAAAGATTATCAAAGCGGGAGAATTATTAGATGTCAAAGTTCTTGATCATCTTATTATAACTCCTAATAAAGAGTATTACAGTTTTGCTGATCAGGGGATTTTGTAAAGTAAAATTTCGTTTATGATCTATTTAAATTATACGAATATTGATAGCGAGACACAGGAGCGTTTAATTTCAATTTCTAAAAAGGAAGTGCATCGACGTTAAGGTAAAGAATTGATGAGTTATGCTCAGAAACACATGTGAATTATGAGCAACTCCTACAAGAGGAAGGAATACGAAACCTATATACTTATCATTTTGTATTTGAGATGTAATTGCTAAATAAAAACAAAAAAGCCCTTATTTAATTAGGGCTTTTTTAATGTTTAATAGACTGAAATTTGTATCTTTAAAGCATTGAAAGATAGAAGTTTTGGTCCTTTTATTTTTTGATTTGACTTTCCTGAACGACCAAATAAATAAGTTTTAATTCGTGGTTTTCGGTGACTGCCAGAGGTTTGAATTTTTGTCCCTCACGGGACGAAAAGGAAAAGCAAGAGGATAACACGCGGAGCGGTGTTATAGCGATATGTTTTTTCTGAAATCGCCTAAGGATAGGGGGTACGGTGATTGATCAGATCGTGTACTTACCTGTTTTTGCAGCAAATACCTTCGTGAGCCTTAAATACCGGGTAATTTTTACAGCAAATGGAACTTAAACCTTTTAAAAAGTACAAGTTTTCAGCGATTAATTTTAAAAAAGAGGTGGCGGATCAGTTCCGGATTTTCTCCAAGATATTAGGGACTTCTCATAGTGATAGTTTAAAGGCTATGCTTCGATTTTTTGACATACACCAGCTTTCTCCTTATGAATCTTTAGGGAATAATATGGGTACCCTGGAGCGTAGGTTGAAAAAAAGAATGAATGCAATGATCGCTATTATTAAAGATATTGAAAAAAGGCAAACCAAACCTACTCAGGCTATGCTTCAATTGCTTTTCGAACAGGTAGCGGCTACCGATGAGAATACCCCGGATATTCAGGAAAGAGAATTATTCAACCCGTCTTCCTCTAAAGAAATTCCTGAACTAAAAGTGGAAAAGGAGGCTTCAAGCCGGGAGGTTCCGGAAGTATCCTCTTGGGAAATAGCCTATCATAGTGAACAGGAGAAAAGTAAAATGCTTTATGAATTATATTCGGCTATTTCATCAAATGTTCGCTATATCAAACCCGGATTAGGGAAGAATTATTTCCGTTTGGAAATGACCCCGAAACAATGGGAGAAAATTCAACAAAAAATAGAGTATGTATATCACCATCACACCACAGAAACTCGATAGTCATTACCTGCAAAGTGCCGGTGATTTTGTAGACTATCTGGAAAAAGAAAATCAAGGGAAAACCCAAGATGATATGGAAGCCTTTTTTGATCCATATGATGATAAAATTTCTGCAGAGGAGGTGAAAGCGTCTATTGATGAAAACACGGCTAAACTAAAGAAAAAAGAGCCTAAATTTTATTCGATCACAATCAATCCCAGCGCGAGGGAACTGGCACATATCGCTGATAACCCTTCCACCTTAAAAGCTTATACCCGAAGCCTTATGGAAAACTATGCCAAGGCTTTTCATCGGGAAATAGAGGGACGTAAAATTACTAAAGATGATATTCTCTATTTTGCAAAATTAGAACAAAGCGTAGGTATAAAGGTACCGATAGGACTGTTCGGGAAAATCAACCTTATATTCAAAAAATTGCTCGTTTACAACACGAGTTGGTACTCATCAAAAAAGGGGAGATGGAAGGAAGTATTCAAACGAAACAGCAAAGCATTCGAGAACTTCAGCAAAAAGCGCCGCATCAACAACAAGGGAAGATGATCGAGGAGGGAATGATCAAGGAAGGGGATCAACGCCATATTCACGTGCTGGTAAGTCGAAAAGATCGATCTAATCGGTATAGTTTTTCTCCCGGGAGTAGGTACAAAGCATCAACGACTATGCTTCACGGGAAAGAAGTGAAGCGAGGTTTCGATCGGGATCAATTTTTTAAAGCGGCAGAAGAAGTTTTTGATCGGAAATTTCAATACCGAAGAAATTATGTGGAAAGCTACCAAGCTCGAAATACTTTTTTAAAACATCCGGAGAAATATTTTAAACAACTTCTTCGGCTTCCTGCACCAGAGAAGAAAATAGCCTTCCAACTGCTAAAAGAAAGAGGAGTGAAATTACCCTTAACAACTATTCCCTTAACTTCCTCACAGCTCGCTGGAAAAATTATGACGAAGCTTAAAAAAGGGATTACCAAAGCCATCCATTCCGGATCTATTGAATTATGAGTATAGATATTGCTTACCTCTTCGTTTATGTAGCTCCTCTTGTATTCTTGGGAGTGATTTTTTGGGGACTCTTTACCGAAAGAAGAACCCCAAAAGTCTCTGAAAAATATCAAGTAATACTTAAGCTTCGTGGAGGGCGTTTTAAAATTCAGGATATCAGAAAAGGGGTTTCGATCATCGGAGCTGCAGGAAGCGGAAAAACTTTTAGTATGGTTTATAATTTGTTACTGCATTTTAGCAAGTATAAATTTTCTGGGGTGATTCATGATTATAAAGATCAGGAACTTACCGAGATTGCTCTACCTTTATTTAAAGCGGCAGGAGTGCACTGTTATCCTGTTTCTTTTGATCGGGTTCAATACCGAATAAATCCTATCGCTCCTCGATATTTGCCGAATGAAGAGAGTGTCAATGAAGTGGCGAAAGTTTTAATGGAGAATCTGTTAGAACAAAATCTATCGTCTTCAAGCGGAAGCAACCGTTTTTTTACAGATGCAGTGGAAGGATTATTGGCAGGACTTATCTGGAAACTGAAATCAAGGTATCCGCAGTATTGTAGTTTACCCCATCTTATCGCTGTGTTTCAGTATTTAGATACGAAGAATCTGGTGGCTTTTCTAAGTAGTGACCTCATAGCAAAAAGTATGGCAGGGGCATTTATCAATGGGGTTGATTCTGAAAAACAAACCGCAGGAGTTAAAAGTATGCTTGCCAATGCGTTTAAAAAAATCAGCTCTCAAAAAATGTTTTATATGCTCTCCGCTGATCAGATCCCCTTAGATATCAATGCAGTCGAACATCACGCGGTAATATCCATTAGTAACAATCCGCAATACGAATCTGCTTATTCCCCAATTATTGCCACCATTATTCATACCATTACCAAGCAGATGAGTGTACGCCAGCGGGAGGGATCTTTCCTATTGATGGGAGAAGCTCCCAAAGTGTGAGCAAGAGTAGTGGATTAACTTTACAAAGTAGGGTAACCAAAGGGGTGAAAGAGGTTTTGAAACGAAGGGCTCACGAGTTTTTTAAACTCAAAGCCGGGGAGTTTATCGCTTTTGCCGATGGGAAGGATAGAAAAATAAGGTTTAACTTAGAAAATATCAATATTGAGAATAGGAGAACTAAATTCGAGGTTAGTTTAGAAAGACAGACTATTATTTATAGAAGTATTTATGAAGATCTAAATAATATTTTTAAAAATTAAATTTAACTTTAATTTTGGTTTTTATTGATAAATATTTATATTTCTATCTTATTAGAATAAAAATTTTATTTTTTGATGTTAAAAGCTGCTTCGCTTTACTATTCAGTTTTTTTTCTACTTATAGTAGGTGTTTTCTGTTATTTAATTCTAAATTCTTATACTTTTTTTTTAAGAATGGATGATTATTATGACATGCAAGATAGGATGCTTTTAAATAACCAATCTGCAGTAGCTTATGCAGAGCAATATTATTCAGATTTAGATAATCAATCTGAAAAGATATTCTTTTCAGATTACAATATTAAAACTCGATTCATTAAAAGAAAATGGGGATATTTTGAGAAATTAGAAATTAATTCAATATTTAAAAAAGACACATTATCTCAGTGTTTTTTAACTGGTAAAAAGCAAATTTCTAATATGCCAGCTTTATATTTGAGAAATAATAATGAGAATTTAAATTTATCTGGTAATACTTTTATTAATGGTGATATATATATACCTGAGTTAGGAATTAAAAATATAGAAATTAATAGTTGTGGGGTAAATAATTTTTCAAGATCCAGGCATAATGGTAAAATATATACCTCAAAGAAAAATCTGCCAAGAGTAAATGAAGTTAATTTAGAGTATTCTGAAAATTGGATATATTCTAAAATTGAAAATTTCAAACATAATGAAATTTTAAATAGCTTTAGAAATGTAACTAAAGTAGTATTAGTTGAAGGTTATTTGAGGAATTATATTATAAAAGGAAATATTATTATTAAATCAAACGATACGCTACATATTGATAGTAGTACATATCTTGAAGATGTGATTTTAGATGCTCCTAAAGTTGTATTTCATTCAAATTTTAGAGGTAATGCTCAGGTTTTTGCTAAAAACGGGGTTGTGTTGGAAAATAATACTAAGTTAAAATATCCTTCGATAATAGTATCAAAATCAGATGAAACATCAGAATTAATATTCAACAATCAATCAAGTTTTTCAGGTTTGATTTATTTTCAAACCTTAGGGCTATCTCAAGTTGATAGAAATACACTAATAATAGAAGAAAATGCTACTATTGAAGGAAATATTTATTGTGAAGGTAATTTATTTTTAAAAGGGAAAGTATTAGGTAGTGTTTTCACTTCATCTTTGCAATATAAAAATAATGAATTTGGTTATGAGAATTTGATATGTGGTGGCGAAATATTTTCTAATCCGCAAGAAAAGAAAAATTTTTTTTTTCAACTTGATTATTTAGAAAATTTTAATTCTAGTCAAGCACTCTTATTAAAACAAATTTAAAATGGCTTATTCTTTTAGATTTAAAGGCTCATCCATTATAGAAACCTCAATAGCATTAGTAGTTATTGCTTGCTGTATTTATTCTTTTACAATCTTATTTACTATTATTACTAATCGTAGCCCTAAATTGAAGAAACTCGAATATAAAAACTATATTTTAAATAATAGATATAAAGGGCATAGAATATCATCTTCTAGTGTACATAAAGTTGAGTTGAAGAATTGTGAATTTTCTAGATTAAGAAAAATAGAATTTACATATCAAGAAGGTCATCAAAAGGTTTCATATTTTATTTTAATTAAAAAATAATAATTTGCTTAAAGCTTACACAATATTGGAAACGGTTATAATGATGGTATTAATGACTATTGTAGTTTCATTTATATATCTATTCTATGGTTATTTGTCTTATTCGTTAGAAAATTTTATGAAAACTGAGAAATATAGTATGCAGGTAAATAATTTTAGGTATTTACTTAATGATGATTTTTTGACATCTCAATATATTTATAAGGCAAATAGTAGTCAAGTAAAAATAATTTCTTACGACAATAAGTCCATTTTATATTATCAAAAAGGAGATTATTTTTATAGAAATAGTAATAACCACATAGATTCGTTAAATGTAAAACAGGTTGAATGGAAATTTTTAAATGATTCTGTCAAAACAACAAGAATAATTGATCGAATTGAGATTGTATCTGAGTTTGAGGATGAAGAAGTGAAGTTGTTTTTTCAAAAAAAATATTATGCAACTATACTAATGAATAATCTTTAATGGGAGTTCATTTAAAACATATCAATAGAAAAGAATCTGTTTTTAGAAAAAATAAAACACATTCACAGAAAATTTTTTTCAAGAAAAAAATTAATGATAGAAAGAAGATGACCTTATATAAAGATCTATCAATCTTATTAAATGCTGGTATAGACCTGAAGGAATCGTTATCAATAATTAAAAATCAGCAAAAAAAAAATAGTAATGAAAGCCTTTACGATAATATTTTAAATAATATAATTAAAGGAAAACCATTTTATCAAGCATTAAATTATACAAATGAATTTTCAGATTATGAGATCTATAGTATAAAAATTGGAGAAGAAACGCATATGCTTGAAAAAATTCTAGATGAATTACATATTTATGTGGAGAAAAGAGTTAAGTTAAAAAAGCAAATAATTTCTTTGTTAGCCTATCCAGCATTTATATTATTATTGACTCTAGGGACATTATATTTTATGCTTACTTATGTTGTACCATTATTCGAAACCGTTTTTAATCAATTTAATCAAGAATTACCTGAGTTGACTAAATTTATAATTCACTTATCAGAAAATTTTAATTTTTTACTTTTTATTTTTCTATCAAGTGTTTTAAGTATATATTTACTTTATACTGTTATAAAGAACAATATAATTTTTCGAAAAATCAGTTCACAAATTGTACTGAAGATTCCTTTTTTAGGTAAACTTATTAAAGAAATTTACATGGCGAGGTTCTGTCAGTCAATGTCATTATTATTAACTTCAAAGACTTCAATAATAGAATCACTTGAATTAGTTATAAAAATGATTAATTATTACCCATTAGAAATAGCTTTGAAAGATGTTAAATCACAAATAGAGAAAGGAAATACTTTTGGTGAAGCTATAAAGAAATTTTCAATTTTTGACAGTAACGTTATTTCTATGATTAAAATAGCTGAAGAAGTAAATCAGTTAGATAGTATGTTTGTAAGACTTGCTTTGAATTTCAATGAGGAGGTGACACATAAAACAACATTGGTTGGAAAAATAATTGAGCCAGTATTAATTTTATTTATAGGTTGTATTGTAGGTTTAATTATGATTTCAATGTACGCTCCAATGTTTGACTTGAGTAAAGTAATTGGTAATTAAAATAAAACTAAATTTAAAATTATGAAGAAAGTTCAATCCAAAATTAAAAATCAACCTCTTTACGTGCCGGGGTATTCCATGACCGAAATACTAATAGTCCTTTGCATTATAGGGATATTAATATTAATGGTCTTACCTAATCAAACCTCTGTTATCGGACAAGCAAAATCTATTGAGGCTCAAAGTATGTTAAATCAAATATATGCTTTAGAAAAAAGTTATTTTTATAAATACTCAAAATATAGCAATAATTTTGATGATATAGGTTTTGTTCAGGCAACTACAATTGAAGATGGTGGACAAGCTGTATATGAAATTGAAATTGAAAGTGCTTCTACAAATTCCTTTAAAGCAATAGCTACATCTCTTTCAGATTTTGATGGTGATGGTATTTTTAATGTATGGGAAATTGATGAAGATAAAAAATTAAAAGAAAGGGAGAAAGATTGAACTTAATGATTTTAATCATAGATTTAATTATTATCATCCTTCTAGGAATTATTGTATATCAGGATTTTAAATATCGATTGATTCATATATTAGTCTTACTTTTTATATTTATTGTAGGTTTATTGAGAAATATTCTTAATGATATAAGTTTTTTTAATTTTTTAAGACCCGCATTATTTATAAGTGTTATCTTATTTTTTCTGTGGTTTTATTTAATAATTAAGTCAAAGAAAATAATAAACCCTTTGGATAAACATATAGGTTTAGGAGATATATTGTTCTTCTTTTCAATAACACCTTTTTTTACTCTTAAAGACTATATTATTTATTTTATAAGTGGACTGTTATTCTCGATAATTTTTGCTTTATTTTTTAAAAATTATATTGAAAAAAAAATGATTCCACTTGCTGGGTTGTTATCCATAGCTTTAATCATACTAATTTTTTTGAGAAACCTTTTTACTTACAATTTATTTAATTTTTATTAATAATGAATTTAATCAAAGAAATAGACTTATCTACAGAACATCAACAGTTAATTTCGGGTAAACTAGCATTTCATTATAAAATAATTCCAGAAAGTAAAATTGACAATATATTAACTCTATATATTGCTAATAGTAAGAAAGATAATCATTATATTGAGGAATTAGAATTAATCTTAGGCTGTTCTGTAAAATTTAATCCTGTATCCGATGAGATAATTAATAAAACTTTATCTAAATATTATAGGTCAAATAATAATGAGAAAAGAGATACTAGTTTTTCGCTTAATACTGATTTCTTAGAAAATTTAATTCTAGAAGCTAAATCATTAGATAGTAGTGATATTCATTTTGAATCATTTAAAAATAATTCAAGAATTAGGTTTCGAATTGATGGTAAGTTAATTGAAAGGTATAAGGTTGAGAAAGAAAATTATCTTGAATTAATAAATAAAATTAAAATAAAATCTAGACTTAATATTACAGAAAAGCGTTTACCTCAGGACGGCCGTATACATTATGATGATTTTGATTTGAGAGTATCAATTCTACCCACGTTATATGGCGAAAAGGTTGTTATGCGTATATTGGGAAAGGATACTTCTAATTTATCGATTCAAGATTTAGGAATGGAAAAGCGTGAATATGATACTTATTTAGAGGGAGTTAACTCATCTAGAGGAATAATTTTGATTAGTGGGCCTACAGGTTCTGGTAAGACTACTACTTTGTATGCTACACTAAAGATGTTGAATAAGTTGAATACAAATATTTTAACAATTGAAGATCCTATTGAGTATACATTAGAAGGAATAAATCAAGTTCAACTTAACGAAGACATTGGTTTAACTTTTTCTAGCGCCCTTAAAACTTTTTTAAGGCAAGATCCTGATATTATTATGGTGGGAGAAATTCGTGACGAAAAAACTGCTCAAATGGCTATTAGAGCAAGTTTGACCGGTCATTTAGTTCTTTCAACCATTCATACAAATTCAGCAATAGGTACTGTTTCGAGATTAATGGATATGGGGGTGCCATCCTTTTTAATTGCAGAAACTTTATTGATCTCAGCAGCGCAGAGATTGATTAGGAAACTTTGCGAAAAGTGTAAAGTATGTGTACCTTTAGAAGGTCAATTTAAAGATGATTTTAAAGAATTAAAATTTCATTATATTTCAAAAGGTTGTGATACTTGTTTTCATACTGGATATAAGGGGAGAGTTGCGATATATGAGTTATTTTCAGTAAATAGTGAAGTTGTATCTAAAATAAATAATGGTGATAAATTACCAGATTATAATAAATCAAACTTAAAAACTAAAGCCATTTCGTTAATAACTAAGGGAGTTACTTCAATAGATGAGGTTTATTCTATTTTAATCCAAGATAATAATTAATCAATGATTAAAACTACAATTTTCACAATCTTATTACTTAGTTTTTGCAAGCTGACATTAGCTCAGGATCAAAAAAAAATTGAAGATAAGTTTGAAGAACTATCTTTCATGAATGAGGGGTTAAATGAAAAAGTTAGAATCGATATTTCTGGGCTTACTCTTTATGATTTTATAGCTTCAATCGCAGATGAACATCGATTAAATATAAGTGTTGATAATAAGTTGAATCAACTTATTAATAATAATTTTTATGATTTACAGGTTAAGGATGTTTTTTTATTTTTAATAGAGAAATACAACTTAGAAGTTAAATTTATTAATGGGATTATCGTTTTTAATAAAAAAGATAAAGTCATTGAGGTTAAAAAACCTTCTCCTGTTATAGATGTTAATTATAACGATAGTAATGATTTTTTGTCTTTAAAACTTAGAAAAGATTCTTTATCTCTAGTCGCCGAAAGAATTACGGAAGTATCGGATAAAAATATTGTTTTATCTCCAAATATTAAAAATTTAGAGGTTTCAGCGTATATTCTGAATAGACCATTTGATCAAGTATTAGAAATGATGGCGAAATCAAATAACTTAAAAGTTTCTAAAGACGAAAATAATTTCTATTACTTAGAGAAAAGAGATATTATAAATGAAAAAACTTCCACTCAAAATTTAAACGGGAATTATCAAAATAATATTAACGAACAAACAGGATTACTTGATGTAACCCTTACTGAGAAAGGCTACTTGAATATTAAAGCTTATGAAGCTAATTTGAGTAATATTATCATGCAAGCTGCAAGCTTATTAAATATGAGTTATTTTATGTATGATGAGCCTAAAAAAGAACAAACTACTTTTTCCGCAAATCAAATTTCTTTTGACGATTTATTAATTCATTTATTCAAAGGTAAAAACTTTACGTATAAAAATATAAATGGATTATATGTTATAGGAGAGCATAATACAGAAGGTCTAAGAGAAACTGAACTTATTCAATTACAAAATAGAACTTTAGAATCGGTTTTATCGACTCTTCCTCAGAAACTTTTAGAAGGAGTTGAAATTAAGGAGGTAATAGAATTAAATGGACTTATCGCTTCAGGATCTTTGCCAAAAATCATAGAGTTAAAAAATTATATTAGAGAAATTGATCAGGTTGTACCTTTAATTCAAATTGAAGTATTAATTGTTCAATACGAGAAATCGCATGATGTTCAAACTGGACTAAGAGCTATTCTTGGTGAGCAAGGGCAAACTATTGCTACTGAAGGGAATATTTTTCCTACCACAGATGTGACTTTAAATTCAAGTTCGATAAATAATTTGATCAATAGTTTTAATGGTTTTGGTATTTTTAATTTAGGTAAAGTTACACAAAACTTTTATGCTAATCTTTCTGCAATGGAAAATAACTCAATTATCAATCTCCAATCAACTCCAAAGATAGCCACATTGAATGGTCATGAAGCAACCGTTTCTATAGGTCAAACAAGTTATTATTTCGAACAAACCAATAGATTAATAAATACAGGAATAACTGATAATATTTTGCAATCTGGACAATGGAAACCAACCGAGGCAAATTTGAGTGTGATGATAAAGCCAAATGTTTCCAAAGATGAGCAAGTAACATTAAACATTAGGGTTGAAAAAAGTGCGTTTACAGGTAGGTCAGGTGAAAATGCACCGCCAGATAGAGCTACACAACAATTTCAATCCTTAGTTCGTGTGAGAAATAACGAGATGATTCTATTGGGCGGATTAGATGAACTTGAAAAACAAGATACAGGTACAGGTACACCTTTTTTAGCTCGAATACCAATTATTAAATGGTTCTTTAGTAGTCGGGGTAAGAGTAAGTCAAAATCAAAACTCCACGTATTTATTAGACCTACTATAATTTATTAATTAGAATGAATATGCTAACGAAAATTTTCAGTAAATATTTGTTAAGAAATTATTATGTTTTACATATTCATATAAACAGTGATGTTGAAGTTTATAGTGTAATTACGGTCAAAAAATCTCAAAGTCAATTAACTATTATTGATGAGAACATATATAACAATTTAAATACTTTAAAGGAAAATATAAATAAAAATTACCCGATAATTTTTATGTTGACGGGAACCAAAGTTTTAAGTAAAAAAATTGAACATTCACCAAATTATTTACAAACAATTTTATTTAATAAAAACCCCGATGATTTTTACATATTTGAATTGTCACAAGATAAACACTTTTTAGTTTCGGTAGTACGGCAAAACGTATTGAATAAGTGTATTGAAAAATTAGGGAAATTTGGAGATAGTATTATTGAAATTATATTGGGTCCATATAGTTTAAGTGTTTATAATGAATATTTGTATAATAAAAGTATTATTAAAACCCCATATTTCAATTATAACTTAAATACTACTGAAATAACTAGCTATGAAGAAAACACACCTTCAAATGATAAATTTCAAATAGATGGTGAAATAATAAGCCTGAATTCGATATTACCCTTTGCTGGAATTATTCAACATTTCAATCCTGCTTTTACAGTGAATTATAAGGATATTACTGACAAGTATTTTTTAGAGTTTTTATACAATAAAGCTTTTAAAATTGTTGGTTTTGCTGCAATAGTAATTGCATTTACAACATTATTGTTAAGCTATATATTAACGTCTCATTTCAATTCCAAAAGTCTAGAATATCAAGATTATGTTTATCAAAAAAATAATATTTCAAAACAAATTCATGATTTAAATTCAGACATTCTTTATAAAGAAGAAATTATAAAGAATTCTAGCTTAGGTTCTGAAAAATTTATTAGTTTTTATATATCGGAAATAGTTCAAACAGTGCCCGAAAATATAATATTAGATGAATTGGAGGTATTTCCGATAATAGATAGAATAGAAAATAATGAAATAATTCAAATTGATTCAAACCTTATTATAGCTGAAGGTTCGTCAAATTCTAAACAAGGGGTAAATGAATGGATTGAAAAATTATCAAGATTAAATTGGTTAAAAAAAACAGAAATACAGCAGTACCTGTATATTAATGAAAATTATATTTTTTCGATAAAATTGTACTTATGAGCTTTTTAGAAAATTACTCGAATAAAAAAAAATTTATAGCATTGATAATTTTATCAATATGCTTTAGTATTTTTATATATAACCGTTCAGTAAAAAAAGCATTTAAGTCTTATGTAACATACGCCAATTATTTAGAACAGATTAATGACTCTTCTAATACAAAAACTGAATTAGAACATTTAAAAATTCAAACTAGAAATTTAGATAATATTATTGGGAAAAATTTGAAAAAGCCTGATATAGTTCAAAATGATATTTTATCATTTATTTCAGATAATAAATCTAATGTAACCTTATCAAACATTAAAAGTACACACGTAGCTACTAATAGATACTATGCCATTTATTCAAATCAAATTACTTTAGAAGGAAAATTTGATGAACTCTTTAAAACGATTTATGATATTGAAAAAAAATTTGATAAAGCTCGGATAGCATCTGTTAAATTATATACCAAAGAAGATTATGTGAAAAAAAATAAAATTTTATATAATGAAATTATATTCCAGAATTATGAGAAAAAATAACCATGTTCATTTAATTGTGATATTAGCATTTGTTTTTATATCTTGTGAGGATATCCTAGAAGACGATATTCAAGATGAACAAGTTATTTCATTGAGCCCTAAAGAAGGTGATACTATTCAAGGAAATACTATTCAGTTTAATTGGGGTGAACTTAAAGGAGCAGACGAATATAAAATTCAAATTTTTGAAAATAATAATTTGTCAATTATTAGAGATACCGTAGTTCAGACTATTAATCATAGTGAGGTGTTAAATCCAGGGAGTTATCGTTGGAGAATTAGAGGGCAGAATTCTGCTTATACAAGTATTTATAGCCTACCTGAATCATTTACCTTAGTTGCCTCTGATGATTTAACGAATCAAACTGTCTTACTTATGAGTCCTTCAGACCAAATATACCTTAATAATAATGAAGTTTTATTTAATTGGCAACATTTGGATAATAGTGATTTTTATAATTTTGAATTACAAGCAATTACAACTTCAGGGAATATAACTATTCACTTAGAAAATCAAATGTTAGATAATGTATTAACCCTAGATGATGAAGTGATTTCTCAGGATTCTCATTATCGCTGGAAGGTAAAGGCTTTAAACACTCAAAGTGAAACTGTTTTTTTTTATAGAGATTTTTTTATTGATACACAGAATCCACAAATACCTGTTACTAATATTCCTGAATATGAAGATCAATTTGATATAATGGAAGATGTACAATTCCAATGGACATATCCTACAGAGTATAATCAAATTGCACCAGTATTAACTTTATTTGAGATAGCTAATGATGAAATTTTTCAAAATATTATTTTTTCAGATCAAATAAATACAAACAATACAAACTATGAATTTGAAAATTCAGGAAGTTTTTATTGGAGAATTCGAGGTGAAGATTTAGCAGGCAATATAGGTAGCTTCAATCAAGATGGAAAAATTATAATTAATGAATAAAAGGAAATTAAATTTTATCTTGATTTTTATTTTAGCAATTATTTGGTTCTTTGTTATCTATAAATTTGTTTTTCCGTTCCAAAAATCTTTTTCTAATGAAATTTTTGAAAAGAAAAAAGTTTTCTCAGAGCATTATTATATCAATAGAGATACTTTTTCAGCACCTATATTTAGTAGGGATCCTTTTTTGAATTATGTTAAAAATGAACAATTTAAAATCTCAAAAAAAGTAACGAACAAAAATACAAACATCTATGAGAAGAAGATAAATCACAATAAGTATAGTAAAATTTGGCCCGATATAGAATATTTGGGATTCTTGAAAAGTGAAAAATCTTTACAACCGCTAGTACTATTGAAAATCAACGGAACAGTAAATAAAATAAAAGATAAAGATTCAAAATTAGGAATATCTGTTATTAAAATTTTTAAAGATACAGTCGTTTTATTTAATGGTATTGAGTCTAAAAATTTTGTAAAGAAATAAATACCTTATATTAATTTATATTAAAAGTTTGTTTTTTTTGTTAATTTAACTAAATTAGTCTCGTAATTATTTATAATCTTTCCCCAAAAATTTATTTTTTAATTACGATAGTGTTTTATCTCTTTTCGGTAATTAGATAAATTCTATATACGAAGGAGTTTTTATTTTGATTTTTAGTATTATAAAAATAACATGTATGTATTATAAATACCTACTTTTTTTTATCGCAATTATTATTTTCTCTTGTCAATCAAATTCTAGTCAGCAGGATGATCTAAATACATACTTTAAGCATAGGGGAGGGGGATGGAAGTCTCGAAATATTAAACATTACTCTAACGAAATTGCCTATAAGGCAGTAGAAGTTCCTATAGAGTATTATTTACTGAAAAATAGAGTTGAGATAAATACTGTAACGATGGATTCTCTACTTATTATGATGTCAGATGAAAGAGTGATTGAATTTGAGATTACATTTGAAGGAGAAAAGGAGTATAATCGTTTAAATAAAAAACTTTTAAAAGGCTCTGAGGGTGTTCAATATATATCCTCAGGAATTAAAAAAGATTTTCAAGTTTTAACATCACAAGGAGATACTATAAATTGTAAAGGTGTCCATTTCGAACGACATTTTGAGGTAGATCCAAAAATACGATTATTATTATATTTTGATAATGTACATGATGATTATATACAACTGTTATATGATGATCAGTTATATAAAAATGGTTTGTTTAAATTTAAATTCGGAGAAATTCCTGTTAAAATGTATTAATATGATAAAATCAATACGCAAAAGCAAATTTTCTAAAATTTTAGCATCTTATCTGGCCCTGCAGATTTTAATTTCTGTAATTCAACCTGCTAATTTATATGCGTTAACCGGAGGTCCTGATCAGCCAGAGTTTAATTCTTTTACTCCAATTGGTACTTCTGAAATGGTTGATTTAAGTTCGGGTGATTTCAAATATAATATTCCAATCATGGATGTAGGGGGGTACCCATTGAATTTGGCCTATAATTCTGGAGTAGGAATGGATCAAGAAGCGTCTTGGGTTGGGTTGGGCTGGAATTTGAATGTAGGGCAAATTACAAGAAGTGTTAGAGGTATTCCTGATGATTTTAAAGGGGATGATTTAATTTATCGAAATAATATTAAGGACAATCGTACGGTAGGTTTGACTTTTAATATCAATCCGCAATTTTGGGGCTTAGGGGATGAGGGACTCGGTGTAAATAAAGGTATGGGGTTGGGTGTAAATGCTGGTATTACTGTTCAGCATAATAATTATACAGGATTAGGGTTTCAACCATCTTATGGTATTTCTTATGATTTTAATGAACATGTTAGTGCTGGTCTAAATTTAAGTTCTTCAGCGGCTAGTGGTGCTTCAGCGAGCCCTTCATTGAGTTTGAGGTCAAAACGTAAGGAAGTAAATAGCGAGGTAAACAGAGGTTTTACATCGAGTGTTGGAGTTGGGTACAATTCTCGTCAAGGATTAACATCTTTCAATATGTCTGCGGGTTATAGTATGAGAAATAAAAATTATAAAAGAAGTAGAGGTTTTAGCGAAGGTACAAGTGGCTCTATCTCATTTTTGAATAATACTTTTACACCTTCTAAGAGATTAGCGTTTAATAATTCAAATCTTTCGTTTGCAATATCTCTTGGGTTAGATGCTTGGGGAGTTGATGCAGAAATTGGTGTGACGGGATTTGGAATTACGCAGAAATTAGATTCAAAAACCAATACTTCAAATTCTTATGGGTTTAATAATACGCATTTAGCTTCCAAAAACGATATACTAGATTTTAATAAAGAAAAAGAAAATGTAATTAGTAAAAATACTCTCAATTTGCCTATTACAAACTATACTTATGACATTTATCAAATACAAGGACAAGGAATAGGTGGAATGTTTAGACCGTTTCGTAGTCAAGTAGGTGAGGTTTTTAGTCAATCTGTTCAAGATAAAAGTAATGATGATAGTTTTGGAGGGGAAGGTGAAGGAGGAACGGGTTGGCATGTTGGGCTAGATTTTACTTTGGCTGACGGTTTTTCAAGAACTGGAAAATGGAATACTCCAGTGTCAAATTATTTTAAGGAAAATACAAATTATAATATTGATTATGAACCAGTCTATTATAAAACTATCGGAGAATATACAGTTGATTTAGAGGCTTCTGAAATGTTGGAAGATAAATTAGGAGGAGACCAACCAATCAGAATAGGGATTGGTGGTAACTCCAATGGGCCCGGGAAATATGCCGAGAATAAATACGAAGTAAAACAATCAAATACCATTTCTAGTACAGGAAATCATAGTTATGCTCAAGAATCGATCAATTCGCCTATTCAGCGAGAGCATCGGGAAATAAGAAATACAGCAATAAAACCTGTTTATCATAGTGAAGTAGAATTAAATCCTTTTGTTTATTCGAGTACATCTCAGGAAGCTAAACCGCATCATATTGCAGGTTATGAAATCCTTAAAACTGATGGAGCTAAATATATTTATGGAGAAACCGTATATAATAATATTAAGCAAGAAAATACTTTTGCAGTAGATGGAGAACCCAATTTAGATGGTACTGTTGATGTTGATAGTATTTCTCAAGAAAACTCTATAAAAAATGTATCGGGTGTTGATAATTATTTTAATAGTATTACTACTCCAGGTTATGCTCATACCTATTTGTTGACGGGGGTTTTATCTTCTGATTATGAAGATTTAACAGGAGATGGGATGACGGATGATGATTTGGGAAGTTATACTAAGTTTAATTATGAAATACATGAATCTAGTTATAACTGGAGAGTTCCTTATCAAATTGGAAAGGCATCATTTAATCAAGGTTTATATTCAAATACAAAAGATCAAAAAGGTTCTATTGTTTCTGGTACTAAAGAGCTTAAATATATTCATACCATTGAAACAAAAACTCACGTTGCTTATTTTAAGTTATTAAATAGAAATGATGCTATAGAAGCTGATGGTAATAAATATATGAAAAAAATTGATAAGATTTTTTTATTTAGCAAACCAGAGTATCAAAAATTAGTTGAAGATGTCGATAATCAAAACCCAGAAAATATTGATGAAAATATTCTCATTAAAAATGCAATAAAAGTAGCCCACTTTGAATATGATTATTCATTATGTAGAAAATTACCAAATAATGTCAATACATTGGGTGTGCAAATCGACCCGAGTTTAATAGAAAATGGCGATACGATCACAGGTAAATTAACCTTAAAAAAACTTTACTTCACTTATAGAGATTCTCACATGGGGGCATATACGCCTTATAAGTTTCATTATACAGAAGATAATATGAATCCAGATTATTCTTTAAAGGCTTACGATATTTGGGGTAATTATAAACCAAATAATGCTATCAATTATAATGTATTTAATAATCCGTTGTCTCCTCAAGAATTTCCTTATGTACAGCAATTAGATACTGATTTGCAAGATCAATATGTAACAGCTTGGTCTTTAACTTCTATCGATTTGCCTTCTGGAGGTAAAATTGATTTAACTTACGAATCAGATGATTATCAATACGTTCAAGATCGTAAAGCGATGCAAATGTTTAAAATTGCTGGTGTTACAAAAGAGTCTAATATTCCTAGTGGAAGTGATATAGGAAATACAACTTTATATAAAAATGGGAGCTATTCTGAAGATGCAAAATATTTAATTGTTGAATTACAGGAGGATAATTTAATTTCAACAGAATTATTTCAACAGAAATATTTAGCAGAGCATTACGATAAGCCTATTTTTTTCCGATTTTTGTTAAATATGTCAAAATCCACAGGTCAGGGAAATCAATCTAATGATTATGATTATGTTGAAGGATATTTTAAAATTGACAAGAATGAATCATTAAATACATTTAGCTCTAACGGAAAGTTTTATGGAGCAATTCCGATGCAATTTTCAGATATGGAGGGTGGAGTAAATGGACAAAAAAACGTGAATCCAATTTCGAAAGCTGGTTGGTATTTCGGTCAAAAGTATTTACCTAAAAAAGTTTATGGTCTCCCTCAGTATTCGAGTGCAGCATCTATAAAGGATATTATCAATCAATTGAAATCAGATTTTGGTGCTATAGATGAAATTATTAGAGGGCCTAATGCAAAACTAAGAAACCAAAAACTTATTGCGAGACGTTATATTCCTGAAAAATCTTGGATTAGATTATTAAACCCCTCAGGAACTAAACTCGGAGGAGGAAGTCGAATTCGTAAAATTGAAATGCATGATAATTGGGATGCAATGATGGGTTCAACTCAAGATATTTATAAACAGTTCTACGGTCAAGAGTATTCCTATAAACTTGATGATGGTACTTCTTCAGGTGTAGCAACTTATGAGCCTAATGCTAGTAAGGAAAACCCTTTTGTTGAACCTTTTTACAGCAAAGATGAAAACTTAGTTGCACCCAGAGAAGTTAATTATACAGAGAAGCCTTTTGGAGAATCTTATTTTCCTTCAGCTCAAGTAACCTATTCCAAAGTTGAAGTGAAAAATTTATCTCGCGAAAGACAAGATGGTAATCAAACCTTAAGTGTCAATAAACACGCAACAGGAAAAATTGTACAAGAGTTTTATACCTCTAAAGATTTTCCTACGAAGGTAGATTATACAACGCTTGATGGTCCTAATAATTTTTATTCAAATGATAATAATATGCTTAACCAAGGTTTAGGTGGAATATTAGGACTTAATGTAAAAGTTAATACTGAATTAACACTTTCGCAAGGTTTTTCTGTACAGACTAACGATATGAATGGTAAAGAGAAAAGACAATCTGTTTATTCCGAATTAGGAGAATACATCTCAGGAGTAGAATATAAATATAACGTTAACGATGATGGTAGCCTTAACAACCGAGTCCCTGTTGTTAAAGAAAATGGAGAAATAATCACTACTGCAGAAGTAGGAATGCATTATGATGTAATCAATGACTTTTTTGAAAATTATACTTATTCAAATATGTCCGGTAATCAGACAAACGTAGTAGCTATTCCAGTTCCATTACCTCCATTTGTATGGGTAATACCAACATCTGTTCCGCAATCTTCCACACACAAAACAATTTTACATACAGCTACAACTACTAAAGTAATACATAGAACGGGAATTTTAAAAGAGAAGATTGCTTATGATTTAGGGTCAAGTGTTTCAACTAAGAATTTAGCTTGGGATTCTAAAACTGGGGATGTGGTCTTGACAGAAACATCTAATGAATATAATGATCAATATTATAATTTAAATTTTCCTTCATATTGGTCTTACCCTCAAATGGGTTTTGCTACAAAAAACCTAGGTATAAGTAGCACATTAATTAATCAAGGTGGTTATTATCATTTATCTGATAATACTGACTTACGTGAATTCTTTACAGAAGGAGATGAATTGAATCTAAAGTATTATAGCCATATTTTCCCTCCAAAACTTAAAGAGAATAAAGCTTGGGTTATTGGCTTTAATAACCAAGGTACTGGAATTAGGTTAATGGATAGAGAAGGTGAGATTATTGATGAAGGAACTAATATAATTTTTAAAATTAGCAGATCAGGCTATAGAAATTTACAAAAAAGTTCGATGGCATCTATAACATTAATGAAAAACCCTATTAATGACGATCAAATCGATCAAAGCGATTTTTTAATGAATTTATCAGCGCTTATCAATCCTAGAATTATTAATGCCTCTGCTATAGAGTATAAAGATTTTTGGCCCTCTCCTTGCGAAGGTAATATTCCTCAATTACATTATACTTTAGATGAAAAAGGAAATGAAATTTATTTACCCGAAAGCATATGTCTTAATCCATATGTTAACAATATAAAGGGGGACTATCGCGCGGTAAAATCCTATGCTTATTTAACGGGTAGAAATGAAGGTGATGGTTTAGGAGTAAGAAATCAAGGTTTTTTTAATGAGTTCAGTCCATTTTATACATTAGACAATAACCAAAACTGGGTAATAAATAGTAATAGTCAAGATCGATGGACTTTTGCCAGTGAAGTCACAAGGTATAGCCCTTATGGTGCTGAATTAGAAAATAAAGATGCCTTAGGACGTCATTCATCAGCGCAATATGGCTATAAGTATACATTACCAACAGCAGTTTCTTCCAATAGTAGTTATCAAGAAATGGGATTTGATGGGTTTGAAGATTATACCGAAGCATCATTAGAGAAAACTCATTTTGGTTTTCAAAATGTACCTGGCATATCAAATTCTATTTCTAATGAGCGTTCTCATTCAGGTAAAAAAAGCATAAAGATTGAAGCTGGTGATGAAATAGAGTTTAATAGTACGTTAGAGTCTTGTAATTCATCATCATCATCTGGTGGAGGCGGCGGAAGTGTCATGTATTAAAGTTTTATATCATATAAAATATCCAATTAACCAACTAACCAAATAATTATGATCGTTAAACAATTTAAATTTAATGTAGTAAAAAAAGCTTTTGTTCTTTTTTTACTACTTATTGGGAATTTATTTGCTGCTTCAGCACAATCATCTTATGATATTAGATTAGGATGGCATAATCAAGTTTTATGCGCGGTTTATGATGATGGAGAACATGACAAAATTGAACTTACTGAAGAACTTGAAATGACAGAATGCTTAAAAATATGTCATGGAATGATAGCCGATTATTGGATTGCAGGCACAGATGTTGACTTGGTTAGTTCTGTTAATTGGTCTGTAACTGGCGGAGATTTTACAATTGGAAACGGAGGCCAGAATATTACAGTAGATTGGAATAATATAAATGGCACTGGAACAATTTTCTTAAGTTTAACTTTAGCCGATGGAACTGTTTTGCACAATTCTATTTGTGTAGAGCCCTTAGAAAGTCCTAAAGCTAATTTTTCTACATCTAATTTAGAAGACGATTCTTTATGTTTAGATCAAGAGGTATATTTTAATAATTTATCGATTCCAAATCCTGGGGGACAACTTGTGGCATTTGAGTGGGATTTTGGTGATGGTACTACCTCATCAGAATATGAGCCAGTTCATTCATATGCAAATCCAGGATCATACATAGTGGAGTTAAAAGTATGGAACGAATGTAATTGTTTTAATGTTTATGAAACTGAAATTGTTGTTGAAGATATGGGAATTCCCCCTGAAATTAGTTGTCCAACTGTAACCTGTGAAAATAATGTTGAAAGTTACGAAGCTATTTCAAATTCTGATTGCGATAGTTTTAAATGGAATGTCGTGGGAGGTACAATTTTAGGTGATCCTTATGCCCCGCAAGTAACTGTTAAATGGGATCAAATGGACCCTCAATTAGAAGGTTTTGGTTGGTTATACTTAACAGATGAATGTTCACCTTGTCCAGTTCCTGCAACAGCAAAAGTACCAATTGTTCAAGAAGAAATAAGAATTAAAGGAGACGATGTAATATGTTTGGAGGAACAAAATAGATATAGTATACCTAAATGGCCAACTACTGAAGTTAAGTGGACATTGACTGATGTTAATGGTAATGATTTTACTCAATTTTTAGTTTATAGTAATCAACGCAATGAAATATTAGTTGATTTTGAAAATTTTTTACCAAGTGGGTCATACGTTCTTTCTGCTGTTTATAGAAACACACTTAAAAAATGTTCTGGTAGAGGTCTGATTAATTTAACTGTTCTTGAAGAATCACACAAAATAGAAGGACCTAAGCAAGCCTGTATAAATGATCATTTACAGTTTAGTACTATAGAGCAGGATAATGGTATAAACTGGATTTTATATGATGAAAATGGTAGTCAAGTACACAATCAGATTGGTGCAACTTTTAATTATGCAATAGCTAATGCTGGGGAATATTCTTTAATTGCTGATAGCCCAAATCGATGCTCTGGTAAGGCATTTACAATTTTAATTCAAAGTCCACCTGCAACACCACAGGGCAAATTCGATATCCCGCAAGTTGTTTGTCCGGGATTAGCTTATGATATTGAATTCACTAATACTGATCCAAATATTAATACTTCAGATTTTATTTTAGAATGGAGGGCTATAAACGGAGAAATTAATGGTAGCACCACTAATGAACAAAGCTCTGTTATTTTCGACGTGAATCCTTCAGGAGATTATCAAGTTGAAGTTCGCTATGTAATGAGTGCCAACCCATATTGTCCGTCAGCTTGGCAAAGTTCTAATATTATATTACCTGAAAGCGTGGATACAGTAATTGAATCTTTTGATCCTGATTCTGGATCAACTTTATCTTTTAATACTTTTTGTACAAGTACAGAGGCAAATTTCAGAGTAGATGACTTAGAAGGAGATAAATATATTTGGTCTGTTTCTCCTGCTAATTTTGCCAGTATCGTTTCAGGTCAAAATACTCCAGAAATTGCATTGAATATTCATGAGGAGTCAAGCACTGATGTAGGTTTTTTACAATTACAAATTGAAAAATGTGGTGTACTTTTTACGGTAGATAGTTTTGAAATTAATAAACTGGAAGTGCCTACTGTTAGCTGGACAGACTTAGACCCGGTTATGTGTGCAGGAGATTCATTTAGTATTAGTTTTAATGCAGATATAGGAACTCAACCAGTCGGTAATTTTGATCAAGCTATTTTAGATTTAGGAGATGGTCAAGTATTTACTTCTCCGGCATCAGCAGGAGCTTTTCAATGGGTATTTAATAATCTTTCTTTCGATAATGTTTTTCAGTCTAATGTAAATTATAATGTAAGCTTAACCCTCCAAGGGCCAGAGTCCTGTCAAGATGTAACTGTTTATCAACAAGTAACAATTATTCCGACACCAGTGGCTGCAATTTCGAGTAATGAGAGTCAAGTTACTTTCTGTGAAGAAGCAGATATACCTTCAAATTATATATTAACAGGAATTGAACAAGGTGGGCTAGTAAATGTAAATCACTGGATTTGGGAAAGAAATGGAAGTACAGTTCAAAATACTACGTCTCCAAATTTAACAGTTAGCCAATTTGGTAGTTATCGAGTTACCGCAGTTGGAGAGAACGGTTGTAGTGGAGAATCATCTACATATACTATCTATCAAATGGGGTGTGGAGCATCAGGATCTTGTAATGAGACTTTTTCAATTGATAATACATCTTGGACTAATTGCAACACGGTAGAAGTTGATTTTAGTTATTCATCAATTCCAAATAATATAAATTGGAATATTCAACCGGCAGATGGGATGAGTTATATATCAACTTCTGGTACGACTGCTACTTTTGAAGTAACCAAACCAGGAAACTATTCAATAACGGGAAGAGCACATTATAATTGTGGTACAAAACGAGATGAAGAATTGGTGCAGGTTGATTATCAAGTAGATTTAAATTATGAAATTTCTTGTAATCCACTTTTTGGAGGATATGATTTAGTCATTTATAATAATTCGCCCTTTATTCCAAACTTTCAGCCGGATCAAACAATTTTTACGGTAAATAATAATTCTGTAACTTTTAATAATCACGAAGATTCATATACAACTTCTTTACCGAGTGGTACACATACATTTCAGCTAGGGATTAAAAGAGGTAACAACCCTATTTGTAATTCACAGGTTATCACAATAAATATGGAAGATCCTTCTGCTAACTTTACAATACCATCAGAAATTTGTACAGAAGAACCTTTGTTACTTACCCCAAATAATCCTGACCCTAATTTAGATTACACTTGGACTTTTGATAATGAAGTAGATTATCGAGATGAACTATTAGTTAATCTTTCAGAGGGGCAGAACGTTTTAGTGATTTTAAAAGCTGAAAATAAAGAAGGTTGTTATGCTCAGTCTTCAAAAACCATAAATATTAACAGAGCTTCATTCAATGGAAATATAACGGGTAGTGAAGGGCCATATTGTTTAGGAGATATAGCGACTCTTACCTATAATCAAGGTTCTGGAGATCAAATTTCTTCTTATCAATGGTTTCGTAATAATAATATTATAAACGGAGAAACAAACCCTTCAATTCAGACAAATATTTCAGGTGTTTATAGTTTAGAATTGATTGATATTAATGGCTGCACTTCTAATATAAATCCTCAATCGGTAAAATTAAATTTTATTAAAGCCCAGGAGATCTTCATTAGTGGACCTTCTCAATTTTGTGAAGGTGATGAATTTAAAATTGAAGGGTATATTCCTAATTATCAAAATATTGAATATCGTTGGTTAAGAAATGGAAATGTATTAGAAAATTGGCAAACAGCAACTTCATCAACAGTAGCTGTAGAGGGCGTATTCGATAATAATGGAGTATTTACCTTTACATTAGAAACCAATGAGGTTTGCGAAACGAATAAAGATTTTGTGGTCGAAGTTTTTGATGTACCTGATGTAGATGAAATAGTAGTACAAGGACAAGTAATATGCGATCCTTTTGAGGTAAATTTAAGTGTCGTAAATCCAGATCCATTGGGAACTTATAGCTGGAGTAACGGTGATGGAGGGGTAAATACAATCATCAATCGAAGTGGTGTTGTTGGATTAACTTATACCAATAGCAATGGTTGTAGTGTTACTAAAGAAATTGAGATTCCGCAACTACCAAAAGAACATTTATGGGTATTACCTACTGGATGTATTGAAAAATGTGAGAAGATCCAAAGTGATAAGTATATAATCGGACCCATTCCTGAGTTTGATTATTATGCTTGGGATTGGGATGGATTTCCTAATTCTGGCTCAGGTATAGTTACTGATGAATACATTAATAATTTTGGAGAATTAAGTCTAAATCTATCACAAACCATATTTGATGAAAATTGCGATTTCGAAAAATCTTCATTAAATGTAATTTCAGCTGAAGAGGGATGTCAGCCTTGTGATCTAGAAATTGGTATTAATCAAATAGACATAGAAAAAAACTTATCTACATTTTTCTATAGATTAAATGTTCAGATTAATAACCCATTTTTTTCTTATGTAAATATTGAATTTGATAGTACAGATGGGGTTTATGTGCCTTCAACAATCAGCTTAGCACCTGGGCAAGCTCAGGTATTTATAATCGATTTTATTCCTAATAGTGGTTTTAATGGAGGCTCTTCAGATCTATCTTATCAAGTGTATTTAAATGGAACTAAATTGGCCTGTACGGATTTATTTAATATAGATTATGACATGTTACCTCAACCGATGCCAACCTCATCAATAGAAACAAATGATAGTAATTATTCTTTTATTTTGACTCCAAATCCAACTACTAGCTCTGTTAATGCAAATTATAATTTTAATAGTGGTAACTCAGAGGTTATTAATGGGCATGTATCGCTATATACGCTAACAGGAATGAAGATTAAAGAATTTCAATTAAAAAAACCTATTGGTAATTTAAAAATTGATTTATCTGCCTTTTCATCGGGAACTTATTTAGTAATTATCGAAGATGGTCGAGGCTTTAATCAGCAGCAATTATTAATTAAAGAATAAGTAGATATGAAATATAAATATTTCTTAATTGTAATAATTGGTTTTATTCAATATAGCTATGCTCAACAAAATACTTATGAATGGTCGTGGGCAAAGAGAGGTGGAGGTGGTCGAGTAATTTCATCTAATTCTAAAGATAATACTCAACGCGTTCATAGTGTAGATGTAGATCGCAATAATAATTATTATTTTTTAAGTCAAATAGGGGGAGAGAATTTACAAGGTTCTATCCCTACGTTTGGAAACGTGCCGAATGATACTATTGTGATCAATGATTATAGTGAATCTACTGATTTATTTAGTCATGACTATAAAAGAAACACATATTTAGTTTCTACCAATTGCCAAGGAGATTTTCGATGGCAAAAGACAATTGGAGGCTCTGGAGATACTTATGCTTATGGTATGGGGATAGATAGCCTAGGAGGAGTATATGTCGCTGGTAATTCTTGGAATGTTACATCTTCACCAACAGGTAGTGTTCCTTTACATTATGATCAAGATACTATTCGAAATACACTAACTCCCGATAAGAATATTTTTCTTATTAAATATGATTCTATAGGAAATTATGAATGGTTAAGGGAACCTCAGCCTTTTGATTCAGATCCTAATTGGGGTTATGCCAGTAGTGGAGAGATTTTTGTAGAAGAAGATGGTACCGTACACTGGATGGTTATTTTAGATCCTGGGTCTACTTTAGAAAATGGAGCGATCACTGCCGAAAATAACTACCTTTCGGTTTCTAATTCTCAGGTAGGAGATGCTGGAGTAATTAAATATGATAAAAATGGTAATTTCTTGGGTTATGTGCGATTAAACATAGATATGTACAACCATATTGGTATGCGTACAACTTCAAAAATAGACTTTAACTATAATAAAGCAAGTAATACATATTACCTTGCAGTACCTGCGAGACATGGAAATAGTCTTTATCATCCGGCAATTATTAATAATACAGAAATTACCGGTGCTTTTTTTGTTGCTGCTTTTAATTCTACAACTGGTAATGCAGAATGGTGGCAAGAGTTTTCAGAAGACGAGAATGGAACGATAAGGGATATTGTAATAGATAAAAATGGTGATATTTATATTACCGGCTACTTTGTAGCATTGTTAGAAAATGGTCAAATTGCTGGGTATCCTAGTTTTGCAGGTTTAACTTTTGGTGGCTATTTAAAAGAAACCTTTTGCATGAAATTAAACGCGACTAATGGTCAAGGTATTTGGGTAAGCTATTCAGATGGTTCTTGTGCAGAGGGAGAAAGTTTAGTTGTAAATGAAGATGGTGTTTTTTTAGGTCAAGGCTATTGCAGCCTTGGTGGTGGGGGGCATTATTGGGGTAATGCATATTTTACTAGGCCTTCGGGGCATGGTAGAGATCCTGTGGTTATTCAATTAGATAAGAATACAGGAAATGCTATAAAAATACATGATATTATGGGAGCTGGCTACGGAGAAGATGATGAAATTACAGCAATAACTACCGATAAATTAGGAAATATCCTTGTTGGAGGCTATATGAAAAGTTCACATATATTTGACAATCATTCTGTTGTGTCTCGGTTAGATAAGAAAGTAACACACCTCAGCGATTTTTTTATCGCTCAATTAGGTAAAGATGGTGTGAGCTGTAGTGATCCTATTCTAAAGGTAGCTGAAAATGAAAAATTAGCTATTAAATTATGGCCAAATCCCACGCAAGGTAGCATACATATTGAGTCTGAAAGCTTTATTGATAGCATTAATATTTATAACGTATTAGGGCAAAAAGCAGACGTGTCATTAGATAATACCTCTACTGCCGACGGTCAAATGATTGATATTTCTTCATTAAGTTCTGGTATTTATTTTATAGAAATACAATCTGGGAAACAAAGAGAAATAAAGAAAATTATTAAGCGATAGGGTTATATAAAAATTTAAAACAAAAAAGATGAATAATATTAAGTATAATAAGAGAAGTAAATGTTGTTTTGAAATTTTTATAACTACACTAATAATTTTTATTTTATCTATTCAAACGATCGAAGCTCAGGTATTTACTGATCAGCAAATTGGTTTTGATAGAGAAGAAACCCGACAGGAGTTATTAAATGATGGTGTTGAAGAAAAAGACATTCATAAAGAATTGACTTTAGCTAGAGAAACCTATGTGAATATGCGTGTTTATTCACAACAATCTTCTACAGTTACTCCTATTACTTCTCAGGGTTGTGGTAATATAGATTTTGTCAATGAATTTAACGAATGGTGTTATAAGCGAATAGAACGTAGTGGAATACCCGATTTTACTGGGGTAAACTGTAATTATAGTTTATATCAAGATTCGGAAATTATTAACCCTTCAGACATGTCAATAAATAATTGGGATTTCAATTATTTAAATCTTAATGAATTTGGAGAAAATACGTTGAGATTAGGCGATAATAACCCTTTTAAATGGGTTGAGCGTATTGAAAAAGAAATTATCGTAACTCAAGCTAACTCATTGATAAATTATCGCTATGCATTTAAGTTGGAGGAACCAAATAACTTTCATAGTATCAGTCAGCAGCCTTATTTTAGAATATTTTTAGAAGATTCTAACGGCAATATGATAAATTGCTCTTTATTTGAAGCTACTGTAGGTTTACCTGGAATAAATTGTATTGATATTTCCCCTAATAAATCCGTTTGTTATCTTCCAGCTACAGTCAATAGCTTAAATTTTTTAGATTATGTAAATGTAGGAGACCAGGTTAAATTAGTTGTAGAAGTAGCAGATTGTGGAATAGGAGGGCACTACGGCTATGCATATTTTGAAGCGATGTGTACAGATCTTGATGGAGCAATTATTGCTGATAGTGAAGGAAGTAATTTCTGTAGTGATAATAATATATCATTTACTACCACACAGTCTAGTTATGGTGGAAATTTTCCTGACTGGAAAATTTTAAACGGAGGTTCTGTTGTCGCTTCAGGTAATGGAGAGTCAATACAACATTATTTTTCGCAGGCAGGAAATTATACTATAGAAGCAACAATAAATTTGCCAACAAGCGATCCTTCTTGTAATTCTCAAGTAACCTATACAAGAGACATTGTTGTAGAAGATTGCCCTTGTGAATGTGAAGACTGTACTTCGTTTTCTCCTGTTCCCGGAGAAAGATACATTGTTAGCGGCTGGGTATCTGAAGAGCATGATATAACTCCCAAATTTTTTAAAGATAGTTTTATACAATTAACATTTGATAGATCTGGAACACCAAACTCAAGCGCGGTAAAGTTCTATCCCTCTGGACAAATCATTGATGGCTGGCAAAGAGTTTTTGGTGAATTTACCGTACCGAATTCAACTTATAATATGTCTGTGATTCTAGGTAATAATGGTGATCATAGCGTAGCATCCTATTTTGATGATATTCGTATTCATCCTTATAATGGAAATTTAAAATCTTTTGTTTACGATCAAGAAACTCAGCGATTAATGGCAGAATTAGATGAAAATAATTATGCAACTTATTATGAGTACGATAAAGAAGGAGGGCTTATTCGTGTAAAAAAAGAAACAGAAAGAGGTGTATATACTATTCAAGAAACACGATCAGGAAATTCAACTTTAAGTGCTCAGAATTAATAATACAAAATTTGAAATAATATAAATGAAAATTTTAGCTAAACTAAGTATAGTAAAATCGAATCGTAAAACTATTTGTGTAAATTTTTTATTTTTACTCATTTTTCAATGCTTACATTCTCAGGTAGAAGTAGTAAATGCTGAAAGTATTTTAACCAAATCAAAAAGCTATTATGAAAATAATCCTAATTTTCAGGCTTCGTTAGAGTATACGCTTTTTCGTTCTCCAGATCAACCCATTGTGATCGATAGATATTCAGGAAAAATGATTAAAAATAATCAAGACTTATACCTTAAAATTCATCAAACTGAATTTTTTATAAATTATAATAATTATTTAAAAATTAATCATGAGGAAAAAGCGATGGAGTATAAAAAACTCATGACACAATCAGATTTAAAACAGAATCCAATAGAGGTTTATTCCTATTTAAAATATTTTTCAGAACAAGAAGTTTGTGAAACAGATTCTTTTTGGATTTGTAAACTTATTACTCCGAAATACACACAACTTTCCTATGCATCTATAACTTTCTATATTGATAAGAACAATTATGAGGTAAGAAAGCAAGTTATAGAATTAATGGCGCCGGGATCTATTAGAGACGAAAAAGGTAATTATTCTGTGGATAGAAAATTTTTAGAAACTAAAATCAACCGCGATATAAAGCACGATTTCAATTTACCTGAAATTTCAAATTATATTTCAAGCCGTGATGGTTATATGAAGCCATCAAAAGATTTTGAAAGTTACGAGTTTTTTAATAGATAACTTTCAAAATAAATTTTATTAGATGAGTATTAATTATATATAATTTATCATTTACTCATTACTTATTAACTACACTATAAAACTGATTAACATGAAAAAAATATTATTTTTAATTTTTTTGACAACGTGTTTTTTTACAAATAATGTACAAGGCCAAAACGAAATTTTTCTTAATCAGAATACATATAATGCAGCACAGATAAATTCTGCTTTTCAAAATAACCAAACTTTAACTATTGCTGATCCTGAGTATACGCAAGTAAATCAGGTAACATTAGATGGTAGTTCTTACATTAAAGTTTGGGTAGATGCTAATGAATTACCTCTAGATATGTGGTACGATTTTACTATTAATTTTAATATTTCACCATATTCAACGATAACGGGTTTACCTCTTAATTCACATTCTCAAAGTTTACAAGTGTCATATAACCCACATAGTGCTGGAGGTGAATTTATTGATTTAAAACTTTATGAAATTACTAATTATAGAGGTGCAGATATTGTTATTACAGGTTTATCATATAACGATAGAGATAATCAAATAGCTTATATCGGAGTACCTGATAATATAAAAATGGAAACTGGCGTAAGAGTAGATCGTTATTATCAGTTATCTCAAAACAGTTTTAATCCGTCTGCTTCAGTAGTTAATAATGAAATATTATTAAATTGGAGTGCTGTGAACGGGGCATTAAGTTATGATGTAGAATACACATGGGTAGATAATTATGATACTTCAGATATTTCAACTCCACGGTCAGCGAATACTATTAGTTTAACTTTACAAGAATTTAAAAATAATAGTACGAGAATCAATACTAATCAAACCTCTTATAGTATTCCCAATATTTATGGTAATGGGTATTTAGTTTATAGGGTAAGAGCTGTTGGCGTTTTTCTGGATGATGTTTCTGTTAAAAAATTTGGTGAATGGTCATCAAGTTCGTCTTCACCAGATTATGTGTCTCATTGGCCATATATTTCTTTAACTAATAGCGAACCTCTTAAAAACTGGCAATTTCAAACAAGCTTTG
Source organism: Mesonia phycicola (assembly GCF_900141885.1). GTDB lineage: Bacteria > Bacteroidota > Bacteroidia > Flavobacteriales > Flavobacteriaceae > Mesonia > Mesonia phycicola. The sequence goes on along the minus strand of NZ_FQYY01000004.1, from coordinate 52,911 downwards.
CTGAGGAAGGAAAAAGAAAGGATGTTGTTAGCTTTTTTGATGGAACTTTAAGAAATCGACAAACAGTCACTAAAATAAACAGTGATGACAATGCTATCGTTGGAGAAACTATATATGATAATCAGGGGCGTCCCGCAGTTGAGATATTACCAGTTCCTACGGGAGATAATAAATTAAAATTTTATCCAGATTTTAATCGTAGTACTGATAGTAGTGGTAATTTACCATTTACACATTTAGACTTTGATTGGGATTTACAGATGGAATGCGAACCAAGCTTAATGGGATTAAGTACTCAAAGTGGTGCAGGTCGTTATTACTCACCTAATTATTCTAGTAACGATTTTAATGATTTAACTCCATCTGCGGTTGATTCAAATGATAGTGATCAGGGTTTTCCTTTTTCTCAAATAGAATATACTCCAGACAATACCGGACGAATTTTAAGAAAAAGTGGGGTAGGCGAGTATCATCAATTAGGATCAGGTCATGAAATGAAATATTATTATGCTACTCCAGAACAAGTAGAACTTGATCGACTTTTTGGGTATAGTGTAGGATATTCAAAGCATTATAAAAAAAATATGGTTGTAGATCCTAACGGTCAAGTAAGTATAAGTTATATTGACCCACAGGGTAGGACTATTGCTACAGCTTTAGCAGGAGATAACGATCCAAATAAAATGATTGCGTTAGAAGATGAATCAGATAATAGTCTTCATCAAGAATTTTCAGTAAAACTTATAGATAGTCAGAATTCAGCATCTGCAAGCCTTAATTATCCTTATAGTACAGGGAACTTCGGTAATTTAACAGATGGATTAAGATACGAAGCTCAAAAAGTAAGTGTAGCCAATAATATAGCCTATAGCTTTGAATATGATTTGGAGCTACCAGATCAAGCATATTCTAACGATTGTTTACCAGATGATTACGGTTATCCCTATGTATACGACCTAGTACTGGATGTAATAGATCCTTGTGAGGCTTCTCTGGTTTCGGGCGGGGAAGACATAATAACTATAGGAAACTTTACCGTTCCAAATTCTTCAAATAACTTATATGATCTTGTTCCTGTATCTCCTAATTATAGCTACAATAAAATTATAGATCAAAATTCAGGCTTACCATTATTTGATATTGGTAGTTTTGGAGTAAAGAAAAAACTAAATATTAACGAGGAAGCTCTAGCATATTTTGCTGATGATTATATTGAGCAGATTATAAATACCGGATGCTTATTAGATTTAGATTTAGATATAGATGATTCCCAATGTTTTCAAACTTGTGAGGAATGCTTGTATTCTTTAGTGAATGGTAACCCAGGAGATCCTTTACCGACTAAGCAAGATTATATTGATCTAAATACCGGCTTAAATTATACAGGGTATCCGTTATGGGCAGATTTATCTATTGAAGAGAAAAATTTAATAGAATCTGCGCTTTCTAATCAATGGGATGAGCTTAAGGCGATATGTATGGCACCATGCTCGTTAGATGGAGTAAGCTATGATGGTACAGGTGAATTTGAGACTACTTCTTGTACTAATGGGCTTTCATTTATGCTTAATGATATGCGGCCTAATGGTCAATATGGTGTTTCGTATATGTATGTAAATGAAGACGGCGAAACTATTGAGGTATTAGCAGGAGAGAATGAAGATGCAAATATCTTCAATGCAGACCCCAATAATCCTAATCAATTATATTATAGTTCTTCGGTAGCCCCAAATTGGCGTAACCCTTCGCATTATCTAAATGATAGTGGTTCTAATACTGGGCATTATTATACAACTAGTGGTCAAATATCATATGTTCAATTAGAAATAGTAGATGGAGTTTTTGTACCAGAAGTAATTGAAGACGAGGCTCCGTTTATTATCACTGAAGAGAGCGGGAATGATGAATTATGGTTTACAGAGCCTACAAATTTAGCAAATGTTGAAGATTTTTTAAACATATGGGAAAATCAATGGTCAGAATCATTAGTGATTTATCATCCAGAATATCCTTATTATGAATATTCTAAAGAATTATGTAATTTAACCTCAAGCTTTAATTATATCGATCCAGACACAGGAGCATCAATGAATGCTACAATGAATACCGATGGGTACGATCTATTTTTACAAAGCTTAACGTACGAAGAGGCTAAAAATATAGGTTTTTTATCATCTTCAAATTTAGATTTTATTTTTGATAATGATCCCTATTTTAATACAAACCACCCCGATGATCCTGCGTTAGCAAATGGTCTATCAGGATGGAAAACCTCAATTATGCAGGAAGCATTATTAAATAATTGTTCACAGCAATGTGAAGGATATGATGGCAATAAATTAACCATAGCACAAATAGCTTATATACATATTACAAAAAATAGTGTAGATGAATTTTTCCCAAGTACTGACGTCCCCAACAACTCTTCAGTATTTTCCACTATTGAGAATCCTACTTCTAACATCACTGCGGAACAAAAAGAGACTTTTTGGAAATCGTATATAAGTAATTATTTATCTTTAAAACAAAAAGTACAATATGTATTATTAAATTTATATGCAGAGCAACAGGGTAACTATAATAAATGTATTGAGTCTGAGACTTCTCCAGACAGCTATATTCATGTAATTAAAACTTATGAAGCAAAAGATGATATAGAAAATTTTATTTCTTCATTTTCTAATTCACTTTGTAACTACTCAAATTCATCGATATATAATAACAAGAAAAAACGTTATATACCTTTAGATGTATTGTATGACGCTAAAGATCGTGTAGAAGAAATAGCAGATGATTTACAAGATCAGGTAGATTATGATTTTTATGTAGGTACAGGTCAATGCCCTAGAGCTAGAGATTTTGAAATGTTTCTTAACGGTTTAGCCACTAAACCATCTTTAAATAATCAATTTTATAATTTTGTAAATACAACATTTGCGTATAACGGTCATTATTTATCTCCAGATTTGTTTGAAAATTTTGGAGGAGTTTTTCCGAATTCAGGCCCGCTTCAAATTAATACGAGTATTGACAACTTTAATAACAAAAGATTAACTATTAGTTTACAAAACACAATACCAAATAATTTACTCAATATAGCAGAGTTAATTTTACCTGCATCTAGTAGTAGTAGTTGGAGTGATTATGGGACTACCAACGGTTGGATTATAGATCAATTTAGCGAGGTATATTATGAACCCAATTCTTATGTTGCTAATACTTACAGCTTTTTGGTAAAAGCTAGAGTAAGAAACATTCAATCAGGCGTTGTTCAACCACAATTCACCGAAATTGTATTACAAGGTGAAACTATTGCGCAGGTAGGGGAGTGTGGTTTAGCCTCAGAGGGTCATACTGGTCCCGGTGAAACTATAAATGATCCTAATAATCCGGGGGCTGGTCCTGGAAACTGCAATGATCTCAATGATTTAGCAACTTATGGAGATTTAATAGCCGCTAATACTAATACTCGAGGAGAATATAAATTTGATGTATATATAGGTAATGATACTGGTCATGACATTTTTTTAATTTGTAATGCTAATGATCATCCTGTAAGATTTCGAGTAGAAATTGATAATAATCTGGTAGCCGATTCTAAGTGGATTTCTGAGGATTGTAACATGTTAACATTTGTAGAGAATAGAGATGGATATAGTTGGAATAATTATGGTTTGTTTGAGTTGAATAATTATGATCCAAATGCTTTAAATAGTGTTCAAACCTTCTCTTCATATGGTCAGACTAATTATACATTACAAGGAAATAGCCAAACCATACATCCTTATCCTATTATAAATTGTAATAATAATTACAATTATGTACTAACTATTCCAAAAACAAGTACAACACCAGTTATGACAGTGTATGTCTATACTTTATTGAGTAGTACTGGAGGTTCTAATACTTGGTCTGTTAATTATGATACTTATTTAAATGACCCAGTAAATCCCTGTTCAGGAGGGGGCACAGTTAGTGGTAGTTGTATCACTCAAGCGGTAGCTCCTGTATCTTGTACAGAAAAGTATCAATTATATAGTAACGCTATTACCAATGTAGCCGATTATACAACTATCCCGGATCCCTTAGACGAAGAATATTTTTGTAATATGAATTTTGCTTATATTACAGATGGTTATATTTATTACTTATCAAAGTTTTCTATTCAAAATGTAATAGATGAAAACTTTATTACCATAGGAGAATTTGGTGCTACAGGTTTAAATTATGGGTATGATGATTATGTTTCGAGAATAGATGAATATTTTAATTATTTAAATAATCCCATTACACAAGATAATTACACTTGGGCAGAATTTGTAGAAAATTATTTAATAAATAATGAAGATTGCGTTCCCGCACCAATGATTTCTACATTTGTAGAGCCAATTGTAGACGATCTAAACAATTGTCAAGAGTTTGTTTTTAATGTGACGACCGCTTATGGTGAAGATGAGTACAATGCTTATATACAATCTTTAAAAACAGAATTCAAAAATGATTATATAGCTTCAGCTATGGCCATGGTCAAAGAAGATCTAACGATGACTTACTCAGATAAAGAGTATCAATATACGCTTTATAATTATGATCAAGCCGGTAATTTAAATAAAACTGTACCCCCTCAAGGCGTTTCACGTTTTGAAAAAAACCAATTAGAAAGCGGTATTCAAGATCAAATCAGATCGGCAAGAGAAAATAATTCAACCAATAATACAACTGCTTTACCTAACCATAAATTAGAAACAGATTATAAATACAATTCTTTAAATCAATTGGTTGAGCAGAACACACCAGATGGCGGAAGGGTTCGTTTTGCATACGATGATTTAGGAAGAATAATTGCTTCTCAAAATGAGAACCAACAAGTTTACTTTAGGCGTTTAATAATTATTGAAGATATAGTAGGAAAATATACCTTGTTAGAGGATTCAAATACAATAATTAAAAAAACCAACGGGTGGCAAGGTGCTTACAGTAGTGATATTTTAGAGGAAAATGGTCGCTTATCTTTCGTTGTAGATGAACGTATGCTTGAAATGTTTGAAGGGTATATTGGCCTTTCTTATGATACTAGCCAATATGATAACCCAGAACAACCTTATCAAACCATTGACTATAGTATATATTGTCAAGCTGAAGGAGGAAATGGTGTGATTCAATTTATGGACAAGGGCAGACCTATTGATGATGAACCTGTTAATATAAAAGTAGGGGATACAATTGGTCTTGAAAGAGCAAACGGATATGTTAGATTATTTAAAAATGGAGGAAATCCTTTAGTTGAAATTACAGAAAGGAATTTTAATGAACCTTTACGTTTTGATTTTACAATGTACCCAGCAGCGAGTATCTTAACCGATGTTTCTCTAGAGGTATATGATCCGTTTTCTCCTGTACTAAAAATTCCTGAACATTTTAGTTATACAGAATATGATAATTTAGGGAGAATAGTAGAGGCAGGTCAAGTTAGTCCTCCAATGAATAGATACAATATCACTCCAGAAGGTAGGTTAGAATTAGTAGCAACAGGAGAATATTTAAATAAATTTCCAAATAATTATGTCAAAAGAGAAGTAACAAAAACTTTTTACGATATTCCTGCTCCCAATCCATGTAATGAAATGCGTTCTGCTATAGATTGGCAAGGTGCTGTGCGATATAATAATTACTGTATGTTTGACGAGTGTTCAACTCAAAATTTGAGAAATCGTGTTTCAGGGATATTGTACTATGATGTAATCTCTAATAATTTAAAGTACCCTCCGTACAATAATGCTATTTATTATTGTTACGATATTCATGGAAATGTTAAGGAAATAGCAAATTATTATCCTGAGTTTTCAGACGCAGGAGCTAAAACTTATTTTAAAAATGTTTATTATGAGTATGACTTAATTAGCGGAAATGTTAAACAAGTCACTTATCAGAAAGATGAAAGTGATCAATTTATTCACCGATATCAATATGATGCAGATAATAGAATTGTTGGCGTAGAGACTTCTACCGATGGGTTAATTTGGGAGAAAGATGCAGAATACGATTATTATGAACATGGACTACTTGCGAGAAGAATTCTAGGAGATAAACAAGTACAGGGATCAGATTATGTTTATACACTTCAGGGATGGCTAAAAGCTGTAAATGGAGAAACATTAGAAGATCCTTTAGCAGCAGACTTTGGAAAGGATGGTGCAAATAGTTCATTCGTTGCTAAAGATGCCTTTGGATACGCATTAAATTATTTCGAAGATGATTACAAAGCAAGAGGTACTGGGGTAACTAATAATGGATTTATAATTTCAGAAAATTACGGTAATAATACATTCGATTTATACAATGGTAATATAAAAGGAATGGTCACTGCTTTACGAGAACGTGAAGATGTTTTATTACCCGTTCTGTATAATAATTATAGATATGATCAGCTTAATCGTATTAAGCAGATGACATCTAAGTCAATTAACAGTCAAGGAACAGCTTATGATAGTTATAATAGTAATTATGCATATGACAGAAATGGTAATTTAACTACGCTTACAAGAGAGGTTTTTAATATAAATAACCCCTCTTCTGGCACAGAGTTAATGGACGATTTTAGGTATCATTATAAAAATGATAAAAACCAGTTAACCTTAGTTAACGATTCAGCAAATAGTAATGCTTATAGTGCCGATATCGATGATCAAGAAACTCAAATAGGTTTAAATTATGATCAAAACTTTATTCAATCTCATAATTATGTATACGATAGAATAGGGCAACTCATCTTGGATAGAACAGAGAATCTAAGAATTGATTGGAAAGTTGATGGTAAAGTGAAACGTGTAAAAAAATATACCGATCAAAGCTTAACACAACTCAAAGAAATAATAGAATTTGATTATGATGGCTTGGGCAATCGTATAGCTAAGCATAGAATAAACGATGATGATGGAGAAGCAGAGGGAACACATTATGTAAGAGATGCACAAGCGAATGTTATGGGGGTCTTAGAAACAAGAGCAGCTCAAGAAGATGAAACAGATAATTTTGTATATAACTATATTAAAACTACTGAACATCATATCTATGGTAGTAGTCGTTTAGGCTTAGAGAAAAAAGGGATAACTGCATATAAGAAAATAGATATTCCAGACTGGGTTCTTATCGATAGTGATTTTAATATGGAAGTTGGTTTTGGTAGATATGCACAATGGTTTACGGGTGTAATTGAAAATGAACCAAGACATACTCAACCAAATTATGCAATAAGTTTCGATTTAATGCTTACTCAACCTATAGCCGTAAATGATTCTATACAATTAAAAAAATTATTTTTCAGTAATATTACCGATAGGGAGAGTATTAGAGGTAATGAGTTAGAGATATACATTAAAAATACAGGTAATGATTACAGACCTTATATTGTTACAAAATCTACTATTAGTAACGAAGAGCAAAAAGAACAAACAATCGAGCTTAAAGCTCTAGCAGAGGGTGTTTCAGAAACAGATATTACCACCAAAGGAATTCATTTTGAGTTTTATACAGAATATAGCGATGAAAGTTACGAAGCTCGCTTAATATTAAATGAACGAGAGTATTTTACACAAGAAAATCTAACATTAACAGAAAAAAGTTCACCTACCAGCCAGGTAATAGATCCTTATCAATTATCTACTTTAGGGAATACTCTTAAAACATTTGTAGTTGAAAATCTAAGCTATAGTTTTAATACAGAATTTAACACCATCGAAGATCATTGGGCATTAACAGAAGGAGAGGGGAACCCTCGAAGTGAGCGTGGAAATGTTATGGAGTTAATAGGGAATACTTATCCTTGGATAATTTCACCATTCCCGTCTCGTTTAGGGAAAAAGATTTATCGTCGTAAGGCGGGTGATAAGCGTTATGAGCTTACTAATCATAAAGGCTCGGTAATTTCGGTGATTTCAGATAAGAAAATACCTAAGTTGAGCGGAGGTAACCTTGCTTATTTTAACCCGGATATAAAGAGTTATAATGATTATTGGCCTGGTAATTGGCTTTTACAGGGGCGTCACTCGAATACCGGAGACTACCGCTACGGAGCAGAAGGACAAGAATATGATAATGAAATAAGTGGAGAAGGGAACTCACTCAATTATAAATATAGAATGCAAGATACCCGTTTGATAAGGATGAAAAGTTCTGATCCGCTTCATAAACAATATCCTTGGAACTCGCCTTATGCTGTATCTGAAAATAGACTAATAGACGGGATTGAACTTGAGGGAATGGAATATTTAGATTTTAGAGAAGCTAGAGTTAAATTTGCTTCTGGAAGACTATTTTTAAAGTTAGAAAACTTTAATGGAAATTTTCAAAAAGCTTATAAAGCGAAGTTTCCAACACTTGGGTTAGGAGATTCAGGGGCTTTAACAATTAATTATTTTGATTTTGGCTATACTGAAAGTTTGACTGGGAATATGGATGGAGCATTAACAGACGGTAACTACCAGAGGATGAGAAATGTTCGACGTAATAAAGGAAATAATGAGCTTGACCAAAGATTTAGGTATAAAGGAGGCGAGTTTAAATCTGGTAAAACATATGGTAAAGATATTGTAGTGCCACCTGCAAGAACCAAAGGAGGTTTAATGGCTGTGTTTGTTATGTTTGATATTTATCAAGGAGTGAAAAGCTTTATTAATACAAGAGCAGCAGTAAAAGACAAACAAGCATTAGACAAACAAATAAGGTCCTGGCGTACTGAAGATAGGTTTACTGGGCATATTTATACTGAAAATACAGCTACATTGTCTAAAGTATTTAAAGATCTTCATTCTGCTATAGAGATGGGTATTATAGAATCCGAACATCAAAATACAAGGGATATGACGGATATTGCTAATATAGTGTTGTTTGGGGGAAGCGGTAAAGAAGCTAAAGAAATAAGAGAAGTGGCTGAAAGAATAATAATGGAAGTATCAGAAGATAAAGCAAAAAACAGACTTATTTTAACAAAAATGATGCGTCAAATAGAAGATAATCAATTTCAACAAATACAAGAAAATAATGATGATCAATCTAATAAAGAATCAGATAAAAAATAACCTATAAGAAGATGAAAAAAACTAATTTTATTTTTATTGTATTAACCGCTCTATGCTTAATACTTTCTTGTAGTTCTTCTTTCCATAATCAGTATTATCAAAAGATAAAAGGAGCCTGGACAATAAATCATTTTGAACATATAGATAAAATTCAAAACAAAGAACTTGATTTAAGACGAGAGGAAGGGTTTTATATAGTTGGTTTGGAGAAACACAACCACATATGGTTTACAAAAAGAGAAAATAGACAAGATAAGTCTATTGATGCCACATATGATATTTTTAAACAAAATGATACTTTAAAACTTCGTATAACCAAGAGTGATGACGAACGATTAGAAGGTGTTTATGACCTTTATATTGATACCATAGCAGAACTGGATAGACAATATAAAGTTCAAATAGCTCTTGACAGCGAAAATACATATTTAAGTGCTTTAAGGGTAAAGAATTAATAATGTATTTAATTGTAATGTCGGTGATAAACGTTATGAGCTTACTAACCCCCCGCTAGCGCCCGTCTGTGACGGGTGCCGTCAAGGCTTGGCAAAGAGCAAGAACACTGGCAACGGTGGTTTTTTATGCCCTAAAGAGAAGCTACATTTTTATCAAAGAAATCCTTAAACTTCTTATTTGTAAGCATCTTGTCAACGATTTTAAAGATGGTAGATTTATCTTTCTCGTTTAGCTTATCAATTAATTTTAAACGCTCATCTTGTGTTTTGTATTAAAGTGATATAGCTTGCGGTATATCATCTTCAAGGTTGGTAAAAGATCAAATAGAAATGGTTTGTCGAAGGATTCTATTAAATGCATCTAAAATAGAACTTAAGCCTGCTAGAATAATTAAGACAGATAATAAAGTCGTGGCTCCTGATTTAATAGAAAAAAAAATAAGATATGAAGTTATTTAATATGTTATTCTTATTGGTGGTTATTAACTGTAATAATAATAATCTCAATTTATGGATAGTAGAAGATATAATTCATTTAAACACAGAAGGGTTTCTTGAGTCAGATTTAGATGAAGTTAGAGTCATGAAAAACAAGCTAATAGGTACTAAAGTTATATTTTCTAATCAAAAGTTATCAATGGATGAATGTAAAAATTCAAATTACAGTAATATCTATTGTTTTAATAAGGATGATTTTAAGTTTTCTGAAATAAAAAAAGCGGAAATAATTGATAATTATGAAAAGCTGAGAGTAGATTATAAAATCCAAGGAAATGAAATGTTCTACAGAAACATGATTGGAAGAGACTTTTTCAAAAATTTTGGAATTCAATATAAATCAAATGATATAATATTCACAGAATCTAATATCGCTATAATTGAAGAAGAAGGAATATATTTGAAAATATTATTTATAGATAATAACAAAGTTATTCTTTTGGGAATTGATTTTGCTATTCTATTGAATAAAATTAGCTAGCATTTCTAAATAAATCTCTACCGTTCTTAAGCCTAATAATTTAATTTATAAACCATTAAAACTTCGGATTATAAATCTAAAAAAACATTAATATTATTCTAAAAGTTGTTCGTGCACTTTATCTATTTCATTATCGATATACACTTGCGCATAATTTACATAACGATTAAAAGAAGAACTTGAAGGGCTATGTCCACTAATTTTTCTTACCAAATGTTCTGGCATACCCAGGATAAGTAAGGTGGTGATGGCGGTTCTTCTCATCATATGTGAACTCATTTTATTGTAAAATTTTAAATCTCGTTTATCTTTGATAAACGAATTACCCAACTTTTCTCGATGATAATTAATAGGTTGATCAAAATGAGCTTTTTTTCCAATTTCTTTTAATGTACGATTAAATATAAATAGACTAATAGGTTTAAAAAGTTTATCTTTTTTTTTATTAGTTCTGTATATATTATAAATTTCGATAGCATATGCTGGAAGTTTAATACTTGTTTCTACTTTCGTTTTAAGGGATCTCGTTTTTAGGTAAAAACCTCCGTTTCGCTTTTCAACGTTTTTATTGGTTAAATTATATAAATCAGAAAAGCGTAGCCCCGTGGTGCAACCAAATACAAAGGCATCTTTAATGCGTTGTTCTGCTAAGGTTAGTGAGTTGTGAAAATCTTTATCGTGAATTAAAAATTTTAATTGATCTGGTGATAATACTAAAATCTCTATAGTTTCTTTTCGCACATAAAATAACTTATGATAAGAACCCGTAGAAATAGCTTGATCGTTAGCTAACCAGTTAAAAAATGTACGAATGTGTTTTATATTTGCCCCTACATAATTGTCGTAACATCCTTTTTTATATAAAAATCCAGTAAAATTTTTGTAGAACTTCTTCCAATAATTCTTTTCAGATATTCGCTCTCGTTTAGTTAATTTAGCATAATCACAAATTCGAAGTTCAATGTTTTTTTGATCACAAAAAGCCTTTAAATTATTATAAGTATAGTAATAGTTGGCTATTGTACCAGTTTTAATTTTCTCTCCGTTATTCTTTAGACGTTTACCATTTTCACTGTTTTTTATAAATAATTGAAATAATGGGAGTATTGCTATTTCTTTTTTCATAAGAAAAATGACTATTTTTTCTTAACTTTTTCAGATTCTTTATTGCCAAATAACCTTTTAAAGAAACCCTTTTCTTCTTTTTTAGGTTTGTTAATTACTGAATCCTTGTCTTTTTTAGAGAATAATTTTTTAAAAAATCCGTGATTTTTTAAAGTATAATTTTTTGAAGAGGGTAATGAATCCCTCTTTTTAGAACGGAAAAGTTTTCTAAAGAAACCACCCGATTTAGTGCTATCTATTTTTTTGATAATAATTTTACCACGTTTGTATTTTATTGTATCATCAGATTTATAATTGATCCACTTACCATGCTTTTCATTTTTTTTAAATTTCCCGGTAAGCACTAGGTTTCCTAAAGAGTCAAACTCTTTATAACTTCCATGTCGAAGCCCCTTTTTCCAACTAGTGATCGATTTAGTTTGTCCATTTTCAAACCAAGTATACCAACGATCCTTTTTTAATCCCATATCAAAGTAGCCTTGTTCTGCTAATTGATTAGATTTAAAAAACTTTTTAAACTCTCCATCTAATACTTGACCTCCAGACATACCCTTACTATTGTGTACTTCTCTACTTTTATACCAGAAATATACTTTATGCTCCTTATATTTTTTTAAATTCTTAGAGGCTACGTAACATTCTATATCATATTTACCTTCTCTAATTATTTTTTTTTGAGTACTGGGAATGGTGTGAGCAAATAATAGCAGAATTATAGAAACAAGAGTAATTTTGTACATCATATATAAAAAAGTTATGGAAAGTAAATTAATAAAAAATTTTTAATTTTGATTATTCTTAATAATTAAATTTAAATTTTTTATGTATAGGATTTTGAGAATACATCAATTGGTTTTTCTAATTTATTACTTGCTAAAACCATAAAATCTGGTAAATCGTTCTGCTAAATAAGTTGTTCTGTATTGCTCGTATTAATAGGGATTAATTTTTTTAGAATCTTTCAGTTTTATATAAATAATTATATCAAATTTTATAATACGAATTTTTCAGGATTTAATATATTTTAAATTCTATATATTTGACTCGTTAATGGTTTTAGTATGTTAAGCAATACTTATGAGTTTTAGTAAACCTTAATGAAAGTAAGAAAATAAAGGGATTATCTCTAAAAGATGTTGCTAAACATATGGATAAATCGCTTTAGTTTGGTCACTATTAACGTGATGAGAATAAGCCCTCTATTGAGACGGCTACTAATCTGGCTGATTTTTTAGAGATAAGTTTGGACTATCTTGTTGGTAAAACTGATGTAGAGATTGATACCAAAAACACTCAATCGTGTACTGGAACTTTAAAAACTACCCAAGGACATTAAGGACAAGCTGTTCTATTTTATGGATATGTCCATTTGTGACTATAAGGCTAAAAAGGCTTATTCATAAAAACAAAAACCATCCGGAAGGATGGTTAAAAGTTATTCTTTCCAATAAAACATCTCTAAAAGTACATAAGAGATTATTGAAACTATACTTAGAAATAATGATATTGTCGTTATAATAATGATTTTCTTTCTTTTTGATACTTGACGCTTTTTATTTATCATAACAAGTAATAGAAAAAAAAGAATGAATAAAAAACCTGTCGCAATCAAATAGCCATTTAAAATATTCCTACTTAATAAAACATCTATTTGACTAGTTATTTCCATCTTCCTCATCTTTAGTTATGGTTAATGTTTGAGTTTTTATTTCAAGATTTATTGTCCGTCCACCTCTTTTTATAGTTTCAGTTCTTGTACCATTTGTGATTTCTGTATGCATTCCTTTTTTTGCTAAATACCTAATGAAATTATTATATTGATTTTTATCCTTTAAATCGTATGTAAAAGTTGTTTGCCCTCCTTTATAATCAATATATCTTTTAAATAAATAGATATTATCGTTCTTAGAAGCACCAGAATTCGCGATGTATTCAAATAAATCTAAATCAGGGGAACCAGTAACTTTATCACTATGCATAAAAAGTTCATCTTGAAAAACCTGCACTGCTGCATTAACATAAGCTAAATAAGCAACCCTATGATTACTGATATCATCGGTAACATCGCCTCCTTCTTCAGCCCCATCTAATGCGTGTTCTAAAGTTATAGGGAAAGTATATATTTTACCGTTAAAATAAAATGTCCTTTTTTTTCCGAACATTTTTTCACCATCTCCTGGTTTACTGTGAGCAAAAGCATCTCCAAGCGTATGCAACCCTTTTAAATCTCCATCTAGCAAAATAGCATTTCGAGCATTTCTCCATACTTCATATTGAGAACCATTAGTTAATCCGTGAAATTTTTCCTGCTTACCTGGTATAGCCCAAGTACCAACAAGCGCAAACGTATCATTTATAGTTCCATCATTATTATTCCAAGTAAAACCAAATCCATTAAAGCTAAAATTCCCATTAGAAGAAACGTGATGGTCATAATGCTCTGCTTCAGCTGCTATATGTTGTGCCGTTACTAAATCTAGCCCCATTGATATACCTAAAGCAAAAATAGTCCAATAATGTCCATCTTCTTCCCATTTCCCATTAGGGTCTTTATATCTAATAGGATTATTAAACCCAAACCTATAAGGTGTTAAACCTGGTGTTTTTGCTCTAGCTGGGTCTGATGCAAACCATCTACCAACTCTTGGGTCAAGCATTCTAGCTCCAAAATCATAACTATTTCCTTCTCCTTTTATTTCATTGTCAAGTTCCATTCCATTGAATCCATAACGATAATCTGAAGTATTTCCGTGCCTGCCAGGCAGGAGCATCCCAAAAGGATAGTAATCATTGAGCATTTAAAACATTTATTTCAAACAACTTATATCAACTTTAAAAATTAAATAAAAGCTGATTATAACCTAATTTAGTTATTTTTCATACATAAATATATAATTAAAATTTTATTTTCTTTACTGGAGTTTATTAAAATATGAGAAATATTTCATTAAGAAATATACAAGATTCTCTTAAAGATTTTGAATGTAATTTTTTTTAAAAATGAAATTAAAATTAAAAATATGTTTACTTATAGTTATTACTTTTTCTGAGTACTCAAGAATTTCTTTAAGTTTTTTAATGATGATGCTTCTAAGCATTTAAAAACTAGGGAAAAAGGTTACTTATAGAGTATAACTTTCTAAAAAAATAGTGAGATGGTAGAAATATCTTACTAGTTATGGTTTTCCGTAAGTGCAAGTAATCAAGAGTCATTAATTTTACAGTACAATTATAAAAATTATAAAAATTATAAAAATGGGAAAAACGAGAGGAAATATTGTGATTTCCTATGATATCGATCTAAATCATACAGAGGTAAAAGAAGCGATGCAAGCCATAGGTTATTACGATAACTAGCATTATGAAACTGGTAAAACCTACGCTAAGCCCAATTTTACCTTATGGCATAAATCAAAAAATAGCGATCAGGCAATGTTAGATTTAAAAGGGATTTGTAATCGTTTAGGTATATGGTTAGATAAAGTCCTTTTTAAAGTATAAAATGCTCGATAAAGTGTACCATAACCAAAGCTTTAGGTTTGTTTATGTTTTTCCGAAATTTGTGTTAGGAGAAGATGAGAAACTTCAATTAGAACTTCAAGAAAAAAAGGGGAGAAGGAAATTAATTTTAAATACTAAACTATAAAAAATCGGCAATTTTGTGGGTCTTTTTAAATTAAATCATCGGTATTAGACCCAAATATTTGCTCTGTGATATTATTGACAAGTATAAAAAAGAATTATGTGCAATAACTATATTTAGTCTGAAAAATTAATATTGAAGAAGTTTTGCGAAAGATTCTTTTCAATTGAATATTTATTTCTGCCAATTTTTAATTATATAGGAGTTAATTGAAAATTAAAATCATTAAATTTGCTAAACAGGGATAATTTTTTTTAATTATCCTTTTTAAAATATAGACGAGAGTAAAAAGTCATAGAGGTTAACAATTACACGGATACTTTAGCTAAGATTAATAAATACAAAGGTTTTCAAATAGGTTCGAATCCTGGTGCGATCACTTTATAAGTTTCAAACCCTCTGATTTTCAGAGGGTTTTTTTATTTATTTTCTTTAGTTTTTTCAACTTTTTATTGAAGTATTTTTTTTTACAAATTCCCTTTGAAGTAAAATAACATTTTACACTTTATATTTTATTTAAGACTATTTATTATAAATTTAATAATTATTATAGCATTTTAAGCTAATACCACTAATTATTAACGGTTTTATAGTACAGTTTTTTTATTAAATGCGAGAAATTTGATAGAAAAAACTATGAAAGCAACAGACCTCCAACAGACCTTCAATCAATTTATTCTAGACAATAATCACCCGTGCATTATGGCACAAACAGTATTTAATCAAAACAATGTACTGTTGTACGATTATCAACATATTGCAGATGAAAAAAAGAGTAAAAAGCTCTTAGAAGATTTAAATGAATATGTAGTTAATTATAATTTTCATTCTAAAAAAATGAAAAGTTTTATTGCAGTATTTTCTCAAGAAAAACCTGTTTCAGAAAAAGAATTTGAGCATAAACTCTGGAAACAGTTACAATTACTTTCTAATTTAGATAAACACGATTGGGATAATACAGTAAATGCAGATCCAAATCATAAAGATTTTAGTTACAGTTTGTTAGGTAAATCTTTTTATATTGTAGGTATGCACCCTAACAGTAGTAGGTTAGCAAGAAAAAGTCCAAGTTTTGCACTGGTTTTTAATTTACATGTGCAATTTGAAAAACTACGAGAAATGAATATTTATACTTCTATAAGAAATAGAATAAGAAAAAGAGATAAACAGTTGCAAGGCTCCATTAACCCTATGTTAGAAGATTTTGGAGAGGGAAGTGAAGCTAGACAGTATAGTGGCAGAAAAGTTGAAGAAAGCTGGAAATGTCCATTTCATTAAAAATAGAAATATTATGAGTAGATTAAATACAATTAGAAAGCAAACAGGAGCTGCATTTACCTTAAAAAAAGGTGACTTTTTAAAGGTGATAGATCCCGAAGGGCAACAAGTAAGTGATATGGTTCTTTTTAATAAAGATGATATAAGAGAAAAAATATCTAACGGAAAAACTATGGATTTTGAAGAAAGTATTCTTCTTACGAAAGGTAATTTTTTATGGAGTAACCGTAGCCACAAAATGATGGAAATATTAGAAGACACAAACGGAAGAAATGATTTTTTATTAGCACCGTGTAGTCCAGCAACATT
Source organism: Mesonia phycicola (assembly GCF_900141885.1). Lineage (GTDB taxonomy): Bacteria > Bacteroidota > Bacteroidia > Flavobacteriales > Flavobacteriaceae > Mesonia > Mesonia phycicola. The sequence continues at coordinate 36,045 of NZ_FQYY01000004.1, read as the reverse complement.
TCAAATAATGTATAATAATCACGAACCTCATCCTAGTTGTTTTGAAAATTTATTAATTAACCTTGAGCCATTTGGGGTTAGGCCAGACGATATACCTACCGCCTTTAATATTTTTATGAATGTGCAATTTGATGCCAAAGGTAAATTAAGTGTAGAACCACCAACTAGCAAGGCTGGAGATTATGTACTTTTTAAAGCAGAAATAGATTTAATTGTTGGGTTAACCGCTTGTTCTGCAGAAGATAGTAATAACCATTCTTTTAAACCAATACAATACCAAATTATAGAAAGAACAAAGTAAGCATTACTTATTCTCGAGTAAACTTTATTAATTATGCAAGTTTTTAATATTAATCATCTTAAAGTGAAAGACATTTTATATGAGCTTTCAAACTATATGCAAACTTCTGTGAAAGAAAATTTTACAGAATATACTTTAGAAATACCAGAACAATTTGGTACAGGTAGTATAAATGGCGTTAATTTTCCTAATGGAGTAGGTATGTTGTCTTTTAAAGGAATGTTTAAACATAATGTAGCTATTTATTTTAAAAGTAAAGAAACACATCCGTTAAAATTTATTTATATAGTAAAAGGTAAGTTAACTCACGCTGTAAAACCTGATGCAGAACGTAAAAGCCTTAAAGAGTTACAAAGTGCTATTATTTCTAGCCCTAAAGACGCTGGGCATATTTATAAATTTAAAGAAAATGAAGAGTTCTTTTTTCAATCAGTAGAAATTGATAGAAAAATATTTCAATCACATTTTAATTATAAGTTAGAGAAGTTACCTCTATACTTTTATAAAATTTTTGCTGATGTAGAAGGAAAAAATGAAATGTTTTATACCAGTAATTATAGTTTACAAATAAGTGAAATAATAAGAGATATAGAAAGGTTTTCTAAAAATGGTTTTATAAGAATTAATTATATAGGAGCTAAGTCTTTAGAAATTTTAGCAGCAATGCTAAGTCAATATGAAGATGATATTAAAAATAATAGCGACCCAAAAATATTACGTAAACGCGATGTAAATGTAATTAATGAGATTGCTAATTACATTCAGCACAACTATAGTGAATTTAAAAATATAGATGAGTTAGCAAACAAATTTGGTATTAATAATGGGAAAATTCAGCAAGGGTTTCAGCTTCAGTTTCAACAGAGCGTAAATGAATATTTAAATAATGTAAGACTAAATAAGGCAATTGAATTGCTAAATGAAGGGGAAAAGAATATAAGCGAAATTGTATATGCTTTGGGGTTGTCTAGCAGAAGTTATTTTTCAAAAATATTTAAAGAGCGCTTTAAAATTTTACCTAGTGAATACATAAAAAATAAGAGTTAGTTAAATAGTAACTTTAGTACTACCCAAGCTGAATAACTAAATACCACATGGGCTAAAATTAAATGAATTATATAGTGTGATAAATTTATATTAGGAGGGTTAGGGTGTAAGCTAAAAGTTATTTTCCAAATTAGTGCACCAATTAGCCCGAGTACTACACCAAGTAATAGGGTGTTAAACCAGTTAGGTACTATATAATTTTGCCACAAAAAATAGAGCCCTACCATAAAAATAACACCTGTAAATAAATGTAGTAACCAACCTATAAAAATTTGTTTTGTAAAGTTTACAAGGCTAAGTCTTTGTATAAGAATATTTAATAATTGAGGTTCTTTAAAATTCTGGTTAATAATGTTGGAGTATAAATAGCTAAATGCAGACATACACAAAGTAGCAATAACAGAAGTAAATAGTAAAATAACAATAGTCTTCATACGCTAAATAAATTATAAAAACCAAAGCTTACTCTTTTAAGTAAGCTTTGGTTATAAGATTTAGGCAGGTATAGATTTTGCTTGATCTTCTCTATCCCAATTTCTATGGTTGGCAATAGCTTTTGCAAAATCTTCTGCAGATTTATTAATAAAAACTGCTTCGTCATCTTTAAAATCTTTACCATAAGTAGCATCAAAAAGTTCTTCCGCTTCATTATCTATGGCAATAGCTTTACAATGTTTCAACGTTTCATTAATAAACTTTTTTGCTTTAGCTTCATCTAATAATGCATCAATGCTTTTTTTGCCTCCTGGTATGTATAATGCATCATAAAGTACGCTTTCTGTAGTTAATAATGCAGCACCTACTTTATGGTCTTTATTTTCACTGCAAGTTACAGTACCACCGTGAGTTGCAACAATGGTTACTTCTGCACCATTATTTTCTAAATATTTTTTCATTTCTGAAAAATCTTCGTGGCTAAAACCATCACTAACTAGTGCTGCAATTTTTCTACTAACAATACCTTTGTTTTCTAAATGTGTTTGGCTTAAAGCTTCAGATTTATCAAGATAATTTTTCTTTTTTGGTGGCTGATGCTTTTCTACATCTGCATCTGCACCAATAGCTTGATTTAATGGGCCATCTACACTATCAGGAATTTGCATACCCAAACCATTTGCTACTTTGTTGGCTAAATCTTCATCAATTTGATTTAAAATGTAAAGCATTCTTTGTTTAATATGATCATAGGTACATTTACCTAACTCAAAAGTATAAGCTTCTGCAACGTGTTTTTGCTCCCAAGGTTGTAAACTGCGGTAAAATAAAGCAGGTTGACTAAAATGATCGTTAAAACTTTCACTACGTTCTCTAATTTTTCTAGCATCTATTCTCTCTTCATAAGAAGTAAAACCGCCTTCTGCCATTTTAGCTAAATGCGGACAGCCACCACCAATAGAGTTAGGGAAATATGCTGTTTTCCCTTTATTAATAGTCATTCTCATATGTGCATCTCGTTGGTTATTATGCACTTCATTTACAGGTCTATTAATTGGTATTTCAGCAAAATTAGGACTACCAAGACGAGAGAGTTGTGTATCTGTATAAGAGAATAGCCTACCTTGTAAAAGCGGATCGTTGGTAAAATCTATACCAGGTACTACGTGCCCCGGATGAAATGCTACTTGTTCTGTTTCTGCAAAAAAGTTTTCTGGATTTCTGTTAAGGGTCATTTTACCTACTCTTTGTACAGGAACCATTTCTTCAGGAATAAGTTTAGTAGGGTCTAAAATATCAAAATCAAATTTATGCTCATCTTCTTCAGGTATAATTTGAAAACCTAATTCCCATTCTGGGTATTGTCCAGCTTCAATAGCATCCCAAAGGTCTCTTCTATGAAAATCTGCATCTGCTCCGTGAATTTTAACAGCTTCATCCCAAGTAACAGAATGTACACCTAATAAGGGTTTCCAATGAAATTTTACAAAATGAGATTTTCCTTCTGCATTAATAAGTCTAAACGTATGTATACCAAAACCTTCCATCATTCTAAAACTTCTAGGTATAGCGCGATCACTCATTACCCAAATTTGATTATGTAAAGTTTCTGTAGTGTGAGAAACAAAATCGTAAAAAGTATCGTGGGCAGAGGCAGCTTGAGGGATATCTCTGTCTGGTTCTGGTTTTACAGAATGTATTAAATCCGGAAACTTCATAGCATCTTGTATAAAAAAGATAGGCATATTGTTACCCACTAAATCAAAAATACCTTCTTCTGTATAAAATTTGGTAGCAAAACCTCTTACATCTCTAGCCAAATCTGCAGAACCCTTATTACCTGCTACGGTAGAAAAACGTACAAATACGGGTGTTTTTCTTGTTGTATCGGTAAATATTCCTGCTTTGGTATATTTTTCTTGACTTTCGTATAATTCAAAATATCCGTGTGCCCCGCTTCCTCTAGCATGTACAATTCTTTCGGGAATACGTTCATGATCAAAATGAGTAATTTTTTCTCTTAAAATAAAATCTTCTAGTAAAGTGGCTCCACGTTCTCCAGCTTTTAGAGAGTTATTAGTGTCATTAACTTTTTGTCCCTGATTAGTTGTCATGGTTTTTCCATGAGGACATTGTGTGTTTTTTTCTAAATCTTTTTCTTTTGAAGAAGAGTTTTTAGATTGGTTTTCTTTCATAAGTTTTTATTTTTTGGATTTATCGAATTTACCTAAACAAGCATAAAAAATGTCTTAATAGATTCTTTAAAGAATGTTAAGTATTTGATAATTAATAAGTTTGTATTATCTATTTTAAAAGGTGTAGAATATTGAAAATATACAGTTAATTAAATAACTCAAAATCAAGGTATAATTACGATGGTTTATTTTCTGAAGATGATGAGTTTTCTTGATTTATAAGAGGGTGATCTTCTACGCCTAATCCTATAATTTTAATAAGTGTAGTTATGGCCTCATAAAGCATAATAATTACTGCAACAATAGCACCGCAGACTAAACTAGAAATTATAGAAAGGCTATAGTATAAATAGGTATAAACTTTTATATGAATATTGTCTGCTTGTGTTAATGGATTATTTATGAGTAAAAATGTAATTACACTAATAATAAATACTAACGCATCTAATTTTGCAACATGAATAAAACGATGATAAAAGTCTTTTTTTAAAGTTGTTTGAGAACCGTAACTTATATTAGTAATAGTAAGTAACAGGGTTAATATAGTACCAGAAGCTAATACAATTGTATTAAAAAAAGTGTTCATTCTTGGTAAAGAACTTTTTATTAACTCTTTAGCCTCTAAGCCAGAAATATGGTCTAAAACCAACATGCCGACAGAGGTTATTAATGTAGCCAAGCAACCACCAATTATAACGCGTTTTTTATAAGTTTTCATTACAGAGAAGATTATAACTAAGGAGGCTACTAGATAGCCTCCTTATAATATTATAAAGTTCCTTGAGAGTTATTGTTGTATTGGTATAAAAAAGAATGAGAAATAAACTCATCTGTTTTAACACAACATTTGTCACACAAAGAAGCGTTAGAAAAGTATTTTTTAGCTTCTTTTAGTGCTTGGTTAGAATTTTTAAAAAACCCTAATTTAATTAAAAACAATGGTGCTGGTTTTAGTTCACATTCATACGTATGAATGTAACGATTACCATCTTTAAATGGTTCACGGTTAAGGTAATAGAATTGCTCTTTCATAGTAAGTTTCTTTTTGTTGTTATTCAAATTTATAGAATAACACTTACGTATAATCTTTAAGAATTGTGAATTGACATTTTTTTATGTTAAAGATTACCAATCGTGTTAATATTTATTTGATATCGTCAAAAAAGCAAAATTCTATTAGAAAAATTTAGTTAGACCATCTATTAAAATTATAGGCACTATCCCAAAACATAAACTCTAGGTGACTTGCAGTAACAAAAGCTTGAGTCATTTTTTGTTGCTGAGCTTGAGTACAATTTTCTGCAACGAGATTACATATATTTTTAGCTTTAGTGACTAACTCTTCAAATTCATCTCCGGCATAAGTATTTATCCAATTTTGGTAAGGGTTATTTTTATCTACTTTATTATTGTAGATATAATTACCAACTTCTTGATAAATCCAAAAACAGGGTAAAACTGCAGCCATAGCAATTTCAACTTGATCTAAAGCAGCTGTACTTTTTAGAAAACTAATGTAATGATGGGTGGTAGGTTCAATATTACCTCGATTATCTAAACCATATTCTTGAAAATAAGAATCATGTAAAGCTTTTTCTACCACAATAGCACCTTCTGCAAAACGAATAAATTGTAATGCATGATCAATATTTTGGGCTCTTGCGCTAATTAAAGCCAAGCTTCTGGCAAAATTTTCTAAATAAAATGAATCTTGCCCCATATAAAACTGAAACTTTTGTAGGGGTAGGGTACCATTTTTAAGTTCTTTAATAAATGGCATTTCAATTATTTTTTGATAAATAGGTTTAATCTCTTCCCAAGTTTTATCTGTCCAATTCATTTTTAATAAGTTTTTGTGGATTAAAAAAGTGATTTACAGGTCCGTTACCTTTTCCTATAGCAACATCTTTTCCGTTTTCTATCGCTTGATGAATGTAATTCTGCGCTAAACTAACGGCTTCTAGTAAATCTTTTTCTTGAGCTAAGTAAGAAGCAATAGCAGAAGAAAGCGTACAACCAGAACCGTGTGTGTTATTTGTCTGAAATTTTTGAAATTCAAAACTCTCAATAGTTCCGTTAGGCAAAAAATAGAGCGAAGTAAGTTTTTCGGTTTTTAAATGTCCGCCTTTTAGTAATACAGATTGGCAGCCAAGCTCCATAATTTTTTTACCCGCAATTTTCATTTGTTCTACGTTTTCAATTTTCATATCTGCAAGAATTTCAGCTTCATCAAGATTAGGCGTAATTACACTTGCTAGAGGAAATAATTGTTCAATAATACTTTGTATAGTTTTATCTTCAATTAATTTGTCTCCGCTAGTTGCCACCATAACCGGATCAAAAACAATAGGCAAACTGGGGTATTTTTTTAATACATTTACTACGGTGCTAACCAATTTAGAGGTATGAATCATACCAATTTTTACAGCATTAGGAAAAATATCTTCTAAAATGGTTTCTATTTGGTCTCCAACAACTTGCTCCGGAATAGAAAATATAGATTTTACACCTGTTGTATTTTGTACAGGTAAGGCAGTTAGGGCAGAGGTAGCATAGCAACCCAAAGCAGAAATAGTTTTCATATCTGCCTGTATGCCTGCACCGCCACTACCATCAAAACCTGCTATTGTTAATACAGAAGGGTAGGTATATTTTTTGTTATTCATAATTTTTCAATTTCATTTCTTAGTTTTTCTGCAGCTAGAGTAGGGCATTTTGCTGCACAAATAGCAGAAACCACCGCAAGACAATTTGCACCAGCTTTAATTACTTGGTGTGCATTTGTGGTATTAATATTACCTATAGCTACTAAAGGTTTATCTGTACTGCTTCTTATTTTTTTTACTCCAGATAATCCCCATTCAATAATAGTATCTGTTTTAGTGGGAGTTTTAAATACTGGGCTAATGCCCAAATAATCTGCCGTTTTAAATTCTTCAGAATTAAATTGTTTATTATCTTCTATAGAGTAGCCTAAACAAGCAAGGTTTTTCCATTTTTCTCGAATTTGAGTAGGGGGAATGTCTGAGGTTCCTACATGAATACCATAAGCCTCTACTTGTTTAGCAACTTTTAGATTATCGTTAATAATAAGCGGTACATTATATTTATCTAGTACTTCTTTTAACCTCAATGCTTTTTGCTGAAACTCTTTTGTTGATGCATTTTTTTCGCGAAGCTGTACAATATCTACACCACCAATAATTGCACGTTCTGCAACTTCTAGAAAATGATGATGTAAACAAGCTTCTTCAGAAATAACTAAATATAGTTTATAAGGAAAATGTTTTTGCACCTTATTCTGTTATTTTTAGGGTTGAAATAAATTCTGCTTCCGTAATGGAATGTAGTTTATCTAAAATATTTATTTGTAAACTTCCGGGTCCTTTACTTTCTGCAGCAGCTAATTGCCCTACTACACCTAATAATGCCATAGCAGAAACAGTAGCTTCCAGTTTATCTTCTATAACCGCAGAGAAAGCAGCAATTATTGCAGTTGCAGTACAGCCCATACCTGTAATTTTAGCCATTAATGGGTGACCGTTAGATAGATGAATTTCTCTTTTCTGATTTATAATAATGTCTGTAGCACCAGAAATACAAACAGTAGCTTGAAATTTTTCTGCTAAAAACTTAGCAGAAGCAACAGCCTCATTACTTTCTGCAGAGCTATCTACCCCTTTTGTAGAGCTTGTATTATTTTTTGCTAGTGCCATTATTTCTGAAGCGTTACCTCTAATAATAGTAGGTTTTAATGCTACTAACTCTGCTAAAACTTTATCTCTATAAGGTGTTGCGCCAGCGCCAACAGGGTCTAACACCCAAGGTTTTTGTAATTGATTGGCTTGAGAAATTGCTTTTTTCATAGAAGTAACCCAATACTCATCTAGCGTACCAATATTAATAACTAATGCTTGGCAAATATTCATCATATCTACCATTTCTGGGTGTGCGTGTGCCATAATAGGTGAGGCACCAGTAGCCAATAATGCATTGGCAGTATTATTCATTACCACATAATTGGTAATGTTATGTATTAAAGGAGATTGTTGCTTTACAGTTTGAATATTTTTCCAAAGAAGATCTTTCATTCATTTAAGTTTTTAATATTATAAATGGCTGAAGGATACTTCCTCTAAAAAATGAAGAATATATAATCTATAACTTTTCCCTACGCCGGTGTAAACCGAATCAGGTTCAAAGGGACTCTCTCAATTCTTTACAGAATACCCCTAAAGCCGTATCAAATTTAAGAATTATGAATTGAATTATAGATTTTTTCGGTTGAAATTTCTAAACAAAAGTTGAAATCATAAAAAAAGCGTGAAGAAGTATTCACGCTTTTAAAACTTTATGATTATTATTTTAAAACTTAAACCCTAAGGTGAAAATTACTCGATTGCCATCTTCACTATGGTAAAATCCTAAATTACCGGTAAATGCCTGAAAACCGTTTACAAATACAGAGCCTCCATAACTATTGTGCCATTTTTCAGAATTATCATTATCTAGCCAAACACGTCCATAATCAAAACCTGCAGTTACCCCTAAACGTATAGGAATAAAATTAGTTCTAAATTTTGTAATACCTACTCTTAAATCTGTAGTTTGATAATATGAATATTTACCATTAAAACGCTCATTTCTGTAACCTCTTAAGCTATTGTTACCTCCAATAGTTGCGCCGTGGTAAAACTCATAGTTATCTCCTAAAATAGCTTCACCTTCAATTTTGGTTGCAATTACGGCTACACCACTTGGGTGTAAAGGATAATCTAAAGAGATGGTTGGCTTTATGTATCCAAATTTATTGTCATTACCGTTTATGTTAGTTTTATAACCACCAACTAATTTATACTCCATACCACGACGAATAAAAGAAATTTGTCCTGGTTTATTTTTAAATTGTAATCCTATTTCTGCACCAGCATAGGTTTGGTTATCAAATAAATCATTATCACTATTAAAGAACTCACCTGTGGTTTGATTAGCTTCATATTCTACTTTATAAGACTCTATAGAAGGTTTAAAATATGCACTATAGCCTAATTCTTGTCTCCATATTAGTGAAGGAGCAATACTCCATTGGCTTACGCCAACTCTGTTATAATCCATAGTTACATTATCTTCATAATATGTAGTTTGATTACCGTAACCAAAAAAGTTCATCGCGTAGGTAGGACTAGTAAATTTAGCATCTATCCCTAAATTTAAATCTTTAAAAATATGAGCAAACTCTCCATAATAATTAAAAGAAAATCCCTTGGTGGCTGCATGATAACGAGCATCAAAAGTATGTTGAGTAGCAAACGGATTGTTAGCCAAGCCATAAGTAGTATAAGTGTCATTTACTCCAATTTGAAAACCTGCATCTTGATCAAAAGCAATGCTTGGTAATACTACGTTTTGGTTAGAAAGTTTTTTGTCTGGATTGTAATTATTAATCTCATAAGAATCTACTAACCATTTTTTACCAGCTTCTACAATAGTATTTTTTTTGCTTTTATAATCATAAAGCTTAGCATTTCGTTTATTTTTAAAATTATAGATGTCGTTTTCTTCACCGCCTATAACCTTTAGTTTAATATAATGATCTCCGTCTCCTTCAATTTTAAACTCATCGTCTCCATCTAAACCATAAATCCAAATTTGATTGGTTTCATCTTTTTTATAAACTTCATCAAAAACTAGTTCATTATCTTCATTATACATTTGTATTTGAGTAACTCCTTGTTTTTTTCTAGTAATTATAAATTGATCGTCATCTTCTGTACCAATTACAGTTTCAAACTTTTTTTGATAGAGGTAATAACGTTTAGCAATATCTACAAGATTATTTTTACGAGCTTTTAAGTCTTTTACAATTTGCTCTATACTTTCATCTTGTACATCTGTAGGTAAAGCTGCAAATGCCGCATCTATTTTTGCTTCGGTTAAATTGTTTTGTATATATTCTGCTTGGGTTTTCCATTCTTCCCAAGTTGCACCATTAATAAATGCTTTATCTAGAGGGTAACCTGCCAGATTTAACCATTTTACACTTTTTATATCTGGACCAAAAGTTTGCATAGGTCTAAAAAGAGGAACTCCTAATTTAAATAAGTCTACCGCTAAGCCGTCATATTTAGAGAATACTTGATCTCTATCTCTAGGAATAACTTTGTAAATTTTCTTTCCGTTTTCCTGCTCAAATTCTGCCCATCTCCATTGGTCACTGTGTCTATCCCAGTCTCCCATTAGCATATCCATTAAACGAGCTCTAATAAATAATGGTTCGTCTATTTGTATGTCTTTAGATTCTTGTACTTCTAAATACATATCTGCAGTACTTAAAATATCATCTGCATCACCAAAGTCTTTAAAGCTTTTGTTCTCATCTCCAACGTGTTCTTCAAGCATGTATAGTTTATCACCATAATCTTCATTAAAAATACCTATATTCTTCTGTTTAGGTAGGTAATAAATTTTTGGATTAGCGTGAAAGATATTTACCGCATCTAAAATATCGTTTACAGCAAAAGGAGCGTAGGGATGCGCGGTAGTATAAAAATCTTGTACAAGATCTTCTGCAATTGTTTTTTGCATGTAATCTCTTACATAATGATCTTTTATAAATGATTGTATAAAACGTAACGCACTTTTTTCTACTTCACGAAGTGTGTATTCGTGATCATCATCTCCTTTAATTCTAAGTGATCTAGATTGGTTACCACCACCTTCACTAATTGCTTTTGGGTTACCTGGTAAAGTATCTATAAATAATACAGGGACTTCAATTTTTTTGCTATATACATCTCTGTAATGATCTCCCCAAAAGGTTTTGTAAATGCCACTTTTATCTGTCTCTTCTTTTTTGTAAACAGAAGCTTTATAGGTTTTACCAAATTCACTTTTTGAGTGGTAACTAACTTCATCTTTAGAGATACGTTCTCGTTTAATAAACTGTTCTCCAATTTTTTCTGAATTACTGTTTTCTACACTATAAAATTCAGCTTTAGAGCTTCCATCTTTAAATACAGTTAATTTTGTGTAGCCTACCTTTAATGAAGAAAAACGTAAATCTTCATCATCTTTTACTTTGTGGGTTTTACTAACGCTTGTACCACTTATAATTTGTGGCAGACCATCATCTTCTATAAACTGAAGATTTTTATCGCTACCAGATATAAATATCACATCTTCAAATTGGTTGGCTAGAGTTTCCATTCTTCCAGCTAATTCTTGCCTTTTTTTACTGTAAAAAGATTGTGAAGTAAAACCTCCCATCTTATCAAAAAAACCTAGTTTAGAAAAACTAAGAACAGGGTGGTGTACTGCTACAATAACTGTTTTGCCTTGTGCATCTTTTATATCATCTTTAAATTCTACAAAAAATTGTTCTCTTGTTTTTATATCGCATTTATTATTAATGTATGGGTGTTTATCCCAATCTTCTAAAAACCATTGAGAGTCTACCATAATAAGTTCTACTTCGTCACTTAAAGACTCGTTTTCTGTAGCGCAGCCATCATCTGGCCAAAAATCAGAGTTACTATTATCTTGTAAAAAAGATTCTAAGTCGTCAATATTTTCATGACCCTCTTTATTCCATTCGTTATAACCAGGACCAAATATTAAATTTCCATTAAAATCTTTCAATGGGTTTAATAATTCTTCTCTCAAGTATTTTTTAATTTCTGCTCTTCTATTTTTTTGGTCTCTTTGAGCAAAACCATCTTTAGGTGTAAGGTTACCAATTAAAAGTACAGATGCATTTTCTGCGGTTTGAGAAGCTTTAGATATAGCAGATAAAACCTCTCTAGATTTAGATTTTTCTTGAAAGCCAGTATTAGATGTAAAAAATATAGTTTTAGAAACTTCTTTGTGTTTCTGTGCTATTGCTACAGAAGAAGAGAATAAACATATGAGTACAAAAATTGAGCTTAAAGAGAGTAGTTTTTTCATATAAATTTAGATGCGTTTGTTTTTAACATTTCAATTTGAAAAAAAATAACCTAACCGCATTTAATTTTAACGGACTATAACACGAAAATTAATTTTATTTAGGAAGATTTTAGAATTTCTTATACTAAACAGGTATTTTTATAGCCTCTTTAAACAAATTTACAATTTTGGTAAAATCAAAATTAAGTCATAATAAGATTCTTCTAATAAGTTTTTTTCTAACAGTGTTATTTTATAACTGTAAAGAAGAAAAAAGAAAACTAGTACAAAGAGAATTAATTAATCACGAAGAGAGAGATTCTATATTTTCTTCGTATCAATTTAGCCAATTAGATTCTGTTTTTAAAATAGCTAAAATAGACGAGAATAATATTTCTGCTTTTAAGGCTTATTCTTATATGTTTAATATATATAAAGATAGCGTAAATGAAAAAGAAATTTCACCATTTATTGATACTTTAATAAATTATGCTGAAAAATCTGAGCTCAAGCTAAATCTAGCAAAAGCTAATTATGATGTAGGTTTATTTTATTACGAAAACGGTTACTCTTACGATAAAGCGTATTATTATTTTAATAAATCTAAAAAATTGTACCTAGATATTGAAGATAGCTTAAACATAGCTAAGTCTATGATACGTATGGCTAGTGTACAAAATAAACTTGGTGATTATGTAGGAAGTCAAAATAACCAAATTAGAGCTCTAGATTATTTAGATTTAAAGAATGAAGAGAATATACAATATTTAATAGGAGGTTATAATTTATTAGCAATCACTTCTTTTAATCAAAAAGATTATGATAGTGCAATACATTGGATTCAGAAATGTATAGATATTAATAACTATAAACAACTTACACCCACACTTATTAATAATAAAGCTATGTTTTTGTTAGAAGCAGGACATATAGATGAAAGTATTGTACTTTTTAATGAATTATTGAATGATACTATTAATAATAATTCTATAAATGAAAAATCTAGAGTTTTAGATAATTTAGGATATGCTAAACTTAAAAAAGGAGATACTAGCGGATTAAAACTTATTAGAGAAGCAATAAATCTTATAGAAAACAGCCAAGCTAGGCCAAGAATTTCTTATTACATTCATTTAGCAAAATACTATCAAGATAAAGATAAACAGAAAGCTGTTTTAAATGCCAAAAAAGCTTTAGCTAGAATACAAGGAGTAGATGATCGTTTAGAAATGTATAAAATTTTAGCTCTTTGTGATGATAAAGAAAGTGACGTGTATTTAACTAAATATTTTGTTTTAAACGATAGTGTAGATAATGCTAGATTAAACGCCACTAATCAATTTGCTAAAATTAGATTTGATAGTGAAATTAATGAACAAAAAATATTAAAACTAGAGGCAGATGGGGCAGAGCGAGCATTAGAAATAGAAAAAGAAAATTCTAGATACATTATTACAATCATAATAATTTTATTTTTATTAATAATGATGATTCTTATCTTTATTATACATAAAAACAGAACTCAAAAAAACAAAAGATTAGCTATTTACAACACAGAAAATAAAATATCTAAAAGAGTGCATGATGAGGTAGCTAACGAGGTTTATACACTAATTAATAAATTAGAACATAAACAAATAACATCTAAAAATGACATATTAGATCACTTAGAAAGTATTTACGCCAGAAGTAGAAATATTTCTAGAGAATATGATAGTTCTGAAATGTTAGAAAACTTTCACAGAAACTTAAACACAATGCTTACAAGTTTTAAAAATGAAAATGCAAATATTTTAATTCAAAACTCTTCTGTAGCATTATGGAAAAAGATAAATAACGATTTAAAGCTAAATATCTATAGAATTTTACAAGAGTTAATGACAAATATGAAAAAGCACAGTAATGCTAATGTAGTTGTAATTTCTTTTGTAGAACACCCGAAAATATTAGAAATAAAGTACAGTGATAACGGGAAAGGTTTTAATTTAAATAAAGAAAGCGCTAGTAACGGTATAAATAATATAAAGTATAGAATATCTGAATTAAACGGTATTCTGAAATTTGAGAAAACAGAAAAAGGAACTAAAATGATTTTAAAATTTAATTATTAAATGTCTAGAATCAATAAAGTAATTATAGCTGAAGATATAAAAAGCATTCACTTAGGTTTATCTAGTATCTTAGAAAAATTTCATATAGAAAAAAGAGATTTTGTTCAATACTGTGATGATGCGTATATAATGATAAAAAAAGCAGTAAAAGACAACTCTCCTTATGATTTGTTGATTACAGATTTATCTTTTGCCAAAGATCATAGAGAAGTAAATTTTTTAAATGGAGAAGATTTAATTAAAGCTGTTAAAAATGAAAATAAGAACATTAAAATTCTTGTATTTTCTATAGAAGACAGATTACATAAAATAGAATATTTTTTTAACCACTTAGAGATTGATGCATATGTATGTAAAGGCAGAAACGATCAAAAAGATTTAGAAAAAGCAATTAAAGCAATTAACCAAGGAAATAAATACTTTTCAAAATCATTAAGTAATCTTTATACCAATAAATGCCATCAAGAAATAGATAATTATGATATAGAACTTTTAAGAATGTTAGAGCAAGGTTACAATCAATCAGAAATTTCTAAAATTTTTAAAAGAAAAAAAGTGTCACCATCAAGCACAAGTACTATTGAGAAAAGAATAAATAACCTAAAAAATTATTTTAAAGCAAAAAATACTATTAACTTAATCGCAAAATCTAAAGATCTAGGTATAATTTAATAAGAAAGATTAAAAACAATCTAATTTTACGGTTTTCCGTAAGGCTGTTATCTAAACATAGTCTATATTTGTTATGTGTATTTATACATAAGATTTAATAAAAAGTAAGGCTGCTAGCCGTTTTATGCTTAACGCATAATTCACAACAAACCGCTGCAGGATTTGTTGTATAGGTGAAAACAGGTACGTGGGGTAAATTTGTTTTTAAGCAGCCCTTACTTATTATTCTTTCAAAATTTAACTAAATTTCAACAGTTAAGCTTTTTTTCCATCAAATCTACAGTCTATATTGCCCTGTAATTAGGATTGTAATTTGACAAATAATAAAAACACATCAAAAAAGAAGAAATCTAGCCTTTATAAAGTGCTAAAAATCTTTTCTAGGATTATTTTAATCCTAATTCTGCTATTTATATTATTAGTCTTTTTCATAAGAAGTCCTTGGGGGCAAAGTATTATTGTAGATAAAGTAACTAATTATGTTACTAAAAAAACAAATACTACTTTTAATATAGATAAATTATTTATCACTTTTTCTGGTAATATAAATCTAGAAGGTCTTTATATAGAAGATGAGGTAGGTGATACACTTGTATACTCTAAAAAATTAGAAGCAGATATACCTCTTTGGCCTATTATTAAAGGTAACTCTTTTAGTTTAGATTATTTAAAGTGGCACGGAGCTAAAGCAAATTTAATTAGAAAAGACTCTATTAACGGTTTTAACTATCAATTTTTAATAGATGCTTTTACTACAGCAGATACTACACAGACTACAGCAAAAAATGAAACTTCTATAGATATTTTTATAGGAAATATAGATGTATCTGAAATTAATTTTACTTATAAAGATTCTGTTTCTGGAATAGACGCCCAATTAAAT
The DNA here is from genome assembly GCF_900141885.1 of Mesonia phycicola. Lineage (GTDB taxonomy): Bacteria > Bacteroidota > Bacteroidia > Flavobacteriales > Flavobacteriaceae > Mesonia > Mesonia phycicola. The sequence continues at coordinate 20,478 of NZ_FQYY01000004.1, read as the reverse complement.
CTTGGTAATTTAAACTATAAAGGAGATTTATTTGATCTTGAAAAAATGAATTTTGAAGCAGATGTATTTAAAATAGAAAATACAACTGTACAATTAACACAAACCAAAATCGTAACTACTGTAGATACTACTTCTAGCATACTACCTAACTTTAGAATAGGAGAAGTAGAATTAAATAATGTAAAAGCTAGTTACAAATCTTCACCACAAAACTTAAGCGCAAAAATCAATTTAAAAGAATTTTATGCAGAAATACCACAAGTAAATTTAGAAGATCAAATTTTAAATTTAGATCAACTTGTATTAAACAATTCTATAGTAAACATTCAGTTACCAAAATCAGAAACTAATCAAACAGAAACTACTAACTCTCAAAATCTATCTATACAAGAAATTTGGCCTAGTTGGAGGGTAAATGTTGCTAATATTAGTTGGTTAGATAATCAAATACTGTTTAAACAAGGAGAAATCTATCAACAAACCAATCAATTTAATCCACAAAATTTTGATATAGAACATTTTAATTTTGTTGCAGAAGACTTAGTATTAACAGAAAACCAAACTGCTAATATTCAAGTAAATCAATTTCAGTTCCAAGAAAATGTAAGTGATTTTAAGTTAAACCAATTATCATTTAAGAGTAGCTTAAAAAGAGATAGTTTTACGTTAGAAAATATAAAAATAGCCACAGGTAATTCTCAATTAGCAGGAAATTTATCTGCAAAATATTCTAGTTTAGATGAAGTTCTTAAGAATATGAACTCTGTTCACCTTCAAACAGAGTTACATACAATTCATTTAGACCTAAAAGATATTTTTAAATTTAATCCAGATTTAAAATCTAATCTATATTTACAACAATTAAGTTCTGTACCAATAAATGGAACAATTACTGGCTCTGGAAATCTAGAAAACTTAAAAGTTAACTCTTTTCATTTAAATTGGAACAATACCCATATCTCTACCAACGGGACTTTGCAATCTATCACCAATGTAGATCAACTACAATTGGTTTTAAATAATATAAATATAACATCTACGAGAAAAGATTTAGTAAATTTTGTAGATGAAAAAGAGCTAGGTATTTCTATCCCTAATACGGTAAGTCTTACAGGTAATGTTAGTGGTGGTTTGTCTAATATAAAAGCAAATGCAAAGTTATTAATACCCGAAGGTAGGGTAGAGTTGGTAGGAAGTTATAAAAATGAAAAAAAGACTTCTTTTGATGCAGAATTAAAAACAGTAGAATTAGATTTAGGTAAACTACTACAAAATGAGAGTTTAGGAAAAATCTCCGCAGAAATTAAAACAAAAGGTGATGGAGATCATATAAATAATTTAAATGCAGAATTAACTTCTAGCTTTACCAAATTAACTTATAATGCTTACGATTTATCAGATTTAAAACTCTCGGGTAATATTACCAATGGTACAGGTGATGTAGATTTAGTTTTTAAAGATCAAAATATAGATTTAACAACCAAAGCCACTGTTCAATTAGATTCTGTAAAACCTAAAGTAGATTTTAACGTAGATTTACAAGGTATAGATTTACTTGCTTTAGGCATAAGTAATAGAGATATACGTGCCAAATTACTATTAAATGGGACTTACCAAGGTGCTCCAGATTATTTTACCGTAGATGCAAAAATAGAAGAAGCCGTTGCTGTGTATGAGGAGAGCCCTTATTATATAGGTAATATAAACATTCATTCTCAAATAGGCCAAGATAGTACGGCAGTAACCGTTAAAGGTGGTTTTATAGATTCTAAATTATATTCTAATGCTAGTCCGGCAGATTTTTTAGAGGCATTAGAGCGTCACGCAACTCATTATTTTAAAACCCCAAAAACACAAGACTCTATTAAAAAACCTGTCAATATTTATTTTGAAATAAATATTACAGATAGACCCATTATTTCTGATGTATTAGCTGAAGGAATTAAAGAAATGGACAGTATTCATCTTTTAGTAGATTTTAAAGAAGCAGATAAAATATTAACTGCAAATTTTAGCATTCCTTATCTAAATTATAACGATAATAAGTTAGATAGTTTAGAGTTTAAATTAAATTCTACCAAAGAGTCTGCAAATTTTAATTTAGGATTTCAGGGTATAGAAGCAGAGCCACTGGCAATAGAAAAAACTTTTTTTGAGGGTAAAATTACTAAAGACACTTTACAATTAGATTTTAACTCAGTGAAAGGAGAAGATGTTCTGTACCATATATCTTCTAATATAAGTGGTAAAGACAATAAAATTCATTTTTCTATTAATCCAAATCGTTTAATATTAAACAAAAATAAATGGGAAGTTTCAAGTACCAATTTTGTAGAATTTGGAGACAATACCATTAACTTTAATCAGTTCTCATTCAGTAGAAACAATCAAAAAATTGCTTTTAAAAATAATTATGAAGTAGAAGCACCACATATGGGAGTTACTTTTCAAGATTTTAAATTATCTACAATTTTAGGTTATTTTAATCAAGACCAGTATTTGTCTTCAGGCTTAATGAAAGGAGATTTTGTTATTGTTAATCCGTTTGAAGATCTGGGGTTAATTGCAGATTTAGATATTCAAGATTTTAAAGTAACAGATGTGGCTTTAGGTGATTTAGCAATCGACGCATCTTCTAAAGGGGCAGGTAATTATGATTTAAATTTAGCATTACTAGGCGAGCAAATAGATTTAGATTTGCAAGGAGATTATATAGCACAAACTACTGCTGCAAAATTAGATTTTGATTTAAATATCTCTAAGTTAGGTTTGCCTTTATTAGAACAATTTTTTGAAGGAGAATTAGAAGAAACTAAAGGAGATTTAACTGCGCAAATAAATATTAGCGGTACCACCACAGAACCTAAATATTCTGGAGAGTTTGGTTTTAAAAACACTAATTTTTTAGTAACTAAATTAAACTCTAAGTTTTCAATTTCTGATGAAAAAATAAAACTAGATAATAATGGTGTTAACTTCTCTAGATTCTCTGTTTTAGATGAAAATAATAACGAATTTATAATTAGAGGAGATATAAATACTTCAGAAAGTTTGATAGACCCTACATTTAATTTAAAAATAAACGCAGATAATTTTCAGGCTCTAAACTCCACCGCAGAAGATAATGATTTGTATTATGGAAAAGCAATTTTTGATTTAAGAGCCAAGTTAGCAGGAAAGCTTAGTTTCCCAAAACTAGATCTTAATTTTACAGTTAAAAAAGATACAGATGTTACGTATGTATTACCAATTTCTCAAGTAGGTATAAATGAAAGAGATGGAGTAGTTGTATTTGTAAACAAAGAGAACCCAGATAACATTCTCACCAAAACAGATGAAAATGAAATATCTGCAGTTCTTGCAGGGGTAGAGCTAACCTCAAAATTAACTGTAGAAGATGGAGCAACTTTTAATGTAATTATAGATAAACGTACGGGAGACAATTTAAAGCTTATAGGTGATGCTAATTTATTGTTTAATATAGATAGAAGCGGAAGAACCACTTTAAGCGGAAGATACCGTATAAACGACGGTCATTATGAGATGAATTTGTATGGTTTGGTAAAACGCAAGTTTAATATAGCAAACGGAAGTACAATTACGTGGACGGGAGACCCTATGAATGCAGATTTAGATGTGAAAGCAATTTATGCACTAGAAACCTCTGCATCTTCTTTAATGGCCTCTCAAACTAGTAGCTCAAGTTCTACTACACAAGACCAATATAGACAACAACTTTCATTTTTAGTCTATTTAAATGTAGGGGGAGAGTTGCTTCAGCCAGAATTAAATTTTGGTTTAGATATGCCAGAAGAAGATCAGGGTGCTATTAATGGTACAGTGTATACGGTTGTAAATCAAATTAATGAACAAGAAGATCAATTAAATAAACAAGTATTTTCATTACTAGTTTTAAATAGATTTTATCCAGAATCTGGGTCAGATGGTAGTAGTGGTGGGGTAGAAACCGTAGCTAGAGATAACTTAAACCAAGCATTATCAGATCAGTTAAATGTTTTTTCAGATAAATTAACAGGAAATACAGGAATACAATTAAATTTTGGATTAGATAGTTATACAGACTATCAAGGTAGCTCCCCTCAAGATAGAACAGATTTAAGCGTAAGCGCACAAAAGAATTTATTTGATGATAGATTAATTGTAAAAGCTGGTAGTGATATAGGCTTACAAGGAGAAGCTGCTACTGGAGAAGAAAACCCAGTAATTGGTAATGTAAGTATAGAGTATTTACTTACAGAAGATGGAAGGTGGCGTTTAAAAGGGTTTAGAAAAAGTTCTTATGAAAATATTATTGACGGACAGGTTTTTGTAAACGGAATAGCACTTATTTTTACTAGAGAGTTTAATGAATTTAAAGAGTTATTTAACAAATCTGCTTTAGAAATTAAACAAGAAGAAAGAGAGAAGAAAAAAGAAAATAGAAAGAAAAATAAAGCCAACAATAAAGCTAAAGAAGAAGAAGAAAATTAAATGAACTTGCCTAAAATATATAAAATATTAATTCTGTTATTAGTAAGTATTACTATATACTCTTGTAGTGTACGTAAATACATACCAGAAAACGAATATTTATACAGAGGTGCTACTATAAATTATATAGACACCGTAAATACTATTTCTTATAATGAAGTAAAACAAGAAGTAGAGAGTGTACTTTACCCTCAACCCAATTCAAAGTTTTTGGGAATGTACCCTGGTTTGTACTTTTATTATAAAGCCCAGAGAGAAAAACCAGGTTTTATCAATAAATTTTTAAACAAGAAAATAGGAGAAGAACCTGTATATTATTCGTCTGTAGAGTTAGAAGAAACAAATGAATTAATCAATAACAGATTAGAAAATAACGGTTTTTTTTATAACAAAATTTCTTCTGAGAGCATATTAGATTCAGTATCTAAAACAGGAAAAGCAAAATATACAATAGAATTAAAAAAGCCATATGTTTTACAAACGTTTAAGTTAGAAGAAGACAGTTTGTCTATTGCAGATTCTTTAGAAATAGTTTCAAAATTAAAAACAGCTTTAAAAAAATCTAACATTCAAAAAGGAATGCGTTTTGATTTAGCTGCATTAAAATCTGAAAGAGAGAGATTAGATACATATTTAAAACAAGAAGGTTATTATAATTTTAATAGTGACTTTTTAATTTTTGAAGCAGATACCAATGTTTATAAAGATAAACGTTTCGATTTATATTTAAGATTTAAAGATAACGTACCAAGCAAATCTAAGGTACCCTATAAATTAAACGACGTAGATATTTACCCTAATGAGTCTATAGTTACACAAAATCAATTAAAAGATACAATTACTTTAGATAGTTTAGATTTTATTGAGTCTGGCACGTTTTTTAAACCCAAAAAACTCTCTCCTTACGTATTATTAAAACCAGGGCAACGTTATAACCCTACACTTTCAAAATACACAAGTAGAAGATTATCTTCCATAGGGACTTATAAATTTATAAATATTAGATATGAAGAAAATGACACCCTAATTCACAAAGATGGATTTAGGTATTTAGATGCTGTTATAGAGCTTTCTCCTTTAAACAAAAGATCGTTAAGAGCAGAAACACAATTTGTTACCAAGTCTAATAATTTTACGGGACCAGGTATAGGTTTAACATATACTAATAGAAACTGGTTTAAAGGAGGAGAACAATTAAATATTAGTGGAAACGTAGGTTATGAGCGTCAATTCTCGTCAGGAGATCAATCAGGTTTAAGTAGTTTAACCCTTGGTTTAGAAGCTTCCCTAACATTTCCTAGACTTTTGTTTCCTATCATAGATGTAAATAAAAGATTTAAATACAGCATACCTCAAACAAAAGTTAGTATAGGCGCAGATTATTTGAATAGAAGTGAATATTATAGTTTAAATTCTTACAACACATCATTTGGTTATATCTGGAAAGCTAATAGATATATTACTCACCAACTAAATCCAATTAATATTAATTACTTAAAGTTAGGTAATATTACAGATGCTTTTCAAACTATTTTAGATGAAAATGAATTTTTAGAAAAGAGTTTTGAACAACAATTTATTGCTGGATTAACTTACAGTTTTACTTATAGTCAATTAGTAGATACTTATAGAAAAGGAGCTTTTAAATTTGATTTTAATTTTGATATCGCTGGTAACACTTTAAGTTTATTTGACCAAAAAAGTAGTGATGGTAATACAAATGAATTTTTAGGGTTGGTTTACTCTCAATATATAAAAGGTGATATAGATTTCAGCTATAAGTACAAGCTTAACGATAAAGGTCAACAATTAGTAGGAAGAATTTTTTCTGGATTAGGGTACTCTTACGGTAACTCTGAAGCTTTACCTTACGTAAAACAATATTTTTCTGGAGGTCCGTATAGTGTTAGAGCTTTTAGTATAAGAGGAGTTGGTCCCGGAAGCTATGAACCAACCGAAGATACAGATGATTATAGTGCTTATTTTGATAGAGCTGGAGATATTAGACTTGAAGCTAATTTAGAGTATAGATTCCCATTATTTCAGTATGTAAACGGAGCCTTTTTTACAGATGCGGGAAATGTTTGGTTGCTAAGAGAAAATGAAGATTTACCAGGAGGGGAGTTCTCTTCTAATTTTATAAATGAATTAGGAATAGGAGTAGGGCTTGGTGTAAGAGTAGATATTCAGGGGTTTGTAATAAGACTAGATTTGGCATCACCCATAAAAAAACCGGCTAAATCATTCAATTTTGAATATGATTCGCCGGTATTAAATTTTGCTATAGGTTACCCTTTCTAGCTATCTATATTAGTTAATCTTAGTAAAACCTAAATTAATAAATCTTACAGATGCAGTTTCATTAGTTGAAGCTGTTCTGTTAATAACATATCGTAAGTCAATTTCATCACCATCAGCAAATTCATATAAAAATGATCCTGAAGTACCCCAGAAATCTTGAGAAGGTAAATTAACATTACCTCTATTTACATAACCAATAAGAGTATTATTTTGATAAACTGCAATAATATATTTTCTACTTCCTGCAGGTAAATTACTAGTAGAAATACCAGCAGTAATATTATAAATACCATCTTCTTCAATACGAATCTTACCGTCACTAATTACTGTAAAATAATCACTATCAATATAAGATACATCTGTGTTACCTATTGGTAACTGAAAAAATGCATTACTTCTTAATAGAAAAGTTCCAGTACTAGATTTATTTAATAATAAAGTAGGAAGCTTAGATTCACCTAATATAATCCACCCAGAACCATTAAACATATAAAAGGCATCTCTAGTTGTATTATATACTAAAGCACCTTCTAGTGGAGTAGGTATATTGTTCATTTGTGTTTGCGTCATTCTAGGAGGAACAAAAGCTCCAACACTACTATCAACTTGAAAAGCAGAACCATCATCTGGATTAGTTGTACCAACTGCTACCTGTGCAATGGCTAAATAACTAGTAAACAAGAATGTGATTGAAAGTAAAAAATTTTTCATTTTGTCAAATATTTTCGTCAAAAATAATATTTTATATTCAATAAAGATATAATTTATGTAAAATTTAAGGGGTTTTTAAAAAATAAATATTTCTTTTGTTAAGAAAAAGTATGCAGAAGTTTAATTTTCTTTTAGTTGTTAGTTTTTTTCTAGTAAACCAATCTTTTGGTCAGATTGATTCTCTGCAAGTTAAAACTCCTCAAAAAATAACTACTTGGGAACTAGCAAAAAACGACGCAGGTTTAATGTGGGGAGGTTTTAAGCAAGTTTATACAAGTCCTTTTCAATGGGATCAAGATGATTGGGCAATTGCTGCAGGAATAGCTATTGGTACTGCTGGTTTAAATATAATAGATCAAGATGCCCATGATTATTTTGCAGATCAAGAAGAAAAAATACCTGGTGTTGTTAAAGAGTTTGGTTGGTATTTTGGTAGTCCGCAAAACAATTATGGTGTAAATAGTGCTATTTACCTTACGGGATTATTTACTAGAAATAAAAAATTAAGAAAAACAGGAATTTTAATGATTTCTTCTGCAAGTGCAGCAGGTTTAATTCAAACCATAAGTAAAACAGCCACAGGTAGAGCAAGACCAAATGCAGGTAGTAAAGCAACCTTTAGGCCATTTAGTAAAGAGGGAGGTTATCATTCTTTCCCTTCAGGACACACAATTTTATCTTTTACTACTTTTTATGCATTATCTAAACAATTTGATAATATTTGGGTAAAAAGTGCATTAATTGCTGGTGGTATGGTTTCTCCCGTTTCTAGATTATGGGCAGAAGCTCATTGGTTAACAGATATTGCTTTAAGTACAGCATTAACCGTAGTGGTGGTAGATTCTATAGATAAATATTTAGATAAAGCAATGAGTAGTGACCCTGCTTATATAGAAAGAGAAAAGAAAATTTCTTGGCAATTACAATTTGGAGGTAATAGAATAGGAGTTATTGGTACTTTTTAATTTATATCTACATTGTAAATAAATGCTCTGTATTTTAATAAAGCAACAAAAAACGCACCTCCTATGGCATTACCAAATAATGCTAAAGATTGAAACCTAATATAATCTAAAAACTCAATATTTTCAGAAGAAATCATCCCTGAAAATACTTCTACATTACCTATAATGCTATGGTGCAAACCTGTAAAAGACATAGTGCCAGTTATTAGAAAGATTATAAATATTCTACTAATAGTTTCTGTAGCAGAAGATAATAACCAAGACAAAAGCCCCATTAACCAACCTGCTAAAATAGCACTAATTAAAATTGTAAACGAGTCTGGTTTAATTACATGAAGCGCAATTGTTTCAATAGTTTTTATATCAAATAATTTTAAGTTGGGTCCTATCCAAATTAATGTAAGTGCTATTAAAAATCCACCTATTAAATTACCAAAAATAACCAAAGACCATATTTTAAATAAACTGTTTAAACTTCGTTTTCTATTAAGTACAGGTAGTGTTAATAGAGAAGTTTGTTCTGTAAACAATATAGATTGACCTAGTATTACAAGAATAAAACCAATAGGGTATACTAGAGCTATAGCTTTAAAAATAGTGGTTTCACTAAATTTATCACTCAAAAAATAAAATAAATTACAAATAAGTAAATAACTAAAACCAATTTCTAATCCTGCTGTTACAGAGCTTAAAATTATACTACTAGGTTTTTTATTGTAAGTTTCTTGTCCCTCGCAAATTTGCTCTTTCAAAATCTCTCCATGAGATTTTTTGGTACTATTATTTTGTTTGGACTCTGATGCGGAGTTGTGAATTTCAGAATCTATATTTTTTTGGTTACTTTCTTCTTTAGTCATCTTACGTATTAAAATAGGAAGATACCTTGAAGTATTGAGTATGAAAAGAAATAAGTATTTTTTTAACAAGAAAAAGCCGGTTTAATATTTTTAAAAACCGGCTTGGAACGTGGGGTAATTTAGTTAACTGTCAAACAAATCATTAACTAATTATGGTTATTTACTATTATAATACTATAATAGTTTTAACAAGATCAAATTTATAAGTTTTATTTGGTAAAATATTACGTATTAGATAAGTAAGTACTTATGTCTAGATGAATGGCACTTATTTGTAGATAAGTAAAAAAATGTATTATTAAAAATTCACTAGAAAAGTTAGTTATGGTCTTTTTAAAAAAAACAAAAGCCGAAAGACTTCTCTTCCGGCTTCAAAAAACCAATAAAAACTTATGAAATAAGTTACTTAACCTATGCTCAAATATAGATAAGTTTAAGACTTATTTAATTCATATTTCGCTCAACTGCAATTTAGTATAGATGACTGGTATACTAATAACGTTTAATTATAAAAGATTAAGACGCTTCATTAACTCAGGGCGGTTTGATCTACTTACAGGAATTACATCTTTTTCAATTAAAACACTATTATCTTCAATATCAATAATTTGTTTAGTGTTTATTATATAAGATCTATGAATTTTTAAAAATAAATCATTAGGTAATTTCTCTTCAATCTTTTTTAATGTAGAGTGTACTGTATAATTTTTGGAGGTAGTTTTAATTAAAATATAATCTCCTTTTGCTTCAATTAAATATATAGTTGGAATATCTATTTTAATTAATCTACGATCTATATTTACATATAGAAATTTTTCATTTTCTTGATTAATTTCTTCATTTTTAGAAGAAAGGCTTGGTTGAGTAGATTTATTGATACTTAAAACTTTATTTACAGATTTATCAAACCTTTCTCTTGAAATTGGTTTTACTAAATAATCTACAATACAATCATACTCAAAAGCTTCAATAGCAAAATTTCTATCAGATGTTGTTAAAATTATTTTGGGAGGGTTTTTTAGTGTTTGTATCAATTCAAAACCATTAAAGGTTGGCATATGTATATCTAAAAAAATAAGATCTGTTTGATTTTGATTTAAGTATTTAATAGCTTGAATTGCATCAGAAAATTCAGCATCTAACGTTAAGTTTTTATTTTCAATAGTAAATTGCTCTACAATAGCACGAGCCATTGCTTCATCATCTATAATTATACAGTTCATAAAGTTTATTTTATTTCTTCAATAAAATTGATCATTGCATTTAGAATTTCTAAAAATTCGTCTTTTTTAGAAATATTTTCAGCTTTTAACTCATTTTCATACTCATTAGCAAGTTTGTAGCTCAATTCTAGGCCAAAAATACTAATTTTATGTTTAAGCTTATGCACATCGTTAGCTGCTAACTGATATTTTTTATGATTTAAATTCCATAAATATTGTTCTACTTCTTTAGGTAATTCTTCTTTAATAATGTTTATCAATTTAGCCTCAAATGCTAAATCTCCACCTGATAATTGATTAATATATGAAAAGTTTGGCTGTTCGTTCATATTTATTTTGCTATGGTAAAAAAGAATGTAGTTCCTTTTTGAAGCTCACTTTTTAACCAAATTTCTCCTTTGTATAAATTTACTACTTTTTTAACTATGCTTAAGCCAATACCTGTAGACTTTTCGTGATTGCCAAGAGAATTAAAGATTTTAAATATTTTTTCGTGGTGTTCTTTTGCAATACCAACACCATTATCTTTTACCGAGAATGTATATTGGTTATTATCTTCTAGAAAATCTATTTCTATAATTCCTTTTTCTTTATCTATATAGTTAACGGCATTGCTTATTAAATTTTGAAAAACTTGCTGAATTCTTGTTTTGTCTATTTTTATAGTGGGCAATTTTTTACATATTTTAATACTAATATGTTCTGGTATGTAAATAAGTTCTGCAATATTGGTTACTATTTCATTTAAATTGACAGGTTCTTTACTTAATATGTCATTTTCTATGCTAGAATATTTAAGAATATTTTCTATAAGATGATCCATTTTTTCAACCTTACTCTGCATCAAATCTAAGTTAGTTAGGCTATCTTCTCCTAATTTATCTTTAAAGTCTTCTTTAGTCCAGCTAAGTAATGCTGATATGTTACGCAAGGGAGATTTTAGATCATGAGAAACTATATGTGCATATTCATTTAAATGTTCATTTTGTTTTTCAAGGTTAGATAATAGTTGTTCTTTTTGTTTTTCTAGTTCTTTAATTTTGGTGATATCTAGGTGTATACCAATAGAACCTATTTTATTTCCTTCTACATCAAAATTTTGCGTGGTACTTACTAACCAATGTCTAATGTTACCAGATTTATTTTTTACAGCTAACTCATAAGTTTCTATACTTTTAGGGTCTTTGTTTTTAATAGTGAGATCAAATATTTTTTTAGATTTTTTTGTTAAAAACAAATCGGCAGCTTTCTTCCCTAAAAGTTCTTCTTGTGTATAACCACTCATTTCAGAAAAACTTTGGTTAGACAGTACAATATTATCGTGGATATCATTTTCTAATAAGCCTAGATTCATGTTTGCTATAATATTGCTGTATTTTTCTTTTTGAGCCTGTATACTTTCTCTATATTTTTTTTGAATTGTGATATCTGTATAACTCCATAAATGACCTTTATAGATTTTTTTATGATAAATAGGAATAAAATTTCTTTCTATAACTCTACCGTCTACTAAATGTAATACATCATTTAAAGCTATTTTTTTATTTTGTAAAAGTTCATTTATTCTATTTATAAACCCTTCTGGATTTTTAAAGAACTTTTTATTTTTTTGTGTAGCACTAATGCAATCTAAGCCATTTAAAGATTTAGGAGTTTTTTTAATATTAAACATATTACAAAAACGCTCGTTTACTAAAACTATTTTTCTGTTTTCGTCTTCTAAAAGAATACCTGTTTGAAGGTTTAAAATTAAAGCTGCTAATCTATTTTCAGATTCTTTCAATTTTTCAACAGCTTCTTTTTCTTTAGATATATCTTCAATAGTTGCTACTTGATAAATACTTTTCCCGTTATCTTCTACTACTGCTTTTGCAGAGGTTTTTACCCATATTATAGTTCCATTTTTTTTAATATATCTTTTTTCTACAGAGTAATTATTTATCTTACCATCTCGTAAATTTTTTAAATGCTTCATAGACCATTGTCTATCTTCAGGATGGGTAATTTTTTTGGGATCTATAGCATTAAGTTCTTCTTCTGTATAACCTAGCATTTTAGAGAGCGTCTTATTAGCTAATATTAACCCATTAAAATTAGATTTAGATAAACTTATACCTATTGGAGAGTTATCCATAACAATATCTAATTGCCTTTTTTTCTCTTCTATTTGTTTTTTTAGTAAAGTTTCATTTGTAATATCTCTTGCAATACCTTGTGCTGCAATAGGCTCACCATTATCATTATACACAAGACTAGCATTAACCTGAACAATTTTTTCTTCATTATTTTTAGTGAGAATCTTAGCTCTATAATTAAAAAACTTGCCTTTTTTATATAATTCTTTAAATGCAGATTTAGTATATTCTATATATTCTGGTCGTACAAAATCTATCACTTTTAACTCTTCATCTCTGTCTTTTAAACCAAATAAATTTACGGCAGCATCATTAATTTTAATGGCATAACCATTATTATCAATAACAATATAAGCATCTAATATGTTTGCAAAAACGCCTTCTAACTGTGTGGTTTTTTCTTGTAAATGTTTAGATAGTTTTTGGTTAGATATTTTTAAAGCTTCTGAAAGTTCTAATAGCTGGTTTGTTTTTTTTTCTAGTTTACTTTCAGCTTTTTTTCTTGCAGATTTTTCTTGCTGCAATGCATTTTCAAGCTTTTTTATTTTAAGTAATAATTCTTCCATGTTATTTATAAAGAATTTTTATTCTAGCATTTGTATTGTTAACTAACTATAATTAACAAAGGTTTATTTTTGAAAATAATGAAAATCATAGGGTCAATATCTAAACAATTATAAACATAGCTTATTATAATAAATTATTAGGTAGTTGTTCTTGTCTTTTTAACTATAAATAGAAAATATTATTTTGAGTGCAGGTTAATTAAAAGATAGGTTAACTTATATTTATATACGTTATAAACAAAAATGGTGATTTTTTATATAAAAAATCACCATTAAATATCTATAATTTGTAAAACTGTATTAGCCTTTAATAAGTTCATTGTGGCTCCAATACTCTAATAAAGCTTTAAGCTTTGTAACATAATCATCATACTTTAAAGGTTTAATTACGTAGCCTGCTATACCAGCTTTGTAGCACGATAAAATATCTTTTTGATTAGCAGAAGTACTTAAGATAATTACAGGTAGGTATCTTAAAACTTCATCTTTCTTTAAAATTTCTAGAAACTCAATACCATTCATTTTAGGCATATTAAGGTCTAATAAAATAATATCTGGCAAACAAGATTCACCACAATTTAGATAATTTAGTGCTTCTTCACCATTTTTAGCTTCAATAAGAGTGTGTGGTAATTGAGCGGTAGAGATAGTACGATTAAGTTTCATCACTTCAATCAAATCATCTTCAATTAATAAAATTTTTAATTTATTTCCCATAGTGATGTTAAGCAGGTTTTAAAAAAACAAATATTATGAATAAGCCTAATATAACCTTAAATAATCGATTAATAATAAAACGGTGTCGTTGAATTGTGTTTTACTTTCGTTAAATGGTTTTAACATAAAAACTAAAAGAAATGTTACCTAACATATTATTGGGAAGGTTTCTTTATTAGTTACTTAATTTTATAAAAAAAAGTTATGTCAAATCAAATTAAAACAATTAATCCAGCAACAGAAGAAGAATTAAAATCTTATTCATTAATGTCTGCAGATGAAACGGCAAAAATCGTAGAAGATTGCCATCAAGCCTTTTTATCTTGGAAAGATGTAGAATTAACAAAAAGAGCAGAAATAATAAAATCTATAGGTGAGTCTCTAAAAAAGTATAAACCAGAGTTAGTTGAATTAATGACTCAAGAAATGGGTAAGTTACTGAAACAAGGAGAACAAGAAATAGATTTATGTATTGGTATTTGTGATTTTACTGCCAAAAATGGTCCAGAAGAATTAAAAGATGAAGAAAGAGTATTACCAAATGGAGGAAAAGGAGTAATAACACATTCTCCTATTGGTATTGTATATGGTATACAACCTTGGAATTTTCCAACTTATCAAGTTATAAGATACACTATAGCTAATCTTATGGCGGGTAATGCCGTTTTATTGAAACACGCCCAAAATGTTACTGGCTCTGCTTTATTAATAGAAGAAATAATTAAAAAATCAGATTTACCAGAAAATTTATTTAGAGTTTTAATAATAGATCACGAAGAATCAGATAGAGTGATAGAAAATGAATTAGTGAGAGGAGTGACTCTAACAGGTAGCCCAACTGCAGGTAAAATTATAGCAGAAAAAGCAGGTAAGCAATTAAAGAAAACAGTGTTAGAATTAGGTGCTAATGATGCTTACATAGTATTAAAAGATGCAGATTTAGATCTTGCGGTAAAAACTTGTGTACAAGGTAGAATTTATAATAACGGCGAAACTTGTGTTGCTGCCAAAAGATTTATTGTAGAAGAAGAGATATACGATGAATTTAAAGAAGCCTTTGTAGAGCAAATGAAACAAGTAACTTACGGAGATCCAACAGATAAAAACTCACAATTAGGTCCTCTTGCACGTAAAGATTTAAGAGATCAATTGCACGAGCAAGTTACTAAAAGTGTAGAAAAAGGCGCTAAAATTTTATGTGGAGGAGAAGTGCCTAATAAAGAAGGTTATTATTATCCGGCTACTGTTTTAGAAAATTTATCTATAGGTATGCCAGCTTATGATGATGAGCTTTTTGGTCCCGTAGCATCTTTAATAAAAGCAAAAGATGAGAAAGATGCGTTTAAAATAGCTAACAGTAGTCGCTTTGGTTTAGGTGGAGGTATTTTTACTAAAAACGAAGACAAAGCAATAGAATTAGCCAAATATCATTTTGATACAGGTATGGTAAATATTAATTCTTACGGATTAGCTCATCCTAATATGCCATTTGGGGGAGTGAAAAACTCAGGTTACGGAAGAGAGCACGGTGGTTTTGGAGTAAAAGAATTTACCAATGCTAAAGCTATTTTATTAAATTAGAAGAGTATTTAATCGTTATTTTAAAAAGCCTGAATTAATATTCAGGCTTTTTTTAGTTACTAAAAAGTAAATTGTTAATTTTTAGCTAGTTTATTTTAACATTTATGAATTTAAAATTTCATCTTTGCTAGCCATGATGAAATTAAAAATTTTTGTAACTATTGTTGTCTTCTTTTTAAGTCTAAAAAGTTCATTTGCGCAATACAAACAAATGCTTAATCAGCCATACCAATATAGGGTAGAGGCTATAGATGAGATGTACAGAAATACTATTAATAATAGTAAAATTGATTCATCTTACATCTCTATGTATTGCAATGAAATAAAAGATTATGCTTTTAGAAATGATAATATAGAACTTGCTCTTGAAGCAGATTTATTAAAAGCATATTCATTTTGGTTTATCTATGGGAAAACTCAACCTGATTGCATTGAAAATTTTTTTTCTGTAATACAAAAAAGCAAAAAACATAAGGTAGCTCATATCGAAATACGTGCTCAAAAGGTAATTGCAACTCATTATTGGCAGTATAAAAATTACGAAAAAGCTTTTGAGTGGTTATTATATCTTTCTAAATCTTTAGCAAAATTTAGTGAACAAGACTTTCCTAATATGGCTGAATATTATAATTTTATTGCTAGATGTTATTATAGTTTTAAAGACTATAACCAGGCTCTATATTATTACTGCAAATCAAGCGAACTAAAAAAAACTAAATTTAATTTTTCAGAAGTAATAGAAGCTCAAAATACTATAGGCTTATGTTACCAAAAATTAAATCAATTAAAACTTGCAGAGCAAGAATTTTTAAAGGTAATAAATGATTCTTCACAGTTTAAAAGTGACATATGGAAAGGTATTGCTACAGGAAATTTAGGCTTTAACTATTATTTACAAAATAAATACCATAAAGCTATTCCTCTATTTAACAAAGATATTCATAACGCTTTGCAAATAGGAGATTTTGGTTTAGCTGCAGGATCTGCAATTCCTTTAGCAGATATATATTTAAAACAAAATAAATTACAACAATCTAAACAAAAAATAGACAAAGCTAGATTTTTTATAAAAATAACTAATCAAAATGATAGGTTGGTAAATTTATATCCTATTATAAGTAAATGGTATGCAGCTAATAATGAACCAGCAATAAGTTCCTTATATATAGACTCCACTGTTAATGCCTTAAATAATTATAATGGAAAATACAGTGCTTTACAATTATTAAAAGCTAATCAAAAAGTTGAAGCTATAGATAGAGAGTTGGCATTAGAAAAATTACATACAAAAAGCCGTTTGAGAATATATACACGTAATATTATCATTATTGTTATTTCTTTATTGTTGTTATTTTCTTTGTTAGTTTACTGGTTTAGAGGTAGGTACCTTGTAAGTCAGCAAAAAATTAAAGAATTGAAAATAGAAAAATCTGAGAGAGAATTAATTCAGGCAAAAAACCAATTACACCAATTAACTTCAAGAGTTCAAAATGAGCAAAAAATTATAGAGAGTTTACAAAAAGAATTACAAACTAATAGTAATCAAAAATTAATAAGTAAACTGAAATCAAAGATTATTATCACTAACGAAGATTGGAGTAAATACCAAAATTTGTTTGAAGAAGTTTACCCTAATTTTTTAAGAATATTAAAGAACAATTATGAGCAACTTACTCCATCAGAAGTAAGATGTCTTTGTTTAGAAAAACTAGAATTATCTAATAATGAAATGGGGTTAATATTGGGTATTTCTGCCAATTCAATTATGGTAACTAAACATAGAATTAGAAAAAAATTAAAAATATCTAATCAAAAAGATTTAAAATTACTAATAAAAAGTATTGGATAAGAATCTACTTTTTGATAATATATAGTTTCCCTTATAAATTTTAAGTATCTAACTATTAGGTTTTTATAAAATGTAATGTTTTTGTAAGGTGCTTTTTATTTTACTTATTTAAAAATTACCCATTTTTATGGGTATGGTAAAATCAAACAACAATAAATAAACTTTTATAATTATTGTTAATAATTATTATAGCTATTCTTTTCTTGCTAATAGTTTGATAATACTAAATAATTAGAGATAGATAAGGCTATAAAAACTCAAATAACTAATAATGAAAATAAATAAATGGTCACATTACATTAAACCAAATTTAAATTATTTCAAAAACGGTTTTTTTGAATTTCCATTTTTGGCAAATACACCAGAGTTAATGGTACAAGCCACAATAAATACACCAGGAAGTAAGCATGATAGTAAAGAGCAAAAAGTATCTAGAAATAATCCTTTTGTAAAAGGGACTATGCATTATCGTAAAATAGATGAGGGTTGTTGGCTTACTATTACTAATGTAGAATTTAAACAAAACACTCTAATTAAAACTTTTTATGAGCAAAATATACCTAGTGAGCATTACACTCTTACCTTTACTAGTTATGAAAGTCAAGTAAAACTTCAAAATAAATTTATAGATCAAATTCCTTTTCAAGATAAGTTTTGGGGCTTTAAAAAACCTGGTACAGAGGTAGGGGCTTATTTTTATAAAGGGTCTAAATGTGAATTTTATATATATCATTTTAGCCCAAATTGGATTAAACAAAACATCCCTTTTCATAAACTTGACAAAAACCTTGCTTTTAAAAAATTTTTAGATTCAGACAAAGGTTTTATTGCTTACCAAGATATAGTTCCTAACGCAGTTCAACTATCTCACGAAATAGAAAATACTTTCAAAACATTTAATGATAATGTTTTTAGTGATACCCTTTTAAAGGCACAAACACTAAATTTGGTTTCTCTTTTTTTTAAAAATGTTTTTGCAAAAAGTAAAAATCAAAATTATTCCTCAAAAAATACTATAGACTACAAAAAAATGTCTGAATGTGAACGTTTAATATCTAATGATTTAACAAAGCCATTTTTAGGAATTGAAGTCATATCAAAAAAACTAAATATCTCTCCATCAAAGCTAAAAAAAGATTTTAGGTTGGTTTATGGTACTTCTTTATTACAGTATAATATAGATAAAAAAATGCAATTAGCTATGCAGTTAATTTTAAATACCAATATGCTAATTAAACATGTTTCTCATGAAATAGGTTATGATAGTCCTAGTAAATTTACCGCTAGTTTTAAGAAAAAATTTCACAAACTTCCTTCGCAATTTCGTTCAAGTGTGGTTCAAAGCTAATATTACATCACATTAAAAATATTCAACCTACAAGATTATTATTAATTAGCTTAAACAAAACAAGATTAGTGAAAACTATTCTTGTTTTTTTACTTATGGCTGACTTAGATATAGATTAAAATATAAGAAATCTACAAATGTCTTATTGGGCTATTGATTTGTCTTTATTGGATACTCCTTTAATATTTTATAAAATATTTTTGTTAAAGCTTTAATAAATAAGAACTAAACTACAAAATCATAATAAACAGAGTAAAACTTAATACCTTAATCTTAATGAAAAAAAAATACGTATTTCTATTAATAATTCTTGTAAGTTTTTTTACAACACTACAAGCTCAAAACATTCTTTACGTTAACAAAAACGTAAGCGGAGGTACAGCAGATGGTAGTTCTTGGGCCAATGCTATCCCAGAATTAGCCGATGCTTTAGTTTGGGCAAAACAAAATGAAGCTAC
>NZ_FQYY01000004.1:0-1001 GCF_900141885.1 Mesonia phycicola | reverse complement strand
AGTGGAGATTTTAATGATGATGATGTAATTACAGGTGCTGGAAGCAGCTTAAGTTTTACTAATAATACAGAAAATGCTTATCATGTACTTATATGCTCTGGAGATGTAGGTAGTGCAAGTCTAGACGGCTTTACCATAATAGGGGGAAATGCAAATGATTTCACATACCAGTATGTAAACGGAATTATGATTGATACTTTTAATGGCGGGGGAATGCATAATGCTTCTTCTCTAATTATAACCAATACTACTTTTAGTGGGAATTATGGATATAATGGTGGCGGAATGTTTAATAATTATTTTTCTCTAGTTATTACCAATACTAATTTTAGTGAGAATATTGCTAATTATGGTGGCGGAATGTTAAATTTTTATAATTCTGCTGCAGTTATTACGAATTCTACTTTTAGTGGGAATAATGCTGTATATGGTGGCGGAATGTGTAATGAATCATCTTCTCTAGATATTTCCAATAATACTTTTATTGGAAATAGTGCTAAATATTCTAGCGACGTAATGGCTAATTTTTATAATTCTTCTCTGAATATCTACAATTCCATCGTATGGGGAGAGCTTTATAGTAATTCTTTTTCTTCTACCCTAGATATACAATATAGTTTAATAGAAGGCAGTAGCGATACTAGCAATGGTAACCTAGATGCTACAGGACTTACAGAAACAGACATTTTTACAGACCCAACCAATGGAGATTATAGTTTAAAAGATAGTAGTGTAGCCATTAATGCGGCTAGTAATACCTTATATACTAGTGTAGGAGGAGACTTAACCAACGATGTAGATATAGCGGGTAATGCACGTTTGGTTGGTAGTACTTTAGATATAGGGGCTTATGAAAACCAACCTCTTCAATTAGTGCCAGATACTAGCAACATTGTTTATGTCAACAAAAACGTAAGTGGTGGTACAGCAGATGGTAGTTCTTGGGCCAATGCTATCCCAGAACTAGCCGATGCTTTAGTTTGGGCAAAACAAAATGAAGC
>NZ_FQYY01000039.1 GCF_900141885.1 Mesonia phycicola | reverse complement strand
GGAAGGTTAGGAGTAAAGATAATAAAAAGAGCTAACTTTGACGCTTTTGCGTCTGTGTCCGCAGGACACAACCAAACCTTAGTTGGAATTATACGGTGTTAGCACCAGTTTTTATTCGCATTCTATTTCTATAAAATCTTCTTTTTCCTCATCAAATTCAAGACATTTTTGTTCAATTAAAATCATTTCGTTATTGGCTACTTTGTATGTAGCATTCATATGACTTCTTCCCGCACAACATTGATTATGTTCGTAAATAAGTTTTGAGTCATTATCAAATTCTAAAGAAGTTCCGCTAAAGTTACTTTTCAGATATTTATCAGAATTTGAGTCTCTCAAGATATAAATACTCGAAGTATTTGGTCCCGAATAACTAGCTTCAAAAACTGAAAAGTCATCAATTCCGTCAAAGTTGTAATCTCCAACACTTATGTTATCAATTCCAAATAATTGGCAATCTAATTCTATGGTTTGAATAAGTTTATCTGACTTTTTTTGAAAAATTTTTACTCCAGAAATTCTTCCGTAGAATTGTCCTTTTTCTTTTGTAATTATGGTTTTAAAATAATGTTCTTTTGTAGATTTTGATTGAATTAATTCTTTAGATTCCCATTCAATATTATCTCCATAATCAATGTCAAAATCTTTATTTAATGAAATTTCATAAGTTTTTGATTTGTCAATACTTATCCATTTTCCTTTAATTGTTTTATCACTTTCCTTAAAATCTTTGAAAATCAAAGTAGCAAAAACTTTTTCAGAATCATCTTTTTCAAAAAGTTTCAATTCTCCAGCTTCTAATCTTCCATTTATTGTTATCGGTGTATCAAATTTATCATATACATAATAAGCACGTGAATCACCATCTCCATAATGATACATTATTAAATTGATGGGATACTTTCCTAAACTACCTGAATAACTAGATTGACTATTTCCGGAAACTGAAGTAAATATTATTAATAATAGAAGTATTATTCTCATTTTTTAGTCAAATTGGTGCTAACGTGTTTGTATATGGTTTGTTGCGTGGTTAAGCA
>NZ_FQYY01000005.1 GCF_900141885.1 Mesonia phycicola | reverse complement strand
CCGATTAATTGAACTTGATTTTTGATCGTACTCATAACATTAAAATTTAGATTCTACCATTAGTGTAGAAAGGTTAAACATTGATTTACTTATTATATCTGAAGCGTTTTCCTTTTTGATTTTTACTTCGCTTCCGATTTTGTTGTTTTGAAATGATTTCATAATGATATTTTTTTGATTTACTTCCCATAGAGCTGTGAGCTGTTCCCTTTTTTGATGCTGATACGTTTTCAGGAATTGGAATTAGGGAAGATGTATAAAAAGGAAGAATGACTGGCTTATGCCATCTGGACTAACTTCCAATTACTGGTATTTTGCATAGTAAAAAAGGGAGGGACAGTGAAAGTGCGGAAGTAGGTCAAAAAGGCTCTTGTGAAGTATCCTAACATAGGAAGCAACCCAAAATGATTAAATGGAATTTCGATGGGGCGGACTCCTTTCACGATTTCGGATTGGGAATGCAGTGTTTCTTCCCATTCCCAATAGCTATCGGGATAGGAAGGGTTAATGGAATGGAAAAAAGAAATTGGGGATGGTGTGCAAGACTTTTCAGGGAAGCTCTTTTGCCAAAATGTAGCTTTTCGCGGAATGGAGGAGCAATGTGCTGAACGGTATTTTAAATAATGGAAGTGTTTTTAGTTAAAACACAGTACACTAATACAGATTAGCTAAATCTAAACCTGAAATTATTGTTTATTAATTCCAAATCCATCAAAATCTTTCAATGAATAATCAGAATTACTAGATTGTAAAGAATTTTTGAAATATCCAAGTTCTTTTTGAATCTCTTTGGCGTGCTTGACAAAATCATCAGAAACCTCAGGAATATAGTGGTAACAAATATCATAGACGCTCTCATCCTTTCCGTTGGATCCAAAAGCTAGTCCAATAACTGTATTTACAGATGGGTTTAAGTATCGAGCGACAATGCATCTCAACTCTAATTCTCTCTCTTTTCCTTCCCAATTTTTTTGTGTTAGAGGCATAAATACATACATATGATTGGCACCTGGCTGTGGTAGAAGCATTCTACCAATTGACTTTTTTTTAATAGCATCATCAAGAGCTAAACCTAATTCAGTTCTATGTATTCTGTCCTCTAGACTTATTATTCGGATTGCATTTTCTAAATCTTGAATTTGCTGATCATTTGTTTCATCTTTTATGTGATAAGCGTGTAATTGGTTTAGGATATAATCCCAAATAAAACTAGGTGCAATTCTTTTTCTCCAATCACTATAATCTTCTGACTTAATGTAACTTTCCCAAAGCCCACCGGAACCAGCAATTGAATCTACTGGATAATCGAACTCAAGTCCTGTCTGAATATAAAGGGCAAAAAAATCCGTTTCCTCTGGAAGTAACATATGATTTGAACTAAGAAATTTTTCTTTTACTGTTAGATATCTTGTAAAATCTGTTATTGTGTCAAGTTCACTGACAATAGTGGCTGTTGATTGTTCATCAAATATGTGTACAAAACCCCTATTATTCATTCCCATAGGCAATGGAAAATCATAATCACTTCCAAAAGCAATAGCGATTCTATAAATGGTTCGTTCATTTCTATCTGGTAGAGCAACCTTTGTGGTCCGATTTTTTAATGTTACGTCATCAACATTTTTCAAGAATCTTTCTGCTCCATAAAGCTGTTGAATTGAATCGTCCACAGCCTTTTTAACCCATCTTGAGTATTGGATGCTTTTATCTTTGTGGCTAGATACTTGAATATCTTTAACAGAAATCAAAAGGATTGTGCTACCGCATACAACGAGCACATCGCATAATTCTTTGTCTTTCTTGCCTAAAGGGTTGGGAAAACTCCAAAATGGTAAAAAAGATTTTTCACATAAATCTGCTACATATTTTTCTGATGGTGTCATTATATTTTTATTAATTGGAAAGAATTATTTGATGTAAAGACTAGTTGCCGAACAATTTAAATCACCATTTTAACTCTCGGATTTGTTTCTGGAGTTTATTAAGCCTTTCCGTCAATTCTTTCCAAGAAAGGGTATCACCCGAGAACATACTTTCTTTCATCTCATTATAATCGTCTTCGTAATGTTTAATAACATTGTCAGGTGGTAAAATGCAAATAGCCTTTGGCTGATGATCTTCATAATCTACTCCTTTCACAGCTGAGAATTTACTTCTGTGGTCAATGATGTGAAAATACAAATCCTTATCATTCAAGGCTTTTTTGCCAAACTTAGTATCCATTAAGCGTTCTAAGTCATATAAGTGTCTGCTAAGACGATCAACTCTAATTACTTCCTTTTGCCATTCCTCGTGAAGCAAAAAAACTTTTTCTAAAAATGTTCGTTGGGGTTGTACTGTTCTTACTGGAAATGTTGGATTGGTAAATGTCGTATCTGGATATTCCTGATCCACTAAAGAATTAATGGGCACTTCTTCAAAAGGCTCTATCAATGATCTACAGCTTATCTCAAGTAAAATTCTCGGAGTAACATATTTGTTCTTTTCCGTCAGAGGTTCATACGTAATATAAATTCTTAACGGGTCAGTGTCAGATGCTTCATATGGCTCCACCCCAATAGAGGTAATTGGAAGTTCTTTCTGTGCGATTTCTTCTGTTAAGTGCTCAATCAATTCTGTACTAATAAATTTAGAGTTCTTCTTTCGTAATTTCTTAATTTGGGTTCTTGATAATTCACCAGACATATCAAAAAATGTACGATCAATCGCTAAATCAATGTCTTCGGAAAAACGTCTTATCAAATTATACCCCTTACTTAAAGAAGTACCTCCCTTAAACACAAAAGCTTCAGCATAGGGAAGTGAGAAAACTATCCTCATAATTTCCGTAACCCACCAATCTTTTTCTACCGCATAGGATGGAAGACCTGTTCTAACAGCAGTCTGACTAAAAATTAATGCCTTTCTATCATTATCAAATTGTAAAAAATCACTCATAATAATACATCAGTAAATCACCAAAAATGTTTGCAATCCAAGATGGAGCAAGCTTCATATCGTGATATAAAAATTCCGGTTCTTCCTTTTTAAGTTGTTCTTTAATTTTGGCAATTTTTTCTTTGGTTACTTTTTCTTTTCCAATCTCTTTTAATGCCTGTATTGCAAGACCGCTCAACCTACCCTTGGCAGCTAAATTTTTTGGGCTAGCTTTTTTGAATTTTATTTTTCTCTTACCAATTTTAATGGTGCGAGGCGAACCATCGGTTAAAAAAACCACATTCAATGGAACTTGTGTTGAAAGCCCTAGTAAATTCAAAGCTTGTAGTCCAGTCGGAATAATGCGAGCGTTATCACGCAGTGCAATTTCTTCTGCGATAGTTTCGATATCCGGATACAGTACACCCAATAACTCATCTCTTTCAGGGTATAGATAAATACCACGTGCTAAACGTTCTAAAAACCCTTCATTGGTAAGGCGCAATAAGGATTTTTTAGTGTTTTCTACCCCATACTTTATTTCAAAGTCTGATGGCAACACTATCTTACCTTTATTTCCAAGTTGGATATCGCTCTTTATTTTTTCTTTTACAGACTTCACTGTTTTAATTTGTCCCAAAAATATACTTTTTTTGGGACATTTTAAAATGAAAAAATCAACAAAATTATTCAAAAAACACACAATTAAATAAAATTTTACATTTTTGTGTGTGTAATAAATTTTTCGTATATTTGTAAAAATATTGAACTAACACGTTTAAAAAATGGGACTTGGAAAAAGAATAAAACAGTTAAGGCAAGATGCAGGGCTATCCCAGCAAGAATTTGCTGATTACACAGGATTTTCAGTTTCATATATCCAAAAGTTTGAAGAAGGAAAACGAGAAATGAAAACCAATCATTTAATACGCTTTTCTAAAGTTTTAAATTTGAAACCCTTCGATATAATAAATACTGAAAGCACAAACTTAGAATACAATCCGACCAACAAGTCTGCATTCTCGATGACTAATATTGAATATAGGGAAAAGCAAGACTCACACAAAATTTTTGAAAATGAAATCATAGAAACCATTTCAAATGATTTCTTCAACATCATTGAGCTTGAAAACATAATGGACGATAAAATCAAGTTCAAAAATCCAGTTGAAGATATTGTGATAACCAATGGTGATGATATTGAAGATGCAGTCAAGGTTATTCGCAAAAAATGGAAACTTGGAAAAAACCCTATATACGATGTTATCCACCTATTGGAAAACAAGGGTATCAAAATATTTGAGGTAGAAAAACCTAATAGCTTTGTTGCTTTTTCTGGTTGGGCTGGAGAAGTACCAATTATCGTACTCAACGCTGTAAATCCATACGTTGCACGAAGGCGCTTTACAACTTTGCACGAGTTGGCCCACCTGATACTTGACTTTGACATTGACGACCACAATAAGATTGAACGTTTTTGCAATCACTTTGCAGGTGCAATGTTGCTTTTTGAAGATGTCCTGTTTGACCACTTCAATAATCAAAGAAACGGTATCACACTAGAAGAACTAAAGAGCATTAAATCTGCCTATGGCATATCCATTTGGGCTATTATAATGCGCGCCCTAACTCTCGGCATTATCAATTGGGACACTTATCACTCTTGGAAAGAGAACTATGACCAATGGCGAGAAAATGAAACCTCTTTTGGCGAGTATCGCGGTGTAGAAAAACCAAAACGATTTTTCAGCCTATTGGCAAAAGGATTGAATATCGATAATAGAGAAGGTAAATCTTTACTTTCCCATACAAGGGCGGCGGAACTGTCAAATATGACAGTAAAAGATATTAAAGCTAGGTTTGGTGGTAAAAACTTTATGAGAAACTAGATGTATATATTCAGTGACATAGAATTATTGCTTCTCTTGGATAGTCTAAGGATATTGGACAATTCAACAGATTGTTTTTATGTAACTGAAATGGCACTTGAATCACCTTGTTATGATTATGTAGAACAAAATCGTCTGAAACGCTTGGTCGAAGAAGGTAAAATAAAAACATACTCGCTGGAAGGCGATTTTTTTAAGTTCTCTTGTAAGGAAAGTATAAAGTTCAACGGGTTGCACATTATGGATTTTGCAGCTATTTATTATTGCAAAACAATAAATGGATGCCTTGTGGAAAGAAACGATGTGATAAAGGAATGCGCCTCAACTAATGGAGTCAATGCCTTATCAGTCGATGAAATATTGAGTAGTATTGTTAAAGAAAAAAAGTATATGGAATTTATAAAAGCACTATAAAAAAAGCTGACATCTAAGATATCAGCTCTATTATTTACTTTAAGATAAGATTGGAATATTATCTGTAAAGACTTTGTTTTTGGCGAAACAAATATACCGTTTATTTCGGTATTTACAAGTCCTTCACACATAATCTTCCCTTTTCAATTAGAGTAATAATCCGCTACCATAATGGTGGCAAGAAATATTTGTTTAATTACTCAAAATAAACCTGTTATGGCAAAGAACAAACCGTATGGTGACAATGCTAGAAAAGGGGCAGTTAAAAACCGTTCCCAAGTATTTAATCCCAAAACTGGGCTTTACGTTAAAAGAGATTCCGACTCAGGAAAATTTATGGATGTAAAAACCAGCGGCGGAAAATTTAAGGGTGTTACCGATAAAAGTAAGTAACGCTTCAGCGAAACCCAAATGCTGTGAACTTGGGCAAATTTAAATTTTGACTATGAATTATTCATTTCAAAATGACAGGTTGAGTCTTTGTGAAAAAGACACCTGTTTACATTTAAAAGGAAATAACGCTAAAGTTATTTCTACAATTCTTACTGTGGTAACTTTTGTTGCGGCTGTTTCAGCCATTGCAAAGACTATTAAGTAATCAACTAGGCTGGTTCTTAGGATTCAGCCTAGTTAATAATTTAACTCTCTATGGAAAAAGAAAGATTGGAATATACCGTGAATCGCCTAGATCATTATTACGATAGCGTTAACAACAAAACAGCAGTTTATATTGCCATAAATACCTTTATCACAGGTGGTGCAATTACGCTATTAACCCAAATTCAGGAATTCTTTGATAAAGAAATATGGCTCTTAATATTTTTAGCAGCGATTATTCTATTTGGCGTTGGCAGCCTCATACTGCTGGCATTAGCAAGTATGCCTTATTTCTCACCTAAGTCAGATGTGGAATCGCTATACTATTTCGCCAGTATCGCTCAGAAAGACAAAAAAGAATTTTTCGAGCTTTCAAAAAAGCAAGATAAAAAAGAGAATGTAAAAGATTTGAGAAATCAAGTTTTTGTTCTTTCACAAGGCTTGAAATCAAAATTCAAAAAACTAAAGTGGGCTTGTCGCCTATTAATCGTACAATTTATGCTATCGGCACCCTTAACCTGCATATTAATTAAAATAACCTCTTAAATGAACTTATTTGAAGACTACAAAAACGTAATTAAAAAAGCGGTCGAGAACGACCCTACAAAATCAAACAAAATCTACGGATTAAGCGAACCTTTGTTGGAAAGCAACCGTGAATACCTTAAATCGTTGAGAAACGAACTTCCTGGTCAAGAGCTATCCCACGAAATGAAATTATTTGCGAAAGGGATGGGTGTGCCCGAGACTTTTGATTATCAGCCGTTGGGAAGTCATCCAGACTTTGCGCACTTAAAGGGTACAGACCTAGTTGAAGAACATTGGATAATTTCAGGCTTCATAGATGTTAAGAAAAGTACTAAACTCTTCAACAATTTCACAAAAGCAACTGTAAGGTTGATTACAGAAAGTATCATCCGAGCATCAATATTTGCAGTAAACCTATGCGGTGGCTACGTGCATCGCATACAGGGCGATGGTTTAATGGTATATTTCGGCGGAAAAAGCATAGTAAAGCTAAAAGCCGTAAAAGATGCCTTAAAGTCCTTCTCAATGATATCATACTTCGTAAAAAATGATCTTAAAGAGTTTTTTGAAGATAATGGTATTCAAGACATACATACAAGAGCAGGATTAGATTTGGGTCATTCCAAACAAGTGGATTGGTTCTACTCCGGTATTGGTGAATCAGGCGAAGTTACTACTTGCAGTCTTCATACGAGTCTTGCGCCTAAAATGCAAAGTAACGCAAAAAACAGCGGCATAGTTGTAGGTCACAATGTGACAACACAACTTAGAAAGGACAAGTATTTTGAGCAACGAAGCAAAGAAATACACGATTATGAGGATGGAAGAAAATATTACCAATACAACTTTGATTGGGAACGCTATTTGGTAGATAACAACCTAGCTGTTCAAAATGATATGGGTGTCTTGGTATTGACAATTAACACCTTTCCTGACCCCAACAGGAATAGCCGTGATTTGTATCCAATCGCTTCTAAAAGTAAACCTTACTTCAACTATGGGTAAAAAAGGCCTTAGTACTGATATTAAAAATTTTCTGGACAAATATTTTGCCTTTGAGAAAGTTGTAAGCCCAAAAACCGGATATTTAGCTCTTGAAGGCAAAATAAGTATTTTAGACAAAAGTGATAAGCTTTGGGGGCACTTTGAAATCCTAATTCTTATAAACGAAGCTGAATACCCATATACCGTTCCTATGGTAATCGAGAAAACTCAAATTATCAATAGAGATTGGGACTTTCATATTTCCAAGAAAGGGGAATGTTGTTTGGACATTCCGCATAAGCTAATGAAAAGAAAAGGGCGAGGTATCGTTTTTGAAGAGTTTTACAGAGAAGTTATATATCCTTTTTTTGCCAATTATCATTATAAAGAATCGACAGGGTATTATGCAAATGGGGAATACAAGCACCACTTTGATGGTATCGCACAATTTTACCAAGAAGAATTTGGACTATCTGATTTTAAAAATATTATTTCCTTATTGGAAACGGCCATGAATGGTATCAAATACCACCCCAATAAAGAATGTCCATTATGTGGTGGGGGTAAATACAAAAAGTGTTGCCGGAAGAAAATATATGATTTGAAAGCGTATGGTTTGCAACGATTAAAATCTGATTTGGCGCTTTTCAGGAAATTAAATCTCAATACAAAAACACGTTTCGAACTGAAATTATAACCACAATAAGGTATAAGTACAATTGACATCAATTCTCTTCAAATTAAAATTCTTGAAGAAAAAATGTGAAATGTTGTACCCAGTCTATAAAAAAAGGCTTCACATTTCTGTGAAGCCTTGTCATTGCTAGTAGCGGGAACTGGACTCGAACCAGTGACCTTCGGGTTATGAGCCCGACGAGCTACCTACTGCTCTATCCCGCGATGTAATAACCTAACAACAAACTTAGCTTCTAACTTTCAGATCATAACACTGACCTTGTTGTTTCGGACTGCAAATATACGTCTTTTATAAAGTAACCACCAAATTTATTTGCACTTTTTTTACTTTTATTTTACATCAATTAGATAACACTTTATGATAGAAAGAGATATAGCTTTCTACAACATCAGAATATTTAAAATTTTCTTCTACGTAAGTTCTGCAATCTTCCCTAGATTTTCTTGAAGCACTAATTAATGCTTTTCTTAATATACTTACATCATCTAATTTAATTTGAACTCCGCAAAACTCTGGCAAAATAGACATATGATATTCTTTTGCAATTAACACCACTGGTGTACCCGTACTTAAAGACTCTATAACTAAATTTTGATATCCATAAAATTGCTTAGAAGCTACTAAAGAAACTTGTGCTGCACTTAAAGAAGCTTCATAATCTTTGGGATTTAAAACTCCACAATACTCTACTCTATCACTTAAAAGCGGTTCGATAAAATTTCTATAATAATATTCATCTACTATTTCTCCATAAATTTTTAATACGTAACCCATTTGGCTCACTGCATCAATAATATTTTCTAAATTATTATCGGCTATAATATTACCTAAATAAACTACTTGATTAGTTTCTGCTTTTACACTAAATCTGTAACTTTCATAATTAATACCTCTACCTATTATTTCATCTATTTTACTATGCCCCATCCAACTATTTGCAATTTCATGATCTAATGCTATATAGTAATTTTTTGAAGTCTGGTTTAATTTTACCGAGCTCTGCAATAAACCTTTTGGCTTATCAAAAAGTGTAGTAATGGTTGGTATATCTAAGAACTGTGCTGTAAAAACAGGTATTTGTTCTCCAGATAAATTATGAATCAAATCAAAATCTGATTCTTGTAAGTATTTAAAAATTTCAAAATAAGCATGCTGCTTTTCTGCATAAGTCTTTACATTTTCTGAAATATCATGATCGTAACTCCAATCTATAGAATCTAAATTTAAGCTATACACCTCACAAGGTAATTTGCTTCCGTAGCAACCAAAGTAAGTTACCTGATGGCCTTTATCTATTAATCTTATTACTAATTCACGTATGTATTCTTGTAAATAATTTTCAGCATTTGTATTAACTTCAAATTCACTAGAACCTAGCAAGGCTATCTTCATATATAAAATGTAATCTATTAATTTGTTAAAATTTGTGTAAACGCAACCCCAAATTTCAAAATAATACCATTACTTAGTTAACTCATTTCACACGAATAATAGCACAAAAGCCTAAATGAAAAGTATTCACGTTAAATCATTGCCATTAAAAGATGTAATTACCGACCTTGCTAAAGAGTTTAAGAGTGAAATAGTAGAACATTGTGATGAATTTGTTTTAGAACTTCCTTCTACTTACGGTCAGGGCTTTATTAGAGGATTAAATTTAGGAAATGGTTTAGGAGTAATTGAATACAACTGTACTTTTTTAGAAGACTTAGAAATTCATTTCTCTATAAGTGAAATACATCCATTAAAATTTATTTTTTGTAGTGAAGGAAGCATCCTGCATTCATTTGAAGAGTTAGAGCAACCTAACACTATTTATGCTTACCAAAATGTACTTGTAGCAAGTAGCGCATTTAATGGACATATAATTCAGTTTAAGGCTAACAAAAAGGCACACATTAATAGTTTAGAAATAAATAGAAAAGAGTTTACTAAACATTACAGCTGTAGTTTAGCAAAGTTTAACCACCCATTAAAACCATTACTTTGTGATGTAAAAGCAAAAAAGCTATTTTATTACCAAGGAAATTATAGCTTACAAACAGCAGATATTATTGCTGAAATTAATACTGATTTATTTTCTGATTTTCTTAGAGCAATTAAATTAGAAGCTAAAGCTTTAGACATATTAGCGGTACAAATAGAGCAATATGCAGATGACTTAAAGTTAAACAAAAATCAATCTGTAATAAGAAAAAAAGAGATTGAAAAAATTATAAAACTTACCGAAGTAATAAGTAAAGACCTTTCTACATCTTATACTGTACAAGAACTTGCCAACTCTATAGGTATTAATATTAATAAATTACAAGAAGGGTTTAAGTATTTATACAAAGAGACTGTAAACAACTACATACAGCAATTACGTCTTGAAAAAGCTAAAAAGTTATTAATTGAAACAGAGCTTAGCATTGGAGAGATTACAGAAAAGATAGGTTTATCTAATCCTAGTTATTTTTCTAAAGTTTTTAAAGAAAAATTTAAAATTTCACCTAACCAATACAGAAGAGGTAAACCAAGTATTAATATTAACTCAGGTTCTTAAATTTTTTAAGAACCTACCCGAACAGCTGTTAAACAATAGCCAAACTACTCATTTTAATTGTTTTACAATTTCACTTTCAATTATCTTTAAAGAAAAAAAAGATGAAAGTAAAAGAGTTTTATTATGAGAATGAGAGAATTAATACAATAAAAAATTCTCTTTCTACAGAGGTTTCTTCTATTAAAAAAACTTCTGATAAATTATCATGTTACATTTTAAAAAAACACTTTAAAGCAGAAAATGTAGTAATTGATTACTCTCGTAAAATTGCCTTTTTACAATATAGTTACGCTAATCATCAAATAACAGATGAGAAAATTTTAGTTGCCAACACTAGAATTGCAGAAGTACACTATACTAACTTGAAAGATTTGCTTTTAACTTGTATTCGTAAGAGTGAAAAAGACATAAATCTTTACAATCAAGTTAGAGGATTTAAAAACAACAGAAAAACTATACTAACCTCTAAAAATTAATTATTATGATACGATGGATCGTCATTTTTCTTATTATCGCTTTAGTAGCAGCAATCTTCGGATTTGGTGGAATTGCTGATGGAGCTGCAGAAATTGCAAAAATTATTTTCTATATTTTTATTGTTTTACTAGTAATATCTTTACTATCTAGAGCATTTAAAAGATAGAATTTATATCTAAACACATAAAAAAAGAGACCTAATAGGTCTCTTTTTTATTGTTCTAAATTTTCTGCTTGAAAACTTATAAGTTGTCCAGCTTCAAAGTTAGCCTGTATTTTTATAGGGTTACAACACACTTCACAGTCTTCAACATAAGTTTGCGTTGTTGATGGGTCTAACAACATAGATATTTCTTCCCAACAATACGGACATTGAAAAAAATGTTCTAACATATACTTTTCTTAACTGTAATTTTCTAGCTCTAAATGAATTTTTTCCCACTCTACCATCAATTTAGATAGCTCATCTTTCTTAGCTTGGTAATTTTCAAAAAAATTAGGCTTTGCCATTGTAGCGTCATAATTAGCCGCAAGCTCTGCATCTATTTCTTTTATAGTTCTTTCTAACTTATTAATGTTAGACTCTACATTACTTAACTTATTATTAAGTGACTTTAATTTTTTCTGATCTTTGTAAGATTGCTTATTAGAGCCTTGAGAAACTTTACTCGTCTCTTTTTGTACAGTCTTTTTTTCTGCCTCTCTTAAATCTTCAATACTTCTCTCTTTTAGGTAGTAATCTATATCTCCTAAAAACTCTTTAATTTGATGATCTTTAAACTCATAAACCGTTTTGGTTAAGCCTTGAAGAAAATCTCTATCGTGAGACACTAAAATTAAAGTTCCTTCAAAATTAGCAAGAGCTTCTTTTAAAACATTTTTAGATTGAATGTCTAAGTGGTTGGTTGGCTCATCCATCACCAACACATTAAAAGGCTGTAAAAGCATTTTTGCAAGCGCTAATCTATTACGTTCACCTCCAGATAATACTTTTACATATTTATCCACTTCTTCTCCTCTAAATAAGAAAGATCCTAAAATATCTCTAACTCTAGCTCTATTGGTTTCGTTAGCGGCATCAATCATAGTTTGATGCACGGTTTTATTTCCATCTAAATACTCCGCTTGGTTTTGAGCAAAATAAGATATTTGCACATTATGCCCTAGTTTCATATTTCCTTCGTGAGATAATTCTCCTACAATAATTTTTGCTAAAGTAGATTTCCCTTGACCGTTTTGCCCTACAAAAGCAGTTTTGGTATTTCTTTCTATCATTAAATCTACCCCGCGCAGTACTTTTTTATCTCCATAACTTTTAGAAATATTCTCTGCCTCTACAACTACCTTTCCTGGGTTTACTGATAATGGAAATTTTAAAGTCATTACAGCATTATCATCATCATCTACTTCAATTCTATCAACTTTATCTAACTTTTTAATTAAAGATTGAGCCATAGAAGCTTTACTTGCTTTTGCTCTAAATTTGCTAATTAGTTTTTCTGTTTGTTCAATTTCTTTTTGCTGATTTTTTTGCGCAGCTAATTGCTGCTCTCTACGCTCTTTACGTAAAACTAAATAAGTAGAATATGGTTTATTGTAATCGTAAATTTTACCAAGAGATATTTCTATAGTTCTATTAGTTACGTTATCTAAAAACATTTTATCGTGAGAAACAATTACTACCGAACCTGGAAATGTTTTTAAAAAGCCTTCTAACCAAATAATGCTTTCTATATCTAAGTGGTTAGTTGGCTCATCGAGTAATAAAACATCATTACTTTGCAAAAGTAATTTTGCTAGTTCTATTCTCATTCTCCAACCTCCAGAAAAAGTATCTGTTTGTTTATTAAAATCTTCTCTTTTAAAACCTAAACCTAATAAAATACGTTCTGTTTCTCCTTGGTAATTATAACCACCTAAAATTTCATATTGATGTTGCACATCATTTAAATCAATCATTAATTGATTGTAAGACTCACTTTCGTAATCTGTACGTTCTACTAATTGCTGATTAATTTCTTCTAATCTTTTTTCTAGAGCCTTAATCTTATCAAATGCTTCGTAAGCTTCTTCTAAAACAGTTCTCCCTTCTACAAAATCTATATCTTGCCTTAAAAAACCTAGGCTAATATCTTTTTCTCTGGCAATTTGACCTGTATCTGGTTGCAAATCTCCAGCTAGTATTTTAAGCATAGTAGATTTTCCTGCACCATTTTTCCCTACCAAACCAATACGGTCACCAGCACCTAAACGGTAAGTTATTTCTTCAAATAAATATTCTCCTTGAAAAGAGATGGATAAATTATGAATATTCAGCATTTGTGTAACAAAAATTACATAGATTAACTGCAAAGATGCTTAAATTTGTAGTAGAAAAAAAATGATCCCATGAACTTACTTAAAGGAACTAAAATTTACAGCATGATTACTGGTGTATGCCCAGTTTGTCAAGAAGAAAGTATGTACTTAGAAAGTAATCCTTATAAACTTAGTAAGGTTCTAGATATGCACGAAAGATGCAGCCATTGCCATACTAAATATAAAATTGAACCTTCTTTTTTTTACGGAGCGATGTATGTGAGTTATGCTATTGGTGTTGCTTTTGCTGTTGCAACTTTTATAATTGCACATTTTTTTATAGGGCTAGGGTTATTAGGCTCTTTTTTTAGTATCATTTTTGTATTAGTAGTACTAATGCCAGTCATTATGAGACTATCAAGAAACATTTGGATCAATTTATTTTTAAGTTATAAAAAAACTAAAAAAACCGAGTAACATTCACTTCTTTAGGTAAAGGTTGATTATTTTCAATAAAATTGTATAACCAATTTGCTGCAGAAGGTGCAATTATAATCCCTCTACTACCATAACCATTATTAATAAAGAAGTTACTATACTCTGCATGTCTACCTAAAATAGGTCTTCTATCTTTTACAGTTGGTCTTATACCTGCTTCATGTTTTACAACCTCATAAGGTACTTGCAACACCTGCTTCAACTTAGCTTCTATTTGTTTTTTAGCTGAATCAGTTGGTAAATTATCTTTAAATTGATTGCTATAAGTAGCTCCTACTTTATAAAGATGATTACCTAAAGGAATTATAAATAATGAAAACTTAAGCATTTCTTCTAAGTCTAAACCTTCACATTTAATAGTTATATACTCTCCCTTGTTACCAACTAACCCAAGGTTTTTAAACAAAGGATTTTTATGAAGACCGTAACCTTCACTAAAAACAATATGATTAAACTCTATGTCTTTATAATTTGTATTGGTAACTAATAAATCATATTTAAAACGTTCTGTAAAAAAGACCTTTTTTGATTGTAAATAAGCCTTGTAAGCACTTATAAGTTTATTAGTATTTAACCTACCTGTACCATTTACTCTACCGAAAGAAAATTCAGAATTAATCCCTTTTGCTGAAGCAACTAATTTAGTATCTAAAAAGGGTGATAAACTATTATTATCACTAGCGGTAAACCAGTTATTTTGCTCTTCTACAGAATTAAATCTTCTTAAAATATTCTTAGACGTAATAATGCTCTCTTCCAACAAAGTCTCTATATCTTTATAAACACTTAAAGCATTTTGTAATTGTACATCTGCTTCCCAAGCTAAAGTAAATCTCTTTAAAATAACAGGATTATACATTCCTCCAGCCACTAATGAAGCATCTTGAGAATTATCATCAAAGACTACAAAGCTTTTATTTTCTTTTCTTAATTTATCTGCAAAACATAAACCTGCTAAACCAAAACCAACAATTATATAATCAACTTTCATAAAGTTTTACATAAAAAAACGCCCTTAAAATAAGGGCGTTTAAGTTTTATAATGATGAAATACTTAGTAATTCCACATGTCAGATTCAAAATTTCTAATTGTTTCTTTAATTCTATTAGATTCTAATAGTTGCATTAAAGAGTTATCAGAAATATAATCATCTACTTCACGATCTCCCTGAACGTTATCTTCTTTATAAATTGTAGCATCAAAACGTCTAGAATTTAAAAGATGATCAAAAGTAATAGGATTAGCAGAATTTTTTCCGTTAAAAACATAGTTATCATGTAAAATCTCTCTCACTTCTGGATAAAAAACCCAAAATAATTCTACTGCTTCAATATCTAAATCAGGATTATCTTGTTTTTGTAACAAGTTTTGTGCTGAATAAACAACAGGTGCAATAGCCAATAAACGATACTTTAATTCACCTTGACGTTTGTCAAAATACCAGTAACCTCTAATTCTAT
This sequence comes from Mesonia phycicola, assembly GCF_900141885.1. Lineage (GTDB taxonomy): Bacteria > Bacteroidota > Bacteroidia > Flavobacteriales > Flavobacteriaceae > Mesonia > Mesonia phycicola. Next base: position 355,117 of record NZ_FQYY01000005.1, on the reverse strand, counting down.
ATGCTTGTACTGCATTTGCATCAGCTTCTGCCGTGTTATACATCCAATCTTCTACAACCTCTCCAGAGTTCTCTGCTGCTAAACCAGCTTCACTCATACTTTTTGCTTCTAAGTTAAGCTTAATATCCTCGACAGACATTTTTTGATTGAAGTAAGAATCCCTGTAAGCTGTAATACTATCTTCAGTAACTGCTTCCACAAGAAGGTTGAATAATGGTCTTCTATGACCTCCTATTTCATCTAAAGGATATAGTAAGGGAAAATTAACACGTTGATCTAAGTCAATCTCCTCCCAAGTCGTTTTTGCCCATAAAATATCTCTTTCACCTACATAACCATAAGGAAGTGGTTTATCTGCATTATCTGCCTCTATTACAGCGGCACTCTTCTTACCTATTTCTTCTGGCTTGGTTGCGTTTAGTACATTTAACTGCGCATAAGAAGATATTGCAGAAAATAAAACAAACGCTAAAAAACAACTCTTTTTCATCACTTTTACTTTTAAATCTTAGTTAGTTAATTCAATAACAAGCGGAGCAACTTTTGGTAATTTATAACCTCCATTTCCAGAAATTGTTGCTTTAATATCAAAAATTTGAACTGTAGAACCTCTCTTAGCTCCAGCTAAAGCAGCTTTAGCAGATCCAGTTAAACGATTTCCGCTTACTTGCACTGCTGGCTTACCAGTAACCTGGAACTTAAATCCAGATACATTTAATTTTAAATCAAAATCAAAGTCTGGTAAAGTAGCTCCTACTGGACTTACCTCTACTTGGTTTCTACTCATTCTAATAATACCGTTAGAACCATCTTTAGCACCTAAAACCCCTACAGGTCTTGGTATTTCTTTAATTCTAAATACTTTGCTACTAGAAACAGTTTTACCTCCTGGTAATTCACCAGAAACGTTAATTTTAACTTCTCTAGACTTTACGTTAGTTACATCCATAACATAACTACCTGCCTTACCAGCAGAGCTTAATCCAGGTGCATTAGCATTAACTGAAGGTACTCCAGGTATAGAAATTGTCATTGGGTTTTTAACACCACGATAAACAACATTCATTTTATCTGCAGAAATAACAGCAGAATTTGGTTCTGGAATTACAGTATAAGAACTTTTAATTGGAATAGATACAATTGAATCTCCTTCTTTAAACTGTAACTCACCAGTAATATCTTGCTGACCTACGTTACCAGCTGGAAATTTTAATTCTACTTGCCCTGTTTGGTTTTCTAATTCTTTTTCATTTACAATAACTTTGTCAAAAGTTAAAGTATTATCAAAACGACCTAAGACAACTTTACCTTCAAACTGCTCTCCACTAAAGAAAGCTGTTTTTGTAGGAACTACAATTGCCTCATAGTTACTCATAGATAATTGACTAGCTTGCTCTCCTTGTAACATTTTAGAAAATATTTCATTTTCAATTGTCTTAATAGAGTTTTGCATCTGAGTAAATTTTGTAATAGAAGCCACTAATGGGTAACCTACAAAATTATAATAGATCCAGTCAATTTTTTCACCTTTACTATTGGTAACTTTATCTGTTGAAAATTTATCTTTAACTTCAGCAATAATTTCAGGATAATTCTCTCCTAATAAAGCTATCATTTGGTCACGGTAGTTATCTACCTCTGCAACAAATTCAGCTCCTTCTTTAGTAACTTTACTCTGATAAAATTTTTCATCATAGTAACTAGAGTTATCCATTAATTCATAATTACTAGCATCTTCTACAGTAGCTAAACCACCTTCTTTAAGTGTTGCAACGTAATTATTTAATTTTGAAGAAATAGTTTGAACTTGTTTCGCTTTTTCTTGTAAAGGAACATAAGTTTTAGGCTGCTCTACTGCTTTCTCTGCTAAACCTGCCATAAAAGCAGTGTTTCTCTGAGTTGCATTTTCGTTTGCTTCAACTAAACTTTCATTAATTAAACCAAATGCAGTTAAAACCTCTTTTGACATGTTTAATGCCATCATCGCGATGAAAACCAAATACATTAGGTTTACCATCTTCTGTCTTGGGGTCTGTTTTCCTCCTGCCATATCTTAAGTAATTATATTTTTATAGATTAATTTAAGATTAGGCTTGAGTAGGTCTCATTGCAGTTAACATACCTCCGTAAACATTATTTAAAGAAGATAAATTAGAAGTTAAAGATTCCATTTCTACTTTAAGTTTAACAGCATTATCTGCTACAGCTTGATTTACTTCTGCCTGCTTACTTGCTGATTCAACTTGTACTTTATAAAGATTATTTAGAGACTCCATTTGAGAAGCAGCTAAAGTCATTTCTTCACTATATTTCTTTTGAGATGTCATTGCATCAGCAGTTGGAGCAATCCCTTTTGCTGCACCTTCAAAGTTTTTAATGCTCTCTCCTAAACTTGACATTAATGCTCCATCAATTTTAGCTTCTTTCAACATAGAATCTAATTTTTTAGATAAAGAAACTTCTACTTCTTTAACTTCTTGTTGAGTTTTTGCTGCTTTTGGAGAACTTGCTCCTCCAGCTAATTCAGGATAAACTAATGACCAGTCTAACTCATCATCTACTGGCTCAAAAGCAGAAATAGCAAATACTAACGCTTCTACTAATAAACCTGCAATTAACATTGGTCCCGCACCTGGCCAGTGCATAATTTTAAATAATGCTCCTAAAATTACAACAGCCGCTCCAAGACCGTAGACCATATTCATAATTTTTTTTCCTTTTTTTGACTTTGCCATAATAAAAAATTTAGTTAAATAAGTTAAGTTAAGTTAAAATTAATTGAGATTTTAATGCTATCTCCTCAGCATAATTTATTATCTAGGAGGTTGGTTTAAATTCACCTCATTCCCTAAGTAATCTTGTACGGTTCTAAAACCAATATAACTTCTAGCTGAATCTGCATATTCATAATCTCTAGAACTTACTTGTAAGAAATAAGCAACATCTTTCCAAGATCCACCTCTTACAACTTTACGTTTATTATCTTCATCATTCACGTTAGGATTCATAGAAGAATAATACTCATAAGAAGCAGCATCATAAGAAGAATTCACCCATTCTGAAACATTACCTGCCATATTATACAAGTTGTAGTCATTAGGCTCGTAAGAATCTGCCTCTACAGTATATAAAGAATTATCTCCTGCATAGTCACCTCTTAAAGGCTTAAAATTTGCCAAGAAACAACCTCTGTCATTTTTAGCGTAAGGACCACCCCAAGGGTAAGTTGCAGACTCTAAACCACCACGAGCAGCATATTCCCACTCTGGCTCAGAAGGCAAACGGTACGTATTTACATCTGGCTCTCCTTTTTCTCTTCTATAACCATTATGTATTAATGTTCTCCAATCACAAAATGCTTTAGCCTGCATCCAGCTAACACCTACTACAGGATAATCATCATAAGCAGCGTGCCAGAAGTAATCATTATGCATTGGCTCATTGTACGAATAATTGAAATCTTTAATCCAAACTGTAGTATCTGGATATACTTGAACTTTCTGCTCTCTTATAAACTTAGATCTATCTCCGTTAGAACGAGCTGCAGCTTCAATATCCATAGTTTTGTAGCTATACTCAAACTTAGTAACATCCATTAATCTTTGACCATTGTATGACTGATCTGTTGGTAAATAAATTTCATCCATTACCGCTACATAATCTTGATCTGGATATTCTGCAGTAGCCCATAAAATTTCTGGCTCCCAATTTAATCTTTGGTTATTAGGATCATAATGGATAGAATACTGTTGGTATGGAGTTTCATTAGACTCTCCATCATCTCCTCCGTTTCTTCCACCTTGCTCAGAACCTTTAAATGCGTAATCTTGGATAGAAGCACCATTACCTCCATCTGCATCTCCATCGCCACCACCAAACTCTGCAGCTTCTGCTAATTTTTGTCTAACGATAGAATCTCTTACCCAGTGAACAAACTGTCTATACTCTGAGTTAGTAATCTCTGTTTCGTCCATATAAAATGCACGTACAGTTACCGTTTTGGTAGGAGCATTATTAAGACCCGCAATATCATCATCAGATTTACCCATGATAAATGAACCTCCAGGAACCTCTGTCATCCCGTAAGGCTTTACTGGATGCCATTTTTTTCCTTTAGAACCGACTAACTGTCCTTGAGTTCCACTATTACAACTAGCTAAAAAAGAGACTATTGCAACAATTAAAAATACTTTCTTCATAATATTTCTGGTTAAGGTGATCTTAATTTAAGGGCGTAAACCTATTTATTTATTTCCTAAAAAACAATTTTTTAAGAAATTTATTTTAAAAAAAGCTTAAAAAAATCACAAATTTAAATTTGGTTCTTTCTATATGCTTTAAACCATCTTTCTGGAATTATCTGATTACAAGCATCTAAATAATCCTGATGACTACAAGGCAATAACGATTGTTTATTTAATTTATTGTTAAAACTTTCTGAATTTGGTATTTCTACCCACCATCTTCCTGAAAGCTCACTTCTATAGAAAATCAAGTATTCATCCTCTATAGGAACTGTAAATTTAGTAAAATCTCTCAAAAAAGAATTATTATATTCTTTTTTTCTAAAATTTACTCCTTCTATGAAATACCATATGATTTGAGCTGCTAGCATTGCGCTATTTTCAGTTAAATCTAAATCTTGAATTTCATACAAGCCAAAAGAACTTACTTTATCACTTATACCTGCATACCTTGCCAATGCACATATTTCTTTTCCTGTAAAACCATTGGGCATTGCTGGGTTCACACTTGCTACTGCTACCGAAGTAACATCTAAAGTTACAAGATTTGCATCTCTCATTACAGGTTCGGCTAAAGATATATCATTTGATATTACCCCAAGCCTATATGCTTCAAAAAAAAGTTTATCTATTAAATTTATTTCTTCTTGCGCATTAAAGTAAGTTTGATAACCAATATTAGCATAATTAAAAAGGTTGTAAGGTTCATTTACCACCATTTTACCTACATAAGATTTATTACATAATGCCTGCTCTGTATCTCCTAAATCAAACTGCGCATCTACATTAACTAAATTAACCATTTGCCCATAATTATCATAAGCACGGTATTGAGCATATACTAAATCTTGACTACCCCCTAATATAATTGGCAATATACTTCTATTTACAAGATCTTCAGTTACAGATTTTAAGAGAAAATAAGTATCTTCTACGGTTTCTCCTGGGTAAATATCTCCTAAATCTGCTATTTGCTCATTCCAATTCCCCTCATACAACTTATAAAGTTGTTTTCTTATATAATCATAATTAAACGGAATTTTTTCTGACTTTACACTTCTTCTATCTTCAATAACTCCAACAATTGCTATTTTTACATTAGATAAATCAGGGAAATTACCTTCTGAATACAACATCACTTTTTTACCTAAAGTAGCTTTATGCAAAGAAGTAATGCTTTCTACCAATTCTTGTGAAATTGGACGAAGAAACTCAAAACTCATAGACAATTACTTTTTTGTAGTTTTCTTTCTCGTTGTTGTTTTCTTAGCTGTTGTTTTTTTGGCAACCTTCTTTTTGGGAGCATTCTTTTCTATAATTGCCTTTACCTCATCTAAAGTTAACTTTTGCGCATCTACCGTTTTAGGCAATTCTATCTTAGTTTTACCTTTTAGAATTTTGCTTCTTCCCCATCTTGCCTTCTCTACACGAATACCTTCTTCTTCCCAATTATGAATTACTTTTTCAATTTCTTTTCTTTTCTTATCTTCAATTAACTCTACAATATCATCTTCAGAAAGGTTATCAAAATCGTATTTTTTATTTACATTAATAAAAATATTATTCCACTTTAAATAAGGCCCAAATCTACCTACTCCTTTTTGCACACCCTTGCCCTCATATTCATAAATAGGGGCATCTGCTTTTTCTTTTGCTTTGATTAATTCTAAAGCTCTTTCAAAAGTTACATCTAGCGGATCTTCCCCTTTATCTAATGAAACATATTTTTTACCATATCTTACATAAGGTCCAAATCTACCATTATTAACTTCTACTTTCTCATCTTCATATTCTCCTATTTCTTTTGGCAATTTAAACAAATCCATTGCTTGCTCAAAAGTAATATTACTTAAGGTTTGATCTGGCCCTAGACTTGCAAATAAAGGCTTTTCTTCATCTTCTACAGAACCAATCTGAACCATTGGCCCAAATTTACCTAAACGAGCACTAACAGGTTTACCAGATTTTGGGTCTGTACCTAAAACACGTTCTCCTACTTCTCTCTCTGCATTTTCTGCAACATCTTTTACTGTTGGATGAAACTCACTATAAAAATCAGACATCATTTCTGTCCATTTTTCATTACCTTCAGCAATATCATCAAAATCTTGCTCTACTTTTGCTGTAAAATTATAATCTAGAATTTTACTAAAGTGCTGCACTAGAAAATCGTTTACTACCATCCCTACATCTGTAGGAATAAGTTTACCTTTATCACTACCTACCATTTCAGAAAGGGTTTTTTCTGAAATTTTATTATTTTTCAACGTGAATTTTAAATATTCACGCTCTTTACCATCTATAGAACCTTTTTCTATATATTTTCTATTTTGAATTGTAGAAATAGTTGGCGCATAAGTAGACGGTCTACCAATCCCCAATTCTTCCAACTTCTTAACTAACGAAGCTTCTGTATATCTTGAAGGCGGTCTTGTAAAGCGTTCTGTTGCGGTAATGTATTTGTTTTTAAGAGAATCTTTCACCTTCATTGCTGGCAATAAACCTGCCTGCTCCTCTTCTTCTTCATCTGTACCTTCTAAATAAACTTTTAAGAAACCATCAAATTTTAAAATCTCACCGTTAGCTGTAAATTGTTTATCGTGTTTATCTGCTTCTATCTTTACGTTGGTTCGTTCTAATTGCGCATCACTCATTTGTGAGGCTATAGCACGTTTCCAAATTAACTCATACAAACGCTGCTGATCTCTCTCTGCGTTGACTGTATGATTTTCAAAATGGGTTGGTCTTATTGCTTCGTGAGCCTCTTGAGCCCCCTTAGCTTTACCTTTATAATTTCTTGCCTGTAAATATTTTTCTCCATACGCATGGTTAATTTCATGTGCAGCCCCTTGTTTAGCCTCGTCTGAAAGGTTTACACTATCTGTTCTCATATATGTAATATGCCCTGCCTCATAAAGACGCTGAGCCATATTCATAGTTTTACTAACAGAAAAATAGAGTTTTCTTGCCGCTTCTTGCTGAAGTGTTGATGTGGTAAATGGTGCAGCTGGAGATTTTTTAGCTGGTTTTTTTGTTAAATCTGCTACTGAAAAATTTGCACCTACATTTTGTTGAAGAAATTTTTCTGCCTCTTCTTTTGTATCAAAGTTTTTGGGCAGTTTTGCTTTAAAAGACTTGTTATCTGCAGTAGAAAATTCTGCATCAATTCTATAACTACCTTTAGTATCAAACTCTAATATCTCTCTTTCACGCTCTACAATTAACCTTACAGATACAGATTGTACTCTACCGGCAGATAAACCTCCTTTTACTTTTCTCCAAAGTACTGGTGAAAGCTCATAACCTACTAATCTATCTAAAATTCTTCTTGCTTGCTGAGCATTAACAAGATTGTAATTAATACCTCTAGGGTTATCAATTGCTTTTAGAATGGCTGTTTTAGTGATTTCATGAAAAACAATTCGTTTAGTCTTTTCTTTTTTCAAGTCTAATTCTTCCGCTAGATGCCAGGCAATAGCCTCTCCCTCGCGGTCTTCATCACTTGCTAACCATACCATTTCTGAGTTTTTAGCAAGATTTTTTAACTTTCTCACTACATCTTTCTTGTCTTTACTTACAACGTATTTGGGTTTAAAATCCCCATCTACATCTACGCCAAGCTCTTTAGTAGGGAGATCTGCAATATGCCCAAAACTAGACTCTACTTTATAATCTTTACCTAAAAACTTTTCAATGGTTTTTGCCTTAGCAGGTGACTCTACAATCACTAAATTCTTCGCCATAAATCAATAATTTATTGATTGCAAAAGTAGAAGAATTTTTTTATTTAACTTTTCAAATACAGAAAATCGTATTTATTTAAAAGAAAAGCAACTCAAAATACACTAAAAGTTGACTATTTATTTTTGCGGAAAGAGTATATTTTTATCTATTCTAACCTCTGGATTAGGATCTTCAAAACCTACCGTTTTTTTATAAATAATATAATTAGGTAACATCGCAAAAGAAGCTGTTGCAAAAATACCTATAAAGCAAAGAATCATTCCCACTATTTCAGCTAAAAAACCTGCTACTAAAGTTAATGCAAAAGCTAGCAACCACTTTTTATTTCCTATAGAGAAAGACACCTTTATAATTTCAGAAAAAGATAGCTCTGGATTAAATGCGAATACCACAGAAACAAAAGAAATAGGTACACTCACATAAAATAAAGGTAAAAAACATAAAGACATAGCTACCACACAAATTAAAGCTACCGCCATAGATAACTTTAAAATCTTTAATAAATATTTTCCTTTAAAAAAGTAAAAATAGTTTTCAGACTCATTTAAGCCCAAATCTTCTTTTCTACATATTCTATAAAAAGCGGCCCTTAAAGCAAATGTCACCATTAACGCATAAAACACAAAGAATAGTACCGAAACAAACAAAACTAAAAGCATTAAAAAACCAGGATTTGCACCTTGCTCAAAAGCTTCTGGATTTACTACACCTAAAGAAATAAATGGCACATATAATAAAAAATAAGCAGGCACTAAAAGTACCATACTTAAAATTACAACCACCAAACCCTGCACCCATACTTTTTTAAAGAGATCTATAGATTCACCAAAAATTTCTCCAAAATCTAAAGACGCAGAGGTATTAATTTTTTCTTTTAACTGATGTAACTTCATTATAAACTAATTAATTTAGAGCAACCAAAGAAAGAGTTTTTCTTCATTATAAACAAGACAAGAATAGAAGTTCAAGCAATTTCTATTATTACTATATATAATAATATTAAATCTTAATTCTGTCAGTTTGTCAGAGTTTTGTTTTAGATGTATCTTTGCAGCTCATAATAAATTGAACCTTGAGTTTTATGGAGAAGGTAATTGACGAAAAAAAACAAGGAAGCGCTTTAGCGATGGAACCAATTAAAGAAAATGGTCGTAAACTTTTTATAGAAAGTTACGGTTGCCAAATGAATTTTAGTGACAGTGAAATTGTAGCTTCCATTTTAGCAAAAGAAGGTTTTAACACTACGCAAACTTTAGAAGACGCAGATCTAGTATTAGTAAATACCTGCTCAATTAGAGACAAAGCAGAGTTAACTGTTAGAAAACGTCTTGAAAAATATAATGCTGTAAAACGAACTAACCCTAAAATGAAAGTAGGGGTGCTAGGTTGTATGGCAGAACGATTAAAAGAAAAATTTCTAGAAGAAGAAAAAATAGTAGATTTAGTAGTAGGCCCAGATGCTTATAAAGATTTACCCAATTTAATTGAAGAAATAGATGAAGGTAGAAATGCTGTAAATGTAATTCTGTCTAAAGAAGAAACCTATGGAGACATATCTCCTGTACGTTTACAATCTAATGGAGTTTCTGCTTTAGTCTCTATTACACGAGGCTGTGACAATATGTGTACTTTTTGCGTTGTACCTTTTACTCGCGGTAGAGAACGTAGCCGTAACCCACAAAGTATTTTGCAAGAGGTAGAAGATTTAGCTAACAAAGGCTACAAAGAAGTAACATTACTTGGCCAAAATGTAGATAGCTATTTATGGTATGGCGGCGGACTTAAAAAAGATTTTGAAAAAGCTACAGAAATGCAAAAAGCAACCTCTGTAGGCTTTGCTCAATTACTAGAAATGGTTACTAAATCACAACCTAAAATGCGTGTTCGTTTTTCTACATCTAATCCGCAAGACATGACATTAGATGTAATTGAAACAATGGCTAAATACAAAAACATTTGTAATCACATTCATTTACCAGTACAAAGCGGTAGCAACCGAATTTTAAAAAAAATGAATCGTTTGCATACAAGAGAAGAGTATTTTGAGTTAATAGATAATATCAAGAAAATTATTCCTGATTGCGCTATCTCTCAAGATATGATTACTGGCTTCCCTACAGAAACAGAAGAAGATCACCAAGACACACTCTCTCTTATGGAGTATGTAAAATATTCTTTCGGATTTATGTTTGCTTATTCTGAAAGACCAGGAACCCTAGCAGGAAGAAAGTTTGAAGACGATATACCAGAAAAAATTAAAAAAAGAAGATTACAAGAAGTAATTGATTTACAACAAATACACTCTCGCCATAGAGCAACACAACAAATTGGTAAAGTAGTAGAAGTGCTTGTAGAAAGAGAATCTAAAAAATCTAATCTACATTGGAGCGGAAGAAACTCACAAAGCAGCACTGTTATTTTTCCGAAAGAAAATTATAAGATAGGAGATTTTGTAAATGTAAAAATTAATGACTGTACCACAGCAACCCTTTTAGGAGAAGCAGTTGGATATTCAGATAATAACTAATTATGGAATCAGTTCAAGCAACTAAACAACGTTTCGGTATTATTGGTAACGACAAAGCTCTAAATAGAGCTGTAGAAAAAGCTATTCAAGTAGCCCCTACAGATATTTCTGTTTTAGTTACAGGAGAAAGTGGAGTTGGTAAAGAAAGTATCCCTAAAATAGTTCACTCACTATCTCACCGTAAACACGGCAAATACATAGCAGTAAACTGCGGGGCAATACCAGAGGGAACTATAGATAGCGAACTTTTTGGGCACGAAAAGGGAGCATTTACAGGAGCAACTCAAACACGTAATGGTTATTTTGAAGAGGCAGATGGCGGCACCATTTTTTTAGATGAAGTAGGAGAACTACCACTTACTACACAAGTACGCTTACTACGTGTATTAGAAAATGGCGAGTTTATAAAAGTGGGATCTTCAAAAGTGCAAAAAACCAACGTAAGAATTGTAGCTGCCACAAACGTAAATATGTTTGAAGCAATTAAAAAAGAAAAATTTAGAGAAGATTTATATTACCGATTAAGTACAGTAGAAATTCACCTACCTCCATTAAGAGATCGAGGGGAAGACATACATTTATTATTTAGAAAATTTGCTTCAGATTTTGCCTTAAAATACAAAATGCCATCAATTCGTTTAAGTGATGATGCTGTTTTAATATTGCAAAAATATAGATGGAGCGGTAATATTAGACAATTACGCAATATAGCAGAACAAATTTCTGTGCTTGAACAAACTAGAGCTATAGATGCTAACGCTCTGCGATCTTATTTACCTAATTTGGGAGATAACCTTCCTGCTGTTGTGAATCAGAAAAAAAATGAAGGTGATTTTAGCAATGAACGAGAAATTTTGTACAAGGTTTTATTTGACATGAAAAGTGATCTTAACGACCTTAAAAAACTCACGCTAGAACTCATGAAAAATGATGATAGCGATCAAGTACAAAATGAAAATGAAAGTCTAATTCAGAAAATATATGGTAACGACGAAGAGCAAGAGCAATACCAAGAAGAATTAGAAGAACAAATGGAAGTGCTACACATTCCAGAAAATTACGAAAACAACACCCCTACCCCAACCTCTACCACAGAAGACAAATACTCTTTTGCAGAAGAAATTGAAGAAGAAGAAACCCTTTCTTTACAAGACAAAGAAATTGAATTGATAAAAAAATCTCTAGAAAGACACAATGGCAAAAGAAAAGCTGCCGCAGAAGAACTAGGTATTAGCGAGAGAACTTTATACAGAAAAATAAAACAGTACAATTTATAAAATGAAAACACCTAAATACACCCACAAGCTTTTAAGTGCTCTTGCCTTAATTGTTACAATTTTATCATTTCAAAGCTGCGGAATTTATTCTCTTACCGGAGCAAGTGTTGGAGACGCAAAAACCTTTCAGGTTAACCTCTTTCAGAATACAGCAAACTTAATAGAACCTGGTATTGACAGAACGTTTACTAACGATCTTCAAGATTTTATTCAAAACCAAACCAGTTTAAGTTTAGTAAACAATAATGCAGATTTAATTTATGAAGGAGAAATAGTGCAGTACTACTTCTCTCCAATGACAGCAACAAGTGATAATACAGCAGCACAAACCAGATTAACAATTGCTGTAAATGTTAGATACTACAACAACAAAGACCCTGAGAAAGATTTTGAAAAACGTTTCTCTTTTTACTATGATTATTCTGGAACAGATTTACTTACAGGAAGTGATTTAGACACTGCTTTAGAAGAAATTTTCACTAGATTAACACAAGACATATTTAATGAGTCTTTAACAGATTGGTAATGACCCCTACAGAATTTTTAGAAATTATAGACACTCCAAAAGTTTGCACACAAGCACAAACTAATCAACTACAAAAAATTGTAGAAGAGTTTCCGTATTTTCAAACCGCTAGAGCTTTACACTTAAAAGGACTAAAACAAAATCATCACTTCTCTTATAATGCCGAATTAAGAAAAGTAGCTGCATACACCGCAGATAGAAGAATTTTATTTGACTACATTACCTCTAAAAACTTCAACCAACACCATATTTCAGAAGAAATTAAATCTAGAAATTATACTGAAGAAATTACTGAAGTTAAAAATGAAAGTTTTGATGAAGCTGTAAAAATGAATCTTACAGAAGCAGACCGTGTATTAGACCCTAATTTATTTGAAGCTTCAAAAAAAGACACAACACCTTCAGAAAAAAACAATGAAGAACAATTAAACTTAGAAAAACCCTTAGAATTTAATAAATCTGAAGCACATTCTTTCTCAGAATGGTTAAAATTAGCAAGTGCAAAGAAGGTTAATAGACCAGATTATGCTCCAGAAACTAATATTAAAAGAAAAGAAATCTCTAAAAAGTTTGAATTAATAGATAATTTTATAGCCAATAATCCTAAAATTTCCCCTGCTCGAGAAAATAAAAATAAAGAGATTAAGCTAGTAGACAAAGGGCCTAGCAATCAATTAATGACAGAAACATTGGCTCGAGTTTACTTAGAACAAAAAAATTATTCTAAAGCAATTCAAGCATATAAAATATTAATTTTGAAAAATCCCGAAAAAAGTGGTTTATTTGCAGACCAAATTCAGGAAATAAAAAAGTTACAAGAAAATAAAAGTTCATAATATGTTTACAATATTTTTAGTTTTAATCGTTATCGTTGCATTTTTGCTAATCGTTGTGATTATGGTTCAAAACCCTAAAGGGGGAGGTTTATCTTCATCATTTGGTGGTGGCGGTGCTCAAGTTGGTGGTGCACAAAACACCACAAATTTTTTAGATAAAAGTACCTGGACATTAGCTACTGTTTTATTAGTGCTAATTTTGCTATCTAACGTTGCTATTATGGGTAATGGAGAAGGGTCTGAATCTAGAATTATTGGAGGTGATAATGCCGCTCCAGCTACAGAAGTACCAGCACAAGAAACTCCTGCTGCAACTACAGAAGATAGCGAGTAAACTACTACTTACAAACACACATAAAAATGCCAACTGTCAATGACAAGTTGGCATTTTTTTTTGCCTATTGGCAGCAAACATTCATTGGCATAATTTTCGAATATCCAAAAGCCAAACATTAAAATAACTTTTAAAATATTTTTATAATGGGATTAAAATTTAAACCTCTAGCTGATAGAGTTGTAGTAGAGCCCGTGGCGGCAGAAACTAAAACAGCATCTGGTATATACATTCCAGACTCTGCTAAAGAAAAACCTCAACAAGGTAAAGTAGTTGCTGTTGGTAATGGTACTAAAGACCATGACATGACTGTAAAAGAAGGTGATCAAGTTCTTTACGGTAAGTTTTCTGGTACTGAGCTTAAATTAGAAGGTAAAGATTACTTAATCATGAAAGAAGCCGAAATATTAGGCGTTCTTTAATTAATCTCGATTTAGAATTTATTTCAAAAATCAAACAAATAAAAAATTAAAAGAAAATGGCAAAAGATATAAAATTTGATCTCGAAGCAAGAGACGGTATTAAACGTGGTGTAGACGCATTAGCTAACGCTGTAAAAGTAACTTTAGGTCCTAAAGGGCGTAACGTAATTATCAGCAAATCTTTTGGTGCTCCAGTAGTAACAAAAGATGGTGTTTCTGTAGCTAAAGAAATTGAGCTAGAAGATGCTTTAGAAAATATGGGAGCACAAATGGTAAAAGAAGTAGCTTCTAAAACCAACGATCTTGCAGGAGATGGTACAACTACTGCTACCGTTTTAGCTCAAGCTATTGTGAAAGAAGGTTTAAAAAATGTTGCTGCAGGTGCAAACCCAATGGACATTAAAAGAGGTATAGACAAAGCTGTAATTGCTATTACAGAAGAACTTGCTAAACAAAGTATTGAAGTTGGTAGTAGCTCTGAGCAAATAAAACAAGTTGCTTCTATTTCTGCTAATAACGACGATGTAATTGGTGAGTTAATTGCACAAGCGTTTAATAAAGTTGGTAAAGAAGGTGTAATTACTGTTGAAGAAGCTAAAGGAACAGAAACTTACGTTGATGTTGTAGAAGGTATGCAGTTTGACAGAGGTTATTTATCTCCTTACTTTGTTACCAATAGTGAAAAAATGACTACAGATTTAGAGAGCCCATATATTCTTATTTACGATAAGAAAATCTCTACCATGAAAGATTTAATGCCAATTTTAGAGCCAGTTGCCCAAACAGGTAAACCTCTTTTAATTGTTGCTGAAGATGTAGACGGTGAGGCTTTAGCTACTTTAGTAGTTAACAAGCTTAGAGGTTCTTTAAAAATTGCTGCTGTTAAAGCTCCAGGATTTGGAGACAGAAGAAAAGCAATGTTAGAAGACATTGCTATTTTAACCGGTGGTACTGTAATTTCTGAAGAAAGAGGATTTACTTTAGAAAACGCAACTTTAGAGCAATTAGGTACAGCAGAAAAAGTAAGCATTGATAAAGACAATACTACTTTAGTTAATGGTGCTGGTGAAGATGAAAACATTAAAGCTAGAGTTAACCAAATTAAAGCTCAAATAGAAAGTACTACTTCAGATTACGATCGTGAGAAGTTACAAGAACGTTTAGCTAAACTTGCTGGTGGTGTTGCTGTACTTTATGTAGGTGCTGCTTCTGAAGTAGAAATGAAAGAAAAGAAAGACCGTGTTGATGATGCTCTACACGCTACAAGAGCTGCTGTAGAAGAAGGTATTGTTGCTGGTGGTGGTGTAGCTTTAGTTAGAGCTAAAGAAGCTTTAGCTAAACTTGAAGCAGAAAACCAAGATGAAGCAACCGGTATTCAAATTGTGAACCGTGCTATAGAAGCTCCATTAAGAACTATTGTAGAAAATGCTGGAGGTGAAGGCTCTGTAGTAATTAACAAAGTTCTTGAAGGTAAAAAAGGGTTTGGTTACGATGCTAAGACAGAAGCTTATGTAGATATGCTAGAAGCTGGTATTATAGACCCTAAGAAAGTTACTCGTGTTGCTTTAGAAAATGCAGCATCTGTATCTGGAATGATCTTAACTACCGAGTGTGCATTAATCGACTTACCAGAAGAAGATAATGGTGGTGGTATGCCACAAGGAATGGGTGGCGGTATGCCAGGAATGATGTAAAATCATTTTTTAACCTAATAAAAAGCCCGCTAGATTTAGCGGGCTTTTTTATTATTTAAAATTTTATTTATCCTAAAAACAAGCTGGCATTTTTAGTATTTCTTTTTACTTGTATATTGATATTATTATCTTCTGTATTAATAACCTCTTGAATTTTACTAGCTAAATTATTAGATACAGAATAAACACCTAGTTGAGACCAATCTTTACCTGATTTCACTTCTTCAGCAGTCATAGTTCCCGCAATTGGTTTAATTGTGATTTGAGTTCCTTTAATAACAAGATCAAAGCCTATATAGCCTTCTTTTTGTATATCCTCTTCAGAAAAATCATATAATTCAGTTGTAAGGTCATTAATTAATTCATCTAAATTATCTTCTTCTAAATTATAAGTAGAAACAAAAAAATCTTCTCCTAAATCTATAGCAAAAGATATATCACTTAAATCTAAATTAAATTCTTGTTCTTCTAAAGTTTCAGTTTCTTGCGTACAACTACCAAATGATAATCCTAATAACAATACTGGGAGTAAAAAAAATTTTTTCATAATAAATGATTTAACGATTAAGCATATAAATATAGTGAAAAAGCAACTCAATTTAACAAAAAAAAGCCCGCTAGATTTAGCGGGCTTTTTTTATTAAACTTTAAACATTATTCTATTCTGAAATAAATTTAGAATAATGCTTTACTAGACAACCTACATAGATTAAGAAACTGCTTTCAGCTTTTTAATAGTAGATTTCTGCAATGCCTTTTCAGCATAAGATTTTGTTACTTTAAATTCGGTTTCACCACTTTCTGGTAAATCAAACATTGCATCGGTTAAAATAGCTTCACAAAGTGAACGCAAACCTCTTGCACCAAGCTTATATTCAATAGCTTTTTCAACAATATAATCTAAAGCACCTTCGGTGATATCAAATTCAATATCATCCATAGCAAAAAGTTTTTTATACTGTTTTACTAAAGCGTTTTTAGGTTCTGTTAAAATAGCTCTTAATGTTTCTGCGTCAAGCGGATTCATGTAAGTAAGCACTGGCAAACGACCTATAATTTCAGGTATTAAACCAAAATCTTTTAAATCTTTTGGGATAATATATTTTAATAGGTTTTCTTTTTCTATTTCATCTTCACTTCTAGAAGCCGAATAACCAACTGCTTGAATATTTAAACGTTTAGAAATATTGCGCTCAATACCATCAAAAGCTCCACCAGCAATAAATAAAATATTACTCGTATCTACCTCAATAAATTTTTGATCTGGATGCTTTCTCCCTCCTTTTGGCGGAACGTTTACTGTAGTACCTTCTAATAGCTTTAATAAAGCTTGTTGCACTCCTTCCCCACTCACATCACGTGTAATTGAAGGGTTATCACTTTTACGTGCAATTTTATCGATCTCATCTATAAAAACGATACCCTGCTGTGCTTTTTCTAAATTATAATCTGCTGCTTGTAGCAAACGAGTTAAAATACTCTCTACATCTTCTCCCACATAACCTGCCTCTGTTAAAACCGTAGCATCTACAATTGCCAAAGGCACATTAAGCATTTTTGCAATGGTTTTTGCCATTAAGGTTTTACCTGTACCTGTTTGCCCAACCATGATGATGTTACTTTTTTGTATTTCAATATCATCTTCATCTTTTGGCTGCAACAAACGCTTGTAGTGGTTATAAACTGCAACAGAAAGCACTTTTTTAGTATAATCTTGACCAATTACATAGTCTTCTAAAAAAGTTTTAATAGACTTCGGTTTACGAAGCATTAATTCTGAAGAAAGCTCGTTAGTACCTTCTTGCTTAGACTCTTCTACTACTATACCGTGCGCTTGCTCAATACAACGATCACAAATATGTGCGTCTAAGCCTGCAATTAATAAATTTGTTTCAGGTTTCTTTCTTCCACAGAAAGAACATTCTAATTCTTCTTTCGCCATAAGTTACTCTTTCTCTCTCACTAAAATTTCATCAATCATACCGTATTCTTTAGCTTTATCTGCCTTCATCCAGTAATCACGATCACTATCTTCATGTACTTTATCATAAGACTGCCCACTGTGTTTAGCAATAATATTATAAAGTTCTTCTTTTAAAATTAAAATTTCACGTGCAGTAATTTCTATATCACTTGCTTGCCCTTGCGCACCACCTAAAGGTTGATGAATCATTACTCTAGAGTGTGGCAATGCACTACGCTTTCCTTTTTCTCCTGCGCAAAGTAATACCGCCCCCATAGAAGCTGCCATACCCGTACAAATAGTTGCTACGTCTGGCTTGATAAACTGCATAGTATCATAAATACCTAAACCTGCATAAACGCTACCTCCTGGAGAGTTAATATAGATTTGAATATCTTTATTAGCATCTGTACTTTCTAAAAATAAAAGTTGTGCTTGAATGATGTTTGCAATTTGATCGTTAATACCAGTACCCATAAAAATGATTCTATCCATCATTAAACGAGAAAAAACGTCCATTGCTACCGCATTCATTTGGCGTTCTTCTATAATATTTGGCGTCATGCCAACTGGCATCATGCTACTTACAATCTTTGTATAATAATTACTGTTGATACCTTGATCTTTTACAGCAAATTTTTCAAATTCTTTTCCGAAATCCATAGTTAATTTTCCTTTCTGATTTTAAATAAAAATCGTGCTTATAGTTATAAAAAAAGGCGTTATTCCATATTGGTTTAACGCCTTAAAGATAGCTATTAATTCTTTAAAAGACTAGTTATATACTTCCTTAACAAAATTTTCGTAAGTAACTTCTTTTTGCTCTAGGTTAACGTTCTCTTTATAGAATTCTAATACTTTTTGACTCATTACCTGCTCTGATAATTTCTTTACCTCATCTTGGTTAGAAAGTACTCTAGCAGTAATATCTTCTAAATCTTTTTCTGAAGGATCCATTTGACCAAATTGCGCCATTTGCATTTTGATACGATCTTTAGTTAGATCTTTAATCTCTTCTAATTGAACTTGAAGCTCATTTTCTTGAATTAATTTACCTTCAATTAATTGAAAACGTAAACCTTTTTCACTTTTTTCGTATTCTTCTTTTGCTTCTTCTGCTGTAAGTTGCTTTTCTCCACTTACCATAATCCAACGTTGTAAAAACTCTGCAGGAAGATCAAACTTAGTTTTTTCTATTAAAGCTTCTGTCACATCATTTAACAACTGCTGGTCGCTTTGTTGTTTAAATTGATTTTCTGCATCTTCTTTAATTTTTTCTTTTAGCTCTTCTACGCTAGTTACGTTACCTTCACCAAACAACTTATCAAAAAGTTCTTGATTTAATTCTGCTGGTTCTTGTTGATTAATTTCAGTTATCTCAAAAGTAACTTCTACATCTAAACCGTGTGCTTTATCGTGCTCTACTTTTAAAAACTCAATTAAATCGTGATCGTCTTCAAAAAGACTTTTTGTTTTTAAAGTAATAGTATCACCTACTTTAGCTCCTACAAATTTATTAAGGTTACGTTTTCCTTTTAACTTATCTAAAGGAAAAGTTGTTGTATTCTCTATACCTTCTTCTTCATTTTTAAAAGTACCTGCTACTAAATCACCTTCTGCAGCTTCTTCTTTAGAAACCAACTTACCATATTGTTTTTGTATGGTTTTCACCTGATTATCAATCATCTCATCATCTGCAACGATTTGATAATGCGTAATTGGCTCTTTTGTTTTAAGATCTACTTCAAATTTAGGAGAAAGACCTAATTCAAATTCAAAAGAATAGTCATCTTTATCCCAATCAAAATCTGCTTGTTCTTTAGGAAGCGGATTTCCTAAAACATCTAACTTCTCTTCTGTTAAATATTTATTTAAGTTTTCTTGAAGAAGTTTATTAACCTCATCTACAAGTACTGCCTGACCGTATTGTTTTTTCACTAAGCCCATTGGCACGTGACCTTTTCTAAAACCTGGGATATTAGCACTTTTACGATAATCTTTTAAGATTTTTTCAACTTTTGGGCTGTAATCTTCTTTTGAGATTTCAACTTTCACTACTGCATTAAGCTCGTCAATATTTTCTCTTGTGATGTTCATTCTTTATACTTCTAAAAAATTGGTGTGCAAAATTACAATTTATTTGCCTGCCAACCAAGTTTTTAATGTTTATGATTTCTTGTCTTTAAAAACAGAGAATAATACCGATTGAAAAAACGACAGTAAGAGGCTAAAAAATAATGCCCACCAAAAACCTTCTACATAAAAACCGCCTATTAATCCGTCTACCATCAATATAATAATTGCGTTTATTACTAGTAAAAATAAACCAAATGTTACTACTGTAACAGGGAGGGTAAGCATAACAAGTATTGGTTTTACTATTAAGTTCATTAAACCAAGTACAGCTGCAACAATTAAGCCTGTAAAGTAATTATTAATAGCCACACCAGACAAAAGGTTAGCTAGGGCAACTACAATAAAAGCTGTTATTAAAATTTTTAATATTGTTTTCATATCTAATTTTATTTAAAATTAAAGATCTATTCTATTTTCACAAACAGATTTAACCTATTTATACAACAAAAAAATGCTGAAGCAATAACTTCAGCATTTAAAATCAATTTTCTAAAACAATATTACTCTGAGATACCACTCCCTATAGAAGGGTCTCCACTGTAATTACCAACATTAACCACTGGCACTGTAGAATTATAAGTATTATTTATTGCCTCTATAATTTCATTAGCAATAATTGCATAACCTCTTGGGGTTAAATGTATACCATCTAAAGAGAAAGCTCCTCCAGTTGCAAACTCTGAGGTAATTAGGCCACCATCGTACACAACTCCTCCATTTGCTACATTAGACAGCAAGGTATTTACATCTACAAATGCTAACCCATTAGCAGTTGCTATATTTTCTATAGTTGCATTAAAAGATGCGGTTGCATCTGCAATCATTTCTTGCTCTTCTGGTATTAACACATATTGATCTTCCATAGGGTAAGTTACTCCGTTAACAGACAACTGTCCTGCAATTGCTTCTGGCACACCAAGAGCTACTAACTCTGCAAATCTATTTTCATTAACCACTCCAATTACAGAAGCACTTGTTAAAACTAATAAATCTGACTCATTAGATTGTCTTGCTTGCCCGTATTGTAAACCATAAATTGCTGCTGTTTGAGCATCAAAACCTCCCTGTATTAAAACTTGAGTTAATTCATTAGAAAGATCTATTAAAGATTCATCTTGCACTACTACCCCACTAGCTGCTGTAGCAGAAAACTCTATAGACCTTTCTGGCACACCTAAAAATGCAAAAGCTTGATTTAACTGAGCGTAAGTTGCATTTAAAGTTGCTAACTGATCACCTAAATCATCTGGCCCTAACGGACTAGTTGGTACAGTTGTAAAATACGGTGTATCTGTTACACTTGGTATATTTAACACAACACCTCCCGTAGCAGATGCCATTAACGCATCTACTTCTTGAGAATAAACCCCTGCAAATACATTAGAATCTGTAATATCTGTAGAACCGTAAGTAGCTGGATCTAAATTACCTTCTTGGCTTACACCTACACCTCCAGAAGAAGCAAAACTAAGCACATCATTACTACCTATCCATAAAGAGAAAAACGTAGGACTTTGCGCTACAGCATCTGCCAATATTGTTGTATTTTCTGAAGATCTAAATCTTACAAAATACGGGTTAGCTTGCCCAGTTAAAACCCCAGACGCATTACCATAACCTTCTGCTACTAAATGAAAACTTTTTGCCCCAGGAACTCCCATATTATTAAATGAGCCAGAAAGCGTATTAGTTATCTCTGTAGTTGGCGTACCGCTAATATTTACTGGAGCAAGACTACCAGATGCATCTACATCTAGAATTAATCTTGTGTCTTGTATTTGAACACCATTTAATAACAAACCACCTAGATTGTCTGAAGTTAAAGGCTGCACAAACTCTCCGCCACCAACTAATTCAAATTGACCGGCTAATATATTTGGATAAGAATTTTTCTGCCCTTGTTGGTACAGAGCATTATCTGCAAATCCTGCTGTAAGAGAATTTCCTACCGCTACATAAGTACTAAAATCTGCATTTCCATTTGTATAAACTTCGTTTTCTTCTACAGAGTTTTCAAACTCAGGCTCACAAGCAACTAATCCTAAAGCAAGTAAAACCGTATATTTAATTGTATTTTTCATCTTCATTTTAAATTATTTATAGTTTTACAGTTACCCCTAAACCTGGTAAAAAAGCATTACTTTTATAAGTACCACCAAAAGTTACCTCTTGTCCATTTTCTTGATAATGATCGTAAGACTCATCTATCTCTTTAAATCTTAAGTAAGCAAAAGAAGCATCTATTGCTACTTTAGGAGTAATTTGGTAAGAGAAACCTCCTGTATAACCTTGAGAATCATTTCGAGGTGTTTCTGGCGCAAAGTAACCTGACTGAACCGGAGACTGGTCGTAATAATAACCCACACGTAAGTCTAATTTATCTAAAGCTTTATATTGAGCTCCAAAACGGTAGATAGAAGAGTTTTTATAATTTCTTGGGTTTACTGAATCTGGAATATCATCTGGAGCAAAATCTATATCTAAAGATTCATAAACATCCCAGTATGTTCTATTATAATCAAAAGCAAATAACCACTTATCGTTAAGCTCATAAGAAACTCCAATAGTTAACTCTGCTGGCATTGGTAATTCTGCATCAAAAGAAACTGTACCATTAGAAACTGGTGATAAAGGTGAATTTGGCACATTAGTGAAAGTTGCATCTCCTCCTTCTGCTTTTAGAATTACTTCTGAACGATAATTTACCCCTAGTCTTAAATTTTCTATAGGAGAATACATTGCACTTGCAGACCAACCCCAACTATTAACTCCAGAAGCATCTATTTCTACATTAGAACGCTCTCCCTCTTCATTAGTTAAAGTTCTATTTAGGTTTCTATTAAAGTTTACAGAACCTGTAACAAAAATTGGCCCCGCTCCTACACTTAAATTATCTGTTATTTTATAAGACACTAAAGGCTGAATGTAAATAGCTTGTAAATCTATGCTATTAGTTAAATGAGACCCCTCCCAATCTGTAGGCCATTCTACACTACTACCATATGGAGTAGATATACTTAAACCTAAAGTTAATTTTTCTGTTACACTATAAGAAGCATACACATAAAAAGGAGTACCAATACTTTTTTCTGTTTCTGCAAAAGCTCCAGTTTGTTCATTTTGCCATTTCACGTTAGAGATAACTCCAGTCACCCCTGCAGAGATATTCAATTTATTCTCTAAAAACACTAATCCCGCTGGATTAAAAAATGCTAATTCTGCACTATTCACTACCGCTACTCCCGTATGCCCCATTGCTAAAGCTCTTTGACCTTGAGCACCTACACGATATCCACCTGCGTAAATTGAAGTGGCAGACAACAGAAGTATCACTACTAATAAAAGTTTCTTCATAATTAAGTTAGATTATATTTTTCTACAAATGTAATACTCAAATTTAATAGAATAATAATTTTAAGCAACTAAAATTACGAAATATTATGCTAGCATAGCAAAAAAATTGTTATTTCTCAATAAAATCCACAACTAACTGATAAAACTCTTTTGGCTTTTCTGCATGTAACCAATGACCTACACCATCAATTGTTTCTAATTTTGATGACGGAAAATGTT
Organism: Mesonia phycicola; assembly: GCF_900141885.1. Classification (GTDB taxonomy): domain Bacteria; phylum Bacteroidota; class Bacteroidia; order Flavobacteriales; family Flavobacteriaceae; genus Mesonia; species Mesonia phycicola. Next base: position 331,841 of record NZ_FQYY01000005.1, on the reverse strand, counting down.
CTTTTAATAAAGGCTGATCTTCTTTTTGTATGTAATTTGAATTACCTCCATTAATAAATAATGTTTCACCTGTATATTTTTCTTCTGAGGTTAACGCGCTTCCTATTTCATTAATCTTTTCTTTTAGCACTTCTAAATTCATTCTCAATGCTAATTTCCCTTTTTCTTTCCAATAAAGGTTTTTTAGTAAAAACTGACGTGTACCCCAGTTATTGATAAATTTCTCTAGCTTTTCATCTGCCTCGCCTCTACTTTTTAATTCAGAATTATTTAACATTGTTAAACCTTCTAAAATGGTTTGGTGATGTGGCGCATAATATTTTGGAGCAATATCTGCAATAATCAATTTATCTATTAACTCTGGATAATCACAAGCCACCTTCATTGCTGTTTTACCTCCCATAGAGTGCCCTAGCAACACGATGTTTTTTAATTGGTTTTTCTCACAATATTCTTTCACATCTTGAGATAGCAGCTCATAACTAAACTCTGCAGTATGCGGACTTCTACCATGATTTCTTTGATCTATTAAATGAACTTGATAACCATTTTCTGAAAATTTAGTACCTAAAGTTTTCCAATTATCTCCCATACCTAGAAACCCGTGAAGAATTAAAAATGGCTTACCCTCACCTATAACATTTGCGTACAACTCCATAATTCTATTTATTTTAAATAAGATAAATATTTATTAATTACCACCTCTAAGCCTTGATATAAAGACTCTGCAATTAAGGCGTGGCCTATAGAAACCTCCAGTAAACCTGGAATATTATCTTTAAAGAACTTAATGTTTTCTAGAGATAAATCGTGACCAGCATTAATCCCTAAACCAACCTCTTGAGCTATTTTAGCGCACTCGACATAAGGTAAAATTCCGTTTTTATTTCCTTGGCTATATTTTTCAGCAAAAGCTTCTGTATAAAACTCTACTCTATCTGCCCCTGTAAATTGAGCAGCTTCTACCATTTTTGGATTTGGATCTACAAATATGGAAGTTCTAATTCCGTTAGTTTTAAATTCTTGAATCACTTCTGTTAAAAAATCTTTATATTTAACAGTATCCCACCCTGCACTAGAAGTAATTGCATCTTCTGCATCTGGCACTAAAGTAACTTGAGTGGGCTTATTTTCTAAAACTAAATCTACAAATTGTTTAATAGGGTTTCCTTCTATATTAAACTCTGTAGTTACCTGCGGAGACAAATCTCTCACATCTTGATATCTAATATGTCTTTCATCTGGCCTTGGATGCACGGTAATACCTTCTGCTCCAAAAGATTCTATATCTTTTGCAACTTGTAAAACATTTGGCACATCGCCACCTCTAGAGTTACGTAAAGTAGCTATTTTATTGATATTTACACTTAATTTTGTCATTTCAAACTTTTTAGATAACAAAAATACAAAGTAGAAAACCTTTCTTGTACTATATTTTCCTTAATTTGCACAAAAACCTAGTGCTATGAATATTTCTCATTACATTATCAATGACATATCTATTCAACCCATAGATCAAAAAATTAAGGAGTTTAAAAAACTGTTTAACAATCTCACTTACAACTATATTCCTATAGAAAAAGATGGAATTTTTACAGGTTGTATTGCAGAAAATGACGTGCGTTGTTATGATAATGACAAAGATTTGAAAGAATTTGAATATTCTTTAGAAACTTTTTTTGTTCGTGAAAACGATAATTGGCTAGATGTTTTAGAGGCTTTTACAAAAAACAACACTAATTTAATGCCTGTACTGTCTAACAAAGACAATAAATATTTAGGTTATCTTGAAATTGGTGACATTCTTTCTTTTTTTAGTGAAACACCGTTTATGGATTCTCCCGGAGCTATTATTGTAGTTGAAAAAGGAATGAAAGATTATTCTTTTAGTGAAATCTGCCAAATTGTAGAATCTAACGAAGGTAAGGTATTAGGTACTTTTGTTAGCAACTTAACCAATGATGTAGCACAAATAACTGTAAAAGTTGGCTTACTTGGTTTAAATGAAATTATTCAAACATTTAGAAGATATAGCTACAAAGTGATGAGTGCCCACCAAGAAGATGTGTTTTTAAAAAATTTAAAAGAAAGGTCTGATTATTTAGACAAATACCTCAACATCTAGTTATGAAAGTAGCCATTTACGGTCAGTTTTACCATGAAAACTCAGAAAAATACGTTCAGCAATTGCTAGATGCACTTGAGAAAAAAAATATTGAAGTTTTTATTGAAGAAAATTTTTTAGAAATCATTAGAGAAAATGAAGTTATAAAAAAAGAATACAATCAATTTAAAACTTTTAAAAATCTAGATTGCTCGTACGATTTATTTTTTAGTATTGGTGGCGATGGTACTATACTTAAAAGTGTTTACTACGTAAAAGACTTAGACATTCCTATTGTAGGCATTAATACAGGGAGATTGGGTTTTTTAGCAACTATACAAAAAGAAGAAATATCTCAAACTATCTCTTCTATTTTACAAAAAAACTACACAATTTCTAAAAGAGAATTACTAACAATTGCAACAACTCCAAAAACTAATAGTCTTTCTGATGTTAATTTTGCCTTAAATGAAATTACAATAAGTCGAAAAAACACCACCTCTATGATTACTATTAAAACTTGGCTAGATGATAAATACCTAACCGCCTATTGGGCAGACGGGTTAATTATCACAACCCCTACAGGGTCTACAGGCTACTCATTGAGTTGTGGCGGGCCTGTAATAACACCAGAAACAAACGCATTAGCATTAACCCCTATTGCACCACATAATTTAAACGCAAGACCATTAGTAATACCTAACAAAACAAAAATAAAATTAGAAGTATCTACAAGAGCAGGAGAATTTTTAGTATCACTAGACTCTAGACTTACCACGCTAGATGAAAACACCTCAATTTATATAGAGAAAGCACCTTTCACCATAGATTTAGTTTCTTTAAACGAAGATAGCTTTATCCCTACATTACGCCAAAAACTTTTGTGGGGGGAAGATAAGCGCAATCAAAAACAATAAAAACTACTTAAATGTGTTTTTATAACAAATACACCCCTATATAATCAAGTGAGTGAAAACTTAATTCATATATTTGCAAACTTTTAGAAATTTATGAGGTATCTAACGGCAATCATCATGATAGTGCTATTAAACAATACATTACAAGCGCAAACCTACGAAATAGGTGTGATGCTTGGAGGCATCAATTATATTGGTGATGTAGGTAGCACAAATTATATTTCACCAAATGAGTTAGCTATTGGAGGAATATTAAAATGGAATAGAAGCGAAAGACATTCATTTAGAGCAAGTTTGCTATACTCACAATTAAGTGCAGATGATGCAGATTCTGACGAGTCTAGAAGGCAAGAAAGAGGTTATTATTTTGATAATTCATTATTAGAAGGGTCTCTTGGTTTAGAATTTACATTTAAAGAATGGAGTCTACATAAATATAAGCCACAATTTACCCCGTACCTATATAGCGGTATCACTGGTTTTTTAAGTAATGAAATGGGCTTATCTAGTAATAATGAAATAACTAAAAGAAAAAGAAAGATAGATTTTGCTATCCCAATGGTATTTGGCATTAAATGGTCTTTTGCTACAAAATTTGTTTTTGCCGCAGAGATTGGAGCTAGATATACTTTTACAGATAACCTTGACGGAAGTAATCCCGAAGAGTTTGATGGCGGAGAAAATTTACCTTCCTTTGGCAATCTAAACACAAACGATTGGTATATGTTTACAGGAATAACTGTCACTTATACTTTTGGAAGAAAACCTTGTTATTGTAATTTTTAAATGATTTTAAAAGAAAAAATAAATAAAGATAACCTACCAAAACATATTGCTGTTATTATGGACGGTAATGGTAGATGGGCTAAAAGACAAGGCTTCTTAAGAGTTAAAGGTCACGAAACTGGAGCTAAAGCAGTAAGAGAAACAGTAGAAATTTGTGCAGAAATAGGCATAAAAAATCTTACTCTTTTTGCTTTTTCAACAGAAAATTGGAATCGCCCTAAACTAGAAGTAAAAACGTTAATGAACCTTTTAGTTTCTTCTTTAAAAAAAGAAATTAAAACATTAACAAACAACAATATAAAATTAAATGCCATTGGCTCTCTAGATAATTTACCTAGTAAAGCCAAAAAAGAATTACAAGAAGTAATAGAAAAAACCTCTAATAATACTCGAATGACCCTAACCTTAGCTTTAAGTTATGGTTCCCGAGAAGAATTAGTAACTACCATGAAATCTATTGCAGAAAAAGTAAAAGATGGCAGTATACACGTTAATGATATTGATGAAAATACTATTAACAACAACCTATATACAAGTAATCTACCAGATGTAGATTTATTAATAAGAACAAGTGGTGAAGAAAGAATTAGTAACTTTCTGTTATGGCAAATAGCATATGCAGAATTATACTTCACACCTACATTATGGCCAGATTTTAGAAAAGAAAACTTATTAGAGGCCGTTTTAAATTATCAAAATAGAGAGAGAAGATTTGGAAAAACAAGTGAGCAACTTAGTTAATGTGATGATGAATAAACAACTATTAATATTATTAATCTGCATCGCATTTGGTTTTAAAAGTATTGCACAAAACGATGTCGCTATTGCAAATAGTAAAGAATACACTATTGCAGAGATAAAAGTTACAGGAACCTCTAATTATAATGAGCAAACCGTAGTTGCCTTTACAGGCCTAAGAAAAGGTGATAAAATATTTATTCCTGGAGACAGGATGAGTAATGTCATAAAAAAGCTATGGGATTTAGGCCTATTTAGCGACATTAACTTCTACATAAATAAAATTGAAGGAGATCAAGCTTTTCTTGAACTTGAAATACAAGAAGTACCAGAACTTCATGAAGTAACCATAAGTGGGTTAAAAAAGAAAAAGCGCCGAGAAGAAATTATTAAAAACAATAAATTAAAACCGGGCACAAAAGTAACCGAAAATTTAATTGCCAATACACGCGCAAATATCAAAAAAGACTACACTAGTGACGGCTATTTAAATGCCTCAGTAGATATTAGAACAACAGAAATACAAGACACCACTTCTTCTGAAAGTTCTAAAGTAGATATGATATTAAGAATTGATAAAGGCGAAAAAGTAAAAATTTCTGAAATCAACATTGAAGGAAATGAAGTTTTTTCTGATAATAAAGTAAGAGCTCAAATGTCTACCAAGCGTAAAAACTTTTTACGTTTCTGGAAGAGATCTAAATTTATTGAAGAAGACTACATAAACGACAAGAAAGAAATTATAAAAAAATATAAAGAAGATGGTTATCGTGATGCCAGAATAACATCTGACTCTATTATTAAAATTGACGAAGAAGAAATTGCTATAAACATTAATTTAGAAGAAGGTGACAGATACTATTTTGGTGATATTAACTTTTTAGGAAATAGCGTTTATACAGATGACCAATTACACCAAATTTTAGGAATCAAAAAGGGAGATGTTTACAACGGAACCCTTCTTAAAAAAAGAATTGCAGACAACGAAAGTCCAGATGCTAATGATATTACTAACCTATACCAAAATAACGGATTTTTATTTTCACAAATTAACCCTGTAGAGACCAGAATTTACAATGACACTATAGATTTTGAAATAAGAATTGTTGAAGGAAAAGAAGCTTATTTTGATAATGTAATTGTTAACGGAAACGATAAAACTAACGATCACGTTATTTACAGAAACTTAAGAACGCGTCCAGGTCAAAAATACAGCAAAGAAGATGTTGTTAGAACTGTTAGAGAATTAGGTCAATTAGGCTTTTTTGATGCAGAACAATTATCTCCAGAGTTTAAAAACGTAAACCCTAATGATGGTACACTAGATTTAGAGTATAATGTTGTAGAAAGTGGAGCTAGCCAAATTGAACTACAAGGAGGTTATGGCGGTAGTGGTTTTGTAGGTACCTTAGGTTTATCTTTTAATAACTTCTCTCTAAAAGGAATTTTTGATAAAGACGCATATAAACCTTTACCTATGGGAGATGGACAAACTCTTTCTTTAAGGCTTCAAGCATCTACTTTTTATAGAACTTTCAGTTTATCTTTTTCTGAGCCTTGGTTAGGAGGCAAAAAACCAGTTAGATTAACTACATCTTTATCTCACACAGTACAGTATTATTATGATTCTTTTAATGCAGAAGCAGATAAAGATAGAAGATTTTTAATCACAGGTGGTTCTATAGGCTTAGCTAAGCGTTTAACTATACCAGATGATTATTTTACATTATCTACAGCCTTAAGTTTTCAACATTATAACTTAAAAAACTATGATATTGGTTTATTTAACTTCCCTGATGGTTATGCAAACAACTTTGCTATAACATTAGGTATTAGTAGAGATAACACGTATACTAACCCTATTTTCCCTATGGGAGGGTCTAAATTTAGCCTTACCGCTAAATTCACACCTCCATATTCATTATGGAATGGCATTGACTATGGTGATTTAGAAAACCAATCTGATTACAAAGATTCTGAAGGTGACCCTGATTTAGCTAAAATTGATCAAGAAAAATTTAATTGGTTAGAATATTACAAGATTAAATTTAACGGTGATTGGTATAACCAAATTGCAGGAAAATTAGTTTTAAGAACCAATGTTGAATTTGGTTTCTTAGGAGCTTATAATAGTGATAGAGGTATCCCGCCATTTGAAAGATTTTATTTAGGAGGAGATGGTCTTGGGGGTTACAGCTTAGACGGACGTGAAACAATACGTCTTAGAGGTTACCCTAACCAATCTTTAGTACCAATAGATAGAGATTACAGTTCAGATTCAGAAATAACCTCTAGTGATGGAGCAACCATATACAACAAATTTAGTTTAGAATTAAGATACCCTATTACCTTAAAACCATCCGCTTCTATATACGCATTAACATTTGCAGAAGGGGGAGCTTCATATGATGGATTTAAAGACTACAACCCATACCAACTTAATAGATCTGCAGGGTTTGGGGTACGTATATTTATGCCAGCTTTTGGTTTATTAGGTATTGATTTTGGTTACGGTTTTGATCCTATACCAGGAACAGGAACAGGAGCTAACGGTTGGGAAACACATTTTATAATCGGACAACAATTCTAGTTTTTTTTATTTGGCACGATATTTTCTTTATACATAAAGCATTATGAAAAACAGTTTTTTAATTTTCTTCTTTTTTTTAACGCTACCAACAATCACAATTGCACAAAAAAGCATAAAGGTAGCTTACGTAGATATGGAGTATATTTTAGATCATGTTCCTGAGTACAAAGAAGCTACTACACAGCTAGAAGCAAGAACTCAAAAATGGAAATCTGAAATTGAAACTAAAATGCAACATGTAGAAAACATGAAGCAAGAATTAGAAAATGAAAGAGTGCTATTAACAAAAGAGCTAATTGAAGAAAGAGAAGAAGAAATTGACTACGAAGAAAAAGCTATACTAGCATATCAGGAAGAAAAATTTGGCCCACAAGGACAATTTATTGTACAGAAAAGACAATTAATACAACCTGTACAAGACCAAGTTTTTAATGCCGTACAAGAAATAGGAGAAAAGAGACAATATGATTTCATTTTTGAAAATTCTGCCGACGCTCTTCTTTTATTTTCAGCAAAAAGACACGATATTAGCGACCAGGTTTTAAAAATTATAGAAGTTTCTTCAAGAAAAAATGATAGAGAAGACAAAAAAGAAGATGAAAGTGACGACAAATATAAATCTGTAGAGCAAGCAGAAGAAGACAAAGAAAAAGCTGAAGAAAGAGAAGCATTACTCCAACAAAAGCAAGATGAAAGAGACGAGATAATGAATGATCGTCAAAAAACAAGAGATTCTATTAGAGAAGCAAGACAGAAAGAATTTGAAGAAAGAAGAGCAAAACTTATGGAAGATAGACAAAGAAAGAAAGATTCACTACAACAACTAAGAGACCAACAAAAAAACGGAGGTTAAACAACATAAATATTAAAATAGTCAATTAAAAATAATCTAATTACCTTAATTTAAAACAAAAATGAAACAATTTAAAACATTACTAATAGCATTAACATTTAGCCTTGGAGCTATTGCAATTACAAACGCTCAAGATTCTAAAGTTGCTCATATTAATACACAAGAGCTAATAGAAACAATGCCTTCTTACAAAAGCGCTATGTCTCAATTAGACAAACTAGAAAAAACTTACAGAGCAGATATCGACGATTTATTAAAAGAAGCTCAAAGCAAAAACCAAAGATACCAACAAGAAGCTGTTAACCAAACAGAAGAAGAAAATGCTAAAAGAGCACAAGAGCTTCAACAAGATCAACAAAAAATTGTACAATTTCAACAAACTGCACAACAAGATCTTCAGAAAAAAGAAAGTGAATTACTAAGACCTGTTTATGAAAAAGCAAGACTTTCTATTCAAAAAGTAGCTAGAGCTAAGAAGTTTGATTATGTTTTAGATTCTACTACTGGTGCAGGAGGAGTAATTTTAGCAGACGGATATGATTTAATGGCAGACGTAAAAAAAGATTTAGGAATTTAATATTTCTAAAAACAATAATATTTAAGCACTTTCATTAATTTTGAAAGTGCTTTTTTATTTTATATGATGAACAAAACCCTAAGCCCTATTGGCATATTTGATTCTGGTATTGGCGGTACTTCAATATTAAAAGAAATACACCAGTTACTACCACAGGAAAATATTATTTATCTTGCAGACAGCAAAAATGCCCCTTACGGATATAAAACAAAAGAAGAAATTACTCAACTCTGTATAAAAAACACAGAGTTATTAATTAACAAAGGCTGTAAGATTATTGTAGTAGCTTGTAACACTGCTACCACCAACTCTATAGATTACTTAAGAAAAAAATACCCTATTCCCTTTATAGGAATAGAACCTGCTATTAAACCTGCTGCATTAAACTCTAAAAATAATACCGTAGGCATTCTAGCTACTAAAGGAACTTTATCTAGCGAGTTATTTACAAAAACCTCTGAGTTATTTACAAAAAACACAGAAGTGGTAGAAGTGATAGGCGCAGGATTAGTAGAAGCTATAGAAGCAGGTAAACTAAATGAAGAATCTACAACACAGCTTTTAAAAAAGCTATTACAACCAATGTTAGATAGAAACATAGACTATTTAGTACTAGGTTGTAGCCATTATCCCTATTTAATTCCATTACTAAAACAAATACTACCTAAACACATCATTATAATAGACTCAGGGCAAGCTGTAGCACGTCAAACTAAAAACATACTAAAAAGTACCAGCCTGCTAAACACACAGCAAAAAAAAGCTTCTATTGATTTTTACACCAATAGAAGCATAGATATACTTCAAAAATTTGTACCAAAACAAACAGTACAATTTTTAGATTTTTAGTAATTTATAGCAGGACAATTACAATCGTAAGGATCTTTATTTTCACCAATATTGAAACCTAAAGTAATTTGGTGAAAACCAGAGTTAGATAAAACTATTGAATTTGCCTGGTAAGTATATGTATAAGCAAACATAAAATTACCATAGTTAATACCTAAAAATGGAGACACATATTGTAATTTTTGATTACTAACAGAAGAAGCTCCATCTGTAGTATACTCTGCACCATCAAAACTTCTTCTATAAGATAAACCACCCCAAAGTTTTCCAAAATCAAAATCGTGATAAGCTTTAAAATTCACATCTATTGAAGATTCAGAAGTTTCTTCTTTTGCCTGAAAAAGAATAGAAGGTTCAAAAGTCCAATCAGACCCATAAGGATCTATTATATAACCTGCAGAAAACAAATATTGTCTTTGGTTATCTGTTTCAAACTCATCAGAAAAAATATCACGTTGTTGTGGTATTAAATTTTTAACGGTAAAATGTGTATAGAACTCAAATAAGTAATAAGACATACCAAAATCCATATTAAAAAAAGAATCTCTCTGCTCTACTCCAGAAATGTTCGGATCATTAGGATTTACCCCTCCTACTAAATCAGACTCATCTAATTTTTCTTGCAAAACTCCAACGTTTAAACCAAAAGAAAGTTGATTTAAATCTACACGATTTCTAGAAAACATTAAATGATAAGCAAATGTTGCATATACACCTTGTTGAGAAAATCTACCATTACTATCATTATAAAGTATAGCACCTAAACCAACATTTTCTCCTACTCTACCATTTAAACTAGCAGTTTCTAACGCTGGCGCATCATCTACATCAAACCATTGTCTACGTGCAGTTAAACGCAATTTTGTTTGTGTAGCTGCACCTGCCATAGATGGGTGTACCAAGTAAAGATTATCTGTTAAATAATCTGAATATACAGGAATGCCTCTCTCTTGAGCATAAAAATAATTCGTCGTAAAAAAAAGAACTAAAATTAATAAATAGGGGTTAAGTTTTTTCATGTGTGTTCAAGGGTTATTTCATCACTAAAATAAACTTTAATATAACTTTTACAAAATTTGTTGTAGAAATGTTAAAACAATAATTGTTCTCACAAGCAATTATTTTAAGCAATCTAATTGATTAACAACAAATCATGCAAACTTTTAACAAGTTTACTAAATAAATATTGAGCGTAAATATATTCATTTCATTATATTTCTTTTAGTATTTTTGTCGAAAATTTAAGCTATGAGTAAATATTCTATTGAAATAATACCAACCAACAATGAATCTATTCGAAAATTTGAGGCAAATTCTTTCTTGATTCAAGGGGAAGGACACGAATTTAAGAATATTGATGATGCTGAAAACTCACCAATAGCACAACAATTATTTTATTTACCATTTGTAAAAACGGTATATATCGCGCAAAATTTTATTGCTATTGAAAAATTTAATATTGTAGAGTGGTCAGAAATTGAAAATGAATTAGCTGCGCAAATAAACGATTACTTGAACTCAGGAAAAGAAGTAATAAAATCTTCTAGTCAAAATAAAAAAAATATTCCTGTTACAGTTTATGCAGAGAGCACTCCTAACCCAAAAGTGATGAAGTTTGTTGCTAATAAAAAATTAGTAATACAAACTACAGAATTTAAAAACATAGACGAAGCTAAAAATTCACCTTTAGCGCAAAAGCTTTTCCATTTTCCGTTTGTAAAAGAGATATTTTTTGATGAAAATTATGTTTCAATTACAAAATTTGATATTGCAGAATGGGAAGAAATAACCATGGAGTTAAGAGAGTTTATTAGAAATTACATTCAAGAAGGTAATGAAGTTATTACTCAAGAAGCTGCATCTAACAAAAAGGAAGAAGTTAAAGAAGACAAAGCAACCTCAACAGAAAGCTTAGACGAAACTTCTAAACAAATTATTGCTATATTAGATGAATACATTAAACCTGCAGTAGCAAGTGATGGAGGTAATATCATGTTTAACTCTTACGATCCTGAAACTAAAAAGGTAAGCGTAGTATTACAAGGTGCTTGTAGTGGTTGCCCTTCTTCTACTTTTACTTTAAAAAACGGAATAGAGAACATGCTTAAAGAAATGCTTCAAGATAAAGTGAGTAGTGTAGAAGCTTTAAACGGCTAATTCAACCTTTTAACTTTTATAAATAATAAAGCCGGTTATCAAAAGATAACCGGCTTTATTATTTATAATGAAAACTATAGAAGATTAAAACTCTCTTTTAGCGTCTTCATAATATTCTTTAAACAACTGTAACAAGCTCATAGTAGATGTTACTAAATCTTTAGTCTCTAATAACAACCCAAAGTATAGCTTTGTGTTTTTAGGACTTGTTTCTGAAGTTCTAATACGCTCTATTTGTTTTTGAATTAACCCTGAGACTTTATCTAATAAGGTTTGTTTATCATTTAATATTTGATCTATTTTAGAGAAAGAATGATTATCAAACGTTTCAATAATCTCATCAAAAAGAACCTGCATTTCTCTATCTATACTTTTTAAATCTCTAATTTGATTAAACTTAAGATTTTTATGGTTGTTGTTTACGTGTTTATAACTAGATCTAGTTATATGCCCGATTGACTGCACCATATCTTGAAGTGTATCTAAGAAAAGAATGTAGAATTTACTTGCCTCTACAGAATTATCTTCTAAAGATTTTATAAAATAGAATACATTATCTTTTAACTCATCTACCTCATCTTCTAAATCATTTAATTTTTTAGAGTCTTTTCTTAATTTCCCTAAATCGTGATACCCTAAGTGATCTACGGTTTTACTATAACGTTTATTAATCCCTTGAATTACACTAGAAATATTTTGTGAAGTTTCAATAGTAATTTCATTAATAGTAATAATATCGTGACGGTTAAACCTCTTTTTATTTTTCTCTTCTTTTATTTTTTTAGAGTGTAGTATTGCACTTCTTACAATTAAACCTGCTGCTACAATTACTAAAATTGCTAAAGCAATCATACCGCCATACCAAATTATTGCGGCAAATATAGCTGCAGCCAAAAATGCTACACCAGCTGTTATAAACCAACCTCCCACAACATTTACTACCCCAGCAACACGGTAAACCGCACTTTCACGATCCCAAGCTCTATCTGCTAAAGAAGTACCCATAGCAACCATAAAAGTTACATAAGTAGTAGATAATGGTAATTTTAAATTTGTACCAATAGAAATTAGAATACTAGCAACTACTAAATTTACAGAAGCCCTAACAGTATCAAAAGCTGGTGCATCTACTCTCCTGTCTGCTAAAGCAGAATTTGGTTTTTCAAATTTAGACTCAATTTTATTTGTAACACTGCTAGGTAAAATAGTAGTAATTGCATTACTCATTACTACAGAATATCTTACTAATACTCTAGAAAGTGTATTAGGCTCAAAACGCTCGGCTCCATCTCCTTGTCTAGATAAATTTACACCTGTATCTACTACTGCTCTAGCTTTACTAGACAGCCATAAGGTTAATACCATTACACCACCAGCCATAATTAATAAAAACTCTGGCGTTTCTACACTTCCTGCTAAAGCATTCATAGGGAATTCAGAAGGTAACACCCCTGTACTTTGATAAGCAGTTTGCCACAAATCAAAAGATTGGTATGCAGCAATTGGCACCCCTATAAAGTTAACTAAATCATTTCCTGCAAAAGCTAAAGCTAACGCAAAGGTACCTATCAAAATAATTGCTTTTAAAATATTAGTTTTAAAAACACTCATTAATAATTGAGATATAAGTGACCAAACTACAAGGCTAATAGAAATAATTACCCAAGTATTGTCATAAACATATAATTTAAAATCTGCTGGTAGAAATGAAATACTCTTCATCCCTTTAATAAAAATAAAATAGGTAATAGAAGTTAAAGAAACCCCTCCAAAAATTGCACCTACATATTTTAGTTTCTTTTCATATTGAAAAGTGAAAATTAATCTAGAAATATATTGTACAAAAGCACCTATACTAAAAGCCACCACCACAGACAAGAGAATACCCAATACAATCTCTGTTGCTTTAGAGGTATTAATGTAGTTTACTATTAAACTTAAATCTTGTTCTTGTGTATAAAGTTTTATAACCGCAATACTAACTGCTGCACCTAACAACTCAAACACAATAGAAACCGTCGTAGAAGTTGGTAGACCCAACGAGTTAAAAAAGTCTAATAACAAGACATCTGTAATCATGACGGCCATGAAAATAATCATGATTTCATCAAAATAGAATTCACTAGGCATAAAAATACCTTTTCTAGCAACCTCCATTAATCCACTAGAAAATATTGCTCCTACAGCAACACCTAAACTAGCAACAATCATAATTGTTCTAAGAGAAATAGCCTTAGAACCGATAGCAGAGTTTAGAAAATTAACAGCATCATTACTAACACCTACTACCAAATCTGTAATTGCAAGTGCAAATAGAACCACAAGCATTACAATATAAATATTCTCCATAAATATTTTTTTTTACAATCCGCAAAATTGTTTTATTAATTCGAGAATACATTGCTTCTATTGTTATCAAAACATTAAATCAATAGTTCTCTACTAATAAGTTTTTACCTTGTATTTTTATCTTTTCAGAAGCCAATATTAGTCATTTATGAAACAACTAGAAAATCTACTTTCAAAAGAAACGAGTCCTTACTTATTACAGCATGCTAATAACCCTGTGGCATGGCAGTCTTGGAACGACTCTATTTTAAAGTTTGCTAAAGATAATAATAAACTTTTATTAATAAGTATTGGTTATTCTGCCTGTCATTGGTGCCACGTTATGGAGCATGAGTGTTTTGAAAATAAAGAAGTTGCCAACTTAATGAATGAAAACTTTATTAATATAAAAGTAGATAGAGAAGAGCACCCAGATGTAGACCATATTTACATGAATGCACTACAAATTATGACGGGTCACGGCGGTTGGCCTTTAAATATTATTGCCTTACCAGATGGCAGACCTGTTTGGGGAGCTACTTACCTGCCTACTAAAAAATGGATGGGTTCTTTATATCAGTTAAGAGATTTATTTAATCAAGCTCCAGAACAAATGGAAGATTACGCTAATAAACTATCTTCTGGAATTAAGCAATTAAACACAATAGTAAAGGCTACACCTTCTGAAAATTTATTTCAAAAAACTTATCTCCAACAAATTACAACAAGCTGGGAAGATAAGTTTGATTGGGAAAACGGAGGTTTTAAAGGCGCTCCAAAATTTATGATGCCCAACAATTTATTATTTTTATTAGAGTATGCTTCTTCAGAAAAAAACACCACTCTTTTAGATTTTGTAGAAAAATCATTACTAAAAATGGCTCAAAGAGGGGTTTACGATACTTTAGGTGGCGGCTTTTCTAGGTATACCGTAGATGAAAAATGGCATATCCCTCATTTTGAAAAAATGCTTTATGACAATGCTCAACTTATAGAACTTTACAGCAATGCTTATGCTTTTTTTAAAGTAAAAAAATTTAAACAAGTAGTAGAAGAGTCTATTAATTTTATTCAACGAAAATTAACACACCCTAAAGGATATTTCTTTTCTGCCCTAGATGCTGATAGTTTAACTATTAGTAACCAAAAAGAAGAAGGAGCTTTTTATTGTTGGACTAAAAAAGAACTACAAGAAATTTTAAATGATGATTTTGAAATTTTTGCAGCATACTACAATGTTAATACTACAGGACTTTGGGAGCATAATAAATATGTGTTATTTCAAACAGAAAGTAATGATACTATTGCTCAAAAATTTAATATAACAACCAATGAACTTCAGATAAAAATTCAGCATTCGAAAAATAAATTATTTAAAATAAGAGAAAAAAGAACAGCTCCAGACTTAGACGATAAAGGTTTAACTTCTTGGAACTCATTAATGATTAAAGCTTACGCAAAAGCTTATCAGGTTTTTCAAAAAGAAGAATATTTAAATGCCGCAACAAAAGCAACTCAATTTATCACAGATAATTTATTAGATGAAAATTACAATCTTTTACGCAGCTACAAAAACAATATAAAAAGTTGCCTGGAAGATTACGCATTATTCATAGAAGCTTTAATAGAACTATACCAAAGTAATTACGATGATAAATATTTATTGCTTGCTGAAAAATTAACCAAGATAGTAAAGAGCAAATTTTATGATGAAGAAAGTGGGCTGTTTTATTACACTGCCAAAGAGGTTAAACTAATACAACGTAGTATAGAAACGCAAGATAACGTCATACCATCTTCTAATTCTGTAATGGCTAAAAATTTATTTTATTTAGGTAAGTACTTTCTTTGTCAAGAGTGGGTAAAGACTTCAGAAATCATGTTATCTACAATATTACCTAACATAACAGATTATTATTCTGGATACAGCAATTGGTTATCTTTATATTTAAAATTAGCCAACCCATTTTACGAGATTGTTATTGCAGGAGAAAACACTAAAAAAGAAGTAAAAAAAATTCAACAACATTTTTTACCAAATAAAATTATTGCACTTAGCACATCTAATTTAAAATTAACAAATAACAAAAGCAGCAATAATCTAAGTATATTTGCTTGTAGAGAAAATTACTGCAACAAACCCCAAAACGACATTAATGAGGTTATTTCTATGCTTCAAAATGAAGTTTAACAAAAATTAAACGTAGTGCTTCTCTTAAAATTGAGATTTTTTTTATTTATTGAAAATATCTATTAACTTAAAAAATGATTATGGATAAATTAAACGACTTTTCTGACCTTGCTAAAGAATATGCCGAAAAATTAATAGCATTTTTACCAAACTTAATTGCTGCAATTTTAATACTTTTTATAGGTTTTTGGATTGTAAAGCGAGTTGTAAAATACTTGAAAAAATTATTCGCTAAAAAAGATTATGATCCTGCGTTAGAAGGATTTTTAACTACATTAGTTAATTACGCATTAAAAGCATTGGTAATTGTTGTAGCTATCTCTCAAGTTGGGATTGAAACCACTTCTCTCGTAGCTATATTGGGTGCTGCTGGTTTAGCAATAGGCCTAGCTTTACAAGGCTCGTTAGCAAATTTTGCCGGTGGTGTTTTAATCATAATTTTAAAACCATTTAGAGTAGGAGACTGGATTGAAGCCCAAGGAGTTTCTGGAGCAGTAAAAGAAGTTAGTTTATTTTACACCAAATTAGATACCTTTGGAAACCAAGAAGCAGTAATACCTAACGGGAGTTTAGCAAATGATAATATTGTAAACTATACCGTAAACGGAAAACGTAGAGAAAATTTATCATTCGGTATATCTTATGATGATGACATTAAAAAAGCTAAAGAGGTACTAATGCAGTTAGTAAATGAGCAAGATGGAATTATGAAAGATCCAGAACCACAGGTTCTAGTAGCTGAGTTAGCAGATAGTTCTGTTAATTTTTCTGTAAGGTATTTTGCCTCTAACGACAAATTTTGGGACATACACTGGAATATGATTGAACAAGGTAAAATTAGATTAGAAGAAGCTGGTATGACTATACCTTACCCACAAAGAGACATCTATGTTTACGACCAAACGAAAATGAACGGAACTAAAGAAAAGAATCAATAAAATTAATCACTCAAATCACCTTTATGAATATTAAAAACTTAACCTTTTTTTTAGCATTAACTTTAACTAATGCACTTACATCTAATGCCCAAATATCACGTATTGATGATAGCCAAGATGTCATGAATCTCAAAAATGTAATTGATCAAAATCCTAAACGTACTAGCTCTTCTAGTATTTTAGATAAACCTAATTTACAAGGATCACCTTATTGGAATGAAGATTTTCAGTCAGGAAAGATTATAAACAAAGAGAGTAATAAAGAAATTAGAAATATAAGGCTTAGATACCGTATTTTAGATGATGTTATTCAATTGAAAGATAATAATTCTGATGATTTTATGATCTTAGATAGATCTCAAAATCTGATTATTTACATCAATAGACAAAAATTTGTATTTCTTGAAAATTACCCTATAAATATTAATGGTACTAATAATGGTTACTCTATAGAGCTATTTAATTCCAAGAAAGCTTCTCTATTAAAAAGAATTAGTCAAAATTACGTAGAAGGCAGAGAAGCAGACAATTCTTATTCAGCTTCTGTACCTCCTAAACTTGAGAAAAAAATCAACTATTTTGTTAAAACAAAGGAAGATAAAATTTCAGCTATTGAGCCTCACAAAAAGAAAGCTGCAGATGCTTTCCCTGATCATCAAGACGAAATAAAATCATTTATCAAGAAAAATAAATTGAAGTTTAGAGGAAGTGATGAAGAAGCTGATCTAATAACTCTTGTAGAGTACTATAGTACCCTATAAAATTACTTCCTATTAATTACAAAATCTTTTAAATAATAAGGTTCAAAATAAGCGACATCTTCTAGGTCGCTTTTTTTGTACTTATATTCTGCCAATTGTACCATTTGTTTTGCAGAAGGCAATGCATTTATAAAGTCTGCATTTTCTGCAGGACAAATTTCTTTAAACTTGTCTACTCCATTTCCTACAAAATAAACCTTATCAAAATCATTGAAATAAGGTTCAAAAGAATTTGCTTCTAATATTTTAGCTTCAATTGGAGATATTATTTTTTTATCTGAAGAATATACTGCTGTGTAAACTTCCATTCTTCTTGCATCTAACATTGGTATAACAACCTCTGTATTTAAAGTTGCTACTTGGTGAGCTAAAGCCTCTAAGGTAGAAACAGAGATTAGAGGTATATTAAGGCTATAACACAAACCTTTTGCTGCAGAAACACCTATTCTTAACCCAGTATAAGACCCCGGACCTTTACTTACAGCAATAGCATCTAAATTTTTTAAAGTTAAATTTGCTTCTGCTAAAGCTTCTTCTATAAAAACATGAAGCTTTTCTGCGTGAGAATAACCACCCTCTTTATCTTCTTTTAAAATAACTACTTCACCATCTACACCTATAGATACAGAACAATTGGTGGTAGTGGTTTCTATATTCAAAATAGTTGCCAAATGATTATTCTTTTTTTGTTGTTGATAGTACTTCTACTTTATCTCCTGGTTTCAAAATTTTAGTAACTACGTTATAAGGACCTGTAATTACTTCTACTTCTTCTGTTAAACCACTAGTAATTTCTATGTTGGTATCATCTTGAATACCTGTTTTAATCACTTTTAACTTTGCTACCTCTCCTTCTTTTACATAAACACATTCAAATGTTTCTGTGCTATTAGAAGATTTCACTACATTGCCTTTAACAGATGTGGTATCATTTTTTATAACAATGGCACTAATTGGTACTGCAATAATATTTTCTTTTTTATTGGTGATTATATCTACAGTTGCCGTCATACCAGGTCTAAACGGATAATAGTTTTCTGGTTTTCCCTCTGTTAAATCTTGATAAGAGCTTTTAACTATTTTTACTTTTACATCAAAATTAGTTACTTGATCTGCTGTAAGCTCATCTGCTGCAGAGTTAGATATTTCTGTAACCACTCCTTTAAATTCTTTATTTAAATAAGCATCTACTTCTACTATTGCAGAATCTCCTACAGAAACTTTTACAATATCGTTCTCATTTACCTCTACTTCTACTTCCATTTCACCTAAATTGGCTACTCTTAAAATTTCAGTTCCTGCCATTTGCTGCGTTCCCACTACACGCTCACCTAATTCTGCATCTAGCTTAGAAATAGTTCCGCTCATTGGCGCATAAATAGTGGTTCTTCCTAAATTATCTTGAGCTTCGTTTACACTTGCTGCTGCACTTTGCACATTATAATAGGCAGATTGTTTAGTTGCTTCTGCCACTTCATATTGAGATACGATATTATCCCATTCAGATTTTGAAATAACCCCTTTGTCAAACAAGGTTTTATTTCTATCAAAATTTGCCTTAGCTTGACGTAAAGATGCTTCACTTTGTGCTAAAGCTGATTTTATATTTTGATAGCTAGCTTGACTACGTTGTAAACTTGACTGGTATAAATCTGGATTTATTTTTACCAATAAGTCTCCTTTTTTCACTTCTTGCCCTTCTGCAATTGGTAGTTCTATAATTTCACCAGATACTTCTGAAGATAATTTCACTTCTACTTGTGGCTGAATTTTACCTGTAGCTGATACCGTTTCTACAATATCCATTTTTTGTATGGTTGCAGTTTCTACTTGTTTAAAGTTTCCTGTTTTACCAAACCACCCTGCTTTTTTACCTGCAATTAATCCCACAATGATTATTACAACGATAACAACTAGAATAAGAAGTGTTTTTTTCTTCATTTTTTACAGCTTTATATCTTCTGGATCTACTCCAAAATACAATTCTAATACTTTTAATTTAAAAATATAATCATATTTTGCTTGATTTACATTTATCTTGGCATTATCAAAACGTTGTTTAGATTGACTAAAATCAAATGCATTAGTTAATCCTACTTCATATCTATCTGTAGCATAATCAAAAGCTAATTGCTGAGATTTTAATGCAGACAGAGCTGCTTCATACGCCTTAGCGGCACCTCTTGCATCTACATAAGCCTGATACACGTTTGACTCTAAATCTAGCTTAGCTTGCTCTAACTGATATTCTGTTCTTTCTAAATTTATTTTATTTCTTTTTACATTTGTTCTAACAGTTAACCCATTAAAAACAGGAACACTCATTTGCAAACCATAACTCAATCCATCATTTTGCCATAATTGATCGGTAAGACTTCTATCTAAAAAATCGTTATCAGCATATCTAGTATTATAACTAAAAAACGCAGATAATGTAGGATAATAAGAACCTTTTGCTATTTGAACATCTTTCTCTGCCAACTCTACACTTTTTTCTGCTAGTTTAACCTCTGGTCGTTTAGCTTGTGCATTCTGAATAATTTCTTGAGGTGAAAGTTCTGCAATGTCTGTTGAAATAACTTCATACCCTTCATCTACTATCTGAAAAGTCTCGTAGTCTTTTACAAGTAATAATTGAGCTAAACTAATTAAAGAAATTTTAACATTATTTTCTGCCACTACAATTTGTTGCTGTTCATTAGCATTAGTTGCCTCAATTTCTAACAAGTCTCCTTTTGGTAAGGTACCCGCATCTACTAAATCTTGGGTTCTTTGTAATTGCTGAAGAGTTACATCATTTTGAGTTTTAATTGCATCAAAATTTGCTTTGTTTAACAAAACCTGCAAGTATGAGTTTGCTACTGCTAAAGCAATATCATTCTCCATTTTCTCTAATTGGTACTGAGAAGCTAGTTGACTTAATTTGGCACGTTGTAACTGCCTAACATTAGCCAAACCATCAAAAAGTGTTAAACTTGAAGAAACTCCAGCTGTTAAAGAAGAGTACACCTCATTTTCAAATTGATTGGTCGTTGGATTAATACTTGCACCTGTATTGTCACTATAAGAAGCAGATCCGTTTAAAGAAGGAATTAGGTTACCAATAGCATCTATTCTATCTAATTTTGAACTCTCTAAATCTAACTCTGATTGTTTTACAGAAATATTATGCTCTAATGCATATTGTACACACTCTTTAAGAGTCCATTTTTTTTCTTCTTGAGCAGAAGCTGAAAAAGCTAGACCAATAAGAGCTATAAAAATTGTTATTTTTTTCATCTGACGGATGGTTTTCTAATTAATAAGTCGGCTAACGGTGTTTTTGTTACAATTTTGATAAATTAATTACCAAAACTCTGTACTGGTTTTACTTCGTTCCAAATCTTTATTTCATCGTCTTTACCAATACCGCTTTTAATTTCTACATATATACCATCACTTAACCCAAGCTCTACTTCTCTTTTCTCAAACTTTTGATCTCCTGTTTTCACCTCTACATAAGGTTCTTGTGTTTTTGCATCAAATTGCAAAAGAGATTCTTTTATAGCTAAAACATTTTCTACTTTATCTAAAATAATAGAAGCATTGGCACTTAAACCAGAACGTATAAATGTGCTATCTGTATTTTTTAAAGTACCTTCTATTTCAAATTGAATTGCTCCATTTTCATCTATCCCTTTTGGTGCAATGTAGTCTAATACTGCATCAAACTTTTTATTTTCTATAGCTCCTATTGTAATTTCTAAAGGTAAATTTTCTTTTATTTTACCAACTTCAGACTCGTCTACTTTTCCTTCAAAAATCATTTTATCTGTGTTGGCTAAGGTAGCAATAGTAGTACCTTCATTAAAATTGTTAGATTCAATTACTTGATTACCTACTTTTACAGGCACATCTAACACCATGCCAGATATTGTTGCTCTAATTAAAGTATTTGCAGCAGTACCAACGCCACTTGCTGTACCTGTTTTTACAATCTCATAAGTTTGTTGTGCAGCTTGGTAGGTTTGCTTTGCTTGCTGGTAAGATACCTCTACTTGATCAAACTCATTTGCAGAAATTACCCCTTTATCAAACAATGATTTTTGACGATTATACATTTTTGTTTGATTATCTAATGCAATTTTTGCTGAAGTAATTTGATTTTTACTACTTGCCAAATTTGAAACATTAGGTACTACTTTTAACTGAGCAATTAGATCGTTCACCTTAATTTGATCTCCTGCTTCTATATAAATTTCATCTATAATACCAGAGATATTAGGCTTGATTAAAATCTCTTCTTTAGGCACAATACTACCAGTAGCAACTGTTTGCTTGATAATAGTTTGGTTACTTGGCTTTTCTGTTTGGTAAACTACGGGATCTTCTTGGTTTTTTTGATATACATAGTATAACGCAGCACCACAGCCTATAACAATTACTAGTAAAATGATTACGGTAAAAACTCTTTTCATTTTAAATATTGATTGATTGATTATTTTATTTTTTATTCTGTTCTTAAAGCATCTACTGGCTTAATTCTAATTGCATTTTGTGCAGGAATTAAACCTGCCAAAAGACCAGACAATACCAGTATTAACAACGCTATTATAATTACACCTATACTAACACTAGGGTTTACAAACATCATTTCTGAAGAATTCATAGAATCTAATAATGTATTTATACCCCATAATACTAGAGTAGCGAGAATTATACCTGCCATACCTGAAATTATAGTCAAGACAACAGATTCCATTAAAATTTGACCTCTTATAGTACCTGGTGTTGCGCCAAGTGCTCTTCTTACTCCAATCTCATTAGTTCTTTCTTTCACTACAATTAACATAATATTGCTTATACCTATTACTCCAGATGCTAACACTAAAAAGCCTACAAAATAAGCCACAATATTTAGTGCTGTAAACAAACCTGAAATTTTATTAAATTCTTGATACAAATCAAAATTACCTATAGCACGATCATCTTCTAAATGAATATCATGTCTCTTTTTTATTACATTAAACACGCTTGTTTTTAAACTTGTAATAGAATGATTGTTATCTGCGGTTATTGCCATCCAACCTACTACATCACCCATATTAAATGCTTGCGAAAAGGATGTAAATGGAACAAATATTTCTTTCTGAGCTTCTTCTGGATCACCCCCACCACCACTTTTTTTAGTGTAAGTACCTATAACCTGAAAATTAACTCCGTTAATTTTAATATAAGAACCTAATACTTCTTCATTAGTCTCATACATCGTATTTTTCACAGATTCACCAATTACAGCGACTTTTCTTTTTTCTTTTAAATCGTTATAATTTAAAAATCTTCCAGAAGAAATATCCATAGGTTGCTGCTGTATAATTTCTGGATAGTCACCATAAACATTAAATGCTCCAGATTTTAAACCTCTAATTACGTTATTACTCCCTCCAAAACCTCCTAACTGGTTTCTTGGAGAAACATAGCGTAAGCCTTGAACGTTGTCTTTTATAGCTTGAACATCACCAGTTTTAAAGTTATAATATCGTCCTTTAGGCATCCCTTTATAAGATTTAGAAGTGTTTTGTGTCCACATAAACATAGAGTTAGTAGCCATACCACCAAAACCTTGTTTAATTCCATTCTCTAACCCTTTACCTGCTGCTAATAATATCACTAATATAAATATACCCCAAAGCACTCCAAAAGAAGTCATTAAAGTTCTAAACCAGTTAGCACTTAACGACTCTAATATTTCATCCCATTTATCTCTACTAAACATATTATTCGTCTCTTAGTGCTACAATTGGTTTGATTCTAGAAGCTCTCCAAGCTGGAAAAAATCCTGCTATTGCTCCTGCTATAATTAATATAAATACTGTAGATATAGCTACTTGAAAATTTACGGTTGGATTACTGATAAAATCTGTTTCTACTAATGGCCCCACAAACTCTAGCAGTAACATCCCTGATAGTAAACCAAAAAAACCAGCTAGTGTAGTTACAAAAACAGATTCATGTAAAATCATTCCTATCACAGATAATGGTTGAGCACCAAGTGCTTTTCTTATACCTATTTCTTTAGTTCTTTCTTTTACTATAATTAACATAATATTACTTACGCCAACTACTCCAGCAAATATGGTTGCTATACCTACAAACCAAAAGAACAAACGTATATTACGCATCATATCGTAAACGGTTTTCATATTTTCTAAAGAATTGCTTACGTTGATAGCGCTTTGGTCATTTGGAGCTACAGTATGAGCTTCTTTTAATTGTTTTTCTAACTTTTCTGTAAAAGCCTGAGAGGTTTTTACCGCTTCTTCAAAATTATCTTCTTGAGGTAAGGTAAATGCAAGTCCGCCTAAATCTTGACCAGCACCAAAAACTTTTTGAGAGGTACTTAAAGGGATAAATACTCTAGACTCTTCTCGCTCTCCTCCAGGGTCACTATATACCCCTACAACTTTAAATAGAATACCTTTAATTTCTATATTTTTTCCTACAGAAGATGTTTCATTTTTAAACAAATCATTATAAACTTTTTGTCCAATTACAGCCACCTTGCCATAACGCTTGT
This sequence comes from Mesonia phycicola, assembly GCF_900141885.1. Taxonomy (GTDB): domain Bacteria; phylum Bacteroidota; class Bacteroidia; order Flavobacteriales; family Flavobacteriaceae; genus Mesonia; species Mesonia phycicola. Next base: position 307,496 of record NZ_FQYY01000005.1, on the reverse strand, counting down.
TGTCTGAATAATTGATAAATCTACCGTCTGTTAAAGTTGCACTTTCTAAAAATTGATAATCTGGTAAAACCCCTTCTACTCTATAACTTCCTGATTCTTTTTTGTAATTAACTAGACCACCCCAAATTCTATATAAACCTGATTTATATTCTAGTTGATCTTGAAATTTTCTATCTGCTAAATCGTAATCTTCATTTTTTAACTGAATATATCTGCCTGGATTTAATCCTTTATACTCTATAGAAGTTGCCCCTGTCCAAACAGAAATTCTGTTAGCGGCATCTCTCTGAAATTGATTTTGAACTCCATTTTGCATACCTGTACTCACTCCCAACAAAATCACTAGAATAAAAATTCCAGATGCCACAGATACTCCTGTTAAAAAGGTTCTTAATTTATTCTTCCTTATAGTATCAAATATTTCTTCCCAACGTTCTAGGCTAAACATGTGCTTTGGCTCTTACTTGTTTTACAATAGAATCATCTATAATTAAACCATCTTTTAAATTCACAATACGTTTAGTCATGTGAGCAATATCATCTTCATGAGTAACTATTAAGATGGTTTTACCTTCGTCATTAATACCTTGTATTAAATCCATTACTTCATATGATGTTTTCGTATCTAAAGCTCCAGTAGGCTCATCTGCTAATAAAACTTTAGGCTCACTAGCTAAAGCTCTTGCTATTGCTACTCTTTGTTTTTGCCCTCCAGAAAGCTCGTTTGGTAAATGGTGTGCCCAATCTGCTAAACCTACTTTTTCTAGGTAAGAAAAAGATTTTTCCATTCTCTCTTTTCTTGCTACACCTTGATAGTATAAAGGTAAGGCTACATTATCTAGCGCAGATTTATAATTGATAAGATTAAACGATTGAAATATAAAGCCTAAGAATTTATTACGGTATTTAGCGGCAACTTTTTCGTTTAAATTTTTAATTGGGAAGTTATCAAGGGTATAAGAGCCTGAATCTGCTTCGTCCAACATTCCTAAAATATTTAATAATGTAGATTTACCTGAACCAGAAGACCCCATGATAGAGACTAACTCTCCTTCTTTTACACTAAAATTAATTCCTTTTAGTACGTGTAGAGAACTAGCTCCTGTTTTGTAAGATTTATGTAGATCTGTAATTTCTATCATGCGAATGTAAATTTTCTTAAAAGAAACATTTACATATATGACTAATGAAATATAATATCGTTACAGCTTTATATGTTAAATTAACATTTAATCAGTTTTAACACCTTTTTTTACCATTCTATAAATAATGAAACCAACTAAGCCCATTAACAAATATGGCCAAACCATTAGATAAACAATTCCATCATTAATAGCTTCTGCAGCGCCACCATCTGCCTCACTTTCTAATACTGCTCTACACATAGCACATTGTGCAAAAGTTACTTGCGGAGCTATTACTAGTAAAATAAATAGTGTTATTTTTTTTAATATCTTCATCACCAATTAATAATAAGGCATCATAAACAAATACACTAATACACCAGTTACAGCTACGTATAACCATATAGGAAATGTCCACCTAGCTATTTTTCTATGTTTTTCATATTCTTTAGTTAATCCTCTATACATAGTAAATAAAACTAAAGGAACTATAATTGCAGATAATGCTATATGTGTAATTAAAATAATAAAATAAACAGGTCTTAAAAAACCTTCTCCACCAAACGGTACCGGATCATTACTCATTTTAGATATCACATAACTCACCAAAAATATACTAGAAAGTACAAATGCTGAAATCATAGCATTTCGGTGAAGTTTCATATTTCCAGATCTTATAAAGAAAAACCCCATCATAAGTAAAATTGCGGTTAATCCGTTTAAAATTGCGTGAAAAAAAGGAAATGTACCTACATCTAAACCTAAAAGATTATAACGTTCTGGCAAATTCATTAAAACTAAAACAATAAGCGGAACCAAAACTGAAAGAATAATGATTACCGGAATTGCTACTTTATCTTTTTTAATATTACTCATTACTACAACAGGATATTAATATCTTCTTTTAACATTTTTAAATCGTCTTCTTCTAAACCATTATAAGCTATAATTGGATTACCAAATTGATCTAACCTAGAACGCAAATAACCTTCTTGATCAATTAAAGCAAAATAACCTGAGTGCTGAAAATTACCTTTTTCTGCATCATCTTCTGCTACATATAGATTAAAACCTTGGTTTGCTAACTCATAAATTTTCTCTCTATCTCCAGTTAAAAAATGCCAATTAGGGTTTTTAATTTTATACTTTTCTTTATAAGCTTTTAAAACCTCTGGAGTATCATTTTCTGGATTTATACTAAAAGAAGCAATTGCAAAATTTGGATTAGCTCTAAACTTTTTTTGAAGATGAACTAAGTTGTCTGTCATTTTAGGACAAATTGTAGGGCAGGTTGTAAAGAAAAATTCTACAACATATACTTTCCCTCTCAAATCTGAATTTTGAATTGTGTCTGCATTTTGATTTACAAATTTAAACGGAGGTACTTTCGCTTTTTCTCCATTTAAAACAATGTAAGATAAATCACCATTAGCAGTATTTTCGTTCTGATTAAGTCTATCATTTTTTACAACTTCATTATTTGCTGCCCTCTCTACTATTTTTGGAACCACAATTACTCCAAACAACAGTATAATAAATGCTAAACCTATGTATGAATATTTCTTTTTCATTTTAACGCGTCATTTTTATTATACTTTTTCAAGGCTAATCTATATTCTGCTAAAATAACTTTTATATCATCTGTCATAGCGTTAGTTAAATCCGCTACTGATGCAGTATTATAACCATACCTAACTGGCTCATCACCTTCTGCAGGGCGACCACGAAGACTCATATTTTTATCTATAATAAAGCAATAATCTGTTGCACTATTACTATTCAGTTTAATATTAGTACCTAAACTACTATAAAATTGATTTATTTGAGATGTAGTACCAAAAACAAAATTCCATTTTTTTACATCTATGGTAGTACCTAATTCTCTTAACAAAGCTTTAGCTTGATCTTGAAAACCGTCTTCTGCAATTACCACAAATTGAAAATCTTCAAAATTGTAGTTTTTATCGTAAATTTTCTCATTTAAGTTAAAGGCACTTCCTGCTTTCGCATCTATATCACTACCGTAAACAGACAATACTGTAATTTTGTTTTTTAAAGTTACTGTATCTCCTTTGAGTGTTTGAAACTGAGAAACATCTAAAACATCTTTGGTAAGAACAGGTAATTTTGCAAAATTATTTACTCCCGAAGAGAAAAACAAATAGGCTACTATAGGAAGAATAAAAAGCACACCTAACACTAAAAATTTTTTCATTACCTAGTCATTGTAATTGAGTTACAAAAATAAAAAAAGACGGTTTAATAAACCGTCTTTTTTTATTTTTAACTTATATATTTTTTTAGAAATCCCAAGCAATATAACCGTTCTTATATACTTCAAATACATAGTCACCTTCTGTAAGCAAAATAAAAGTTAAATATGCAATTAAAAATATTACAGTCCATACTACAGATCTTCTTAATCCTTTAGCTTCATGCTCCATATGCATAAAGGCCCAAGTAATATAATATGCTTTCACAATTGTTAATACTATAAAAATCCAATTTAATAGACTCATATAGATAAGTGTAGTTTTTACTAAACTTTCTGGTTTAATAATACCTAGAATAACTTCTACTAAGGTTATTACAGATAATATAGCAAATACCGTCCAAATTCTTTTTAATGGAGAGTGTTTATCGTGTGTTGAAGCTTCGTGTGCCATCTCTTTAAACTCTTTTGAATTAAACTAAATAGAAGAATGTGAATACAAAAACCCATACTAAATCAACAAAGTGCCAGTATAGACCTACTTTCTCTACCATTTCATAACTTCTTCTTCTCTCATAAGTTCCAATAATTACATTAAAAAATATGATGATATTGATAATTACTCCTGTTAAAACGTGAAAACCGTGAAAACCAGTAATAAAAAAGAAAAAGTCTGCAAATAATGGTGCTCCATACTCGTTACGAGTTAGGTTAGCTCCTTCTACCACTCTTACTGCCTGGTTATTTATCACCGCAAGAGACTCTTCTCTAGACAAAATAGTTTTTGCTCCATTTTTATCTAATTTTTGAGTTCTTACTAAATAGTTGCTATCTTGAAAACCAGCTTTAATTTCATCTATAGAATAAGTAGTTAAAGAGGCTTCATCTGAAACAAACCATAAACCGTTTTTAGCTTCGTGCTCTACACGATCTTCTGGTAAAACTTTAGCTACTTTATCTAAAGCAACTCTTTTACCATTATTATCTATAAATTGAATAATTTGACCACCTGCAGTTTCTACAGCTCCATACTCACCTTTAATAAAGTTTTTCCACTCCCAAGCTTGAGAACCAACGAAGATTGCTCCACCAATAATGGTTAAAAACATGTAAAGAGTTACTTTACTCTTTTTCATTTGGTGACCTGCATCTACAGCTAATACCATAGTTACAGATGAGAAAATTAAAATAAACGTCATTAACGCTACATAATACATAGGAGCATCTACCCCATGCATAAACGGAAAGTGATTAAACACCTCATCTGCGATAGGCCAAGCGTCTATAAATTTAAATCTTGAAAAACCGTAGGCAGCAAGAAACGCTGAAAAAGTTAAAGCATCAGACGTGATAAAATACCACATCATCATCTTACCATAGCTAGCTTTTAGTGGAGATTTAGAACCTCCGCCCCAAGTTTTACCTTCGGTACCTGTTCTTACAACAGTAGCTTCCATAAAGAGAAATTATTGTTAAATATTAAGCAAAAATAGTTATTTTTCTTATCTAATAAAATATAAAAACAAAAACAGTATTATCCACAGTACATCTACAAAATGCCAAAATATCGCACCGAGTTCTAATCCAAGCATTTGCCCTACTTTATAACGCTGTTTAAAATGATTATAAATTAGAACTAAAAGAACAATTAAACCTGCAATTACGTGCGCTATATGAGCCATTACTATTAAATACACAAAAGTTGTAGTAATAGAACTTGCATTACCAGTAAAATAATAACCGTCTGCTAAAATTTGCTGAAAACCAACAAACTGCATTATTACAAATATACTTCCTAAAACAAAAGTAGCCAACAAAAAAATAGAAGTATTACTTCTGTTACCCTTTTTTAAAAAATTTTTCGCAAAACGTAATGTTACACTACTAAGTATGATAACCAAAGTACTCCAAATAAATGAAGATGGAATTTGAAAATCACTAATCCAATCTGGTCTATTTCTACTCACCAAATAACCACTCGTTATACCTGCAAACATCATTGCCATACTTATTATAGCAAACCACATCATCATTTTTTTAGATCTTTCAATCTTCTCTGCCTCTGTTCCTTTCGTTAAATCCATGCTCTAATAAATTTATCTAAAACGTAAATAATTTGTAATAAAGTTATATATGTAACACTAGCAAACATAAGCTGTCTAGCTGTTTTTTCATCTCTTTTCTTATAAAGTTGTACTGCATATTTCAGCATTAATAAACCTAGCAGAAATATAAAAACTGCCGAAACTGGTGTTAAAAACAACTTTCCTGTTTGTCCAGTTACTGGTACTAATGAAATAATTATAGTCCAAATTGTGTAAAGCACTATTTGAATAGCTGTCCCTTTATCTCTTTTACCAGTAGGAAGCATAAAAAAACCTCCACGCTCATAATCTTTATAAAGCCACCAACCTAATGCCCAAAAATGTGGAAATTGCCAAAAAAACTGAATCATAAACAACGTACCCGGCTCAATACTAAAATCGTTGGTAGCAGCTACCCAACCTAACATAAATGGAATGGCCCCAGGAAAAGCACCTACAAAAACTGAAAGTGGTGTTTTTGTTTTTAAAGGAGTATAAACAGCAACATATAATACAATAGAAATTGCACCAAACATTGCAGTAATAGGGTTAATAGTATACAAAACCCCTACGCCTAATACCGTAAAGACAGAAGCGATGATTAACGCCTTAGTAACAGACATTCTACCTGACGGGATAGGACGATTTTTAGTTCTATCCATCAACGCATCTAAATCACGTTCTATTACTTGATTAAATGCATTAGAAGCACCTACCATTAAGTAACCTCCCACTGCTAAAAGTAATACTGTTACAAAATCTACTACATCTGCCCCTAAAAAATATCCTGCTACAGAAGAAAAAACAACACTTACTGCCAAGCGCATCTTTGTGATTTCTTTAAAATCTGAAGTAATATTTACGTGAGTATTTTCGGCTGAAACTTTATTCAAGAGAATTGTATTTTGCGCGTGCAAAGATACTGTTAAAAACCCTTTTTACAAGGCAGAAATTCAGGTTATTATTGTATTTAACTTTTGTAGACTAAAAATCATAGTACCAATTAAATAAATCTGTTCTAAAACCAAAGTTTATCCAACTAGTATTATTTTGAAAATTATAGTTTACATTTTCTAAATCTGCACTAATATTTCTATTAATAAAATTTGCATACACTTTTAAATTAGTTGCAGGATTTACAATATAACCTAACTCTATTTCTCCATACAAAAAATCGGCTGCATTCCCTTGAAAAAGCGCATTTCCGTTATCAGAAATTCTATTTTCATCGTTTCCATAAATATCACTTCCGTAAAAAGGATCTAAATCTTCTTCTAATTCAAAACCTCTTTTACCAACAATAAATTTAAGATGTCCGTAAAATCGATCTTTTTTATATCTAGCAATAGCTATTACCTCTCTAAAATTGGCACCCCATAAATGCGCTAGAGATTGATTATTATGACCGTAATTTAAGGTGATTTCGTTATGAGAATAGGTATATGGCCTTACTTGATTAAATTCTACCTGAAAATAAAGGTTATCTACATTAAATGCATTAAAATATTTTAAACCTAATTGATAGCCTATTTTATTTTTATAACTCTGCTGCCCTCCAAAAATATCACTAGAAGAAAATTCATCAATAATTAATTGTCCGTAAGTATTAAAGTGATTACTCCATTTATACTTACCTGTTAACCCTATTAAAGCATTACCTCCACGAGACCCTGTAGAAAACTCTATTGCTCTGTAAAATATTACAGGATTTAAATAATTTAAATCAAAACCTCTTTCATTATCATTTTCCCAAATAACAGACTCAAACAAACCTATATTTAGTCTTTTGGTAACATTATAACTTAAGTAGTGATTAGCCACATATTTTGTTCTGAAAGAACCACTTTCTGTAACTTCTGGACGCACATCACGCATAGACATCCAGGTATTTGTATATTTTAACTTCCAAAAAGAAGTATTCATTTTAAAAAAAGGATACGGACTTGCTACATCACTCAATAATAAAGAACGATAACCATCACCTATAAAGTTTTTACCATGCCCAAATTGAAAATTGAAATGTTTACTTGGGCTATACGAAAGGTAACCCTCTGCTACAGGGTAATCATAATCACCATCAAAATCTTTAGCAATACCTCTACCTGGTATTATAGCAGGATTACCTCCATCTGGTTTAATAGATTCTGCATATTGATTAAAATATTGAGCAAATCTACCTTGACTTTCGTAAACACTTGCGAAAAAATTTAAATTTTCCCCTATTCCTCCTTGTATAACTGCCGCTCTTGTATTGTTGTAAGTAGAGTTAAAATCTGCATCAAAATCTTTTCCTATTTGCAAGTCTGCCGCTACATCTGCCACCAACCAATAATCTTCTGCTTGTAATTGCACCAAGTGCTCATTAAAAAACTTTCTTCCAAACCAAGAATTTACTTTATAGTCTAGCTCTTTATTTTTCTGTTCAAAATCATAATAAGGCTTTACATCTGAATACAAAAAAGGCTTAGACGCCGTATGAGCATTGGTACCCACCACATTCATTTCATCATCAAACCTGTTATAAACTTCATGTGAAAATGGAATATTAACATGGCTAGCAAATTGCTTGTTAGTATAATCTACCAAAGAGTTACCTACACTATCAAATTCTTTAGCTAATGGATTAACTTTTTCTACTTTATAAGTTCGTTTAGCCTGATCCCTTTTTAGCTTAGAAGTATTATTTACAATTACTTTTCTATCAATTTCTGAAGCAACATTTTCATCTAAAGGAATATAAATTGGCATTCTAAACTGCATGAAAATAGCGTTGCCATTATAGCTTGCAGGTTTTACTTTTGGCAATTGAGCAAAAACACGCTCAACCTCTGTTATTAACTCTTTATAACTAGTATCTATATAAATTATTTTGAAATCACCCTCAGGCGTCACCTCAAACAAAACCGTCATTTTACCACGATAATCGTCTTGTTTTACTACTTCTGGCAATAAAAGGTTAGACACCACGTGTGACTTGACATGAGTATAAAAACAATCTTCTTGCAAAGCATATTCTACATTTTCACACGCAGCAAAAACAGGAAATCTCTCATCTTCTTGCAATGTATTTTGGGAAAAAACATTTAAGCACAAAAAAGCACCCAAAATAACAGGTAAAATTCTCATATCAATAAATTTATTAATGTGCGAAAGATACGTTGTTATTTTGAATGCAAAAAATGAGTTAATCGAGCAATCTTAATTTATATTTAAAGAAATTGGCAGGGTGTAATTTACACTCACCGGTTGTCCATTTTGTTTTCCTGGTTTCATTCTAGGTAAAAGTTTAATTACTCTTACCGCTTCCTCTATTAGTTCTTGATTTTTAGAAATTGCTTTGATATCTACAATTTCACCCGTATCACTTACTGTAAAGTTTACATATATATTCTGTTTTCCTTTCAAATCTAAATTACTAGCTATGTTACCATTAAACTTTTTAGCAACTATTTTTTTTACTTTTGAAGAAAAACATTCTATTTGCTCATTTCTTGTTGAAAAATTTTCACAACCAGGAAATACAGGTACTTCAGAAACAAACTTTATACCCATAGGTTTAGATACAACAGGTAAGTCTTCTATAAAATCGTCGTCTGGATCTTCTAAATCTAATTTTTTATTATCTATTTGGCCTGTAGCTTTCTTTTTAAAAATCTCATCTACTAAATCTTTCTCGTTAGCTTTTTCAGGGATTATTTTACTTGAAGATTTTTTTTGATGTGTCTTTACTGATGTGGTTTTAGGAAAAATAACTTTTTGATTGAAACTTTTTTCCATTTTAAAAACATCTGAAACTACAGCTTTATCATTATACTTAACTTCTTTAGAAGTTTGCTCAATAAAAAATAACACTAAAACTAATGTTACAATTAAACCTATTTGAAAATAAATAAGCTTACTAGACGCGGTTGGTTTTTTGTTAAAATTGTTCATAATAGCATAATTTATAGTTAATTACAATAGACAATACAGCTATTATGCCAAAAATGAAAACAAAAAAAACCTTCAAGCAATGCTTGAAGGTTTTATATACTTATTAAGATATATTAATCTTGTACCTGAAAAACAATTGGTAGTGAGTATAATACCCCAACAGCTTTACCACGTTGTTTACCTGGAGTCATACTAGGTAACATATTTACTACACGCTCAGCTTCTCTTTGAAGTCTAGGGTGTGGTGCTCTTGCTTGAACTCCAACAATATTACCTTTATGATCAATTTTAAATCTTACGTAAACTCTGTTAATACCACTTAGCCCAAGTTCTGCACCAAGATCTGTATTAAATTTACTGTTTACAAAATCTTTAATTTTATCACTCATACAAGTTTTACGCTCTGCGTTAGACTTATACTTTTCACATCCAGGGAAAATAGGCACATCTTCAATAGCTGTAAATGGAACGTCTGCAATAGGCTCATCATCTGAGATTGTTGCAACTTCTGCAACTTCTACAATCTCTGGCGGCTCTTCTGTCACCTCTGTAGACTCAATTACTTCTTCTTCAATTTCCACATCATCTTCAACTACCTCGATTACCTCTGGTGCTGGTGGTGGCGGTGGCGGTGGTGGCGGTGCATCTGGAGGCATCACCATTGTTACTTCTTCTTCCTCTGCAAGCTGATCAAACTGAACAACTTCTTGTTCAATTTCTGCTTTCTCATAGGTTTTCCACTCGATAGCCCTCCATACGAAAAGGAGCATTAAAATAAGACCAAGTTGAAAGTATAGCACGCTATTCTTTCTCATGTCTTTACTAGGATTCTTTTTTGGTTCCATAATTTGTTATTATCGGATTGCTAAAGTAATTATTTTTTATAAAAATCTAAATTATAATTTGTTTTTAACTTTTTTTAATTGCTTTTTCATCATTAAAATAACAAAAAAAGCAACAGTAACACCTATTGAGTTTGCTAAAACATCTAAACTATCAATAGTTCTATAGGTTGTTAATTTGTCTTGTAGTACTTCAATAAAAATGCCAAAAGCAATAATTAACAAACAAATTACCGTTAAAGATTTTATTTGCACCAATTTCCAGCTTTTACTACTAAAATAATATACATACCAAATTATAGTTAAACCAAAATATGCAATTGCGTGCATATACTTATCTGAATTATCAAATTTGGGGGTTGGCATATTATCTAAACGCATTAAAGAAAGTAATAGAATAATTGCCGTATAACTTAGTGCAAAAAATAAAGTTTGCTTAGGCGCCAATAAGTTCTTTGTAAGCACTTTCATCTAAAAGATCTTCTACTTCTGCAGGGTTAGAAATTTTAATTTTAATCATCCAACCGTCTCCGTAAGGATCTGTATTTACATTTTCTGGCTCATCTTCTAAAGCTTCATTAAACTCTATAATTTCTCCTGAAAGTGGTAAAAATAAATCAGACACTGTTTTTACAGCTTCTACAGTACCAAAAACCTCTTCTCTATCTAACTCTTCATCTACTGTTTCTACTTCTACATAAACGATATCACCTAATTCTCCTTGTGCAAATTCTGTTATACCTACAGTAGCTATATCGCCATCAATTTTTACCCACTCGTGATCTTTTGTGTATTTTAAGTCTTTTGGAGCTCCCATATTTTTGATTTTTTAAGTTGTTATTATTTAATTTCCAAAGTTATATCTTAACGTTATTCCCGATGTAATGGTTGTTTGCGGAAATGCTGTTGAAACTGCATATTCTGAAAAAATATGATCATAATAAAATATAGCCGTTAAATTTTTAGACAATGCATAATCTGTAGTAAAATTAAAAGACCAAAGATCTTGCCCTGCTGTTGTCTGGCTATTATTTGTGTCCAAATATCGTATTATTGTTTGGTTTCTCCTAAAAGAAAAGTCTAGTTTAAAATTTAAATCACTGCTTAAAACTCTTGGTTGCCCGCCAATACGTGTAGGTATTTTTAAATCTTTTACTCGGTAACCTAAACCTAAAGTATATTGATCTCCCTGAACTTCAGTCAATAAATCATTATCAAAACTTAAAGACAATGCTCTATCTTTTCTTATTTCTGCCAAAACAGATACTGAATTTTTTAATTCCATATCTACTTTAATTAGTGGGGTAAATTGCTCTACTAAATTTATAGTAGAAATAAGAAATTCATTTTTAAAGTTTCCTGATTGGTCTTTATTTAATTCGCTATATGGTGCGTTTCTATCGTAATCTAAATTACTCTGAAATTGATTTACATTGTATACAGAGGAGTACCCGTGTTGCAAGCTTAGTCTTCTAAACCTGTCTTTAAACCACTTTATCCTCATTAATCCTGTATATTTAATATTCCAGTTTGGCAACGGAGTAGTTTTTTTAAATCCTAAACCAACATCATTTGCATCTTGCCCGCCGTAAGCTGACAGAAATGAAGGCAGCATTACTGCTTGGCTACTTTTACCAAACCCAATAGGGAAACCATCATCATCTAAGTTATCTGGATCTGTAATATCTATTCCTGCATTTTGAGCTAATCTATTTGCTATAGTAATTCTATTGTCTCTAAATTTCTCAAAAGTCTCAGAAAAACCTTGATCACTCTTTGCAAAAGCTGTCCCTATCATTATGTTGGTAATACTAAAACTACCATAAGTGTTAGAGCTAAGCGATCTATACTGCAAGTCATCTGTATTTACCACATAGTTTTCTGTATATGTTTCAGAATAGGTTCTATTTGCATTAAGATCAATAGTTAAATCTGGTAATAAATCTATTTGTGATTGTAGAGATAAGGTTTTCATTTCGTTCTCTACATATTGTTCGTTATAATCTTGATAAAGAGTTAACCAACCATTAGATGCTGCTATCTCTCTAACATCTGCCTGACTACCAAACACAAAGGCGGTAGTTGGTTTTAAAGTACCCCCAAAACCTACATCGTTAGTGTACCCTGGAAGGTAAATACCATTTGTTTCTTGATAATTTGCTGTAATTCTTTTTACTGCTGTAGCTATACCTATTAAGGTATTTGTTGCTTTGTCTCCGACAGAAAGTTTATCTAAGGTTTCTTTTGTATCGTTATTTTTAGAAATTAATTTTTGACTAGATCTTGAAAAACCTAAACGATTACCCTGATTAGGAGATCTTCCTCTTGTGTTTTGCGGATCTGGTTTTTTCTTTAAACCTAAATAATTATATAGAGTTTTTAACTCGAACGTACTGTTTAATTGGTGCGTGTTAGAGTTTTGAATATCGTTACCAAGATCTGGAATATCTGTTAAACTATTATTTATTTCTGAACCTTTTTGCCACTGAAAGTTACCCGTATATGAATATTGTGTTTTTATAAACTCTAACAGTGGTATTTTATCAAAAGGTACATCATAATTTAATTGTAAACTTTGATAAAGTTGATTTGGATTTCCTAAATCAAAAAAGCCATCCCAAATACCTACTGTATTATCTTGCACATTATCATCGTTAATATAATTATTAACAATTCTGTTTGTAGAAGAATTAAACGTAAACCTCAACGACTCTGTTAAATTATGATTTACAGTATATTGCCAATCAAACGTATAATTTCTTTGGTACAAGGTTGGCAAACCTAACGAACCAGAAGTTAAATCTGTTTCTCTATATGTTTGCTCATCATAATCTCTATCTATATTAGAGCTAACAGATAAACTTGTTGGTAAAAGGTTTATATTAAAATCTTTAATAAACTTATAATACTCACTACTATCTAAGTACTTAATATTTTTAAAAGGTTCTATTTTAAAAGGCCTAAAACCATAACTATAAGTAGCCCCTAAACTCACGCTCTGAGACAAGTAATCTTCTACTTCAAAATCACGATGATCTACTTGATTATAAGTTCCTGAAAAAGCAAAATTTTCAATATCATAAGGCATTGGTTTTCTTTGCGGTTTTCCTGGTTTGGTTACTCTTTCTTTTCTTAACCCTATAACACTAACGCTTTGTGTTTTTGTATAATCTTCTGCTCGCTCCAACAATTCATCTTTGGTAGCTTCATCTGTTGCATTATCTAACAAGGTTTCTAACTCAATATCTAAATACTCCGGATCATATAATGGCGTCACCAACTCTTCCCCAATACTATAACTTAAAGGAACTTTTACCCCCCAAGTTTTAGGTAATAGTTGCCCTAAATTTAAATTAGTAGTTACATCATACTGTTGAGAATCTTCTAAGCTCCTCTCTGAAGGACTTTGCTCTACACCCCCAAAACCTATAGTACTTTTACTACCTGAGGCAGAAACATTTGCAAAATCTGCAAAATTAGTATCTAAACTTAACACAGCGGCCCAACCCCCTTGGCTTTTTAATTCTGATAAACGAAGCTCGTTAAACCAAACTTCTCCAGAAGCTTCTGTATCTCCAGTATTTTTAACCCCTAACATAATTAACCTTATGTCTCCATAAGTTGGATTTCCTTTAATACCTACTCGCAATTCTCCTAAATTATTAGAGGTAGACGGACTTAAATCTGAAGTAAAAAAGTTTAAATCTGCACTGCTATACGCTTGACTACCTAATACCAGTGATTTTATTTCTTGCAAAAGTGATAGTGATAAATCTAAATTATTTTCTTCTGGCCAAACATCTAATGAGGCGGTAGAATTAGCTTCACTAATCGTTAAAGGAATTTCTATTTGATAAAAGTTATCTGTAAAATCTGACCCCATTCTTATAAACGCAGTTAAATCTCCGTCTTCTAAAGTTGCAGCAGGTGCAGGTAAACTTTCGGCATGTAAAAACATTTCTAAGTTTTCATACTGACGCATATCTACTTGAAAACTCTTATAAACACCTCTAGAATCTCCCGGATCTAACCCTGTAACCGTAAGAGATAGCGATTGCTCATCTTCACGAATAGTTTGATTATTATTAATAAGTTCTTCTCTAACAACACCAGGAGGGGTTACATAATCTGAAGTTTGCTCTTCACTTACCGCAGTTACATCTAACTCTGTACCAGGTGTAGATTCTGGATCTGTACCATCTGGCACAATAGCTTCTGTATAGCTTTTATAATCTCCCCTTACTAAATTTAAAGCTCCTAAACGTAAAACCACATCATCTGCAAAATCTGCCAAATACATCCTCATAAATCTCACAGATCTTAAATCTGAAATACCATTTACTGAATACTCACTATTGGTACTTAATGGTACTTTAAACTGAACCCATCTTACATCTATAGATTCTCCATTTTGCATAGTTGTAGTTACCGTTTTAACATCGGTAATATAATCTTCATCAATACCAGTGATAGAACTTGTATTATTATCTACACTCATATTTCTAAATACAGGCACTTCGTATTCAAAATAGCTATCAATAGTATTCATTGTATTATCTCTATTGATATCTTCTACAGAAGGCACTGTGCTATTTCCTCTATCATCGTCTTCTACATCTGTAGGAGAATTACCCTGCGAACCATTATAGTTATAGTAACGCTCTAAAACATTTCCTTCTTTTGCTAAATAATACTCGTAATTATCGTTAGCAGGGTCTTCTAAATTTGCAAAATCAGGAAATTTGGTTGCTTCTTCTGCATCACTTAAACCATCAAAACCAATATCTTGGTTATCTCTCTCTGCATCTTCAGAATCAAATGCATATACTAGTGATTGGCTAGAAGGAACTTTACCGTAATCTGTCTCTATGGTAGAATCTGTTGAGCCATCTACAGGTAAACCATTTTCATATTGTTTTCTCCCGTCTTTTAAAATATCTTCAGAAATACTACCAAAGTTTAAAACTACTTTCCCTTGATCTACATTTTGATTTTCATCATAAATAAAAGGGTCCATCACCCAAAATTCTACAAACTCTACGTTAGACTGTTCAAAATCTGTAGTAGTCATTCCTCGCATAATTCCTGCAAAATTTTCACTAGGATTAAGCAAATCATTAGTTCCTGCAGAAGTAGGGTTAAAATTGTAAGGCCCACGTTGCGTAGGGTAATAAGCCATATCTAACGTATATATCACTTGGGCTTGCCCTTCTACCACATCTGTATTTGGGTAAATTTCATCTATATACACACGTCTTGTAGCGTAAGTAGACATATCATCATCACTAACACCAGATGGGCGTGAGTCTGTATAAAATACTGGATCTACTGTGTACCAATTTAAATGAGCTCTCTTATAGTTTACAGCCAAATCATTATTTGAGTATTCACCACCATAACCTACCGGCACACTTGACAAGTACCAAGATAACGGGCTTAATAAAGAAATTGCTGTTTGTGAAGCTTCAAAATCATCTATATAACTTGTAGTTTCTCCATCAAAATCATCTCCCGAAGGCGAACCTGGTTGTAGGTAAGCAAACTCTCCTCTTATAGAAAAATTAGACTCAACATCTGTATCTATGTTAGGAAGCTTATTTACTAACCTAGTAAAAAACGGCACTTCTGTAGCGTAATTAAAATTTAAACCATAGATACTGTTGTTAATAGACTCATACCCATAATTTGATTTTTGCGTAGTTGGCCTTTCGTTTAAGTTTACATAGGTTGCCCCTACTATAAAATTTTCATTAAATTGGTGTTGTACATCTAATGCTGTATATCTTTTTGTTTGCTGACCAAAAAGAGCATTATTCTCTGTAGAAGCTTGAATTACCGCATCTGAAGCTAACAAAGCTTCATCTAAAATTGTCACTGTACCTAATTGGTAATCTACCGTATAGTCTATCCCTTCTTGCAGCTCAATACCTCCTGCAGTTACTGTTACAGAACCTTGCGGAATATTAAAAGCACCTAATGATATTCCGTTTTCTCCAGAAGAAGTATAACTTCCTTCTAATTTAAACTTATTTTTATCTGCATCTTCCTGTTCTGCAGCTGTTTTTGTAGTAGCATATAATGACCTAAAAACGTATTTTTCTTGATTTTCATTATATGTACTTTCATCGTCGTAATCTTCAGAACCTCCATTTGGCGTATTATCTAACTTATTAAATAAATACTCTCCAAACGGCTCTACCGTGGTAAATATAATTCTACCATTTTCTACATCAATAGTTTGACCTGCTACGAAGTCAAAAAAACCATCTCCGCCAACTACAGGATCTCTATTTGTATTTAAGTTATCTAAATTAAAAACTCTTAACAAATTAGTTTCTTGCACATCACTTGGCAGCGGTGTAGACCCTTCTGGTTTAATGTAATTTAATGATTCTGGATCTGAGTATAAAATTCTAAATTCAAAATTATCTTCTTCTAATTGATAAGCTCCCAGGCTGTAGATGTTCTTCATCATTAAATCCCAAACAGGCTCATTTACGTTAGTTATAGTGCTTTTAAGCATTTTTACAACTAAATTTTGAGTTACTGTTACGTCTCCCGTACTACCAGTTGCTGTAGTGGTTGCCTCTACACCATCATTAGCAAATTCTCCTACTTGATATACCTGCCCGTTTACAGTGTATTGATACGCTACTGCTAAAATTTCATCATCACTTATTGTTTGGTTTAAAGAGATATAACCTAAGTCTGAATACAATGTATATTCATTAGAAGATAATTGCCTAGCATTTTCTAGCTTTACATAATCTATCCCTTCACTTACTTCACTGGAGTGAACACCAAAACCTTGATCTACCGTAGCAATATCTCTTATTGCAGAAGTTAATGCAGTTTGTTGCGGCCCACTAATACCTAAAGGGTTAAAATCGTTATTTGCATTACTTGGGTAAGAACCTTCAGCTACATTTACAAAGCCTGCAAAAGAAGAAGAGTTGTTAGGATCTCCATTAGCATCTAATAAAACTCCGATATTTTCTGAAGTAGACTCTCCTAAATCTTGAATTGCTACAATATTTCTTGCATCTGTTAATGCATCTGTAGTATTGGAAGTGTTTGTTACCCAAATTTGAACTTTAGTTACTTGTATATTACTCGCTATAAAAGGGTAATTTGCTAAAGCATCATTATACTGATCTCTAAAATAATGAGATAGAAAAAAGTGCTTATTAGAATCATAATCTAAGATAAATTTTTCAAATTCTTCTACAGACCCGCCTCCTTGTATTGTTGTTGTTGTTCTTTCTGAATTTTGTTCTGAAAAAACTCCAGTAATAGTAGTTTTACCAAATTGCAATTCTGTTTTTACTCCAAATAAACTTTGAGAACCATCAATTAAAGAATTGGTAATCGGCATACTCACGTTACCAACTTCAATTTTTCTTACAATATCATCTTCATCTGGTGTATATTCTAGCTTGATTTGATTTTGAAAATCAAATGTAGATTCTGTATCGTAATTTGCAGTAACCTGTAAACGCGTACCTACTGTACCTAATAAGCTTAAACTAATTCTTTGATCAAAATCAAAAGTTAAGCTACTTCTATTTCTAGGTGATAGGGACGGGTTATCTTGTTTTGAATAAAGAACTCCTAAATCTACCTCTACAGAACCTTGCGGAATAACTTCTATTTCTGAGCCTCCAAAAACAGATTCAAAAAATTGATTATCTACATAAAATATTGGCAATAAATTTTTCTGTTGTGCTTCTGCTTCTTTATCTCTACCAGAAAGAGCGTCAGATTTTTCTTTAAAATACTCTTTCATTCGCTCTTCAAGAACCAACTCTTGGTATTCTTCTCGCGTAAGCATCATTGGGTAAGAGACGTTTACATCTCCTATCATTTCTGTATACAGGTAACGATCTAAAACAGGATCGTATGTATATTTAGAAACTATACTATTAGGGTTTTGCATTTGAATTTGCCCTAATCGATATCCTGTTTTTGTTGAATCTTGTTCGGTCTCACTTTCTTCTTCTTGAGAAAAAGCGCTTACCGTCGCTATAAAAAACGTAAGTGCAAATAAAGAAAAATTAAAATTGAAGAAGTTATTTTTTCTCAAGGTATTAAAGGTTTTTTAAGGCAAACTTTATAATTGTCTCAACTGAAGCTTCGGCGTCATTTTTAATAATTCTGCTTACTACTTTTTCAGATTGCTTTCTAGTATAACCTAAAGTTTCTAATGCAGATAACGCTTCTTCTTTGTGTGTATTGCGTGAAGACTTTACAATTTCATTAACATCTTCAGAAAATTCACTTAACTTATCTTTAAGATCTATAATAACTCGTTGAGCAGTTTTTGCTCCAATACCCTTTACACTCTGTATAATTGCCACTTCTTCTTGCGTAATTGCCTCTACTACTTGAAGAGGTGTTAAAGATGAAAGCATTGTTCTTGCAGTACTAGCACCAATACCAGAAACAGAAATTAGTTTTTTAAAAATTTCTCTTTCTGACTTTTGCATGAACCCAAACAGAGTATGTGCATCTTCTCTAACTTGTAGGTAGACGTAAATAAAAATATTTTCTTCTGCAGGAAGTTGTGAATAGGTGTTTAGTGAAATATTTAAAAAATACCCAACTCCATTGCATTCTACTGTAATATCCGTTGGGTTTTTCTCTACTAGTTTACCCTTTAGGTGTGAAATCATTTAGTTAAGTAAAAGTTAAAAATCCCCCAAATGTAGCGAAATTATTAAAATACTAAAATTAGCGACTATAGTTTAACAACATTATTACCTAAATCATCACAGGCAATGTTTTTTTCTTTTCTTTTTCTTGCGCATCTACTACAGATACAGCAGCCATATTTACCATTTCTGCAACGCTTGCTCCTAACTGCAAAATATGAGCTGGTTTATTTAACCCCATCATTATTGGCCCTATAGAATCTGTATTATTTAGCTCTTTAATTAATTTGTAAGTAGAGTTGGCAGAGTCTAGATTAGGAAAAACTAATGTATTTACTTTTCTACCTGCTAATTTTGAAAATGGGAATTTACTTTGAAGCATTTCTTTATTTAATGCAAAATCTACTTGTAACTCTCCGTCTACATTAATTTCTGGACAATACTGATGTAAATAAGATACTGCGTCTTTCACTTTAGTAGCATGCGGATCTTTAGAAGAACCAAAGTTTGCATATGAAATCATTGCAATTACAGGGTCTATACCAAACATTTTTGCGGTATGTGCTGTCATTTGTGTAATTCTGGCTAAATCTTTAGCATCTGGATCTATATTTATAGAAGTATCACTAATAAATAACGGACCTCTAGAGGTACTCATTAAATTGGTAGCCGCTATTCTAGAAACTCCTTTTGCCATACCTATAATCTCAAGCATAGGTCTTACAACACCAGGATAAGCTCTAGAATAACCTGTTAATAAAGCATCTGCATCCCCTTGCTTTACCATCATAGCTGCAAAATAATTACGCTGACGCATAAGTTTATGTGCATCTAATTGAGTAATTCCATTTCTTTTTCTAGCTTCCCAAAAACAGTTTCCGTATTTCTCTGTATTTTCTTTTTGATCGTCAGATTTTGGATCTATAATTTCTACTCCTTCTCCATCAAACTCTATCTCGTTCATTAACTCTAAAATCACATCTTTTCTTCCTAATAAAATAGGGATAGCAATTCCTTCATCGTTAACAATTTGTGCTGCTTTTAAAACATCTAGATGATCTGCTTCTGCAAAAACTACCTTTTTAGGGTTAATTTTAGCACGGTTAAGTAACAATCTTGTAATTTTATTATCACTTCCCATTCTCTCATAAAGCTCATCTTCATAACGTTGCCAGTCTTGTATTGGCTCTTTAGCCACACCACTATCCATTGCTGCTTTTGCTACTGCTGGCGGAACTACGGTAAGCAGTCTAGGGTCGAAGGGTTTTGGAATGATATAGTCTCTTCCAAAATTTAATTTTGTCTCTCCGTAAGCTATGTTTACTTGTTCTGGTACGCTTTCTTTGGCAAGATTAGCTAAAGCTTTAACCGCTGCCATTTTCATAGCTTCGTTAATTTTAGTAGCTCTTACATCTAAAGCCCCTCTAAATATAAATGGAAAACCTAAAACATTATTTACTTGATTTGGGTGATCACTTCTACCCGTTGCCATAATAATGTCTTCTCGTGTTTTTACTGCTAAATCGTATTCTATTTCTGGCTCTGGATTAGCCATTGCAAAAACAATAGGATTATTATTCATTGTTTTTAGCATCTCTGGTTTTAACACATTACCTACAGAAAGACCTAAAAACACATCTGCTCCATTAATAGCTTCCCCTAAAGAAGCATATTTTGTATCTATGGCAAAATCCATCTGAATATCAGACAAATCTTTACGATCGTGATGTAAAACTCCGTTTACATCAAACATCACTATATTATTTTTTGCTACTCCTAGAGAAACATACAGCTTTGCACACGCAATTGCTGCAGAGCCTGCTCCAGAGATTACTACTTTTACTTCATTTATTTTTTTATCTGCAATTTCTAACGCATTTAATAATGCTGCGGAAGAAATAATTGCTGTCCCGTGCTGATCGTCATGCATTACCGGTATATCTAGCTCTGCTTTTAACCTTCTTTCAATTTCAAAAGCTTCGGGTGCTTTAATATCTTCTAAATTTATACCTCCAAAAGTGGGAGCTATATTTTTAACGGTATTAATAAAATCGTCAATGTTTTTTGTATCTACTTCAATATCAAAAACATCTATATCTGCAAAAATTTTAAATAACAAACCTTTACCTTCCATCACTGGTTTTGATGCTTCTGGACCAATATCTCCTAATCCTAAAACAGCAGTACCGTTAGAGATTACAGCTACCAAATTACCTTTGGCTGTATATTTATAAGCGTTTTCTTTGTCTTTTGCTATTTCTAGGCAAGGCTCTGCAACTCCCGGTGAGTATGCCAACGCCAAATCTCTTTGCGTTGAATATTTTTTTGTTGGAACAACTTCTATTTTACCTGGCTTTGGTTTAGCGTGATAAACTAAAGCTTCCCTTCTTTTACGTTCGTTACTCATCTTGTTTCTAGTTTGAGAATAAGCAAAGGTAAACATCCATTTAGAATAGAAAAATTAACTTTCTAAAAAATTAATATTTCGCTTTAAGCCATCATACTTGGTTCTTTTTACGGCTGTTTTTTTAAATATTTCTTGAAAAGTCTCTTTGGTAATCTCTTTCCAATCTTCTTTTGTCATTTGTAACAAATCTGGATGCGGATTAAATAATGGTTCGGTATGTGGTTTAGAAAACCTGTTCCAAGGGCAAACATCTTGGCAAATATCACAACCAAACATCCAATCGTTAAATTTCCCTCTTTCTGAAGCTGGAATACTATCTTTTAGTTCTATTGTATAATAAGAAATACACTTGCTACCGTCTACTTTATAAGGCTCGTAAATTGCATCTGTAGGGCAAGCATCTATACAAGCGGTACAGCTTCCGCAGTGATCTGTAACTGGAGTATCATATTCTAACTCCAAATCGATAATTAATTCTGCAATAAAAAAAAAGGAACCTGTTTTTTTAGATAATAAATTACTGTTTTTCCCTATCCAGCCTAAACCACTTTTAGCTGCCCAAGCTTTGTCTAACACAGGAGCAGAATCTACAAATGCTCTTCCTGACACTTCCCCTATTTCTTTTTTTATAAATTGGAGCAAGTGTTTTAGCTTGTCTTTTATTACAAAATGGTAATCTTGACCATAAGCGTATTTACTTAAATGATAGCTATCTTCTTGCTGAATTTCGTGCGGATAATAATTTAATAAAACAGAAACTATACTTTTGGCGTCATCTACTAAAAGGGTAGGATTTAAACGTTTATCAAAATGATTCTCCATCCATTGCATTTCTCCGTTTCTATTTTCATTTAGCCATTTTTCTAAACGCGGTGCTTCATCTTCTAAAAATCCTGCTTTACTTATGCCACAAGACATAAAGCCAAGCCTTAACGCTTCGTCTTTAATAAGCTTAGTGTATTTTTCTGAATTAGTAAGCAGCATTTATCTTTTTGTAAATTTTAAAATAGCATTTTTAGGTTTGAGTGTAATTAACGGAGTAATCTCTATGGCACCTTGCTTAGCTTCTATTTTAAATTTACTTGTAATTTCTGAAATAGCCATTATCATTTCATACATAGCAAAATTATTACCAATACACTTTCTTGGACCTGCCCCAAAAGGATAGTAGGCTATAGATTTTTTGGTTTCTATTTTTTCAAAACGTTCTGGTATAAACTGCTCAGGATTACTCCAATAATCTTTATGCCTATGAATTTCGTATATAGAAAGTAAAATGCTAGATGCTTTAGAGACAGTAAAATCTTCAAAATTATCTTCTTCTAAACTTATTCTATCTATAAAATAAACAGGAGGGTAAAGTCTCATAGATTCATCTATTACTTGATTAGCATAAGTACTAATTTTTAAAAACTCCATTATTGTGGAAGATTCTTTTTTTGCCTTAACTACCTCTTCATGTAATTTTTCTTGAATTTCAGGATTTCTAGCTAACAACTCACAGGTAAAAGTTAGCGCGTTAGCAGTAGTTTCATGACCTGCTGTAAAAAGTATTAATATTTCATCTATTAACTGCTGCTCTGTCATTGTAGAGCCATCTTCATACCTTGCATCTAGTAGCATATCTAGCAAATCATCTTCTTTAACACCAGAAGCTTTTCTTTTATTTACAATTTGCTTTAAAATTTCTCGAGCTTCATTGGTTAAGTCTATATGCTTTTGTATTTGTCCGCTCCATTTAAACCACCAACCTTTAAAAGGTTGTCTTAACTCACTTACTAACATTTTTTGAGCTGCCTCTGTAATGTATTGCAGTCTATTAATTTCTTTTTCTCCAACGGCACTACTAAAAAGAGATTTCACTACTGTTTGAAAGGCCAAATTATTTAAAATAGGAAAAATATCTATTGGCTTATCTGTGGTTATTTTTTGCAATTCTACCAATATAGCTTCTTGTATATTATCTACAAGTTGTGCTAATTGTTTTTTATGAAATGCTGGTTGTATTAGCTTTCTTTGTTTTATCCACTTTTCTCCATTTACAGTCAGTAAACCGTGCCCCACGTATTTAGAAAGATCTTTAGTTTGTATGGGAGATTTATGGTAATTTTTTTGATTCTTCTGAAGAATATATTGTGCTAGTTTAGGATTTCTAGAAAACACAACCGAATTACCTAAACCTATTTTTAACCTAAAGACATCTCCTAACTTCTGGAAGTTATATTCATGAAAAGGTAACGGATTTTTTAAAATATTAGCAGCATGCCTAATAAATCTAAAGAATGAAACTTCAGGTATATTTTTATGTGTCTGCATTTTAAAAATTTTAAAAGAGTCCGCCTTGTGTATTATGCTTGGTTTTGCCTAAATGTCTATAAGCCGCTTCTGTTACCTCTCTACCTCTAGGAGTACGTATAATAAAACCTTGCTGAATTAAAAATGGCTCGTACACCTCTTCTATGGTTTCTGCACTTTCACTAACTGCTGTAGACAGGGTAGTAATACCTACAGGGCCACCTTTAAATTTTTCTATAATGGTGGTTAATATTTTATTATCCATTTCATCTAAACCGTTTGCATCTACATTTAATGCTTTTAAGCTGTATTTAGAAATTTCAATATCTATTTTACCATTACCTTTAATTTGAGCAAAATCTCTTACTCTTCTTAAAAGTGCATTAGCAATTCTTGGAGTACCTCTACTTCTGCCTGCAATTTCTATAGCTGCATCAATAGAAATAGGGACATTTAATATAGCTGCACTTCTTTGTATAATGTCTGAGAGTAATTCTGTAGTATAATATTGCAACCTACTAGAAATACCAAATCTAGCTCTCATAGGTGCTGTAAGTAAACCTGATCTTGTAGTGGCACCTACTAATGTAAAAGGGTTTAAATGAATTTGAACTGAACGTGCATTAGGTCCAGACTCAATCATAATATCTATTTTAAAATCTTCCATTGCAGAGTATAAATACTCTTCTATCACGGGTGATAATCGATGGATTTCATCTATAAATAGTACATCTCGTTCTTCTAGATTGGTTAGCAAGCCTGCTAAATCTCCTGGTTTATCTAACACTGGCCCAGAGGTAATTTTGATACCTGCATTTAGCTCATTTGCTAAAATATGAGCTAAAGTAGTTTTCCCTAAGCCTGGAGGACCATGAAATAATGTATGGTCTAAAGCTTCTCCTCTTTGATTTGCTGCCTGAACAAAAACCTGTAAATTTTCAAGTACTTGGTCTTGCCCCGCAAAATCGTTAAAAGATAGCGGACGTAAAGCTTTTTCTATATCAAATTCTTCTGGAGTAAAACTCTCTCCTGTTGCGTCTAGGTTTTCATTCATAAAACAAATATAGGAAAGCTACTATTCAATTAGTATTCTCTAAAACACTTTTCAGAAATAATCAACAACTTTTAATCTTTTGAGGTAAATTGAATAGGACTAATCCCTTCATAACGTTTAAAAAACCTTGAAAAAGCACTAACGGAATTAAAATTATATGTAAAAGCAATTTGTTTTACCGTTTTATCTTTCTTTAACAATTCTCTTTTAATTTCTGTAAGTTGACGCTGAACAATTAATTGTTTAGCTGTAAACCTAAGTTTTTCTTTTAATATTTGATTTAAACGCTTATCACTAATTTTAATTTTTTTTGCATAAAAATTAGTATCTGTTTCATGTTGAAAATTCTGCTCCATTAAATTAAGAAATTGATAAACCCTATTTTGATTTATATCTTTAGGTAAAAACTCTTTCTCTTTTATTCTAATTAATGAGAGCATTATAATTTTTAACACTGATTTTATAATTAAATAAGAACCATGTTCTTTAGAATATTCAATTACAAAAAAATCTAATATATGCTTTAATTCTTTTTGTTGAGTTACAGTTAACGTCAATTCGTTATTATACGACAGGTTAAATAGATTTAATACATCTAGTGCAAACTCAACATCATCTTCTTCTATTAACTCTCTCTGAAAAGAAAGTAGCAATGCTTTTGTATAAATTTTTGAAGTTGACTTAAATTTTTCATTTAAAGGAATAAATAGAACTTTAGCAGTAGGTGCTTCAAAACAAAAAAACAAACGAAATGTATTTTTCATTTGTTCTTTTGCTGCAAAATCATCACTTGTTACTAGTGAAATTTTATTTTTCCAATTTTCCACTTTTATATTTTTCTATAGTAGCAGAAAAATACAATTTAATTATTTCGTTTAAAAAAAATAAAGAGAAAGATTGCAATTAGTACACTAATAAAAGCTGTACAGATAAATATATAGGAAGAACTACCTGGCAAATACTCTACAAAAGTTGCACAAAATTGCCCAGCAAAAACCATCATAGAGAAAGTTCCTAGATTTTTCCCTCTAGTAATGGTACTACTATATTCTACAACCATATGGTTTAATAACGGTACTGTTAAACCGAAACCAACTCCTGTTAAAACAACCCCAACTAACATTATAGAAACTTGTGAAGCTGTACCAAATAGTAAATAACCTAGTCCAAAAAACACAAAACCTAAACAAACAGTAGTATTTGCACCAAGCTTTTGAGTGATATTAGGCATTTGGCTTGCAGTTAAAACAGCAACTAGAGAAATTGCAGACATAAAATAACCTGTAGATGACTCTGTAAAAGAAAATTGTGTAGGCAAATAGCTTGGAAGAGTTACATAAGCCACAAAAAAGATAGCCATTGAGAAAAAAGAACCAACAAAAACAGGAGTCATTATTTTCTTTCTTGATTTATCAGCAACTGAGTTATCTTGATTAGAAGACTCATTAATATTAGCAACTTCAGATTTAGGCAAACTACTTATTACCATAAAAAGAAACGGAATAGCTATTAAATAAATGTAAAAAGGAAAAGTCCAATTTAATTCGCCTAAAAAACCACCAATAGATAAAAAGATAACTCCACCTAGCTCTATTGCCATACCTTGCCAAGCAATCATCTTCATTCTATCTTTCCCTTCAAATAATTGGGCTATAAAAGTAGTAACAGCAACTTGTATTGCTACACAAGCGGCACCTAAGAGTAATCTATCTGCAATTAGTAAATAGTTATTATTTAAATAAAAACCTATAAAGCCTAATAACGCATATGGAATTAACCCCCAACACAGAAGCTTAAACGCTCCAATTTTATTAATTAACCTTCCTACTATAGGCGAGAAAATAACTACCCCTAAAGATGGTAATGTAACCAATAAACCTGGTGTATATTTAAAATTTAGATTAGCTACAATGCTAGGAAGAGCAGGAGCTATAACAGAGCCTACCATAATTGTAAGACTACTGACTAACAATATAGTTACGATACTTAGTTTGGATATATTTTTCATTTTACAAAATTGAAAAAATAAGAATCAAAAACATATACCAAAATGCTTATTACGTTGACACAATTGGAAATTGAATAAAACAAAACAGCCTTTCTAAATATAGAAAGGCTGTTGATATATTATATTTTAAATACCTAGTGACTTAATTCTTCTTCATTATCTTGAAGAGGCACATCTTGTGGTATAAAATCTTGACCCGCTATTACGTAATCAGATTCTTCTTTATTTAATTTACTATAATCATAAGGCCAACGATAAACTTTTGGAATTTCACCAGGCCAGTTACCGTGAATATGTTCTACTGGAGTTGTCCACTCTAGCGTGTTAGAATTCCAAGGATTCTTAGAAGCTTTCTTACCAAAGAAAATAGAGTGAATAAAGTTGTAGATAAACACTAATTGAACCAATGCTGTAATGATAGCAAATACAGTAATAATTACATTAACGTTAGCTAAATCATCAAAATAAGGAAAGTTAGTATTAGTATAGTAACGTCTTGGTAAACCTGCCATACCTATAAAGTGCATTGGGAAAAATACCCCGTAAGCACCAACTGCAGTAACCCAGAAATGTACATAACCTAAATTTTTGTTCATCATTCTACCAAACATCTTTGGAAACCAGTGGTAAACACCTGCAAATAAACCATATAATGCAGAGATACCCATTACTAAGTGGAAGTGAGCAATTACAAAATAAGTATCGTGAACGTTAATATCTAAAGTACTATCTCCAAGAATAATACCAGTTAAACCACCAGTAATAAATGTTGATACTAAACCTATAGAAAATAACATACCTGGATTCATTTGTAAGTTACCTTTCCATAATGTGGTTATGTAGTTGAAAGATTTTACTGCTGAAGGTATTGCAATTAATAAAGTTGTAAAAGTAAATACAGACCCTAAGAAAGGATTCATACCTGATACAAACATGTGGTGACCCCAAACAATAGTTGATAAGAATGCAATTGCTAATATAGATGCAACCATGGCACGGTATCCAAAAATTGGTTTACGTGAATTTGTTGCGATAACCTCTGAAGTAATACCTAATGCAGGTAATAATACAATATATACCTCTGGGTGACCTAAGAACCAAAATAAATGTTCAAATAAAACTGGAGAACCACCTTGGTGAGCTAAAACTTCACCTTTAATATAAATATCACTTAAGAAGAAAGAAGTACCAAAACTTCTATCCATAATTAACATTAAAGCTGCAGAAAGTAAAACTGGGAAAGAAACTACACCAATAATTGCAGTTACAAATAAAGCCCAAATACTTAAAGGAAGTCTTGTCATAGACATACCTTCTGTTCTCATATTAATTACAGTAACAATGTAGTTAAGAGACCCCATTAAACTTTGTGCAATAAATAAAGCTAAAGATACTAACCAAAGAGTCATACCTGTACCTGAACCTGGAATTGCTTCTGGCAAAGCACTTAAAGGAGGATAAATTGTCCATCCTGCAGATGCTGGTCCAGACTCTACAAATAAAGAACTTAACATGATAATACTTGATAATAAGAATATCCAGTAAGAAAGCATATTCATAAAACCAGAAGCCATATCACGTGCTCCAATCTGAAGTGGAATAAGTAAGTTACTAAATGTACCACTTAAACCTGCTGTAAGTACAAAGAATACCATAATGGTACCGTGAATAGTAACTAATGCTAAATAAGCATCAGGATTCATTACACCATCTGTAGAATATTTATCACCTAAAAACATTTCAAATACCCAAGATGCTTCTTCTGGCCAAGCTAATTGAATTCTAAATAAAATAGACATAAAAATACCTATCGCTCCCATTACTAAACCAGTAATTAAGAACTGCTTACCAATCATTTTATGATCTTGACTAAAAATGTATTTGGTAATAAAAGTTTCTTTATGATGTCCATGATCATCGTGATGATCGTGAGCTATTGCTGCGTTTGCTGATACTGACATATCTACTCTGTATTGCTTTTAGTTATTGCTTGTTACTTTCTGTTCCTCTTCTTTCTTAAGAGATTCTCCAAATGCTTCTTGTTCTGCTATCCAAGAATTAAAATCTTCTTCTTCCTCAACTACAATTTTCATTTGCATATTGAAGTGAGAAATACCGCAGATTTTGTTACATAAAAGATAATATTCAAACTCATAAGGATCTAAAGCTACATCTCCGTTAGCTACTAACTCTTTACTTTTTTCTTTTCTTATTTGATTTAATTCTTTTACTTTATCTACCATATACTCCGAATTTTTCATTTCTTCGGAAGTAATTGTAGGCGTAAAGCTAAACTGTGTAATCATACCTGGTACAACATTCATTTGAGCTCTAAAGAATGGAAAATAAGCTGAGTGCAAAACATCTTGAGATCTAAACTTGAATAAAACAGGACGATTTACAGGTAAATGTAATTCTGTCGTAATTTTATCATCTTTAGCATAGCTATCACTTTCATCTACACCAACAACATTAGTACCTTCAATAAAACGAACGTTAGCTTTACCTAATGTATTATCTTCTCCAGAATAACGAGCTTTCCAACCAAATTGATAAGCATAAATTTCAACCACTAAAGCATCTTCATCATCTTCAATATTCATGATATCAGACCAAGTAAATAAACCGTAAATAATTAGACCAGCTAAAACAATTACTGGAATAATTGTCCAAATAAATTCTAGTTTATCGTTATCTGCATAAAATAAAGCTCTTCTACCTTTAGCACCTTTGTACTTATACGCAAAGAAGAAAAGTAAAAATTGAGTGATTACCTGAACAAACATGATAAGACCAATAGAAATAAACATTAATCTATCGTAATCTTTCCCGTGTTCTGATGCTGCTTCTGGTAAATAAAGGTCACTCCAATTCCAGAAACTATAAGCCATTAAAAGATAAAGGAAAGAAACAAAAGCAATCATTAAATATCCTTGATTCTTATTATCCGTATTGTTAGCTACTTGATTTGAATCATGATCTGTTGAATTTGATAACTTAAGTATTTTGGACATTTGCCAAAAAGTAAGTCCCAACAGTGCTATAACTACTATGATTAAAAATACAGTCATTGTGATAATATCTTTCTTTAATACAAATTATTATTAATAATGGTAATGCTTACTTTCTTCTATGTAAGGGTTTCTTTTTGCTAATAATGGAGCTTTTGTAAGCGCATTAAATACAACAAAAACAAATAAACCACCAAAGAAAAATATAGCACTAATTTCTGGTATGCCAATAAACCAAGATTTACCTACCGTTGCTGGCATAATCATATTGTAAATATCAATATAGTGTCCAATTAATATTACCACTCCAGCCATAACTACAAACCAATTAACACGTTTATAATCACTATTCATTAGAACTAATAATGGGAATAAGAAATTTAAAACTATCATACCGAAAAATGGTAAATTATAATCTTCTATTCTAGTAATAAAGTAAGTTACTTCTTCAGGAATATTTGAATACCAAATCAACATAAATTGTGAAAACCAAAGGTATGTCCAGAAAATACTGATACCAAACATAAACTTAGCTAAATCGTGAATATGACTATTATTTACATATTCTAAATACCCTCTACTCTTTAAGTAAATAGTAATTAAAGCGATTACAGTAATTGCAGATACAAAAAGGCTTGCAAAAACGTACCAACCAAATAAAGTACTATACCAGTGAGGGTCTACACTCATAATCCAATCCCAAGACATCATAGATTCTGTTACAATAAAGAATACTAAGAAACCTGCAGATAACTTAAAGCTTTGCTTAAACCATCTATTGTGATCAGCTTCATCGTGTCTTAAAGAATTTTTTCTTAATAAGTATCTAAAAATATTCCATCCTGCTATATATATAACAGCTCTAATTAAAAAGAAAGGAACATTTAAAAAAGCACTTTTACCTTGAATTAATTCATCGTGCTTAACAACTTCAGGATCCATCCAAACAAATAAATGGTTAAAATGCATACCTGATAAAGCTAATAACAATAACATAATTAAACTACCAGGTAGTAAATATGCTGTTACTGCTTCTATAACTCTATATAAAACTGGAGACCAACCTGCTTGAGCTGCATATTGTACAGCATAAAAAGCAAGAGCTCCTAAAGCAATCATAAAGAAAAAGAAAGCCGCTACATAAGTTGCTGCCCAAGGTTTATTTTGTAATTGATGAAGTAAATGCTCTGCGTGAGAAGACTCGTGTCCCTCTGCTACACTTGAGTGATCAGCATCTGCACCGTGCATTTCTTGAGGTTGAGAGTGATGACCAGCTGGTTGATGTTCTTCCATTTGAGCAGTTTCGCCATGACTTTCACCATGGTGAGCTCCTTGTTCAGCAATGATTTGTTCTACTTCTTCTATTGATGAAGGTGCAGATAAGAAACCGTAAATCATTCCTATGGCACCAACTACAATAAAGATTATTGCTGTTAATTTCAATTTACTAGATAGCGTGTACATACTAATTTATCTATGCAGTTAAATTCTTACTATTAATTTACTTCGTGTGATTGCTCTTCACTCTCGGTATGTAAAGACTCATGTTCTTCATTAACTGAAGCTTCATCTTCATGCTGAGAATGATTATCTATTGTCTCTAATTCAACTTCAGCAATTTCATTTTCACTTACAAAATCTCTTTGAGGCTGCCCGTTAAGTTTCGCTTTTAAATCCATCACATAGTGATTAATTTGCCAACGTTCTTCTTCACTAGTTTGCGATGCATAAGAACCCATTGTATTTATACCGTAAAACATTACGTGATAAACACTACCTTCTGTTATTGCACGACCAGCATCATTATATGCAGGTATACCTAAAATCTTTTCTCTTTGAGCTAAAGTACCTTTACCATCACCTTTATCTCCGTGACAAATTGCACAATAGATTGTATATAACTCTTTTCCTTTATTAACGTTATCTTCTGTATAAGGAAGAGGGTTGGATAAATTTGCTTTAGCATTTTGATAACCATCATTAGAATTTTCAAAACCATAAGGTTTCCATCCTCTAGGGATAGTTCCTTCTACAGGTAATTGAGCTTCTTGAGTGTTCTCAAAAGTTTCATAACTTCCGTAAGCTTCGTAACCTACAGATTCATACATATTAGGAAAATACTGATAATTACGATCATCTTTAGTAAAACAACCTACCGCTAATGACGCAGAAACTAACAACAGTCCTATGTTAAATAAACGCTTCATAAAAGTTTATTTGTGTATTAATTTTATCTCTATAGCTCCAGTATTACTTAAGAACTTAGACATTTCTTCTACTTTATGATTTGCTACATCTACTTCCATTAAAAAATGGTCATCTGTAGTTCTTACATCTGGATTTTCTGCTTCTTTAAACGGCCATAATCTACTTCTTAAGTAAAAAGTAATTACCATTAAATGGGCTGCAAAAAATACTGTTAATTCAAACATAATAGGTACAAACGCTGGTAAGTTTTCTATAAAACTAAAACTAGGTTTACCACCAATATTTTGAGGCCAGTCTTCTATCATAATAAAATTCATCATGGATGCAGCAACCGAAAGACCAATAATACCGTAAATAAATGCAGTAATAGCTAATCTTGTTGGAGCAAGCCCCATAGCCTTATCTAGACCGTGAACTGGGAAAGGTGTATAAACCTCTTCAATATGATAACGAGCCTCTTTTGTTTGCTTAACGGCTTGCATAAGCAAATCGTCATCTGTATATATAGCGTGTAATACTTTTGAAGACATCTTATTGATTATTTATTTTTAAAATCAGCTACTTTAGCAGATTAGTTATTGTTATCAGTTTCAGCAGCACTTGAACCAGAATCTTGAATGCTAATAATTGGATCTCCCACTACAGGATCATACAAGTTCACATGATCTCCATGTTCAGCTCTTAGCTTTTTATATTTTTCTCCAGATGATTTCAAGATTGTTTTTACTTCTGCTTGTGCAATTACTGGGAAAGTTCTTGCATACAATAAGAAAAGAACAAAGAAGAAACCAATAGTACCTACAAATATACCTATATCTACAAATGTTGGAGAGAACATAGTCCAAGAAGACGGCAAGTAATCTCTATGTAACGAGGTTACAATAATTACAAAACGCTCAAACCACATACCAATGTTTACCACTATAGATATAAAGAAAGAGAACATAATACTTCTTCTTAATTTAGGGAACCACATAAACTGCGGAGAGATAACGTTACAAGTCATCATTGACCAGTATGCCCACCAATAAGGACCAGTTGCTCTGTTTAAGAAAGCATATTGCTCAAACTCAACTCCAGAATACCAAGCAATAACTAGCTCTGTTATATAAGCTACACCAACAATAGAACCTGTAATCATAATTACAATATTCATTAATTCAATATGTTGTGTAGTAATATAGTTTTCAAGATTTGAAACTTTTCTCATTATAATTAACAAGGTATTTACCATTGCAAACCCAGAGAAAATAGCCCCCGCAACGAAATAAGGAGGGAATATTGTAGTATGCCAACCCGGAATAACAGACGTTGCAAAATCAAAAGATACAATAGTATGTACTGACAATACAAGAGGAGTTGCTAAACCTGCTAATACAAGAGAAACCTCTTCAAAACGTTGCCAATCTTTAGCTCTACCACTCCAACCAAATGAAAGTAAAGAATATATTTTCTTTTGGAAAGGCTTTACAGCACGATCACGAATCATTGCAAAATCTGGAAGTAAACCTGTCCACCAGAAAACTAATGATACAGATAAATAAGTAGAAATTGCAAATACATCCCAAAGAAGAGGAGAATTAAAGTTTACCCATAGAGAACCAAACTGGTTTGGAATAGGTAAAACCCAATACCCTAACCAAGGTCTTCCCATGTGTATTACAGGAAACAATCCTGCTTGAACTACAGAGAAAATAGTCATCGCCTCTGCAGACCTGTTAATAGCCATTCTCCATTTTTGGCGAAATAATAATAGTACTGCAGAAATTAACGTTCCCGCGTGACCAATACCTACCCACCAAACAAAATTGGTGATATCCCAGGCCCAACCTACGGTTTTATTAAGACCCCAAGTACCAATACCTGTAGATACCGTATAAATAATACAACCTATTCCCCATAGGAAAGCAACTAGTGATATTGAAAATACAATCCACCAAGTTTTATTTGCCTTACCTTCTACCGGGGCTGCAACATCTATAGTTACATCATGATAAGACTTATCTCCGGTAACTAAAGGCTTTCTTATAGGTGCTTCGTAATGAGACATAATGATTTATAATTGATTCTTTAATTAACTTTTATACTTCTGTAGTGTTTCTAACTTTTGTATGATAAAAAACATTTGGCTTAGTTCCAATATGCTCTAACAGGTGATACATTCTATCACTTTGCTTAAGATCATAAACTTCGCTCTCTTTATCATTTATATCTCCAAATACCATTGCTCCAGAATCACAAGCTGCAGAACATGCAGTTTGGAACTCACCATCTTTAATTTCTCTACCATCACGCTTAGCATCAAGAATAGTTTTTTGTGTCATTTGAATACACATAGAACATTTTTCCATCACACCACGAGAACGAACAACAACATCAGGATTTAAAACCATACGCCCTAAATCATTATTCATATGGTAATCAAACTCGTCATTTTTATTATACAAGAACCAGTTAAAACGACGAACTTTATAAGGACAGTTGTTAGCACAATATCTTGTACCTACACAACGGTTGTAAGCCATATGGTTTTGACCTTGACGTCCGTGAGATGTTGCCGCAACAGGACAAACAGTTTCACAAGGAGCGTGATTACAGTGTTGACACATTACCGGTTGGAAAACAACCTGAACTTTCTCTTGAGCAGCTTCTTCTAATTCTCCAAAACCACCTAGAGAACCATTATCTCCAAATAAACCACTAAAGTTATCTTTCTTCTCATTATCTTCTTCAAAAGTATCTTCTGAAGAGTAATAACGATCAATTCTTAACCAGTGCATATCACGGCTACGTCTAACTTCAGACTTACCAACAACAGGCACATTATTTTCACTATGACAAGCTATCACACAAGCACCACAACCAGTACAAGCATTTAAATCTATAGAAAGATTAAAATGATGACCAATAGTTCTATCAAACTCATCCCACAAATCTACTTCTGGAGAAGTTACAGCAACCTCTTCGTGATTAAGTGAAACTTGAGCAAGATGATTCCAAACACTCTTGTCTTTTGTATTAAATATCTCTAAAGTAGTTTCTTTAACTACATCTCCACGACCCATTAACGTATTATGTAACTGAACACAAGCAAATTCATGTCTACCACCTGCTTTTTCAATAGTTACATTTTGAACGTTATTAAAGTTTTGATATAAAGGATAAGCATTTACACCTGTCTGCATCTCTTCTTGAATTGCAGCACGTTTACCGTAACCAAGAGATAAACCTACAGATCCTTTTGCTTGACCTGGCTGAATAAGAACAGGAACATTCTTAAGAACCTTATCACCAACTTTTACATTAACATAACAACCATCTAAAGCTCCATTAGCAACATTTTCATTCCACAACTCTAAACGATCTGCATCTGCTTTAGCTACAGTTATATAGTTATCCCAAGAAACTCTAGTTATTGGATCAGGTAATTCTTGCAACCAAGGGTTATTTGCTTGCTCTCCATTACCTAAAGCAGTTTTAGTATATAAAACCAACTCCATACCATTACTAGAAGATTGCTTTAATCTAGAAAGTGAGGCAGAAAGATTTACCTCATTAGCAACAAAATCACTAGACTCAACAAGCATAGATGACTCAAAAACACCATCGTGTAAAGCGTCATTCCAAGATTTACCACTTAAGTTACCAGACCAAGTTTGTCTGATATATTCATAATAAGAAGTATCATTCCCAACCCATTTCAATAAAGCATCTTGAAACTGTCTTGTATCAAACAAAGGCTTTATAGTAGGCTGCATTAAACTAACATTCTTCTTTGTGATTTGCACATCTCCCCAAGATTCTAAGTAATGAGGCGCAGCAGCAACGTATTCACACAATTCTGCGGTTTCATCTTCTTTCATACTGAAAGTAAGAGACAAATCAACCTTTTTTAAACCATCTTTAAAATCAGAAGAATTAGGTAAAGAGTAAGCTGGGTTTACACCTGCTAAGATGATAGCACCAACATTACC
This sequence comes from Mesonia phycicola, assembly GCF_900141885.1. Classification (GTDB taxonomy): domain Bacteria; phylum Bacteroidota; class Bacteroidia; order Flavobacteriales; family Flavobacteriaceae; genus Mesonia; species Mesonia phycicola. The sequence continues at coordinate 271,693 of NZ_FQYY01000005.1, read as the reverse complement.
TGAATTCATTTCAGCAACAACAGAAAGAACCTCCTTGTTATTACCTTGACGATTCATTTTTGGATTTTCAACATCCATCACCTTACTACCTAAAGCCTCGTTTATTGCCATTGTTATTAATTGCGCATCTACATCTTGTAAACCACAAACCACAACAGCATTACTACCAGATTTTCTTAATTGCTCTTTAGCCTTCACAACAGCATCATCTAACTCTGCAGAAAGATCACTAGAACCTCCACCAACAACATAACCATAAAGAGCCGCTAACACAGCTTTTTGTTTTGAAGGAGAAACAGCTACTCTTTTATCTGCATTAGCACCAGCTAAAGACATATTTGATTCAAACTGAATATGCCTAGACATCTTCCCTTCTTTAGGAACTCTACCCTTAGCATAACCAGCTTCATATCCACCACCTTGCCAATCACCTAAAAAGTCTGCACCAACAGAAACTATTGTTTCTGCCTTAGAAAAATCATAATTAGGCATTGCACGGTAACCAAACTTAGCTTCAAAAGCATCTAAAACAGCGTTTTCTGACACAGAATCATAAACCACATGTTTTACATTTGCATATTTTGAAGAAAACTCAGCTATTAACTTAGACGTAGCAGGACTAGCAAAAGTTTGCGTTAACAAAACAATTTGCTTACCTCCTAAATTATTTAATTTTGCACTTACTCCTCTATCAAACTCTTCCCAAGATACAGGCTGACCTTTTACCATTGGGCGTTTCAACCTCTGATTATCATAAAGAGACAAAACAGAAGCATGAACTCTAGCATTAGCTGAAGAGGTTGCAGAAGCAAGTTTATTACTTTCTATCTTAATTGGTCTTCCTTCTCTTGTTTTAACCAAAACACTTGAGAAATCAAAACCATCTGCAATTGTAGTAGCATAATAATTAGCTACACCAGGAACGATTCTTTCTGGCTGAACAACATAAGGAATAGATTTAGTCACCGGACCTTCACACGCCGCTAACGACGCAGCAGCAGTACTAAACCCAACGAACTTTAAAAAGTCTCTTCTAGAAGTAGAAGAACTCTCCAAAGACTCCTTATCACCCAAAAACTCATCCGTAGGAATTTCTTCTACAAATTCATTCTGTTTAAGCGTCTCAACAATAGGGCTATTTTCATTTAGCTCCTCAACACTTTTCCAGTATTTCTTGTTTGATGACATATTATTATATAGAATTAGCTTCTTATTAAATTTATTAGTAATGACATTTCCCACATTCTGTCGCTCCCATTTGAGCAGCAGTTAATGTTTCTACACCATATTTTTTCGACAACTCTTCGTGAATCTTCTCGTAATACTCATTACCCTCCATTTTCACATTAGTTTCCCTATGACAGTTTATACACCAACCCATAGTTAAAGGAGAATACTGATACATTATCTCCATCTCTTCTACAGGACCATGACACTCTTGACAAGCAACACCAGCAACCGTTACGTGCTGAGAGTGATTAAAGTAAGCGAAATCTGGAAGATTATGAATTCTAACCCACTTCACAGGCTTAGATTCTCCAGTATAAGATTGTGTTGCAGGGTCCCAACCAGTTGCTTCATACAACTTAGCTATCTCCCCATCATAAAACTCTTTAGTATATTCTTCTGTCACAGAAGTATTAGGATTAGAAGCATCTGCAACCTCACTAATAGATTTATGACAATTCATACAAACATTTAAAGAAGGAATACCAGAAGTCTTACTTACTCTTGCAGATGAGTGACAATACTTACACTCTATTTCATTATCACCAGCGTGAATTCTATGAGAATAATGAATTGGCTGAACTGGCTGATAACCTTGATCTACCCCAACCTGCATTAAATAACCATAAGCAAAATAACCACCTGTTAACAACAAGAAAACAGAAGTCACTAATACCAAAAATTGATTTTCAACAAATGCTTTCCAAATTGGTTTTCTAGTTTCAGCAACCGACAACTCAACACCACTAGCAGCAGCAAAACGAGTTAATGTTTTGTTTACTAAAAACAGAACAGCAACCAACAAAAGTAAAACAAACGCTAAAACACCTAAAATTATATCTGTAGAAACACCGCTTCCAGAAGAATCACCACCAGAACCACCAGGAATCTGAGGTTGAGTAGTAGGCTCCGGCTTTGGCTGCTCTACATAAGCAAGTATATTATCTATATCTTCATTTGACAACTGAGGAAACGGAGTCATCGCTGTCTGATTAAACTCTTCATAAATAGCAACCGCTTCAGCATCACCAGCAGCAATTAATTCTTGACTATTCTTTATCCAACGATAAAGCCAATCTGTTTCATGTCTACTCGTCACACCATTTAAAGCAGGACCAGTAGAACGCTTATACCTCTTATGACAAGAAGCACAAAGAGAATTAAACAACTCTTTTCCCTTAGCCGCATCTCCACCAGAACTTGCAGCAGCCTCAACTGAACCTTGAGAAGATTCATCTGCAGCAGCCTCTTCCTGAGCGAATAAATTTTGAGAGAAAGAAAATAAAACTACTAATAAAAGAAGTAGCACTCTTGAAATTGAATGGCGGGTATTCACCTTTTCCATATTACAACTGAATTAACATCTTAGTTTGGTACGGTTTTTATTATGAATTAGTTAGCCCAAAAAAGCACAACTAGACCGTAAATTTCCTTGACAAAAGTAATACTTAAAGATGATTTTAGAAATGTTAGAGTATTGTTAATCGCTAATTTATACCATTTCTAAATAAAGAATATTGAATTGATATAAAAAATTAGTTCTATTTTTGCCTAAAACGCACATTTATGAAAATGAATTCTAAACATGTACCCATCTTACTGGCAGCAACTTGCCTATTTTTAGTAAGTACAATTAACACTAATGCACAATCTTCTATAGATGCTGACCCGTTATTAAATGAGTTAATTGTATTGAAAGCAAAAATGATTGAAAATAATGAAATAAATGAAAGATATAAGATTCAATTATTTTACGGTACAGATTTAAAGGAAGCCAACAAAATAAAAAATGAATTTAAAGAAAAATACAAAGAATGGCCCTCTGATATTGTGTTTGAGACACCAAACTATAAAGTTTGGATTGGAGACTTTAGAAATAAATTGGAAGCAGAGAGAGCTTTTATAGAGCTAAAAAAAGACTTTAAAAGCGCCATTATTTTTAAACCATAATTACAAAACACTGAAGCATAAAAAAAGCGACTTGAAAATTTCAAGTCGCTTTTTTATTTATAATTGAAAAAAACCTATTTCAGTTTTTTCTTAACCTCTACTTGTTGGAAAGCTTCAATTACATCACCTTCTTTAATATCGTTGTAATTTTTCACCTGGATACCACAATCATATCCTTTTGAAACTTCTTTCACATCATCTTTAAATCGTTTTAATGAAGCTAATGTTCCTGTGTAAATAACTACACTTTCACGAATTAAACGTATACTACTACTTCTGTAAATTTTACCTGTAGTAACCATACACCCAGCAATGGTTCCAATCTTAGAGATTTTAAACGTCTCTCTAATTTCAGCTGTACCAGTAACCTCCTCTTTCATTTCTGGAGAAAGCATACCTTCCATCGCATCTTTAAGATCATTAATAGCATCATAAATAATAGAATAAGTTCTAATATCTATTTCTTCTTTATCTGCTACTTGATTAGCATTACCTGCAGGTCTAACATTAAACCCTATAATAATTGCATCTGAAGCAGAAGCTAATAACACATCACTCTCTGTGATTGCCCCAACCCCTTTATGAATAATATTAACCTGAATTTCTTCTGTTGAGAGTTTCTGGAAGCTATCTGTTAATGCTTCTACAGAACCATCTACATCTCCTTTCAAGATAATATTTAACTCTTTAAAGTCACCAAGCGCAATACGTCTTCCTATCTCATCTAAAGTAATATGACGTTGCGTTCTTACACTTTGCTCACGTTGTAGCTGTGTACGCTTAGAAGCTATATCTTTAGCTTCACGCTCATCTTCCATTACAATAAACTTATCACCTGCTTGAGGAGCACCATCTAGACCTAAAATAGAAACTGGTGTTGAAGGTCCAGCCTCTTTTACATTGTTACCTCTTTCATCTTGCATTGCCTTAATTTTACCACTAGTGGTACCAGCCAATACATAATCTCCAATTTTTAGTGTACCTGCCTGAACTAAGATAGTAGAAACATAACCTCTACCTTTATCTAAGAAAGCTTCTACAACCGCACCGCTTGCAAGTTTATTAGGGTTAGCTTTTAATTCTAAAATCTCAGCCTCTAATAATACTTTTTCTAATAATTCTTTAACACCTAAACCTTGTTTTGCAGAAATATCTTGAGACTGTACTTTACCTCCCCAATCTTCCACTAGCAAGTTCATTGCTGCTAATTTTTCTTTTATCTTTTCTGGATTTGCCGTTGGTAAATCAACCTTGTTTATTGCAAAGATAATAGGCACTCCAGCTGCTTGAGCGTGAGAAATAGCCTCTTTTGTTTGCGGCATCACATCATCATCTGCTGCAATAACAATTACTGCAATATCTGTAATTTGAGCACCACGAGCTCTCATCGCCGTAAAGGCCTCGTGACCAGGAGTATCTAAAAATGCTATTTTCTCTCCGTTATCAAGCTGAACCCCATAAGCACCAATATGCTGTGTAATACCACCACTTTCACCTGCAATTACATTTTCTTTACGTATATAATCTAACAGAGAAGTTTTACCGTGATCTACGTGACCCATTACCGTAACAATAGGAGCACGACTTACTAAATCTTCTGGAGCATCTTGCTCTACTTCTATAGACTCTTCTATATCTGCATTTACAAAATCTACTTCAAAACCAAACTCTTCTGCAACTATACTTAATGTCTCTGCATCTAAACGTTGGTTCATTGTTACCATCATCCCTAAAGACATACAAGCTGATATTACCTTAGTTACAGGCACATCCATCATTGTGGCAACTTCACTAACCGTAACAAACTCTGTTGCTTTTAATGTTTTGCTTTGCTCTTCTTGCTGAGCTTGTTGATCTTCAGATTTTTGACGATGCTGATCTCTTTTATCTCTTCTATACTTAGCACCTTTACCTTTAGAAGACTTCCCTTGAAGCTTCTCTAAAGTTTCTCTTACCTGCTTTTGTACTTCTTCTTCTGTAGGCTCTTCTTTTTTAACTGCAGCTGCTGGCCTACGACGCTTATTATTGCCACCTTTATTAAAAGCACCTCCAGTACCTCCTGGTCTTCTAGTAGCAGGAGAAGCATTACCATCTTTACTTATTCTTCTACGGCGTTTTTTCTTGTTAGCAGCAGAAGACTTATCATCTTTCTTTTCTTCTTTTTTCTTAGCAGGTTTTTTAAACTTACTAAGATCAATTTTTTCACCCGTAAAGTTAGGACCATTTAATTTCTGATACTTTGTCTCTAAACGATCTTCTTTCACTGGCTCTGTAGCAGCTTTATCGGCATCTACTTTTTCAGTTTTAACATCTGTTTTTTGAGGTGTATCTTTAGAAGTTTTAGGCTTTTGAAGATCTTTAGCTTTATCAACTGATTTATTTTCTGAAGAATCTTCTTTTTTAGAAACTGACTTAGGCTTTCTACCTTTATCAAGATCTATTTTACCAACTTGCTTAGGACCTTCTAATTTATTCTTAGCTTTTACAATCCTCTCTTCTTCTTCTTTCTTCCTAAGCTCTTCTTTCTTACGCTCTTCTTCCAACTTAACAAGCTTCTCTTTTTGCTCTTTTTCTCGAGCTAAACGAAGTTCTTCTTTCTCTTTCTTGCGCTCTTCACTAACTTCTTTTGAAGCCACCTTCTTACTTTTATCTGTTTGAAATTTATCAAACAGCACTCGGTAAACCTCGTCTGAAATCTTAGTAGTAGGACGCGCATCAATATCATATCCCTGTGCTGTTAAAAACTCTACAGCACGATCTAACGAAATATTGAATTCGCGTAATACCTTATTTAATCGCATTTTCTTTGCTTCAGCCATAAATTGCCTCTAAATTAACCTCTTATTCTATTTTATGAAAAAAAACTATATAAACAAATAGTTAATCTTCAAATTCTTCTTTTAAAACTTGAATAACATTTTTAATTGTCTCTTCTTCCAAGTCTGTAATTTTTACTAAATCATCTACATCTTTCTCAAGAATACTTTTTGCGGTTTCTAAACCTATTCTTGAAAATTCTTCTATCACCCAAGCATCAATTTCATCTGCAAACTCTTTAAGCTCTACATCTTCATCTGAAGCTCCGTCTCTATAAACATCAATCTCGTAACCTGTTAACTGACCTGCCAATCTAATATTATGACCACCACGACCAATTGCTTTAGAAACCTCTTCTGGCTTCAGCATTACTTGAGCAGTCATATTTTCGTCGTTAATTTTAACAGACATTACTTTTGCAGGACTTAAAGCCCTTGTAATTAATAATTGACTATTAGTAGTATAATTAATTACATCTATATTCTCATTACCAAGCTCTCTCACAATACCGTGAATACGAGAACCCTTCATCCCTACACAAGCTCCAACAGGATCAATTCTATCATCGTAAGAATCTACCGCTACTTTTGCTTTTTCTCCAGGAATTCTAACTACTTTTTTCACAGTAATTAAACCATCAAAAACTTCAGGGATTTCTTGTTCAAATAATTTCTCTAAGAAACCAGGCGCAGTTCTAGAAAGTATAATAATTGGCTTATTACCTTTTAGCTCTACACTCTCTATCACCCCTTTAACATTTTCGCCTTTTCTAAAGAAGTCTGAAGGTATTTGTCTGTCTTTAGGCATAATTAACTCATTACCTTCATCATCTAACAAAATTACTGCACGATGACGAATATGATGAACTTCTGCTGCATAAATCTCACCTTCTAACTCTTTAAATTGCTTATAGATGTTAGTATTATCGTGTTCATGAATTTTAGAAATCAGATTTTGTCTTAACGCCAAAATAGCTCTTCTTCCTAAATCTATTAATTTCACTTCTTGAGAAACATCTTCTCCTACTTCAAAATCTGGCTCAATTTTCCTAGCTGCTGTTAAAGAAATTTCTTGATTTTCATCTTCCACCTCACCATCTGCAACTACCACTCTATTTCTCCAAATCTCTAAATCTCCTTTATCAGGATTTATAATTATATCAAAATTATCATCTTCTCCAAATTTCTTTTTCAGTGCATTCCTAAATACATCTTCCAAAATCGCCATTAGGGTTACACGATCTATTAATTTATCGTCTTTAAATTCTGAAAAAGAATTAATTAAATCGATATTCTCCATATCAAAAACAGGTTAAAATGTTATCATCACTTTTGCTTCTACAATATCTGCGTATTTCAACACAGCCTCTTTTTTTACTGTAACCTTTCCTTTACCTATAGGTTTAGGCTCTCTCGCTTTCCAACGCAACACGATTTCTTCTTCTGTTGCACTATCTAACGTTGCTTCAAATTGCTGATTTTCTGTTCTCACACTAAGTTTTCTGCCTAAGTTTTTCTTGTACTGTCTCGGAATCTCTAAGGGAGATGCTGCGCCAGCAGAAGTTACTTCTAAAGAAAAATCTTGTTCTTCACGATCTAAATTATGCTCAATCTTTCTACTTACCGCGATACAATCGTTAACAGAAACTCCATTATCTCCATCAATAACCACCAAAATCTGGTTATCCCCTTTAATTTCAAATTGAATTAAAAATAAAGATGGATTTTCTTCTAGAGCTTCTTCTAATAATCGTTTTACTTCTTCTTTTAGCATGAAAACATTTATAAAAAGAGGGGACTTTATGTCCCCTCAAATAATCATTAACTTCTGATTGCAAATATAGTAATAATATTTGAGTTGAGAAATCTGATTCAAAACTAAATTATTCGTAACTTTATAACGTAGGTAAAACAACCATTAAATTCATCTAAAATGAAAAAAATTTTAGTCCCAACAGATTTTTCAGAGCAAGCAAATAATGCTCTCGAAGTGGCTTCACAACTAGCAAGAAAGTATAATAGTGAAATTTATCTTTTACACTTATTAGAATTACCAAGCCAACTAATTGACCCTACCACAAATAGTGGCAATCAAATACCAGAAACCATTTATTTTATGAAAATGGCTCATAAAAAATTTGAAGAAATTAAAAATAAAGACTTCTTAAAAGACATTCCTGTATACGAAACCGTAATTTTTCAAGATACTTTAGAAGGTATTAGAGAGGTTGGAGAAAAGAATAATTGCGATTTAATTGTAATGGGATCTCATGGTGCTGACGGCTTTAAAGAAGTATTTATTGGATCTAATACAGAAAAAGTAGTTAGAAACTCTGATATACCTGTTTTAGTAATTAAAGATCATCTTCCTAATTTTAAAGTAAGCAATTTTGTTTTTGCAAGTGATTTTGTACCTAAAGTGAAAAAATCTTTTTTAGAAGCAGTAAAATTTGCTGAAAAAGTTGGCGCAAAAATGCATTTAGTATACATAAATACTGCTAATAAATTTAAAACTACCGAATATCTTGACAAGCAAATGAGCACATTTCTTGAAGATGTAGATTTTAAAAATTACACATTAAATGTATATAACGCTGAATCTATTGAACAAGGTGTTTTAAAATTTGCAGCCAATAAAGAAGCAGATTTAGTAGGTATAAGTACTCACGGAAGAAAAGGACTTGCTCACTTTTTAAACGGAAGTGTTAGTGAAGATCTGGTAAACCATGCTAAAAGGCCTGTAATTACTTTTAAAGCACAATAAAAACTTCTTTTAAACCTGATTGGATGCATTTCCAGAAATAATTCCAGAATGATTTAGTAACATCTCTCTTAACCTCTTTAGGCTTTACAGTAGTTTCTCCATCATTTTTAGGTTTTTTCTTTACAAAAATATTAGCAAGCGTGCTTAGAAACTTGTTTTCTTGCGCGCTTTCTTTTTTTAACACTTCTAACTTAAAGTCTTGGTAATCTATCTGTAATTCTCCATTAGCTTGAGTAGAATTTCCTTTAAAATTAAAATAAAGTTCACTAACATTACCTTGTGTTTTTACCCCCAACGCAGGCTCAAAAAATGAATTAATAGAATTTTGAGAAATATTAAATACACTACCACTAATTACAAACAGATCTTCTAGATTATTTATTTTAAATCGCCAGTTAGCTTTAAAATTAGACTTACCCATAAACTTAGACCTAAAATAAACTTCTGTTTCTGGAAATTGCTCTCTTTCTAAATCTACATTAGTTAATCTATAAATATCTACCTCTAAAGGATTAAAAAATATTTTACCAGGACCTCTATTTTTATTAATCAACTCTTGATACTCTAAATACATATTCTTCACCTTTAAACTATCCACGTTGATTTTAAAATCCATCTCTCGAAGCATTTTACTATACAAATCTTTTTTTCGCACATCGTCTTTTATTGTTTTATCTCTATAAATAGATAAATCAACCTGATTTACATCAACATAATTTACAGAGAGTTGGTTTTGAAGATTATCTAAATTCAACTTATAATCACGAAGAACAAGAGTCTCTACCTTCAAATCGATTAAATCTTTTTCATAAGGAATAACTTTTATATAATCTTTTTTTGAAAGACGCGGAAGGTATTTTAAGTGAGAAAACGCTATAGAATCTTGGGTAACCCACAAATTATCTAAGGTAATTTTCTGTAATTGATTAAGTGTATAATCAACTTTAGAAATATCAATATTTACATCTTTATACCGAAAAGGAATAGTAGAAGTTAATGTATTTTTATTAAACTCAACATCACCTAACTCTATACCGAAATGATTAACATTCAAACTCCTTAAACTATCTTGCTGAAAAGAAAATGTACCATTTATTAAAACCTCACCCACCAAAACATCTTTATTAAAAGACATTTTTGAACCTGAACCAGATTTATCAGCTTTAGATTTTTCAATATCAATTTTAAAATCTTGTAAATCTATTTGATTTAGACTTATTATATCTTTCACAAAAAAAGAGTAATAACCAAATCCAGATGCACTCAATACCTCTCCAGTAATTACATTACCACCATCTTTATAACTTGGTTTAATAATTTTTACAGAACCAGATAATAAATTTAAACGTAAATCAACATAAGCCACTTTACCTTCTAGCGCGTTTTCAATTTTGTTTTTTACAATAATTTGAGCTATAAAAAACAATACAACTAAAGACGCCAAAACCACACCAACTACAATACTATACTTCTTCATGTTTTTCACAAATTATTATAGAAATGTATTATACTTTTTATTTTAAACTAAAACTTTAATACTATTTAACTAAAAACGACACACAAAGCTATTCACTAGTTAAAATTGAGCTAAATAACTTATTAGAAAAATAAATCAATCTATTTACATTCTATATTTGTGTAAACTCAAAAAAATAATGATCGCTAAGCTTGCCATATTTCTTATATTTATTATTGCTGAAATTTCTTTAGGAATTTACAGCTTAGCTATTAGCGAAAGTTTATTTGCTAAATTTCTATTTTTTACATTAAGTGCATTTATTATTTGCCTGTTAGTTATTAAACTATCTAGCACCCTACTCCCTGATGACGATTAATTAAATTAATATTTAACTATCTTAACCATGAATATTATCTGTATCTCAGACACTCATAACTTTCATGATAAACTCACTCTACCAATAGAAGGAGATTTAATTATACATGCAGGAGACTTAACAGAAGCAGGGACAGAAAGAGAATTAAAAGATTTTTTTGATTGGTTTTCTAAGCTACCATACCCGTATAAAATTTGCATTGCAGGTAATCATGATTTTTACCTAGAAAATATTAGCAAACAAGAATTAGAAGAGTTAATCCCTAATAATGTGATTTATTTAGAAGATGAAGCTGTAAATATTAATGGTATTAATTTTTGGGGGTCACCATACACTTTCACACATCACAATTGGGCCTTTAAGAAAAAGCAACTTGAAATGGAAACTCACTGGAAAAAGATACCTCAACAAACCAACGTACTAATTACGCACACACCTCCCAAAGGAGTTTTAGATGAATCTAACAAAGAAGCAGAAATAGGTTGTCCATTTTTAAAAGAACAAATCACGCTAAAAAAACCAAAATTCCACATTTTTGGTCATTTACATGAAAATTACGGCATAGTAAAACTTCAACAAACTACATATATTAACGCCACTTCATTTATTCACAACCTCTCTATACCCAACCCTCCAATTCAAATAAAATTTCATAAAAATTATTAATTTACAAGGTGTTTTTGTTAATAAAGCATTAATTCAATAAAATTAATTTTTATTTTATCAGATTATCAGTTAAATTCATAGATTAAATGTAAATTTCACGCTATGAAAACATATTACACAAACAACGTTATTTTACAAGAGATGAATAATTTAATTCACTCCAGCTGCACACAAAACTCTCCTCAACTTCAAAAATTTCAAACAGCTCTAATCAAAAAATATTTTGGAGCACTAGAAGTAAGCTGTAGTAATGCCAAAAAAGAAATTTATTTAAAATTAGCAGTAAAAAAGGGACAGTATACTAATGTAACCGTACATTACAATAACCTTGAAAACTTTTTAAAATCTTGTGTAGAAAATGACTCCAGCAATCTAAGTTTTTACCAAAATATGCTGATCTTTTATAATGCTAATGCTGCATGATAAATTTTTAGTAAAATAAAGACACAAAAAAACCGAGTTGAAATTCAACTCGGTTTTTTGTTGGCCCACTAGGGCTCGAACCTAGACTCTTCTGTACCAAAAACAGACGTGTTGCCAGTTACACCATAGGCCAATTAATAATTGCGAGTGCAAATATAAAACAAACTTTCATTCACGCAAAGAAAATTTTAAAAAAAATTAAATAAAATATTTTTCCTCTGCAATCGTTGGTAGTACATTCATCAAATATTCTTAAATTCGCCATTGATTTTTAAGATCTTAATAAAGCTATATGACAAATTTTGATTTTCAGAAGTGGAATAAAATTTTAGGTTGGTTTGTATTTTTTACAGCACTAGTCACTTATATGTGTACCGTAGAGCCTACAGCCAGTTTTTGGGACGCAGGAGAATACATCTCTACTTCTTCCAAATTACAAGTAGGGCATCCGCCTGGGGCTCCATTATTTCAAATGATGGGTGCTTTCTTTTCTACTTTTGCTACAGATGTAGATCAAATAGCTTTGATGGTAAATCTTGTTTCTGGGTTTAGTAGTGCTTTTACCATTCTATTTATGTTTTGGTCTATCACTCTATTAGTAAGAAAAGTTGCTGGAGATGTAGAAAATTTAACCAGTTCCAGTAAAATTGCTGTATTAGGTAGTGGTTTAGTTGGCTCTCTTGCTTTTGCTTTTACGGATAGTTTTTGGTTTAGTGCAGTAGAGGCAGAAGTATATGCTATGGCTAGCTTCTTAATGGCTGTACTTTTTTACGTAGGCTTATTATGGGAGAGAGATATGTTTAAACCTAGAGGTAATAGATGGTTAATTTTAATCTCTTTTATTATAGGTCTTTCTTTTGGAGTGCACTTTATGGCATTACTAACAATACCTGCTATTGGTTTTTTATATTTTTTCAAAAACACAGAAAAAGTAACTATTAAAAATTTCATTATAGCAAATGTAGTGGTGGTGGCTATTCTAATGTTTATCTTTAAACTACTATTACCTTACAGTTTAACTTTCTTTGCTATTTCTGAAGTATTTTTTGTTAACTCTATTGGTCTACCATTTAACTCGGGAACAATTATTGCCGCACTAGCGTTAATTGCCTTTTTTGTATATGGCTTAAAAATTACTAAAAACAAAAACTACATTCACGCTAACACATTACTACTTTGCGTACTATTTATATTTGTTGGTTTTTCCAGTTGGATAATGTTACCTATTCGATCTAATGCAAATACTGTTATTAATGAAAATAGTCCAAAAAATGCAAGAGAATTATTAGCTTATTATAATAGAGAACAATATCCTGAAACAAAATTATTTTACGGACCACAGTTTACAGATATATATGGCGGGCTAGATCCAGATGAACCATATATTGACGACAAACCGAAATATGAAGAAGATGAGAAGACAGGGAAATACATTATTGTAAACGATTGGAAAAATGCTAAGCAAAATTCTAGTGATGAGCACAAAACATTTTTACCTAGAATGTGGAGCACAGAACATATTGCTAATTACATGCAATATACCGGGCCAATAGATTTTACCATTAAACAAGATTACCAAGAAGAGCAAGAATTAATCTCTACAGTTAATGAGTTTAGACGTGCTTATAACCAAGGGCAAGTATCTAATGAAGATTATGCGAGTTTTTTGCAGCAGTTTGCTCCTTATATTAATGTAGAAAAACCTTCTACCTCTTCAAACTTTGCTTACCTTTTTCAATATCAAATAGGCTATATGTATTGGCGTTATTTTGCTTGGAACTTTATAGGAAGGCAAGATGACATTCAGGGACACGGAGATATTCACGGTAACTGGTTAAGTGGAATTGATTTTATTGATGAAATTTTTAGAGGTTCTCAAGATAATTTACCGAGTGATGTAATAAATAACAAAGGAAGAAATACTTATTACTTCTTACCATTAATACTTGGTTTAATAGGTTTCTTTTTTCATTTAAATAGAGATAACAAAAATTTCTGGGTTTTATTAGTTTTCTTCCTTTTTACAGGGATTGCACTTAAAATTTACCTGAACGAAAGACCTTTTGAACCTAGAGAACGTGATTATGCCCTAGTTGGTTCTTTTTATGTATTTGCCATTTGGATAGGTTTTGGAGTTTATGCCATTTTTGATAAACTTAAAAACACCTTGACACCTAAAATATTAGCACCATTAGTTACAGTAGTATGTTTAGTGGCTGTTCCCGGTATTCTTATAGCTAACAACTGGGATGATCATGACAGATCTAACAAGAGAACAGCTACCTCTATGGCTAAAATGTATTTAGATTCTGTAGATAAAGACGCTATACTATTCACCATTGGAGATAATGATACTTTTGCCCTCTGGTATGCACAAGAAATTGAAGGTTACCGTACAGATGTAAGGGTAATTAACACCTCTTTATTTGCTACAGATTGGTACATAGACCAAATGAAAAGAGCTGCATATAAAAGTAGCGCTGTAAAAACTACACTCGAGCATAAAAATTACAGTTACGGCACTAACGATTATATAAGGTATTATAAAGACCCAAGGGTTAGAGACACGATGCTAATTAGCAATTGGATTAAATATATCAAAAGTGACGATCCAAGCACTAAAGCAGAAATGCAAAACAACCAAATGATCAACACTTTCCCTACTAAACATTTAAGATTACCAGTGAGTGCTAGTAATGCAATTGAAAGTGGAATTGTAAAAGAAAAAGACAGAAACAAAATTGTACCTTATATAGATATCCATATTAAAAGTGAAGCTATTTACAAAAACAGACTTTTAATGTTTGATGTGGTAGCAAATACAGATTGGAAGAGACCTGTATATTTTACTGGCGGAAGTTTTAACGATTCTGACTATTTATGGATGAAAGACTACCTACAATTAGATGGAGTTTGCTATAAGTTAGTACCTATAAAAACAGAAGTAGACCCTAGAAACCCGTATGATATGGGAAGAATAGATTCTGATAAAATGTATGATATTGTAATGAACTGGGATTGGGGTAACTCTGGAGACGAAGACCTATATTACGATCCTGAAACTCGTAAAAACAGTATTACATATAGAGGTAATTTAGCTAGACTTTTAGAAGAATTACTGGTAGAAAAAGACTCTGTAAGAGCTAAAAAAGTTCTAGACTTAGGTATGGAAAAAATGCCAATAGATAAGTTTGGGTATTATACTTTATTAGAACCTTTTATTCAAGGTTATTATGAAATAGGAGAAACAGAAGAAGCTAGAAAAATTTGGACAAAAATAGCTGTTAAATACCAAGAAAATCTAGTCTATTTCAGTCAGCTTCCATTAGAAGATCAATATAGATTAGGAGATGAAATCATCACTAATATTGAAAGGTATAGAAGTTTAGTAGATATTTTAATTATTCAGCAAGATGATGCAATTGTAAAAGAAAAAGCGGAAGAGTTTAATACCTACCTCAAAAAGTTTAAACATTTTTATGATGCAGATGAAGGTTTTGAAGAAGACGAGCCATTAGAAGAGTTAATGGACAGTGCACAACCTAATACAGACGGTCTAAAAAATGAACTTTTACAATCCACTAGTTTAGATACTACTTCACAACTTAATCCATAAGTTGTGAAGTGGTTTAACTCACTAGTACCTATATTAAAATTAGCATACCCTAATAGATTGTGGGCAGGCCCATCTCCGCATAAAAAAATAATATACCTAACTTTTGATGATGGCCCAATACCAGAGATCACTCCGTGGGTTCTTCAAATACTTAAAAGCTATAACGCAAAAGCTACATTTTTCTGCATAGGTAATAATATAGAGCTTTACCCAAGTATCTTATCACAAGTACTAAATGCTAAACACGTTATTGGTAACCATACCTACAACCATATAAATGGCTGGAAAACCTCTACTACAGATTATTTACAAGACATTAATTTTTTTGAAAACTTAGGATATCCCACTCAATATTTTAGACCTCCTTACGGAAAATGCACCTCATCACAAGCAAAAAAAATAATACAAAAAGGCTATAAAATTGTTATGTGGGATGTTATAAGTGAAGATTACAACAAAACTATTTCTCCTGAAAATTGTTATGAAACCGTAATATCACAAGCTAAATCAGGTAGTATTATCGTTTTTCATGATAGTTTAAAAGCACAAAAAAACCTTCGGTATGTATTACCAAAGGTTTTAAAGTATTATACCCAAAAAGGTTATATATTTAAATCTCTTCCTGTAAATGCTGCTGAATTAAATTAATAAGAGTATTTGCATCTTCTTCTCCACTTTTACGCCAAACCATTTCGCCGTTTTTATATAAAATTAAAGTAGGAAGACTCTTCACCCTTAAAGCATTTGCCAACATAACATTCTTATCTACATCTATTTTTATTACTTTTCCTTTATCTCCTATTGCCGCTGCTACATCTTTTAAAATAGGACTCATCACAGT
Organism: Mesonia phycicola; assembly: GCF_900141885.1. GTDB lineage: Bacteria > Bacteroidota > Bacteroidia > Flavobacteriales > Flavobacteriaceae > Mesonia > Mesonia phycicola. The sequence goes on along the minus strand of NZ_FQYY01000005.1, from coordinate 255,555 downwards.
AGATGACTCATCCCAATCTGTATAAAAATCTAGTAACACAGGGACATCAAGGTTTATTAAATCTCCAAATTTTGACATAATTGTAAATTAGGTAATTTAAAAATAAACAAGCTTCAAAAAATGTCCAAATAATTAAGAGATTATTAAGACTGCTCTTTCTCTAATCTAAAGTTAAACTTACAGAATAAATCCTAATATTATCTCTTGCTGTCCCAACAGCTGAAATTCTTTGTGCAAAGATTCTAACATAATCACCAGGCTCTAATGATACCTTACCACTTAAAGGCACAGCTCTAACCAAATAATCTCCTGTGGTAGCATTACCAGAAGTTCCCACTTCTGAATATACTTCTGAACCTAAAGGAACTTCTACAAGTGCACCTGAACTGTTGTATTTTCCTATGTAGAAAGCATACACGGTAGTCCCACCATTAATAGTTGTTGGCTCGTAAGATAAATTACCTCTTATACTAAACGTTCTAGCTTCATTCCCTTCATACCTTAATACATTATTACTTCCCGTAACTGTAGGTGCCGAGTTAGCAAATCTAAACATTTCACCAGCATCAATTAATGCATTAATTGGAGTACCACTAGCTACACTAAACGAAACGTTATTAACTGTTGAATTACGTTCAATATAAATATTTCCAGAAGCATTATCATCAGACTCACGAGGTATTCCTACACAATCTACATCCCATTCATTAGTAAAATTAAAACCTGTATAAGTACCTGCTCCCGTATACGGATTAATGTAATCACCACTACCGTTAAACACCACACTTTTTAATGTACCAGTATCTAGAGTAGGATTAGAACTTACATCCACACCAACAGACCCTGCAGATACGGTAGAAAAACCACTCACTTTTTGAATAAAACCAAAAGAACCAGTGAATGTCTCATAAACCCCAGTATTGCTTGGCACCCAACCCATATTATTTAAAAGCAAATCTTCTATGCCACTATAAGTAATTCCATCGGCGTTGTTTAAAAATTGCATTACATTAAAAAATACTAATCCGTAATTAGATACGCTTCCTACAGAGCTAAAACCATTGATAATAACACTTTGCGCTATTAGGGTATTAGAAGAAGAAGCAGAAAGATTAAATAAAGTTCCCGTACCTGAATTATTGAAGGTAATATTTCTAAAACTAGCATTGCTTGATCCCACAAAAAGAGATCCGCTTCCTGTATAATTTAAAATATCTTCGTTGGTATCTTTACCTATTAAATAAGCTCCATTAACATTTATAGACTGATTTAAGGTTATTACGCCATTAACTTCATATAAAGTATTTTCATCTAATGTAATGGTAGCTCCTGTACCACCTCCAGGAAAATCTTCTACACTTTTTACTATTACATAATTATCTCTAGTATTCACATCTGTTAAAAGTAGAATCCAATTAGGTAAACTTGTAGTTCCCTTATTAAAATAATACCCATCTAAATCTGTATCGTAAATTAATAAAGAATGTGCAGGATCAACAATTAAGTCTCTCTCTGCAGTAGTCATTCTAGGTATTAAAATACCAGAAGTAGTACTCACAATATCTAAAGAAGACGATATATCAGGATTTGTAGTATTTATACCTACTTGAGTATAAGCCTTAACCCCTATTAAAAGTACTATAAGTAAAGAAACAATGTGTAATTTTTTCACCATGACTATCTGTTTTTCCCCACAATTTACAGATAAATAACGGATTAAATACTCAAAAGTCAGATAAGTTGCTACAAAATACCTGCTTAAACGTTTAATGTTAAAAAATTTAACATTAATAAAACGATAAAAAAATAAACCGCTTATAAAATTATGCGGTTTAAAATATATTTTTCAAAATGTATTAAAACTACACTTTACGTTTTAATTTAATAACAGAAATTTCTGGCCAAATACCCACACGACCTGGGTAGCCTAAGTAACCAAAACCTCTATTTACATTTATGTAATTACCAAATTCTTCATAAATACCTGCCCAGTTTTTGTAGCGGTATTTAGCAGGACTCCACTTAATCCAACCTGGTATCTCTATACCAAATTGCATACCGTGCGTATGGCCGCTTAAAGTTAAATGATACTTTTTAGGGTCGTTTTTAAGTTTTTCTTGCCAATAAGACGGATCGTGACTCAACATAATTTTAAAATCGTTTGCATTCAAACCTGCTGCTGCTTTATCTGCATCTCCATGTTTTACAAAACCACCTTTACCCCAGTTTTCTACCCCAACAATAGCAAGCTTATCTTCGCCTCGTTTTAAAAGTGTATGTTCATTGAGTAATAACTTCCACCCCATTTCTTTTTGAAGATCTTTTAAATCTTGAAGATTTTTAGTTTTAGCGTCATTATTTTCCCAATCTACATAATCTCCGTAATCGTGATTACCTAAAATAGAATATACTCCATCTTTAGCTGTAAGACTTGCAAAAAGTGTTTTCCAATCGTTCATTTCAGAAGCCATATTATTTACTAAATCTCCTGTAAAAAATATTACATCACTTTTTTGTTCATTAATTAAATTAACCGCATATTCTATTTCTTCGTGATTATCAAAACTACCACTATGTACATCGCTAATTTGTGTAAGTTGATAACCATCAAAAGCGGCTGGTAAGTCTTCAAACTCTAATTCATAAGTAAGTACTTTGTAGTTATATTTACCTTTATACATTCCATACAATAAAGAAGCAAAAGGTATAGCGGCAATTCCCAAAGCTATTTTACTTAAAAAACCTCTTCTAGAAGGGATCATTTTCTCTGCATTACTACTTGTAATACTTCTTACTGCCCCAATTATCAACCTCACTAAATCTTCACCAAACATAAAGAGTACCAAAATTATCTTTGCAGAAAAAAGTGCCAATAAAAAGCCTGCAGCATAACTTTTAGAAACGGTAAGCACTCTACTTTGATCTGTTTGTAAAAATTGAAAAAGAAAATTACCTAATACTAATAAAGAAAGTAATAAGTATATATAATGTACCCAACTAGACTTAGTAACTGTTTTTAAAGCCTGAAAGGCATAAATATCAAATAATATATAAATAACAATAAAAATTGCCCAACGCATAACTTCTAAATTTTATGGGCGCAAAACTAAAATAAGTTCAATCATCTACCTATGCTTTTTATATTATTTAACTTGATTTTGAATTTATTACTGTTATTAAAAACCATAAAACAAATCTTTGCTAAAATCTACTGCTCAATTTTTCAAATTAAATGTAATTTTGAATCAATAAATTAAACTTATACACAATGGCTCAACAAAAAAGACTTTTTCTTCTCGATGCTTATGCACTTATATTTAGAGGTTATTATGCACTTATTAAAAACCCGAGAATAAACTCTAAAGGTCAAGATACCTCTGCCATTATGGGGTTTATGAATTCTCTTTTTGATGTAATAAAAAGAGAAAACCCAGACCATTTAGCTATCTGTTTTGATAAAGGCGGGAGCCACGCCAGAAAAGAAATGTTTGAAGATTATAAAGCTAATAGAGATGAAACACCAGATGTAATAAGACAATCTATCCCTATAATTCAAGATATAATTAAAGCTATGCATATACCTTGTGTAGAGCTTGAAGGTCTAGAAGCAGACGATATTATTGGTACTCTGGCTAAACAAGCCGAAAAACAAAATTATCAAGTGTTTATGGTAACGCCAGATAAAGATTTTGGACAATTAGTTTCTGAAAATATTTTTATGTACCGCCCAGCAAGAATGGGAAATGGTATTGAGATTTGGGGAATACCAGAAATTCAAAAAAGATTTGGGGTAGAGCGTCCTGAACAAGTGATAGACTATTTAGGGATGATGGGAGATGCTTCTGACAATATCCCCGGACTACCTGGAGTGGGAGATAAAACTGCCAAAAAATTTATTGCCCAATTTGATAGTATGGAAGGTTTATTAGAAAACACCGACCAGCTAAAAGGGAAGATGAAAGAGAAAGTGATTGAAAATGCCGAATTAGGTAGACTTTCTAAAAAATTAGCTACCATTTTTACCGATTGCGATGTAAAATTTGATGAAGAACAATATGAACTTTCTAAACCTGATGCAGAAAAAGTAATTGAGATTTTTAAAGATTTAGAATTTAGAAGACTTACAGAGCAGTTTGTAAAAATGTATAATGAAGAAGGTAAAATTTCTACGCAAGGTTTAACTACTTCAGACAATAAAAAAACAGCAAAACCTACTGCTGGCGCAGGACAGTTTTCATTATTTGGAGGTGATGCTAGTACAGAAAATATTTCGGCAGAAAACATTCAGGGTTATTTAACCATAGAAAACACCCCGCATCTTTACCAACATATAGAACCCGGTATGGCTACTCAGTTATTTCTAAAAAAACTGATGAAACAAAAATCGGTTTGTTTTGATACAGAAACTACTAGCTTAAACACACATCAAGCAAAATTAGTTGGTATTGCTTTTAGTTGGGAAAAAGGAAAAGGTTTTTACTTACCAATTGCTGAAGATGCTAAAAAAGCACAAGAAACAGTAGAATTACTTAGACCATTTTTTGAGTCTGAAGACATTGAAAAAATAGGTCAGAATCTTAAATACGATATTAAAGTAATGGCTAATTACAATATAGAAGTAAAAGGCCCATTATTTGACACTATGCTAGCGCATTACATTATTAATCCAGATATGCGCCATAATATGGATGTACTTGCAGAAACTTACCTCAACTACCAACCTGTTTCTATAGAAAAACTTATTGGTAAAAAAGGAAAAAATCAAAAATCGATGCGAGAGGTTCCTGTTACAGAACAAACAGAATATGCCGCAGAAGATGCAGACATCACTCTTCAACTAAAACATTTTTTTACAGAAGAATTAAAAGACGCTAATAACGAAAAGTTATTTAGAGACATTGAGGTACCTTTATTACGTGTACTTGCAGAAATGGAAATTGAAGGTATTCGTTTAGACAAAGAGTTTTTAAAAACACTATCTAATGCATTAAATAAAGATATACTTCAACTAGAGAAAACAATTTATGAAGAAGCAGGAGAAGAGTTTAATATTGCTTCTCCAAAACAATTGGGTGAAATTCTTTTTGGTAAAATGAAATTGGTTGACAAACCTAAAAAAACCAAAACTGGGCAATATTCTACAGGAGAAGAAGTACTTTCTTATTTAGCAGAAGAGCATCAAATTATTGCAGATGTTTTGGCTTATCGTGGTTTAGTAAAGTTAAAAAACACCTATGTAGATGCTTTACCAGAGCAAGTTGAAGAAAAAACTGGGCGCATTCATACAGATTATATGCAAACTGTTGCTGCAACAGGAAGATTGAGTTCTAACAACCCTAACTTGCAAAATATCCCTATTAGAACAGAACGCGGAAGAGAGGTAAGAAAAGCTTTTATTCCAAGAGATGAAAACTACGTATTACTTGCTGCAGATTATTCTCAAATAGAATTAAGAATTATTGCTGCCTTAAGCAAAGAAGAAACAATGATTAAGGCATTTAAAGACGGAGAAGACATTCACGCTACTACCGCAGCAAAAGTTTTTAATGTTCCTTTAGAAGAAGTTACTCGCGAGCAGCGCAGTAATGCCAAAACGGTAAATTTTGGTATTATTTATGGCGTTTCTGCTTTTGGTCTTAGTAATCAGACAGATTTGAGCCGAGCAGAATCTAAAGAACTTATTGAAACATATTACAAAACATACCCTAGGCTTCGTGATTATATAGACGAGCAAGTAGAGTTTGCAAGAGAGCACGGTTATGTATCTACCGTAATGGGCAGACGTAGGTACCTAAAAGATATTAATGCTAAAAACGGAATGGTTAGAAGTGGCGCTGAGCGTAATGCAGTAAATGCACCAATACAAGGTAGTGCTGCAGATATTATTAAAGTAGCTATGATCAATATTCAGAAAAAATTAAAAGGTGGTAACTATAAATCTAAAATGCTATTACAAGTTCATGATGAATTGGTGTTTGATGTACATAAAGATGAATTAGAAGAGTTAAAACCTATGATTAAATCTGAAATGGAAAACGCTTTTCAACTAGAAGTTCCATTAGATGTTGAATTGGGTATTGGGCAAAATTGGTTAGAAGCGCATTAATCTATGAAGAGGTTTTACATATGGTTATCGAGCAATATTTAAACTCATAAAAAAATCTTTTCATAAACATCTTGAATAGCAACTATGAAATTTAGCCAAGAATTTAAAGAAGCAGTTCTTCATTTATCTGAAAAAGAAAAAGATAAACTGTTAATTAGGTTATTAAAGAAAGATGAAAATTTAGTCAACAGACTTTATTTTGAATTGATTGATGACCAAACCGTAGATGATCATCGCTTAAAACTAGAAAAACGCGTTACAGAAAGAGCTAAAGAAATTACAGATTACGCTAAATCACTCAACCATTTAAAAATGCTTACTCGTAATTTAAGTGGAGAAATTAGTGAACACGTAAGAGTTACTAAAGATAAGTTTGGAGAAGTTTCTTTAAACCTATTAATGTTAAATACCTTACTTAAAAACAGTAAACTCTTATTTAAAAAAACAACACCTCTTCAAGCTAAAAAATTCAATTTATATGTAGTTACAAGAACGTACAGAATTCTTCTACATATTCACAAAATGCATGAAGATTTATATATGGAGTTTGAAGAAGGTTTGAATGAACTAGGTAATTTAATTGGTGATAATGCTATTTTAATGAGTACCGCAATGCAAAACGGGCTAGATGTTAATTGGCTCATACAAAATGATATCCCTGAAGATATTGAACAATACCATAAAGATTTAAAAACTCAAGGTTTTTTAAAATAACTACACGTTAAAGCATAGAAAAACAAAAATTCCATCTCTTTATGAAATGGAATTTTTGTTTTAGTTTAAACTTGGTCTTACTCTACTATTAATTTTTGAGTTGTTATTTTTCCATTATATTCTAATTGCACTAAATAAACACCACTATTTAAATTTACGTTATTTAGCTCTACAGAATTGTTGGTAACTAAAAATGGACTCGCATAAACTTGTTTGCCTAATACATCAAAAATATTTACCGTTAATTTATTTGTCTCTAGCTTTGCCAACCGAATTGTAAAGTTGCCATTAGTACTTGGGTTAGGATATAATAAAAAGTCATTTTCAATAAAATTATTATCTGCCAATGTACTCTCTACAAACATAATAGAAAAACGACGCTCATCAACGCTAGCGCTTATTGTTTCATCTACATTAAAATTAATCACATTTTCTTGAGTAGAATCTAATAAAGTTTGTGTACCCAAATAAGCATCTATTAAATATGCGTCTACATTGCCTAAATTATCTAAGTTAATTTTAAACACATAACTATCTTCTCTATACTGAAATATAGAAAGAGGTATTATTTCTCCCGTTTGAGGTAAATCTCTAGTCTCTATACTCAAATAGTTATTACCGTTAACTATAGAAAGTGTTTCATCTAAATTACCTAGTTTAGAAGCGTCATTTGCTTCAATTGAGTTTGATGCATTTGCTACAAACTTTACTCTCACCCCATCTGCAACACTTCCGTTATTTAAAAATGCACTTTGTGCTTGCAATTCTATATTTAGAGAAGAGTCGGTATTAGAGCTTCTAAAAACATTTACCAAACTTTCACTCGTTGCTTTATCACTTTCTTCAAAAGTAATAGAAGAAGCAACCCCTAATAAAGTAGAAACAAATACTGCTTGCCCTGGTTGTAAATATTGATTAGCCAAGGAACCAGACGGGACAGGAACACCTGTAGATAAATCTACCGTTGCATACGCCCCACGAGTACCTAAATTAGCATCCCACACATAGTATTGATTAATGTTTAAATTTACAGATCTTGCCAAAACCAATGTCATATCTACAATAGCTTGGTAAGGATTACCTATAAGATTAAAATAATCTTGCACAGTAGATAAACTAGTAGACTGACTTCCGTAAGCCAAATCTCCTTTAGCTCTTAACGTAGTTACAGTAGCAGGTGCAGAATTATAAGTTACGTTAATACCTCTATCTCCCCTTACTAAAACTCTATACGGTTCTCCCGCTACAAAGGTGTTAACGTTTGTGTTTGCTACATCAAACCAAGTTTGCGTAGTATTATTAAAACCAAATAATGAAGGGTTACCACTCACAGTAGCATCAAAACCGTTGGCTCCAGTAGTAGAACCAGTAATATGTATACCGTAAGCAGGATTAGGGTTTAGGTTATCTGTAGCAAAATTTGTACCTACATTATTCACTCCCTCTTGCCAATTATCATTAATACTAGTAGAAGTAGTAACTGCACTAGTTAAAAATCTAAAAGCTCTTATACCTCCAGGAATATATCTTTGTACTGTAATATCACTACTTCCAGAAATGCTACCATAAAACTCATCTAACTGCCCCGTTGTTGAAGCATTACTAATAAAAATTAATTCTCCATTATTAACAATATTACCATTTACTTTAAGAACATTTTCAACATTTAAAATTCCTGCTGATTCTACTTCTAAATTAAATATTTCTAAATCTGCAGTTAAACTCACTTCTCCATTTTCTATAACTACATAATCTGTTGGCAACGCATTACCAATTGGTGTAGTTGGCAACCAACCACTGTTGTAGGTATAAATAGTTGGTTCTCCCCTACCAGGTGTCATATCATTTGCATTAGCAGCAGTAATTGTCCATTCTGAAGCAATCCAAACAGTAGAAGGAGAATAAGTAAGACTATTTCTTACTGCACGGCTATCTTCATACTCCCAAGCTTCACCAGTACCATCTACTCCTATCTCACCATAAATATCTAGTAAGACTCCCGTATTTTCATCGCCATTCATATAAAGAGCATATACATCATTTCCATTTCCAGATATTGCGCCACTAACTAAATCTGCAGAAAAACCATAAGCTGTAGAAAAATCTGTAGCATTACCAGCAATTACATAATAATCTCCAGCATTTAAAGTACCTGTTAGCTGTAAACTTTGTGGACTAGTACTACCATTTGCATACCTTTCTACATAGATAGTTTCTGTAGAAAAATCAATAGGTAATGTTCCATTATTATAAATTTCAAGAAATTTAGCATTTGAAATATCTCCTGGATCTGCAACTTCTGAAATAATTAAAGAAAGAGGATCTGTAACAGAGTAACTAAACTCTGCACTTGACACAGTTGATGGCACTACATTACCATTTGTAGCCTGAATTTGATAATAAACTGTAGACCCACCAACTTGAGCTGGAATAGAAGTGTCTGCTACATACGTATTGCCGCTACTCAAACTCATATTAATAGAGCTAGTTAATGCACCACTAACCAAACCCCACTTTAAAATTACACCTGCAATACCATCAGCACTATCTATAGCATCTGCAGATACAGAAACTACATCACTAGAAGTGACGTTTCCCACCATTGGAGTTTGTGTTACATTATATATAAAAGGACTCACTGAAGGTGTACCATATACTTCAATATTGTCTATCGCTATATCTTCATCTCCGGAATTTAAATTAAATGTAACTTTTAAATCTAAATCTACCCCGGTTTGAGGTATAGAAATTGAATATTGAGTAAAAGCATCTGTTATAGCTGTACCATTACCAAATCCATCAAAATTTGTATCAATTGCTGGTGCAGTATTTGTTCCTCCAGTAGCCTCTATATTTAAAATATCTGTGAAACTACCGCTATTGTCTACATCATAACTAAAATGAACATAATCTGGATCATCCCAATTTTCATTAGCACCATTATCATCTTCTGCTAAATAAACTCTAAATTCTAAACTAGTATAACCTGCAACGTTAATATTATTAAACGTTAAAGTTTGATTTGCAGAAGCTCCTTGCCCATCAATATCTTGAGCAGCAAAAAAATAACTCCCTTGTACATTCGTGAAATCACCACTAATTGAAGCTTCATCAGTCAAAATAAAGTAATCACCATTATTAGCATTAAATTCAGGAATAGAAGTTGTATAATCACCAACAAGATAATTTTCAAAATCATAACTATAAATCTGAACTTGAGAGTTCATTTTTGAGCAAATACCCAAAAAAAAGAGTATATAACATATTACATACTGTATTTTAAATTCAAGTAGTTTTGTACCCATAGCGCTATTTTTTTATTGAGATTATTAAATGTAGTTAAACAGAAATACCTGTAAGATAAACTTATTTTAACTAAATGTTATTAATAAAATACAAAAAAAAGTTTGAAAAACGAATTTAACCTTTTGGATATTAGTATAGTTAGCTAAAAATATTACCCTATACGCTTGTCAAATAAATTAATAATCGTACATTTGCACCCCGTTTCCCGGATTGGGAAAGGGAATGGAATGTTTAATAATTAAAAATTTTTAGTGTGGACACATTGAGTTACAAAACAGTATCTGCCAACAAGAAGACCGTTAATAAAGAATGGGTCGTGTTAGATGCTGAAGGACAATCGCTTGGTCGTCTTTCTTCAATAGCTGCAAAGTTTATTAGAGGTAAGTACAAGCCAGATTACACCCCACACGTTGATTGCGGTGATAACGTAATTGTTATTAATGCAGAAAAAATCAACTTAACAGGTAAAAAATGGGACGCGAAAGAGTATATCCGTCACACAGGCTACCCGGGTGGACAAAGAAGCTTAACAGCTAGTGAATTATTCGGTAAAGATCCAGTAAGACTTATCGAAAAATCTGTAAAAGGTATGTTACCTAAGAACAAATTAGGTTCAGCTCTTTTCAAAAATTTAAAGGTTTACGTAGGTTCAGAGCATGAACAAGAAGCGCAAAAACCTAAGCATATTAACCTAAACGAACTTGTGTAAATGGAAACAATTCACAAAATTGGTCGTAGAAAGACTGCAGTAGCTCGTGTTTATATTTCTGAAGGACAAGGAAATATTACTATCAACAAAAAAGAGCTTAACGATTACTTTACTACTGGTACTTTACAGTACAAAGTTAACCAACCATTAATGTTAACAGGTAACGAAGGTAATTTTGATCTTAACGTAAGCGTTCACGGTGGTGGAATTACAGGACAAGCAGAAGCTGTACGTCTTGCTATCTCTAGAGCTATGTGTGAGATTGATGAAGAAAACAGACTTGCTCTTAAGCCAGAAGGTTTACTTACAAGAGACCCAAGAATGGTTGAACGTAAGAAATTTGGTCAGAAGAAAGCTCGTAAGAAATTTCAATTCTCTAAGCGTTAATACGTTTTGGAAGGTTGTTCTTTCAAAAATTAAAAATTTAATAAAAGTATTTGTTGTTATTCATTATTCAATTAATAATGAAGTTAGTTTAGCATCTAAATAAATAAGGCCGTAAAAAACGCCACTTATTTATTGCGCTATCTCAACAGAACGTAAACTATTACAAAAATGGCAAACAAAGTAGAAGTTAAAGAATTACTTGATGCAGGTGTACACTTTGGTCACTTGACAAGAAGATGGAATCCAAATATGGCTCCTTATATTTATATGGAACGTAATGGTATTCACATCATCAACTTATATAAAAGTGCTGCAAAAATGCAAGAAGCTGCTGAGGCTCTTAGCAAAATAGCAGCAAGCGGTAGAAAAATACTTTTTGTAGCTACAAAAAAACAAGCTAAAGAAATTGTTTCTGAAGAAGCAGAAAAAGCTAACATGCCTTACATCACTGAGCGTTGGCCTGGTGGAATGTTAACAAACTTTGTTACCATTCGTAAAGCTGTTAAAAAAATGGCTGCAGTAGACCGCATGAAAAAAGACGGTACTTTTAACTCTCTTTCTAAAAAAGAGCGTCTTCAAGTAGACCGTATGAGAGCTAAGTTAGAGAAAAACTTAGGTTCTATTTCAGATATGACTCGTTTACCAGGAGCATTATTTGTAGTTGACATCACTCGTGAGCACATTGCTATCAAAGAAGCACAAAAATTAAACATTCCAATTTTTGCAATGGTAGATACTAACTCAGATCCAAGAGAGGTTGACTATGTAATCCCTGCAAATGATGATGCATCTAAGTCTATCAAAAAAGTAATGTCTTATGTTTCAGATTCTATCGTAGAAGGTTTAGCGGACAGAAAAGCAGACAAAGCTGCTAAAAAAGAAGCAAAACCAGCTGCTCCAAAAGCAGAAGCTCCTTCTAAAGAAGAAGAGAAAAAAGAAACTTTAGAGAAAGCTGAATCTAAAGAAGATAAATAAGATAACAATTTTATAAATTTAATGATAAGTCGTTTAGCTCTTTTATTCATAAAATCGTAGGCTGAACGACTTATTTTTTTAACAATAAAAACAAACAACATGGCAAAAATAGCTGCTGCTGAAGTAAATAAATTAAGAAAAGCTACCGGTGCAGGGATGATGGACTGTAAAAAAGCACTTGTAGAAGCTGAAGGTGATTTCGATAAAGCTATCGAAGTACTACGTAAAAAAGGTCAAAAAGTTGCTGCAAAAAGAGCAGACAGAGAGTCTTCTGAAGGAGCTGCTGTAGCTAAAGTAAATGCAGACCAAACTAAAGGTGTTGCTATCGTTTTAGGTTGTGAAACTGATTTTGTTGGTAAAAACGAAAACTTTTTACAATTAGCTAGTGAACTTGGTGATTTAGCTTTAAATTTTGATAATAAAGAAGAATTTTTAGCTGCTGATTTTGGAGGTATGACAGTTGCTGAAAAATTAGTAGAGCAAACTGGAGTTATTGGTGAAAAGCTAGATATTAATGCTTTTGAAACTGTAACTGCTGCCTATGTTGGTTCTTACGTGCATATTAACAAAATTGCTGCAATTGTTGGTTTCTCTCAAAAAGTTGACAACGCAGAAACTTTAGGGAAAGATGTTGCTATGCAAATTGCATCTATGGGAGCTAGCTCTTTATCTTACAAAGACTTAGACCCAGCATTTGTTGCTTCTGAAACAGAAGCTAGAATTGCTGAAATTGAAAAAGGAAACATTGAGTTAGGTCGTTTAGGAAAAACATTAAAAAATGTACCTCAATACATCTCTATGTCTCAAATAACTCCTGAAGTTTTAGCTAAAGCAGAAGAAGATGCTAAAGCAGAATTACAAGCAGAGGGTAAACCAGAAAAAATCTGGGATAAAATTTTACCAGGTAAAATGGATCGTTTCATCTCAGACAATACAACTCTAGATAAAGAAATGTGTTTATTAGACCAGTCTTTTATTAAAGATGAAAAGAAAAATGTTGCAGATTACGTATCTTCTTACGGAGATGTAACTATCACAGAATTTAAGAGAGTTACTTTAGGGTAATTTAAATTCTTATAAAATTTTAAAACCGCTTTCATTAATTAATGGAAGCGGTTTTTTTTATACACTACAAACATACCATCGCGCAAAAAAATTAGATTTAGTTTTTTCATGCAATGCTTTTACAGATTAAGAATATCATTATATTTGCACAACTTTATACACAAGACATGCAATACAAAAGAATTCTATTAAAACTCTCAGGAGAAGCCTTAATGGGCAAACGTCAATACGGTATAGACCCAGAGCGTTTGGCAGATTATGCAAAAGAGATTAAAACCATTGTAGACAAAGGAATTCAAGTTGCTATAGTTATTGGCGGTGGTAACATTTTTAGAGGTGTTGCTGGAGCTAGTAAAGGTATGGACCGTGTACAAGGTGACCATATGGGGATGCTAGCAACCGTAATTAACGGCTTAGCACTACAAAGTGCTTGTGAAGACGCAGGTATTGCTACACGCTTACAATCTGCAGTAAAAATTAACGAAGTTGCAGAGCCTTTTATTAGAAGAAAAGCTCTTAGACATTTAGAAAAAGGTAGAGTGGTTATTTTTGGTGGCGGTACAGGTAACCCATATTTCACCACAGATTCTGCTGCTGTTTTAAGAGCTATTGAAATAGAAGCAGACGTCATTTTAAAAGGAACACGTGTAGATGGTATTTACACTGCAGATCCTGAAAAAGATGTAGAAGCTACAAAATTTGATTTTATTACTTTTGACGATGTTTTAAGAAAAGGATTAAAAGTAATGGACACTACTGCTTTTACTTTAAGTCAAGAAAATGAATTACCTATTATTGTTTTTGATATGAATAAAGACGGAAACCTATTAAAAGTAGTTTCTGGAGAAAATATTGGTACAAAGGTTAATCTATAAACACACTACTAAAGTTTAAAAATTTAATGTTATGGATGAAGAAATTAATTTTATTATAGATTCTGCTGAAGAATCCATGCAAAAAGCAATTGCTCACTTAGAAAAAGAATTTGTAAAAATTAGAGCTGGTAAAGCAAGCCCAAGTATGGTAGGTAGTGTCTTGGTAGATTATTACGGGTCTAAAACTCCACTTAACCAAGTTGGTAATGTAAACACACCAGACGCAAGAACCATATCTATTCAGCCATTTGAAAAGTCTTTAATTCAAGAAATTGAAAAAGCAATACAAGTTGCTAACTTAGGGTTTAATCCTATGAATAATGGAGAAAGCGTAATTATTAACGTACCACCATTAACAGAAGAACGCCGTAGAGAACTTGCAAAACAAGCAAAAGCAGAAGCAGAAGACGCTAAAGTTGGTGTTAGAAACGATAGAAAATCTGCAAATAACGATATTAAAAAATCTGACGTTTCTGATGATGAAAAGAAAAATGCAGAAGTTGATATCCAAAAATTAACAGATAAATATATTGCTAAAATTGATGAAGTTTTAGCTAATAAAGAAAAAGAGATTATGACGGTATAATACGTTGTAATTATTAAATTTTAATTAAAGCGACAATCATTGTCGCTTTTTTTCATTTTCTTAGTCTTTAAATTAAAATTCCCCATATGGCTAAAGCCTTTCATGGTTTTTTTGCATCTATTCTTTTGTGTGTTTGCTTTAACTCTGCAAATGCTCAACAATTAATTACCGGAAAAGTTAAAGATAAACTGAACGGAGGTGGGTTACCTTTTGCATACATTAAATTACAACCTTCTCAGCAAAAATTTCTTACTAAAATAGACGGAACATTTAATTTTAAAATTACAGATAGCACCACAAGCTTTTTAGTAGAATACAATGGTTATGCATCAGAAAAGATAAAAATTTCTGGAGCAGATTTTTACCAAGTTAACCTAAGCCCTTTTCCAAACCAATTAGATGAAGTATTTATTACTTCAGAAAAAAATAAAGCAAATACAATAATAAGCAAAACCCTAACTCATAAAAGTCAAAATAATCCGAAAGAAAAATTCAACTCCTATCAATACAGCACTTATAACAAATTTGTTATTGATAATGAACAAAATGAATTAAACTTAACTGTAGACTCAACTTATAGACTTATAAAAACTGTTTTAGAAGAAGGCAGAAATTATTTGGCAGAAAAAAGTAGTGTTATAGAATACAAAAAAGGAAATGGTGAAAAAGAAACAATTTTTGCCACAAGAACTGCTGGTTTTAAAGAGCCCGTATATGAGCTGCTAGCAACAAGAGTACAATCTAATAGTTGGTACGAAAAATATTATGTGATTTTTGGTTCAGAATACAGCTCACCACTCTCTAACAAAGCTCTTAAAAATTACGATTATAAAATTCTAGACACTACAGAAGGTAAACGTCCTGCATATGTAGTACTTTTTAAGCCTAAAAAAAATAGCAATCTAGCAAGTTTAGAAGGGGTGCTTCATATAGACACTTTAAATTATGGCATACAAAAGGCTATAGGGAATTTAAAAGGAAAAGCAGATTTAGAGGTTATTCAAGATTTTTCTTACTTCGCTAAAGAGAATATTTGGTTCCCAAAAAAAAACACCATTACTATAAAACCAGGTTCTATAGGCAGAGATATATCTATTTTTGGCGGCAATATAGATATTGGTAGACTCCCAGAAAAAGACAAAGAAGGAGAACAATTATATTTAAAATCTGTTTCAACTTATCAAGATATTTTATTTAATCAATCTGTAACTGTAGAAAAAAACAGTAGTACAGTGGTATTATTACCAGATGCTATAAAAACTTCTGATACGTTATGGAAAAACCTAAGAACCATCCCCTTCACAAGTCGTGACCAACATACTTTTAAAAAAATAGACAGCATTATAACCAAAGAAAACATTAATAGAAAAATTAATGTTATACAACATTTTAATAACGGTTACTTTCCGGTTGGTTTTTTTGATTTTGATTTAAGAACTCTTGTAAAGTACAATCAATATGAAGGGATAAGATTAGGTCTTGGAGGGGTAACTAACGAGAAACTTTCTTCTAATTTTAGATTACAAGGTTACGGCGTATATGGTTTTAAAGACAGCGCTTTTAAATACAGCATTGGCGGTGGAGTTTCTTTAAACAAAAAAACAGGAACTTGGCTAAATGCTATTTACACAGACGATATTGCAGAGGTAGGAAGCTTCCATTACCTTACAGATGCTAGGGTTTATTCTTTATTTGAGCCAAGATTGGTAAACATTAGTTATTATTATAAGTATAAAAAAACACAAATAAGCCTTCAACATAGATTTACCTCTAAGTTATTAAGTGAATTTCAAATATCAAAAAATGAGGTTTCGCAAACAAAAGGTTATCTATATCAACACGATAAAAAACTTTATAGCCAATATAACATTACAGAGGCTACCGCTTCATTTAGATGGTCACCGTTTAGCGACTATTTAAAATCTGACGACAGAAACATTGAAATAAAAAAAGGATACCCACAAATCACCTTTCAAGCTACTCAAGCAATAGATAATGTAATAGACAGTGATTTTAATTTCACTAAAGTTGGTGCTAAAATTAACTACACTCACGAGCGTTTAAACCAAACTAGCACACAAGTTATATTAGAAGGTAATTATGGGTTTGGTGACATCCCGTTAACGCATAGTTTTCACGCATACCCAAACAACCCCGAAAAAGATAAAATCATGCAACGTTTCTCTGTAGCAGGAAGAAGAACGTTTGAGACTATGTACTTTAGTGAGTTTTTTAGCGATAGGTTAGCCAATTTACAAGTAAAACATTTTTTTAGAAGATGGGAAATAGGTAAATATTCAAATCCGCAATTAGTATTAATTACTCGCCATGCTATTGGAGACATGACCAATAAAGCAAACCATTACGGAATTAATTTTAACACACTAGAACACGGTTACTCAGAATCTGGTTTTGAGATAAACAATATAATCACTGGTTTTGGATTAAACTTTGCATATAGATACGGCGCATACCATTTACCAGATTTAGAAGATAACATTGCCTTTAAGTTTACGTTTTATTTTAAGCTTTAATTTACTTTTTCAATAGTTTATTAATAAGCATTTTATACCTTTGCCCCCGTAATTTTTTGATATGTCTAAAATTTTCAGTTTCGGATTCTGGAATACTATTGCAGGTATTATACTAAGAAACCGAACAGTTATTCTGGTTCTTATAGCTTGTATCACCGTATTTCTTGGTACACAATGGAAAAATATGCGCTTCTCTTTTACAGAAGCCAATTTACTACCGGATCACCACGAGGTGAACCAAGAGTATCAAAAATTTTTAGATAGGTTTGGAGAAGAAGGAAATGTACTTCTAGTAGCTACCAACGACCCTACTCTATTTACTCCAGAAAAATTTAATGCTTGGAATCAATTAGCAGAAAAGTTAGATTCTTTTCCAGAAGTAGAATTTACTATTGGAGTTGGTAAACTTAAAAAACTTCAAAAATTTGATAACCCCCCAAGATTTGAGTTAGTAGATCTTGTAAAAGAAGAAAAACTAAACCAGCAACAAGTAAGCAACTATAAAAAAGAATTATTTGACAGCTTGCCTTTTTATGAAGGTTTAGTGTACAGTAAAAAATCTAACACAGTACAAACGGCTGTTTATATTAAAAAAGACATTGTAAACTCTAAGCAACGAAAGATTTTTATTTTAGAAGAAATAGATCCGTTACTTAAACAGTTTGAAAAAGATAACAATTTAGAGTTGCACGTATCTGGTATGCCATATATCAGAACATTAAATTCTCAAAATATTGTAGATGAAATTGGTCTTTTTGTAGGGGGAGCTCTACTAGTAACCTCTTTAATATTCTTCTTCTTTTTTAGATCATTTAGAGCCACACTAATATCTATGTTCACCGTAATTATTGGGGTAATGTGGTCTTTTGGTTTTTTAGGATTAATGAATTATGAGATCACTGTATTAACAGCAATTATACCTCCGTTAATTATTGTAATTGGTATCCCTAACTGTATATTTCTTATTAATAAATACCAGCAAGAAATAAAAAATCACGGTAATCAAGCCAAATCTTTACAACGAGTTATTACTAAAGTTGGTAATGCTACTTTAATGACTAACGTTACTACAGCCTCTGGTTTTGCTACTTTTATTATTACAGAAAGTACCTTACTAAAAGAATTTGGTGTGGTTGCCTCTGTAAATATTTTAGCAATATTTGTACTAAGTTTACTTATTATTCCAATTATCTACAGCTACATGCCTAGACCTAAAGAAAAGCATTTACGCCATTTAGGTAAAACTTGGATTGAAGGCTTTGTAGATTGGATACAACGTACCGTAAAACACCGTAGAATTACTATTTACATTTGCTCTGTAATTTTATTAGCTACCAGTATTATTGGTATCTATCAAATTAAAGTTTCTGGTAGTCTGTTAGAAGATATGCCACAAGACGCAGAGTTTTTTAAAGATATTGAATTTTTTGAAGACGAGTTTGATGGTATCATGCCGCTAGAAATTTTAATAAACACCAATAGAAAAAAAGGAGTGCTTAAACTTTCTACGTTGAAGAAAATGCAACGATTAGAAGATTTATTACTAGATGCTCCAGAACTTTCTCAACCAGTTTCTGTAGTAGATTTAGTAAAATACTCTAAGCAGGCATATTATAACGGTAATCCGAAATATTACCAATTACCAACCTCACAAGAGCAAAACTTTATATTTCCATATCTTAAAAATTTATCAGACGGCACAAGCGATCAGCTAAATGCTTATGTAGATTCTACAGGGCAATATGCACGCATGACGGTTTTTATGAAAGATGTAGGAACCGAAGAAATGGAAAGAATTGAAGCTAATTTATGGCCAAAAATTCACGAAATTTTCCCAGAAGACCGTTATGAAGTAACCATGACAGGTAAAGCTTTAGTTTTTCAGAAAGGAACCAATTACTTGGTACAAAACTTAGTAATGTCTCTTACACTTGCCATAGTACTAATTGCTATTTTTATGGCCTGGATGTTCCGTTCTTTTAGAATGATTTTAATCTCTCTTGTACCAAACTTACTACCACTACTAATTACTGCTGGTATGATGGGCTTTTTAGGCATACCTATTAAACCTTCTACTATTTTAGTATTTAGTATTGCCTTTGGTATTTCTGTAGATGATACCATTCATTTTCTAGCAAAATATAGACAAGTACTTAAAACAAATAACTGGAAGATTAAAAAATCTGTATATCCAGCTTTGAGAGAAACTACGGTAAGTATGTTCTATACTTCTATTGTTTTGTTTTTCGGTTTCTCAGTATTCATGATTAGTAGTTTTGGAGGAACCAAAGCTTTAGGTGGTTTAGTTTCTGCCACTTTACTATTTGCAATGCTTTCTAACTTACTTTTATTACCATCGCTACTACTATCATTAGAAAGAAATATTGCAAACAAGAAAACGCTAAAAGAACCGCATTTACAAATTTTAGCAGACGGTGAAGATTTAGAAGAAGAAAATAAAGAAACCGACAACTAGAATTGTTGTCGGTTTTATATTTAGACTATTACTCTTTCAAATAATAATTTTGGATAATCACGAAAAAATTATCTATCACTCCTGAAGCTTGAAGTGTTTCAAGACCTTGAATTTGTTTTTCATAATCAATAAAATCTTTAAATTGATTGGAATAAATTAAGACTGCCGTAACTTGATCTTCTAAAAATGAAAATTCAGCTTTAGTTTCAATATTTTTAAAGATCATTCCTTCAAATAAATTATACCCTCTAAAAGATTTACTGATTTTATCTTTTGTAATTTGATCTAAATCGCAACTTAGTGAGCTATCATTATTATCTTCTAATTCTTTGCATCCAACCGAGTTGTACTTTTTAACAAAAAATAGAATAGAATTTAAAGTCTCATCCTCATCCCCTTTATAATTATCTGGCCGTTTGGATTCTTCAGCAATAAAATAAAATTTATCTTCGGTTAGTTTTAACTCTTCGATAATAGCTTTTTCTTCCACACTGTTTTCGTGAATTTTTGGAGCTTGAGCATTACACACCAAAGAAAAACTAAACAATACAAATAAAATGTAGATTTTTTTCATGCTTTTTTTTTAAAAACTTTCGACAATATCATCAACGCCTTTAATATCATTCTTCCCTTCTAAGGTTAGAATAATAAAAGATATACCCTCCTTTTTTTCTAATTGTTTTAGCTTTTTTACATAATCTCCTAACATTGGAGCAAAGTCTTTTTTATAAAACAATACAGCAATAATTTCTTGACCATCATCTTCAAAAATATCTTTAGTTATTAAATTTTTATAAATTAAATTCTCAAATTGATTAGGTGAGCTCAAATTTTCTAAAACTACCTTTTTTGTAATATCTGAGATTCCACAAGTATTTTGAATAATTGTAAAGTTTGCAGATTTATCACCATTAACAAATGTTAATAAGCTAAAACCATTTTTTAAGTATTTATCACCTACGCTACCTGTACCTTCAGCTAAATAATAAATTTTACCTTTATCAACATTTAACTCTCCAGAAACTTTTTCTGCATACGCAGAAGCTGTTAGTTTATTTTGTGCTAAAATATTACTCAAGTTAAATATGGTAAACATTAATGCTATTACTACTGTAAATTGTTTTTTAAACATTGTTTTTGGTTTTAAATATCATATAAAATAATAAAAATAACAAGCAGAACCAAAATGAAATTTATATAAATTAAAACAAGCTCTTGCCAAGCATTTGCAGAAAAAGTATCTTTGCCTTTTAAACGAAAAACAAAGATGAAACACACAAAAATTGCTGAATTATTAAAAAGCGACCAATTTTCACAAGAGTTTACTGCAAAAGGTTGGGTTCGCGCCTTTAGAAGTAATCGTTTTATAGCTTTAAATGATGGTTCTACCATTAATAATTTACAATGTGTTTTAGATTTTGAAAATACACCAGAAGAGGTTTTAAAAGAAATAAACATTGGCGCTGCAGTTGCCATTACAGGAATTTTAAAAGAAAGCGAAGGAAAAGGGCAACGTGTAGAAATTGAAGTTAACACCATAGAAATTCTGGGTAAAGCAGACCCAGAAGAGGTAAAAAAGACTATTCTTTCTCCAAAACGCCACACACTAGAAAAATTACGTGAGCAAGCACACTTGCGTGTGAGAACAAATACTTTTAGCGCAGTTATGCGTTTACGCTCTCAACTTTCTTTTGCTGTGCACCAATACTTTAACCAAAATGGTTTTAACTACGTAAACACACCAATTATTACGGGTAGTGATGCAGAAGGAGCAGGAGAAATGTTTAAAGTCACTAATTTTGATTTAAACAATCCGCCTAAAAATGAAGATGGTTCTATTAATTATAAAGAAGATTTCTTCGGAAAAGAGTCTAACTTAACTGTAAGCGGACAGTTAGAAGGAGAAACTTACGCTTTAGGACTTGGACAAATTTATACTTTCGGACCTACCTTTAGAGCGGAAAACTCTAACACTTCTCGTCACCTTGCAGAATTTTGGATGATTGAGCCAGAAGTTGCTTTTTGTGATTTAGAAGGTAATATGGATTTGGCAGAAGATTTTATTAAATATGTTTTAAACCACGTGTTACAAAACTGTGATGATGATTTAGCCTTCTTAGAAAACAGAGTAATTCAAGAAGATAAATCAAAACCACAAGCAGAGCGTGCGCCAATGGCTTTACGTGATAAACTTCGTTTTATTGTAGACAACAATTTTAAACGTGTTAGCTATACAGAAGCTATAGATATTTTAAAGAACTCTAAGCCTAATAAAAAGAAAAAATTTAATTACATAATTGAAGAGTGGGGTGCAGATTTACAAAGTGAACACGAACGTTATTTAGTTGAAAAACACTTTAACTGCCCAGTAATTTTATTTGATTATCCAGCAGATATTAAAGCGTTTTATATGCGTTTAAATGAAGATGGTAAAACCGTTAGAGCAATGGATATTCTTTTCCCTGGAATTGGAGAGATTGTTGGAGGTTCACAAAGAGAAGAACGTTTAGATGTTTTACAAGATAAAATGAAAGAACTTGGTGTAGACGAAAAAGAATTGTGGTGGTATTTAGACACTAGAAGATTTGGAACTTGTGTACACAGTGGCTTTGGTTTAGGTTTTGAGCGTTTAGTATTATTTGCTACAGGAATGACAAATATACGTGACGTAATCCCTTACCCTAGAACACCAAAAAATGCTGAATTTTAATTTTTCAATAAAGTTATATTTATAAATTACAAAACCTCACAAGTTTTCAAAGACTGTGAGGTTTTTTATTTTTATTTCCATGAAAATTATAGAAAAACATATAGTTCCCAGCATTAAAGAACCAATAAGGCTACAAGAATATGCAGCTACCATCTTTAAAACCTTAGCCTCCCGTAGCGGATTAAAAAAAGCTGTGAAAAAACAACGTATTCTACTTAATGGAAAACCAGCGAATACTGGAGATTGGATAGAAGAAGGACAGATATTAGAATTACTACAAGAAAACCTTCCGAAGAAAAAAATTTTTACACTCCCATTAGAAGTTATTTTTGAAGATGACTATTTAGCGGTAATTAATAAACCTGCTGGTTACCCAACTAACGGAAACTATTTTAAAACCATTGAAAATGCGCTTCCGCACAACTTAAAAAATTCAACCCAAGAAGATACTCTCTCTTACCCCATTCCGGTACATAGGTTAGATAACCCAACTAGCGGACTTTTAATTATTGCTAAAACCAAAAGCACTCAAATCTTTTTAAACAGAGCTTTTGAAGAGAAAGAAATTGAAAAATCATACCTAGCAATTATATCTGGTGAACTTGTAAATGAAGGGGTTTTTACAGATGCTATTGAAGATAAAAAAGCAGAAACTAAATTTAAGTTACTTCAAAAAATAGTAAAAAATGAAAAACAATATTCCCTAGTTCAACTTTACCCAACTACAGGTAGAACACACCAAATAAGAATACATTTAAGTAAAAATGGTTATCCTATAATTGGAGATGAAATGTATGGTTCTACAGAAAAATTTAGAGGAATTTATCTTACCGCTTTTTCTTTAAAATTTACTCACCCTATCACTCTAGAAAATTTAGAATTCGCTACTAATTATCCAAAAAAATTCAAGAAATTTATAGAAAGTTAAAGCTTTTCACCATAAATTATATTTTATGAAGCTTAACAAAATTTTGGTAACAACTGTCGTGCCAATTTTGTTATTTTTGTAAGAAGCAATCTAATTATCTATGCTAAAGCAACAGTTAAATTTTAAACTTTCTCAAAAGTTATCTCCGCAGCAAATTCAACTAATGAAGTTGATACAACTGCCTACGCAAGCTTTTGAGCAACGAGTAAAGCAAGAATTAGAAGATAATCCTGCTTTAGATAATGGTAAAGAAAAATCGGAAGAATACGATTTTGAAGATGAATTTAAAAATGACGTACAAGAAAATGACTCTGATGTAATTGAAACTGAAATTAATGTAGATGAATATTTGAGTGATGATGAAGTGCCAAGTTACCGTTTACAAGCCAATAATTACAGTAAAGATGATGATGAGAAAACTGTACCTTATGCATCTGGCACATCTTTCTCTCAACATTTAAAAACACAATTGCAAACTTTTAGACTCAAAGATAACGAGTATGATATTGCAGAATTTTTGGTTGGTAGCGTAGACGAGAGTGGTTATATAAGAAGAGACACTCCAGATATTGTAGATGATTTAGCTTTTACTCAAAACGTATACACAGACGAAGAAACGGTTGAAAAAGTTTTTAAAATAGTACATCAACTAGATCCTGCTGGCGTTGGCGCTAGAAATTTACAAGAGTGTTTACTAATACAATTAAAAAGAAAAAATGCTAGTACAAATGTTGAACTAGCAATAGAAATTTTAGAAAAAGCTTTTGATCAGTTTACTAAGAAGCACTATAAAAAATTACTTGCAAAATTTGACATAACAGAAGATCAGTTGAGAGATGCTATTGATCAAATAGAGCATTTAAATCCGAAACCAGGAGGCTCTTATGCTGGTAATTTAAGACCTGTAGAACATGTGACTCCAGATTTTACTATAAAAATTAAAGACGGAGAGTTAGAATTATCTCTTAATGGAAGAAATGCACCACAAATGCATGTTTCTAGAGAGTATAATAATATGCTTAAAGGTTATAAAGAGACGAAAAAGAAAACCAAAGAGCAGAAAGATGCAGTAATGTTTATAAAACAAAAACTAGATTCTGCAAAATGGTTTATAGAGGCTATTAGACAACGCCAAGAAACTCTTTTTGTTACAATGAGTGCTATTATGCATCACCAAGAAAAGTATTTTTTGAGTGGAGATGAGCGAGATTTAAAACCAATGATATTAAAAGATATTGCAGAAGAAATAGATATGGATGTTTCTACTGTATCTCGTGTAGCAAATAGTAAATATGTAGATACGCCATACGGCACTAAATTAATTAAAGAATTCTTTTCTGAATCTATGAAAAATGATCAAGGAGAAGATGTATCTACTCGTGAAATAAAGAAAATTTTAGAAATCACCGTTGGAGAAGAAGACAAAAGAAAACCTCTAACCGACGATAAACTTTCTAAAATACTTAAAGATAAAGGCTACCCAATTGCAAGAAGAACAATTGCAAAATATAGAGAGCAATTAGATATACCTGTAGCTCGTTTACGTAAAGAAATTTAAATGAAGTGGTTTATTAAAAGTGCATCTTATATTTTTCATCCGTTATGGATGCCTTTTATAGGGACTCTTGCCTATTTTCAAATAACTCCAAGATTTTTACCTGCTTCTATTATTAGTGCTAAACTATTAGCAGTTGCTATACTTACTATCTTTATCCCTGTAGTATTCTATTATTTATTAAAAAACCTTGGTCTTGCCAATACCATACAGCTAAGCAATGTTAAAGAAAGAAGATTGCCCATGGTTTTTTTCTGCTTAGTAATACTTACAGTATTAAATTTTATATTAATAGGGGAAGAGTTTAGAACGTTATACTATTATTTTTCAGCAATTTTATATACATCTATCATTGCTTTACTATTGGTTATATTTAAATACAAAGTAAGCTTACATTTAATAGGTATAGCAGGCTTAGCATCATTTATAACCTGTTTAAGCATCATATACAGTACAAATTTAACTTATATAATAGCTTTTTTAGTATTTAGTATAGGATGGACAGCCTCTTCTAGAATTCAAGAAAAAGCACATTCTACACACGAGTTAATAGTAGGTTTACTAATAGGAGCTTTTCCGCAATTAATTATATTGGTAACTAACCATTTTACATTATAAAATATAAAAGGTAAGTCCCATTTTTAACGGATTTAAACCTATATCGTAATTATTATCTGTCGTTTTAGCATCAAACAGAGGGTTTAAACTATAGTAAAAATGAAAATTAAAGGTATTATAACCAAAAGTAAACATCACCCCATAGCGCCATTTATTTAAACCGTCAAGATCTTTTACGGTAACATTACCACCATCTCCCTCATAAGTAGATTTAAAACCATATAAATAGCTAGCTTTTACCCCGGCATAAATTCTCCAAAATTTGTAATCTGTTGGTGTACTATTTCTCCATCTAAACTCTAAAGGAAACTCAACAAGGTAGGTAGAAAATTTATTTTTACTATAATCTACATCGTCATCATCTAACTCGTAATACTCGGTAACTCCATTATTATCTGTAATTTGTAGGTTTTGATTATAAGTATTTGCAGACCAACCAACACCTGCAGCAATAGCTAATGTTCTAGGTTTATTTATAGGCATGTCTCTAAGATAACCTAATTGTAAACCACCAGAAAAGTCTGATTGACTAATACCAGAAGGTTGATTAAGCAATAAATTTAAGGTAAGACCAAAATAAAATTGATCTTCTCTATACAAACTATCTATTTTGGTTTCCCCTACAACAATAGAATCTACTTTTGGTTCTATTTCTTGCTGAGCAAATAAAGAGAAATTACCAAATATGGTTACAGCAGCTATAAAGAGAAATCGTTTCATTAATAAAAGGTAATCAAAAAAGGATTATAAATAAAAAACATCCAACGTAATGTTGGATGTTTTTATATGCTAACAACAAGTAATTATTATTGCATGTTTTGAGCAGCATCACCTTTTTTGGTGGTATAATTTATACGATATGCTTCTGCTCTTCTTAATTCATATTTAATGTCTGAAACTAACCCCATGTTAGTTTCTCCATCAATTTTTAATGAAGTAGTTAACTTATTTTTAAGCTCTTCACGTTTAGATTCTCTTTCTTCAATAATAAATTGCTTGATATCACTAACATCTGCAAATTTATCATTTAATTGAACCCTAGCTTCTGTTCCATATTGTCTTTGGTAACGTTCACTTGGTTTCCCTGCGTAAACATACATTACCAAATCTTTCTTTTGAAGTTTTTCAACTTGATCTGCGAAAGGAAGTTCGTTTTTAATCATTAACGTATTCTCACGCATAACAGTAGCCACCATAAAGAAGAATAAAAGCATGAATACAATATCTGGCAGTGATGCCGTTGAAATTGCTGGTAACTCTCCACCTTTTTTCTTTTTAAATTTAGACATAATTAATCTGTATTAGTCTTAGTTAATTATTTTCTTTAGGTTCTGCTTCTGAAAGTTTCATTGGGAACATATCTCTAATAACGCCAATTTTATCTTCTAATTGATCTTTATTGCCATTATATTGAGCATCGTTAAAATCTGCTTCCATTTCTGTAAAACTCATTCCAAATAACCTGTTTGCTTCTCTATTTCTTAAGAAATTATAAGCTGCAACTAATTCATTTTGTATTGCTATATATGTAGAGTAATCTGTTTCTCTAGTATGTTGCAATGAAATTACTGCTTTAGTTGGGTTATCTGAAGAAGCGGCATCTCCTTTACCTTGACAATAGTCACAACCTTGACCTCCATTATCTAAAAAGTCTATAGCAGCTTGACGTAAATCACCAAGTTCCATTTCTCTCTCTTCTACCAAAAGATCATTTTGTTGGTTAATTAAAACCTGAAAAATGTTCTTTTTCTTTAATGGTGGGGGATCTTGTGGTTCTTCTTGAATTGGCGGCAATTTTCTATTAAGACCTGCATCGGTCTCAATAGTAGTTGTTACCAAGAAGAAGATTAACAGCAAGAATGCGATGTCTGCCATCGACCCTGCATTAACTTCTGGTGCACTTCTTTTTGCCATAATAAATTACTTTCCTAATTTTTTAACTCCTGAAAAAGCCATTGCTCCAATAGCCACTGCTGCTAAAATATAAAATACTATTAAACCAGCACCAACCCATTGTGAAGCTCCAGCAGAAAGCATTTCGCCATCTGTCATTTCAGTCTCTACTCCATCAGCAAGAATGTAACCTAGCAATACAATTACTGCAAATACACCTACAGAAATTAATGTTTTTTTGATGTTACCGTTTATTAAGTCTTTTACTACAGAAACTCCTACCAAAACAATAATAGCTGCAATAACAAAATAAGATAACCACATTAATGGTTCTAGCACACTTCCTTGAAGGTCTGCTGATGTCTCTAAAGCATCATCACCAGTAATAACCACTCTTGCTAAAAGCACAAGACCAATTACACCAATCACCAATGCTAAATATTTTAAAACTTTATGTAAAGTCATAATTATTTATTGGTTTAAATTACTTTCTTCTTTTGTAGTCTACTAAGATATCAATTAAAGTAATTGATGCATCTTCCATATCGTTAACGATACTATCTATTTTAGCGATAATATAGTTATAAAAAATTTGAAGAATAATAGCTACAATAAGACCAAATACTGTTGTTAAAAGAGCTACTTTAATACCTCCTGCTACAAGTGATGGTTGCATATCTCCCGCTGCTTGAATTTTATCAAACGCTTCAATCATACCAATTACAGTACCCATGAAACCAAGCATCGGTGCTAAAGCGATAAATAAAGAAACCCAAGATACGTTTTTCTCTAATTGTCCCATTTGTACACCTCCGTAAGCAACTACTGCTTTCTCTGCAGCTTCTAAGCTCTCATCTGCTCTATCTAAACCTTGGTAGTAAATAGAAGCAACAGGCCCTTTTGTATCTCTACAAACTTCTTTTGCTGCATCAACTCCACCGCTATTTAAAGCATCTTCTACTCTTTGTGCTAATTTTTTAGAATTAGTTGTAGATAAATTTAAGAAAATAATACGTTCTATAGCAATTGCTAATCCTAAGATTAAACATAAAAGTACAATCCCCATAAATGCAGGACCCCCTTCTATAAAACGTCTTTTTAATTCTTGATGAAAACTTACGTTTTCTTCTGTAGCCTCTGCAGGTGCAGCTTCTTCATCCTCTTGGATGATAAAACTTGTTGCTGAAGCGAAATTGTTTACACTATTAGTCGCTTTAGCATTAAGGCCACTGAAGACCATAATTGTAGCGATTACCAGAATAGAAAATAATCTTTTCATTACTTGTTGTCTTAATTTAATTAGTTAAAGGGTTAAATATATAAAAATTATTACTCATTAAAAATCTTAATTTAGCAGAGAGGAAGGGATTCGAACCCTCGATACGCTTTTGACGTATACACACTTTCCAGGCGTGCGCCTTCGACCACTCGGCCACCTCTCTCTCTACTTGAAACGCTAAACTTCAATTATTCCTTTTTTATAAGGGGTGGCAAATAACAAAAAAAAATAATCCCATTCAAGCGTCTAACGTTAATTTTATGACATTTCTCCTCTTAACGAGGTCTCAAATATAGTTTTGAACACTTTTGGCGAAAGATTTTTAGGTAGTAAATACATTAATTTTGCTACCGCAGCTTCTGTAGTTATATCTCCGCCAGATATTACTCCTATTGACTTTAGCTCTGTACTAGTCTCGTAATGACCCATAACGACACTACCTCCAACACACTGCGTAACATTAATAACGTGCACTCCTGCTTTTATTGTTTTTTTAACAATATTTGTAAACCAAGGCTCATTACAAGCATTACCACTACCATAAGTTTCTAAAATTACTGCCTTTATGGTCTCTAGAGACAGTAAATGAGCTAAAGTTTTTTCATTTATTCCAGGAAAAAGCTTCACAATTACAATATTATTATCTAATTGTTTATGTACAAAGAACTTTTTTTTACCTAAAACTCTTTTTAAAGAATGTTCATCTACCTGCAATTCTACTCCAGATTCTGCTAATGGAGGGTAATTTGGAGAATTGAATGCTTGAAAATGAGTTGCACTTACTTTAGATGATCTATTAGCTCGATAAAGTTTATACTCAAAATACAGACCAACTTCTCTAATCACCTGTTTTCCATTCTTTTTTAATCCCGCTAACTGAATAGAAGTTATTAAATTTTCTTTTGCATCTGTTCTTAAATCACCAATTGGTAATTGAGAACCTGTAAAAATTACTGGCTTATTTAAATTTTCAAACATAAAACTTAATGCAGAAGAAGAATACGCCATCGTATCACTCCCATGCAATACTACAAAACCATCATAAGCATTATAATTGCTCTCGATAATCTCTGCTATCATCACATAATACTCCGGATTCATGTTAGAAGAGTCTATTGGCTCTTTAAAACTTACAGTTTCAATCTCGTGCTCTAACAGTTTTAATTCTGGAATATTTTGCAGTAATTCATCAAAATTAAATGCTTTTAAGGCTCCAGTCTCAAAATCTTTAATCATACCAATAGTACCTCCGGTATAAATCAATAGAATTTTAGAATTACTGTTAGTCATATTATATATTATTTTAAATTGAAAATCTTTAGCGCATTTTGGGTAGTTACTTGCGCTAACTCTTCTTCAGAAATTTGATACACTTCTGCCATTTTCTCTGCCACATTCACCACATAAGCACTTTCGTTTCTTTTACCGCGGAATGGCGTAGGTGCTAAATAAGGAGCATCTGTCTCTAAAACTATATGCTCTAGCGCTATTTCATGCAAAAACTGATCAATTTTTCCGTTTTTAAAAGTTACTACACCACCAATACCTAGCTTCATGTTATATGAAATTGCTTTCTTGGCTTGTTCTAAATTTCCTGTAAAACAATGAAAAATTCCGAATAAACCTTCTCCTTTTTCTTCTTCTAAAATAGCAAAAACCTCATCAAAAGCATTTCTGCAATGAATTACAATAGGTAAATTATACTTTTTAGCTAACTTAATTTGCCTTCTAAACGCATCTTGCTGAATTGCTAAAGTAGACTGCTCCCAATATAAATCTATCCCAATTTCTCCAATAGCATAAAATTTTCGTTTCGCTAATTCTTCTTCTACATGCTTCAATTCTTCTTCATAATTTTCTTTAACAGAAGTTGGATGAAGCCCCATCATTAAATACATACGGCCTGGAAATGCTTTTTCTAAATCGTACATAGCCTGCGTAGTCTCTGAATCTATGGCAGGAATATAAAATTTATCTACTCCGCTTTCTATTGCTCTATTCACAACATCTTGCCTATCTTCAGCAAAAGCATCACTATATAAATGAGTATGCGTGTCTATTAACTTCATTAAAATCAATTATTATTTTACCAAAATGCTTACAGTTCAATTTTTGCAAAAATCAAAATAAAGCTTTTCGTTTGGCAAAACTAATTTAAATTCTTCGTCTATCTTTGCTGAAAAAAGAAGAATGTCAAGCTTACGAAGATTTTTAACAGAAAAAGGCTACCAACGTACTAAATTAAAGACTACCGCAACTAACCATTTAGAGCTAGTAGCTAGTATAAATAATATTGAAGGGAATTTTATTTTAGACACTGGCGCATCTAGTAGCTGTATTGGTAGAGAAATGGTAGAATATTTTGATTTGTTTGCAGAAGATAGTGATGTAAAAGCTGCTGGTGCTGGGGCAACAAATATGCTTACCCAAGTTTCTACTAAAAACACCGTAGCAATTAACAATTGGAAAAAAAAGAAAATTGACTTAGTGGTTTTTGATTTAAGTCACGTAAACCAAGCATTAACCGACCATAAAGCAGAAAAAGTTCATGGAATTATTGGTGCAGATATTTTAAAGAAAGGAAAAGCGGTAATAGATTATAAAACAAAAACGCTTTATTTAAAGTGAAGCACATTACTTGAAAGTAAGCTTAAATAAAAAGAATTAAAAAGCCTTGATTCTTCAATCAAGGCTTTTTAATAGAAATACGGTTTATTTATTACAGCTCTAAAGCTCTTTTTACATTGCCATCCATTAATAATTCTTCTGGATTTTCTAAGGCTTCTTTTATTGCTACCAAGAAACCAACTGACTCTTTACCATCAATAATTCTATGATCGTAAGAAAGTGCTAAGTACATCATTGGTCTAATTTCTACCTTCCCATCTACAGCTACCGGACGCTCAATAATATTGTGCATACCTAAGATACCACTTTGTGGTGGGTTGATAATTGGTGTAGAAAGCATAGAGCCAAAAACACCTCCGTTAGAAATAGTAAAAGTACCACCTGTCATTTCATCTACCGTGATTTTACCATCTCTAGCTCTTAATGCTAAACGTTTAACTTCAGACTCTACTCCTCTAAAAGTTAAGTTTTCTACATTTCTCATTACAGGTACCATTAAACCTTTAGGTCCAGATACTGCAATACTAATATCTTTATAATCGTAGGTAATCATTTCTTTACCATCAATCATACTATTTACTGCAGGGTACATATCTAATGCACGCACTACCGCAAGTGTAAAGAAAGACATAAAACCTAAACCAACTCCGTGTTTAGTTTTAAAGTCTTCTTTGTATTGTTTTCTTAAATTAAAGATAGCTGACATATCTGCCTCGTTAAAGGTAGTTAACATCGCTGTCTCATTTTTAGCACTCACTAAACGCTCTGCTACTTTACGACGAAGCATAGACATTTTTTTGCGAGACTCACTACGTGTACCGTTACCTGGAGTTCCCATAGATGGTTTTGCGTTTACCGCATCATCTTGAGTAATTCTTCCATTTTTACCACTACCCTGCACATCTTTAGCGTCAATTCCTTTTTCAGCTAAAGTTTTCTTTGCTGCTGGAGAAGGAGTTCCTGTAGCGTAATTTTTATCATCTTGTTTTTGCTCTGGAGTAGAAGGTTTTGAAGGCTCTTCAGTTTTAGCTTCCGGCTTACTTTCTTCTTTCTTTTCAGATTCTCCCCCACTTGGTTTTGCAGCATCTGTATCTATTAAACACACTACTTCACCCACTTGCACAGCATCACCTTCTTCTGCTTTAAGAGTAATTACTCCACTTGCCTCTGCAGGTAATTCTAGTGTTGCTTTATCACTATCTACTTCTGCTATTGCTTGATCTTTTTCTACAAAGTCTCCATCTTCAACAAGCCATTGTGCTATTTCAACTTCTGTAATTGATTCCCCTGGTGAAGGGACTTTCATTTCTAAAGCCATAATTTAAATTATTTCGGTATCGTATTTCTTGAATTAGTCGTTTATTGTTTTATCGAAAACACTATCTATTACTCTCTCGTGTCTTCTTTTAAATCTTACAGAGCTACCTGCTGCAGGAGCACCATAAAATCTTCTGCTACAAACTCTAAAGTTTTTAGCTTCATCTAAATGTAATAAGAAATGGCCGTAAGCCCCCATATTTCTTGGTTCTTCTTGCGCCCAAACTAAATCGTCTACATTTGTGTATTTATTGATAATTTCTGATATTCTGCTTGTAGGGATTGGGAACAATTGCTCCACTCTCACTAATGCAACATCGTTTCTCTCTTCTTTTTCTTTTCTTTCTAATAAATCATAATAGAATTTACCAGTACAAAATACTAAAGTTTTTATATTCTTAACTTCTGCAGTTACATCGTCAAGTACTGTTTGAAAACTTCCTTCTGCTAATTCTTCTTTTGTTGAAACAACTTTTGGATGTCTTAGCAAACTTTTTGGAGTAAACACAATAAGTGGCTTTCTAAATCCTAATTTTACTTGTCTTCTTATTAAATGAAACAGGTTAGCCGGCGTAGTAACATCTGCTACGTACATGTTATCTTTTGCACAAAGCTGAAGGTATCTTTCCATTCTAGCAGATGAGTGCTCTGCCCCTTGACCCTCGTAACCGTGTGGTAAAAACATTACTAAACCGTTTTGTAATTTCCACTTATCTTCTGCTGCAGAAATGTACTGATCTAGCATAATTTGCGCTCCGTTACTAAAATCTCCAAATTGTGCTTCCCAAATGGTTAACGTTTTTGGGTTAGCCATAGCATAACCATAATCAAAACCAACTACTCCATATTCTGAAAGTAAAGAATTATAGATATAGAAATGCCCTTGCTCTTCTGCAATTTGATTGTGAAGAACTACTTCTTCTTCACTTTCTTCTACCTTTAAAACTGCGTGACGGTGAGAAAAAGTACCTCTTTCTACATCTTGACCCGTCATTCTTACATTATGCCCTTCTTTTAACAAGGTACCGTATGCTAAAAGCTCTGCCATACCCCAATCTAGCTTATTGCTCTCAAAATACATTTTATTTCTTGCACCAATAAGTCTAGTTATTTTTCTTAAGAACTTTTTATCTTCTGGTAAGTTTGTGATTTTTTCTGCTACTAAAGTAAGTTCTTCTAAATCCACTTTAGTATCTACAGGCTCCATCATATCGCTCTCTGTACCGTAAGTAAAACCTTCCCACTCGTCTTGCATTATCGGAGTGATCTCGGTAGTTTCTTCTTTACGAGAGCTTTCTAAACTTTCCTCTAAATTATCTTTGTATTCTTTTTCTAATTTTGCTACAAAATCTTTGTCGATAACCCCTTCCTTTATAAGCTTTTCTGCATAAATATCTCTTGGGTTGTCGTGCTTTGCAATAGCTTTATATAATTTTGGCTGTGTAAAACGTGGCTCATCACCTTCGTTGTGCCCATATTTTCTATAACCTAATAAGTCTATAAACACATCTCTACCAAACTCCATTCTAAAATCTAAAGCAAAAAGCATAGCATGCACTACAGCTTCTGCATCGTCTGCATTTACGTGCAGCACAGGAGACAAAGTAACTTTAGCTACATCTGTACAGTAAGTAGAAGATCTTGCATCTAAATAATTAGTTGTAAAACCTATTTGGTTATTTATTACAATATGTATAGTACCTTCTGTTCTATACCCTTCTAATTGGGACATTTGAACAGTTTCATAAACTACACCTTGACCAGCAATTGCAGCATCACCATGCACAACGATAGGAAGTACATTTTTAGGTGAACCTAAATAGTGACCATCTTGCTTAGCACGTGCAATACCCTCTACAACAGGACCTACAGTCTCTAAGTGCGAAGGGTTTGGTGCTATATTTAAATTAATTTCTTTGCCACTATCTGTTGTTCTACAAGACGTCCAACCTAAGTGGTACTTCACATCTCCGTCAAACACTTCTTGCTCGTAATCTTTACCATCAAATTCACTAAAAATATCTTTAGCACTTTTACCAAAAATATTTGTAAGTGTACTTAAACGACCACGGTGAGCCATCCCCATTACAAACTCTTTCACTCCTTTTTCTGCAGCTGCTTCAATCAAAGCATCTAGAGCAGGAATAAAACTTTCTCCTCCTTCTAAAGAAAAACGTTTTTGACCAACGTATTTTGTATGTAAAAAACCTTCAAAAGAAACAGCTTCATTCAATTTTTTCAGAATCTGTTTTTTCTTCTCGTTAGAAAACTTCGGATGATTTTCATTTACGTTTAAATGATTTTGAATCCACTGAATTTCTTCAGGTTTTCTTATGTACATATACTCAACACCTATAGACTCACAATAGATATTCTTTAAATGCTGAATAATATTTTTAAGAGAAGTTGTACCAATACCAAGAATTTCTCCTGCAGAAAATTCTGTATCTAAATCTGCTTGACTTAAACCAAAGTTTTCTACTTCTAAAGTAGGCTCGTACTTTCTTCTTTCTCTTACTGGGTTTGTTCTTGTAAATAAATGACCTCTAACTCTATAGCCGTCTATCAACTGAACTACCTGAAACTCTTTTAAAACGTTATCGGGAATATTTACAACTGTGCCATTTGCTGGCTCTAAAATAGTATTGTTTTGTGTTGAAGTTTCTTCATGCTCAACAACGCTACTGCCTTTACCAAAATCAAAACCTTGAAAAAATGCTCTCCAACTTGGCTCTACACTATCAGGAAACTGTAGATATTGATCGTAAAGTTCTGCAAAATATGCGGTATTTGCCGCATTAAGAAATGAAAATTGATCCATAAATAGGAATATACAATTATGTTTTTAAAACATTACCAAAAATACAATTTTTACGAGATATAGCCTCTAATAAATTATAAATTTCTGTTATAACATAGATATTTTTGCTTATAGCTCTCTAGTAAGTCAGAAATTAATAAAATTATTTCTTAATCAATTAAGTGGTTCTAACTAATAAAACCTCTCCTAAATCTTTTAATAATTGCTTTTGTTCTTCTTTAATTTCTAAATCGTTTAGCACCGCAAACGCTTTGTCTGTATACCTTGCTATTTCTTGCTGTGTCACCTCTGCCGCTCCACTTGTTTCAAACAAATGCTTTACAGTTTCTATTTTCTGCGTGGTATTTGTAGGCAAAATAGTATACAAATGTCTTAATTGGTCTGCATCTTCTGCAGAAGATTTTTCTAATGCTTTTAGATAAAGATATGTTTTTTTATTTTCAATAATATCTCCCCCAACTTGTTTACCAAAAGTTTCTGGGTCTCCAAACACATCTAAATAATCATCTTGTAACTGAAAAGCAACACCTATTAATCTACCATACTCATAAATTTGTTTTCTAATTTCTTTTGGTGCATTTGCTACAATTGCTCCCATCTCTAAAGCAGCACCAACCAAAACAGCAGTTTTATACTCAATCATTTTAAGATAATCATCAATTGTGACATCTTCTCTAGTTTCAAAATCTATATCATACTGCTGCCCTTCACAAACTTCTATAGCTGTTTTACTAAATAGTTTTGCCAACTCTTTAAACTGCTCTCCTTCGTAGTTCTCAAATAATTGATATGCTTTAATTAACATAGCATCTCCAGATAATATACCTGTATTTACATCCCATTTTTCATGAACTGTCATTTTCCCTCTTCTTAAAGGAGCATCGTCCATTATATCATCATGAACCAAAGAGAAATTATGAAACACCTCAACCGCTAAAGCAGCATCTAATGCTTTTTTATAAGATACACCTAAAGCTTCTGCAGAAATTAATACTAATACAGGTCTTAATCTTTTTCCTCCTAACTTTAAGATATAAGATATCGGCTCATAAAGGTTAACGGGTTCTTTTTTATATAAATTACTCTCTAGGTAGTTTAAAAACTCTTCTCTATAAAAAGAAAGGTCACTCATAGCTTAAAATTTTCAGCTAAAATACCATAAATAAGCGATTTTAAAATACTCACATAAAGATAATATGAATTCTAAAAAAAAACTAAGGAAACCCTATTGGTATTTAAAGTTTCCATATTACTTTTGCAAACGCTATGAAAGAAAAAATTTTAAATACCGCGACAGAAATGTTTTTAACCCTTGGGTTTAAAAGCATCACTATGAATGACATTGCCGAAAAATTAAGTATTTCAAAAAAAACCATCTACGCACATTACCCTAATAAAGAAAAGCTTGTAGAAACTTGTGTCATGGAGCTTTTTAACATTATTACTAATGGAATAGACAAAATTATAGAAGAAAACCATAACCCCATTGATGAGCTATTACTTATTCATGAATATATTTTAAAAAGACTCAAAGAAGAAAAAGCTTCGCCACAATTTCAATTATGCAAGTATTACCCAAAAATTGAAGAAAAGTTAAAAGCTAGAAAAATAGAAAATATGCGAAAATGCATAGGTAACAATCTTAAAAGAGGGAAAGAAGAAGGTCTTTACAGAGAAAGTATTGAAATAGAAATTGTTCAGAATTTTTACTTTATGACATTAGAAGGCATTAAAAACAGTGATTATTTTCCTATAGAAAAATACACTATACCGTTTTTAGTAGATCATTTTTTAGAATACCATTTTAGAGCAATAGCCTCAGAAAAAGGATTAAAATACATTAATAACCTAAACCATAACTGCCACTCATGAAAATACGCCTAAGTTGTTTTCTTTTGCTTTTTAGCTGTATACTACAAGCGCAAGAAACTAAAGAAAACTATAAATTTAGCTTAAAAGAAGCCATAACTTTTGCTTTAGATAGTAGCTATACTGCTATAAATGCTAAAAGAGATATTGCTGCTGCTGCAAAAAAGAAATGGGAAACCACTGCTGCTGGTTTACCACAAATTAATGCTAGTGTAGATTACCAAAACAACTTAAAACAGCCCGTAACACTAATACCTTCTGAATTTTTTGGAGGTACAGCAGGTACTTATTCCCCAGTAATTTTTGGTACTAAACAAAGTCTTTCTGCAACTGCAACAGCCACTCAACTTTTATTTGATGGCTCTTACATTGTAGGGGTTAGAGCTGCTAAAACTTTTGAAAAATACACTACTACCAATGCAGAAAAAACAGCCCTAGAAATTAGAAAAGACGTTATAGACGCTTACGGAAATGTGTTATTAGCCCAAGAAAGTGCTAAAATTTTAAAATACAATAAAGAAAAACTAAATGATAATTTAGAAGAAACCCGTAAAATATACGAAAACGGACTTCAAGAAGAAGAAAGTGTAGAACAACTACAGATTACTTTTTTACAAGTAAGCAATGATTTAAACAACGCAAATAGATTAGTTGCAATTGCACAAGATGCTCTAAAACTAACCTTAGGCATACCGTTAGAAAAATCTGTAGAATTAGTAGATTCTCTAGAAAGTTTAGTTGAAGAAAATATTAGCTTAACACTACTTAATTCTGATATTAATATTGAAGACAATTTAGATTACCAGTTAGCTAATGTAC
Source organism: Mesonia phycicola (assembly GCF_900141885.1). Classification (GTDB taxonomy): domain Bacteria; phylum Bacteroidota; class Bacteroidia; order Flavobacteriales; family Flavobacteriaceae; genus Mesonia; species Mesonia phycicola. Next base: position 217,385 of record NZ_FQYY01000005.1, on the reverse strand, counting down.
AAATTGAACAAAGAGAACATGAACTAGATTTACAAAGATCTAAAGCATTACCTAGTTTATCTACATTTCTAAATTATGGCACTAGTGCTTATACTCAAGAATTTACTTTTTTTGATAGCAGTCAAGAATACTTTCAATCTTCTATTTGGGGGGTAAGTTTAAACATTCCTATTTTTAGTTCACTTAAAAGAAGTGCACAAACCGCACAAGCTAGAATAGCATTAGATCAAGCTGAAACTCAATTTAAAGAAGCAAAAGCTCAAATTAAATTGGGAATGACAAAAGCTAAAAATGATTATCAATACGCTATAGACAAGTATAGAATTAAAGAACAAAATTTAGATTTAGCAGAACGTATAGAAAATAAAAATGAAATTAAATTTTCTGAAGGTATTGCTACTAGTTTTGAGCTGAGACAAGCACAAACACAACTTTACGCTGCACAGCAAGAATTATTACAGTCTATGCTAGAGGTTCTTAATGCTAAAGCAGAATTAGAAACTCTATTAAACACACCAAACCTTAACTTTACCAATTCTCAACAATAATCATGAAAAATTATATACTAATCATCATCGCTTCAATGGTTGTTAGCGCTTGCGGTAACAAAGAAGAAAAATCTTTTGAAAAAGCTTTAGAATCTAACGATCTTACCAAAATAAGACAAAAAAGAACTGAGCTAGTTTCTCAACAAGAAAACATAAACTCTAAAATTAAAGAGCTAGACACTAAAATTTCTAAGCTAGATACGGTTAAAAAAATTCCATTAGTAACCACTATTCAAGCAATTGAAGAAAATTTTGAACACCAATTAGAATTACAAGGTAATATTACTACCCAACAAGTACTTACTATATACCCAGAATACAGCGGTATTCTTACCGAAGTATATGTTAACGAAGGTGACCAAGTTAAAAAAGGGCAACTTTTAGCAAAAATTGATGATGGTGGCCTTGGCTCACAATTAGCAAAGTTAAAAATTCAAGAAGAATTAGCTAAAACTACTTACGAGAGACAAAAACGTCTTTGGGACCAAAACATTGGTAGTGAAATCACATTTTTACAAGCAGAGTCTAATTACAAAGCTCAACAAAAAGCGGTAAGCCAATTGCAACAACAAATTGGTAAAACTCAAATTCGCGCACCATTCACAGGTACTATTGACGATGTAATTACAGAGCAAGGAAATGTAGTATCTCCAGGACAATCTCCATTAATCAGAATTGTAAACTTAGATAACATGTACATTGAAACTAATGTACCAGAGCGTTATATAGAAAGTGTTACTAAAGGTAAAAAAACAGAAGTTTTTATTCCGGTGCTTAACAAAACTATAGAAACCAAAATAAAACAAGTTGCCAATTATGTAGACCCAAGCAACAGAACTTTTAAAGTAGAGATTGATGTACCAAACAAAGAGAAAAACATCAAACCTAATTTAACTGCAAAAGTGAGAATAAATGATTACTCTAGTGAAAAAGCAATTTTAATTCCGCAAAGTATCATTTCTGAAAATGCTAATGGAGAACAGTATGTTTACGTAGTAAAAAATGCAAATGATAAAAATATTGGAAACGCCAATAGAACCATTATTGAAACAGGAAAAATACAAGGAGATGTAGTAGAAGTTACTAAAGGACTTCAAAAAGACGATTTAATCATTAACGAAGGAGCCAGAAGCGTTAAAGATGGGCAATCGGTAGAGATGATTTCTTATGAAGAAAGCAAGTAACTTTCTAAATTTCTTAAAGTAAATAAACATGACAGACAATAAAAATCAAGTTGATAAGGAATTTAAATTATCATCCTGGGCCATCAACAATAAGACTACCATCTATGTTTTAATATTGGTAATCTTCTATCTAGGTATCTCGTCTTTTTTCGATATGCCAAGAGAAAATTTCCCTGAAGTAAACGAAACTAAAATTTACGTTAGTACCATTTACCCAGGTAACACTGCAGAAGATATTGAAAAACTAGTAATAGACCCACTAGAAGATCAACTAAAAACTGTTAGTAATGTAGTTGAAATCACCTCTACCTCTCAAGAAGATTACGGGATGATTATGGTAGAGTTTGACGAAGATATTTCTGTAGAAAAAGCCAAACAAAAAGTAAAAGACGAGATAGATACAGAAACTTCAAGCGAAGACTGGCCTACCTTTAATGGCGCTAAAGTAGAGCCAGATGTTTTTGAGCTTAGTTTATCTGAAGAAATGCCTATTCTTAATATTAATATCTCTGGAGATTACACTATTGAGAAATTAAAAGAATTTGCAGAATACCTTCAAGATGATATTGAAGACTTAAACGAAATTAAAGAAGCCTCTATTCGTGGTGCACAAGAAAAAGAGGTAGAAGTCGCCGTAGATATTTATAAAATGATGGCTGCTAAAGTTACTTTTAGCGACATTATTAACAGTATTAATGCAGGTAATGTTACTCTATCTGCAGGTAATATAAAAGCTAGCGGACAAAGACGAACCATTAGAATTTTAGGAGAAATAGAAGACCCTAAAGAACTAAATAATTTTGTAGTAAAATCTGAAAACGGAAAACCTATTTACCTTAGAGATGTAGCAAGTGTAAGTTTTAAAGAAGAAGACAAAACCACCTACGCTAGAGAATTTGGAAAGCCTGTGGTAATGCTAGATGTAAAGAAAAGAGCAGGTAAAAACATGGTAGATGCTGCAGAGCAGGTAAGAGAAATAGTAGCAAACGCACAAGAAAACGAGTTTCCTGCAGATGTACAAGTAACTATAGCTAACGACCAGTCTTCTGTTACCATTGGGCAAGTAGATGACTTGGTTAACAACATTATTTTTGGAGTGCTATTAGTAGTAACCGTACTAATGTTTTTCTTAGGATTCAAAAATGCAATTTTTGTAGGCTTTGCTATACCAATGTCTATGTTTATGTCTTTAATGTTGTTAGAAGCATTAGGGTACACTCTAAACACCATGGTTTTATTTGGTTTAATTATGGGATTAGGAATGCTGGTAGATAATGGTATTGTAGTAGTAGAAAATGTTTACCGTCTTATGGAAGAAGAAGGCATGAACAGAATGGAAGCTGCTAAAAAAGGTATTGGAGAAATTGCTTTTCCTATTATAATTTCTACCGCTACCACAGTTGCCGCGTTTATTCCGCTAGGTTTGTGGCCAGGAATTATGGGTGAATTTATGATTATTTTACCTATTACTTTATCTACCGTACTCGGGTCGTCATTATTTGTAGCCATTTTCTTCAATTCGGTTTTGGTTTCAGATTTTATGACTATTGAAGATAAAGATATGCCTATAAAACGCATTGTTATTCTTACCGTATGTATGGCCATAATAGGTGTTTTAATTCTTATTATGGGTGGCGTATACCAAGCACTTGGTACGCTTATGGTGTTTACTGCTATCATGCTTTGGGTATACAGATTATTTCTTAGAAAATGGGCCAATAGTTTTCAAACTAAAACTCTTGTAAAACTAGAAAACTGGTACGAACGTCAACTAAGAAAATCTCTTACTGGCAAAAAACCATACATTCTATCAATAGGTACTTTTCTATTACTTATTTTATCTTTTGTAGCCTTTGGGATTTCTTTGGGGCAAAAACGTACTAAAATAGAGTTTTTCCCAGACAATAAGCCAAATCAAATTATTGTTTATATAGAGTACCCACAAGGTACTTCAATAGAAAAGACAAATGCTATTACCAAAAAAATAGAACAACGTGTTTTTAAGGTGCTTGATAATGATGAGTATAAAAATGGTGACTATAACTTTATGGTAGAAAGCGCAGTTTCTCAAGTAGGAGAAGGTGCTGGTAACCCACAAACAGATGGAGGTTCTTCTGCAGAAATGCCACATAAAGGAAAAATTACCGCTTCTATGCGTGAGTTTAAATTTAGACAAGGAAAAGACAGTGAAGTTCTTAGACAAAAGGTACAAGAAGCCCTTACAGGTATATACCCAGGAGTTTTAATCTCAGTAGAAAAAGATCAAAACGGTCCTCCAGCAGGTTCTCCAATCAATATTGAAATTCAAGGAAATGATTATAATGAATTAATCAATACTGCTGAAAATATGCGTGAATTTATCAACTCTAAAAACATACAAGGGATTGATGAATTGAAAATTGATGTTAATAAAGACAAACCTAGCATGCGTATTGAAATAGATCGTGAAAAAGCAGGTGAATTAGGTATTAGTGCTTCTCAAATTGGACAACAATTAAGAAACTCTATTTTCGGATCTAAAGCAGGTATTTACAAAGAAGATGGAGACGATTATGATATTTATGTTCGTTTTAATGAAGAAAATAGATATAATAGAAGTGCTTTATTTAACCAAAATATTACATTTAGAGATAATACCGGACAGGTGAAAAGTGTACCGTTATCTACTGTAGCAACTTACAAAAACACCTCTGGGTTTAGCGCCATTAAGCACAAAGACACTAAACGTATAGTTACTGTTTACTCTGCATTGGCTCCTGGATTTACAGATGCTGGCGCAATTGTGACTCAGATACAAGACGAAATGAAAGGTTTTGAAAATATGTCTGACGATGTACACGTAGATTACACTGGGCAAATAGAAGAACAGAACAAGCAAATGGCTTTCTTAGTAGGTGCATTTTTTACTGGACTGGCTTTAATCTTCTTTATTTTAATATTCCAATTTAATTCAATTTCTAAACCAACTATAATCATGTTGGCAATTTTCTTAAGCTTTATTGGTGTATTTGGAGGTTTAGTAATTAGCGGAGAAGCTTTTGTAATTATGATGACTATGGTAGGGATCATTTCTTTAGCCGGAGTTGTAGTAAATAATGGAGTAGTGTTATTAGATTATGCGCAGCTTATTGTAGATAGAAAAAAACTAAAACTTGGTTTAGGTGAGAAAGAATACTTGAGCACTCCAGACCTTTTTGAAAGTGTAGTTGAAGCTGGTAAAGCTCGTTTAAGACCTGTATTACTAACAGCTATTACCACCATTTTAGGACTTATACCATTATCTATAGGGTTTAACCTTAACTTTTTCACCTTATTTTCTGAGTTAGATGCAAATATCTACTTTGGTGGAGATAACGTAATTTTCTGGGGACCTTTAGCTAAAACTGTTATTTATGGTTTGTTTATTGCAACTTTCTTGACCTTAATTATTGTTCCTGTTTTATACTTCTTAGTTACTAAATTTAAAATGTGGTTACAGATAAAAATGAATAAAAATACAGTAAGTTAAATTTCACTTGCTTGTATTATAGTAACAAAAAAAGGCTTCTCAATATGAGAAGCCTTTTTTAATTATATTGTAGTAAAATTATTTTACTGGGTTAATGTTGTAAGTAAAACCAACACCTAAAACTTCTCTAATTTGAAATGCTCCTACTGCATTATCATCATAAATCGCTTGGAAAACAAAGTTAGCAGAAAGATAATCGTTTACCTTCATGTTAAGTTGACCTGTGTAATCTATATCAACATTTTGAGGGTTTTCTAAATAGTTAGAGTAAAGGTTTAATGTATTTTCCATAAAAACATTTTCTACCACCTTAAATTTAGCGTATCCGCTAAGAGATGCACCAAATTCAAAACGCATAGTTTCTCCTTCATCTACACCAAAATAGTCACCATCTACATAACCTGCTGTAGTTGTAAACTTATCGCTTACAAATATAAATCTTGCAGTAGCTGGAGCTATGTTAACTCTAAAGTTTTCATTTTTTTTCCATAACATGCCCGGACCAACTTGTAAATAACCTGGAGACATAAAACGTGTTGTTTCTTCTCTTACAGAGTCATCATCACTATCATACTCATAACCTTTAGCAAATTGAGTTCTAAAGTTTACAAATGCAGAATAGTACCAATTAGAGTCGTTAATCTCCCAACCAGCTATAGAGTTAAGCTCTAAACGGTCATTTGTTTTTCTTGTATATTCTTGGTCTTTAATTTTAGTTAAACCAAAGTCTCCTAAAAAACTGTTATCCCAAGTAAAATTATCTTTGTTGTAATTTAAACTGTAACTAATTGTTGCATTCCCTGCGTAGTTTGAAGTACCACCACCTTGCCATTCTGCATTAAAAGCAGCTTGATTAAATAATAAAGAAAACGTACCAGAACCAACCCAACCTTGTTTTGGCTCATCTCCATTTTGTTCTTCATCTTGAGAAAAACCAATTTGAGTAGCTAGCAATGCCAATGCAATAAATAATAATTTTTTCATAATTATAATTTTATATTTTAAAAATCGGCAACAAAGGTAAACTTATTTGTTAATAGCTCACTAAAAGATTTTTAAATATGCTATTTTTTCTGTTTAAATAAAGGCACAGAAGAGCAAGCTTCACCAAACATTATACTTTTTGCTACCAACTGCAGCTTTTGTATTATTTGCAAATAGGCATTATCTGGCACAGGTTTTTTAGAGCAACCTTTGATAATTACTGGTAAGCCTTTGTACTCATCTACTTCTATTTTTGAAATAATATCTTGATAAATACTAGTTTCTAGTTCTTTTTTATCTCCTAGCACTATTTTTTTTGCAAATGGCTGTAAGGCAGTTGTAATAAGCATATAAGCCCAAACAGGGATAATTGCATCTGTAGTACAGGTTAGCGCTAGGTATTTATCTTTGTACTGTGACCAGTCATGGTTTTTCACTTCATCTCTAAACTCTTTTTCACGCAATACAAAACCTTGAAATAACCAATCTTTAATATCAAAAACTACCCGCTCTCCAGCAGGATAATAATCTTCTAGATCAAAAGTTTTTAATTTACTTTGAGCAACTCTATTTACAATTTCTTTTTCCATCTTTTTACCAATTAGAAAGCCGAAAATTAATTCGGCTTGCATATATTATTCGTTTAACTATTTAGAGAAAGTTTAAAGCATCCCTAATTCTAGCTTTGCTTCTTCACTCATTAAATCTTGTGTCCAAGGCGGATCAAAAGTTAATTCTAGTTCTACATTATTTACACTATCTAATGACTTTACTTTTTCTTCTACCTCTTGCGGCATTGTTTCTGCTACAGGGCAGTTTGGTGTAGTTAGAGTCATTAATATTTTTACATCGTAGTCTTCATTTACAAAAACATCGTAAATTAAACCAAGCTCGTAAATATCTACTGGGATTTCTGGATCGTAAATAGTTTTTAAAACCTTTACAATTTTCTCTCCCAACTCGTTAGTATCTATTTCTTCTACAGACATAATTTTAATTTACTTTGGTTTGGTATGCCAAAGCATACATTTTAATTTGTTTAATCATACTTACCAAACCATTTGCTCTGGTTGGTGATAAATGTTCTTTTAGACCGATCTCATCTATAAAATCTGTATCGGTTTCTAAAATAGTATTTGGTGCTTGATTAGAAAATACTCTTATTAAAATTGCAATAATTCCTTTGGTAATAATTGCGTCACTATCTGCTGTAAAAACTACCAAACCATCTTTCATATCTGCGTGAACCCAAACTTTACTTTGGCACCCTTTAATAATATGATCTTCGTTTTTATATTGCTCATCAATAAGTGGAAGCGATTTACCAAGCTCTATCATATACTCATAGCGCTGCATCCAATCATCAAACATTGCAAATTCATCTACAATCTCTTCCTTTATTTCTTTAATATTACTCAAAATTAATCTTTAATTTTAAATTTCATTAATACTTCATCATCTTCGTTAAGAAACTGAATGGTATATCCCTTATAATTAAATTTTTCAGTTTCTTCTAGAGATTTTAAAAACTGACTTTCAAACTCCATTCCTTCTGCACACATTTTCTTTGTAGATACCATTTTATCAAAAGATATATTTCCATCTTCCATAGTAAAACTTCCACTAAAATTATTGCATCCTGAAAATCCTGAAATTCGATTTTCTTCTACATTTAAATTAAAATGTGGCTTGTATTTCTCTGCAGAAGTCTCTCCTATACTTAAAGTAAAATACTCTCCAGATTCTAGTGGTCTAATATTTTTTTCAACTTTTGGTTGTGTTTCCTCTACAACTTCTACCGTGTTTTCTACCTCTTTACTCTTTTCTTCTTTATTATCTGCAGTTTCTTTACAAGCTGTTACTGTAAAAATAATTAGTAAAAAAGCTATATATCTTAGTTTCATAATGGATATTAATTTCTAAATTTAAAATTTAAGATAACATAATTTTAGCACGCTTTACACTTGCTACAAATGCATCAATCTCTTCTTTTGTATTATAGAATGCAAAAGATGCTCTAACTGTACCTGGTATTTTATAAAAATCCATAATAGGTTGCGCACAGTGATGCCCTGTTCTTACTGCTATCCCTAACTTATCTATAATTGTACCAATATCGTAAGGGTGAATCCCTTCTATATTAAATGAAATTACAGCGGTTTTCTCTTTAGAAGTACCATAAATTGTAACTCCTTCTATTTCTAGAAGCTGTTTTGTTGCATACTCTAAAAGTTCGTGTTCATAAGCTGCAATTGCTTCAAAACTAATTTCATTTAAATAATCTATAGCCTTACCAAAAGCAATACCTCCACAAATATTTGGAGTACCTGCTTCAAATTTATGTGGTAAGCCTGCGTAGGTAGTTTTTTCAAAAGTTACTTGGTCTATCATCTCACCACCACCTTGGTAGGGTGGTAATTTGTTTAACCATTCTTCTTTACCGTAAAGAACTCCTACTCCTGTTGGCCCGCACATTTTGTGACCAGAAACCACATAAAAATCTACATCTAATGCTTGAACATCTGCTTTAATATGTGGTGCTGCTTGAGCTCCATCTATTAATACTGCGGCTCCTTTTTTATGCGCTTCTGTAATAATAGTTTTTATAGGGTTTACTGTACCCAATGCGTTAGAGACGTGATTTACAAATACTAATTTTGTTTGAGCAGAAAGTAAATCTTGAAAAGCAGCCATATCAAGCTCTCCCGAATTTGTCATTGGGATTACTTTTAAAATAGCTCCTGTTTTTTCACACAACATTTGCCAAGGTACAATATTAGAGTGGTGCTCTAAAGCAGATACAATTACCTCATCTCCTTTTTTTAATTCTGAAGCAAAACCACTTGCTACTAAATTTATACCGTGAGTGGTACCTGAGGTAAATATAATTTCTTCTTTTTTGGCTGCATTAAAATGAGCTCTTAACGTTTCTCTTGCCTCTTCATAAGCATCTGTAGCTTCTTGTGAAAGTGTATGCACTCCACGGTGAATATTTGCGTTGTAGTTTTCATAATAATCTACAATAGCATGAATTACCTGACTTGGAGTTTGTGAAGTTGCTGCATTATCAAAATACACTAACGGATGTCCGTTTACTTTACGAGAAAGTATAGGGAAATCTGCTCGTATTTTTTCTATGTTGAATGAGTTGCTCATAAAATGATTTAAAATCCAGATTTATAAATCGAAGCCTAAGTTTACATTTAACTTATTGGCTATTAACTTATTTATTCTTTTTTGTAACTCTGGTATTTTTACACTTTCTAAAACATTATTAGCAAAAGCGTACATAAGTAAAGCTCTTGCTTCTTTAGCAGGAATACCACGAGATTTCATGTAAAACAAAGCATCTTCATCTAACTGTCCAATAGTACAACCGTGACTACATTTAACATCATCTGCAAAAATCTCTAATTGAGGTTTAGAGTTGATAGTAGCTTTATCACTAATTAAAATATTGTTGTTACTCTGAAAAGCGTTTGTTTTCTGTGCTTCTTTTTCTACAAGAACCTTACCATTAAAAACACCTACTGCTTTATCATCAAAAATACCTTTGTAGTCTTGGTGACTTTCACAATTTGGCTCTATATGATGAACTAATGTATTATGATCTACGTGTTGTTTATCTTCTATAATAGTAACTCCTTTCATGGTAGAGTCTATGCGCTCTCCATTCTGGAAAAACTGTAAATTATTACGAGTTATTTTTCCTCCAAAAGAAAATGTATGTACAGAGCAGTTACTCTCTCCTTTTTGATCTACGTAAGTACTATCTATTAAAGAAGCACTAGAATGATCATTCTGGATTTTGTAATAATCTACCATTGCTCTTTTTTCTGCATAAATTTCAGTAACAGAATTAGTGAATACAGAATTTTCTGTCAAGCTTTGGTGACGCTCTATAATTTGAACGTGAGAGTTTTCTCCTACTATTACTAAATTTCTTGGCTGAAGCATAAGTGCAGACTCATTTCCTGTAGAGAAATTTAAAATCTGAATAGGCTTATCTGCCAATGTATTTTTAGGTATATTAATAAAAGCTCCTTCTTTAGAGAAAGCAGTATTTAAACTGTTTAAACTAGTTGCAGGTGCAATTTTATTAAAGTAATTATCTATAATTGGCTTGTACTTGTCTTTAGTTAAAGCTGAAGACATTAAACAAACATCTATTTTATCATGCGTAGTGTTAGATAGATGTGAAGAGTAAATCCCATCAATAAATACTACGGTATAAGTATCTATATCGTGAATAAAATATTTTTTTACATCTTTATAATCTATTGCATCTTCTTTTTTAGGAAAAATGCTATAATCTTCTTTTAAAACTGAGTTTAGAGAAGTGTATTTCCAGTCTTCTTCTTTTTTAGAAGGAAAACCAAGGCTTTCAAAATTCTTCATAGCGGCACTTCTAATGTTATGAATGTCGCTATTTACATCTACGTTCTCTTCAAAAGCGAAGAATGAAGAAATTAATTTATCTTTTAATTCCATGTTAATTTGTATTTTGGGTTAAAGTGATTTAGAGAATAGTGTGGTTTTTATACCGCTTTTAACTCTTCTTTAATCCAATCATAACCGTGCTCTTCTAATTTGTGAGCAAGCTCTTTACCTCCAGATTTTACAATTTTACCGTTTAATAAAACGTGTACGTAATCTGGCACGATATAATCTAACAAACGTTGGTAATGCGTAATTACTAATACAGCATTATCTTTAGTTTTTAATTTATTTACCCCGTTAGAAACAATTCTTAACGCATCAATATCTAAACCAGAATCTGTTTCATCTAGAATAGCTAATTTTGGCTCTAACATTGCCATTTGAAAAATCTCGTTACGTTTTTTCTCTCCTCCAGAAAATCCTTCATTTAAAGATCTAGACAAAAACTTTCTATCCATATCTAGCAACTCAGATTTTTCTCTAATCATTTTCAACATATCTTTAGCAGGCATGTCTTCTAAACCTTTGGCTTTACGATTTTCATTAATCGCAGTTTTCATAAAGTTAGTTACAGAAACACCTGGAATTTCTACAGGATATTGAAAAGATAAGAAAAGACCTTTATGAGCTCTTTCTTCTGCTTCTAATTCTGAAATTTCTTCGTTATCAAAAATAATTTCTCCTTCTGTTTGCTCATACTCTTCTTTCCCTGCAATTACACTTGCCAATGTACTTTTACCAGAACCATTTGGCCCCATAATAGCATGAACTTCTCCAGCTTTTACTTCTAGATTAATTCCTTTTAAAATCTCTTTATCTTCTACACTTGCGTGTAAGTTGTTTATCTTTAACATATCTTATTCTCTTTTATTCTCCTTTAACTTTAATAGCTGCTTCTGAGGTTGGCTCAGATACTTTTATAATTTCTTTAATTTCAACAATTTCTTCCCAGCCTTCTTTATTTGGGTTTTTACTAATTAAGCCCTTTACAATTACTGGTACCATATCATAATCTTCTCTCTTAAAAGATTCTACTTGATTGGCTAATACTTGTGCCATACTATCAAGTTTCACTCCATATATAAAGCTGTTTCCTTTTAATACGGCTGCTTCTTCTGTATAAATATACTCTCCCTGCAATAAAGTATTTCTATTAATCGGGTTTGCCTTTAGAGTAGTAGTTTCTTCTACTTCTTTCTCTACTGGTTTTTCTTCATTTTTACAACTTGCTGTGATAGCAGCTACAGTAAGTAGCGTGATTATGATTTTTTTCATTGTTTAATATATTATCCTACTGAACCTTCTAATGAAATTTCTAATAATTTTTGAGCTTCTACCGCAAACTCCATTGGTAATTTATTTAACACTTCTTTGCTAAAGCCATTTACAATTAATGCAATTGCTTTTTCTGTGTCTATACCACGTTGGTTACAGTAAAATATTTGATCTTCTCCAATTTTACTAGTAGTTGCTTCGTGCTCTACTTTTGCAGATTTATTTTTTACTTCAATGTACGGAAAAGTGTGTGCTCCACATTTGTTACCCATTAATAAAGAGTCACATTGTGAGAAGTTTCTTGCATTCTCTGCTCTATTATTTATTTGCACTAAACCACGGTAACTATTTTGAGATTTCCCAGCAGAGATACCTTTAGAGATAATAGTACTTCTAGTATTTTTACCTAAGTGTATCATTTTAGTACCTGTATCTGCTTGTTGGTAGTTATTGGTTACTGCAATAGAATAAAACTCACCTATAGAGTTGTCTCCTTTTAATACACAGCTCGGATACTTCCAAGTAACTGCAGAACCAGTTTCTACTTGTGTCCAAGAGATTTTTGCATTTTTCTCACAAAGTCCTCTTTTGGTTACAAAGTTAAAAACTCCACCTTTACCATCTTTACCTCCTGGAAACCAGTTTTGTACCGTACTATATTTAATTTCTGCATCATCTAAAGCTATAAGCTCTACAACTGCTGCGTGTAGTTGGTTTTCATCTCTTGACGGTGCTGTACAACCTTCTAGGTAACTTACATAACTACCTTCATCTGCCACTACTAGAGTTCTTTCAAACTGACCTGTACCAGCTTGGTTAATTCTAAAATAAGTAGAAAGCTCCATTGGGCATTTTACTCCTTTTGGGATGTAACAGAAAGAACCATCACTAAAAACTGCTGAGTTTAGCGCTGCGTAGAAATTATCTTTCTGCGGAACCACTGTACCCAAATGTTTTTTCACTAATTCTGGATGTTCTTTTATTGCTTCTGAAATTGAACAGAAAATAATTCCTTTTTCTGCTAATGTTTTTTTGAAAGTTGTGGTTACAGAAACAGAATCCATTACTACATCTACCGCTACACCTGCTAGTTTTTTCTGCTCGTCTAAAGAAATCCCTAATCGTTTAAAAGTATCTAACAATTCTGGATCTACATCATCTATACTATCGTACTTAGGTTTTTTGTTGGGTGCAGAGTAGTAAGAGATGTTTTGAAAGTTAGGCTTTTCATAATTCACATTTGCCCACTCTGGCTCTTCCATTTGTTCCCAAACACGAAAAGCTTCTAACCTCCACTCTGTCATCCATTCTGGCTCTTCTTTCTTTTTAGATATTGCACGTACAATATCTTCATTTAAACCAACAGGAAAAGTATCTGACTCTATATCTGTATAAAAACCATACTCGTACTCTTTGGTTTCAAGTTCTTTCTTTAAATCGTCTTCTGTAAACTTATTCATTTCTTGTTTTCTTCTAAAAATTATAGTGAAAATGACTCTCCGCAACCGCAAGTTCTCTGCGCGTTAGGGTTGTTAAATACAAACCCTTTCCCGTTTAAACCTCCAGAAAACTCTAGTGTCGTTCCTACCAAGTATAAAAAACTGCGCTTATCTACTAAGATTTTTACCTCATTATCTTCAAAAAGCTTATCTCCTTCCACCTGTTCTTTATCAAATTTTAAATCGTAAGAAAGTCCAGAGCACCCTCCGCTCTTCACTCCTACTCTCACAAAATCTACCGCAACATCAAACCCGTCTTCAGCCATTAGCTGCGCCACTTTTGCTTTTGCTTCATTACTAACTTTTATCATAACGCAAATCGTTAATTAATTTAATTGCACAAATATACCATTTACAACCGTGAATACCATATAGCGAAACATTATTCTAATTTATTTTACAATTAGAAAATGCTATCACGCTAATAGCGGTTGCTCACACAAATATTGGTCGTAAAAAAACTAAATTCTTTTCAGAAGTAATGTTTTAATTGAAGTTAAGGTTATCGTTTTCAAAAAGCTTATTTTTGCAAACTCAAAATGAAAACGAAAAATTATGTTCGATAATAAAGAAAGTAGAACCAGCTTATCTGAATTAGGTGAATTTGGACTTATAGATCACTTAACTAAGTTTTTTGACATTAAACAAACTTCTACCAAAATTGGTATTGGCGATGATGCTGCGGTTTTAAATTTTGAAAATGACGAAGTGGTAATTACCACAGATATGCTAGTAGAAGGTGTTCATTTTGATTTGTCTTTTATGCCGTTAAAGCATTTAGGCTATAAAGCAATTATGGTAAACCTTTCTGATGTGTATGCGATGAATGCAGAGGCTACACAAGTTACCGTTTCTATTGCTGCTTCTAATAGATTTCCTGTGGAAGCATTAGAAGAATTATATGCTGGCATTTTACTAGCTTCTAAAACTTATAATATAGATGTGGTTGGTGGTGACACTACCTCTTCTACTTCTGGTTTAGTAATTAGCATTACCGCAATTGGTAGAGCTAAAAAAGAAGCTATTACTACAAGAAGCGGAGCAAAACCAAACGATTTACTTGTGGTTACCGGCGATTTAGGTGCGGCTTACATGGGATTACAAGTGCTAGAACGTGAAAAGCAAGTTTTTAAAGTAAACCCAAACTCTCAACCAGATTTAGAGCCTTACACTTATATTGTTGAGAGACAATTAAAACCTGAAGCAAGAAAAGATATTCCTGGTCTTTTGAAAGCGTTAGAAGTACAACCTACTTCTATGATTGATATTAGCGACGGACTTTCTTCTGAAATTATACACTTGTGTAAAAACTCTAAAGTTGGTGCTAATTTGTTTGAAGAAAAAATACCATTAGATCCTGCTGTTATTTCTGTTTGCGAAGAGTTTAATATAGATAGCACTACTGTTTCTTTAAGCGGAGGCGAAGATTATGAATTACTTTTCACTATTGACCAAAAAGATTTTGAAAAAATAAAAGCAAACCCTAATCTTACCGTAATTGGACATATGACGGAAGAACACGAAGGAATGCATTTAATTACCAGAGCAAACCAAAAAATCCCTATCCAATCTCGCGGATGGAATTCTTTTACAGATGCTAAGGACGAAGAATAATTTTCTTTGGCTGAAATAACAAAAAATCCCGCTTGATAGCGGGATTTTTTGTTATTGTTATTGCTTAGCCAATATTAAATTGGCTGGTATTAAAAATGACGTGTCGTCTTCTACTCCACTAGGGCATATGTTTGGGCTACCATAATCAGGCAAACCATCTACGCGGATCCATTGTAATTGGTTAGGATTCTCTCCTAAAAATTCTAAAAATAAATCTGCCTGCATAATTCTTTCACAACTAATTAAAGAGGGTTCGGCATAAGTGATTTTTATTTTATTTGTATTGTTAGCATCAATATTATTCCCACTCATTCTTGGGTTATCTCTATTGATAGTTAAAGGCAGGCTGTTGTATTTTTCTATACCATTTTCCATATACTGCATAGAGATTACTATATAGTCTTCAAAATCATCTAAATTCAAAGGAAAACCACCATTCATATCTTGGTGAGTTTCTTTTATAATTTCTAATTTTAGATAGGTATTGTTATTTGAATATACCCATACCCCTACAAATTTATCTAAATAATTATTTACATCTTTAAAATAATAAATATCATCAGATAAATTTACGGTGCACCAGTTTTCAATAGGTACTATTGTTTCGTTTTGAGCATTAACACTATAAGCAGACATTAATAGACAGATAGTTATAATATATATATATTTCATTTTTTTCTTATTAATTAATTTATATTTCTTCCCAAGTATAATTACCATTACCATCATTTAATCTTCGAAAAACCTTTATTCCTGGAATATATTTCACAAACTCAATAAAATTCATTTCAAACAAGGCTGCTTCATAAGCATCTGGACAATTATTGCACATTAATTTTGTTTCCTCCAATACATTTTTATCATATAAATTCTTAAGTGCTTGTTTGTAAGTAACCCCTTTATCTTCTAAATTAGGATTATCTATATCGGAAGCAAAATTTTCAACTTTTTGTGGGTCACCTATTCTTAAAGCGTAAAGACCTCTCCTACTTACCACAATACTTGTAATATCCTCACTGTCATCTGCACCTAAGTCTTTCTTTGTTTTATAAAAATCTGCAAACCCAAATAAATCTTGTACACTTGGGGTAGTTTCTGTTTTTAAACCACCAGAAAATATATAATTGGTATGCATGTGTATTCGCACTTTTGAATCTGCAGTAGTATTCTCATCAATATCAATATTATCTAGAACGTTCTCTTGATAAAACCACAAAG
Source organism: Mesonia phycicola (assembly GCF_900141885.1). Classification (GTDB taxonomy): domain Bacteria; phylum Bacteroidota; class Bacteroidia; order Flavobacteriales; family Flavobacteriaceae; genus Mesonia; species Mesonia phycicola. The sequence goes on along the minus strand of NZ_FQYY01000005.1, from coordinate 201,115 downwards.
CACTCAATATAGCATGGAAACTATTTTCTAAATCAGAAGGACCTGTATAAGTCCACCCTGTATTCTTGCTCTCCACAAAGTCATGATAAGCGTTATAATTATCTTTATCTGTCAACTGAAAAATACCTTTCTTTTTATAATTCTAACCACAACTATTACTTTCATTAGAAAGAAATATTGCAAACAAGAAAACGCTAAAAGAACCAAATTTAAGAACCTTAGGAGACGATGAAAATTTAGAGCAAGAAAAAACCGACAACTAGGGTAGTTATCGGTTTCTAAAGTCTTACTTAGGACAAAACAAACAAGACTTACATGAGTAATGCTTTTCATTTATATACCTTTATCCTAGTAATTAAAATCAACAATTTTTAAGTGAATTCTTCATATTTTATCATCGTTACAAGATTGGTTGAATTATCGTATTCAATAGTAAAAACACAACAATCGCCATTATCTTTAGAAAAAAGAATAGAATAGCTACCATCATTATTTTGACCTTTAATCCACATAGAAGGTAATGAGGTAATATTATCTTGAACATTAACGCTAATACCTTTAATTTTAATCGAAGGAGTATGTAAACGGATGACAGATGGTGTCTGATTAAGCGATAAACCACTAAATTCGATGGTATTACCATCATTCAAACCGTAAATAAAAATTCTATGAAGCTCATTTATTGAACTACCCTTCTCAATTATATTATTTGGATTACCGAACAAACTGTTCATTTGAGTAATTGATCCATTGGTATTTTTGATAGTATTAAGCAAAACTCCATTAATTTCTATTGTGTTATATTCACTACTTGTAAGCGAGTTAACTGTCATTTGACCTCTACTCAAATTTACAGAAAAGGTTATAAGTATTAATATTAATAATTTCGTTTTCATATTATTCACAGTTATTTGTTATTGTGTTTCCGTTATCATCTATTTCGGTTGTTAAGAAATCTCTTGAATCGATGCTATTATTATCGCTTTCCTTTAAATCATCTTTTTGACAAGCAAAAAAAAATAAAGAAGAGAGGGGAGGGATTAATAATTTTTGATCATAAATAAAGTATTAGTTTACTTAGATTTATGATTTTACGATTGAGGGGGACAGCATACAAATGCCAAACGAAAAATCTTAACGTAACGTATATAAATATAAAAACACTGTTAAAGAATCTTATTTATTTAACTTTTGTTTAACATACTTAAACTCAAACCCTAATCTTACCGTAATTGGACATATGACGGAAGAACACGAAGGGATGCATTTAATTACCAGAGCCAACCAAAAAATCCCTATCCAATCTCGCGGATGGAATTCTTTTACAGATGCTAAGGACTAAGAATAAAACTTCTTTGATATATTAAAAAATTAAAACAAGTGTCACTCTGAATTTATTTAACTCTGTTGAATCTTCAATATCAAAAATTTACTTAACTAAACACAAAAGCAGAATTAGAAACTGAATCAAGTTTAGGTTGACGGAGAAAATATTTTATTGCCTCGATAGTTACGTATTCTAAAAAATAGAAAAATGATAGAAAAACTCACAACAACAAAAACTATTCTCTAAATTTAACTTATTTTATTTATCTAATACATATACCATATTAACGTCTCGGTAGACTTTCTCCATAGAAACTCCTAATTCTTCTTCTAGAAAATTTAAAATCTCATTTAGGTTTTTACTAAATATCATTTCAAAACTATAATAATTACCAGCTCCTTCCTTTTCTTCAAATTCAAAGCGTTGTAAATAAAATTTTTGCAGTTATTTTGCAAACCCAGACAAAGTAAAATTCTCAAAAACTGCCTCATTTCCCGAAACCTTCAAACTTGTTCGTAACTGTTTTTGTCTATCTACTTTAGACAAAAAACTACCTAATTTGTCTTTATTAGTAATTTTCAATGAATTAATAGCAACTTTTTTCTGTACCGTATCAATTTTCAGATTGTAATGTTCTAAAAGTCGATTTACCACCATTGTTTTATGCTCATCATTCAATTCACCCTTATAATCTACATAGAAAAATTTTCCTTTAGTTTTATTAGAATTAACCTGAAAATTAATGAGGTTAATATTTAGCAATATCCCAACTACATCTTTTAACTGTCCTGCCTCTAACTTAAAACCATTTTCACTATCTTGGGTATAATTAAAATAATTAGCACACTGTTCGTTGTTATTTACATTTACCTTTAAGTTAGCCGCTTCTATTTTACACGTAAAAGAATTTTCTTTAATTTCTAAAATTTCCTCTTTTTGTATTGCCTTTTTACAGGAAGAATAAAATAGAGAGATTAAAGCTATAAAGACTAATTTTTTCATCTAAATTTTAATAGTTAAATCCTATATTTATTAATTTAAGCTAGTTAATTGAAATTTATAAAAATTAACGGTTTAGCTAATTAAAAAAATATAAAAACTCTATCAAGGTAATATTTATAAGGTTATAAGTAATTGGAATGGTTTATAAAATGAAAAACTTATCAAAAACATTGACCTATATATTTATCGCTAGCACAGTTATACTCTTAGTTTCTTGTGGAAGCATAATTAAGACTATAGCAGGCATACCCAAGTTAACTGTATATTCTCAAGAAGAAATAGATAGTAATATTAAAAAAGCCCCCATAGAAAACAATGTTATAGATGCTCAATTAAGTCAAGATTTAGATACAGAAACTATTAAAAGTTTCATCTACATGTCTATTCCTTACAGAACATACATCTATGATAAAAACAACTCCCTTATGTGTTATAACGGAGAAACACACTGCGGAATAACTCAACTAGACACACTTAGACAATCATCCATAAAAGATAATTACGCTCAATGCGACAGTATCACTTTAGACACAGATATAGATAGTTATTTAGGAAATTTTCATGAAATTACAAGTAAAATTATTTTACCTAAAGAAAGTAATTTTGATTCTTATCAATACAAAATATTAGTATTTATTAATACTGACATCTCTAAAGACGAACTTATTGAAGATTGGAATTATATATACAACTCATTAAACACCAACAACCCTGAAACCATTTTTATTAGAATATGGACAGACTTAAATGAAGATTGGGGATTAAAATACGGAGCCAAAGCAAAATTTAAAGTAAGAAAAGTAAAAGATTCAAAAGGAGAATATTATATGACTCTTCCTAAATTACCTTATAAAAAGTAAAAGAAATATTATTCTGAATTTATTTAACTCCGTTGAATATTCGATTTCAGCATCACACCGTATTACATAAAACGGAAAACTATAATGAGAAACTGAATCAAGTTCAGGTTGACGGAGAAAATATTTTATTTCCTCGATAATTTACGTATTCTATAGAATACAAAAACAGAAAATAGCAAGATGATGGAAAATCCTGCAATAGCAAAAACCATTCTCCACATTTCTACTTCTTTATAATTTTCTAAAATTCTAAATAACTGCACTCCCTGAAAAACGTTTAATGCTCCAAGAAGAATTACTGCAATCCTAAGTTATTTATTCTTCATTCTACCAATTTACAATAATTCATTAAACTTTTAAGTTCTTAATTGCTGCAAAAGCTTGCTCTACCAATTCTTCTTCGACTAAAACGGTAAACTCGTTAGTAGTAGAAACCACTTCATACAAAGCAATGTTTTGCCAAGCTAAATGTTTAAAAATCTGGTAATACAAACCAGCAACTTTAAAATTATCTTGCGGTAACTGCACGCTAATTGCTGCCAAGCCTTCTCGTTGTACAATGAGTGTTTCTTCTTTAAAAAATGTTTTCACTTTTGTAGCTTCAGACCCAGAAATCATAATATTACTTTCTAAAATACCACGGGTAAAGGCATAAAATAAATGAGTGTTTTCAGACACATAACTCAGTAACTCTCCGTGACAATTTACCAAGGTAGTTGTATTTTTAAATGTAAATGCAGATATATTAGAACGTACGGTAATATCTCCTAGATTTTTAAAAGCATTTTTAATTTTAAAATTATTACTCACTCCAACAGGGGATTGATATCTTCTAAGCGCCATCATAATTGCTCCGGTTTTTACAGGTTTTTTTAAAATGGAAGCAATTTCTGGTTGTAACTCTTCTGCTAATGCACTATAGTTTATAATACTTCTTTGCAACGCTTCTTCTAAAAAAGGTTGTGCTTTTAAAATTTGCTCTACACTTTGCGCTACTGTTTTCATTTTGTTAATTATTTAACTTGTTGTGTAAAATTAGTAAAATTATTGAATTTTCAAGGTAAACTCTCTTTACCACATTACATTTGCACAAAATTAATGAAAGATGAAGGTTTTAAAGTTTGGAGGTACTTCAGTAGGAAGCATTGCTAATATTCAAAAAGTAAAAGAAATAATTAATAATGGTGAACCTAAAATTGTAGTTCTATCTGCAATGAGCGGTAGTACCAATAAACTAGTAGAACTTTCTCAACTTATAAAATCTAACCAAACCAACGAAAGCAGAGCTATTATTAACCAACTAGAACAAAAATATTTAGCCGCGGTTTCAGAATTAATTAAGCAAGAAGAAAGAGCAGAAAATATTAAAACATATATTTCTCAACTTTCTGCACAATTACAATCTTTTGTAGACAACCAAACCAGTAACTACAATGAGATTGTGGCTCAAGGTGAACTTTTTTCTACCTTTTTAGTAAATCAATACCTACAAGAACAAGGTATTGCGTCTTCTTTAATACCTGCTTTAGACTTTATGCGTGTAGATAAAGAAGGAGAACCTGATTATTTTTACATTCAACAAGGTTTAAACAGAATTTTAAAAGACACACCAAACCAAGAAATTTACATTACCCAAGGTTTTATCTGTTTAGATAATGATGGAGAAATTAGCAATTTAAAACGTGGCGGAAGCGATTATACCGCAACTATTATTGGAGCTGCAATTAAAGCAGAAGAAGTACAAATTTGGACAGATATTGATGGTTTCCATAATAACGATCCAAGATTTGTAGACAACACCCAATCTATTGCACAACTATCTTTTGATGAAGCTGCGGAATTGGCTTATTTTGGAGCAAAAATTTTGCATCCGCAAACAGTAATTCCTGTGAGAGAACTAGAAATACCTGTTCGATTAAAAAACACTAATTTACCTGAAGCAGAGGGTACATTAATCTCTAATCACATTACTGGAGAAGGTATTAAAGCTATTGCCGCAAAAGATGACATTACTACTATTAAGATAAAATCTGAACGTATGTTATTAGCACACGGCTTTCTTAAAAAAGTATTTGAGATTTTTGAAAAGTATGAAACCTCTATAGATATGATTACTACTTCAGAAATTGCAGTTTCTCTAACTATAGACAACACTACTTATTTAGAAGAAATAACAGCAGAATTAGTAAAATTTTCTCACGTAGAAGTAGAAGAAAATAAAACTATTGTGTGTTTGGTAGGTAACAATATTATTCATCACGAAAATACCCCTAAATTGTTTCACATCTTACAAGATGTAAATGTAAGAATGATTGCTTACGGTGGTAGTAACAATAATATTTCATTACTAATTAATACTCCAGATAAAGAACAAACTTTACAGCTACTTAACCAGTATGTTTTTAATACAAAACCAATGTTTGCTTAAATCAATAAGTGTTTAACCGACAAAAGACTCCCACTTGGGAGCCTTTTTATTTTTTAGTAATTGTATAAACACCTACTTCTTGCTGAATAGGTTTTATTGCTAAGCCATATTTATCTAGTAGCTCTTTATTTTTAGATAAACTATCGTCTAAAAAATCTAAATTGAATTTAGGCTTATGATCACCTTTATAAATTAGTTTATCTCCATTACTTTTTAATTGTCCAGTAACAGCAAAAAGGTTCATACATTTAATTTTAATGTTTGCACCTGATTTATCTATAACACCTTCTCCATATTTAGACTCACACTTAAATTTCTTTACTTTATTTTCATCTTCAACATACAACTCCCAATAATCAACATATTTACTTTCAACAGACAAGAATAAATCATAATAATCCAATACACGATTTACAAGTTCTAATTCTCTATCTTCTTCTAGACTAATTTCATAAAAAATATCTAAAGAAACTGTATCTTCCACATCTTTAAAAACAAATTCTTTTTCCTCATAAGAATGTTCTAAAAACCTAATCATAGTTTCAAAACCTCCACCTTCTAATTTTTCTAAACCTGACTCTATAGTATAAATATATTTTTTTAAGGTATCTCGTTTCTTATTTTCGTAAACCTCATAACTAGAATAATAACTACCGTCTTTTACAATTAGTTTCCCATCTGATAGAGAACTGCAACTTATAATAGAAATTAAAACAATTAATAAAGTAAGGCTATAAAGTAGATTTTTTTTCATTTTAAAATATATTGTTTAAGGTATTTATTAACTCTTCTGTATTTTCTAAGTAGCTCATATGCCCGTTAGAAAAACTTACCAGCTCTGTATTGGTTTGCTCTGCTAACTTTTCTATCGCCATAAACGGAACCACTGGATCACTTTTTCCTGCTAATATCATTTTTTTACCTTTAAAATTCTGCAAAACTTCGGTTCTATCTTTTCTATTTTTTAAACCCTCTACAGTAGCAATGATGTTTTCTACAGGTATTTTTTTTGCTTCAATAAGCAACTGCTTTATCTCTTCTGGGAATTTTTCTTTTGTTTCTTCAGCAAATAAATTTTTAATCGCCATACTCACAAAAGCATCTTTATTTTGTTTAATTAAACGCTTAGCACGATCTCTGTTTTCTTTTCGCTCTACAGAATCTGCTTCAGAAGTAGAATTTAATAAAATTAATTTTTCTGTTTTCTTCGGAAATAATTCAGCAAAAGCCAACGCCACATAACCACCCATAGAGTGCCCTACAAAAGAAGCTTTATTTACCTTTAAATGAAGAAGAACTTGATGTACAGTTTGTGCCATTTCTTCCATTGTATGTATATAACCCAAACGCTGGCTGGCACCGTGACCCAATAAATCTATACTAATTACTTGGTGATTTTTAATTAGAATAGGCGTTATAGCCCTCCAAATAGCAGAGCTTTCTAAAAAACCGTGTAATAAAACGATACTTTCACCTTTACCTTCAGTAGTAAAAGCAATTTGTATATTTTTGTAAGTAATGTATTCTTGCATAGCGCAAAAATAGTGTCTTTTCGAGCATTTAAAAATTTTGAAATACAAAACTAAAAATTGAATAACTTAATGCGATGCTGAATCTAGTTCAGCAGGACGTAATCTTGTTAAAAAAACCATTTCATGAAAAAAACAAACCTCCTTTTACTTTTCACTCTTTTTGTTTCAATTAGTGTTTTAGCACAATTAAAAGAAAGAAAACTTGACAAAGTAATTCAGCATTCTTTAGAAACTTTTGATGTTCCTGGTATTTCTGTAGGGATAATTAAAGACGGGAAAATAGTTTACGCCAAAGGTCACGGCGTAAGATCTTTAACTAATAAAAAAGAAATGAATAAAAACACCTTAGTAGGTGTTGCTTCTAACAGTAAAGGTTTTACTTGCTTTGCCTTAGCTCTCTTGGCAGATGAAGGAAAATTAGATTGGGATGATAAAGTAAGAAAACACATACCAGAATTTAAAATGCCAGATGCCTGGGTAACCGAAGAGTTTACTATTAGAGATTTAGTTACTCACCGTAGCGGATTGGGTCTAGGAGCAGGAGATTTAATGTTTTTACCTGAAGGAGGTAATTTTACTATAGATGATGTGCTTGCTAATATGAGCAAACAAACTCCAGAAAGTTCTTTTAGGTCAGAATTTAAATACAACAACAACATGTTTATTATTGCTGGAGAAGTAATTCATCGAGTAAGCGGATTAACTTGGGAAGAGTTTATTGAACAACGAATTTTACAGCCGGTTGGAATGAAAAACAGTAAAGCTTCTTACAACCGTGTTACCGATAAAACCAATATTATTGATGCACATACCAGAACAGAGGGCAAAGTAATACAAATACCTCATGACTGGAGTGACTTAGCAAATCCCGCTGGTGGTATTATGAGTAACGTTACAGATATGCTTACTTGGGCAGACTTTTTAATGAATGATGCTGTTACTAAAAATGGAGAAAGGTTATTAAGCGAAAAACAAATGCATAATTTGTGGCAATTACAAACTCCTTTACCTGTAAGAAAAAATAACGATTACAATACTCACTTTTCTGGCTACTCTTTAGGTTGGTTTGTGAGCGATGTTAATGGTCATTTACAAGTAGCTCACACAGGTGGATTATTAGGTACAGTAACTCAGTTTACTATGATACCCGATTTAGATTTAGGTATTGTAGTACTTACCAACCAAATGGTAGGGAGTTCTTTTAGCTCTATCACTAATACTATTAAAGATAGCTACCTAGGTTATAAAGACAGAAATTGGGTAGAAAAGAAAGGAAAATCAAACGAAGGTTGGATTTCTTATAACGATAGCATTAAAAAAGCGGTGTATAAAAAAGTAGACCAAATGCTAAAAAAGAATACCGATGCCAGCCTTAAAATTAAAGGTTCTTATAAAGACGAATGGTTTGGAAATCTTGTAATTTCTAAGCAAAATAATCAGTTTTTTATCCACTCTGAAAGAAATACCGCTATTAAAGGAGAACTTTTACCTTATAATGCAACTACTTATGTAGCAAAATGGGATAATCGTAGTTTTGATGCAGATGTATTTGTTTTATTCACTTTTGATGAAAATGGAATAGCAAAAGAAGCTATCATGAAACCTATCGCTCCAATCACAGATTTTAGTTTCGATTTTGAAGACTTGCATTTTACAAAAATTGAAGGTAAGTAAGACTTCCGCAGAAGCGAAATTCAAATCTATTTAAAACAAAAAAGCTATCTAGAAAATTTTCAAAACCGTCATTCTGATGTTTTTCAGGTTGACGAAAATTAATTTTCTAGATAGCTTTTATACATACTATTGACTAATGATTACTTATTCATTAAATCTTCAATTTCATCTGCTTCAATTGGGATGTTTTTCATCAAGTTAATAGGCTCTCCCTTTTCTTGAACTACCACATCATCTTCTAATCTAATTCCAAATCCTTCTTCAGGAATATAAACTCCAGGTTCTACGGTAAACACTTGGTTAGCCACAATTGGTTGATGCAACAAGCCATAATCGTGCGTATCTAAACCAAGGTTATGAGAGGTACCGTGCATAAAATATTTTTTATAAGCTGGCCAGTCTGGGTTTTCATTTTGCACATCGGCTTTATCTAGTAAATTAAGATCTAAAAATGCTGAAGTTGCCATTTTACCAACCTCTTTATGGTATTCTGCCCAATCTGTACCAGGCACTAACATTTTTGTCGCGTCTTTTTTAATCTGATTAATTTTATTGTAAACTTCTTTTTGACGCTTACTAAATCTACCAGAAACAGGTATTGTTCTAGACATATCACTTGCGTAATTTGCATACTCTGCTCCAACATCTAACAAAATTAACTCTCCTTCTTTACATTGCATTTTGTTTTCAATGTAATGCAAAACGTTAGCATTTTTACCTGAAGCTACAATTGGCGTGTAAGCAAAACCTCTGGAGCGGTTACGCAAAAACTCATGCATAAACTCTGCTTCTATTTCATATTCCCACACACCTGGTTTCACAAAACCTAGCACTCTTCTAAATCCTTTTTCTGTAATATCACAAGCGCGCTGCATAGCTTCTAGCTCTAAAGGATGTTTTACGGCACGTAATTGTTGCAAAATAGGATTACTTTTAGCTACACTGTGTGCAGGGTAACTATCTTTTAGCCATTTATTAAAACGAGCTTCACGTGTTTCTGTCTCTACATTTGCGCGGTAATGTTCATTTGTATTAATATATACCGTTTCTGCTTGAGCCATTAACTCATAAAATATTTTCTGAAAATCTTTTAACCAGTAAACCGTTTTTACGCCAGAAATTTCTAAAGCTTTTTCTTCTGTTAGTTTTTCACCTTCCCATACAGCAATATGATCATTAGTTTCAGTTAAAAATAAAATTTCACGATGCTTTTCATGAGGTGCATCTGGAAATAACACCAAAATACTCTCTTCTTGATCTACTCCACTTAAATAATAAATATTTCTATCTTGTTGAAAAGGGATGGTACTATCGGCCCCAATTGGGTAAATATCATTAGAATTAAATACCGCTAAACTATTTGGCTTCATTTTAGCCATAAAGTTTTTACGATTATGTATAAACAAATCTGAATTTATAGGTTGATATCTCATAAATATTGAATTTTTTCAAATTTAAGAAAGCACACCGACAATCTTTCATCTAGCAACAAAAAATTAAGTTTTCATAATTAAAAAACACCTAATTATTTAACCACAAAAAGAGAAAACTCATATCTCTTAGCATCAAATATTTCATATTTACGAAAACGCAATAGCTTATACTAATTCTAAATAACAAATTACAATTGTGAAAGTTTGTGGATAAGTAATTTGAAGCGTATTTTTGTTAGAAATTTATACAAATACTCAAAACCAATGGGTGGATTAATAAAATCTTCTGTAGCAAAAAAGTTTGCTATGGCTTTATCGGGACTTTTTCTTGTTCTTTTTTTAGGTCAACATTTCGTTATCAATTTCACATCTGTAATTTCTCCAGATACCTTTAATGAGTTATCTCATTTTATGGGAACCAATTTCTTAGTACAAGCGCTCTTGCAGCCTATACTTATTTTCGGAGTTATTTTCCATTTTGTAATGGGATTTGTGTTAGAAATTCGTAATAGAAATGCTCGTGCCGTTAATTATGTAAGTTATAACGGCGCTGCCAATTCTAGCTGGATGTCTAGAAACATGATCTGGTCTGGCTTAGCTATTCTTGCATTTTTAGCATTACATTTTTACGATTTTTGGGTGCCAGAATTAGTACATAAATATGTACAATCTCATCCAGAAGATGCTACCAGATATTATGGTGAAACAATTGCTAAATTTGAAAGCCCTGTAAGAACCGGTCTTTATGTTGTTGCTTTTGTGTTTTTAATGTTGCATTTACTACACGGTTTTTCTTCGTCTTTCCAATCTATAGGTTGGAACAACAAATACTCTAAGGGTATTAGAAATTTCACTGTAGCTTATGCTATTATTATTCCACTTGGGTTCATTTTTATAGCTCTTTTTCACTATATCAATAACTTATAATACGCCAGAGAATATGTCAGTTTTAGATTCAAAAATACCACAAGGGCCACTAAAAGATAAGTGGACAAAGCATAAGAACGATATTAACTTGGTAAACCCTGCTAATAAACGTAACATAGATGTTATAATTATTGGTACAGGATTAGCTGGTGGTAGTGCAGCCGCTACTCTAGCTGAATTAGGTTATAATGTAAAAACATTTTGTTATCAAGATTCTCCTAGACGTGCACACTCTATTGCTGCACAAGGTGGTATAAATGCCGCTAAAAATTACCAAGGAGATGGTGACTCTAATTATAGATTATTTTACGACACCGTAAAAGGTGGAGATTACAGATCTCGTGAAGCAAACGTTTATCGTTTAGCCGAAGTATCTGGAAATATTATTGACCAATGTGTTGCGCAAGGGGTTCCTTTTGCTCGTGAATACGGTGGTCTTTTAGATAACAGATCTTTTGGTGGGGTACTAGTTTCTCGTACTTTCTACGCAAAAGGTCAAACAGGACAACAGCTTTTATTAGGGGCTTACTCTGCAATGAACCGTCAAATTAACCGAGGGAAGATTCAAGCTTTCAATCGTCATGAAATGATGGATTTAGTAATTGTAGATGGTAAAGCTCGTGGTATTATAGCACGTAATATGGTAACAGGAGAAATCGAGAGACACTCTGCTCACGCAGTTGTTTTAGGTTCTGGCGGTTACGGTAATGTTTTCTTCCTATCTACCAATGCTATGGGAAGTAATGTAACTGCTGCTTGGAGAGCGCACCGTAGAGGAGCTTACTTTGCAAACCCTTGTTACACACAAATTCACCCAACTTGTATTCCTGTTTCTGGAGAACATCAGTCTAAATTAACATTAATGTCTGAGTCTCTTCGTAATGACGGGCGTATTTGGGTACCTAAGAAAAAAGAAGACTCTATCGCTATTAGAGAAGGTAGAAAAAAACCTACCGATTTATCTGAAGACGAAAGAGATTACTACTTAGAAAGAAGATACCCTGCATTTGGTAATTTAGTACCTCGTGATGTTGCTTCTAGAGCAGCGAAAGAACGTTGTGATGCTGGTTTTGGTGTTAACAAAACAGGTGAAGCTGTTTTCTTAGATTTTGCTAGTGCAATTGAGCGTTATGGTAAAGAAAAAGCATTTACTTCTGGACATAAAAACCCAAGTAAAGCTGAAATCACAAAATTAGGTAAAGAGGTAGTAGAAGCCAAATATGGTAACCTTTTCCAAATGTATCAAAAAATTGTAGATCAAAACCCATACGAAACTCCAATGATGATTTACCCTGCGGTACATTATACAATGGGTGGTCTTTGGGTAGATTATAACTTACAAACAACTATCCCTGGTTGTTACGCTGCAGGAGAAGCAAACTTCTCTGATCACGGAGCTAACAGACTTGGAGCTTCTGCATTAATGCAAGGTTTAGCTGATGGTTATTTTGTACTTCCTTACACTATTGGAGATTACCTTTCTAAAGATATTAGAACAGGAGCTATCTCTACAGATAGCCCAGAGTTTGAAGCTGCTGAAAAAGAAGTAACAGAAAGAATTTCTCGTTTAATGAATGCCTCTGGCCAACATTCTGTAGATTATTACCACAAGAAACTTGGTAAAATTATGTGGAACAAGTGTGGTATGGCAAGAAACGCTAAAGGTTTACAAGAAGCTTTAGAAGAAATTAAAGAACTAAGAGAAGATTTTTGGGCAAACGTAAAAGTTACTGGAAAGACTGAAGGTAAAAATGCTGAATTAGAAAAAGCAGGACGTGTAGCAGATTTCTTAGAACTTGGAGAATTATTTGCTAAAGATGCTTTACATAGAAACGAATCTTGTGGAGGTCACTTTAGAGAAGAGTACCAAACAGAAGAAGGAGAAGCACTGAGAGATGATGAGAACTATAAGTATGTAGCAGCTTGGGAATACAAAGGTAACCCAAGAGATGCGCAACTGCATAAAGAAGAATTAGACTTCAAAAATATTGAATTAAAAACAAGAAGTTATAAATAGATGCGGTATTGAGCTATGAGATGTTACAAATTAGCGACTCAGTACTCAATACTCAATACTAAAATCTAAATCATATGAAACTTACACTTAAAATATGGCGTCAAGAAAACGCTAACACAAAAGGGAAGATGGTAACCTATCCTATAGATGGAGTTGAAGGTGATATGTCTTTTCTTGAAATGTTAGATGTTTTAAATGAGGAATTAATTAATAAAGGAGAAGAGCCTGTAGAATTTGATCACGATTGTCGTGAAGGAATTTGTGGAGCTTGTTCTTTACAAATTAATGGTGAACCTCACGGTCCAGATAAATTGGTTACTACTTGCCAATTACATATGCGTTCTTTTAAAGATGGAGATACCATTGTAATTGAGCCATTTAGAGCAAAAGCTTTTCCTGTTGTAAAAGATTTAATTGTAGATAGATCTTCTTTTGATCGTATACAACACGCTGGAGGTTACATTTCTGTAAACACTTCTGGTAATACTATTGATGCTAACAGTATCCCAATTAATAAACACGATGCAGATGATGCATTTGCAGCTGCAACTTGTATTGGTTGCGGAGCCTGTGTAGCAGCTTGTAAAAATGCAAGTGCTATGTTGTTTACTTCTGCAAAAGTATCACAGTATGCTTTATTGCCACAAGGTCAAGTAGAAGCTGCAGACCGTGTACAAGAAATGGTTAGACAAATGGATGAAGAAGGTTTTGGTAACTGTAGTAATACTGGTGCTTGTGAAATTGAATGTCCTAAAGGTATTTCTTTAGAGAACATTGCACGTATGAACCGTGAATATATGAGTGCTAATACAAAAGGTTAATACCTTAACTCATCAAAATAAAAAATCCCAAATTCAATATTGAATTTGGGATTTTTTATTTTCTATTTATTTAACAGATTATTTTAAAGACTCTAGTCCATTTAACATAGCTTTTGTCATTTTTGGTAAATCATATTCATGTTTCCAGTCCCAATCTTTTTGAGCTTGCTCATCGTTGATACTAGAAGGCCAAGAATCTGCTATAGGTTGTCTAAAATCAGGCTCATAATTAATACTAAACGAAGGGATTTCAGTCTTAATACTTTCAGCAAGTTGTTTAGGTGTAAAACTAATTCCGCCTAAATTATAAGAAGATCTAACGGTTAAATTTTCATTTGGGGCCTCCATAAGAGATATAGTAGCTCTAATAGCATCATCCATAAACATCATAGGTAACGCAGTAGTTTCACTTAAAAAAGAAGTGTATTCTTGTTTTTCTAAAGCTTCATGAAAAATTTCTACGGCATAATCTGTAGTACCACCACCAGGAAGAGTTTTATAACTAATTAAACCTGGATAACGTATACTTCTAACATCTACACCATATTTTTGATGGTAATATTCACACCAACGTTCACCTGTTTGTTTACTAATTCCGTAAACCGTTGTAGGTTCCATTACCGTAGTTTGTGGTGTGTCATTTTTAGGAGTTGTAGGTCCAAAAACAGCAATACTAGAAGGCCAAAATATTTTGCTTATCTTTTTATCTTTAGCAAGATTCAATACATTAAAAAGAGAATCCATATTTAAATTCCACCCTCGCATAGGGAATTTTTCTGCTGTTGCACTCAACATAGCAGCCATTAAATAAATATGATCTACTTCATAATGCATTACAATATCTTCAATAGCTTTATAATTAGTAGCGTCAACTTGTTCAAATGGACCAGACTTCATCAACTCTTCTCCACCTTCTCTAATGTCTCCGGCTATAACATTTTCGTTTCCATGTTTAGCTCTTAATGCAAGGGTAAGTTCTGTACCTATTTGTCCACAAGCGCCTATAATCAGTATTTTAGTTGCCATTATTGAAGTAAGTTTAATATTAGGGGTTTAAAAAGCAATAATTTTATCAAAATAACAATTTTTAACACTGATTACAAAATCTTTTTTAACTGTTAGACAATATAAAATTTATTATCTTTCGCAGTATTTTCAACCTTATGAAAGCATTAAAAATTTACAACGTCTTTTTTTCAATTTCACTAGTAATCTTTTTGGTAGCTTGTGAAGACCAACCAACCAACACAGCAGATTCTGAGTCTACATTTCAAGAAGAAAATGCTAAAAAGTTTTCACAAAAAGTAAATATTCCGTCAAACAGAACAGTTAGTTTACTACCAGATGCAGAAGCCGCAAGTTCTAACTGGATGGCTTTTATTACTGCAAAAAATGAAATAGAACGCATAGACCATTTTACACTTCAAGAAGTGGTAAATAATAGTAATAATTTTTTTAGATCTGTAAAGCAATTACAAGACTCTATCCCTACAGATTTTGAAAAAACACCAATTAAAACTAGATTAAATGTATTGCTTACTAAGGCCTATTTATTAGAGACTGAGGCAGAGAGACAACGCCCAAATGCTGGAAAAATAGACACATTGAGTTTTGAATTATATAATGAATTTAACAATTTAAAAATTCAATTAAACGAAGCCTTCTTAAAACCTATGGAAGATTTCGATCTTGAACTTGATGAACGCATTAGAATACAAGACAGCCTTGCAAAAGCAAAAAAAGAACCTCTTAAAAAAATTAAATAATGAAAAACTTCTTTTTTCTAGTCTGCCTAATATCTTTTCAAGTTTTTTCTCAAACAGAAAAAGATAATATTGATACGAATTTAAATTTATGGCACCAAGCAGCTGCTGAAGCAAATTTTGAAAAGTACTTTGGATTAATGACAAAAGATGCTGTGTTTATAGGCACAGATGCTTCTGAAAACTGGAATGTGGAACAGTTTAAAGTTTATGCCAAACCACATTTTGATAAAGGAAAAGCTTGGAAGTTTATTGCTTTACAAAGAAATATATACCATAACTCTAAAGAAAAAATTGCTTGGTTTGATGAGTTATTACAAACAGACTTAGGCTTATGCAGAGGTTCTGGCGTACTACAACTAACACCAGATGGATGGAAAATTAAACATTATGTACTTTCTGTAACTATCCCTAATGAAAATGTTTCTGCAGTAAAAAAAATGAACCAAAAACATGACCAAACACTTATACCTCAATTAAAATAATATACTAAAACTGTAACAATTACCCGTATTTTATACTTATCAATATATCTTTAATATCAAACAAATGAAAAAAAGTATCAAACCAGTACTTCTTTTAGCTACTGCCGCACTTACTCTGGTAAGTTGTAAAGACGAGCAAAAAGAAGTAGCGCAAGTAAAGGAGGAAAAAACTCCTGGTATCGAATTAAAATATATGGACACCACTGTTAGTCCAAAAAATAACTTTTACAGTTACGTGAATGGTAATTGGATGAAAGAAACAGAAATACCTGCAGATAGAACAACTTGGGGAGGATTTCAAGTACTAAGAAAAAGTACAGATGATGATGTATTAAAAATTATAGATACTGCAGAGAAAAGTGGTAAATATGGAGCAGATACAGACCAAGCAAAAGCATTAGCTATATTTAACACTAAATTAGACACACTTGCAAGAAACGAGGCTGGTTTAAAACCATTACAACCTGCGTTAGATAAAATAGCTAGCATAGAAAATGTAGAAGACCTACAAGAAACAATTGCTAAAAACTCTGCTATAGTTTCAGACCCTTTTATAGGTATTGCAGCTTACTCAAACCCTAGTGATAGCAATATGAATTCTGCATACATTACTCCAGGTAGCTTAGGTTTACCTAATAAAGAGTACTATACAGATCAAGACGAGAAATCTAAAGAAATTAGACAGCAATACGTAGAGCATATTACAAGAATGCTTCAGTATATAGGAGATGATGCAGAAAGTGCAACTGCCCAAGCTCAAGAGATTTTAGCTTTTGAAACACGTTTGGCTGAACCTAAATTAGATAAAGTTGCAAGTCGTGATTTTAGAAACTTTAACAATCCTAAGTCTATTGCAGAATTACAAGCTATGGTACCTGCAATTAACTGGGAAAAATACATTACCGATCTAGGTGTAGATAAAAAGCTAGATACTGTTATTGTAATGCAACCTAAATATATGGAAGTACTACAAACCGTGTTAGCTGAAGGAAATGCTAAACAATGGAAAACAGTTATGCGTTGGGCTACTTTAAACAATGCTGCTGGTATGTTAACTACAGAAATTGAAAAAGCAAATTGGGATTTTTATAGCAAAACTTTAAACGGAGCTAAAAAACAACTTCCTGCAAAAGAGCGTGCATTATCTACCGTAAACGGATCTGTTGGTGAAGCTTTAGGAAAACTTTATGTAGATGAAAAATTTCCGCCAGAAGCAAAAGAAAAAGCAGAAGAAATGATTGCAAATGTAATCACTTCTTTTCAAAAAAGAATTGAGCGTCTAGACTGGATGACAGATAGCACTAAATTAAAAGCTATTGAAAAACTAGATAAATTTACTGTGAAAATTGGTTACCCTGACGAGTGGGAAGATTATTCTAACTTAGAAGTTTCTGCAGATAAAGGATATTACAATAATATGGTTGCTGTTTCTTCTTGGAGCTACAAGAAAAATCTTGCTGAGATTAATGAGCCTGTAGACAAGAAAGAATGGGGTATGTCTCCACAAACAGTAAACGCATACTTCAATCCGTTTAATAACGAGATTGTTTTCCCTGCAGCTATTTTACAGCCACCTTTTTATAATTATAAAGCTGATGCTGCTGTAAATTACGGTGGAATTGGAGCAGTAATTGGACACGAAATTTCTCACGCATTTGATGATAGTGGTGCTCGTTTTGATGCCGATGGAAATCTTAAAAATTGGTGGACAGATGCTGACCTGGAAAAATTTACAGAAAGAGGAGATAAATTAGCAGAACAATATAGCGCTATTGAAGTTTTAGATAGCGTATATATTAATGGTAAATTTACCTTAGGAGAAAATATTGGAGATTTAGGTGGTGTTTTAGCTGCGTATGATGGTCTTCAAATGTATTTAGAAGAACACGGACGTCCAGAAAATATTGATGGGTTTACACCAGAACAACGTTTTTTCCTTTCTTGGGCTACTGTGTGGAGAACCAAAATGAGAGAGGAGGCATTACGTTCTAGAATTAAAGGAGATACACACTCACCAGGTATGTATAGAGCTTACGTGCCTTTACAAAATATAGAAGGTTTTTATGAAGCTTTTGATATTAAAGAAGGAGATTCTATGTATGTAGCACCAAAAGATAGAGTTTCTATTTGGTAATTATATAGAACTTTTAAAACCAAAGGCTTGTCAATTTCGACAAGCCTTTTTTATATCTCACAAGTAAAAGAAAAATTCAACTTTTCTTCCGTAAAAGTAGAAGATATAATTTTTCCTGTAGAAGTTGAATTTTCATCAAATTCAGGAAGTTCTAAATTTCTATCATTTGCTTGCTCTTGGTAATAATCTTTTTTAGTTGGGTGAGACGGATACACTCCGTGAAAAACTTCTGCAAAAGCATCTAACTCTAACACTTTCTCTATTAATGCAATACAATCTTTTTGCTGAATTAAATTAACAGGAGCATCTCCACTTGAAATACCTTTTCTGCCTGATAAAAATTTTACGGGATGCCTATTTTCCCCTATTAAACCTCCCATTCTTACAATAGTAGTTTTAAAATGAGAATTGCTTTGTAAAAGTTTTTCTACGCTTAATAACTGCTGTGCAGAATTACTTTTACCGTTAGGGATAGAAGTTTCATTATATTCAGGAAAATCTAACGCATCTTCAAAAACAGAAGTTGAGCTTATAAAAACTACTTTTTCAATACAAGATAGTTCTATTTTCTTTATTAGATGTTCTGCTTTTTTTACAAAATTAGAATTTGGATTTTTGCGCAACCCTGGTGGTATATCTATTACCAAGATCTTTACTCCATTTAAAAAAGAAAAAACTTCACCTTTAATTTCTTCCTCAGTTAATTCAACATAAAAAGAATTTATTCCCTTACTCTTTAAAATTTTTATTTTATCTAAAGTAGTTGTAGATCCGTTTATAGTAAATCTTTTTTCTATAAGCCTTTCTGCTAACGGAAGTCCTAACCAACCACAACCTAAAATAGAAACTGTTTTCATTATCTATTCTCCCATTCTTTTAGTTGATTTTCTCTAGACCTCAAGAAAAGGTAACTTCTTAGCATTCCAAATAAAGTAAAACAAAAGAAATAGAATAAAAACCTAACAACATTTGTATTATCAATTTCCCAATCTGCATGCATCCACTCTAAAAATAGCGAAAGTGGTAAAGCATATAAAAATAATTCCCAAGCAAAAAACTTCCATTTATTTTTCATTCTATATTCTAAACTAAAAAATTTCATTTTAATCAGTATTAATCGTTAATGTTTGTTTTGTAATAATTGCATCGTTTAAAATAAAAGGTTTTGGCATCATAGCTTTGGTTCTTTTAGGTATTTTAAAATTACGATTAGTTAGCAAATTATTACTAGACTCATAAATTTTTAACGGCAAGCGCACTCCATTTTTCAATTGAAACTTTAACCTCAACGTATCTTTATCTATAGCGTAATAGGTTAACAATTTATCGTTTTTTCTGTGCTGATAAAATAAATTACTATTTGTAGAATCTATAGTTTTTCCGTTTACTTCAAAATTATAAAAATCTATTTGTGCATCTGCAAATAACTCTATTCTATTTATTTTTCTCTGCGGAGCTATTTTTACTTCAAATTGCTGAAAAACAAGATCTGTAACACTTGTATCTTTTTCTACAATTACACTAGCGTGCTTTATTGGTTTTAAAGGTGCTTTGTTTTGTTTGGTAAACTGTAAATGGTATTTACTGTCAAACACCACCGAATCTACCACCTTATTATCTTCTGCAAAAAAGTCTTTATTAAAACTATCTAATTGATAATCGTGCGTTGCCCACCAAGCTTTATTTTGGTCTACATCTAATAAATACAATAAGCTATTGGGTTTTGGATTACTTTTAGAAAAATCTGCATTGATATGAGCTGTTACAAAAAAACCTAAAGCAATTAAGAAAAAGAAAAGAGATAATATATGTTTTTTCTTATAAAATGAAAAAATTGGCATAAGAAGACCTACTATTAACACGGTAAAAAAACTACTAATCACTAACATTTTAAGCCCCAAACCTACAGGAAAAAACTGCACTAGTGGTGCTAATAAAAATAATGCAGGAATACTTAGTAGCAATAACAACCAAAGCTTGGGTGTGTTTTGTTTGGCTACTAAAAAATAACCTATTAAAGCAAAAAACACAGGCCATATAAAATATGCAGCCCCTTTAAATACAAATGCGATAACAGTATTTATTACTAACCAAATAAATATAGGAGCCCCTATAGATTTTATTGGTTTTTCTGTTTTATAAATTAATTGATAAAACAAAAATGTAAGCGCTAAAGTAAAAGCTACAAATGCTGCAATATATTGATGCCCGTTAGAAGTAAAACCATTTTGATTTTCTATATATTCTGGGTAACACTGGTAAACTAATTGGTAAAGAAAGTACGTTGCTAAAGATGTGATTATTAAAATTAATATATACCAAGCAACACCTTTCACTAATGAGAATGGCGTAAAAGTTTTTTTTCTGAAACCGTAAACACTAATAGCTATAAAAATTACCCAAGCTAAAATCACCAAAGGAAATATCAAAGAATTAGAGTAACTCAACATCCCTATACCAAGAAAATTAAAATAAACATTGTCTTTTTCTGAAGTTAAATCGGTTAAATTTATATTAGAAAAATAAGGAAGCAGCGCGGTTAAATAGCTTGCTTGATGCGCTAATGAATTTTGATCTAGATTTTCAAAAGTATCATTAGCGGTATGATAATCAAAATGATCGTCTATAAATGCAAAGAAAAAGCTGGGTATATTTTTCTCTTCTCGTAAAACAGTTGCATCAGTATCATTTGGTAATTTTTTATATACAGAATACATTAAAGAAGTTGCAACTGGGTAAGCTGGCTTTGCTTTTGCAAAAGCATTAATTAAATTTTGATTTCCGCTATTGGCTTCTAGAATAGTATTAGAAGGGCCTCCGCTACCTCTTGCTTCAAAATTTAATACCAATCCTACCTCATTAGCCCAAGGGTGACCTTTTACAAACAAATCTGCTCCATTTAAACCAATTTCTTCTGCATCTGTAAAACACACTATGATGTTGTTGGTATGTTTAGTTTCTTTTTCTAAAAAAGCCCTTAAAGTTTCTAAAATAGTTGCTACGCCAGATCCAGCGTCACTAGCTCCAAAAGAGGAGTGTACTGCACTATCATAATGAGTCATGACCATAAGGTCACTTTTAGGTTGAGGGTTAGAGCCTTTTATTTTAGTAATTATATTTTCTGGAGCTGTAAAAACTCCTTCTTTGTTTAAGTTGTATCCTTTTTGAGTTTGCACTTGCAAACCCATTTTTTGTAGTTCTTGTACAATATAATTTCTAACCTCACTATGTGCTTTGGTACCTATAGAGTGTGGTTTTTTGCTTATATTTTTGATATGCTTATTTGCATTTTCTAACGAAAAACCAAGATTGTTATGTTTAGCAAAATCGTTAGGTTTTGGTGTAAGTGAATAAAAACTAACAAATACCAATACAAAAATGGCTATAAGTACGCCTATTTTAGAAATTACATTTTTCATATTAAGAATCTAACCTTTTTACTAGTGCAAAATAATCATTCTCTAAGGGTAAATATCCTTGATCGTAAACAAAATAATATACGGTTCCTTTTTTGGTTGTATAAATACTTGTAATGTATTCAAAATTAAAACCTTTACTCAATAATTGAGATTTGGTAGCTTTAGACTTTGCCTGAGGGTTCAGCTCTTCTAAAATTCTATAATTTTTTCTCAGTCGATTATTTATGTTTCTAATTAAGTTTTTACTGTCTTTGTTCAACTTATTGTTATAACTATTTCTACAATAATCGCTACAAAATTTTTTATCTGCTCTACCTACAATTTTTTCACCGCACTCTAAACAGTTCTCTGCCATATATAATGATTTAGTTAAGAAGACCTTTAAATTTACATATTTTTTAGATGGTTTATAGTTAACATTAAGAAACACTCCTAAACTTATACTAAACACCATCTTGAAAAAGCATAATCTATTGTAATACAAGTAAATTGAAGATAAAACATCAAGATTTATTTATTATGATTAGAATTTTAGCAACTGTTTTTCTTATAGGTTTTTCTTTTTTGGGGTATAGTCAAAATAGTTGGAAAACATATAACAACAAACCTGTACAACAGGTAATTAGCACGCAGACATCAAAAGATTACAAGACTTCTAAATCTTTTACACAAATTGTTAGTTTTTACCCGAATGGGTATATAAAAAATATTTCTACAGATTATGGAAATGACACCAAATACACGCAACATTATATCTACAAAAGTGGAGTTTTAATTTCTATACTTGAAAAAAAGGAAACTCCAGATTTAGAAGAACCACAGTATAATATTGAAATAGTAAAAAAAACCAATAAAGATTATTTACCACTAGAAACGGAAAAATTAGAAAATTACAATGTAATTTCTGAAACTAGCGAAGGTCCTAAAGGTTATATCTATTATTCATATGATGATAAAGATCAATTAACAAGTAGCTTTAAGCTTTATTCATTTTCAGCGAATACAGAAGAAGGGTTTGTTCAGAAAATAAAATATGATGATAATAATTTTATTGAAAAAACTTTTTACAAAGATTACCAATACAAAAAAGATGTAAACGATAGTGTTTTTAAAGAATTACAAACCTCACAATACAATATTATTAATCACAATAGTATTGGCGCTACAAAATACACTATAACTTCTAATAATAATACCAAATACTTTAAAACAAGTTATAATTTATACAAGCCTGGTGAGGTTAGTCAAAATTTTAAATACCTGAAAATTGAAGATGTATATCCGTATTATTTAGATGAAATTATTCAGCAAGAAAAAATTAGTTCTTACACCTATCAAGTTTTTAAGCAGAGAGTCTCAGACAGTTCTTATAATAAATCTCTTATTAAAGAAAATGCATTACAACCTCAAGAATGGTACATAAAAAAAGTGTTTTTAGACTATATCTCACAAGAATTAGAGAACAATAATTATAAAAATTACTTAACCGCTACTAAAGATGCACTAAGTGCTAAAAAATATTTTGAAAAAGAAGAATTAGATGAATTTAGAAGCATTGCTGTGAAAACCGCTTTAAATCACAAAGATTTTACTACAGCAGAAGAATTTGTAAAACCTCTTTTTTTAAAGGCCAAAAAAAATTACCAAACAAAACCTACTATGCAGAATGGTGAGCTTTTAGGCTTGATGGCCAAGATTTTTTATTTACAAAACAAGAATATAGAAGGAGACAAAGTAATGAAACTTTGTGAAAATTATAAGTCGGCATTAAAAAAGACAGATAATACGATGGAAAATAAAATAGAGTACCACAAATACAACTATTTTTTAGCACAAGTGTATGCAGCAAAAAATGATCTTGAAAAAACTAAACAGCTATTAGAAGAAAATCTTACTTATTATAATTCTTTAGATACTGATTATAAAGAGAGTGAAACTTTCTCTACAGATTACACCAAAAATAAAATGATGCTTATTAGTTTAAATAATTAATGAAAAACAAAGGTTTGTATAATAAATTAATACAAACCTTTGTCTTTCATTTTCTGAATATTTTCAGGACTTAGGGTATAATCTTTTAAGTTTTTACCTTTCCAACGGTGATAAATAAAAAGTGGCATCATAATAAAACAGCTTACCAGTACAGAAATACCAATAATAATATCACCTGTTTTTTCATCGTCTTCAAAAATTCTGAAGTAAAAACCAACACCTATTGCCAATACTACTAGTATAAATATAACTGAGATTACATATTTCATTCTTTCAATTTTTAAATTAATAAGAAATTAACTTTCTTCTATATGCTGTAAGCATTTTAGATTTAGAAACAAAGCCTGCATATTTCCCATCTTTTATTACTGGTAAATTCCACGCTCCTGTATTTTGAAATCTATTCATTACGGTTTGCATACTATCTTGCCCATAAATAATATAATCTGGAGCATCATGCATAATAAACTTAACCAATACAGAATCTTGCAACTCTGTATTAAACATCATTTCTCTAATATCATCTAAACCAATTACCCCCACCAATTCATTCTCATCATTTAAAACCGGAAATAAGTTTCTTTTAGATTTTGCTACGGCTTGGTACACCATTTCTTTAAGCGTCATTTCTGGTTTTAAACTTATAAAATTAGTTTCTATAATCTTATCTAATTTTAGCAAGGTTAAAACAGCTTGATCTTTATTATGCGTTAATAATGCATTTTGGTCTTTTAATTCTTTAGTATAAATATTATAATCTGTACTTGCTTTAGATAATAAAAAAGCAATAGTTACAGTAATCATTAATGGTACAAATAATTGATAGCCTCCTGTAATTTCTGCAATTAAGAAAATTGCCGTCATTGGGGCTTGCAATACTCCTGCCATAAGCCCTGCCATACCTACCATCGTAAAATTTTCTGAAGATAGGGTAAAACCTAATTGCCTAAACAAGTTAACAAAAAAGCTACCAGTTACAGCTCCCAAAAACAAAACTGGCGCAAAAATACCACCAACACCACCGCCACTTAAAGTTACCGAGGTTGCAATAGGTTTTAATATTATTAAGCCTAAAATAAGTCCGATAACCACCCAACTACTACCTAAAATATCTTTATACAAAAACGCATCAAAGGCTTGGTTGTAGTTTTGAGCAATTAACTGATTCATAAACGTAAAACCTTCACCATATAATGGCGGCACTAAAAATGTTAATAGCCCTATAATTAGACCTGCTGTGATTACTTTTAAATAATCATTTTTAATTTTTTTAAAATATTTTTCTGTAGCAAAATAAACTTTAGAAAAGTAAATAGAAACCCCTGCAGTAATTACCCCAAGTATGGCGTAAAATAATATATTTTGAATATTAAAGTTTTGAATAGAATGAAAATCAACAATATACTGCTCTCCTATAAAAAACATTCTCGTTACCACAGCCGCTACAGATGCCATTAATAATGGTAATAATGAAGCAAAGGTTAAGTCTAAACTAAATACTTCTATAGCAAATAAAATAGCAGCAATTGGGGCTTTAAAAATAGCAGAAAGAGATCCTGCTGCAGCACAAACTAAAAGTAATTTTCTAGTTTGCGGATTCATATGAAACATTTTTGCAATGTTAGATCCAAATGAAGCTCCTGTTGCAACCGAAGGCCCTTCTAACCCAACAGAACCCCCAAAACCAACGGTTAATGGCGCAGTAAGTAAAGAACTTATTAAATTACGCCTTTCCATCTTTCCGTTTTTCTGAGAAATAGCTAGTAACGCCATAGGTATACCGTGCCCTACTTCTTGTTTTAAAAGAAACTTTTTTACCAAAAGCACCAAAAACAATCCTAGAAAAGGAAATACAAAATATAAATAGGCATGGTAACTATGCAAAGCTCCATTTTCAAAAAACATAGCAATATAATGTGTTATATTTTTTAAAGCTACAGAAGAAAGCCCAGCAAGAAGACCTACCAAAATACTTAACATATAAGTAAAGTTTTTGGTAGAAATATGCTTGTATCTCCAAATTAAAAAACGTGTAAAAGGAGTTTTTTTCTTCAACATAAAATTTTGCTCATTTCTAGTGCTAAAAAAATCCTGCTGTCACAGGATTTTTTTTATTTCACTATTATTTTATCTCTACTTTGAGGTGTAGCTCATTAAGTTGCTCTTCATCTATAGCAGCAGGTGCATCTATCATTACATCTCTACCTGCATTATTTTTAGGGAAAGCTATAAAATCTCTAATAGTTTCTTGTCCTCCTAAAATTGCAACTAATCTATCTAAACCAAAAGCTAAGCCTCCGTGTGGTGGTGCTCCGTATTGAAAAGCATCCATTAAGAAACCAAATTGCGCTTTTGCTTCTTCTTCAGAAAAACCTAAATGCTTTAGCATAATGGCTTGAGTTTCTTTATCGTGAATTCTTATAGAACCTCCACCTATTTCATTTCCGTTTAATACTAAATCGTAAGCATTTGCTTTTACTTCACCTGGGTGCGTATCTAATAATTCTATTTGTCCTGGTTTAGGAGAAGTAAATGGGTGGTGCATTGCGTGGTAATGCCCTGTTTCTTCGTCAAGTTCTAATAACGGGAAATCTATTACCCATAATGGTGCAAATACTTTTGGGTCTCTTAAACCTAAACGAGTTGCTAACTCCATACGTAAAGCACTTAATTGAGCTCTTACTTTGTTAGTATTTCCAGACAAAATACAAATTAAATCTCCTGGCTTTGCTCCTGTAACTTCTGCCCATTTAGCTAAATCTTCTTGATCGTAAAATTTATCTACAGAAGACTTGAAACTTCCATCTTCATTACATCTACAGTAAACCATCCCTAAGGCACCTACTTGCGGACGCTTTACCCAATCTATTAATTTATCTATTTCTTTTCTTGTGTATTTATTTCCGCCAGGTACAGCAATACCTACTACCAACTCGGCATTATTAAATACTCCAAAATCTTTATGTTGGGCTACTTCATTTAACTCTCCAAACTGCATCCCAAAACGAATATCTGGTTTATCGTTACCGTATAAACGCATAGCATCATCATAAAGCATTCTTGGGAATTTTTCTACCTCTACTCCGTTTACTTCTTTTAATAAATGACGTGTTAAACCTTCAAAAGCATTTAAAATATCTTCTTGCTCGATAAAAGCCATTTCACAATCAATTTGTGTAAATTCTGGCTGTCTATCTGCTCTTAAATCTTCATCTCTAAAACATTTTACTATTTGAAAGTATTTATCCATACCACCTACCATTAGCAACTGCTTGAAGGTTTGTGGTGATTGTGGAAGTGCGTAAAACTGACCTTCATTCATTCTAGAAGGTACCACAAAGTCACGCGCCCCTTCTGGGGTAGATTTTATTAAATATGGTGTTTCTACCTCAATAAACCCTTCTTTAGACAAGTAATTTCTTACTTCTTGAGTTACTTTAGATCTGAAGATAAGGCTATTTTTTACTGGATTACGACGAATATCCAAGTAACGATATTTCATTCGTAATTCTTCTCCTCCATCTGTTTCATCTTCAATAGTAAAAGGAGGCACTAATGCTTCATTTAAAACTGTTAGTTGAGTCACTAAAATTTCTACATCACCAGTTGGCATGTTATCATTTTTAGATTCTCTCTCAATTACTTTTCCTTCAATTTGAATAACAAATTCTCTACCTAAATTTTTTGCTTGCTGCATAACCTCTGCAGGAGTACGCTCTTCATCAAAAATAAGCTGAGTAATACCATAACGATCACGAAGGTCTACCCATATCATGAAACCTTTATCTCTTACTTTTTGTACCCAACCAGCTAAAGTTACTGTTTCTTCTTTATGACTTAGCCTTAATTCTCCGTTTGTATGCGTTCTATACATCTATTATTGTAATTGAAATTTGGCGCAAAAATAAGAAGATATACTGTTTTGCACTACAAATATGGAGATAAAATATGTATAAATATTACGATTAGCAACATCATTAAACCTTTGTTAATCAATTAAAAACAACTCTAATGTTAATTTAATGTTACCTAAATATTGATTTAATGTAAATAATACTTATATTTGTGAAGTTAACTTAAAAAAAGAATATGATGAAGAAGATAATATTGATGATGGTGGTATTACTAGGAGTAAGTGTGAGTGCACAAGAAGTAAAACCTAATTTTGAAAAAGAAGGAGATTTAATAAAAGGAACTTATTTTCACGATAACGGAACCGTAAGCCAAGAAGGAACCTATAAAGAAGGGAAATTACATGGAGAATGGATAATGTATGATTTAGACGGAAAAAGAACTGCTATTGGTGAATATAATAATGGTGTAAAAACTGGAAAATGGTTTTTTTGGAAGAAAGATGAATTGGTAGAAGTAGATTACCAAAATAACACTATTGCTGACGTAACTACTTGGGAAAATTCTAATTCTCTTGCGGTTAGTGAATAATTTTCTTGTTACTTTATATAAAAAAAGCTTCTCACCGAGAAGCTTTTTTTATGTTTAAATTTTTCTACTTGTCCATCCAAGTTTTAAAATCTACTTCTTTTTGAATAAGAGATTTTAACTCACTAATAGAAACTCTTTTCTGTTCCATAGTATCTCTATTTCTTACTGTTACCGTTTGGTCTTCTTTGGTATCATGATCTACAGTTATACAAAATGGTGTACCAGCAGCATCTTGACGACGGTATCTTCTACCTACTGCATCTTTTTCATCATAAGTTATATTGAAATCCCACTTTAAATCATCTACAATTTGTTTTGCAATTTCTGGTAATCCATCTTTTTTAACTAATGGTAAAATTGCCGCCTTGTATGGAGCTAAAATTGCTGGAAGTTTTAAAACAGTTCTAGTTGTACCACCTTCTAATTCTTCTTCTTGCAATGAGCTAGAGAACACTGCTAAGAACATACGATCTAAACCTATAGAAGTTTCTACTACATATGGCACGTAATTTTTATTCATTTCTGGATCAAAAAATTGTAATTTTTTACCAGAATGCTCTTCATGTGCTTTTAAATCGAAATCTGTACGAGAGTGTATTCCTTCTAATTCTTTAAAACCAAACGGGAAATTAAATTCTATATCGGTTGCAGCATTGGCGTAATGTGCTAATTTTTCGTGGTCGTGAAAACGGTAGTTTTCTTCCCCTAAACCAAGAGAAGCATGCCATTGTTGACGAGTTTCTTTCCATTTTTCAAACCATGTAAGTTCTTCTCCTGGACGTACAAAAAATTGCATTTCCATTTGCTCAAACTCACGCTGACGGAAAATAAATTGTCTTGCTACAATTTCATTTCTAAAAGCTTTACCAATTTGTGCAATACCAAATGGAATTTTCATTCTTCCGGTTTTTTGCACATTTGCAAAGTTTACAAAAATACCTTGTGCGGTTTCTGGTCTTAAATATAAATCTGTAGCACTATCTGCAGAGGCACCTAGTTTGGTACCAAACATCAGGTTAAACTGCTTAACATCTGTCCAGTTTTTAGATCCAGACTCTGGGCAAGCAATACCTAATTCTTCTATTAAAGATTTAACATCTGCTAAATTTTCTTCTGTTAGAGATTTAGCTAAACGCTCTAGTATTTCTTTTTGTTGCTCTTTGTATTTAAGTACACGCGGGTTAGTAGTTACAAACTCTTCTTCGTTAAAAGCGTCTCCAAAACGTTTACGTGCTTTAGCAATTTCTTTTTCTGCTTTTTGATTTATCTTCTCAGCATAATCTTCTACTAAAACATCGGCGCGATACCGCTTTTTAGAGTCTTTGTTATCAATTAATGGATCGTTAAAAGCATCTACGTGGCCAGAAGCCTTCCAAGTGGTTGGGTGCATTAAAATTGCTGCATCTAAACCTACAATGTTATCGTGCAGTTGCACCATGCTTTTCCACCAATAATCTTTTATATTTTTCTTTAACTCTGCTCCGTTTTGACCGTAATCATAAACTGCGCTAAGCCCGTCATAAATTTCACTTGAAGAAAATATATAACCGTACTCTTTAGCGTGAGCTATTACCTGCTTAAATTTATCTTGTTGTTTTGCCATATAGCAAAAATATAAAACCGACTTTAATTTATGTGAATTAAGATGATTTTTTATTCTATAAGAAATGATGCAGAAGATAATAACTTATCATTATCAAAAATATGTACAATATATTTCCCTTTTACCGTCTGGCTTTCTTCTAGATGAATTAATGCACAAACATTTAAATTTATTTGGTGGTAACTAATAAGAGTTTTTACACTGTAGTAAAGTTCTTTATCGTTAAAACTTTCTTTTTTTCTTTCTCCTATTAAATTATTATTGGGGTTTATAACTTGTATATATAGATTCTTCTCTCCTTCTGGTACAATTTTACTTTCATTTACTTCAAAACATAGTCTAATATTTTCTATTTGCTTAAGCCTTTTAGTGCTTACCACTTCTCCGTTATTTTTTAAGTAAACTCCCTCTCCAACTATATCTGAAATTTTTATAATAGAAGCTTCGTCAATTTTTTTCTGAAGTTCTTCATTTTTTAAATTTAAAGAGTCTGATTTTTGTTTGGCAGAAAGCAAGATTTGATTGGTACTATCTATTGCTGTTTTTAAATTTTTATTTTCTTCAGCTAAAATGCTTATATGGTTAAGCAAGCGTTGTTTTTCCATTTTTAATTGGTCTGCTTGTAACCTATATTTTTTTAATTGTCCGTAATTAGTTTCTAGTGTTTTTATAGAATCTAGAAGTGTTGCTATTCTCTTTTTTTCTTTTTCTAAGCTTTTTTTAATAGAAACATTATCTACGTTTAAACTATCATAAGCTGTTTGAATTTGAGAAAGCTCACTTTTTAAATAAGATTTCTCTTCTTCTAAATACTTTATATTTTCATTTTTCTCTCTATGAAAATTAAATGTATAGGTTACCATTACTAATAACCCAGCTAATAAAACTATTATAAGTATTTTTAGAATGCTTTCTTTTTTCTTTTCACTCATAAATTAAAAAACTACGTTTTTTTTATTAACTTGTTAAGAAATTAATAATGAATTGTTTAGAGATTTATTACTTTTATTTTTTCCTCAAAAATGTCTAGCATGCAACAATAATATTGTAGACAAAGATTTGATATGTGCTTTTTGTATACATCAACTACCAGTTGCTAATACATATTTAGATAACGAAAATACACTAAAAAAAGTATTTGCTAATAAAATACCAATAACTAACGCAACAACTCTTTTACATTATTACAAAAAGGGAATTACCCAGAACTTATTTCATAATTTAAAATATAAAAACCACCCAGAATTAAGTGCTTATTTTGGAGATTGGTTAAGCTCTTACTTAAATAAAACTGATTTTATGAGAGATATAGAAGTTATTATTCCCGTACCTATACATAAAACAAGATTTAAAGAAAGAGGTTATAATCAAGTAGAAGGTTTTGCAAAAACTCTTGCACATAATTTTAATAAAACATATTTAGATAATGTGCTTATAAAAAAAGAAGCTACTAAAACACAAGTTTTTAAAAGTAAATTAGCTAGAGAAGAAATAAAACCCAATTATTTTAGTTTACAAAACAACTATTTAATTGAAGGTAAACATGTTTTATTGGTAGATGATATTATTACCACAGGCTCTACACTTACATCTTGCGGTAAAATATTACTTACCGCCAAAAATATAAAACTAAGTATTGCTAGTATAGCGTACACTCCATAATTAAAAATAATTGTTTCTTTGCAGTAAATTTTAGCAGATGAACCTTAAACGCTTTATTTATACTTTTCTATTACTTATTAGCTTTACTTTCTTTTTTAATTGTGCTAAAAGAGGAATGCCACAAGGCGGACCAATAGATTCTATACCTCCTGTAGTAATTAAAGCTAATCCTGAAAATTTCTCTACTAATTTTAAAGCAAATGAAATTATAATAACGTTTAATGAGTACATTAAACTTAATAATGCGCAAAAACAAATAATTATATCTCCACCTATGGATCCTAAAGCAGAAACGTATCCTTTAAGTTCTGCTAGCAAAGAGGTGAAAATAAAAATTACAGATACTCTTTTAGAAAACACTACTTACACAATAAATTTTGGAAATAGTATACAAGATAATAATGAAGGAAACCCACTATCTTTTTACAAATATGTATTTTCTACAGGTAGTTATATAGATTCTTTATCTGTTAGTGGTTCTATAAAAGATGCCTATAGCAATAAAACAGACGAGTTTGTTTCTATTATGCTTTATGAAGTAGACTCCACTTATAACGATTCTGTTGTTTATAATAAACTGCCAACCTATATATCTTCTACACAAGATACTGTAAATACGTTTACAGTAGATAATATGAAGGCTGGCGTTTACAAAATGGTAGCTCTATTAGACAAAAACCAAAATTATAAATTTGACCCTAGCAATGACAAAATAGGTTTTCTAGATAGCCTTATCACTATACCTTCTTCAAAAAAATACAACACTTCTATTTTTAAAGAAGTTTTAAATTATAAGGCAGAAAGACCTAAACAGATTTCTAAAAATCATTTAATATTTGGTTATCAAGGTAATGCAGACAGTACTAAAATAAATGTAATTTCTGAAACCACGCCAGATTTTGAATATCGTATTTTACAAGACACAGAAAAAGATACATTACATTATTGGTACAAACCTTTTATGGAAGTAGATAGCTTAGTATTTCAAGTTACTAACCAAAAATACGTAGATACCGTTCTTACCAAGATTAAAGATATGAAAAGAGACTCTTTAACAGTAAGTGCCATTACTAAAGGTACAATAGATGTAGATACTCCTTTTAAAATTTCAGCAAATATACCTTTAACAAAATTAGACACTTCATACGTTAATATAATAAACCAAGACTCTATCCCTTTAAATTTTGAATATTCATTTGAAAAGAGAAAAAATACATATAGTATAAATTTCCCAAAAGAAGAAAAACAAATTTTTAATATTCAGCTTTTACCTGGAGCCTTAACAGATTTTTATAACGCCACAAATGACACGTTAAATTTTAGAGTAAAAACTCCAGATTTTGCAGATTTGGGAGCTTTAAACATAACCGTAACTAACATTAAATCTTATCCCGTTATTGTACAATTAACTAATGATAAAGGAGAGCTGTATAAAGAAATTATTCATCAAGAAGAAGATGGAAATGTATTTAACTTCACTTATATAAAACCTGCAGAATACCTTTTAAGAGTTATTTACGACAATAATAATAATGCTAAATGGGATACTGGTAATTACTTGAAAGGTGTACAACCTGAAGAAATTATTTATTATCCTGGTAAAATTGAAGTAAGGGCAAATTGGGATGTGGTAGAGCAGTTTAGGTTAAAGTAAAACTATCTCTATCATCTAAAAATGCAAAGCGTTTTCTGGTTTCTAAAAGATGAGATTTATTTAAATGTAAAGTTTCTGAAAATATTATATCATTTTTCAAAGTAGATAATTGTTTTCCTAACATATCATACACCACAGAATGCCCTGAATATTCGTGGTTTGTTCCATCAAAACCAACTCTATTTACTCCTGCTAAATAACACATATTTTCTATAGCTCTAGCTTTAAGTAACGTGTTCCAAGCTTCTACTCTTTTTTTAGGCCAATTTGCTACATACAAGAGTAAATCAAAATCTACTGTATTTCTAGCCCATACAGGAAAACGTAAATCATAACAAACAAGCGGGCAAATTTTCCATCCTTTATACTCTACCACTAACCTTTTACTGCCAGCAGAATAAGTATTTTGCTCTTTAGCTAATGTAAAAAGATGCTTTTTATTGTAGACTTTATAATCACCATTAGGAAAAACAAAAAATAAACGGTTATAATAATTACCTTCTTCCTTAATAATTACACTACCAGTAATAGCTGCCTCTTGCTCTGTAGCTGTTTTTTGCAACCAAGCTAAAGTCTTACCTTGCTCTTCTTCTGCTAAAACTTCAGCATTCATAGAAAAACCTGTAGTAAACATCTCTGGTAAAATTATTAAATCCGTTTTTTCTTTTAGAAGGTTTATTTTTTCTGAAAACAAATTAAGATTAGCTTCTGAATTTTCCCAAATTAAATTTTCTTGAATTATTGTAACAGTAAGATTTTCCATAAGATTAAATGTAAAAAATTTATTTGATTTCTAAGAGGAATATCCGTTTACAAACGTTTAAAAACGAAAACAAACGCAAGTAAATACTTATTAACCAACTACCACTTGCTCTTCTTCTCATCTTTGCCTCACTGAATGGAACTAATGAAATTCAGCATATAAAAATTTTTAATTATGAATGCATTAAGAAACAAAGTACAGTTAATTGGTAATCTAGGGAACAATCCAGAAATCATTAATTTAGAAAGTGGTAAAAAACTAGCTAAATTCTCTTTAGCAACTAATGAGGTTTACAAAAAAAGTAATGGAGAAAAAGTAACAGACACACAATGGCACAATATAGTTGCTTGGGGTAAAACTGCCGAAATTGTAGAAAATTACTTGTCTCAAGGTAAAGAAGTAATTATTGAGGGTAAACTGGCTACTAGAAGCTATGAGTCACAAACTGGAGAGAAAAAGTATATCACAGAAATTATAGCACAAGAACTTTTAATGATTAATAAATAATTACAGAAAACATCAAATAATCACTTGCAATTAGATAGCTTTTTTAGTTTACTAACAAAACTTTAACTTTTACACAAAAACCACAACTGTTTTACCTACGTAAGTTTTGCATAGATCAACAAAACTTATTTATTATGAAGAACAAAAATGTAAAAGTAGATCATCTTATTACTAGAAAAGGTAATAAAAGAAGACAGTTTCTAAAGATGAGCGGACTTGCAATTGCAGGTAGTGGTTTAATTTTAAGTTGTAGTGATGATGATGATTTTTCTACTCCAACAACAGATCCAGACCCAACAACTTTTGATTTAGGCGGGGGAGATTTAGGAGTTCTAAATTATGCTTACGCTTTAGAACAGTTAGAAGCAGATTTTTATACTAAGGTGGTTAATGGCTCTTACTGGTCTGGAGCAGTAGCAGAAGAAAAAGAAATTCTTCAAGACCTTTATAACCACGAAATTAACCATAGAGAGTTTTTTAAGACAGCATTAAATGCAAATTTTGATGCAGAATTAGTTTTACCAGAAAGTTTAGAATTTGATTTTTCTAGTGTAGATTTTTCAAGCAGAGATTCTGTACTGGCTACTGCACAACTTTTAGAAGATACGGGAGTAAAAGCATATAATGGTGCTGGTAAAATTATTGAAACAGCAGCATACTTGGTTATTGCAGGTAAAATTGTATCTGTAGAAGCAAGACATGCAGCTGCTATTAGAAGTATTATAGGTGGAGATATGGGTGATTTTAAACTTTTTGCAGGAGATGACGCTGTAGACCCAACCACAGGTTTAGATGGAGCAGAAAACCCATCTGTAATTATTAATGCTGCTGGCGGATTTATTGTTACTCCGTTTACAGCTAACCAATTACCGTAATTAAAACCACTTACTTTTTTCAATAATTTTAAACAAAACACTATGAATATTATAAAATTTTTAGACGAATTTACCTCAGAAAATCTAACTCAAAAAGGAGCTTCTAGAAGAGACGCATTTAGTACTTTTTCTTCTTTAGGAAAAAAAGCTGCTATAGCTGCTGTTCCCTTTGGTTTGGCTACTTTATCTAACAAAGCTAAAGCCGCAACTATGTTTCAAACCAATGAAGCGGTAGATGCATTACAATTAGCGTTAACTTTAGAATATTTAGAAGCTAGTTTTTATTTACAAGCTTTAAATTCTAATGTGCTAGACCAAGATAACACAGGTATGTCTACCGCTATATACGAGCAAATCTCTATGCATGAATCTGCTCACGTAACTTTATTAGAAGATACATTAGTAAGTTTAGGCGAAACACCTGTAGCAGAACCTACTTTTGATTTTACAGCTGGAGGAGCTTTTGACCCTTTTAATACGCAAGGAGATGCGGCTACATCTTATGCTCAATTACTAGCACTAGCACAAGCTTTTGAAGATACAGGTGTACGAGCTTACAAAGGACAAGCAGGTGCATTAATGGGTAATGATGATTTATTAACTGCTGCTTTACAAATACACTCTGTAGAAGCAAGACACGCTTCAGAAATTAGAAGGTTAAGAGGTCTTAAAGGGTGGATTACTCAAAACCAAAGAGGAGCAGGAATGCCAGAAGCAACACAAGCCGTTTATAATGGAGAAGAAAATATTGATCAAGCTACCATAATCACTACAGATTTAGGTGATGGGTCACCTTTTACCTTAGATGCCGCTACAGAAGCTTATGACGAAATTTTAACTGGAGATGAGTCTGTAGCAATTGCTAGTCTATTTATTGTATCTTAATTAGCATTAGTTTTTGCAAACAAAAAGAGTGCTCCCCACAAAAGCACTCTTTTTATTTTTTCTTTTACAAATACCTGAAAAAGTATTTTTTATAATGTATTTACTTTTAAAAAAATATTTCTTGTGCCAATCTATAAGTATTAGCGTGCGCTTCTACAATATGTTTTATTTCTACAGAATAACCACCACCCATACTACACTCCACAGGTAATTTATAATCTTTTAAAGTCTGCAAAACATAACGGTCACGTTCTTTACAATCTTTAATACTTAAACTTAGTTTACCTAATTTATCTGTCTCAAGCACATCTACACCGCTTAAATAAAATACAAAATCTGGCTTTACTTCTTTTAATAACTGCGGAAGCGTTTCTTTTAAAATTTTTAAATATTCTTCTCCCTTTGTATCATCTGGCAAACCTATATCTAAATCTGATTTTTCTTTTTTAAAAGGATAGTTTTTTTCGCCGTGCATTGAAAACGTAAATACCGAATCGTCGTCTTCAAAAATTTCTGCTGTTCCGTTGCCTTGATGCACGTCTAAATCTATTATCAATATTTTTTCAGCTAATTTTTGCTGCTGAAGATATTTTGCCGCAATTGCTTGATCGTTCAGCATACAAAAACCTTCACCTCGATTAGTATAGGCGTGATGCGTACCACCAGCTATATTAAAGGCAATTCCGTATTGTAAGGCATACTCAGATGCTTTTATTGTTCCGCCAGCAATTAGGCGTTCCCGTTCTACTAAAGCACGAGAGAGCGGAAAACCAGTTCTTCTAATTTCTTTTTGAGATAGTTTTAAATTAAGAAAATTGTAATAATAATCGGGATCGTGAACCGCACAAATGTATTTATCGTTGGGCAATTCAGGCTCAAAAAAATTAGCTTCATCACAAGTACCTTCTAACAATAATTGCTGCGGAAGCAACTCATACTTTTCCATCGGAAACCGATGCTTTGGCGGCAACGGATATACATAACTGGGATGAAATGCGATTTTGAGCATTTACGACTAATTCAAAGGAAATTTATAAACCGAATAGAAGCCTTGCTTTTTATCGAAATACGTGTAGTAGTAATGATCTTTTATTTGAAAAAAGGTTTCTTCATCAATTCTAAATTCTTCAGAAAAATCGAAAATTTCATCAAAAATATTAGCTTTTACTTCTCCTTCAGCGTGAGTCATCTCTTTAGTAAAAAGTCCTGTAAACTGAACCGATTTGGTAACTCTATAATTTAAAAACTGATTAGCTAAAGCCGATAAACCACCGGCAATTGCAGCACCAAGTAATGAATTTCCATTATACATATAGAAATAATTTGATTCGATTGCTTTAAAATTTCCGAAGGTAATTTCATAAAGACCATCACGTTCGATCACGCCAATCCCAAGCTCTGCATCATTTAAAGTTTTTCTAAAGAATTGATTGGCGGTTTCTAATTCTCGGTATTGTTTAAAACCATTTCCGCCCAACTGAACGATTGGTGTATTGGCAATTTTTAATTCGTCTTCTCGATCAAAAACTAACTCTTTATATAATTTTCCGCTATCTAAATCAATAAGCTTTAGTTTTGCCTTTTCTGTATCTAAAGAAAACTGAAATAGTTTATTTTCATAAATAAAACTATTGGTTTTCATGCGTGTACCAAATTTCTCTTCCGGCATCTCGTAATCAAACTTTTGCGCTTTGGCACTCATTTGTTTGATAGAAACATCGACAATGGTCGTATAATCGATACCCGCATCAATACTAAGTTTAAAACCATCTTGATGAGGGTAAAGTTTAAATGGCACTTGCGTCTCTTCAATACTACTTGGTATTTCTTTATTAATTACCACCGGCTCAGAAATAACTTGATCAATAGTATTGTTCTCACTACCACGCAACACATCATAAAAATCTACCGATCTGTCGAAACGATCGATAAAGGTATCTTCAGGAAATTTAATTTCATTTTTAAATGGTTCAGCTTGGTTGGCGTTAAACTCATAAATATTCATTTGTGAACCTTTTTTAGCCGCACTTACCATATAAATCTTATTATTTCTACTTAAAGTGGCTAAATAATGCTCTCGCTTTAATTTAAAATCTAATTCTTTTGTAGAAAGAATTCCGTGATTAAAATCAAAAGTTGCAAAAGCATAATTTCGACGATTATCGTTGGTCATTAACACCAATAACTTTTCTTCTTGAAGCTGAAAACCTATTAAAGCTGAATACTTATAAGGCAAACTTCTTACTTCTATGGACTTTAATTTTTTAAACTCTGAATTAAATAAGTTAGCCTGAATGCCATTAGAATGGAAGTTTAACAGGACGGTTTGCCCCGTTTCTTCATCTACAACACTAATAATCTCATCGATCTTATGAGTTGTACTTTCTTTATAAACTTCTTCTTGAGCAAAAGAAATTTGAAAAATAAGGCTTGCAATAAAGGCTAAAATTATTCGCATAAATATGGTTTAAGAAATTACGGTTCCGCTAGTTACTCCGTTTTCGTCTGGATTTACAAAAACTAATTTTCCTTCAGCATTTTCTGTCATTAAAATCATTCCTTCACTTAAAGTACCACGAAGTTTAATAGGTTTTAGGTTAGCAACCACACTAACTTTTTTACCAATAACTTCTTCTGGTTTAAAATGCTCTGCAATACCAGAAACAATGGTTCTTTTATCTATCCCTGTATCTACTTTTAATATTAAAAGTTTTTTGGCTTTCGGCATTTTTTCAGCTTCAATAATAGTACCTACGCGAAGATCTAGTTTGGTAAAATCGTCAAACTCAATAAATTCTTTTTGCGGAACAACCTCTGCTACTTCTGTAGCATTTGCTTTTTTAGTAGCTTCTAACTTATCTAGTTGTTTCTGCATTTCATCATCTTCTACTTTGGCAAATAACAATTCTGCTTTACCTATTTGATGATTTTCTGGTAACAAAATTTTATCTGTTGAAATATCATTCCAAGACCTCTCGACTCCGCTCGAGGTGACTACATCGTCTAGATTCAGCATTTTTTTCAACTTTTCTGAAGTAAACGGTAAGAATGGCTCACTTAAAGTTGCTAAAGCAGAAGCTATTTGAAGCGCCACATACATTACAGTTTGTGTACGTTCTTTATCTGTTTTAAAAGTTTTCCAAGGTTCTTCGTCGGCTAAATATTTATTACCTAATCTAGCCACATTCATCAACTCTACTTGAGCTTCTCTAAATCTATATTTCTCTATAGAGCTAGCAATTACTGCTGGGTAGGCTTTTAGCTCTGCCAAAGTTTGCTGATCTATTTCAGATAAATCTGACGGGCTTGGCACTTTACCGTCGTAATATTTGTTAGTTAAAACAACAACTCGGTTTATAAAATTACCAAAAATGGCTACCAATTCACTATTGTTACGCTGCTGAAAGTCTTTCCACGTAAAATCATTATCTTTAGTTTCTGGAGCGTTGGCAGTTAACACGTAACGCAACACATCTTCTTTTCCTGGGAAGTCTTCTAAATATTCGTGTAACCAAACTGCCCAATTTTTAGAAGTAGAAAGTTTGTTACCCTCTAAATTTAAAAACTCATTTGCCGGTACATTGTCTGGTAAAATATAATCTCCGTGAGCTTTTAGCATTGCTGGAAAAATAATACAGTGAAAGACAATATTATCTTTCCCTATAAAATGTACTAGCTTAGTATCTTCATCTTTCCAGTAAGGTTCCCAATCTTTCCCTTCACGTTCTGCCCATTGTTTGGTGGCAGAAATATACCCGATAGGTGCATCAAACCAAACGTAAAGCACTTTACCTTCTCCGCCTTCTACGGGCACAGGTATACCCCAATCTAAATCACGAGTTACCGCACGAGCACGAAGACCATCATCTATCCAAGATTTACATTGACCGTATACATTAGATTTCCAATCTTTTTTATGTTCTTTTAAAATCCATTCTTTTAAAAATGGCTCGTATTGATCTAAAGGTAAAAACCAGTGGCGTGTTTCTTTTAAAACTGGCGTTGCTCCGGTAATTGCCGACTTCGGATTAATTAAATCGGTAGCATTATGTGAAGTTCCGCATTTTTCACATTGGTCTCCGTAGCTTTCTTCAAAACCGCATTTAGGGCAAGTTCCTACCACAAAACGATCTGCTAAAAATTGCTGCGCTTCTTCATCATAAAGTTGTTGAGTAACTTCTTCTATAAATTTATCTTCATCGTATAATTTCTGAAAAAAATCTGATGCAGTTTGGTGATGAATATCTGAAGAGGTACGAGAGTAATTATCAAAAGTGATTCCAAAATCTTGAAAAGACTTTCTAATAATACCATCATACTTATCTACTACATCTTGAGGTGTTATACCTTCTTTTTTTGCTTTTATAGTAATTGGCACACCGTGTTCATCACTACCGCAAACAAATGCCACATCTTTACCTAACTGCCTTAAATATCTTGCATAAATATCTGCTGGTACATACACTCCTGCTAAATGCCCAATATGAATTGGACCGTTAGTATAAGGTAATGCTGCTGTAATTGTATATCTTTTTGGTGTACTCATGTTTTGATTTTTAAAGGCGTAAAGGTAATAAAAGCGCTTTAGTTTCTATATATAGAACAATAGATTATATTCGCAGAAAATAATCTAACATTTAACATTATGAAAAACATTTACTTAATGCTATTAACTGTATGTGTAGCAATTTCTTCTATCTCTTGTGATAGTGACGACGACAACGGTAACACCTCTGATGACAACTACTTAATGATTGACGGAGTAAATTACGAACTTGAATCAGGTGTAATTTACGATTACGGTGTTTCTTACGAAGGCGGATCTTACAATTTTGATATTATTTTAACCGATACAGATGTTGTTACAAGTGAAGATGGAGTACAAACTCCAGAAGATACGGTTTTTAACACTGTTTATTTTGAATTATGGTCTGATAATGCTGATGATTTATCTACAGGAACTTATAGCTATGAAGGTACTGCAGACTCTGATGCATTTACATATACTAATGGGGAAATTGAGATTAACTATAATATTGAAAATGGAGACGCAGATTCTTATCATGAAATAATTTCTGGAGATGTAGTTATTTCTGAAAATGGTAGTACTTATGAAATTTCTTTTGAAGGAACTACTGAAGATGGTAGCGAGGTTTCTTTATTTTATAGAGGAAGTCTTATTACTAACTAAGCAAAGCATAATAAATTTTACAGAGAGGAAAGTTAATTACTTTCCTCTTTTTTTTGCTACAATATTAATTGACAATTGCGCTAGGGATGGCAGCGGCATCCTTTTTTATGCGGTAGCAAAAAAAGATATAGCGTACAGCCCGACCCTTGTGGTAGCGCCATAAAAAAATCCCTAAAAGCTAAATGCCTTTAGGGATTTATATTTTGAATGAGAAAGTTTATTCTACTTCTTGGTTTTTTTTGTACGCATCGCTATGTACATTAGCTACTGCTCTACCAGAAGGATCGTTCATGTTTTTAAAAGACTCGTCCCACTCTAATGCTGTTGGTGTACTACAAGCTATAGATGGTACAGATGGCACAGACATAGCTGCAGCATCACTTGGGAAATGTTCTGAAAAAATTGAACGGTAGTAATATTCTTCTTTACTACTTGGTGGTTGTATTGGAAATTTAAAGTGTGCATTGGCTAATTGCTCATCGCTTACTTTCTCATTAACCATTTCTTTTAAGGTATCTATCCAGCTATAACCTACACCGTCAGAAAATTGTTCTTTCTGGCGCCAAGCTACGCTTTCTGGTAAATAATCTTCAAAAGCTTTACGAAGCACCCATTTTTCCATACGCTCCCCATTAATCATTTTGTCTTTTGGGTTTATACGCATAGCAACATCCATAAATTCTTTATCTAAAAATGGCACACGACCTTCTATACCCCAAGCACAAAGAGATTTGTTAGCTCGTAGACAATCGTACATATGTAGTTTATCTAACTTACGTACAGTTTCTTCATGAAACTCTTTATCATTTGGTGCTTTATGGAAGTATAAATAACCGCCAAAAATTTCGTCTGAACCTTCTCCAGAAAGTACCATTTTTATACCCATTGCTTTAATAGCACGAGACATTAAATACATAGGGGTAGAGGCTCTTACGGTAGTAACATCATAAGTTTCTAAATGATAAATTACGTCTTTTATAGCATCTAAACCTTCTTGTATGGTAAATTTAATTTCGTGATGTACGGTATCTAAATGATCTGCTACTTTTCTAGCTGCTGCTAAATCTGGCGAACCTTCTAACCCGATAGCAAATGAGTGCAAACGTGGCCACCAAGCCTCATCTGTATCTTGACTTTCTATACGCTTTTGCGCATATTTTTTTGCTAAAGCTGAAGTAATGGAAGAGTCTAAACCTCCAGATAATAAAACTCCGTAAGGGACATCACTCATTAATTGACGGTGTACTGCTTTTTCTAAAGCTTCACGCAATTCTTGAATATTTGTTTCATTATCTTTTACATTATCATACTCCATCCAATCACGCTCATACCATTTTTGGAAACCTTCTTCTTTACTAGATAGGTAATGCCCTGGAGGAAACAATTCAATCTTCATACATTTTCCTTCTAGCGCTTTTAACTCTGAAGCTACATAGAAAGTTCCGTTTTCATCCCAACCAATATAAAGCGGGATTATCCCCATATGATCACGAGCAACAAGATATTCATCTTTCTCTGCATCATAAAGCGCAAAGCCAAAAATACCGTTTAAATCGTCTAAAAAATTAACTCCTTTTTCTTTATAAAGTGCTAAAATTATTTCACAGTCAGAATTGGTCTGAAAATTATAATTACCATTTAGCTGATTTCGTAGATTTAAGTGATTATAAATTTCACCATTGGCAGCAAGTACCAAATTACCATCTTCAGAAAACAAAGGTTGTTTTCCTGAAGTAGGATCTACAATCGCCAAGCGCTCATGCGCCAT
This sequence comes from Mesonia phycicola, assembly GCF_900141885.1. Lineage (GTDB taxonomy): Bacteria > Bacteroidota > Bacteroidia > Flavobacteriales > Flavobacteriaceae > Mesonia > Mesonia phycicola. The sequence goes on along the minus strand of NZ_FQYY01000005.1, from coordinate 157,950 downwards.
AATGGCCTTCTCGTTACTGTACACACCGCTCCAATCTGGACCACGGTGACGAATACATTTCGCCATTTCCAGTAACTGAGGTCGTAATGTTTCAGAGGCTTCCTTTAAATCGAAAGCACAAACAATTCCGCACATAATAGTTACGTTTTAAAAAATTAGTAAATAAAAAATCAACTCTCTTTTAAGAGTTGACTTTGTTGAATTAACTAATATAGAGTTTTTTTTTTACAAGACACCCTTTATTTCACATCAACCCTAACTATTAAAGATACCTTAACAAAACAAGGGTTTAATTTGTTTTTTTTCAATAAACAGGGTTTTAATTACGAAAAACAACAGTGTCAATTATTAACACCTTTGAAATTTTGTTTAGCATTATTTTTAAGTATCTTTATGAAGTAGATAATGCTTTCATAACGCATTTACCAAAGTGTTTAATACCACTTTACAACTAACAAAAAACCGCTAGGAGTAGCGGTTTTTTATTTTTATAATTTTAGTTTTTTAATATTATATCATTATAGATTAATAAGTTATTGTCTCCATAATTTTTAAGTAATAAATCTGCTAACATCTCTTCATTAATAGAATTTACTATCTGCCTCATAATCCAATCAAAATCTGGATTTTCTAATGATAAAAAATAATCATTTCGCAATAAACCTCTTCTCATTCCCAATTTTCATTATACCAATTTCTACTAGAACACTCACAAATTTCATAATTAAAACTATAGTGACATTTTGGTAATTCTGCTCGTTTAGGAAATAAAACTCCTAAAGTTACATTCTTATTTGCTTTTCTATTTTTCTTTAGAAACTTCTAATCTATCATTTGATTAGAGAAGATTTGAGTCCAATCTAGCATTTCCTTAAATAACTCTGATTGTTGTATATTAAAAGCGTAACAAGAACATAGATTAAAATGCAAAAGATCTAGAAACTCATCTTTAAAAAAGTTTAATGTCATTTTTAACTATTATTCACCTATAACTAGAAAAAAAAATATAACGCATAAAAAAAGCCTCACATTTCTGTAAGGCTTTTAATTTTCGCTCCTCTTCTTGGGCTCGAACCAAGGACCCTCTGATTAACAGTCAGATGCTCTAACCAACTGAGCTAAAGAGGAGTTTATGTCTTGCTTTGCGTTTTAATTGCTTAGCGGTTGCAAATATAATCACTTTTTACAATTCACAAAACTTTTTTTTAATTTTTTTTAATCAAAAATATATCTGTACAAATCATTACCGTTTGCATACAGTACTAAAGCTATTAAAATAAAGAAACCAACCATTTGTGCATACTCCATAAATTTATCGTTAGGTTTTCTTCCTGTAATAATCTCATAGAGTAAAAATACTACGTGCCCCCCATCTAATGCAGGTATTGGTAAAATATTCATAAAAGCTAATATAATAGATATTAAAGCTGTTGTCATCCAGAAGCTATGCCAATCCCAAACTGGAGCAAACATATTACCAATAGCACCAAAACCACCTACTTGGCTAGCTCCTTTTTTAGTAAATACATATTTAAATTGTGCTACATAATCATGAAGTGTCCAATACGCATAATCAAACCCTTCTACAAAACTCTCTCCTAAAGAATATTCTTTTTCATTTGGTGTAATTCTGTTAAACGGATTTACTCTTACCCCAAAAACGCCAGTAGAATCTGTAGAAACCACTAATTCTTTTCTTTCTTTATTTGCTGTCTCTACCTCTATAGTAAATTCTTTATCTAAGTTTTCTTTTTTATGATCTTCAAATTCTTGCCAAGTAGCTAAAGGCGTACCATTAAAGGCTACAATTCTATCTCCTGCTTTTAAACCTGCTTTATCTGCGTGGGTTCCTTTTTCTACTTCACTTAACAGAGGATCTACTTTTAAACCAAAAGGAGACATATCTCCTGCTTTAAAAAGTTCTTCTCCTATATTTTCTGGAATTTGAATAGTTTCTTTATTTCCGTTTGCATGTAAAACTTCTACTGTTTCTACATCACGCATCATTAAATAACGGTTTATTTTTAAACCACCATTCATAGAAAGAATATTATCTAATTCTTCGTCATTTATTTTGGTGATCTTATCTCCATTTCTAAATCCGTATTTCTCTACCGTTTCAGAAACAATTAAACCGTCAGGTATACCATCATTACTCATCTCTTGGCTTCCCCAAACAAAAAGCACCATCATGTAAATAAGAAAACCTAAAATAATATTTACAGTAACCCCACCAATCATTATAATTAATCGTTGCCAAGCTGGCTTACTTCTAAACTCCCACGGTTGTGGTGGTTTTGCCATTTGCTCTTTATCCATACTCTCATCTATCATTCCTGATATTTTTACATACCCCCCTAAAGGCAACCAACCAATACCATACTCTGTACCGCCAATTTTCTTTTTAAAAAGGGAGAACTTGACATCAAAAAATAAATAGAATTTCTCTACTCTAGTTTTAAATAATTTGGCCGGAATAAAATGACCCAATTCGTGTAATACAATTAAAATTGATAAACTTAAAATTAGCTGAATAGCTTTTATAAAAAATGGACTCATAGTCTTTATTTCAATATTCTTGTTGTGAAAAATCGCACAAAAGTAAACTTTTAAATTTGCCTAGAAAAAAATCTCTTTCAATATCCGTTTTCATAGCAAATATTTAACCAAAAAAAACTTCTTCTAGAGAATAGGTTGTAATTTTGTAATAAATGTTACAGGTGTTATGCTCAAGTTTTTTAAAAAATATAAGTTTTTTGCTATTGTACTCTTTGTACTTTCTGCAATTATTATCTCTATTATCTACCAACTTTTAAAACCAAAACCTTCTTTACCCGTTTACCAGCCTAGTATGGTGAATACAGAATTGGTAGACACCACCGTACAATATATAAGAAAGTATCACACTATTTCAGATTTTAAATTAGTAAATCAAAATGGAGATACAATTACTCAAGATACCTATAAAGACAAAATTTATATTGCAGATTTTTTCTTTACAACCTGCCAAAGTATATGTCCTATTATGACAGACCATATGGCAAAAATTCAAGAACGCTATAAAAATGATTCTGAAATTTTGCTGCTCTCACACACAGTAACTCCAGAAATTGATACCGTGGCACAATTAAAACGTTACGCAAAAAAGAAAGGAGTAATTGATAGTAAATGGAATTTAGTGACCGGAGATAAAAAGCAAATTTATGATTTAGCTAGAAAATCTTATTTAGTAGCAAAATCACAGGGAGATGGTGGTAAATATGATATGGTGCACACAGAAAACTTTGCTTTAATTGATAAAAAAAAGAGAGTAAGAGGTTTTTACGATGGCACAGACCCTGAAGCTATTGAAAAACTAATGGAAGATGTTGAAATCTTAAAAAAACTAGAAAACCACAAATAAGTCTTTTCACTCCGCAAGCTTTTCTAAGAGTATAATTTATTCTATTTTTGTATTGTTTCAATTTAATCTAAATAAGGTTTGAAGTTTACAGTAGCCTCTTTACAAAAAGGACAAAAGGGAATTATTAAAAAATTCTCTAATGATGATATTCCACTAAAATTATTAGAAATGGGCTGCTTACCTGGTAACGAATTAGAATTAGTACAAACTGCACCATTTAGAGACCCTATGTACCTAAATATAAACGGAAGTCATTTAGCGATTAGAAAAGAAACGGCACTGTTGATTGAAATTGAAGTTGTAGAGTAATGCCAAAACAAATAAATGTAGCCTTAATAGGAAACCCTAATACAGGTAAAACCTCTGTATTTAATCACTTAACCGGTTTAAACCAACAAGTAGGGAATTACCCAGGAATTACCGTAGAAAAAAAAGAAGGTATTTGCAAATTACCTAGAAATTTAAAAGCTCATATTTTAGATCTTCCAGGAACTTATAGCTTAAACGCCTCTTCTTTAGATGAAAATATTGTTATTGAGTTATTACTTAATAAAAATGATAAAGATTTTCCAGACGTTGCGGTAGTAGTAAGTGATGTAGAAAATTTAAAAAGAAATTTACTTCTCTTTACACAAATTAAAGATTTAGGTATTCCTACCATTTTAGTGATAAATATGGCAGACAGAATGGAGCGTAAAGGGATTACTCTTGACGTAGAACTTCTAGAAAAACGCCTAAAAACCAAAATAGCTTTAATTAGTGCTCGCAAAAAAACAGGTATTGAAGAGTTAAAAGAGTTAATTGTTAACTACAGAAACATCACCTTAGAGCCTTGCGTAAACGCATCTACTATTGCACCAGATTATTTTGATGCTTTAAGAAAAGCTTTCCCTAACCAATCTCTTTATAAATTATGGTTGGTAATTACACAAGATGTAAATTTTGGAAACCTTAACCGTATTGAAATAGAAAAAGCTAGTGACTTTGAAACCAAAAAGAAAAGTGACTTAAAAAGGCTTCAGCAAAAAGAAACTATAGTTAGATATCAATTTATTAACGGTGTATTAAAAGAAACCTTTAAAAAAGATATTAACGCAGCTACAGATTTAAGATCTAAACTAGATAAAATACTTACCCATCAAGTTTGGGGCTATTTTATTTTCTTCGGAATTTTATTGTTAATGTTCCAAGCAATTTATGATTGGTCTAGCTACCCAATGGATTTAATTGACAGCACCTTTGCATTTTTAGGAGAATGGTCTAAATCTATTTTACCAGAAGGGATGTTCACCAATCTAATTTCTGAAGGAATTATACCAGGCTTAGGGGGTGTAGTTATTTTTATACCACAAATTGCATTTCTATTTCTATTTATTTCACTTTTAGAAGAAAGCGGATACATGAGTAGAGTTGTATTTTTGATGGATAGAGTGATGCGTAAATTTGGCTTAAGCGGTAAAAGTGTAGTGCCATTAGTATCTGGTACCGCTTGCGCAATCCCTGCAGTAATGGCTACTAGAAATATAGAAGACTGGAAAGAACGTTTAATTACCATACTAGTGGTTCCTTTTACCACTTGCTCTGCAAGACTTCCTGTTTATCTTATAATTATAGCCCTTGTGATACCTGACGAGCGTTTTCTTGGTATTTTTAATTTACAAGGCATCACTTTAATGCTATTATACTTATTAGGTTTTGGCGCATCAGTTTTTTCTGCTTGGGTTTTAAACAAAATCTTGCAAATAAAAAGCAAAAACTACTTTGTAATAGAAATGCCAGATTACAAATTGCCACTTTTTAAAAACGTTGCAATTACAGTAATTGAAAAAACAAAAGCCTTTGTTTTTGGTGCTGGTAAAATAATACTTGCAATTTCTATTGTATTATGGGTATTAGCTAGTTACGGACCTGGTGATAATTTTAACAATGCTGAAAAGATTGTAACAGAGCAATTTGGCAACGAGCTTTCTACGCAAGAATTTGAAAACCACGTAGCCTCTGTAAAGCTAGAAAATAGCTATATAGGTATTATGGGGAAAGGAATAGAGCCAATTGTTCAACCTTTAGGCTACGATTGGAAGATTGGTATAGCCATTGTTAGTTCTTTTGCTGCAAGAGAAGTATTTGTAGGTACCTTAGCTACTATTTACAGCGTAGGTAGTGATGAAGAAAAAACCATTAAAAATAGAATGGCGGCAGAGGTAAACCCTATTTTAGGCGGACCTTTATTTAATTTCGCTAGCGGAATAAGCTTACTATTATTTTACGCCTTTGCAATGCAATGTATGAGTACGCTAGCTATTGTAAAGAAAGAAACCAATTCTTGGAAATGGCCTGCATTGCAATTAATTTTCATGTCTGGTATAGCTTACGTAGCAGCATTAGCTGCATTTCAATTTTTAAAATAAAAAATTATGATACAAGAAATTTTAGTTTTTATTACATTCTTAATTGCTGTAGGGTTTTTAATTAAAAAGTTTTTCTGGAAAACACCTAAAAAAGCAACTCAAAATAATGCTAGTGCTTGTGGAAAATCTGATTGTGGTTGCCATTAAAAAAATGTTTATTTTCAATTTTTTAAATTTACAAACTGCCATGTTTTTAGATTTTTCATTTTAAATTAAAATATAATGTTTACTTTTTCTTTTAATCATATAGCCTTATCTGTTAAAAATGTAAACAACTCTTTTAAATTTTATCAAGAAATATTTCAGTTTGAAGAAATTGAAAACACAGCTTCAAACTCTAAAACTAGATGGCTTTCTATAAATGAGAAGAAAGAGCTTCATCTTATTCCGCGTCCAGATGCCGAAATAAAAACAAATAAAGCGGTTCATTTTGCTTTCGCTACTCCAAACTTAGATTTATTTATTGACCATTTAAATAAATTAAACATTCAATACTCAGATTGGATTAACTCTCCCAACAAAGATTATATTCGTAAAGATGGCATTTTACAAGTTTACTTTCAAGACCCTGACGGATATTGGATAGAAGTAAACAACAATATCTAAATACTTTATTTTATAAATAGAGCTTATATACTAATCTGTGCAGTTTGATTAAAAACTAATACTTTAATACTTGCACGGTTGCTTCCGCAAGGCAAAAAGCTGTAAATGTGATATTATACTATGTTGCCCACTGGTTTTTTCTTTTTCAGATATTTTTTTCCATTTAAAAATTTTCCAATAAAAGTACTTCTTACCAAATAGTGATAAGTCACAAAACAAATTAAAGTGGTTAATACAAGTACAATTATAAACTTACCTAAAGCAGGAATTGGCAATTCCCAAATAAATGCAGGAATGATTGCGGTTAATGGCAAGTGAATTAAATAAACCCAGTAAGAAGAATCAGAAATATAACGCATTATTTTTGAGTGTTTACTGCTGTACCTAATAAATAGTCCCGTTATACCAAATATAAACAACCAAACTATTAAAGAATTGAATAAAATTAATATTGTAGAATTTGAATTTGGGTTCAATTTCATTCCAGAATATTGAATTAGTAAGCCTTGGGTAATTACAAGGGTAACTGCTAAAAATGTACATTGCCAATCATATTTCATAAAGTTGTTCAAAAGGTTTTTTGATTTAAAAAGTATCCAACCTATGATATAGAAGAAAAAATAATACACGAATGTACTTAAATCTGGTATTAAAGAAACTGAAGCATTTATCATTGAAGTTTCCAGCGAGCTTAAAATAAAAAATGTAAAAGTTGAAAAAAACAATACACGTATTACAGGTTTTTGAATTAGCCAATTAAAAGTATTACTTATTCTGTTATCTATTTTTAATTTTTCACATAACAAACCAAGTAATACTGAAATTAAAGTAGTAAAAATTAAATAGTAAAGAAACCACAAATGAGAAGTTGTTTTTGGTAGAAAAACTACAATATTTGAGAACAATTGAATTGTAGTAATAAATGGATTTTCCTGATTTTCAAAAACAGCATTCGTATAACTAAAGGAAAAGTATATTATTGGTGAAAGTAAAAATAAAAAGATAATAAAAGGAAAAATTATTCTCCATACTCTATTTTTCAGCATATTAACAACACCTCTTTCATAAAATAGCATAGAACCAAAAAAACCAGCAACAAGAAAAAAAATTGGCATTCTAAAAGAATGTATAAAAAGAACAAGAAAGTCAGTCAAAATATAATTTGATTTAGGGTCTTTAATTCCCCAAGCATTTCCGTGGTTTGTTATGTTGTAAGTCAATGCAGAATGCAAAACTAACCCTAAAAGCATCATTATCGCACGCAAAGAGTCTAATGAGTGTATTCGTTCAGTTTTATTCTTTTGTTGATTCAATTATATTTCTAAATTTCAGTAAGCGTCCCAATTATCAACTTGTATACAGTAGTATATAAACAATTATTCTGAAGGAATTTCTAAACGAATAGAATAATCAATATTTTTTTCTTTTTTCATTTGGGTAGTTGGGTAAGGCATTAAACCATACACTCGAAAAGATTTTTCTGCTAAATAAAAAGAGGTTACGTTTTTCTCAGAGTTAGCAAGTACCACTTCTTGAGAGTCTATTAGCTTTCCATTTTGGGTTAATGTTATATTTATTTTGGCTTCACCTGCCCAAACGCACGTAACATCACTAGGGCATCTAGAATCTGCTACCACTTCTTTAAACAAGATACTGTAGTTATCCCAGCTATAAGCCTCGCCTTTTAACAATTTAACAGTTAAAACAGGTGTTGTTATTTCTTTTTTTTCTTGAGCGTAACTCCCTAAAAAAAAGAACATAGTAAGTATAAATAAGATTTTTTTCATTCTTAAATATAATATATTTTATCCTAAACCAACATCTAAAACCATCATGACCATAAAACCACCAATAAAACCTAATGTAGAAATATCTGTGTATTTATCTTGCTGAGATTCTGGCACTACCTCTTCTACTACTACAAAAATCATCGCTCCTGCTGCAAAACACAATGCGTAAGGTAAAATTGGCTGAAAAGTCATCACGGCATAAGCTCCAATAACAGCCGCAATAGGTTCTACAATTGCAGAAAGTTGACCGTAATTAAAACTTTTCCAACGGCTTAAACCTTGTCCGCGTAAAGGCATTGCCACTGCAAAACCTTCTGGAAAATTTTGAATTCCAATACCAATAGCTAATGCTACTGCTCCACCTATACTTGCCCCCTCAAAACCAGCAGCTACACCACCAAAAAGAACACCAATAGCCAAACCTTCTGGTATATTATGTAGCGTAATTGCTAAGGTTAGTAATACAGATTTATGCCACGGAGTTTTTATTCCTTCTTTTTCACTCATCTTAAAGTTCACGTGTAAATGCGGTAATACTTTATCTAATGAAAAAATAAAAAGAGCTCCCATCCCAAAACCAACAAGAGCAGGTATTGTTTTTACAAAACCCTCTCCCGGACTCATTTCTATCCCAGGCGCTAATAAACTCCAAAAACTGGCAGCCACCATCACACCTCCAGTAAAGCCCAGCATACCGTCAAAAAGTTTTCTGTTCATTTTTTTAAAGAAAAAAACCAAAGAAGCTCCTACAGCTGTTAGCCCCCAAGTAAAGAGAGTAGCGTAAAAAGCTGCTAGTACAGGATCTATAGATCCTAAATAGTCCACCAGATTATCGTACATAATTATTTTGTTTTTTTAATGTAAATATTTTTAGAAGCCAAGCTAGATATAGTAAGCTTATTTCCATCTACCTCTATAGACATACTATTATCAAAAGCTTCTTTCTCTATTACTTTTATATTATTTCCTAAAGAAATATTTAATTTATCTAAATATTTTAAAAATGCAGAAGAAGAATCGTCTACTCCTACACAAATACCTTCATCATTCTTTTGTAATTCAGCTAATATTTTCTTTTCTATGGTTGCAATATTTCCATTCTCATCAGGAATAGGATCTCCGTGCGGGTCATTTTTAGGGTAGCCTAAAAATTTATCTAGCTGTTTTATCAATTTATCAGAGTCTATATGCTCTAATTGTTCTGCTACTTCATGCACTTCATCCCAAGAAAATTCTAAGTTTTCAACCAAAAAAGTCTCCCAAAGCCTATGCTTTCTTATTACTTTAACCGCGTGCATTCTTCCTTTATCTGTAAGTCTGGCTCCTTGGTAAGGCTTATATATAAGAAGTTTCTTTTCAGAAAGTCTTTTAATCATATCTGTTGCAGATGAAGCCTTTGTGTCCATAAACTCTGCAATAGCATTAGTAGAAACCCCTTTATCTGTTTCTTGTTGTAGGTTAAAAATTGCTTTTAAATAATTCTCTTCAGAAAGTGTCATCTCATTTTTTTACTTCCACAAAAATACATTTTTTTATTTAAAAACAAATTTTTAGATTTGTCTAAAAATTAATTTACACAAAACAAATCTTAATGAAAATAATTCAACTCTTAATTTTAACTTTCTCCATAGTAGGCTTTTCACAAGAAATGACTAGTTTAAAAGGAAAAGTAACTTCTGAAGGAAACCCCGTCCCATTTGCTAATATTACTATTACACAAACCACAAAAGGAACCTCTGCAGATTTAGATGGAGAGTATTATTTAGAGATTGCACCTGGTACTTATACTTTTAAAATTCAAGCCGTAGGGTTTAAAACAGAAACTATCACTTTTACCACAGCAGATTACCAATCAAAAAATCTAAATATTGAACTACAAAAAGATATGTTAGGCTTAGAAGATGTAGTAATTAGCGCAACTAGAAACAGAGTTAATGTAAAGAAAACACCTGTGGTAGTAAATGTTTTGAGTCCAAAGCTATTTAATGCAACACAATCTATTGCTGTGGCAGAAAGTTTAAATTATCAGCCTGGAGTTCGTGTAGAAACTAATTGCCAAAATTGTGGCTTTACGCAAGTAAGACTTAACGGATTAGACGGAAGCTACACACAAGTACTAATTAACAGTCGTGCCGTTTTTAGTGCATTAAATAGTGTTTACGGTTTAGAGCAAATACCTACTTCTATATTAGATAGAATTGAGGTAGTAAGAAGTGGTGGTTCTGCTCTGTATGGCTCTAATGCAATTGCAGGAACCGTTAATATAATTACTAAAGACCCTATTTTAAATTCTTGGGAAGTATCTTCTAATTTTGGACTAATAGATGGAGAAGTACCAGACAGAACTTTTAATGCTAACGCTACTGTAGTGAGTGAAGATTTAAGAAGCGGTATTACCGTTTACGGTATGAAAAGAGATCGTGATAGTTATGATGCTAACGGAGATCGTTTTACCGAATTAACAGAACTAACCAATACAAGTTTAGGTACTAAAACATTTTTTAAACCAAATGATAATAGCAAAATTAGTTTAGACATAACTGCTATTGAGGAATATAGACGTGGAGGAAACAAACTAGATTTAGCACCCCACCTAACAGACATTACAGAAGAATTAGACCATAACACACTTATGGGAGGACTTACTTATGAAATTAGTAATGATGAGAAAACTAATAATTTTTCTGTCTATGCATCTGGACAGCATACAGACAGAAAAAGTTATTATGGCGGTTTAGGTGGTGGCAGAACTGCGCAAGACTCTATAATTGCTGCTAATGCTTATGGTAATACAGATGATTTGGCCTTATTGTTTGGTGGCCAATACACTAGGTTTTTTAAAAATAACGATATACTAACCGTTGGGACCGAGTATAACTTAAATAACACCCAAGATGATATTGCGGGTTACAATCGTTTTATAGATCAAGAAGTATACTCATTAGGAACATTTGCTCAATATGAATGGAAACCAATAGAACAATTTTCTGCATTGATAGGTGGTAGATTTGATTATGTAAACGTAGAAGGAAATTACAGCGTACAAAATGTAAATAGAACCTCTAATATAGACCAAGCAGTACTAAGTCCGCGGTTAACAATGATGTATACTTTTGCAGAAAATTGGCGTTTACGTGGAGGTTATGCTCGTGGTTTTAGAGCTCCGCAAGCTTTTAATGAAGATTTACATATTTCTTCTGTGGGAGGTGAGCCTCAGTTTGTCATTTTGTCTGAAGATTTAGAAACAGAATATTCTAATGCTTTTACTGCTTCTTTAAATTACTCTAAAAATTTTAAAAAACTACAGACTAACTTTTTACTAGAAGGGTTTTACACAAATCTTGAAAACCCGTTTACCACCGTAAGTACAGGTTCTAGTTTACCAAACGGGTCTATTTTAGAAGAAGTAAGAAACGGTAGTGGCGCACACGTAGCAGGAGCTAATTTTGAAATAGGTATTTCCCCTTCTTCTAAATTTGCATTTCAAATGGGAGGGACTATACAAGAGTCTAAATATAGTGAAGACCAACTTCTTTTTGAAGCCGATGGAAGCAACCCTAATGAAACTAATATTTTGATAAAAGATTTTGTAAGAAACCCAAATATATACGGTTATTTAAATACAAATATTACGGTTCTAGAAGAGTCTAGTATTGATATTACAGGTACTTATACCGGAGAAATGACAGTGCCTTTAGTTGTAAGTGACACTGGGTTTTTACGACTTAATGAGAGTAATCCTTTTTACGATATAAACTTAAAACTGAATCATCATATTGATTTGACAGAAAACCTTCAAGTTAATATTTTTGGAGGAGTAAAAAATATCTTTAATAGTTACCAAGATGATTTTGATACCGGTGCTACAAGAGATTCTGATTACGTATATGGGCCAGCACAGCCAAGAACATTTTTCTTTGGAATAAAATTTGGTAATCTACATAATCAATAATAACCCCAATAAGTTTTGTTGATCTAAAGCTTTTTGGTTGTTCAAGAGCACCTTCTTTTTCTAGAAGGTGTTCGCCTTTAAATAAGTAAGATTTGTTATGCTAACAAAAAAAATATTTTTTCTATTGTTACTTTGCTCTACAAGTACGTTTGCTCAATCTACCGTAAATTGGTTAAGATTTGAGCAGTTAGAAACCTCTTTACAACAAGAAACCAAACCTGTTTTATTGTTTTTTTATGCAGATTGGTGTGCTTATTGTAAAAAAATGGAACAAAACGCTTTTAAAAACAAAGGGGTAATTGAACAATTAAACCGTGAGTTTTATGTAGTGAAAATGAATGCAGAAACCACAGAACCTATTACTTTTGATGGGTCTACTTTTTATAATAAAGAGGTAGAAATAAAAAGAAACCCTACCCATCAACTTGCTAAACTATTAGCGAGTAGAACAGATAAACCATTTACCTTACCTGCTATAGTATTATTAGATGAAAGTTTTAAAGTAATTAATAGAAAGTTTACTTACTTAACTTCTTCTCAATTAATAAAGTTTATAAATTATAAGCGTTAGGGATTGTCGTGAAAATCCTTTGGCAATTTTATGAGCCAAAGATTGTAACAAAAGCCCGACCGTTAGGGAACGCCCTTTTAAAATTTGCGCTCTTTTTGTATTTGCTCGTAAGCTTCTTGTACTTTATTAAATTTTTCTTGCGCCCCTTTTCTGTAAACCTCATCCATATGTTGTAATTTATCTGGATGGTATTTTTTCACCATTGTACGGTATGCTTTTTTTACCTCTGCATCAGATACGCTTTTATCAATTTCTAAAATTTTATATGCGTTAGAAGTATCTCCTGGTTGGCTACCAGAAACTGTAAACATGGCTTTTATACTTTCAAAATCTTGCTGACTTAACCGTAGAGAACCCGCTATTTTAGCCAATTCATTTAATTCGCCATAAGAAACATTTCCATCTGCTTGCGCTATGCCAAACAAAAAATGTAAAATTTGTAGTCTTACCTCGTAAGTGGTACGCATATGTAAATAGGCACAAATTCTACCTGCATCTATTTGTCTGTTTTTTACAACCTCATTGTAGGTTCTAAAAGTTGCATTGGCACGCTCTTTACCGTAGGCTTTTACAAAATAACTTCTTACATAGTCTAGCTCTTGTTGGTTAACTTTACCATCTGCTTTTACTACAATGGTAGAGAGAGACAGTAAATTGAGCTCAAAATCTCCCATAGAAACTTCTTCATCTTGCCCAAACATTTTAGAAACACTTCTATGTGCCCCACCGCCTTGTTTTATAAAAAACTCGATTAATGTTCCCAACAAAAATCCTAAAATTGCACCAGGAAATTTCATGTAAATTAAACCCAATACCGCCAAAACCCATTTCACCATAATTATGTAATTGAGGTACAAATATAAAAAGCTTAGCTCAGCTTAATAAGGTTTAAAGACATTTATCGTTTTATTGTAATGCTTTTGGTGTTTTCTCGACCTTATATGTAAGAAAGCTATTTAAAGTATATTGGGTTATACTGTATAAGCAATTACTTATTTAATATCTTTGTAAATTATTATTAAAATTAATATTCAAAAAAAATAAAAATATGTATCCAGCAGATTTAGTAAGACCTATGCGTGCAGAATTAACTGCCGTTGGTTTTGAAGAGTTACACGATGTTGAAGCAGTAGAAAAGGCGATGAAAAAAGAAGGAACTACACTTGTAGTTGTAAATTCTGTTTGTGGTTGTGCTGCAGCTAATGCTAGACCAGGAGCAAGAATGTCTTTAGATAATAGTAAAAAACCAGATAATTTAGTAACTGTTTTTGCAGGAGTAGATAGAGAAGCTACAGATAAAGCTAGATCTCTTATGGTGCCTTTCCCTCCTAGCTCACCATCTATGGCTTTATTTAAAGATGGCGAATTAGTACACATGTTGGAGCGTCACCATATTGAAGGAAGACCAGCAGAGATGATTGCAGAAAACTTAAGAGATGCTTATAACGAGTATTGCTAATACTTAAATATAAAATCATTTTAAAAGCCACTATTATAGTGGCTTTTTTTAAATCAAAAAAATGAATATTATTTCTTCTAAAATAATATTTACTATGCACGCATACTTGTTTTAGAACAATTATTAAAAATAGTGGCTTTTAAAAACTATTTTTGTGCTATTAATTGCTTTTTAATGAAGAAATTTTTTTCGTATCCCGTTTCTGTTATATACTATTTATGCTTCGGGCTATCTCTTGTAGTTTTTCACCCAATACAATGGGTTTGCTACAATGTATTTGGTTACCAAGCACATAAAAAAAGTGTAGATGTTTTAAACTTCTTTTTAATTAGATGTCTAAATATTTTAGGAACTAGAATTACTTTTGAAAATACATATCAATTACCAGAAGGCGTACCACATATAATTGTGGCTAATCACCAAAGTACATATGATATACCACCAATAATTTGGTATTTAAGAAAGCTTCACCCTAAATTTATTAGTAAAAAAGAACTAGGTAAAGGTATCCCTAGTATTTCTTACAACTTAAGAAATGGAGGTTCTATATTAATAGATAGAAAAAACTCTAGACAATCTTTACCTGCAATTAAAAATTTTGCAGAATATTTAAATAAAACCAATAGAGCTGCCGTTATTTTCCCAGAAGGTACACGCAGTAAAACAGGAGTACCAAAAAGATTTTCTCCTAACGGTTTAAAAATGTTATTTAAATACTGCCCAAATGCAGTAATTGTTCCTATCACTATTAACAATTCTTGGAAAATTGTTCAGTATGGATCTTTTCCTTTAAATTTAGGTGTTCACGTAAAACTAACCGTACAAGAACCTATATTAGTTAATAAATTTGATACGGAAACATTAGTAGAAAAAATAGAACAAGAAATTAAAAAAGATATTATTACTCAATAAACTAGATATTATGGCTGAAAAAAATGTGAGATTGGAAGTAATGCAGCAACTGGAGTCTAAAGTTGATGGATTTATTGATGAATTTTTAATTCCTGTAGAAAAAATTTGGCAACCAACAGACTTTTTGCCAAACTCTCAAGCAGATACTTTTTACGATGAAGTAACAGAGATTAGAGAATTAGCTAAAGAATTACCTTACGATTTTTGGGTAGTTTTAGTTGGCGATACCATTACTGAAGAAGCCCTACCAACCTATGAGTCTTGGCTAATGGATGTAGAAGGAGTTAACCAACACGACGGAGGTACTGCTTGGTCCCGTTGGGTAAGGTATTGGACAGGAGAAGAAAATAGACACGGAGATGTACTTAATAAATATCTTTATCTTTCTGGTAGAGTAAATATGATTGAGGTAGAGCGTACCACCCAACACTTAATTAACGATGGTTTTGATATTGGTACCGATAGAGACCCTTACAAAAACTTTGTATATACTAGTTTTCAAGAGTTGGCTACCTACATTTCTCACAATAGAGTAGCTAAATTAGCAAGACAACACGGTAATAAATCATTATCTAAAATGTGTAAAATTATTTCTGGAGATGAAATGAGGCACTATAATGCCTACAGCACATTTGTAAAAGAAATTTTTAGCATAGATCCAAGCCAAATGATGATTGCTTTTAAAGATATGATGAAGCATAAAATTGTAATGCCTGCTATGTTTTTAAGAGAATCTGGAGATAGTATAGGTGATGCTTTTGATGAGTTTTCTAACGCAGCACAACGTATTGGAGTTTATACAGGTCAAGATTATATTGACATTATGAAAAAACTTATTGTACGTTGGGATATAGAAAAGATTACAGGTCTTACAGATGAAGCAGAAAAAGCTCGTGATTTTGTAATGAGTCTTCCTGCTAGAATGGAACGTATTAATCAAAGAATAAAAATTTCTGAAAAGATCACACACTTTAAGTGGGTAAATCCTGCAATGGTGAAATAAAAATGATAACCCATTCATAAAAAAATCCTGTTTTAAAGTTTTAAAACAGGATTTTTTTATTCATTTTTATTAACTATTATATATATAACCAATCTTATGAAAAAACTTTTACTTCTTGTTGCATTTACTTGCTTTATCTCTATTTCTTCTTATTCTCAATTTTATGGTAGTTTTTGTTATGATTGTTACACTTCTATAGAAGTAGGAGGCATAAGCTCTAACATATCTGGATTAGACAAATCTTCCGCAAAAACTGGTTTTTACTTAGGCTTTTTAGTTTATACAGAAATTAGTGACAGTTTTGCTATAAGAACAGGGACCACCTACAATAGTTTAGGCGCTCATATTGAAGGGTATGATGAACCTCTTCAACTACATTCTATTAATTTTCCTTTAGGCTTAAATTATATAAAAGACTACAAATATCAAGCTTTTGTAGGAGGGGAACTCGGCACAAATTATTTTGGTACCGATCCTCGCTTAGAAAACGCAGATTCATTTTATGATTCATTTGAAATTCAAGATAATATAACACTTTTTGATGCAAGTATATATTTTGGAGTTGGTTATATTATTGCAGATAATATAGATATTAACTTAAAATATAATCTCGGAGTAACTAACATAAGTAAATATCCAGAACAAAATCTAAAGAAAAATTGGCTAACACTAAGTGCTGCTTATACGTTTAGATACTAAAAAAGAAAAAATTGAATACAGAACTTCCTATTATAAAAACGACCAAAGCATTTGTAAAAAACGAACTTGAAAATGCAGAAGGCGGACACGATTGGTTTCACGTAGAGCGAGTTTATAAAAATGCTATGCTTATTGCTAAAGATGAACCTGTAAACTTAGAAATTGTAGCTTTAGGAGCTTTGCTACATGATATTGCAGACGCTAAGTTTTATGGTGGAGACGAAACTGTTGGACCACAAAAAGCAAAGGAGTTTTTAACTTCTGTAAACGCTGAATCTCATATAATTGAACACGTGATAAAAATTATTGAAAATATATCTTTTAAAGGAGGTAATTTTAAACAAGATTTTCATTCTAAAGAGCTAGATATTGTGCAAGACGCAGATCGTTTAGATGCGCTTGGTGCAATTGGTATAGCTAGAACATTTAATTACGGCGGTTTTAAAAATCGTAAACTTTATGATCCAGATATTGCTCCTAAACTAGATATGACTAAAGAAGAATATAAAAAAGGAGACAACCCTACCATTAATCATTTTTATGAAAAATTACTTCTTCTAAAAGACAAAATGAACACAAAAAAAGGAAGACAATTAGCAGAAGAGCGACATTTGTTTATGGAAAAATTTTTAGAACAGTTTTATAAAGAATGGGAAGGTAAGATTTAAAATAACTTATACTGCGGATTTTTTAATTGTAAATAGTGCGAAGTATCTAAAACCGACTGCTTTTTATTTGGAAGAAATTTTGCCCTTGCAATTTTAAATTGCTGAGCTATTTGATTAGAAAACTCTCCCTCACCTCTCATTCTTGTTCCAAAACGACTATCATTTAAACTCCCACCATGGCAAGCTTCTATCTGATGTAAAACCCTGTTAGCTTTATTAGGTATTGCTTTTTTTATCCAATCAGAAAAAATATCTGCAATAGCTCCATTTAATCTTACCACCGTATATCCTACAGAAATTGCCCCAACCTCACTCACTGCTTTTACTATTGGTAAAATTTCATGACTATTAATAAATGGTATAATTGGCGCTACCATCACATTTACTGGTATTCCGTTTTTAGATAGTTCTTCTACCGTTTTTAAACGTTGTTTTATACTAGCAGTTCTTGGCTCTAACAACCGTCTAGTTTCTTCTTGCAACGATGTAATAGAGATATTTACTCTTATACAATTCAGCTTAGCTAAATCTTTTAAAATATCTAGATCTCGCAGCACTAAACTATTTTTAGTAATTATACCAGTTGGGTGTTTGTACCTCAGCATTACCTCTAGACATTGCCTTGTAATTTGCAGTTTCTTTTCTATGGGTTGGTAACAATCTGTATTACCTGAAAAAACAATGGTATTTGGCTCCCAGTTTTTTTGCTGAAGTTTTTTTTCTAATAATTGTGGTGCGTTTTTTTTAACTAAAATCTGTTTTTCAAAATCTAAGCCTGCACTATAACCCCAATATTCGTGAGAGTTACGTGCGTAACAATAAATACAACCGTGCTCACAACCTTGGTACGGATTTACAGAATACTCCATCCCAACATCGGGACTATTTACTTTATTAACAATAGTTTTTGGGAAAATTTCTTGAAAACGAGTTTTTAAATCTTGTGCTTCTTCACCTTCTTGGTAACAGTATTCTAGAAACTCGGCATCTGTAGTATGCTTCATTTCTTCAAACTTATTGTGCACATTTTGTTGCGCCCCTCTTCCTTTTAAAAATTCATTCGAAAGCATAAAAAAACTTTGGCTCTTTACAGAACCAAAGTTAATTATATTTATTGGATATATTACTTGTTTTAGGATTTCATCCTACAATGTTAATTTTATCATTCTTGTGTTTTTACCCTTACTTCCTTCTAAAACAACAGCATTAAAATCATCTGTTACCACTCCTTCAGACACCTTATAAGTCACCTTAGACTCTTCATTATTAACCAATTGTTCATAATTAAAATCGCCGTTAGGCAAAATTTCAACTAGATATAAACTAAGTTTCTTAACTCGTTTATCGTCAAACCGAATACGATCATCTTTTAGTTTTTTAACTTTATCTGATCCGTTTAATAAAATGATAACTCTATTATCCTTAACTGTAGATAAGTATGAGTAATAGTCTACAGCTTTACCTTGGGTAACTTGTTTTTTATTGATGTTTCTAGCCCACTCCATCTTACCAGAACTATTTATTTTACAAGCTAAGATATCGTTATAATGATAAGTGTATGTAGTACCGTATTTTGTAGAGTGTGCTTGAACAAAATATTCTTCTGCTGTAAAATATACATTTTCATTATCATCTATATGCAAACCTCTATAGGTAAGGTTAGATAATTCTTTTCCTTTTTTAGATACTTTCTCTCCCCTTTTTTCTCCGTATTTATCTATCATAAATTGTTTTGTAAACGGATTAAATGATGAGGCTTGAATGCTAAAGTTTTCTTTATTAATATTGTAATAGACAGTACCTTTATAACGAAAATCATTTTTTTCTGAGTAAAAGCCCACTCCTACCAAATTGTTATCATCGTTAATCAATTCCATCGACCCTACAAAATTTTCCTCTGTATTAAAAGATAACTCTTTAGTCCCTTTTGCATTCAATTTATAAAGTTTATACTTATAATTAGCTTTTCCTTTTTTCTTTCTGGCCTTACCCTCATATTGTTTTCCTAAGAAAAATACATCACCATTATTATTATCTATAGTTAAAGAATTATAGTTAAAAAATGCATCTTTCACACCATCTTGCTTAAATTCGTTTTCAAAAACCAGTTCTAAATCATTATTGTACACTTTTACTAAGTGTGTTTCTTCTTTATCGTCTTTAATATCAAAATTAAAAGTTATAAATTTTCTATTATCAGACAGGTAAACTTCTCCTGTAGGATCGTGATCTATTTTACTAGCGTTAGTAATACCAAAAACAATGGGTAAATAAAAAGGTTTTTTTACTTTTTTTCTTGATATTGAAAAGATTTTCTTTGTCGTAAATTTAAAGTCTGCTAATGAGGAAGATAGTAAATTATAGTCATTTGTTTTATCTTCTCTGTTGCGCTTATATTCTATGATATGTAATTGACCATCTTTTATAAACAAATTTTTTATACTGCTGTGGTCTATCTCATAATCGTATTCCTTTACTAATTCTAAACTAGCATCATAATGCTCTAAATAATAGCCTCTAGCTTTTCCTGAGCCGTTATAATACATTCTTGCAGAAACAAACCCGCCATTGCCATCATCTGCAGTAAAACTAAGTTTTGTATCTTTTTTTTGATCTTTACCAATTTCACTTTTTTGAATTTGAATTGGACTAATTTGCGCACTTAGACTAATGCTTAAAAATAGCATTACTAAGGAAAGTAATTTTAGTTTCATTGATTAAGTTTATAGTTTTAAGCAATATACATAGATTTTGTTAAAATTTTAACTTGTTACATAAAAAAAACCGTTACTTGTAATAGTAACGGTTTAAAAAATATAATCCTATATTTTACGCTCCTGGAAATTCTGCTTTACGTTTTTCTAAAAATGCAGTGGTTCCTTCTTTAAAATCTTCGGTACCAAAACTTTTACCAAAACCTTCTATTTCTTTTTCAAATCCATTTACACCATCTTCGTAATTTGCGTTTACTGCCTCTATAGCTTGCGCAATCGCTACGGTAGAGTTTCTTAAAATTTTTCCTGCTAATTTTTCAGCTAAACTCATTAAGTCTTCTACTGTAGTAACGTGGTTAACTAAGTTGTACTGTAAAGCTTGGTTGGCATCTATCATACTGGCAGTCATAATCATTTCCATTGCTCTACCTTTACCCACTAATTGTGGTAAACGCTGTGTACCTCCGTAGCCAGGTATTACTCCTAACGATGTTTCTGGTAATCCTAGTTTTGCATTATCACTAGCAATTCTAAAGTGTGCTGCCATCGCTAACTCTAAGCCTCCGCCTAAAGCAAAACCATTTACTGCGGCTATTACCGGTTTTTTAAAATTTGCAATAAAATCGAACACTTCTTGATGTCCTCTTGCTGCTAAATCTTTACCTTCTTCTACCGAGTAATTGGCAAATTCAGAAATATCTGCTCCAGCTACAAATGCTTTTTCTCCGCTTCCTGTAATAATAATAACTTTTGTGTCTTCATCTTTTTCTAATTTCACAAAAGCTTGGTGTATTTCTTCTAAAGTTTCTCTATTTAGCGCATTTAACTTTTTTGGTCTGTTAATGGTTAATGTAGAAATAAAATTTTCTGTTTCTATTAAAATATTATTGTAACTCATAAGTTATTTTTTTGGAAATTTAACAATAAATGTAGTGCCTTCTCCCTCTGGAGATATAAAATTTATTTCGCCCTCGTAGGCTTCAATAATCGTTTTTATAATACCAAGCCCTAAGCCCATACCGCTTGATTTGGTAGTAAATTTAGGCTCAAATATTCTATCTTTATTTTCTTTGGAAATACCTTGACCGTTATCTTTTACTTGTAAAATAACATTAGAGTCATCTGTTTTTACAGCTACTTCTATTTTTGGATTCTCTACTTCTTCTGAAGCTTGAATAGCGTTTTTTACTAAATTTGTTACTACTCTTATAAGTTGTGTACGATCAAATTTTGCAAGAATTTCTTCTGCTTCGGCTTCAAAATAAATGTAACTTTCATTAAAAATATCTAGTGCTAATTTTACAATTTTTGTAACGTTTAACTCTTCATTTTGTTGGGCTGGCATTTTTGCAAAATTAGAAAATGCAGAAGCGATAGAACTCATGGTATCTATTTGCTGTATAAGTGTAGAGCTATATTCTTTAAGTTTTTCTTTACTATCTGGGTCTTGCGGATTAAACCTACGCTCAAAACTTTGAACACTTAACCGCATTGGGGTAAGCGGATTTTTAATTTCGTGTGCTACTTGTTTTGCCATTTCTCGCCAAGCTTGTTCTCGCTCACTTCTAGCTAATTTTACAGCACTTTCTTCTAACTCGTCAATCATAGAGTTATAAGCTTTTACTAGAGATCTAATTTCTTCTGAAGTGTCTTTAAGCTTTATACGTTTATTTTTACGGTCTAAACGAGTAGCTAATATTTTTTCACTTACCGTTTTTAAAGAAGAGGTAATATATTTTGAAAGAAAATAAGAAAGTAAAATAGCGGCAATAATCATTACAATGTACACCTGCCCTAAAATAGATAAAAAGCTTTTTAATTGCGTATCTACAAAGCCATCGTCTTCTATATGCGGAAGATTTAAAATAGCTAGAGGCTTAAAATACTGGTCTGTTATGTAACTGTACGACGATTGATAGTCTTGGTTGTTTTTATCTATGTGGTTTTGTACAAAACGATTACTTTGAGATTCTTTAAGGCCTATTAAAGCATCTTCTGGCATTCTTGTGCTTAAACTGTCTCTAAAAAAAGTAGCTTTAGAAGATTTTAGCAACTTACCGTTTAAATTGTAGATATTTATTTCTGTACCGTGAATGTTTTGTAACTCATATATTTTGTCTTTAAATATTAACGGAATATACTTAGTATCTACAGGGTAAGTGGTGTGTATAATTTCATAATTAATACTTGCTCTTATAGAAGCCTCTTTCCGTTTTAATTTATCTTCTTGATAAACTTTTGCCTCATTTTTATATTGAATTATGGTAACCCCAGCTATAAGAATAGATGCTCCTAATACTAAGAAAATCATGCTTAAAAAAATGCGAGTTCTTAAGGAGCGTTTAAAAAATTTCATATTTGATTTTTTATAATAATTCTACCCCAACAAAAACTGAACCTCTTTAAAAGCTAGTTTTGCTTTGAGTTACGTTCTCGGTATCTTTTATATATTTTAAAACCTAACATTAATAAAATAGCTAGAACAAAAATACCCACAACTCCAAAAATCCAATTAATAGAATTTTTTAAAATTACTAAAAATACTACGGAAAAAAGAATAAGAGTAGAGCCCTCATTCCATAAACGCATTTGACTAGAAGACCATTTTACCACATCTTGTTGTAGTTGTTTAAAAATATGATGCGTTTTAAAATGGTATGCAAATAGTAATACTACAAAGGTGAGCTTAATATGCATCCAACCTTGTTGCAACCAAATAGGCTGAATAATTAAAAGTAAAAAAGCAAAAATAGTAGCTAAAATTGCAGAAGGCCAAGTGATAATAAACCACAAACGTTTGGCCATTAATTTTAATTGTTTTCCTAAAATTTCTTTATCTGGTGAAGGTTTATAAAAAGCTTCAATTTGATAAACAAATAACCGCGGAATATAAAACAACCCAGCAAACCAGGTAATTACAAAAATAAGATGAAGCGATTTGATGTAGTTATAATATTCAGCCATAATAAAAGCTAAAGTAATTAATATTTTGCAGAAGTAGATTTCATTTCGCTGGGTTTTAAATGAAGCCTAATTTCTCTATTCAAGAAAAAACCTGTAACAATAGTTGAAATCACATCGGCTAACGGAAAAGATATCCAAACACCTAATATGCCGAAGTATTTAGGCAAAATTAAAATTAGAGGAATAAAAAAGAATCCTTGTCGTGTTAACGTAAGTAAAAATGCTGGCATAGCTTTACCTATTGCTTGAAAGTACGCCGAACCTATTAATTGTAACGCTATTATTGGTACGGCTGCAAAAACCCAACGCATAGCAATTGGAGTTTCTTTTAAAATACTTTTATCGTTTGTAAAAACAGATACTATTTCTTGCGGAAAAAACATAATCAAAGAAAATACCATTAAAGCCAAAATGCTGGCATACAAAATTGCTTTATTAATAGTTTCTCTTACCCTTTCTGGCTGCTTGGCTCCATAATTATAACCTGCAATTGGTAAAAACCCTTGTGTAACCCCCAATACAGGAAATAATGCAAAAACAAGCATTCTAGCAATAATAGCGTAAACCGTAACAGAGGTTTCTCCTCCTAGTTTATATAAAATATTGTTCATTAATAAATAGGTAACACTTACTACGGCTTGCCTCGCGAGAGTCACAAAACCTAGAGAAGCAATTTCTTTTAAAATATCTAGTTTTAGTTGAAAATGATGAAGTGCTATTTTTAATTCTGAATTATCGGAAAGAAAAAACCAAAAAATATATAAAAAGCATACAAAATAAGAACCTGTAGTAGCCCAAGCTGCCCCTGCCATTCCCCAATCAAATACATTGATAAAAAAATAATCTGCAATTAAATTACCTATAGAAGGAAAAATCATTGCTGCCATTGCAAATTTGGGTTTACCTTCTGCTCTTATAACATTGCTGCCCATCATATTTAATCCTAAAATGGGTACGCCATACAAAACAATACGGTAATAAATTTTTGCTGGTTCAAATATGTCTCCTTTTCCTCCAAAAGCAGGAATTAAATCATTTATAAACCATAAACCTGCAATTACAAAAGAAGTGGTTAGCAGAACAGTTAAACTAATTTGATTTCCAAAAGTTTTAAGAGCTTTCTTGTGGTTATTTGCACCTAGGGCTCTAGAGATGATAGAAGAACCTCCAATACCTATAGACATCCCTAAAGCGGCTATAAAAAATGAAATTGGCAAAACCACATTTATTGCAGCAATTGCAGTGGAGCCTATCCAGTTTCCTACAAAAATAGTGTCTACTAAAATGTTTAAAGACATTACCAGTATACCTATAGAGGCAGGAGCAGATTGTTGAATTAACAGTTTGCTTATTGGTTCTTTTCCTAAAGCTGCCGAGTCTACTTTTGGCATTAAGTATTTTGCGTTTTTGGTTGCATAGCCCACTCGTCTATCCAGCGACTAAGTGTTTTAATCCAATCTTCACGGTCGTTTAAACATGGTATTAAAGTAAATTCTTCTCCTCCGTTTTCTTCAAAAATTTCTTTACCTTCCATTCCTAATTCTTCTAATGTCTCTAAACAATCAGACACAAAAGCAGGAGATACAATAGCCATTTTTTTCATTCCGTTTAAACCAAATTTCTCTATAGTTCTATCGGTATAAGGTTGTAACCAAGGGTCAAAACCTAATCTAGATTGAAACGAGGTACTATAAGTGCCTTCTTTTAATTGAAGTGTTTTTGCTACTTGCTCTGTAGTTTCTAAACATTGATGGCGGTAACAAAATTGATGCGCCGGAGATGCGGTTTTGCAACATGTACCATCTATTTTACAATGAGACTTTGTAATATCGCTTTTCTTTATATGCCTTTCTGGAACTCCGTGATAACTAAATAATAAATGTTCATAATCTACTCCATCTAATTTCTCTCCAATACTTCTAGAAAGTACATTTACATAGTCTGGGTGATTATAAAATGGGGGCAGCGTAGTAAATTTCATTTGCGGGAAGAATTCTTGTCTTAATTCTTCTGCTAAAACCAAAATAGTTTCTGTAGTGGCCATTGCAAATTGCGGGTATAACGGCATTAGTAATACTTCATCTACCCCTTTATCTGCCAGTTCTTGCAAACCTTGTTTTATAGTTGGCTCTCCGTAACGCATAGCCAGCGCAATAGGTACACCTGTATAATTATCTACTTTTTCTTGTAAACGCTCCGAAAGAACAATTAATGGAGAACCCTCATCCCACCAAATACGTTGGTAAGCCTCTGCAGATTTTTTAGGTCTTGTATTTAAAACAATTCCTTTTACAATAAATGCTCTTAATAACCAAGGCACATCTATTACACGCTCGTCCATCAAAAACTCATCGAGATAATTTTTTACGTCTTTTGGACTGGTACTTTTAGGTGAACCCAAATTCACCATTAAAACTCCTTTACTCATATTCTTTTCTTTTTCGACTACAAAAATACAACTATATTTTAAGCCTAAAATGGAAGTACTATTATAGTTTTCTATATTTCTATTTACATTTTTCTAGTTAGATATTGGCAACGATAAAATATATTTTTTAGGTGTGGTGCCAAATTTCTTTTTAAACGCGGCTATAAAATGGCTAGCTGCACTATAACCTACTCTTTCTCCTACTTCATTTACATTATGTTGCCCTGTTTCTAATAATTTTCTAGCATAATCCATTTTATAATCAAATAAAAAACCAAAAACAGTTTCTCCATAAATTTCTTTAAAACCTTCTTTTAATTTTTTTAAACTTAAACCTATTTCATCTGCTAATTCTTGTAAAGATGGCGGCTCTGCCATACGGTTAATTACAATTTCTTTAGCTTTTTTTAGTTTTCTTACATTATCTTCATCTACTAAAAACGGACATTGTTCTATATCTGCTTCTTCTGGTCTATTAAAATACAAACCTATTAACTCGTATGCTTTTCCTTTTAGATAGATTTTTTTTACTGAAGGATGTAAGTTAAAATTTAAAATTTGGCTAAGTACTACCGCCATAGATGGACTTATGTTTAATTCTTGATAATACTTTTTGCCCATATTTTCTTTTGTAAGAAAGTGTATATAATCTGCTTCTTCAGAAAAAAGAGAGTGCAATTTTTTAATAGATACCAAAACACTTACCAACCAAGAATTTGCAGACACTTCTACATTTAATGGTAAATCTTTTATCGGGTTATATAACAGTAATGCTTTTTCATCTTCTAGATTTAAAGCATAGCTTCCTTGGTTAAAGTTAAATTTAACATGCCCTTTTAAACAAAAATGAAATTGAATAAAATCTCGGTGTGTTTCTTCTGTTAAAATCTCTACTTCTGAAGTGTTATTTTGATAGGTTAATATCTTAAAACTATCTTCTATCGTAACTTTTTTTAAAGCACCTTGAGCGGTATTTATTTTGTCAATATTCGTATTCATAATCTCAATAATTTATTTAGAATCGTTCTAAAATGGCGATTTAACAAGTTTAGAAAACCCTTTAAAAACAGGCTAATCCGTACAAAAATAGTGATTTACAATTAAAAATAACTTTTAACGACAATAAAAGTACTTTTCGCGATACTTTTAAGAGACATAAGCTATTAAATTTGTACCCGAATCACGGTTTTATATTTAATGTTAAACGGACATACACTTAAACATACAACATTTTACGCAATTGGTTTAAGCTATCAAAAAGCAGACGCTGAAATTAGAGGACACTTTAGTTTAGATGAAGAGCAGAAGAAAGCTTTAATACAAGATGCTAAAAAAGAAGGTATCACCGGAATTTTAATTACTTCTACTTGTAATAGAACCGAAATTTATGGTTTTGCACAGCACCCTTTTCAATTAATAAAACTACTTTGCCAACATACCCGAGGTACGGTAGAAGAGTTTGAAAAAGTTGCCTATGTATATAAATCTCAAGAAGCTATAGCACACATTTTTAAAGTAGGTACTGGTTTAGACAGTCAAATTTTAGGTGATTTTGAAATTATAAGTCAGTTAAAATATGCCTTTGCTCTTTCTAAAAATTTAGGGATGACTACTCCGCTTTTAGAGAGGTTACTAAACTCTGTAATACAAGCAAGCAAGCGCATTAAAAATGAAACAGAAATTTCTTCTGGAGCTACTTCTGTTTCTTTTGCTTCTGTACAATATATTTTAAATGAAGTAGAAAATGTTTCAGAAAAAAATATTTTACTCTTCGGAACTGGAAAAATAGGTAGAAACACTTGTGAAAACCTTATTAAGCATACCAAAAACGAGCATATTACGCTTATTAATCGTACCAAAGATAAAGCAGAAAAAGTAGCAGGTAAGTTTAATTTAATTGTAAAAGACCACGCAGAGCTTCAAGCAGAGATTAGAAATACAGATATTTTAATTGTAGCCACAGGAGCGCAAAACCCTACGGTTTCTAAAGAGTTATTATATTGTAAGAAAGAGCTATTAATTTTAGATCTTTCTATACCTAAAAATGTAGCGGCAGATGTGGCAGAATTAGAGAATGTAACTCTTGTACACCTAGATGATCTTTCTAAAATGACAGATCAAACTCTAGAAAACCGTAAAAAACACATTCCGCAGGCAGAAGAGATTATAGAAGAAGTAAAAGCAGATTTTAATGCTTGGTTAGAAACCAGAAAATTTGCTCCTACCATACAAGCACTAAAGCAAAAACTTGGCGAAATGAAAGATGCTGAGTTAGATTTTCAAAGTAAAAAAATAAATGATTTTAATAATGAACATGCAGAGATTGTAAGTAATCGCATTATTCAAAAAATCATGAATCAATTTGCAAGCCATCTAAAAAATGGCTCAAACTCTACCGATGAAAGCCTAGAACTTATTCAGAAGGTTTTTCAACTAGACGAAGTTTCTAAATAACATGAGCAAAACAATACGCATAGGAACCCGCGATAGTGAATTGGCATTATGGCAAGCTAATACCGTTAAATCTAAATTAGAAGCCTTAGGCTATAAAACAGAATTACTTCCTGTAAAATCTACGGGCGATTTAAATTTAGACCAACCATTATATGAAATGGGCATCACCGGTATTTTTACCAAAACACTAGATGTGGCAATGGTAAAAGACCAAATAGATATTGCTGTACACTCGATGAAAGATGTCCCTACCAAATTACCTAACGGAATTGTGCAGGGTGCCGTTTTACCTAGAGCTAATGTAAACGACATTCTTATTCATAAAGGTGTAGATTTTCTTTCTGCACAAGGAACCATTGCTACAGGAAGTTTACGTAGAAAAGCACAATGGTTAAACCGTTACCCAACTCATCAAGTTGAGAATTTACGCGGAAATGTAAATACTAGACTCCAAAAACTAGAAGATAATAATTGGAACGGAGCTATTTTTGCCGCTGCCGGTTTAGAGCGTATTAATTTAAAACCAGAAAATTTTCTTGATTTAAGTTGGATGATTCCTGCTCCCGCACAAGGCGCAATGCTAATTGTAGCTAAAGAACAAGATGAATTTTGTAGAGGTGCAGTAGCAAAACTTAACGATGAAAACACGGCTATTTGTGTAGAAATAGAACGAGAGTTCTTACAAGTGTTAGAAGGTGGTTGTACTGCTCCAATTGGCGCATTAGCTACTATAAATAAAGAAACGGTAGAATTTACAGGTGCTTTATTTAGCTTAGACGGAAAAATTAAATTAGAAGAAAAAACATCTTTCCCTTTAAATAATTACAAAAAACAAGGAGAAAAAGTAGCAAAATCTATACTTTCAAATGGCGGAAAAGAATTGATGGCTTCCATCAAAGCTAAATTGAATGGCTAATGCAAAAAAAGTTTACCCGATCTAATATTATTGTTTGGTTTTTAGACCTGTTTTTAATTGCTTTTTTAGTTTTTGATTTCGGTTTTCAAAACTTTAAAGACTTTCGGGTGTATAAACTTATTGCTCTTCCTGCATTATTGGTTTCTTTAATTGCCTTTAATCTATTTAAATACAAAAGTTTAAATAGTACCTTAAAAATAAGAAAAACAGCTAGAGTAAATTTAATACTACTTTCTCTACTTATTGTATTAGAGCTTTTCTCTATAATTACCAATTATCAAAATTCATTTTTAGATACTTTTTTTCAAGAAAGATTTATTATTGAGTATGGCTTACTTTTTTACTTCTTTACACGATTAACATTTTTAATGCGCCGTATTTATAGCATTTACTTTAATCCGGCCATTCTATTTGTGGGGAGTTTTGCCATTATTGCCCTAGGTGGTTCTTTTTTATTAATGCTTCCCGCCGCTACTACCAATGGCATCACTTTTATAGATGCTTTATTTACCTCTACAAGCGCAACTGCTGTAACCGGCTTAATTGTTTTAGACACCGCAAAAGATTTTACCCCATTTGGGCAAACTATAATTATGCTTCTTTTTCAAATAGGCGGATTAGGGATGTTAACTTTCACCTCTTTTTTTGCATATTTTTTTAAAAGCGGAGCTTCTTTTAAAGAAAGCTTATATATGAAAGATATTTTAGGGCAAGATAATTTAAGTAGCATTATGCGTGTTGCCATGAGCATCGTAGTTTTTACTTTGGTGTTAGAAGCTGTTGGTGCAATACTTATTTACTCTTCTTTAGAGGATATAAATAGTTTTAAAGACCGAGGATTTTTTGCTGTTTTTCACGCCATTTCTGCTTACTGTAATGCTGGTTTTTCTATCTCTTCAAACGGATTATATGAAGAAACTCTTCGTTACAATTACCCTATGCAATGGGTGGTTATGTTATTAATAATTTTAGGTGGTTTAGGGTACAATATCGCTTCTAACTTTATACAGTATTTACAACATTTTGTGTATAATTTATTTAATCGAAACAATAAAGTTTTTATATCTAGAGTAATTACACTTAACACTAAAATTGTAATTTACACAACTCTTATACTAATTATTGCAGGTACAGGTTTCTTCCTTTTTTCTGAACAAAACACATTTTTAAAAGAGCACACAAGCGTTTTTGGCAAATTTACCACTGCCATGTTCTCTTCTGTAACCTCTAGAACTGCCGGTTTTAATACGGTAGATATGCGTAATTTTACTATTCCTGGTATATTATTTATGATATTTTTAATGTGGATTGGTGCTTCTCCAGCCTCTACAGGAGGTGGTATAAAAACCACAACGTTTGCTATTGCTACGTTAAACATTTTTTCTATAGCAAAAGATAAATCTAATATAGAAATAGGTACAAGAAGAATTGCTAAAGAGTCTGTTTTAAGGGCTTTTGCTATAATTGCTATCTCATTAGCTTCTATAGGTGCCGGTGTATTATTATTGCTTATTTTTAATCCGCAGTTTACATTTTTAGAAATCTCTTTTGAAGTATTTTCTGCTTTTAGCACGGTAGGCCTTTCATTAGGAATTACTCCTGAGTTAAATGAAGCAGGAAAATACATCGTTATATTTTTAATGTTTTTTGGAAGAATAGGTCTAATCAATTTAATGATTGGTATCTTAAAAAACGTAAATACTAAAGAGTATACTTATCCAAAAGAAAATATTTTAATCAATTAAAATTTTGCAACTATGAAAATAGTAGTTATTGGTCTCGGAAATTTTGGAATGGCACTTGCGGTACATTTAGCAGGTTCTGGTAATGAAGTGATTGCGGCCGATAGAGATATTGAAAAAATTGAACTGATTAAAGATAAAGTATCTCATGCAGTTGCCATAGATGCTACTAATGAGAATGCATACCACTCTTTACCTTTAAAAAGTACAGACATTGCCATAGTAGCTATAGGAAGCGAAGAAGGCGCAGCCATGATGAGTACCGCTATAATTAAAAAAATAACAGATGCAAAAGTAGTTGCCAGATCTTCTTCTACCATACAAGATACCATTTTAGAGGCTATGGGTGTAGATCAAATTATACATCCAGAGCAAGAATTTGCAGAGAGACTTACCAAAAAAATAAACCTTAAAGGAAGTATTGATAATTTTGAAATAGATGATGAATATTTAGTTTCTGAAGTAGCTGTTTGTGATGAGTTAATTGGTAAAGATTTGATTAAATCTAATTTTAGAAGCAAATTCAACCTTAATATAATTACTATTTTACGCAAAAAAGAATACACCAACATTATTGGTAGAAAATCTAGCAAGAAAGAAGTTATAGGAATGCCAAAACCTGAAACTGTATTTCATAAAAATGATGTATTAGTCGTTTTTGGTAAAAAAAGCGATATTCAAAAATATCTAAAAGAAGATGCCAACAGTACTAACAACTAAACTTCTTACAAAAAGTCAAGAGTCGTTGTTATTTAACGCTAGTATTTCTTGGGTTAGTTATAGCGCTATTAAAACAGAAATTAAAGCGCAAGTACAGCTTCCTAAAAATATAAAATATGCTGTAATTACTAGTAAAAATGCGTGGAAAGCAGTAAAAAACAAAACTAAAATAGAACAAGCTTTTGTAGTAGGCAGCAAAACAGAAAAACTATTAAAAAAAGCAAATATCACTATAATTGAAAAAGCAAATAGTGCCAAAGAGTTAGCCAATCAAATTATAGCAAAACACTCAGAAAAATCTTTTACTTTTCTCTGCGGAAATAAAAGAAGAAACGAGTTACCAAAAGCATTAGAAAAACAACAAATTATATGTAATGAAATAGAGGTTTACGTTACATTATTAAAACCAAAAAAATTTCAACAAGAATTTGACGGGATTTTATTTTTTAGTCCAAGTGCCGTAAAAAGTTTTTTTCAATTAAACAAAAACAGAAATGAAATTGCTTTCTGCATTGGCAACACTACAGCAAACGAGGCTAAAAAACATATTAAAAAGATAAAAATTGCAAATAAACCCACTATAGAAAACGTAATTGTTCAGGTGGTTAAAGAATTAAAACATGATTAAAAACGATTTATTTTTAAAAGCTTTAAAAGGAGAAACGGTAGAGCGCCCACCAGTTTGGATGATGCGCCAAGCAGGTAGATATTTACCAGATTTTATGAAGTTAAAAGAAAAATATGACTTCTTTACCCGTTGCCAAACTCCAGAACTAGCTACAGAAATTACGGTAATGCCTATCAAACAAGTGGGTACAGATGCTGCAATTTTATTCAGTGATATTTTAGTTGTCCCACAAGCAATGGGAATAGAAATAGAAATGAAACCAGGAGTTGGCCCTTGGCTTCCTACTCCAATTAGAACTTCTGCACAAGTAGATAATATTGTAGTACCAAATGTGTATGAAGAATTAGGCTACGTGTATGAAGCTATTAAAATGACCAAGCAAGAACTAAATAATGAAGTACCATTAATTGGTTTTGCAGGCTCACCGTGGACAATTCTTTGCTACCTAATACAAGGTCAAGGTTCTAAAAACTTTGATAAAGCTAAAGAGTTTTGTTTTACAAATCCTGTTGCAGCACATATGTTATTGCAAAAAATAACAGATACTACTATTGCTTACTTAAAAGGTAAAGTAGAAGTTGGTGTAGATGCGGTACAATTATTTGATTCTTGGGGAGGTATGCTTTCTCCTGTAGATTACCAAGAATTTTCTTGGCAATATATGCAACAAATAATTGATGCGTTAAAAGAACAAATTCCTGTAATTGCTTTTGGTAAAGGTTGCTGGTTTGCATTAAAAGAAATGAGCCAATCTGGAGCATCTGCATTAGGTGTAGATTGGACGTGTTCTGCAGCAAACGCACGTTATTTAAGTGGAGGTAACATTACTTTACAAGGTAATTTTGACCCTTCTAGGTTGTTTTCTCCTCCAAAAGAAATTAAAAAAATGGTTCACCAAATGATCAATGAGTTTGGTAAAGATAAATACATCGTTAACTTAGGTCACGGTATTTTACCAAATATTCCAGTAGAAAATGCCAAAGCTTTTGTAGAAGCGGTAAAAGAATATCAACCAAGATAAATGGCAATCTGGGCTAAAATAAAACAACTAGAGCTTTCGCAACTTTTTGTATTAGCTAAAACCTTTTTATTTAAGCCCAGATTAATTTTACCTACTTACAAAGCAACCAAAAACACCGTTAAAATTTGCAATAATTTATTTGGCAAAGCGCATCATAAAGACAATAAAACAAATGCCTTTAGACATGCCCTTTGGAATTTTAAAATAGCAGAAGCATCACTTCCGCAGGTAAAACAAAGAGATAAAGCAATAGCTTGGGCAGAAGAAATTACTAACTTACACGAACGTTTATCTCCAAATCCTACATTGCCACAAACTATGGATTTGCATAATAATAAAATTGGCAGACAGCTTTTTCTACAAGAAATCTCTTCCGAAGAAATTATAAAAAAACTACAAGTAATGATGAAAAGTGCAAAACTTGTACAACAAGCACAAGAAATTTCTGCCTACCAGAACAATTTAGTCTTTATTAAAACCATGTAAAATATGTTAAGTAAAGGACTTAAAGACGAAAAGAAAGAAGAAGTAGACAAAGCTCTAAACTCTTTGCTCACTTGGGACTTTATTCCGCAGAATTGGGATGCTCAACAACGAGATCAAATCAGTAAAAAAATACAACAAATACTTGGTTTTAATTTGGATGAAATCATTTCTACTGAAACCAATATTTTTATAAATACACTCCAGCAAAAGAATTTTGATTTTGAAATGTATGAGAAATTAGCAGACCTTCTTCAGCAAATAATTACTTTAGAAGCGCCAGAAAATCAAACTTTTTTAGCTGAAAAAATTATACTTATTTATAAAACCGCACAAGAAGAAAGTAAAACCTTCTCTTTTAATTTAGTTCAAAAAATAAGCGAAACCACAAAATACCTTCATCAAAAATGAAAGATCAATTTTATTCATACATAGAAAACCTTCAAGACCGTATTACCCAAAAACTAGAAGAGATTGACGGCAAAGCAAAATTTCATGAAGATATCTGGAACAGAGAAGAAGGCGGTGGCGGAAGAACTCGCGTTATCGAAAATGGTAATGTTTTTGAAAAAGGCGGCGTTAATATATCTGCAGTACACGGCCCGTTGGCTCCAGCAATGCAAAAATACTTTAACGTAGGAGATGTTAACTTTTTTGCTTGTGGTTTAAGTCTTGTTATTCACCCTAAAAACCCTATGGTTCCTACCGTACATGCTAATTGGCGTTATTTTGAAATGTATGATAAAGAAAACAATATTATTGACCAATGGTTTGGAGGCGGCCAAGATTTAACTCCGTATTATTTATTTGAAGAAGATGCTGTACATTTTCACCAGACTTCTAAAAATGCTTGCGACAAACACAATTCTAATTTTTATACAGATTATAAAAAGAAATGTGACGAATATTTTTGGAACGCTCATCGTAATGAAGCTCGTGGTATTGGTGGTTTATTTTTTGATCATTTAAAAGCTTCTGAAGAAAGAAGTATGCAAGATTGGTATAATTTTGTAACCGAAGTAGGTAATAGTTTTTTAACTGCCTACATTCCTATTGTTGAAAAAAGAAAAGACTTACCTTTTACCAAAGAAAATAGAGATTGGCAAGAAGTACGAAGAGGACGTTATGTAGAATTTAATTTGGTACACGATAAAGGCACTTTATTTGGACTAAAAACTAACGGAAGAATAGAAAGCATATTAATGAGTTTGCCACCTCACGTGCAATGGGTTTACAATCAAACTCCAGAAAAAGGCAGTGAAGAAGAAAAACTAATTAACGTATTAGAAAATCCTAAAGATTGGGTTTAATGTAAGTTCTAAGTTTTCTGTAAACAGTTCACTGTATGGTAGATTATAAAAATTATAAAGTATGGCAAAAAGCACATTCACTTGTTTTAAAATTTATACAACTACTAACTCGTATCCTGATTCAGAAAAATATATTGAAGAAACAGAAGCTGATATTTTATTGCCTGAAATAGTAGAAATAAAGAAAATGTGAGCTTCATTAATTAGAAAAATAAAAACAACATTATGACAAGTTTTGAGTCTCACTGTACACTTAAAACTATCTACTGTTAATTAAAAAAAATATTATGTTCCCACTACAAAGAAATAGAAGATTAAGAACCAACGAGTCTATTAGAAGCTTAGTTAGAGAAACAAGCATAAGTCCGCAAGATTTTATGTGCCCTATGTTTATTGCTGAAGGAAAAAATGTAAAAAAAGAAGTTCCTTCTATGCCAGGAGTTTACCGTCAATCTTTAGATGGTACGGTAAAAGAAGTAAAAGAACTGTGGGATTTGGGTATAAAAGCGGTAAACCTATATACCAAAGTAAGTGAAAATTTAAAAGACAATACTGGTAAAGAAGCTTGGAACAAAGACGGCCTAATGCAACAAACCATTAGAGCAATTAAAGATGCCGTACCAGAAATGATTGTGATGCCAGACGTAGCACTAGACCCTTATTCTATTTATGGGCACGATGGTATTATTGAAAACGGGCAAATTGTAAACGATGCTACTAACGATGCACTCACAAGAATGAGCATAAGCCACGCAGAAGCAGGAGCAGATTTTGTTGCACCTAGCGATATGATGGATGGTCGTATTTTGGCCATTAGAAACGGATTAGAAGAAAGCGGTTTTCATAATGTAGGTATTATGAGCTATAGCGCTAAATACGCCTCTGCTTTTTACGGTCCTTTTCGTGATGCATTAGACTCTGCACCAAAAGATAGCAAAGTAAAAGTGCCAAAAAACAAAAAGACATACCAAATGGATTATGCCAACCGTACAGAAGCCATTAAAGAAGCAATACACGATGTAGAAGAAGGTGCAGACATTGTAATGGTAAAACCTGGTTTGTGCTATTTAGACATTGTTAGAGAAGTTAAAAATGCCGTAAATGTACCTGTTGCTGTTTATCAGGTTTCTGGAGAGTATGCTATGATTAAAGCTGCTTCAGAAAAAGGATGGATAGATCACGACGCTGTCATCTTAGAACAATTAACTGCCATTAAAAGAGCTGGTGCTAGCTTAATATCTACCTATTTTGCCAAATATGCAGCTAAACTTATTTCATAAATAAAATGGCATACAATTAGATAAGTACTTTCTAACTAAAAAAAGAAGTTGAAACAAATAATTAAATATAAGTTATTACTCCTATTAAGTTGTTTTGTATGGTTACCAAGTTTGGCTACCATACAAAACCGTGTAGGTACAGATAATTTAATTGACACTTCTAAAAGCAACTACAAATTATCTAGTGCTCATTTTCAGCAAAATCTTTTTGTTGAAGATGTAAGTCACTTTAATTTTAGCTCACAAAATCTACCTGATTATGAGCATGATGACCTTTTAGGTTATCCTCTTTTTTATACTTACGAAGTAGCAAATATTTCTCTATTTAAGTTTTCTAAAAAGTCAACTCATACAGAAGATAGAAGAAAGCGTATACTTCAATTTATCTATCCTTTTCATTTCTTTTTCTGAAGAATATATCCATCTCAGTGTATCAGTACCCAACCGGTTACTGATGGTTTTAAATTATTTTTTATTAAAAAAGCATAAATAAGCCTTTACTATATTTTATGCTATAACTTATATATCATGGATACATCTTCAATATTAATAGGAATATTTTTCTTATTACTTTTTATGGTTCCCTTAGTTATGGTGAGCCTAAAACAATTCAATTATCAGAAAAAATACCAACAAAAACTTAAAAAATTTGGTCAAGATAACAATTTAAACTTCAATTTATTAGAAGTAAATTATTGGTCGTTTTTGGGTTTAGATGAAAATGAAAAAAAACTCGTAATAGGTAATATTAACGAACCAGAAAATCTAGAAGTTATAGATATTTCTCAAATGAGTCACGCACAATTAGTCTCTCCTGCAACTAATGTTGCAGATATAAAAGAAATTAAAATTAAACTTTCTGGCGCTTTTGGAGTCAAACAAATAGACTTTTATAAAGAAGACGAAGATATTTCTGCAGATGCTGCAATCTATTTAAACACTGCAAAAAAATGGTTAGGCTATATAGAGAAAGCTTAACGAAGAGAGACTCCTCGAGTACCCCACACGAGGAGTCCTTTCTTTTCAAAATTTAATTACTTTTTAAGACGTTGGCTTTTGATTAATTTTTAAATTGTAGAATTAATCACATTGCTAAATGACTCTTTTACTAGTTTACGCCATACTTTCTATTTTCATTTCTTTTTTATGCTCTATTTTAGAAGCCGCTCTTCTTAGTGTTACCCCTACATACATAAGAATAAAAATTAAAGAAGGTAAATCTTTTGCCAAACAACTAGCTGCCTTTAAAAAAAATGTAGACCAACCGCTCATTGCTATTTTAACGCTAAATACAATTGCGCATACGGTAGGCGCAATTTTGGTAGGTGTACAAGCAGAAAAAACGTTTGGTAGCGGAAATAATTCTGTAGGTATCGTCTCTGCAATAATGACAGCTTTAATTTTAATAGTATCAGAAATTATTCCTAAAACAATTGGAGCAAATTACTGGAAATCTCTAGGAAACTTTACAGCAAAGGCATTGACATTAATATTATTTCCTTTAAAATATACAGGAGTTTTATGGATTTTAATGTTATTTACTCGCCTTATAGGTAAATCTGCTCACGCCAACCAAATGAGTAAAGAAGAATTTATGGCACTTACAGATGCTGCCCAAAAAGAAGGGGTTTTTAAAGAAAGTGAATCTACGTTTATTAAAAACTTATTGGTGTTTAAATCCATTCTAGCAAAAGATGTCATGACGCCTTTTTCTGTTGCGGTAACAGAAGATGAGTCTACCAGCATACAAACGTTTCATGAAACACATAAAAATTTAAAATTTTCACGTATTCCTATTTATAAAGACAAGTCTAGTAACATTACCGGTTTTGTTTTAAAAGATAATATTCTTGAAGAAATTATTAATAAAAAAGGAAATGAGCCTTTAGCAAGTTTAAAAAGAGAAGTTTTAATTACCCAGTCTCACACTCCCATACCTCATCTATTTGATTTTTTTATTGAAAAAAGAGCGCACTTAGCTATGGTAACAGATGAGTTTGGTAACACGGTTGGTTTAATTACTATGGAAGATATTATTGAAACTTTATTAGGCCTAGAAATTATGGATGAAAGTGATAGCATTCAAGATATGCAACACTTAGCTAGAAAAAACTGGGAGCGTCGCGCCAAACGTTTGGGTATTATCTCTCACCCACAAAATGAAGACGAAGAAGGCAATAATTAAAAATGGAGAGAGTAATTATAAAAACACCGCTAGGTAATACTTTAATTGAAGGCGACCATTTGGGAGTTAGCAGTATTTCTACAAAAAATATTTCTGAAGAAATTAGCACTAAAATTCCAAATGTATTGGCAGAAGCTGTAAAACAATTACAAGAATATTTTGATGGTAGCAGAAAAAAATTCACCTTCCCTATTCATTTAAAAGGAACAGAATTTCAGAAAAAAGTATGGAAATCACTTTTAGAAATTCCGTTTGGTAAAACTACTTCTTACTTAGAGCAATCTAAAAAAATTGGTAACACCAAAGCAATTAGAGCAATTGCAAGTGCCAATGGTAAAAATCCGCTATCTATTGTGGTACCTTGCCACCGAGTAATTGGCAGTGATGGTTCTCTTACAGGTTTTGCTAGTGGTTTATGGAGAAAAAAGTGGCTGTTAGAACACGAAAGTCCGTCGCCACAACAAAAATTGTTTTAACGCTGCCCAATTTAATTCTGTATAAAAAACATTTATATGAAAATTATTAAAAAACTCGTACTAGCTATAGTAGCTATTCTTGTACTAGCCATAGCGCTGTTATTTATTTTTGATAAAGGCTATATTTTAAAAGGGATTAGTTTTACCTATTTACAAGGCCACAAAACTGCGTATATAGATGATTACCCTAATTTTGATAATAGAACAATAAAAGCAGGTACTGCACAACCCTGGGCTCTACACAAAAATTATAACTCGGTTTCTGCTACCAAAGCTCTTCAACAAACCAATAAAGACTTAGGGACAGTTGCCTTTCTTATAATTAAAAATGATAGTATTTGGTATGAAAATTATGCAGACGGGTATTCTGCAGATTCTAAAACTAATTCTTTTTCTATGGCAAAAAGTATTACCTCTGCTCTCTTAGGAAAAGCCATAAATGATGGGTATATTAAAGGGTTAAACCAACCTGTTTCTAATTTTTTTCCGCAGTTTGATAAAAAGCTAACCATTGGCGAATTATCTTCTATGTCTAGCGGCCTTAATTGGAAAGAAGATTATTACAATCCTTTTGGAATGACTGCTCAAGCTTATTTAGATGAAGATATTAGATCGTTAATATTAAACTTAAAAGTAACTGAACAACCAGGAAAATCTTTTAAATATTTAAGTGGTAATACAGAGTTGTTAGGCCTAGTAATAGAAAAAGCTACCAAAAAAAATCTATCTCAATATTTATCAGAAAGTTTTTGGCAACCAATGGGAATGCACCAAGAAGCACTTTGGCAATTAGATAGTGAACAAAGTGGTATGGAAAAAGCTTATTGCTGTATTGCTAGTAATGCAAGAGATTTTGCAAAATTTGGTAAGCTCTATAGCCAATATGGTAAATGGAACGGACAACAGTTAGTAGATTCTAGTTTTGTAGCAACTTCTACAAAGCCTAAGTTTAAAGAAACTCCTTTTTACGGTTATGGCTTTTGGCTAAGCAATTTTATGGATAAAGAAATTTTTACAATGCGCGGTATTTTAGGGCAATATGTAATTAGCATACCAGAAGACAATTTAATTATTGTAAGATTAGGCCACCAAAGAGGAGAAAGAGTAAAAGGAGAAAATTACAATGAAGATTTTTTTACTTATATTAGGGAGAGTTACCATATGCTAAACCAAGATTAATGAGTTATTTTAAAGAATTACCCTCTAAAATGAAAGTTGCTTTCATGAGGTTCCCTATTACTTTACTATGGGTAATTTTAGGAAGCTTTTTTACAATTTATATTATAAACGATGGGTACAATTGGTTTGATAACTATTTTTCTGAATTAACCGTGCTAAGTATAGGCGTAAGTTGGCTAATAGGAGCTCGATTTTTAAAAGAAAATCTACAGAATAAAATAATCGGTTGGCTTATTAAAAGTCTTATTTTAATTGGCTTATTTATATTTTATATCACTTTACCTAATAATGATGATGCCAATAGCATTTCCTATACAAGGTCTTTCATATTATTACTCGCTGGACATATTTTTGTTTTTTTTGCGCCTTTTGCTACCCGTTGGAATAAAATAGATTATTGGAATTATCTAAAACTTATTATTACCGCAATTGGTAGAAGTGCTCTATTTTCTATAATTATGTATGCAGGCTTATCTCTTGCTCTTTTAGCTATAGAAAACTTATTTTCAATTAATTTCTCTTCTAAAATTTATGGAGATCTATTTATTATATGTCTAGGTATTGTAAACACCTTTATTTACCTATCAGATTTTCCAAAGCAAATTCACCATACGCAAGAGATACACTACTCAAAAGCTTTAGATGTACTTCTTAAATACATTTTAATTCCTATTTTGCTTTTGTATTTAGTAATAGTTTACGCGTATTCTATAAAAATTATAATAACTTGGGAGTTACCGCAAGGTTGGGTGTCTTATCTAATCACCATACTTTCTATAGTTGGTTTTATAATTCATTTAATTATAGAACCTATAAGAGAAAAACACCCTAATCTTATCATCCGTAAGTTTTACCCTGTCTTTTATTTTTTACTTTTCCCATTATTTATATTACTCTTCATAGCCATATATACAAGAGTAAATGATTATGGTTTTACAGAAAATAGATATTTTTTATCTGTACTTACAGCTTGGATAATTGGTATAACTTTATATGTGCTTTTGAGTAAAAAGAAAGTGTTGTCTATTTTACCAATAAGCTTGTTTCTACTTTGTTTAATAAGTATTTATGGACCTTGGAGTGCTCATCAAGTATCTATTAAATCTCAAGTAAATAGACTTTCAGAATTAATTTTGAAAACAGATAAGGGAGAGCATATTTTATCTGAAGAAGAAGTAAATCAATTTAAAAGTTCTACTAGGTTTTTAAAAGAAAAAGATAAACTGTATCTTTTAGAAAATAATCTTGGTTTTTCTACATCCTACATAGAAAATACTTATTCAGCTGGCAGTAAATTGTTAGATTCAATTTATGGTAACAAAGCATATAAATTACCCAATACGAATGATTATCTTAGTTTCTATTATAACGATTTTACCTATAACGAGGAGCTTAATGTACAAGGCTATGATAAATTAGTAATAGTTAATACTTCAAACACTCGTGATGAAAAATATTTTTTAGACATTAAAGAAGATTTTATTATTTTAAATTATTCTGATAGTGAATTGTTTAGATATAATATTATTGAAGACATTAAAGCTAAATTAAAAGTACACTCTAACTTAAATGAAGCTTCTAAAGAAAGTTTTGAATATGAAATTACTAACGATATTGGTAAATTTAAATTCATTATTAAATCTATAAACGGTAGTAGAAAAAATAATAAAGCGTTAGAAATTTATAATTTAAAAGCCTACGTTTTCATCAGTTACAAAAAATTTTAAAATGCTGGAACTATGCTTAAAAAACTAAAACTTGAAAACATACTTTTTCTAGATATAGAAACCGTTCCAGAATATGAAAAATTTGAAGAATTAAGTAAAGAAAAGCAACAACTCTGGGAAGACAAATCTAAATACCAACGAAAAGAAGATTTTACTCCTGCAGAATTTTACAATCGTGCAGGCATTTGGGCAGAATTTGGCAAAATAGTATGTATTTCTGTAGGTTATTTTACTTTTAAAAATCAGCAAAGAACTTTTAGAACAACTACTTTTCAGGGAGAAGAACAAAAACTACTAATTGAATTTAAAAACCTGCTGGGTACTTATTTTAACAAACCTGCTCACCTTTTATGTGCACATAATGGTAAAGAGTTTGATTTTCCTTACATAGCTAGAAGAATGTTAATTCACGGTATTGCATTGCCAGAAAAATTAAATCTTTTTGGTAAAAAACCTTGGGAAGTACCTCATCTAGACACTTTAGAAATGTGGAAGTTTGGCGATTATAAAAACTTTACTTCTTTAAAATTACTTACTCATATTTTAGGAATCCCTTCGCCTAAAGAAGATATAGATGGCTCTCAAGTACGAGATGCTTTTTACGTAGAAAAAAGTATTAAAAGAATTGTCTCTTATTGTGAAAGAGATGTAGTGGCAATTGCACAAATTATTTTAAAATTTAGACAAGAAGAACTTTTACAAAAACCTGAAATAGTTTCCGTTTAGCATTTATATCTATGAAAACCCCTTCCTTTTTAAAACCGAAAGATAAAATTGCTATTGTAGCAACCGCAAGAAAAGCTACCTTAAAAGATTTACAAGAAGCACTTCAACATATAAAAAATTGGGATTTAGAACCTATAATTGGCACTAGCATTGGTCTAGAAGATCATCAATTTGCAGGAACAGATGCAGAACGTGCTAAAGACCTTCAGCAACAATTAGACGATCCAGAAATTAAAGCTATTTGGTGTGCAAAAGGCGGTTATGGTACCGTTAGAATTTTAGATTTACTCGATTTTACAAAATTTAAAGAAAATCCGAAATGGATTATTGGCTATAGTGATGTTACCGCTTTACACTCTCACATACATAATCTTAATATTGTTACACTTCACGCTCAAATGTGCATAGGCGTAGAAACTAAAACAGAAGTAAGTCGTGAGACATTACGAAAAGCTCTCTTTGGAGAAACTATTCAATATAAATTTCCATTTTCAAACTACAATAAAACAGGTGCTGCAAAAGGCGAAATTGTTGGTGGTAATTTATCGGTACTTTTTTCTCTCTGCGGAAGTAATTCTGCTATAAATACAGACGGGAAAATTTTATTTATCGAAGATTTAGATGAATACTTGTACCATATAGATCGAATGATGCAAAACCTAAAACGCAACGGTATGTTAGAAAATCTTGCCGGTTTAGTAATTGGTGGGATGAGTGATATGAATGATAATACGATACCGTTTGGCAAAACAGCAGAAGAGATTATTTATGAAACTGTAGAAGCATATAATTACCCAGTAGCATTTAATTTTCCGGCAGGACATATAGAAAATAACCAAGCCATTATACTCGGTAAAAAAGTTAATCTTGAAGTAACAGAAAGCACCTCTACCTTAGCGTATCTAAAATAATAGACTATGGCTCAACATAACGAACTTGGTAAAAAAGGAGAACAACTAGCCGTTGATTTTTTGCAACAGAAAGGTTATACCATTTTAGAACGCAATTACAGATTTCAAAAAGCAGAAGTAGACATTATTGCACAGCATCTTGGGGTAGTTTGCGCTATAGAGGTAAAAACTAGAAGTACGCCAGAGTTTGGCAATCCGCAAGAGTTTGTAAAACCAAAACAAATTCAGCAACTAGTAAAAGCAATGGACTTTTATATTACAAAAAATGATCTGGATGTAGAACTACGTTTTGATATTGTGGCGATTATCAAAAATAAACTCGGCACTCGTATAGAACATTTAGAGGATGCATTTCTATATTTTTAATAATAGTTTTGATTATCATTTGATTTTTTATATTTACAACCGTATTAAACTAACCCATTTATTTGATGAAAAAATTATTTTCTACTAGCTTACTTTTATTAAGTTTTATAACCACAATTGCTCAAATTAAATTTGAGCCAGGTTATGTTATAATTAATAATAAAAAAATTAGTTGTCTAATTGAAAACAAAAATTGGCAATACTCTCCAGAAACTATCAAATACAAATTTTCTGAAAATGGAAACGTTATTACAGGTAACTTAAATACTATTCAGGGTTTTGGAGATAATGAAAAAACTTTTAAATATATAAAAGCAAGTGTTGATATTGATTTAAATT
Organism: Mesonia phycicola; assembly: GCF_900141885.1. Lineage (GTDB taxonomy): Bacteria > Bacteroidota > Bacteroidia > Flavobacteriales > Flavobacteriaceae > Mesonia > Mesonia phycicola. Next base: position 113,910 of record NZ_FQYY01000005.1, on the reverse strand, counting down.
CTAATGAGATTAATAATTTAAGTGTTGAAAGAAGAGCTATATTACAAAATAAAGTTCTTTTTTTAAATACTTTAATAGAAGGTCAAATAAGTTTATATCAATACCAAAATGATAATTTAGTTTATTTTTATTATCAAGAAAATAAAAGTTCTAATTTCATCCCACTTATTTACAAGAAATTCATATCGTCTGCTTCTCAATCAAATGGGGTTAAAGAAAATAACCGTTATAAAAATGATTTAGCTAACGTTCTTAAATGTGATGGTTTATCTGAATCTGATTTTACAAAATTAGATTATAATAAAGAAGATTTAATAACTATTTTTGAAGATTACCATGAGTGTAAATACGAAAATTACAATACCTATGAAACAAACAAAGATGAAGAGGGAAATCTTAAAAATGTTTTCAATTTTACTTTTAAAGTAGGAGCAAGTAGTCACAATATAGACCATCAAGATGTATATAGAGCTGTAGAAACCATTTCCTTTAATTCAACAAATAGTTATTCTTTTGGTCTCGAATTTGAAATTATTTTTCCGTATAATGGAGGCAAATGGTCTGTATTTGTAGAAAGTCTTTATCAAAACTTAGATAATGAAACTCTTTATGAAGATTTTAGCCATGAATATTCTGGAGATTATAGAAGATTTGAAGTTAACAATAAATATCTTCAAAATTCACTTGGAGTTAGACGTCGTTTTTTTATCTCTAATGACTTTTCTGTATTCGTTAATGGCTTATTTTCTTTTAATGCCAACTTAGGAAACTCTTTATTAACTGCTTATAATGATGATAACAATGAAGAACTTTATAGATATAATCTTTCTAACGATAGTAGCTTTGGTATTGGTGGAGGAGTTAATTATAAAAATTTTAGAGCAGAAGTAAGACTTAATAGCAAAATTGATTTCCTAAATAATGAAATTAGTGGTACTAGTTTAAAACAAGCTACCACGAGTTTTATTTTAGGCTATACCCTGTTTTAATTATATAATATGTTCCATTTAAAATCTTCTTAATAAAAATTGAAAAGATTTTAAATGGAACATATTAATTACACTAATTATAAACTTTATCTAAATTCATTTTTTTTTACCATTACCTAGCCTCTTCTTTTTTCTTTCTAAAATCTAACGGAGCTAAAGCGTGAAGTGCTTTTTCTATAGAATTAATTTTCTCAAACGTTAACAACAGTCTTAAACCGTTTCTTGTTTTCTTCTCTTTCATTTTACAAGCTCCAGGATGTGACTGTACATATTGTAAAACTTTTGTGAAGTTTGCAGTTTGGTAAAAACTTGATTGCTGATCTGATATAAAGTAACCAACAAATTTATTCTGTTTTAAGATAATACGCTCTAAACCTATTTTTGAAGCGATCCACTTTATTCTAACGCTATTTAAAAGATCTACCGCTGGTATTGGCAACTCTCCAAAACGATCTATTAATTCTTTTTCAAATACCCCTAATTCCTCTTCATTTTTAAGCTCATTAAGCTTTGTGTATAAGTTTAAACGCTCTGTTATGTTATTGATGTAATCATCTGGGAAAAGTATCTCAAAATCTGTATCAATCTGCGTATCTTTTACAAAATCTCTATCTTCTATATTATTTTCTTCTGCATAAAGGTCTTTAAACTCATTTTCTTTTAGCTCTTCAATAGCTTCGGCTAAAATTTTCTGGTAGGTATCAAAACCAATTTCATTTATAAATCCGCTTTGCTCACCTCCTAATAAATCTCCTGCTCCACGAATTTCTAAATCTTTCATAGCAATATTAAAACCACTTCCTAAATCTGAAAATTGCTCTAAAGCTGTCATTCGTTTACGGGCTTCATCTGTCATAGCAGAATAAGGCGGAGTAATAAAATAACAGAATGCTTTTTTGTTACTTCTTCCTACACGTCCACGCATTTGGTGCAAATCAGACAGTCCAAAATTATTAGCGTTATTAATAAAAATGGTATTGGCATTGGTAACATCTAAACCACTTTCGATTATCGTTGTAGAAACTAGCACATCAAATTCACCATCAATAAAACTTAGCATTAGTTTCTCTAACTTTTTACCTTCCATTTGCCCGTGACCTATACCTACTTTGGCATCTGGCACTAGTCGCTGAATCATTCCTGCTACTTCTTTGATATTTTCTATTCTATTATGAATAAAAAATACTTGCCCTCCACGCTGTATTTCATACAAAACAGCATCTCTAATATTTTCTTCTGAAAAACGAATTACATTAGACTCAATTGGGTAACGGTTTGGTGGCGGAGTGGTGATGGTAGATAAATCTCTTGCCGCCATTAAACTAAACTGAAGCGTACGCGGTATTGGTGTCGCGGTTAGGGTTAGCGTATCTACGTTTTCTTTAATCGTTTTTAGCTTATCTTTTACCGCTACTCCAAATTTCTGTTCTTCATCTACAATTAACAGTCCTAAATCTTTAAATTTTACGGTTTTACTAGCCAATTGGTGCGTACCAATAATAATATCTACTCTTCCATTTTCTAAATCTGCTAAAGTTTCTCTACGCTCTTTAGCGGTTCTAAACCTATTTAAATAATCTACCGTTACTGGCAAATCTTTTAAACGTTCAGAAAAAGTTTGGTGATGCTGAAAAGCCAAAATAGTGGTTGGTACTAAAACAGCTACCTGTTTGCCATTATCTACCGCCTTAAATGCAGCTCTAATTGCGACTTCTGTTTTACCAAAACCTACATCACCACACACTAAACGATCCATTGGTCGTTCGTTTTCCATATCTTTTTTTACCGCCTCTGTCGCTGTACTTTGGTCTGGTGTATCTTCATAGATAAAAGAAGCCTCTAACTCATGTTGTAAATAAGAATCTGGCCCATAAGCAAAACCTTTTTGTAGTTTCCTTTTGGCGTATAATTCAATTAAATTATAGGCAATGTGCTTAACGCGCGCTTTGGTTTTCTTTTTTAAAGTTTTCCAAGCGTTGCTTCCTAACTTGTATATTTTTGGCTCTTTACCATCTTTACCGTTGTATTTAGATATTTTGTGTAAAGAGTGAATGCTGAGGTATAAAATATCTCTTTCGCCATAAATTAATTTAATGGCTTCTTGTTTTTTTCCTTCTACATCTATTTTTTGTAAACCTCCAAACTTACCAATACCGTGATCAATATGAGTAACATAATCTCCTACTTCTAGATTAGTAAGCTCTTTAATGGTAATAGCTTGCTTTTTGGCATATCCATTTTTTAAACTGAATTTATGGTAACGCTCAAATATTTGATGATCTGTGTAGCAAACATTTTTAGCTTGCTCATCTATAAAACCTTGAAACATGGATAATACCACGGTTTTATATTTTACTTCTTGATCTTGATCATTAAAAATATCATGAAAACGTTTTGCCTGCTGCTCACTTACACAAAAAATATAATTGGTATAGCCTTTTTCTTGATTAGAAATTAAGTTTTCTATTAACAAATCAAACTGCTTGTTAAAGGAAGGCTGTGGAGAAACAAAATAGACTATTTCTTTCTCTGGGCTAAGATATGCTTGATTACTTAACTCTATTACCGAGTAAGTTAATATCTGTTTTTTTATAAGCTCTGAAGTACAAAAAAGTTCTTTTGGCTCACTGTGTTTTATTTCTGCGGAAAGTTTTGAAAAAGCTTCTTCTGCTTTGCTAAATAATTTATCTAGTTGGGCAGTAAAAAGGTCTAGGTTTTTAATAAACAGTAACGTGTTATTGGCTACATATTTTAGAAAACTCTCTCTTACCTCATCTAGCTTTTTATTTTCTACATTAGGCATGATAGAAACCTTATTCACCTTATCTGTAGATAATTGTGTTTCTACATCAAAGCTTCTAATGCTATCTACCTCATCACCAAAAAACTCTATACGGTAAGGCTCATCGTTACTAAAAGAAAAAACATCTATAATCCCACCACGTACAGAAAACTCTCCTGGTTCTGTAACAAAATCTACTCGTTTAAATTTATATTCAAACAATACTTCGTTTACAAAATCTATAGAAAGGTTATCTCCTAATTTTATTTTTAGGGTACTTCTATCTAATTCTTTTCTTGTAACTACTTTTTCAAATAAAGCATCAGGGTAAGTTACTATTACAGCGGGCTTTTTACGAGAATTTATTCGGTTTAAAACCTCTGCGCGTAACAAAACATTGGCGTTGTCTGTTTCTTCTATTTGATAAGGTCTACGATAACTACCCGGATAAAACAACACATCTTTTTCACCAATGAGCTGCTCCAAATCATTAAGGTAATAAGCAGCTTCTTCTTTATCGTTTAAAATTAATAAAAAAGGGCGATCTGCATCTTTAAAAGCATTGGCTACCACAAATGAAAGGGAAGAACCAACAAGGCCTTTTACGTGTATTTTAGTATTATTTTCTGGAGAAACGGCAATAGTTTCTCTCAATTCCTGCTGCTGCGGGGATTGTGCAAAGCTCTGAACAATTGTAGATGTACTCATTAAGGCAAATATAATCGCTGTAATTAGTACCTACAATAGTGTTTTGTATTTTTAACTTTATGAAAACATTTGTGCATTACAGAAAAGCTTCATCTTTAGGCTCCCACAGTTCTATTTTATTTCCTTCAGGATCTAAAATCCAACCAAATTTACCGTAGCTATGTTCTTCTGGTTCTCCTACAATAGTTACTCCCTCTTCTTTTAAAGCAATTAGCAATTCGTCTAAATTTTCTACTCGAAAATTCATCATAAACTGTTTTTGAGAGGGCTCAAAATAATTGGTCTTTTCATCCATCGGGCTCCATTGCGTAGAGGCATCTTTCCCTTCTTTATCTTTCCACCAAAAAGTACAACCGTATTGGTCTGTATCTAAACCTAAGTGTTTGTTATACCATTGTTTTGCTGCATCTGGATTTTCTGACTTGAAGAAAAAACCACCTAAACCTGTTACTCTTTTTTTCATTATTTTTTCAAATTAGATTCGTAAATATCTATAAAATCTTCTGGAGTCATTTTTTTAGTGAGCTCTGCAATTAGCTCAAACGGAATAGTTTTTACATTTTTGAATCTAATACAGCTTTTACCCATATCTAACTTCGTTTTTACGTGTTTAGGATATTCTTCTTGAAACCATTGTAACAACTCTGGGTTTGCATAAATACCACTGTGGTAAAGTGCAATAAAATTTTTCTGGCAAGCAATACTCATAAAGGGTAACGGCAAAGATGGATCACAATGGTAACCCGCAGGGTAGATACTTTTGGGTATTACATAACCTACCATACCGTAACTTAAACACTCTTTAAAACCTGAAGGTAAATTCTCTACTATAGATTTTCTTAACTTAGCAAAAGCTCCACTTTTTTCTGTGGGTACATTTGCTAGATAATCTGCTACTGAGTCTGCTTGAATTTGCATAATTGTATAGTTTTTAAAAAAATTGACTAAGCCAACCTTCACAAATTTAGCAAAACTCTATTGGTTAAAGCGTTAATGTTTACTGGAAGTTAGCTTTAATTTTATCTACAATTACTTGTGCTAGTTTTCGTTTACTTTCTACTGTCCAACCGGCAACGTGCGGAGAAAGTAGCACATTTTCTGCTTTAATTAAGTATTGAAAAGCCTCTGGCATAGCATCTTTAGAAGAAAATAAGTTTTCAAAAGATGTTTTTTCATATTCTAACACGTCTAGACCTGCTCCTAAAATTTTTCCAGATTTTAAAGCTTCTACCAAATCTGTAGTAATTACACTTTGCCCTCTACCTGTATTAATAAACCAAAAATTATTTTTGAATGAATTGATAAACTCACGGTCTACCATATTTTGAGTTAAAGGTGTAAGCGGCGTGTGTAAACTAAGAACCTCTACTCTGTTTTTAAACTCTGCTAAACTTACTTGTTTTGCAAATTGATCTCCTACATTTTCTTTTATATCGTAGCACAAAACCTCAACATCAAAACCTTGTAGTTTTTTAGCAAATGATTTTCCCATATTACCATACCCAATAATCCCTACGGTTTTGCCTTCTAGTTCTACTCCACGATTTTCTTCTCTCAACCATTTGCCATTTCTCACCTCATGATCTGCTTTGTTGAGTTTATTAAAAAGGGAAAGTAACATACCCAAAGCGTGCTCTCCCACTGCATTTCTATTACCTTCTGGTGCAGAAAATAATTGAATACCTTGAGCAACGGCAAACTCTACGTCTATATTTTCTAAACCAGCACCCAGTCTACCAATAAATTTTAAGTTTTTTGCTGCGGAAAGAAAGTCTTTATTTAGCTTAAATCTACTTCTAATAATAATCCCATCATAGTTTGCTATTTTAGCTATTACTTCTTCTTTAGAAGAGGTGTAGTCTTCTTCATTTACAAAACCTAAATCTTGTAGTTGTTCTATAATTAACGGGTGGTTGATATCTAGATGAAGTACTTTCATTTTTAATATTGTTATTGAAGTTTTAGCATATTTTAAATTTCATTTGTCAAATCGAGCGGAGTCGAGATTGGGAAGACCTTTTCGACTCCGCTCAAGGTGAAATCAGAACTAACCTATTCTTTAAAAAAAGGTGCAGTAACTTCTGGAGTGATACGTGTGGGGCGAAAATTCTTTTTTTCTATATGACACCAAAGTGTTTTTGCTTGTGCTAAAATTTTATTGTCTTTTTTTCTAATAATTTCTACACGGCGTTCACTTTTTACACCTTCGTGTTTTTGTATCCAGGTCTTTAAAATTAATTGATCCCCTAAAAATGCTGGACTTTTATATTCTATATAATGGTTTAACACTACCCAACCTACTTTTTCTCTTAATTCTTCTGAGGTTTTTAAATTCCAATGTTTTTCTCCCACGTCTTGCACCCATTGTAAATATGCTACGTTATTTACGTGGTTAAGATCGTCTATGTGTTCTGGTTGAACTTCAATTTCATATTGAAATGGAATAGGGGTCATGCTTTAATTTTTTTTTTCAAATTTAGTTATTAAAAATGTGTGGGTGAAGTCTATCTCTTGTTTTTTGCGTGAGTGATAGTAACGGTATCCTTTTTTTGCTTGGATAAGTGGCAAAAAAAGATTTAGTGAATAGCACGGCCGGATACGGCACGCTATATATTAAAAACCTAGAATAATTTTGGCGATACTGAAGTAAATTAAAATACCGCAAATATCATTACTTGTGGTAATAAAAGGGCCTGTTGCCATAGCGGGATCTATGCCTTGTCTGTCTAAAATTATTGGTACAAATGTACCTATTAAAGACGCGGTTACTATTACAGAAATTAGAGAAATGGCTACAGTTAGACCAAAATCAAAGTCTAAATTGAGTAAAAATACACCACCCAGTACTAATAATACTGCTAATACAAACCCATTAAAGAGGCTTAGTAATACTTCTTTAAATAATCTATTTATGAGTGAACCTCGTAAACTACCGTTTGCTAGACCTTGCAGTACTATAGCTGAAGATTGTACCCCTACATTACCTGCCATGGCGGCAATTAATGGCACGAAGAAGAATAAGGCTCCGTGTTTTTCCATAGCGCCATCAAAGGTTTCTAGTACATTTACACTTATAAAACCACCTAACAATGCTAGTACCAACCAAGGTAAGCGTGCTCTGGTAAGTTGCCAAATGCTACTATCTGCCTCTACATCTTCAGATATACCGGCTGCCATTTGGTAATCTTTTTCGGCTTCGTCTTTTATAAAATCTAGTATATCATCTACGGTGATACGCCCTACCAGTTTTCCCATCTCATTAACTACAGGGATTGCTTCTAGGTCATACTTTTGCATAATTCTAGCTACTTCTTCTCCTTTAGTGTCTACGGTTACATAATCTACTTTGTCTATATAAACATCACTAATTTGAGAGGTACTTGGTGCGGTGATTAAATCTTTTAAAGAGAGTCTACCTTTTAATTTATTTCTGTTATCTACCACGTAGATAGAATGTACTCGTGTTACGTTTTCTGCTTGATCACGCATTTCACTCATACAGCCGGTAACGCTCCAGTTTTCATTTACCTTTACTAGCTCTTTTGCCATTAAACCTCCTGCAGAGTTTTCATCATAACGAAGAAGGTCTACAATATCATCTGCGTGTTGCTCATCTTCTATATTGGCAATTACTAACTCTTTAATTTCTGGAGAAAGCTCACCTACAATATCTGCAGCATCATCGGTGTCCATTTCTTCAATCTCTCCTGCTATTTCTTTAGCAGAAAGATTGTCTAAGATTTTCTCTCTATCTTCATCATCTAACTCTAAAAGAACCTCTGCTGTTTTGTCACTTTCTAGAAGTTTAATTACATAGGTAGCGTCGTTTAGATCTAGTTCTTCTAAAATTTCTGCAATATCTGCGTGGTGCATATCTTCTAACTGCACCAAAAGCTCTTTGTTGTTTTTACTTTCAACAAGAGCTTCTATTTTTTCTATAAACTCCCTACTAATCTGAAACTGCATCGTTTTGTATCTTTTGGGTAAGTTCTATAAATTGCTGAACAGATAATTGCTCAGGTCTTTGACCAAAGATATGATCTTCTCTTAATTCTGGACTAAGGTTAAATGTTTTTAAACTATTTCTTAACGTTTTTCTTCTTTGCTGGAAAGCTGTTTTTACCACTTTAAAAAATAGTTTTACCTCTACGGGTAGGTCTGTATTTTTTTTTCTGATAAGTCTTAACACCCCACTATCTACTTTTGGTGGCGGGTTAAACACCGTTGGCGGAACGGTAAAAAGGTACTCTGCCTCGTAAAATGCTTGAGTAAGTACAGAGAGTATGCCATAAGTTTTACTCCCTTCTTTTTCACAAATTCTTTGGGCTACTTCTTTTTGAAACATCCCTGTAAACTCTGGTACTAAATCTCTATTTTCTATTGCTTTAAAAACAATTTGTGTAGAAATATTGTACGGAAAGTTACCTGTAATAGCAAAAGGCTCACCGTTAAACATTTTTTCTAAATCTTGTTTTAGAAAATCTGCTTCTATAATTTTAAAATCTTTGGTAGGTACATTGGGGTGATCTAACGCAAAAGAAGTATTTAAGTACTCTATAGACTCTGTATCTAGATCTAAAGCAATTACTTTTTTACCTTTTTGCAAAATATACTTGGTAAGTACTCCTGTACCAGGGCCAATTTCTAGCACATTATTATACCCTTGTAAGGTTAATGTATCTCCTATATTTTTTGCGACGTTTTCATCTTTTAAAAAGTGTTGCCCCAAATGCTTTTTTGCCTTCACAGGAGATTGCGCTTCTGGTGGCTGTTTGTAATACTTTTTTTTATTTGAAAACGATTTTTTCATTGCTCTGTAATTACTTCTAATTCGGTTTTAAAAAAAACTACGTGGTCTTTAAACCTTTTAGACATTTCTCTTAAATTCTCTTCATCTTCTTGGTAGTACTTCTCTAGTACTTCTTTACTTTCTGCTTTGTATTGTACAGAGTAAGTAACCCCACCCATTGGCTCTTCTACGAGTACTTTTGTCATTAAAGCATTGGTAAATTTGCCGGTTGCTAACATTTGTGGGATGTGCTTATTTTTCATCCAAGAAAGCCACTCTACATGAATAGCTTCATTCACATTAATGGTTACATTATATATAATCATGAATCAGGTTTTAAGGTAATGCAAAAATTGCATTATTCTATTTGATCTCCACGAAGTATTCGGTATTTTTTTCTTGCTTCTACAAAGAAAATACTATCTGAGAAGTTAAATATAATTTGTTCGTAATTTTCTTTGGCTTTTTCTGGTAAGTTTAGTTGGTTATTATACAATTCTGCCAAATAGAAATAAGCATCGTCTGCTAAAATATCTTGACCGTAAAATTGTATAATTTGCTGATAGCTTTCTTTAGCAAGCTGAAACTGTTTTTCTTTTTCAAATAATTTTGCTTTTCTAAAAAGCGCTTCATCTTCTATCTTCTCTCCTTTGTGGTTATGTAAAATACTATCTAAAACCACAAGTGCCTTTTTGTTTTTATGCTGAAAAGTATACAAATCTGCTTTTGCAAATAATTTTAAAGCTGTTTGCGTTGAGTCTTCTAAAGAATTATCTGAAATAAGTAGGTTTAACTGCAGCGCATCATTTGCGATTAACTGGCTAGTCGCTTTTTTAAGTACTTTTAATTGAGTTTGCGCCCATTTAAAATCACCCTTATAATAACTAGTTTTTGCTACTTTAAATGTAGACTCTTGTGCTAATTGGTTGTTTTGCACTAAATTTTGTACTTGGCTATAGTATATTAATGCCTGATTAAATTTCTCTTCGTAAACTAAAACATCTGCTAAAACCATTTTTGTTCTTGCCTCTTCAAACTTATTAAGTGGCAATTCTAAAGCTTTGTATAATGTATTTTTTGCTTCTTCGTTATCTTCTAAATTGAAAGCCAAAAATTTTGCATACTGCAATTGTAAAGCTAAACTGTTTTTTTGTAAACCATAATTAGCAAACACTTCTTGAAAACGTTGGTAGAGATCTTGCTTTTCTTTTTCTGAGGCAATCTGTGCTATCTCTATTTCAAAAAGTAACTCATAGGCGTTGAGCTTTTGTTGCTCTGATGTAGCCTCTTCTATGGTATAGTTTAAAATTTCTTTTGCAGTATCTATATTTCCGTTTTCATTAGCTATACTAGCTAGCTCTATTATTTTTCTTAGATTTTGTTGTGGTGAACGTTGGTATATAGCCTTTTCTTGAATAAAAGCTTTTTTATAATCTTTTTGCTGTGTGAATAACCAACTCAACATTTGGTTATAAAACAAATCTGGATTTTGCTGAATCTTCTTTAACAGTAATTTTCTTAGAATTTGATTTGCTTCATTTTGAGCATCTTCTTTAATAAATGCAGAGAAATTTCTATTAACTGCGTAAAAATATTCTGGCTTCTCTTTAATTAAATCTAAGTAGGTGCTAAACATTTCTTCTAGCTTACCTTGTGAACCATATACACTTGCCAACTGTACAATTATATTAGGACTTTGCTGCTTCTCTAATGCTTTTTTATAGGCTAACTCTGCCTCATCTAATAGGTTATATTTTTGAAATGCATTACCTACAGAGTAAATATAGTTAGGTACTCTTTCTACCTCTTTTATAGCTAATTGGTAATATTCTTTTGCTTTTTCTTGTTCGTTTTGCAGTTGGTAATTATTACCTATTTCTACAAATAGATTAGGATACACTTTTGTTTTAGCCGAAAAATCTAACAAATATTTTTCTGCTTCTTCATACTCTTGAAGTTGCTGTAAACTAGTAACTACCCCCATTAAATAAGAATAACTACCACTAGTTTTTTTAAATAGTTGTTGGTAAACGGTTTTAGATTTTTCGTACTCGCCTTGCTCAAAATAATTTTGAGCCAATTGCACAGACTGTCCAAAACTTAGTTTTGAAAAAAAGAATACTAGTATTATGGTAATAAAAAAACGCATTTGGCTAAGATAGCAAAATGCGTTTTTAAATTTAATGTATTCAGCTTTTATTTAATCATATCAAAGCCTGTGTATGGTACTAAAACTTCTGGTATTTTAATACCATCTTCTGTTTGGTAATTTTCTAAAATACCTGCCATTACTCTTGGTAATGCTAACGAGCTTCCGTTTAAGGTATGTACCAATTCTTTTTTATTGTCTTTGTTTTTGTAACGAACCTTTAGTCTATTTGCTTGGAAGGTTTCGAAATTTGAAACTGAAGAAATTTCTAACCAACGATCTTGTGCGGTAGAAAATAATTCAAAATCAAAAGTAAGCGCAGAAGTGAACCCTAAATCTCCACCACAAAGTCTTAAAACTCTGTATGGCAACTTCAATTCTCTTAAAATATCTTTTACGTGCTCTACCATTTTATCTAAAGTCTCGTAAGAGTCTTCTGGCTTCACTAAGTTTACTAACTCTACTTTATCAAATTGATGTAAACGGTTTAACCCTCTTACGTGCGCCCCATAAGATCCTGCTTCTCTTCTAAAACAAGGAGTAAATGCAGTACAACTAATTGGTAATTGCTTTTCTTCTAATAAATCTCCCCTAAACATGTTGGTTAAAGGTACTTCTGAAGTTGGGATTAAATACAAATCATCATTTTGGATATGATACATTTGCCCTTCTTTATCTGGTAGTTGACCTGTACCGTAACCAGACTCTTCATTTACTACTAAAGGAACTTGATATTCTGTATATCCTGCTTCTATATTTTTATCTAAAAAATAGGTAATTAAAGCACGTTGTAATCTTGCTCCCTTACCTTTATACACAGGGAAACCTGCTCCAGTAATTTTGTTACCAAGTTCAAAATCTATTAAATCGTACTTTTTAGCTAACTCCCAGTGCGGAAGACTTCCTTCTGCTAAGACAGGAATATCACCTTCTTTAAAAACCTCTTCATTGTCTTCTTCATCTTTACCTGCAGGAACAGATGGATGAGGAATGTTAGGTATGGTATAAAGAAGCTCTGTAAGTTTTGCAGAAACTTCATTTAATTTATCTGAAAGTTCTTTAGATTTTTCTTTTAAATCACCTGTTTGTTTTTTTACCGTATTTGCTTTTTCGTGCTCACCAGATTTAAACAACATCCCTATTTCTTTGGACAGTCTGTTAGATTCTGCTAAAGTATTATCTAACTCTGCTTGAGTTGATCTTCTTTCTTCATCTAACTGTAAAACTTCTCCAAAAACGGTTTCTGCTTCAAAATTTCTTTTCTTTAAAGCTTCAATGTAAACCTCTTTGTTCTCTCTAATATGAGCTACCTGTAACATTGGGTAAAAAATTTATTTATTTATAAAGGGCTAAAGTTAATTATTTACGCGTAACTAATCTTCATCTTCGTGAAGTAAAATCCAATCATTATGAAAGAAATAGTTATACTCTGCTTCTGCCATATTCACTTCAGGATCTATTAATTGTTTTCTTGGCTTTTTATTTACGCTAATTTTAGCATTTACGTAAATTTCTACTTCTTCACCTTTTTCTTGGTACATTTTTTTTATACGCTGAGAAAATTGCCAAATAACATCTGGCTTACTAGAGGCACTACCTATTTGTTTTTTGGTTAAGTAATCTCCTTTTTTTAAGAAGCTTGTTTTACCTGTAGTTTTGTTTACAATTTTGTAAGATGTAACTCCGCTTTTACTACGTAACATCATTCTCCAACTCATACGGTGCCCTTCTTCTGTCCATAAAACATCTCCTTTTATAAGCCAATGACGAAGAGGCATACCTATTTGAAATATAAACCAAACCACAAAAAAAGCTTTCAGCAATTTGCTATACCTTGGTATTTCTACTTCTTTTTTATTATAAAAAGGTTTTTCTTTTAAAAATTTACGATGAACAATTTCTGCTGAAAAGAAAAACAAACAAAATGCTAATGAGAGGTATGGAAAAATACCTATTCTAAAAACATAGCTATTAAAAAGATGAAAAAATATTGCTGCAATAAACATTGGCAACCTTGTTTTTCTATACAGCATTAATGGAACTACTAGCAAATCAAATAAAATTCCGAAATAGAGCACGCAGGTGTGTGTCCATTTTTGTTGCAGAATTTGCCCTACCAACCAATAATCTTTTTTTCTTTCCATTAACATTTGAGGAACAGTACCATTTAACCAATCTGGGTAAAATTTTGCTACAGAAGCGTAGGTATAAACAATCCATAACTGCAAGATGATAAAAAGTAGCACCCAACGTGGCATAGCAATTTCTTTAATTGCAGGGTTTTGTTTTACATCTACAGAGTAGTATTTATTGGCAGGCACCAACATCATGAATATACATATAAGTATAAGTAGGTAGTAATGGTTGTTGTAATTAGACTTTTGCATTAAATAAACACACGTCCACATTACTGTAAAAGCAGAAATACTCCATTTATATTTATAACCAATGGTTACAAATACACCAAACACACCCATTATAATGTAATAAAAATACATTCCGTTGCCTGGTAGGGGTTGCAAAAAATCAAAACCTATGAAGTTGAATGTAAACTGAGGTTCTATTAACGCACGCTTAATCCAACCTGTAAAAATTGCACCCCAAGCTTCTAACGTAATTAAAGTACCAAAAATCACTCTAAAAACAATTAAAGAGCTGTTATCTACCTTCTGAAAAAGTAATTTATTAATCACAAACTGTATTATTTGATTTGACGGATGTAATTTAAAGAAAACTGCTGATCTTTTTTCATTGCATCAATTAACTGCTCTACACCCTCAAACTTTTTTTCATCTCGAACTCTTTTCAACATTTTAATGGAAAGTTTTTTTCCATATAAATCTTTATTCAAATTAAAAAAATGGGTTTCAATAGTTTTTGTAGAACCTCCAACAGTGGGGTTATAGCCTATATTCATCATTCCAAAAACCTCTTCATTATCTATAAAAGATTTCACTACGTAAACTCCATTTTTAGGTATAAGTTTGTAGTTTTCTTCTATTTTTAGATTGGCAGTAGGAAAACCTAAACCTTTGCCTAGTCCCTTGCCTTTAACGATAGTCCCTGTTAATAAAAACTGACTTCCTAAATAAGTATTTGCTTTTTCTAGATCGCCTTCTTCTAGCGCTACTCTAATTTTTGTAGAGCTTACAGCTACTTGGTCTACATCTTGTTTAGAAATTTCTTCTACCTCAAAACCGTATTGCTTTCCGTAAGCTTTTAAATCGTTAATATCTGCATTTCTATTTCTACCAAAACGATGATCGTAACCAATAATCACCTTTTTTGCTTGTAGTTTTTTGACTAAAATCTGCTCAATATATTCTTGCGCTGTTAATCTAGAAAATTCTTTTGTAAATGGGTGAACACACAAATGATCTACCCCTGTACTTAATATAATTTCTTTACGTTCTTCAATTGTATTAATTAGCTGGATACCTAATTCTTTTTGCAAAACCATTCTCGGATGAGGGAAAAAAGTAAGCACTGCAGACTCTAACCCTAAATTTTGAGCAGATTCTACCAACCTTTTTATAATTTTTCTATGACCAATATGTACGCCATCAAAAGTACCAATAGTTACTACTTTTGGCTTTTTATCTATCATTATTTTTAAGTTTTTTTAATAAACCTTAATAATTATGTAATTAAATATTAAAAAATACATAATTTTAGAGTCTTAAACCCCACGTTATATGAAAACAAAGTTAACTTATCTTATTGTATCCTTTATCATTTTATGCAGTTTTTCGCTTACTGCACAAAACAGTTATTGGACAAACACCAGCGAATCAAAAATAGGCTATTCAAATGTAATGGATAGAAGTTTTTTTCCAGAGAAATATCAACTTTTTAACCTAGACTTAGAATTATTTAAATCTGTTTTAAGTGATGCTCCAAGTAAAGAAGCAAAAGGGATTTCATCTACTATAGTAGAATTCCCTATGAGTAATGGCGAATACCAAAAATTTAGGGTTACCAAATCTTCTATTATGGAACCTGGATTACAAGAAAAATATCCAGAAATTCAAACTTATAAAGCTATAGGGATTGATGACCCTACGGCAACTATGAGATTTAGCGTTACCCAATTTGGTCTGCATACATTTAGTTTATCTGGAAAAAGAAATGCAGAATATATTGACCCTTACACAGAAGATAGTGAAAACTATATTGTTTTTAACAGATCTAACTTAGGAAACGCGACACAAGAGTTTGAGTGTACTACAGAAAATGATATTTTACCTTCGTTAGAAGACAAAGTGAGTAACACTGTTTATAACGCAGACGATAGCACTCTTAGAACTTATAGATTAGCACAGTCTTGCACCGCTCAATATGGTAATATTTTTGCTACCAATGCAGGTACAGAAGTAGCAGATATTCAAGCTCAAATGGCTATTACAATTAACAGAGTAAATGAAATATACGAAAGAGATTTAGCTATCACCTTAGTTTTTGTAGATAATAACGACAGCTTAATATATTACGGAAGTACTAACAGTGACCCTTGGACATATGAATATAACACTACCACACAAAATACCATTGACAGCACTATAGGAAGTAGCAATTATGACATTGGCCATAATTTTAATACTTCTGGAGGCGGCAGTGCTGGTTGTATTGGCTGTGTTTGTATTGACGGCTCTAAAGGTTCTGGTTTCACCGGTAGCTCTAACCCCGTTGGAGACGCTTTTTACATTGACTACGTAGCTCATGAAATGGGACACCAATTTGGTGGATACCACACGATGAATACTTGTAGTAGAAGCGGTAACGGATATACAGAAGTTGAACCAGCTAGCGGAAGCTCTATTATGGGTTATGCTGGTATATGTAGTACAAACGTACAATCTAACAGTGATGCTCACTTTAACTATGTTAATATTAGAGACATTTTAGACAATGTTAAATCTGGAACAAGTAGTAGTTGTGCTCAATTAACAACTCTTTCTAACTTACCCCCAACCGCAGATGCAGGAAATGATTATACAATTCCTATTTCTACAGCATTTGTATTAGAAGGAAGTGCAACAGACCCTGATGGAACCTCTACACTAACTTACAATTGGTCTCAAAACGACCCAGAACAAGCTCCAGGCTACAGTTCTCCGCAATCCACTTGGACTCAAGGTCCTTTATACAGAGCTATTTTACCTACAGATAGCCCAAAAAGATATTTACCAAGCTTAGAAGATGTTGTTGACGGTGATTTAACTCCAACTTGGGAGGTAACCCCTTCTGTATCTCGAATTTTAAATTTTTCTTTTGTAGTTAGAGATAATGGTAGCGGTTATACCGAAGGGATAGGTCAAACAGATTCTGATTTAATGACAGTTACTGTAGATGATAGCGCAGGACCTTTTACTGTTACTTCTCAAAGCACTTCTAATATTGTTTGGTACGAAGGTCAAACAAAAACTATAACTTGGGATGTTGCTAACACTAACGCTGCTCCTATAAACGCTACTGAGGTTGATATCTATTTGAGCGACGACGCAGGCTTAACCTTTGACATATTATTAGCCTCAAATGTTACCAATAACGGAAGTACTACAATAACAGTACCTAGTAACGTTAATACAGACAGTGCTCGAATCATGGTAAAAGCTTCTGATAATATTTTTTACGCATTAAATACTAAGAAGTTTTCCGTAGTTCCTCCATACACTTTAAACTTCACAGATGAGGTGGTTGAGATTTGTAATGAAACTAACGCAGATTTTAATTTTACTTACACTACTAATGAAGGGTTTAATGAGGTTACTACTTTCTCTATTCCTAATTTACCTACTGGTCTTGCAGCTACTTTTACTCCAAATACAGCATCAACAGATAACACTACGGTTAACTTAAATATTACAGGTGTTTCATCTTTAGCTGTAGGTTCTTATGAAATAACATTATTAGGCACAACCACAAGTAACTTACAAATAGAAAATAAAATCTATATAAATAAATACGATAACAATATTATTGTCCCTACGTTATTATCTCCTGCAGACAATTCTGATGACGATAGTACATACCCTATATTAACTTGGGACGAATCTACAAACACGAGTTTTTATACTCTTCAAATTTCAGACACAGCAACATTTAGTAATATTTTAATTGAAGAGCAACTTACAGAATCTTCTTACGACTTTACTACTGCTGTTTATGACGAAACATATTACTGGAGAGTGAAAGCAAATAACTATTGTACAGAATCTAATTATAGTACCGAGTTTCAATTTACCTTTTTCGATTGTATTCTTTGTGCTTCAGAGGGAAGTTTAGATTCTAACATTACAACTACATTAGTAAGCTTTAACACCATTAATAATGTTACCGCTTCTACTAAGACCACGGGTTATAGTGATTTTACCACTTTATCTACAACTATTCAACAAGGAGAAAGTTACCCTATTTCTATTAATGTAAATACAGACGGAAACTTTACAACCAATACTGTAGTATGGATAGATTGGAATCAAGATTGTATTTTTGGAACAGATGAAATGTATGATTTAGGTACAGCGCAAAATGTAAACGATGCAGCAACAAGCCTATCTACTTTAAATATCACAGTGCCTACTACCGCAGAATTAGGTGAAACAATTATGAGAGTTTCTACTAAACTAAACGGGATGGCAGATTCTTGTGAATTAGCTTTTGATGGAGAAGTTGAAGATTATACTGTGATTATTGATGAAGAATTAGCCGTCTCTACAAAAGCAGAGTTAGAAGATTTTGTTATTTGGCCTAACCCATCTAACGGGCAATTTACTATAAGCTTAGAAACGCAAAGCCAAGACAATATCAACGTAAATATTTACGATATTTCTGGAAGAAGAATTTACACAAAAAGGTATAACAACCAAAGTAAATTTGAACAGTCTGTTAGCTTAAATAACGTACAGGCAGGTGTTTACTTTGTAATGGTGCAAGTAGGGAGCCAAGCCTCTACCAAAAAAATTATTATAGATTAAAAAATAATAACTATTTTACAAAAAAGCGAAAGGGAAAACCTTTCGCTTTTTTTGTACTTTACTTTCCATTAAACTCGTTCATTGTATTAGTGATCCCTGCAGTACCAAAAGATCTAATTGCTTCTGCTGCTTTTTTCAATCGCTCTGGCATCTGTTTCATTTCTTCATTATCCCACTCCCCTAAAACATAATCTATTTGATTTCCTTTAGAAAACTTATCAGATATACCAAACCTAAATCTATTGTATTTGGCGGTAATATAGCTTTGAATATCTTTTAAACCATTATGACCTCCATCACTCCCTTTAGTTTTTATTCTAAGAGTACCAAAAGGTAAATTTAAATCGTCTGTAACCACCAATAGATTCTCTTGCGGAATTTTTTCTTTTTGTAACCAATAATTTACAGCTTTCCCGCTAAGATTCATGAAAGTAGAAGGTTTAATTAGTATAAATGTTCTTCCTTTAAACCTAAACTCTGCTTTATCTCCTAGTTTTGCTGTTTCAAAAATAACGTCTTGTTCTCTAGCTAATTGATCTAAAACCTTAAACCCTATATTATGCCTTGTTTCTTCATATTTAGGGCCAATATTACCTAGCCCTACAATTAAAAACTTTTTCATTGGATCAATTTTTTCTGTTTTCTTATTAGTTAAAATTCTTGCAAAAAATGATAACATAACTTTATATTTCAGTAAAAATAAAAAAAGCATCTTGATACAATATCAAGATGCTTTTAAAATAAATTATTTTATCTACTATGCGTCGTTTGAAGCTGCTGCTGCACCCTCATCACTAGTTTCTGTAGATGGCACATCATCATCATCGTCGTCATCTGCAACCACCATGTTACGAGATGTCTTCACTTGACAAATTACTGTGTTATCTGGGTGAAGTATTGTGTAATCTTCACTCTGTACAGCTGTAACGTATAATTTGTTTCCTATTTTAAGAGAAGTAACATCTGCTACAATATAATCTGGTAAATTAGCAGCAAGACCTCTTACTTTTAATCTACGTAAGTTATAACGTAAAACACCCCCGTTTTTAACACCTTTAGCAACTCCTTCTGTATGTACAGGGATTTCCATGCTAATTTCTTGATCATCACTAAACTCATAAAAATCCATATGTAGAATTTCATCAGTTACTGGGTGAAATTGAATGTCTTGAAGGACTGCATTATGCTTTGCTCCATCAAACTCTAAAACAACTGTATGTACATCTGGTGTGTAGATAAGGCTGTTAAAAGACACGCTTGGTGCTGAAAAATGAATGGCCTGTTCTCCTCCGTATAATACGCAAGGTACCTGTCCAGCATTACGTAAGGCTTTTGTTGCTTTCTTGCCTACGCTTTCTCTTTTAGATCCGTTGATCGTAATTGACTTCATTTAAATATATATAAAATTAATAAAAATTTACATTAAAAATTTTGAACTAATAGAAGCGTTCTCGTGTACACTACGCATTACATCTGCAAAAAGCTCTGCACAAGAAACTACCTTAATTTTATCACATTTCTCTCTTAACGGAATAGAATCTGTAACAATAAGTTCTTCTAATTTTGAATTTTGAATTCGCTCATAAGCACTGCCAGACAATACTGGATGTGTACAAATTGCTCTTACACTCAATGCGCCACGCTCCATCATTACATCTGCAGCTTTGGTAAGAGTACCAGCAGTATCTACCATATCGTCTACCAATACTACATTTTTACCAGTTACATCACCAATTAATTCCATATGAGAAATTACATTAGCTTTAGCTCTTTGTTTATAACAAATTACTACATCACTCTCTAATGCTTTAGAGTATGCGTATGCTCTTTTAGAACCTCCCATATCTGGAGATGCAATAGTTAGATTATCTAAATTTAGAGCTTTTAAATGTGGTAAAAATACTGTTGAAGCAAATAAATGATCTACAGGACGCTCAAAAAATCCTTGTATTTGATCTGCATGTAAATCCATCGTAATAATACGAGTTGCTCCTGCTGCCTCTAACATTTTAGCTATTAGTTTTGCTGCAATCGGCACTCTAGGTTTATCTTTTCTATCTTGTCTTGCCCAACCAAAATATGGCATTACTGCGGTAATATGTCTTGCAGATGCTCTTTTAGCTGCATCTAACATAAGAAGCATTTCCATTAAATGATCACTGCTTGGGTGGGTAGAACCAATAATAAAAACTCTTGCCCCTCTTACAGACTCTTCAAAAGATGGTTGAAACTCTCCGTCACTATAGGTAGAGGTAATTACATTTCCTAAAGGAATACCGTAATACGATGCAATGCTATTAGCTAATTCTGTACTTTGTGAACAAGCAAAAAGTTTTGCATCTGTTGTAGGTAGGGCCATAATTTAATAAAGTTTTGTAAACTAGAGATTTACGTTTTTCTTTTAAATAAGCTGCAAATTTATAAATTTATTTTCAGCACGAAAGCAATATTATCACTTATTTTTACTGAAATATGGAATTATTTTATAATTTTGCAGCTCCAAAATTGCTCAAGTGGCGGAACTGGTAGACGCGCTGGATTCAAAATCCAGTTTCTTCGGAAGTGCGGGTTCGATTCCCGCCTTGAGTACACAAAAAAGCCTACTGATTTTCAGTAGGCTTTTTTTTTATTTTTCTAAACATAATAAAAAGTAACTGCAGTTATTGAGAAACCCGTTTCTACAAAGTCTCTCGCACTACTTAACAATAAAATAAATATATTCGCTAGAATTTAATCTAACATTAAAACCTCTATAATGAAAAAATTTTTACTTTTTTTTGTTTTAATAATTGCAATATCCTGCTCTACCGATGATGCTGATAATGAAAATATCGCAGCAATAACCCAATTTACTGTCGAGCAAAGTTCTTCTCAATTAGTATTTAATTATAATGCAGAATCAGATTTTGAATATTATGAGATTGCTTACAACCTAAGCACAAATACTAACGACCCTGATAACTCTGATAGGTTTACCACCCTAGAATCCAACACACTAAGTAAACCTATTAGCGAGTTATATCTTTTTACCGATAATATTTGGCTGTTTTGGATTAGAGGCATAGACAGTAACGGTAACACTTCAGAATGGTTTGGACCAAAAGCAGTAGATATTTCTTCTTACTGTGAAGATGTTTACGATATCGATTTTAATGGTTATATATCTTGGAGTTATTATAATAATGAAACGGAAGCTTCTTATTTTCAAATTCAATATGGCGTAGAAGGTTTTGAGTTAGGTGAAGGAGATATTCTTCAAACTAATAATCAGTTTTCTAGTGACTTAAGTCTAGAACAAGGTAAATCTTACGACGCTTATGTTAGAGCTTATTGTAATAATAATCTTGGGTTTAGTGAATGGGTTGGGCCTGTTTCTTATTATGCCGAAGAAAACTCTAACGTATGTTTAGAGCCTTACAACCTAAGCTATTATACTGAATATAATTTCTTTGGAGATCCTGTTGGTGCCAATATTAGTTGGAATGATGACGGAAATAATAAAACCTATGAGTTTAATCTAGTAGGAAATAATCAATCTCCAGAATCTTCTGCTATAGATACAAGAGAGGATTATGGCACGCAAATTACCTATCTACAATTAACGCCAAATGCAGAATATGATTTTTATGTTAGAACGGTTTGTATTGATGGCAGTCGCACAAGCTGGACAGGACCTTTAAATGTAAAAATTAACTAATAAATTATTTTTTATAATTACAATAAAATAACTATCAATCAAAATTAAATGACTCGATACCTTATTATATTATTTTTAATAGTTGGAAGCAACAATGAAATTTTTTCTCAAAGTCAAGAGAAAAAATTTTTTGACAGCTTTACAAATGAAATAAAAGAATATCAACTATTTCTCTACTATCCTGATTCCACAGATGTAATATATAATAGTAATTCTAATAAATTAATAATTGATAAAGATCAAAAGAAAAATTTAGACTCTGTATTTATTCATTATGATGGTTTCTATTCGCAAAAATTAGAACTTTCAGCATTAGAAAAAGATTCAATAATTCTAGATAAAAGTCTACATTTAGAGGAAGTACTCATATCTAAAAAAATTCATCGTGACATTTTAGGTTTTAAAACAAAAAAGAGAAAGATGAACTCTGCAGCTAGTACAGTTGCTCAAGAACATTTAGTTACTATAAAATTAAAGGAGAAAGATATAAACTCTAAAATTGAAAGTATTAATCTTTTTCTTTTAAATAGCTTTAGAGATTTGTACGGTAAAAAGCATTCAAGCAAAAACAAAAATATTGAATTTCTATTATTTCAGTCCAATTCTGAAAATCCAAATGATCCACTTGTGAGCTTATTACCTTACAAATTTATTATTAACACAGAAAACGCTAATAAAGGATGGTTAAAAATTAATTTAAAAAATGAAAATATAAAATTACTTCATTTAGAGTATTTATTTATTGGTTTTCGCAATTTAGATGCTTCTCTAGAATATGGGATCGTAAGATA
The DNA here is from genome assembly GCF_900141885.1 of Mesonia phycicola. GTDB lineage: Bacteria > Bacteroidota > Bacteroidia > Flavobacteriales > Flavobacteriaceae > Mesonia > Mesonia phycicola. Next base: position 91,028 of record NZ_FQYY01000005.1, on the reverse strand, counting down.
TAGTAAATTAGACAAACCTCCACAAGGATATTACAGAAGAGCATTACGTGGCATCTCAGATAAAAAATGGACCAGTCCAAATTATATTAATGATAAGTATAAATCAGTCCCTTCTATTTATATTGAAACTGTCAAATAAAAATTTCGTTAAAGTTAAAATTTCAAATTAGGAATAAGAAAATAATACTATAGTTTATAGAGCCATAAAGCGAGCCATAATTAGTATATTGTCAATGACAAACATCAAATTTAAGTTATTCACTATAAGCGGTTTAAGTTTTTCAAGTTAGCTGGGTTTTTATTCAAAATCAGATTTCCTCGGAAGTGCGGGTTCGATTCCCACCTTGAGTACACAAAAAAAGCCTACTGATTTTCAGTAGGCTTTTTTTATTCAGTTAATTTAATACATTTATACGTTTCTAATTAAAATAACAATATTTCTAATGAAATATATCATTACCATGTTCTCCTTGTTGTTTTCACTTTCAGCAATATGTCAAGAAAATGAAATTCAACTTTTTGATGAACGTAAAGCTGAAATAAAAGAATATCAACTATTTCTATACTATCCTGATTCTACAGAAGTTCTTTACAATAACAATTCTAATAAATTAATAATTCATAAAAGTCAAAAGAAAAATTTAGACTCTTTATTTATTCATTATGATGGTTTCTATTCGCAAAAATTAGAACTTTCAGAATTAGAAAAAAATTCAATAATTCTAGATAAAAGTTTGCATTTAGAAGAAGTAATCATTAAGAAGAAACTGAATTATGAAATACTAGGGATTAGGAAGGAAAAAAGAAAAATAAATGGTTTTGGTGGTGGTACAGTCGCTGGAAAATTAATTCAATTAAATGCTGAAGAATATGTAAATGCAAAGGTGAAAAATATTAACCTATATATCAAAAAAGGTTTTACTGGTTTTTACGGAAATAAACATCGGAGTCAAAATAAAAATATTCAATTTCTCATATTTCAATCTAACTCAAAAAACCCCAATGACAGCATAATAAATTTACTTCCAAATAAATTGATTGTTAATACTAAAAGTATTAAGAACGATTGGTTAAAAGTTGATTTAGATAATGAAAATATTATCCTGAAAGATTATAAATATTTATACATAGGCTTTATAAATCTGCAGGGATCTCTAGAGTATGGAGTAGTTTATAATAGAAAGTTAGAAAATCCACCTGCTTATTTTGAAAATTCATATTATGAAATAAATAAAAAATGGAAACCTATAAATTACATAGAGAAATATAAAAAGTTAGAATCTGTTCCGGCTGTTTATATTGAAACTGTCAAATAATCAATAGCCCTCCGTAAAAGATAAGTTTTCAAGTTAGCTGGGTTTTTATACAAAATCCAGTTTATTCGGAAGTGTGAGGCATCACTGCAAGGATTTTTTATAATTTAAACGCTACTAAGCTGTCATTGTTTCACTCGTCGCAGACGAGCGCTAGCGGGGTGTTAAATAAAAGATAATTCATAATAATAACTGTTTAATGTACAATTATAAATTACCTCTTCAATACTAGAAAATAATTATTTATTGTAAAAAAAGCCTGCATTGCTGTAAGGCTTTTTATAATTTGAAGGCCACTAAGGTTTTCGTTATTTAACTGCCGCAGACGAGCGCCAGCGAGGGTTAATATCCATTTATATTGCTAAGCATCATTTCACATAAACATTTTTTTCAAAGAAATACCTTTTTATTTTATCTTCCTGTATAATAGAGTCTATTAAAGGATCTTTATCATAATACTCAACAACAAACCCTCTTAAACTATGAGTTCCTACCTTGTCAAATTTTGCTGTGAAAGCCACAGTGTTATCATATTCATACCCACGAGACCATTTTCTATTAAAGGTGTCTATTGATAGATTATGGAATGCGTACATCGGTATATTATTCCTGTTAGATAAGTTTCTTTTTAGCCTCTTGTTTTCGTCTGCTTCAAGAAACAAAACTATTTTGGAGTTTTTATTTTCATAGAAAGGCTTTTCTAAATAGGCTATAGACTTAACATAATTACCCACCTTAACGGTGTCTTTTGCTAATTGAATACTAATTATTACTTTCCGTTCTTCTTTGTTCTTACAGCTATAAAAAAGTAGAACCATTGTAAAGAAATAAAAGAGAAAATTATTCTTCATAAAATTATTTTTTGTTTTATTATTTTTATCTTACGTATGTGCTGTCTATTCCTGTTCCTTCATTACCGGTTAAGCGTAATGGAGAATAATAATAAGCCTTTGACACTACCGAGTCAATATTAAAGTTTTTATCAAGTATTTCATTAGCTTTTGAATTAACATCATCGGTTTCTACACGGTCTACGGATACTTTCTCACCGTCAGAATACGAAAACATAAATTGAGTTTAAGATCCCCCGCTAGCGCTCGTCTCTGACGAGTGACAATTCCTATCTTAAAAAATCAGTTTTCAGTAGGCTTTCTCTATTCTACTATATAAATAAATTGATGCGCTTGAGATAAACTAAAATAACCAAAAGCATAATTTTCTGGGTTGGTTTGGTTAATAATATTTCCTCTAATATTTGCAGGAGGCGTACTAAACGGATTGCCACTTGTACTCTCTAAAATAAGGCTCATATAATTATAAAACTCTTCCGAAATACCTCTAAAATTTATTTGTATTGCATCCCCAACCGCTAAATCTTCATCAGAGAAATCTGCATCCATCTCGTTACCATTAAAAAAATCATCGTCACTCAAATCATACTCTGGATAAATCAAAAAAGAGGTTTCAAAATCTGTCAAATAAAAATTAGTCTCTTCTGCAGGATCATCAAAATAAAAACTTACTTCTATTTCATCTCCTAGAAAACCACCTTCGTCATCTTGTTCAATTCTAGTAATATCTGGTACAGCAACCATTGTTTCTTCCGCAGTATAAATTTCTCCCTCTACAATAACCTCTAAGGTATAAGTTTCTCCTAGTTCTGGAATAAAATCTGTAGACTCGTAAGTACCGTATTCTGCTGTTTCTAAAAATATAAATTGATCTCCAGATGTGTTGGTAATAGAAACTGTTGCGTTAGAAACTTTAATCGTTTCTTCTTCATAATAATCGGTTAACCTACTCAAATATATGTGCTGTGTATTTCCTGAAGTATCTGTATCCCAAAGAATTTCTGCATCAATTACTAATTGATGATTGCTAGAATCTAAATCTACCTCTACCACTTCTTCACAAGAAACAAGGCACAAAGCAACAGCTAATAGAAATGCATATTTTATCTTATTTATTATAGAATGCATAGAGTTAAAATTTAAAATTATAAGATACACTTGGTAAAATGCCGAAAATAGATAAACGCCTAGCTTCATTTGCTCCCGTATCTTCATTAGTAGTAAAGCGTATAGACGCTGCATTTTGCCTGTTATAAATATTGTAAATACTAAATACCCAATAGCTTTGCCATCCTTTCTTTTTATCTGGCTTTGGTGTGTAAGTTGCCGCCACATCTAAATGATGATACGCAGGAAGCCTGTTTTCATTTCTATCTGAATAATTAGGCACTGGCAGGCCACCTATCTCGTAGTAACCGTTAGGGTAAGTAACTGGCTGTCCAGATTGTAAGCTAAAATTAGCACTAAAAGACCACTTATTAGTATACTCATAATTACCAACTACACTTAAATTATGAAGTTTATCATACGGAGAAAGATACCAATCTCCATTTGCTATTCCCGGATCTTCTGCTGTATTTCCTGTTGTTTTTTGTTCTGCCCTAGACAAGGTGTAAGCTACCCAACCGGTAAGTTTTCCAGTATTTTTTCTGTAAAGAACCTCTAAACCGTATGCTCTTGCTTTACCGTTAAGCAATACTTGTTCTATATTATTATTTGCTATTAGATTAGCTCCATCTACATAATCTATTCTATTCTGAATATTTTTATAGAACGCCTCTGTTTCTAGTGAATATTTTTTATTGCTGAAGTTTTTAAAATATCCCAACGCATATTGATCTAAAAGTTGGGGTTTAATAAATGGTCCACTTGGTGTCCAAATATTTACTGGAGTTGGGGATTGACTATTGGATATAATATGAAGGTATTGCGCCATTCTATTATAACTTGCTTTTATAGATGTATCGTCATTTAAAGCATAAGATAAAGAAGCTCGAGGTTCTAGATTATTAAAATCACTAATAACCTCACCTTTACCATAACTAGTGCTTCCTACAGGAGTACCTTCTTCATAAATATTAAAATCTGGATTATAAACTACCGGCTCATTATTTTCATAAATATTCACTTCTTGAGGCCCGTATCTAAAAAATGTACTAAAACGCAAACCGTAACGAAGGTTTAATTTTTCTGAAATTTGATGAGACACATCTAAATATGCAGCAGACTCTAAGGCATATTTTTTATCTAGTTGCATAAAGTTAATAGAAGACTCTGCATTGCTCGGCTCTAGTGTACCAGGATTTACTTCATAATAAACACCTTGAACTCCATAATTAAGCTGAATTGCTTCAGAAACATAATGTTTCCAGTCATACGTTAATCCGTAACTTTTAATAGAACTATCCCATTTAAAATTTTGAGAAGTTAACTCTAAGTTAAATTTATAGTCACTATAAAACAAAGACAAGCTAGTAGATATATCTTCATTAAAACGATGCCTCCATTTTAAATTACCCATAGTATTACCGTAAGAACTTAAAAAGTTATCGCTAATATCAAACACATCAATACCGTAATAACCTGAGAAACTTAATGAGTTTTTATCATTTAAACGATAATTCAACTTGGTATTTATATCATAGAATTTAGCAGAATTTTCATTATCGGCTAACTTTAAAAATAAGTGCGCATAAGAGGTTCTACCTCCAATCATAAAAGATCCTTTTTCTTTTTTTAATGGTCCTTCAAGCATCAATTTACTAGAAATTAAACCTATACCTCCAGTTGCTTTAAAGTTTTGATCACTTCCGGTGTGCTGATGTACATCTAATACAGAAGAAACTCTGCCACCAAATTGAGACGGTATACCTCCTTTATACAACTCTAAACCACTTACTATATCTGCATTAAAAACAGAGAAAAAACCAAACATATGAGAGTCGCTATAAATGGGAGTGTTATCTAACAAAATTAAATTTTGATCTGCTGCACCTCCTCTAACATTAAAACCAGAAGAACCTTCTCCTGCATTAGTAACACCTGGTAGCGTTAGTAAAGATTTTAAGGGATCTGGCTCTCCCATTGCGACAGGTATTTGTTTAATCTCGTTCATATCTAAACTGTTCACACTCATTTGCGGTTTTTTAATATCTACCGCTTTTGCGTTTTGAGTAATTAACACCTCATCTAGACTTTCTCCGCTTTCTTCTAAAGTATAAGCTAAGTTTATATTATTGTAAAGCTCTATTTCTTCTTCTATTGTTGAAAAGCCTATGTAACTTACCATAAGTGTATAAGTACCTTCTGAAAGCTGCAAAGAGAATTTTCCATTTTCATCTGTAGTACTTCCCGTCTGCGCTTCTTTTACATATACATTTGCTCCCAACAAAGGCACACCACTAGCATCTGTAACAACACCCGATAGTTTATAATTTTGCTGAATTTCATTTTTTACTGAATTTTCTTCAGCAAGTGCTTTATTTAAACGAGAAGAGTCTCCTCTTAAATTAATAGTTGGCACCATCATATAAAGTAGAGCATTGCTTACTAGCAAGACAGAAAGTAGTTGCTTCATATGAAGTCAATTTTGTTTTCAGTTAGGTAGTAAAGATAATTACTGCACCAACAAGAGAAAAACATAACTAAAATTAATTTTAAAAGTAAAAAACCTTCGTCATTAAATGGGTGTTTTAAAGACTGATAAATGTCATTTTTTAGTAAGTTTTATTGTGTAAGTTTTGCAACTATAGTTACATAACTTATTGTAAATCAAAATTAAATTTACCTACCATTTAAATCTTACAATTATGAAAGTAGAACAAATTTATACCGGATGTTTGGCTCACGCAGCTTATTATATTGAAAATGATGGAGAAGCAGCAATTTTTGATCCGCTTAGAGAGGTAGAGCCCTATATAAAAAGAGCTAAAAAAGACCAGGCACAAATAAAATATGTATTTGAAACTCATTTTCACGCAGATTTTGTGAGTGGACATCTAGATTTACAAAAGAAAACAAATGCACAAATTGTATTTGGCCCAGGAGCAAAACCTAACTACAATGCTGTAATTGCAGAAGACAATCAAGTTTTTAAAGTAGGCCGCTATAAAATTAAAGCAATTCACACCCCTGGTCACACAATGGAAAGTACTACTTATTTACTTATAGACGAACATAATAAAGAACACGGAATTATTACTGGTGACACTCTATTTATAGGAGATGTAGGCAGACCAGATTTGGCGCAGCACGTAGTAGCAGACTTAACAGAAGAAAAACTAGCGGGTTATCTTTTTGATTCTCTTAGAAATAAAATAATGCCTTTAAATGATAATTTAATTGTTTACCCTAATCACGGTGCGGGTTCTGCGTGCGGAAAAAAAATGAGTAAAGAGACAACAGACACGCTTGGTAATCAAAAAAAAACCAATTATGCGCTACGAGCAGATATGTCTAAAGAAGAATTTATTAAAGAATTACTGAATGGCTTAACTGCGCCTCCTGGTTATTTCCCTAAAAATGTTTTAATGAATATACAAGGGTATCAAAGTTTTGATAACGTAAAACATAATGCTAATAATCCGCTTTCTCCTAGTGATTTTGAAGCATTTGCAAATGCGTCTCAAGCGCTTATTTTAGATACAAGAAATGCTAATGATTTTGCTAAAAGCTTTATTCCAAATAGTATAAATATTGGCTTAGACGGCAGTTTTGCCCCTTGGGTAGGAGAACTTATTAAAGATATTGAGCAAGAAATATTGTTAGTAACTCCAGAAGGCAGGCAAGAAGAAGCTACAACTCGATTAGCTCGAGTAGGTTACGATTATACTTCTGGTTATTTAAACGGCGGTATAGAAAACTGGATAAATACTGGTAAAGAAATAGACTCATGCCAACGGATTACTGCACAAGAATTTGAAAAAATTTATGCTGAAAAGAATACCGCTCTAATTGATGTACGCAAAAAAAGTGAATATGAAGCAGAACACGTGGAAGGAAGTGTAAATATACCGCTTAATCAATTAAATGAACATTTAGCCGAAATACCTAAAAACAAACCTTTTGTGGTTTTTTGCGCTGGCGGTTACAGAAGTATGATTGCTAGCTCTATTTTAAAACAACGTGGTTATGATAATTTTAAAGATGTAATAAGAGGTTTTAAAGCTATTAAAGAAACCAGCGTAAATACTACAAAATACGTATGCCCTAATACTTTGTTGTAATAGGTAAGCACCAAATAATATTAAAGGCTATTTGAATATATTTTTTAAATAGCCTTTAATATTAATAACAATCCATTAGTAATTGCCCCTTATTTTGGTATGCACTCAAACTTTTTAATGCATTGTCTTCACATATTTCTGTTAACAAAGCCAATACTTCTTGTTGCATAAAAATAGAACCACAAATCATAATTACACCGCCATTTTTAAATAACTCTACTATTTGTGGTATATTTTCACGCAATTGGTTTTGCACGTAATGCTTTTTATCTTCTCTAGAGTAAACAGGAATAAAACGCTCTAATCTATCATTCTCCATAGCTGAGTTAATAATTGCTTGGTAATGGGTTAACGCTTTATGGTCTCTAGCTCCCCAATATAAATCTACAGGGTTCTTTTTGGTATTATGAGTAATCATTCCTAAAAATGGAGCAATACCAGTACCTGTTGCAATCATTATTACTTTTTTAGCTTTCTTAGGGAAGTAAAATGATTTGTTTTTTAATCTAGATGCCTGAACTAAATCACCAACATTTAAATTATTTAAATAAGTAGAACATACACCATTCTCATGCAGTTTCACACTTAACAAAATAGTATTTGCAGAAGAAACACCTAAAGAATATAATCTATCGTGGTGGTTTTCTCCTGGGCTTACTGCTAATAAATCTCCAGATTTTAAATTTTGTTTCTTAACCGATTTTAACTCTACCATAAACGTATGGTGATTGGCTAAAATTGGAGTTTTATTTACTACTTGATAGGTTTTTTTCTTACGTTTTTCTGAAAGCAATTCGCCTTCAAACTTCGGAAAGTTTAATTCGCTTAAACTTCCCCATTGCGCCAACCAACGATTAAAAGATTCTTCAGACTTATTATTTATTGTATGTAAAGACAAAAAGCAATCTGCATTATTTTTTTGATCTAATAAATTTTCTGTAGTGTAAGCAAACTTGCAAAAATCTGGATATGCAAATGAGCCAAAACCAAGTACACTATAATTTATTTTATTAATAAACTCTATACTCTTTAATTTGGTTTCAAATTTGGTTGCATTGGTAGGAGGCTCACCAACACCATAAGTAGCTGTAAATACTATTAAATGCTGAAGGTTTTTATGGTAGCTAAACTCGTTCATTTGAGCTATAAAAGTTTTTTTTCCTTGCTTTATTAACTCTTGCTGAAACCAAACAGCAAAACTTAAAGTGCTTCCCGTTTCAGACCCTACCAAAATAAGATGTGTACAATCTGCCTGTTTAAATTTATTTTTAATTTTAGAAGCTTTTCTCTTCAAGGTAATTTTAAACCCAGAGTAGATAAAAAACAAAATACTTACACACGATAATAGTAAAACAAATGCCCAAATTAAATTACCTTCTCCAGTATGAAGTACATAACTATATTGCCAAATTTGATTAGTTACAGAAGATTGATCTTCATCTAAAATAGCTCCTGTAAATTGATTAACCGCTAGGTTTCTGTCTTGAAGTTCTACCAAATAATAATCACTTACCTCGGTAGAAAAAGGAAACTCTATTGCTTTAACTTTTGAAACTGGCGTATTTTTAAAAATGGGAAATTCTGCAATAGAAATTTCTGGTGATGCTTGTATCTTTTCTAAATCAATTTCTGCATTAAAAATAGCATGATTTAAAATATTAAACTGAAATAAAGACAAGTAGACACCAGAAAAACTAATTATAACAATAGGAATTAAAAAAATTCTGCCCAAATATACGTGACCATATTGGTAGAAGTTTTCTTTTATAATTGATGAAAAAATGTTTTTTAACCCTTGTTGACGTTTAAGTAATAAAACAAGCCCCGTAATACTTATTATAAGTAAAAAGAACGAGGTTAAGCCTACAAAAAATCTTCCTGTAGTTTTTAAAAAGAGAGAACGATGTAAGCTTCTTGCAAATTGAAAAACAGAAGATTCTTGAGCTATATCACCTACTTTCTCTCCAGTTGCTGGATTAATGTAAAATTCTGCCATATCTCCATCTTCTGTAATTACAGAAGCAGAAACACGGTGATAATTATCTACTTTTACTCCAAAAACCTCCAGATAATTATCTTTTAAACTGGTAATTAATGTAGCGGTATTAATTTCTTCAACAGCAAAAACAGGACTTTCTATTTCTTGTTGAATTGGCTCAAATGCCAATATAATTCCGGTTAGAGAAGCAGTTAAAATAAATAAAAATGAAGATACAGCCAAAGCTAAGTGACTGTATCTCCAGAAAGAAATAATCATTGAAAAATGATTTTAGTTGGCAATTAGTCTCACGTAACGGATGTAACCTGTACCGTCAAACTTTCCTTTAAGGTTTTCTTTTGTTATTGCAACTTCAAGATCTTTTTTATAATACTCTTGATCTTCAACTGCACTCTCAAAACGAAGTTTATAATCTCCTCCTATTTTATCTGTAGGTATTTCAAAAGCTATTACCGCTCTTGCACCAGGGTTAATTGTAGCACCGCTAATAGCATCTATATTTTCACCACCATCTTTACCTAATTGTGCATACCACTCTTTTATAGTGTTATACCACTCTTCATCTTGACCTTGTACGTACAATGTTTGTTGGTATTTTTCATCTTTATCTACTATAGATACTACCACATAAGGTTTTTTACCCGTATAGTTTTTTAGTTGTAATAAACATTTTACAGTTGCTGTGTCTGCATTATTTTCTTCTTTAGGTGAGGTAAATGCCAGTAAAGCAAATACTGTTAGACATACAGCTAGGGTATTTATAATATATTTTTTCATCTTTTATAAAATTTAATTTAAATCAAAAACCACTAAAGCTATTCATGGTTAAATAAAAAGAAATGTAACTATCAATTTATTTTAAAAATTGAAATGCATCTAAGTTTTTAGAAAGAACTTCATTTTCTTTCACTAAATCATACGCACTTTCTTCAAAATCTGTAGTTATAGTTTTATCTGCTCCATTTTCAACCAAGTACATTAATATTTTTTCGTCTTTAGAGTTTAATGCCGCTATTAACAAAGCTGTATTTCCATCTTTATTTTTAGCATTTACGTCTACTCCCCATTTAATAGCTTGTTGCACTAAACCTAAGTTATTGTTTTGTACTGCTACGTGTAATAAAGTATTACCGTTTGGTTGTGCTTTTGCAATTTCTAGTCCGTTTTCTTTTAATAACTTTAAAGTTTCTTTGCTTGGAGGAGTTGCTTTTCCGTTTCTTCCACGTTTTCCAGAATTTGCCCAATAATACACAAGATTATTTCCATCTTTATCTTGCAGGTTTAATTTAGCTCCTTCTTTAATTAAGTAGGCTACTACATCTGTAGAGTTACTTTTTACAGCTATCATTAAAGCCGTTTCTCCGTTATTATTTTGATGGTTAATATTTTTAGTATTTTCTTCTAATAGTTTTACTATTTCTAAAGAGTTTCCTGCTGAAGCATTCATTAATGCGTTATTTCCTTCTTGGTTAGCAAGATTTGCGTCAACTTTTTTATCTAAGAAAAACTGAATTAGACTTGCGTCTTTGTTATTTTTACTTAACAAAATCACTGGAGTTTCTCCTGCCTTATTAACAATATTTGGCTCTATTCCTTTTTCTACCAAAAATTTAAAAGTCTCTAATTTAGGTGTAGCTCCTCTAATACCTTCACTTGCGGTTAAAATAGCATTACCCCCTGATTTGTTTTTAGATTTATAATCTACACCTTTTTTAATTAAGGCTTTCATTACTTCTAAATTACCTCCTTTAGCAGCATAACTAAATGCGCCATTACCATCTTCGTCTTTACTATGAAGATCTAGACCTTTTTTCTCAAAATAATTAATCATGCTTAGGTCTTGTAATTTTTGCATAATTAACAAGATAGCTGTTGCTCCATTTAACGCTTCTTGATCAATAGAAAGTCCGTTTTTAGTTAAGTAATCATATATTTTTTTGTCTTCTACTCCTGCATAAGCTGCAAAAGTAATAGCGCCAAAACCGTGACTCCCTTTTAAATTTACATCTGCTCCGTGATCAACTAAATATTTTACAATTGGGTAATTACCTGAATATGCAGCCCAAATTAAGTAAGTTCTTGCATCGTGAGTACGTAAATTAATATCTACATTTTCTAAAGAAAGTAAATATTCTATCGTTTTGGTTGGTGCATTAGCTAAAATAGCGTTAGCAATACCATTAAAGTGAGAGCGATTAAACTCTAAAGGGTCATTCCCTTCTTTTATTTTTACTTTTACATCTTCTACAGATGGTTTTTCTCCCCAAAAATCACGAGTAAGAAATACGTTTTCTTGTGCAAATAAACCTGAAGCAAATAAAGCTAGAGTAAAAGTGACTAATAGTTTTTTCATTATAGTTTAGTTAAGACTTAGTTTTTAATTGAATGACAAAAATAATAACAGATTAGAAATTATAAAACTTATTTAGATTTATTTTAAATAAATTTGCTTCAGAATGAAATATCCGTGTATAACAACTTGTTTTATTCCGTTGCTTTTTGTTATAATTGTTAAAGTGTAATTTTGAATAATCGCTAACCACTATTTTTATGAATGAATTTTTAATCTATTTTAATCTTGGATTAAGTCACGTGTTAGATTGGAATGCTTACGATCACGTTTTGTTTTTAATTGTTCTTGTAGCTTCTTATACTTTTTTAGAATGGAAAAGAGTTTTTTGGTTAGTAACCACCTTCACTCTAGGTCACACCTTAGCATTAATTCTTGCTACTTTTAATATTGTTAGAGTAAATTCTACTTATGTAGAACTATTAATACCGATAACCATTTTTATTACCGCACTTTACAACATATTTAGAGCAGGAAAATCTAACAAAGAAGGAGGTGTGAGTATTTTAATAGTTACTACCTTATTTTTTGGTGTAATACACGGTCTTGGTTTCTCTTCTTTCTTTATGGGGTCTGTTGGTTCTGGTAAAGATAAATTTGTATGGCTAATGGAGTTTGCCTTAGGTATAGAAGCTGCGCAAGCAATTGTAGTTACTTGTGTATTAATTCTTGCGCTAATTTTTCAGTCAATATTTAATTTCTCTAAAAGAGATTGGGTGCTTGTTGTTTCTTCTATTGTTATTGGTTTAGTTATCCCTATACTATTAGCAAACAATATATTTTAAAACTTTCTATTTATATAAATAGAAAATAGCAGTTATTGCCATACCGTAAAAACACGTATGGTAAATAAACTCTTGTATGCTATTTTTAATTTTGTAAAATTGGTAATAAAACCAAAAGCTGGTTAAAATTAAAGGTAAAAGTAATGCCAAAAACAGCCAACCAGGTTTAGTAGATAGTAATGTATATGCTACTGCAATGCTTAAGATTGTTATTATAAAATATAAAAACTTACCAAATTTAATTTTTGCAATTACACTAGAATTATCACGGAAGCGTTGATAAGAAGCAAATAGAATAGCAACAATTAAGATATACTGTAAATTAGATACAAAGAATAAACTAAGTACTTCCATAAAATACCTTGATTTTTATTAATTTGGTACAATATAAACTTTAATGTATAAAATTGAATACTTCAACTAAAGAAAACCCAGATAAGCAATTAAAATTTGATAAAGCTTACTTAAGAATGGCTGTAGAATGGGGTAAATTATCTCATTGCAAACGTAAACAAGTTGGTGCCATTATTGTAAAAAACAGAATGATTATTTCTGACGGATACAATGGCACTCCAAGCGGATTTGAAAATTGTTGTGAAGATGAAGAGGGTTATACTAAATGGTATGTTTTACATGCAGAAGCTAACGCTATTTTAAAGGTTGCTGGCTCTACCCAATCTTGCCAAGACGCTACTTTATACATTACTATGTCTCCTTGTAAAGAATGTAGTAAACTAATTCATCAAGCTGGCATAAAACGTGTAGTGTATAAAAATGGATATAAAGATGATTCTGGTCTCGTTTTTCTTGAAAAAGCTGGAGTAGAAATTGAACAAATAACAGAATTAAACGAATAAAAATTCTTGAAAGGCTACTCTAAAAAATATTTACCCCTCATCATAGGTGCTGCTTGTGCCATTGGTGTTTTTATTGGCTCTGCATTAGATTTCTCAGACTCTTCTGAGGGTTTATTTACTGCAAATGCCAAAAAAGAAAAATTAAACAGGCTTATAGATTATATTGACTATGAATATGTAGATGATGTAAATACAGATAGCATAGTAGATGTAACGGTAAATAGTATTTTAGAAGATTTAGATCCGCATTCTACTTATATTCCTAAACAAAAATACGACGCTCTTGCAGAAAACATGAAAGGTGATTTTGTAGGAATTGGCGTGAGTTTTTATACTTTAAATGATACCGTAGCGGTAATTAAACCTTTAGCAGACGGACCTAGTGAAAAAGCAGGAATAAAAGCTGGAGATAGAATTTTATATGCTAACGGAATAGAGCTAGCTCAAAAAGAAATAGATACAGATTCTCTTTCTTCTTTACTAAAAGGCGAAATAAACACAACGGTAAATTTAAAAATTAAACGAAACGGCGTTAAAAATTTATTAGATATTCCCGTAAAGAGAGGCCTTATTCCTATAAAAAGTGTAGATGCAGCATATATGCTTAATAATAAACTTGGTTACGTAAAAGTAAATAGGTTTGCAGAAACAACTTATAATGAATTTGAGAAAGCTATTACCAATTTAATAGCACAGGGAGCTACAGAACTTGCTTTAGATTTACGGGATAACGGTGGCGGTTACCTAGATCAAGCGGTTAAAATAGCGGACGAATTTTTAAAAGAAGGTAAATTAATAGTATTTACAAAAAATAAATCTGGAGAAATTAATAAAACCTTTGCTAGTAAAAAAGGGCGTTTTGAAAACACAAAAGTATTTGTACTTATTAATGAAAACTCAGCCTCTGCAAGTGAAATTGTAGCAGGTGCCTTACAAGATAACGATGTGGGTACTATTATAGGTAGAAGATCTTACGGTAAAGGCTTAGTGCAAAGAGAAATGAATTTAGGTGATGGCAGTGCAGTAAGGTTAACCGTTGCTAGATACTACACTCCCACCGGTAGGTCTATCCAAAAACCATATTCTCATGGTAGCAATGACAAATATTTTGAAGAATATCTAGCCAGATATAATAATGGGGAGTTATTGAGTAAAGACAGTATAAGTGTTAACGACTCTTTGCAATACAAAACCCCAAAAGGTAAAATTGTATATGGTGGTGGTGGTATTATTCCAGATGTATTTGTAGCCAAAGTAACAGATTATGAAAAAGAAAGCCTAAACTACATGCTTAAAGGCGGAGTAATGGATAGGTTTATTTTTAATATTCTTGAAGAAGACAGAGATTACTACAATAACTTATCGTTAGAAGAATTTAATCAGCAAGAAATTATTACAGATCAAATTTTAACCGATTTTATAGATTACTTAATGAAGTTTAATTTTGACTTTAAAACAAAAAATTACAAATATTTACTCAAAAAGTATCTAAAAGCAACCGTAGCAGAGCAACTTTTTGGCAGCAATGCATATCAAAAAATCATAAGCGAAGATGATTTAATGATTCAAAAAATTATAGAATTAGACAATCTCTAAGCTTCTGTTTTCTTTTTTATTTCTCTAGAAATAAGCAAAATTAGCATAAGCACTATTACACAAAGAGAAGACAGAACGCAAGCAACAGCAATTTTACTGTTTTCTCCCATAATGTCATTAAAATCGATTAGAGTGATGTTGTAGATTAATAATCCCAATGCAGATAACATCAAAAAATAAATAAAATACTTCATTTAATTAAACAAGTTTTGAATGTTAGCAGCAAATAACTTTACTGCAATGGCTAACAAAACTACACCAAATATTTTACGTATCACATTAATTCCTTGTTTTCCTAGTATTCTTTCTATTTTTCCTGAAGATTTTAGAACCAAATAAACAATTATAATGTTTACTAAAATAGCTATTATAATATTTATAGTATGGTATTCTGATCTTAAAGAAAGTATAGAAGTCATGGTACCAGCTCCCGCAATTAATGGAAAAGCCAACGGTACTATTGCTGCAGTTTCTGGAGCATCATCTTTGTAAAGTTGTATACCTAAAATCATTTCTATAGCTAAAAAAAATAGAATAAATGATCCTGCAACCGCAAAAGAGTTAACATCTATCCCAATTAAATTCAAAATTTCTTCTCCAACAAATAGAAATAAAATCATTAAAATAGCCGCCACTACAGAGGCTTTTTCACTCTCTACATGCCCTACTTTTTTTCTTAAATCAACAATAATCGGGATGCTTCCTATGATATCTATAACAGCAAAAAGGATCATTCCGGCAGTAAAAATTTCTTTCAAGTCAAAACCCATAACCAATAATTTTCAAAATGCGGTCAAAAGTATTTAATTTTCAAACCTTTGCAATAATTTTATGATAAAATATTTTCTAAAAATTTCAGATAAGATTGTCGCTTTAATTTTTGATACTTACAAAAAAATCATATTACCTTTGTCAAATGTTTCAGATAGGAAAAACCATAGTTTCAGAAGATATTATTGAGAAAGATTTTGCTTGTAATCTTTCTGCTTGTAAAGGCGCTTGCTGCGTAGAAGGAGAAGCTGGAGCTCCCGTAGAAAAAGAAGAAATAAATATTTTAAAAGATATTTATAGCAAGGTAAAACCTTTTTTAAGAGAAGAAGGTATTCGCGCTATAGAAGAACAAGGCACACATATTGAAAACGACTTTGGTGAGTTTGAAACACCGCTAGTAAATGGTGCCGAGTGTGCTTATGTAACTTTTGATGATAGAGGCACTGCTTTATGCGGAATTGAAGGTGCTTACAGAGCTGGTATAATAGACTGGAAAAAACCTATTTCTTGTGAGCTTTACCCTGTTCGTGTACAAAGTTACTCTCAATTTGCTGCAGTTAATTATCACCGATGGCCTATTTGTAGTGACGCCTGTAGCTTAGGGAAAGAATTACAAACTCCCATCTACAAATTTGTTAAAGAAGCACTCATTAAAAAATTTGGAGAAGATTGGTATATAGAATTAGAAAAGATTGCAGAAAATTATAAAAAGTAATGTTTCTGTCTAGAATATTTCCCTTCAAAATTTATTAAAATTCTTATTATAAATTCTGCTTTTATCACATATTTTGTGATAAAAAAGCGACCCCAATTTTAAGCAAGCCCTTATTTTTACTTGCTTAAAAACGATGTTAAAAACTTGTTGAAAACACAAAACTCTTTTTTTAACAAGTAGGCTTTTTATTTTACATCTTTGTTAGAAGCTCACTTAGAGAACTTTAACCAAAAGACTAAAATAATGGCGCAAGTAGAACCTATTCTTCAAGAAAATAAAGACCGTTTTGTAATTTTTCCTATACAGCACCAAGATATTTGGGAGTGGTACAAAAAAATGGAAGCTAGTTTTTGGACTGCGGAAGAAATAGACTTGCACCAAGATATTACAGACTGGGAAAACAAATTAAATGATGATGAAAAATACTTTATCAAACATATTTTAGCATTCTTTGCAGCTTCTGATGGTATTGTAAATGAAAATTTAGCAGAAAACTTTGTTAATGAAGTGCAATACTCTGAAGCTAAATTTTTCTATGGTTTTCAAATAATGATGGAAAATATTCATTCTGAAACCTATTCTCTTCTAATTGATACTTACGTAAAAAACGACCAAGAAAAAGATAAACTTTTTAACGCTATAGAAAATTTCCCTGCCATTAAGAAAAAAGCAGATTGGGCTTTAAAATGGATAGAGTCAGATTCTTTTGCAGAACGTTTAATTGCATTTGCAGCAGTAGAGGGTATTTTCTTCTCTGGTGCATTTTGCTCTATATTTTGGCTAAAAAAACGTGGCTTAATGCCAGGCTTAACATTTTCTAACGAATTAATTTCTCGTGACGAAGGCGTTCACTGTGATTTTGCTGTGCATTTACACAACAATCATTTGGTAAACAAGGTACCTAAAGAAAGAATTAGAGAAATTATAGTAGATGCACTCAATATAGAACGAGAGTTTATTACAGAATCTCTTCCCGCTAGTTTAATAGGAATGAATTCTAAATTAATGACTCAATACCTAGAATTTGTTACCGATAGACTTTTGGTAGAATTAGAGTGTGAAAAAGAATACGGCACCGCTAACCCTTTTGATTTTATGGAGATGATTAGTCTTCAAGGTAAAACCAACTTCTTTGAAAAAAGAGTAGGAGAATATCAAAAAGCAGGGGTAATGAATAAAGATAAAGATGATAACAAAATAAGTTTTGATGCAGATTTTTAAGCATTTTAAAAACTCTTCATCACTTTAAGTATAAAACACACCACTAATCAATTTTTTATTAGAAAAAGGTAAAACTATTTCTAACACTCAACCTTTAAAACCGTAGCAGCATGTATGTAATTAAAAGAAATGGACAAAAAGAGCCGGTAATGTTTGACAAAATTACCGCTAGAGTAAGAAAACTATGTTACAGCCTTAATCCGTTGGTAGAGCCTACCAAAGTTGCTATGCGCGTTATTGAAGGGCTTTATGATGGGGTAACTACTAGCGAGTTAGATAACTTAGCTGCAGAAGTTGCTGCTACTATGACTACTTCTCATCCAGATTATGCACAACTTGCAGCTAGAATTTCTGTTTCTAATCTTCATAAAAACACGAAGAAAACTTTTTCTGAAGTAATGACAGATTTGTATGAATATGTTAATCCACGTACAGGAAAAAAAGCACCATTACTTGCAGATGACGTATACCAAGTAATTATAGAAAATAAAGATTTTATTGATTCTAGAATTATTTATAACCGAGATTTTGGCTACGATTATTTTGGTTTTAAAACTCTAGAACGCTCTTATTTATTAAAGCTAAACGGCAAGATTGCAGAGAGACCACAACATATGCTAATGAGGGTTTCTATTGGTATTCATCTAAAAGATTTAGAGGCTGCTTTAGAGACGTATGAGTTAATGTCTAAAAAATACTTTACGCACGCCACCCCAACATTATTTAATTCTGGTACCCCAAAGCCACAAATGTCTTCTTGCTTTTTATTAGCAATGAAAGATGACAGTATAGATGGTATTTACGATACCTTAAAACAAACCGCTAAGATATCTCAATCTGCAGGAGGTATTGGTTTATCTATTCACAATGTAAGAGCTACAGGTTCTTATATTTCTGGCACCAACGGCACCTCTAATGGTATTGTACCAATGCTACGTGTATTTAATGATACTGCTCGTTATGTAGACCAAGGTGGCGGTAAACGTAAAGGCTCTTTTGCTATGTATGTAGAGCCTTGGCATGCAGATATTTTTGACTTTTTAGATTTAAAGAAAAACCACGGAGCAGAAGAAAGGCGTGCTAGAGATTTATTCTACGCTATGTGGATTCCAGATTTGTTTATGAAACGTGTAGAAGAAGATGCTAATTGGACGCTAATGTGCCCAAATGAATGTCCGAATTTATACAATATACACGGAGAAGAATTTGACCAACTTTATTTAAAATATGAAGCAGAAGGCAAAGGAAGAAAGACCATAAAAGCAAGAGAACTTTGGGAGAAAATTTTAGAATCTCAAATTGAAACAGGTACTCCTTATATGCTTTATAAAGATTCGGCTAACAGAAAGTCTAATCAAAAAAATCTAGGTACAATAAGGTCTTCTAATTTATGTACCGAAATATTAGAATACACTAGCCCAGACGAAGTAGCTGTATGTAACCTTGCTTCAATTGCTTTACCAATGTTTATTAAAGATGGTAAATTTGATCACAATGAGCTTTTTAAAATTACAAAAAGGGTTATTAAAAACTTAAATAAAGTAATAGACAGAAATTACTACCCAGTTGTAGAAGCAGAAAACTCTAATATGCGTCATCGTCCAGTTGGCTTGGGTGTACAAGGCTTAGCAGATACTTTTATTAAACTAAGATTACCGTTTACTAGTGACGAAGCTAAAAAGTTAAACCAAGAGATTTTTGAAACCTTATATTTTGGTGCCGTAACTGCTTCTATGGAGCTTGCCACTATTGAGGGACCTTATTCTACCTATAATGGTTCTCCTATTAGTATGGGAGAGTTTCAATACAACTTATGGGGAATTAAAGATGAAGATTTAAGCGGAAGATGGAATTGGGCAGAATTAAGAGCTAAAGTAAAAGAAAATGGAGTACGTAACTCTTTATTGCTAGCACCAATGCCTACTGCTTCTACTTCTCAAATTTTAGGTAATAACGAAGCATTTGAGCCTTATACTTCTAATATTTACACCAGAAGAGTACTTTCTGGAGAGTTTATCGTGGTTAACAAGCATTTATTAGAAGATTTGGTAAATTTAGGATTATGGACAGACGAAGTGAAAGATGCTATTATGCGCGCCAACGGATCTGTACAAAATATAGATATTATACCTGATAATTTAAAAGAGCTTTACAAAACTGTTTGGGAGCTGTCTATGAAAGATATTATAGATATGTCTCGCCATAGAGGTTACTTTATAGACCAGTCACAATCACTTAATTTATTTATGGAAGGCGCTACGATGGCAAAATTAACTTCTATGCATTTCTATGCCTGGAAAAGTGGTTTAAAAACAGGTATGTATTATTTAAGAACAAAATCTGCAGTAGATGCCATTAAGTTTACTTTAAAAAATGAAAAAAAATTAGAACCTCAACAGCAAGTTGCTGCCAAAGCTGCAGAAACATTAATGGCTAAAAATAGAAATGAAGAGTTAATTGCTCAGCCAGTTGCTCCAGATAGTAGTTCTTTATCTCCTGAAGAATTAAAAGCTATTATACAACAATCTAAAGAAGCTGAGGGAGATGATTGCTTAATGTGCGGGTCTTAATAGATTTTTAATTATATAATTTTGGCTAGTTAATAACTAAATCATTTTATTAACTAGCCTTTTTTTTTGCGTGAGCGATAGTAGTGGCATCCTTTTTTTACTTTGATATATGGTAAAAAAAGATAAAGCGAATAGCGCGGCCAGTAAGGCACGCCCAAAAAGACAAGTAGATTTACTCTTTCATTAAAAACAGGTTTACTATTTTTAGCGTTCAAAATAATATTCATGAATTGGGAACAATTACTTTCTTTAAAAAGATACAGAGATACTACTAAAAGATTACGCGCAGACCAAGATGATACCAGGTTAGGTTTTGAGGTAGATTATGATAGAATTATATTCTCTTCTGCTTTTAGAAGCTTGCAAGATAAAACTCAAGTTATACCACTTTCTAAAACAGATTTTGTACACACTAGATTAACACATAGTTTAGAAGTTTCTGTAGTGGGAAGGTCTTTAGGAAGAATTGTAGGGAAAAAAATTATTGAAAAACATCCGCAACTTTCTGTTACGCACGGATACCATTTTAACGATTTTGGGGCTATTGTTGCTGCAGCTGCTTTAGCGCACGATATTGGTAATCCGCCATTTGGTCATTCTGGTGAAAAAGCAATTGGCGAGTATTTTAAAACAGGAAACGGGAAACGTTTTAAAGAATATTTATCTGAAAAACAATATCATGATTTAACTCATTTTGAAGGAAATGCCAACGGTTTTAAGTTACTTACAGAAACAAAAAACGGCAATCTAGATGGTTTACGCTTGTCTTACGCAACACTAGGTGCATTTACTAAATACCCAAAAGAGTCTTTACCACATAAACCTACAAAGCAAATTGCAGATAAAAAGTTTGGCTACTTTCAGAGTGAAAAAGAAGTTTTTAGAGATATTGCTAAAGACTTAGGCTTAGAACAATCTGGAAAAGATGGAGATATACATTACAAACGACACCCATTAACTTTTTTAGTAGAAGCGGCAGATGATATTTGTTACACGATTATTGATTTTGAAGATGGTATTAATCTTGGCTTAATTGATGAAAGTTATGCCTTAGAATACTTAATTAAGTTAGTAAAAGATAATATTAATACAGAAAAATTTCACTCACTTACCAATACAGAAAGTAGGGTTAGCTACCTAAGATCACTAGCTATTAACACTTTAATACAAGATGCTGCTAGAGTTTTTATTGAAAATGAAGAGGCTATTTTAGCTGGAGATTTTCATGATTCTCTATTAGACAGATCTAATTATACCGCACAAATTAAAGATATTATTACCCTTAGTATTGAGAAAATATACCAAAGCCAAGAGGTAATTGAAAAAGAGATTGCTGGCTACAAAATGATTTCTACATTATTAGATACGTATACCAAAGCCATAGAAAATGCAGTGCACGGCAATACCACAAATTATGATAAACTTATATTACAGAGTTTCTTAAAAGATTTTGAGACCGAAAATAAAAGTACTTATGAGTGGCTAATACAATTAAGCTCTGAAGTTGCTGCACTTACAGATGGCAATGCTTTAAGAACCTTTCAAAAATTATCAGGAACTAAGTTAGGATAGAAAGAATTATAAAAAAAGCCCGTTATGAAAATAACGGGCTTTTTAGATATTATTTAAAGTATTAATCTGCTAAAACAATAGCTTTATTGTTTTTCATTTCTAGCACACCACCTTTTATAGGGAAGTGCCACTTTCCATCTTGTGCTTTATTAACAACTTCTTTTAAATCTTTTGAAATTTCAATATTACCTTCAACCTTAATTACTCCTTTTTCTAATACAGAAATGATTGGAGCGTGATTGTTAAGCATTTGAAACTCTCCCTCTATGGCAGGAACAGTTACTGAGTCTACTTCAGCACTTAATAAAACCTTTTCTGGAGATACAATTTCTAAATACATAGTTTTTGAGTTAAATAATAACCTAATTAAAGGGTATTAATTAATTTTTAAGCTTCAGCTAACATTTTTTCACCAGCTTCTATCGCTTCGTCAATATTACCTTTTAAGTTAAAAGCAGCTTCAGGGATGTGATCTAACTCACCATCCATAATCATATTAAAACCTTTGATAGTCTCTTTAATGTCTACTAAAACTCCTTTTAATCCAGTAAATTGTTCTGCAACGTGGAAAGGTTGAGATAAGAAACGTTGTACACGTCTTGCTCTAGATACAGCTAGTTTATCTTCTTCAGATAATTCTTCCATACCTAAAATAGCAATAATATCTTGTAATTCTTTATAACGCTGTAAAAGTTCTTTTACTCTTTGAGCACAATCGTAATGTGCGTCACCTAAAATATCTGCAGTTAAAATTCTAGAGGTAGAATCTAACGGATCTACTGCTGGGTAAATACCAAGCTCAGCAATTTTACGAGAAAGTACTGTAGTAGCATCTAAGTGAGCAAACGTTGTTGCTGGTGCTGGATCTGTTAAATCATCTGCAGGTACATAAACTGCCTGTACAGAAGTAATAGATCCTCTTTTAGTTGAAGTAATACGTTCTTGCATAGCTCCCATTTCTGTAGCTAAAGTTGGTTGGTAACCTACTGCAGAAGGCATACGCCCAAGTAATGCAGATACCTCTGAACCAGCTTGTGTAAAACGGAAGATATTATCTACAAAGAAAAGTACATCTTTCCCTTGACCTTCTCCTGCTCCATCACGGAAATATTCTGCTATAGTAAGACCTGATAATGCCACACGAGCACGTGCTCCTGGTGGTTCATTCATTTGTCCAAATACGAAAGTAGCTTTAGAATCTCTCATAGCAGTTTTATCTACTTTTTTAAGATCCCATCCACCGTCTTCCATAGAATGCATAAAATCGTCTCCGTATTTAATAATACCAGATTCTAGCATTTCTCTTAAAAGGTCATTTCCTTCACGTGTACGTTCTCCAACTCCTGCAAATACAGAAAGTCCACCGTGACCTTTTGCAATATTATTAATAAGTTCTTGTATAAGTACTGTTTTACCAACACCGGCACCACCAAAAAGACCAATTTTACCACCTTTTGCATAAGGCTCAATAAGGTCAATTACTTTAATACCTGTAAAAAGTACTTCTGTAGAAACAGATAAATCTTCAAATTTTGGAGCATCTCTATGTATAGAAAGTCCATCTTCACCAGTTTTAGGTAAATCACCTAAACCGTCGATAGCATCTCCAGTTACATTGAACAAACGTCCGTATACATCACCACCTATTGGCATTTGTATAGGATTTCCTGTTGCTATTACTTCTACTCCACGGCTTAAACCATCAGCAGAATCCATCGCAATAGTTCTAACTGTGTTCTCCCCTATATGAGATTGAACTTCTAGAACAAGCTTTGATCCATCTTTACGGTTAATTTCTAATGAATCGTAAATTTTTGGTAATTCAGCATTCTCTGTGTTAAACTCAACATCAACAACAGGGCCAATAATTTGTGCAACTTTACCTGTAACTTTAGACATTATCTAATTGTTTAATTTATAGTTTGTAATGTAGAAAAAAGGACTTACTTTTTTCGGCTGCAAAGATAGGTTATTTTTCTTAAATAATTTCTCCTAATTTTTGAAAAAAATTTTTATCCAAAAATCCTATTCTACAGTAACTGATTTTGCAAGGTTTCTTGGTTGATCTACGTTTTTATCTAGCATTAATGCTATATGGTATGATAGTAACTGTAAAGGTATGGTTGTCAACAATGGAGTAAATGCCTCTACTGTTTCTGGTACCTCTATTACATAATCTGCTAATTCACGTACTTCTTTGTCTCCTTTAGTAACAATACCAATAATTTTACCTTTACGTGATTTTATTTCTTGAATATTGCTTATTACTTTTTCATAATGCCCTTTACGTGTTGCTATAACTACCACAGGCATCATTTCATCTATCAATGCTATTGGTCCGTGCTTCATTTCTGCTGCTGGATAACCTTCTGCATGAATATAAGATATTTCTTTTAGTTTTAAAGCTCCCTCTAAAGCAACAGGGAAGTTGAACCCTCTACCTAAATACAAGAAGTTAGAAGCATCTTTATACTTACGAGCAACATCTGTAATGTGCTCATTAGACTGTAAAGCTTCTTTGATTTTATTAGGAATAAGCTCTAATTCTCTTAAATACAAATGAAAATCAGAATTACTTATGGTTCCTTTTTCTTTTGCTAATTTTAAAGCGATTAAGCTTAATACTGTTATTTGTGTTGTAAATGCTTTTGTAGATGCTACTCCAATTTCTGGACCGGCGTGCGTATAAGCTCCTGCATGAGTTTCTCTTGAAATAGAAGAACCTACTACATTACATACTCCAAATACAAATGCGCCTTTTTCTTTTGCTAATTTAATAGCCGCCATGGTATCTGCTGTTTCTCCAGATTGAGAAATTGCAATTACCACATCATCTCTATAAATAACTGGGTTTCTGTATCTAAATTCTGAAGCGTACTCTACCTCTACTGGTATTCTAGCAAAATCTTCAAAAATATACTCTGCTACCAAACCTGCATGCCAAGAAGTACCACAGGCTACAATTAAAATTCTTCTTGCATTTAAAAATTTAGAGATATTATCATCTACTCCAGCCATTCTTACAATGCCTTGATCTACCAACATTCTACCTCTATAGGTATCTGTTATAGCATCTGGTTGCTCGTAAATTTCTTTCAGCATAAAATGATCGTAACCATTTTTTTCAATCTGCTCTAAATTAATTTTTAATTTCTGAATATATGGATCTACAAGAGAGTCATTATTTATTTTTCTAATCTTTATCTCTTTACCTCTTCTAATTACAGCCATTTCTCCATCTTCTAAGTAAATAGCAGAACTAGTATATTCTATAAACGGTGAAGCATCAGATGCAATAAAAAACTCATTATCTCCAACTCCAATTGCTAATGGACTTCCTAGTCTAGCAACCACAATTTCGTCTGGTTTTTTCTTATCAAAAACAGCTATTGCATAAGCACCTACTGCTTGATTTAGGGCAATTTGCACCGCCTTTCCTAATTTTAAGCCTTCTTTTACCTGTACATCTTCTATTAGATTTACTAATACTTCTGTATCTGTATCTGAATGAAACTCGTAACCTCTTTTTATTAATTCTTTTTTAATAGTATCATAATTTTCAATAATACCATTATGAATAATAACTAAATCTCCAGAATTTGAATAATGCGGATGAGAGTTTTCATCGTTAGGCACTCCATGAGTTGCCCATCTAGTATGACCAATACCTACGGTACCATCTGTAGAGATTTCATTTTCTAATTTTTCTTGAAGGTCTGCAACTTTTCCTTTGGTTTTGCTTAGTTTTAATTGCTCTCCATCATAAAGTGCAATTCCTGCACTATCATACCCTCTATATTCTAATCTTTGTAATCCTTTTAAAACTATTGGATAAGCTTTTCTATGACCTATGTAACCTACTATTCCGCACATATTGTTTGATTATTCTTTTCTGTAAAATGTGTAGTATCAATAATGAAACAATACTACTCTACTTCTTCATTTAACACTTCTCTTGTATAAAAATCTTGGTAAGCTTGCCCAAATTCTTCTTTAGATTTAAATTCTAAACTCGGCTTATCTAGACCTGCTATGTAGGTTTTTAACTCTTCAGGAATTTCTTCACTTCCTTGTATTACTGCATCAGAGTTATCTATTGCTGTTTTCATGATGTTTACATAATCTGGTGTTGCCAAATGCGCTACAGTATCATCTTCTAAACCATCAAAAAGTACTTTTTTCTGCATTTCTTCATCTAAGGTCTCTTCAAAACCTTTACTATATACAGAAGTTACTATTTTTGAATTTTTAAATAATGGCTCATTACCATAGTAATTTCTTAAATACAATGGTAATAAAGAAGCAAGCCAACCGTGAACGTGAATAATATCTGGAGACCAGTTTAATTTTTTTACCGTTTCTATTACACCTTTAGCAAAAAAGATAGCTCTCTCATCATTATCTTCAAACAAATTACCATCTTCATCTGTAAAAGTGGCTTTTCTTTTAAAGTAATCTTCATTATCTATAAAGTAAACTTGCATTCTTTCTTTTGGAATAGAAGCTACTTTAATAATTAATGGCATATCTAAATCATTAATCACCAAGTTCATCCCAGAAAGCCTAATTACTTCATGTAATTGGTGACGTCTCTCATTAATATTTCCAAATCGAGGCATGAAAATACGTATTTGACCTCCTTGGCTGTTTACCATTCTTGGCGCCTCAAAAGACATTGATGATATTTCTGTTTCTGGTAAATAAGGAATAACTTCTGATGATACGTACAAAATGCGCTTATCTTTCATAAAATGTTGTACTCTTGATTATTAATATTAACGATAAATAACAGGCAAAATTACAAAAATTTATGCAGTTTGCCACTATTGTATTAATTTTGCCCGAGCTAAAATAAAGCGTTTTGCAAGTATATCAAGATAAACAGGGTGTTCAAAGCACTATTCAAGAGTTTAAAAAAAACTCTAAAATCGTTGGGTTAGTACCAACTATGGGGGCTTTACACGAAGGCCACCTCTCACTAATTAGACAAGCTAAACATGTTTGTGATCAGGTTGTGATTAGTATTTTTGTAAACCCAACACAGTTTAATAATGCGTCAGATTTAGAAAAATACCCTAGAACTTTAGAGGAAGACCTAAAGTTACTGAAACAAAATTTTAATGATTTAATCATATTTGCCCCTTCAGAAAAAGAGATTTATGGCAACGATATTCTTTCTGAAAAGTTTGAATTTGGAAACCTAGAAACTCAAATGGAAGGCAAACACAGAAGCGGTCATTTTGATGGTGTTGGCACAATTTTAAAACGATTATTTGACGTCACTAATCCAGATAAAGCATTTTTTGGAGAAAAAGACTATCAGCAATTGCAAATCGTAAAAAAACTGATAGAATTAACACAGCAAGATGTGGAGATTATTGGCTGCCCAATAAGCAGGGAAGAAAATGGTTTAGCAAGAAGTTCTAGAAACAAAAGGCTTACTTCTAAAGAACAAGACCAAGCTACGTTTATCTATAAAACTCTAGAAAAAGCTAGAAGTGAATTTGGCACAAAAAATGCACTAGTTTTAAAAGAAGAGATAGAAAATCTTTTTAAAAGTGAACAAGACTTTTTAAAGCTAGAATATTTTGAAATTTCTGATGCCAACACATTAGAACCCGTGGGAGAAACTATTGATAGTAATAAAAAATACCGAGCATTTATTGCTGCATATGCAAATGATGTAAGGTTAATTGATAATATTGCACTAAATTAAAAACGAAAGTTTAAAAAAAAGAAAATGCAAATACACGTTGTAAAATCTAAAATTCATCGCGTTAAGGTTACAGGAGCAGATCTTAACTATATTGGAAGTATCACTATAGATGAAGATTTAATGGATGCAGCCAACATTGTTGAAGGTGAAAAAGTTCAGATTGTGAATAACAATAACGGAGAGCGTTTAGAGACTTACGCTATTCCTGGACCTAGAAATAGTGGAGAAATCACTCTTAATGGTGCTGCAGCAAGAAAAGTAGCTAAAGGTGACGTTTTGATTTTAATTACTTACGCTATAATGGATATAGAAGAGGCTAAGAAATTTAAACCAGCTATTCTTTTCCCTAATGAAGAAAACAATCTTTTAAATTAATTGAAGAGAAAGAAATTAATAAAGCTATTAAAAACTATACTCCCACTAATGCTGGGAGTTTTTTTCGTTATATATTCTTTTCAAAGTGCCACTCCAGAAGAACGACAAATTTTATGGAGAAACATAAAACAAGCTAACCCTTTATGGATTGGTTTATCTCTAATTTTTGGAGTTTTTTCTCATCTTTCTCGCGCTTACCGTTGGAAATATTTACTACAACCGCTTGGTTATAAAGTAAAACTATCTAATAGCTTTATGGCTGTGATGGCTGGCTACCTTGCCAACTTAGGTATACCTAGATCTGGAGAGGTATTACGAGGTGCTACAGTAGCATCTTATGAAAATATACCTTTTCAAAAAGTTTTTGGAACTATTATTTCTGAAAGAGTTGCAGATTTAATCATGTTACTTCTAGTTATAATGCTAGCTTTATTTTTTCAATATGATTTATTATTCTTCTTTTTTAACGAGTACAATATCAATCCTATTTTAAGTCTTACTGCTTTAATCTTCCTTATTTTTATAGGCATATACACTCTTAAACTAATTAAAGGCTCTAAAAGCAATAAACTCGCTAAACTAAGAAACTTTCTTAATGGTATTTTAGAAGGAGTAACTAGTATTTTTAGAATTAAAAATACTGCCGCTTTTTTAATACATACTGTTTTTATCTGGGTAATGTACATTGCCATGTTTTGGATTATAAAATTTGCTGTACCAGGCACAGAGAACCTTAGTTTTTCATATATTTTAATTGCTTTTATTGTAGGCTCATTTGCAATTTCTTTAACCAATGGCGGTATTGGAGTATTCCCAATTGCTATTGGTGCTATTTTAATATTTTTTGAGGTACCTCAACAAGACGGCGAGGCGTTTGGTTGGCTAGTATGGGGCTCTCAAACCCTTTTAAACGTGGTTTTAGGTAGTTTGTCGTTGTTATTTTTGCCTCTTCTTAACAAAATTAAATAATTATTTTTCTTAAATTGCTAGGTAAGAAATAAGCAATTTATATTATGAAAAAATATCTACTCTTGCTAATTCTGGCTATACCAGTTTTAGCTGTTTCTCAGCCCAAATATTTATCTGTTGAATCAAAAATACTTAATCAAAAAAGAAACATAAAAATACAATTACCAAGGAATTACAGCTACAATACAAAAAAATCGTACCCTGTAGTTTATGTTCTAGACGGTGATTACTTATTCGAACCCGTGGCAGGTAACGTAGATTATTATAGCTATTGGGAAGATATTCCTGAAGCTATTGTAGTAGGTATTAACCAAAACGGATTAAGATTAGACGATACTACATACGATCAATCTAGTTACTTGCCTGTAGACGGAGGTGCTAATTTTTTTGAATTTTTGGGGATGGAGTTAATGCCATTGATAGATGAAGAGTATAGAACCGCAAAATTCTCTATTGCAATTGGCCATGACCTTACTGCAAACTTTATAAACTACTATTTGTTTAAAGAAAATCCATTATTTAAAGGCTACATTAACTTAAGTCCTGACTATGCACCAGAAATGCATGATAGAATTTTCAATATCTTAGAAACTTCTCAAGAAAAAATATGGTACTACATCGCTACGGGAACCCAAGATGTAGGTAAACTAAGAACAGACATCACAAAACTCAACACTAGACTATCTGGTTTAAATAACGACCTTGTCAATTATTATTATGATGATTTTGAAGGCCAAAACCACTACAATCTAGTTGGTAATGCTATCCCCTCGTCTTTAGAGCAAATATTTTCTGTATACAGACCTATTACTCAGTATGATTATAAAAAACTAAGAGAAAATGAAAAAATAACAGAGTATTGTAATTTTTTAGAAAATAAATACAAAGAGATACAGGACTTGTATGGTTTAAGTATAAAAGTAAGACCAAATGATATTTTAGGGATATCAAACATAATTATAGAAAAAGAAAAATGGGAGCAATTAAAAGATTTATCTAAAGTTGCAGAAAGAGAACACGGTGAAACTATGTTAGGTAATTATTTAATGGGATATTATTATGAACAAGAAGGAAAACCTAAAAAAGCATTAAAAGAATACCAAGCCGCTTATTCTAAAGAAAAAATTGCATTTTTGAACCAAGATTTTATGATTGAAAAAATGGATCAAATTAAAGCAGATTTCGGAGAATAAAATATATGGCAAAAACTAAAACGTCTTTTTATTGTCAAAATTGCGGTGCGCAATATGCTAAATGGCAGGGGCAATGTTCTTCTTGCAAACAATGGAATACTATTGCTGAAGAAGTAATACAAAAAGAAGACAAGAAAGATTGGAAAGCATCCTCATCTAGCTCAAATGCTAAACGAGTTGCTAAACCAACTTTAGTAAATGAAATTAAATACGAGCAAGAATCTCGCTTAAACACTAATAATAATGAGTTAAATCGTGTATTAGGCGGAGGGCTTGTTCCTGGCTCGTTAACACTTCTTGGAGGTGAACCAGGTATTGGGAAGAGTACATTGCTTCTTCAAATATCATTAAACTTAAAACATAAAACTCTCTATGTTTCTGGAGAAGAAAGTGCACAGCAAATTAAAATGCGAGCAGAACGTATTAACCCCAACCCTGCAAACTGCTACATTCTTACAGAAACAAAAACACAAAATATATTTAGGCAAGTAGAAACAATAGAACCAGAAGTGGTGATTATAGATTCTATACAAACCTTGCATAGTGATTTTATTGAAAGCTCTCCTGGTAGTATCTCTCAAATTAGAGAATGTACAACAGAGCTTATTAAATTTGCTAAAGAAACGCATACTCCTGTTCTTTTAATTGGACATATAACTAAAGAAGGAAGTATAGCTGGGCCTAAAATTTTAGAACATATGGTAGATACTGTTCTTCAATTTGAAGGTGACCGTAATCACGTATATAGAATTTTGCGTGCGCACAAAAATCGTTTTGGCTCTACTAATGAATTAGGAATTTATGAAATGCAAGGAGAAGGCTTACGCGAAGTAAGCAATCCTTCAGAAATATTAATATCTAAAAGTGATCAAGAACTTAGTGGTACTTCAATTGCCGCAACTTTAGAAGGTATGCGCCCTCTAATGATAGAAATTCAAGCCTTAGTAAGTAGCGCTGTGTACGGTACTCCGCAACGATCTACCACTGGGTATAACGCTAAAAGGCTAAATATGTTACTAGCTGTATTAGAAAAGCGTGCCGGATTTAGATTAGGAGCAAAAGATGTATTTTTAAATATAACTGGCGGAATTTCTGTAGATGATCCCGCAATAGATTTAGCTGTAATTGCCGCCATATTATCTTCTAATGAAGATATTTCTATAGCACGAGATATTTGTTTTGCTGCAGAAGTAGGTTTAGCAGGAGAAATTAGACCTGTAACTAGAGCTGACCAACGCATTATCGAAGCAGAAAAATTAGGTTTTGCCACCATTATGGTTTCTAAACAAGTTAAACTTCCAAAGAAAAATTTTAATATTCATATTCAAAAAGTTTCTCGTATAGAAGAAGTCGTAGAATATTTATTTGGGTAAGCAGTAAATATTTACAGACATAAAATAAAAAAAGCCACTCTTAAAATGAGTGGCTTTTTTTTAATATGAATACTCTTACTGCTCTGTAAGTAGTCTTGAAATTTCATCTAGACGAGGGGTTAATATCACCTCTATTCTTCTGTTTTTTGCTTTTCCTTCTGCAGTTTCATTAGTTGCAATAGGGTTATGCTCTCCTCTACCTGCTGCAGTTAACCTTTCTTGACTTATACCTTTGTTTTCTTCTAATATATGTACAATTGCAGTAGCCCTTTTAGTAGAAAGATCCCAATTATCGCTTAAAGCACCATTACCTCCATAAGGTACATTGTCTGTGTGTCCTTCTATTAAAATATCTATATCTTTATTCTCTGCTAATACATACCCTAACTGTTTTACTGCCTGCTGACCTTGACTACCTACAGCCCAACTACCAGAATCGAACAATAATTTATTTTCCATAGAAACATAAACTTTACCATCTCTTCTTTCTACAGTTAAACCTTTACCTTCAAAATTGGTAAGTGCCGCAGAAAGACTGTTTTTAAGAGAGTTCATTTTTGCCTCTTTTTCTTCAATCATAGCTTCAAGCTCATCTATTCTTCTAGATTTTTGTTGTAAAGATTTACTTATTCTTTCTAGCTCTTCTTTCTCTCTACCTAAAGCCTTTTGTTTTTCTTCTAATTCTTTAAGAAGTTCTCTATTTTGCTTTGAGTTTTCTGCCAATGCAGATGAGCTATTTTTCTCTAAAGCATTATAAGAATTTTGCAAGTTTTCATATTTTGCCTGTGTAGAAGTGTTAGCGCTAGCTAATTTATCATATTCATTTTTCAACTCTGTTAATTGCTCTCCTAACACCGCTAACTCTTCTGAGTGTACATTATTTACATCTTCACAATCATTAAGATTATTTTTTAAACTAGAGTTTTCTTCTGTAGCTACTGCTAAACGGTCTTCTAATTCTTTATATTTTTTAGCTGGCACACAAGCAGTGGTTAACGCAAAAGCAACTGCAGGAATAATAAAAGCTTTTTTCATCATTATTTATTATAAATTATTTAATTCTACTAATATAGGGCAATGATCACTATGATATGCCTCTGGTAATATAACGGCTCTTTTTATTTTTTCTTGTAAAGGAGCAGATACCATATTATAATCTATACGCCAACCTTTATTATTTGCACGCGCATTTGCACGATAGCTCCACCAAGAGTATTCTATTTTTTCTGAATTTAAATAGCGAAAAGAATCTACAAATCCGCTATCTATAAAATTACCTATCCACTCCCTTTCTACAGGTAAAAACCCAGAGGTGTTTTTTAGTCTTACAGGATCGTGAATATCTATAGCTTCGTGACAAATATTATAATCTCCTCCAATTACCAAATTAGGTTTTTCTACTTTAAGTGTGTTAATGTACTCTTGAAAATCTGCCATGTATTGTAGCTTATGCTCTAATCTTTTAATATTAGTGCCAGACGGTAAATAAAGACTCATTACAGATACGCCATCAAAATCTGCTCTAATATTTCTACCTTCAAAATCCATATAATCTATCCCAGTACCATAAGTTACTTTGTTTGGCTCAATTTTACTTAAAATAGCTACTCCGCTATATCCTTTTTTTTGCGCAGGATACCAATAACAATATTTATAGCCTAAATCGTGAAAAACAGACTCATCAAATTGATCTGGATTGGCTTTAATTTCTTGAAGACAAACTACATCTGGATTTGCTTGAGAAAGCCAGGTTGCAAAATCTTTACGTAGTGCTGCTCTAACTCCGTTAACATTATAAGAGATAATTACCATGAATTGTTTTTTAAACAAAAATAGAATTTTTTAATAAGCTTCACCTTGACTAGGTATTATTCATAAAAATAAATTCATTTTAAGCTAAAAGCATTTAAAATAAAATATTTTTGAAAACCTTTAGTTTTAAACTTAATGAGAATCTTTACTCTTTTGTTTTTTCTCTTTGGCTTTTCTATGTGTATGAAAGCTCAAGAAATTTCTACTGACTTTCAAAAAAAGAGAGTTTCAGTAAAAGACACTATTGTTATAGATACGGTAAGCATAAATCCATCTTTTTTTAAATTAAGTAACTTTAAAAATCAAGAAATAGCCTCTTCTAATTATAAAGTAGATTTTGCAAAATCTATATTAATAATTACAGATAGCCTAAAACAAAAAAATGATTCTTTAATTATAGAATATAAAAAATATCCAGATTTTTTAACTCGTCGTTATTATCAATTTGATCCAAAAGTAATTACAAATGGAAGTTTAAATCAACGGATTTATACGATGGGACAAAAAAATAAAGCTTCCACGTTCACTCCGTTTGAAGGTTTAAATACAAGTGGTAGTATTTCTAGAGGTATTACTACTGGCACCAATCAAAACACGGTATTAGACTCTGAGTTAGATTTACAAATTTCTGGTAAAATAGCCCCGCAAGTAAATTTACGTGCATCTATTCAAGACTCCAATATCCCTATTCAAGAAAGTGGTTATTCTCAAAATTTAGATGAATTTGACCAAATATTTATTGAGCTTTATGGTAAAAACTGGAATGTAAGAGCTGGAGATGTAGATCTAGTACAAAGTGAATCTTATTTTGCTAGTTTTACTAAAAAAGTGCAAGGTTTATCTGTAGGCGCCACTTTAAACCCTACAGGTAATAGTACTAATGTCTATGCTGCTGGGGCCTTGGTAAAAGGGGTATTTACAAGAGATAAGTTTGACGGGCAAGAAGGTAACCAAGGGCCTTATAAATTAAATGGAGCTAATGGTGAGTTATATGTAGTAATTGTATCTGGGAGTGAATCTGTATTTGTAAATGGTATACAGTTGCAACGGGGTGAAAATGAAGATTATATTATTGATTACAATGCGGGGGAAATTATATTTAATTCTACCTTTCCTATTACTTCAGAAATGAGAATTACGGTAGAATTTCAATATTCAGATCAAAATTACTCTCGTATTATAGCTATGGCTGGAGCAAAACATAATTCAGAAAAATTACAAATTGGTGGTTTTTTATATTCTGAAAATGATTTAAAAAACCAAGAACTTCAACAAAGTTTAAGTGATGAGCAAAAGCAAATTTTATCTGATGCAGGAGACGATGCTACAGCTATGTATGCTGAAAGTGCTATCGAAGATACTTTTGACGAAGGCAAAGTGCTTTACAAAAAAGAAATAATTAACGGAGAAACTATTTATATATACTCTATTAATCCGGAAGATGATCTTTATAATGTAAGCTTTACACTAGTAGGTAATAATCTTGGCGATTATGTGCTTACCAGCTCTTCTGCAATAAGTAATATTTACGAGTATGTAGCGCCAATAGATGGCGTTAAACAAGGAAATTATGCACCATTAACGCAATTATTTGCTCCTACAAAATTACAAATTGGTGTAATTAATGGTTCTTACCTACCTTCTAAAAAAACAAGTATAGATTTTGAATTGGCCGGAAGTAAAAATGATGAGAATTTATATTCTGATTTAGATGATGATGATAATGATGGTGTTGCTACGCGAATAAATGTTAAGCAAACAGTATTAGCTTCAGAAAAAAGCCAACTTAATGCTTTTGCAAATTTTAATTACCTACAAGAAAATTTTAATAGCATAGAACTTTTATACAATATTGAGTTTGATAGAGATTGGAATTTACCCACAACTACTAATGGAGATCAAAACTACTTAAATACTGGCTTGCAATACTCAAGCAAAGATTATGGTACAATACAATATAGTTTTCAGAATTTAAAATATACAGACAGCTACAATGGTAACCGGCAACTACTTCAATCTAAATCTAGATTTGGGAAACTACAAATACAAACCAATAGTAGTTATTTAAAAAGTGAAGCTAATAATTATAACTCTGAGTTTTTAAGAATTTATACCAATACTGTTTACAGCTTTAAAAAAGCTTGGAGTGGCTTAAAATTTGAATTAGAAGATAATTTACAAGAAGATAGCGAGACAGGTGAAATAACCAACACAAGTCAAAAATATAAAAGTTACGAGGTGTATACCGGTGTAGGAGACAGCACTAATTTGTATGCAGAAATAGGTTACACACACCGTGTGAATGATAGTTTAAGAGACGTTTCTTTAAAGCGAGTAAATAGCTCTAATACCTATTATATAAAATCTACACTAATTAACTCTAACGATACCAAATTATCCCTCTATGCTAATTATAGAAAGTTAAGCAATGAAGATGAAGACACAGAAGACGAGCAATCTTTAAACTCTAGAATACTTTACAATCAATTTTTATTTAACAAAATTGTAAACCTCAACACTACTTACGAAACAAGTAGCGGAACGCTCGCTCAACAAGAATTTACTTATGTAGAAGTTAATGCTGGAGAGGGAACCTACACTTGGTTAGATTATAATGGCAACGGAGTACAAGAACTTAATGAGTTTGAAATAGCTTCTTATTCAGATGAAGCAAAATATACTAGGGTATTACTTCCTAATCAAATTTACTTAAACACTCACCAAAATAAATTTAGTCAAATTGTTACTTTAAACTTTCAGCAGTGGAGTGGCGATAAAAATTTCAAGAAATTTTTATCTAAATTTTATAACCAAACCTCTTATTTAATTGACAGAAAAATTGAACGCGAAGAAGATAATTTTGATTTAAACCCTTTTAATGATACAGAAGATGAACTAGCCGTTAATTTTAACTTTAAAAACACTATTTATTTTAATAGAGGTAAGCAAAATTACACCACCTCTTATTCTTACATTTCTACTAGAAATAAAAATTTATTATCTACAGGTTTACAGGAAAGTGAAATAAAAAGCCATCAAGTTAACTTTAATCACAAGTTTAATAATAGTTGGCTAGTATCATTTACAGATAAATTAACCGAGACTAAAAATACTTCAGAAAATTATGAGAGTCAAAATTACAAGATTAATGGATTTACTATTAATCCAGAGTTGTCTTATTTGCTTTCACAAAATACTCGGTTCAATGTCTTTTATCAATTTCAATCTCAAGAC
The DNA here is from genome assembly GCF_900141885.1 of Mesonia phycicola. Lineage (GTDB taxonomy): Bacteria > Bacteroidota > Bacteroidia > Flavobacteriales > Flavobacteriaceae > Mesonia > Mesonia phycicola. Next base: position 54,531 of record NZ_FQYY01000005.1, on the reverse strand, counting down.
AACAAAATAGGAGATTTAGAAAAACTTCAACAAAACAAATTAGGTACTTCGTTTACATTTAATAACACTCAAAAATATTCTTTTAACGGAGAGCTTAATTATATTTACAATAACTTTGAAGGAGACTCTTTTTCTACCGTAGGTTACCAAATGCTTCAAGGCTTACAAGCAGGTAAAAACTACACTTGGTCACTATTAGCACAAAAGAAACTGACCGATTATTTAGATTTAAACCTCTCTTATTTTGGCAGAAAAAGTGAAGGTTCTACTACCATACATACAGGTACAGTGCAATTAAGAGCATATTTTTAAATAGCTTTTTTCACTTTCTTATTTAAAAAGTAGTAATTTTCGTCAAAAAACAACACAATGGCCAATTCTTTAAAATTTATAATTCTAATATTTCTCGTTCAAGTTGGATGCAAAAGCGTAGAAAAACCTTCTGAAGTTGAACCAGAAATTGAATTGATAAAAGAAAATATTATTATTTCTGAAGTAAAAATTAATGCAATTACTCGTGGCCATAAAGAAGAAGTTACGGTAAACTCTGCGTTATACACATTTCATAGTAACTCTATGAACAACACAAATAAGGTTAGAAACACGATGACCCTTACTGCTAAAGAATGGGCTATCATCACAGAAATGATTTCTAAAATTGACTTAAACCAAATCAATTCTCTTAAATCTCCTACAGAAAATAGAATGTTTGATGGTGATTTGGCTACCACAATTTCTTTTATTTCTGATGAAAAAACTTATACTTCTTCTGTTTTTGACAAAAAAACTCCTCCTGAAGAGCTAAGTGAAATTGTAAAATACATCTACTCTTTAAATGAAGAATAATAAAAAAGGCTTCCGCAAATACGGAAGCCTTTTTTATAATAAGTTAATATTTTTTTATTTTTCTACTTCTTTTACTAAAAGAACATAAACAGGAAAGTGATCACTATAACCTCCAGAAAAACTACCATCAGAAAAACTTCTAAAAGGATAACCTTTATACTTTCCTCTAGGGTTAGCTAAGTAATGCGGATTAAAAACACCTGCTTTGTAATATCTATAAGAGCTATAATCGTTATCTAAAAATGCTTTAGAAAGAATCATTTGATCAAAAAGATCCCAACTATCACGGTAAGCAATAGTACCAATACCTTTTTTATGCATACTTTCCATAGGGTTGTATAAGCCTTTTAACTTTACTTGCTCTTTTTCTGCTTTAGCACCTAACACTTTTTTTACACTTGTATTATAAGGTCCATCGTTTAAATCTCCCATAGTAATTATCTTTGCATAAGGATCTTCTGCTTGTAAAGAGTCTATAATCTTTTTGTTTAAAGCTGCTGCTTTTTCTCTTTTAAAACGGCTTCTTGCTTCACCACCACTTCTAGATGGCCAGTGGTTTACTATAAAATGCATTTTATCTCCGTCTAATAAGCCTGTAACTAATAATTGATCACGAGTATAAACTCTTTTATCTGGATTAGATTTATCATAAATTAATAACTCGTGAGAAGAAGTATGAGTGGGCTTAAATAAAGATTTTTTATAAAGTAATGCTACATCTATTCCTCTTGCATCTGGAGAGTCATAATGCACAATACCATAATTTTCATTAATTAATGCTGGCTCGTTAACCAAATCTTCTAGCACCTTTATATTTTCTATTTCACAAACTCCAATAACTGCTGGTGCATTGCCTGTAACATCTGTTCCAATTTCTGCAATAACTTTAGCCATATTTTTAAGTTTATTAACATAAACATCGGCTCTAAGACTTTCTGCCATTTCCATTATTGGGCTGGCTTCATCAAATTTCTCTGGGTCATCTACTGGATCAAAAAGATTTTCTAAATTATAAAAAGCAACTGTATTTACCTTGTATATTTTCTCTTCTTGCGCATTAGAAAAATTTAAAAATAAAAAACAAACAATTAAAATTGAGTATCTTAGCTTATGCATGTATATTAATATTATGTTAATGTAAACAATTATGCAATTGGGATGCCAAAAGTAGGTAATGTAGATAAATAATGTACATTTGCTGCCCGAAAATAATATTTTCTTAACTCAAACAATTATTAATTAAGGATTTTAGAATGAAAAAAGTTTACTTCTTTTTAACATTTTTATGTTGTTCTATTGTTGCTTTTGCACAGCAAACTACCATAAAAGGTAAGGTGGTAGATGCTAGCAACAATGAAGCATTACCTAATACTCAAGTCTCTATTGAAAATACTATCTTTTCAGTAGACACCGATGCAGAAGGTAATTTCAACTTCAATACTTTTAGTGTTCCTCTTGGAGAGCAAATTATTACACTAGAAAAACAGGGATACATAAAAAGACGTTACCCAGTAATTATTAATGAAGGTGAAGCTCTAGATCTAGATGTTCTAGAAATGGAGGCAGATATTAATGAAGAAAATTTTCAGATAGGTACCATTAGCTTGTCTGATAATGAATTAAGTAGTGACGAAAGTACTGCAGATAATATGTCTGGACTTCTACAAGCTTCTAAAGATGTGTTTTTAAATGCAGCATCTTTTGATTTTAGCGCTACTTTTTTTAGACCTAGAGGATACGATAATGAAAACGGAAAAGTTTTGATTAATGGTATTGAAATGAATAAGCAATATGACGGTCGCCCACAATGGAGTAGCTGGGGAGGTTTAAATGATGCGCAAAGAAATCAAGAATTTACGATGGGGCTTAAAGCAAATGAGTACACATTTGGTGGCCTATCTGGTACTAATAATATTGTAATGAGAGCCTCTCAATACAGAGAAGGTGGTAGAGTTTCTTATGCGGCAGCCAACAGAAGTTACACGGGTAGAGTGATGGCTTCTTACAATACTGGCTTAATGCAAGGTGGATGGGCTTTTAGCTTTTTAGCTTCTAGAAGATTTGGAGAAGAAGGTTTTACTGAAGGTACTTCTTACGATGCCAACTCATTTTTTGCTTCTGTTGAAAAACAATTATCAGAAAAACATAGTTTAAACTTTACAGGTTTCTTTACTCCTAACAGAAGAGGTAAGTCTACTGCAATAACAGAAGAGGTAAAAGAATTAAAAGGTATAGACTACAACCCTAATTGGGGTTATTTAGATGGCGATAAAAGAAACGCTAGACATAAAGAAATAGCAGAACCTGTTTTAATGTTAAACCATTATTGGGATATTTCTAATAAAACAAAATTAAATACCAACGTTGCTTACCAATTTGGTAAAATAGGAAACACCAGAATAGATAATGGGGGTACAAAATTAGTTGAAACTACAGATGGACAAACCTATTATGCAGGGGGTGCCAGCAACCCTAGCCCAATTTACTACCAAAATCTTCCTAGTTATCATTTAAGATATACAGATTTAACCGCTGCTAACTATCAAGCAGCATATTTAGCAAGAGAAGAATTTCAAAATGACGGACAGTTAGATTGGAATGCTCTTTATGAGGCTAATACTATAGCTGTAAGAAATGGTGGTAATTCTATTTATGCTATTCAAGAAGATCGCCAAGACGATACTCAATTTACTGCAAATACCATTTTAACTTCAGATATTAATGAAAATATCACTTTTAATAGTTCTCTAAACTACAGACATTTAAAGAGTGAGTATTTTGCGGAATTGAATGACTTATTAGGCGGCACAGGTTATTTAGATGTAGATTTCTTTGCAGAAGAAACACAAGAAGATACAGATATAGATAACATTGCGCAGAGTGATGTTAACAATCCAAACCGAATAGTACAAGAAGGAGAACGTTACAAATACAATTATGAAATTGAAGCTAACGTAGCTACAGCATTTGCACAGGCTCAATTTAAATACAATAAAGTAGATTTTTATGTAGCAGGTAACCTATCTAACACCACCTACCAAAGAACAGGTCTTTATGAAAATGGTTACTTTATGGGTAATAGTTTTGGTAAAGGAGAAAAATTAGATTTTACCAACTATGGAGCTAAAGCAGGAGCAACATACAAAATTACAGGTAGACACCTTTTAGATTTAAATACAGGTTATTACACTACAGCACCTAGCATTAGAAACTCTTATAGCAATGCTAGACAAAACCACAATACAGTTGCTGGCTTAGAGTCAGAAAAAGTACAATCTGTAGATTTAAGTTATATTTTTAGAACGCCTACCATAAAAGCTAGACTTACTGGTTTTTATACACAGTTTCAAGATGGTACAGACATCGGTTTTTACTTTACACAAGACCTTTCTGGTTTTGGTATAGATGAGGGAGATGCATTTGTACAAGAAATTGTAAATGGTATTGATAGAAGAAATATGGGTGCAGAATTTGGAATTGAGGCTCAAGTTACACCTACTATCAAATTAAAAGCTGCGGGTTCTATAGGCCAGTATGTTTATACTAATAATCCTGATATTTACTTAACTAGTGATGATTTTATTCCAAATACTAATCAAGTAAATGCAAACGGAGAAGTTAGGTTTGGAGACGGAAAAACTAATTTAAAAGACTATCACGTTGCTGGAGGACCAGAAAGAGCTTTACAGTTTGGTTTTGAATATAGAGACCCTAACTACTGGTGGGTTGGAGCAACATCTAATTACTTCTCTAATGCGTATATAGATATTTCTGCTTTAAATAGATCTAGCAACTTTGCTAGAGATTATGACGGATTGTTAATTAACGATTATGATGCAGATAACGCTAGAAACTTATTAGAACAAGAACAATTTGATGACTATATGTTATTCAACATCGTAGGAGGTAAGTCTTGGAGAATAGATGATTACTATATTGGTTTCTTTGCTACCATAAACAATGTTTTTAACCAAGAATATAAAACGGGTGGTTTTGAGCAGTCAAGAAACTCTAACTACACGAACCTAAACGAAGATCAATCTCGTGAAAACGGATCTTTATTCGGGAATAGATATTTCTACGGGTACGGAACCACTTATTACTTAAACTTATACATTAGATTTTAAAAAAAAGAAATTATTACTGATATGAAAACAACTACAATGTACAGAAGATTTATTCTAATGGTTCTTGCGGTAAGCTTTTTAGCTTCTTGTGTGCAAGATGACGATTTTGAAACTCCTAACACTACAGTTACCGAACCAGAACTTGAAGGTGAAGTTATATCTATCTCTTCTGTTTTAGGAACCGCTGCTCAAAATGAAGGAGATCTTTATACGTATGAAGAAACAGACCTTTATGTAGAAGGTTATGTAATTTCTTCTGATGAAGCTGGTAACTTTTATAGAGAACTAATCATACAAGATAACCCAGAAAACCCTACTGCTGGTTTAAAAGTGTCTATTACCGTAAACGATTTGTATACTAAATATGAAATAGGAAGAAAAATATACATTGCTTTAGAAGGCTTCACCGTAGGTACTTCTAACGGAGTAGTAACATTAGGTATACCTGACAGAATCTATATTGATCCTGCTCCAGCACAATTTGAAAATAAAATTTTTAGAAGCGCTGAAGTTGCAGAAATTGTACCATTAGAATTGGAAATTAGCGAATTTACTGACGCTTACGAAAATCTATTTATTCAGTTAAATAATGTTCAGTTTGCAAAAAGCGAATTAAAACTTTCTTTTGCTTCTGAAGCTACAGATGAATATGACGGAGAAAGAACTTTAGAGAGCTGTACCACAGACAACACAACTATTTTTAGCACAAGTACTTTTGCAGATTTTGCATCTATAAGCGTACCTCAAGGTAGTGGTAGTATTTCTGGAATTTTATCTAGAACTTTTGAAGACGATGCTTATATTATCTCTGTAAATACTGTAGATAGTAGCACTATAAATATGGAAGGAGAAAGATGTGACCCTGAACCTGCTGAACCAGGACTAGTTCAACCTCCATTTAATGAAGACTTTGAAAGCCAAAACTCTAGCAGTGATCTAGCAATTGATGGTTGGGTAAACGTTAATGCCAATTATGGTGAGCGTGTATATACAGTAGCTGAATTTGGAGGAAATAAATATGCACAAACTTCTGCCTATAATTCAGATGAAAACCCTTATGAAGCTTGGTTAATTACTCCTGGTGTTGATTTAACAAGTTCAACTACTGCAACCTTATCTTTCGACACTAAAGATGGCTATAATAACGGGGCTGCATTAACCACTTATATAACAACTAGTTTTGATGGCGATATCAATAATTCTATTTGGACAGAATTAACAGGTATTAATTATTCATCAGGTAACTCAAGTGGTTACGCAGACAACTTTGTTCCTTCAGGAGATATAGATTTATCTGCTTATGCAGGGCAAACTGTATACATTGCATTTAAATACTTAGGAGGTGATCCAAATACAACTACTACTTATCAAATAGATAATGTATCTCTAACTGCGAATTAATTAAATTTAAAATAAATTTTCATAAAAAAAGCCACTTCAATTGAAGTGGCTTTTTTTATTATAAAACATTTTAACTATTCATCATCTTTAATTTCTCCCGTAAACTCATCATATTCTGGGTAAAGAAAGTTATTGTAAGGGAATCTGGTAATATGTATTTGCCTTACTTCTTCGTAAACCTTCTTTCTAAAATCTTCAATATTCTCTTTATTAATTGCTGAAATAAATAAAGCATTATCTCCAATTCTATTCATCCAAGTGCGTTCCCACTCTTCTAAGGTATAATGCGCAGGTGTTCTTTCTGTCATTAAATCATCTTCTTCAATTTCTTCTGGCTCATAAGCATCAATCTTATTAAAAACCATTACTGTTGGTTTATCTGATGCTCCTATTTCATCTAAAATTTGATTTACAGAGGCTATGTGTTCTTCAAAATTAGGGTGAGAAATATCTACAATGTGCAACACTAAATCTGATTCTCTTACCTCATCTAAGGTAGATTTAAAAGACTCTACCAACTGTGTAGGTAACTTTCTTATAAAACCAACCGTATCTGTTAATAAAAACGGAAGGTTTTTAATTACCACCTTTCTAACTGTAGTGTCTAATGTTGCAAACAGTTTATTTTCTGCAAAAACATCACTTTTGCTAATCACATTCATTAAAGTAGATTTACCCACATTGGTATAACCCACTAAAGATACTCTTACTAGTTGCCCACGGTTACCTCGTTGTACAGACATCTGCTTGTCTATAATCTTAAGTTTATCTTTAAGCAACTTAATTTTATCTCTTACAATACGTCTATCTGTTTCTATTTCTGTTTCTCCAGGTCCGCGCATACCAATACCCCCTCTTTGGCGCTCAAGGTGCGTCCATAAACCGGTAAGTCTTGGTAATAAATATTCGTACTGTGCAAGCTCTACTTGTGTTCTAGCGTAACTTGTTTGAGCGCGTTGTGCAAAAATATCTAGAATTAAATAGGTTCTATCTACAACTTTACATTTTAATATTTTTTCAATATTTTTTTGTTGCGCAGGGCTTAGTTCATCATCAAAAATGGCAGAACCAATATCATTTTCTTCTACAAATTGTCTTACATCTTCCATCTTCCCAGTACCTATAAAGGTTTTAGGATTTGGCGTGTCTAATTTTTGGGTGAATCTTTTTAAAACTTCTCCTCCTGCTGTGTAGGTAAGAAATTCTAATTCATCTAAATATTCATTTGATTTTTCTTCATCCTGATGTTGTGTAATAATACCTATTAACACAGATTTTTCATATTCAATCTCTTCTTTCTCTATCATATTTTTATTTCCATGTAATCTTTCAAAGTTAATAAAAACTAACGATGATTTACAGGTGTATTAAGATTATAAGTTAACTTTTATAGCCTTATTTGGTTAAAGTTTTCTCAAAACATTTACTGTTTTCTACGCCCATATATTGCCCGTAGTTTTCTATTATTTGATAGCCATTTTTTTGGTAAAGTCTAATAGCGTCTGGTTGTCTAACTCCTGTTTCTAATCTGCATTTGTGGTAATTAAGTTTTTTTGCCCATTTTTCTAAAGCCAATAAAACTTGAGTTGCAATACCTTTACCTCTATATTCTTGTAGAGTGTACATGCGTTTTACCTCTACCGTTTCATGATCTAAAGCTTTTATAGCTCCGCAACTTACGGCTATATTATTTTGATAAAAAACAACTACATGGTTTAAGTGATCTATCGCATTAAATTGATGATAAAATGCGTGCTCTTCTCCGTCTATCTTGGCTAACTCATTATCTAATAACTCAACTAGTTTTTGAAAATCTTTATTTTTAGAGTCTGTATATAAAACTTTAACCATGTAATTAGTTTAAAGTGTGTGCTGCTAAAATTTTTTGTACTTCATAAATATCTACTTTCTTGTTGAATTTCTTAGAAATACTAGGGTGCTGCTCACTAGAGATCCATATTTTTAGTTCTGCATCTAAATCAAAACTACCAGCTGTTTCTATGCTAAAACGAGTAATACTTTTATAATTTACAGAAAAATAAGAAGTTTTGCTACCGGTAAGACCTTGTACGTCTACTAAAATTAATCTTTTATTTGTAAAAATAAAGGTGTCTCTAAAAACAGTAAACCCTACCTCTATAGTTTCTGTATCTAGTAGAAGTTTACCATATTTTTGCTGAATTGTTTCTTTATCTATTGCTCCTGCGTTACCTAATAATGACGATAGTATACCCATAATTTGTATTGATGAATGTTATAAAGTGTAAGGTAAGGTTTTGCATGTGTTTTGCGCAAGGGATAGAGGCATTTGTTGAAGCTCTTTTTATTTTTTTTAACGTTAATAAATGTAAAAAATAAAAAAGCGACTGCCGATAGCCCGACCCTTTGGGGTTGCGCCATAAAAAAAGCCTGATCTCTACTAAGAGTTCAGGCTTTTTCAACTTAACCTAACTTAACTACTTTAATTTTTAAGCGATTTCATATCTATTACAAAACGATATTTTACATCAGATTTTGTAACACGCTCAAAGGCTTGATTGATATTTTGTATATCAATCATTTCTACATCTGAAACTATATTATGCTCTCCGCAGAAATCTAACATTTCTTGTGTTTCTTTTATTCCGCCAATTACAGAACCTGCTATATTTTTTCTTTTAATAATTAGTCCGCCTCCGTGAATTGGGTCTAATGGCTCTATAGCGCCAACCAATACCATAGTTGCATCTCTTTTTAGTAGACTTACATAAGGGTTAACGTCGTGACCTACGGGTACGGTGTTTAATAAAAAATCGAAAGAATTGGCATGTTCTTTCATTTGGACTGCATCTTTAGAAATTAAAACTTCGTCTGCTCCTAAGTTTTTTGCGTCTTCACTCTTGCCAGGAGAAGTGGTTATCATTACTACGTGAGCTCCCATTGCGTGCGCAAATTTTACGCCCATATGCCCAAGACCACCTAAGCCAATTACACCAACTTTATCTCCTTTTTTTACTTTCCAATGGGTTAGTGGCGACCAAGTTGTGATTCCTGCACATAAAAGTGGTGCTGCTGCTTTGGCGTCTATATTTTCTGGTACTTTGAGTACAAACTCTTCTCTAACTACAATATTTTCTGAATACCCACCAAAAGTATGACCTCCAAGGTGTTTATCTTTACCATTGTAAGTACCTACAAATCCATTTTCACAATACTGCTCTAAACCTTCTTGGCAGGAGCTACACTCTTGACAAGAATCTACCATACAACCTACCCCAACTAGGTCTCCTTCTTTAAATTTGTTTACTTTACTTCCTGTTTGTAAAACACGACCAATAATTTCATGTCCAGGAACTACAGGATATCTAGAATTTTTCCAATCGTTTCTTACTTGGTGAATATCGCTATGGCAAACACCACAATATAATATATCTATTTTTACATCATTTTCTAAAACTTCTCTTCTTGATAGCGTGAAAGGTTCTAAATCTGCATCATTGGCGTGTGCAGCATATGCTTTAACTTCTGTTTTACTCATTATCTATTCTTTTTTAGTGCAATTTTAAAATTCATAATTAGATAATTGTACCGTTTAACCATATTTAACGCACAATATTAACCTAAGTTAACTAACTGAGCTTAAAATAATTCTTTAAGGTATTTAAAATTAGATTTTGCACTATCTATTACCTCTGCACTTCTGCCATTAATCATTAATTTACTCATGCTTTTTGCAAAGCCTTTAATTTGATTAAATTTAATTTCTGGCGGCATAGCCAGCGCAGACGGATCTGTATAAATATTAATTAATGCAGGTCCATCGTGAAAAAATGCTTCTTGTAATGCCGTTTTTACATCTTTACCACATTTAGCCTCCCAAGCTTTTATATTCATAGCTTCTGCAACCTTTACAAAATCTGGGTTTTCTAAATCTGTTTGCCAGTCTGGGTAACCTTCTACTTCCATCTCTAACTTTACCATCCCTAAACTACGATTATTGAAAACCACTATTTTTACAGGTATGTTGTATTGACTTATCGTCATTAAATCTCCTAATAACATGGTGAGTCCGCCATCACCGCAAAGTGCTATTACTTGTCTATTTGGATGACCTAAACCCGCTCCCATAGCCATAGGCATAGCATTTGCCATAGAACCATGATTAAAAGAGCCTGTTAAATATCTATTTGTTTTACCTTTTAGGTAGCGAGCTGCCCAAACTGCAGACATACCGGTGTCTACCGTGAAAATTGCATCGTCTGTAGCAATTTTATCAATTACTGAAGCTACATACTCTGGATGTATTTTTTCTTCTTCGGCTTTTTGCGTTACGTAACTTTGGTATTTTTCTTCTAAATCTTGATGTACTTCTCGCATTTCTTTTAAAAATTCATCATCTTCATTTACCTCAACATGAGGTAGTACTGCCTGAAGCGTATCTTTTATAGTACCGTGGTAACCATAATCTACTTTAGCTCTTCTACCTATACGTTCTGGCTTTATATCTATTTGAATTAATGTATTTTTCTCTGGAAGAAAATCTGTGTAAGGAAAATCTGTACCCAACAACACTACTGCATCTGCCTCGTGCATGGCTTTAAAACCTGATTTACTACCTAATAAGCCATTTAAACCTACCGCATAAGGATTAGAAGTTTTATCAAAGAAAATTTTTCCGCGGAAACTAAAACCTATTGGTGCTTTTAATTTTTTAGCTAGTTGCATTACTTCTACCTCTGCTTCTCTACAGCCGTGACCCGCAAAAAGCATTACTTTTTTATTAGAGTTAAGCACTTCTGCTAATTCTTTAATTTTATCTTGAGTAGGTATTATACTAGAAGTAGTAAAGTAGTTTTGCAATGAGGTAGTAGATTCTTGAGCTTCTGCAGAGGCAATATCTCCTGGCAGACCTACTACACCAACTCCTTTATCTTGAATTGCATGTTGAATAGCTGCTTGAAAACCGTGTACTGCTTGTACTGGTGTATTTGCCATAAAACAATATTTGCTGCAATCGTCAAAAAGCTTAGTTACATTGGTTTCTTGAAAATTTTCTGTTCCTAATTTATCTGTTTCTACCGTAGATGCAATTGCAATTACGGGATTTCCTGCACGGTTGGCATCATACAAACCATTCACTAAATGTACGTGCCCAGGACCGCTACTTCCCATACAACAACCAATACCATCTAGTTCTGCATCCATAGATGCTGCATAAGCTCCAGCTTCTTCATGTCTTACATGAATCCATTTTAGGCGTCCGTCTCTTCTTACAGCATCATTTACTGGGTTTAAACTATCTCCCGTTACTGCATACACTCTTTTAACGCCCGCATTCACCAACATTTCTACTAAAACATCTGCAACATTTTTTTTCATAACTAGCTCATTTTTAATTAGTACCTAAATTTACTACCTGACCGTAACAATTGGTGTTAAGGCCATGGTAAACTTTATAGCCGTAAATGATAAATAAATCTTAACTTCCAAGTGTAGAGAGATAACTATGACAAATACAACTGGAAATAAAATAGCATTAGTAACTGGTGCTAATACAGGTTTAGGATTTGAAACCACTAAATTTTTAGCCGAAAAAGGAATACAAGTAATAATGGCTTGTAGAAATATTGATAAAGCTAAAGAAGCGAAGCAAAAAATTGTAAATGTATACCCAAAAGCAAATTTGGTAATTCTACCATTAGATTTAGCAAGTTTAAGCTCTGTAAATGAATTTGCTGAAGAAGTGAAACAAAATTTTAGCCATTTAGATATATTGGTGAATAATGCCGGATTGATGTTTCCTCCTTATGAAAAAACCGAAGACGGATTTGAGTTGCAATTTGGTATTAACTATTTAGGGCATTTTTTACTAACTGGTTTACTAATTGAACTTTTAGAAAAATCTGCCTTTGGAGGAAGAGTGGTTAACCTAAGTAGTTTAGCACATAAATGGGGAGATATCTATTTTGAAGATTTGCAATTTGAAAAAGAGTACGATAAACAAAAAGCTTACGGACAAAGTAAATTGGCTTGTTTAATGTTTGCTTATGAGTTAGACCGAAGATTAAAGAAAACTAATAGCTCTATACTATCTGTTGTGGCTCATCCAGGACTTTCTAGAACTGGATTATTTCAGTATTTATCTGGCTTTTACAAAATATTCATTCCGTTTGTATATCCTTTTACCCAATCTGCTGCTTGTGGCGCCCAATCTCAAATTAAAGCAGCTTTAGACAAAAGTTTGATCGGAGGAGAATATATTGGACCTTCTGGTTTTCAAGAATTTTCTGGCGATCCAACTATTGTTTCTTCAAATTACATTTCAAAAGATGAAGTGAAAGCAAAACGTCTTTGGAAAATTTCTGAGAAATTAGTTGGTATAAATTATTTATAAAAGTAAAAAGTCGGCAATTAGCCGACTTTTACGTTCAAATTTAAAAAATAACCTCCTTACTCACACAATTAAAAAAGGTTAACAGCAACTTGAATTGCACCATATTCTTGTAACGGATTCCATGAAGCGGTTGCCGATACAGGTAATGTATATTCTTTTAAAATTTTTACTTCTTTGTTATAGATAACTCCCACGTTACTTACGTTAGGATGATCTCCATAGAAATGAGCTTCATTTAAAAAAGAGAATGAACCTCCTACAAAACCAGCAAGAGACCAATCTTTTTTATCTAAAAAGATATAACTAGCTTCTACGTAGTTGGTAAATGCATTTTTTGAGTCTCCATTATCATCATAGTAATAATCTCTACCTTGTACTACGGTTGCCCAAGAAAGATTTAAAGGTATTTTCTTAAAACTATACGCAAGACTTACATCTATAAAATGTGAAGTTTCTGTTCTATCATAATTAAAAAATCCAACATCTGGAAAATCACTTGTATTGTTAATATCCCAAATAGCAAGGGTAAAACCTTTATGCATAAAACTTACGTAATAATCATACTCGGTGTACTCTCCTGTAAAAGATCTACCTCCCCAAAGACCAGCCTTGAAAAATCCGTTTTTAGAAGTATAATTAATATCTGCAGTAGTAACTGGAGAATTAGTTACGTGTAAACCTCTCCACAAGTGCATATTTTTTAAAGAAAGATTAAAGTCAAACAACTTTTCTTCTTCCTCGTCATTTTCTTCTAATTTCTCTTCATTTCTTTCTTCAATAACATTGTCTTGATCTTGTGCAAATGTCATTTGACAAGAAATAATTCCGAAGAAAAAGAATATATATTTAATTTTTTTCATTTTTATTTACCTAAAGTTAAAAATACTAATGCTGCCAAAGCTGCACCTATAAGTGGAGCTACTACTGGTACCCAGGCATATCCCCAGTTACTATCTATTTTACCTTTAATTGGTAGAATTGCGTGCATTATTCTTGGACCCAAATCTCTGGCTGGATTAATTGCATACCCAGTAGTACCACCTAAAGAAAGACCAATAGCCCATACAATAAAAGCTACAGGTATAGCGCCAAGCGCTCCCAAACCAACTTTTGTAGTAGTGCCAGTTTCTGTTTCAAAACTTGCATCTGCAAAATAAAATACAGTAATAAGCAAAACAAACGTACCTATAACCTCACTAATTACGTTTCTAAACGTATCAGGTATTGCTGGAGCTGTACAAAACACAGCTCTTTTTGCTCCACCATCTTCTGTTTCGTCAAAATGATTTTTATACATTACGTAAACCAATGTGGCACCTAACATAGCCCCTAAAAACTCTCCTGCAATATAGGTTGGAGCATCTTCCCAAGGGAAAAGTCCAGCAATTGCTAAACCTATAGTCACAGCAGGGTTAAGGTGAGCTCCACTATATGGACCTGCCACTACAACTCCTGCAAATACAGCAAGAGCCCAACCAGTAGTTACTACTATCCAGTCACTGCCTTGACCAATGGTTTTGTTTAAACTCACATTGGCTACTACTCCGCCTCCGAGTAAAATTAAAATAGCAGTTCCTAAAATTTCTGCAATAAATGGTGTCATATTAAATATTATTTTTCTTCGTTAGTATTGCTCCAGTGTTGTAAGGCTTCAATAGCTCTATACCATCCTTTGATTCCGTCTTTTACGTCATCTTGATTTTCTGTTGGTTGAAATTTAAGGTCTTCTTGCCAAGTCTCTTGAATTTCATCTGTATCTTTCCAATAACCAACAGCTAAACCTGCTAAATAAGCCGCTCCAAGAGCAGTAGTTTCTGTTACTTTTGGTCTAACGGTAGTAGTATTTAACACATTTGATTGAAATTGCATCAACATATTATTTACAGATGCACCACCATCTACACGAAGTTCTTTTATTTCTATTTTAGAGTCTGCCTTCATTGAAGTTAAAATATCCATCGTTTGGTAAGCAATTGCTTCTAGAGATGCTCTTGCTATGTGTGCATCTGTAGTACCTCTTGTCATTCCAAAAATAGTACCTCTTGCATCTTGGTTCCAGTAAGGAGCTCCCAAACCAGCAAATGCAGGAATAAAATAAACTCCTTCTGTATCTTCTACAGAACTAGCTAAATCTTCTACTTGAGACGATTTATTGATAATTCCTAATCCGTCTCTTAACCATTGAACAACGGCACCACCTATAAATATGCTTCCTTCTAAACAGTACTCTGTTTTTCCGTTAATTCTCCACGCTACAGAGGTAAGTAGGTTATTTTTAGAAATAATTGGTTTTTCACCAATATTCATTAACATAAAACAACCTGTACCATAGGTGCTTTTTACCATCCCTTTTTTGGTACACATTTGCCCAAATAACGCAGCCATTTGGTCTCCAGCAATACCTGCAATTGGCACTTTAGATGCAAAAATGGTAGTTTTTGTATGCCCATAAACTTCACTAGAATCTCTTACTTCTGGTAACATACTTCTTGGAATATCAAAAAGCTCTAAAAGCTCATCATCCCAGTCCATCGTGTTAATATTGAAAAGTAAAGTTCTAGATGCGTTAGTTACATCGGTTACGTGAAGTTCTCCTTTAGTAAAATTCCAGATTAACCAAGTATCAATAGTACCTAAAATTAAATCTCCTGCTTCTGCTTTTTCTCTAGCTCCTTCTACATTATCTAAGATCCATTTTACTTTAGTACCAGAAAAATAAGAATCTATAACTAATCCTGTTTTTTCTTGAATCATTTTGGCTTTACCGTCTGCTTTTAGCTGTGTACAGTATTTTGCAGTTCTCTTATCTTGCCAAACAATAGCGTTGTAAATAGCTTTACCAGTATTCTTATCCCAAACTACAACGGTTTCGCGTTGATTCGTAATACCAATTGCTTCTATGTTTGTACCATTAAGTCCCTTCTTGGTAGTAGCTTCTGCCGCTACCCCTGCTTGGGTTGCCCAAATTTCTGCAGGATCATGCTCTACCCATCCTGGCTTAGGGAAATATTGTGTAAACTCTTTTTGTGCAACAGAATAGATTTCTCCTTTTTTGTTGAACAGGATAGCTCTAGAACTTGTTGTTCCTTGATCTATCGCTAAAATATATTTATCCATAAAATTAAAGGTTTAGGTGATTTTTCTCTCTAAATACTCGAGTTTATTTAGAGAGAAATCTCAAGTTAATTACTATTATTAGGTTGTTGTTAAATTGTATAATTTTTTGCTACACTTGTAAAAGCAGCTATTTGTTCTTTTTGCCACTCTTCTGATTTGTTTAGTTCTTTCGCTAAAATTTGAGCCACTACCGGAGCACTTTCTATTGCTGCGTGAGCATCTAAAAACAATGCTCTTACTCTTCTTGCTAAAACATCTTCAACAGTTCTCGCCATTTCACTTCTTGCTGCCCAAACTACTTCTGCAAGAATAAATGGAAGTCTTGCATGTAATTTCTTAGCGTACTCAGGGTTTTCTTGGCTTATCTTTTCTATGTTTTCTATATCGCTACCATAGATATATAAATGGTTTTCTCTATTGGTAGTTTCTTTTGCACCGTGATATGCATAATTTTCTGTTTTACAAGCTTTTTTAGGCACTTTACCTAAACTTATTGCTTTATCTACGGTGTCTTGCGCCATTCTTCTAAAGGTAGTCCACTTACCACCAGTAATGGTGATTAGCCCTGTTTTAGAAACTATAATTTTATGGCTTCTAGAAATTTCTTTTGTTTTTTCTGAATCGTCTTTTGGAGCTGCTAATGGTCTAAGTCCAGCATAAATACTTAGAACATCTTTTCTTGAAGCTTGTTTAGCAATATACTTGTTAAAGGTTTTAAGTATAAACTCAATTTCTTGTTCTTGTGCTTGCGGCTCTAAACTATGATCATCTAACATTGTGTCTGTAGTACCCACAATTACTTTATCATGCCACGGCACTGCAAATAATACACGACCATCATCTGTTTTAGGTATCATGATAGCGTCATTACCTGGTAAGAAAGATTTATCAAACACCAAATGTACCCCTTGGCTTGGTCTTACCATTTTTCTTCCTTCAGGATTATCTAATTTTAATATTTCATCTGTAAATACTCCTGTAGCATTAACTACTGCTTTACATTTAAATGAATATTCTTTATTAGTTTCTGTATCTACCGCCTTTACACCATTAATATTTCCGCTTTTATCTTTTAAAAGACCATTTACTTTTACATAATTAAGTAGCGTGGCACCTTCTTCAATACAAGATTGAGCAACATTAATTGCTAACCTAGAATCATCAAACTGACCATCTCTATAAACCACACCACCTCTCAAGTTTTCTTTCTTTAAAGTTTCTAATCTTTGAAGAGTTTCTTTTTTCTTGATATGGGTAGATTTACCTAAACTTAATTTCCCAGATAAGAAATCGTATACCTTAAGACCTACTGTATAAAAAATACCATCCCACCATTTATAATTAGGTATTATAAATGTTTGATTTTTAACCAAATGCGGAGCGTTTTTTGCTAAAAGACCTCTTTCATGTAATGCTTCTCTAACCAAATCTACATCTCCCTGAGCTAAGTACCTTACCCCACCATGAACTAGTTTTGTACTTCTACTTGAAGTTCCTTTTGCATAATCTACCATCTCTAACAACAAAGTCTTGTAACCACGAGTTACACTATCTAACGCGGTTCCTAATCCTGATGCTCCACCACCAATAACAATAACATCCCACTCTTGTGTTTGGTCAAGGTTATTTAAAATAGCTTCTCTTGAATATAAATTTTGATTCTTCATTTCTTTTATTAAATTACGAATGCAAAGCAAAAATAATAAAAATATTACAAAACGAAACAAAAAGAAAGCTTAAAAATGTGATATTGATAAAATTCAGAAAAAATTACGCAATAATTACTTTCATTTAGTTTCAATTAATAAATATTCATCAGTGATTTTCTAATATTTAGTGCAAATAGGTAATTTGAATGTGTAATTTCTATATTTGCGAATCAAAAAAAATATCTTTCATGAAAAGGCATCAAGAAATACTAGACATTTTGAATAAAGATAAATATGTTGATGTATCTTATTTATGTAATAAATTGAATGTTTCTGCCGTAACTATACGAAAAGACTTGAAACGTTTAGAAGACAAAGGTTTACTTTACAGGACCCACGGAGGAGCTTCTTCTGAAAATCCGTATATGAAAGATAGACCCATTAATGAAAAAGAAAAGATTTTTATTGAAGAGAAAAACGGAATTGCAAATGCTGCTGCTGCCTTAATTTCTGAAAATGACTCTTTTATGATTGCTTCTGGCACCACCGTACAAGCCTTAGCCAAAGCAATTAATATACAAGGAAAGCTAAATATTATCACTTCGTCTTTAAATGTAGCTGTTGAGCTTCTTAAAAATAAAGATTATGACGTGATTCAACTTGGTGGCAATGTAAGACATAGTTCTTCTTCTGTTACTGGGCATTATGCTAATTTTATACTAAATGACATTTCTTGCAACCAACTATTTATTGGTGTAGACGGTATAGATTTAGATTTTGGTTGTACCACTACCAGTTTAGAAGAAGCTGCCTTAAATAAAAAAATGATTCAATCTGCGCAAAAAACTATTGTTTTGGCAGATTCTTCTAAATTCGGAAAAAAGAGTTTTGGCAAAATTTGTAGCTTAGACGCAGTACATCATATTATTACAGACAAAGGTATATCTAACACTGTAGTAAATCGTATAAAAGCAAGAGGTATAAAAATTACGGTTGTTTAATTTTTTCTGAAGATAATTTCTTGTAGACACCGTTTGTCCACCCAAATCCGTCTTGGTTAGGGTACTCACCACCGCCACCTTCTTTGTTGATATTGATAACGTGGTATTTTTCTAAAATTTTATATTCTCTCTGGTATACTTTTTTATTTAAACCCAACCAACGCTTTTTAACTTCATTTGCAAAAGCAAATTGCTTATAATTTTGTAAACCTTTTATAGCTAAAAAGTGTAATGGAGCCCAACCGTTAGGCGCATCCCATTGCTGATTGGTAAAATTAGTTGAGGCTAATAAACCACCTGGTACCAAAAATTTTTCTTCTAAGTTATTTTTTAAATTTACTGCCTGAGGTGAGCTACTAATGTTAAAAAACAAAGGGTAAACTGCTGCCAATGACCAAATATTAGTATGCTCTTTTTCTTGAAAGTTATAATCAAAATAAAAGCCTAACTTATCATTCCAAAAATATTTCTGAATTGCATTTTTTCTTTTTTCTGCAAGAGAAGTAAAATAAGTTGCTTTATCTGCATTACCCGTAATTTGATAAGCCTTAGAAATTGTTTGTTCTAAATTATAAAGCAAACAATTTAAATCTACAGGAATTATATTGGTAGTATGTATGTTAGACAAACCTGCCTCTTTATTGCCATCATTATAAAACCACCTACTAGAAAAATCCCAACCAGACTCTGCAGCTGCTCTAATATCTCTATAAACCTCTTCTTTTGTTTTGTTAGGATAAAGCTTAATTGCTTTCTCTGCTGTTTCAATATCTTCTATATAACTCTCTGGTCTTGGTGTGTTTTCATTATCCCAATATCTATTTAAAATCTCACCATTGGCCATTCTCACTACTCTCAAATTTTCTGAATTACTAGCAGAAAGTTTATCTTCTCCTTTCATCCAAAAATTATATTCTTTCACTAATTGTGGTAAATATTTTTTATAAACCTCATCGCCTTTTTCTTCAGCTAAAACAGAAATCATTAATGCATAAAATGGCGGTTGTGATCTGCTTAAATAATAAGTTCTATTTCCATTAGGAATAAAACCATATTCATCTATTAAATAAGAAAAATTATTTACAATATTTTCTATTTGCTGAATTTTACCATCTTCTTGTAAACCCAAAATAGTAAAATAACTATCCCAATAATACACTTCTCTAAATCGCCCACCAGGAATTATATAAGAATACGGCAACGGAATTAATGTACCAGATTTCACCTCATCTGCCGGCTTTTTTAATACCTCCCAAAGTTTGGTTATATGCTGATTGATAGAAGACGAATCTGCTTTGTAAGATGGATTTTCTTGAGGCAGCACAAAATTTTGCTGTATAAAAGTAGTTAACTCTTCATCTGTTGGATTAACTAGCTCTTTAAATTTAGCATTAATCGCACTTACTTCAAATTTAGGGATTGCGTCTACAAAAGTTTTACTATCCTCAAAAATAAGATGGTTTTTTTGTACTTCATAAAACAGCTCTCCGTAAAGTTTCTCCGGTGAAGAAATATTAACTGCATCTTTGTTATTAACACTTGTAGTTTGTCTGCATTCAATCATACTTAATGTTACACAAATAAGCATTAAAAACAAAGTAGTTTTTTTTATCATAGTTAATTTATTGATATTCAACACAATTGTTTTGATTAAGATAACTAATCTTCTAAAAAAAACATATAAAATTAAGTTAAGTAAGAAGCCATAACAGTTAATTAGTTTGAAAACTGAAACTTATTTTGATCTTTTTTTGAAGAAATAATTTAGCGTCACCTTCTTGAAATTTTAAAAACATTCTAGTTTATTTTCTGATTTCCTACCTTTTAAAAAAATGAAAATAAACCAAAACAACTTAAATTGTTTAGATTTGAAATAAGTAGAAAAAAGCTAACCTTTTTCATGTCTCCATACATTCTAAATATTAAAAAATTATCTCTAGGTTTTCAAACAGAAAATGGTTTTAGGGACACCTTAAAAAATATTGACTTTCATTTAAATAAAAATGAAATATTAGGTATTGTTGGTGAGTCGGGTTCTGGTAAATCTCTTACCTCTTTGGCTATTTTAGGCTTATTACCTACTTCTGCAAAAATTACAGAGGGAGAAATTTTGTATGAAAATAAAAACCTTTCTCTTTTCTCTAATAAGGAATTAAGAAAAATTAGAGGAAATGAAATTTCTATGATTTTTCAAGAACCAATGAGTTCTTTAAATCCTTCTATGAAATGCGGACCGCAAGTCACCGAAATTTTATTAGAACACACCAAACTTTCAACAAAAGAAGCTAAAGCAGAAACGCTTCGGTTGTTCGAGAAAGTAAAACTCCCTAGACCAGAAAGTATTTACGACGTATATCCGCACCAAATTAGTGGCGGGCAAAAACAGCGCGTCATGATAGCAATGGCAATTGCTTGTAAACCTAAAATTTTAATTGCAGATGAACCTACTACTGCGTTAGATGTTACCGTGCAAAAAGAGATTTTATTATTACTAAAATCTCTTCAGCAAGAAACAGAAATGAGTATTATTTTTATTTCTCACGATTTGGCGCTAGTTTCAGAAATATCCGATCGGGTGGTGGTGATGTATCAAGGGAAGATAGTGGAACAAAACTCAGCTTCAGCATTATTTCTTCAACCTAAAGAAACCTACACCAAAGCACTTTTAGCATCTAAACCATCTACAACAGAACGTTTAAAAAAACTGCCTACGGTTAAAAATTTCTTAGAAAATACCATTTCTGCAGCAATTGAAATAAAAAGCGAGCGAGAAAAACGTCACCAAGAAATTTATGCACAATCTCCTTTACTGGAAGTGGTAAATGTTGAAAAAGAATTTGTGAGCAATCCCGGATTATTTCAACCAAAAACCTCTGTAAAAGCGGTAAACGATGTAAGTTTTAAAATTTACGAAGGAGAAACTTTAGGCTTGGTGGGTGAATCAGGCTGCGGAAAATCTACTTTAGGTAACGTTATTCTTCAACTTGATAAAGCCACTGCTGGAAAGGTTTTATATCGGGGAAATGACATTACAAAAATTTCTAAAACCGAATTAAGAAAACTACGCAAAGAAATTCAACTTATTTTTCAAGATCCGTTTTCTTCTTTAAATCCGCGTATTCCTGTAGGCAAAGCGATTATGGAACCGATGGAAGTGCACAAACTTTACAAAAACAACAAAGAGCGTAAACAAAAAACAATAGAATTATTGAAGCGCGTAGGTTTAGATGAAACCCATTTTAATCGTTACCCACACGAGTTTAGTGGCGGGCAACGCCAACGTATCGGGATTGCGAGAACGATTGCCGTAGAACCCAAATTAATTGTGTGTGACGAGTCGGTTTCTGCCTTAGATATTTCTGTACAAGCACAAGTATTGAATTTATTAAACGAGTTAAAAGAGAAATTTGGCTTTACCTATATTTTTATATCGCACGATTTGGCGGTCGTAAAATATATGGCCGATCAACTTTTAGTAATGAATAAAGGTAAAATTGTGGAACAAGGTGACGCAGATAAGATTTATGCTCACCCAGAACAAGAATACACACAAAAATTAATTGATGCCATCCCGAAAGGGATTTAAGTGTTTAAAGATGAATATTCTTAGAGAACTTACTCAAAAATATCAAGGAAAATATGCGGAAGAAAACCTAAAAAGCATCAATTCTCCGCTGGGTAAGTTAAACTTTCAACCACAAAACAGCGTCTTATTTATTGACGATACCAAAATTACAATCTCTATAAATGTAACAACAGGAGCTCATTTGGTAGGTGAACCTTATCGTATAACGCTTCATTTAAAAAGCTCTGTAAAACCTAGATTAGAAATCTATCCTGCAAGTTTTTGGAATCGGTTTTTGTATAAAAATAATAAGTATATCACTAAAAAATTAGCAATTAATTATTGTTTTAAAACTGACGAAAAGCTGTTTTTAAAATTTATTAAACATAAAAACTTCTGTAAAATTTTAGAACAAGATGAAGTTTATATTCGGCTTTACCCAGAGAAAAATCAACTTGTTTTAACTCCGAAAAAAGGAATTGAAAACGTTAACCAATTTGAACATTTTCTTCAACTATTAAAAATTATAGAAAAAGAGCTTGTTGCTTTCTAGGTAGTAATACTATTTCTCTGTTAAATAACTTCATTTAAATTTTGACGTACACTTAAAGTCTGAATCTCATACAGAACAAGAAAGCGTTTTTAATTACTTTTCAACATATTCTTTAACAATTGTCTTTCAATAAATTTGAGGCAATTTTTTAATTTTGAATACGTTTGTAGTTTAATAATTAAAAATTAACTCGCCTTAGATTTTCATTCTAAATTTATTCTGTTATATTAATTCTTATGAAACAAAAAATAAGCTTAGACGACGTTGTATCTAATGCGCCAGATTTAATTCTGTATGCAGCACCAATTATGATTGGTTTAGCTCTCTTTGAGTTCTATTTTAGCTGGAGACAGAAGAAAGAATACTACGAGAAAAAAGATTTTATAGCCTCTCTTAGTATTGGTTTAGTATCTGTTTTTCAAAACTTACTTATTAAATCACTACTATTTGGTTCTGTAATTTGGTTTTACAACATTGTGCCTTGGGGTATCCCTGTCACTTGGTGGACAACTATTTTATGCTTTATTACTTTAGATTTTTGTAGGTATTGGGCACACAGATTTGGCCACGAAACTAGTATATTTTGGGCTACGCACGTAACACACCATAACTCTGAGAAGTATAACCTATCTACCTCTTTTAGACTTTCTTGGACGCAACAAATTAAGGTAGTTTTCTTTTTACCTATAAGCCTATTGGGTTTTCACCCAGTAATATTTTTTATATGTCACCAAATTGCTGTTTTATACCAATTTTGGATTCATACTGAATACATTAGAAAAATGCCTAAATGGTTTAGCTATATTTTTGTAACGCCTTCTCATCACCGAGTGCATCACGGAACAAACGAACATTATTTAGACAAAAATTACGGTTCTACTTTTATTATTTGGGACAGAATGTTTGGTACTTTTCAGCCAGAGGATGAACAAGCTATCTACGGTATTTTAGACCAACCGAAGCATTACAATCCGGTGAAATTGGTTTTTCACGTTTGGGGAGATATTTTTAAAAAAATGGCAAAATCAAAAAACCCAATTAAGGCGGTTAAGCTATTATTTTTACCTCCTGATGCTTTGTATGAAGATAAAAAAAGTAAATTAAACAATCCTCATCAAAAGAAACAAGAAGCTGTTTAGATAGTATATTTTCGTCAACCTGAACCGGATGAGGTTCTGAAATAAATTTAGAATGACGCTTTTCTATACTTTCTAAACAGCCTTTTTAATTCTTATCTTTTGTTTTTGCGTTAAGGATAGTAGTGAAAATCCCGCAGCAAGTTGTAGCGGCAGCAAAACTTGTGAGGAATTGTAACGAATAGCCTGACCCGTGAGGGTAACGCCTTACAAAACCATTTCTGGTATTTCACCTTCTATAATTAATTTGCCTTCGGTGGCTTTTTCTATCTCTTCTACGCTTACTCCTGGTGCGCGTTCTAAGAGTTTAAAACCTTCTGTGGTTACTTCTATAACAGCAAGATTGGTTACTATTTTAGTTACACAACCTACTCCGGTTAATGGTAAGCTGCATTTTTTAAGTAGTTTAGATTCTCCTGCTTTATTGGTGTGCATCATCGCGACAATAATATTTTCTGCAGAGGCTACCAAATCCATAGCGCCGCCCATACCTTTTACCATTTTTCCTGGTATTTTCCAGTTGGCAATGTCTCCGTTTTCGGCAACTTCCATCGCGCCAAGAATAGTAAGGTCTACGTGTTGACCGCGAATCATCCCGAAACTGGTGGCAGAATCGAAGAAACTTGCGCCTGGCAAAGCGGTGATGGTTTGTTTACCGGCATTAATTAGGTCTGCATCTTCTTCGCCTTCAAAAGGGAAAGGTCCCATTCCTAAAATTCCGTTTTCACTTTGAAATTCTACTTCTATATCGTCGCGCACAAAGTTGGCCACCAAGGTAGGAATCCCGATACCGAGATTTACGTAAAAGCCGTCTTTTACTTCTTTGGCGATGCGTTGTGCTATTCCGTTTTTATCTAACATAATTAATGTGTTGGTTTGATGATGAGTTATTTGTTATTCAGAAAAATTACGGTTTACTTTTAACTGATAACTACTAACTTTTTGGTCTAACGGTTCGTTGTTCAATTCGTTTTTCGTAATCTTTTCCTTGAAAAATGCGTTGTACAAAAATCCCTGGAATATGAATTTGATTAGGATCTAACTCACCAGCAGGAACTAATTCTTCAACCTCAACTACGGTCACTTTTGCAGCGCCACACATACAGGGATTAAAGTTTCTGGCAGTTCCTTTAAAAATAAGATTACCCGCTTCATCACCTTTCCAAGCTTTTACAAAAGCAAAATCTGCTTTAAAAGCTTCTTCTAACACATACATTTTACCATCAAACTCACGCGTTTCTTTACCCATAGCTACTTCTGTACCGTAACCAGCAGGTGTATAAATAGCAGGAAAACCTTGTTGCGCAGCTTGGCATTTGGCTGCTAAAGTACCTTGTGGGGTTAGCTCTACCTCTAACTCTCCGCTAAGCATTTGACGTTCAAACTCTGCATTTTCTCCTACGTAAGAAGAAATCATTTTTTTGATTTGCTTTTTTTGAAGTAATAAACCTAAACCAAAATCATCTACTCCTGCATTGTTAGAAATACAAGTAATATCTTTTATGTTTTTTTGTACAAGTTCTGTAATGGCATTTTCTGGAATACCACAAAGGCCAAAACCTCCTAGCATAAAGGTCATTCCGTTTTGAACCCCTTTTAATGCTTCTTGAACATTATTAACCGTTTTTTTAATCATTTGTTAAAAATTTTCTCTAAAAATAAGGAATTTACAAGATTATAACAATAAAAGAACCCTTTATCACTAATTTAATAATTAGCAAAAAAAGGGTTTCTTTTTTATAATATGAAGTGATTTTTAGAAATCTAAATTTTCTCCTGTATTATCTTGGTTTTCATTATCTTGATTTTCTTTTACTTCGTCACAATCTACCTCTATACTAAGGTCTTTTGGTTTTTCAAACTCAGATTTAGAAATATCTAAATCTTTATCTTCATACACCTCTTTCATGTATAATCCCCAAATTGGTAATGCCATAGTTGCCCCTTGCCCGTAAGTTATAGTTGGGAAGTGCACAGATCTATCTTCTGCACCAACCCAAACTCCTGTGGTTAAATTTGGTACTATGCCCATAAACCAACCATCACTTTGGTTTTGCGTAGTTCCTGTTTTACCGGCAATTGCATTCTTAAATCCATACGGGTGACCTGTTACTACATCTTTATAGTAAGGTGGAGACCAAGTTGTTCTTAAACGTGTACCAGAACCTCCGTGAGTTACACCTTCCATTAAATTGATTGTTACATAGGCGGCTTCTTCACTCATAACATCACGACTTTCAGGCACGTGCTGGTAAAGAATGGTACCATTTTTATCTTCTATACGAGTTACAATGACAGGTTTTACATAAACACCTTTATTGGCAAACGTACTGTATGCCGAAACCATTTCAAAAACACTTAAATCTACAGAACCTAGTGCTATTGCTGCTACTGGTGGTATATTTTCTGTATCTACACCTAATTTACCTATTAAATCTATTACTGGCTCTGGACCTACTTTATCCATTAATCTTGCGCTAATAGTGTTTAATGAGTTTGCCAATGCATCTTTTAAACTAACCATACCTCCATATTCTCCTCCAGAATTTTTTGGAGACCAGTCTTTGGTTACTCCATGCTTTCCTGCCGGAATTGTATGGATAGTATTTGGTAACTCATAACAAGGAGATAGGTGTAACTGATCTATTGCAGTTGCATACAAAAATGGCTTAAAAGTAGAACCAACTTGCCTTTTGGCTTGTTTTACGTGCTCGTATTTAAAGTGTTTAAAATTAATACCTCCAACCCAAGCTTTTACTTCACCTGTTTGTGGAGTCATAGACATCATTCCTGCATTTAAAAATGATTTGTAATATATTATCGAGTCTCTTGGCGTCATTAAAGTATCTATTCCCTTCTCATTTTTCCAAGAGAAAACACGCATTTCAGTTTTTTTATCAAATGATGCAATAATTTTTTCTTCATCGATATTTTTTTCTTTCATTTGGTACCAACGGTCACTATTTTTCATCGCTCTAGTTACTATTTTATCAATAGCATCTTGACTAATACCTCTAAAAGCTACTCCTTTATTTTTTTTGTTTTGCTCGTCAAATTTTGCTTGAAGATTTTTCATGTGTTTAGAAACAGCATCTTCTGCATATTTTTGCATTCTAGAATCTATACTAGTATATACTTTTAGTCCGTCTCTATAAATATTATAAGTTCCACCATCTGGAGTTGGGTTTTCTTTTGCCCAATCTTTTAAAAAGTCTCTCAAATACATTCTAAAATAAGTAGCAATACCTGATTGGTGACTCTCGGGGTGGTAATCTATTTTTAAAGGTTTAGCTTGTAACTCTACCTTTTCTTCTTCTGTAATGTAATTTGCTTTAGCCATTTGACTTAAAACCACATTTCTTCTGTTGGTTACCCCTTCTGGGTTTCTTCTAGGGTTGTAAAGTGATGAGTTTTTAAACATTCCTGCTAAAACTGCTGCTTCTTCTATTTCTAACTCGTTAGGTTCTTTTCCAAAATAAATTCTAGAAGCAGATCTTACTCCTACTGCGTTATTGTTAAAATCATACACGTTAAAATACATTGCTAGTATTTCTTGTTTGGTATAATTTTCTTCTAATCTAACAGCTATGATCCATTCTTTCATTTTTTGGCTTACCCTAGCTATTATATTTTGAGAACCTTCTCCATGAAATAATTGCTTTGCCAATTGTTGAGATAATGTACTTGCTCCACCCTTAGACCCTAAATAAACAAAAGCCCTAAGTGTACCAAAAGCATCTATCCCAGAATGATCGTAATACCTAACATCTTCTGTAGCTACTAAAGCATTTATTAAATTTTCAGGAAGATCTTCATACTTTATAGGGGTTCTATTTTCATTATAATATTTACCGAGCGTTTCTCCATCTGAAGAGAATACTTCTGTAGCTAAATTAGTTTCTGGGTTTTCTAATTGATCAAATTCTGGCATTTCTCCAAAAAATCCCCAACTTGCCATACAAAACAGTAAAACTATTATTGAAATTCCGCCTATAAATAATGCCCAAAACCAAAAAATATACTTTTTAAATGAAGTTTTTTGGGCTGGTTTGTTTGTTGCTTTTTTTGTTGCCACTTGTTATGCTAATTAGTTAGATAAAGGTTTTTCTATTCTGAAACCTATATCTGTTATTCCTTTTAAATTAGCGATACCATCTACTTTTCCGTTTTTACGCATCGCTTGTCTTATATTAATTTGGTAAGTGCCTTTTTCTGGAAATTTTACTCCCGCTTTATACCAGAGTTTACTTTCTTTTATTTCTCCAAATCCAGTGCCCATCCAATCTCCGTTAGGGTAAGCCATTTCATACTCTAAGGTATCTGAAATTACTTTACCGTTAGGGAAGTTCATTTCTGTTATTAAAAATATATTACTGTAATTATACTGACTATTATTTCTTAAATTAATATATAAATGATAAGGTTGTATTGTGTCTAAACCACTAACTTGAAACTTGACAATAGAATCTTTATTCCACCCTTTTTCAGGAATAGATTGGTATTGATCATAGATGCGGTTAGAGTCACACGAGATAATACAAACCATTATCACTAAAAAAAATGCTAAATACTTATGCATTATTATTAGGTTTTTTACTTCTTGGTTTATGATTTCTTTTCTTTCTTCTTCGTTTTTTATTGGCCTGAGTTGAGTTTTTAGGCTTATCAAATCTAGTTAAACTATCTTGCCCAACTACATCTCCAAAATCTGCACTTTCTTCTGCTTGATGCTGTACTGCAAACTCTTCTAAACTAGCAACTGGTTTTTTTGCTTTAGATGCTTTTATAATTTGCTGTACTTGATCTGTTGTAAGCTCGTGCCAGTTCATCCACTCACCTTCGTAAGCATACCATAAACTACCTTTAAAAATATCTATTTTTTGGCAAACAGCTCTTCCTTTTTGAGTTTGTAGTTTTACATCTTGCCTTGGGAAGGCTTTTAAAGCGTCTAAATATGCGTCTAACTCATAATTTAAGCAACACTTTAGTTTACCACATTGCCCTGCAAGCTTTTGCGGGTTTAAAGATAACTGTTGGTATCTTGCTGCAGAAGTAGTTACAGATCTAAAATCTGTAAGCCAAGTAGAACAACATAATTCTCTACCACAAGAACCAATACCACCTAATCTAGCGGCTTCTTGACGAAAGCCTATTTGGCGCATTTCTATTCTTGTTTTAAACTCTCTTGCAAATTCTTTAATTAATTGTCTAAAATCTACTCGATCTTCTGCTGTGTAGTAAAAAGTAGCTTTAGAACCGTCTCCTTGAAATTCAATATCGCTAATTTTCATTTTTAATTTTAGCTTAATTGCAATTTCACGAGCAGTAACCTTCATGGTTTCTTCTCTCTCTCTACATTCTTGCCAAATATCTATATCTTTTTGGCTAGCCTTACGGTAAATTTTCTTTACCTCTTCACTATCTTTTTTTACTTTCTTTTTTTTCATTTGAACTTTTACAAGTTCTCCTGTTAACGTAATTACTCCAACATCATGACCTGGAGAAGCCTCTGTAGCCACTACATCACCAATGTTTAACGTTAAATTTTCTGTATTCTTAAAAAAGTGTTTTCTTCCGTTTTTAAAACGAATTTCTACGTAATTAAAAGGTTCTACCCCACCAGGAAGTGACATATTGGATAACCAATCAAAAACACTTAATTTATTGCAGCTATCTGTACCGCAATTACCATTACTCTTACATCCTTTTGGCTGACCGTCTTTACCGGTCGAGCAACTTCCACACGCCATAAAATTATATATATTGAAACACAAGAGGTTAAAAAAACTACTGTGTTGAAAAATTAATATTCTTTATTTAAAGGGTAAATATACCAATTTATTGTGAGGAGAAAGGAAAATGTATGGGAGATAGAAAACTAAATTTATCTAATTTAGATGCTTTTTTTTCTAGAAAAGTTAGCTACAAAAATTATAACATCACCCAAACACTGGCTCCTATAAAAATAATATTACCCATAATACCTATAATACTTAAAAATCTAAGTTCATCTTGCTTTGCAGAAAGTCTGAAGAAAAACATAGCAAATACTAAACCTGTTAACGCTATTGCATTTATAATATAAGGGTTTCTTAAAAAAAAAGGGAAGTGATTTAAATAGCTTTGTTTAGTTTCATAAAAAGAGCCTAAGTTATCAAACTTATAAAACAAAACTGCTAGATTTAAAAAAGCAAGTAGCAAAATAAAACTACCCACCATAAAGGCGAGTAGTCTTATTTGACTTTTTTGTCTACTTGATATGTTTTCTGAGCTTATCAACTTGCTAGTTATTGTTTAAATTTTAAAACTTCAGATCTTCCTTTTTTAAAAATCTTATTGCTATTCTTTTTTCCTTTTCTAAGTGCTTTTTGTTCTTCGTATGGTAAAGCATTTATTTCTTTACAATTATCTGAACAACAATTATCCATCTTAGCGGCACATTCTTTACACTGAATAAATAATAAATGACAAGCTTCATTAGCACAATTTACGTGTACATCACAGGACTTACCGCATTGGTGACATTGGGCAATTACATCATCTGAGATACGCTCTGCTCTACGATGATCAAAAACAAAATTTTTACCAATAAATTTATTCTCTAGCTCTTTTTCTTTTACTTGTCGTGTATATTCTATAATACCCCCTTCAAGCTGAAAAACATTTTTAAACCCTTTATGTTTGTAATAAGCACTAGCTTTTTCACATCTAATACCACCTGTACAGTACATTACTAGGTTTTTATCTTCTTTATGTTCTTGTAAATCTTCTTCTATAATATCTAAAGAATCTCTAAAAGTATCTACATCTGGAGTAATTGCACCTTGAAAATGACCTATTTCACTTTCATAATGGTTACGCATATCTACCAATATGGTATTTGGGTCACTAATAAGCTCATTAAATTTCTCTGCATTAACGTGCTCTCCTTTTTTAGTAACATCAAAACTCTTATCGTTTAAACCGTCTGCTAAAATTTTAGATCTTACTTTCACTTTCAGCTTTAAAAAAGATTTTAAATCTTGCTCTATTGCAATATTTAGTCTTATATCTTTTAAAAAGTATATGCCGTCTAAAAACTCTTTAAAATCATTAAACTTTTTTGCTGGCACAGAGAGTTGTGCATTAATCCCCTCGTGGGCAACATAAATTCTTCCTAAAACATCTAGTTGATCCCAAGCAACAAATAAATGATTTCTAAAAAGTTCTGGATTTCCTATTTTGGCATATTGATAGAAAGAGATGGTAAGCCTATCTTCCCCGGCTTCTTCTAAGAGTGCTTCTCTTTCTTTTGCACTTAATTTGTTGTACAGTTGCATGCTATACTAATTTATAAGTTAAACAAAAGTTAAGCTGCAAATATAAAGCATTATCTACAAAAAATGCCTGAAAAATAGTTTTTTCAGGCATTTTTTCGAACGGCTAATTCGTTATTAATTTTTTTAAATTTTACTTCAAAAAACAATAACGCTAACCGCCGTCAAGCTTACAATTACAAGTGTAAGTTACTGTAATTGTAGAGCTCATAGAATTTAAAATAATATTTTGCTTAAGATATTTCATGAAATTATCCTTTCTATAAAGAAGATGTAAAAAAACAAAAAAGGTTGCGTGACCAATCAAAATCACAAAAACTTGTAGTATTTTAGCATTTCTTCAAATGAAATAAGAAAGCCTTTTAAAGATATGAGTAAAGACAACGAGAAAGAAGCTAAATTAAAGGCGTTAAAATTAACGCTAGATAAATTAGACAAGACTTACGGTAAGGGTACTGTGATGAAAATGAGTGATCAAGCAGTGCAAGATGTAGATGCAATATCATCTGGATCACTTGGTTTAGATTTAGCGTTAGGTGTAGGCGGTTACCCAAGAGGTAGAGTAATAGAAATTTACGGTCCAGAATCTTCTGGTAAAACTACATTAACACTTCATGCTATTGCAGAAGCACAAAAAGCTGGAGGTATTGCTGCATTTATTGATGCAGAGCATGCTTTTGATCGTTTTTATGCTGAAAAGCTAGGAGTAGATATTGAAAATTTAATAATCTCTCAACCAGATCACGGAGAGCAAGCTTTAGAAATTGCAGATAACCTTATACGTTCTGGGGCAATAGATATTATAGTAGTAGATTCTGTTGCTGCATTAACTCCTAAAAGTGAAATTGAGGGAGAAATGGGAGACTCTAAAATGGGACTTCACGCTAGATTAATGTCTCAAGCATTAAGAAAACTTACCGCTTCTATTAGCAAGACTAATTGTACTGTGATTTTTATTAACCAATTAAGAGAAAAAATTGGAGTAATGTTTGGAAATCCAGAAACCACTACTGGTGGTAACGCACTTAAATTTTACGCTTCTGTTAGATTAGATATTAGAAGATCTACGCAAATTAAAAATAGTAACAGCGATGTTATGGGTAACAAAACCCGTGTAAAAGTTGTAAAAAACAAAGTTGCTCCGCCTTTTAAAACTGCAGAATTTGATATTATGTATGGTGAAGGGGTTTCTAAAGTAGGTGAAATTATAGACATAGGTGTAGACTATGAGATTGTAAAGAAGAGCGGATCTTGGTTTAGTTATGAAGACACTAAATTAGGGCAAGGTAGAGATGCTGTAAAAACTCTACTAAAAGACAATCCAGAATTAATGGAAGAACTAGAAACTAAGATTACAGATGCTATTAAATTAGCAAAATCTTAAACGTAAAATAAATTTTTAATAAAAAAACCTGCTTTCGCAGGTTTTTTTTTGTTTAAGACGCAACCATTTACATTTAATTGTATCTAATTAACACATCCCCACTAAGTTTAGTTTTAAATTAATTATTAAAAATGAAAAAATATTTATTATATATCTTAATAACAATTATTGCAGTAAGTTGTAATTTAGATGATAATGATACAGAATATCTGTCTTATGAATTGGTTCCTGTAAATAATGTAAATATCCCTGATACATTAGATTACGGAGAACAATATGATTTTGAAATCTCTTATATAAAACCTTCCACTTGCCATACTTTTAGTGGTTTTGATTACAATCAAGAGGGAAACACTAGAGTAATAGCAGTTGTAAATAGTGTTTATTTCGACGAAAACACCGACTGTACAACTCTAGAAGAAGAAATAGAGTCTGAAACTTTACCTTTTGAAGTTTTAAGAGAAGACAATTATATTTTTAAATTTTGGCAAGGAATAGATGATGTAGGGGAGTATATTTATTTAATTAAAGAAATACCTGTTAGGGTAAACTAATTAGACGTATAAATTGAGTATTGAGCAACTTATACAAAAGTGCAAAAAGCAAGATTTAAAATCGCAAGAGCAACTTTATAAGCTATACGCTAATAAACTCTTTGCGGTTAGCCTAAAATATTCTCGAAATTACCAAGAAGCAGAAGATAACTTACAAGATGCTTTTTTAACTATTTTTAAAAAAATAGAACAATACAAAAATACAGGATCTTTTGAAGGTTGGATGAAACGTATTGTTATTAATACTTCTTTACAACGCTATAGAAAACAAAATGTATTTCAAATAATAGACGAACAAGCTTTAGAAGAGCCTGACATCGAAATAGATGAAGAACAAATACCTCTTCCTTTTTTACTACAAATTATTCAAGATTTACCAGATAGATACAGAATGGTGTTTAATTTATATGCTTTAGATGGATTTTCTCACAAAGAAATTGCAGAGATGATGAAAATTACTGTGGGTACTTCAAAATCTAATTTAGCAAGAGCTAGGCAAATCTTGAAAGTAAAAGTAGAAGAACATTCTAATAAAAATAACGCAAGTACAGCGCAATGAAAGAAAAGAAAAAAATAGACAGACTCTTTCAGGAAAGTTTCAAAGATTTTGAAGCTGCTCCCAAAAACCATGTCTGGAAAAATATAGAGCAAGAATTACAAAAAAAGAAAGACAAAAAAGTCATTCCTTTTTGGTGGTATAAAGCTGCTGGAGTTGCAGCTGTATTGGCTATTATATTTTTAGCGGCAAATTTTATTTTGCCTACAAACAATAATACCAAGGTGGTAAATACAAAAGAGAATACTACCATTTCTCCTAAAAACATAAAAAAAGCAGATAAACCATTTACCAATACAGAAAATAACCCCATAGATGGTATAAATACTAATAAATCTTATGTAAATGAAGAAAACACAACAACGCCTATTATAAAAAACAATACTTTAAATTCAGAAAAAAATACGCCTTCTATCACTAACAACAATGCAAAATCTTTAGTTAGTAGTGATAAAAAACCTGCACTAAAAGCGAACTCAACCTCTACAGGCAAACTTGTTTCTTCGCCTAAAAACTCAAGCATATCTACTTCAGAAAGTTTAAATCACACCAATAAAAAATCTTCTTCTGCAACGAAGCTTGCTGTAAACAAAAAACAAAATGAAGAAATAAATACAAGCAACACAAATAAATCGTTAGTTGCAGAATCTGTAAATAAAAAAGAGAAAATTTTTGGTAAAAACAATCAGATTTCAACAGAAGAAAATAAAAATAATTCAACTTCAAGTAAAGACAACTCTGCAATTGTTTCTGTAGAAAAAAATAATTCAGAAGAAAAGCTCAATAGTGAAGAAATTTTAGAAGAAGAATTAAATCAAAAAAAATCTCTGGTAGAAGAAGCTAAAAAAATTGAAGAAGAAAAGCTCAATAAAAATGATGATGATAATGAGGAAACAAACTTATCTAAATGGTTAATAAAACCAAATGTTTCTCCTATCTATTACAGTAGCTTAAACGGAGGTAACAATATAGATAAAAGCCTTGCTAGCAACTCTAGTGAGAGTAATATCACTATGGCTTACGGGGTGAATTTTGCTTATGCAATTTCAGAAAAATTTAAAGTAAGATCTGGTGTTAGTAAAGTTAACATGAGCTATAATGTAAACAATATTGCTTATTCTGCAGGAGTTAACTCTATACAATTAGAGGGTATTACTACTACACCTTCTAACGAGACAATTGAAATAATTAGTCTTGATAATAGCTCACCAAAACCAACAACTATAAGCAGTGGTGAGTTTGACAGAAGTACAAATTCATCTTTTACTGAAGGAGCTTTAAACCAACAATTAGGATATTTAGAAGTACCTGTTGAAATTGAGTACGCTTTAATAGACAAACGTTTTGGCGTGAATATAATTGGAGGAGCAAGTACCCTGTTTTTAAACGATAACGATGTTTATATAAATTCTCAAGACAGTCATTTATCTTTAGGTGAAGCTAACAACCTTAATAAGGTAAGTTTTACCACTAACGTTGGGCTAGGTTTTGATTATAGTTTAAGTAAAAGTTTCGATTTAAATTTAGAGCCTACTTTTAAATATCAACTTAACACCTATAATAATAACATTAACAATTTTAAGCCTTATTTCTTTGGTGTGTATACTGGGTTTAGTTTTAAATTTTAGAATAAAAACGCTGTGAAAATTTAAAGTTTATTTTCTAATAACTCTTTTAATAGAGATTGCCTAATTTCTTCTTTTAGTTTTCGTTTATCTTGTTGTTCTAAATTTTTGGTAGATACAAAAGGTAAAATTTTAGCTCGCATTATTCCTAAGCTACCACTCATAAAAGTATAAGAAAATCGTTGTTTATTATCGTAAAAAACCAATGGTACAATAGGTATTTGATGAGTTATAGCTAATCTAAAAGCTCCATCTTTAAAATTATCTAATAAAACAGACTCATCGTCTGGCACTCCTCCTTCCGGAAAAATACAAATACTCACTCCTTGGTTTAATCTTCTTTGCGCTTGTTCAAAAACTTCTTTTCTGCTTTTTACATTTGCTCTATCTACCAAAATGCAAGTACGTTTATAGAAAAATCCGAAAATAGGAATTTTAGAAAGCTCTTTTTTTCCCACAAAAACAAACGGATTTTTAATAATAAGTAGCATCAACATAATATCCGTCATAGAAGTATGGTTTGCTATAAACATATAGCTTTTATTTCTATCAGGTATTTGTAGCTTTTTCACCTTAGGGTAAAAGCCCATTCCGTATAAAATAATTTTTGCCCAAAATCTAGCTAAATAGAAAAACTGCGGATAATATTTCTCTTTTGCCGTAAACAATAGCAATAACGGAAACATAATAATTATAGGCACAGCCATAAGTATGTAAAACCATACTCGCCATAATGTGATTAAAATTTTTCTAAAAAAGCTCATAAGAATTCAAAAGTAATAAAATGTATGCTTTGAAAATGATAAAACATTTACCTTTACAAAAAAATTATTTAAAATGTCTAGAATACTAACAGGAGTACAAAGTACAGGAACTCCACACTTAGGAAACTTACTAGGAGCCATTATTCCTGCCATCAACATGGCAAACGATTCTAATAACGAATCTTTTTTATTTATTGCAAACTTGCATACGCTTACGCAAATAAAAGACGCTCCCACTTTAAGAGAAAACACCTATTCTGTGGCGGCAACCTGGCTGGCCTTTGGTTTAGATATCGAAAAAACAGTTTTTTATAGACAGAGTGATGTACCACAGGTAACCGAACTTTCTTGGTATTTAAGTTGCTTTTTCCCGTATCAACGATTAACGCTTGCGCATTCATTTAAAGATAAAGCAGATCGTTTAGCCGATGTAAACTCTGGGCTTTTTACATACCCCATGTTAATGGCGGCAGATATTTTGGCTTATGATGCAGAATTTGTTCCGGTAGGCAAAGATCAATTACAACACATTGAGATGACACGTGATGTTGCTTCTCGTTTTCACGCACAAATGGGTGAAGATGTTTTTGTATTGCCAGAAGCTAAAATTGAAGAAAACTCAAAATACATTCCAGGAACCGACGGAGAGAAAATGAGTAAATCTCGTGATAACTTTATCAATTTATTTTTACCAGATAAAAAATTAAGAAAACAAGTGATGGGTATTCAAACCGATAGCACCCCGCTAGAAGAACCTAAAGATCCAGATGCTTGTAATGTATTTAATCTTTATAAAATTATTGCTTCGGAAGAACAAACCGCAGAAATGCGCAAAAATTACTTAGGCGGAAATTATGGTTATGGTCATGCTAAACAAGCTTTATACGAGCTTTTAGTTGAAAAATATGCGAAAGAAAGAGAGCTTTACCATTATTATATGAATAACCTTCAAGAAGTAGATGCTGCTTTAGAAAAGGGAGCTGAAAAAGCTAGAAAAGTAGCTAACGATGTTTTAGACCGTGTTCGAACAAAATTAGGTTACTAATCTTTATTTCTATAACAAAAAAGGCAGCTTAAAAAAGCTGCCATTTTTGTTACCTATCTGCAGGCGGTAATTTACTGCTAAAATGTATAACCTAACCTAATATGTAAATCTAAAATCACTTCGCCTTTATCTGGAGGAAAAAGATAATCAGACTCATCGAAAAAAGCTCTACGATAACCCAAACCTAATCCTGTTTCATAAGTAAAATGATTACCAATGGTTCTTCTAATTGCCCATTTAGGTATTATTCTTATTTGGTTATACACATCTACATCTACATTAGAAATTACAAATAAATTAGGATTATAACTTACCTCAAGCCCTACAAAGTTTGCAGTATTTTTAGCTGTTCTCTTACCTTTATTTGCTCTTTTACTTATATTATAATACCATCGAGGTTCTGCAGTAATTACGGGTGCAAATGCATAATTTACCTCATCTTCTTCATAATAAATACTACCACCAAAAAGAGCTGCGTCTAAACCAACCTCTGTTTTTAGTGCAATAGTATTAGATATTTTAGCTTCATTATTTACCCAAACTCCTAAAAAACCCGCTTGAACACCAAAAATAGAAGACTCTACACTTTCTAAAGT
Organism: Mesonia phycicola; assembly: GCF_900141885.1. Classification (GTDB taxonomy): domain Bacteria; phylum Bacteroidota; class Bacteroidia; order Flavobacteriales; family Flavobacteriaceae; genus Mesonia; species Mesonia phycicola. Next base: position 16,923 of record NZ_FQYY01000005.1, on the reverse strand, counting down.
TTCTATTTCGTTTTGAGCTATTAAACTTGAATTAAATAAAATTAAGCTGAGTAAAAAGAATATTTTTTTCATCTTGAATTGTTTAAAATCAAAAATAGTTTTTAAAAACTTAAAAACAACAGTTGTATATAAAATTATATAGCTTCAAACTGTTTTCCTGGTAACGGTCTTACCAGACCATTTAATTCAAGACTTAATAAGTGGCTTGTTATTTCAAAAGTTGGCATTTGGCATGCTAAAGCTAAAATATCTAGCTCTACCTTACCAAGCTCTTTCAATTTGGATAATATTTTTTCTTCTTCTATAGAAAGGTTGACAAATAATTGTGTTTGTTGTGGTTTCTTTTCTTCTACTTCCCAACCTAAATAATAAATAAGATCTGCTGCAGAAGTAATCATTTGTGCTTGTTGTTGCTTTATTAAATTGTTACAACCTTTACTCAATAAATCTGTAGATCTTCCTGGCACTGCAAAAACTTCTCGGTTATAAGAATTTGCAATATCTGCAGTTACTAAAGAGCCTCCTTTCTCTGCACTTTCTATCACTAAAGTAGCTTGACTAAGACCTGCTATTACTCTATTTCTTTTTAAAAAATTCTTTCTATCAAATTTTGCATCACTCCAAAAATCGGTTAAAAAACCTCCATTTTTCATTACCTCAGCTTCATATTTCTTGTGCACTTTAGGATAGATCTGATTTAAACCGTGCGCTAAACAACCTATGGTTTGCAAATTATTTGCTAATGCACTTTTATGGGCACAAATATCTACACCGTAAGCAAAACCAGAAATAATAACAGGGTTAAGCGGCGCCAATTCTTCTATTAATTGCTCACAAAATGCAATACCGTGATTAGTTACTTTTCTAGTACCAACAATACTTAGTAATTTTTTTTGCTGTAAATCTATATTTCCTTTCTGAAAAAGTAAAACGGGAGCATCTATGCAATGCTTCAAATTTTCTGGGTAATTGTTTTCTTGAAAATAGGTAACCTGTATATTATTGTCTTTTATAAAACTTAATTCTTGTAAAACTTCTCGCTCATAGGTAGAAAAATCTAATAGCTTGGCAGTTCTTTCTCCAATACCATCTACGTTTAAAATTGTAGACTTTTTTGCACAAAAAATTTCTTCTGCAGAGCCAAAATGAAGCAATAATTTCTTTGCAGTTATATCACCTACATTAGGTATTCGTTGTAATGCTAACAAATAAATTAACTCTGACTCACTCATTATAAAGAATATATATCTTTAAAAATAGAGAAAAAGATTTGTTAATAAAATCTGAAGTTTGAATTTCATAAAATCTCAAAAAAAATTAACTTTGAATTTATGAGAGTAGAACAATACTTACAAGAATTATTATATCGTTACGAGTGCGTAGTAATGCCTGGTTTTGGTGCTTTTTTAGCACAACGTAAATCAGCAGAAATTCATGAAACTACCCACGCTTTTTATCCGCCAAAAAAAGTAATTTCTTTTAATAAGCAACTATCAGAAAATGATGGTGTGCTTACTAACTATATTGCTAAGGCAGAAAATATTTCTTACAGCGAAGCAAGTGAAAAAGTAGTTTTATTTGTACAAGAACTACAATCTACCCTTAACGCTTATCAAGAAATTGTTTTAAAAGAAATAGGAACTTTTTCTTTAGAAGAAGGTAAGGTTTTATTTCAACCTTTTTACCATAATAACTATTTAGCAGAATCGTTTGGGCTATCTACTTTTACTTCACCAGTTATAGAAAGAGAAGAAGAGATTGTAGAAGAAGTGGCTCATGTTTTAGCTAAAGTTGAAGAAACTATCGCTTCAGAAAAAGAAAATGACACCTCTACTATTTCTGAAGAAATTTCAGCAGTAGAAGAAGAGAAAGAGCAAAACAAAACTCCAATATGGCGATATGCTGCAGTAGGTGTTATTGCTTTAGGTATTGCAGGTTTATTAGGTTCTAACTATTATGTAAATACTATTGAAGAGCATAATATTGCAGAGCAACAAAAAGCAGAACAGCAAATAGAGTCTCAAATACAAGAAGCTACTTTTATGATTAGCAATCCGTTACCAGAAGTTACTTTTAAAGTGGCTAGAGAAAACGGTAATTACCATATTGTAGCAGGAGCATTTAGAGAGAAAGAAAATGCTGCAAAAAAAGTTGAGCAATTAATACAAAAAGGGTTTAATGCTCGCGAAATTGGCACTAACAAATATGGTTTACACCAAGTAATTTATAGCAGCCACGAAGATCGTTTACAAGCTTTAGAAACTTTAAGAACTATCAAATCTACCGAAAACCAAGAAGCTTGGTTATTAGTACAAGAATTATAAGGTTTTTTACTCATAAAATTTATTTAAAATAGATGCTTTTACTAAGCATCTATTTTTGTTTTAACTCAAAAGATTACCTTTGCAGAAAAAAAAATGCAGCCAAAACATCCTAAAGAATCTCGCACCATTTTAACCGATTTAGTTTTACCTAGTGAAACTAATCCGCTAAACAATTTATTTGGAGGCGAATTGTTAGCACGTATGGATCGTGCCGCTAGTATTGCTGCCAGAAGGCACAGCCGAAGAATTGTGGTTACTGCTTCTGTAAACCATGTCGCATTTAAAAAAATGATTCCGTTAGGTAGTGTTGTTACTGTAGAAGCTAATCTTTCTCGTGCTTTTAAAAGTTCTATGGAAGTGGTAATAGATGTTTGGGTAGAAGATAGAGAAAGCGGACTACGCTCTAAAGCAAACGATGCTATTTATACTTTTGTAGCGGTAGATGATTCTGGTAACCCGGTTCCTGTACCACCAATAGAACCAGAATCTGCAGATGAGAAAGAACGTTTTGATGCTGCTCTACGTAGAAAACAATTAAGTTTAGTTCTTGCTGGTAAAATGAAACCAAGCGAAGCAACGGAGCTTAAAGCTTTATTTGAAGATTAATAAAGCCATTACCTATGGCACAAACTTCTAAAGTTTCTTTTCAAGAAATTAATAAAATTGCAATCCCAGCTATAATTGCGGGCATTGCCGAACCACTAATTTCTTTAACCGATATTGCAGTTATTGGTAATGTAGAAAATAATTCTATCGAGGCTTTGGCTGCAGCGGGTATTGTTGGTTCTTTTCTATCTGCTATTATTTGGATTGTTGCTCAAACCAAAACTGCTATTTCTGCAATCGTTTCTCAACACTTAGGGGCAAATCGTATTCACGCAGTAAAAACCTTAATTCCGCAGGCTATTTTATTCAATTTTATATTGAGTCTATTCATTTTTGCGTTAACCGCTTTTTTTGCTGAAAGTATTTTTAGTGCTTATAATGCAGAAGGTTTAATTTTAAAATACACAGAAGAGTATTATACCATTCGAGCTATTGGTTACCCATTAACGCTAGTAACTTTTGCCATTTTTGGAGTTTTCCGTGGATTGCAAAACACCCTTTGGGCTATGAAATGCAGTTTAGCCGGTGCCGCAGTAAATATTGGTTTAGATTACGCGCTTGTTTATGGTATTGAAGGTTTTATAGAACCGCTTCATTTAAAAGGTGCAGCTTATGCTAGTCTAGCCGCGCAAGCTACCATGTTAATCATGGCTTTTTATTATTTCTTTAAAAAAACACCTTTTCACTTAAAACTAAGTTTCAATATTAATCCGCAGATGAAACCTTTGCTATTAATGGCTGCCAATTTATTTGTACGAACAACAGCACTTAATTTTGCTATTTATTTAGCTAATGCCTACGCTACAGATTATGGTAAAAATTATATCGCAGCACAAAGTATTCTCATGAATATTTGGCTGTTTTTCTCTTTTTTTATTGATGGATATGCCAATGCAGGTAATGCTATTAGTGGACGTTTACTTGGTGCTAAAGATTATGTACGCTTATGGAGTTTAAGTAAAGACATTTGTAAATATGCCGTATTTATCGCATTCATATTAATGGGTATTTGCGCATTATTTTATAATGAAATAGGACTTGTTTTTAATAAAGAAGCAACGGTTTTAACTTTGTTTTCTTCTGTTTTTTGGATTGTACTTCTTATGCAACCCATAAACGCTATCGCTTTTATGTTTGATGGGATTTTTAAAGGTTTAGGTGAAGCTAAATACCTACGTAATGTTTTACTTATTGCTACTTTTTTAGGTTTTACGCCCACACTTCTTATTGCAGATTATTTTAATCTAAAACTTTATGCTATTTGGATTAGCTTTTTTGTTTGGATGCTCATTAGAAGCTCTGCTTTAGTTATTAAATTCCGAAGAAAATATTTAAAAGAATCTCTTTAATTCTAATTATATTCTATTCACACCAGTTTAACATCTGTAGAGTTACAATTACTTTTAAAAAGTTGTAATTTTAGAATATGAACAGAAAAGAAGTTAGTAAAGGATTTATTTTTAAAACCTACAAAGCACCCCACCAAACTCCTTTTGATAAGCTTTTTGATATTTTTAAAGAGCTTATTACCTATACTTCAGGAGATTTTGATGAGGCTATAGATTGGTTGCGTCAACTTGATAAAGAGTACGAACTTACTACGCCAGATTACACCATAGACGATTTTATTGAAGATCTTAAAAACAAAGGTTACATTCAAGAACGTGTAAAACCCGACGGTAAAGGCGGTATGGAAATTACTTCTAAAACCGAAAAAGCCATACGTCAACGAGCGCTCAATCAAATTTTTGGTAAGATGCGTAAAGGCAATTCGGGTAATCACAAGACCAAACATAGTGGTAATAGCGACGATAACACTGGAGAGTTTAGAAATTATCAGTACGGAGATGGTTTAGACCGAATCTCTATGACAGAAAGCTTAAAAAACGCTCAGATTAACCACGGAGTAGGAGATTTTAATCTTACTGAAAATGATTTGGTAGTAGAAGACAGTCAGTTTAAATCGCAAATGAGTACCGTACTAATGATTGATATTAGTCACAGTATGATTTTGTATGGCGAAGACCGAATTACTCCTGCCAAAAAAGTAGCCATGGCTCTTTCAGAATTAATATTAACACGTTACCCAAAAGATACACTTGATATTATTGTTTTTGGTAACGATGCCTGGCCTATTCAAATTAAAGATTTACCGTATTTACAAGTTGGTCCGTTTCATACCAACACTGTTGCCGGAATGCAATTGGCTATGGATATTTTACGTAGAAAGCGCAACGCCAACAAACAAATATTTATGATTACCGATGGTAAACCTAGTTGTTTAAATATGCCAGACGGTACATATTATAAAAACTCTATGGGACTTGACCCGTACATTACTAATAAATGCTATAATATGGCTGCTCAAGCCCGAAAGTTAAATATTCCTATCACGACGTTTATGATAACCTCAGATCCGTATTTACAGCAATTTGTAGATAAGTTTACCGAATCTAACCAAGGAAAAGCTTATTACACTGGCCTTGGTGGTTTGGGTGAAATGATTTTTGAAGATTATGAATTGAATAGAAAAAAGAGAATACGTTGATATATAGATCTCGACTCCGCTCGACCTGACATTGCGAAATAAAGAAGAATATAGAATAAACAAAAAAGCTATGAACTTAACAGAAATAAAAACCTTTGGTGAGCTTAAAAAAGCAGGTTACCAAAGCAAAAGTATAAAAGAAGAATTACGCCAAAATTTAATTGAGAAAATAAAAAATAACGAAACTGTTTTTGAAGGCGTTCACGGTTATGAAGATTCTGTTATACCAGAGTTAGAGCGTGCAATTCTTTCTAAACACAATATCAATTTACTTGGTTTGCGCGGACAAGCAAAAACACGTCTTGCCCGATTAATGGTAAAGCTTTTAGATGAATATATTCCGGTGGTAGAAGGTTCAGAAATTAATGACGATCCTTTTCATCCTATTTCTAGATATGCGCAAGAAATTTTAAAAGAAAAAGGAGAAGCTACACCTATTACTTGGTTGCATCGTGACGAGCGTTTTTCAGAAAAATTGGCGACACCAGATGTAACTGTAGCCGATTTAATTGGGGATGTAGACCCTATTAAGGCAGCAAATTTAAAACTGAGTTATGCCGATGATCGTGTGATTCATTTTGGGATGATTCCGCGTGCTAACAGAAGTATTTTTGTAATTAATGAGTTACCAGATTTACAAGCTAGAATTCAGGTAGCATTATTCAATATTTTGCAGGAAGGTGATATTCAAATTAGAGGATTTAAGTTAAGGATGCCTTTAGACCTTCAATTTATATTTACTGCTAATCCAGAAGATTATACCAACCGTGGTAGTATTGTGACGCCGTTAAAAGATAGAATTGGTTCGCAGATATTAACACATTACCCAAAAACTGTAGAAATTGCCAAAACCATTACCGAGCAAGAAGCAAATTTAGAAAGCAACCAAAAAGAACACGTAAAAGTGCCAGATTTGGCTCGTGAAATTTTAGAACAAATAAGCTTTGAAGCAAGAGAAAGTGAATATGTAGATGAAAAAAGTGGGATTAGTGCTAGAATGAGTATCACCGCATTTCAAAATTTATTAAGTACAGCAGAACGTCGCGCTCTTAAAAATAGTGATAAAGAAACTACACTGAGACTAGGAGATTTTATGGGAGTTATTCCTGCAATTACCGGTAAAGTAGAGTTGGTTTATGAAGGTGAACAAGAAGGTGCTGCATTTGTGGCTCAACACCTCATTGAAAATTCGATTAAAACGATTTTCCCAAAACTTTTTCCGAAGATAGAAAAGCTAGAAAAACAAAATGAAGCCAATCCGTATGACGAGGTAACTCAATGGTTTTTTGAATCTAGCGGAGTAGAATTACCAGATGATTTAACTGAAAAAGAATATCAAGAAACATTAAAAACCATAAAACCACTACAAAACCTAATTGCAAAATATCAACCAGAAATTAGCGAAGAAGACCGCTATTTTGTAGCTGAATTTGTATTGTGGGGATTAACCGCATACAACAAACTAAGCAAGCATCGTTTTTCAAAAGGTGTTCAATTTCAAGATTTATATGGAAATTACATCAAAAATCTATAAAAATAAAAAGCCTGAAAAATAATTTTCAGGCTTTTTATTATCTTGTTTTTAACCAGCCAGTTATACTCAAACGTTGAGAATGTTTTACGCGTTGCACCTCGTGCTCTAGCTCTTGGCTTTCAAAAATTACTACACGCCCGGGAAACGGGTATAAATCTATAGGTTTTTCTACACCATTTTTATTTACATAAATGGTTAACTCACCTCCATTTTCTTCTAGCCAAGTTTCATCATTTAAATAACAAACTACAGAAAGTTTTCTTCTGCCATCATTTTGAAATGTATCTAAATGCCTTTTATAAAAGGTACCTTCTGGGTAAACTGCATAATGAAATTCTTTATGCAAAATTCCCATAAAACAAGTTCTGTTTAAATATTCTATTAAGTGGTTAATTTTATTAAAAAATACTTTTTCTGCAGCTCCTGTTTCAGCCTCATTAATCCATAAAATAAAATCTCCTCTAATCTCCTTTTCAACCGTTTCATTTACGCGGTTTCCTATAGCAGATTTTTTAAATTGATCTTCTTCATACTTTCTTACTAAAACATTTCTTAAAATTTCTACTTCTTCTGGTGTAAAAAAACCATCAATAATGCTGTATTTATTTTGCAATAAATCTTCTATTATACTCTCGTATAAAGGGTTTTCAGCAAATACTACTTGTTCAAAAAGTTTATTCATTTATCCAATTAAAATGCGAGCAAATATATATTCTAATTAGATATGAAATACTAAAATTTTACAAGCCTCCCTTTAAATTTAAAAATTGTTGATTAGAGAATTTTCTTTGAAGTATTTCTATTGCTTTTTTGCTTCTAACTCCAGATGCACAATACACAATAGTTTTTTCTGCAGATATTTTTTCTGAAGATTTTTCTAACTGATCTAACGGAATATGTTTACCTCCTATGTGGTGTTTTTTACGTTCTTCTAAAGTTCTTACGTCTAGTAAAGCATAATTTTCTAATTGCTGTACATATTCTTGATATGAAATTTCTGCAATTTGTGTAGAGCAACTATCTACCAATTCTTCTAACTGAGTAATTTGTATACTAACATCTTTTTGAAACGGAAAAATTTGCTGCTCTAAGCTTAATAAATTCAGTGTAAGTAATTTACCAGAGAGTACTTCTTCTAAACCAGTAAGCATTTTAATTGCTTCATTTGCCATAAGTGTACCTAAAACTCCTGGTAAAACTCCCAAAACTCCAATTTGACTACAAGTAGGCATTTCCAACGAAGCAGGTTCTGGAAAAAGACAGCGGTAAGTTGGCCCGTCTTGGTAATTAAAAACAGAAAGTTGCCCTTCAAATTTAGAAATAGAAGCTAATACAAAAGGTTTTTTAGTTAAAACCGCAGCATCATTGGTTAGGTATTTAGCGGCAAAACTATCGCTTCCTTCAATTATTAAATCATAATTTTCAAAAATTTCTATTGCATTATTTACCGTTAAGTTTTCTTTATAGATCACTACATCAATTAACGGATTCATGGCTTGCAATCTTTTTTTTGCTGCCACTACTTTGTAACTACCAATATCTTTTTGGGTATAAAGTATTTGGCGTTGTAAATTGCTTTGGTCTACCTTATCATTATCTATAATTGCTAAAGTACCTACTCCTGCTGCTGCTAAATATTGCAGAGCTGGACAACTTAAACCACCAGCGCCTATAACTAAAACTCTCGCTTTTTTTAATTTCTGCTGCTTTTCTTCTCCAAATTCTTCTAAAATAAGATGTCTAGAGTAGCGTTTTTTTTCTTCTGAAGTTAACATTGCTTTTTACCAGTTTTTATCCCAATCTTTCCAAAGGGGTTCAATATTATTTTCTTGAAGCATTTGCGCTATAACTTCTGTAGAACGTTCATCAGAAATTTCAAACTGCTCTAAAGATTGTGGCTCTACCACGTAACCACCAGGGTTTGTTTTAGATTCTGCACTCATAGAGGTAATACCTAAATCTACAATGTGGTTTCTAAAAATTTCACTTTCTCTGGTAGAAATAGATAATTCTACGTCTTCATCTAACAAACGGTAGGCACAAATTAGCTGTACCAAATCTATATCTGTCATTTCTACTTTTGGCTCTAAACCACCACTAAATGGGCGTAAACGAGGAAAAGAGATAGAATACTTAGTTTTCCAATATTGCTTTTGAAGGTATTTTAAGTGCAGTGCGGTAAAAAAACTATCTGCACGCCAATCTTCTAAGCCAAAGAGTGCTCCTATCCCAATTTTATGTATTCCTGCTTTTCCTAATCTATCTGGAGTTTCTAAACGGTAATCAAAATTAGATTTTTTCCCTTTTGGGTGATGTATTTTATACGTTTCTCTATGATAAGTTTCTTGATAAACTAGCGTAGCATAAAGGCCTGCTTCTTTTAAAAGTTCATATTCTTCTCGCTCTAATGGCTGTACTTCTATAGAAATATTAGCAAAATATGGCTGTAACAACTTTATGGCGTTGCATAAATAATTTACACCTACAGTTCTATTTGCTTCTCCTGTTACCAATAGAATATGTTGGTAGCCTTTACTTCTTAAAAATTCTGCTTCTTTTAAAATTTCGGCATCTGTTAAAGTTCTTCTAGGTATTTTATTGGTAAAACTAAATCCGCAGTAAGTACAAATATTATGACACTCATTACTTAAATACATTGGCGCATACATTTGCATAGTATTACCAAAACGCTTTCTGGTAAGTAACTGACTTTTTTGTGCCATAACCTCTAGGTAAGGTTTTGCCGCAGGTGAGATTAGTGCTTTAAAATCTTCTAAATTTACGTGAGCACTTGTTAATGCATACTGAACATCTTTATCTGTTTTAGAAAAAATACTCTCTAATGTTTTGTCCCAGTTATATTGATCTAATTCTTCTTTAAAGCTATTATTCATATCTGTGCACAGTTTAGGTAAAGCTTATTCATATAAAAATTGAGTTAACGGACTACTAGCCGAAGCTGTTAAATTGCTGTTTGCTAGTTTTGCTTCATAAGCCATTCTTCCAGCTTCTACTGACATTTTAAAGGCGGTTGCCATTTGTATTGGGTTTGGAGAAACAGCAATAGCAGTGTTTACTAAAACAGCATCTGCACCAATTTCCATAGCATAACTTGCATGAGAAGGAGCTCCTAAACCAGCATCTACTATCACTGGAACGGTACTTTGCTCTATAATAATTTTTAGAAAATCGATTGTTTTTAAGCCTTTGTTAGTACCAATTGGCGCCCCCAAAGGCATTACACATTGAGCGCCTACATCTTCTAAACGCTTACATAAAACAGGATCTGCGTGTATGTATGGCATAACCACAAAACCTTTTTTTACCAAGGTTTCACAAGCTTTTAAAGTTTCTATTGCATCTGGGAGTAAATATTTAGGATCTGGATGTATTTCTACCTTTACCCAATTAGTTTCTAAAGCTTCTCTCGCCATTTCTGCAGCAAAAACTGCTTCTTTAGCATCTCTAACACCAGAAGTATTAGGCAGTAAATTAATGTGTGGTTGCTTTAAATGTTGCAACATATCATCTTCTTTGCTAGCGACATCTACTCTTTTTAAAGCTACAGTTACCAACTCACTTTCGCTTGCCAAAAGTGCTTCTTCCATAAGTTGGGAAGAAGAAAATTTTCCTGTGCCTGTGAATAATCTAGAAGAAAATGTTTTGCCTGCAATGCTTAAATTAGATTTTGTATTCATATTTTTTTGACTAAAAATGTTCTTTTAAGGTGATTATACATTGTGCTAAGTTTTCTTGACGATGCAAAAAACCAGAAATAGCAACTCCGCTAACTCCAGCATTTTTTAAATTAGGGAGATCTTCTAGAGTAATACCGCCAATAGCAATAATTGGAGTGTCAATATTTTCTTTCTTTAGGCTTTCAATAATTGATTGATATCCTTCAACTTCTAAAACTGGACTTAATTTCTTTTTGGTTTTAGTAAATTTAAAAGGACCTAATCCTATATAATTTACTCCACTATCTATCAAATTTTTACAATCTTCTAAGGTATTTGCAGTACCACCTATTATTTTATTTTCTCCTAGAATAGTTCTTGCTTTTTTAGGAGAAATATCTTCTTTTCCTAAATGAACTCCGTCTGCATTTATCTTTTTAGCTACTTCTAAATAATCGTTAATAATAAATTTTGTGTGGTGTTTTGTACAAAATTCTTGTGCCTGTAAAGCAATTTGTACAACCTCTGCTTCCGAATAATTTTTTAACCGAAGTTGTACCCAATCTACTCCCGCCAAAACCATTTTTTTAATATATTTTAAATGTTCTTCTTTGGTTTCTCCTTGAGATATATAATAAAGCTTTGGCATTTTCATTTTGTTATTGGTAAACACGTTTGTATTCTTTTTTTATATTTTTAAAGCTAGTTATAACATTTTCTTGATGCCAAACACAACCCAAAACAGCTACTCCCTGATAACCTAATTGATAGGCTTTTTCTATATTTTCAGTTTTAATTCCGCCTAAGGCAATAACAGGTCTCTTATTTTGCTGTACAGAAAATTTTTTGCCTTCATAATTGTGTTTTGAAATGGAAGTAAACACCGGACTTAAAAAAGCATAATCAAACAATGTTTGATTTTCTACCTCTTGAAGTTCATGAAAAGAAGTACTTAGCACCCAACCTTGTGATTTTATTTTTTCTAGAAAATCTTGCTCTTTACCTTTTATAGATTTACGATGTTCTTCTTTTAAATGAATGCCCTTCAACTGAAAATCTTCCGCTAAAAAATGATGTTGATGAAGCATCATTTGTTGATGTTCTTCGGCATGAAAATTAAATAACCATCGTTTCATTTCCTCCGAAGAAAAAAAGGGTTTTCTCACGTGGAGTGTGGTTAACCCTTCTTTCAACAACCTTTTGATGATATTGATTTCATCTTCAACAAATTCTTCCGAAGTAATTACAATTAGCATTTGTAAATTTTTAAAGTGTTATAAATAAACTTCGCTACCTTTTTCTTTAAACTCTTTAGATTTGTCTTGCATGCCTTGCTCAATAGCTTCTTGAGTTTCTAAGCCATTTTCTTTAGCATAATTACGCACGTCTTGAGTAATTTTCATGGAGCAAAAATTGGGTCCGCACATAGAACAGAAATGAGCAACTTTTGCGTTGTCTGATGGCAAAGTTTCATCATGATAACTTCTTGCGGTATCTGGATCTAACGCTAAATTAAATTGATCTTCCCACCTAAACTCAAACCTTGCTTTACTCATTGCATTATCACGGTGTTGAGCGCCAGGGTGACCTTTTGCCAAATCTGCTGCGTGTGCTGCAATTTTATACGTAATAACGCCTTCTTTTACATCATCTCTATTAGGTAAACCTAAATGCTCTTTTGGCGTTACATAACAAAGCATTGCACAACCGTACCAACCAATTTGCGCGGCACCAATACCACTTGTTATATGATCGTAACCAGGAGCAATATCTGTAGTTAGCGGCCCTAAAGTGTAAAAAGGTGCTTCTCCACACTCTTCCAATTGCTTATCCATATTTTCTTTAATCATGTGCATTGGGATATGCCCCGGACCTTCTATAATACACTGTACTTCGTGTTTCCAAGCAATTTTGGTTAGCTCTCCCAAGGTTTCTAATTCTGCAAATTGTGCATAGTCATTAGCATCTGCAATGCTTCCTGGACGCAAACCATCACCTAACGAAAAAGCAACATCGTAAGCCTTCATTATTTCACATATCTCTTCAAAATGCGTATATAAAAAGCTCTCTTTATGGTGTGCTAAACACCATTTTGCCATAATAGAACCCCCACGAGATACAATACCTGTAAGACGTTTTGCTGTATGTGGTATATATTTTAAACGAACCCCCGCGTGAATTGTAAAGTAATCTACCCCTTGTTCTGCTTGCTCTATAAGAGTATCTCTAAAAATTTCCCAAGTTAAATTTTCTGCCTTTCCATTCACTTTTTCTAAAGCTTGATAAATTGGTACCGTACCAATTGGCACGGGGGAGTTTCTTAAAATCCACTCTCTCGTTTCGTGAATATTTTTACCTGTAGAAAGATCCATAATGGTATCTGCTCCCCAGCGGCAAGCCCAAACTGCTTTTTCTACTTCTTCTTCAATAGAAGAGCTTACGGCAGAATTACCAATATTAGCATTGATTTTCACTAGAAAATTACGCCCAATAATCATCGGCTCACTTTCTGGGTGATTTATGTTATTAGGTATAATTGCTCTTCCTCTTGCTACTTCGTCTCTAACAAACTCTGGAGTAATTACTTTTGGAATATTGGCACCAAAACTATTACCGGGGTGTTGTTTAGAAATTTCTTGTATACTTTCTAGCTTTTGGTTTTCACGAATTGCAATATACTCCATCTCTGGAGTAATAATTCCCTTTTTTGCATAATGCATTTGGGTAACGTTTTTACCTGGTTTTGCCTTAAGAGGTTGGCTAATTCTATGAAAACGTAAACTTTCTAATTTTTTATCTTGCTCTCGCTTATTGCCATACTCAGAAGATAGACCATTTAGCATTTGTACGTCTTCTCTAGCAGCTATCCATTTTTGTCTAATTGGTTTTAACCCCTTTTTTACATCTATATTTACCGACGGGTCTGTGTAAGCACCACTAGTATCATACACCAAAACAGGTTGGTTAGGTTCTCGTGTTCCGTTAAATTTATCAACCGTATCGCTTAGGTTAATTTTTCTCATAGGAACTTTAATGTCTAGATAAATAGCTCCCGGAACATAAATTTTTTCTGAATTAGGAAAAGGAGCTCTACTAATATTGTGAGCTTTTGGTTTAGATTCTTTTTTCATCTTTCAAGTTTTAGAATTAAAACATTAACCTCCTTGTGTGGCCTGAATAATTAAAAGGTTATCTCCTTCAGAAATTTGAAAAGTGTCCCAAGTAGCACGTGAAATTACTTGGTTGTTTACCGCAATAGCAACACCTTGGGTACTAATTTCTAATTGTTTAACCAGTTGATTAATCGAGCTATGCTCTTTTACAGAATGAGGTTGGTTATTAATGTTTACAGTTATCATAATTAAATTTTATAGCTGTAAACTTTAGGGAGAAGCCCTAAGAAAAAAGAATCATGATAAAAAAACGAACCTAGCTAGGCAGGTGTTTTTTATCAATATGCAAGTTCTAACTTTTCCCTTCGCTGGTATTAACCAGATCAGGTTCTAAGGGTTTTTCTCAGCCAAAATTAATTAGCACCCCTAAAGTTTACATTTCAAATGTAAAATAATTTTGCAATAAATATAGAGACTGCTCTTTATTTTTTATTTCAGCAACAGCATAAATACGTAACTTTGCATCAATCTTAAATTACAAGAAAGTGGATATTTTACAATTTTTAAGCGGTAACGGACTTTTTCTCTTACTTGCCATCGTGTTGGTAGTAGTGTTTTTGATAAATAAATTTAGAAACAGATGAGCAATATTCGTATAACCAAGCAATTTAATTTTGAGACCGGCCACGCTCTTTACGGCTACGATGGTAAATGTAAAAACGTTCATGGGCATAGCTATAAGCTAAATGTTACCGTAATTGGCCAGCCAATAAATGATGCTAACCACGTAAAATTTGGTATGGTAATAGATTTTGGTGACCTTAAAAAAATTGTGAAAGAAGAAATTGTAGATAAATTTGATCACGCAACCGTCTTTAACAAAAATACGCCACATCTAGAACTTGCTAAAGAGCTACAAAAGCGTGACCATAGCGTAATTTTGGTAGATTACCAGCCAACATCAGAAATGATGGTGATAGATTTTGCCGAAAAAATTAAAAGCCGATTACCAGAAAATATACAACTACATTCTTTAAAATTACAAGAAACAGAAACTAGTTTTGCAGAGTGGTATGCTAGTGATAATTAAGGGCGTTTCCCTACGGGTCAGGCTTTCACTACTCGCTTTTTTAAAATTTAGCAATTATAAAAAGAGCTCAAACACAACGTTCAATCCTTAACGCAAAGACTTTAAAAACCAAGTTGTTTGCTATATACTATAGACTTTATGCAAATTCTTGAAGGAAAAAAAATATATTTCTCTAGTGATAATCATTTAGGCGCTCCCAATCAAGAACTTAGTAAACCACGAGAACTTAAATTTGTAAAGTGGTTAGATGAGGTAAAAAAAGATGCTGCTGCTATTTTTTTACTTGGAGATTTATTTGATTTTTGGTTTGAATATAAACACGTTGTACCCAAAGGTTTTGTAAGAGTTTTAGGCAAACTAGCAGAAATTAAAGATAGCGGTATTCCTATTTATTTTTTTGTAGGCAACCACGATTTATGGATGGATGATTATTTTGAGAAAGAACTTGGCATCCCTGTTTACCATAAACCAAAAGAATTTACCTTTAATAATAAAACGTTTTTAATTGGCCACGGCGATGGTTTAGGCCCTGGTGATAAAGGTTACAAACGAATGAAAAAGGTATTTACCAATCCGTTTTCTAAATGGTTATACCGCTGGCTTCATCCAGATGTTGGTATGCCATTAGCACAACATTTATCTGTAAAAAATAAGCTTATTTCTGGTGATGATGATGCTAAATTTTTAGGTGAAGAAAACGAATGGCTAGCACAATATGCTAAACGTAAATTAGAAACCAAGCATTACGATTATTTTATTTTTGGACACCGTCACTTACCAATGCATATAAAAGTTGGTGAAAACTCGATGTACCATAATCTAGGTGATTGGATAAATTTTTATACCTACGGTGTTTTTAACGGTACTACTTTTGAACTAAAAGAGTTTAAAAATAAAATCTAAAAATTTACATTTTTCATGTGACTGCATTTAAAACTGCACATTATTTAGCTTTGTGATAGACTTACACTATTTAATGCATATTATTTGTGATGATGTTAATTAAAGCTATTATTTACGTAGTTTTTCATCTCTAATTTAAAAATTGTAGCGCCTAATAACTCATTAATCTCTCCTAACTCATCTAAACTTACAGCTAAATCTATTTTTGAAGAAGGTGTTTTTAGTAATAAATTTTTACAGCTTCTGGTGTAATTACATTTACTACAGCATTTTTCTGCCTGTACGTTTAAAACATTTTTTTGAAAGCTTTTTATTTCTTCTAAATTCAAAATAAAGCCTGTGTCTCTAAATACAATTTGGATTTTGTCTTTTTTACTTTTCCAATAAAAAGCAATACCAAATTCATTTCTAAATATAATTCTAATATCGTCCATAAATTTTAAATCTATAACAAATATATTAATTGTTTAGAATTAATCTAAATTAAATTAAGGTTTATTGCAAAAAGGATAGCAGTGAAAATCCTTTTACTGAGCTTGCAAATACTTCTAGTTTATCTCCACTTTTAGTAAATATTAACGTAAGACGGTAATACGTTTCTATGAAGCGAGAAGTAACGATACCTATTACTCTTTCATACCAATCTTCTTGTTGGATATATAAAACTGCCATAGAAGCTGAAAACCAATCTCCTGTCTATTGTATTCACAGATAATGAACTCGACTTCTTTTTCTTTAGTATAAACCACTTTACTTAAGGCTAAAATTAAAAAATATCGTAATCAGCAACATAATCTATCCCTCCCTAAGAAACTTTTACAATATTAACTTTAACTACATTTTTTTAATAAAAATTTAATATTTAGGGGGATTTTTAATAGTCAGTTGTTATAATTGTATAAAAGAACCTTAATCCTAACTTATGAAAAGAATTTTACTAGTAATAGTCATGTTTTTGGGTAGCTATGTTTCTATGCATAGTCAATGTGATGTTTCGGTAACTCCCGTGTTGTGTGGAGACCCCACTAATAATGTTTATATTGTTGACCCTACTGTGGATGTAGCTATGCAAATTAACGATGCTTTAGGAGTTCCGGTTACAGGTGTTAGTTGGTTAGCACCTAGAGA
>NZ_FQYY01000030.1 GCF_900141885.1 Mesonia phycicola | reverse complement strand
TATTTGTTCTCGTAATTTTTCTTCTTTTTCTCTTTCAGTCAGTTCAACTTTTTGTTCTTCTATTTCAGATTCTGCTATTTTATTTTCAGTTGAGTTGCTTTTTTTGGATTCGCAAGCAGTCAATGAAATCAACATTATAAATTTCAGCAGGATGTTTTTCATAATTGTGGGCAACGGTTTCGTATAACCGTCAGTTACGGGTTAAATTAGCGATTATTTTCGGTTTAGCACAGACGTTAGCAATTCCGAGTGGATTCGGACGTAGTCGAATCCGCCGTAATTGCGGTTATACGGTGTTGTAAAACGTTTTTTATTAGGTAATACAAATTTCCATATTCTCATTCTTTAATTCATTTTCAACTAATCTAGTTAAAAATAAATACGTCCGTTTTACTTTTAAATCTGATTGATTTTTAAATTCAATCACAAAGTTTCTCTTTTTCCAATAGAAGCCTTGAAAATGGATAAATCTTCATTCTAATTTCTCTAAATCAGGGAGAAAAAAATACATCACTTTCTTTTTTTTATTTTGCATTCTATCAATAGATATTTGGGAATATTTAAAGTCAAAATATAATTCTAAGGAATCGTTATTAATTATATATTTTCCGGTTCCTTGACCATTTCCCCAATATCCGTAAGTTCCACACATTCTTTTAATACTATCTTTTTCCCATTCTTTTTTCTTGGTATAAGGAGAATAATATTTGTAACTAAAATACTCAAAAACCGAATCGTTTTTTATAGTTATATATTGAAGTTTATCCGCAGAGATATATTTTTCACTTTTCAAATAATCTTGAAAAGAGAAAGATGAAAATATTATCAATAAAGTTAAAATACTAATTATTTTCATTTAAATACAATTTAATTAAAATATTTATGTTCTTATTATTGAGCGTATTTGATGTTTTAATGTTTTACAACGTGTTTGTGTATGATTTCGTTACGTGAAAATCCAGCGGATTTTTCCGATTAATAACGAAAGATAACAAAAATGATTGGAATTTCCGTGAGGAAATTCCGCCGTAATGAATTATACACGTTGTTGGGTTTTAGTGCTTTTATAATTCATTCCGTTTTTTGTTTTTTCGGTCAGCTTTTTATTCCGATTTCTTTAGTTTCCGTTTTTAGTTCATTCCGCAAACTTGCTCAAATTCTGACCGTTTTTTAATTCAGGTTTGAGTGAGTAATTCCAGCGTTATTATTCCAGTTCTGATTGCGCAAACAAGCTAAAAAGTCAACCGTAATTCAATTCAGAGTTTGAGTAAGCAATTCCGCTCTTGTTTTTTATTCCACAGTTGAGTGATAATTCCGAAAATTTTCAAAATTCCGCACACAGTTTTTCTGAATTATCTACCTTAAAATTCTAAAAAAAAATCGAAAAATAAACCAGGCTTTTTTTCAAACCGCAAACTTGCTCCAGCATTAAACCCAACGGTTTTGTATAATTTTCCAGCTAAGGGAAGGTTAGGAGTAAAGATAATAAAAAGAGCTAAATTTGACGCTTTTGCGTCTGTGTCCGCAGGACACAACCAAACCTTAGTTGGAATTATACATTGTTGTGCGCTGGCTTTTTTTTATCCCAAATTTGTGCAGAACTAAATACACGATTTTCATCCTTTAAGTCCAAAAATGGTTCCCAAGTCGTAATTTCCATATCTGCTGTTCCTCCTTTATTTGAGCATAATATCTCTTTTATATTTTTATAAATATCTGCATCTTCTTTATAATATCCTGGAAAGGCTATGCTTATTTGTGCGTTTCTAGATTTAGTTTTAAGAACAAATGTGTTTAAGAAGCAAATTAATTCTTTCGGTTTATTAATAGTATTCACTCCAACATACATTTCTGGAAATTCATAATTAACCCAAAAAGTGTCAGTAATAATATCCTTTTCTGGATTTAATATTTGTTCTCTTACAATATCTAAATTTTGATTAAATAGAAAAATGTGTCCATATTTTTCAAATCCAAGTAAGTATCCAATTTTTAAAAGAGCTATTGATGCTAATCTCATATCTCCTTTGTCTGGAAGTGTCATATTGAATTTTAACTTTTTCGTAAAAAACTTGCCAAATTCACCTTCGATTGGGAAAAACCCTTTTTCCTCACTTTTTATAAACCTATCATATTCTTTCGGGTTTGAATACTTGCTTTGAAGATTTAAAGTCATTTTTCCTTTTTCGTCAAAACTTAAATCAGCAGTTACTTTTGAACCATCATCAATTTCTAATTTTGTTCTATGTTTAGAATTAGGGCTGAAATTTTTAAATTCTTGTTCTAATAGATAAGTTAGCAATTCAACGTCAGTTTTGTGACCGCTTTCATTGTTACATTTTTTGCAAGTCAAAATATTGTCCTTGCCTCCTAAAGACTTTGGTGGATTATGTTCTAATGTTAGATAATTCTTTGCGTTAGGCTTTAAGTCCGATTCAAGAAAAACATCCAAACATAAAGGACATAAAATACCACTGTCAAATTCGATATTAAATTTGGTATTCGTTTTTTCTTTTATCCACTTTAAATTTTGAGAATAAATTTCGAAAATCTTCTTTTTCTTCTTGAACTTGCTCATTTTTCAGCTTGCGCACAACGGTTTTGTATAATTTTCCAGCTAAGGGAAGGTTAGGAATAAAGATAGTAAAAAGAGCTAACTTTGACGCTCTTGCGTCTGTGTCCGCAGGA
>NZ_FQYY01000040.1 GCF_900141885.1 Mesonia phycicola | reverse complement strand
TGATATGGCATCATATTATTATTAAAACTTCGGTGGTAATAGATGAGTATGCGTCCTATTAGTTAGTTGGAAAGGTAACGGCTTCCCAAGACATCGATAGGTAGGGGTCCTGAGAGGGAGATCCCCCACACTGGTACTGAGACACGGACCAGACTCCTACGGGAGGCAGCAGTGAGGAATATTGGACAATGGAGGCAACTCTGATCCAGCCATGCCGCGTGCAGGAAGACTGCCCTATGGGTTGTAAACTGCTTTTATAGAGGAAGAAACCTTCTCACGTGTGAGAATCTGACGGTACTCTACGAATAAGGATCGGCTAACTCCGTGCCAGCAGCCGCGGTAATACGGAGGATCCAAGCGTTATCCGGAATCATTGGGTTTAAAGGGTCCGTAGGCGGGCAGTTAAGTCAGTGGTGAAAGTCTTCCGCTCAACGGGAGAATTGCCATTGATACTGATTGTCTTGAGTTATTATGAAGTGGTTAGAATGAGTAGTGTAGCGGTGAAATGCATAGATATTACTCAGAATACCGATTGCGAAGGCAGATCACTAATAATATACTGACGCTGATGGACGAAAGCGTAGGTAGCGAACAGGATTAGATACCCTGGTAGTCTACGCCGTAAACGATGGTTACTAGCTGTCCGGTCTAATTGAGGACTGGGTGGCTAAGCGAAAGTGATAAGTAACCCACCTGGGGAGTACGTTCGCAAGAATGAAACTCAAAGGAATTGACGGGGGCCCGCACAAGCGGTGGAGCATGTGGTTTAATTCGATGATACGCGAGGAACCTTACCAGGGCTTAAATGCAGTCTGACGTACTTGGAAACAGGTATTTCTTCGGACAGATTGCAAGGTGCTGCATGGTTGTCGTCAGCTCGTGCCGTGAGGTGTCAGGTTAAGTCCTATAACGAGCGCAACCCCTGTGGTTAGTTGCCAGCGAGTCAAGTCGGGAACTCTAGCCAGACTGCCGGTGCAAACCGTGAGGAAGGTGGGGATGACGTCAAATCATCACGGCCCTTACGTCCTGGGCTACACACGTGCTACAATGGTAGGGACAGAGAGCAGCCACTGGGCGACCAGGAGCGAATCTA
>NZ_FQYY01000007.1 GCF_900141885.1 Mesonia phycicola | reverse complement strand
CCACAAACTAAAACGGATGACAAATCATCTGTTGGGTTTGTAAAGCCTGCTGCCGCCCAGGTAGCTGCGGTACAAAAAGTCTGTAATGACTCTGCTTCTGGAACAGGCGTACCATACTCAATCACAACAGGAAAAACTTGACTACAGCCAGTTATACCAAGATCTACGTAATAAGTTTGCCCACCTTGAATTTGTGTAGTAGCTGCTATAGATACTGTACCTGCAGCATCTGTATACCAATTTAAGCCACCTAAAGCATTATACCCTTCTAAAGGAATATCGTTTAAAGTAGTGGTATCGTCTTTACAAAAACTATCGTAAGTGAAACCTCCTGTAATAATAGTTATCTGTCCTGAACTTGGCGAGCAGCCAGCAGTTCCAGGCAAAGTATAAGTATAAGTATATGTAGCATTAGCTTGAGCTCCTGCCGTAGGATAAGGATTTAATGCACTTGAATGTGGATTACCATTAAAATAAGTAGTATTTGTAAAAATATTTGTTGAATTTGTCCCTAAATAAAGTGTTTGAGAGGGAGCCATATACAAAAAGTCTCTAGGTGCTAACCAACTAACACCTGTAACCGGAACTCCTAAAGCATCGTTAATTTGCATAGCTACATCCACAGTAGGGTCAACAATATAAACATTATTAGTGGGGTCTCCGCACAACACGGGTGTTACCGAAACATCACATTGACTATGCATAGAAACATAGCTACCCAAAAACATGACTATTACTAGTAAAATTCTTTTCATAAGTTAGAATTAAGGTTCTTTTATATAATTATAACAACTGTATACTTGAAATCCCCCTCAAATATTAAATTTTTATTAAAAAAATTTAATAGCTGTATTAAATGAGCACGGAATTTAAGAAAATTTAACGAAATAAAAATAATATTAAGACATAAAAAAAACCGCTAGCATAAACTAACGGTTTTTACAAATATGATACACTTTAATTTACTTTAGTCAATTTTTAATGCTAATGTAAACTCTGAACGTCTATTTGTTTGGTGATCTTCTTCTGTACAACTATCTGCACAATCTACTTTAGGTTTTGTTTCCCCTAAACCATTGCTACTAATTCTATCTGCAGAAACTCCTTTTTCTATAAGATAATCTACTGTAGCTTTTGCTCTTCTCTCAGAAAGTTTTTGGTTATAAGAATTACTACCTCTAATATCTGTATGAGATTCTACCAAGATATCCATATTTGGATACTTAGTTAAAACGTCTACTAATTTATCTAATTCAAATGCTGCTTCTGCAGTGATATCAGACTTATCAAACTCAAAGTATATAGGGTTTAAGTCTATATTTTGTGGTACAATTTCTTTAATTGGAGTTAAAGCAATCTCTAAATTTAATTCACCAACTTCTGATGCTGCAATAGCCTCTGAATTACTTTCATATCCTTCAGCATTAACTTGCACATCGTAAGCCACCCCTTCTGGTAAAGTGAAATTCACCATACCATCTTCTGTAGTTATAGATTTTTCAATCTCTTCTTCTGTATCTGTATTGTAAATTACAACTTCTGCACCTTCAATAACTTTAGCTGTTTCTTCATCTGTAACTTCTACAGCAACTAATAATTCGTTTAACGGAATTATTTGAACAACTTTATAAAGATTATCGTTAGCTACATTTTCTGTAACTCCACTTCTATTAGAACTTAAGTAACCTTCTTTTGCATCTAAATTAAAAGTATAGGCAAAATCATCTCCTGCACTGTTAATTGGCTGTCCTAAGTTTTTTACTTTACCAAATGCGTCTCCTTCAGCTTTTGCATAAAAAACATCTAAACCTCCTAAACCTAACTGACCGTTACTTGAAAAGTATAATGTACCTTCACTATCTATAAAAGGGAAACTTTCTTTTCCTGGAGTGTTTATACTAGAACCTAAATTTACTGGAGTACCATAAGTCCCATCTTCATTAATAGAAACTTTATACAAATCTGACATTCCGCTTCCTCCTGGCATATCACTAGAGAAATAAAGTGTTTTTCCATCAGGACTTAAAGCTGTATGACCCGTAGAATACTCTGAATTATTAAATGGTAAAGATTGTACATCATCCCATTTATCATTTATCAATGTAGCTTTGTAAATTTTTAATTGACCTACCCCTAAAGAATCTTTTTCATAATCTCCATCTGTATAATCATTTCTAGTGAAATACATAGTTTCACCATCTGGAGTAATACTTACTGTACCTTCGTGATATTTAGAGTTTACGTCACCTTTTAATAATTCTGGTTTAAAAATACTATCCTGCATTTTTTTAGAAACATATACATCTAATGTTGGCTGCTTGTTCCATCCATAATCTTTTCTAGATTGATTTCTAGCAGAAACAAAATAAACATTATCACCAAACTCGTACATACCAAAATCAGATAATTCTGTGTTTAAACCCTCTAACTCTTCTACTGTAAATCTTGGAGTATAATCTAACAAGTCGTTAATATAATTTTTATTTTCCTTGTAAGAGATAGCTCTTTCATCATTAGGCATTAATGATGAAAATTGATCCATTGCACTGTTAGACTCATCAAAGTTACCGTTTGCTTTAAGAACTTGAGCATAATTAAAGTAAGCTTCTGCTTCAGGATTTTCTGCTGTATTCAAATAAGTTTTATAGTACTTTTCTGCCTCTACGGTATTGTATAGGTTATAATAAGAATCTGCTAACTGCTTGTAAACATAATCGTCTGCATGACCATCAGAAACAATATCTTCATACTTATCTGCAGCTTTCACATATTTTAACTGACTAAAATACTTATCTGCTTTTTTAGTGTATTTGTTTTGGGCTTGTAAACAAACAGTACTAAGAAATAACATGACTGTTATTATATAATATAATTTTCTCATAACTTTTATTAGTTGTTGTTTTATACTAGAAATATCTTGGAGATCTATAAGTTTTCTGATTAAAGAATACATCGAATATTACAAATGCTTCATAAGAAGGTTGCTCGATATCTGAAATTGAATGATCATAAGCAAAACCTATATGCATCCAATCTGTAGGTTTTACACCTATTAAACCACTCACAGCATCTTCATAACGATAAGAAGCTCCTATTTCAAATTTTTCATAAAACAAGAAGTTAGCATTTAAATCAAAAGATAACGGCGCTCCAAATGCAGACTTAACCAGTGTTGATGGTTTAAATTTTGTATTTTCTGAAAGTTGAAATACATAACCTGCCGTACCAAAAAAGTGAGTATCTTCATTACCATATTCTCTTCCGTCAGGGTCTGCGTCTAAATGAGTTGAAGTCAACATATTAGGCACAGAAAAACCTACATACCATTTATCTGTATAATAGAACACCCCAGCGCCAATATTAGGGTAAGTATTATTTATATTTTCTGAAAACGCGTTATCACCCTGCTGCTGTAATTGTAAACTTGTAAGGTTTACATCATGAAATGTAGCTCCTGCTTTTAAACCAAATGCTAAATTCCCATTGTTTGAGAATCTAAGTGTATAAGAGAAATCTGCATATACATTGGTTTCTTTTACAGGACCATTTTCATCTGAAATAGCAGACAAACCAAGCCCTGTTTTTTCACCAATTGGACTATGAGCATTAAAAGTAAATGTTTTAGGAGCCCCATCTAAACCACTCCACTGGTCTCTATATAAAAGCCCTACACTTAGACTTTCTTTTGAGCCAGCATAAGCAGGGTTAACCACATTCATATTATACATATACTGCGTATACTGTGGATCTTGTTGTGCAAAAGTGTCCATAGCTAAAAACATGGTAACAGTTACAAACAATACTTTATATATTTTTCCCATATTAAAGATTTTGTTTTTTTTCATTTTTATAGATTAAAATTTCACTCCACCCTTATAGTGGAGTGAAAATTTGTAGTTATTAATTTGCAGAACGATTTATGTAAACCCAACCTTTTACAGATTTACCAAATACTGGATCCTCATTTCTTAATTCGATAACATAGTAATACGTACCTGTTTTAAGATCGTTACCATCGTTATCTACACCTGCAAAACTATTTACGTAATCGTCTTTCTCAAAAACTATTCTTCCATAACGATTATAGACTTTCAAGTTTTCTACTCCTGATCTTTCAGATAAAAACTTAAGATCTAAGAAATCATTTAATCCATCTGGAGAGTCTGGTGATAAACCTTGAGAAATAACACAGTCTGCATTATCATAAAAATCTGCAGTAAACTCTTCTGAAGTAAAACAGAAACCATAACCTATTTCATTAACCTCTACTTTATAAATACCTTCATCAGAAACTGATATTGTTGAACTAGTTTCATTAGCTAAAACTTGACCATCTTTATACCATACAAACTCCACCTCATTATCAGCTAAATTATTAACAGTAACAGTTACATCTACAACATCTGTTGTACACATTTCAAAATCTGATAATGGATTCAATTCTGGTAATGTTGCAACTACAACATCTACAGATTCTTGTTGCATACACTCTCCATTATAATCTACTTCTACTGTATAAACTCCAGATTGACCTACTTCTATAGTTTGTGTAGTTTCCCCTGTGCTCCAAGTATAACTAAGTAATGCTGGATCTAATGCAGGTACGCTACCATTATCTATAATAGTAGCTGTCAAGTTTGTACTACCATTGCCACAAAGCTGTAACGGATCTGCACCTAAATCAATATCGTAATCTATAGATATAACATTTACTGTTTTTGTAATAGGGCAATTTGCCTCTCCTACTGTAATTTCATAAACCCCAGGCTCTGTAGCCTCATAATAACTACCAGAAAATGCTAATAAATCACCATTAAATCTCCACGAGTAACTTACATCTGTTAAATCTGCAATATTTTGTGGGGTAGCAATTAAAGGAACACTTGCTTGACTTGATCCGCAAATCACCACTTCTGATGGTAAATTAAGTACTGGCTCTACAAACACATTCAAATCAATCGTCATAATATAATAACAACTAGTAGTTGTTCCTGCTGGATGCCATTCTAATCTTGCATACACAACATCTGAATAAGGTGTTACATTTGTATAAGCACTTGGAGAACTAATAACATTAGTTTCACCTACAGCATCAATCTCTGATGGATAGTAAAAAATATCTACATCTGCAGCAGTCCAATCCGTTCCTCTAATACCTGCGTCTGCAGAAGTTAAATCAAAAGTACCAAAACCTGTACCTATATCATCACAAGTTTGTAAAGGAGATACACACTGTGCTGTAGGACAAATATCTAACTCTGCTTTATCTGAAGATTCAATTACATAAGGAGAACCACAATCTAAACTAAATTCTACACTTGTAGAAATTTCTATAATACCATAAGCGTCGGATATATTAATATCACTTTCTGTAATTGTAAAACAAAATTGATCTCCATTAAATACAGGGTTACTCAGACTACCTATTAGTACACCATTTTTTGTAAGATCTATAGTTAAATCTTGAACGCTAGCTGGATTGGTATTACTAATTGGTTCTTTAACGGTACCACAAACCTCTATAGGAAATGGTAATGATGAATCTACGTTTGCACCACAAGATTCTAAAGAAGAATCTAGCTCAACTACACAATCTAAAGCAGTAGAACTAGCTGTAAACTCTTCCATTGCAACATAACCAAAACTAGGGTCATCACATAAAGAAGCCTCATCATCTCCTACAAAGAAATCATCCATATATATATATCCTGGATGCGCAACATATACACAATCTGCAGCTGTAACCACTAATTTTGCTTTACCTCCAATAATATCTAACGTATTAATTTTCATACATGTCCAGTCTGAGTATAAAACTATACCAGTACCATTTACTAATATACAATCTGACGGGGTCGTTATTACACAACGTTGTGCAAATAAATCTCCGTTACCATCATAAATTGCGATGTTTACATAAGGTTGCTCTTGCGGATCGTGATTTTGATCTTCAAAAACAAAAGCATAGCTAAAAGAAATAACCTCACCAGCTACAAAATCTTTTTCCATATGAGCAACATCATTTCCACTAGTTGGATCATTTAAACGAAATGAGTAATTAGAATTAGGGTTACTTGCATTAGTTGTAGAAATATTTGATTGCTTAGGATCGTTACCTGAGCCAACTAAAGCACCAGCAGTACCATCTGCAGTTGCATTTACATTACTAAACCCAACAGGTGTTAAACCTATTATAGAACCACTACAGGTGTTATAACCATCTTCATTTTCTTGATGATAAATAGTATAATCTGAATCATCTGACTGCCCATTATAAGTTTCAAAATCTGGATTTTTAAAACAACCACATTCTCTATCTTCTACCGTAATAGTTAACGGACTACTCTCTAAACCATTAATTGTTTGGGTTACATAATAAGTAGCTCCATCTACCAATACGAAAGTACTAGGATTAGCAATTACATTACCTAGAACCCCTCCATTATCTTCGTAAAATGTTAAATTTTCACCATAAATATACAATTCTTCAAAGGTATCACCTGGTTGCGTAAAACCTGCATTTAACCAACTAGTAGCAGAACAAAAATATTGATCTGTACTACCTGTAGGCGCAGGGGTTTGACTCCTAGCAACAAAAGAAGCTACCAAAAGCAATCCAGTAATCAAATACTGAAAATAATTAATTCTCTTTTGAGGTATAATGTTCTTCATATTTAAATTTATTTTAAACTTAATAAACCCTGATAGCCATAATAGCTCACTATCAGGGTTTGTAATATATTATTACTCCTTAATTACTTTAACAACTTTTCTAGTTTTACCTACATACACACTTGCAAAATAAACACCTGTTGCAAGGTTATCTAAAGATAATTTAGTTTCTGTAAGACCGATTTTTTTAGATAAAATTTTCTGACCATTTATACTATAAATTTCAATTACATCTATCACAGATCCATTTTCAAAAATAATTTCATTTTTAAATGGATTTGGGTAATAATTTAAAGTATTAAAAACAAGATCTCCTACCTTTAAATTATTTGTATCAAAATCTACAGAACTCACTGCACTTAACACAGGAATACTTGAATCACAAATAGAATATATCTCTGCTGTTAAGCTTGAATTTAAAGGTAAATAATTAATAACTTTATAATCTAGATTACTAGAAACAGTACTAGAATATACCTCCATAGAACTTTCATCATAAACTTTTAGAATATAATCTTCAATACTAGTTAAATCTGCTGGGTTATCCCATTCAATTAAGACACTAGCTGTAGCACCGTCTAAAGAAGCATTCGCGGTAGTCATTGTTAAATTTGTTGGCGCAAGACATTCTAACTCTACTGTTATTGCTAAATAATCACTTTCACAATTATTTAATGTTTGCGTTACATAGTAAGTTTCTCCGTGAGACAACAAATAATTAATTGTTACTTCCCTATACTCTCCTGCATCATTTAAAATATAATATTTTAAATCTGTACCAGTAACATCTAAATCTCCGGTAGTTTCTCCGGTTATGTATAACTGTGTTAAACTTGGAGCAGTTGGTAAGTCTGAAAAACTAACTGTAATATTTATATCACTAGTAACATCTGTACAAGAAACAAAATCTAAAGTAGCTGTATAATTGTACACTCCAGCATTAGATTGCGTAAAATAAACCTGGTTCACACCAGACCCATCGTAAGGAGATGTTGCTTCCTCATCAAAATACAAATCTGTAATTGGAGACCAGGTAACAAAGCCATCTGCAAACTTTCTCTCTAATATAACATCATCTATTGCAAGCCACCAGCTCCAAGAACCATTGATATTAAAAGCAACTTGCACATCACTTGAGCCTACATAACTAGATAAATCTAAAGACATGTCTTCAAAATTAAGAGCGTCAAAATCACCAGATATACTAGTTCGTAAATCTTGCCAAGCTCCTTGATCCACACGTATATACACATCAAAATAAGACAAATTATTTGTTAAATTATACCCATAATCTTTAAATAAATATTTAAATGACAGAGTAGCACTTGCTGTACCTACGAAGTTAAATGAAGGAGAGATTAAGTAATTATCTACAGAACCTCCAGAACCAACTTTATTAGGAATTGTAACAAAGAAATCTGAATTATCATCAGTAACTATATTATCTAATTGATATCCTGTAGGTGAGAACGGAGAACTAACAATTTGCCAATCTGCAGCTGGAACATTTACTAATCCAGATGTTTGAGATGAATTTTGCAAAGTCCAACCGTCTTGGCCATTGTTAAAATCATAAATAGATGACCCAGCAGTTAAACTTAATATTTCATCTGTACAAATATCTACATCACCATCAGGTATAACCCCTAAAGAATCTATACCATTAGCTTCAATATCTATAGTAGTAGAGGTTGAACAAGTAGTAATAGGGTTATAAGCATCTACTGTAAATGTTGTATTTGCAACAACTACTGGATTAACGTTAGCACCAGTTAAGGTTTGTGCTCCATTTACATCTGTCCAACTCCATGTATATACATAATCAGAATCACTACTTGATGCATATAAATCAGCTGTACTTCCTACACACACAAGCATATCTGTAGCAGTAGCAGTAACAGAAGCTACATCATGCACTACAGCATCAACTGGCACACGAGCAGTTTCACACAATTCTTCCGGACCTCTAATTGTCCAGTTATAAAAATAATAATACCCAGTATTAGAACTTCCTGTAGTATTAGCTCCACTTGTAATTTCTGCACCAGTACCTAAAGCGTATGGAAAAGTTGCATCTGTTGAAGCAGTATAGTACATAGATGGACCACTCGTTTTTCTTAAATAATATGTCCCAGGACTCGAGATAGTCCAATTTAAAGTTATAGTGTTTAAAGTTGGATTTGAAGTTGTACCACCATTAACTGCTATAGTTTTTGTTAAAGGAACAAAACCAGTTGACCCTCCAGCCAACTCTAATTCTAAATTATCAGTACCAGCAACATATACATCTACACTAACTATAGTTAACGGCTGAACTACATCAATAATAACCCCATAATTTAACGAACTCGTACTTGAAGCTACAGGTCCAAGATTACCTTGATTAGTCATCTCGCCTTCACCTACAAAAACTTCTGTTGCATAATAAGTTTGTGTTTGTGATAAAGTAGGGGTTGTAAATGTTGACCCAACTCCTACAGGCTCTCCACCTGTTGCTTGGTCATACCAGTAAACCTCTGTATAACTATCATATTGACTAGAATTTTTGGTAACAGATAATGTTAACTCTCCACTTTCACAAACTTCATCAGCTTGCCCGTTACTAACACCACCTAAATCTGTTAAACAGAAAATTTCTTCAAAAGTAACCATTAAATAAGGGCTCTCACACGAAGCTATGTTTTGAGTAACAAAATACACATCCTGATCACTCAACAATACACTATCTAAAGGAGCTGTTACTTCCATACCAGGCACACCTGAATTATTATCATACCATTTAAGCGTAGCACCATCAATTGTTGGATTTACTCCAGCGCTAGTAATCGAAAAATCTGCCAAAGTTTGACCTGCAATAAAAGGCTCTACAGCATCCCCCGCTGGAGCTATCCAAGTTGAACATTCAAAACCTTCAATATCTATCGTATAACTAGAATTAATAGGCGCTCCACTAGCATCTACAGTGGCAAGTACTATATACAAGTCTTGTCCCGCTGTAACAAAAAGACTATTTACCTCAAAATCTTGACCATTTGTTGAAGACCCTCCATCAAAACAAATACCATTTGTACCACCAATATCATTACAATCTTCGTAAATAAACAATCCAGTTGTCGCTGAAGCACTTAAATTTGAAACACTTACAGTTAAAATATCATCTTGAGATGAAGTAAAATGGTAAACTACTTCATAACCATCTAAAATATCTAGAGAAGTACCACAATTACCTCCTGGCGCTCCGCTATAATCTTCTGAACCAAAAACATCTGTTTGATTAGTATTTGTATATGGTAAATCAATACTATTATTTGGAGTACCTACCGTTTGATTAACCTCTATAGCAACCTCACAATAAGATCCTATTGCTATAGTACGGAAAGACTTAGGTGCTGACCATTCACTTTTATCTGTAGGACCACAAACTGACCTTACGTAAACATAATAAATTTGCCCATCATTTAAACCTGTTAATGAAGCCGTCATACCTCCATTTGAATCAACAGTACCTGTCACTGTTTGAAACGGGTTATTACAACTAGGATTAGGAATAGAACTCCCAGTAGGTACAAGTTCAAATGTACAATAGGCTACTTCCCATTCTGTAGCATTTGGATTATTTAAATCTATCCAAGAAATATTTGCTGAGTCAAAAGTAACACTAGATTCATCTATTTCCACTTTTGTTGGACTAACACATGAAACCTGCTCTACTGCAGTAAATCTATCTACATAAACATTTACATCTGTACCAGTATGGTTAACTACCATTTGCCAAGCAAAATTTGATCCTGCTGGTAAATTAGTTGAAGATATTACATCTGTTTGAGTTGAACAATCTAAAGTTGCACCAGTTAAAGTGGTGTAAGTAGTCCAAGTTGTACCACTATCTGCAGAATATTGCAAATCTATGGATACTGAATTTGCTGCCACAGGATTTCCCGTAAGAGGGCTTACTACTTTATACTGAAACGAAACTTCTATATTTTGACCTGTGGTAACTTGAGAGCCGTAAGATAACACCCTAGTACCTCCTGTTGAAGAAACACTTAAAGATTGACTACCTGAACAAGCATTTGTATTAGTAATATCAAACGGAGGCAAGCCGGAAGACCAACTCGTGAAGTCTGAAAGACTTGAGCCGCCTTCAAAATCTTCATAAACAAGTACCTGTGCATTTACCGTACTTATTCCGAAGAAAAAAAGCAAAAGCACTATACTTAAAAATAAGTGATTTTTATTCATCTTTAATTAAATTTGAAAAATATTAATAAAATTTTATTTAAAACAACAAGAGAAAATTAAATGATTTTTCTCTTGTTGTTTTGTAGCAGTATAACTATTCTTTAACTACCTTAAATATCGTTAATTTACCACTTACAGTAACTTTCACAAAATAAGTACCTGTAGCTAAATGACTAACATTAAGATTAACAATATTTTGAGTTGAGTGCTCTTCAATTACTTTTTGCCCTAACAAACTATAAACCTCAACTTGATCAATAGCATTTGTATTTTCTATAGTGATGTTATCACGCATTGGATTAGGGTAAAAATTAAGATTTGCAAACAAAGGATCATCCACATCTAGAGAACCTACGTGTACTGTAATAGCTAATTTTTCACTTTCACACAGACCATTTGAAGTTTGCGTTACATAGTAAGTATTTTGATCTTGTAAAGTAACCTGAGAAGGATCTATTTGTGTAAAGATTAACCCATCTACACTTGTATACCAAGTAAGATTATCTCCAAAAACTATAAGACTTTCTACAGTATCTCCCTGAACAAAAGGTTGATTAACTGTAGCAATAGGAAGATCTGAATTATCTTTCACACTTACAATTACTGCCAACCTTCCATCACTTTCACAACTATCTATTGTTTGTGAAGCATAGTAAATTTCGCCATCTACTAAATCTGAATTTATTGCTAAAGGAGAACTAGACACATCACTACTATACCATTTAACATCTGTACCTGTAACCACTAAATCAGCAATCGTTGATCCATCACAAAAATCTTGTGCTCCGTTTCCTGTTGGAGTTGCTGTAGGAACATCATTTACAGTAATTGTAACTTCAGTTCTTGGTGACTCACAAAGAATCTCTGCCGCTCCGACAGTCCAATTAAAGAAGTAATAATAGGTTTGTGTTGTAACACCACTAGCACCATAAGTACCTGAAGTAACATCTCCATAAACACTATTTACACCTATAGGATATGGATAACTTGCACTATAATCTCTTACCATATCAATCACTCCCTGTTGAACTAATCTATAATTTCCTGGATTTATCTCAAAACCTAAATTAACAGTAACTGGAGTAGTTCCATCCATATCAGGAACAGTAACTGTCACTGTACGTAAGACAGTATTAGTATCATCATCTACCAATTCTATATCAAAAGTACCAGCTTCACCTAAAGGATAAACTTCCACTGAATACAACGTAAACAATTGATTTGCAGTAAATTTAACCCCGTAATTAGAACCTCCAAAATCTGAGGTACCAACTGGGTTTGGTTTTGCAAAACCAGAAACAGGAATATCATCTCCTGTAAAAGCCTCACTAACCCAATAAGAAGTAGTTTGAGTTACCGTAGAAGTAAAATCTGAACCAGTAGCCACAACATCACCACCAGTTGCTGCATCATACCATATAATTTCATTACCTGTACCTCCTGCAATAGCAGAAAGATTAACATCTCCACCTGGAGAACAAATTATAATATCATCTATCTGGGTTATTCCTAAAGCAGAACAATCAAACTCTACCACAGTTACTGCAACCGCAGCACTCTCACATCCTAATACAGTTTGTGTAACATAATAAGTATTTCCATCTACTAAAACTTCTGTAGTAGGATCTGCTATAGGCATAGTTAATGCAGCATCAGTATACCAAGTTACAGCTGTACTATGCACATAAGCTTCTGCGCTTATATCTGATAAATAATCACCACTAATAAAATATGGAGAAGAAGACACTCCTACTAAAGGAACAGTTGCACAATCAAATCCATAAATATCTAAAGTATAATTTACGGTATTTGATTCAGAAGAAATAACTATATACAATGTCTCTCCCGCTAAAACTTCATAATCTGAAATACTTATAGAAGATGATGTATCATCATTAGTCCCCCCATCTAAGCAATTAATCCCAATATCACCACAGCTAGTATAGATATACATACCAGTTTCTAAATTAGTAATTCCAGTTAATTCTATTTGTAAAATATCATCATTAAGAGGATCTGCGGTATATTGATAAACCACTTCATATCCATCTAAATAATTAGAACCCGGGCAGCTTGAACCTGGATTGCCTTCAAAATTGTTACCATATATAGAAGTAGAATCATTTGTAGTGTAAGGCAAACTTGTATAATCTACTAATACATCTCCTGTTTGATTTACTGTAGCAACAACTTCTGTACGAGGTGACTCACAAACAAGTTCTCCAGTTGACACTGTCCAATTAAAAAAGTAATAATAATTTGCTGATGCATTACCATTAGTTCCCGTACTACCTGAAGTTACCGAACCTAAAGACCCTCCTGGACCTATAGGATAAGGAAATGAATTTAACACTGTACCAGAATCACGTACTAAATCAATAGACCCCTGCTGCACTAACCTATAATTACCTGGCGGGATAACAAAATTAAGAGGCACCGTTACAGGTGTTGTTCCATTTAAATTTGCCACCGTCACCGTTTGAGTATATAAAGAACTACTTGTACTATCATCAATTAATACAATATCAAATGTACCTGCTTCACCTAAAGGATATATTTCAACATCTAGAATAGTAAATTCTTGCGTTGCAGTAAACTTAACTCCATAATTACTACCTCCAAAATCAGAAGTTCCTAGAGGCGCAGGTTTAGCATTACCCGCAGAAATATACCCGTCTGCTCTAACCTCACTAACCCAATAAGAGGTAGTACTAGTTAATATAGGCGTATCGAAACTACCTCCAAACGCAAGAGGATCACCCCCAGAAGCAACATCATACCAATACAAATCATCACCTGTACCAGAGCCTGTCGCCGTTAACTGCATGCTACCTTGACAACTCACCGCATTTCCTGCAGATGAAACTATTGCCAAAGCACTACAATCAATCTCACTTACAGTTATAGCTAAAGGAGCACTTTCACAACCGTTATAAGTTTGAGTTACATAATAAGTTGTATTATCTACTAACAATTCTGTATCTAAAATAGGGTTAGTAGCACCTGGACCAGCGTACCAATTAAAAGTTGAAGGACTCTCTGTAGCATTAACTTCTAAATCAGAAACCATATCCCCGCCAACAAAATCTTGAGGACTAGGTCCTGTTGGAGACATCACTGACGAACAACTAAACGGAACTATATCTAAAGTATACCCCACAGTAGAAGTCAACCAACTAGAAACTAAAATATAATATGTTGTACCTCCTGTCATTTGAAAATCTTCAATACCAAAATCAGCATCACTTGGTCCCGCAACAGCTCCTGCAACACAAGAAGATCCCACATCAGCACAATCAGTATACACAAACACACCTGCATAAAAATTAGATAAATTAGACATTAAAATATCTACCATTTCATCAGCAGCCGGAGTGTATTCATAATAAACTTCATAACCATTTAAATAATTCTCAACAGAACCACAACCAGAACCTACCGGCCCTGAATTATTATTTTGATAATTTCCTGTATTATCTGTAGCAGAATAAGGTATGCTCGCCACATTTAAATTCACATTACACCCAGCGCCAGGAAATAAAGTTTCAAAAGTATACGGACCTTCCCATGAACTAAAATCACCTCCACCACAATCAGTTTGAATATACATATCATACTCTACACCACTAGTTAAGCCAGTAACAGTAAAAGGGCTAGTACTTGCAGACACAGTAGTACCAGTACCTTGAGTAAAACCTAAAGGACCGTACTCTATATCCCAACCAGAAGCATTAGCACCATTATAATCTATCCAAGAAACATCAGCGGTAGTCTGTGAAATATTATCAACCACAACACTATAAGGCTCTATACAAGAAGGTAGTGACTCTATAGAAATATCATCTATTGCCACATCATTATAAAGAGCACCTCCTCTCTCAGCTTTAAACCTAACTTTAACAGGACCCGTTATAGTGTAAGAACTAAAATTCACAAAAGCAAATAACCAAGGATCTGTATCACTAGTTTGCTGTTGACCAAGAACAACAAAAGCATCATTATTCCAAGCAGTCCCATCAAAAAAGTCTACACGAAGGTCAACAATAGCAGAACCATACATGTGGTAAAAAAACTTTAATCCAGGATTAGACACAGAAGACACATCAATAAGAGGAGTCTCCAAAACAGCAACATCTCCCTGAGCACCACTACTTCCTTCAACATAAAAATAATTTACACCACTATATGCGCCCGATGGCCCAGTCGAACTTGAAGGAGTACCCCCATTTCCATCTATATTCCAATCAAATGCTCCCGTAGAACTCTCTATCCAACAAAGAGACTCATCAAAAGACGTAGTAGTTGCATGAGACTCAACATCATCAAACCAAGGCGCTAAATAACTAGGACACAAGGTTTCAACCACAAGAGGACCAACCCAAGTACTTAAGTCTCCAGCCCCACAGTTTGAACGAACATAAATATCATAAGATGTCTGAGAAGACAAACCTGTTAACGTATAAGGGTTACTCGTTACACCGCTTACAACGGGCGTACCTGTTGGCGTGAAACCAGAAAAACCATACTCAATATCCCAACTAGTTGAATTACTAGACCAAGAAATACCAGCAGCTGAAGCAGTAATATTAGAAGCCGATAAAGAAGATGGCGGATAACAAGAAGGTCCATTTTCTACAGCTATATCATCTAAAGAAATATCACCATTAAAAGAACCCGAACCCCTCTCTGCTCTAAACCTAAACTGAACAACTCCAGAATAAACAGAAAGATCTACAAAAGCCTTTACCCAAGGATCTGCCTGCGCAGTTTGCTGCTCACCTGAAATCACAAAAACATCATTATCCCAAGTAGAACCATTACCTACATCAATATGTAAAGTACCTATATCTGCACCATACATATGGTAATAAAAAGAAAGAGCTGGAGCAGTTAAAGAGCTTATATCTACAGACGGACTTTCTAACCAAGCTTCATCTCCAGAAGAACCTGAAGAACCCTCTACATACAAATAATTACTACCGCTATAAGCCCCAGAAGGACCCGTATTTGTAGACGGAGTACTACCATTACTATCTATATTCCAATCGTAAGTCCCATCTGACCCAGATAACCAACAACCAAAAGTACTTAAACTTAAAGAAGCAGAATAAGACTCTAGATCATCAATATAAGGACTTGAATATACCCCACAAGCAGTAGTATAACTAAAAGGCCCAACCCAAGAACTATAACTACCAGATCCACAATTTTCTCTCAAATAAAAATCATAATCTGCTGAAGGTGCTAAACCCGTAACTGTATAAGGATTTGAAGTAACACTAACAGTTGTACCAGCACCAGGAGTAAAACCTGAAGCACCATACTCTATATCCCAAGCTGAGCCAATAGATGACCAACTTAAGGTAGCAGTAGTTGACGAACCTGTTAACGCTACAGAAGCAGGAGTAGGTGCAGCACAAAGCACATCAACCACCGCGACATCATCTAAATACCAACCTGACCTCTGAAGAGAACCATCACTTTCCAATCTAAAACGCACTACAAATTGAGTGCTAGAATCATAAGCTGACAAGTCAAACTGCTCTTTTTTCCACCAAGAATTAGTTGGAGTCGTTGCGGTAGTACCCCAATCACTATAAGAATCTTCATCAAAAGTACCATCATCAACTAAAACACCAGCACCAATATATTCAGAAGCAGTTGGCGCTGCAAAGGTTACCCCTCCATCTGTAGAAAACTCTACAATCGCCTCATCAAAATTACCCTCTACCTTTGCTATATGATAAAACTCTAAATATGGAGTTCCAGAAAAAGCAGTTAAATCAATAGAAGAGGTGAGATAAATTACATTATTATTATTTGCGGTATAAACATTCTTCACAGATTGCGAACCACCATTAACAATAGATGATTCTACAGTCCAATTAACATTATTACCCACATCGTTTGAAAATACACCTAAGCCAGACTCAAAATCTTCCGTAAAAACCTGAGCACCAAGCTCTAAAGAAGAAAGCAGTAAGAGAATAATTCCAAATAAATTAAAGTATTTTTTTTTCATGGATTATTTATTTTATTTAACTAATTCGTCAAATATAGCATTTTTTTATATCTTTTTTACAAATCTTTAACACTAAATAAACCATTTGAAACAAAAAAACACCTAACCAAATTATGAAAATTTCGGGCAGGTGTTTTAAATATATTAAACGGTTATTCTTTAAGTAATTTATAAACAGCCACCTTTTCTCCTATAATTACTTCTAACATATAAGAACCTGTAGCCAACATAGATGTATCCACTCTCAACGTAGAACTATTAGCATTAACACTATAAACTTTTTGCCCTAATAAATTATAAATACTTATATTATTAATTGGAGTAGAATTCTCTATAATAACATAAGCTTTTGTAGGATTAGGATAATACACCAACTTTTCAAAAACAGGATCATCATTACCAAGAGTAATATGAACCGTAACAGGTAAAAGATCACTTTCACAAAATGCTACAGGACTTTGGGTCACATAATATGTTTGTTGATCTTTCAATACCTCTGATGCAGGATCTGGAATTTCTTGAATACCATACTGATCATAGTACCAAGTTAAGTTATCTCCTAAAACTATCAAATCTGATACAGTAGAACCTAAAACAACACCTTGATTTGTTGAACCATTTGGCAAATCAGCTTGATCAGTAATCTTAACTGTTACAGAAAGACGCATATCACTCTCACAAGCATCTAATAATTCAGATGCATAATAAACAGAGCCGTCAACTAATGTCGTATTAGCAGATAACATACTATAATTAGTATTTCCGCTATACCAAATTATCTCTGAATTTACCGATGAAGCAGAAGCAACTAAGTCCGCTATAGTTGCACCCTCACAGAAGGTTTGGCTTGCACTACCAGCAGGAGCAGAAGGCACTACATCGTTCACAGTAACTACCACCTCTTGAGGAGATGATTCACAAATAACCTCTCCATCAGTCACTATCCAATTATAAAAGAATCTATAATAGTAATCATATTCATATGTAGAGTACGTATAACGAGAAGTTGTAATTTGACCAAAAGAACCTAAAGACATTGGATATTGCACATAAGAATTAGAAAAATCATACTCATACATTAAATCAGCCGAATTTGTTTTCATTAAATAATAATCACCAGGACCCGGAACATCAAAAACAACTGGCAATACAACCTTTGTAGGAGATGAATCTGAACCTGCAGGAATTGTATAACTTTTAGAGTCTAAGACATTTTCAGAAGAATCCCACAATTCAACATCTACCGTTCCTCCACTTCCGGTTGAATAGACATCTACAGAACTAATAGTAAATGCAGAGTTAGCTGTGAACTTTAAACCTGCAGTTGTTGTAGAGCCA
Source organism: Mesonia phycicola (assembly GCF_900141885.1). Lineage (GTDB taxonomy): Bacteria > Bacteroidota > Bacteroidia > Flavobacteriales > Flavobacteriaceae > Mesonia > Mesonia phycicola. The sequence goes on along the minus strand of NZ_FQYY01000007.1, from coordinate 214,080 downwards.
TAGCCATAAGTCCAATTTGTTAAACCATAACCTCCATAATAATTCCCATCACTAAACACCTCACTCACCCAATAAGATGTAGTTTGCGAAACGTTTGTAGAATATGTATCACCCACATGAATTGGCGATGTTGAAGCTGCACTATCATACCAAAAAATTTCACTTCCAACACCTGAAGTTTGCGCCATCAAATCTACATTACCTCCTGGAGTACATATAGTTACACTAGGGTCATTTGTAATATCCAAATTAGTACAGAAAAATTCTTGAGGGCTAACAGCTAACAAAGCACTCTCACATCCTAAAATAGTTTGAGAAACATAATAAGTAGTCCCATTCACCAATACTTCTGAAGTTGGATCCATAATTTGCATTGTTCCACCAGCATCACTATACCATGTTAAATTAGTAGAATTAATATTTTCATCAACATCAATATCACTTAAAACATCACCTGAAACAAAATATGGAGTCACACTATCTATCTCTGGAAGATCTATATTACTACAATCAAAACCATAAATATTTAAAGTATAATTAACAGAACCTGATGAAGAAGATATTACTATAAATACGTTTTCTCCTGCAGAAATATAATAATCTTCGATAGTAACACTTGAAGATCCACTTATCAATAAACCATCTATACAATTAACACCTATATCTCCACAACTATCGTAAATAAATATTCCCGCATTAGAATTATTAACACCCGTCAATTCAATCGTTAATATATCATCATTAGTAGGATCTGCTGTGTATTGATAAACCACATCATTACCATCTAAAACACCTGAACCATCACAAGAAGACCCAGCATCTCCAGATAAATTATTTCCATACAAAGCAGTAGAATTAGTATCTGAATAATTTAAATCATTATAATCTAGAATAACATCACCCGATTGATTAACAACTGCTACCGCTTCGTCTCTAATTGACTCACAAACAAACTCATCTTCACTTATTGTCCAATTATAAAAAAAGTAATTATAATAACTAACTGCAGATGCCGTTACACTAGTTGCCCCACCTATCAATTCCGAATCACCTAAATTGTAAGGATAAGAAGGTGTATTATACTCATACATTAACGATACTGAGCCTGAAGTTTTTAGCAACCTATATTCTCCAGCTGTAGGAATATTAAAATTTAATGGCACCGTTGCTGCTACAGGCGCAGAATTACTCCCCCCTCCTGGAACTGCAAAAGTTGTAGAAGCTATCTCTACTCCAGAATCATCAAAAAGACCTATATCTATACTACCAGCAGTAGATGCTGCAGAATAAATATCTACACTAACTAATGTTGTAGCTCCAGTAATATTCATTACAACCCCACGATTTGTCAATGTTGAACTATACCCATATTGAGGTGACATCATACCATAACCACTAGACTGACCAGAACCAACTAACCGTACTTCTGAAGCCCAATACGAAGTAGTTTGAGTAAGCTCTGGAGTTTTAAAATTACTCCCTATCCCTACAATATTACCTCCTGTAGAAGCATCATACCAATAAATTTCACTTCCAGTACCACTTGCTACTGCAGTAAGATCTAATTGACCTCGACAAGAAGCAATATCACCAGTAACCGAAATAATATCTAAAGTAGAACAATCTATTTCATCAACGGTAACCGCCTCAAGACTACTTTCACAACCATTAAACACCTGACTAACATAATAAGTAACCCCATCTACCAATAAGGTAGTATCAGGTATAACAGTTGTACCACCAGCATCACTATACCAAATAAAAGTAGCTCCTGGTTCCGTCGCAATCACTTCTAGATCTGAAATGAGATCCCCGGAAACAAACTCTTGAACCGACACTACACTCGGCACATTAATTGAAGTACAACTAAAAGGAATTATATCTAAAGTGTAACCAATAGTTGAACTTAACCAACTTGACACTACAATATAATAATCTTCTCCTGCAGTGACAGAAAAATTTTCTATCCCAAAATCTGCATCACTCGGTCCGGCAATAGCTCCCGCCAAACAAGAACTCCCAACATCACCACAACTATCATAAACAAATACTGATGCATAAAAACCTACAAGATCAGATAATAAAATATCTACCAATTCAGTATTAGGTGCTGTAAATTTATAAACAACATCATTTCCATTAAGATAATTTTCTGTTGTTCCACAACTAGTCCCTGGAGTACCTTGAAATGGATCTCCATAATTCGATGAATTATTAATATTAGTATAAGGCACAGTCGTAACCTGAATATCTCCATTTAAATCTACAGTAGCCACCACTTCTTCTCTCGGTGACTCACAAGCAACATCACTAATTATTACTTTATAATCGTGAGTTTCTCCATAACTAACCCCTGGATTACAAGCATCGGCAGGAGCAGCTAACCACCCTCCCATCACTCTCATAACCGTAGCCCCACCATTAGCCGCAGGAATAGTAATTGAACCTACAGTATTGGAAGAACCACTAGCTGAAGTAAAAAGTAATTCTGAACTACTAAATATACCATCTTGATCTAAATCTATCCAAATTTTTAAATATTGATCACTATAATTATGAGTAGCAGAAAAATTATAAGTACTTCCAATATTCATCACCCCTACTAACGAAGAATCTGTAGTGTAATCTGAGTAGTTCCCAGTAGAACATCCCGTTCCTGTATGATATATACCTGCACTAGACATATCAAAATCATCAATATCATCACCATACGTACAGCCTGCTGAATATGCAGGAACACAATAAACAGGCGTACTTCCATTAGAACCCGAAACCATTTTTATCTCTGAAGCCCAATATGATGTTGTTGAAGATATAACTGGGGTTGTAAAACTAGCCCCTGTACCTACTATATTGCCACCTATTGCAGCATCATACCAATATATATCATCTCCGTTACCAGAAGCTACAGCAGACAAGATAGCTGTACCTTGACAAGCTATAGTACCTCCAGTTGTACTAGTCACATCTAAGTTAACAGCAGAACAATCTATAGTAGTACTAAAACTGTAAGGCCCTTCCCAAAGACTATTTCCATTTGCTGTTCCGCAGTTAGATTGAATATAAAACTCATAATCTGTCGCTAATGTTAAACCTGTTATCGTAGTAGGATTTGCAGTAACGACTTGAGACGTACCTGTCCCTTGAGTAAAACCAGGAGCACCATACTCTATATTCCAAGAAGCTGGAGCAACAGAGTTAAGATCTGTCCAAGAAATGTCTACACTTGTTGTTGTTTCATTTCCAGACTGTACATTTGTTGGAGCCAAACAACTTGGCGCATCTTGATAATAAACTGTAATCTTCCAAGTATTATTATCTACCTTATTATAATATGTACCACAACCATCATTGGGAGTAGTATTCCCCCAAGTTCTCCAAGCCTCCATCTCAAAAACTAAATTAGTATTTCCCGCATAAAAACCATTAGCCATAGTTAAGCCAGTCCTAGAATACGAATAGGTACCTCCAGTTCCTACCCCACTAACTTCCGTCTCTTTAAAACCTGTATTTTGAAAATGAATTCTTGACATTTGTTCAGACATATACGCTCCGTTATTTGCAGTCATATCATACTCTACATCAACACCTACTACCTCCCAACTCCCAGTAGCAGCAGGCAATGTAATTGTAAGTGCAGTAGACGCACCATTACAAGTAGCATCAAATGCACTATATGCGGTCGGAATATCTCCAGACGTATAAGTAGCAGATATAGTTTGCACTTGAGCAAATACACTCAAAGAACAAAAGAAAAAGCAACATATAAAAAACTTAAAGTATTTTTTCTTCATAATTAATCCCTATATAATTAAACAATAAAACTTTACGAATATATATTATTTTTTTGTTAAATATATGTGTTAAATCAAATAAAATTCAACTTAAACTTGCGGAAAATTTAATAATTTTTAAATTGTTTTGCGAATAACCTATACTACATTAAACATAAAATAAAAAACAGTCAGAACACCACTTAAGCTTTAACACAATAAACAGACGCAACTATTTACAAAAAATGTCTCAACACATTACTAATATATTTTACAAGCTATTTTTATATATTAATTTCTCTAAAAAGAAGTTAATTTTTTCGAACACTTGGCTTATTTAATTATTTTCGCCTAGAAATCACAGGGAAAAATTTGACTGATTGCAACCCTTAAAAATGCTAAAGCAGTAAATCACTACTTTAAGCTACCTTTCAGTCATATTGCTTCCATTTTAAAAAAATTGAAAAAATGGCTTATTTATTTACTTCAGAAAGTGTTTCTGAAGGACACCCCGATAAAATCGCAGATCAAATTAGTGACACTTTATTAGATAACTTTTTAGCTTTTGATAAAGACTCTAAAGTTGCTTGTGAAACTTTAGTAACTACCGGACAAGTAGTTCTTGCTGGTGAAGTACGCTCAAACACCTATATAGATGTACAACAAATTGCTCGTGATGTAATTAATGACATAGGATATACTAAAGGAGAATATAAATTTAGCGGCGACTCTTGCGGAGTAATCTCTCTTATACATGAACAATCACCTGAAATTAACCAAGGGGTAGATCGTGAAAGTAAAGATGAACAAGGAGCAGGTGACCAAGGGATGATGTTTGGTTACGCTACAACAGAAACCGAAAACTACATGCCTTTAGCTTTAGATATCTCTCACAAAATGATGATTGAGCTAGCAAAGCTAAGAAGAGAAAATAAAGACCTTACTTATTTGCGCCCAGATGCCAAAAGTCAAGTTACCATAGAATATAGCGATGATAATATTCCGCAGAGAATTGTAGCAATTGTACTGTCTACCCAACATGATCAATTTATAGAGGATGATGAAAAAATGCTTCAGCAAATAAAAAAAGACATCATTCACATTTTAATGCCTAGAGTAATTGCACAATTACCAGAGTATGTTCAAAATTTATTTAACGAAGACATTACCTATCATATTAACCCTACTGGTAAATTTGTAATTGGTGGCCCTCACGGAGATGCAGGATTAACTGGTAGAAAAATTATTGTAGACACTTACGGAGGTAAAGGTGCTCACGGTGGTGGTGCTTTTTCTGGAAAAGACCCTAGCAAAGTAGATAGGTCTGCTGCTTACGCCTCAAGACATATTGCTAAAAACTTGGTTGCCGCTGGTGTGGCAGATGAAGTTTTGGTGCAAGTGTCTTACGCTATTGGTGTTGCCGAACCTACTTCTATCTTTGTAGATACTTACGGAACGTCTAAAGTAAATCTTTCTAACGGTGAGATAGCAAATAAAGTGAAAGAGATATTTGATATGAGACCTGCAGCTATTGAAGAGCGTTTAAAACTTAGAAATCCTATCTATAGAGAAACTGCTGCTTACGGACATATGGGAAAACAACATAAAACTATAACCAAAATTTTCGAAAGTCCATATTCTGGAAAAATAAGCAAAGAAGTTGAATTATTTACTTGGGAAAAATTAGATTACATAAACCAAGTAAAAGAAGCTTTCAACATTTCATAAGCATTTTTCAAAAAAAATAGTTTTACTCATAACGCTATTCAGAATATTAAAAAATATTTTGAATAGCGTTTTTTATGTCTACATAAATTCTTGTCATGTCCTTTATTATATATAAGGACAATTTTTTACCTATAAATCATTTTCTATCACTTACCCAATAAGCCGCATCTACTTTATATGTGATTAAAAAAAATATTCTTCTATAAATTGAGGAGGTTTTTTTATACACTTCAGGAAAATTTCTATTTTATTTGTAAAAAACTTCAGGAAATGAATGATTTATTTGGATTTGGACTTTTAGCTTTTACTTCATTTTTCACATTGATTAATCCAATTGGGACAATGCCTGTATTTATGACGATGACTTCTGAGTTAGATACAGAACATCGTAATGCTACAGCTCGTAAAGCTACCATTGCAGCCTTTATCACTATTGTTGCTTTTGCATTTTCTGGACAATTGCTTTTTAATTTCTTCGGAATTTCTGTAAATAGTTTTAGGCTTGTAGGAGGAGTAATTTTCTTCTTAATGGGAATGGATATGCTTCAAGCAAGACTTGCTAGCGTTAAAGTGAAAACTAAATCTGAGAAAAAAAATTATGTTGAAGATATCTCCATAACACCACTTGCTATCCCAATGATTTCTGGGCCTGGTTCTATTACCAATGCCATTATTATGATGGAAGATGCAGACAGTATAGAGCAAAAAGCAGTACTAATTGCCGGTATTTTTTTAGTACTACTTCTTACTTATATTATTTTGCTAAGTTCTTCTAAAATTCTAAAACTACTTGGTAATACTGGTAAAAACGTTTTAATGCGTTTAATGGGATTAATTGTAATGGTTATTGCTGTAGAGTTTTTCTTTAGCGGATTAAAACCTATTGTTATTGATATTTTAAGAGGTGTATAACTAGGATTTATGTAGCTGTAATTGTATACGTTTTCTAGCTACATCTACCTCTAAAACTTTTACAATAACTTGTTGATGTAAGCGCACATAATTATTTACATCACTCACAAATTCATCAGCTAAATTAGAAACATGAATTAATCCGCTTTCTTTAATACCTACATCTACAAAACATCCAAAGTTGGTAATATTATTAACTATACCAGGTAAAAGTTGCCCTACTCGTAAATCATCAATACTTCTAATATTTTGGTTAAATGTAAATACTTTTGCTTTTTCTCTAATATCTAATCCAGGTTTCTTTAATTCAGCGACAATATCTTTTAACGTAGGTAACCCCACTTCTTCAGAAATATATTTCTCTAGTTTTATTTTTTCTAACAAATGAGTATTTCCTATTAATTCTTCAATTTTTTTCCCTTCATTTTTCGCCATTTTTTCAATTAAAGCATAACGTTCAGGATGTACTGATGAATCATCTAAGAGATATTTGGCATTTTTTATACGTAAAAAACCAGCACTCTGCACAAAAACTTTCTCACCTAAACGTTTTACCTTTTTAATTTCTTTTCTTGATGTAAAAGCACCATTATTAGCTCTATATTCTACAATATTTTCAGCCAACTTCTCTCCTATTCCAGAAACATAACTCAATAAAGATTTGCTAGCAGTATTAATATTTACTCCAACTGCATTTACACAAGTCTCCACCACACGGTCAAGTGCTGATTTTAATAAATTTTGGTCTACATCGTGCTGATATTGACCAACACCTATAGCTTTTGGGTCAATTTTCACTAACTCTGCTAACGGATCTTGCAATCTTCTACCAATAGAAACAGAACCTCTAACGGTAGCATCGTAATTAGGAAATTCTTCTCTTGCTACAGAAGATGCCGAATAAATAGATGCTCCTGCCTCACTTACTACAAATACTTGAATTTCGTTTTTAAAATGTATTTTTCTTACTAAAGCTTCTGTTTCTCGAGAAGCTGTACCATTACCAATGGCAATAGCATCAATTTTATAAGCTTCAGTAAGCGTGCTAATTTTCTTGATTGCTGTTTTCTGATCATTTTGTGGCGGATGCGGAAAAATAGTTTCGTTATGCAGTAACTTACCACTTTCATCTAAACAAACTAGCTTACAACCCGTACGAAAACCAGGATCTATCGCTAAAACACGTTTTTCTCCCAATGGAGCTCCTAATAATAATTGTTTTAAATTCTTTGCAAACACTTGAATAGCCGACTCATCTGCTCTTTTCTTAGCATTTTGTAATGCCTCATTACCCAAAGAAGGTTTTAATAAACGCTTGTAACTGTCTGCAATAGCTAATTCTATTTGCTCGGCACAAACTCCAGAAGATTTAATGACTTTTCGTTGTATATGTTGGATAATACGATCTTCATCTCCTTCTAATTTTACTCGAATAAAACCTTCTTTTTCTGCTCTTTGTATTGCCAAAAATCGATGTGATGGTATTTTTTTAAGCGATTCAGACCAATCAAAATAATCTTTAAATTTTTGTGCTTTTTCTTCTTTTACTTTCGCCTTTATACTTGAAGTGGTTATATTAATATAATTATTAAATTGATATCTAATATAATCTCGAATATCAGTTCGTTCAGCTATCCATTCGGCAATAATCAACCTTGCACCCACTAAAGCTTCTAAGGTGTTTGTAACCTCATCACTTGTATATTTTTGTGCTATCTGATTAATATTGACTGCATTTTGAGCCATTATTATTTTAGCTAAAGGCTCTAGACCTTGCTCACGGGCTTTATCTGCTTTGGTTTTTCGCTTTTTTTTGTAAGGCAAGTACAAATCTTCTAGAACCAAAAGAGAATCTGTAGCTTCAATTTTAGTTTTTAAATCTGTTGTTAAAACCTCTTGTTCTTCTAAACTATTTAAAATAGAAGCCTTTCGTTTTTCTAACTCTTCAAAATAGAGTTTTGCTTTTAAAATTTCTTCTATTTGCACTTCATCTAAATTTCCCGTCATTTCTTTACGGTACCTTGCTATAAAAGGGATCGTACAATCTTCTTCAAAAAGCTTAAGGGTGTTTTTTACAGAATTAGATGAAAGATTAGTTTGCTTAATTATATAGTTAAAAAGAGACATAAATTATACTTAAATTTTAAAGCGGACAAGGTAAAAAATTAAGCATTACTCTTCCTAGTTCTAGAAAGATATATTGCGTCAAAAAAAACTAAACTGGACTAATTTAATTTCTATTTCTTCGGAAATCTTTAACAATTTCCCGATTATTTAATTCATACTTTAGGGTAATCAAAACACGAGAGATATGTCTTTGTTCCATAAAATTAAAAATACCATAGGTTTACTTAAAGAAGTAGATTTAGATAAGTTAGCAAAGCTTAATGAGAAAATTGATCTTAAAAAAGCAATGAATACTTTAGGAAATCTTGACGATAGGCAAATAAAGGGCCTTATGAAAATGCTTAATCATCAAGGTAAAAAAGGGCAACACCAGCTACCTCCTATCGATGGTGATTTTTATAATCTCGACTTAAAACTGACCGAAGAACAACGTGAGCTTCAACTTAAGGTGAGAAACTTTATGGAAGATGAAGTTAGACCTTTGGTAAACGATTATTGGAATAAAGCTAAATTTCCGTTTGAAATCATCGAGAAATTTGCTAAACTAAATATTACCGGAGTTCCCTACAAAGGATATGGCTGCCCAAATCTTCCTTTTTTAATGGAAGGGATTATCGCCCAAGAAATCGCTCGCGTAGATGTTTCAATTTCTACCTTTTTTGGCGTTCACAGCGGCTTAGCAATGGGGTCTATTTACCTCTGCGGAAACGAAGAACAAAAGCAAGAATGGCTACCCAAAATGCAAAAATTAGAGAAAATTGGCGCTTTTGGTTTAACTGAACCCAACGTCGGCTCTGCCGTTTCTCAAGGAATGGAAACTACTTGTAAATTTGATGGTGAGAATTGGATTTTAAACGGACAAAAAAAATGGATTGGTAATGCTACTTTTGCCGATGTAATTATAATTTGGGCAAAAGATGTAGATTCGCATCAAGTAAAAGGGTTTATTGTTAGAAAAGAAAACCCAGGTTTTAAGGCTGAAAAAATGGAAGATAAAATGGCTCTCAGAATCGTTCAAAACGCCATTATTACTCTTAGCGACTGCAAAATTCCTGAAAGTGATCGGCTACAAAATGCCAACTCATTTAGAGATACTTCTAAAGTTTTAAAAATGACGCGTGCAGGAGTTGCTTGGCAAGCAGTGGGCTGCGCAAGAGGCGCTTATGAAAGTGCCTTAAAATATACCAAAAAAAGAGAGCAATTTGGCAAACCCATTGCCTCTTACCAATTGGTACAAAATCATTTAGTAGAAATGCTTTCTAACCTAACCGCGATGCAAACCATGGTTTTTAGACTTTCTGAAATGCAAGATGAAGGTATTTTAACCGACGAGCACGCCTCTCTTGCAAAAGTGTATTGTAGTATGCGTACTCGTGATATTGTTAGCAGAGCTAGAGAAGTATTAGGCGGTAACGGCATATTATTAGAACATGATGTGGCAAGGTTTGTAGCAGATGCAGAAGCTATTTATAGTTATGAAGGCACCAAAGAAATCAACTCGTTAATTGTAGGACGCGCCATTACTGGTTACAGCGCATTTGTATAATTTATTATGAATAAAATAGTAATGATTTGCCCAGAAAGAAACAGTGTTTCTAAATGGGTACAATATTTTAAAGAAGAAAACTCTAACTTAACAGTAGAAGTTTATCCCAACGACACGCAAAGAGAAAAGACAGAATTTGTAGTTGCCTGGAACCCGCCAGAAGATGCATTTGAAAAATTTCCTAATTTAAAAGTAATTGCCTCTATGGCCGCTGGTGTAAAACATATTACTTCAAAAAAAATTCCTAAAGGGGTTAAGGTTACTCGAGTAAAAGACGATTATCTTAATTACGATTTGAGTTATTATGTGCTGAATGCTATTCTGAATTATTTAAGAGATATGCCATTATATTTTCAGCAACAGCAAAAAAACAATTGGAAAAGACTCACTTATAAACGCCCAGAAGATGTTACTGTAGGTATTTTAGGCTTCGGAAATATTGGTCAAGCCATCGGAAAATTATTGGTAAAAAACGATTTTAAAGTATTAGGTTGGTCTCGCTCAAAGAAAAAAGTTGAAGGCATTGAAACCTTTAAAGAAGATGAATTAAATACTTTTTTAGCTAAGTCTGAGGTTTTAGTTTGTATGCTTCCGCATACACCAGAAACCGAAGATATTTTAAATGAAGAATTATTTCTGCAACTACCAAAAGGTGCATATTTAATTAATGTTGGCCGTGGCGCACAATTACAAGAAGAAGATTTTTTAAAAGCTTTAGCCAACGGTCAACTATCTGGCGCTACGCTAGATGTATTTAAAACAGAGCCTTTACCAGAAGGCCATTTGTTTTGGAAACACAAAAATATAGTAATAACTCCACATACTGCCAGTATTACCAACCCTAAAACCATTGTCCCAAAAATGGTTGAAAATTTTAAACGAATGCAAAATAACGAACCATTAAAAGACGAGGTTAATTTAGAAAAAGGTTATTGATGAGTTTATATAGAAAAAATACATGAGCCTCTACCTCACCTTTGCTATAATTGCCATAGGAATAATTCTTTTTATTAAAGATTATTTCACCATAGACACAACTTCTATAATAATTATGTCGTTGTTTATAGTGTCTGGCGTTTTAAACCCAGAAGAAGGTTTTGCAGGCTTTAATCACCCAGCTACCATTACCTTAGGTTGTATGTTTGTGATTAGTGCAGCCATTTTTAAATCTGGACTTATTGATGGCTTGTCAAGCAAGATAATTCGGGTTGCTAAGATTAATTATCTTTTTGCTTTAATAATATTTTGCTTGTCTGCAGGAGTTTTTTCTGCATTTATTAACGATACCGCTGTGGTTGCCTTACTAATACCAATGGCGTTATTGGTTTGCCGAGAGACTAATATTCCTCCTTCGCGATTACTTATTCCTATCTCTTTTTCAGCTTTATTTGGCGGCACGTGTACGCTTATTGGTACTTCTACTAACATTTTGGTGAGTAGTTATGCTAAAAAAAGTGGTCTAGAACCACTAGGTATGTTTGAGTTTACCTTGCCCGCTTTATGTTTATTTTCTATAGGAATGGTTTATTTACTCATTGCCTCTCCCCTATTACTACCAAAACGTAAAAGCGCTAAAAATTCTTTAAAAAAACAAGCTGAAAAATATATTGCAGAAATTGAATTGCTAGAGAACAATCCCGATATCGATAAAAAAATTGGAAATTCTAGCCTTAATAAAGATTTTAGCGCGCAGGTTTTAATGCTAAAACGCAAACACCATCGAGTGTATGAAATTAACGAAGAAACCGTTTTACGTAAAGATGATATTTTGAAGGTTATTATTAATCCGCAACACTTAGCGAAGCTAAAACAAAATAAAACCTACAAGTTAGACGATGACGAACAGTTAATTCACGACGATGCTGAAAAAAAAATATATGAAGTTATGATTCCGTACGGCTCTTCTCTATCAGGAAAATCGTTACAGCAACTTAACTTCAGAAACATATATTATGCTTCTATATTAGCAATTAGGCACCGTAAAGAAATGATAACTCACGAGGTTTCTAAAGTTACACTACGTGAAGGTGATATGATGTTATTATACACTTCAGATAAAAGCTTAAAAAAATTAGTCTCTAAAAAATTAGTAGTTACACTATCTAAATACAAGGCAAAAAAATTCGACTTAAAAAAAGCCATCCCTACTTTGTTAATTTTAATCGGAGTAATTTTAGCCGCTGCATTAAACATAACTTCCATTTTAATTAGCGCATTAGTGGGAGCTTTATTAATTGTAACCACCACCATTTTAAAACCAAAAGAAGCCTATGAAGCTATTGAATGGAAAGTAATATTTATGATGGCCGGTGTACTTTCTATGGGTGCGGCATTAGAAAAAACTGGCGGCTCAGACTTAATTTCAGAACTTATTTATAACACAATGGGTAGCTTTGACCCTAGACTCACACTTAGTTTGGTGTTTTTAGTCACTTTTTTATCTACCAATGTTTTGTCTAGTAAAGCTGCAGCTGCATTAATGTCTCCCATTGTTATTAGTTTAGCAGAAGCTATGCAAGTAGAGTATAAACCTTTTTTAATAGCAGTTATGTTTGCCTGCTCGTTAACTTTCATGACGCCAGTAAGTTACCCTACCAACACAATGGTTTATGCACCTGGTAATTATAAATTTAAAGATTATTTAAAGATAGGAACTCCGCTAAATTTTATAATTTGGTTGGCAGCATCATTTATAATTCCGTTATTTTTCCCTTTTTAAAATGAAAAAAGTAAAACTACATAACCCGTTTAAGCCAAAAGTAATTGACGAAAAAAAACTGCGAGAACATTTGGCCCTAGAGCGTACCAAACTAGCTAACGAGCGAACGCTTTTAGCATACATTAGAGCCTCTTTGTATTTACTTGTTGGCGGGATTGCTTTATTAAAAATTGAAGATTATCCAGAAGTACACGGTTTAGGTTACGTTTCACTCTGTGTTTGTGTAATTTTTATTGTTATTGGCATTTGGCGATATATTGCTTTAGAAAGAAAACTAAAAAATTTACTTTTGCCAGACGACTCTTCACAAGAATACGCTGAAGAAAAAAAAGAGTTATAAATGCTTCAAACTTTTACGCATTATTTTCTTCATTTTATTGCCGTTGGGTTGATTGCATATCTTTTTGATAGAAAAAATTGGAAAAAATATTGGCTTCTTTTAATAGCTACGATGCTTGTAGACGCAGATCATTTATTAGCTAAACCTATTTTTGAGCCTAACAGATGTAGTATTAATTTTCATCCGCTACATTCTTATATTGCTATAGGGTTCTATGTTTTAGGGGCTATATTTATTCAACACAAAATAATAAAAATTATCTGCATTGGGCTTTGCTTCCATATGTTTACGGATGCAATTGATTGTATATGGAATAATTTTAGCTAACTTTAATATTATGAAATTACTTTCTTTTTTTATTTTATTTATTGCTTCTTGCTCTATAAAAGCTCAACCTGCAACTATTTCTTTAATAGAAAAAACGCCTTTTAATTTACAAGAATTTGTTGGGGTAGATAAATTCAATAATTTTTACGGAATTACTAACAATACATTTTTTAAATTAGAAGGAGCTAAAAAATATCAGTTTACAGATTTTTTATTAGGAGAGTTGACTTCTGTAGACTTATTAAATCCGTTAAAAATTACATTGTTTTACAAAAACATGAACACTGTCGTTATTCTAGATAATAGGCTAAATGAAATTTACCGTATTAATTTTACCAATATTACCAATTTTAGAAACGTTAGTTTTGCTAGCACAGGAAAAGACAAAAGTATCTGGATATACAACACTGATATTCAGCAACTAGAACTCTTTAACTATAATTCTAAAAAAGTAATTTCACACACACAACCTATTAATTCAGAAATAATTCAGCTAAAAAGCAATTATAATTTCTGTTGGTTATTACAAAACAAAAAATTAGAGCTTTATAATTCTTACGGAAGTTTTATAAAGGCAATACAAGTTCCTGAAAATTTTGAATTTGTAGAAAACAACAATCAAATAATTGGAAGAAATAACAACAAATGGTTTGTGTTACGCAAAGACAAACCTGCACTTGAACCATTAACAATTTCTGAAAATGACGTTAAAGATTTTTATTTGAATAATGAAAACCTTTACCTTTACATCGATAATTTTATTTATCGTTATCAGCTTAACTTATCAAACGAATAATTAGTATGCACGTAGCCATTGCCGGAAATATTGGTGCCGGAAAAACCACTCTAACTAAGTTATTGGCTAAACATTATAATTGGGAACCTCAATATGAAGATGTTTTAGAAAACCCGTACTTAGAAGATTTTTACAATCAAATGGAACGCTGGTCTTTCAATCTTCAAATTTACTTTTTAAACAGTAGATTTCGCCAAATACTAGAAATTAGAGAAAGCGGAAAAAGCATTATTCAAGACAGAACTATTTATGAAGATGCTTACATTTTTGCACCTAACTTGCATGCAATGGGGCTACTAACCAATAGAGATTTTGAAAATTACAAATCTTTGTTTGATTTAATGGAGAGAGTAACCAAAGGTCCTGATTTACTTATTTATTTAAGAAGTAGCATCCCTAATTTAGTAGCTCAAATTCAAAAAAGAGGAAGAGATTATGAAAATTCTATCTCTATAGATTATTTAAGCAGACTAAACGAAAGGTATGAAGCTTGGGCCCACGATTATAATAAAGGAAAATTGTTAATTATAGATGTAGACAACATTAATTTTGTTGATAATCCTGAAGACTTAGGGGAAATTATTAATAAAATTGATGGAGAAATTAATGGCTTATTTTAAAATGTAGAAGACTATGGAATCGACTAAACTTAAAAGACCAAAACACAAGGGATCACCTCAACTTTTTAAAAATCCTATCTTAGAAAAGTTGACACATACACACATATCGTTACCCTTAATTATTTTTTCTGTTATTTCTATTGCTTTAGTTTATTACGGTATTATAGAAAAAGGTTTTGAGACACCAGAAATGGTAGTATTGTTTTTTGGAGGTTTAGCCTTTTTTACTTTTGTAGAATATATTATGCACCGCTATTTGTACCACATACCAGCAACATCTGAGCGTAAACAAAAAATATCTTACACCATGCACGGTGTACACCACGATTACCCTAAAGATAAATCTAGGCTAGCAATGCCGCCTGTGCTTAGTTTAATCGTCGCTACTGTATTATTTATTATTTACCGAGTAATTTTAGGGGATTATGTTTTTGGCTTCTTAGCAGGCTTCTTAATTGGTTATGCGGGTTATCTTGCGGTACATTATTCTGTACACGCCTTTAAGGTACCTAATAACTTTTTAAAAGTTTTATGGCACCACCACAGTATTCATCATTATAGAGAGCCTGACAGAGCTTTTGGAGTTTCTTCTACCCTGTGGGACCATATTTTTGGAACAATGCCTAGAAAGAACCCTATTGCGCAAAGAGCAGCATCTGGAACTAGTATTGATGATTAATTAATATAACCTTGAGATCTAGCGTGCTCTTCTGCTTCTAAAGAAGTGTTTACTAATAATACAGGGGTAGTTTTAAAGTTATCTAATATACTTTGTACTCGCTGCATTCTCCCTTTATGTTTCACGCTTCTTAGGTAAATAGCTAATATTTTATCGGGATATTGTGCAGCTATGTCTGTATAAATAGATGCATCATGCTCACCACTATCTCCTATTAAAATGAATTTTAACTGCGGATAGGTTTTTAAAATATTAATAATTTCTTTTTGCTTGTGAGGCTTTTCTGGCTTTAAACTTCTATCAAAAGGAGTTCTAAAATTACGAAGCAAAATTGGACCTTTAGGAAATTGATGATGATCTAGAAATAGTTTTAGATACTCATATAAATTCCAAGGACTATTGCTTAAATAAAAAACAGGATTTCTTCCAGAGTTTTGTGTCCCTGCAGCTAATTTCTGGTACAAAGCAGAAGCTCCTTTTAAAGGTATTCTTTTGTAAGCATTAGTAAACAAAGAGTTTTTAAGCAACCTCCATTTTAAAAATGAAGTTACCCCTGTATGTAAAATAGTATCATCTATATCACTAATAACACCATACTCTGCTTTACTATCTGGAATAAGTAACTCTCCCCTAAAAGGATTTTCTAACAATACTGTTTGAGGATACATTTTACCTCTATAAAAAAGCTCATAATTTAACCATCCATTGCTATTTGTGTAATTACATAGGTTTTCTTTAGTATTTACATCTATGGTAAAATACCCTTCTTCATTAGTTACTGTAAAAAAACTAGTACTATCTGGTAATTTAACCTCTACCTCTGCTTGAGGTATTTCAAAACTATCAAACTGTTTGTACGTATTTTTTATAGTATTTAAAAAATTTTGTTCTTGTTTAATTTCTAGAGGCTTATTATCTAAAACTCTCCCTAAAATGTACAAATGATGAGAAGTTGCATAACTACGGTATGGAGTTATTAAAATTTGTTCAAAATTTTTATAGCGCCCAAAAAGTTTTTTTATTCTCTTAATCATTTAATTAAAGTTAAAGTTTAAAGATACTAGAAATTTACTATGCTGATTTCTTCTTTAATATTCTTTAAGACTTTTATGTAAAAAAAAAGCAACACTTTACAAAGTGTTGCTCTTATATATTAGTACGATGGCTGTATTATTTAATTGTTACAGCCGCCATAGGTACGTCACTATCTTTAAATCTTTCGATACAGGTTTTCACTATATCTTTAGCTTCTGCAGCATCACCCCAGTTACCAACTTCTACTTTTTTGTTTTCTAAATCTTTATATACTCTAAAAAAGTGCTCTATTTCTTTTACTAGGTGCTCGTTAACATCACTTAAATCGTTAATTTTAGAAGCAACAGGATCACTTACTGGCACACAAATAATTTTTTCATCTGGACCTTTTTCATCTGACATATGAAAAACACCTACTGGCTTAACTTCTATCACACATCCTGGAAAAGTAGGCTCTGTAACTAACACTAATACATCTAAAGGATCTCCATCTAAAGCTAAAGTTTCTGGCAAGAAACCATAATCTGCTGGATACATCATAGATGAAAAAAGCATTCTATCGTATCTTATTTTTTTAAGTTCAAAATCGTACTCGTACTTATTTCTGCTTCCTTTCGGAATTTCAATTAAAACATCAAACGTCATCGTATAAAAATTATCTATTATTTAAATTTAAACAAGACCGCGAATTTAACAAATGTCCTGATTATTAACTACTTTTTTAGAAATAAAATCCAAAAGAACCTGTTACTCCAAACTTTCTAGCGCCTGGATTTTCAAAATAATTACCTCTAAAGTGAAAATCTAATCTAAAAACATTAAATATATTCCCTACTCCCAAACTGTAAGACCAATAAGGTTTATTATTTGGCGCCAATAATACAGGATTAGAGTAAGAGGCATTGAGAGCTTGGTTTTCATCAGAAATACTTCCTGATACTGCTCTAATTGCTACAATTTCTCTTAAATTTAAATCTCTAATTAATGGTATTCTTCCAAAAAATCTACCATTAAAATTATGCTCTACATGTACACTTGCATAAGTATCTGTTACAAACTCATAAAAATCTAATAATGGGTATGCGCCATAAATAGAAAATAGAGTTTGGTTACCTGGCACTACGTTTAATAGAGCTAAAGGTACATCTCCAAAAGTTTTACCTGCTTCTAGTGTTGTGGTTAATTTACCAAAACCTCCTAATTGCCAAGGGTGTCTATAATAGAATTGAATTTTCTTATATTCAAAATCACTACTAAACACATCTTTTACACCTAATGAATAATTTAAAAATAAACGAGGAAAATCACCATCATTAATTATTGTTCTCTCTACCCCGTAACCAGTGGTTTTTCTGCCTGGAGAATAGGTGAAAATAGTAGATATTTCTGTTTGATCTATTTCAGATTTAATAGCAGTTTGGTTTTCATCTGTATAATATGCTAAACTAAACTTATCTGAAGCAGATCTTAAAGTTCTATAAGAACCTCCAAACCTAATTTGAAAGTTTTTAAGCGGCTCTACCTCTAGAGCAAATGTGCTTAAATTTATATTAGTTAAACTAGTATTAGAACCTACAGTAATTAAAGACGAAGAAGCTAAACTTCTTCCCAAAACATCGTTTGTATTGGTTAAACTTGCCCCTAACTGCTCTATATCTCTTCTATTACCTCCACTAATAATTAACCTAGAACGGTCATCTACTAAAATTTTACCCGAAAGGCCATATTTAAATTTATTATCTTTAAAACCATATGCGGTATAACCTTCTATACGCCAAGGATCATTTCTGCCAAAATAAGTTCTACCCCCAGCTCTTACTCTTATCCCTTCTACATCATTATATCCAAAAGTGGAGAATATGGGTCCGTAATCAAAATTATCAAACTCAATATACCCAGAAGCTAAAATAGAACCTATATTATATAATCGCTGAAATGCTTTAACAGTTTTTAAAGTATCTAGCATTTTGTAGACTTTTTGCTCGTCTTTATTAAGGCTTTCCATTCTATTCTGTGCCCAAAAGCTATCGTCTCGATTATAAACTTTCTCTATGTATTGTTCTCTATCATTATTATAAAATTGATTACCTCTATCTATATCAAAAGCATAATCATCATACAATGTTGTTCTTTTACCATAAACCCCTCTAGCTTCATCTTTTTTCTTAAAAGCAAAGTCTGACATGAAGTGATCTCTGGTAATTAAAAATATAGAATCGTTTAAAACATCAAAGTCTTGCTCTATATAAATATCTCTAATCCAGTTAATGTTGGCACTTTTTGTAGCTGCTAGTTTTATCTTTTTGATAGCCCAAGTGGTATCATTTACCCAAAAATCTCCTTTAAAAGTAAGTTCATTTTTTCTTCTTGGGTAATACACAATTTTATAACACCATTTATTATCAATGTAGCTACTGTCTGCTAATACGTAATTATATACATTAATACCAGTTCTAGATAACGGACTCACAAAGCTCTTATCAAAAAACTTTAAATAATTATCGTAAACATTATATTCTTTATAAAGGTCTTTTAAAAATGCTATTAGAGTTTGATTATTACTAAACCCTGAGTTTTTATTCCCTAAAAGAACTTCTTTTTCTTTATTAGACTCATTATTACCATATACTCTATAAATTGCTTCATTAATAAAGATAGGCAGGTAAGTTTTACCAGTAACACTATTGGTATCTGTCTCGTCAAAAATAAACTCCATTCCGTTAAAAATGCGGCTATTTATAAGAGAGCTATCAATTGTATTTAAATCAAACTCTTGTTTTTCGTATTTTTTATATTGGTATTGGTCAAATTTATAAATACCATTTTCTCGTTTATTTTCCCAAATTTTCTTGAGAATATCTATGGCAGGGTTATTTTTTTTGGAAGTTTTTCCTTGGTAGATAACTACCTCATCTAGAGCACTAGCTTCTTCTTCTAATACAATTGTGATATTGTAGGTTGCAGATTGTGTTAATGGGAGACTTTGAGATTTAAAACCTACAAATGAGATTTGTATTGAATCAAAATTTTGATCAGACTCTAGATAAAAACTACCATCGTCATTAGAAATAGTCCCTATAGAAGAATTTGCATAAATCACATTAGCAAAAGGTACAGGGTTGCCACTTTCATCATTAATTACCCCACTTACTTTTGTTTGCGCAAAAGCAGACAACGCACCAAATAGAGTTAAATAAAATAAGTAGATATATCTCATAAAAAACAAAAAACTTCATCTCCAGTAGGAGATGAAGTTGTAAATATAGGTGTATAATTTTATTTATACATTACTTTTTTCACAGCTTTTACAACATCGTTGCTGTTAGGTAACCACTCTTTCAATAATACTGGAGAATATGGCGCTGGAGTATCTGCTGTATTTATTTTTATAATAGGCGCATCTAAATAGTCAAATGCATCTTCTTGTACTTTATAAGTAATTTCTGTTGAAACGTTACCAAAAGGCCAAGCTTCTTCTAAAATTACCAATCTATTCGTTTTCTTTACAGATTTGATAATTGCATCATAATCTAACGGACGCACAGTTCTTAAATCTATAATCTCGATAGAAATATTTTCTTTAGCTAATTCTTCTGCAGCTGTATAAGCTTCTTTTATAATTTTACCAAAAGAAACAACAGTTACATCTGTACCTTCTCTTTTAATATCTGCCTTTCCAATAGGGATAACCACATCTTCATCTACTTCAGGCACTTCACCTTTATCTCCATACATTTGCTCACTCTCCATAAAAATAACTGGATCGTTATCACGTATAGCTGCTTTTAATAATCCTTTTGCATCAGCAGGGTTAGATGGCACAATAACTTTTAAACCAGGACAGTTGGCGTACCAGCTTTCAAAAGCTTGTGAGTGTGTAGCTCCTAATTGACCTGCAGAGGCAGTTGGCCCTCTAAAAACAATAGGACAGTTAAATTGCCCACCAGACATTTGTCTAATTTTAGCTGCATTATTTATAATTTGATCTATACCAACCAAACTAAAATTAAAAGTCATAAACTCAATAATAGGTCTTGCTCCCGTCATAGTAGACCCTACCCCAATACCGCTAAAACCAGCTTCTGCAATTGGTGTATCTATTACACGTTCTGGACCAAACTCGTCCAACATTCCTTTTGATGCTTTATAAGCTCCATTATATTCAGCAACCTCTTCTCCCATTAAATACACCGCTTCATCACGACGCATTTCTTCACTCATTGCTTCAGCTACTGCTTCTCTAAATTGAATTGTTCTCATTATTATTCGGCTAAAATATTTACAATTCACAAAAATAAGGATTACACTCGCATAACCTATAAAAAATTCATAAAAAAATTATTATGCAAGCATAGTATTTTATTGTGAAATTCCTTATATTCGCAATGAAGATTTTTATAAATCGAATTTTTAAACACAAAAAACTAAGAAAATGAAAATATTAGTCTGCATTAGTCACGTACCAGACACAACTTCTAAAATTAATTTTACAGAAGGTGATACAAAATTTGACACAAATGGAGTTCAATTTGTGATTAACCCTAACGATGAGTTTGGATTAACTCGCGCTATGTGGTTTAAAGAAAAACAAGGTGCATCTGTAGATGTAGTAAATGTTGGTGGGCCAGAAACAGAACCTACCTTAAGAAAAGCATTAGCAATTGGTGCAGATAATGCTATTAGAGTAAATACTGTTGCTAAAGATGGTTTTCAAGTAGCACAAGAATTAGCCAAAGTTGCTCAAGACGGTAGTTATGATCTAGTTATTGCTGGTAGAGAATCTATTGATTATAATGGAGGTATGGTACCAGGTATGTTAGCTAAATTAATGAAAGCTAATTTTGTGAATACTTGTGTTGGTCTAGAAGTAGACGGTGACAAAGCTACTGCTATAAGAGAAATAGATGGTGGTAAAGAAACACTAACTACAAATCTTCCATTAGTTATAGGAGGACAAAAAGGTTTAGTAGAAGAAAGTGATCTTAAAATTCCGAATATGAGAGGAATTATGATGGCACGTAAAAAACCATTAAATGTAGTTGAGCCAGTAGGTGCTCAAGAAAAAACATCTGCAGATAAGTTTGAAAAACCAGCACCAAAAGGGGATGTAAAACTTATTGATAAAGATAATTTAGATGAATTGATTAATCTTTTACATAATGAAGCGAAAACCATTTAGTAAAAAATCAATCTACTTTAATTAATCTAAAAAAATAAAAATATGTCAGTTTTAGTATATATAGAATCAGAAAACGGAAAATTTAAAAAAGCCTCTTTTGAGTCTGCATCTTACGCAAAAGGCGTTGCAGATCAACTAGGCACTTCAGTAACAGCAGTAACTATTAATTCTGAAGAAAATGAATCTCTTAGCACATATGGTGTAAGCAAAGTTTTAAATGTAAAAAGTGACAAACTTTCAAAATTTAATGCAAATGCTTATGCAGATGTAATTTCTCAAGCTACTAAAAGCGAAGATGCTAAAATAGTAGTATTAGGGCAAACTGCTAATGATAAATACCTTGCACCTCTTGTTGCTATCAACCTTGAAGCAGGATACGCATCTAACGTGGTAGCTTTGCCAGAAAGCACCTCACCATTCACAGTAAAAAGAAACGCTTTTACCAATAAAGCATTTAATTTTACTACTATTAATAGTGATGTAAAAATTATTGGAGTAGCTAAAAATGCCTACGGATTAAAAGAAAATGAAACTTCTATAACTGTAGAAGATTTTAACCCTACTTTAGACGAAAGTGATTTCACAATTCACGTAGAATCTGTAGATAAAGCTACAGATAAAGTAACTATTGCAGACGCAGAAATAGTAGTTTCTGCTGGTAGAGGGTTAAAAGGACCTGAAAATTGGGAAATGATTGAAAATTTAGCAGAAACTCTTGGTGCTGCAACTGCTTGCTCTAAACCAGTAAGTGATATGGGCTGGAGACCACACAGTGAACACGTAGGGCAAACAGGTAAACCTGTAGCAGCTAATTTATATATTGCTATAGGTATTTCTGGAGCTATCCAACATTTAGCAGGAATAAACGCTTCTAAATACAAAGTTGTAATTAATAATGATGCTGAAGCCCCTTTCTTTAAAGCAGCAGATTATGGTATTGTAGGTGATGCTTTTGAAATAGTTCCTAAGCTAAATGAAAAATTAAAAGAATTTAAAGCAAATAACGCGTAATTTTTTATAAATTGTGCCCCTGAAAATTAGGGCGACCTAAATATGAAAAGCTCTTATTTAGGTCGCTTTTTTATTTTACTTATTTTGATTTATTTGTAGTATGAGCTTAGTGCGTTTAACCATAAAAGGAATTTCTTACAGTCAAACCCAAAATGGAGCATATGCACTTCTGTTAAGTGAAGTGGACGGCGAAAAGCAATTACCTATTGTTATTGGTGCTTTTGAAGCACAATCTATTGCTATTGCTCTAGAAAAAGATATTAAACCTCCTCGCCCACTTACCCACGATTTATTTAAAAGTTTTGCAGAACGTTTTTCTATTATTGTAAAACAAGTGATTATACACAAGTTGGTAGATGGTGTTTTTTACTCTAGCCTTATTTGTGAAAGAGACAAAATAGAAGAAATTATTGATGCTAGAACAAGTGATGCTATTGCCTTAGCTTTAAGATTTAACGCCCCTATTTTCACGTATAAAAATATACTTGACAAGGCTGGAATCTTTCTTAAAAGTAATGAAAACACTACAGAAGTAGAGAAAGATAAAGCAAGTAATACAGAGTTAATTATTGAAGATGTATTAAAACAGTCTTCAGAAATTACAAATAAACCAGACCCTTCTAGCAATAAATCTCTTAAGCAATTAGAGCAAGAACTAGATGAAGCAGTGAATAATGAAGATTACGAAAAAGCAGCAAGACTAAGAGATGAAATTTCTAAACGTAAATAAACAAGTTATGAAAAACTTGTTTACCTTTTTATTACTTTCTATTATTTCCATGCCAGTTTTTACTGCACAAACCCTTGAGCAAGAATGGCAAATAAATAACGAGATAGATTCTATTGCAAGCCCAGACTTTAAATTCTCTAATTTGACTTTAAAAGATGGTGATTTTGAATTTTTCAATTTAAATACTAGCAATAAAATATCTGGCTCATACCTTTACCAAAACAACAATCTTGTTTTGTTTCATAATAGCCCAAAAGATAGCGTTCAAAACTACAGGGTTATTAATGTTACAGACACTAGCTTAATAATTTCATATAAAAATTCTAAAATAGCTTTTAAAGTTGCCAAAAAAATAGCTCCTAAAAGTAGAGTTATTAAAAGTCAAGGTTTTACATTCACTAGTTTTTGGAGAGGTGTCCTGGGTATGTTTACCCTTATAGTAATAGCCTTTTTGTTTAGCAGTAAACGCAAAGCTATTAACTGGAAAACCGTAGGTATTGGTTTAGGCTTACAATTATTACTAGCTTATGGAGTGCTAAGAGTAGAGTGGGTAAAAGTTTCTTTTGAGTTTGTTGGTAAAATATTTGTAAAAATATTAGAATTTACCGCAGCAGGAAGTGAATTTTTACTTGGTGGTTTAATGGACACCACTAGTTTTGGTTACATATTTTTATTTCAGGTTTTACCTACTATTATCTTTTTCTCTGCATTAACTTCTATTTTATTTTACTATGGTATTATTCAAGTAGTTGTAAAAGGTTTTGCTTTTGTACTTACAAAACTTTTAGGTATCTCTGGAGCAGAAAGTTTAAATGTTGCTGGTAATATTTTCTTAGGGCAAACCGAAGCTCCATTAATGATTAAAGCGTATTTAGAACGTATGACTCGTTCTGAAATACTACTAGTTATGGTTGGTGGTATGGCTACTGTTGCTGGTGGTGTACTAGCTGCATATATTGGATTTTTAGGAGGTAATGACCCTGTTGCTAGATTAGAATTTGCAAAACACTTATTGGCTGCGTCTGTAATGGCTGCACCAGGAGCAATTGTAGTTTCTAAAATGCTTTATCCGCAACAAGAAAAAATAAATACCGATGTAGAAGTTTCTTCAGAAAAAATAGGCTCTAATGTGTTAGACGCTATTGCTATTGGAACCACAGAAGGTTTAAAATTAGCTGCAAATGTTGGAGCCATGTTATTGGTCTTTGTGGCTATTATTGCTATGGTAAATTATGGTTTTGCTAAAGTAGGACAATGGACTCACTTAAATGCTGTTATTGCAGAATACACTCCTTATAAGTCATTTTCTATAGAATCTATATTAGGTGTAGTTTTTGCTCCCTTAATGTGGCTTATTGGGGTTGCTAAAGAAGATATGATGTTAATGGGTCAGCTATTAGGTATTAAACTTGCCGCAAGTGAATTTGTAGGATATATACAATTAGCAGATTTAAAAAACCCAGCTAAAGAGCTAAACCTAACTTACGAGAAGTCTATAATTATGGCTACTTACATGCTTTGTGGTTTTGCTAATTTTGCTTCTATTGGTATTCAGTTAGGTGGTATTGGTTCTATTGCACCAGGGCAACGTAAAAATTTATCTGAATTTGGATTAAAAGCCGTGATTGGTGGTACGTTAGCTTCTTTACTATCTGCTACAATTGCAGGAATGATTATTGGGTAACCACAAACTCTTCAGGTATTCTAAATTCAATATTTACTATTGGCTTTACTTTTACCAAGCCTAAAGCTTTTACAGGTGGCTCTATATAATAATCGGTAAGATTAAGTGATTGTTTTCCTGTAAAATAATCTACTCCATTATAGTAAGTTTTACTTAATAGAAGTTGATATACTTTCTCCGTTTCTTTAATCGTAATTTTTATTTCTGCAGAAAAATTTTTTTGAGTTTCTGTATACTCTAAAATCTCGATAGAAATGTGCGGGTATTTTTCTGCTTCAAATAATTCTACTAAATCTTTTTCAATTAATCTTTTTGGGCAAGAAAAACTACTCACAGGAAGTTTTAGCACTTTGTCATTATCATTAAATTCTGCACATATAAAACTAATTTCTTCACATAAACAAGTAAATTGGTTTACGTTAGTTTCTACTTTAATTTCTACCATACCAGACTGAGCTTTTAAATTATTAAAAAAGCCAAACATCATTATTGATAAGATAAATACTAAACGCATAAAAAAGATTTTTTAATTAGAAAACAGTACGAAAAAGAATTTCCGCACCGTTTTCATTAGAGATTAGTTAGAAGTTTATTATTAAAATGAGATCACAGCTTCTAACATTACTCCATCAAATTGACCTTCATTTAAGATACTGGTAGC
Source organism: Mesonia phycicola (assembly GCF_900141885.1). Classification (GTDB taxonomy): domain Bacteria; phylum Bacteroidota; class Bacteroidia; order Flavobacteriales; family Flavobacteriaceae; genus Mesonia; species Mesonia phycicola. The sequence goes on along the minus strand of NZ_FQYY01000007.1, from coordinate 188,213 downwards.
TCCAAAATCATTATAGTTTTGAATTACATATTCACCTTTCACTAAAATATTTCTTGTCATAAACCAACCAGCTGCTAGTTGAAATCTGTCTATACTTACATCTTCACCAGAAATATCTTCTGCATCTACAAGATTATATCTACCTCCTACATAAATATTCTCATCGTTACCAAATCTGTAAATTAACTCTCCTGCATATTGGTTTGCAGTTCTGTCTTCTAATTCTGAGTCTGCTTTACCCGTAGCCATTTCTATAGTTCCAAAAAATTCTAATCCACGATATTTTACAAATGGATTAAACATTACAGCTGTAATTTTATTGGTTAAATTTGGGTTGTAACGAGATGCTCTAAAATCATCACTTGTAGATGTTGCAGCTTGCATTACATCATAATATCTAGCTCCTGCTCTATCTGCAGCATATAAGTAAGAATTTGGCACATAACCAGTATTGTATAAAGAACCTGTTAATCTTACACGTAAATCACTATTAAGTTGTTTATCATACCCTAATTTAGCTAAAAATGAAGCCCCTCCTGTGTGACCTGTTTCATCTTCTTCTACAGATTGATTTAGTTTTCCGTTAGTAAAACCAAGCATCCCAATAAAGCCATCTCTTCTGTAATAAACTTCTGCACCTACTTCTGTAGTAAACGCATCCATAATCAAATTACCCACAAAAGGATTGTAAAGTGCCTGCGCATTGTCTGATCTTCTAAAATGAGCATCACCATAATTGTTCTCCATATGCCCTATTCTAATTGTGGTGTATTGCATTAAATCTTCTAAAAAACCTTCTTTAATAAAGTCTAATTTATCTACTTGAAAATACCCTCCTTTAACATAAGGTTCATTATGGTGACGAGAAGATAAATAAGTACGTAAATGCATTCTCACTCCATCGTATAGCGCAACATCTAAATCCATATTAGCAGTTGCAAGGTTAAAGTTACTACCTGCTTCTTTAAGTTCGTAACCTGCTAAATTTGCGTTCTCGTTTTCTATGTGCTGGTATTGTAGCGCAAAAGAACCTCCTACTCTAACATCTACTCCATTAAAAGTACTTGTAGTATCTTTTTGCGATTCAAAAACATTTACCCCTCTCTTATCTGGATATCTAAAGTTATCTATATTACGGTCAAAATTTATTTCTTGTGCCTGAACTGAGGTTGCCATTAATGCTACAAAAACAACAACTAAAAATTTGCTAAGTGTTCTCATTTTGTTTGGTTTATTACTAATTGTGTTATTTATTAAGTTGAATGTTATAATGAATTGCTACTACATCTCCTGTTTTTATGGTACCAAAAACAGCAGTTGGAGGCTCTATATTAAAATCTGTAAGTTTAAATTCTTCAGATCCTGAAAGGGTTATCTTACCGTTACTGTAATTTATTTTAGCTTTACTGGTAAACTTTTTTGCGGTACCAGCAATAGTCATAGTTCCTGTAAATGTTGCAGTACCACCATTTATTACTACAGAGCTCCCTTTATAAGTAATGGTTGGGTATTTATCTTCTTTCAAGGCTTCATAAGTATTTTTATTCATCGAAGATTTACCACTATCTAAACTTTTTACTTTAAACTGAAAATTGAAGTTTTCTATTTGCTTAATTTCATTGTTTTCTACAGTGGCAGACATATTACCTTCAAAGGTATTTACTACACACTCCCAATCGTGTAAAGAAGAAGTTCCAGTTACGCTAACTTTAGAATTATTAGAAACTACTTTGTACTCTTGAGCAACTACCAATTGCATAGTTAAGCAAAACGCTAAGGCTATTAATATTCTCATTTTAAACAGGTTTTATTGATTTATATCACAAATTTACCTCTGAAAACCTCCTTAAATTATGACAAATGTCATATCTCATAAAATTTTATATTTTCTTACTTATGAATTAATTTTATACTTATTCTTTTTGTTCTTTTATTAGAATAATAGTTTTATATTTTTGCGTTAGGGATTGAGCGATTTGTTGAAGCTCTTTTTGTTTTTGTCTATTGGAGCGTATGCGAAAAAATGGTAGACATAAAACTAAAAAGCGACTCGCGAAAGCCCGTTTAAACGCCCAAAAACAAATTCATGAAGCAATATCACGATTTACTACAACACGTTTTAGATAACGGTAGCGACAAAGGAGATAGAACAGGGACCGGTACTCGTAGTATTTTTGGCCATCAAATGAGGTTTGACTTAAGTGAAGGTTTTCCGATGGTGACTACCAAAAAATTGCATTTAAAATCTATTATTTATGAGCTACTCTGGTTTTTAAATGGAGATACTAATGTGAAGTATTTGCAAGAAAACGGCGTTAGAATTTGGAATGAATGGGCAGATGAGAATGGAGATTTAGGTCCGGTTTATGGTCACCAATGGCGCAATTGGAATAATGAAGAAATAGACCAGATTAAAGATATTGTAGAAACCTTAAAGAAAAACCCGAACAGCCGTAGAATGTTAGTTTCTGCCTGGAACCCTAGCGTAATGCCAGATACCTCTGTTTCTTTTAGTAAAAATGTAGCTAATGGCAAAGCTGCTTTGCCTCCTTGTCATGCTTTTTTTCAGTTTTATGTGGCAGATGGCAAATTATCTTGCCAACTTTACCAACGTAGTGCAGATGTATTTTTAGGGGTACCTTTTAATATTGCTTCTTACGCGTTACTTACGCAAATGATGGCGCAAGTTTGTGGTTATGAGGCTGGAGATTTTATACATACTTTTGGTGATGTACATATTTACAACAATCACGTAGAGCAGGTAAAACTTCAATTATCTAGAGATTTAAGACCTTTGCCTACCATGAAAATTAACCCAGAGGTAAAAGATATTTTTGATTTTAAGTTTGAAGATTTTACTTTAGAAAATTATAATCCGCATCCGCACATAAAAGCTGCTGTAGCAATCTAAACAACAACACTTATGAAAAAGATTTTATTTACATTTATTTTACTATTTACAATTAGTTTTGGCTTTGCTCAAAATGCTAGCGGAAACACGGTAACCTCTAAAGAAGTACCTCCTGTTTGGCCAGGTTGTGAAGAAGCTAGTTCTAGCTCTAATTGCTTTAATAAAAAATTAGCAATGCACATACAGCAAAACTTTAAATTCCCTAAAGATTATACTGCAGAAGACAAAGGCACTAAAGTATTGGTGAGTTTTATAGTGAATAAAGAAGGAAAAGTAGAAATTACACAAGTAAAAGGTGGCAGAAAATCTCTACAAGAAGAAGCTAAACGTAATATTTTAGCAATGCCAGAAATGAAACCAGGACACTTAAATGGTAAGCCTAGAGATATTAAATATACCGTCCCATTTAATTTCTAAACTCTTTATTTTAAAAAAATATAAAAGCTGAAAAGTAAATACTTTTCAGCTTTTTTTATTTCTACATATATTTTCTACCAAAAGTAACAGGTTTTCACCTTGGCTTTAACAAAGCTTAAAGAACTTCATATTTAAAAATGTGTAAATTTGAGTAAGGCCTATAACCTCCTTATTTATGATTACAACTACCACTCAGCTTTTAGAATTATTTCATGAAACCAGAAAACTAACAGAGCAAATCTGTAAACCTTTAGAGATTGAAGATTATGTAGTGCAACCCATAGAATTTGTCTCTCCCCCAAAATGGCATTTAGGTCACTCTACTTGGTTTTTTGAAGAATTCATACTGCAGCATTATAAAAAAGATTATCAATTATTTGATGAGCAATTTGCCTTTGTATTTAATAGCTATTATGAAAGTGTTGGAGAAAAAGTGGTACGCACCAATAGAGGTAACCTTTCTAGGCCTACTGTAAAAAAAATCTATGCTTACAGAACGTATGTAACCCAAGCATTAGCAGAACTACTTACAAATAGTAATGAGAATCTCTCTAAAATTGAAAGTTTAGTAGAAATTGGTATTCATCACGAAAAACAACACCAAGAATTACTATTAACAGACATAAAGTATATTTTAGGTAACAATCCGCTTTTACCTGTTTACCAAAGTAATTTTAAAGAAAGTAAAACAGAAACATTTGACCACCAATGGGTAAATATTTCTGAAGGAGTTTATGAAGTAGGTAAACCAGATGATGGAGAGTTTTGTTATGATAATGAAAAAGGAAGACACAAAGTTTATGTGAACGATTTTTCTATTTCTAACAAATTAGTAACCAATGCAGAATATTTAGAATTTATAAATGCTGGCGGTTACCAAGATGTGCTGTTATGGCATGCTGAAGCCTGGGATTGGATAAATACTGAAAATATAAAAGCACCACAATATTGGCATGTGATAGATGGCAATTGGCATCAATACACTTTATCTGGACTACAGCCATTAAACTTAGAAGAACCTTTAGCTCATATCTCTTATTATGAAGCTTTTGCATTTTCTCAATGGAAAAAAATGAGGTTACCTACAGAAATAGAATGGGAAATTTGTAATGAAAAATTTAATTGGGGACAAAGATGGGAGTGGACAGAGAGCGCTTACACTCCATACCCTAACTATAAAAAACCAGAAGGAGCGCTAGGTGAGTATAACGGAAAATTTATGGTGAATCAAAAAGTATTACGCGGAGGCTCTGTAGCTACTTCTCCCAACCACACTAGGTGTACGTATAGAAATTTTTTTCACCCCAATTTAAGGTGGCAATTCACCGGAATTAGATTAGCAAAATAAAAATGGAAAAACAAACAATTACCCATACATCAGAATTTGCAAAAGACGTACAAGAAGGTCTTACTGCATTTCCTAAATATTTATCTTCTAAATATATTTATGACAAAAAAGGAGATAAGCTCTTTCAGGATATTATGAATTTACCTGATTACTATTTAACTAATTGTGAGTTTAATATTCTGCAAAAACATACCCAAGCCATTGCTAATTATTTTTCAAGTAATAATGGTTTTGATTTAATTGAATTAGGCGCTGGTGACGGAAAAAAAACAAAAATTCTTTTAAAACACCTTGCTAATCATCAAGTAGACTTTAAATATTTACCCGTAGATATAAGTCAAAATATTTTAGACAGACTAGAAGATTCTTTAAAAAGTGAAATTCCTGCTGTAGATGTAGAAACATTGCAAGGCACTTATTTTAGTGTTTTACAAAATTTAAAAAACTACAATAAACGTAAAAAAGCCATTATGGTTTTAGGTTCTAATATTGGTAATTTAAAACACGACCAAGCAATAGATTTTCTTAAAAATATTCAGTTAGCAATGAGTGAAGAAGATATGCTTTTTATGGGTTTTGATCAAAAAAAGAATCCGCAAACCATATTAGACGCATATAATGATACTACAGGTGTAACCGAGGCATTTAATAAAAATTTACTAGTTAGAATTAATACAGAATTAAACGCAGATTTTAATATAGATAACTTTAAGCATTGGGAGACTTATGATCCTGAAACTGGTACTGCAAAAAGTTTTCTGGTAAGCACAAAAAATCAAGATATAGAAATAAATGATCTAAAATTAAAAGTTCAATTTAAACAGTGGGAAACTATTCATACAGAGATTTCTCAAAAATATGATGACGATGTAGTAGAGTGGCTTGCTGGAGAAGCGGGACTTAAAATGGTAGAGTTTTTTACCGACGAAAATAAATATTACAAAAACTATATCTTTCAGAAGAAATAAACTTCTTCTGAAAGATTTGTGTATACTTTACTTAGAGAAATTTTTTATTAACGTAATTAATTTCTCTATTTCATCTTCTGTATTGTAATAATGAAAACTCACACGAATTCCGCCTCCACGTTGCGAGCAAATTACACCTTTGTTAGTTAAAAAAATGAACAACTCATCACTTCCTTTTATGTTAAATAAAGAAGAATGAGTTTTTCTATTTACTACATCTGGAGCTAATAAATTAAGTTTTTCAAAAGCTTTTTTTGCTTTTACAGATAATTTTTTCACTTGCTCTTCAATAAGCTCTACTCCTATTTTTTCTTGCAATAAAATAGCTTGTTTAATACTACCTATATTAGAAGTATCTAAATGCCCTGGCTCAAACTTACCAATCAATGCGTTTTCAGTTTGTTTGTATTTGCCAATATTAGAGCCAAAACCTATTGTTTTAGGGTAAATCTTTTCTGCAGCATGGTCTTTAAATAAAAAAAAAGCATTCCCGAAGCCTGCATTTAACCACTTATAAGCACTAGCTCCTAAAATATCTATACCAGATTCTTTAAAATTAAAAGTTTCTGTACCGCAATATTGAGTACCATCACCTACAATTAGTAATTCAGGATAATTTTCTTTTAGCTCTTTTAGAAAATCTAGATCAATTTTAATACCGCTAACATATTGCACCACACTAAAAACAAAAATTTCTGGTTGGTATTTCTCTACTGCTTTTTTAATATTTTCTTCTAAATTTTCATTTATTGCAGCATACACAATATCAAAATCTCTTGCTTCTACTGGTAAATTAATAGATGGGTAATCACCCTCTAATAATAAAACTTTTGTGTTTTTTGCTAAACCATCTAACAAAATATTAAAGCCGTAAGAAAAACTAGGTGTTAAAGCAATTTTATTAGCATCTGCGTGATAAAATGAAGCTAATGCCTCTCTAACCTCTGCTAACAAATTTGCTTTATGATCTCTAAACATACTTGCCTGCGTTAAAAAATCTAAATTTTGATCTTGTCTATAATCAAAAACATCTTCAGACAATAAACCGGTTGCGGCTGTATTTAAATAAATATATTGAGAGGTTACAGGAAATTGATTTCTAAAATTCTTCATTAGCCTAAATATTCTTGCTTAAATGTTTTAAATTTGAAGTATACTAAGTTACTATTAATATGACTTCAGAAGAAAGAAAAAAAGGAAAAATAGATCCGGAACAAAAATTACTTATTGAAAATGCGCAACGCAGAATCAAGCAAAAAAAAGGACTCACAACTCATTTTGTAGTTTTTATTGCTTTTTCTATCATTTTTATAATTCTTAACCTTGCTTTAGATTTTGGTAAAGATATTACCTTATTTGGGTGGCCTTGGTTTGTTTGGGCTATCTTATTGTGGTTTCTATTTATCATTATACACACTATAAATGTATTTATTGTAAATAAACTAATGGGAAAAGAATGGGAAGAGAAACAATTTGATAGATTGATAGCTAAGCAACAGAAAAAAATTATAGAGCTTCAAAAAAGAGTAGACAAAGAATACCCTCTTCCTACAGAAGAAACTACTACTCCTAGATTAAATCACCCAGATTCAGAAAACAACACTTTATAATGTTAACTATCATCGCTGCTGCTGCAGAAAACAACGCGTTAGGGAAAGACAATGATATGATCTGGCATTTACCAGATGATTTTAAACATTTTAAAAAACTAACCACTGGGCACCATATTATTATGGGTAGAAAGACGTTTGAGTCTTTTCCCAAACCACTACCTAATCGTACACACATAGTAATTACTAGGCAAAAAAACTACCAAAATGAACACTGCATTGTAGTTAATAACTTTGAAGAAGCTTTACAAGTAGTTACTAATGATGAGCAACCATTCGTTATTGGTGGAGGAGAAATTTATAAACTAAGCCTCCCTTTTGTAGATAAAATTGAGTTAACAAGAGTACATCATGAATTTGAAGCAGATGCATTTTTCCCTGAGTTAGATTTGAATGAATGGGAGCTGATAAGTGAAAAATTTCATGATAAAGATGAAAAACACCAACACTCCTTCACTTTTTTAACCTACCAGCGCAAACCATAATTTCACACTTATTAACAGCAACCACTTTATTTTTAATACTTTATTGACTCATTTTAAACTTTAAGTCTCGTAATTTTAAAAGAAAAAATTATGAGTACTCAAAACAAGTATAACGAAGAAGCAAAGAAAAAAATTAAAGAACTTACCGAAGAGATTGAAACTTCAATGATGGTAACTGCTCTAGACAAAACTCCTTTAAATGCAGTACCAATGACACAGAAAAAAATAGATATGCATGGAGACATTTGGTTTTTAAGTTCTGGAGATAGTGATCACAATAAAAACATAATACAAAGCAGCAAAACCCAATTACTGTATAGTAAGCCTTCATCTAAAAAATTTATTAGTATATATGGAGAAGCAGAAATTGTAGTAGAGCAATCTATTTTAGAAGAACTTTACACTTCCGTTTCAGATAATTGGTTTAACGGTACAGATGACCCTAATTTAACAGCAATAAAATTTAGCCCTAAAGAAGCTTATTATTGGGATACAAAATCTAATAAAATAGTAAGTTTATTTAAAATGGGAGTTGGTGCTGTTACTGGCAGCAATCCAGATATAGGAGAAAAAGGTAAATTAAACGTTTAAAATTAATTAGACGTTCATTACAAAAGACCTAATAGTGAAAAATGCTGTTAGGTCTTTTTTATTACATTTGCCAAAAATAAATAAAGTCAATTATGAAAGCATATGTTTTTCCTGGACAAGGAGCTCAATTTACAGGAATGGGTCTTAATTTATATGAAAACTATCCTGAAGCTCAAAAAATGTTTGAAAAAGCAAACCAAGTTTTAGGTTTCAATATAACAGATATTATGTTTGAAGGTACTGCAGAGCAGTTAAAACAAACCAATGTTACACAACCAGCAATTTTTCTTCATTCTGTAATTTTACAACACGTATTAGGAGACAGCGCAAAACCAGAAATGGTAGCAGGTCACTCTTTAGGAGAATTTTCTGCATTAGTAGCTAATAAAACATTAGAGTTTGAAGATGCTTTAAAACTTGTATCTAAACGTGCAGAAGCAATGCAAAAAGCTTGTGAGTTACAACCTTCTACCATGGCAGCTGTTTTAGGCTTAGAAGATGAGTTAGTAGAAGCGGTTTGCGCAGATATTAATGGAATTGTTGTGGCAGCTAACTACAACTGTCCAGGCCAATTAGTAATCTCTGGAGAAGTAAAAGCTATTGAAGATGCTTGTGAAGCTTTAAAAGAAAAGGGAGCAAGAAGAGCATTAGTTTTACCTGTTGGTGGTGCATTTCACTCTCCTTTAATGGAACCTGCAAGAGAAGAGCTAGCCAAAGCTATAGAAAACACAAATTTTAACACTCCAATTTGCCCAATATACCAAAACGTTAGTACATTTGGGATAACCAATCCTAGTGAAATTAAAGAAAACTTAATCTTTCAACTCACAGCACCGGTAAAATGGACTCAAAGCGTACAAAATATGATTAAAGAAGGGGCTACTTCATTTACAGAAGTTGGTCCTGGGAAAGTTTTACAAGGTCTTATAAAAAAAATAGACCGTACTGCTGTGACTAACAGTCCAGAATTATAATGAAAAAACTTTTTACTGTATTATTTTTAATGAGCATAAGCCTTTCTTCGGTTTATGCTCAAATTTCTTCTTTAGAGCAATTTCAAAAAACATATTCAGATTATTTTCTTGAAAATAGAGAATACATTCATTTACAACTAAGTAAAACTCAACTTATTCCAGGTGAAAATATTTGGTTTTCAGCCTACGTATATGATTTAAGGTCTAACCTTCCTAATAAGCTTACAACAAATCTCCAGGTTGCACTTTTTAATAATCTTGGTGAACAAATAGATATCAAAACATTCTATATCAATAAAGGGTTTGGTCAAGGTTATTTTAATTTAAAAGATTTTCCTGCTGGAAATTATCATATAAAAGCATTTACTAATTATATGAAAAATTTTAAAGAAGATTTGGCTTTTATAGAATCTTTTGAAATATTAAAAAATGATAATTCTAAAAGCGAGGTAGAAAAAAATTACGATTTACAGCTTTTACCAGAGGGAGGACACTTACTGGCAGAAACTAAAAATCATGTAGGGGTAAAATTGATTAACAACATTGGGAAAGGTGAATATTTCAAAAACGCTATTCTAGTAGATAGTAAAAATAATACTATTACCGATTTTAAATCTAATCAATTTGGGATATCTCATTTCTCTTTCACTCCTAAATTAAATGAAAATTATCGAGTTTTAATCAAAAGTAACTCAGGTAAAGAGATAATAAAGGCTATTCCTAAAATCAAAAAAACAGGAGTAAATTTAATTTTAAATAACAATACCCCTAAAAGTCTATTTATTTCATTTCAAACTAATAAAAGTTCTATAGAAAATATTAATCAAGAAAATTTTTATTTTGTTGTTCATCAAAATGGAAAATATAAAATTTTTGAAGAATCTTTTGATAATCATAAATTAATTAAAAACATAGAACTCAGTAAAAAAGATTTATTTTCTGGAATTAACATTCTAACAGTTTTTGACAAAAAATTTACTCCTATCGTCGAAAGAATGTTTTTTAATTCTTATAACTTAAAAAGACTAGATGTAAATTCTAAAGTTTCTTCCAATCAAATAGATTCTATAGAAGTAAAATTAAATAATGATTTTGATAAAGAACAAAACTTAAGTATTTCAATATTTCCTGTAAATACAGAGTCTTATCAACCAAATCATACTATTATTTCATCATTTCTATTAAAACCATATCTAAAATCTACTATAGAAAATGGCAATTATTATTTTACAAAAGCTAATGAGAATAAAAAAAGATTTGATTTAGATTTATTATTACTTACACAAGGATGGAGTAAATATAATTGGCAAAATGTTTTTAACCATGATTCTATTATTTATCACGAATCTCAACGAGGTTTCAAAATCAATGGAAAAGTGAATAAACAAAATATAAAAGATCAAAAAGTTGTAATAAAATCAGATAAAACCAGTCTTTTTGAAGTTATCAAACCCAATGAAGAAAAAGAGTTCGCACTAAATGATCTTTATCTAGTCGAGAATACTTACATATATGCAGGACTTTTGAAAAAAGAAAAATTAGTCTCTACTCCTATGTACTTAAATATTCTTCCAAAAAAGCAGAAGACTTATTTAACTAAAGAATACATAAATTCATATAACAAAAAAAAATACAATTTATCTTCACAAGTAGTAATTGATGATTTTATAGAAAGTGTAAATTATCTAGATACAGTTATTTTAAAATCTAGTAACCACCGACCAGTTAACACGTTATCTACCCACAAAAATGTCACTATAATTGACGAGCAATTAGCTAACAGCTTTGGCTTTATATATCAATATATTGAAACTAGAGGTTACCAAGCCGTTACCACAGAGTACGGATTGCAATTTTATTCACTACGAGGCAAACACTCTCTTAATTCAAACCCTATCCCTTTAGTTATCCTAGACGGAGTTATGGTTGATGACATGGAATATCTAAGATTTTTAAGAACTTCTGAAGTAGAAAGCGTAGAAATTGACAAATTAGGTTCAGAGTATGGTGTTAGAGGCTCTGCTGGAGTTATAAAAATTAACACTAAAAGCATTATAGAATCTACTCAAAAATACAACGACCTTTTCAACTTAAAAGTTGAACATGGTTTTTCTGAAAATAAAGAATTTTACACTCCAAAATATAAACTTTTTTTCTCTGAAGCTTTTGAAAAATTAGGACATATATTTTGGAATCCTAAAGTGACTTTAAAAAATAATCAACCTTATTTCTTTAAAATCCCTAATACTTTGAGTCAAAAAATCGTTCTATATATTGAAGGCATGAGTACAGATGGTTATTTAATTTCAGAAAAAATTGAATTACAACCATAAGTATTATCTATTCATAGATTAAGTATTTCCAACTAAAGTATATCATTCAACAGTAATTTCTGTATCTTTGCAGGTCTAGTAGTTAGTTGAAAAGAGTTATGAAAATAGATAAGATATTGAACGATATTGACGAAATGGGTGATAATCACATCGCATCTAGTACAGAAAACCCTGTTCGTGAAGATGCCTTTGAAATGAGTGATTTAGAAAAAATTGCTTCTATCCAAAAAGATTTCAAGAGTATTTTAGAAACCCTTGGAATGGATTTAACAGATGATAGCCTAAAAGGCACCCCTCTTAGAGTAGCTAAAATGTTTGTAAACGAAACTTTTGGCGGATTAAATCCTGATAAAAAACCTAAAGCATCTGTATTTGATAATAAATACAAATATGGAGAGATGCTTGTTGAAAAAAATATTACGGTATACTCTACTTGTGAGCACCATTTTTTACCAATTGTAGGTAGAGCGCACGTAGCTTATATCTCTAACGGTACTGTGGTAGGGCTTTCTAAAATGAATAGAATTGTAGACTATTACGCTAAAAGGCCTCAAGTACAAGAGCGTTTAACCATGCAAATTGTAAAAGAATTGCAAGAAGTTTTAGGTACAGAAGATGTTGCTTGTGTGATTGATGCAAAGCACCTTTGTGTAAATAGCCGTGGTATTAGAGATATAGAAAGTAGTACCGTAACTAGTGAATTTGGAGGAAAATTTAAAGAGAAATCTGTAAAAAGAGAACTTTTAGACTACATTAAGCTAGAAACACAATTTTAGACAAAATTCATCCTTTTTATTTAAAAATTTAAAGAATATAAAATGCCCTTATACAAAGATCAAGAATTAAAAATATACAATTCACTTAGCGGAGAAAAAGAAACATTTAAATCTTTAACAGAAGGCTATGTAGGAATGTATGTGTGCGGACCTACAGTTTACAGCAATGTTCACCTTGGTAATTGTCGTACATTTATTTCTTTCGATCTCGTATTTAGGTATTTAAAACACCTAGGGTACAAAGTTAGGTACGTAAGAAACATTACAGACGCAGGTCATTTAGAAAATGATGCAGAAACAGGTGAAGACCGCATTGCAAAAAAAGCACGCCTAGAAGAAATTGAACCTATGGAAGTGGTTCAAAAATACACGGTAGACTTTCATACAATTTTGCAAAAATTTAACAACCTGCCTCCTAGCATAGAGCCAACCGCTACAGGACATATTGTAGAACAAATAGAAACTATTAAAGAAATTATTGATAATGGTTTTGCGTATGTAGCCAATGGATCTGTGTATTTTGATGTAGTAAAGTATAACCAATCTAACAACTACGGGATTTTAAGTGGTAGAAAGCTAGAAGACATGATAGCCAATACTAGAGAGCTTACTGCACAAGATGACAAAAAAAATCCGCAGGATTTTGCCCTTTGGAAAAAAGCAGAACCACAGCACATTATGCGCTGGCCTTCCCCTTGGAGTGATGGTTTCCCTGGCTGGCATTTAGAGTGTACCGTAATGAGCTCTAAATATTTAGGAGAAGAATTTGATATTCACGGCGGCGGAATGGATTTAAAATTTCCGCACCACGAATGCGAAATAGCTCAAGGACAAGCTGCAAATGGCAAAAACCCTGTTAACTATTGGATGCACGCTAATATGCTTACCTTAAATGGTAAAAAAATGGCAAAAAGTACTGGAAACAACATTTTACCAAGTGATTTATTTTCTGGAGAAAATGATGTTTTAAGTAAATCTTTTTCACCAAGTGTTGCTCGTTTCTTTATGCTACAAGCTAATTACAGAAGTGTTTTAGATTTTTCTGATGACGCTTTAATTGCTGCAGAAAAAGGTTTTCACAAATTAATAGACGCCATTGCACTAGCTCCAAAATTACCAATTTCTAAATCATCTTCTTTTGATGTGAAAGCTTGGAAACAAAAATGTTATGACGCTATGAATGATGACTTTAATAGTCCTGTTCTTATCGCTCAGTTTTTTGAAGCTATTAAACAAATAAATGCTATAAACGCTAAAAAGGCAACTATTACCGCAGATGATTTACAAGAACTACAAGAAACTTTAAAAACATTTACTTTTGATGTTTTAGGTCTTGAAGCTACAACCGCTTTAGAGAGTAACAACCAAGATAGTGAACGTTTAAGTAATGTTGTAGAGTTACTTATAGATTTAAGAGCAAACGCTAGGCTAAACAGAGATTTTGCTACTAGTGATAAAATTAGAGACGAGCTTGCTAAGAATAATATAGAATTAAAAGACGGTAAAGAAGGTACTTCTTTTAGCTTATAATATGTTGAAAAAAATATGGATAGCACCTTTTGTTTTTTTAATAAAAATCTATCAATATCTTATTTCTCCATTAAAGCCTGCAACTTGTAGATTTCAACCTACTTGCTCACATTATACTCTAGAAGCTTTAAAACTACACGGCTTATGGAAGGGTTCTATTTTAAGTTTTAACAGAATAAAACGCTGCCACCCTTGGGGAGATTCTGGTTACGACCCAGTACCCCCAAAAGAGGACTAAAACTATTCCTGTATCTTTCTACTTAAGAACTTCAAAAAAATTATATTTACATTTCAATTTTATAAAATTTACACATGCTTTTTTCAGCAATAGTTTGGGACCCCTCAAAGGGAATAGATTTAGGTTTTTTCATGATACGCTACTACAGTCTTATGTATTTAGTTGCATTTGTATTAGGCTGGTATATAATGAAGAAAATTTATGAGAATGATAAAATTTCAGAAACAAAACTAGATCCATTATTCATGTATACGGTTTTAGCTACATTAATCGGAGCTAGATTAGGTCACGTTATCTTTTATCAAACCGAATTATTTTTAGAAGACCCATTATCTATTATTTTACCATTTAGTTTTAAAAACGGATTTGAATTTACCGGTTTTCAAGGTCTTGCAAGCCACGGTGCCGCCATTGGTATAATTACAGCCATGTACTTTTACAGTAAAAAAGTACTTGAAAAACCTTTACTTTACATCTTAGATAGAATAGTTATTCCTGTTGCTATTGGCGGAGTATTTATAAGAATTGGTAACTTTATTAATTCTGAAATTATAGGAAAACCCACACATAGTGACTACGGTGTAATTTTTAAACAATTAGGGGAAACTTTCCCTAGGCATCCTGCTCAATTATATGAGGCAGGTTGCTATATTATAGTTTTCTGCATACTTTGGTTCACTTACTGGAAAACAAATAAGAAAAATAAGCTAGGCTATATATTTGGATTGTTTTTAGTTTTACTTTGGTCTGTTAGATTTTTTATTGAATTTATGAAAGAGGCACAAGTAGATAATCGCGCAGCGTGGGCATTAAATACAGGACAATGGTTAAGCTTGCCATTTATTGCTCTTGGTTTATACTTAATTTTTAGACCTTCTAAAGATTGATAATATACTACCTAATAACTTTATAAATTTAAAATAATACAAAAGCCTTAGATAATATTTATCTAAGGCTTTTGTGTAAATAGATATTCAGGTTTCTCTAATTAAGATATTATCTACAATCCTAAACTGAACAATTATATTTACTATATATTTTCTAATAATTAATACACCTGCCAAATAAATCTCATCATTAGGTGACTTTAAAACAATCACTTAGTTAACTAATATATTAATCAGAAACATCATAATTAATATCCATTACACCCCATAAAAAAAGCCATCTAAATAAATAGATGGCTTTTTAATTGTTATAAGAACTAAGAGTTGTTTTACGCTAACTCTTCTTCTGCTTCTTCTTCTTTACGCTTTAAAAGATCTTCACTATTCTTTTTAGCAGTATCATACATTAATGGTGTTGCTATAAATAATGAAGAATAAGTACCTACAATTACACCAATTATTAATGCAAACATAAATCCTCTGATACTTTCTCCTCCAAAAATAAAGATAGCAAGTAACACTATTAAAGTAGTTAGAGAGGTATTTACCGTTCTACTAATAGTGCTATTTAAAGCAGAATTAATTGTTTTGTTAAACGGCCAGTTAGTATACTCATCAAAATATTCTCTAATCCTGTCAAATACAACCACCGTATCATTTAACGAGTAACCTACTACGGTTAATATAGCTGCAATAAATGCTTGGTCTATCTCCATATTAAATGGCATAAAGCTATAAGTAGCAGAGAATACACCAAGTATAATTAATACATCATGGAAAACTGCAGCTACGGCACCTAAACTAAATTGCCATTTTCTAAACCTAAATAAGATATATAAGAATACTACAATTAAAGAACCAATTACTGCAAAATAAGATGCGTTTTTAATATCATCTGCAATAGTAGGTCCAACCTTCATAGAAGACATTACCCCAACTGCACTTTGAGAATTAGTTACTGTAAAATCTTCAAAAGTAGTACCATTTGGTAAATAAGACTGAAGTGTAGAATATAGTTTTTGAGAAATTTCAGCATCTACTTCACTACCTTCTTCTTCTACCTTATATTTTGTAGTAATTTTTAATTGATTATCTGATCCAAAAGTTTTTGCTTCTGCACTACCAAATTCTGCAATTAAATCATTTTCTATTTCTGTAGGATTTACTGCTTGATCAAATCTAACTGTGTAAGATCTACCTCCTACAAAATCTACTCCCTGGTTAAGACCAACGGTAGCTAAAGATATTAAACTTGCAACTATTGCTACTCCAGAAATTACGTAAGCAATTTTTCTTTTTGCAATAAATTTGATATTTACATTTTTGAATAAATTTTTAGTTGCTCCTGTAGAGAAAGCTAAAGATTTACCGTTTTTACCATAACCATCAATAAACAATCTAGTAATAAAAATTGCTGTAAATAAAGATGTACATATACCTATTAGTAATGTAGTAGCAAAACCTTTAATTGGTCCTGTACCAAAAACTAATAATATAACCCCTGTTAGACCAGTAGTAATGTTGGCATCTAAAATAGAAGAAAGTGCATTACCAAAACCATCTTTAATAGCTTCTAATTGAGTTTTGCCTTTATCTAATTCTTCTTTAATTCTTTCAAAAATCAATACGTTTGCATCTACAGACATACCAATAGTTAAAACAATACCTGCAATACCTGGCAAGGTTAGTACCGCTCCCAGACCTGCTAGAATACCAAATATAAATAAGATGTTTACTGCTAAAGCGATATCTGCAAAAAGACCAGCTTTACCGTAATAGAAAATCATCCAAGCTAATACAAATAATAGTGCTATTAAAAATGAATTGATACCACTATCTATAGCTTCTTGCCCTAAAGAAGGACCAACAATCTCACTTTGTACAATATCTGCTGAAGCAGGTAATTTACCAGCTCTTAATACGTTTGCTAAATCTTTTCCTTCTGCAATAGTAAAATCTCCAGAAATTTGGCTTCTACCTCCTGCAATTGGCCCGCTACTTAAACCTGGTGCAGAGTACACAATATTATCTAGTACAATTGCAATTTGACTACCTTGCTGATACGCTTTTGTAGTCATTTCTTCCCATTTCTTAGAACCTTTACCGTTCATATTCATAGAAACTACAATACCTCCAAACTGATCGTAAGTTTGTGTTGCATCTGTAATTACACTACCACTAAGATCTGGCTCATTAGATTTATTTCCTTTTAAAGCATATAAATCTACTAATTCACTATTTCTAATTGGCTTACCCCATACAAATTTAGCGTAACGCTGTTCTGCTGGTAAAAGAGATTTGATCTCTGGCATTCTCAAGTATTTCCCTACTGTTGCAGTATCTTTTAATTGAAAACTTGCAATTACAGGACCTCCTTGCTGACCTGGAGCTTGTATTAAATCGTAGATTGGATTTTCCTCTTGCTCTGCAACTTCTTCTTCCTCTGCATTCTCTAATAAATCATCAATACTATCTTCGTCTGATACTTTTGTAGAGTCTACTTCTTCAACAGCTACTTCTTCTTTACCTAATAAAGCTTTTAATTTCTCGTTAGCTTGCC
The DNA here is from genome assembly GCF_900141885.1 of Mesonia phycicola. Taxonomy (GTDB): domain Bacteria; phylum Bacteroidota; class Bacteroidia; order Flavobacteriales; family Flavobacteriaceae; genus Mesonia; species Mesonia phycicola. The sequence goes on along the minus strand of NZ_FQYY01000007.1, from coordinate 170,585 downwards.
CTAAGAAAGGAAATAACTCTTGCCCTTTGTATACGTCCCAAAATTCTAATTGAGCTGTACTTTGTAAAAGACCTTGTACACGTTCTACATCTTTAGCTCCTGGAAGTTCTACTAAAATTCTACCAGAATCTCCTAATCTTTGAATGTTTGGTTGAGTTACTCCAAATTTATCTATACGCTTACGCAATACTTCAAAAGCAGAAGTAATACTTTCGTTTACTTTTCTAGTAATTACACTTTTTACTTCTTCATTAGGAGTATCAAAGTTAATTTCATCACTTAAAGATTTATTTGCAAAAATATCTGGAGATGCTAATTTAGACTCTCCATTTTCTTCAAAAGCATCAAAGAAAAGATCTAAATAATCATCTTGACTATTTTTTTGTAATTCATCTGCTTTAGCTAAAGCGTTTGTAAAAGCAGGATTTTGAGAACCATTAGCTAGTTCTTTTAAAATATCTTTTACAGAGATTTGAAGTATTACGTTAATACCACCTTTTAAATCTAAACCTTTATTAAGCTCTTTGTCTTTAGCTGTATTATAAGTAATACCAGCAAAAACCTCTTCACCTCCAATAGAATCTAAGTATCTACTCTCTTCAAGGTCTCTTAAAGTAGCATAGTCTTCTCTATCTTCTCCTATTTTTTGATTCGCGTAAGTTGCTGCTTCATCTTCAACTTTGTTAGCGATAAACGTAAACGATAATTGGTAAATACTTACCAATCCGAATAAAATAGCGAATAGCTTAATTATTCCCTTATTCTGCATTATTCTTTAAGTTATTGATTAATCTATTTTTTAAAAACGGACAAATATAGGGTTTCAATCATGAAATGACAATTATTTTTTTAAGATAAATTTCACAAAAAAAGCCTGTTGAATAATTATTCAACAGGCTTTAGTATTTGTACTTAAAAGACTTACAGTTCTAACAAACCATTAGTTTTCTTTACACCTTCTGCACTTTCTTGAAGTTTTGCTTTTTCAGCATCACTTAAATCTATTTCTACAATTTTTTCTATTCCGTCTTTTCCTAATACTACTGGCACACCAATACATAAGTCACTTAAACCATATTCACCATCTAATAAGGTTGAACAAGGGAAAATTTTCTTTTGATCACAAGCAATTGCTTGTACAAGTCCAGAAACAGCAGCTCCAGGAGCATACCAAGCACTAGTACCTAACATTTTAGTTAAGGTTGCCCCTCCTACTTTAGTATCTTCTGCTACTTGAGATAATCTTTCTTCAGAAATAAATTCTGAAACAGGAACACTATTTCTTGTAGCTAATCTTGTTAATGGCACCATACCAGTATCACTATGACCACCTATTACCATACCATCTACATCTGATGCTGGCGCACCTAATGCTTCTGATAATCTATATTTAAAACGAGCGCTATCTAAAGCCCCGCCCATACCTATAATTTTATTTTTAGGTAAACCAGTGGTTTTGTGTACTAAATAAGTCATAGTATCCATTGGGTTACTTACAACAATGATAGTTACTTCTGGAGAATGCTTAATTAAATTTGAAGATACTTCTTTTACAATACCTGCATTAATACCTATAAGCTCTTCTCTTGTCATTCCTGGTTTACGAGGAATACCACTAGTAATAACAGCGATATCACTTCCTGCAGTTTTAGAATAGTCGTTAGTACTTCCTGTAATTTTAGTATCAAAACCGTTTAAAGAGGCTGTTTGCATAAGATCCATTGCTTTCCCTTCTGCAAAATTTTCTTTAATATCCACTAACACTACTTCTGAAGCGAAATTTTTAATCGCAATATACTCTGCACAACTAGCACCAACGGCACCTGCACCTACTACTGTAACTTTCATTATTTTATGTTTTTATAAATAATTATATATATTTTTTTTACTTCTGCTAAAATACGAAATTGATTTAGCATACAATAAAATTTATTGGTATAAAAATTAATTAATAACCAAAATTAAGTCCTAAATTAATATTTTGATATTCTTGAAAAGAGTAAGAAGCATTTAATCTAAAAAATGCTAATTTTAATTTAAAACCTAACGTAGCATTTAAACCGCTAACATTATTGGTAACCGTATAAGGATTAATTAACACTTCTCCCTGAATAGGACCTTCATCAATCACATAAGTACCATCTAGAGTAGAAGTAGCGTCTCCTGTAACATAACCTAAACCTGCATAAAAATTAATTACAGGTAATTTTGTAGAAACAATAGCAGAATAAATCCAACTATTCATTTCTGTTTTAATTTTTTGATTACTGCCCTGTATGAGAGAATTATCATCTAACAAATAAGAAGCCTCTAACCTATTGTAGCCTATTAAACCTGAAATAGCTACTGGGAGTATTTTTTTTACACCTAACCAACTTGTAAATTCATGTTGAATTGCGCCTCCATAAAATTTAGTTTTAGCTCCATCATAATCTACTTCTGGCAAAAAACGAGCTTTCACCTCAAAGCCTTTACCTAAACCTAAACTTCCTTGAAGGTATGCTGTAGGAAAAAAATCAATATTACTCCCTCCTAAACCTTGCGGTAAAGTAAAACTTGTAGTTTCTGTACCATTACTAGTTTCATATTCTACAATCACTATTTGGTCTGGATTATTTTCTCCAAATACGGTAGCTACATTTTTACTTTGCGAGCCATCTGCAAAACTAATATAATTGTAATCGTCTATATTTAAATTGAATGACTGATTTTTTTCACTTACTAAACCTACATTAGCAACAACAGAAATTTCAAAATGCAAAGTTTCTTTTGCTTTAGCTGAATTATACCAGCCATTTGCTAAACTATAAATTGCAGCTTCTGAGGCTGGGGCTATATAGTTTTCACTAAACTTTGTAGCATCGTCTACACCTGCTCTTAAAATTGCTTGTATATTATCTTGCGCCTGAACAGTTGAAACAACTATAAAAACAAATACGGAAAAAAATTTCTTCATATATAAAATTTTAGTTTCATCAACTTAATTAACATACGCAAAGCCTAAAGATATATTGTGGTATTCTTGAATATTAATTGCTAGGTTAATTTTTAATTTACTCCACAAATAACTTGCCCCAAGTGTACCTGAAAAACCACTCATTTTATTAGTGACCGTAATTTGGTTTAAAACATCTTCATAAATCTCCCCTTCTTCTGGCAGAGAATACAAACCTTTAAATCTTGAAACAGAGGTAGCTACCGAATAATCTACTCCCGCAAACAACTCAAAATTTGAAAAATCTTTAGAGGTTATTAATGAAAACGACCAAGAGTCAAGCTCACTAACAATTGCAGCATTATCTGAGTCATCTGTAGAAATATGATAGACCCCGTCAAAATTAGAGTAAGAAACCAAACCAGAAACAGCTACAGGCAAACCTAAAGATTTATCACCCCAAGAAGTAAATTCATGTTGCAAAGCCACTCCCAATACTTTGGTAGAAATGTCATTAAATTTTAACTCTGGAGAGTATCTTAATTTTAACTCGGTACCTTTAAACAAGCCTAAATTACCTTGAAGAAATACAGAAGGCAAATAACTTCTATCTTTTGTATCTATACCTGCAGGCAATTCAATTTCTATAGTTTCTACTCCGTCTCCCGTATCATAATCTATAAAAACAGATACCTGCTCTTGACTACCAAAAATAGTAGATACTGTTTTAGGCTCATAGCCATCTTCAAAATAAATAGTATTATAAGCAGATGGGTCTAATTGAAAATTATTATCAGATTTTGGTACTAAAGAAGTATTAGTGGTAATTGAAATCTCAAACTCAGGAAAAGATTTAGATTTTGCAGTGGTGTACCAACCACTATTTATATTGTACATAGCACCGTCTGCAGCAGGAGCGATATAAGCTTCTCCAAATTGCTGAATATCTTGCATGACATTAGGTATAAACTCTCCGAAATTAGTTTGTGAAAAACCAAACGGAGAGATACCTAATATAATTATTAAACTACATACTATTTTTGTCAAGATTATACATCTATATTAGCGTAAACCGCATTTTTCTCTATAAATTCTCTACGTGGCGGAACCTCATCTCCCATTAACATAGAGAAGATACGATCTGCCTCCCCTCCATTATCTATGGTTACTTGACGAAGAGTTCTAAATTCAGGATTCATGGTTGTATCCCAAAGCTGCTCTGCATTCATCTCTCCAAGACCCTTATAACGTTGTACCGCTACTCCTCCTGCATATTCATTAGTAATTTCATCACGCTCTTTATCATTCCAAGCATAACGTTTTCTATTACCTTTTTTAATTAAATATAATGGTGGTGTAGCAATATAAATATGCCCAGCCTCTATAAGCTCTCGCATATACCTAAAGAAGAAAGTTAAAATTAGTGTAGCAATGTGACTACCATCAACATCCGCATCACACATAATCACTACTTTGTGATACCTCAACTTTGTTAAATTTAGCGCCTTACTATCTTCTTCTGTACCAATAGTAACCCCTAAAGCCGTATATATATTTCTAATTTCTTCGTTTTCAAAAACTTTATGTTGCATCGCTTTTTCAACATTTAAAATTTTACCTCTTAATGGTAAAATTGCTTGAAAATTACGATCACGACCTTGCTTTGCAGTTCCACCTGCAGAATCTCCCTCTACTAAAAATACTTCACATTGTTCTGGGTCTTGCTCTGAGCAATCTGACAGTTTACCTGGCAAACCACCACCACTCATTACGGTTTTACGCTGCACCATTTCACGTGCTTTTTTAGCGGCGTGACGTGCTTGAGCTGCAAGTATTACTTTTTGAACAATTGTTTTGGCATCATTAGGGTTTTCTTCAAGGTAGTTTTCTAACATTTCTGAAACTGCCTGAGATACTGCTGAAGTTACCTCTCTGTTACCTAATTTTGTTTTAGTTTGCCCTTCAAACTGAGGTTCTGAAACTTTTACAGATACAATTGCTGTAAGACCTTCTCTAAAGTCATCTCCTGCAATCTCGAACTTTAACTTATCTAACATTCCAGAATTATCTGCATATTTCTTTAATGTAGAAGTAAGCCCTCTTCTAAAACCTGCAAGGTGAGTACCTCCCTCGTGAGTATTAATGTTGTTTACATAAGAATGTAAATTTTCATTGTAAGAATTATTATAAATCATTGCAACTTCTACAGGGATATCATTTTTTTCCCCTTCCATAGAAATTACATCTGCTATAATTGGCTCTCTTGTTGCATCTAAAAAGCGAATAAACTCTTTTAATCCTTCTTCAGAGTGAAAATGCTCTTCTATAAATTCTCCCTTTTCATCTTTAAAGCGTCTATCAATTAAAGAAATTTTAATTCCTTTATTTAAGAATGCTAATTCTCTAAGACGTTTTGCTAAAGTATCATAACTATACTCTAAGGTTTGCTTAAAGATTTCTCCATCTGGCTTAAAAGTAACAATAGTACCATTAAAGTCTGTCTCTCCAATATGCCTAACAGGATACAGAGTTTTACCTCTTTCATATTCTTGCTCCCAAATTTTCCCGTCTTTATGAACTACAGCCTTTAAGTGTTCTGAAAGTGCATTAACACAACTCACACCTACCCCGTGAAGACCTCCCGAAACTTTATAAGAATCTTTATCAAATTTACCTCCTGCTCCAATTTTAGTCATTACAACCTCTAAAGCAGAAACTCCTTCTTTTTTGTGAAGATCTATAGGAATACCACGCCCGTTATCTTTAACAGAAACAGAATTATCTTCATTTATAATTACATCTATAGAATCACAATGACCTGCCATTGCCTCATCTATAGAGTTATCTACAACTTCATAAACTAAATGATGTAAACCTCTTACACCTACATCTCCAATATACATAGATGGACGCATACGCACATGCTCCATTCCTTCTAGTGCTTGAATACTATCTGCTGAATAATTTTTCTTAACCTCTTCGCTCATATAATTCAAAAAATTAACATACTTAAACAACAAAGATAGAAAAAGCAACCTTGTAAAGGAAGTACGAAAGTACTGCAAGACTTGAAGTTATTAACAATTAGTTTAAAATAAGAGCTCTAAGAGGCTTATTTTAAACAATTGAACTTAAACCTTCAAATTTAACAGAAGATATGTAAAACCTTAACAATAATAATTCTGTGATTAAGTTATATTGCGTGCAAACAAAAATTAAATCATGAAAGTAGTTTTAAGTTTATTTTTAATGGTTAGCTTATTAAGTTTTGATGTGAAAGCACAAGATTTTTCTGACCTAGACAAAAGTCCTATGGACGTAACCATCATTAGAAATGATGACCACTCTCCAATGGCGAGAGTAATTTATAGCCGACCAAAAATGAATGGTCGTGAAATATTTGGAAAATTAGTACCTTACGGAGAAGTATGGAGAACTGGAGCTAATGAAGCTACAGAAATTCAAATATATAGTGATATGACAATTGGCGGACAAACTATACCTGCCGGAACTTACTCTTTATACACTATTCCTGAAAAAACAGAGTGGACCATTATTTTAAACAAAGCTCAAAACCAATGGGGAGCATATAATTACGACGCAGATAAAGATTTATTAAGAATTAAAGCACCTGCAAGAAAAGCTGCTGCTCCAATAGAAGATTTATCTATTGCATTTCAACCAATAGACGGCGGAGCTAATCTTTTAATGGGTTGGGAAAATACTTACGTAGAATTACCGCTTAAAAACACGAAGTAATTATTACTACAAATAACAAAAAGGCTTTCTATTAATTTAGAAAGCCTTTTTTATTAAAATCATCTTTAAATTTATACTAAAGAAGCTGTATAAAGCATCTCTTTACCAATCTCCTTTAATGTTTTTTGGTAAGCTTCTTTTTCTTCTGAAGTACCATCTGCATATTTAGGGTCTGTATAAGGTAATGCTAATCTTGCAACGCTACCCGCTACAAACGGACAACCACCATCTGCCTCTGTACATACCATTACTGCTATAAAATTTTCTTGCGGATTATATTCATCTGAATATACTTTAGAAAATAACTGTTCTTGATTGTTATCTTCTTCTGAAATAGTTATTTGATAACGAGGATTTTCTCCTGAAGAAGTTTCTTCTACCTGAAAACCTGCAGTTTGTAAAGCTGCCACCATGTTAGGATGAAAAGCAGTAGCCTCTGTACCTCCAGAAAAAGTTTCTATAGGTAAATTATATTTATTTGCTGCCACACGAAGCCATACTTGCCCTAAATGACTTCTTCTTGAGTTATGTGTACAAATTACAATTACTTTTGCTTTTTCAAATTGCTGAATGCTTTCTTTAATTTTTTCAGCAAATAATGCTAGATCTTGTTTTCTTTCGCTAGAAATAGAAGAGAAATCTTCTTCTAATTCTTGAACTAAATTTTGAATTTGAGAATAAAGTTTCATATTAAGCTGGTTGAGTTTTATAATATTTTTTTCTAAGCCAAAAAGCTACTTTCACTAATAAAATTAACGCAGGTACTTCTACTAACGGACCAATAACTCCTGCAAAAGCTTGCCCACTATTTAACCCGAAAACTGCAATAGCCACTGCAATAGCCAACTCAAAATTATTACCACTTGCAGTAAATGCTACAGAGGTGTTAACTTTATAAGACGCCCCTAAACCTTTACCGGTGAAAAAGCCAATTAAAAACATTGCTATGAAGTAAATAAGCAACGGAACCGCTATAATTAGTACATCTTGAGGTATCTCTACAATTAGCTCTCCTTTTAAACTAAACATTAATACAATAGTAAACAACAGAGAGATTAATGTTATTGGAGATATTTTAGGAATAAACTTTTCATTATACCATTTTTCACCTTTTGTTTTTACTCCAATATATCTAGTTAAAATACCTAATAAGAAAGGAATACCTAAATAAATAGCTACACTCTCTGCGATGGTTGCTATAGAAATATCTACTAAAGCACCTTCAAAACCGAATAACGGCGGTAATTTTGTAATAAACAACCAAGCGTAAAAACTATAGGCAAATACTTGAAATATACTGTTTAGTGCCACTAAGCCAGCTCCGTATTCTGGACTACCCTCTGCAAGATCGTTCCATACTAAAACCATAGCAATACAACGAGCCAAACCTATAAGTATTAAGCCTATCATATACTCTGGATAATCTCTTAAAAATGTAATGGCTAAAAAAAACATTAATAACGGCCCCACTATCCAGTTAAGTACTAGTGACAATGTTAAGACCTTGGTATTTTTAAATACCTTTGGTAACAAAGCATAATTTACTTTTGCCAACGGAGGAAACATCATTAAAATTAACCCAACTGCAATAAGGATATTGGTTGAACCAACTTGAAAGCTATTTATAATTTCTGAACTTTGCGGATAAAAATACCCTATAGCTACCCCTAATAACATGGCTATAAAAATCCATAAAGTTAGATAACGGTCTAAAAAACTAAGTTTTTTCATTTTTAATAAAGTTTAGCAACAACCACTATTTGGTGAGCATTGATTAGATTCTGTTTTTACTTCTACCTCTACTGGAGAGCCACAACAAGCTTGTGCTTTTTCTTCTTCTGTGGTAGCTCTATCTTTAGCTTTACAAGTTGTAAAACCTTCTCCTAGTCTAAATATTAAAAGATTTTCTCTTAACTCATAACCAGAAACAGGAAGTGTTGCTTTATGAAAATTCTGATTTTGATATTCAAACAAAATTTCAGCATCATTAAGTGTTTCTCTTACTTTATTAACCACCTCAAAAATGGATAAAACTTTAGCTCCTGTAAGCTGATGGTTTGGCTCTGGAGTTACGTTTTCCCAGATTTGCACGTGTACTTCTTGCCATTTGTTTTGTACTCCACCACAATCTACCGTATCAAAATCTACGTTTTTAATTTCTGTAAGGTGGTAATCTGTTCTTACAAAATCACCTGGCTGGTATTCAAAATACACAGGTAAATCTGTGTTCTCTTTTAGTACGTTTAAAAATTCTGTAGTTTTCATAATTGTTTTATTGCAATATTACGATTATTAATATTAAATTTTTTTAACAGCAATCGTCACTTTGACATTGGGTATTGGTATTAAAAAACCCGTTGAATAATTGCTGAATTTCTCTCCAAGCGTTAGCATCTATACAATAACAAACGCTGGTACCTTCGATGTTTCCTTTTATAATTCCTGCAGATTTTAGTTCTCGCAAATGTTGACTAATTGTTGCTTGAGCCAAACCTATTTCACTTACTAAATCTCCACAAATGCATTGATTTACTTTTATTATATACTGAAGTATAGCAATGCGTGCTGGATGAGCTAACACCTTAGCCATTTGCGCTAAATGGTTTTGCTCTTTAGTAAATATATCTGACTTAGTTAAACCCATTGTTGAATTATATATTGCAATATTACGATGAATAAATTAAGTGCACAAAAAAACTGCCTAGAAAAATAAAAATAAATCATCCAGAAAAAAATCTGGGTAACAAAAATTAAATTTCTAAACAGTTTATAAAGTTATATCGCGCAAGGGATTGAGTGATTGTTGAAGCTCTTTTAAAATTGATTGAAATGAAATTTTAAAAAGCGACTCACGAAAGCCCGACCCTTTAGGGTTGCGCCCAAATTTTATTAGTAAGAATTAGCGATTGCTAAAAAGTCGTCTGCTTTAAGAGAAGCTCCACCTATTAAACCGCCATCTACGTCTTCTTTTGCGAAAATTTCTTTTGCATTAGCTGGTTTTACGCTACCACCGTAAAGTATAGAAACTTTATCTGCAATGTCTTGACTAAATGCAGATGCTAACATTTTTCTTATTTCGGCGTGCATTTCTTGTGCTTGCTCTGGAGATGCTGTCTCCCCTGTACCAATTGCCCATACTGGCTCATAAGCCAACACGATGTTTGACCAAGCGCTATCTTCAATATGAAAAAGTCCGTTTTGTAATTGACTTTTCACTACATCAAAATGCTTATCTTCTTTACGGTCTTTTAATTCTTCTCCAAAACAGAAAATTACTTTCATGCCATGTGCTAAAGCTGTATTTACTTTTTCTGCTAACAACTCATCTGTTTCGTTAAAAATTGCACGACGCTCACTATGCCCAAGTATTACGGTTTCTACCCCAACACTTTTTAGCATACTTGGTGAAACCTCTCCTGTAAATGCTCCATTTTCACTTTGGTGCATGTTTTGAGCTACTACAGTGATAGGAGTTTCTTTTGTTGATTGAAATGCTGGATAAAGGTTAGTAAATGATGGCGCTACCATTAAACTTACATCACTAGGAATAGTTTCTGCTTTATTTTTTAATCCGGCTAAAAGCTCTTCCATTTCTGCTAGGTCGCAGTTCATTTTCCAGTTTCCTGCTACAATTTTTTCTCTCATTTTAAAGTTATTTTGGTTTGTGTTTGTATTAGTTATTGGTGATTTTAGGATCTAACCACCCGTAGATCACATCTACAAAAATATTGATTATTATAAACATAAGCGCAATGATTAACACTGCCCCCATGATAATTGGTAAATCTAAGGTATTTAGTGCATCTACAATTTCTTTACCTAAGCCATTCCACCCGAAAATATATTCTACAAAAACTGCTCCAGCTAACATAGATGCAAACCAACCAGAAATTGCAGTAACTACGGGATTTAGTGCATTTTTTAGAGCGTGTTTTCTTATAATTTGGGTTGAAGAAAGTCCTTTTGCTTTTGCTGTTCTTATATAATCTTGCTGCAAGACTTCTAATAAAGAGTTTCTCATTAATTGTATAACAACGGCTAAAGGCCTAATGCCTAAAACTAGCGCTGGAAGAATTAGGTTTTTTAATTGTAATCTATTTTCTTCTCCAAAATCGTCTAATTCATATAAACTACCTGTCATATTTAAATGAGTGTATTTGTGCAGAACATAACCAAAAAACCACGCAAAAAGTATTGCACTAAAAAAAGAAGGTACACTCATACCTAAAGTGCTCAAAATTTGGATAGCTTTATCTAAGGCTGAATCTTTTTTTAAGGCTGAAATAATTCCGAAGAAAACACCAATAATTAACGCTACAACTATTGCTGAAACTGCTAGCACAAAAGTATTAGGTAGCGTTTCTGCAATTACGCTAGATACTTTTTGACCATTTTTTTGAAATGATTCTCGTAAATAGGGAGTTTTTAAAGCTATTTGGGTTTCTGCAACATTCAATAACGTAATAGCATTATATTTTTCTTCAGATAAATAAGTGTAATCTTCTTTATTAAATGAATGAAATGAAACCAGAGACAAATCATTTAAATAATAAAAATACTGCGTAGTTAAAGATTTATCAAAACCATATTTAGCACGTACCGCTTGTAATTGCTCTTCACTTTCATTTTGCCCTAACATCATTTGCGCAGGATCACCTGGCAACACATTAAAAAGAAAAAATATAACTGTGGTTACTCCAAATAATGTAAGAAGCGCGTATCCCGTTTTATTTAAGATATAATTTAGCAAATAGGTTATTTTCTTAATGAATTAAATCTCCATATTACTTGCAGCTTTGTACCAGACTGTGTTTCTATATTTTTAAATTTTGGAACAATTAGAGTCATTAACCCTCCCAATATTGCGTAGTGCCAGGTTTTCAATTCTATTTTTAAAACATAAATACATACAAATAGCAATAATAACATTACCGCTATAGAGCAGAGAATATGATAAATATACGGAAGTGCTTTTTTCATCTTAATATTTCTACTTTAATTATTTCAACTCTAAATCGTCTGCATCATTATAATGCACCTTTTGGATAATTACTCCTTTTTCTATAGTTACCAATCCTGGGTTAGAACGTACGATAGTTTTAATAGCTGTTTCATCTGTAAAGTAAAAAGGAAAATCAAACCCGTAAGTTTCTTTTACTTGATTGGTTTCTTGAGGTCCGGAAGCAGATAGTCCCACTACACGGTAACCTTTTTCTTGCGCTTTTTTTACTGCTATTTTAATGTTAGACCAACCTTGATTTTCAGATTTTGATAAATTATAAGCTACTACTAGTAAAACTTTATCTGCATTTAAAATTTCTTCTGTAGCATCTCCTTCTCTACTATAAAAACCAAAATCGTGTATTGGCGGAATAACTTCTCCTTTCTTAGGCTTCATTCCTTCTCTTATAACCGTACCTTCTTTATAAGCTCTAAAGTCTATAGCTGGTAAATGCATTAAAACGTGGTAAGTAAAACCTAAACAAGCTATAAATACCAGAAACACTATCCATTTATGAGAAGTTGCTGGCTCAAAGAGAGGTTTAAAAAATTTCCCTTTTATAAAAATCAATAAAATAAGTACTAATAAAACAACATCTTTCCAGAAAGATTGCCAAGGTGTTAATGGTAGCGCATCACCAAAACAACCACAATCTGTCACTTTATTAAAGTAAGCTGAATAAAAGGTAAGAAAGGTGAAGAAAACAATCATTAATAATAAACTCCACATGGTAAACTTTTTACGGTATCCTAGTATCAACATCACTCCTAAAAGCAACTCATAGATCACTACAAAAACAGCGATCCCTAAAGCAAAAGGTTGTAAGAAGGGTAAGTTTAATACATCTTCACCAAAATATTCTTGTAGTTTATAAGAAAAACCAACAGGGTCATTCATCTTTATAAATCCACTTATAATAAAAAATATACCTACAAATATTCTTGCAATACCTACTAATACTTTCATCTTTTAAATTGTGCTATCTTAATTATAGATTCTTATCTAGTTCGTTATTGTTATTCCGGATTTAAATCGAAATCTCATATATTATATATTCCTAACTGAATGCGCCCCTAAATCAAGTTCAGGGTAACAATTAGTTCTCTAATAAAATAAGCGCAAAAATCGAGTAATTAATCATGTCTTGATAATTAGCATCGATACCTTCACTTACTATGGTTTTCCCTTTATTATCTTCAATTTGTTTTACGCGAAGTAACTTTTGCAAAATTAAATCGGTTAAAGAACTTACGCGCATATCTCTCCAAGCTTCTCCATAATCATGGTTTTTATTCTCCATGAGTTGTTTGGTTTCTACTACCATTTTATCATAAAGCATTGTAGCTTCTTCTTCGCTTAAATCAGGTTGCTCTACTACTCCTTTTTCTAGCTGAATTAGAGCCATAATCGAGTAATTAATAACCCCAATAAACTCGGGCACTTCCCCTTCATCTACTTTACGCTCAGCATTTTCTTGCAAACCTCTTATACGTTGTGCTTTGATAAAAATTTGATCTGTTAGAGATGGTAAGCGCAAAATTCGCCAAGCACAACCATAATCTTTCATCTTCTTTAAAAACAAATCACGACACTTTTCAATAATTGCATCGTATTGCATAGAGGTATTTTGCATAAAAACGCTGTATTTTGTGTAAATTTCGGAGAAAATTTTAAGTTACACCAATTAAATTCATTTTTTTGATGAACCTCAACTGTAAAGGCCAGCTTATAGACCTTCGTACCCCAAAAGTAATGGGGATTTTAAACATAACTCCCGATTCATTTTTTGATGGCGGAAAATACAAAAACGAAAAACAAATACTATCTCAGGTTGAAAAAATGCTGAATGACGGAGCTACTTTTATAGACGTTGGCGCATACAGCTCTAGACCTGGCGCTAAACATATTTCTGAAGATGAAGAGTTAAACCGAATTACTCCAATCATCAAGTTATTGGTAAAAGAATTTCCTGAAATTTTACTTTCTATAGATACTTTTAGAAGCAAAGTAGCACAAGAAACTGTGCAAGCTGGCGCAAGCATAATTAACGATATTTCTGGTGGAAGTTTAGATAAAAACATGTTTACCACCATTGCAAAACTTCAAGTTCCTTATATTTTAATGCATATGAAGGGAACACCACAAACGATGAAAACAGAGAATATCTACAAAAATTTAATACAAGAGATTGTTTTTTATTTTTCAGAAAAAATAAATCAATTAAGAATTTTAGGGGTAAGTGATATTATTTTAGATCCTGGCTTTGGTTTTGCAAAAGACACTACTCAAAATTTTGAATTAATGAATAATCTAGAAGTTTTTAAACATCTAGATCTACCTCTTCTAGTAGGCGTTTCTAGAAAATCTATGATTTACAAAACTCTAAACGTTCTCCCAGAAGAAGCTTTAAACGGCACAACATTTCTTAATACCGTCTCCTTAATGGCAGGAGCTAAAATTTTAAGAGTACACGATGTAAAAGAAGCGGTAGAATGTGTGAAGCTACACCAACAACTTAAAAAGTAATTTTAGTACATTTACAAAAAAGAGACTTTTGGATTCACTCGATTTTCTACACCTACGTATTTTAGATGTTATAGACATTTTACTGGTTGCAGTCTTACTTTATTACGTTTATAAACTCGTAAAAGGTAGTGCGGCAATCAATATATTTATAGGTATTGTTATTGTTTATTTAGCGTGGAAGTTTACCCAATTACTGCAAATGGAAATGTTAAGTAGTATTTTGGGTCAATTTATTGGAGCCGGAATGTTTGCTTTAATTGTAGTTTTTCAGCAAGAGATAAGAAAATTTCTACTAATGGTTGGCTCTACTAATTTTGGTAATAAACGTAATTTTTTACGACAACTAAAATTTATGAATGATGATAACCGTGAAATATCTACCAATATTTCTGCTATTGTAAATGCCTGTGAAAGCATGGGCAAAACCAATACCGGGGCTTTAATTGTTATTAAGAGAAATACTCAATTAGAATTTATAAAAACTTCTGGAGATGCAATGGATATTGAAATTAACTCTCCTATTATAGAATCTATTTTTTATAAAAATAGCACCCTTCACGATGGTGCAATGGTAATTGAAGATAATAAAATAACGGCAACTCGAGTGATTTTACCCGTTTCTAACGATAGAAGTATCCCGTTACGTTTTGGTTTGCGTCACCGTGCTGCGGTTGGTATTACAGAAAAAACAGATGCTCTTGCCTTGGTGGTTAGTGAAGAGACCGGACAAACATCTTATATTAAAAACGGATCTTTTGAAATTTTTGACTCTTACAAAGACCTTGAAAACAAATTAAACGCAGATTTAAAGTAAAATGAATTGCAAAAATTGCCAAGTTTCGCTAAAAAACACCGACAACTTTTGCTATGATTGTGGCGCAAAAGTGATTAATGAACGACTGAGCTTTAAGCATGCTTGGGAAGAATTTAGCACCATTTTTCTTAATTATGATAATACTTTTTTAAAAACCTTTATCCATTTATTCACCGCTCCTCATATAGTAATTGGTGATTACCTAAATGGTGTTCGAAAAAAATATTTAAATGTAGTGAGCTATGTTGCTGTTGCTATAACACTTGCAGGTTTTCAGGTTTTTATACTAAAAAACTTTTATCCTGAGACTTTAGATATATCGAAAATTCAAGGGAATGAATACAACCCAATTCAGATGGATTGGCTTTTAGATTACCAAACCTTTTTATTTTTCTTAAATATTCCGGTTAGTGCATTTTTGGCAAAAGTCTCGTTCTTTCGTCAGAAAAAATTCAATTACATTGAGCATTTGGCAATAATAGCTTACATAGTAGCTCAATTTACAATTACTTCTACGCTGCTTACTATTTTATCAAGCTCATTAGGTTTCAATTTCTATATTTTCGGAAATATTTTAAATGTCTTACTTATTATTTATACCAGCATTACCTATAAAAAACTTTACGGTATTAATTTAAAAGAGACATTGTTAAGTGTTTTTGTCTTTTTAATAATTTTAACCGTGACATTTATAATAACTACATCTCTTTATGCTTGGTACCTTTACCAATCTGGCGCTTTTGAAAATTTAATTTAATGAAAAATTAGAAAACAAATTAAGTGCAAATTTGAAGTGATTTATTATTCTGAAGAAGTGTTTTTATTAACACTTAAATCTACAATTGACACATTTCTTAAGCCTTCAATCTTAAAAGCTGGCAAACTACGTTTTCTCAGTTTTTTGCCTAGAAACGAACCTCCAACGTATAAAACATCCCATTTTGCAACGCTGTCTTGCTTAGATTCATTATCAAAAGAAACCTCAAAATTTTTATTAATATATTTTTGTTGATTTAAATATTGGTTTGAGATACTGTCCTTGTCCAAATAATCCCAGCTATATTTATCATTTATAATATTTTCAATATCATAAGTAATATCTTCATAACAACTCAATCTATATAAAGATTGAGTTTCTGTATTTTTTAAATACATTAAAGGCATATTTTTAGCTAAAGTATTTATCGTACCAATAATACTATCTAATTCTTTATCTTTTAACGTATAAACTTTAACATTAGCCTCATTAACCGCAGAAATAAATGATGCATAATAAGCTTGACGTTCTTCGTTAGTCTGATATATTACAATTTTATTTTTAACACCAGTATAAAGCCGAAATACAGATTGACAAGAATAAAATATTACCGCAATAAACATTGCCGTAATACTTCTCAGCATAAATTTCTTCAAAATTTAAAAGTTTTCAGTTAGTATTACCTAAACAATATTACGGATATATATCCAACAAAAAACCTTAAAAAACTAAACTTCTTCTTGTATAAATTGTACTTCGTAAAGATTTCTATAATACCCATTTTCTTGCTGAAGTAACTCTTGGTGACTACCAATTTCTACAATTTCACCAGCATCCATCACTATAATCTTGTCTGCTTTTTTTACAGTTGCTAAACGATGTGCTATTACTATAGAAGTTCTTCCTTTAGTAATATTTTCTGTTGCTTCTTGTATAAGTTGTTCACTATAGCTATCTACAGAAGATGTAGCTTCATCTAACACCAAAATACTAGGATTACTAACACAAGCTCTTAAAAATGCAATTAACTGCCTTTGCCCAGAAGAAAGCATTGCCCCTCTTTCTTTTACATTGTAGTAATAACCGTCTGGCAGTGTCTCTATAAACTTATGCACCCCAATTTGTTTGGCTGCCATAATAACTTCTGCCTCCGTAATATTTTTATTATCGAGCGTAATATTACTCATAATTGTATCTGCAAATAAAAATACATCTTGTAAAACTACCGCTATTTCATTTCGAAGTGATTTAAGAGTAAAATCTTTAATATTAGTATTATCTACAGAAATTTCACCACTATCAATTTCATAAAACCTACTCAGTAAATTAATAATAGTACTTTTACCTGCACCTGTAGCTCCCACAATAGCAATAGTTTCTCCTGCATTTACTTTAAAAGAAATACCTTTAAGTACCTCTTCATTTTTTATATAACTAAAACGTACATCTTTAAATTCTATATCTCCTATAAGATTTTTGGCTATTTTAGTTCCGTTATTCTCTATAGTAGATTGCGTATCTATAATTTCAAATACACGATTGGCAGCAACCATACCCATTTGTAGGGTATTAAATTTATCGGCTATATGCGTTAAAGGTCTAAACAACATTTGCACCAATTGAATAAACATAATAATTACTCCTAATGATAGAGTATCACTTTCAACCACTTTTAAACCTCCGTACCAAGCTATAAGTCCTACAGTTATTGATGCTGATATTTCTGCAATTGGAAAAAATATAGAATTGTACCAAACCGTTTTTACCCAAGCATTTCTATGCTTATTATTTATATCTTTAAAACGCTCGTATTCTGTTTCTTCTCTACCAAAAATCTGAACAATTTTCATTCCCGTAATTCTCTCTTGTACAAAAGAATTCAAATTAGAAACTTGTGTTCTTACTTCTTCAAAAGCTACTTTCATTTTTTTCTGAAAAACTCTTGTAGCATACAATATAAAAGGTAAGACTATAAATACTAATAGAGTTAAACGCCAACTCATACTTAGCATTACTCCTAATATTACTAACATTTTAAGTAAATCACTTATAATCATGAATAAACCTTGGCTAAAAATACTAGCTATGGTTTCTATGTCACTTACAGCTCTAGTAACTAATCTTCCTACGGCAGATTTATCATAATATTGTTTTTTAAAGTTAAGCATATGTTCAAACAGCTTAACTCTTATATCTCTCACTACTTGTTGCCCTAACCAGTTAGCAAAAAATATAAAACTGAATTGACACACTACCTCTAACACCAATGCAATTACCATAAGAGTAATGTAGAAGATTAAATTATCTCCATCTTTTGGTACTATGCTATCATCTATGGCAAATTTAGTAAGATATGGTCTTGCCACAGAAAAGAAAGACAATAATATAGCTGCCACAGCTACATAATAAAAAGTCAACTTATATGGATTGGTATACCTTAATAAGCGTTTAAACAAATCAACATCAAATGCATTACCACTTTTACCTGCCATATAATTAAATTAAAACCGTTTTAGGATATTCTACTTTTGTTAAAAATAAGCCTTTAGCATCTACAGACTTCCCTGCGTTACTTCTATTTCTAGAAACAATAACATTTTCAAAATCTTCTATACTCAACTTATGCAAACCAACCTCTATAAGTGTACCTACAATTGCTCGTACCATATTTCTTAAAAATCTGTCTGCTTTTATAGTGAAAACTAACAAATCTTCTTGCTTAATCCATTCTGCAAATACAATATCACAATTATAAGTGTAGACATCTGTTTTAGATTTAGAGAAACATTTAAAATCTCTATGTGTAAGTAAAATTTTTGCTGCTTCATTCATTAAATCTAGATCTATCTCTTTCTTTACATAGTAAGAATAAGCCTCCACAAATGGATTTTTTTGCGTAGTTACATAATATTTGTACTCTCTTGCAACCGCATCAAACCTAGCGTGGGTTTCGTCTTGTACTTGGTAAATTGCATTTATTGCAATTTCTTTAGGTAATAAAGTATTGAGCTTAAACTTTAATTGAGGCGCATTAATTTTTGCCTCCACATCAAAATGTGCTATTAATTGTTTGGCATGAACACCTGCGTCTGTTCTACCAGCACCTACCACATTTATTTTTTTTTGAAAAGCAACACGTAAGGCTTTTTCTAAATTTTCTTGTACAGAAATAGCGTTGGGCTGTATTTGCCAACCGTGAAAAAGACTACCATCATAAGCTAAATCTATAAAATACCTCAAGGTTTTTCTTATTTTTGCTCGGCAAAGATACTTAAAGAAAATTTTCTAAGTCTTAAAAACACCTCTAATTCATTTTGAAAAAAATACTACTTCTCAGTGACAACCATAGCTATATTGATGACCGAATTTTATCTTACGCAGAAAAAGCTGATGAAGTTTGGCACGCTGGAGATATTGGCTCTTTAAAAGTAACAGATGCTTTAGCAGAAAAAGCTTTACTAAGAGCTGTTTTTGGTAATATAGATAATCACAAAGCCCGTAAAGAATTTCCTTTAGTTAATCGTTTTTATTGTGAAGAAGTTGAAGTAGTGATTACTCATATTGGTGGCTACCCAGGAAGATATTCTCCAGCAATTCGGGAAGAAATTCAACAAAAACCTCCACAACTATTTATTAGCGGTCATTCTCATATTTTAAAAGTAATGAATGATAAAAAACTAGGTTTATTACACATGAACCCTGGCGCCTGTGGCAAACACGGTTTTCATCAAGTAAGAACCATGCTTCGCTTTACTATTGATGGCAAAAAAATTGACAACTTAGAAGTTATAGAATTAGGTAAACGATAATTTAAAAACTAAAAAACCCAAAAGACAAAGCTTTTGGGTTCTTACGCACTAATACTACTAAGATGTTAGGTTTATCGTAAACGATCTGCTGATTTTACGAGCGCTTCATCCTTCTTAACAGCCTTGTTGGCTAGCACTAAAAAAACGATAGAAAGTACAGGAATAAGCATCCCAATACCCTTCTCAGAAATTTGCATTTCTCCAGGTAAGCTTAGCGACCAGTAAACAAAAAATCCTAGTAAAATAAAGTTCAATATTATATTTAGACGTCCCAAAACAAATTGCAACTGTCTTTTTTTAAATAGAAAAATAGTAATAAATGCTAATAAAGCAGATCCACTTAATAGAGATAATACTAATAATTGGTCTACAGCAAAAATAGATTCACCATCTTCTGCATACCATAAAGGTACAAAAAAAGGCAAAACCGCAGTTAATAAAACCACTATAAATAAATATACACTTTGTATTCTTTGAATCATAATTTATTATAAACTCTACGCAAAAATATAAGATTCTTTTCAAAATAGCACTTTAAAAATTAAAATAAAGTTGTATAATTGCATATACAATTCGTAACCACTTCAAAATAAGGTTACTTACAACTTCATTTTTTTATTCTTCTTTAAAAAAATAAACAAATCTTAAAAAATAAACTTTTATATATTTTTGAATAAATGTTAGAAATTTCAGAATTAAAAGCAAAGAAACTCCCAGAACTTCAGGAGATTGCAAAAACTTTAAATGTACCTAAGTATAGAACTTTAAAGAAATTAGACTTAGTGTATCAAATTCTAGATTACCAAGCTGCTAATCCTAAAAAGGCTCAAGAAGCTTTGACTGAAGATTCTAATACAGATTCTCAACCCAAACAAGAGACTAAAAGACCACGTAAAAGGACAAGAACCATCCCAAATACTACTTTAAAGTCTGATGTTAAAGAGCAAAGCGATAATAAACCGGTTAGCAAAAACACTACCGATACCGCCAAAAGCAAAGAAGTTACCACTTCTACTTCTGAAAAAACAGAACCAAGCAAGCCTAACAAAAATACAAGACCTGTAAAGGAAAAAAAGGCTCCAGAACACAAAAAAGAACAAGCTAAATCTAGCAACAAAAATAGAAACAACCAAAACAACAACTCTTCTAAAAACAACGGTAACAGAGACAACAGAAACCGTTACAAAGAACCAGATTACGAGTTTGACGCTATTATAGAAAGTGAAGGAGTTTTAGATATCATGCAAGATGGTTACGGTTTTTTAAGATCATCTGACTATAACTACCTTTCTTCTCCTGATGATATTTACCTTTCTCAGTCTCAAATTAGATTATTTGGTTTAAAAACAGGAGATACTGTTTTAGGTCAAGTAAGACCACCAAAAGAAGGTGAAAAATACTTCCCTTTAATAAAGATTAATAAAATTAACGGTTTAGACCCACAAGTAGTAAGAGATAGAGTTTCTTTTGAACATCTTACACCGTTATTTCCTCAAGAAAAATTTAATCTAGGAGAAAGACAAAGCACTTTATCTACTAGAATCATAGATTTATTTTCTCCAATAGGAAAAGGACAGCGTGGGATGATTGTATCTCAACCAAAAACGGGTAAAACCATGCTTCTTAAAGATGTAGCAAATGCTATAGCTGCTAATCACCCAGAAGTATATCAAATTGTACTTTTAATTGACGAGCGCCCTGAAGAAGTTACAGATATGCAACGCCATGTGAAAGGTGAAGTAGTTGCTTCTACTTTTGACAAAGAGGCACACGAACATGTTAGAGTAGCTAATATTGTACTAGAAAAAGCTAAAAGATTGGTTGAATGTGGCCATGATGTTGTTATTCTTTTAGATTCTATTACGAGACTTGCAAGAGCTTACAATACCGTTCAACCCCCTAGCGGAAAAGTTTTAAGTGGTGGTGTAGACGCAAATGCTTTACACAAACCTAAAAGATTTTTTGGTGCCGCTAGAAATATAGAAGGTGGCGGCTCTCTATCTATTATAGCTACTGCACTTACAGATACTGGATCTAAAATGGACGAAGTTATTTTTGAAGAATTTAAAGGTACCGGTAACATGGAACTACAGTTGGATAGAAAAATTGCTAACCGTAGAATATTCCCTGCCATTGACCTTACTTCTTCAAGTACAAGAAGAGATGATTTATTGCTAGACGAGACTACACTACAAAGAATGTGGGTGCTACGTAAATACCTTGCAGATATGAATCCTATAGAAGCTATGGAATTTATAAATCAGCGTATTAAACAAACTAAAAATAATGAAGAGTTTTTAATCTCTATGAACGGTTAAAAAACACCTCTATTATAAAAAAAAGCGATACATTTATTTATGTATCGCTTTTTTTTATAATAAATATCTAGCATTTAACTAGAAAACACCACGAATAAAAAAAGCCCCTTTAAAAGGAGCTTAATATTCTGAACACTAAATTTAACTAAATAACCAACTCTTAAAGAGATGCTACGTGCTTAGCTAATTTAGATTTTAAATTAGATGCTTTGTTAGCGTGAATAATATTATTCTTTGCCAATTTATCAATCATAGATACAACACTAGGGAACATTGTTTCAGCTTCCTTCTTTTCTGCACCTTTCAATTTTTTGATGGCATTACGCGTAGTTTTATGTTGGTAACGGTTTCTTAAACGCTTAACCTCACTGTTACGTATTCTTTTTAATGCCGACTTATGATTTGCCATAACCCTATATTTATTTCTTAATTTCTAAAAATAGTAGTCCGTAGGGGAATCGAACCCCTGTTACCAGGATGAAAACCTGGCGTCCTAACCCCTAGACGAACGGACCATTAATCAATAATTCAATAACAAGTTTCACTCTGAAACTTTAGTTGTAGTCCGTAGGGGAATCGAACCCCTGTTACCAGGATGAAAACCTGGCGTCCTAACCCCTAGACGAACGGACCATTTTCTTGCTAAAATGCGGTTGCAAAAATAAGACTTATTTTGAATGCAACAAATAATAATTCACATTTTTTTTATTTTTTTTTTAATACGCCTTAGCAAACAAAACTCTTTGTGCAGATTTTTTTCCTGTAAACACACAATTACCCTCTTTTACTTCTCCATCAAACGGTATACATCTAATAGTTGCTTTTGTAAGCTCTTTTATCTTATTTTCTGTTTCTGGAGTTCCGTCCCAATGTGCTGAAATAAATCCTCCTTTAGCTTTTAAAACTTCTTTAAACTCTTCGAATGTATCTACTTCTGTAATATGGTTATCTCGATAAGATTTTGCTTTATTAAATAGATGATCTTGAATTTCAACCATCAATCCAGTAATTTTATCTACCACTTCTGTTTGCGCTACAAATTCTTTGGTAAGGGTATCTCTTCTCGCTAACTCTACAGAACCTTTTTCTAAATCTTTAGGTCCTATTGCTAATCTTACTGGTACACCTTGCAATTCGTATTGTGCAAATTTCCAACCAGGTTTATGGGTATCTCTATTGTCGTATTTAACAGAAATTCCTGCCGCTCTCAAATCTGCAGCTAATTGATTTGCTACTTCTGAAATTTGATTTAATTGCTCTTCTCCTTTATATATAGGTACAATTACCACTTGTACTGGCGCTAATTTTGGAGGAAGCACTAAACCTTTATCGTCACTATGGGTCATAATTAAGGCTCCCATTAATCGAGTAGAAACTCCCCAACTAGTAGCCCAAACGTGTTCTAACCCACCTTCTTTAGATGCATATTTAACATCAAACGCTTTAGCGAAGTTTTGCCCTAAAAAGTGAGAAGTTCCTGCTTGCAAAGCTTTACCATCTTGCATTAATGCTTCTATACAATAAGTATCTACCGCACCTGCAAAACGTTCACTTTCTGTTTTCTTTCCTTTTATCACAGGAATTGCCATGAAATTTTCAGCAAATTCTGCGTAAATATTATTCATTTGTTCAGTTTCTGCTATTGCTTCTGCTTTTGTAGCATGAGCAGTGTGCCCTTCTTGCCATAAAAACTCTGCGGTTCTTAGAAACAATCTTGTTCTCATTTCCCAACGTACAACATTTGCCCATTGGTTAATTAAAATTGGTAAATCACGGTAAGATTGAATCCAACCTTTATAAGTGTTCCAAATAATAGCTTCTGAGGTTGGTCTTACCACTAATTCTTCTTCTAACTTTGCATCAGGATCTACAATTAGTTTACTACCATCTTCAGGATCTGTTTTTAATCTATAGTGTGTTACTACAGCACATTCTTTAGCAAAACCTTCCGCATTCTTTTCTTCTGCTTCAAATAAACTTTTAGGTACAAATAATGGAAAATATGCATTTTCATGACCTGTAGCTTTAAATTTAGAATCTAATTCAGCTTGCATTTTCTCCCAAATAGAATATCCGTAAGGTTTGATAACCATACATCCTCTTACTGCAGAGTTTTCTGCTAGGTTAGCCTCTACCACTAACTCATTATACCATTTTGAATAGTCTTTATCTCTCGGGGTTAGCTTTTTGCTCATTATTTGGTATTTGGCACAAATGTTGCGCTTATATTAATAACTTTTTTTAGTTAGCACAAAACTAACTAAATTTGATATGTAGAACAATAAAAAACTTGAGATATGCAAACTCTATACAATTTCCTAAAAAATAAAACTTTAATATACTGTAGTATAGCCTGTTCTGCATTACTTATCTCTTGCAGTTCTTCCCAAAACACACAATATAGTGATGGTATTTACACACCTAACCCAAACGATTCTAACTATAGTGCCGAGCAAACACCGCAAAGCAATAAACAAGTAGTACAAAACACTACAAAAGACGGTGCATACTATCAAAATTACTTTGCAGAGCAAGCGCAACAAATTTCTGAAGCACAGCAATACAATTCTGATGAAGAAATTTTTACCGATGTAGAAACTTATTCTTCAGAAAATAATCAAGATACAATAAGTAATGAAGAGAATGTTATCTATGCAGATGATTATGATTATTATAATGAAGGTGCTTCTTGGGGATCTAACCCAACTACCGTAGAGGTAAATTATATTAATACAGGTTTTAACAATCCGTATATATATGGCCCATATGGCTGGGGAGGTGGTTATTACAATTCTTGGAACGTTGGGTGGGGCTGGAATAGCTATTACCCATATAATAGATGGGCCGTAGGTTTCTCTTGGGGCTGGGGAGGTTATTATTACCCTTGGGGTGGAGGTTTCTACGGAAACTACAATCCTTATTACCACCATTATTATAACAACAATCACTATAATAGATCTTATAGAAGAAGTTACGCTAATTCTGGAAGAAGTAATTATAACACTAATAGAACAGCAAGCGTTAATAGAAGTAACTATAGCAGAAATAATAGTAATGCAAGATCTAATAGTATTAATAGAAGTACCATTACCAGAAAAAATGTTAGAAACTCTAGTAATTTAAATGCAAATACTAGAAGTAACTCTACAAGTACTAGATCTACTAGTAATTCTAGAGTTAATTCAACAAATACAAGATCTGGTTATTACAATAATTCTACCAGAACAAGAAGCACCACCACAAGAACAACAATACCAAGTTCTACAAGATCTTACAGAACTACAAGCCCTTCTAGCACGAGAAGTTCTTCAGGGACTTTTAGCAGAAGTAGCAGTACCAGAAGCAGCGGATCAAGCAGAAGTTCTAGCGGAAGACCTTCATCTTCTAGAAGATAAAAAGTTATGAGATTAAGATTAATACTTCCAGTATTCACTTTGCTAAGTTCTCTTGCGTATGCACAAAATATGCAAGAGGCTTATCAATTTTCTACCTCTGAATTGAACGGAACAGCCAGATATACATCTATGTCTGGTGC
This sequence comes from Mesonia phycicola, assembly GCF_900141885.1. Taxonomy (GTDB): domain Bacteria; phylum Bacteroidota; class Bacteroidia; order Flavobacteriales; family Flavobacteriaceae; genus Mesonia; species Mesonia phycicola. Next base: position 145,130 of record NZ_FQYY01000007.1, on the reverse strand, counting down.
ATTTGGAGCACTAGGTGGAGATATTTCTGCTTTAAAAGATAACCCAGCAGGGTCTTCTGTTTTTTTAAATAATTACTTTTCTGGTACACTTACATCTAGGTTTTACAAAAACGAATTAAATGTATCAGATAATCTATCTACCGCTAGAAAAAACAATATTGACCTTAACCAAATTGGAGCTGTATTTGTATTTAACAATTACAACGAAAAGGCTACTATTAACAAATTTACAATAGGCTTTACCTACGACAAAACTACCAGTTTAGACAATTCTCTAGACTGGCAAGGTAATACAGATAATTCTTACGCTAATTACTTTTTAAGTCAAGCACAAGGTATACCTGTTACAAGTTTAGAGGCAGAACAAGGTATTTACCAACAATACGACCAGTTATTTTATGCAGACTTGTCTCAACAAAATTATACAAACCCTCAAGCCCAGACTGCCTTTTTAGGTTACCAAGCATATTTAATTGATCCCGTAACAGAGTTTGATGACAACTCTGAATATACATCTAACATAACTGGCGGTGAATATTTACAAGAATATAAATTTTTATCTAACGGTTTTAACGGGAAATTTTCTGGAAACGCTTCTTTAGCTATAAAAAATAAATTACTATTTGGGCTAAACCTTAACGCACACATTATTAATTATGAACGTAATACTCGTTTATATGAAGATACAGGTAACGGTAATGCTGTTGAAACTATTTTTTACGAAGAAAATACTCTAACCTTAGGTAGCGGTTTTTCTTTTGATTTAGGTACCATTTATAGAGTTTCAAAATCTATTAGACTGGGTGCTAGTTACCAATCACCTACTTGGTACACTATTCATGATGAAACTTCTCGATATTTAAGAACAAGCTCACAAACTTCAGCAATTGGAAATAATATTTTAAACCCTGATATTATAGATATTTACCCTAATTACAATTATAAAACAGCAGGTAAGGTAAATGGAAGTCTAGCATATATTTTCGGAAAAACTGGATTAATTAGTTTTGAATATTCTTACACAGATATGTCTAACAATGAATATAAATCTGACGATTACAATATAAACTCTTTAAATAATACCATTAATGAAAATTTTACCGCTGCATCTACTTACAAAATAGGAGGCGAATACAGAATCAAAAAATGGAGTGCAAGAGCTGGATATAGATTTGTTGAATCTCCTTATAAAGATAAAAGTACTGTTGGTGATTTAACTGGTTACTCATTAGGTTTAGGGTATAATTTAGGAAATACAAGAATTGACTTAGCTTATTACCGATCTTCTCAAGATTTTGAAGGTAACCTTTACCTAACTAATTTTAACAATGCAAGCAATACGAGAATAACATCTAATATAGCTGCAACTTTCTCTATTAATCTGTAGACATTAGAAAGTAATAAATAAAAAAGCCTGAGTTAGTAAAAACTCAGGCTTTTTTATTCAACAAACAACTTCTTATACAGTTTTATTTATAATAGAAGTTATCAGCTTTATTTGTTCTTCTTCTAACTCTGTATGCATAGGTAAAGAAATAACTTCTTTCACTAATTGATTAGTTACAGTAAATTTATCTTCATCATACCTTTCATCTTTATAAGCTTTTTGTAAGTGAAGCGGAATTGGGTAATAAATACCAAACGGAAGATTATTTTCTTGAAAAACTTTAGCAAGCTCATCACGTTTACCATTTTTCACTTTAATAGTATATTGATGAAACACATGCGTATCATCACTACCAATTATTTCTGGAACTTCAATATTCTCATTTTCTTTAAGTTCTTCAGAATACAATTTTGCTGAATTTCTTCTAGCATCATTATACTTATCTAACAAAGGTAGTTTAGCTCTTAAAACTGCTGCCTGAAAACTATCTAATCTAGAATTAACACCTACAACATCATGATGGTAGCGCTCATACATACCGTGATTAACTATCCCTCTTATCGTATGCGCTAACTCATCGTTATTGGTAAAAATAGCCCCTCCGTCTCCATACGCTCCTAAATTCTTTGAAGGAAAAAATGAAGTTGTACCCACATCTCCAATAGTACCCGTTTTTTTTGTAGAACCATCGTTAAAGTGATAATTTGCACCAATTGCTTGAGCATTATCTTCAATAACATATAAATTGTGCTCTTTAGCTATTTCTAAAATTTCATCCATATTAGCAGTTTGCCCAAAAAGATGCACAGGTACAATTGCTTTTGTTTTAGGAGTAATTGCTGCTTTTATAGCATCTGTATCTATATTATATGAGACTGGATCTACATCTACCAAAACAGGTGTTAAATTTAAAAGCGCTATCACTTCTACGGTAGCTGCAAAAGTAAAATCTGCAGTAATCACCTCATCACCAGGTTTTAGACCTAATCCCATCATTGCAATTTGCAATGCATCTGTACCATTTGCACAAGGAATTACGTGTTTTACTCCTAAATATTCTTCTAATTCTTTTTGAAACTGATGAACCTCTGGTCCGTTAATAAAAGAAGTATTTTCAATAATATTTTGAATTGAACTATCTACTTGCTCCTTAATTGCTTGGTATTGACCTTTAAGGTCTACCATTTGAATTTTTTTCATCCTATCATTTTTCTGAACACAAAAATAAGAAATAAAGAAGCTATAAACGCCTAATTTTTAACTAAAGCTTTATTTTAGCATAAATTTCTTTTACGTTGAAGCTACTCTATAATTTATTCATATTTCTTACCGAAAAAATAGGCTTACCTATTGCCTCAATTTTCAGTAAAAAACTCCAAAAATTTACTCAAGGAAGAAGACATGTTTTTAAAGAATTAGAGTTAGAGCAGTTTTTAGAAAAAAATATTATTTGGTTTCACGCAGCATCTTTAGGCGAGTACGAGCAAGGCTTACCAATTATGGAAGAAGTTTTAAAAGCCTACCCAAGTTATGAGCTTTTATTAACTTTTTTCTCTCCATCTGGTTACGAGGTAAAAAAACACAATTCTATAGCTACCTATGTATATTACCTTCCATTAGATACTGCTAAAAATGCAAAACGCTTTGTACAACTTACACAGCCCAAACTTGCTGTATTTATAAAGTATGAAATATGGCCAAACTACTTAAATGCACTACAAGCAAACAATATAAAAAGTTTATTGATTTCTGGACTATTTAGAAAAAATCAAATATACTTTCAACCCTACGGAAAGTTTTTACTAAAAGCTCTACACAATTTTAATCATCTTTTTGTACAAAATGACACTAGTCTAAAAATTCTCCAGCAAAACGGAATAACACATTCATCTATTAGTGGAGACACTAGATTTGATAGAGTTAATTTACAACTACAAGCAGATAACCATTTAGATTTTATTGAAAATTTTAAAAGTGACCAACTGTGTGTTGTTTTTGGTAGTACCTGGCCAGAAGGAGAAGAGTATATTACTAAATTTATAAACGCTTCTACCAGTAACACCAAATATATTATTGCTCCGCACCAAATTAAAGATGAAAAAATAAAGAATCTCAAAAAGAATTTAAATAAAAAAACAATTCTTTATTCTGAATTAGCAAATCAAGACATATCTACTTATAATGTTCTAATTGTAGACACCATTGGTTTACTTTCTAAAATTTATTTCTATGCAGATATTGCCTATGTGGGGGGCGCAATAGGCAGTACAGGATTACACAATATTCTAGAACCCGCAACCTTTGGTGTGCCAATAATTATTGGCGCAAATCACAAAAAATTTCCTGAAGCCCAAATTTTAAAAGACTTAGGCGGGTTATTTTCTATTCAGAATTATGAAGAATTTGAAAAAAACCTCTCTCAATTACTAACTAATCCACAACACAGATTAAATTGTGGTGCAGCTAGCAAAAACTATATACAAAACAATAAAGGAGCTACTCAGTTGGTTTTAAATTACATTTCTAAGCAAAGGCTACTAATTTTATAATTTATTTAAAATATATTATACAATTTAAATAAATAAAAAAGAAAATATATATTTTAGCACCAAATAACTATTGTATATAAATTTTAAAAAGACTAATTTTACCACTTATCTTTTCTGAATTTATCTTTTAAACAATCATAATTTTAGATTATATAAATTAATAACCAAACCAGAGTATAAATCAAATTAAATTCAAAAATCATGAAAAAATCAATTTTCTTTTTAGCAACGTTATTTGCATTCAGTACAACTTTAATTTCTTGTAGAGATACTAAAGACGCTGAAACTAAAATGGAAGAAGCTACTGAAGAAGCAGAAGCTAAAATGGAAGAAGCTTCAGAAAATGCTGAAAGCGCAATGGATGATGCAGAAGCTGCTATGGAAGAAGCTGCTGAAGAAACTGAAGGTGCTATGGAAGAAGCAGGTGATGCTGTAGACCAAGCTACTACAGAAGCTGGTGAAGCTGTAAACGATGCTGCTGAAGCAACTGAAGGTGCTGTTAAAGATGCTGCTAACGCTACAGAAAGTGCTGCTAAAGACGCTGCTAACAAAGCAGGTGACGCAGTTAAAACTGGAACTGATAAAGTTAAAGCTCACATGTAATCTTTACATATATTACATAAAAAAAATCCTCTTCTTTCGAAGAGGATTTTTTTTGCTTTAAAGCCAAAATTTTATTGATAAACTCTTATGTAATCTATATAAAATCTTTCAGGAAAAATAGATTCATCTACCTCTGGCCCTCCAAACTTACCTCCTACAGCCATATTCAATAAAAAATAAAAAGGTTGATTATATGGATAGGTTTTATCATTCTTTACTTTAGGAGAAAACGTATAGACTTTCTTATTATCTATATAAAATACAATGGCATCTTCATTCCAATCTATTTTATAAGTATGAAAATCGTTTATAATATTCTCTACCTTAGTAATTTTAGTATTAATACTATTACCAAAACTATCTGGTGTGTGTAAGGTTGTATGTAAAGTATCTGGTTGTTTACCCACAAACTCCATAATGTCTATTTCTCCTGCAGCAGGCCATCCAACTTCAGTAATATTACTTCCTAACATCCAAATTGCTGGCCATAAACCACGCCCACCAGGTACTTTTGCTCTTATTTCTGCAGTACCATACTTAAATTCAAACTTGTTTTTAGAGTTTATTTTACCACTGTAGTAAACATCGCCTACTTTATTTGCTGTAATAATAAGCATGCCGTCTTTTACTTCGACATAATCTTTATGATAGATTTGCCTTTCATTATTACCCCAACCACAAAGATTGGGGCAACCATCACCTAACTCATAATTCCAATTTTGCAAATTTATACTATCTCCTGCAAAACTTTCTTCCCATATTAGTTGTTTTTGTTCTTGTGCTTGAAGACTAACAAAGCAAAGTAAAATAACTAATGTAGAAATTTGGAAGTTTTTAATTTTTATCATTATTTAAATTCAATTTCTGTTTGATTTAAATTAACAGAATCTCCACCGATAAATAAGTGAAATTTACCTGCATCTGTAACCCATTGCTTATCTCTACCAAAATAGCTAAGTAATTCTTCATCTATTTTAAAACTAACCGTTTTAGACTCTCCAGGATTTAATTCTATTTTCTCAAAACCTTTTAACTCTTTAATAGGTCTTGTTATACTTGCAAAAAGATCTCTAATATACAATTGCACCACTTCTTCTCCTTTTACAGTACCAGTATTCTTAACTGTTACAGAAGCTGTAATTTCTTCCCCTTTTGTAAATGAACTTTGAGATAATTGAATATCACCATACTCAAAATCTGTATAACTTAAACCAAAACCAAACGGATATAAAGCATCTCTATCTAAATCTGTGTAATGAGAATAGGTAACCTCACCATTAGCACTTGGCCTACCAGTATTTTTCTGGTTGTAATAAAGAGGTTCTTGCCCAACACTTCTTGGGAAAGAAACTGGTAATTTTCCAGCTGGATTATATTTACCAAATAAAACCTCTGCAACTGCATTACCGTGCTGAGAACCTAACAGCCAAGTTTCTAAAATAGCAGAAACATGCTCACTACTCCAGCTTAAATCCATAGGTCTACCATTCATTAAAACCATCACCACATTTTTGTTAGCCATTTGAATTTCTTTAATCAATTCGTCTTGAACTCCTAAAAATCCTATTTCTGCTTGGCTTCTACCCTCTCCAGACTGGTAAGCATCTTCTCCTACTACTAATATTACTAAATCTGATGATTTTGCTAATTCTTTAGCTTCAGCAATACCACTTATATCTGTATGGTTTATAGTTAAAGGTTTTAAGAAGCTTCTCTCTCCTGTACTCAATTTTACTCCTTCTGCATATTTTACTTCTACAGACTCCGGAACATGATTTTTAATTCCCTCAAGTACAGAAACTGCAGAATTTGGCTCTGCTTGAGCTCTCCAGTTACCAAGTGGAGAATCCTTATCATCTGCTAACGGACCAATAACTGCTATAGATTTAACCGATTTTTTGATTGGCAAAATGTCACTTTCATTCTTTAAAAGAACAATAGATTTTTTAGCTGCTTCTAACGATAGGTTTTGATTTTGCTTAGAGTAAAGTTCTTTTTTCTCAAAACTTTCATCGCAATATTTATAAGGGTCATCAAATAAACCTAGTTGAAATTTAATACGAAGTATTCTTTTTACAGAATCATCTATTAATTCTTCAGAAACTTTACCTTCAGCTATTAAGTCTTCAATAGAAGTTTCATAAGCTCCACCTTCCATATCCATATCGCTACCACCTTTTAATGCTAAAAGAGCAGCATCTTTTTTGTTTTCTGCAATACCATGCGGAATCATTTCTGAAATAGAACCCCAATCTGAAACGATGAAACCATCCCAACCCCAATTGTCTTTCAAAATATCTCTTTGTAAATAACTACTTGAAGTAGCAGGAACCCCATCTATTTCATTAAAAGAATTCATAAAAGTAGCAACACCAGCTTCTGCTGCAGCTTTAAATGGAGGTAAAATGGTATTATGTAATTCGTGAATACCAATATTTACAGTATTGTAATCTCTACCTGCTTCAGCAAAACCATAACCAGCAAAATGCTTAGCGCAAGCAGCAATGGTTAAATTACTTGCTAAATCGTCTCCTTGAAAACCTTTAATTCTAGCTACTGCTATTTCAGCATTTAAAAACGGATCTTCTCCTGCACCTTCCATAATTCTACCCCAACGAGCATCTCTAGATACATCCATCATTGGTGCAAACGTCCAATGTATACCAGATGCTGCAGTCTCTCTAGCTGCTGCTGCTGCAGTTTTTTCGGCTAAAATCATATCCCAACTTGCAGTCTCTCCTAACGGAATAGGGAACATGGTTTTGTATCCGTGAATTACATCATAACCAAAAATTAAAGGAATTTTAAGTCTTGAATTTTCCATCACTAAACGTTGTGCTTCTCTAGTATGCTGTACAGAAACTACGTTTAGCATAGAACCTACAAGTCCTTTTTTTAGTTGTTCTAACTTTTTTTCGTTAGTAGTACCAGTTGCTGGGCCAGTTACATCCCAACTACCATTGTATTGCACCATCTGCCCTACTTTTTCTTCTAAGGTCATTAATGCTAATACAGAATCTACTTTTTGTTCTATATTTTTTTCTGTAGCACTAGTTGAAGATTGTTGACTCTTAACTTTACAAGCATTAAAAGTAAGCACAACACCAGTTGCTAATAATATTATTGTTTTTTTCATTTTAACGTGGAATATAAAAGGCAGGCTTTAATACCTGCCTTTCGTGCTATTTATAAATATGAAAACAATGGTTTATTGATATACTCTTATATAATCAATCTCCATAGTATCTTGAGTAAAGTTTGAATCTATTGTACCGCCAAGAGTACCACCCATAGCAATATTTAAGATTAAAAAGAATTCATGGTCTACAAATGGTGTACCTGCCATATCTGTAAATTCATGAAATACTACATTATCTACTGCAAACACAATGTGATCTTGTGTCCACTCCATAGTATAGTTATGAAATTCTGTAGCTACATCTTCAACAGTTGTACCTTCAGAAATTGCATTTCCTGCAGAATTACCTTCGAAATGTAAAGTACCTAGCACTTCCCCTAAATTGTTACCAACATGCTCCATAATATCTATCTCTCCACATTTAGGCCATCCGTCTGTAGAAATATTTTCACCAAGCATCCAAATAGCTGGCCAAGTACCACCTGTAGAAGGAAGTTTAGCTCTTACTTCTATTCTACCGTACTGAAAAGTATATTTATCTTGTGTAGTAATTCTTGCTGAAGAATAATTGTAACCACTTATACTTTCTGCAATAGCATTAATTTTTAAAGTACCGTTACTTACTTCCGTATTTTGATCTGTGTAATATTGAAGTTCATTATTACCCCAACCATTAGTACCATTACCTGTTTCAAAATTCCAAATATTAGTATCTAAACTACTACCATCAAACTCTTGAGACCAAGCTGCTTCTGTAGCAGAGTCTCCAGGGAATTCTGTTACTAAATCTGTAGATGTAGATCCCGCTCCGCCTTCTGGATCTGTAGTGAATTTTAAATACCAAGCTAATGTATTATCTGACCCCATAATAGCTCTTACATGCATATAATCTTCTGTAATTTCTAAAATTTCGTAAGTACTAGCACCTATATAATAACTCATAAAGCCATTATCTGCAATAATCATTTGCGTTCCTGTAGTTTCGTCTTCTGGTACAATTGAACCTGCAGAAGACAACCCAACTGTTTTACTACCAGACGTATCAAATGTTAAACATTGATCTTCACTACCACTACCTCCTGCTACACTTAAATAAGAGGCATTAAAGAAAGTTGCTCCCATGTTGTCTTGAACCACAGTAATAGAATTCCCTTCCTCTGTAAAAGTGATCTCATCATCATAAAAACAACCTTCACTTTCTTTTTCAAATGGTGCTGCTTCATAATAATCTGGAGTAGAAGTAGTAGAAGGTCCCACACCTAAATGACCTGATAAAGCGTAGGCTACATACCAAGTTTTAGAAGTACCTCCTGTAAGGAAGTTTTGAGTTTCTGCATCTTCAAAAGCGCTAAAAACAGTTACCGCTATACTTGTACTTGTACTAGCACCACCTGTACCATTGGCTACAACAGTTACAATATACTCATGAGTTCCTGTGGTTTTAAAACCGTACTCTACTTCTCCAGAATTTACTAATTCTGAAGTACCATCTCCATAAAAATATTGATAAGAGATTGCATTATCTGCACTTGCTACAAAACTTACCAACCCACTACCATCTCCATCAGGAAATTCTGCTGAAGTATTAAGTACTGTAGCTTCTAGAGTTAAATTTGTTGGCGCTACCACATCACCAAACTCTTGATCGTCTTCTTGACAGCTATATAAAATCATCCCTAAAGACAACATTACAAAGCTTATTATATATCTAGTCTTTTTCATTATTTAATTATTTTATAGTTGAATATCATCAAAGTAATAACTGTTACCCATTCCTGTTGCTCCAAAATTCATAAACACAGTTACAACATCTATTACTTCTGTAGTACTAATGCCTGTAAAATCAAAAGTTAATTCTTCCCACTGGTTAGTAACTGTAGTAGTAGCTTGAATTTCCATAGAATACGTATTATTTTCATCACTAGTTTCTAATTTTAATAATACCGGGGTATTAGCTACAGAAGACCATACTTTCATGCTTACTGTCTGTGAAGAAGAAAGATCTATTGCATTAGCCAATATAATATTAGACCCTGCCCAAGTTTCTGCTCCACTTGATTTTACCAACTCTGTAACATTTGCAGAAGTGTTAATACCACTCTGATCTGGATTACTAACAACGGTAGAAGTAGCTCCTCCAAAATTCATCCAAGCATATGCGCTAGAAGTACCTTCAAAAGTAAGTGGCAACTCTACTATTGTTGGGTTATCTAATCTAATATTATCAAAATAATAGGTTTCTCCTGTTCCTGAAGTATTCATATTGAAAAACAATATTATTGACTCATAAGAGATAGAAGTATCTACTGCAGATAAATCAAAAACTAAGGTTTCCCATTCATTAGACGTTGTTGTATTTACTTCTATTTCTGCTGAATTATTAGAATCTGCACTATCTTCTACTTTTAATAATATTGGTGTTCCTGCTGTTGGAGAATACACATCTACTGCAATTAATGTACTTGTATTAAAATCTATTGCTTCATTTAAAGTAGTAATAGTACCTGCCCAAGTTTCTGAACCTGAAACTTTGGTATAAGATGCTACAGTTTGACTGCTATTTACCGCGTTAGTTGCAGGATTAGCTACTAAAGGCGCACCATTACCTTCACCCCCTCCAAAATTATAAAATGTATAATCTACTGTAGAAGACTCAAAAGTAATTGGTAATAACAACGGATCTACAATAGTAACTTGCTCTGTATAAGTTGTACTTTCTACACCTCCACTTAACGCAATTACAGTAATATCATAAGTACCTACGTTTGTATAAGTGTGAGAAACAGTTTCACCTATCATCATTAAAGTTGCTGTTTCTCCAGTTACGTCTCCAAAATACACCTCAAAAGAAGCTGCGTAATCTGCCTCTGCAGATACGCTTACTGTAAATGGATCACTAGCATCTTTAGTAATTGTTACTTCTAAATTTTCTGGTGCTCTAAAAGAAACTTCTAATGCTTGCGTTACAGAAGTAGTTTCTCCAGACAGACTCATTGCTGTTAAAATTACGTTATATGAACCTTCTGCGTAGGTATGCATAATATTTTCTCCTGTTGCAATCGATTCTGAAACTTCACTACCATCACCATAATCTATTACAAAACTATTTGCATTTTCTGCACTTGGATAAATGGTTACTTCTCCAGAATTATCTTGTTCTATTTGAAAATCTATAGAAAGATTCTCTGGTGCTCCTGTGTCTACTGTTTCTAATCCTTCGTCTTCTGAGCATCCAATAAATGCTACAAAAAGTAGACTAAATAAAATATATTGAAATTTATTTTTCATTGTATTAGTTTTTAATATCCTGGGTTTTGCTCCCAATTACCATTAGCAAATTGCATTTCCTCTAAAGGAATAGGGAAAACTTCATGCTTACCCGTTGTAAAGCCATCTATAAAATCTGCGGCTCTACCTGTTCTAACCAAATCAAAGAAACGGTGACCTTCTCCCATCATTTCAGATCTTCTATCTGCATAAATATCTTCTAGTAAAGCATTACCGCTTGAAGAAACATCGGTTAACCCTGCTCTGTTTCTTACTTGATTTAAATAACCTAAGGCTTGAGTTTCGTCTAAACCTCCTCTTACTAAAGCTTCTGCAGCCATTAATAATACATCTGCATATCGTATTGCTCTATAATTATTTGGCTGAGTTAGGTTTGCATCACCAACATTATCATTTTGGCGTGGTAAATACTTTCTATTATAGTAACCTGTATGACCCGTTACCGCATCTTGATTTCCTATATTATAAGTAGCGCTACTATTTGCTGCAACCCAAGCTTCAATATCTAACACAGTATACTCTTGTCTAAGATCTCCGCTTTCAAATGAATTGAATGCTTCTTCTGTTGGTAAATTAAAACCGTAACCAGAAGCAAAAACAGGACCGTTGTAACCTCTAATTCCGCTAAAACCAACCATTACATTACCTTCACTACACTGTAAACAATCAAAACCAGCCCCTTCTGATCCTGTATACTGAATTTCAAACACTGCTTCTGCACTATTTTGACCAATAGAGTCGAATAAATTTTCATAAGCTTCCCCTTGTTCTGTTCCGTATAAATGATATTTCCCAGAGTTGATTACCTCTGTTAATTGAGTAGCAGATTCTGAAAATCTTTCATTATATAAATATACTTTACCTAATAATGCTTGAGCAGATGATTTTGATATTCTACCTACTTCTGGTGAGTTTTCTGACAAATCATCTATTGCTAATAATAAATCATCTTCTATAAATGCATAAACTTCTTCTGTAGAAGATCTAGGGTATGTGGCAACATCTCCTAAAACAAATTGACCTTCTGGCTTAATAGGAATTGCCCCAAACCACTTTACTAATTCAAAATTAAAGTAAGCTCTTAAAAATCTTGCTTCTGCAATAATTTGTGCTTGGCCATCAAATTCTATCTTATTTTCATTCTCAATAATAAAAGACGCTCTTTGTACACCAGCAAAATTCCAATCCCAAATATCATCTAGGTTATCGTTAATTGCTGTATGTTGCATACGATCTACTTGTTGCCAACCTATAACGTCATTTGCACTCTCTCCTCCTGCATGTGTATTATCTGATGCTATTTCACCTAAAATAACATTTACATAGGTAGATTGTAAAATATCGTAAGCTCCAATTAACGCATTGCTATAATCATCTTGCGATTCAAAGTATGAGTCTGAGTTAATACCGAAAGGTGGTGTTACTTCTACAAAATCATCTGAACAACTTATAACACTCGCAGATGCTAATAATAGAATTGCTATATGTTTATATATTTTTTTCATAGTTTATTTTTTAAAATTGAAGATTTACACCTAATGAATAAGTTCTAGGTAATGGATAGAAACCATAATCTATTCCCTGACCAATTGGCTCTCCCGTAGACGCTGTAGGATCGTAACCTGTATATTTTGTAAATGTGTATACGTTATCTACTTTAGCGTAAACTCTAAGTTTACTTATGTAAGCTTTTTCTGTAACTTCACTAGGTACTGTGTACCCTAATGTTAATGCTTGAATTCTTAAAAAAGATCCGTCTTCTACAAAAAAGTCTGAAAAAACACTATTTGTATTAGAAGCAATAGTTGCTCTTGGCACATAATTACTTGTTCCCTCGCCTGTCCAACGATCTAACTTATAGCTTAATTTGTTTACGTTAGGTTGATTTCTCTCGTAATTTCTTACTATTTCTTGACCTAAACTAGCATATGAATATGCTGAAAAATCGAAGTTTTTATAATTAATTTGAAAATTTAATCCCATAGTTACATCTGGAATTGGATCTCCTAGATTTGTTCTATCATTTTCATCTATAACCCCGTCTTCATTTAAATCTTTATAACGAATATCTCCAGGAGAAGCTTCTGCACCTAATGCTAATTGTGAAGGGTGCGCATCTACCTCATCTTGGTTTTGAAATAAACCATCTGTTTGGTAACCGTAGAAATAACCCATTGGCATACCAACTTCCATTCTTGATGGTGCTGGTTGGCTAACTCCAAAAGTTCCTCCTTCTACATAACCTGTCCCGTTATCTACACGTGTAACTTCATTTTTTAAAAAGCTAACATTATAACCTGCTGAGATAGAAAAATCATCAGAAATATTTTCTTTAAAATTTAAAGCAAACTCCCAACCTTTGTTCACAACCTCTCCTGCATTAATAGTAGGACTTCCTGCTCCTGGAGCTCCTGTACCATAAATACCTGAAACTGGTATATTAGAGATTAACAAATTATCTCTTGTATTGTGAAAATAATCTGCAACGAAAGAAAACTTATTATCAAAGAAATCTACATCTACCCCTATATCTAATTTTTTAGCCTCTTCCCATTGTAAATCTGGATTAGCTAAAGCACCTAATGCATTACCATTTACTAAAGATTGATCTGCACCTAAAACATAAGTTGCTTCTCCATCTAGTAATGATAAATAACCAAAATCTTCAATTTGATCATTACCTAATATACCGTAACTACCTCTTAATTTAATTAAATCAAAAAAGTTTGAATTAAAATAATTTTCTTCTGAAATTACATAACCAGCTGTTACAGAAGGAAAGTAAGCTACACGATTATTTGTACCAAATTTAGTAGAAGAATCTCTTCTTAACATTGCTGAAACTAAATACTTACCTTGGTAAGAATATTGTAGTCTACCAAAGTATGAAAGTCTTCTTAGTAAATATGAATAAGAACTATTTGTTTGATCTTCTCCTGTTCCGTAAGCTGAGCTTAAATCTGCAAACTCCCAACTATTAGCATTTACATCATTTCTACTTCCGTAAAGACCTTCTCCTTTAGTTTGATAAACCGTTGTACCTAATAAGAAGGTTACGTCGTGATCATCACCAAAAGTATTTTCATACGTATTAAACAAGTCAAATGTGTAATCGTAATCATTTATTTTACCTAGAGTTACAGAACTATTTGGTGTTGTATAAATTTTACCTGCACCATAATTATATTCTGGGGTAAAATCTCTATCTCTGGTGTTGGTATTATTAAAACCGAAACGCCCTTGAAGGTTAAGGTTTTTTGCATAATCTATACTAGCTTGTACTGTACCACTTAAACGATCTACAATACTACTATTATATGTATTGCTAATTTGGGTTAATGGGTTTACTACTTCATTACCTAAATCTATTGTACCGTCTAAATTATCTTGACTAGGATCTATAATTGGAGCTATGTTGTTAGCGTTAAACAATACAGAACCTAAACCAAAAGAATTAATATCTCTAACATCTGTACTACTATAAAATAATTTACTAGAAAGATTTATCTTATCTGTTAAATCAATATCTAATGATAAATTAGCTGTACTACGCTCAAAGTTAGATTTTTCTGGAGCAACAATCCCTTCTTGATAAAAGTTAGATGCACTTAAGCTGTAGCTTATTTTTTCTTCCCCTCCTCTAATTGCAAAATTATGACTTCTAATCATTGCATTTTCAAAAACTTCATCTTGCCAATCTGTATCTGCACCAAGATTATTTACGTTGGTAAATGGAATTTCTTGTCCTGCGTTAGCGTAAGATTCATTTAAATATAATGCATACTCTTTTGCATTCATTAAAGATAGTTTTCTTGAAGTTTCTTGAATACCTGTATAACCCTCATAACTAACTTGTATTTTTTGATTTTTTCTACCTTTTTTAGTGGTAATCAAAATAACACCATTAGCACCAATTGTACCATAGATTGCTGCTTGCGCATCTTTTAATACGGTAATGCTTTCAATATCTGCTGGGTTAACTGAGTTTAAGCCTCCATCAAACTGAAATCCATCTAATATAATTAAAGGTTTACTCTCACCATTAGTAGAGACCCCTCTAATTCTAATATTAGCGTTAGATCCTGGTGCACCACCATTCATCGCTACATTTACACCAGAGGTAGTTCCTTGTAATGCTTGGGCTGCATTTACAGGTTCTAGATTATCTATCGTTTCATCTCCAACGGTAGAAACTGCACCAGTAACTTCTTTTTTAACCTGAGCACCATAACCTACTAACACAATTTCATCTAAAGCCTGTGAGTCTGGCTTCAATACAATATTAATTGTTTCTTGATTATTAAATAAAATCTCTTGTGACTCAAAACCTACATAAGAAAAGACAATAATATCCCCTTTTGCTATATTTTCTAATCTGTAGTTTCCGTCAAAATCGGTCACTACACCTTTACTTGAATCTTTTACCAAGACATTTACTCCTGGCATAGGCATATCTGTTTCTGACTCTACTACAATTCCCGATACCGAAAACGTTTGAGCAAATGAAGTAACAGATGCGAAAAACATTAAAATTAATAATAGTTTTTTATTCATTTGTTGATGATTTAATTTGAAAGCAAATTATTAATAAATTGTTAAGTCAAGTAAAAATCAACCTCAACAAAAAACATACATTATTATAAAACAGCGTTAAATTTTAGGAATATTCATTTATAACCCCTTAAAAATTAGTAATTCACAATTATTAACATTCTTTTAATTTTTCACCTGAAAACCAATAGATTACACAAATGTTGTGGTAATGTTGTAGTAATTTGAGTTACTGTTGAGGTTTAAAAAGACAGAATATATTCGGTTAAACCTTGCTCGTGATCTAATTCCATCTTTTTACGCAAACGATATCGCTTAATCTCTACGCTTCTTAATGAGATATTAAGCATTGGAGCTATTTCTTTAGAAGTTAAATTCAATCTTAAATATGCGCAGAGTTTTAAATCGTTAGCTGTTAAGTTAGGGTGTTTTTCTTTTACTGATTTTAAAAAGTCTTTATCTGCATTATCAAATGCTTCTTTAAATAATTTCCAATTATCTTTCTCTGCAATATTTTTATTGATGATAGAAATAACCTCTTCAATATCTTTTGCTGTTTTAGAGTTATCTAATTTATTTTTCAAATCTGATAAGAACTCATTCTTCTTTATAATATTCATTGTAGAAGCAGCTAATTCTCTATTTTTAGCCTCTACTTCTGTCACCAATTGTTTATTTTTTAAAGTGAAAATTTCTTGTTGTGCAGATAGTTGCTGCATCTTAAGTTTTTCTTTGTTCTCTTCTATTATTTTTTCTTGCTCTCTAGAATAGTAACGGTTATACAAAACGTGAGTACTCCATAAAATGGATAGAAAAATTAAAATATATACAGCAATTGCTAGTGTGGATAAATACCAAGGTTTTAAAATTGAAAATGTATAAACTTGAGTTTCTAAATTTTCATCGTTAAGTTTTGCTTTTACTGAAAAGGCGTAATCACCATAAGGTAAATTTTTAAAGCTTGCTTCACTATTGTCTGACCAAGAAGACCATTCTTCATTATAACCCTTTAACTTATAGCTATATTTTACCACATTTAATAAATTAAAGTTTGGGATAGCGTATGAAAAATTTATATAGTTCTTTTGAAAGGGTAATTCTATTGAATTAGAGTTAACAGAAATAGATTGAAATTCATTTGTTTTAGTTGCTATCTTAACAGAATTTATTTTTAAATCTGGTAAAGCTGGTTGATTAAATGGTAAAGTGAATATTACAAAACCAAAGTTAGAGCCTATTAAGTACTTATTTTCTCCTAAATAAGAGATATTTTCGAAACCGGTGGTTATACCTCGCAAACTAGATGGTATAGGAATTTTTGTAAGTGTTAAATCTCCTTGAAATGCATCTTTAGAAACTTGATAAACATATTCGTGCCCAAAACCAAACCAAGAATTAGTCTCTATTACTTTAGACATACCAGTAATTCTCTTGGTATCTTTAAACAGTTTATTGAAATTATCTGCTTGAAAAAAAGCATCTTCAGTAGAATTATATTTAAATACACTATCTTTAGTAGAAACATATAACTCATTATTGAAGTTATAAATGGTTGTACCGGTTCCTCCTGGAGAGTTAAACTCATAACTTTTTTCCACTACAACATTAGCTTCTTCGTTGTTTATTTTTAGCTTAAAAATCCCTTTATGATCATGACCTACCCAAATCTCTTTATTGTTTCTAATAATGATATTTCTAGAAGATAAAGAGTAATTGCTTAAATTTTTAAATGCAGTAATTTTATTATTTTCTAGTAAACCTAGTGACAATCCGTTATAATGACCTTGCAAAATACGGTCTCCATAAGGTACAATATCCCAAGTACCTGAGCCTTCATAAATATGCTCTGCAGAAAAATTTTCAATTAAAAAAGTTCCTTTATTGTGACCTACCAATAAATTGTTTTTAACTATTTGAATAGTCCAAACTTGTCCGCTAGTTTTTGGGATTAATTTAAAAGGACCTTTCTCTTCATAATTCTTAGCATACAAGCCTTGATTAGTACCTAAGTATAAAATTCCGTTATGTTTTAAACTACAATAAACAGTTCCTATTTCTCCGTATATATCAGAAAAAATTTGAACCTTGTTATTTAAATTAATTACACTCAAACCATTATCTAAACCTGACCATAAATTGCCTTGAGAATCACAATAGACAGATAATATGGTATTATTTAAAATACTTGGTTGCTTAAAATGAGTTAAATGCTGATCTTCAAAATTATAAAGCTTTAATCCGTTACCTATGGTACCTAATGCTAGAATTTTATCATTAATTAAATTGGCGGTAAAGACACTTTCATCAGAAGCAAAATTTAAATCAGGAAAACTTACAGCAAACAAACGCTTATTACTTAATTTAAATATTTTACTATTTCTAGTAACCACATAATCTTCATTTAAATACTTAAATAAACCAACAATAATCTGATTGTTTATTTCTGAATTTTCTACTACCAAACGACGTTCACCATTATCTATCACATACAAACCTTCTTCAGCTACTTGATAATATAATTTATTATCAGACTTAAAAAGATTATAAATTGCATAGTTAGCAGCCATTACCACTACTTTATTGGTTTTTAGATTATAACTATACAACCTTCTTAAACTTTGAAAGACCACATAATTATCTACAGTTTCTATGTGCCAAAACTGTTCTCCATCTAAAAAAGGAACTTCTACTAAGTCTTTTAAACTAGTGTAAAATAGATCTCCAGTATTATCTTTTTGCCAATAACCAAAATCCATGTAAGAACCAGAAAAAACTTTTCCCTTAGTATACTTTACAGATCTCAGGTAAGACGCAGAAGGCAGTTTATGTAATTTCCATTGCTCACCATTAAAACTTAACAATCCAAAATTGTTAGCAACATATATTTGCTGGCTCTCATCTTGGGTTATCATCCAGTTTTGATTTCCTGCAGAATATTCTTTTGAAGAGATATTTAATATTGGTGGAAGTTCTTGAGAATAACTAACATGAAAAAAAAGAAAAATAATATATACGTAAAGTAACTTCATATGGTTAAAACTAGAGTGTAAAAGTATTAATTTTACCGCTAATTAAATGGAAGACTATTACAATGAAGCATTATATAATACTATTATATGTATTTCTGTTAACAATTACCACTGTTGCTTGTAGAGAAAAAACAGAAGTGAATACAGAAAAAATTAGCACTGAAATAAAAACTGCTGCTAAAAAAACTAAAGAAATAATTAAAAAAGAAGTAAAAGAAACTAACCAAGCTATACAACTAGGCGAAGATAAAATAGAAAGGGCTGTTCAAAAAAAGCCAGGCACAAATTAATTTAAAAGAACATTGCTACTAACGGCACCACAATTAATGCTAACAACATAGAAAGCAAAACTAACAATGCAGATTGTTTCTCATTAGATTTTAAAAACGAAGCAAACACGGTTAAATTAGCTGCAATAGGAAAAAACGGTAGTATAATTAGCACTTTAGTTTCAGTTAAACTCAACCCGTTATAAAAAACTCTTTCAAGACCTAATAAAACAAGCATAATTAAAGCAGAAGCCACCATTCTTACTCCTAATATTTTTGCATAATACCCCCAATTTAAAGCTTTAAAATCTACTTGCTGAATATTAATACCGATAATTAACATACCAGCGACAGATACTATAAGTCCAAATACACTTACTACAGGTTTTAGTTCTTCTGGAGAGTGAAACCCAGAAACTTTTAAAACAATTGCTAAAACAAATACATATATAAAAGGTACTTTAAATATTTCTGTAATAGCACGTTTGGCACTATACCTTGTTCTTGCTACCTGAAAATAACCTATTACATTTCCATAAAGAGCTCCACCTAAATAAATACAAATTAGTATTGTAATAGCGTCTTTACCAAAAAGAGCATCAATTACTGGTATTCCAAAAAAAGCTAAATTGTAAAAAGAAAAAGCACTTTTTAATAAGCTTTTACTTTCATTTTTTGCAATTTTTTTGTGTACCCAAACTGCAGGTATTATCATACCTAGCGATAAAGCAAAAGATAAAATAGGTAAAATAGTTAAATTTTCTACAGAAGCTTCTAACACATGATTTATTACCAATACAGGCACAAAAAAATACAGTAAAGGTTTAGATACTATATTTTTAGGAATTATATTTTTCTTCGCTATAATGTAACCTATAGGAATACACAATAAAAAAGGAAATAAGGTTTTATATAAATTAATAAATACATCCATTTTTCAAACAATAATTACTTTTGAAATAATGAATGACGTATCATTTTTTCAAAACAAAGTTTTTAAAAAGCTTATTTTTTTGCGAAAGTAAATCAAATTCATCATACAAGAAATGTATTACGCTTATTTTATAACATTAATATTTCACTTAAATAACATATAAATCATATTATAAAAATTGATTTTAGTATTTTTGGAGATTAACTATTCTGGATTTAAAGTATTGATTAGCTATGAAGAAAAAAATAACCATCAAAGAAATTGCAAAAATTTTAATGGTCTCTGTATCTACCGTATCAAAAGCAATGAATGATAGTCCAGAAATTAGCGAAAAAACAAAAAAGAAAGTAAAAGAATTGGCTAAATTTTACGGGTATGTACCTAACCACATAGCAGTAAGTTTAAAAAATCAATCTACTTTTAATATTGGGGTTATTATTCCAGATATACAAAACTCTTTTTTAGCAGAAGTTTTAAAAAATATAGAAGTACACGCTAAAAAAAATGGGTACCGTATTATCACCTTTTTTACTGGTGAAAAACTAAAAGAAGAAAGAGAAAGCTTAAACATTTTATCTAATGGAATGGTAGAAGGTATTATTGTTTGCCCTTGTGAAGAAACTTTTGTAGAAAAAGAATTTAATCATTTTAAAAATATAGCAGAAACTACCCCTCTAGTAACTTTTGATAGAATTCATAAAGAATTAAATTTTAATTCTGTTTCTGTAGATGATGACCAAAGTATTTTAAAAGCTTGTGCTCACTTTCAATCTACACAAGCAAAAAATATATTATTTGTATCTTCTATTGGTTGGCTATCTGTAGGTAAAACCAGAAGAAGAACCTTTAATACTTTTATAGAAGGAGAAGCTTCTTTAAACGGAGAAACTATAGAAGAACACAATTTAGAAGAGCTTCGTAAAAAAATAGAAGACAGAATAACAGATACTTCTTTACCTAAAATAGACGCTATTTTAGGAGCAGATATTGAGTCTACTTTAATTTCTAACGCCTCTATAGCCAAAAATAATATTCCGTTAATAGATAGAATTTCACTTATTGGTTATGTAGATAAAAACCATAATGAGCTACAATACCCTAGAGTATCTTATATTAATCAGTTTCCAGAAAAAGTTGGAGAAAAAGCGGTAGAGTTACTAATTAAAAACTTAAAAGAAGAACAAAAAATTATTCAGCAAGAGGTTATTAAAACAGAAATTGTTGTAAAAGACACTTCTAAATAAATTTCTTTTATGTGGAAAAATGCCATCGCCGCCATTAAAAACAATGACAAAGATTGGATTTTTAAACACCAGAGTGAATTCTCTAAATTCTTTATAAGCGAAAATGTAAAACCAACAGGTAAACTTTCTACAGAAGCGCTTCAAGCACATTACCAAGAAAAATTATTCAAGCTTTTTTTACCTGAAAACTATAACGGCCTAGCTTTACCTTTAACTAAAGGAGCTAAAATTATAGAAAATGCCTCAATATTAGATTCTAATTGGGGTTGGCTGTTGGGTATTGGGGTTGGCGGTGCTTATTTTGCTGATTATTGCGAACCAAAAACAGCTCAAAAATTTTTCTCTCCTCCAGAAGCTCTTGTCGCAGGTAGCGGTAAACCTACTTCTTCTATAGAAAAACAAGGTTCAAATTTTTTGATTAGCGGAGAATGGAATTATTGTAGTGGCTCAGAACAAGCTTCACTATTTACCGCTGTAGTACAAAAAAACAATAAAATTACTGCCTTTATACTCCCTACCAAATTAGGCAAAATTAAAAAAGATTGGAATGCTATTGGCTTACCATTAACCTGTAGCCACACTATTGTTGCTAAAAAAGCCATTATCCCTAATCATTATTTTTTTGATTTAGAGAAAGCTCCAAGACAAAATAAGTATCCTATTTCTTCTTACTCGTTTTTAGCATTTGCAATGGCTTGTTTTGCTCCAGTAATTAGTGGTATAACACAAGGTTTATGTGCTGAAATTGAAAAATTTATCGCTCAAAAAAAAGATACTTGGCAAAAACACCAACCACAACGCTATAGTTATTTAGTAGAAAAAATGGACACCTTTCAGCAAAAACAAGCGGAGTTAATATTACATTTTTACACCAACTTAGATAAAAGTTGGAAAAACCATCTTAATAACAAAGAAAATAACGAAGAAGAAGTAATTAATTCTGGTAGAGCTTTGGCAGATTTCAATTATTCTGAAGTGGGTAAAATAATTCCTCAATTAGGCATGCAGGTTTTACATAAAACTAATATTATTCAACAGAAATATCAAGATTTACAAACCGCATATCAACACATGATTTTTAGAAATTATTTATAATTATATTTCATCTATAAAAAAATAAATATGAAAATTCAAGTTCAAGGTCACCGTGGAGATAGAGGTAATTTTCCTGAAAATAGTATTCCTGCTTTTTTAAGTGCTTTAAAAAAAGGAGTAGATGTTCTAGAAATGGATGTGGTTATTTCTCAAGATAATAAGGTAGTAGTATCTCACGAGCCTTTTATGTCTTCTTTATATATGCTTCAGCCCAACGGGAAAGAAATTACCAAAGAAGAAGAACTGTCTTTTAATTTATATAAAATGCCTTATCATTTAATAAAGCAATTTGATAGCGGCTCTAAAGGCAACCCTAATTTTCTTCAGCAAAAAAAAATAAAAACATACAAACCATTACTTTCTGAAGTTTTAGATACTGTAGAAGATTTTTTAAAAGAAGAAAAAATAGATTCTATTCAATATAATATTGAAATTAAATCTGAAGCAATAGAATATCACAAATCTCAACCTGCACCAGAAGAATTTGTTACATTAGTTACAGAAGTGATAGAACAAAAGAAACTCACTAACCGAGTGATTTTACAATCTTTTGATCCTGCAATATTAGAAATATTACATAAAAAGTATCCTGCAATACAACTATCTTATTTAGTAGAAGAAAAATCTTTAGAAGAGAACTTAAATTTATTAAGTTTTACTCCAAATATTTTTAGTCCGTTTTACAAAATGATTTTAAATGAAGAATATGTAAATCAGGTTAAAAAGTTAAATATGAAACTTATTCCTTGGACGGTAAACCAACCAGAAGCTATAAAAGAAATGATAAAATTTCAAGTAGATGGTATAATTACAGATTACCCGGAGCGAGTGATAGAACAATTATCTACAAACAAATAACATTTTATTAAATTCGCTTCATCTTACCATTTTAATGATTCGTCGACACTTTAAAACTTAATATCGATTTAAAGTTACCACGAGCTATTCTAAAGTTAAATTCACATAAATTTAATACCATTTATTATGCTACTAAATGCTTTAGAATATTTTATTATGTTTGTAATTGTAATTATGCCAATTGCCTTAAAAACATCTGATTAAAAAAGTTGTTTTTAAAATAAAACTATGGCTGTATTCTTCTCGTAGTTATAATAAAACACCCCACCATGCCTTATCTTCAAGATTACAAAAATCTTCTTCAGAAAACAGCTATTCACACCAAAATGGGTAGTTGGGAGTTAAACATTGCTAATAATACTGTCTATTGGAGTGATGTTACCAAAAAAATTCATGAAGTAGACCAAAACTATACCTGCGATGTAAATGAAGCTATCAATTTTTATAAAGACCCTTATTCTAGAGAGCTAATAACTCACAGCCTTAACGAAGCCATTGAGAAAAAAATAAATTTTGATGTAAAGTTGAAAATAACCACAGCAACCAATAAAACTAAATGGGTAAGAGCTATTGGTATTCCTGTATTTGAGAAAGACAAATGTACATCTGTATACGGTTTATTTCAAGATATTGATGACACAGAAATTAAACAACAAGAATTAGATAAGCAAATTCAAATCACTAACGATATATTTTTAAATACAAGTATTGGTATTGTTATTTGTGAATTGGACGGAAAAATTATAAAGGTTAATAAAGGATTAGCAAAAACATTGGGTTACACCATTAGTGAATTAAAAAACCTAACTTTTAAAGATTTTACTCACCCAGATGATTTACAAACTTCTATTAAAGGTATGCAAAAGCTTATTTTAGGAGAAGTTAAAAGTTTTTCTACTGAAAAAAGATATATTAAAAAAAATGGAGAAACTGCTTATGCTTTTCTTGTATTAAGCTCAATTCTAGATAGAAATAAGCAACCTATACAACTTCTAGGTCAAGTAATAGATTTAACCGATCAATATAAAAGTAAACAAGAGTTAACCTCTTACCTCAATATTACAAAAGATCAAAATCAACGTCTTTTAAACTTTGCTCACATAGTATCGCATAACCTTAAAAGCCATTCTGGTAACTTAAAAATGTTACTAGAACTAATAAATATTGAGTATCCGGAGTTGAATGAAAATGAATTAATACCTCTATTTTCTCAAGCCGTAGATAGTCTATCTGATACGGTTAAGCATTTAAATGAAGTAGTTATGGTACATACTTCAGACAAGAAAAGCTTTCAATCTCTTAATTTATATAAGTATATATCTAAAACTATAGAAAGCTTATCAGCCTTAATTAAACTTGAAGATGTTGGAATGCATTTAGAAGTAGATATGAATTTAAACATAAAGGCTATTCCTGCATATTTAGAAAGTGTTTTGCTTAACTTACTTTCTAATGCTATCAAATATAAATCACCTAACAGAAAATTAATCATTCAAATTTTAACATTTATAGATGACGAATTTGTAACTTTACAAGTAATAGATAACGGACTTGGTATTGACTTAAACAAGCATAGATCTAAAATCTTTGGAATGTATAAAACATTTCATAATCATAAAGAATCACGAGGTATTGGCTTATTTATCACAAAAAATCAAATTGAAGCCATGGGTGGTTCTATTGATGTACAGAGTGAAGTTAACAAAGGTTCTAAGTTTATAATAAAATTTAAAAAATAGTGGCAGAAAAAATTAAATTAGCTTGTATTATTGATGACGATCCAATCTTTGTATTTGGCACAAAAAAAATGATGCAATACACAGGTTTTTGTGATACATTTTTAATATTTAAAAACGGAAAAGAAGCTTTAGATCATTTAAGTGTAATCTTAATAGAAAAAAAACCAATTCCAGATATTATATTTCTAGATATTAATATGCCTGTAATGGACGGATGGCAGTTTTTAGAAGAAATCACTAAAATAGATATTTCTGAAACTTTAAAAATATTTTTAGTTACTTCTTCAGAGACACAAGAAGATAGAGATAAAGCTAAAAAGTTTTCTGCAATAAAAAATTACGTAGTTAAACCCATTACTTTAGAGAGTTTACAAGAATTATTACCTACAATTTAGTTAACAAAACCAAATTTAAAGCAAAAAGCCAACTCTCTAGAGTTGGCTTTTTGCTTTATACCTCACTCCTATAGCTAACTTGAAATCAGTATTTTAACAATTAATCAAATTACTTTTTAGCCAGATTATCAAAAAAGTGAAAAATATTTAATGAGTGTAAATTAGCGAAGCCAACGAAAGCTTCTTACCTCTAGAAATAGATATAACCAACTATGCCAAAGTAAAGATAGATACTATTCAAATTGCCTTACAGAAAAATCAACCTTTAGCGACTTCACAAGGTTTTAAAATGAAAAACTGAAATAGAAAATTTAATTACATGCAAAAGAAATAGTATTTTAATGAAGAGACTTCATCTTTTATTTCCCCTAATCAAGTGTTGAAAATTGAAATATATCAGAATACATAAACCTAAGGGCTGGTTACTATTAATACACCCCGATATTTTTGTAGAACACCCATTTAGCTAAAACCATGAAAAAGTATCAGGTTTTTTGATTACGTTGTAAATGAAGCTTTATTTCTTTCTGAATAAGAAAAGTAAAATGTAAAGCAATTGCTCTTAGAAAACTATGCAATTAATTAAATATTTTTCCCTGTACTCTTAAAATTTATAGAAATAAAAAATGTTTTTAGATTTAAAAACAGAATTACCGTAACCTATACAAAATAAAAAACCCTCAAAATCAAAAGATTAAGAGGGTTCTTGTACTCGGGACGGGACTTGAACCCGTACGAACTAATGTTCATTGGATTTTAAGTCCAACGTGTCTACCAATTCCACCACCCGAGCCTATATATTTTCATAAGATATTTAGACTTGTCTACTCAGAGCGAAAAACGGGATTCGAACCCGCGACCTCCACCTTGGCAAGGTGGCGCTCTACCAGCTGAGCTATTTTCGCGTTAAGTTTATGTTTAAGAACGTTTGTACTCAAATGCGGTTGCAAATGTATTCTTTTTCTACCTACCACACAACTTTTTTTGAAAAAAAATTTACTTTTTTTTCACTTCTTCTTTTGCAGGCATTAGCATACGCTTTATTTCATTTAGCTTCATTAAAGCCTCAACTGGCGTAAGTATATCTATATCAGTTAATAATATTTCTTGTTTTATTTCTTCTAACAACGGATCGTCTAATTTAAAAAAACTTAGTTGTGGCTCTTCTTCTGTGGCTTGTTTTAATTTTCCGCTCAATTCTTCGCTTCCGTGAGACTTTTCTAGCTTTTTAAGTATTTTGTTGGCTCGGTGCAAAACTTGCTGTGGCATACCTGCCATTTTAGCTACATGAATACCAAAACTATGTTCGCTTCCTCCAGGCACCAGTTTACGCAGAAATAGTACATTATCTTTCAGCTCTTTTACAGATACGTTGTAATTTTTAATACGTTTAAATGTTTGCGTCATCTCATTTAACTCATGGTAATGTGTAGCAAAGAGAGTTTTGGGTTTTGCAGGATGCTCGTGTAAGTACTCACTAATTGCCCAAGCTATAGAAATACCATCATAGGTGCTGGTACCTCTACCTATTTCATCTAACAAAACCAAACTACGATCTGATATGTTATTCAAAATGTTGGCAGTTTCATTCATTTCTACCATAAAGGTAGACTCCCCCATACTAATGTTATCGCTAGCTCCTACTCTAGTAAAAATTTTATCTACTAAACCTATTTCTGCAGATTTTGCAGGCACAAAACTTCCCATTTGTGCTAAAAGTACAATTAGAGCTGTTTGTCTTAAAATAGCAGATTTACCACTCATATTTGGCCCAGTAATCATTACTATTTGCTGCTCGTCTCTATCTAATTGTATCGTATTTGTGATATAAGCCTCTCCAACTGGTAATTGCTTTTCTATAACAGGGTGTCTTCCATCTTGTATATCTAAATGGTAACCATCTGTAATTATTGGCTTACTGTAATTTTCTTGTAATGCTAATTGAGCAAATGCGCATAAACAATCTAGCCTACCAATTAGGTTAGCATTTTGTTGTACAGATTTTATATAATCGTTAATCCAAATAATTAATTTCTGAAAAATCTCTTGCTCTAAAACATGTATCTTTTCTTCTGCTCCTAAAATTTTAGCTTCATATTCTTTTAACTCTTCTGTAATATAGCGCTCTGCATTTACTAGGGTTTGTTTACGTATCCAGCTTTCTGGCACTTTGCTTTTATGAGAGTTTCTTACCTCTATATAATAACCAAACACATTATTACTAGCTATTTTTAAACTTGTAATGCCAGTAGCTTCTACTTCTCGTTCCAGCATTTTATCTAGGTAATCTTTTCCTGAGAATGCAATTTTTCTTAACTCATCTAGTTCTTCAGAAAAACCTGTAGCAATAGCATTTCCTTTCACAATATTTACAGGAGCTTCTTCTGCTAAACATTCTGATATTTTTTGACGAAGCAAATCACAACCGTGTAAATTTTCACCTAATACTTTTAAGGGATCATTATTAGATTTTGAAATCTCTTTTTTTATAGGAATAATAGCTTCTAAAGAATTTTTTAACTGAACAACCTCTCTTGGGTTAATTTTTTGTGTCGCTACTTTAGAGATAAGTCGCTCTAAGTCTCCTATTTTTTCTATTTGTTGCTGTACTTTTTGTTGAAGCGAATGATTATTTAAAAAATAACTTACCACTTCATGACGCTTGGCTATCTTCTCTGTATTTTTTAATGGTAAAGCCAACCAACGTTTTAACATTCTTCCTCCCATAGGAGAAATAGTTTTATCTATTACATCTAATAAAGTAACTGCATTTTGAGCATTTGCATGATACAACTCTAAATTACGTATAGTAAACCTATCCATCCACACATATTCTTCTTCTGCAATTCTAGAAATAGAAGTTATATGTTTTAGCTGGTGGTGTTGGGTTTCTCCTAAATAATAAAGAATTGCCCCAGAGGCTATCACGCCTTCTTCTAAGTGGTCTACACCAAAACCTTTTAAAGAGCTTACAGAAAAATGTTCTTGTAAAGTTTCAAAAGCATAATCTGGTTTAAAAACCCAATCTTCTAAATAAAACGTATGGTAATCTTGACCTAATTGCTCTGCAAATTGTTTTTTAAATTTCTTCGGAATTAAAACCTCACTCGGATTAAAATTTTGCAATAATTTATCTAAATACTCTACATCTCCCTGTGCGGTTAAAAACTCTCCGGTAGACACATCTAAAAAAGAAATACCATTCATTTTTTTACCAAAATGAATAGCACACAAAAAGTTATTTGTTTTACTCTGCAAAACTTCATCGTTAAGCGCTACTCCTGGTGTAACCAACTCTGTTACCCCACGCTTTACAATAGTTTTAGTTTGTTTTGGGTCTTCTAACTGATCACAAATAGCCACTCTTTCTCCTGCTTTTACCAACTTAGGTAAATACGTATTTAAAGAATGATGAGGAAAACCTGCCAACTCTTTACGCTCCCCACCGTTATTACGTTGGGTAAGCACTATATTCAAAATTTTTGCCGTTTTTACAGCATCTTCTCCAAAGGTTTCATAAAAATCTCCTACTCTAAATAACAATAATGCATCTGGGTACTTCACTTTTATTGTGTTGTACTGTTTCATTAACGGAGTAACTTTTGCG
Source organism: Mesonia phycicola (assembly GCF_900141885.1). Classification (GTDB taxonomy): domain Bacteria; phylum Bacteroidota; class Bacteroidia; order Flavobacteriales; family Flavobacteriaceae; genus Mesonia; species Mesonia phycicola. Next base: position 116,443 of record NZ_FQYY01000007.1, on the reverse strand, counting down.
GCTTTTTTTGCAGACAATTTGATAGGTTTTAGATAAAGGTAAAAATAATAATTCTGCTTATTTTGATAAACACAACTGCAAAAACTTATGGAAACTTCTTAACATCTTAAAACTATTACTTCAAAATAATTATTTTTGCGCAAACCTTTTTTTTATGAAATACAATCTATTAGGTAAAACAGGTCTTTGGGTTTCTGAGATCTGCCTAGGAACAATGACATTTGGTACCAAAGGAAAATTTGCAGCGGTTGGCGGTGTAGACCAAAAAGGCGCCGATGAGTTAGTAACACAAGCTATTGATGCTGGTGTAAACTTTATTGATACTGCTAATATTTACTCTGAAGGGATTTCTGAAGAAATGACAGGAAAAGCTATCAAACACTTAGGTATTTCTAGAGACGAGTTGGTACTAGCTACTAAAGTAAGAGGCTCTATGGGAGATAAACCCAACCAAAAGGGACTTAGCCGCAAACACATTATGGATCAAGTAGAGGCTAGCCTAAAAAGATTAGGTACAGATTACATAGATTTATATCAAATTCACTCTAACGATCCGCTTACACCTATTGATGAAACTCTAAGAACTTTAGATGATTTAGTAAGAAGTGGAAAAGTAAGGTATATTGGTGCAAGTAATGTTGCTGCCTGGCAACTAATGAAATCTTTAGATTATAGCTATTACAATAATTTAGAGCGTTTTAATTCTCTACAAGCATATTACACTCTTGCAGGAAGAGATTTAGAAAGAGAAATTATACCATTATTACAAGACCAACAAGTTGGTTTAATGGTTTGGAGCCCTTTAGCAGGAGGCTTATTAACTGGTAAATACGACAGAGATAACAAGAAAAAATCTGGAGGCAGAAGAGATAATTTTGATTTTCCTCCGGTTAACCAAGACAGAGCATTTAATATTTTAGATGTATTAAGACCAATGGCTAAAGAAAATGGAGTTTCTATAGCACAATTATCTATTGCTTGGTTATTAAAACAAAAAGCTGTTTCTACAGTAATTGTAGGTGCTAAAAAACCGCACCAACTACAAGAAAACTTAAATGCATCTATTATTGAGTTTTCTAAAGAAGACTTAGTTAAATTAGATAAAGTAAGTAAATTAGAAAGAGAATATCCAGGTTGGATGCTAGACCGCACTAAAGTAGACAGAGAATTATAATCACAAAAAAGGTCTAAAAGACAAGAAACGAAGTTTTTTTATAGACCTAATCTAGATGACAATTTCATTTTTAATTCGACTATAAAAATCTTTAAATGCAGCTTTCATTGGGCTGCATTTTCTTTTTTGATACTTTTGCAACTATGGAAAATAGAAAATTAAAAAACAGCGAACTAGACCGTAAATCTGTAGAAGAATTTAAAACGGCAGAGAAAACTCCACTAATAATAATTTTAGATAATATTAGAAGTCTAAACAATATTGGTTCTGTTTTTAGAACTGCAGATGCTTTTTTAATTGAAAAAATATTTCTTTGCGGTATTACCGCTACCCCTCCACACAAAGACATCCATAAAACCGCTTTAGGAGCTACAGACACTGTTAATTGGGAGTATGCAGAAAACACGCTTACTGTGGTAAAAAAACTACAACAAGAAAAAGTAGAAATTTTAGCTATTGAGCAGGCAGAAAACTCGGTGATGTTAAATAATTTTGTTCCGCAGAAAAGCACTACATATGCTATTGTTCTTGGTAATGAAGTAAAAGGTGTACAGCAAGAAGTAGTTTCTACTAGCAATCAAGTAATAGAAATTCCGCAATATGGTAGCAAGCATTCTTTAAACATTTCTGTAAGTACAGGAGTTGTGGTTTGGGATATTTTTGCTAAAATGAAGAAATAATACTTACTCTAGCTGTTATTAATTGCTTCTAGTACTTGTAAATAATCTTCTCTATAGTTTACAAAATCAAGTTCAGAAATATCAATAACTTTCACATTTAAGTGATGCTGATTTTTAATAAACTCTAAATACCCTCTATTAATATTTTCTAAGTAATCTGCAGGAATTTCTTGTTCGTAATTTCTGCCTCGCTTTTTAATATTTTCTAATAATCGCTCGGTATTTTGGTAGAGGTACACATATAAATCTGGCTTAGCCAAATCTTTATACATAATACTAAATAGCTTTTTATAAAGATTATATTCTTCTTCTTGCAAAGTAACTTTTGCAAAAATTAGCGATTTATAAACATCATAATCTGCCACCATAAAATCGCTAAACAAATCGTATTGAGAGATATCGTCTAATAATTGCTGATAACGATCTGCCAAAAAAGACATCTCTAAAGGGAAAGCGTATCTTGTTTGATCTTTATAAAATTTAGGAAGAAAGGGATTGTCTTTAAAACGCTCTGTTATTAATTTAGCTTTAAAATCTTCAGAAATCATAGTAGCCAAACTTGTTTTACCAGCACCAATATTCCCCTCTATTGCTAAATACTTAAAATTTTTAAAATTGAATTTTGGAGTTTCTAGTAAATCACTTACCGCTGTTATTTTAGAAGCATCTGTAGTTTCTTCAGCTAAAACTTGAATTGTTTTTTTTAATACAGGGTGTAAAAATTCTGCTGCAATATCTCTTAAAGGGTACAATACAAATTTACGCTCTGCAATACGCGGGTGTGGTAAAATTAATTGTTGTGAAGTTAAAATCTCGTCGCCATAAAAAAGAAGATCAATATCTATTAACCTATTTTCATAACCAAATTTTGTTTTTTTTGCTCTACCTAATAATTCTTCTATCAACAATAGCTTAGAAAGTACTGCTTCAGGAGAAAATCTAGTTTCTATCACTAAACAAGCATTGTAAAAATCTTCACCCTCAAAACCCCAAGCTGGAGTTTTATAAATTGGTGAAATTTGCACAATACCTCCTACTTTTTTAAAAATATGGTTAACCGCATTTTGCAGGTTTTGTAGTTTATCGCCCTGATTACTCCCTAGGGCTAAATATGCTAGAGTAGATTTTTTCAAAAAATTAACAAATAAAGTTTCAGAATTTTTGAACAAATTAAGTAAAAGAAAAGCAGATAGACTTATTTTTGTGTAAAAGAGTATTAACAAATTTTCTATATTGAAATCTAATCAAAAATTATTAGCCTATAAGATTTACTTAATATTGGCTTCTTTATTTATCACCTCATTGGTAGTCTCTAATCTAATATTTCAAAAGTTTTTCTATTGGGATTTTTTTGATTTATATAGATTTGAAATTTCTGTAGGAATATTACCATACCCTATTACCTTTTTAATCACAGATTTAATTAGTGAAATTTATGGTAAAAAGAAAGCTAACCAAATTGTCACCACAGGTATCTTCGCTTCTTTATTTTCACTAATAATTATCTACATTTCTAGCTACGTGCCTGCTATAGAAAACTCTCCCATTAATGACGCATTATTCATAAAAGTTTTCGGAAATACTGCCATTGCAGTTTTTGCTTCAATGATGGCATACTTATTGGCGCAATATATTGACATTCAGATTTATCATTTCTGGAAAAAGTTAACAAAAGGCAAACACCTATGGTTACGTAATAATTTTTCTACATTTTTATCACAGTTTGTAGATACTTTTAGTGTATTGTTTTTATTGTGCAGCTTTAATATTTTAAAATGGGAAATTTTTGGTAGTTTGCTACTAAGTGGTTTTTTATTTAAAATTATGATAGCTGTAATAGACACACCTTTACTATATTTAGGTGTGCATTTAATGAGAAAAAAATTTAACCTCCAGCAAGCAGAAGAATTAATTTTAGATTAGTATGAAAAAGTTTTTCAAAATATTAGGTATCACCCTTTTAGTATTAGTAATAATTATTATTGCAGCTCCTTTTTTATTTAAAGGTCCAATTGAAAGAGCAGTAAAAAAATCTATTAACCAAAATATTAACGCAACAGTAGAATGGGAAGACCTAGACCTTAGTTTAATTAGTAGTTTTCCAGATGCCGAACTAAAACTTAAAAATCTTAGCGTAATTAACAAAGCTCCTTTTGAAGGAGACACTCTTGCTACTACAGAAGAATTAGGTTTAAGTCTAGGGATCCCTCAACTTTTTAAAGGCGACTCTTACAGCATTAATGAGTTAAGTGTACAAAAAGCATATATTAATGTAAAAGTAGACTCTTTAGGAAATGCAAATTATGATATTGCTAAAGAAACTGCTACTACAGAAGAAACCAATACTACAGAAGAAGAAACAGAAAGTGCTTTATCTCTTGACATTCAACATTACGAAATCAATGATTCTAAGATTAACTACTTAGATGAAAGCACTAAAACATTTTTAAGAATAACAGACTTCACTCATTACGGAAATGGAGACTTTACAGCAGATAAAACTACGCTAGAAACAAATACAGAAGCAATAATTTCTTTTGAATTAGATGGCGTAAACTACTTAAACAATAACAGTTTAAAGCTAGATGCTGATTTTGAAATGGATTTAGCTAACCAAAAATATACTTTTTTAGATAATAAGTTATTAGTAAACCAACTACCATTAATTTTTGATGGTTATGTAAAAATTAATGAAACCAATCAAGAAGTAGATATTACATTTAATACACCTTCTTCAGATTTTAAAAACTTTTTAGCCATAGTACCAGAAACCTACGCTAAAAATCTTGACGGCGTTGAAACCAGCGGAGATTTTGAAATTAAAGGTCTTGTAAAAGGTATTGTAGATGAAGAACATATACCTACTTTAGATATATCTGTTTTAAGTAACAATGCTTCTTTTAAATATCCAGATTTACCTAAAAAAGTAGAAAATATAAGTATTGACGCGTCTCTAAAAAATGAAACAGGATTATTAGCAGACACTTATTTAAATTTGAATAAATTAAATTTTAAAATAGATCAAGACACGTTTGCAGCTAACGGAAGTTTTAAAAACGTCACAGAAAACATGCTAGTTAATCTTACCGCAAATGGTAGATTAAACCTTGCTAATTTAGAGCAAGCCTATCCGTTAGAATTAGATATGGATCTTAACGGAATATTGAATGCTAATTTTACTACCAATTTTGATATGAATTCTATAGAAAAAGAACAATATCAAAATGTAAAAAGTAGCGGTAGCGCAAGTATTTCTAATTTTAAATACAATTCACCAGAAATTCCTAACGAGGTTAACATCTCTAAAGCTAGCTTAAACTTTAATACAACTAAAGTAACCCTAGAAGAGATGCAAGTTCAGTCTGGGCAAACAGATGCTAATCTTACAGGTACTTTAGATAATTTTATGGGTTATTTCTTTTCAGACCAAGTACTAAAAGGAAGATTTAACGTAAAATCTAACACATTTGCCGTAAGTGATTTTATGGTGGCAGAAACCGTAGAAGTAACTGCAGAAGAAAATACTTCTTCAGAAAAAACAGTAACCACTACTACTGGAGAAGAAGCCATAAAAATACCTTCATTTTTAGATGCGCGTTTAGATTTCACTGCTAATAAAATTTTATACGACAACCTTACACTAACCAATGCTAAAGGAGCGTTAATCATAAAAGATGAAACTGCTACTCTAGAAAACATAACCTCAGATATATTTGGAGGTAATATAGGGATAAATGGAAGCGTATCTACAAAAGCAGAAACTCCTGTTTTTGATATGAAACTAAATTTAAACAGAATAGATATAGTAGAATCTTTTAAAGACTTAGAGTTACTTCAAAATTTAGCTCCATTAGCCAAAGCCTTACAAGGGTTATTAACTACCAACTTAACATTAAAAGGGCAATTAAATGACGATTTAACTCCAATTATGAACTCTCTTGGCGGAACCGCATTTGCAGAAATTTTAAACGCAAAAGTAACCACAACAGAAACCCCTTTACTTTCTAAGCTAGATGGTCAATTAAATTTCATAGATTTGAACAATCTAAATATAAAAGACTTAGCTACTAATTTAAAGTTTAATAACGGACAAATAGAAGTCTCTCCATTTAGCTTTAATATTAAAGATATTGCAATAACTGCAGGGGGTTCACACGGATTTGACAACAACATGAACTACAGCTTAGACTTAGACATACCTGCTAAATATTTAGGATCTGAATTGAGTAGCGGACTAGCAAATTTAACTCAAACTAATTTAGAAAGCACAAAAGTTGAGCTTCCTATCGGATTAAGCGGTACATTTGCAAGCCCAAATATTCAATTGAATATGAAAAATGCTATTTCAGATTTGAGTAAACAGATTATAGAAACTCAAAAAGATAAAGCAAAAGAAGAGGTAAAAGATAAAATAAAAGATTTACTGAGTGGCGGCAGTGACAGTAGCACTGCACAAGACTCTACTAATACAGAAGAGCCAAAAACAAAAGAAGAACAAATTAAAGATGCTGCAAGCGATGTTCTAAATGGGTTATTTGGCAAGAAATAGAAAGAATTAATAATGAAGAAAAAAAAGTAAATGAGACAGCTAAAAATAACCAAACAAGTTACCAATAGAGAATCTGTCTCTTTAGACAAGTATCTACAAGATATTAGTAAAGAAGAGTTAATTACAGCAGATGAAGAAGTAGAACTTGCACAACGAATAAGACAAGGAGACCAAATAGCACTAGAAAAACTTACCAAAGCAAATTTACGTTTTGTAGTTTCTGTGGCTAAGCAATACCAAAACCAAGGTTTAAAATTACCAGATTTAATTAATGAAGGTAATGTTGGTTTAGTAAAAGCAGCTAAACGTTTTGATGAAACTCGTGGTTTTAAATTTATTTCTTATGCCGTTTGGTGGATTAGACAATCTATCTTACAAGCATTAGCAGAACAGTCTAGAATTGTACGTTTACCTCTAAACAAAATTGGTAGCATTAGTAAAATTAATAAAGCTTTTGCTACTTTAGAACAAACTTACCAAAGACCTCCTACTCCAGAAGAACTTTCTGCAGAGTTAGATATGACGGTAACAGAAGTAAAGCAATCTCTAAAAAATTCTGGTAAGCACCTATCTATGGATGCGCCATTAAAAGAAGGAGAAAATAGCTCTAACCTATATGATGTAGTAAAATCTGGAGAATCACCAAACCCAGATGACAATTTAATATTAGAGTCTTTAAACACAGAAATTAATAGAGCTTTAGACACTTTAAACACTAGAGAAGCAGATGTTTTAAAACTTTTTTACGGTCTTAATGGAGAGCGCCCAATGAGCTTAGAAGAAATTGGAAGCACTTTTGGATTAACAAGAGAAAGAGTTAGACAAATTCGTGAAAAAGGAATTAGAAAACTTAGAAGTAGCTCGAAAAACAAGGTCTTGAAGAACTATCTAGGTTAAATTTCAAGAAAAACTTTTAAATTCTGTTATTTTCTACAAGTTATTTTATAAATTTGCAAACTGAATTTATAAATGTACCTGAGATTAACTCAGAATCATTTTATTTAGACTTAAAAATATTTCAGTTTTTTCTAGAAAGGTTCTAGAAAAAATAATCCTTTAAATACGTATTAATGCTTATTATAAAAGTAAAAGACGGAGAAAAAATAGAACGTGCTCTAAAAAGATTAAAGAGAAAATATAGAGACACTAAAACATTACAGAAGCTAAGAGACAACAAGCACTTTACTAAGCCTTCTGTTGCAAGAAGAAAGCAAATTCAAAAAGCTACTTATATCCAGTCTTTAAGAGAGAAAGAAGATATATAAGCCACAAATATCTTTTATCATTTTAAGATTTCTGTATAAATGATAAGTCTTTATAAACACGTTAAGTGTATATAGAGATAGAAGAACATACCCTAAAATAGATTTTAGGAATTCATAAATAAAAACCGGAACATCCAAAAATAAACTTGGTTATGTTCCGGTTTTTAGTGCTTATATCAAGCTAAATATTTTTTTGAATTTTTAATTTTCTATGAAATAAAAAAAATACACTTTTTAATTGATATAAAAGTGTACTTTTTTATTTATCTAAAGTATAATTTGAAATTAATTAGCTAGTATTTCTAAGTTTACTTTATAACCTTCATTACTACGTACGTTAAAAACTGTATTGTCTTCAAAAATTAAATACTGGCCTTTTATACCTTTTAAAACCGCTTTAAAGTCTGGAGTTTTATCTAAATTAAGGCTTTTAAGCTTAGTAGGGTATGCTAAAACAGGAAAGTTTATTTCTGTTTCTTTATTAGAGGCTAAAAAATATTGCTGTACTTCTTCTGGTAAATACTGTTTTAACTCATCACGCTTCTCTTCAAGATTTATATCTTCAATTTCATTTTTCAACATGGTACGCCAATTAGTTTTGTCAGATATGTAAGGCTTTAAAGCAACCTCTGCAATACCAGCTAAATAACGATTTGGTACTTCTACAATTTCTATAGCCTCGTGCGCACCTTGATCTATCCAACGCGTTGGCACTTGGGTTTTTCTTGTAACTCCTACTTTTACATTGCTAGAGTTTGCTAAATAAACAATGTGTGGTTGTAGCTGCACTCTTTTTTCATATTCTAAATCTCGATCTTCTTCATCTAAATGAGCCTTACTTAATTCAGGTTTCATAATCCAATCTCCAGCTAATGGAGTTTCATAAAAACAATCGTAACAAAAACCTTGTCTATAAATCTTCTTGTCTTTACCACAATTTAAACATTGGTACCCAATAAAAGTGATGCTTATCTCTTTATCTAATAATTGATTCATATGAATAAAATCATCTTCAAAATCCATAAAATACTGAACTTGAGAAGATAATTCTGTCTTCATTTTTTTTAGCACACCTTTAAATAGCATAATTGTATAATTTTTAATTGAAAGCCTTTGAAGAGCCTAAAATAATCTTATTTTTATAGTTAGACAATTAGGTTTAAATATACTCGATTAAATGCCAATTCCTATCGTAAATTCTATTGCTACTTGGTTTCTTAAGAAGCGTATTCATCAAATGGAACTTTTTATTAAGTACCCGCAAGAAGTACAAACAGAACTTCTACATCATCTAATTGAAAAAGCAAAATATACAGAAATAGGAAAAAAATACGGCTTTAGCTCTATTAAAAATTACAAAGATTTTGCAGAGCAAGTACCTATACAAAGTTATGAAGATGTAGAACCTTTAATTGAAAGAGCTCGTTTAGGAGAAGAAAATATTTTTTGGCCAACTCCCATAAAATGGTTTGCTAAATCTAGCGGTACTACTAATGCTAAAAGCAAATTTATACCTGTAAGTCCAGAGTCTTTAGAAGATTGCCATTATGCCGCTAGTAAAGATTTACTTTGTTTATACTTAAATAATAACGAAAACTCACAATTATTTACTGGTAAAAGTTTGCGCTTAGGAGGCAGTAAAGAACTTTACCGAGAAAACGGAACTGTTTTTGGAGATTTATCTGCCATCTTAATAGACAACATGCCTTTTTGGGCTACTTACAGTAGTACGCCAAATAACGAAATTTCTTTAATGAGTGATTTTGAAAAGAAAATGCAAGCGGTAGTAGATTTTACAATTAAAGAAAATGTTACCAGTATTGCAGGTGTACCTTCTTGGATGTTAGTTTTACTTAATAATGTGATGGAAACTACCCAAAAGAAAAGCTTAACAGAAGTTTGGCCAGACTTAGAAGTGTATTTTCACGGAGGGGTAAGTTTTGAGCCTTATAAAGAGCAATACAAAAAAATAATTCCGCATAGTAAATTTAAATACTATGAAATTTATAATGCTTCAGAAGGATTTTTTGCGGTGCAAGACCAAAACTATAGTAATGAGTTGTTACTAATGCTTGATTACGGAATTTTCTATGAGTTTATTCCTATGGATTCTTATGGTAGTCACGAAGAAAAAATAATTCCGCTAAGTGAAGTAGAAATGGGTAAAAACTATGCTGTAGTAATTACTACTAACGCAGGTTTATGGCGTTACAAAATTGGCGATACTATTAGATTTACCTCTCTAAGTCCATTCAGAATTAAAGTAACAGGGCGTACCAAACATCATATTAATGTTTTTGGAGAAGAATTAATTATTGAAAATGCAGAAGAAGCTTTGAAAAAAGTATCTAAACTCACCGATTGTGAAATAGTAGATTATACTGCTGGACCAATTTTTATGGATGGTAATACCAAAGGGGCTCACGAGTGGATTATAGAGTTTAAAACTCCGCCAGAAAACCTAAACCACTTTGAAAAGTCTTTAGATCAAATATTACAAACTTTAAACAGTGATTACGAAGCTAAAAGACATAACAATACTACTTTAAACCTACTAAAAGTGAATCAAGCAAAGTCTGGTTTGTTTTACCAATGGTCTAAAAAACACGATAAATTAGGCGGTCAACATAAAATACCTAGACTTTCTAACAAAAGAACTTATCTGGAAGAATTGTTAGAAATTAATAATAGTTTATAATTAAAATACTTCCTATAAACACTAAAAACCCATCTTATTTTAAATTAATACAGATGGGTTTTTAGTAAGTAAATTATTTTAATAACGTTAAGATTAATAAAATCTATTTTTTTAAGTTTTTACAAAAATGAAAACCTAAAACAGAATAATTATTAGTGTAATAAAATTTATGAGAACGCTTATTCTCTAGATATGTATTTAACTCTACAGAATTACATTCATTCTTTATTGCCCATTCTTCTATTTTTTCAAAAAAATACTTTCCGTAGCCTTTAGATTGAATATCTTGATCTATAATTACATTATCTACCTCTAATTGTTTACCAGAATAAAACCTAATAGTAATCCATCCGCTAGAAAGCCCTACCAATTTTCCTTGTTTTTTTAAGCCAAAGCAGTGGTAGGTAGAAAATTGAAACATTTGCTTTAAATAATCTTCTATTTCTATTTTAGATAATTTCGGATTTAATTGATGCCCTAAGGGTACAATTTTAGAAATATCTGAGGAGTTTAATACGCAAAACTCTAATGTAGAATCTATACTCATAACTAAATAAAAAACAAACTAATCGCTAAAAATTTTTATAAGTCACTTTATCTACCGCTTGAATAGTAGCATCTAGATCTGCAGTTGAAAGTGCTTCAGAAATAAACCAAGTTTCAAAGGAACTAGGAGCAATGTACACTCCATTATCTAACATCCCGTGGAAAAACTTTTTAAATCTATCATTATTCCCTAGAGCAGCAGACTCAAAATCTATTACAGGTTCTTTAGCAAAATGCACCGAAATCATAGATCCTATTTGATTAATGGTATAATCTATTTTATTTCTATTCAACACATTACTAATTCCATCACGTAAATACGTTGTTTTAGTATTAATGCTATTAAAAATTTCACGTTTTTCATTCAACTCTGTAAGCATTGCCAAACCGGCTGCCATTGCTAAAGGATTACCACTTAAAGTTCCCGCTTGATAAACAGGTCCGTTTGGTGCTAAATAATCCATAATTTCATTACGTGCAGCAAAAGCCCCTACAGGTAAACCGCCGCCTATAACTTTGCCAAAGGTCACAATATCTGCATTTACGCCTAATAATTCTTGTGCGCCACCAGCAGCCAGACGAAAACCAGTCATTACCTCATCAAAAATTAAGAGAATTTCATTTTCATCACAAAGTTTACGTAAACCTTCTAAAAAGCCTTCTTGTGGAGGAATACATCCCATATTACCTGCAACAGGCTCTAAAATAATACAAGCTATTTCATTTTTATTAGAAGCTATTAGCTCTTCTACAGAAAGTAAATTATTGTATTGAGCTAGTAAAGTATCTTGCGCAGTACCTTTAGTAACTCCAGGGCTATTAGGGGTACCAAAAGTTACAGCACCACTACCTGCTTGTATTAAAAATGAGTCACTATGTCCGTGATAACAACCTGCAAATTTTATTATTTTATCTTTTCCGGTAAAACCTCTAGCTAAACGCACAGCACTCATACAAGCTTCTGTACCACTGTTTACCATTCTTATTTTATCTATGTTTGGCACCATAGAGATTGCTAGTTTTGCAATTTCTGTCTCTATTTCTGTTGGTGTGCCAAAAGAAGTCCCTTTTTTAGTTTTCTCTATAACCGCATTAATTACAGGCTCGTGAGCGTGCCCTAAAATCATAGGTCCCCAAGAGTTTATGTAATCTATCAACTTATTTCCATCTTCATCATACAAATACGCTCCTTTCGCTTCTTTAATAAAAATAGGATCTCCACCTACTGCATTAAATGCTCTAACAGGAGAGTTTACTCCCCCAGGAATATATTTTTTTGCCTCCTTAAAAAGTTGACTACTTCTTTCATAAATCATAAATAATTCTCTTTTTATATTTTATTATAAAGACTTTACGTATAGTTTTTGACCTATAGACAAGGTATCACTACTTAAATTATTAAGTTGTTTTAACTCATCTATTGTTAGGTTATATTCTTCTGCAATACTATATAATGTGTCTCCTTTTTTTACCGTATATCTAATACTTGTAAAATCTACTTTTAACTCTTCTCTTTTATTTCCTTTTCTATCTCCATCTCCTAAAACTTCATTATCATATTTATGCAGTTCATATCTTTCTATAATACTAATTAATTTAGCTGGGTATTTAGGATCTGTTGCATAACCTGCAGATTTTAAACCCGATGCCCAAGATTTGTAATCATCTTTATCTAATTCAAAAAGAGAAGCATAACGCCTTCTATCTTTTAAAAACAAAGAATGGTCTCTAAATGAGTATTTTGGATTGTTATATTTTCTGAAACACTCATCTAACGCATCGTCATCGTGATACACCGTTTCACCTTCCCAACCATTACATTTTATACCAAAGTGATTGTTAGATTTTAAGGTAAGTTCTCCTTGCCCCGCACTACTTTCTAAAACCCCTTGTGCTAATGTAATACTTGCAGGAATACCGTAAAGCTTCATTTCTTCTTTAGCGATATCTGAAAAATTATAGATATACCTCTCTACATTATCTTTAAAAACTGGTGTTGCAGATTTTTCTGTTTTTACACTAGTCTCATTAGCTTTGTTATCTTCAACAACTTTTTCTGTTTTTGGTTGCTTTGTATCTTTTGGTTTTACAGGTTTTTCTACAGTTACCTCTCCTGCTCTTTTATTATAAGTATTTACCTTTTTCTTTGAACCACAGGCAGAAAAAATTAGCCCAATAATTACAGTTATTACAATTAATTTAGCCTTCATAAGTTAGTATAGACTTTTTTTTCTTTATCAATTTTTGATTCATTCCTTTTATACCTTGTAATCCTCCTGTATGAATCAATAATATTTTTTTGTTAGTAATTTTTTTTCGTCTAATTAAATCAAAGATACCAAATGCCATTTTACCTGTGTATATAGGGTCTAACGGAATTTGATTTTGCTTATAAAATTCATTTAAAAACTCTACAAGCTCATCATTAACCTTAGCATAACCACCAAAATGATAATCTATTATAAGTTGGTAGTTCTTTTTTTTTGCAAATTTACTTATTTCTTTCTTTAAAAAATCACCTTTTAAAGCAGGAAAACCCCAAACTTCTTGATGATCTGCAGAAGCATTGATTATACCAGATATAGTACCTGCTGTGCCTACTGCGCAACAAATCACATCAAATTGCTCATCTTTCTTGGTGAGTATTTCTTCACAACCTATAACTGCTAAGTGATTTGTCCCTCCTTCTGGTATAATATAACTATTTATATATTCATTTTGTAATTGTTCTAAAAATAGGCTGTCATCTTTTTTTCTATATGCTTCTCTAGAAATAAACTTAAAACGCATTCCCATTTGTTGAGCAAACCTTAAAGTATCGTTTCCTTTTAAAGTTTTTACTAGATCTTCACCTAGCTCTTCTCCTCTTATAATCCCTACACTTTGCAGCCCTTTTTCATGACAAGCAGCTGCGGTAGCTGCAATATGGTTAGAAAATGCTCCTCCAAACGTCACTATAGTTTTAGCTTTTAATTGCTCTGCTGCTTCTAAATTATACTTTAGTTTTCTAAATTTATTACCAGACACAAACGGATGTAGCAAATCTTCTCTCTTAATAAAAATCTCTACACTAGAATCTTTAATTGGATTCTCAATTTTTTCAATTCTACTACTTAGCATGTTGTTACAGTTGAAAGGCAAAATTAGGATTTATACAAATTGAAAGGCTATTTTATTTTAAAATTTCCAATATATAATCCTTATTTTTGAGAATTATATGAAAAAACGCATTCCTATAGAAGAAGGTGATTATTATCTAACTCCAGAAGGCTATCGTTGCTTTACTGAGCAATACCATTTAAAAAGAGGTTATTGCTGCAAAAGTGGATGCCGACACTGCCCTTATGGTTACGATAAAAAAACCGATAGTTTTAAAAATGACCAATGAAGCATTTAGTATTATTTTTTAAAATCGCCATAGTTACTAGTCGGCATCGGGTTGACATAAGATACCCTTAGTCTATTAAATTTTAATCTAAAATTTAATTACAAACTAAAACAAAAAACAAAATGTTAGACTTTAAACAGACGATACTACAAGGAATACCTAACGAGTTACCTCCCAAAAAAGAATACGATACCACTATAAATCACGCTCCCAAAAGAAAGGAAATTTTATCTGAAGACGATAAAAAATTAGCGCTGCAAAATGCATTACGTTATTTTGAACCTCAACACCACGCTACATTACTTCCTGAATTTAAAGAAGAATTAAATAACTACGGAAGAATTTACATGTACCGTTTTCGTCCAGATTATAAAATGTATGCGCGACCAATAGAAGAATATCCTGGTAAATCTCAACAAGCCAAAGCCATTATGTTAATGATTCAGAATAATCTGGATTATGCAGTGGCCCAACATCCGCATGAATTAATTACTTACGGCGGTAACGGAGCAGTTTTCCAAAACTGGGCGCAGTATTTATTAACTTTGAAGTATTTAGCAGAGATGACCGATGAGCAGACGCTTGCCATGTATAGCGGCCACCCAATGGGTTTATTTCCGTCTCATAAAGATGCTCCACGAGTTGTAGTAACTAACGGTATGATGATCCCAAATTACTCTCAACCTGACGATTGGGAAAAGTTTAATGCTCTTGGCGTTACTCAATACGGACAAATGACTGCGGGTAGCTATATGTATATCGGTCCGCAAGGTATTGTTCACGGGACTACCATTACTGTACTTAACGGATTTAGAAAAATTAAAAAAGAACCTAAAGGCGGTCTTTTTGTTACCTCTGGTTTAGGCGGTATGAGTGGAGCGCAACCAAAAGCTGGCGACATAGCAGGTTGTGTAACAGTTTGTGCAGAAGTAAATTTAAAAGCAACAAAAACTCGCCATTCTCAAGGTTGGGTAAAAGAAGTAATTAAAGATGTAAATCAATTAGTTACTCGTGTTAGAAAAGCACAGGAAGATAAAGAAACTATTTCTATCGCTTATGCTGGAAATATTGTCGACGTTTGGGAAAAGTTTGATGAAGAAAATCTGCATATCGACTTAGGAAGCGATCAAACCTCATTACACAACCCTTGGGCAGGGGGTTATTATCCAGTTGGTCTTTCTTATGAAGAAGCTAACGAGATGATGGCTAACAATCCCGAGCAGTTTAAAAAAGAAGTGCAGCGTAGTCTAAAACGACAAGCAGATGCAATTAATAAACATACTGCTAAAGGAACTTACTTTTTTGACTACGGAAATGCTTTCTTGCTAGAAGCCTCTCGCGCCGGAGCAGATATTATGAGTGAAGACGGCAAAAACTTTAAGTACCCAAGTTACGTACAAGACATTATGGGGCCAATGTGTTTTGATTATGGTTTTGGACCGTTTAGATGGGTGTGCGCTTCTGGGAAAGCTGAAGATTTACTGAAAACCGATGAAATTGCAACTTCGGTTCTTGAAGAATTGAAAAAAGAAGCACCGGAAGAAATACAGCAGCAAATGCAAGATAATATTACTTGGATTAAAGGTGCGCAAGAAAACAAACTCGTGGTTGGTTCTCAAGCACGAATTTTATATGCAGATGCTGAAGGAAGAATAGAAATTGCCAAGGCTTTTAACGAAGCTATTGAAGCTGGTAAGATTGGCCCGGTAGTATTAGGTAGAGATCATCATGATGTATCGGGTACAGATTCTCCTTACCGTGAAACTTCTAATATTTATGATGGTAGTCGTTTTACTGCAGATATGGCTATACAAAATGTTATTGGTGATAGTTTTAGAGGCGCAACTTGGGTAAGTATTCACAATGGCGGCGGTGTTGGCTGGGGAGAAGTTATTAATGGTGGTTTTGGTATGCTTCTTGATGGTAGTAAAGAAGCAGCAAGGCGCTTAGAGTCAATGCTTTTTTGGGATGTAAACAACGGAATTTCTAGAAGATCTTGGGCAAGAAATGATGAAGCTATTTTTGCTATTAAAAGAGCGATGGAAAAAGAGCCTAATTTGAAAGTTACTCTGCCTAATAAAGTAGACCCAAATTTGCTGAGTTAACCCGCGTTAGGGATGGAGCGATTTGTTGGAGCTCTTTTTATTTTGTCATTTCGAGCGGAGTCGAGAAATTATAACAAAATAAAAAAGCGACTCGCGAGAGCCCGCCCGAACGCCCTAATACAATTTTATATGATGAAGTTAAAAAACTTTTTTGCACCATTAGCATTTTTATTAGTGCTTAGTTCGTGTAGCTCTGTAAAAGTGGCTACAGATTATGACCGAGAAGTAGATTTTAATCAGTACAAAAGTTTTGCTTTTTATAAACCTGGTATTGATAAAGCAGATGTGTCTGACCTAGATAAAAAGCGAATTTTAAGAGCTATTGAGGCAGAATTAACTGCTAAAGGTTTTTCTAAAATGGCAAATCCAGATTTGTTGGTTAGTATTTTTACGAAGACGAAAGAGAATGTAAATGTTTACCAGAATAATTTTGGTTACGGTTATGGTTGGGGATGGAATCCTTGGTATTGGGGTAATGGGTATAATACGGTTTCTAGAACCACAGAAGGTACTTTATATATAGATTTAATTGATGCTAAATCTATGGAATTGGTTTGGCAAGGTATGGGTACTGGTGCGCTAACAATGGATATGAATGATAAAATTGAACGCATTAATGAAATTGTAAAAGAGATTATTGCTCGATATCCGCCGGGAAGCTATAAGAAATAATTAAAAAAAAATCCTCTTCTGTTGAAGAGGATTTTTTTTTGATTTTAACTAATTTCTTTAATTAGCTGTTCTTTGTACTGCTCTATATTAGCTTTTGTTTTTTCATCTAACTCTGGTTCTTGCACATCTTTAAGTTTGGTTAATTCTTCTAAAAGAATTTCTGTTAAAATTAAGCGGCTTTCCTTTTTGTTATCTGAGGGTACAATGTACCACGGTGCTTTTTCTGTAGAGGTTTTACTAATGGCTTCTGCGTAACATTCTTGGTAATTTTCCCATAAAGCACGTTCTTTTAAGTCTCCTGCAGAAAATTTCCAGTTTTTACTAGGTTTTTCTAGTCGTCTTAATAGTCTTTTCCCTTGTTCTTTTTTAGATATGTGAAGAAAAAATTTAAAAATTTTGGTTCCGTTATCCGAAATATCTTTTTCAAAATTATTTATTTCGTTATAACGCTGCTCCCAAAATTCTTCTGTAATATCACTTACGCTATTTATATGCGGTAAATTTTCTGAAAGAATATATTCTGGATGCACTTTTGTTACCAGTACATTTTCGTAATGCGTACGATTGAACACTCCAAATTTTCCTCGTTCTGGTAGAGCTATGTAATGCCTCCAAAGGTAATTATGGCTTAATTCTTTTTTTGATGGTGTTTTAAAACTGTGCACCACTACTCCTCTTGCGTTTAAATCTTTAAAAACCTCTCTTATTAAGCTATCTTTTCCTGCAGTATCCATACCCTGTATGCAAATAAGAACCGCATATTTACCATGAGCGTACATGGTGTTTTGAAAATCTGCCAGTTGCACTCTCTTTTTTTCTAGTTTTTTCTCTAACTTTTTATCAGATAATTGAAAATCTGCTTCGGTTTTAAATTGAGCTAAATCTATAGAACCCTTAGCTTGGTATGCACTACTTTTTATTTTTGTCATAATTAAAAGAAATAGGAAGGTTAATTATTTCTTTTAAAATACAGTAATTATCTAGAAATAAAAAAATCTGCTAATAAATAATAATTAGCAGATTTTATATGATGTTTACTTTTGCTTTATTTCTATTCTATATCTTCTGTAAGATCTCTTTTATAAGTTTCTGGTACAAAGAAAGCATTTACAATAATTGCAATTACTACAATACCCACAGGATAAATTAAACCTATATATGGTGCCATTACTGCGCTTACCACAAAAGATGATTTTATAAGCTCGGTTACAAAAGTAGTTGCACCACCAACTAAACCATTACCTGTATTTTGAGCAAAGCCCATACTGGTATAACGAATTTTAGTAGGAAATAACTCTAACATAAATGCACCTAAAGGTCCGTAAGTTGCTGCTCCTGCTACAGATAACATAAAACTAACCCCTATTAGCTGCATGGTTGCAGTAGTACTAATTTCATGAATTTCATTTAAACCATCTGGATTTCCTATTTGAATAAATAAGTAAAATGATAATGGAATAAGTATTAAGCTGGCTATTAACCCACCTAAAAGAACTGGCTTTCTCCCTAACCTGTCACTTATGGCTCCAAAATATTGATAAAAATAAGCGCTACAAAAAGTTACAATAGTAGTAATTAATAAAACAGTAGTTTCTGGTAACAGAACTGTTCTTTGTAAGAAAAATAGAGTGACAAACAAACTGGTTTGCATTACTGTACTTTGTGCTGCGTTACCTCCAAAAATTGCTTTAAAAATTAAAGCAATATTACCTTTTGCTTTAAAGGCATCTTTAATTGGAGATTTGCTGGTTTTTCCTTTGCTTTTTAACTCTTCAAAAACAGGACTTTCATGTAATTTTTTTCTAGCAAAATAACTCAATATTACTAAAACTGAACTTAGTAAAAAGGGAATTCTCCAACCGTAACTAACAAAATCTTCTGCACTCATAGAGCTTCTTACAATATACACTACCAACAAACAAATTAGTAAACCAATAGGTACCGTTGCTTGAATAAAACCAGTATAAAAACCACGTTTTTCTTTTGGTGCGTGTTCTGCTACATAAATTACAGCACCAGCATACTCGCCACTAATTGCAAGACCTTGTAATAACCTAAACACTAATAATAGTATAGGCGCTGCCCAACCAATGGTGGCAAAGTTTGGAATACACCCTATTAAAAAGGTTGAAGCTCCCATAATTATTAAAGAAAGTAAAAATGAATATTTTCTACCTACTCTATCTCCTATACTTCCAAACAAAAGAGAACCAATTGGTCTAATCATAAAAGAAGAAGCAACCACCGCTAAAGTTTCTAAAAAGTGAGAACCATCTGCCTGAAAAAAGTTGACAGATAAGGTACTTGCCATAATGATAGCCAAAAACATATCGTACCATTCAATTAAAGTTCCTGCAGAAGAAGCTATAATTACGGTTAAAATATCGTTCTTCTTTTGGGGCTGTATTTCTGTAGTATTTGTATTCATAAAAATTGGTTTTTTAAAGGTTAATAACTAAATCGTTTTCGTTTTTTTAGAAAGTAAAAAATGTAGCTAGATGCACGCGATAATTGGTAGCGGTAATCTCATTACCAACACCAGTAGCATCTATTTGCGCATCTGCCCATTCTGCGGCAGTTCGTTCTACTTCAAATCTAAATTTGAAAGATTTATTCAGGTTAAAATCTATTCTAGGCACTACTCTATACAAATGATTTATGGTTCTGTCTCCTTCTGTAGCAGAAACTGCACCCCAAGCAGAAGTTACTCCGTAAGTAGTTGCTATTGCTCCTTCTACCGGATTGCTTACTCCAGCATTTTTTACGCCTCCTAGATATAGACCTAAAGCTATTTTTTTAGTAGTTAATTGCTGAAAATCTATCCATGCACTTCGAGTATTCATCGTTTCAAAAACATCTACCTCACCAGGTCTAGAATAGCCTACATAACCACCCAACATTACTAATGACGCTGCATTTTGAGCCAACATTACGGCAGAACTAATTTTTAATGGTTTTGTTTTTAATGACGCATAAGCCATCGTGGTAAAGCTATGTACTCGCTCATTAGAAGCCAATAGAATTTCTCCTGAAGTAGTAGAAAGTTGAGGACGTAAATTTTCATACTGCTGAGCTATACCTGCTACAAACTTTTCAGATTTATACTGAAATTGCAAATGCATAGAAGGCATACTTGCATTACGATAAGCAGTATTATCTGGTGTAAAATCTCGCTGAGAAATAGCTGCTGCCATTACTTTAAATTTAGAATTTAGCTTCTGCGTAAGTCTAACTTGCGGATTCCTATTTAAGGCAAATATGGGTGAGCCTGTACTATAATTTACCACATTTGGTAAACATTCTAAAACTACCATTGGGTGCCAAAACTGACCAATACCTAGTTGTGTGTTCTCCCAATCTAATGTAACGTATGCGTGCCTTACTCTAAATTGATTAATCCCAGCCTCGCTAGAACCAAAAAACTCGCCTTCTAAAATTCCAGAAGTTTTAGCATTTAAAACATCTGGACCTTTTAATTTAATTCCTGCTCTAGATAAAACAGAAAGCATATGAAATTGAGAAGCTGCATTAATATCTTCGCCATTTACATCTTTTACCTCATCTGCAGGGTAAAGAGGCACTATATTTTCTCCAGCGCCTATTACTTGTCTTGAATCAAAAAAAGCATCATGCCTTATAAAACCATAAAAATCTACAGTCACATTTTTATTTGCTGGAACTTCTACTTTTTCTGCAAGGGTAAGTGAATCTGACTGTTTTTGTTTAGGAAAATTTTGCTGAGCAAAGGCTTTAGAAAACACCGATGAAGCAAAAATCGTTAGAATTAATAAATATTTTTTTTTCATAAGTTATAGTTTATTTGATAGTAAAATACCTTCATAAATTTACTAACAAACGTTAGTTAGAGTATCAAATATAATATTTAGAAACATACAAAAGTGATAATTCTATATTTTTTTGTAAAAAATTTTATTATATAATCATTTTTCGAGGTAAATAAATTCTGATATAATATTTTTAATAGAAAAAATATACCGCCATTAATGCTCAAAATAACTCATGAAAAAAGCCGTCAAATTTGTATTTGACGGCCTATAATTAAATTAGTCTGTTCTTCTTTATTAAGAAATAATTTCAAAATTTTTGGCGCTTTGCTGAGCCTTGGCAATTTTATTTCTTTGCCTATTTAATATGCTTGTAGTTGTTGGTGGCAAATCTTTTTTTAAGATATCATCGTATTCATTAATGGCTGCTTGTTCACCGCGTTGCACTTCTTCCATTACTTTTTCGTTACTATCTGAAGATACTGCGGCTTTTAAATCCATCCAACTTCTGTGAAGTGCTCCTTTTACACTTCCTCCTTTATCTGGCTCTTCTCCAAAGTTTCTAATTTCATCTTTCAACTCATGTCCAAAATCATAACGATCTTGCGCTTGTTGCTCGAGAAAATCTTTCATTGTAGAGTTTTCTACTCTTTCTGCCGCATCTTTATATCCTTTTTCTGCGTCATAGTTTTTCTCTAGTAATTCATTTAAACTTTTTGATACTTCTTCTGTAAATTTCATAACTTTTTTATTTTAAAGATAGAAACTTATGCAATTGTAACTAAACAGATTAACGAAGCTTAACAACGATTTTAATGAAGATTAACGAAAAACAAAAAGCTCTTAAAAATTTTAAGAGCTTTTATGAGAATTATATATATTATTAATAACTGAAGAGTTCTTCTATCTTCTTTTTTACTTTTTCTGTTGAAGGAATCATCGTTTGCTCTAAGGTGGAGTTTAACGGAATTGCCGGCATATTTTCTGAACCTATTGTCATTACTGGAGCGTCTAAATACTTAAAGCATTCTTCTTGTATCTTTCCTGAAAGTGCTCTTGCAAAGGTATTGTTAGATGGCTCTTCTGTAACTACTAAACATTTTCCTGTTTTTTTAACCGATTTCATTACCGTTGCTTCATCTAGCGGAGCAAGCGTTCTAAGATCTATTATTTCAATCTGATCTTGCATACCTAATTCTTCGGAAGCATTCATTGCCCAATGCACACCCATACCATAAGTAACAATAGATATGGTTTCTTTTTCTTCTTGCTTCCAGATTTCTTGTAACACCCAAGCTTTACCAAAAGGCAATACATAGTCTTCTGCTGGCTCTACAGAGGTTGCTCCGCTTGTACCAGGAACTTTACTCCAATATAAACCTTTATGCTCAAAAATTACTACAGGATTTGGGTCTAAATAAGCTGCTTTCATTAACCCTTTTAAATCTGCTCCGTTACTTGGATAAGCAATTTTTAGTCCGCGAATATTACTTACTACACTTTCTACAGAGGAAGAATGGTAAGGACCACCACTACCGTACGCCCCAATTGGCACACGTAACACCATAGAAACCGGCCATTTACCATTACTCAAATAACAGCTTCTACTTACTTCTGTAAATAACTGATTAAGTCCTGGCCAGATATAATCTGCAAACTGTACCTCTACAATTGGTTTTAAGCCAACCGCAGACATACCAACGGTAGAACCTACGATAAATGCTTCTTGAATAGGTGTATTAAATACTCGGTTATCTCCAAATTTTTGCGCTAGAGTTGCTGCTTCTCTAAAAACACCTCCTAATCGACCACCTACATCTTGCCCGTAGAGCAAGCTGGTTTTATCGTTACGCATAATTTCTTCAATAGCATGTAATGCACAATCTACCATTACTACTTTTTCTGCATTTGCAGGAGTACGTTCTCCTACCTCTTCTGTAACAGGTGTTGGAGCAAAATCGTGTGTAAATAAATCTGCTGGTGTGGGATTTTCTGCTTTTTGAGCTTCTATAAAATCTTCTTTTACTTTTACTCTTGCTAAAACTTCAATTGCTTCGATTTCGTCTTCTGTAAATCCGTTTTCTGCAAGTTGTTGTTTCATTTTAGGATACGGATCTCTAGATCTAGCTTCCTCTAAATCATCTCTGTACCATTCCATTCTTACTCCAGAAGTATGGTGATTTAATAAAGGTACTTTAGCGTGTACTAAAATTGGTCTACGTTCTTCGCGTATAGTTTTAATAGCTTTATTAAGCGTAGTATAGCTTTCTATAAAATCTGTACCATCTATAGTAATAGCTTCTAATCCATTAAAACCACGAGCATACTCATAAGCACTTTGCGCTCTTGTTTCTGCTTCATTTGCAGAAATATCCCAACCATTATCTTGTACCAAATATAAAATTGGAAGTTGCTTTAACGCTGCCATTTGAAAGGCTTCAGAAATTTCTCCTTCCGTCACACAGGCATCTCCTAAAGAACAAACTACTATTGGCTTTTCTGGGGAGGCTGAATTATGACTAATATCTTCATTTTCTTTATACCACATACCCATTGCTACTCCCGTTGCAGGAATAGCTTGCATACCTGTTGCAGAACTTTGATGCGGTATTTTTGGTTTATCTTCGTCTTTTAAACTTGGGTGAGAATAATAACTTCTTCCGCCAGAAAAAGGATCGTCTTTTTTAGCCAATAATTGCAACATTAAATCTTTTGGCTCCATCCCAATTGCTAATAAAATAGAATCGTCTCTATAATACGGAAATGCATAATCTTGCGGTAACAATTGCATTCCTACTGCAGTTTGTATTACTTCGTGACCTCTAGAAGTGGCGTGCACGTATTTAGAAACTGTTTTAAAATTATCTTCATACAATTCTGTTAACGCCTTTGCTTTACACAGGTTAGAAAAAGCCTTTTTAAATATATCTTTGTTTATCATTGAATCTTTATTGGAGGCAGGAAACATGATTTTTTGAAACAGGATGCTTACTGCACTAAATTAATAATTAGTTATTCACATCTAGTGAATCGATGAAATTTGAAATTTTACTTTGTAACTTTTGAACTTTCTTTTCAAGATTTTGAAAATTATCTTCTGAAATAAAATTTTGTCGAAAACAAACATTTAATTGAGTTTCCCACTCAAATGCTGAACCTAAACTGTCATCTAAATATTTTATAAAATGTTTATTTGTTCGTTTACTAGAGCCTTCAGAAATATTTGATGCAATTGATACTGAAGAGCGATTCATTTGTGTTTGCAAACCAAACTTTTCATAATCAGGCAATTTTGAAGTTAACAGATAATTTTCATCTATTAAATCCATAGCTTCAATCCAGATTTGCAATTTTTTAAAGTTATGTCTTCTCATCAAAAACCTTATTTATCTTGTTTCAAAATATCTTGTCTCAATAAGTCCTATTCATATCAAAATCTTCAAAATAATCTGCTACGCGACGAAGAAAGCTTCCGCCTAGAAAACCATCTACAACTCTATGATCAAAAGATAATGACAGGTACATCATTTGTCTAATTTCAATTTTATCTCCGTCTTCATACTCCATCACTTCTGCACGTTTTTTTATAATTCCTGTAGCAAGAATAGCTACTTCTGGCTGATTAATAATAGGCGTACCCATTATGCTACCAAACGTACCTACGTTAGATATGGTAAAAGAGCTTCCGCTAGTTTCATCGTGCTTTAACTTGTTGTTTCTTGCTTTTTCTGCCAAACTATTTACCTCTGCAGCAATGGTTGGAAGATCTTTTTGATCTGCATTTTTTACTACTGGTACAATTAAATTTCCGCTAGGTAAAGCGGTTGCCATACCAATATTAATTTGATCTTTTACAATGATGTTTTTACCATCAACAGAAACATTAATCATTGGGAAATCTTTTACCGCCTTGGCTACTGCTTCTACAAAAAGCGGGGTAAAAGTTAATCGTTGCCCATATTTTTCTTGAAAAGCATTTTTGTTAGCATTACGCCAATTTACCATTTCTGTTAAATCTGCTTCTACATATGCTGTTACGTGCGGAGAAGTATGTTTGGAGTACACCATGTGATCTGCAATCATTTGGCGCATACGATCCATCTCTACAATTCTACCTTTTCCTTTATCTAATTTTAAGTCTGGTACTTGAAAGCCAGAAGGTTCTGGTATTGATTGTGCAAACTGTGCAGGGCGACCCTCTTCTATGTATTTAAAAATATCACTTTTTCTTAGTCGGCCTTCATTTCCTGTAGCAGGTATTCTTGCTAATTCTTCAAAACTAATATGATGTTCTTTTGCTATACTTACTACTAAAGGTGAAAAAAAGGTATTTTGATTTTCGTTTAGGGTATAACTTTTTGAAGTTGATTTTTGTGCCGCAGAGGTTTTTACCTTCGGAAGAGTTACTTTTTCTTTTTTTGAATCAACTTTTGAAGAAGCTTTTTCTTCCGCAGGTTTTGTAACACTAGCAGATTGATTTTCTGAAGCTTCCATAGTTGCCATTACTTGACCAACTTGCACTACTTCATTGGCTTGTACCATAAGTTTGGTGATTTTACCAGAAGCTGGTGCAGGTACTTCAGAATCTACTTTATCTGTAGCTACTTCTAAAATAACTTGGTCTTGCGTAACCTCATCACCTTCATTCACCAACCAATTAATAATGGTGGCTTCTGAAATACTTTCTCCCATTCGGGGCAATTTTATTTCTAAAGTAGACATATTTAAATTTTTATTACTAACAGAACGAATATAACACTTACACTATCAAATCTATTGGGTTTGTTTACCTTATGGTTTTATTATAGAAAATTATTCTTTAAAAGTTAATTTTAGTTTACTTTTATTCTTTTTAAAGCGAAATAATCTCTTATTCTGTATAAAAATTAGGTAAATGCCATTAAAATTAGATAAAATAGATTTAAAAATTCTTAAGTTATTGCAAGACAATAGTAATAGAACCACTAAAAGTTTAGCCGAAGAATTAAACCTCTCTACCACTCCCGTTTTTGAACGTATAAAGAAATTAGAAAAAGCTGGTTACATTAAACAATATGCTGCTTTGCTAGATGCACAACGTTTAGGTTTTAAGCAAACTGTATTTATTGGCATAACTATACAAGGACATACTAGAAGTTATTTAGAAAAATTTGTAAATCAAATTAATAGCTTTCCAGAGGTGGTAGAATGTCACCGAGTTTCTGGTAATTTTGATTACTTACTAAAACTGATAGTAAAAGATATTGAAGCTTATGAAAATTTTATATTGACTAAGCTTACTTTAATTCCGTATTTGGGTAGTGTGCAAAGTCTTATTTCACTTTCTCAAGGAAAACAAACACATCACTTAGATTTGGAAAGTTTAGAATAATTAACCTGAAATACCTTGAAAAATAAAATCTATGATACTTTCTTCATACTCTTGTGCAGATATTTTTGAGGTATTGCTATATAAATATTGATTGTAAATGGAGCGCACAGAAGATAGAATATGATTAAGTATTAATTCTGGGTTTCCTTTTTTGATTGCTCCAGAGTTGATTGCGTCTATAACTAAACCCTTAAAAAGATCTTGATATTCTTTTCTTAACATAAGGTACCTTGTAAGCTCTGGTTCTTCTAAATGTTTCCAATCTTCAAGAATAAGGTGGGTTTTATTTCTATTTTCTAAAGAAACTTGAATATGCATTCTAATAGCTTCTTCTAGTTTGTCTCTAGAAGAAGCTTTTTTGATTACAATTTCGTGAATACCAATACTAAAGCTATCTGCTAAACCACCTAACAACACCACTAAAATCTCTTGTTTATTTTTTATGTGGTTATATAAACTTGCAGCTTCTACACCTATTACTGCAGCTATATCTTTCATAGAAGTGGCTTTAAAACCTTTTACCACAAATAGCTTTGCTGCTTCTTCTAAAATAAATTCTCTTTTACTAAGTGTTTGTTCTTCTGGTTTGGTATTGGTCATTCTTTATTTTAGCTTATCTAAGATCTAAAATACGTTGAAGTTTACCTCCTTCACTTTTAGGTATTTCTCCATAAGCTTTTAAACTTAGTTTCATGCCTAAACCCGTACAGTCTCTAATTTTTTTACATAATTCTCGATTTAAAGATAACAAACTTTCATGAGTTAAAGCTTCTTCATCTGTAAAGCCATTAGATAAAGCAATTTCTTTTTGAAAATCTAAAGAGGTTTCTACTTTTACTTCTACTCTATCTGTCACTCCTTCTTTGGTAACAATTAATTGATAGTTAGGTGTTAATTTAGGGCAATCTTTAAATACTTCTTCTACTTGTGTGTGAAAAAGATTTACACCGCGAATAATTAACATATCATCTGCGCGTCCTTTAATCTGACTCATTTTGATATGCGTTCTAGACTTACTTTCATCATAATAAATGCTACAAATATCATTGGTCCAATAACGTAACATTGGCATAGCCTCTTTGGTTAGAGTGGTAAATACCAAAACACCCTCTTCTCCATAAGGTAAAGGTTCACCGGTATCTTTATCTACTACTTCTGGAAAAAAATGATCTTCCCAAATATAGCTTCCTGTATTTTGCTCATCAAAAGCTTCTTGAGAAACGCCAGGCCCAATCACCTCGCTTAAACCATAAATATTAGTAGCTTTTACTCCCAAAGATTTTTCTATATCTTTTCTAATTGCATCTGTCCAAGGTTCTGCACCAAGTACTGCGTATTTTAAATTTAAATCTGAAAGCGGTATTCCTTGCTTCTCCAATTCAAAAGCAATGGTTTGTGCGTAAGATGGAGTGCAGCAAATTACTTCTGACTGAAAATCTTTAAGAAGCTGAATTTGTCTATCTGTTCTTCCGCCAGAAACAGGAATTACAGACATACCTAGTTTTTCTGCTCCGTAATGAAGCCCTATTCCGCCAGTAAATAAACCGTAACCGTAAGAGTTATGCAATTTCATTTTAGAAGTTGCTCCTCCTGCAGCTAAAGATCTTGCTACAACTTCAGAAAAAATATCTAAATCTTTTTGTGTATAAGCTACTACTGTTGGTTTTCCGGTAGTACCGCTAGAACAATGAATTCTAGCTAAATCGTTTTCGGGTAAAGTTAAAAACCCAAATGGATATTGATCTCTTAAATCGGTTTTCTTGGTGAAAGGAAGTTTGTGTAAATCTTCTATAGATTTAATATCAGAAGGTTTTACTCCTTTTTCATCTAAAGCTTTTTTGTAAAATGGAACTTTAGCATAAACTCTCTCTACTAGTTTTATCAAACGTTCGCTTTGTAATTTACGTAGTTGAGGTATAGGCAGTGTTTCTATTTCTTTATTAAACATATTTTAGTAGGTTTTAAAAAACAAACATTAACTAACGTTTGTTAGTCAAATATAATAAAATATAAATGAATTTAATAAAAAATGAGAGTTAAAATCAATAAACTCTCATTTTAAAGCTTGTTTTTTAACAAGTATAGAATTTTATAAGCACTTTTTATATGAAATTGATAACTTCAATTTCATATAAAAACATATTTATTCTTTCTGAAACTCTCGTAAGGTTTTATAAAAATCTTCTTGCGTAGGTCTATTTTTTGGTATTTCTCGTAACGGTTCTACCTCTTGTAAACTTTCGTGACAATCTTTTGGTAAGCGTTGATATAGTTTTGTTCCTGCAGTTTTCCAAGCTATCATCTCATCAGAAACTTGCTTTATTACTTTAGCGGGATTACCTACTACTAAACTTCTTCTTTCTATTTTAGTTTCTGCTCTTACAAATGCCATTGCTCCAACAATACATTCGTCACCAATTTCGGCATCATCCATAATTACAGAATTCATCCCAATCAAGCAATTTTCACCTAGATTAGCACCGTGTATAATTGCTCCGTGACCAACGTGTGCTCCCTTTTTAAGTACTATACTTTTGCCAGGAAACATATGTACCGTACAATTTTCTTGTACATTAACACCATCTTGTAAAATAATTTCACCCCAATCTCCACGTATAGCTGCACCCGGACCTATATAACAGTTTTTACCAATAATAACATTACCAGTTACTGCTGCAAAAGGATGTACAAAACTCGTTTCATGAACCACAGGAATATGGCCTTTAAAAGAATAGATCATAGAGAGTAGTATTTGAGAAGTTTGAGATTCTGAAATTAATTCAGAATCTCACTTTATAATTCTATTTTATTTATTTAAAACGCTCCAACTTTTCTTTAGTAAAAGTAGAAAGTACTAGGCGTCCGCTAATTTTTGCACGCTCTTGTAAAAGCTCGTCCCAATCTTCTGTACCTCTCCAAAACATCTGCTTCATTTCTTTTACTGCTTCTGGGTTGTACTCACAAAGATTTTTAGCAAAGCTAGCAACAGCCTCATCTAACTCTTCTGTAGAATCGTAAACATTAGCATACAATCCTTTTTGCTTTGCCCATTCTGGCGAGTAGAAGGTATTCGCATCTATAGCTATTTGCGTCATCCCACTTACTCCCAATTTACGCTCTACCGCAGGACCAACTACAAACGGACCAATACCTAAATTTAACTCACTTAATTTTACAGAGGCAAATTTAGTTGCCATACAATAATCTACTGCAGAAGCTAAACCTACACCACCACCTACAGTTTTACCTTGTATACGCCCAATAATAAATTTAGGGCATTTACGCATTGCATTGATAACATTAGCAAAACCGCTAAAAAACTTCTCTCCTTCTTCTTCATCTTGAATAGAGATTAATTCTGTAAAACTAGCTCCCGCACAAAAAGTACGTTCTCCTCCAGATTTTAAAACAATTACCAATACCTCATCATCTTGCCCAACTTCTGAAATAGTATTGGCTAATTTTTCCAAGATATTTCCTGGTAAAGAATTATGCGCTGGATGAAAAAATTCTATTGTAGCTACTTTATTTTCTATATGTTTTTTTACGTATGCTTCTTCTGTACTCATAAAATTACTTTTTCTATTTATTATGGTGTTTCCCTTTGGGTCGGGCTATTCGCTATATCTTTTTGCTTATTAGTTCTACTTCTGTAGAAAGCAAAAAAGGATGCCGCTACTATCCCTAACACAACCGCTTTATAAAGTTCCCTTTTTTAAATGAAAGGGAACTTTTATAGTTTATACTTTATTATTGATCTAACAATCCAAACTGATTAAAATGATGATTCAGATGTTTTCTATCTAGTAAATACCATTCGTATTTGGTCATCTCTCCAAACACTGCATTTTTGGTAATCGCTTTTGGGTTTTCTCTAAAAAATTCTTGGTATTGCTTTCTAGCTTCTTTCAATTTTAATTTTGCCGTCGCTAAATCTTCGTGCTTCAACTCAAATATCTCTCCTTCTTTGTATAACGGAAAATTGTAATTTTTAGGCATTTCTTTATAATTCCAAAGTGTTTCTTGCACCTTCTCCAAATGCTCTTCTGGTGTAGCTATTTCAAAATCTTGTATCTCATTAGCTGCAATTCTATAACTTAACTCAATATGCTCTAGCATATGCTGTGGTGTCATATTACCCCAAGATGCTTTCGTATCTGTAGTTAGTTTTGCCAATGCATTATCAAATACTTCGTCTGTAATTTCTGTAAAAGTAGTTTGCTTTTTTTGTACCATTGTTAAAATAGTAGCAATAGCAACTAACTTATCTTCGTCTTCTGTAGCATTTACATCAAAAACTTCTACATACCATTTTACTATTCCGCTAGGTAGTTCTTTTCCTTTTTGGTCACGATCTACTTTTTGCTTACAAGTTAATCTAACATTTACGGTATCGTTGTGGTATAACGGACGTAAAAATCTAATTTCTTCTAAACCATAATTTGCCGCAACCGGACCTTTATTTGGATATACAAACAAGCCTGCTGCTGCAGAAATAATAAAGTAACCGTGTGCAGTTCTTTGTTCAAAAATACTTCCTTCTAAAGAAGTGATATCTGTATGCGCATAAAAATGATCCCAAGTAAGGTTTCCGAAGTTAACAATATCTGTATCTGTAATTGTTCTGTTATGCGTTTTTAAAGACATACCCGGCTGAATATCTTCCCAATGATAAGCAAACGGATGTTTCTCTGCTTCTTTGTAAGCTGCATTAGGCTGATAAATACCTGTAATTTCTGTAAGCGTAGTTGGAGAACCTTGAATAGCACAACGTTGTAAATAGTGTTTTATACCACGAACGCCACCCATTTCTTCTCCGCCTCCTGCACGACCTGGCCCTCCGTGTACCAAGCTTGGTAATGGCGAACCATGACCAGTACTTTGTTTAGCACTTTCACGATTTAAAACCAAAATTCTTCCGTGGTGCGTAGCTGCATTTACGGTATAATCTTTCGCTATTTTATCGTCGTTGGTGGTAATAGAACTTACTAAAGAACCTTTACCCATTCTAGCCAACTGAATAGCTTCATCTAAATTTTTATAAGGCATTAAAGTACTTACTGGCCCAAAAGCTTCTGTTACGTGAGCCGCTTCATTATTAAAAGGATCATCTTCTCTTAGCAAGATTGGTTTTATAAATGCACCTTTTTCAAAATCTGCTCCTATTGCCTCCCCTTTATCAAAATCGCCATAGACAATTTGTGCTGTCTTTGCTATTTCTCTTACTTGATTTTTAACTGACTCTACTTGTTTTTTATCTATTAAAGAGCCCATTCTCACCTCTTTTAAACGAGGATCTCCGTAGGTTACTTTATCTAAAGCTTTGCCTAAAGCAATTTGCACATCTTCCATTAGGTTTTCTGGAACCACTACTCTTCTAATTGCCGTACATTTTTGTCCGCACTTGGTAGTCATTTCATTTCTTACCTCTTTAATAAACAAATCAAACTCTGGAGTACCTGGCACAGCATCTTCGCCTAGAATAGAAGCGTTTAAAGAATCTGCTTCCATCGTAAATGGCACCGACTCTTCTATTAATCTTGGATGCGTTTTTAATTTTCTACCTGTAGCTGCAGAACCTGTAAAAGTTACAATATCTTGAGACTCTACTGTATCTAGTATATCTTTTCTAGTACCACTAATTAACTGCAATGCACCTTCTGGTAAAATACCTGAAGCAATAATTACTTTTACTACTGCTTCTGTTAAATAAGCACTTTGCGGTGCTGGCAAAACTACTGCTGGAACACCCGCCATCCAGTTAACAGCACATTTTTCTAACATTCCCCAAACAGGAAAGTTAAATGCATTAATATGTACCGCTACTCCTTGCTTTGGCACCATAATGTGATGCGCCATAAAACGCCCACCTCTAGATAGATCTATAGGATCTCCCTCTACGTGATAAGGTTGATTTGGGAATAATTTTCTTAGAGAAGCATTGGCAAATAAATTACCAAAACCACCTTCTATATCTACCCAACTATCAATTTTAGTAGCTCCTGTTTTAAAACTTACTTCATAAAAAGAACGTTTGTGCTTTTGCAAGTGAAATGCTAGTTTTTTAAGCATTAAACCACGTTCTTGAAATGTCATTTTTCTTAATGCATCTCCTTTTGTTCTTCCGTATTGCAATACTTCAGGAACGTCTATTCCTTCAGCAGTGATATTGGTAAAATGCTCTCCAGTAACAGAATCTAGAATCGGAGTTCCTTCTCCTTTTCCATCTACCCATTGCCCTTGTATATAATGTTGTGTTTTTTGCATATTTATTTTATTTTGCTAACTACCTCTCGACTATGCTAGAGGTGACATTCAGCATAATATTCGATTTTTAGATTTTCTATTTATCAGAAACATTTTCTATTACTGCGGCATAACCTTGCCCTACCCCCACACACATAGTAATTAAAGCATATTTTTTACCTGTAAGTTGTAATTGTAAAGCTGCGGTATGAGCTAGTCTAGCACCTGTAACTCCTAACGGATGACCTAAAGCAATAGCTCCTCCATTTGGATTAAGTCTAGGATCGTTGTCTTTTAACCCCCATTCTCTAATACAAGCTAAAGCTTGTGCAGCAAAGGCTTCATTTAACTCGATAATATCCATATCGTCCATGGTTAAACCCGCTTTTTCTAAAGCTTTATTAGAAGCTTGTACCGGACCAATACCCATTATTCTTGGTTCTACCCCAACCACAGCAGAACTTAAAATTTTTGCCATTGGTTGCAATCCGTATTTTTTTACAGCGCTATCTGAAGCTATAATTGTTGCTGCTGCACCATCGTTTAAACCAGAAGAATTTCCTGCAGTCACACTACCACCTTCTTTACGAAAAGCTGGGCGTAGTTTTGCTAAAATTTCTTTGGTGGTAGTAGGTTTTATAAACTCGTCTTTACTAAACTGAATAGGATCTTTTTTTCGCTGCGGAATTTCTACCGTCACAATTTCTTTAGCTAGACGTCCGTTTTTTTGTGCTTCTGAAGCTTTTGTTTGACTCCAATATGCAAAAGCATCTTGATCTTCTCTAGAAATATTATACTTATCTACTAAATTTTCTGCAGTGTTACCCATTCCGTCTGTACCGTAAGCATCGTGCATTTTAGGATTTACAAAACGCCACCCAAAACTAGTGTCGTACATTTTAGCATCGTTACCAAAAGCACTAGAAGGTTTTGCAATAGCGTACGGCCCGCGCGTCATATGTTCTACTCCGCCAGAAATAAATACATCTCCATCACCTGCTTTTATAGCTCTGTTAGCGTGAATAATTGCAGAAAGACCACTACTACATAATCTATTTACGGTTTCTCCAGGAACGGTATATGGTAAACCTGCTAGTAATGAACACATTCTAGCAACATTACGGTTATCTTCTCCTGCTTGGTTAGCACAACCCATAATAACATCTGCATAAGCTTCTTTAGGAATATTTGGATTTCTTTTTACTATTTCTTTGATTACTAAAGCACCTAAATCGTCTGTTCTAACGGGAGATAAAGTTCCTTTATAATTACCTATTGGAGTTCTAATTCCGTCTATTATATATGCGTCCATTTCTTATTTTTATTGATTTTCAATTCTTAAAAATAAGTAAAACTATTTGAAATTTACAATAATTGGACTGTTAAAACTAATAAGTGTTAGTTTGAATGCAAAAAACTGATAAAATCGCAAAATGGAGTTATGTGAAGCTTGTATTATTTCATAAAAAAACTCCTTCAGAATAAAGATTCTAAGGAGTTTTGATGAATAATTTTAGGTGCATTCTTTTATCTAGTAAGCGCCGAAAACGTATCGTGTTGACTTAAATCTCCAGATTGATATCCTTTTAAAAACCAATCTATACGTTGCTGTGAAGTACCGTGTGTAAATGAGTCTGGGTTTACGTGGCCTTGTACTCTTTTTTGAATAGCATCATCTCCCACTGCATTGGCTGCACTCAGCGCCTCTTCTATATCTCCTTCTTCTAAATATTCTTTGTTGTAATGCGCCCATAAACCTGCATAAAAATCTGCTTGTAACTCTAAGGCAACAGATAGTTTGTTTGCCTCTGTTTGACTTAAGTTTTGTTGTGCTTGTCTAACTTTTAAAGAAGTACCTAAAATGGTTTGTACGTGATGCCCAACCTCATGAGCGGTTACATACGCCATGGCAAAGTCTCCTTTTTTAGCTCCGTAACGGCTATAAAGCTCATTAAAAAATGCTAAATCCATATAAACATTTTTATCTGCAGGACAATAAAAAGGACCTGATGCAGATGTAGCGTTACCGCAAGCTGTTTGTACTGCATCTGTAAATAGTATCATTTCTGGCTCTTCATAATTACCTAAGTTATTTTCTCTAAAAATAGCATTCCACACATCTTCTGTATCTGCTAAGACAGTAGCCATAAAATCTCCTAATTCTTTTTCTTCTGCTGTAAGTTCTCTTTCTCTAACTTGTGTAGCGGTTTGTTGCCCTGTATTTATTTGATCTAAAACTGGTGCTATGGCCTGACCTGTTTCTCCGCCAAATACTTGCAATAGAATAACTATTATCCCAATAATACCTCCTCCGGCTACTACTTTACCTTTAGTGCTTACTCCGCGTTGATCTTTAAGGTTGTCGCTTTTTCTTCTTCCTTTCCATTTCATAATACAAGTGTGTGTTTTGCGCAAGGGATAGCAGCGGCATCCTTTTTATTTTTGCACAAGCGTTAGTTGCTTCAAAAATAAAAAGATATAGCGAATAGCCCGACCTTTTTTTAAAGGTTGCGCCCTAATTATTTTGAAATAAGAAAAGATATAACTTGAAAAACTACTCCCACACAGCGCTTGTTCTATAAACCACGCCTTTAAATAAGGCTACCAACTCTTCGCCTTTTTTTACTTCTACTAAATAAAAACCGACTTTGTTTTTGAGTGTTTTTACTTCTGACTCTGCGGTAATTACATCACCTTCGTTTAAGGCTTCTATGTGATTTATACTACAGTCTATGGAAACGGCTTTTCTGCCGTGAGTATTAGAAGCAAAGCCAAATGCGGTGTCTGCTAAAGAAAATGTAATGCCGCCGTGCGCCTTGCCCATACTGTTGAGCATTTCTTTACGAATAGTCATTTGTACTTTGCAATAACCTTCTTTTACTTCTACCAACTCTATGCCTAACCATTGACTAAAGCCATCTAGCTCGAGCATTTTTTGGGGAATTTCAGTTCCTTTTATCATAATTGAAATTGGTTTTTTTCTAGTTTCATTTTACGTAATAAAGGACTGCAACGGTAACGATCTTCGTGATACTCGTTGTAAAGTGCGTCTAATTTTTCTACACACCAATCAATTCCTTTTTCATTTGCCCAAGCAAGTAAACCTTTAGGGTAATTAACTCCTTTGGTCATTGCTAAATCTATATCTTTTGCGGTAGCAATGTTTAAAAATAAAGCATCTGCTGCCTCATTAATAAGCATTACTAAAACACGATCTAGAATTTGTTGAGAAAGCTCTGAATTACTAAATTTCTCGACTTCGCTTGAAGCGACAGGCTTTCCGTCTTTATAATCGTAAAAACCTTTTCCTGTTTTGCGTCCTAAATAACCTGCTTCTTTTAGACGTTTTTGTGTGAAAGATGGTTTGTAACGCGGGTCGTAATAGAACTCTTTAAAAACAGTTTCTGTAACGGTATAATTTACATCGTGACCAATAAAATCCATTAACTGAAAAGGCCCCATTCTAAAACCACCTAAATCTTTTAAAGCATTGTCTATAGTAGAAATATCGGCTTTACCTTCTTCATAAATTCTAAGCGCTTCTCCATAAAACGGTCTAGCAACACGGTTAACAATAAAACCAGGAGTATCTTTTGCAAGAACCCCTACTTTTTTCCAATCGGCTATAATTTGAACTACTTTATTTTTTACTTCTTCTGAAGTTTGTACCGCTGGTATAATTTCTACCAATGGCATTAATGGTGCTGGATTAAAAAAATGAATACCAATTACTCGGCTTGGTTTTTTTAATGCTGAAGCAATAGAAGCTATAGATAAAGAACTGGTGTTAGAAGCTATAATGGCATCTTCATTTTGGCAAGCTTCTAACTCTTGAAAAACCTTTTGTTTTATTTCTAGATTTTCAATAATGGCTTCTATAGTTAGATTGGCACCTGCTAATTCTTGTATCGTATTTACGTAAGAAATATTAGATTGAATTCTGTCTTTTTCTGTAGTATCAATTTTACCTTTTTCAATTAAGCGAAGCATTACTTGTTCTAATTTCGCTTCACTTTTTTGCAAGGCTTCTTGATTGGTATCATAAACTTTTACTTGACAACCAGCAGTTGCTGCCACTTGTGCAATACCGCTACCCATTGTTCCGCTACCTATAATTCCGATGGTCATATTGATCTTAATTTTTTTTCAAATTCAACTAAAAAATTGAAACTGTGTTTTTTGGTTTAAAAATCGTCATGCTGAACTTTATTCTGCATCTCATCATCATATTTTATTGATGCTACCTTGAATCAAGTTTAGGGTGACAAAAATCTTATTAGTTACTCTCCTTTAAAATTTGGTTTTCTTTTTTCTATAAAAGCATTTACACCTTCTTTATAATCTGCTGTAGAAGCGGCTTCTATTTGGTATTGAGATTCTAAATTTAATTGCTCTTCTAGATTATTAGTTAATGATTTATTAAGCGCAGCCTTAGTTAATGCTAATGCTTTGGTTGGCATTTTAGCAAGTTTTTCTGCAAGTTTCATGCTTTCTTCTTCAAACTCTTCTGTAGTGAAATATTTGTAAATCATCCCTAAACGCTCTGCTTCTTCCGCTGAAATTTTGTCTCCCAGCATAGCTAAAGCAGATGCTTTTTGAAAACCAATTAATCTTGGTAAAAAGAAAGTACCTGCGCTATCTGGTACTAAACCAATTTTACTAAACGCCTGTATAAATGCAGCGTTTTGTGTTGCTACCACTACATCACAAGCTAAAGCAATATTTGCTCCTGCACCTGCTGCTACACCATTTACTGCTGCAACAATTGGTTTTTCTATACTTCTTATAAGTTGAATTATAGGATTATAATGCTCTTCTAATATAGATTTGAAGCCTGGGTTTAATTCTGGATCTGTAACTTCTTTTAAGTCTTGTCCTGCACAAAATGCTTTGCCATTACCAGTTAACAAAATAGCACGTACTTCTTTATTAGATGCACACTCTTTTAATTGGTCTTGTAATGCAAATGCCATTTCTCGATTAAAGCTATTAAAAACCTCTGGTCGGTTAAGACTAATTTTTGCTACATTATTAATAATTTCTACAGCTATCGATTTACTCATTTTTTTTATAAAAAAAGATTCCCGCCAAGGCAGGAATTATATTAAACATTTAAAATAATCAAACGGTTCTTGGCAGTCATTACACTTAAATAATGCTTTGCAAGCCGTAGAACCAAACTGACTTACTAAATGGGTATTGGTAGACCCACAATTTGTGCACTTTACAATTTTTTCTTCTCCTAATAATGCTTTTTTATCTGAAGTAGCATCCATAGGTGGAGCTATACCATATTCTCGTAAAGCATTTTTACCTTCTTCTGTAATCCACTCGGTAGACCAGGCTGGCGATAAAATTAAATTTACTTTAGAGGCATAACCTGCTTCTTTTAAAGCTTGCTCAATATCATCTCCTATAACATCCATTGCGGGACAACCGCTATAAGTTGGAGTTATTTTAATTTGAGCAACATTATCGATAATTTCTGCTGAACGAACAACACCTAGATCTAGAATAGAAAGTACAGGAATTTCTGGATCCGAAATTTGTTTTAAAATCGGTTCTAATTCTTCTGAAATATGTACTTTTTCTTCTGTCATTTTATGTCTTTACACTGATGAGATGCTGAAACGAGTTCAGCGTGACGTTCTAACTAAATATTTATACTTCAATAAGCTTAATAATATTAGGATTGCTACCTAAATAAAATTTACCACTTCATACCTGGGTAGGTACGTTGCATAAATTGCATATCACTTAACAAATAGCCCATTTGCTCTGAGTGTATTCCTTTTTTACCTCCGCTTTGAAAAAACTGAAGTTCTGGTTTTTCTAGCGTAGCTTCTGTTAAAACTTCTGAAACATTAGCTAAATAAGTATCTTTCAACGCAGTTACATTTACCCCAATACCTGCTTCAATTGCTTCTTGATCTGCTTCTGTAGTTTCAAACAATTCTTCTGTAAACCTCCATAAATCATTTATAGCAGTTTGCATTTTTTGCTTACTTTCTTCTGTACCATCACCAAGACGCTTTACCCAATCTGAAGAAAAACGCTTGTGGTAACTTACTTCTTTTAAACTCTTTTTAGCTATTGCTACTAAGGTTTCATCTTTACTCTTTTGTAATTCATTCAGCAATAAAAAATGAAAATGATCAAACAAAAATTGGCGTCCTATTACGTATGCAAAATCTTTATTGGTTTGCTCTACCAACAATACGTTTACATATTCTCTTTCTGTACGTAAAAAAGCAAAATCATCTTCTGTTTTCTCTTCTTCTGAAATTTGTGCTGCGTATTGAAAGTAACTACGAACTTGACCAAATAAATCTAAAGAAATATTGGTAAGTGCAATATCTACTTCTAGACTAGGTCCGTGACCAGTTAACTCTCCTAAACGTTGACCTAAAATCAAAGAGTTGTCTGCAATACCTAATATATATTTTATTAAATTTTCTTTATTCATTGTATGAAATTGAAATTATCGAGCCGTATTTTTTTTATAGCTCGGTTTCTAACTAATATTTCCACTTCCGCAGAAATGAATTACATATGTTTTACCTCGTCTGGTAAATCGTAAAAAGTAGGATGACGATAAACTTTATCTTCTGCAGGCTCAAACATCTCTCCGTTTTCATCTGGATTAGAAGCTTTTATATGTTTAGACTCTACCACCCAAATGCTCACTCCCTCTTTTCTTCTAGTATACACATCTCGTGCATTTTCTAGTGCCATATCTTCATCTGCTGCGTGTAAGCTACCAAAATGACGATGTTCTAGTCCGTTTTTACTTCTTACAAATACTTCCCAAAGAGGCCAATTTTTTTTCTTGTCTGCCATTATATTGTAATTAATAGTGAGTATTTAGAGATGAGTAACTCCAACTTGCTATACTCACTAATTTTATTTTCTGTTATTTTTCAGTTTAAAAAAACTTCTTAAAATCCCAATCGCGTGAGATGCTGCATCAAATTCAGCACGACGATTCGAATTGTTATTTATAATATTTCAAATTGAATGAAGACCCTTTGACTCAGCTTAGGGTGAGCTTCATTTTCGAATTCAAATTCTTTTATCTAGCTTGCTTTCTGAACTTTTTTAGCGGCTTGTTTTTCTGCATAAGCCATTGCTGCATCTCTTACCCAAGCGCCACCTTCCCAAGCGTTCACTCTAGTTTCTAAACGTTCTTTATTACAAGGACCTTGGCCTTTTACTACTTGCCAAAACTCATCCCAGTTAATTTCTCCAAAATCGTAATGACCAGTTTCTTCGTTCCATTTTAAGTCTGGATCTGGAACAGTGATTCCTAAAATATCTGCTTGCGGAATGGTTTGATCTATAAATTGCTGACGTAATTCATCGTTAGTTTTACGTTTTAATTTCCATTTCATAGATTGTGCAGTGTGTACAGAAGCATCATCTGTTGGCCCAAGCATCATTAACGCTGGCCACCACCAACGGTTTAATGCATCTTGCGCCATTTGTTTTTGCTCTTCTGTACCACGACAAAGCGTTAGCATAATCTCATACCCTTGACGCTGATGGAAACTTTCTTCTTTACAAACTCGTACCATAGCTCTTGCATAGGGCCCGTAAGAAGTGCTACAAAGCGGAACTTGGTTAATAATTGCCGCACCATCTACTAACCAACCAATAGCTCCAATATCTGCCCAAGTAATGGTTGGGTAATTAAAAATACTAGAGTATTTTGCTTTCCCTGAGTGTAACTGATCGTACAATTCTTCTCTAGAAACGCCTAAAGTTTCACAAGCACTATACAAATAAAGACCGTGCCCAGCCTCATCTTGTACTTTTGCTAACAATGCTACTTTTCTTCTTAAAGAAGGGGCGCGAGTTATCCAGTTACCTTCTGGCAACATCCCTACAATTTCTGAATGCGCGTGTTGAGACATTTGCCTAATATGCGTTTTTCTATACTTCTCAGGCATCCAATCTTTAGGTTCTATTTTTTCATCTCTAGCAATTTTTTGCTCAAAGATTTCTTCTAAATTTTTTACTTCTTTCTCACTCATAATTCATTTTTTTAATTAAAAGAACACTTAAAAATTAATCATTATTTAATTGATAATGAAAATTTTAACGCTCTTTATTAAACATCAAAATCTACTACCAGCTTTTCTGAAGTTGGTACAGATTGGCAACTCAATACAAAATTATTAGTTACCTCATCATCTTCTAAAGCATAATTTATTTTCATTTCTACGCTACCCTCTATCACTTGACATTTACAAGTACTACAAACTCCACCTTTGCAAGCAAATGGTAAATCTGCACCTGCACCTAAAGCAGCATCTAAAATATTATCGTACTCTTCTGTCATACCAAAATGAAACTCTTTACCACCATCTACAATGGTAACTTGTGTACCTTCTACTTTGTTTTCTATAATTTTAGCGGCTTTCTTTTTATCTTCTTCAGAAATACCGGTAACAAATAATTCATAATGAATTTTATTTCGAGAAAGTCCTGCTTTTTCTAGCTCATCTCTCAACATAAAAATCATTTTTTCTGGTCCGCAGATAAAACACTCATCTATCTGCTCTACATCAATCAAACTTTTGGTAAGTAGATTTATTTTTTCTTCATCAAATCTTCCATTAAATAAAGGAATATCTCTTTGCTCTCTCGTTAAGAAATAGAAAATTTCAAAACGCCCAAAATATTTATTTCTTAATTGCTCTAACTCTTCTTTAAAGATGATAGATTTAGCGTTTTTATTAAGATAAAATAACTTAAAAGTACTTTCTGGCTCTTTTGCTAAATGGGTCTTAATCATAGAAAGAATTGGCGTTATACCACTTCCTGCTGCGAAAACGATATAATTTTTAGGTAAATTTGCTTCGTTTTTCACTCCAAATTTACCACTAGGCACCATCACTTCTAGTTGGTCTCCACTCTTTAATTCTTCATTCACAAATGAAGAAAACTTACCGGTTGGTATTTGCTTTACCGCAACCTTCCATTTATTTTCTATAGGGCTAGAGCATAAAGAATAAGATCTTCTTACATCCTCACCATTTATATCTTTTTTTAAAGTTAAATGCTGCCCTTGTTCATATTTAAAATCTTCTTTTAAATTCTCCGGAACATCAAATTCTATAACTGTACAATCTTTTGTTTCTTTATAAACCTCTTTTACAGTTAATGTGTGAAATTTTGCCATTAATATTTATTTGTTACCTAACAAAACTAACGATTGTTAGTTTAATTTACAAACCTATCTTGTTAAATTATTTTTTCTAATTTTTTACTATGCCGTGAAGTAAGGTTTTTGGCAAGTCTTTTTTTAATACCTCAACCTCTACCGATGATTTTTTAGAATACCACAAATAAAGAGCTCTTAATGTAGTAAGTATTGAGAATATAACAATTTCTGAATTTTGGTTTTCAAGCTCATTTTTAGCTATTCCCTCTTGCAAAATTTTTCTAAAAGAGGCCTCGTAAGCATTACGTAACTTTAGATAAGTAGCTAAATTTTCTTCATCTAAGTGCATCCAATCATTATTCATACAAGCTAAAAAATCTGTTTTTTGCACCGTTATATCTATATGATTTTGAATAATAGCTTCTAATTTTTGAATGGAGTTTATAGATTGCGGATAAATTTGCTCCATATGGTTGGTAAAACTTTCTGCTACATTAAGCACAATGTCTGAAAGAATTTCTTGCTTAGACTTAATATGGTTGTATAAACTAGCTGCTTTTATACCTAGCTCTTGTGCTATATCACGCATAGAAACAGCGTTGTAACCTCTTTTTTTAAAAAGTTTGGCTGCTGTAACTATTATTTCTGATTTTCTGTCTGTTATTTTCATAGACAAAGCAAGATAATATTTTTTTAGCTGTTGTAAACACTAGTCTTTTATAGACTTAAAATCTTCTTGAGAATTTAGCTGCTCTTGGTTATATTTTATTGTCCACCCCATAGAATTGGTAAGCACAAACAATTTTTGTAACTCAGATATTAATCGGTTTTCTGCATTTTTTACAAGTACAGAATTATTAATTTGTTTTTTTAAATCGGTATTAATTCTTGTTTTAATTTTATTATAATCTTTCTCATCAAACTGGTTTAGGTAATCTTGAGTTACATCATAATACTTGATATCTGGATTAATACTTAATTCTGGCTCTGGTATAGAGGTAATGGTAAGTGTTTTATTTTCTTGATCTATATGGTAAGTTAGCGCTCTTAAATCGTAACTTACAGTTGCTTTTGCATTAACTAAGATTAGTGCTTTTTTACGTGCAGATAGAAATTTAAAAACAAAGCTTTCTTTGTTTTCATAATTGTAAATTTTAGCATAACTCCCTTCAGAAACTACTAGCTTACTCACATTTTTAATTTCTTGCTCTATTAAATTAGAAGCCTCTAGTAAATCTTCTTTTTCTTGCCACTCATTTTTAAAATATTGGTAACCCAACAAACACACTAATGCTACAACTACCCCAAGTAAAAATTTTTTCATGAATTTAAAATTTATTTCTAAAATACATGAATGCTTTTCAATTTAAGCTTATTTGAAATTAGATTAACAGTTTTACAACTTTAACCAGCGTGATTAAAATTTGAAAAAGGAAAATTGCTGCTGAAGTTTTTCTACTTTTTGTTGAAGTTTTTTCTGAAATTTTTGATGCGCATCAGAATGTGCATTAAAAGGTTTATGCGCTAAACCTTGCTGAATTTGCTTTACCTCTTTCATCACTGCAAGTGTAGAAGAAGAAAACCAAGTATCTACAAATTTATCCCAGATATAATCTACAGCTATTTGGTTGGGATGTAACAAATCTGCCGCATAAAAACGGTAATCTCTCAGCTCATCCATCATAATCTCATAAGAAGGAAAATAATACAAGTTTTCTAGCTTTTTGCGTATTTGATGAAGTGCTGCAATTAGATGCGCCTTACTTTGCTGATTTTCTACCAAACCATCTTTAGCGTGTCTAACGGGAGAAATGGTAAAAATAAATTTACCATTAGTATTTATTTGCTGAATGTAAGCTATTATATTCTGTAAACTTTTTTCTATACCTTCTACGGAAGAAAGTTCTTTTTGAAAATTTTTCTGCGGAATTTTATGGCAATTTGCAACATATTTATTTTGCTCAATATGTTTATAAATCCAAGCAGTACCCAAGGTGATTGTTATGTGAGTTGCTTTTTTTAAAAACTGAAACGTTTCTACCAAAGCAGAATTTAGATTACTTAGCAATTCTTCTTTAGAAAGTGCATTTAACCTAGAGTGAGCATCAAAACAGCTAAATATTTCTTGGTGTTCAAAAATTTCTTGTTCGGTATATTTTTGCTGAGAAACTACTTTTTTGATAAAACTTTCTATTGCAAATGGATGAAATAAAATTCCGAATGGATTTTGTAATTGCTGAAATTGATAATACGCGAACTTCTCTCCTATATTTTCTGAAAAACAAGAACCCAACAATAAAACCTTAGACGAGTAGTCTATTTTAGGTTTCTCTTCTGGTATATTAATATGGGTTTGAAGTTGCATAAATTTTTAAAGTTGAAATTGAAGCTGAAATTGAGTTACTTTAACGAAGCTATCTTGAACGGTATCGAAATGCTCAGCATAAAAATCTAAAAATTACTAAGATAATGAGATGCTGAATCAAGTTCAGCATGACGATAATTTAATATTAAAAGCGTCATCCCGGACTTGATCCGGGATCGCATTCTACTATTCTACCACCTTGTCAAAAACAAAACTTTGACAACCTCAGTTTGACGAGTTGAAAAAAATTAAAAACTCACTAACCAACGTACTTTTTCCCTTCTTCTAAAGCTTTAGCAATACCATCAGGGTTTTTACCACCTGCAGTTGCAAAAAATGC
This sequence comes from Mesonia phycicola, assembly GCF_900141885.1. Taxonomy (GTDB): domain Bacteria; phylum Bacteroidota; class Bacteroidia; order Flavobacteriales; family Flavobacteriaceae; genus Mesonia; species Mesonia phycicola. The sequence continues at coordinate 72,093 of NZ_FQYY01000007.1, read as the reverse complement.
CTGGCCGCCACCGCCACCTTGAATATGTTTACCTAGCTCTCTTACCATTTGCCCAGCATTTAAGCTTTTTTCTTCTGCTAATTGCTTATCAATATAAACAGAAAGTAACGCTTTACCGTTTTGTTTAGAACCTAAAATCATGAATAGATTTTCTACCTCGCCACCTATTTGAAAAGACAAATCTTTCATTGCTCCAGCATCTAAATCTACTTCTGTAGCTAAAAACTGAACTCCGTTTACTTCTGTAATTGCATTTTTTAAATCGCCTTTTACATTTTTCGCTTTTTCTTTAAGCAATGCCTCTATTTCCTTTTTTAAAGCAGTATTCTCTTCTTGTAAATCGGTTACTGCTTTGATAGTATCTTTCGGGTTTTTAAGTAGAGATTTTACTTGATTAAAACTTTCACTCTGTTGAGTAAAAAAGTCTTTAGCTGCATCTCCTGTAATTGCTTCAATTCTTCTTACTCCAGAAGCTACAGCGCTTTCAGCAGTAATTTTAAAATGCCAAATTTCTGATGTGTTAGACACGTGAGTACCTCCGCAAAGTTCCATAGAATCTCCAAAACGAATGGTTCTTACCGCATCGCCATATTTCTCTCCAAATAAAGCAATTGCACCTTGTTCTATAGCTTCATTATAAGGCAATCTTCTATTTTCTTCTAACGGAAGTTGTTCTTGAATACGAGCATTTACAAAGTTTTCTACTTGTTTTAATTCTTCTGCAGAAACTTTACTGAAATGAGAAAAATCAAAACGTAAATAACCGCTATGTACCATAGATCCTTTTTGCTCTACGTGTGTACCTAAAATACTACGTAACGCTTGATGTAATAAATGGGTAGCAGAGTGGTTAGAAGCAGATCTATTTCTTTGTTTTTTGTCTACTACTGCTCTAAATGTACCTGGTAAATTTTCTGGTAAATTTTTAGTAATATGAATAATTTGATTATTCTCTTTTTTGGTATCTATAATGTAAGTAACATTACCATTGGCACTTTCTAAGTAACCTTTATCTCCTACTTGCCCGCCTCCTTCTGCGTAAAATGGAGTTAAATTGAATACTAATTGAAATAAAGCACCATCTTTTTTACTTTCAACTTTTCTAAACTTGGTAATTTTTACAGAAGTTTCTAGACGATCGTAACCTACAAATTCTTCTTCGTCATCTTCTCTTAAAATTTGCCAATCTTCTGCTTTGGTTTGTGCTGCAGAACGAGAACGGTCTTTTTGTTTTTGCAGTTCTTTCTCAAATTCAGTTTCATTTAAATCTAAACCACGTTCACTTAAAATTAAAGCAGTTAAATCTATAGGAAATCCGTAAGTATCATACAACTCAAAAGCTTTTTTACCAGAAATCTCTTTGCTATCTGCATTTTGTATAATTTGATCTAACAATACTAAACCTTGATCTAAAGTTCTTAAAAATGAATTTTCTTCTTCTTTAATTACATTTTCACAAAGATTTTTTTGTTTTTGTATTTCAGGAAAAGTCTCTTTCATTTGTAAACTTAGTGTTTCTACTAGCTTATAAATAAAAGGTTCTTTAGTATTTAAAAATGTAAAACCATAACGTATAGCACGACGTAAAATTCTTCTAATTACGTAACCTGCACCGTTATTGCTTGGTAACTGACCATCTGCTATAGCAAATGCTACTGCTCTAACGTGATCTGCAATTACTCTAATTGCAATATCTGTTTCTTCTTCTTTACCGTAGGTAGAGTTGGTAATAGTTTCTATCTCTCTAATTAGTGGTGTAAATACATCTGTATCATAATTAGATTGTACGCCTTGCATTACCATACATAAACGCTCAAACCCCATACCTGTATCTATATGCTTGTTTGGTAACTCTACTAAAGAGCCATCTGCCTTTCTGTTGTATTGCATAAACACCAAGTTCCAGATTTCTACTACTTGTGGGTGATCTTGGTTTACTAATTCTTTACCAGAGATTTTAGCTTTTTCTTCTTCTGAACGAATATCTATATGAATTTCTGAAGCAGGACCGCAAGGGCCTTGATCTCCCATTTCCCAAAAATTGTCTTTTTTATTACCTAACAAAATTTGATTTTCAGGGACAATTGCTTTCCAAAAATTATAAGCTTCTTCATCTTTCCCAGTACCATCTGCATCGTCTCCTTCAAATACGGTTACATAAAGATTATCTGGGTTAATTTTATACACTTCAGTTAATAACTCCCAAGCCCATGCAATTGCTTCTTTCTTAAAATAATCACCAAAACTCCAGTTACCTAGCATCTCAAACATTGTATGGTGGTAGGTATCTTTACCAACTTCTTCTAAATCGTTATGCTTTCCGCTAACTCTTAAACACTTTTGAGTATCTGTAACCCTAGCATTTTTTGGAGTAGCATTACCTAAAAAATATTCTTTAAACTGATTCATCCCTGCATTGGTAAACATCAATGTAGGGTCATTTTTCATCACCATAGGTGCAGAAGAAACAATTTCATGTTTCTTAGATTCAAAAAAAGTAAGGAATTGAGCTCTGATTTCTTTAGATTTCATATACGGTATTTCTAGACTGAAATGTTAAATTATGTTACTATTGAAACAATTTTTATATTTGTTCGTCTTACTAAGCAAAAGCGCTTAATAAGTTGAACGCAAAAATAGCATAATTTACTACAATGTCGAAGGTTAAATATTATTACGATAGCGAAACACTTTCTTACCGAAAAATTGAACGTAAGAAAGGTAGAAAGTTAGGCTTTGCACTTTTAGGTATTACTGCATCTTTCTTAGCTGGTTTTTTATTACTGTTGGTATATTTAAACCTTCCGCAAATAGAAACACCTAAAGAAAAAGCAATGAAGCGAGAGCTAGAGCACACTAAATTACAATACAATGTGCTTAACAAAAAAATGACTCAAGCTCAAAAAGTACTTGCAGAAGTAGAAAATAGAGACAACAATATTTACAGAGTTTATTTTGAAACTAACCCAATACCAGAAGAGCAACGTAAAGCTGGGTTTGGGGGTATAAACCGTTATAAAGATTTAGAGGGTTATGACAATTCTCAATTAATTATTGAAACTAGCAAAAAATTAGATGTGCTACTAAAACAAATTGTAGTACAATCTAAATCTCTTGACGAAATTGCCAAACTAGCCGAAGAAAAAGAAAAACTACTTACTGCTATCCCTGCTATACAACCCGTTAAAAATGAAAATTTAAAACGAATGGCTTCTGGTTACGGAATGCGTATGCACCCTATTTTAAAATACAGAAAAATGCATAATGGTATGGATTTTACTGCAAAAAAAGGAACAGAAGTTTATGCTACAGGAGATGCAGTGGTAAAAAAAGCTTCTAGATCTACCGGGTTTGGAAACTTGATTATTCTAGATCATGGGTTTGGCTACGAAACTTACTATGCCCACCTAAGTAAATTTAAAGTAAAAAAGGGTGACAAAATAAAACGTGGAGAAATAATTGGTGAAGTAGGAAGTACAGGCTTATCTACAGGGGCACATTTACATTACGAAGTACATAAAAACGGAAAAGTTGTAAACCCAATTAACTTTTACCACGGTGACCTTACTGCAGAAGAGTATGATATTATGCTTAACCAATCTTCTCTGGAGAATCAATCTTTAGATTAATGCACGTAAACCTACCAGATAAACTTTATTACAGCATAGGTGAAGTATCTAAAGCATTTCAGGTAAACGCTTCTTTAATAAGATTTTGGGAGAAAGAATTTGATGTAATTAAGCCAAAGAAAAATGCAAAAGGCAACCGGAAATTTACCAAAGAAGACATCAAAAATTTAGAATTAATTTATCATTTAGTAAAAGAACGTGGATTTACTTTAGAGGGAGCTAAAACTCATTTAAAAGAAGAAAAAGCAGAAACGTTGAACAACTTTGAGATAATTCGTAAATTAGAGCATATTAAATCTGAACTAATCAACATAAAAAATCAACTTTAAAATATTTTGCAATGAAAAAATGGCTTATCCCAGTAATTATAATAGTAGTTATAGGTATTATAGGTTACAGTTTAACCGCAGGTGTAAATAATACCGCGGTAGAATTAGATGAAAATGTAAAAGCCTCTTGGGCTAACGTAGAAAGTGCCTACCAACGTAGAACAGACCTTATACCTAATTTAGTAAGTACCGTAAAAGGTGCTGCAGATTTTGAACAAGAAACCTTAACAGGTGTAATAGAAGCAAGAGCAAAAGCAACCTCTGTAAATATTAACGCAGATAACTTAGATAGCGAATCTCTACAGAAATTTCAGCAAGCGCAAAGCGGCCTTTCTTCTGCATTAAGTAAATTAATGGTTAGTGTAGAGAGATACCCACAGTTAACCGCTACACAAAACTTCTCTAACTTACAATCTCAATTAGAAGGTACAGAAAATAGAATAAATGTAGAGCGTAATCGTTTTAATGAAACGGTAAGGGAATACAACACCTACATTAGAAAATTTCCTAATAATATTTTTGCAGGAATGTTTGGCTTTGAGAAAATGGCATCTTTCACGGCTGATGAAGGAGCTGAAAATGCACCAACTGTAGAATTTTAATTAAAAATTATGAGCAACCCTAACAATTTTATTTCACATCTAGAGGAAGAAGAAGTAATTGAAGCTATAAAAACTTCTGAAAAAAACACCTCTGGAGAAATTAGGGTGCATATAGAAAGTAGATGTACTAAAGATATTTTAGAGCGTGCTAAAGAAGTTTTTTACGAGCTAAAAATGGATCAAACTAAACTTAAAAACGGGGTACTTATCTATTTAGCTATAGACGACCATAAATTTTATATTATGGGAGATCAAGGAATTAATGACGTGGTTGCAGATGATTTTTGGCAAAGCACCAAAGATGTGATGCAAGCACATTTTAGAAAAGGAAACTTTAAACAAGGATTAGTAGACGGCATTTTAAAGGCAGGAGACCAACTGAAATATCATTTTCCTTGGGCTTCAGATGATGTGAACGAACTTTCTGACGAAATATCTAGAGGATAATGCATAGTAAGATTTCAGTTAAAAAAATTCAACATCCACTTATTCTATTGTTTTTATTACTGGTAAGCTTTACCAGTTTTGCTCAATTAAATATACCAGAGAAACCATCTGAAGAAACTAGTGTTTATGATGGTGCTAGTGTTTTAAGTACTTCAGAAAAAAATGCTTTAACGCAAAAATTAGTACGTTATGCTGATACTACCTCTACCCAAATTGTAATTGCTACTATCCCAACTTTAAATGGAGAGTATATTGCTACTTATGCAACAGAATGGGCACACAAGTGGGGTATTGGGCAAAAGGGGAAAGATAATGGCTTATTGATATTACTATCTAAAAACGATAGAGAAATATCGATTGCAAATGGTTATGGCTTAGAAGAATACATGACAGATGCGGTAACCAAAACCATTATTGATCAAGTTATTTTACCCGAGTTTAGAAGCGGAAGCTATTACCGTGGTTTAGATGAAGGAACTACAGCTATTATGCAAGTTTTAAACGGTACTTTTGAAGCTAATCGTAATCAAAAAAATATAGATTTTAATCCGTTTCCTTTAATTATCATCTTCATCATTTTTATTGTTATTATTATTTCTGTTATAAAGAAAAATAATGGCGGCGGTGGCAGCAATGGTGGCCGTAGAAGTAGAACTGGATCTGACACTATTTTAGACGCTCTTATTTTAAGTAGCCTAGGCCGAGGTATGTTTGGCGGAGGTTCTTCTGGTGGTGGTTTTGGTAGTAGCGGTGGCGGTTTTGGCGGCGGCTTTGGTGGTGGTTTTGGCGGCGGCGGCTTTGGCGGCGGCGGCGCTAGCGGAAGCTGGTAAAAAATATCTTAATATTATTTAAAAAGCTAAAATTTAATTTAGATTTTAAGTTTTAGCTTTTTTATTTTAAAAAAACTAAAAAGCCACTTCTAAAAATTAAGAAGTGGCTTTTACCAACATTTATATAAACACTAATTTAAAATCTTCCTCCTCGACCTCTTCCGCCGCCTCCTCGGCCTCCAGGTCCTCCTCTTCTGGTTGGAGCGGTTTTACTACCTCCAAATTGGCTAAACTTGTAGGTAAAACTAAACATTACATACTGCTTTAAAACTAACTGCTCTGTATCTTGTATATAATCTTCTCCAGTATATCTTGAGGTTGATAAGTTTTCATCTAACACATCAAAAACTTTAACTTTTATTATTCCGTCTTCTCCTAGCAACTCATACCCTAGACTTAAATTCCATAATACATAGTTATTTTTAAATCCAGGAGAAATATTACCTAAATGTTGGTAACTTAAATCACTACCAATAATAAATTTTTCTGGCCAATAAGAGGTTATTTCTAACCCTAAACTATGGTTGGTATAATTTTGATCTAAGCCTGTACTTAAACTATATTCTGCTTGATTGTAAGTTAATTGGTAACTAGGATCAAAAACAAATAAATCACCTATTTCATACCTTAAAGATAATTGTGGTGTTAGTGTGTATGTTTCTGCATCATATTGCTGTGCGTTAGAAAAACCAACACTTCTATTTACACTCGCTCTAAAACCTAATTTTGGTTTTAAAGTATTCTCATTTTGAAGCTCGTAACTTTTTGTAAAATTAAAACCACTATATAAGTTATAAGCTCCGTTTACATTAGTATAAGTTGTTGTTCTTACCAAATCTTCATCTGTAGTTGTAAAAGACACTATTTGATCGTTATAAAAACTACCACCTAAATACAAGTAAAATCCTGTTCTTGATCTAAAATCGTAGTTATTAAAATTCGTATAAAAGCTATGGGTTAATGTAGGGTCTAGATTTGGATTACCAGTTACAATATTTAATGGGTTAGTGGTATTAGTTACTGGCTGTAACTGAGTAATAGAAGGTGTGTTTCTTGAGTTTCTATAATTTACATAAAGAGATTTTGTTTTGGTAATTCTATACCTTAAATAAGAATTCACAAATAAATTATTGTAAGTATTATCAAAAGAGCTACTAGTGAAGATATCTTCATTTTTAATTCTTATATTTTGTAAACCTCCAGAAACACTTCCTCTTAATTTATCATTTTCAAACACTAAACCTAATTGTGGTTGATGTGTAAACGTTTCTGAAATAAAATCACTACTTAAACTATTGTCTAATACATCATAGCTTTCTGTGTTTTGATCTTTATTATATACTAAACGGCTACTAGTTCTATCTGCTTTAGCGTAAGAGTATTCTACATCTAGCGAAAGCTCATCTGTTAAAGGAAGACGGGACTCTAACTCTAATTCATACTCATCTTCTCTTGTATCTTGCTCTATAAACTGATCTTGAAGAAGGGTTTCGTTTAAATTTCCATCTTCATAAATTTCTGTGGTAGAGTTATATATCTGATCTTCTCTAGAATCTGTATTACTATTATTAAAACCTACTCTTACATAAGCACCTTTGCTCCCAAACCTTCTTGTAACATCTAATTGGTTGCTAAAGTCTGAACTTACAATATCTGTAGACTCGTTGGTGGTAGCATTGTTAATTGGAGATCCATCTTCTAAAAAAGATTCTGTAAAAGAATTACTGCTAGAGTAACCATTATTTACGGTTAAATTTGGTCTAAAAGAGATTCTAGTTAAGGTGTCTAACCTATATTCAAAATTTAATCCTGCTCTGTGGTTATTGTTTACTTTATCTGAAGAAGAAACTGAATTGTTAAAATACCTGCTATCTGGTAAAATATTTTCTCTTTCTAACTTCGTAGCAGTTTGGTTATCTGCTCTGTTATAAAAATAGTTGGCATTTACTTCTATTTTATCATTCCACTCGTTAGCAAAATTTAAACCTCCGTTTTCTGCTTTAGTTACTCCACTACTACCTCCAGAATCTGAACCATCACTATTTCTTGAAATAGAATAAGCACTACGGCCCATTGCATCAAAAACCTCATCAAAAGTAAAACCAGAAGAGTTTATATTATTAGAACTACCTAACACACTTAACCTTAAATCTTCTTTAAAGTAATTAGCAATTCCGCTTAACTCATAACGCTCATCTGTACCTCCACCGGCAGTTAGTCTAGAAAAATAACCTTCATTTTTATCTTTCTGTATGGTTATGTTTATGGTTTTATTTTCTGAGTCTCCCTCTTTACCTGTAAATTCTTGGGCTTTAGTTTTGGTATCTACTACTTGAATTTTATCTATAATTTCTTTTGGCAAGTTTTTAGTAGCAATTAGTGGGTCGTCACCAAAAAACTCTTTTCCGTTCACTAAAATTCTAGATACTGTTTTCCCGTTAACGGTAATATTACCATCTGAGTCTACATCTACCCCTGGCAATTGTTTTAAGGTTTCTTCTAAATTTGCATCTGGTCTAGTTTTAAAAGATGCTGCATTAAACTCTAAGGTATCTTTTTTGATGGTTACAGGAGCTCTATCTGCTTTTACCAAAACTTCTTCTAAACTATTGGTTGAAAATTCTAAAAGAATGTTTTTTAAATCTATAGAAGAATTTTCTTTTAGGCTTAATTGTTTTTGGTAAGTATTAAAACCTGTATAACTAATAAAGATATTTACTAAATCTGCATCTGTGTCTCCTTCTAAAATAAAATTACCTGCGATATCAGAAATAGTGTAAGTAACAAGGGTGCTGTCTTTCACTTTTTCTATATAAACAGTAGCAGACTCTAATGGGGTTTGCTCGTTGTCTATTACTTTTCCTTTTATTTCAAAGTCTTGAGCATTTCCTGTAAAGGAATAAAAAAGGGCGATTAATAAAGTAAAGATTACTCTAGGGTAGAATTTCATAAGTTAATATTGAGTAGTTAAGTTATATGCTTAGACTACTCAAAATCTTAATAGTTTAACTTCAATAGGAAATAATTTTCATGCTTTTACATTTTTTAGTGGTATCACAGTAAAGTGTTTCACCACAACCCCAATATTTTTTACCTTCCATTATTGCTATATTAGGGTAACAATCATCTACCCCAACACAAATCATATACATGCTATAAAAACTACCATCTTCTTTAAAAAACAGCTTTTCCTCCTCTTCTACAAAAATTCTTGCCACTCTTATTTTCTGGATGGTATCCTCTAAAATTACACAGTGATAACTTTCTTGTTTTTCTGCTAACGTTATATTTTGATGAACGAATATGTTATGAAAATTAGGCTGTACACTATCTTTTATAAAAAGTTTATTTACCACTTTTTTCAAGGAATCTTGATTTTTGAGCACCCACTCTCCAGAAACTTTCTCTGCAACAGCTTGTTGAGCATTACCTAAATTATAAATACAAAAACAACAAATAAAAATAAATAACCTCATAAGATTTAAAATTTAATTAAAGAAGATTAATAAAGTTAGACACTTGATTTTTTATTCCAAAATTACAAACCACTTCTAGATATAACCTTTGGGTATAAAAAAATCACTCTAAATATAAACAATTATATCTAGTGTGATCTTTATTATAAAATTTTAAAAGTGGGTTTGTTTACTTTTTACGCATATAAACAGAAACCGGAACTCCGTTAAAATCGAATTTCTCTCTTAATTTATTCTCTAAAAACCTTTTGTATGGTTCTCTTACATATTGTGGTAAGTTACAGAAAAATGCAAATTGTGGTTGCGGAGTAGGTAATTGCGTGATAAACTTAATTTTTACAAATTTACCTTTATATGCTGGTGGCGGATAGTTTTCTATTAAAGGAAGTAAAGTATCATTTAACTCACTTGTTTTAATCTTTTTACTTCTGTTTTTATAAACCTCTACAGCCGTTTCTATCGCTTTAAATATTCTTTGCTTTTCTAAAACAGAAATAAATACAATTGGCACATCTGTAAATGGCTCAATTTCTCTTCTAATATCTGCTTCTATTTTTTTCATGGTATTGGTTTCTTTCTCTACCAAATCCCATTTATTTACAAGAATTACAATTCCTTTTCTGTTACGCTGTGCTAGCCAAAAAATATTTTGAACTTGCCCATCAAAACCACGAGTTGCATCTAATATTAAAATACAAACATCTGAGTGTTCTATAGCTCTTACACTACGCATTACCGAGTAAAACTCTAAATCTTCCTTTACCTTAGCTTTACGTCTAATACCTGCTGTATCTACTAAGTTAAACTCAAAACCAAAACGATTGTATTTAGTATCTATAGCATCACGAGTAGTACCAGCTATGTCTGTTACAATGTAGCGCTCTTCCCCAATTAAAGCATTGATAAAAGAAGATTTTCCTGCATTTGGACGACCTACTACTGCAAATCTTGGTAAATCTACCTCTACTTCTTCTTCTTTTTCTGGTAATGCTTCAACTAAAGCATCTAATAACTCTCCTGTACCACTACCGTTAATCCCTGCAATGGTATAAAATTCACCTAAACCAAGAGAATAGAACTCTACTGCATCTGCTTGTCTAGAACTATTATCTACTTTGTTTACCGCTAAAAAAATAGGCTTTTTAATTTTTCTTAGCAATTTTGCTACCTCTTCATCCATTGGGGTAATCCCACTATCTACATCTACCATAAAAATAATAGCATCTGCCTCATCAATAGCAAGCTCTACTTGTTTGTCTATTTCTGTTTCAAACTCATCATCACTTCCTACTACATAACCACCGGTATCTATTAGAGAGAATTCTTTTCCGTTCCAATCAGATTTTCCGTAATGACGGTCTCTTGTAACACCGCTAACCGAATCTACAATTGCCTCTCTACGTTGAATTAAACGGTTAAAAAAAGTAGATTTCCCAACATTAGGACGACCTACGATAGCTACAATATTGCTCATAATCAATTTATTTTCGGCACAAAAATACGGCTTAAAAAATGGATTTTAAGCAACTAATGTATTTTTATGTTTAATAGAATTTTATTTCTGGTTATAACCGAACCTTTTTAGTTGGCGTTCGTCACTTCTCCAATTCTTATTCACCTTTACGTAAAGTTCTAAATGCACTTGTTTACCAAAGAATTTTTCTAGGTCTTTTCTTGCTTCTACCCCTACTCTTTTTAATGCGCTTCCTTTATGGCCAATAATGATTCCCTTTTGGGTTTCTCTCTCTACCATAATAACACTTCGCATTCTAATAATAGTGTCTTCTTCTAAAAACTCTTCTGTATCAATTTCTACACTATAAGGAATTTCTTTTTTATAATGCAAAAGTATTTTTTCTCTTATAATTTCATTTACAAAGAAACGCTCTGGCTTATCTGTTAATGCTTCTTTATCGTAAAACGGAGGAGAATCTGGTAACAACGCTAGTATACGGTTAAAAACCTCTGAAACTCCAAAATTTTCTAATGCTGAAATTGCAAAAACTTCTGCATTTGGCACTTTAGCTTTCCAGATGCCAACTTGCTCTTCTACAGAAATTTGGTCTCCTTTATCTACTTTATTCAGCAATAATAAAACTGGAATTTTTGCAGAAGTAATTTTTTCAAAAAACGCTTCGTCTTTTAGTTCTTTTTCTCCTAGCTCTACTAAATAGATAAGTACATCTGCATCTTCAAAAGCAGATTTTACAAAATCCATCATAGAAGATTGAAGCTCATAAGCTGGTTTAATAATACCAGGTGTATCACTTAAAACTACCTGAAAATCTTCTCCATTAACAATTCCTAAGATACGATGTCTCGTGGTTTGTGCCTTACTAGTAATAATAGACAAACGCTCTCCTACAAATGCATTCATTAAAGTAGATTTACCTACGTTTGGATTACCTACAATATTTACAAAACCTGCTTTGTGTGCCATAATTTTTATTTATGCTGCAAAGATACTTCAAATTCTGTTACCATTTAAAAGGGAAGTTTAAAGCTATTTTACGTTTTATAAAAAAACAACTTACTTATTAACAACAAGATAACCCTAAACAATTATGTATTGATAAATTGCGAAGAAATGAGACAAAGAGCCTAGTAATACAAATAGGTGAAAAATAGCATGGTTAAATTTAAGTTTTTCAATCATAAACAAAACTGCGCCAAGGGTATAAAAAACTCCTCCTGCAAATAGTAAATATAAACCTTGTGTAGCTAAATTATCTATTAAGGGATTAATAACAAAAATTACTAACCATCCCATTAACACATATAATATTGTAGAGAGTAATTTAAACTTACCTGTAAAGAAAATTTTTAAAATCACTCCAAAAAATGCAATAGTCCAAACTACAAAAAACAAAATAAGTCCTGTATTTTTAGGTAATGTAATTAAAGTAAAAGGAGTGTAGGTACCTGCTATTAAAACATAAATTGCAGCGTGATCTAAAATATTAAGTTTTGTTCTTAAAATTCTATTTTTAGTGGCATGATAAAAAGTAGAAGCACTATAAAGAATTATTAAACTTATCCCATATACTACTACACTAGCTACGTAATTATTCTGATTTAATTTTAATGCTTTATAAACCAGAAAAAATAACCCTACCACGCTAAGCAACAAACCAATTGCGTGAGAGATAACGTTTAACTTTTCTTCTTGATGTGAATAGTAAGAGGTTTTTGTTTTCACAGGTATTTTAAAATTGAAAATGTGCTCAAAATTACTATTTCTACGAAAAAAAAGAATTAATTAACTATCAATTAATCTTTTAAAAACTTTTAGCCTCTATTACATAACTTAAAAAATCCCTCTCCAAACCAGAAGTTCGAAAAGGGATTTCTCTAATATAAAGAAATTATATGTTCTATGCAAATTTTAAAGAACCACAGTTCCTTTTAAACTTCTGTCGTACAACACGATACTACCCGCCACAGATACGTTTAAACTAAGGGGAGTTTTAAATTTCACTATTTTATGACATTTCTCTATTGCTTCATTAGTTAAGCCATGATCTTCTGCACCTAATAAGTAAACACACCTTCTAGGATGTTGAAATTCTTCTAACCACTCTGCATTATCTGTTAACTCTACCCCAATTAATAAAGCACTTTTAGGCAAGTGCTTATAAAACTCTGTAAAACTATCATAATGAAAATAAGGTATAGCACCCACAGCTTTGTGGGTATCACAAGCTTGTTTTTGGTATCTGTTACCTATGGTGAAAATAAAACTTGCTCCAAAATTTTGTGCAGACCTCCACAAAACACCAAGATTTTCTGGAGTTTTACCGTTTTGTATACCAATACCAAAATACCCTTGGGCTAAACTATCTATTGCCATGAATTACAATTGAGTGATTTTGCAGACAAAGTTATAAAAACCTAATTGTAACAAAAAAAGCCCTCTTATGAAAAAACATAAGAGGGCCATCAATTAAAACCAAACTATAAATCAAACAACTAATTTATTTTTTGCCTGCTCCAACCGCCACCTAGGGCTTGGTACATATTGACTAAAGCACTCATTTGCTCTTTTTTTGTTTCAACTAATTCAAATTTAGACTCTAAGGCATCTCGCTGAGTTAAAAGTACCTCCATATAATCTGCTCTTGCAGAGATAAACAAATCATTAGAAATTTTTATAGACTTAGTTAAAGCTACAACCTCTTGCTCTTTTAAACCATAACTTTTTTCTAGATTATTTATTTTTGAAAGCTGGTTAGAGACTTCTATATAAGCATTTAAAATGCTTCTTTCATAATTATAAACCGCTTGCAACTGCTTAGAGTTTGCTGTTGAATAAGCTGCTTTAATTGCATTTCTATTGATTAACGGCGCCGCTATATCTCCCGCTATAGAATATAGTAAAGACTCTGGTGTATTTAATAAATACTTAGTATTAAACGCGCTAAAACCAACACCTGCAGATATACCCAAAGATGGGTAAAACCTAGCTCTTGCTACTTTTACATCTAATTTTGCGGCAGCTAAATCTAACTCTGCTTGTTTAACATCTGGTCTATTTTGTAATAATTGAGATGGTAAACCTGCTTGCAATGTATCTGGAATTAGGTTTGAGAAAGTTTCTGAATTTCTTTCTATTGGTTGAGGATATCTACCAAGCAAGAAGTTAATTTTATTTTCTGTTTCTGTAACTTTTTGTTGAATTTCAAATTGAAGACTCTTTGTTTTAAAGACTTCTGCCTCAAATTTTTGAACTGCTAACTCGGTAACTCTTGCCGTTTGCTTTTGAAGTTTTACAATACGTAATGCATTACTCTGAATTTCAATATTTCGTTTTAAAATTTCTAGTTGATTATCTAATGCTAACAATTCATAATAAGAATTAGAAACCTCAGCAATTAAATTAGTAATCATAAAATTTCTTCCTTCAACAGTAGATAGGTAACGCATCACCGCAGCTTTTTTAGCATTTCTTAATTTTCCCCAAATATCTAACTCCCAATTGGCATAAGCACCAATCATATAGTTAGGAAGAGGGTCTGGCATTGCCGTACCCTCTTTAATATCTAAGTTTTCTTCTACCGCCCCATCTCTAGTGTATTTACCAGATTTTTCAAGCTCTGCACTACCTTGAATTCCTACAAAAGGTAAATATTCTCCTTTTCTAGCTCTTACTTCATTTTTTGCTATTTGAAGTTCTTGTAGTGTAATATTTAATTCTTGATTATTTTCTAAAGCAACCTCTATAAGATTATTTAAATAAGGATCTATAAAAAACTCTCTCCAATCTATTAAAGCAGAATTAATACTATCTTGAGCCTCTTTATTAAAGCTATCGGGAACCTTGGTGTTTGCATCCCTTAAAGCTACATCTGGAGCTCCACAACTAGCCAAGATTAAAACTATAATGGCTAGTATACCAACATTTTTATAATTTGCTATTCTATTCATTTTTATCATTATCTTGAGTTGAATCAAATTGATCTATTCCGTGAACAAATTCTTCAGATAAAGATTCATCTTCTTCATCTCTAATTAATTTTCTGCCGCTTGCTAAGCTACCAAAGATGTAATACAAGCCAGGCACTATAATTACACCAAATACAGTCCCAAATAACATACCTCCTAATGCAGATGCACCTAAAGTTCTGTTACCTATAGCTCCTGCTCCGCTTGCTAACATTAACGGGATTAGCCCTGCAATAAATGCAAACGATGTCATTAAAATTGGTCTAAAACGTACTTTTGCACCTTCTATAGCCGCTTCTAATATTGTAGCTCCCTCGTGATGCTTTAATACAGCAAACTCTACAATAAGTACTGCATTTTTACCTAGAAGACCAACTAACATTATTAACCCTATTTGTGCATAGATATCGTTTTGAAGTCCCATCATTTTTAATAATAAGAACGAACCAAAAACACCTACTGGAAGTGAGAAAACCACCGTTAACGGAATAATAAAACTCTCATATTGAGCAGCTAACACAAAGTAAACAAATACCAACACTATTAAGAATATATAAATAGACTCGTTACCTCTTGTTGCTTCGTCATATGATAAACCTTCCCAAGCAATATCATAGTTTTTAGGTAATGTCTCTGCTGCTACTTCTTTTATAGCAACAATAGCATCTGCCGTGGTATAACCATCTGCTGGTAAACCTCTAATTGCTGCCGAGTTGTACATATTAAATCTTGTTACCTCATTTGGTCCCTGCATTTTTTTAAGTGTCATAAATGCAGAATAAGGTACCATTTCGTCATGATCATTTTTTACATACATATTCAAAATATCTGATGGCAACCTTCTAAATTTAGGATCAGATTGTACGTAAACCTTGAAGAATCTATTAAATTTAATAAAACCTTGCTCGTAAGTACTACCAATAAGAATATTTAAATTTTCCATAGCATCACCTATAGACACTCCTTTTTGCATTGCAAGCTCATTATTAATCTCTAGTTCATATTGAGGGTAGTTAGCAGCAAAGAAGGTAAAAAGACCTTTTAGTTCTTTTCTTTTTCTTAGATTACCCATAAACTCTTGATTAATTCTATCAAACTCTTGGTAATCTGTATCTGTATTTTCATCTAGCAAACGCATAGAAAAACCACCAGATGAACCAAAACCAGGAATTGCTGGCGGCTCAAAAAATTCTACCACGGCACCAAGGTCTTTAGATTTCTCTTCTAATTCTTCCATGATTTCTGTTACCGTATGCTCACGATCTAACCAGTTTTTAAGGTTAATTAAACACGTACCCGCGTTAGACCCTCTACCTTCTGTCATAATCTCATACCCTGCTAATGAAGAAACAGACTCTATACCATCTACCTCTTCACAAATAGCTTGAAGTTTTTTAGATACTTCGTTTGTTCTTTCTAAAGTTGCTCCTGGTGGGGTTTGTATAATTGCATAAATAGTACCTTGATCTTCACTAGGTACAAAACCAGATGGCAATACTTGACTCTCTAAGTATATACCAGCACAAAAAGCTATTAAAATACCAAAGGTTAGCCATCTTCTACTAACAATTTTCTTTAAAAGAACAACGTATTTACCAGTAAGTTTATCAAATCCTGCGTTGAATTTATCTAACCCTTTTGTTAATAAATTTTTCTTACGCTCTTTACCATGATTGTTTTTTAGCAACATTGCACACAATACTGGAGTAAGTGTTAATGCTATTAATGCTGAAATTACAATAGCACTTGCCATAGTAATTGAAAACTGTCTATAAAAAGTACCTACCGGCCCAGACATAAATGAAATTGGCAAGAATACAGAAACCATTACCATGGTAATTGCTATAATAGCTCCACTAATTTCACCCAATACTTTTTTTACAGCTAGATATGGAGAGATGTGCGGAAACTCTTCAAACTTAGCGTGAACGGCTTCTACCACCACAATAGCATCATCTACCACAATACCAATTGCCAGTACTAAGGCAAATAAGGTTACTAGGTTAATAGAAATTCCGAAAAATTGTATTACAAAAAAGGCTCCTACTAAAGAAACTGGTACCGCCAAAATAGGTATTAAGGTAGAGCGCCAATCTCCTAAGAAAATAAATACTACAATAGCTACCAAAATAAAGGCATCTCGCAAAGTATCTACCACTTGTTCTATAGAAGCATCTAAGAATTGAGAAACGTCATAACTCAATTTATAATCCATCCCCGGAGGGAAGTCTGCTTTCATATCTTCAAGCTCTTCTTTCACTTTATCTATTACATCACTTGCATTACTACCGTAACTTTGCTTTAGTACAATAGCTGCAGAAGGATGCCCGTCTAGATTAGAGTAAATATCAAAAAACTCACTACCTAATTCTACTCTACCAATATCTTTTAAATGAAGACTTTCTCCATCTGCATTGGCCCTAATTATAATATTTTCATATTCTTCTGGTTCGTTGTACCTCCCTTTATAAGTAAGTACATATTCTAACGATTGTGCTTCTATTCCAGAACTTCTACCCAATCTACCAGGTCTACCTACAATACTTTGTTCTTGCATGGCCTCCATCACCTCATCTACAGAAACATCGTAGGCACGCATACGATCTGGATTTAACCATACACGCATTGCGTATCTACGGCTACCCAAAATTTGTGATCTTGCAATCCCTTTTATCCTGTTTATTTCAGGAATCATTTTTACATTGGCATAATTGTATAGAAATTTTTCATCCATACTTTCATTTTTCGAGTATAGGTTAACGTACATTAACATACTCGGTTGGATAGGTGTAATGGTAACCCCTTCTCGTTGCACTAATTCTGGCAGTAAAGGCATTACCTGATCTACCCTGGTTTTAACCCGTACTACTGCTTCATTTGGGTCTGTACCTGGTTCAAAAATAATTCTTAATGTTGCTTCCCCTGCACTTGTTGCATCTGTAGCCATATAGCGCATATCTTGAACCCCGTTAATAGAGTTTTCTAGGGTAATTAAGGTAGATTTTACTAATACATCTGCACTTGCTCCTGGGTAAGCTATAAAAATATTTACCGTGGTAGGTGCAATTTGTGGGAACTGCGATATTGGCAGTTGTTTTATTGCGAGAGACCCCATAAAAACTATAATAATCGAAATCACTATAGCAAATACAGGTCTATGTATAAATTTACTAAACATGTTTTTATATTTTACTATTGATGATTACTCTGCATACAGCTGTAAGTGGCGTAGCATATCTTTAGGCTCTTCATAATCAAAAGAAATTTCATCTCCTTCTCTTACTTTTCTTAGACCTTCTAAAAGAATTTTATCTTCTTCTGTTAAGCCTTCTGTCACCACATAGATATGTGGTATTTCTCCTCCTATTTTTATTTCTCTAGAGTGAATTTTATTGTCTTCTGAAACCACATACACATAGTGCTTATCTAGTACTTCAAAAGTTGCTTTTTGAGGAATTAATAATGCATTATTAAAAGGTATAGTAGAGAGTATACTACCAGTTTCTCCGTGTCTTAAAAGCCCATCTGGATTAGAAAATGTTGCTCTAAAAGGAATATTACCAGTTTCATTATTAAAGTCTGCTTCAATAGTTTCTACTAGACCTTCTTCTGTAAATTTTTTATTATTTGCCATTAAAAGGCTTACTTTAGCTTGTGTACTATCTTGATGATTCATTTTAAAATCTAAGTACTCTGCCTCTGGTACATTGTAATACACCCACATTTTACTATTATCTGAAAGGTTAGATAACAGTTCACCTTCATCTACTAAACTACCTTCTCTTACTCTAAAACGGTCTATAATACCATCAAAAGGGGCTCTAATTTCTGTAAATTGTAAATGTACTTTAGCTAATTCTAGTTCTGCATTGGCTTTATCAAATTTTGCTTTTGCCATAGCAAGCTCATTAGATGCTACTACATTACTATCTGCCAAGGTAGTGGTGTTTTGATATTCTATTTTAGCAAACTCTGCTTCTGCTTTTGCCTTTTGCATTTCTGCTCTATAAAGGTTAGGCATAATTTGAAATAAAAGCTGTCCTTTTTTTACAGCCTGACCTTCATCTACATAAATATCTTGCACATAACCTCTTTCTTGTGCTCTTAACTCAATGTGACGAATAGATTGAATTTGACTTACATACTCTTTAGTTGTAATCGTATCTTTGATAATAGGACTAGTTACTAAAAGTTTTGATTTTTCTTCTTTATGTTCTTTTTTTGATTCACAGCTAGTATTTAAAACTACTGCAAACAAGCTTATTAGCATGAGAATTCTCCTCATCATAACTTAATTTTTTTATAATCTGAATGGATATATTTATTTTGTAAGAGTAATACATACACTTACAGTAGTCTGTTTAAAACAAAACAGCTACTAATAAAGGGAAGTAGGTATTCTTATATTTCTATAAGTACCAAACTAAACACTATCAAATTCTATAAACGCAAAAAGTTATGTACAGTGGACGTACAGATGGGAAATTTGGAATATCCTTATTAATAAGGATTTTATTATTCTCTTCTTTAAAGAAATAGTCTGAAAATAAGGTGTAAAAAAGAGCCGTAAGATTTCTATTACGCTCTATAATTTTTTTTACAGAAACCCACTCATACTCTTCTACCTCAATATCATCTATAGCTTTTATATGCAAGCTATCTTCTGAAGAAGAAGGGGTTTTAACGTATTGAAATATTTCTGGATTAATTAAAGATTTTAACTCTTCTTGTTCTGTTTGAATTAAATCTTGTAGGGTAAAAGAGTTCTTTACCTCTTTAGGTTGATGTTCTATTGCATGAGCAAAAACACCTACCAGAAGTAAAAATAATGTTGTGAAATATTTAAAAAAAACTCTTTTCATTTAGTACACAAAATTAAGCCATGCTATTTATTCTGCCAAACATTATATCTAAAATGTACAATTAATAAATTAAAATGATACTAATTCTTAGTAAACAAGCACATTTTAGCTCTAAATTCTTTTATTGTATTCTTCTTGCCTGGGTGGTAAAAGAAAGTCCTTGTTGGCTCATGGTAGAGTTCATTACTGCTTCAAACAAAGGCTCTGGAGTGTTTTTAGGTATTTTCCATTCAAATAAAAAATTAGAACCTGTGCCTCCAGCAATGTTTTTTTCGTCTATAATTATTTCTACTGTTTCTAAAGGAGATAAAAATATAGGCTTATCAAAATACGTTTTTACTAATTTACCATGCGTATCAAAATACTTTGTATTTAAAATATAAATAGTATCTACATCACTTACATTTCTTAGACTAACCATAGCGGTAAGATTATGGGTAGTATGCTCTGTATTACTGTAAATTTGAGAATAAACAGATAGATAAGATTTGCCAAATTCTAAAGAATCGGCAGCATTTAATGTAGCTATTCTTGTATTCCAATTTTCAGAAGTAATAGATTTTTTTGAATTATTTTTTCCGCAGCTTATAAAAGCTATCACCAACATTACCAAAAAACATTTCTTCATTATTACAAATATTTAAGTAAAAATAGCAATTATAAAGTAAGTCTCTTTGGTTAAATGAGAAACATCTTTTTTTTAACCTCTAGTTACTTGCAAGTAAACTTTAAATGTCCTGGTGGTATTAATAGTTAATTTGTGCTTATCTGGATATAAAATATTTAACCTTTTTTGCACATTTTTTAAACCAATACCTCCGTGCTTATCTTTAGTTAACTGTTTTTGAGGTATGCTATTTTCTACAACAAAATCTATACTTTCTCCAGAAGATTTTAATGATATATTTACAAAACTATCTCCTCCTTTTTCTATTCCGCTATGTTTAAAAGCATTCTCTATAAAAGGTATGAAAATCATAGGTGCTACCATAGCCATATCATCTTGTACATCTTCTGTAAAGCTAATATTAAAATCTTTACTGCTTTTGAGTTTAAACAGCCTTATAAAATTTGTAATATACTCTAACTCTCTTCTTATGGGTACTTCTGGCCTTTCACAATCATAAAGTACATACCTCAACATAAGAGAAAGCGTGCTTATTGCCTCTTGTGTTTTATCTGAATTTGTAACAGAAAGCGCATAAATATTATTTAGGGCATTGAATAAAAAATGCGGATTAATCTGCATTTTTAAAAATTTTAACTCTGCCTCTTTTAATTCTGATTTTGCTAAAGCAATACCTTTTTCTTTTTTTTGAATAAATACAAATGTTTCTATAAGAGTAGCTAGAATAAAAGAGATACTTATCATTAAAAGATGAACAAAAAACTTGGTTGGAGTTTGCCCAGGTCTCTGCCTCATTATTTCTGGTCTTGCTTCAGCCAAAGCTCTACCTTCTATAGGACGTCTACCTTCTAAAGGCGGAATATTTTCTATTGGAGGTGAAATTAATTCTGAAGAAGCGTAAGCACATATAAATAAAACTACTATAGAAGTAATAATAAAAGTGAAGTATTTTTTTTGAAAAATAAACTTTGGTGCAGCATAAAAAACTAAACCTGCAAGCAATACTATTTGAAAAACAAAAGCCAATCCATTTGCCTCAATAAAAATTGGCTCTACACCGCTATAAACCCATAGACTTCCCCAAATAGAAAACCATAGTAGCGCTTGAAAAATAAATCTTTGTGTTGCATTCATCTTGCAAAGAAAATAAATTAATTTTCAGTAGTATGCTTAAATGAAGAATTAGAAATGCAAACATCCCTAGTTTTAAAAACCATATCACCTCATTCACTTAAAAGTCTTCGTGTTTTACTGAAATTTAAAATTATACGTTTTACAAATCATCATCTTTGTACTAATAATACCTAATATAAAACACTAAGACGTATTATATATCTTTATAAAAGTTAGTTCTATACTTTAGTGAATAACCACAAACCAAAAAATTATGAAATTTAAATTCATTAAAAAATATTTTATAGGTTTAAGTCTTATTGCGTTAGGGTCTCTAAGCTTTATAGCTTGTTCTGGCACCAATAAAAAAAAATCAAATACTACAGAAACAGCTAAAGATAGTTTAAAAGTTATCAAGGTAGACCCTGCAAATTTTGTAACAGATGGGGTCACCGTAACCATTGTACCTTGCACCTTATCTAACGGTACTAAAACAGACTGCTACCAAATTGTAGCTAACAGTATACCGTCAGATCATCAGGTTGGGCCCTGGTGCCCTACTAATATTTCAGATGATGCAGCAGCTGGCGGAATTTGGTTAGAAAATGGAGAGGTTTATGATGTTGATGGAGAATTTATTAAAGAGCTGGCTACTTTTTATGACGATTCTACTTGGCTAATGTATGATAATCAGGGTGATATTTTTGTCACAAATTCTCTAGAAGACTGTGAAAATGCTGCCAACCCTAATGTTGGGGAAGAGTACAAAAATTTCTGTGTAGAGTGTCTTCCTTCTTACATTACAGAGGTATCCCCTAGCTTTTTAATACCCGTAACTCCTATTCTACAAGAAACACCTATTCTTTTTTCTAGCGGACCTAGAGGACCTAAACCAAGCGAAGAAGCCGATGGCCACCAGCCCCCAGAAAGACCTAGAAACGGAGAAAGACCAGAACATCCAGATAGACCAGAACACCCTAGAGGCAATAATATTCCCTCTACTAGAGGTGTAGCGCTTAACGGAATTGAATTTTCTGCTCCTGCCCCTACAGATAATATACTTAGCGCCTACACCCTAGCTCCTTTTGATGATGCTGGAGGCCATATTAATGTACACCAAGGCTACCATTATCATGCAGCTACAGGTTTTAGTACTAAAATAAAACAAGAAGATGGACACGCAGCATTAATTGGATATGCTTTAGACGGAATTGGTATTTATGAATTGAAAGACATAAATGGAAATGAAGCCTCAGGTTTAGATAAATTACGTGGGCATAGCGATAATACACGTGGGTATCATTACCATGTAGATAAAGCAGGAAGCAATAATTTTATAAACGGTTTAAAAGGAGCATACCCTAACTAAAAAATTATGAAAAACCAATTATCATTATTTATTACAATACTAATTTGCTTTACAGGTTTTACGCATCAACCAGATATTGCAACCACCGTTTTAGTAGAACAAGAAAATAACACGTGGATTTTACAAATTGATGCTTCTTTAACTGCATTTCAACAAGAAGTGAAAACGCATTTTGCTGATACGCCATATAAAACTCCTGAAGAATTTCGTGAAATGACGTTACAGCATATTAGAAATAATTTTGAAATTATATTTAATGGTAGTGAATGCCCTACTCTTACTAACGGTTTTGTTCAATTAGGCCATGAATCTAAAGTAGTTTTTAATGTAATTGGTGTTCCTTCAAAAATTAATTCTGTAGAAATTGTTAACACTATTTTTAAAGATATTTACAGAAGTCAAAATGCTCTTATTATTTTAAAAAAAGACTTCAACAAAAAGAAATTTATACTTAATAAAGCTAATAATTACCACTTAACTTTAAAAACAAATAAAAATGACTTTATAGAAATAATAGAGCAAAGAGCCTCTTTAATTTCTACCAAAACGTTTTTCATTATTCTTGGTGTATTTCTATTAGGCATTATTATTAAATACAATTACAAAACGTTAAAAAAATAATGTAACCCACTATTTAAAAAACAATCACACCATGAATATTTCTAAACTTCACCCCTTATTACTGCTAATTATATTTTTAATAAGCTGTAATAGCACAGATAATGATATTATTGAAGAAGATGATGACCAAGAAATAATTACAGATAATTGTTATACAGATCAAGCATTAGATAGTTCTAGAGGTCTTTGTGATGTTACTTTACCTTATACTAATAATTTTGAAGAAACAACCTCTTCTACTGTAAGAATAATTTCTACCAATAGCATCCCTAACCACGATGTAGGTTTATTTGGTGCAGTACAAGGCTCGTTAAACCCAAACGCTATCACAGAACAATCAGAAGTATATCATATAACGTTAACCCCTACCATTTCTAGTGAATTAACCTCTTTACTATCTTCTACAGGGCCTGCCTATTCTTTTGGAGTTTTATTAAATGGGGTAGAGTTAGATCCAGTAGCTGCAGAACCATTTCCTCATGAAGGTTTTGATAGTCCTAATGCCAATTGGGAGTGGAATTTAGAGGCTTTAAATGTGAATCTTGGTTTAGATTGTACGAATGCTCACGTACAACCTACGGGTAAATACCATTATCACGGCACTCCTACCTCTTTTTTAGAACATCTAAATATTAGTAATCAAGAAATGACATTAATTGGCTATGCCGCAGATGGCTTCCCTATATACTATAGATATGCATACGCTAATGCTAATAGTAGTTCTTCAGAAGTGATAGAAATGACCTCTAGTTATCAATTAAAATCTGGTAATAGACCTGGTGATGGCATTACAGCTCCTTGTGATGTTTACAATGGTATTTATACCAATGACTACGAGTATGTAGAAGGTTTAGGCTCTTTAGATGAAAGTAATGGTAGAACCGGTGTTACACCAGAATACCCAGAAGGGATTTATTATTATATAATTACTGAAGATTTTCCAAGTATCCCTAGATACTTTAGAGGCACACCTTCTGATGATTTCAGAATTTAAAATCTATATATAATCCATTAATTAACTTGATCCCCTTCCAATTTTATAAAATTAGAAGGGGATTTTGTTTCTATTCTTATTTTCAAGATAAAACCCATATAGCTCGTATAAGATTTTATTTTTTTATCTAATTTCAGTTACAATACCAAACACAAAAAACTAGCTGTCAATATATTTAGCTAACAAATAACATAGTCTCTCTTTTTAAATTCTATTTATTTTCTTCAACTGAATTAAACCCCCTTTTTACTTAATAAAAGAGGGCATACACAGATTTACAAAAAACTGAGCCTATCTAGTTTCTATATTGGTATTTCCTAAGGTGAACACTTAATAACATAACTAAAATTAAGGCTATGAAATTTACAAAATCTTTAGAAGGTAACTTTTTATTCTCTGCTGGTTCTAATTTTGAACTGCAGACTGAGCAAAATGATAAACCTATTCAACAAATTTCAGTTTTGAAATAAAACCACTAACCATAAATAAAAACCCTATGAAAAAAAATCTATTGAAAAATCCATTTGTCTTTTTATTATTCTGCACTTTTTTAATTAGCTGCAGTAGCGATGATGACTTTGTAAGCACCGAAGAAGAGGAAGAAGAGGAAGAAATAATAGGTAGTACAGTAAATGATGATTACACTGTAGGTTTACTTTTAAATACAGAAGATGCTTATGATGCTTATACTCTATTTTCTCCTATACCAAGTAATAACACCTATTTAATTAATAATTGTGGTGAGCAAATGTATAGTTGGGAGTCTAATTATACACCTGCCCATTCTTTCTACCTTTTAGAAAACGGGTATTTACTAAGACCAGGAAACACTAACAATGCTAATTTTAATGCCGGAGGCCAAGGAGGTATTATTGAAATGATTGACGCAGACGGAAATGTAGTATGGGATTACACTATCTCTTCATCTACAGAATGCCAACACCACGATGTAGAATATCTAGATAACGGAAATATTTTAGCTATTGTTTGGGATATGAAAACTTCTGCAGAAGCAACTGCGGCAGGTAGAACAGATTATATCTCAGAAATGTGGTCTGAAAAGATAATAGAAATTAAACCAAATATTGAAGCAGGTACTGCAGAAATTGTTTGGGAATGGTATGCTTGGGATCATATTGTACAAGATGAAAATGCAAGTGCAGATAACTATGCTGTAGTTTCTGAGCATCCAGAATTATTAAATATCAATTTTGATTACGAAAGTGATGAAGAGCAAGACTGGTTACACTTTAATGCTATAGACTACAATGAAGACCTAGACCAAATTTTGGTAAGTAGTAGAAGTTATAGTGAATTTTTTATTATAGACCACTCTACCACTACAGCGCAAGCAGCTTCACATACTGGAGGTACTTATGGCAAAGGCGGAGATTTCTTATACAGATGGGGTAACCCACAAACTTATGATATGGGAGATGATAACGACCAACAACTTTATAACCAACACGATGCTAACTGGATTAATAGCAGTTTTGAAGACGGAAATATGATAATGGTATTTAACAACCAAGCGGGCAGTGCTAACGGCTCTAACTACTCCACAGTAAATGTAATTGATACACAAGTTAATGCTGATGGATCTTACACTATTACCGATGAAGGAACTTATGATCCAGCAGAATTTCAATGGACTTACTCTGCTAGCACACCAACAGATATGTACTCTGCCTATATTTCTGGAGCAAGAAGATTAGCTAACGGTAACACCTTAATATGTGTAGGAAGCACAGGAACTTTTAAAGAAGTTGATTATGATGGAGAAACAGTTTGGGAATATATTAACCCTATTTCTGCTGCTGGAATTTACGATCAATATGAAGTTCCGAGTGCTAATATTGTTTTTAGAGCAGAAAAATATGATACAGATTATATTGGTTTAGATACTTACGAGCTAACCAATGTTGGTACTATTGAAAGCGGATCTGATTACACTTGTGAATAAAACAAAACACCCCAAACCCTAATTTTATAAAATAGCACCTCTTTTATTAGAGGTGCTATTTTTGTAAATATATTATTAACTATTTGTATTAGTTTTATACTTATTGATTGCTTCTTCTTAATGCATCTACTGTTCTTTTTTCTTCTTGTAATTCACTTCTACACTTATCTAATGCTTCTTTATATTTTGAAATACGTTCTTCTACGTCTGAATAAGAATTCAATTCCTCTTTCAGCTTTTGAATTTCTGCAAAAGACCAAATTATATTATTATACATGTCATACCGATAAGTAGAATCTTTCACAGGAACTTTTTCTTGTAATTTAACAATTTGAGAGCCTAAAATATTGTTTAAAAACGCTCTATTTTGCCCAGGAATATCTAATGAATCTATCATATCTCTTACTAGCTTAATATCTTCAGAAAATTCTGCTTGAAATTGAATTTCCTTTTCAATTTTAATAGCTTGAGTTCTTAAAACTTCATTCTCTTTTAGTGGTATGGCATTAAAATCAAAAAATAATGCAAGTACAATCATACCTGTTGTTAATATAAATAATAAGAAAAATTTTAAAAAACTGTTTCTACGAGCTTTTCCATTTTTTGCTTTCATAAGGTAAAGGTTGTTTTTTTAATCTAACAAGAAACTTCTCCTGTTTTTAACTTCGTTTTTTGCTATAATTTCTTCTTTTACAAATATTTTTGAATCAGATTTTTTTCCTATATAGTCTAATTCGTTTAACTTCTTAAACAATGATAGCATTAATTTTGTAAATGCAGATACTTTTGACAACGCTTTATTAATATCTGTATGCTGATATTCTAACTCTATCATTTCTACCAGTATATTTTCAAACGCCCCTTGATTAACATTACACCAATCAGAAAGGTAATTTAATAATTCTTCTTTTCCTGTGCCCACATAAACATCCATACTATTTTTAATAACTCTTGACACAGCCATTAATTTAGTAATCATGTTAATAGGTGGGTTGTATTTATCTTGCTGTCTAAACTCTGGTAATTGAGCGCTTAGATACTGTAATAAATTTTCAGAAATATACTTAACCATTACCGCTAAATCATTAGTTTGCTTTTTTTGATGTATTTTTTGAATAATTTGTAAAGAGTATCTCTCTAAAGCATTTAAAAAAGTATCAATTTCAATATATGTATATTTAAGATCTTCGTGGCTTTGTATAGAAGCGCAAGGGGGTATAAATTCTTCTATTAAAGTTGCTAACCCATCTTTAAAAGCAATTTTCCCTATTGTTATATGATATCTTCCAAATTCACTTTGATTTATATGTTCTTCTGGTATAATATCTAACGTATATTCTGGAATAACATTTGGATGTCTAGGTGGTTCTTCTTCTTCATCTGACTCACCTATTGGCACTCTATTATAAGGATGAATGGTTAACACCACGTAACTCACAGCATTTTCATCTTGAAAGGTATGGCTTGCTGCTATTATTTTATTTAAATTTTCAAGTTGGGCACTTTCTGTTTTTGTGATATTTATAAGATAACCTCCTTGTGTAACAGCTCTACATCTATTCAATTTTAAATGAACGGTATTTTGCCCATCCATAGATAGTGTCAAATCTAAAGCGTCTTCTATGGAAGCGTCTGGGAGAAGCCCAAAATTAACAGCCGAAATATCTTTCTGTAGAGCTTCATTAATCATTTTTACGGTGGCATTGTCTTGATCTATAAAATGTGATTTATTAATCTTCATTCCATCAATCCAATTTACTCTGTTATATGTCATCCTTTCTTTGCTCATAGTCTTTATTGTTCTGTTTAAAACCAACCTATATTTATGTCAATTAAAACATCTGTTATACAATTGCTCTCTTTATCTCGTATAATTTGTAGGTCTTTCACTTTTATATTTTTACCCGTTATTCTTTGGCAGAGCACTAATAATTTTTCTTCTTTTTTATTTACAATGACAGGGATATTTAAATTACCACATACGTAAGGTTTAAAAGCTTCAGGGGTTAATTTTTCTTCTGAAATATCTACAAATATTTGAGCAAAATCTTTTTTAGAAATATCTGGAGCTTTTTCTTTTTTGGGTTTTTCTTCTTTTAATCCAATATCAGGCTTCACATTTATATTTACACCAGAAGGAGCTGTAGGTATAATTTCATCTAACATATCATCTGTTTCTTTAGGCTTAGGTAATACCTTTATTTTTTTCTTAGCAATATATTTTAAGTCTCCATTTACTACTAAAGAAATTGTTTTTAGCCCTGGCTCTTCGTAAGTGTAGTGTGATTTTTGATCGTATGCATTTACCTTAGCTGTCTCACCAAAACGCCACTCCCAACTAGTAGCTCCTTCTGTTTTATCTTCTACCCAAATTTTATCACCTACAAAAACTTCTTTAGGGGCTATAAATTTTGGTAGTTTGGTAGAATCTAAGACAAAAATCTTTTCTTCTATTACAATGGTTTTAATAAGCTCACAACTTTTATTTACCAATAACCTAACATCGTATTTACCTGGTTTTACAAATGTATGATACGGGTTACGCTCTTTTCTTACATTAGTACTATCATCAAATTGCCACTCCCAAGAGTTGGCTCCTTCAGTATAATCTGTAAATCTTATAAGGGTACCTGCCCTAAAATTTTTAGCTTCTGTTTTAAACTGAACTAATGGACAGTCTTCTGTAGAATAAAATTTATATGCAAAAAGTGAACTAAAACAAAGTATTGTTACTGCAAAAAATATCAATACTGATTTATCTAGATGGTAATTAAAAGTATTTTTCTTTTCTTCCATAATTTTTATTTAAAGCTACTAATTTTTTAAAAGAAAATAATAATTAAGACAACATATCCAATTTTCATATCTACATCTTGTAAAAAACTTTATTTTTTCACCTCTATAACATATGGAAATACATTGGTTGATTTATCTTCTAATATTGACAATAAATTATCATTAAGAGACTCCCATTCTTGCTCTTGCAGTATGTTTTGCCTGTTTGGATACAAGGTTATTTTTATACAAGGCAACACACCTTTATCTGTAGAAACATCTGAAGTATATGATTTTTGTACCTCAACATTTTCTATGCAATTATTATAGATTGCATAACACAAAGCACTTACATCTTTTTTTGTTACTATTCTATCTCTAGATAACAATGAGCTTCTATAATTATTAAGTCGCTCATCCATACTCAAAATATCTTTTCCATTAAATGAGTTAGTAATAAGCTTAGCACTTTTTTGTTTTATGTCTACCCCTTCATAATTATTTAACAAGCTACCTCTTTTAATTTTATTGGCGAGGCTACCATTTGTTGTCCAATACTTAACCATTAACACCTCTTTAGCGTCGTAAGGTTGCACAGACAAATAAACGGTCTCGTTAGATTTCTCTGTTAAATCTTCAGATCTTTTCTCTAACAATAGTATGGTTTGGTTAAGCTTATTGATGTTGCTTTGTAAAAAATCATTCCCTAAAAAAGAAAATGCTGCACTTTCTTCTTTCATTAACTCCATCATATGTCCTAAAAATTGCTTTGCATTTCTAGAATCTAATTTTCCTGCCTGATCTTCTCTTAGTATAAAAGTACCTTTACGCTGACTTCCCGTACTATTTTGCCTTAAAATATATTTTTCTCCCTCCGTATTCTCAACACTTTCTATATCTAAAAACAAATCGTTGGTTTTTATAGGAACGATATGAATAAAATCTTTTAACTGATAAGAAAAACTAGTCAACTTTCTATTTATTACCGGAAATGCGTTTAAAGAAATAGTAATTTCTTCTAAAATTTCTGCACCAATAATTCTAGGGAATTTAATTTCTAGCCAATCTAAATCTTTTAATTCAGGGTTATTCTTTAAATCTGCATTGGTAAATAAATCTTTTGGTAAATTGTTTTGTGTAGATAAATATGAAAGTGATTTTATAGAGACAAAATGCTTTTCATAAAATTGATTTACTCTACCTTCTATACTTTTAGTTTTATTAGTAACTGAATTGAATATAGACTCTACATCTATACGTTCTTGGTCTTTTTTATCAAAAAAACCTTGATTAACAATTAACTTCTCTGAGTTTAAAAAGCATTCTATATTTTTAAGATGGTGATAAAACAAATTACTCTTAGATGCATCTTGACACTCAAAATATAAAGAAACATTTTTTAAAGGAATATTTTCTTTATTGCTTTTAATCCCAACATAAATTTTTGATGGTTCTATTCTTTTTTCTAGCAAACCTGCGTATTGTCTCTCTTGATCACTATTATGCGAAAAAATTTTATTACCACATAGAGTATGTGTTATTTCTGCATCTATTAAACGTATTTCTCTTGATGGAGAAAAAAATATATTTCTTTGCTCTTCTACATGAGATGTAATTGATTTTTTATAATAAAACTGATTATCTGGTTTTAAAGTTACACTACTGCCTACTGGTGCAGCATATGCAATAGCGTGAGCAGGATTTGCTCCATAAATTGCCTCAGGTGTCATTAATTGAATAAGACGCTCAGTAATGCGTGTTTGAGAATTATAAATCTCGCCTTCAATTTTTCCTATTTCAGAAGCACAAGCGCTTATAAGTAGAGAAACTAAAGGATCAAACGAACTATCTATATCTTTAGCAGGTATCCCCCATATAGATGCTGCTTTTTGTAGCATTCTATACTTTATATCCTTTTCTTTATTTTCTGTATGCATGTAAGTATCTTTAGAGAAGATGTTTTTTTAATAAACCTTTAGTAATAATGCAGGTGTTCTTAAAAAGCCATTGGAGCTATATAAAAACTTTCTACAAAAGAAAATAACTCATTGGTTTGTGTAATAGTTCCTGATATAAAAATATCAATTCGCTTTCTTACAATCTGTAAGTTTTTACCTTCAGAAATACTCTCTTGCCGTAGTTTAATATCTACCGTAATTTTAGTTAATCTTTTTTCATAATGTTTAATGCTGTCTTGCATAGATTCGGTAATTACTCCTCTTAACTTATCGTTACTGGTTAAATTATCAAAGTCTACTTCCCAAAGCGCGTTTCCAAAACTCTCATCAAATGTACACTCTCCAAAATAAGTGGTAGCAAGTAAGTGTAAAAAACCAGAAATAGATTCTTTTATAGAACATTTATTATGAGTGTTGTTATTAATAAAAACACTCGGTTTAAAAGGTAGAGAGTAATAATTGTTAGGCATTACATTTTGGTTTTTTATGATTTTCTTTGAAGCAAATTACTAATTAGTATGTTTAATAATGTTAAGATTTTATAAAAATTGTTAAATGAATACTCTTTATTTATATTTGTAGTAAAACCTTTTCTTATGAAAAAAATACTATCCCTTACCATTCTATTACTATTAATTATTAATTTGTGTAGCTGTAAAGGATCTATTAATGCTGTAGAAGAAACCCCTCTTGCAAAGGTAGCTGACACTTCTTTAGTTGAAAAAGAGCCAGTATTTAAACCTATTCAAATTAAATA
Source organism: Mesonia phycicola (assembly GCF_900141885.1). Classification (GTDB taxonomy): domain Bacteria; phylum Bacteroidota; class Bacteroidia; order Flavobacteriales; family Flavobacteriaceae; genus Mesonia; species Mesonia phycicola. Next base: position 40,298 of record NZ_FQYY01000007.1, on the reverse strand, counting down.
TGCTAACATTCTAGATGTAGAACCCTCTGAATTAAAAAACATAAAACTTTATACTTTTGTTGATAAATGGTTAGGCTCCCCATATTTAATGGGTGGTGAAGATATGAATGGAATTGATTGTTCTTCTTTTGCTCAACATTTATACGTTAATGCATATAACTATTTAGTAGAACGTACTTCTGTAAGACAATACGAAGCTGAAAGTACCTCTAGATTCTCTGGTCAAGAGTATTTAGAAGAAGGTGACTTACTTTTTTTTAAACGTCCAAATTCTGCAGACCAGACAATAACACACGTAGGTATTTATCTTAAAAACAATAAATTTATTAGTGCTTCTGGCTATAGTGGCCCAGAAAATATTAGAGGGGTAAAAATTAGTGATTTAAGTGACGATTGGTGGCAAGAAAGATTTATATGTGGAGGAAGAAAACCTCTACCTATATATGTTGAACCTGAAATTGATAGCCTTAAATAATTAAAAATGATTAAAAAAGAGCTAGAAGATATACTCAACGAACTTAAATCTGTTTATGAAGACATAAGAGCTGAAGTAATAATATCTGAAATATTAGAGAATTCTAACGCAGGGCTCTCAGACATTACTATACGCAATAAAAGTACATTTAAAAGACCTTACAGAAGAGACATTTTAGATTATAAGCAATCTCTAGTTAATAAAAATAATTACACACTTAATTTTAATTTGACTAGAAATGGAATTTATGACAGCCTTCCTGAAGGTGTTTTTCACAACCCATCAAACCCTAACTTTAAAAACCTCTCTTACCAGAAAAAAAGAGAAAAACAAAAACTAGAAGAAAAAGAAGCTCGGTTATTTTTTCAGCCAATTGAGAATGAAATATTTAATCAATATTTAGGTATAGAAAAAGAAGAAAGAGCTTTAATTGATAATTTTTCCGACATCAAAAACAACTTTTTATTAGAGTTTTGGCAAGTAGATAAAACTTTACCCAAAAAATATCTCTTAAAATTAATTAAATTACTCCCTTATATTCATAAATTTTCTGGAGATTTAGAAATTACAGCTTTATGCCTTGAGCAAATTATTAATGAAAAAGTATCACTAAAAAAAATAAATAAAGCTTCACAACATCCTTATAAAAAACAAGAAAAAGAAAATCGGCTAGGAGTAGATTTGGTTTTACATGTAGAAAAATCTACTATTTATTGCCCAGAAGTAAATGCTAAAATAGGACCTATAAATAAAGAGAATATAAAAAATTATTTAGATGGATCTCCCACTATTCAATTCATCCAAACATTTTTTGATTATTTTATTCCTATGGAAATGAATGTAAAAATAAACATAGAATTTGATAAAAACCCAAAAGGTTTCAAATTAAACAATCAAGAACCTGCCTTAATAGGACTAACCACTAAATTATGATTACACTTATGCTTTCCTCATTTAGCCCAGCTTTAATTAAGACAGCAATACTATTTCTAGTTATTGGTGTTCTTATGATGGTAGTAATGAAAGGGGTAAAAAAATTAATCTCTAAGAAAAAAAAACAATTAATTGTTTACATATTGTTTTTGGCACTTATGTTTGCATTAACAGCACTCTTGAGTAACGATAAAGTGCTTAATAATACACCACTCTATACATTTATTGCATTTCAAATAGTTTTTTTATGTATAGGAGTATTACACGTATATATATGTCGTCAATATTTTCAAATATTATCTGAAAAACCTAATGCATTTTGGTCTGAGTTTTTATTTACTATTGCAGTAAATTGTTTTTCTCTTATTAGTTTTGCTTTTGTAGTTAATCTCTTTAAGCCAGAATATACATTTTATTTTTTAGGAGCCTCTATTTGGTTTGTTATTCCGATATTGGTAACTAAGACTTACGAGTTTTCAACCTCTATACCTCTACCAGTCTATAAAAAATGGTTTTATCCTGTAGGTAAACACATAAAAGACCCGAAAGATGAAGAATTAGTTAACCCTCAAGTAATATCATTTGAATTTCATAAGGATGAGAAAACTTCAGAATTAAGTAATTTTAGACTTAAAGCTCCTGAAAAAATGCCTTTTGGTAAACTCTTCTATTTTTTTATAAATGATTATAATGACCGCCACCCTGAAAATAAAATAGTCTACATTGATTCTAAAAATGAACCCCATGGTTGGGTATTTTACCGTAAACCAAAATGGTATTTAGGGATGAAGTATATTGATTTTGCACGAACAATAGATAGTAATAATATTAAGGAGGATAGCGTGATTATATGCAGAAGAGTAGATTAAAGTTTAACAACTACCATAGTGATGCTATAGTCTAACTATTATTTAACATAAAACACCTTTTAATTATTACTTATACAAGTACTTCTCAGGCTACTCGCTATTAATTTTATAAGTTTATGTCATATTTAATATTTATTTAGGCACTATTGCCATTATTTAACTTAAAGTAAAATTATTATGTCATTTAAAGCAAAATTAGTCTTAAACGGACAAGAGTACAATGTACTGAATTGTACGTATGATCTTTTTCAAGAAACAGATGCTACAGGTAGACCTTCTTCTGTTACTAGAGGCGGGCGTGTAAAACTTACATTAGAATCGACTGCAGACACAAGTTTAGTAGAATGGATGTTCAATAACTTTGAGCGTCGTGACGGGTCTGTAAAATTTTTAAAAAGAGACAATGAAGCTACAGCTAAAGAATTGAAATTTCACGAAGGATATGTTGTAAAATACGTAGAAAATTTTGATCATTCTGGTGATAGCCCTATGCATGAATCTATTGTTATTTCTGCTCGCTCTATTACTATGGGTTCTGGAGAGCACGTTAATAATTGGCCTATATAAATTTTAAGCTATATATAATACAATTGAAAAAGGAGTACTTTTATTTAAGTACTCCTTTTTATATATATGAAATTGAGACAATTAAACTCTTTTATCTCCTTAAAAATTAACATTCATCTATTTTAAAATGTTAAAAAACCTAGACAATTATGTTAAATCTATTTTAATATAAATTTTAGCTTAAATTTAACAAATGTCTCTATCTGTTACTATTCCTACCTTTACCAATTGTTAACATATAATAGATAAGTAACTCTTTATTTTATTAACATATTACTTAATTACTTTTTATAACTTTATAATGTATTTAATATTTATAAGGCATTATTGCCATTTTTTAACTTAAAGTAAAACTATTATGTCATTTAAAGCAAAATTGAGCCTCAACGGCAAAGAGTACAATGTATTAAACAGCAGCTATGATCTTTTTCAAGAAACAGACGCTACAGGAAGACCATCATCTGTAACAAGAGGAGGGCGTATTAAATTAACTGTTGAAGCAACTGCAGACACAAGTTTAGCAGAATGGATGTTTAATAATTTTGAACGCCGTGATGGGTCTGTAAAATTTTTAAAGAGAGATAACGAAGCTACAGCTAAAGAACTTAAGTTCTCTGAAGGTTATATGGTTAAATATGTAGAAAATTTTGATCATTCTGGAGACAATCCTATGAGTGAGTCTATCGTTATTTCTGCACGCTCTATATCTATGGGTACAGGAGAACATGTAAATGATTGGCCTATGTAATTGGCAAAAGCATTCAAATAAAGTGCAATTAACCCAAAAAAGGGAGTGTATATTGCACTCCCTTTTTTTACCCTTCTTCTTTGAGAAAAATTAATATAGTTCATTATGTCATTTCTATCACAACTTGAAATAAACGATAAAAAGTATAAGATACTAGAGTGTACCTTCGATTTTGACCAACCTTTAGACGATAGCGGTAGGCCGAGCGGTAGACCAAGAGGTGGTATAATTTTATTGACCTTAGAATTTACAAACGAAACCAATCTTTTAACCTGGATGGTAAGTCCTACTCAACAAGAAGACGGCAAAGTAACCTTTTTCAGACAGGATGGAATGTCCAAAATGCTTTCAATTGAGTTTACAAAAGCATATTGTGCAAAACTGAGCGGTTATTTTAACCATACTGGAAACCAACCACTTAAACTGCGAATCAAAATCACAGCCGAAGAGATGAACCTTAACAACGTTCCTTTTAAAAATAACTGGCCTGTAAAACAATAATGTATGTACACTTCCAACGAAACTTTACGAGAGCTGGACAGCATATTAAAACCAGCTATTGAAAAGGCTGCTCTACAGGTTAGAGAGCGTAAGTATTCTAAGGACAGTATTCCCATGCATTTGGCACAAGCTGTAAAACGTGAAATTGACAATACTCGAACGGCACTCTCTGAAAAAATTTACCATATAGACCTTGCCATGCAAGGCTATGATGACCGTGTTGAACGTGTGTTATGTGAAATGCGAGAGCATCAAGAAACAAAGCCTCCTCAAATAGATCCAGATAAATATATTAAGGAAGCCAACGGTGGTTATCAAGTATGGGATGGTTTTAATTGGATACAGTTATCCAATCAAGCCACTATCGATATTTCTATTGAAGAAGATGAACAATACGGTGGACGGAGCGTTTTAAAAATCCAGGCTAGTGACCCAAAAACCAATACGGCTATTTTGTTTATCGATGATGATGTCAATACTCCAGGCTTTAATATTTCCTATAGCGGTTCTGGAAGTTTTGGGCTGGATGGCGAGCCACAAGGATTTGAAGAACGCTATATGCACTGGAAAGACCCTCGTTACAATGTATTCAAAACCACAGTAGCCACAGGCGGTATCGTAGCTGGCGCTTTAGAAGCACGGCAAATTGGTAATTTCACCCCTTGGAACGCTGGCGAGAGCCTTAAAAACTCCAAAGGCTGGTACCGCACCAACGAAGGTCTATATAACAAACTGAGCCACCAAAAAGGCTTTGCTAGAGGAGCTGGTGGGCACCAATTGGGAGCGAGAAATGCTGTAGGAAGGTCTTTAAAATGGCATAAACTTGGTAAAAAACTTTTTTATATTTCTGTTGCCGTCAGCCTTTATGAAGCTAGAGAGTCAATTATTCATGATGATTCAAATCGAAATGAAGTTGTTACCAAAGCTACTATTGATATTGCTATGGGCGCTATAGGCATATGGGGTGGTCCTGTTGGATGGGTAGTCTCTGGGACATATTTTATATTAGATGTATCTGGTGCTTTTGGCGATTGGGGCCAGCCCAGCGGGATTCGTAGCGACGGAGTACCTTATAATACCAATCAATTTGGATCCGGCAGGCTTGGCACTTTCGGTCAACATAGTATGCCCCATCCCTATCAACTGGACTTTGAAATGGAATATGAGCCTCCAATTGAGCATATTCAACAAGAATTTTTAAATGAACGCTATGAAGCTAAGAAAGAAATAGATAACACCGACACTCGAAAAATAATTGTTAAACAAAATGATTTTAAATTTGATTGAACGAATTAAGCAGCCAAGAGTCTTACGGTATATTTATTATTGGCTTTTTCAAATTGCTAATAAAACAAATAATTCAACTCCCAAAACATCGGTTTCGATAACACTTGCTTTTACCCATATTTTGCAGATCGTGTTTTTTATAAATCTTTTTGGTTATATAGTAGATTTTGATATTTGGAGAAGTTTTTTTACAAATACCAGTATTATTTTTATAATTATCACAGCTTTAATGTTTTTATATTTTGTAGAAATTGTATATCATTTTAGAGACAAGCATCTTTTATACATCAAAGAATTTGAAAAAGAAAATTCCAAACAGAAGCGAAGTGGCACAATTGTATTGGCTTTATATTTTATTATAAGCTTTTCGATTTTTTTTGGCATCTTGTATTTGATAAAACTTAATTCACCTTTTTATACCTGATGTATTGACAACACCTATGTAGCGTCCAATAAATTAATTAAAACCAATACAGAATGGAATGGTTAGAAAAAAAAAGGCCGCCCTTAATATTTAGGTCATTGTATTATGGGTTTTATAAGCTGGCCATAAAAACTAATAATTCAACACCTAGATTGACAGCCTCTTTATCAATGGCATTTACGCATTTAATTCAGGTTCTCTTTTTGATAGATATCTTAAGGGCATTGAAAGTTATTGATGTATGGGCTTTATTTTTCAATAGTAATGGAAAATTAATTTTTGGAGTTTTTGCCATAGTATTTTACTATATAGTCGATGCCTACTACTCTTATAGGAACAAACACTTGAAATATGGCAAAGAAATCGAATTGAAAATAAAAAGCAATAGCCTAAATAGTTATGTTTATATTTATTTATTTATTACATTTTTGTTACTTATTTTTTCCTTTTGGAGCCTAACTCTCAACAATTCAAACTATGTATAAGCCAATAAAACACATTCAAAGAAACTTTAAAGAGGAGCGGTATGAAACGAAGGTTGACAATACGTATGTATCTCCTAATAAATTAATTAAAACCAATACAGAATGGAATGGTTGGAAAAAATGAGACCCCAAAAACCTTATAGGTATATTTTTTACCGATTAAATATCATATCTAAAAAATTAGGAAACAATCCACCTGAGTTTTCGACAATGCTCATAATTGCGATAACTACTCTTTTTCAATTTTTTTTTATTCTTTTAGGTATCGGTGCTCTTCTAGGTGAAGATGTTTGGGGTCTATTTTTTTCAGGTTCAAATTTTGTAAGCAAAATTATTTTTCTTGGAGTTTTCCTTTACACAAATTATTTAATATTTATTTATAAGGGTAAATGGAAGTTTTTTTATGAAGAATTTAAAAATGAAAGTAGTGAAGAAAAAAAAATGGGTTCAGTCTATTTATTTATTTATATGGTAGTAAGCATACTGTGCATAGTAGGGGCGGGATATATGGTACATATAACATCTCCTTATACTGCTAATTAAAATGCAAAACCTATATAAACTGAATTTTGAAATGGACTATAAAACCCCAATTGAACAGTTAAAACACGAAATGCAAAGGGAAACACAGACCAAGGATATAGATAATACACGGACACCCCCAAAAACCATTTTTAAAACCTTTCATTAATGAAGGAACTTTTAACAAACATACGCCCACCAAAATATCTGCGTTACTTTTTTTATATTATTTATAGTTTTTACCGAAATTATAAAAGTGAGCGGACAGATGCACATATTACAGCTACTATTTTTTTAGCTTTTATGCATATGTTGTTCTTTCTATCTCTGGTTTTTATTGTTGAAGATTATTATTCTTTAGACACCTATCAAGGTTATACCAATACATACTTGACTATATTTATAACGGGAGTAATTTTCTATTTTGGTTTTTTCTTTTAATAAAAAATGGAAAAGAATTATAAAAGAATATGAAAACACTACCATAAATCAAAGAAAAATAGGAGCTATTTATTTATCTATTTGTTTTTTATTTTATCTGTGGTTTTTTATCCATATATCTCTTATTTTAGATGAAATCACTTAGTGTCTTTCTGTGCAAGTAATAGATAAAATAACTAAGGCAAAAACTGTATAAACTGGATTTTGAAATGGAATATGCTCCACCCATAGAGCATATTAAAAAAAGCTTTGACGAGAAGCGGTATGAAACGAGGATAGACAAATACTTATGTAGCCTCTAAAAAATTAATTAAAACTGAATTAAAATGGAATGGTTGGAAAAAATAAGGTCGCCGTTAATATTTAGGTCATTGTATTATGGGTTTTGTAAGTTGGCCATAAAAACTAATAATTCAACACCTAGATTGACAGCCTCTTTATCAATGGCATTTACGCATTTAATTCAGGTTCTCTTTTTGATAGATATCTTAAGGGCATTGAAAGTTATTAATGTTTTTGAAGCTACTTGGGCCAAAACTGACACAACAAACCTTACTCTTTGGTATACAAAAAAAGGAAAAGAATGGCTTACAATAGATTATTACAAATGGAATAAAGAGTTAGAATTTTAAACAAAAAAACATGGCACTACAAAGCACTATAAGTATCTATATAGCAGGAAACTCAATTCCTGCTTTTCAAGAGTTTAGCTTACACCAAACCCTCGGTTCCCATCACTCTTTTGAACTGGTATGCCGTATGGATGTTTTAGAAAAAGTAACGTTGGGTGGGCTTGCCGAAGATTCTAAAAACCACTTGGGAGAAACTTTTACCTTTCAAGTAAATGCTATTGATGAATTTAGCGGATATAAAACCCTTGAATTTAAAGGTTTAGTCACCTCTATAAATAGTTTAAAAGCATTTAATCATAAAAATGGAGACCTTGTAATTATAGGAGGACACAGCACCACTATTCTTGCCGAAGATGGTGGGCACTACAGTTCGCACAACGAAGTAACGCTAAAAGATATCCTCGATAAAACCTTTGCCGGTTATGATAAAGGTAAATTAGAAACTGCCTTTCAACCTAATACTACTGCCCCACTTCACTACTCTGTACAAAACAACGAAAGCTCATGGCAATACACGGCAAGGTTAGCCTCTCAATATAGTGAATGGTTTTATTATAACGGTAAAAAGCTAGTTTTTGGTACTCCAGAAAAAGCAGAACCAATTGAACTTACCTATGGACATGATTTGCAAGAATTTAGTATGGAACTAAATCCACAGCCTAATAAATTTAATTATTTCACTAACGATTATCTAAATAACGAATATCATCAAAAAAATACCGCAGAGGTATCAAAGCCTAGTGGCTATAATGGTTTTAGTAGTGAAAAAGCAGCTACATTATACTCCAAAGAAACCAACATCTTTATAAATAATTATAATGACCCAACTTTAAAAAAACGTCTAGATAGCCAAGTAGAGCAGCAAAAAAAGACAGCAGATCAAAGACAGGTCACTTTAAAAGGTGTTAGTGATAATCCAGGTGTAGGTCTAGGGAAAACAATAAAAATTAAAGGTCAAGATGAGCATTATGGTAGTTATATAGTTACAAAAGTTAACCATATAGCGAATGAGAACGGGAGATATCAAAATACTTTTGAAGCAGTTAGTGCAGACATAGATGTATATCCGCTTACTAATTTCAACGCCATCCCAAGAAGTGAAACTCAAACAGCTATTGTAACAGAAAATATAGACCCAGAAGGGATGGGACGTATAAAAGTACAGTTTTATTGGCAAAAAATGACTGGAGAGATGACTCCTTGGATACGAGTTATTACGCCTCACTCAGGTGCAGATAAAGGTTTTCATTTTATTCCTGAAATTGGAGAAGAAGTTTTAATAGGTTTTGAAGGTGGTAATGCAGAAAGACCATATGTAATGGGGTCTCTTTACCACGGTAGCCATAGACCACAGAGTTGGAAAACAGATAAAAATGATATTAAAGCTATACGTACAAGAAGCGGCCATACTTTTGAGTTGAATGATGCCAATGGTAGCGAAAGTATTACCATTACTGATAAAAATGGAAATGTAATTCGAATTGATACTGCCAACAACGACATTATGATTTCAGCTTTAGAAAATATGACGCTCAATGCAAAAAACATGCAGATTAATGTAGAAGAAAATATGGATGTTTCTATAGGTAAAAATAAATCAGAAAACATTACTGAAACTAGCTTTATTACAGCTAACAATGAGGATAAACAAATTAGCGAAGAAATAAAGATTTTAAGCAGTACCTATAAACAAGAAGCTCAAGAAATTACTACTGATGCAAGTGGTGAAATAAAGACCAACGCAGGTGGTAAAATCACCATTGCCAGTGCAGAAACCGTAAATTATGGAGAGTAAAAACATTATATTATGCCAATTGATTTAACATCTTCACCTACAGGCGCAGAAAACACCAAAAGTTTTCTGGATGAAATTGATGTACAAACCGCACCCACCTTTGTGGAAGAATCTAGCCACGAAGACTTTGAAGAATCAGAATCAAAAAACGTGATGGTGGGCGTTTTTATAGATGGTACCTGGAACAACCGTAACAACACTGATGCCCGTTTAGAATATGAGAAAGCAGATGATGATCCTTCAAAAAACTTTGAATTGGCTGCGCGCTATATTAATGATGATGTAGCTAGTTTTGAAAATTATTACAGTAATATAGCTCGTATGGAGCCTTATTATGAAAACCTCAACACTGAAAAACTTATAACCTTCAAGTTATACATAGAAGGTATTGGAACCGAAAATTTTGAAGACGACTCTACCATTGGCGGAGGTTTTGGGACTGGAAGTACAGGTATTCTTGCTAAAGTAGAGAAAGCCTGCGAGCAAATCGTTAATTTAACTAAAAAAAAGGAAGTTGAAAATATAAACACATTAACCATAGACGTTTTTGGTTTTAGTCGTGGTGCCGCCGCTGCAAGAAATTTAGTACACGAAGTAAGCAAACCTTTTCAAGCTGAAAAAGTAGTGTACAACTACAACAGATCAGGAAGTGCTAGAAAAACTATTATTCCAGAAAAACCACGTCACGGCCATTTGGGAAGTGAATTAAAAAAGAACGGCATTCCTTTACGCATGCTAATCATTCGTTTTGTGGGGATTTACGATACCGTTTCCTCCCATGGCGCAGGAGTTGTTTTTAGTTATGACAATGACACCGAAGCTTTAGGCTTAGATGCAATTCGAAAAGCTCAATTTACATTACACTTAACTGCAGCAGATGAACACCGAAAGAATTTTTCGCTAACCAATATACAAAGTGCATTACAATCTGGTAGGGGTAAAGAGTTTTCACTACCTGGCGTACATGGTGATTTAGGAGGAAGTTACAACGATAAAGAAGAAGAAAAACGAAGGTTTTCTTATAATGACCGTGACTTTGTTATTAATCAAGGTTGGTATAGTCCAGAACAACTCGAAGTTGTACAATGGGATCAAGACGGAATGGGAGCATCAGTTATTGAAGGTACACGTACTTTATCTAATACTTATACACATATCCCTCTTTCTATAATGGCAAGTTTTACTACACAAAAAAATCTTCCCCTTAAAGCAGAACAATTAAAAAGTGCTTATGCTATTCCCTCTGCCCTTACAGCTATAAAGAATAGGATTGATGAGTATGTATTTAACAATGGAAATCCGTTAGATTTTGAAAATGAAGAAGACAAGCTTTTGCTAATACCAGTACGTCGTGATTATTTACATTTTTCTGCTCAATTTGCAAGCCTTACCATGGGACCACGTAGAAAATTTTGGAGCAGAGAACGTTACAGAAAAATAATTACTGGATGAAAAATCAACTAAAAATAATGCTTTTAATATGTTTTTGTTCCTTTCTTCAAAGTTCATGTCAACAAAAAAACACTACTCAAATGAATAAATTTGAATGGCTACCCACAGAAACTGCGCCTAAAGATTACCCGGTTTATCTCTATAAAGCTAATTTTATAACAGAAGATAACTCATATATACGTATTCCAGATAAAAGAACTGTCTATTATGGATGGGGTGAAATTGGGTCTATACATATATTGGGAGATGATTATAAAGCAGTACCAAAAAAGATGAACTTAATTTGGCTTGCTTACACTGAAAATAAATATTATAAAGCTGAGGTTGAACTTCCACACAAAAAAATTGATAGCTTATTTCAACTAGAATTAAAAGATCCTAAAACTCAAAATATTCAGCATTTTGATTATATATCTGTTGGGATTGCTCCTGGTGGTATGTTTACTGTATGGATGGTTGCTACTGCTTATCAAATTGAAATAGGAACTTACTATGGTACAAAGACCGAAGTTGATTTTAAAGAAATGATTCCTACAACTAATCTTAGCGAAAAAGAATTTATAAATTCCACACTAAAAGATGAAGTGTCAGATAGCATTTTAAAAGAAATAAAAGCAGGAAACATTCCTTTTAACCGTTGGAAGAATTATCGTAATAAATACAATTGGAAAATGGCCTTATCGCATAAAGAGGAGTTTAACCCGGGACAAGCAAGGATAACCATGGTCAACGGTGAACAAGATGTACAATATTTAGACAAAGACATTAAACCTTTGTTAGAAAGTTGGGCGTTGCCAAGTTCTGCCAGAATACAATGGCAAGACAAAAACGGGAACCTATTTGCTGCCAAGTTATTATTTGATGAACAAGAAACTACCAAAGCTTTCAAAACTCTCTTTACAGAAAACAAAAAAGAAGCTGTCTTAACAGCCCACATAAGCACATTTAACGATACAATTAAAACTACCCTAAGTAATAATGAAAATGAAATAGAACTAACGAAAACACAGATAAAAGTATATTCTAAAACCTATTAAATTGTCAGAAACCCATTTACATACCACCCGCAAACTAAAGCTTAACGGCCAGCGTGTTTCCCGAGACTACACGGCAATACTTAGTAATATAGAAACAAAGGGCAAGAAATCCATAGCCACAAAAATGGCTTGGGAATTTAGTCTAGAGTTTTTTGGGCAGGACAATGAAGGAGAACTACAATATACCTTAACCACCCAACGTCGCTTTTTTTTAAATGAAAGAAATAGTCTAATAAAAAAATTAAACAAAGCTCAAACTATTGCACTGCAGGTAGCAAGTATTAATGATGAGCTAAGGATAGTGGTAAGCAAGAATTACAAATTGCTTGAAGTAAAGAATACTCAGCAAATCCGCGATAAGTGGCTGGCAGTTAAAACAGAATTGTTAGACACCTACCCCGATCTAAAAGAAATGGCGGCCGATTTTGATTGGCAACTACAGGAAAATGAGATACAAAATGTGTTTTTAAACGATAATTTTTATAACTTTCTATTTGCCAATATCTTTTACCGGGAGTTTGAAGGTGATGCTGTAATAAAAGATAAAAAAATATTGGCAAACGGATTAGGAAATATTGATATTCCCATACAAGAGGAAAAGAAAATCACCAAACAGGATATCACCTTTAGTGAAGTAACCATGGAACTTTCTGGCGAATTGGACACCGAGGCTAAAAACTTCCCCTTAGCAAAAATGAATGCTTTTCTAGGCAGCTTACCTACCGAGCCTGGCTCACAACATAATTTAGATTTTGAATACCACGGAAGCTATGAGCTACGTCCCGAAGTTGGTTTAATAATTAACGGGCAGTTATCTTATACCACGAGTATAGGAGACCTTTATAGAAAAGAAACAACGATAACATTTAAACTGGAAGAAGATGGGTAAAAAATATGTACTAGATGGAGCGATGCTACAATGCAATCAAGGCATGAAACCAGCAAAGCTTTTGGTCACGCAAAATAAAAAAGTAAAAATACAGGGCAAATTCCAGGCGACCGATAAAGAAACCCAGGTGCCAGAAACTTTCGGACAGTGTAAACTAAAGCCTTCGGGCAGTAGTTATTTACCTTGTGTTCCTGCCTTACAACCGTGGACAAAAACGGCTCAAAAATCTACCTTGGGCGGCAGTAAAAAATTTTTGTTTGACGACAGTGAGTGCATGTGCGCCACAGGCGGTAAAGTTACGATTATGCAACACGCCCAAATAAACAGTGCTGGTAGCGTAAAAGAAACCTTTAAAAACATTGCCATGATGATCCCCGGTGCCATGATGGGTAACGACAAAGCACCAAAAGTAGTAGAGAGCTATTGGATGGATGAAGCAGGGAAAGAACGGATAGACAGTTTAGATTACGGAGAGAAGGCCAAGTTATTTGTGCTGACCGAGAATATGGGTGCTGGAGAAACTGTGACTGTGAATGTAAAAGACAAAGACAAACAGGATTTTGCCCAAGGTGAAAGAAAATTAAAATATACCGGCACCGTACGAGCAGATGGCACGGCATCCTTGGATAATGTTACGATAGATGAAAACTGGATAGAAACCGAAACAAAAGACTAAATTATGGCACGTACCTTAGTTATAGATACGATTGAAGCCGCTGGACGGACGTTTGACTCGAGAGAGGAATTGATTGTAATAAAAGGGAAATATAACGCAGTAATAAATTTTTATCGTTCTGTACTCAATAGTGAAGATAATTTTGGTAAAAAAGATACTGGCTATTCTGGAGAATTTGGTTTTGATCGTTTCAATGAAAAAGTAATGGGTGAAGGCCTTATTGAAAAGTATAAAAATTTGGCTTCAGTTGAAACAAAGAAGGAAGCTATAAAAGATAACCACAGTTATTTTTGTGCCTATCTATCCATTTGGCCGCCAAATGTAAATGGAAATTCTGACCCTAAAAACCCGAAGCATATTGTCGATGTTTTTGTGAAAGCTGAAGAGAACAACACAAAAAAAGAAGCTACAGATATAACTACAGAGCAAGTTGAGTTTGAAAGTTCAGATCCAAGTAGCGTATCTATTGACGGAAGTGATGCTAAGGGTATAAAGAAATTATCTTTAACTATTGGGGCAACCGCACAAGCCATGAAAATTAATTGTATTAAATCTTTTAGTTCTGAAATTACTATAACCGCCAAAGCCCAAGGCTATGTTATTGGTAAATTAATTATATATCCAAATGCTACGCGCTATAAAACAGTTATACAACCCGTAAAATTAAACTTTAAAGGAGTTGAAGGCAAAACTGTTACTAAAATACCACATACTTCATTTTTTACTAATTTGGTACAGGATTTTAATACCAAAGCTTTTAACCAAGCCTACATTTATGGAGAATTGGCGCCTCAAACACACGTTATAGACTTGAGCAAAAACCAATTCTTTAATCCAAAAATGCTTTCGTCAAAAACAGACCAGAATACTGGTAAATCTGACATTTATCTTAAAAAAGACGCTGAGGATGATGGTGACACAAAAATCTATAATGATTTAGTTGAAAATAGATATGCAGCGCTTCTCTCAGGTCAAACTTCCCAGAACAAAGCAGAAGAAAACCTAAAAGAAAAAATACAAAACCTATTGGTTGTTTTTGATAAGCATTATAGTTATAGAGGAGGTAACTCAAGTTATACAGAGCGACAGCATAAGAAAAAAATTGTAACCAAAGCTTGGAACGAACCTGATGTAATAAAAGCGAAAGCTGATTATGACAGCGCTCTAATAGCCTTTAACAATACCGGTACAACTTCCGGTTTAAATAAAGAGCATACCATCCATCTTTTTTACAGTCACGATATTTATGCGGCCAGAAACCCATTAAATAAGGTTTTGGCATATTCATATACTGGTTATGGTGTAGTGCATATATTTGAAGCTGCACTTATTAACAAAGCTGCAAACCCAACAGTTTTACACGAGATTGGGCATTCTTTGGGTTTACAACATACGTTTGCTGAGAGTTTAGGAAAATATGCTATTAAAGTACCTGGAACAATATATAAAGAAGATTTAGAGGAAGAAATTGAGAAATTAGAAAATGAAGTAAAATCAAAAGAAGAGCAATTAAAATCATTAGAACAAGGAGGAGAGCTATTGAGAATGTTAAATTTTTATTATTTACAAATCCAGAGAGATACGCAAAAAAAAGAATGGTTTTTAAATCTTGCAAATGACTTACAAACAAATTTTATAGATATAGTTAAAAAAGCTAAATCTTTTGAAAGTAAATCACTTGGTGCAAATACAAATTCTTCTGAGATTTCAAAAATAAAAATAGACATTCAACGCATAAACAACTTGATTGACACAAAGAAAATCCAGAGAAAGACAGCAATAAAAAGAGATGATTTCCCCAAGTATAAAAACCAGTCAAAAACCGATGAAAATTATATGGATTATCACCAAGACACTAACGGTAATGAAAATAAAAGTATGGAGCGTAAGGTCTTTTATAAATGGCAATGGGATGAAATGTGTAAGACAGGAATTGAGGGGAAATATTTACAAAAAGAAAAATAACAAATTATGAAGAAACTAATTTTATTATCATTTACTCTGCTCTTATTTTCTTGTAGTAAAAGTATTTATTATGAATATTCTAATAATGGAAAATATGCTACTTTAGAAATTAAAAATAAAATTTTGGCTATATACAGAAGTAATAGCGGTAATTTTATTTATACTGAAAGTGCCCTGTTCCAAAGACCCACCGATACAACAAGTGAAATTAGTTTCAGTTTGCCCTTTTGGATGTACTACATAGACGAAGATCAAGAAAAATTCAATATATGTAGCTTTAAACGTAAATCGGCTGAAGATGATTTCAAGGTTATAACCTATGCAGAAATAAATAAAGACAGCATAGTTTCAGTCAGCAAATCAGACAGAAAATATTTCATAGATAATGGAACTTGCTTTAAAGAAAAAAATATTAATTGGTTTCCACCCTATTTTACAAAAGTTAAGAAAATAGATTATAAAAAATTCAATCTACCTCAAATAGAGAATAAATATTTAAAAGATCCTATTAAGGCACCTATGGTTTACGATAAATAATATTTAGAGTTTTAAACCATAATCGTTCTTTGATAATCCTTCACATTACCAAAAAATCATTTCTGAAAGCAAATCACTTGGTGCAAATATAAATACCTCTGAGATTTCAAAAATAAAAATAGACATTCAACGCATAAACAACTTGATTGACACAAAGAAAATCCAGAGAAAGACAGCAATAAAAAGAGATGATTTCCCCAAGTATAAAAACCAGTCAAAAACCGATGAAAATTATATGGATTATCACCAAGACACTAACGGTAATGAAAATAAAAGTATGGAGCGTAAGGTCTTTTATAAATGGCAATGGGATGAAATGTGTAAGACAGGAATTGAGGGGAAATATTTACAAAAAGAAAAATAACAAATTATGAAGAAACTAATTTTATTATCATTTATTCTGCTCTTATTTTCTTGTAGTAAAAGCATTTATTATGAATATTCTAATAATGAGAAGTATGCAATATTGGAGATTGAAAATAATAACATAGCAATTTACAGAAGCACTGGTGCTAAATTTATTTATATCGAAAGCGCCAAAATATTCACAACTACTGATGCGAAAAATTATATTGAATTTAGCTCACCTTATTGGATGTATCTTATTGAAAAAAATGAAAATGAATTTAACTTATGCGGGTTTGAATATAAAATACGTGAAGATAAATACAGACTTGTATCCTATCAAAAAATAAATGAGGACAGTATAGTGTCAATCAGTAAATTGAATAGAGATCAATTTTTAGAAAATGGATCTTGCTTTACAGAAAACAACATTGATTGGCTTCCACCTTATTTTACAAGGGTCAAGAAAATAGATTATAAAAAATTCAATCTTCCACAGATAGAAGATAAATATTTAAAAGACCCTTCTAAAGCTCTAAAAGTTTATGATAAATAATAAAAAATCTTTAAAGATTCAAGCCATAATCGTTCTTTGACAAATCTACACTTTTAATAATCTTATCTCTGGCTTCAAATCACTTGGTGCAAACACAAATACTCCTGAGATTTCTATATTAAAAATTGAAATTGAAGGAATAAACAAATCGATTTACTCAAAGAAAATTCAAAAAAGAACAGCGATAAAAAGAGATGATTTCCCTAATTATGAAGACCAGTTTAAAACCGACGAGAACTATATGGATTATAACCAAGACACTAACGGGAATGAAAATACAGATATGGAGCGCAAGGTTTTTTATAAATGGCAATGGGAAAAATTATGGGATTGGCACCCAAAAAAATAATTATGAAAAATATTTTAGGAATTTTCTTGAGTGTGCTCGTTCTAAGTTGTGGAGCGCAAAATTATATAGTTAATGATAATATAAATAACTGTACGGAAAATGGTATCTCAAAAAACAAATATAATTTTGATATTCAAGATTTTCAACAAAAGTTGGAAGAGCCAGAATCTTATCAGTTGGAAATCAATACAGATAGTTCCAAAGTGTTGCTGATGGAAAGTTTCCCCAACGAAATTGAAAAAAAATACACGCTATATCTAACCTCAAAAACAAATAAATTAAGTTCTGTATTTGTATATGACAGTATTGGCAGATTAATAAGAAAATATAATAACCATACAAACACTAAAGTTGGCGAAGAAATAAAATTTAAATACAGCAATGCCAAATCCACCACTCCCATAGAAACCTATCGAGTAAACTACGACACCATTTACCCTGTGTGTTGGAAAGAGGCTTTGCAACTTGCAACTAAAAAAGGAGTCGATCCAAGTAAGGCAGAAGTAAACATTGTAATGCCTCTTAAAGGGTGGGAACCAGAAAAACCAATGGTCTGGAAAATATTTGACAGAAAAAAAGTAGTGCACGTAGATGCTTACACTGGCAAAGTGGTATTGGTCGGGAAACCGACTCCATTCTCCCAATATTAATCTATTTCGAACCCATACATTTTTTCGCTATTAAAATTTTTGTCAGTTTTGATGAAATGGTATTGGTACACGAGGTGTTACACTGTATGAGCCTAAAACACAGTTTTGGCAGTATTAGTGAGCATAGTTTTAAAGCCTTAAAGACCGAGAATATAATGGACTTTAATGTTGAAGGCACTGCAGCAATGAAACGGGTAAGCATAGACGAAAACTGGACAGAAACCGAAACAAAAGACTAAATTATGGCACGTACCTTAGTTATAGATACCATTGAAGCCGCTAGACGGAGTTTTAGCTCTGGAGAAGAACTCGCTATCGGTCCAATTTATGTTACATTTTAGGCGATCCACTGGTTATATGGGTGAGTATGGCTTCGACTGGTTACGTGATGAATATATATATCCTATAGTTACCGTAGCAAAAGATCATGATGGAAACCCTCATAATGCTAAGTTAGCACTCTGTGATGACGTCCCAGACTTAAAAAAAGAATACAAAACCCCAGACGTCAAGAACCCTATTTCAACTTATGGTAAGGACTATTATCCTGCTTGGCTTACCATGTACCCAGATACGCCAGAAGCACAGAACACTCATGGAAACCTTGTTCAAACGTATGGCGTTAGTCTAAATTTAGAAATAGAAGAGCTTGAACCTTTGGTCGTAGATCCCACCGAACTCATATTCGAAGCAAGTAACCCAAATATTAAAATTGAACTAAAAAGCCCTAAACTATACCTGAAAAATATTATTTCTAACACTCCCACGGAAGTTAAATGGGATAGCAAAGTCCAAAAAAAAATATATACCGCCTCTTATATTCTCAAGATTAAATGCAAAGGAAACCTAACCCAACACGAAGAAATTAAAGTATTTGCTAAACTGAACGACCAAAAAGAAGAAGTGGGCATGTTAATGGTATTTAAAAATGCCAACTACAAAGAACTGGAGTTTGATATTACCCCTGTACGAATCGTCCGGAAAGGCACCGTTGTTTCAGACCAGTCGGCCATAGAAAACCAGATGGACAAGGGTTTTGGCGATCCATCTAAGCCCATAACGGACGACCTTAAAAACCTCGAAACCTATTTAAACACCCAAAGCTTAAACCAAGCACTTTTAAAAGCTAACATTGGCACTGTTTATGATTTAGAGATAGATGAGGCACAGTGGATTGCAGATGGATTGATTTTTAGTTCAACAAAAATTTTTAAAGATGTAGAAATTTTAGATAAGCTATTTGAGGAATTCCAGAAACAACATCCAAGTGCTGCCAAAAATAGTGGGCTGATTTCATTTCTATCACCTCTCAGGCGAGATGGAGCAGGAGGTCAAGGCGACCTATATGATATCGATGCCAAAAGCTTTGTTATTTATAACACCAATTTAAGTTCTAAAGACTCCTTTGCTCATGAGATAGGACATGTTTTGGGGCTTAAACACTCTTTTCATAAATATTCGCAAACAAGGTTAAATCAATATAACTTATTTGTAAAGCAAGTAGATAATCGAATTAATTATATGTTTGATAATAAGTATCCTGAAAATGAAATTGCAGAATTTTGGAAAGATTACAAGAAGGATTACGCAGATGCTCGCGGTTATCTAAAAACCTATTATCATTATTTTAAAACTAAAGATGTGTTCAAACAAGCTACTACTGAAAATATGATGGATTATTCTAATGAAAAGGATGCCCAAAAAAATATCATTCAAACAAATAATAACAGCAGAATCTCTTTTTGGAAACATCAATGGAATATAATGCAATCAGAAATAACTAATTATTACTCGAAATGAAAAATTTAATTTTATTAATTGTTTTAATGCAATTTGGAAAAGGTTTCTCACAAAAAGAGCCACCAATTCCAACAATTTGGATTTCCCCAATTGATATATACATTAAAACAGAGGCTGGTATAAAAACTTATTACAAAAAAAGAAACAAAAAAAAATTAAATTCAAAATATGCCATTTTCTTGGAAAGAACCATTCCCACAGACACACCCATAAAAGATTATTACGAGTATATAGTAGAAGAAGGGATTTTCAAACACGGCTACAAACTTGGCCTATGGAAAACTACTTACGAAAACAAGCTGGTCAAGACCGAAAACTACAACAATGGCCTAATGGTAGGCCACTACCGCGTGTTCAATACCAATGGTGATGTATTGTACAAAACAACTTTTGGCCCGCAAGGCAATGGTAAATACAAGGATTATTACTACACTACTGGAACCCTTAAAGAAGAGGGCAATTACGAAAACGGTAAAAAACAAGACGAATGGTGCCGCTTTGATGAAAAGGGCGATCTTGTGGAGACCCTTCACTATAATGAGGGAATGCCAAAAAAAGAATAAGTGTTAACACATACACTTCAAAGAAAAGGGATACTATCATTAAAAGTTATTTGCCTTATACTCTTAGTCTTATTGATTGGGTGTAAGCTTAAGTCACAAATAAAACCTCCAATTTTACAACCAGATAATATAAAAATTGTAGTCAATCCAGAAAAAGATGAAGTCATGAAATACATTGCCGATGAAGGGTACAAAGACGATTACTGGTTTTTTGTGCTTTTAACTAAACATGAATCAGGAACACATAATCAAAATGAATACAGACAATTTAATCCTGGCAACAATTATG
The DNA here is from genome assembly GCF_900141885.1 of Mesonia phycicola. GTDB lineage: Bacteria > Bacteroidota > Bacteroidia > Flavobacteriales > Flavobacteriaceae > Mesonia > Mesonia phycicola. The sequence continues at coordinate 19,511 of NZ_FQYY01000007.1, read as the reverse complement.
GACCAGATTGAACAGATTTTGTAGGATGCCCTAATTTTGGACCTCCAAGAGGTTGGGGGCTCTATCAACTTGATAATTACGGAACTTATTTTATATCTGATTTGAATCAAACAATCAAAGACGGGATAAATACTTTACAGGAAGGTGAAGTTTTTGTTGATAATGAGGAAAGACACTTTACCATGACACAAACTAACCGAAATGGGGATAGCACCACCAGAGTAGTTTGTTCGAATCAGGCAATGTGGGATTGAAAAAAAATATTGATGAAGCCAAAGAACTATTGGATAATAAGAAAGAAACGGTTATAAATGCATATCGAAATTGGGATGGTGCTGCTAACGAATGGAATAGATAAAATGAGGATGACAATATTGAACTTATTGATGATCAAGAAGAAGGGGGTATAACTTTTGATAATGTTTCAAGTGATTTAGAGAATGTCCCTCAAGAAGTCAATGATTACTTTAATCTTGAAAACACTGATCCTGATAATATAAAATCATTCATTGATGCTACCTTATTAAGGTATTTTAATGGGGGTTATTACCATCGTCTTAGAAGACCAGGTAATGATAAGCCGTATTGGGTTTTAGACAGAGAATCAGCTCAATCTGGGTTTTATGTTGAACATGTTTGTAATGAGAATGATGAAGATTTAAGTGAATATTAAAAACTAAATAATGAAAAAGTTCATTTTAACAGTGTTGGCTGTTACTATTTTATCGGGATGTCTCGATAAAGCAGATAAGAAGAAATCCACAACAGCACTTAAACGTGTGGCATCTGTGGACGGGAATAATACCGTAAAACAATCCCAAAAGGCTCGAGTATTATACGAAAACAGGAATTATAAAATATTATATGAGATTATTGGCAGTTCCTTTGATGTGCCCTCGCTTTCAATTTATACCAATAAATCAGATACATTATTAAATTTTAGACCTAATGGAACGGATTACCTTAGTGTAATGCCTCCAAGACTATTTAAAGAAAACAAAAAATATTTTATTTATATTAACGAATATAGCGAAGGCAGTGGTAATCTAAATAAAAAACATTTTTATTATTTAGATACTTTAGGTATAAAGCTTAGAGCTGTAAAAATAATTGAAGGAAGCAATGTTTACAAAGATTCTCTAAAATTAAAAGATAAAGTTTTCTTGAAAAAAGGAGAATACTTTTCTTTGGATGGAACGGGACAACCTCTTTTTCTTAAAGATAGCCTAAGCTTTATGTTTAATATTTATAAAGGAGACACACTAAAACGAAAGGGGAAATACTATAAAACGGTGTTCGGTAAATATAAGATTTTAAAAAACAAAGAGGGAGATTATAAACTCATACCAGTTAACTTTGAAACAGAAGAAATAAATTAACTACCAAAAATAAAAAAAGGAGAAAACATTACTTTAAAAAAGATTATGTAAAACATCGGTGCAGAAACAGATTTGTATGGTGATAGAAACCAGAGGTTTTAATAATAAATATTTGCTTGCGACTATGAAATAATTCTGGAATTAGCATTAACACTGAAAATATAAATTCAATGAAAAGCTGATAAGCTTTCAGTTACACCTATTGCTAAATCTTAACCCCATTCTAGAAGTAAAATTAAACTTAAAATTTAACGCTTCTATCTATTATCTTAAAAGGCCTAAGAAAATAAAATATTCTGAAATTTATCTCTTTAAACACATTTTAACAAAAAGTTTGCTTTTTGTAATGTTAACATTGTATAAAATTATAGTAGTTTTAAAACACATAAAATTAGCACCTTACAATTATATTTATGCAAACCCTTACCTATTCTCTTTCTTCATCAACCAAAGAACTCTTACATATTGCAGAAGCAAACGCTAAAGGATATCATGCAAATCAATACAATGCTGCTCATTTATTAAGAGCATTATTGCATAAAAACTTTAACCTAAGATCGTTTATTGAAGAAATTAGTGAAGACATCTATTATGTAGAAGAATGGGCAGACGTACGTATGGAAATGTTGCCAAGAGCTGCTACAATACCTGATCAACTCAGTGCAGATAATAGTATAGAGGCTATTTTTAATGAAGCCGATATGGTAAGACTAAAATTAAACGAAGAAGAGATCACTCCTACTTCCATATTAGTTGCTATTTGTACTCCTGGAGTAGGCTTTACTTATGAGCAGTTAAAAACATTTCCCATAAAAAGAGAAGATGTTTTAAATCTACTAACCAACTCTTCCACTACAACCTCTAACAATATTTATAAAAAAGAATTCTCTAGTACACACGCCAAACCTATAAATACAGATGTATTAAACAAGTATTGTATAGATAAAACTTCGCAAGCACGTAATCAAGAACTAACAAATATATACGGGCGTGATGGAGAAATTAAAATGATTACTGAAATTTTAGGAAGACATTCTAAACCCAATGTACTTATTACAGGAGAACCTGGCGTAGGCAAATCAGCTCTATTAAATGGCTTTAGCAATACCGTTATTAATGGAAATGTACAAGAAACTTTAAAGGACGCGCAGATTTATGAGCTAAATTTTATCGAGTTAGTGTCTAGTGCTAGCTATAATGGTGAGATTGAAGATCGTTTTAAAAAAATTATAAACGCCATAAAACAATTTAAAAAACCTATTTTATTAATTGATGAACTTGATAATTTATTAGATAAAAACAGCCAACAAAAAGGGTTAATCAATATTCTTAAATCTGAACTAGCAAAAGGTAATATTACAATCATTGGAAGTATGACTAATGATACTTTTAGAAAACAAGTAGAAAGTGACGACACACTTTCTAGAAGGTTTGAAATAATCCATTTAGAAGAACCTAATGAACAAACCACGGCTAGAATGATTAATTATATAATTGACAGTTATGTAAATCATCATAAATTTAACATAGAATACAAAACTATTGAAGAAGCCATTAAGCTTTCTAAGCGTTTTAACAAAGAACGTAGCTTACCAGACTCTGCTATAGATTTAATTGACAGAACTATGTCTTCTGCACGTTTTATGTTAGAAACTTCCTCTCTAATTATTGAAAATATTACACAAGAGTTAACTGTTATTTTAGAAAAAGAAGAATTTTCTGAAACACAAAAAATACATGAATTAGAATGGTTATATAACGATCTAGGTAACCGAATAAGCTACCTTCTATTCACGGCATTAAAAGAAGAAGATCATTTAATAATTGACGGTAATACTACTACCTCTACACAAATTGCTGAAAAATTTAAAAATAATCTTCAAAAATTACTAAAAGAAGCAAATACAGAAAAAAATAGCATCGTAAAAAAAGACGTAACAGCAACTATATCTAACAAAACAGGAATTCCTGTAGGAGAGCTATTAGCAGATGAAAAAGAACGCTTGCTTTCTATGGAAGAAGAATTAAAAAGGCGTGTTGTGGGGCAAGATCACGCAGTAAAAACTATTACTGCAGCTGTACATGAATCTAGATCAGGCTTAAGCAAACCAGGACTACCAACAGGTTCTTTCTTTTTTACAGGTCCCACAGGTACAGGTAAAACAGAACTAGCCAAGGCTCTAGCAGAGTTTTTGTTTCAAACCGAAGATGCTATAATCCGTTTTGATATGTCAGAATTTAAAGAAGAACATTCTGCAGCTCTACTTTATGGTGCTCCTCCGGGTTATGTTGGCTATGAAGAAGGTGGACTTTTAGTAAATAAAATAAGACAAAAACCCTACTCTATTGTACTTTTTGATGAAATTGAAAAAGCACACCCTTCTGTTTTTGATATTTTTCTTCAAATATTAGATGAAGGTAAACTTCACGATCGTTTAGGTAAAACTGGTGATTTTTCACATGCAGTAATATTGTTTACTTCTAATGTAGGAAGTAAACACGTAGAAAAATCATTTCAGGCTGGAGAAATCCCTAAACCAACAGATTTAATGGAAATTATGGGTAACCATTTTAGACCTGAATTTTTAGGGAGACTTACAGAGATAGTACCTTTTAGTCCTATCACAAAGGAAAACATCATTAAGATTTTTAAAATTCAACTTAAAGATTTATTAAAAGCATTAGAAAAGCAAGAAATAACCATCGAGCTTTCTGATGAAGTATATCAATTTCTTTCAATTAAAGGGTTTACTCCTCAATATGGAGCTAGACCATTACGTGGTGTAATACGCACAGAATTGAGAGGCCCATTGTCTAAAATGTTAATTACAGGTAAAATCAAAAAAGGAAATCATATAAAAGTTAGTCTTGAAAACGAAGCCCTAAAATGGGAAATAAGCATATAAAAACCCTATATTTATTCTTAATAACCAAAAAAAACTAAAATTTATGAGCGATAACACATACGGCCTTGGTGGTACAGAAGTTAGGCAAGACTCTGCCGAAGCTTTAAATGAAATACCACAAAATAGAACTTTACTAGTTGAAAAGCTTACGCAAAACCAACCAGTAAAAGCTGAAATGATTAGAGATCTCAAAAAAATTGATGATGTTTTTAATCATTACCAGCCTAATGTAGAAATAGAATTTTCAGACAAAGATGGGGTAGAATCTAAAGAAACACTCCACTTTTCTAACCTAGGTGATTTTGGTAAAAATGGTATAATTAACCAAAGTGATTTTTTAAAAGACCTAGATACAGAGAAAGAACAATATGTAAAGATTATAAAACAACTTAAAACTAATAAAATTCTTAAAGCTGCATTAACAGATCCTGAAGCAAAGCAAGCTTTGTTAACCTCAATTCAATCTTTAATTTCAGAACTTGAACCTAATAAATAATTATGGCTAAATTAGAAAAAATGCAGCAACAAGCAATCTCACAAAACCCTTCTAAACAATTAGAAGAAAGCAGCGAAAAATTAGCAAAATATGGTGGGTTTGATCTTTTAGAAGCAACTATAGACGGGGTTCAAAACATGAATCCAGAACGAAAAGCGAGAAAAAAAATATTTTTAACAGAAAGTACAAAAGAGAAAGAAAGAAAGAAAGTTAAAAAAACATTAGAGATGTGGGCTTCTATTCTTTCTAGTTCTGAAGATATTTCTACAATGGTTGAAGAGTCTGAAAAAAGAACTCAAATAGCAGATCAAACTTTAAAAGAAAATGTAGGAAAAGCAATAAATGAAACTCGTGATTTAGAGCGTTCTTACCGATCAATGGCTTTGTTTTTTAAAAATACAGAGGCAGATAAAATTAAAAATATAACAATTGTAAATGCAGATTTAGAACAATTAAAAGATTTAGACAATACCCGTTTTATTGATGCTATTTCTTCTGAATTAAGAGACAATTACGATCGTTTAGACCTTCGAGATAATTATGGCCTTATGGTTATACCAGGCTATTTAGGAAACAACGCCGTTGTAGAAAAATGGGCTAAAATTGCTTATGAAAATAAAGTAATGTTAGTTACAGATTTTGAACATTTAGATGAGCCAGATGATGTTATGGAAATGTTTGAAGCGGCTAATCTAACTGGAGGCGAAAATCACCGCTCTAATGTAGTAATGGCCTGTAATTGGCTTGTAGGTAGAGGCAAAGAAGATGAATACGGAGAAGAAGATGACCTTTTTGTACCTCCATCTGGAGCATTAGCAGGTAAAATATATAAAACTCTTATGTCTCAAGTCACTGCTGGTAAAAAATATGGAGGAATTAATGAAATTAGTGGTGTTAGATTTGATTTAAAAAAGAGCGAAATTGCAAACCTAGAAAAACTTGGTTTAGTACCAATGGTTAATGAGTATGGTAAAGTAATGGCTTTTTCTGCTAAAACACTTTTTAATGGCGATAATTTAGGCCTACAAACCTACTCTGTGGTTCGTGTTTTTGATTATGTTACAAAAGTACTTATGGACTTTTTAAATAGAAGGGCTTTTGAAAACTTTAATGCACGTACTCGTAAAGAATTAATGGGGCAAATTGTGAAGTTTTTAGATAATATATCTGGGCCAGATAAACTTATAGAAGATTTTTCTATTAAACGTTTTGAGCAAGACCCAAATCAAAAAGATAGAGTTCATCTTGATATACACATGAAACCATATTTTCCTGCTAAAAACTTTTTAATAAAATTGGATGGTCAAAAAGGGGATGATGGTAATGATTGGGATGCGGAATATGAACAACAGTAAAAGACATTTTGTTAATCAAAAAACAAAAAAACCTTCACATCTCTGTGAAGGTTTTTTTTAAACTATAACCACTTAACTTTTTTTGTTTTATAATGAATTTATAAAAGCTAATAAATCTTCTCGATCACTTGTGCTTAACTCTTTAAACTGTTCTTTTGCTGCTAGAGCTTCACCACCGTGCCATAAAATAGCCTCTGTAATATTATCTGCTCGTCCGTCGTGTAGCAGCTGTGTATGTCCATTTACTGTATTAATTAAACCTATACCCCATAATGGTTGGGTACGCCACTCATTGCCATCTGCTAAATAATCTGGAGCATTATCACTCAAACCTTCTCCCATATCATGTAAAAGCATATCTGTATATGGACGTATAGTTTGGTTTCTAAAACCTTCTATATAATAGGTACTACCTGTTTCTATTTTAGGTATGTGGCAGCTTGTACATTGTATACTACTAAAAATTTCTTTTCCATTTAGTACGCTTTGATCTTCATAATCTCTACGTACAGGAACAGCTAACGATTGAGAATACAGTACTACTTTAGCTAAATTATCATCTGAAATTTCTGGATCACCTCCGTTAGGTATTTCATCGCAATCTACACCTTGTGGGCAATCTGCATCTGGAAAGATAGAAGAAGTAATACCCATATCTCCAGAAAATGCACCTGCTACTTGCTGTCTTACAGAAGGCTGATTTGCTTTCCACCCAAAACGACCCATTTTGGTGGAATTACTTTCTACATCGTACACATAATTTGGTCTACCTGAAATTCCATCGTTATTAGCATCGTTTTCATCTGCTAATTCTAAAAGAGTACTTTCTGGTATAGCCTCTAAAAGTCCCAATCCAATCATTTGGTTAGCTACACGTGGTGATATTAAAACACCAGAGGCAGTAGCTCCATAATTAAGATTAGTAATGGTGTAGATAGGTTTTTTTAATGTTACTTCGGTTCCATCTGCTAGAGTTTCTGTAAAAGTTTCATAAGTAATACTCATTTGCCCCTCACTATCTGGACCTAAAATAGAAGAGTCTTGTAATTGATGCCCATAAACAGGATCTGATATTGCTGCACCATATTCATCTTTACCTGGTAGACTTAATCTGAATAATAATCCGAAGCCAACTTCACCTTCATATAAAGGAGGACGACCTCTACCATCTTTAAAATGGCAAGAAGAACAAGAAACTGCATTAAAAAAAGGACCTAAACCGTCTCTTGCAGTGGTAGATGCCGGTGAAGAAACCCAACTTTGTCTAAAAAATGAATTTCCTACGCCAAAATCTATTGTTTGTGAAGTGGTGAGAGCAGAACTTGAAAAACCAAAGGCTTCTTCTGATGCGTTTATCACTGTAGATATGCCTCCTAAATTCTGCTCTCCCTCTTCTGGGGTTAAAGTAGTATAATCACTATCATCTGTGCTACAGCTTGTATGCAATAACATTAATGAAGAAAACAAAAAAACTACTAAACCTCTTTTATACATTATAAAAATTTATAATTATCCGTTTACTGTAACACCTATTGCAGATGCTCCTGCTAATAAATTAGCTCCTAAATCTAATAATGCATTTACTGCATCACTTACTTTTTGACCTTCTGTAGAGCTTTCTCCTCCAGAAATAGCATAATCAAAAGGAATATAAATAGCATCTACTTTAGATTCTGCTTCGTCAATTGCATCTGCAGTACTTTCAAAAAACTCAGAATTTGCTTCTTCTACTAGATCTGCAAGTGAAGCACCGCTAATATCTCCATAAGTACCATTATATACATTAATTACTCCTTCTAGATTAAGAATAATATCTCTGTGTGTGTTATCACTAAAACAAGAGTGCTCGTCTTCTTGATCTGCATTACTTAATGCTACAGACATACGCTCTATTGGTAACTCTGCAGATACAAGAGTAGTTATACCTAAATACATATTTTGTAAAGCCTCATCTTCTTCTAGAGCTAAAAACTCTGTTCTGTAAGTACCACCTGGAGCCCATAAATCTGATAAATAAGTTAAATTATCAATAATTAGCTCTGCACAAATATTAAGGTAAGCTCTACGTCTGTCTTGGTTAAGTGCAGTACCTCCATCTACAAAATCTGTGTATGGTCTTTGTCCTGTAAGAAAATCTGATGGATCTGTTAAATCTTGACCCCAAAGTAAAAACTCAATAGCGTGGTACCCAACGCTAATGTTTTTTTCTCCTCCATTTTCATTAAGGCTTTCTAATAAATCTTTGGTAATACTTGGGTAGTCTTCTGTACTATTAATTATTCCTCCGTTAATTACTTCTCCATTATTATCTACGTAATCAATAAAGTTTTCATCTAACGGCCAAGCGTTTAATAAACCTTCTGGTCCATTTTCATCATCTATCGGTCCATTTGCAAAACGATATGCTTCACTAACACCGTAGCTTTCTCTAGATTCTAACCATTCTTCTTTAGCTTCGTCAAAATTTTCTTGAGTTGGGTTAGCAGTAAAAGTCTCTATTGCTGTTTGTAACTCTACCGCGTCACTAAGAGCGTCTTGATAATTTTGATAAACTATGTTTGCGTAATTTTCTATTACATCAGATTTTGTAACTGTTTCTTGAGAGTTAGAGTTATCATCATCACTACTACAACCTACGTAGATTATAGCACTTGCCGCTAAAGCAATGGTTAGTAAATTTTTTTTCATTATATACTTCTTATTTAGATTAATTAAAAACTACACAAAAGTAATCTAATTAAAATTTTTAGCAAATATATCTACAAAAAAATTAATTTAGAATAAATAAACATTAATTGGCGTCTGTTTTATAATTTTGCAAAAAAAAGTAATGAGAAAATTAGTATTTATCTTATCTGTCTTATTTATAGCGAGCTGCTCATCAGACAATGGCTCCGATTCTGGAAGTGATACATCTAACTACGATAAAGAAGAGATGTTAACTAGTTGGGCAGATAATATTATTGTTCCTTCATTTGAAAATTACCAACAAAAAGTAAATTTATTAAATACAGAGGTAGATACATTTAGTGAAAATATAAATGCACCTAACTTAAATAATTTAAGAGATGCTTGGCTAGAAGCGTATAAAGCATACCAATATGTAGGAATATTTGATATTGGGAAAGCTACAGATCTTAAATTAACCGATAAAACAAATATTTATCCTACCGATACTGAAAATATATTAAATAATATTAATGGTGCCGATTATAATTTAGAGACGCAAGCTCAATATGCTAGTCAAGGTTTTCCTGCAATAGATTATTTATTATACGGTATTGCAGAAAATGATGAAGACATATTAGCTCTTTATATAAATGAAAGTGGTTATGCTAATTACCTAGCCGCAGTAAGCGCACAATTAAAAAATACTGCAGATGCCATTGTAACCGACTGGAATAATGGTTACAGAGAAACTTTTATAAACAACTCTAACGTGGTAACAGGCTCTGTTAATCAGATGGCTAATAATTACATTGAAAATTTTGAAAAAGATGTACGTGCACCTAAATTAGGTATACCTGCAGGCGTTTTTAGTAATGGTGTTCTTTATCCTGAAAGTGTAGAGGCATACTACAAAAACGACATTAGCAAAACTCTTTTAATAGATGCTACACAAGCTTCTCAAAATTTTTTTAACGGAGTTACTTTTGGCACTTCTACAACTGGACCTGGATTAAAAGAATTTTTAGATGCGGTAGATGCAACATCAGACGGTGAAAAATTAAGTACTATTATTAATAACCAATATGCTACAATTTTTAGTAAAATTGATAACTTAGATGATAGTTTTAGCGATCAAATTTCTACTAATAATAGCGCAATGCTTACTACTTACAATGCTCTACAACAAAATGTAGTTTACATTAAACTAGATATGATTAGCGCTCTTAGTTTAACAATTGATTATGTAGATGGTGATGGTGACTAGTATCTAAATACCAATTTAATTTATCCTTTAGTTAGGTTAATAATGCTTCAAAAAATAAACGCATATATAAATACCTACACAAATGCCGCACCTCTTGCTTTTTATAGAATGGCATTTGGTATTATGATGTTTTTTAGTCTATTAAGATTTACTCTTAATGGATGGATTGAAAAGTTTTATATAATTCCGCAATTTCATTTTACCTATTACGGATTTAGTTGGGTAAAGCCTTTAGGTATTTATACATATGTAATTTTTCTTCTCTGTGCTATTTCTGCAATAACCGTAGCTATTGGTTATAAGTACAGACTAAGTATTATTATATTTTTTCTGAGTTTTACTTACATTGAATTAATGGATAAAACTTATTACTTAAATCATTATTATTTTATTTCTGTAGTAAGTTTTGTCATGATTTTTCTTCCTGCAAATACTTATTTTTCTGTAGATGCAAAGCAAAAGCCTAATAAAGCTAGCAAAGTAATACCACGTTATGGAACAGATATTTTAAAAATTCTTATTGGTATTGTTTATCTGTATGCAGGTATTGCCAAATTAAACTCAGATTGGTTATTTAATGCAATGCCATTAAAAATTTGGCTTCCTTCTAAAGCAGATTTACCTATACTAGGTGCTTTGTTAATAAAACCTTGGGTGGCTTATGCATTTAGTTGGATTGGCGCTTTATATGATTTAGCAATTGTTTTTTTGCTAATTAATAAACGTACAAGGATAGTAGGTTTTATTTTTGTAGTAATATTTCATTTACTAACGCGCTTACTTTTTCCTATTGGGGTTTTTCCTTTTGTAATGATTGTTTCTTCTTTAATATTTTTTGACCCAAAATTTCACGAGAAAATATTAAATTTTTTAGAGAGGTTTCTAAAAATAATTCCTAAAAAAACAAACTTAAACACTTCTAAAAAACAAACTTACTTTGCTTCTAAAATTGCTCCAAGCGTACTTATAATAGTTGTATTACTTCAACTTATAATTCCGTTTAGGTATTTATTATATGAGAATGAACTTTTTTGGACAGAAGAAGGCTACAGGTTTTCTTGGCGTGTTATGCTAATGGAAAAAGCAGGTTATACAGAATTTTCTATTTTAGACCCTGAAACGGGAAAATTTAAAATTGTAGACAACACCAAACATCTTACTCGTTTTCAAGAAAAACAAATGTCTTTTCAGCCAGACTTTATTTTAGAATATGCACATTACCTGTATGATTATTATAAGAAAAACATGGGAATGACAGACCCCGAAATAAAAGTAAAATCTTATGTTAGCCTAAATGGTAGGCTTAGCAAACCTTACATAAACCCCCATATAAACCTTGCAAAACAAGATGAATCTTTTAAACAAAAAACCTGGATACTTCCTTTTAAAGACACCATCTTGGGTTTTTAATATTTTATTACTTTTTACTGTTTCATTTACTTGGGCACAAAATAATATTTCTGGTACCGTAGTAAACCAACATGGCAAACCTCTTGCAAATGTAGAGGTGTTTGATAGCTTAGGAAAATCTACTATTACAGATACCGATGGACGTTTTTCTATTTCTTCAGAAAAAGAAACTATTACTTTATATTTCTATAAAGACTATTTTCTAGTAGAAGAGCAGCAATTTAGCACCAATCAAAAAGAAATATTTGTCATTTTACAAGATATTGTTGCTTTAAATGAAGTGGTTATTCAGCGTAATAAAGACCGTGTATTTGCTTTAAAACACCTTAAAGATATTGAAGAAACAGCTATTTATGCTGGAAAAAAAACGGAGACGGTACTCGTTAATAAATTAGTTGCCAACAAGTCTGTTAATACTGCTAGACAAATTTATGCACAAGTTTCTGGAATTACTTTTAGTGAAAATTCTGACGGTGGTTTGCAGTTAAATATTGGTGGTAGGGGTTTAAACCCTAACCGCACCAGTAACTTTAATACTAGACAAAATGGCTATGACATTAGTGCAGATGTACTTGGTTACCCAGAGAGTTATTACACGCCCCCTACAGAAGCTTTAAAAGAAATACAGGTAGTGAAAGGTGCAGCATCACTACAATACGGAACACAATTTGGAGGTTTGGTCAATTTTCAATTTCAAGACCCTTCTAAAAAAAGTATTGAGCTTATAAGTAGAAATACGCTAGGCTCTTACAATCTATTTACCAATTTTACGAGTTTAAGTGGCACAAAAGGCAAATTTAGCTACTACACCTTTTTCAACTATAAACAAGGAGACGGTTTTAGACCAAATTCTAACTTTAATAGCAGAAACTTTTTTGTAAATCTTAATTACCAATTTAACGAGAAAACTTCACTTCATTTTGATTATACTCTTTTTGATTATCTAGCAAAACAACCTGGAGGTCTTACTGATTTTATGTTTAATGAAGATATGTTTCAAAGCAATAGAGAACGTAATTGGTTTGATGTAAATTGGAATTTATTAGCTTTACGTTTAAAACATAAATTTACAGATAAAGCCAATTTCTCTTTACAACTATTTGGTTTAGATGCTAGCAGAAGTACGGTTGGCTATCTATCAAACCGAGTAAGTAATGCAGACACTCCCGGGACTGTTAGAGACTTAATTTTGGGTGATTTTGTAAACTGGGGAGCAGAGGCTAGATTTCTTCAAGAATATAAAATAAACAATCAAAAAAGTGCTTTTTTAATAGGAGGTAAATATTACCAAGCTAGAAATACAGCCATACAAGGACCTGGTAGCAGCGGTGGTGACGCTAATTTTAATCTTGCTACTAGTGAGTTTCCTGATTATGCTAGCCAGAGCGACTACGTGTATCCTAATCAAAATTTTTCTTTATTTGGAGAGAATATATTCAGAATTTCTTCTGAATTCACTGTTACGCCAGGCTTTAGATTTGAAAATATAAGAACCAAAGCAGATGGTTATTATAGAAATATAAATACAGATTTAGCGGGGAATGTTATTTTAGATGAATTGGTAGAAGAAGATATTGTAAAAGAACGTAATTTTTTATTACTAGGTGTAGGTCTAAGTTACAAACCATTTAATAGAACCGAATTCTACGGAAATATTTCTCAGAATTATAGATCTGTAACTTTTAGCGATATAAGAACCGTTTCTCCCAGCCAGGTAATAGACCCTAATATTACAGACGAAAAAGGTTTTACCTCAGATATTGGAGTACGCGGTAAAATAAATAATGTTTTAAGTTACGATACTAGTATCTATGCACTTTTATATGACGATAAAATTGGTGAATACCAAACCTCTAACCCTAATGGTAGTGCGGCGGTAGTAAGCTACAGAAGCAATTTAGGTACTGCTTTAACCTACGGATGGGAAGCTTTAGTAGATTGGGATATTAGTAATACTTTTTTTAATCAAAATCAAAATATTTCTTGGAATGCCTTTATAAATAATGCTATTACAAACGGAGAATACATTAAAAGTGATGTAACTGGCATAGAAGGTAATAAAGTAGAATTTGTACCTTTATTTAATATTAAAACAGGTACTACGCTAGGCTATAAAAATTTTAAAGTTAGTACACAATTAACTTACGTGTCTTCTCAATACACAGATAGTAATAACACACCTACCAACACTAGCGATAATACGTATGGTATTTTTGGAGAAATACCTTCTTACTACGTGGCAGATTTATCTGCTAGTTACACTTACAAAAATTTTAAAATAGAAGCAGGTATAAACAATTTTACCAATAACTATTACTTCACTAAACGAGCTACAGGTTATCCTGGTCCTGGTATTTTACCAAGTGAACCAAGAACTTTTTATACTACTTTACAAATACAATTATAATTTTTAACTTTAGTATTATAAAATTTTCGCAGTAACAATATTAATTTTAAAAATGTATATAATATTAATTATTTCACTTATAATTTTAACCATTGTATTATGGTTTGCAGCTATCATAGATATTACTAGGTCTAGATTTAAAGAACCCTATATAAATACAATTTCACTTCTTGCTGTTTTATTTTTTCCTGTTTTAGGCTCAATTATTTATTTTTTACTAAAAAAACAACTAACAACAAAGGCTCCTAAAAAGTTTCAACCAAATTTTAATACAAATGAGATAAGCTTTAAAGTGAGTTCTTATTATAATATTACCACAAGAGACATTAAAATTTAGGTAATAAAAAAAGCTTCACATTTCTGTGAAGCTTTGCTTAGTAGCGGGAACTGGACTCGAACCAGTGACCTTCGGGTTATGAGTGTTTAACCATACTGCAACAACAACAAACAAAAACATTGATTTTCAATTCTTTAATTAAATTTAAATAGTATTTACAATCAAGTAATATCAATTAAATACACAAAATGTTGTACCTATGTTGTACCTGTTTTTATTATCTTTATAGTCTAAAACATTTATTATGGCCACCGTTAAAGCAGTACTCAGAAAAAAAAGAAATCCTGAAGGTCAATATCCAATCGCTGTCAGGATTACCAAAGATAGAAAAAGTTCTTATTTAGGAACTGGTCAATATATTGAAGAAAAGTATTGGGATGAGAAGAATAGATGCGTTAGGAAATCTCATCCTAATGCGAATATCATTAATAACTTTTTACTTACTAAAGTTGCCGAAGCAAATAAAAAAGTTCTAGAAGCTGAAAATAATTCCGATTACCAGACCGTAAAAATGATTAAGAAAAATCTTAGGCAGAACAAAAAAGTTGACTTTTTTGTAGTTGCAGATTTGCATCTGAAAAACCTAAAGGACAGAGAAAAACATCATCAATACGATACCGAGCTTGGTCGCCTTAAAAAGTTTAAGAGTTTTCTCAGAAAAAATGAGTTATCTTTTAATGAACTTAATGTCCCCCTTCTAAGGAAATTTGAAACATATTTACTACACAATAAAAAACGCTCACCAAGAACAGTTGTAAATTATCTGATCTTAATAAGAACCATTTACAATTTGGCGATATCTGAATCTTTAGTGGATAGAGGAAGATATCCATTTGGAAAAGGGAAAGTCCAGATACGAATTCCTGAATCACAAAAAATTGGACTGAACCGCAAAGAAATTAAGAAATTAGAGAGCAGTACAGATTTGACAGAGGCTCAGCAAAAAGCGGTCGATGTATGGCTTATTAGTTTTTATTTTGCTGGTATAAGAGTAGGTGATGTTTTAAAGCTAAAGTGGTCTGATTTTTATGATAATAGATTAAGATACCGGATGAATAAAAACAGTAAGCTTGTAACGCTAAAAACACCTGATAAGGCTATTTCAATTTTTAAAAAATATCGACAAAACAGTCCATTGAATAATGATTTAATTTTCGATTATTTAACAGGCACGGATTTGAATGACACTCAAAAGGTTTCTATAAGAACACAAACTGTAACTCGAAACCTGAATAGACATTTGAAAAAAGTTGCTGCCAAACTAGGCATTAACAAAAAAATGAGTATGCATATTGCTAGACATAGTTTTGGTAATATTTCCGGCGATAAAATTCCAATTCAAATGCTTCAGAAACTTTATCGCCATTCTTCGGTTACCACTACGATAAATTACCAAGCTAACTTTATTCATAAAGATGCAGATGATGCTCTAGATACTGTTATTAATTTTTAGAAATTTAGTAATCTTCACTATAGACTAAAGCCAGAGCTTTGAGGGATACAGTCCAACAGGAAATTCCTTTGAATATAAGTTACAAGTTAAATAAAAATAATTTGATAATGGTTTAAATTATTTTAGGATTTGACAAGTTTTTGATTTAAACTAAAATTGTGCTTATATAGTTTGTTTCCAATAATAACACCGCAATCCGATATTAACAAGTATATTAATTAATATTGTAGTAATTTATTAAAGTTAAAGTATTCATAAATAAAGTAAGACTATCAAATATATAAAGTATTTAAATGATTTAATATGTTAAAGTTTATAATAGGATGATTTACTCAATAGCTAGTTTATGTGATACCTTTGATTCTTTAAACTGCATTATATTAAATTACAGGAAAAAAATTTCGAAGTACTCAAATTTAGAAACCGTTTTAACTTCCATCACAAAAAAAATGGCTTGATTTTGGTGCAATTGGTAGAGCTAAAATCATTTAATTCCAATTTAGAAATTTGTTCGGATGTTGCATTTTCAACATGAATAAGTTTTGTTAATTTTTTTTTATTTTTATCGTAAACTTTCGATACTCCATAAGGAAACATTTGATTTGCAAATAGGGCAGGTTGAATTTTCCAGTGCAAAGTGGAATCGATAACTATAATAAAATTACCATCTTCGTGAACGTATGCGCTTTCTGTAGGTTCAAGCTTGAACATATCAAATTTTTGCATTTTTTTGAATTTGACAGATTCAAATTCGTAACATTCATCAGATGACACATCCATCTTGAAATTTCCTTGTCGGTATGAGATCACAAAATCTTGATGCTCAAAATTCACCGATACACCTGGATCGAGATTAGGAAAAGTATAACCATCTAAAAGAAGAACATTTGAATTTGCTATAAAATCTCTTTGAAAATTATCAAATGCAGATTTGGCTATTTTTTCTTCTAAAGAAATATCTGTCCCAAAATCATTTGTAATAATTGTCTTATATGAAAAGAATGAAGGCACAAATTTTTTGGGATCATGTTTGGAATTTTGTAGAGAAGAAACTTGGGGAAATAAAGAAAGATGATTAAGTAATAAAAACACGATTACTAAACCACTATTAAAATTAATTTTTTTAGTTTTCATAATATTCACCTTAAAGTTATCTAGTTTAAGAAAAAAGAGCCATTCTATACAACTTAGAGTGGCTCTTATAAAAGTAATAATATTTTTAGTTTTTGATTATAGCATTATTAATCTCTGTAACAAGGAATTGTTCAAATTCACCCTGATAATTAATATCTTTATCGATGACCGGCAATTCATTAATTGTACCATCACTATTAGACCTCAATGCTATATCAAAATCGACCGAACCTGAGCATGAACCACTGAAAGTTAAACTTCCACTTACATTAGTGACCTCATCTTTTAATATGTTATAAGATACAACAATATCATAAGTCATAGTGCAACCGCTGATAGTTAATGTTCCTTTTAAAGGGATTTTAACGAAATATAGCATATCTGAGGCAGACATTTTTTTTTCAAATGAAAAATCATTCTCCACATAGCCGTCTGTACTTTCAGCATTTCTATTCAGCTCGTTAACAGCATAATTTGGTAACCACACTGCTAAAAATAATACAATAATAATTTTTTGAAAATTTTTCATAATAATTAAGTTATAAAGTTAAACGTTATTAAAATTACAACTTGCATTATTTTATTTTGTTAAAAATAAGTTAATTTCTTGTTTTATAAATATTGCGCAGTAATCAAGTCATTTTGTAATTTTTCATTTGCATTATTGTTGAAACGATTGATAGAATAAATATGATTTTACCTAGATATATTATATTCTTAAAGCTAAATCACTTAATGGCAGTCTGCCCCAAAACCACCTGATTTGCTTTTAAAAATAAAATAAATTGGTATAAAAAATATTGATTTCGGTTCCTTTTTGATTCGATCCTTTAAAAAATTCATCTCCCCTTACATAAGTGTCTTTGAGTTCCCTGAGTCTTAAAAAGTGGTTTAGTAGCAGTTGCATAAGATCTGTTTTACTATGGAACAACCATCTTAGATTATAGGCTAGAACGATAATCAACTGAAGCTGCTTTGATACCTCTTTATGGTATTATATGATCAAATCCCATTGACACTTGATGGTAGCATAAGGATGCTTAAATAGCGCTTGCCATTTCTTATAAAGTTCTCCGCTTTGCTCTTCTCACTTGCAGCTAAAAAACGGAAAGACCTATTGGCTGGCTGTTTTTGAAATGGAAAAAGAGAAACATCCGTTAAAACCGGCAAAGGTGGCAGAAGCATCGCTATCGCTTGCACATCCTATTGTAGTTAAAGTAGGAGACAGTAAACTCCACATTGGGAATAAAGAAGAGTTTTTACATCGACGCTTAGCGATACAGGCAGCAGCGCAACGGGCAAAAAGTGCGGTCACCTATACCAAATCCGGCAAAGGGAGAAAGCGCAAATTAAAAGCGATGAATCATTTTAAAGAAAAAGAACTCCGATAAGTACGTTCTCGGTTAAAACTCTATAGCCGTCAGCTGATTAATTTTTGTGTGCAGCACCAGGCAGGCACTTTGATGCTGATGAATTAGGAAAGTAAAATTAAACTAGCCAAATAAGAAGAATTTGTATTGCGCAACTGGAGCTATTACGATTTGATCACCAAAATAAAGTACAAAGCACAAAAAGCCGGCATCGAATTGATTGTAGGCTAACAGATTTTTGAGGGTGCTTGCAAACCCGCAAGGGGAGGTTTTAAATACACTCAAAACGTGAGCTATACTCATCTGCAACGGAGTGGGCTAAATATTTTTTTTAGATTATTCTAGTCAGAAATAAAATAAAGACCTAATTAATTACTGAGTTAAAATATTATTTGCTGCAAATAGTATCCTGCTTTTAGGGCGGTCGAGACTATTTGCAGCAAATTTTTAGGAAATTTCAAAATCGAAAAATTTGAAAGCCCTATCTATAAAGGAAGTCAGGAAAAGTAACACCGCTCTGCGTGTTACCCTCTTGCTTTTCCTTTTCCTCTGCGATGCATTGAAAAATAAAAACCTTTTAGCAGACTAACGGCTTTACAAATAACTAAAGAAATAAGCTGATAAAAAACCCTCAATCCTTGAGGGCTTTTCTATCATTCCAATTAAATTTTTGTTTTCAGTGGTTTACAAAACTCCCTGATCGGCAAAACTGTAATACTCTTTTTTAGGAGTAATGATAAGATGATCGAGAACTTTGACATCCAATAATTCTCCCGCTTTGATAATCTTTTGGGTAAGCTGTCGATCAGCTTCACTAGGTTTTAAAGTACCGCTTGGGTGGTTATGCAAAAGTATGATCGCTGTAGACAAACTTTTTAAAACAACGGCAAATAAGATTCTAAGATCTACTAAGGTTCCGGTAATGCCACCTTTTGAAACCTCATAAATACCTTTGACAATATTGGAATTATTGAGCAATAGAATTTTAAAATGCTCCTGCATTTCGATATGGTTTTGATCCCAATGTTCAAAAGCCAGTTGGGCAGCATCTTGTGAACATCCAATTTTAAAAGTGGTATTTATCGTTTGATTTCCGTGGTAGCTGATTTGAATTTCATTAACTTTGGTTTTCATGATACTTTTATTTTTTTTTAAAGATTAACAATGAAAAAGAGGGCAAAACTTTAGACGGATATGCCCTCTTTATTTTAACTTATTCCGCAACTTGATTTCCAAGAAATAAAATTTCCTGTACCACCACTTCGGTTACATATCTTTTTTCACCCGTTTGGGTTTCATAAGATCTGGAGGTCAATTTTCCCTGAATGGC
>NZ_FQYY01000008.1 GCF_900141885.1 Mesonia phycicola | reverse complement strand
TCTTAATGTAATTGCAGCACCAACTGCAAACACACCAACAGCTTTAGAGTTATGTGATGCTAATAATGATGGTTCAGAATCTTTTGATTTATCACAATTAGATGCATTTATCACAGGTAGTGATCCAGATTTAAGCGTGGCTTATTACGGTACACAAACTGGTGCTAGTAATGCTACTGCTTCAGATTTAATTACTTCTCCTTATACTTCTGGTACGGCAACAGTTTATGCTCGTGTAGATAGTGCAACTATTAGTTGTTACAATACAGTAAGTGTAGATTTAATTGTAAATCCTTCTCCAGATCTTCCTTCAACTATAACTTCTATTGAAGAGTGTGATGAGAATGAAACAGGAATAATGATTTTTGATTTACAAGATCGTGAGACAGAGGTATTAGCAAATCTAGCAAATCCAGCGGCTTATACCGTAGCTTATTATGATGCTACAGGTGCAGCAATAGCAGCAAGTGATGTTAATAACTACTCTAGTGGTTCAACCACTATAACAGTAGAGGTAACAGATGGTAATAACTGTAGTTCAACAACCACTTTTGATTTAGTTGTAAATCCATTACCAGCATATAACACTCCAACGACATTGGTAGTTTGTGATGAAGGTCAAGCTAATGGTTTAGCCACTTTTGATTTATTAACTGCAACTTCTCAAATCACAGGAAATGATCCTAATTTAACCGTTCTTTATTATGAGAATATGGCAGATGCTCAAGCTGCAGGAACTAATGATTTAGGAACTAGTTATATGAATACTACCGCTTATGCTCAAACTATTTATTTAAACATCACTAATAATACTACTGGTTGTTTTACAGTAACTAGTTTAGATCTTCAGGTAGATGTTTCACCTGCAGCTTATACACCAGCTGTGTTTGAATATTGTGATGATGATAATGATGGAGAGGGAATCTTTATTTTAACAGATTTAGATGCTGAAATTACTGGAGGAGCTACTGGAGTAACGGTAACTTATCATAGAACTCAGGCAGATGCAGATAATGATGTTAACCCAATAAGTAGTCCATTTACTAATACTGTAAATTACTCACAAACCATTTATGCAAGAGTAGAGAGTCCAGGGGTAGCTTGTTTCAACACGGTAGACGTTAGTTTATTAGTTCTAGATAGTCCAGACCTTGTAGCGGCTGCAAACTTAGTAGCACTAGAAGAATGTGATACAACTAGTTCAGGAAATGCTGTGTTTGACCTTACAGATATGGCAGATGATATATTAGCAAATGAAACTAATCCGTCAGCCTTTACGTTAACTTACTATGCAAGCCAAGCAGATCTTACTTCTGGTAATGAAATTTCAGTGCCAACAGCGTATACTGCTAACGCTCCTTCAGAAACTATATATGTTTTAGTAGAGGGTAGTAATGGTTGTCAAGACGAAACTAGTTTTGAGGTGATTGTAAACTCTTTACCAACTATTTATCCTCCGGTACCTTTAGAGTTATGTGATGATAATAATCCAGGAGATGAAAAAGAGTTTTTCAATTTAACAGATGCTACGTTAGAAATTAATGGCGGAGATACAAGTATAGATGTTCAGTACTATTTAACTCAAGCAGATGCAGACAATAACGTGAATGCTCTAAGTAGTCCTTATGAAAATACCATTAATAACCAAACTATCTACATTAGAGCAGAAGATAGTAACACAGGTTGTTATGTAAGTCAAGGTTACACACTAACATTAACGGTAAACCCACTTCCATCTCCAGAAATCCCAACTTTACCTATTGAAGTTTGTGATGAAGATAATGATGGTATTGCAGAGTTTGATCTTGCACTTTTAGCAGTAGATATCTTAGGAACTGAGCCAGATGTTACTATTACTTTCCATACCACTATATCTAGTGCAAACAGTGGAGGTAATCCAATAGACACTTCTAGCTTATATGGAGTAAATAGTTCTGGTAGCCAAATTATTTATGTAAGAGCAACCAACGACCTTACAGATTGTTATGTAACAGGACAAGTAGAATTAATTTCTGTACCAACTCCAGAGATAGAGAATTTAGAAGATCTTTATGTTTGTGATGACAATAATGATGGTTTTGCTGTGTTTGATTTAACAGTAAATACTGCTAATATTATTGGTTCTCAAAACCCAGCAGATGTAATGGTTAGTTACCACATATCTCAAGCAGATGCAGAAGCAGGAACTAATGCTATTATAGTACCATCTATGTATACCAATACATTTAATGGTCAAGTAATTTACGTTCGTATAGAAAGTAATATAACAGGTTGTATAGATGCTTTTGATGCAACTAATAACAACACCTTTACTTTAAATGTAGAAATGTTGCCTACAATTGCAGAGCCAACACCATTACAATTATGTGATGATGATTATAATAATGTCCCTGTAGCACAAACAATATTTGACTTAACTTCTAAAGAAGGAGAAATTACAGGTCAAGCATTACCTCCAAATACGTATTCATTTACTTACTATGCAAGTGAACAAGATTACTTAAATGGAAATGAAATTGCAGATCCAACAAACTACGAGAATGTAATTAATAACCAAGAAATTTATGTAGAAGTAGTAAATACAGCTACACAAGGATTATGTTCAGATGTAGTTGTATTAACTTTAGAAGTATTACCTCTACCAAGTCCATCAATAACAGATCCAGATGAACTTAGACTAGAAGAGTGTGATGATAATAATGATGGTATTACTGCATATCCGTTTGATTTAACAGAAGCAGGCGCTATGATTAGCGGTAGTGAAAATGTAATTTTAACTTACTACAAAACAGAAAGAGCAGCAGAAGATGGAGATACTTCATCGGCAGAATATATTGTAGATCCAACTGCTTATGTTAATGAGCCTTCTTACAATAGCATTAATGATAATGATCTTATTGTTCAAGAAATCTTTGTAAGAGTAGATAGTGGTATTAATGGTAACTTCTGTTACGTAATTGTACCAATAGAGATTGCAGTAATTAAAGCTCCAGTACTTGCTTTAGTAAATCCAGATGAATTTGGATATACTCTATGTGAAGATGGTAATAGTTCTCAAGCGACTTTATTCTTAGAAGATATTGCAGAAAATGTTTACGATAATACTGTAGCTAATCCTGTAACTTCAGAACTTATCTCTTTATTAGATGAGTCAGAGAATACTGATTTAGATCTTGATAATTATATCATAACATATTATGATTCAGAAAGTGATGCTGAAGCAGGAACAAACCCAATCTCATCAGGAGAGTTAGCTTCAGACGGTGACTTATTATACATAAGAATAGAGTACGGAGATACTGGTTGTTATAATACAGGAGCAATTGGAGCAGTAAGAATAACTGTAGAGCCAAGACCTGATATTGAAGAAGTAGATCTTATGGAGATTGTTTGTTCAGACGAACAAGGAGGAAGCACTGCAACTATAGATCTAACTGCTTATAACGATGATATTAACCCAGGAGCGCCAGCAGATACAGAAATAGTATACTATGCAAGTATGGATGATTATATGTCAGGAGTTAACATTGATGCAAGTCAATTGTCATCTTATACAACAGTTGAAAATCCACAAACGATTATTGCAGAAGTAATAGATACAGTAACACTATGTGAGTCTGCATTATATGCAACAATCACTATTGAAGTAGACGATAGACCTGTGGTAGATATCTCTGGTTATGATGGGTATATTTGTGAAGACGTAGATCCATCTACTCCAACAGAAGGAGGAGATTATGATCCAGTAGTAATTGATACAGGTTTAGACACTACAATCTATAGTTTTGAATGGAGTCTTGATGGTAATATCTTAATTGAAACAGGAGGAGTATTAGAGGCTACACAGTCAGGAACCTATACCGTAACTGTTACTAACATAGTAACAGGATGTAGCAGCACAAGTAGTACTACACTAATTCAAAGTACACCACCAGAGTTTAGCGTAGAGCCTTTAACCTTAGCTTTTGAAGGAGAACATGCTTTATTAATTACCGCTTCTGGTAACGGAGATTATGAGTTTAGAGTAGACGATGGTCTTTGGTTTGATATCGGTGAAGATGGTACTGTTACTATAGATGGTTTATCTTCAGGTAGTCACCTTGTATATGGTAGAGATAAAAATGGATGTGGTGTAACAGTTAATGTAATTAACTTTATAGATTACCCTAAATTCTTCACTCCAAACGAAGATGGTTATAATGACCGTTGGAATATTATAGGATTAGGAGAAGAGAATGCAGGAGCACAGATCTATATCTTTGATCGTTACGGTAAATTATTAAAACAATTAAGCCCAACAAGTGAAGGATGGGATGGTACCTTTAATGGGAAAGTAATGCCTTCAGGAGATTACTGGTTTAGAATTGAATATTTACAATTACAAACCGATGGTGAGTTAGTAAAAGCAGAATTTAAAGCTAACTTTACTCTAAAAAGATAATTAATACTTATCAATATATATTTAAAAAGCCCTCTAAACAGAGGGCTTTTTTATTACTTTTAAAAAAACATAGTAAAAAATTTGTTTATTAACTTTTTCTGCCTTTATCTTTGTAGAAGAATAAAACAAGTAATGAAAAATTTAATTTGTAATATAAATATGATGATGTGGAGAAACTCCGCAGCGTGTTCTATTGCATAATTTTTAAATATAAAATTTATAGAGCCGCTGCCCACCGCAGCGGCTTTTTTTTGCTTTATTCTAAACAAAAAAACCTGTGAAACAGGTGCTATGAAAAAGAAAAATAATTGAAAATGAAACTTAATTTGGTAAATAATGTAATGATGGCAATGCCAATGATGATGTGTCTTATGATGCACCATCCATTACACTATTGCCATATTTTGTGATTTAAGCTAATTGTTTTTCAACTTAAAGTCCCTTTGGTAATAGTTAACCAAAGGGACTTTTTTTATACCTAAAAATCAAAAATATTTAATAATTAAAATTTTAAAAAATGAGTACTTTAAAAAATTCAACAAACGCATTACACGCAGGTCACGACGTAACAACAAACAAAGGCACAAGAGCAGTTCCGTTATACCAAACTACTTCTTATGTATTTAATGACTCTCAACACGCAGCAGATGTTTTTAGTTTAGCTAAACCTGGGTTTATTTACACAAGATTAAATAATCCTACGAACGATATTTTAGAGCAACGTTTAGCAGCTTTAGAAGGAGGGATAGGAGCTGTAGTAACAGCATCTGGTACCGCTGCAATCAATACAACATTGCTAACCTTGCTAAAAGCAGGAGATCATATTGTAGCTTCTAGTAGTTTGTATGGCGGTACATATAATCTTTTAAATGTTACATTACCTAGGTTTGGTATCACTACTACATTTGTAGATGCATCAGATACAGAAAATTTCGGGAAAGCTGTTCAACAAAATACAAGAGCAATATTTGTAGAGTCACTTGGTAATCCCAAATTAGATGTTTTAGACTTAGAGGCTATTTCTTCAGAAGCTAAAAAAGCCAAGGTTCCTTTTATTGTAGATAATACAGTAGCAACACCAAGTTTACTAAACCCTATTAAGCACGGTGCAGATATCGTAATTCATTCGCTTACCAAATATATTAATGGAAACGGAACCGCTCTAGGAGGTGCAATTATTGATGCGGGAAATTTTGATTGGGCTAATGGTAAATTTCCTGAATTTACAGAACCTTCTGCTGGTTATCACGGTTTAATTTATCACGAAGCATTGGGAGAAGCGGCTTTTATTGCTAAAGTTAGAGTAGAAGGTTTAAGAGATCACGGTGCAGCATTAAGCCCTTTTAATGCTTTTCAAATTATTCAAGGTTTAGAAACACTAGAAATCAGAATTAAACAACATTCACAAAATGCATTGCAAATAGCTAAATGGCTTCAGCAACAAGAAGAAGTAGCTTGGGTAAATTATCCTGGTTTAGAAAAAAGCGAATATTATAATCTTTCTAAAAAATACCTTCCTAAGGGACAAAGTGGTTTAGTAACATTTGGAGTGAAAGGCGGTTTTGAAGCAGCAAAAACAATAGCAGATAATACCAAGTTATTTTCTTTACTAGCAAATATAGGAGACACAAAATCACTAATTATTCACCCAGCTAGTACAACGCATCAACAATTAAGCGAAGAAGCTCAGCTAACTACAGGTGTTTCTCAAGATTTAATAAGACTAAGTGTAGGTTTAGAAGATATTGAAGATTTAAAACAAGACCTTAAAGAAGCTTTAGTAAAAACAAATGAACTGGTTCAATATTAAGAATATGTCTAGCTTAAGATTTATTACAGTAAAAGATTTTAAAACAGAAAAAGGCTTTAGTAAAGATTTTGATTTGTCTTATCAAATTTTTGGCCAGTCGTTAGGGAGTGCCCCTGTAGTTTTAGTAAATCATGCTCTTACAGGAAACTCAACATTAGTTGGTAAAAATGCTTGGTTTGATCAAATTGTAGGAGAAGAAAAAACAATTGATTTAAATAAATTTACGGTCTTAGCATTTAATATACCTGGTAATGGTTACAGTGGTGATGTAGAAGATTTGATTTTTAATTATAAAGATTTTACGATAGACGATGTAGCTAAACTTTTTGCACAAGGTCTTCAGGTATTAAAAATTGAAAAACTGTATGCAATTGTAGGTTGTTCTATAGGGGGGGCAATTACGTGGCACATCGCCATAAATTATCCCAATTTAGCAGAACATATTATTCCTATAGCGTCGCACCATACAGCAAACGATTGGGTGTTGGCTAATTGCAAAATTCAAGAAGCTATTCTTAATAATTCTTCAGAACCTATTGTAGATGCTCGTCGCCACGCAATGACATTGTACCGCACGCCAGCATCGTTAAATCAAAAATTTAATAGAAAAAAGGAGGAGGAATCTTTTAAAGTGCAAAACTGGTTAGATTTTCATGGCAAAGCATTGAAGCATCGTTATAAACTGCCTGCTTATCGGTTAATGAATCATTTATTAAGCACTATAGATATTTCTAAAGGTACTGGAGATTGGTTAAAATTTGCTAAGAAAATTAAATCACAAATTCATTTAATAGCGGTCAATTCAGATCAATTTTTTCTAGCAGATGATAATTGGGATACTTATGTGCAATTAAGTGAACATCAATTGTCAGTTAGCATTACAGAAATTAAATCTATTCATGGGCACGATGCTTTTTTAATAGAGCACCAACAACTAGCAACTTTGTTACAACCTATATTTCAAAAAACTAAAAATAAAAATGAAAAAAATACAGCTCATCTTGTTTGGCATAGGTAACGTAGGTAGTACGTTTATCAACCAAATTATTCAAGCGCAAAAAATATTTAAACAACAAGGTTTAGAAATTGAAATTCCTGTGATTTTAAATTCATCTACAGCATTTATTAAAGATGAAGGCGTAGACGAAAATTGGAAAGCAAATTTTGTAGATTTTGGACTTCCGTATCAAGTAGAAGAAATTATTGATTATGTTAAATCTAAACATTGGGAGAATGTGGTAGCTATCGATGCTACTGCTTCTATAGAGTTTGTAAATAATTATACAAATTTGGTAGAAAATGGCTTTCATATTATTGCGGCAAATAAAGTAGCCAATACCTTAGCTTATGATGATTATGTTTTTTTTAGAGAACTTCTAAAAGAAAATAACAAGCAATTTTTATATGAAACTAATGTGGGGGCAGGACTTCCAGTAGTAGAAACCATAAAAAACCTACATCAATCTGGAGAGAAGGTAACTAAAATTAGAGGTGTATTTTCTGGATCACTAAGTTATATTTTCAATACATTTTCAAAAGAAAATAAAAACTTTAGTGAAGTAGTGACGCTTGCAGAGACCAAAGGTTATACAGAGCCAGACCCACGTGTAGATCTTTCTGGTACAGATGTAGCTAGAAAATTATTAATTCTAGCTAGAGAACTTCAGCTTACTTATAATTTAGAAGATGTAAAAGTGAAAAGTCTAGTACCTGTACATTTAGCAGAAACAACTCCAATAAATACTTTTCAAGAAAATATTACCGATTTAGATGAAGAATTTCAATTACTGAAAACACAATTAAATGAAAATGAGGTCTTACGTTATATTGGTGAGCTTGATGTAGAAAAGCAAATTTTAGAAGTAAAACTGGTTACAGAGCAAAAAGAAAATCCGCTTGGGGCATTACAAGGTGCAGATTCTCTTTTTGAAATTTATACAGAATCTTATGGTGCACAGCCTTTGGTAATTCAAGGTGCTGGCGCAGGAGCAGCAGTAACAGCTAGAGGTGTAGTAAGTGATGTAATTAAATTAGCTAAACAAATTAATTGTTGTAATTAAACTAGAATCATGAGTCATTTTCATCTAGAAACAGAAGTGATAAGAACACAAATAGAGCGTTCGCAACACCAAGAACATTCTTCACCATTATACTTAACTTCAAGTTATGTGTTTGAAGATGCAGAAGAAATGCGTGCTTCTTTTTCAGAAGAAAAAGAACGAAATATTTATAGCAGATTTAGTAACCCAAATACTTCAGAGTTTATAGAGCGTATTACCAAAATGGAAGGAGCAGAAAGTGGTTATGCTTTTGCAACGGGTATGAGTGCGGTATTTTCAACCTTAGCGGCTTTACTAAATAGTGGAGATCATATTGTTTCATCTCGTTCAGTTTTTGGTTCTACCCATAGTTTGTTTACTAAGTTTTTTCCGAAGTGGAATATTTCACACTCCTATTTTAAAGTAAATGAGGTAGAAACAATTGAAAAGTTAATTACTTCAAACACTAAAATTATTTTTGCAGAATCTCCAACCAACCCAGGAGTAGATATTTTAGACTTAGAGTTTTTAGGTAAAATAGCCAAAAAACACCATTTAATTTTAGTGATAGATAATTGTTTTGCTACCCCGTATTTACAAAACCCTATCAAATTTGGAGCAGATTTAGTAATTCATTCAGCAACTAAATTAATTGATGGGCAAGGTCGAGTTTTAGGTGGGGTTACTGTTGGGAAAGCAGATTTAATTAGAGAAATTTATCTCTTTTCTAGAAATACAGGTCCGGCATTAAGTCCGTTTAACGCTTGGGTGTTGTCTAAAAGTTTAGAAACGCTTCCGGTACGGTTAGAAAAACACTGTGAAAATGCCTTGAAAGTTGCCCAATTTTTAGAAAATAATAAATATACCCAAAACGTAAAGTATCCTTTTTTAAAAACGCATCCGCAGTATCACATTGCTAAAAAGCAAATGAAACTAGGTGGAAATATTATTTCTTTTGAAATAAAAGGAGGTGTAGAAGCAGGCAGACATTTTATTAACGCAGTAAATCTATGTTCTAGAAGTGCCAATTTAGGAGATACTAAAACCATAGTTACTCACCCTGCATCTACCACGCATAGTAAACTCTCTAAAGAAGATAGATTGCAGGTAGGTATTACAGATGGGTTGGTAAGAATATCAATAGGTTTAGAGCACGTTGATGATATTATTTTAGATTTACAACAAGCCTTAAAAAGTTAGAATGCTTATCTTTGAATAAAAACAGAAAAAGATGAAAGTACACTTAAAACGCTTAAATAACGATTTTCATTTTGTTACCACCAACGAGCGTGGAGACGAAGTTCATTTAGACAATAAATCTGCAGACAAACCGCAAGGCTCAAGCCCAATGGATTTATTACTGCGTGGTATTGCTGGTTGTAGCGGGATAGATATTGTTCATATTCTAAAAAAACAAAACTTAGAGCTTACTAATTTAGAAATGGATGTAGAGGGTTACCGTAATCCAGAAGCAGTGCCAAAGGTATTTGAGAAAATTAAGTTAATTATTCATTTAGAAGGAGAAATTCCTGAAAACAAAGCACGTCGTGCGGTAGATTTATCTTTAGAAAAATACTGCTCCGTTGCTAAAATGCTAGAAAAAACAGCAGAAATTACTTATGATGTTTTCTTAAATAGAGAACAGATTTAAATATAAAATCGCAAATTATTTGCAATGACTTAAATAGTAAGTCAACGTTCATTTTTTAATTAAAATATGTTATCAAGAAAGGCAGAGGGACTAGACCCGGTGAAGCCTTAGCAACCCTTTTTCTAATTTATAAAGAAAATGAAGGTGCTACATTCTACTGCAAAAGCAGATAGATAACCCTACAGAATTCTTTCCTTTCTGTTCCTTTACTTGATAGTTGTTTTTATAAAATTACTATGAGTACAATAAAGGAATTATTATCACAAAAAATATTGGTTTTAGATGGTGCAATGGGTACAATGCTACAGCGCTATCAATTTTCTGAAGAAGATTTTCAGGGAGAACGTTTTAAAGATTGGGAAATTCCACTAAAAGGAAATAATGATCTTTTGTCGTTAACGCAACCAAAAGCAATTGCAGAAGTACATCAAAAATATTTTGAAGCTGGTGCAGATATTGTAGAAACCAATACTTTCTCTGGTACTACAATTGCCATGGCAGATTATAAGATGGAGCATTTGGTAGAGGAGCTTAATTATGAGTCTGCCAGAATAGCTAAAGAAGTTGCTAAAAAAATAACACAACAAAATCCAGACAAACCTCGCTTTGTTGCTGGAGCTATGGGGCCTACTAATAAAACTGCAAGTATTTCTCCAGATGTAAATAATCCTGGTTTCCGTGCAATTTCTTTTAATGAGTTACGCCTTGCTTATAAACAACAAGCTTTAGCTCTAATTAAAGGAGGGGTAGATATTTTATTGGTAGAAACTGTTTTTGATACACTTAATGCCAAAGCAGCTCTTTTTGCTATTGAAGAAATTAAAGAAGAAAAGCAAATTGATATACCAGTAATGTTAAGCGGCACCATAACCGATGCTTCTGGCAGAACCCTATCTGGGCAAACCGCAGAGGCTTTTCTTATTTCTGTATCACATATTCCTTTATTAAGTGTAGGCTTTAATTGCGCATTGGGAGCCAAGCAACTCACTCCACATTTAGAAATTTTAGCCAACAGAACTTCTGTGGGTGTGTCAGCATATCCTAATGCAGGACTTCCAAATGCATTTGGAGAGTATGATGAGACTCCTCAAGAAATGGCAAACCAAATAGAAGAATATCTTCAAAAAAACTTAGTAAATATTATTGGCGGTTGCTGTGGTACAACACCAGAGCACATCAAGGCAATTGCTACTGTAGCGGCCAAATATTCGCCTAGAAAAATTAATGCTCTACAATTAATTCAAAACTAAAAATGAATTCTTTTTCAAAAACAGAAAACACTACACACGTAAAAAGATCTTTACAACTTTCTGGTTTAGAGCCATTAATTGTTACTCCAGAAAGTAATTTTATAAACGTTGGTGAGCGTACCAATGTGGCAGGTTCTAAAAAATTTTTACGATTAATAAAAGAAGAAAATTTTGATGAGGCTTTAGCTATTGCTCGAGACCAAGTAGAAGGAGGCGCACAAATTATAGACGTAAATATGGACGATGGTTTGATTGACGGTAAAGAGGCCATGGTCAATTTTTTAAACCTGATAGTTTCTGAGCCAGATATTTCTCGAGTTCCTATAATGATAGATAGCTCTAAATGGGAAATTATAGAAGCTGGTTTACAAGTAGTACAAGGCAAATGTGTAGTAAATTCCATTTCACTAAAAGAAGGAGAAGAAGAATTTTTACTACACGCCAAGAAGATTAAACGTTACGGAGCTGCAGTAATTGTTATGGCTTTTGATGAAGTAGGACAAGCAGATAATTACCAACGCAGAATAGAAATTGCACAGCGGTCTTATAATTTATTAGTTAACAAAGTTAATTTTCCACCAGAAGACATCATTTTCGATTTAAATATATTTCCTGTAGCTACGGGAATGGATGAACACCGAAAAAACGCTATCGATTTTATAGAGGCTACTCGTTGGGTAAAAGCTAATTTACCGTTTGTAAATGTTAGTGGCGGGGTGAGTAATATTTCTTTTTCTTTCCGCGGAAATAATACTGTGCGAGAAGCTATGCACTCGGTGTTTTTATATCACGCCATCCAGGCCGGGATGAATATTGGTATTGTAAACCCAACCATGTTGCAGGTGTATGATGATATACCTAAAGATTTACTAGAACATGTAGAAGATGTAATGCTCGACCGCCGTGATGATGCAACCGAGCGTTTGCTAGACTTTGCAGAAACCGTAAAAAATAATAAATCTGAAAAGCATAAGGTAGATTTATCTTGGCGAGAAGAACCTTTACAAAGTAGAATTACACGAGCTTTAGTAAAAGGGATAGATACGTATGTTTTAGAAGATATAGAAGAAGCTAGACAAGAAGCAGATAAACCCATTCAAGTAATTGAAGGCCATTTAATGATGGGAATGAATGTGGTAGGAGACCTGTTTGGTAGCGGTAAAATGTTTTTGCCGCAAGTAGTAAAATCTGCACGGGTAATGAAAAAAGCAGTGGCTTATTTATTACCATATATAGAAGAAGAAAAACTAAAAAACCCTCCCTTAACAGAAGAAAAAAGCGGAGCAGGAAAAATTTTAATGGCTACTGTTAAAGGTGACGTACACGATATTGGTAAAAATATAGTAAGCGTAGTTTTGGCTTGTAATAATTACGAAATTATTGATTTAGGAGTTATGGTTCCGCCAGAAAAAATTATAGCAGAAGCCAAAGAACAACAAGTAGATATTATTGGTTTAAGCGGATTAATAACTCCCTCTTTAGATGAAATGGTTTTTCTAGCCAAAGAAATGCAACGTCAAAATTTTGAAGTACCCTTATTAATTGGTGGTGCAACAACATCTAAAGCGCATACAGCGGTAAAAATTGATGCAGAATACCAACATGCAGTTGTTCATGTAAATGATGCTTCTCGTGCGGTAACGGTAGTTGGTAGTTTATTACAAAAAGAAACCGCCACTCAATATAAAACAGATTTAAAAACAGACTACGCAGAGTTTAGAGAGAAATTTTTGAGTAGAACTAAAAAGAAAGAATATTTAAGCATTGCTGAAGCAAGACAAAATAAATTTCAAATAGATTGGAAAACGGAAGATATTTTAAAACCCAATCAATTAGGCGTACAAGTAATTGAAGATTTTCAGTTAGAAAAATTGAAAGATTTTATAGATTGGACTCCCTTTTTTAGAAGTTGGGATTTACACGGAAAGTTTCCAGAGATTTTAGAAGATAAGGTTGTTGGTAAACAAGCTACAAGTTTGTATGCAGATGCTCAAGAAATGCTTTCAGATATAATTTTGAATAAAAAGCTAAAAGCGAAAGCAGTTTTTGGTCTCTTCCCTGCAAATACAGTAGAACATGATGATATTTTAGTGCAGCACCCAGATAATTTGAAAGAATTAATAAGATTTAGAACATTACGACAACAGCTTAAAAAATATAAAGGGAAACCTAATTTTGCTCTAGCAGACTTTATAGCGCCAAAGGAAAGTGAAATTCAAGATTATATAGGTTGTTTTTGTGTAACTACTGGTTTTGGAACTCAAGAATTGGCTACAGAATTTGAAAAAAATCTAGACGATTATAATTCAATTATGGTAAAAGCTTTAGCAGATCGTTTGGCAGAAGCTTTTGCAGAATACTTGCATTGGCAAATTCGTACTCAAGATTGGGGTTATGCGAAAGATGAAAATTTATCTAATGCAGAGTTAATTAAAGAAACCTATAAAGGTATTAGGCCTGCGCCAGGTTATCCTGCTTGTCCAGATCATTTAGAAAAGTTAAGTATTTGGAAGTTATTAAATGTAGAAGAGAACATTGGTGTAAAACTTACAGAAAGTTTAGCTATGTGGCCAGCGGCAAGTGTGAGTGGATATTATTTTGCTCATCCTCAGGCTCGTTATTTTGGTTTGGGTAAAATAAAACAAGACCAAGTAGAAGATTTTGCTAAGCGTAAAGAGATAACCTACCAAGAAGCAGAAAAATGGTTAAATCCAAATTTGGCTTAAAAATTTTAAAAATAAGATAAAATGTCATGCTTAACCTGAATTAGTAGCTCACTTTAATTGTGAGAGCAATTTTATTAAACATAATCGCAAGGGATAGTAGCGGCATCCTTTTTTGTTGGTTACTTCGAGCGGAGTCGAGAAGATTTTTTACCAACAAAAAAGATATAGCGAATAGCCCGACCCAATAGGAATGCGCCAAAAAAATAATAAAACGTGAAGCTGAACTAGTTTGGAGAAGCGATAATAAATAGTTAAAAGTAAAAAATGAAAGTAGTAGATCATATAAAAAAAGCAGAAGGAAAAACATTGTTTTCTTTTGAAATTTTACCGCCGTTAAAAGGGCAAAATATCCAATCAATTTTTGATCATATAGATCCGTTAATGGAGTTTCAGCCTCCGTTTATAGATGTAACTTATCACAGAGAAGAATATGTGTATAAAGAACTTTTAAATGGTTTGTTGCAGAAAAAGGTGGTAAGAAAGCGTCCTGGTACAGTGGGTATTTGTGCTGCTATTCAAAATAAATATCAGGTTGATGCTGTGCCCCATATTTTATGCGGAGGTTTTACCAAAGAAGACACCGAAAATTTTTTGATAGATTTAGATTTTTTAGGAATTGATAATGTGTTGGCTTTACGAGGTGATGCAGTTAAAAACGAAACTTATTTTTCTGCAGAAAAAGAAGGACACTCGTATGCAAAAGGTTTGGTAGAGCAAATTGTGGGACTTAATAAAGGAGAATATTTAGATGAAGAATTACTAAATAAGAGTAAAACCAATTTTTGCATTGGTGTTGCTGGGTACCCAGAAAAGCATATGGAAGCACCTAGTTTAGATCAAGATGTGTTACGTTTAAAAGAAAAAGTAGATGCAGGAGCTTGTTATGTAGTTACTCAAATGTTTTTTGATAATAAAAAATATTTTCAGTTTGTAGAAAAATGCAGAAATGCTGGTATTACCGTACCTATTATTCCTGGCTTAAAACCTTTAGCTACTAAAAGGCAACTTTCTGTTTTACCACATCGTTTTCATGTAGATCTGCCAGATGCATTAATTTTAGAAGTGCTTAAATGTAAAAGTAAAGACGAAGTACGCCAGGTTGGAGTAGAGTGGTGCATACAACAAAGTAAAGAGCTAATTGCAAATGGAGTACCTTTTTTACATTATTATTCTATGGGAAAAAGTGATAATATAGAAAAAATAGCAAGAAGCTTATTTTAAAGCATAATTAAAATAATTTGGTGGGGTTTTAGGGTTTTAGTGCTTAGTAAATTTGAGCTTAATACAATTAATTTTAAGAAAGAAATAAGCTAGAAGTAGATTATTTTTACAGAAATATTGTAAAGTAAAATACAGACATAGCGCATTTAAATTCTTAAAACAACCCTCCTAAGGTTGAGGTAGAAGGCTTGTATGCAGGTAGATTTATTTTTGTGTTAAGTCTCTAAACAGTTCTTCTAAATTTTTATGCTTTTGGTGTAGCTGAAGAATTTTAAGTCCGCTATCGTGAGCAAAATCAAAAACCACAGAACGCATATCTTTACTAGATTCAAAAGTAAGTTCATACACAAAACCAACTGTATTTTTTACTTCTTTTAGTTGAGGTAAACGTTGTAGCGCTACTGTTTCTACACGGTAATCAAATTCTACCACCACAATTTGTTCGTCATCTTCTTTTAGGTCTTTCAGTTTTTTATCGGCAACAATTTCTCCTTTATTAATAATAATCACTCTATCACAAACTGCTTCTACTTCTTGCATAATATGTGTAGATAGAAAAATAGTTTTCTCTTTACCAATCTTTTTAATAAGTTCTCTAATTTCAACTAATTGGTTAGGGTCTAAACCAGTAGTTGGTTCATCTAAAATAAGTACACTTGGGTTGTGTAAAAGTGCATTTGCCAAACCTACACGCTGGCGGTAACCTTTAGAAAGCTGACTTATTTTTTTATTGGCTTCTGGAGTTAAACCAGTAAGTTCAATAACTTTTTCAATCTCTTCTTTGGGCGTTTTGTACACTTTTGCATTGAAAGCTAAATATTCACGCACGTACATTTCTAGGTATAAAGGGTTATGTTCTGGTAAATACCCTATTTGTTGCTGAAGTTGAAGTTTGTTAGTAGTGATATCTAATCCGTTAACTTTGGCAATACCTGCAGAAGCAGGTAAATATCCAGTTAAAATTTTCATAGTAGTAGATTTTCCAGCTCCGTTAGGACCTAAAAATCCAACAATTTCACCTGTATTAATTTCAAATGAAATTTTATTTAAAGCTTTTTGGTCTCCATAAAACTTAGAAATGTCTTTTACCGCAATACCCATAGTAATTCAATTTAACCTCAAAAATAAATAAATCTATTAGCTAAATATGTTTTTCAGTTTAAAAACAATAAAATTTTAGCAAGATAAATTCTATAACGTAAAAACTTTAGTTAAGGTATGTTTTTGGTAAGGTGTTAAAGCATTTTTTTATATCAAAATACGAATAGGTAATTGTATGCTTAATTCAGGATTATATCATCTTTCTATAAAATTTTATTAAAAACTTAAAAAAATATTTTTTTTATTAGAATTAAGTTCTAATTTAGTCTAACATTTTAAAAGCAAGATGAAAAACGTATTTACTTGGAACGCTTATTTTTATTTTTATTTCTTTATTAGAGATAGAAACGGGAGCGCTATGTAGATACTTTAAGTATATTATTAAGTAACAATCAAATCCCGATAAATTTTATCGGGATTTTTTTTTGTCAAAAAATGAAAAAAGAATTAATAGCAATTCAGGGTATAGAAGGCTCTTTTCACCACCAAGTGGCTCGGGAGTATTTTGGAGATAAGGTAGAAGTTTCTATGTGCGAAAATTTTAAACAACTTGCAGAACAAGTAGCAAAGCAAGAAGTAGAGAAAGCAGTAATGGCAATAGAAAACTCTACAGCAGGTACTATTTTGCCTAACTATGCCTATTTAGATGAATATGGTTTAGAGATTATTGGAGAGCATTATATACCTGTTAGTCTAAATTTAATGTCGCTAGAGAGTGAAAGTTTAGAAAGTATAACAGAAGTATACTCTCACCCAATTGCTTTATTACAGTGCAAAACATTTTTTAAGCAATATCCACATATAAAACTAATAGAAGATAATGATACGGCAGATGTAGCAAAAAGAATTGCAGAAAAAGGTTTAAAAAACACTGCCGCAATAGCAAGTAAAACTGCTGCAGAAATTTTTAATTTACAAGTATTGGCAGAGAATATTCACTCGCAAAAAACTAATACTACTCGATTTTTAATTATCTCTAAAAAAGGAGAAAAAGCAAATCAGCCAGATAAAGCATCTTTAAAAATAGTTTTAAAGCACGAACAAGGGAGTTTATTAAAAGCTTTAAATATTTTGAATATCTACGGAATTGATATGAGTAAAATTCAATCGCTTCCTATTGTAGATGAACCTTGGAAATATTCATTTTTTATTGATGTAACTTTTAAAGAAGTAAGTTCTTTTTTTAAAGCTATAGAAGACTTAAAGAAAGTATCGGAAGAACATAAAATTTTAGGAATTTATAAAAACCAAAACCATGAAGCCCGCAAATAGGTTAGCGTTTATTAAAGAATACTATTTCAGTAAAAAACTGCAAGAGATAAAAAAAATGCAGCAAAACGGAATAGATGTAATTAATTTAGGTATAGGAAGCCCAGATTTACCACCGCCATTTGATGCGGTGGCACAAATGCAATTGGCAGCCAAGCAAGAAAACGCACATAAATATCAGAGTTATCGTGGGGCAGATGAGTTGCGGGAAGCTTTTGCTAGCTTTTACCAAAGAAAATTTCAGGTAAAATTAAATTCGGAAACAGAAATTTTACCATTGTTGGGAAGTAAAGAGGGAATTATGCATATTTCTATGGCATTTTTAAATGAAGGTGATGAGGTTTTAATACCCAACCCTGGTTACCCAACTTACACTTCTGTAACAAAATTGGTAGGGGCAAAGCCTGTTTTTTATGAGCTGAAAGAAGAGCGTAAATGGCAACCAGATTTTAACGAGTTAGAAAAACATGATCTTAATAAAGTGAAAATTATGTGGCTTAATTACCCACATATGCCAACGGGAGCAAAAGCTGGTAAAACAGTATTTCACGATGCTATTGCTTTTGCTAAAAAGCATGATATTTTATTGGTAAATGACAATCCGTATAGTTTTATTTTAAACGATTGTCCAGAAAGTTTGCTAGCATATCCAGAAGCAAAAGAAGTAGGTTTAGAGCTAAACTCGGTAAGCAAAACTTTTAATATGGCAGGTTGGCGCGTAGGAGCAGTTATGGGAAGTGAAGAAAATATTCAG
The DNA here is from genome assembly GCF_900141885.1 of Mesonia phycicola. Classification (GTDB taxonomy): domain Bacteria; phylum Bacteroidota; class Bacteroidia; order Flavobacteriales; family Flavobacteriaceae; genus Mesonia; species Mesonia phycicola. The sequence continues at coordinate 196,710 of NZ_FQYY01000008.1, read as the reverse complement.
CATATACTAAAAGTAAAAAGTAATATGGATAGTGGTATGTTTTTACCAGTGCAATTAGGTGCCGCTGTTGCTTTAAATGAAGGAGAAGACTGGTTTAAAAAGCTAGATTTATTATACAAAAATAGAAGAACAAAAATTGTAGAATTAGCTAAAAAACTAAACTGCGTGTTAGAAGAAAGAGATTTGGTAGGGATGTTTGTTTGGGTAAAAATTCCTGATGCTTATAAAACATCGGAAGAATTTTCTGAACATATTTTGCAAACACATCATTTATTTGCCGCACCAGGGACGGTGTTTGGTAGTGCAGGTGAAGGTTATATTCGGTTTTCACTATGCGTAGATGAAGCCACTATAGAAAAAGCTATAAAACGAGTAGAAGCATGAAAATAGCAGTTGTAGGAATAGGTTTAATAGGTGGCTCTATGGCTTTAGATATAAAAACCGCTTTTGAAAATGTAGAAGTAATAGGTGTAGATAAAAATGAAAAAAACGCTAAAAAAGCAAAAGATTTAAATTTAATAGATGCTATTGGCGAGTTGAAAGATTTACAGAATGCAGATGTGGTAATTGTCTCTGTGCCGGTAGATGTGAGTATAAAAGTTCTTTCTGAGGTGTTAGATCACGTGGGAGAAAATACTTTGGTGTTGGATACAGGATCTACTAAAGAAAAAATTTGCGAGTCGGTAAAAAATCACACAAAACGAAGAAATTATTTAGCAGCACACCCAATTGCAGGAACAGAGTTTTCTGGTCCAGAAGCAGCTATTCAAGATTTATATAGAGGGAAAACTATGATTGTTTGTGAGGTAGAAAAAACAGCATTTAAGCTGCAAGAAATTGCTTTTGAAATTTTTCAGAAATTAGGAATGAGAATCCGTTATATGGATCCGCATTCCCATGATAAACACATTGCTTATGTGTCTCACTTATCACACATTAGTGCTTTTATGTTAGGGAAAACGGTGCTAGAAAAAGAAAAAAATGAAAAAGATATTTTTGATTTAGCAGGAAGCGGATTTGCATCTACAGTGCGTTTGGCTAAAAGCTCACCAGCAATGTGGTCTCCTATTTTTCAGCAAAATAAAGAAAACGTATTGGAGACTTTAACAGAATATATTCAGAATTTAAATGAATTTAAAAACTTAATAGAACAAGATAATTTTAAAAAGTTATATGAAGAAATGGAAAATACAAATCATATTAAAAATGTATTAAACGGAATTAATTAAACAAAACATGTTGCGTTAGGGATAGAGGCATTGTTGGAGCTCTTTTAAATTTGTTGACTGGAGCGGAGTCGAAAGTTAAAGGCAAATTTAAAAAGCGACTGCCGAAAGCCCGACCCAAAGGGAACGCCATAAAAAACAAAAGAAATTTGTCATTTTTAGTCTATTTGTGAGACTTAGAGGCTTTAAAATGACAAAAATTAAAATAATAGTAATTTATAATATTTAGAAAACAAGATAAAAAATAGAGCGATGGAAAATAAAAAAGAATTAAGAGGTTGGTTAGATAAATTTAATTTAGATCACCCGTTAGTAATTGCTGGACCTTGTAGTGCAGAAACAGAAGAGCAGGTTTTAAAAATTGCACATCAGTTAAAAGATACAGATACAAACGTATTACGTGCAGGTATTTGGAAACCCAGAACGCGTCCTGGTAATTTTGAAGGTGTAGGTGCTTTAGGTTTAAAGTGGTTGCAAAGGGCAAAAGAAGAGACAGGCTTGTTAACTACAACAGAGGTTGCTAACCCAATTCACGTAGATTTAGCACTTAAACATGATGTAGATATTTTATGGATTGGAGCTAGAACCACAGTTTCTCCGTTTATTATTCAAGAAATTGCAGAAGCGTTAAAAGGTACCGATAAAACAGTATTGATTAAAAACCCAGTAAATCCAGATTTGGCACTTTGGTTAGGTGCTGTAGAGCGTTTTTACAAACAAGATGTAAAGAATTTAGGTGTAATACATAGAGGTTTCTCTACGTACGAGAAAACAAAATACCGTAATAATCCAGAATGGCAAATAGCTATTGATTTGCAAACTAAATTTCCAGATTTACCTTTAATTTTAGATCCGTCTCACATTGCTGGTAGAAGAGATATTATTACAGATTTATGCCAGACGGCTTTAGATTTAAATTACGATGGTATTATGGTAGAAACGCATTACGATCCAGATAATGCTTGGAGTGATGCTAAACAGCAAATTACACCGCAAGCCTTAGACCAAATGACAAGAGATTTAAAAATTAGAAAAGAGGTTTCTCAAAGTCAAGATTTTCAAGAAAAATTAGCTTCATTGAGAGCTAAAATAGATGTAATTGATAATCAATTGTTAGATGTTTTAGGTAAACGTATGAAGATTGCAGATGCTATAGGGGAGGTGAAAAAAGATAAAAATGTAGCTATTTTACAATCTACTCGTTGGAATGAGATTTTAGGGAAAATGATTTTAGAAGGACAAGATCACGGATTGAGTGAAGAATTTATCTTGAAGATTTTTAAAGCAATACACCAAGAATCTATAAATCACCAAGAGAAAATATTAAGTAAATAAACCAAAAGCTATCATAGTTTGTTTTACTATTTTTGTAAAAATATAATTGCTCAATTATTTAATTAGTTGAGCAATTATTTTAATAGAATAAATGAAAGGAATTGTTTACAAATCAACAGGAAGCTGGTATACTGTTAAGGCAGAAAATGGCACATTTTATAACTGTCGTATAAAAGGTAAGTTCCGTTTAAAAGGAATAAAAAATACCAATCCGGTAGCGGTAGGAGATGAGGTAGAGTTTGATTTAGAGGAGAATGTAGATGAGGTTATTGGGGTAATTAAAACCATCAAAGAAAGAGGTAATTATATCATTAGAAAATCTGTAAATCTATCTAAGCAAACCCATATTATAGCTGCTAATATAGATATAGCCTTTTTAGTTATCACCTTAAACAATCCGCCAACATTTACCACATTTATAGATCGTTTTTTAGTTACTGCAGAAGCGTACGGAATTAAAGCTGTTTTACTTTTTAACAAAGTAGATACTTATTCAGAAGAAGAAAAAGATGAGATTAGGTACTTAATGGCGCTTTATAGAGATATAGGGTATACTTGTTTGCCAATTTCAGCTAAATCTGGCAAAAATGTAGATCAAGTTAAAGAATTAATGGTAGATAAAACTTCTTTGTTTTCAGGGCATAGTGGTGTAGGTAAATCTACCTTAATTAATAATATGGAAACAGGACTCGGGTTAAAAACTTCAGCCATATCAGAGCAGCATTTGCAAGGGCAGCACACTACCACTTTTGCAGAAATGTTTGACCTTTCTTTCAATGCTCGTATTATAGATACCCCTGGAATTAAAGGATTTGGTATTGTAGAAATTGAAAAAGCAGAATTAGGTGATTATTTTCCTGAATTTTTTGAGAGAAAAGGAGGTTGTAAATTTAATAACTGTTTACACGTAGAAGAACCAAAATGTGCAATTAAAGATGCTTTAGATGAAGATGAAATAGCTTGGTCTCGCTACAAATCTTACTTACAAATGTTAGAAGGAGAAGATGAGCATTACCGAGTAGACATTTATAAAGAATAAACTTATGAAAGTAGTATTGCAACGTGTAAGTGAAGCAAGCGTAACTATAGAAAATAAGGTAAAATCTTCTATAAAAAAAGGTTTTCTAATTTTAGTAGGTATAGAAGAACAAGATACTCAAGATGATGTAGAATGGCTTTGCAGAAAAATTATCAATATGCGCATTTTTGGTGATGAAGATGATAAAATGAATCTTTCTCTTAAAGACGTTGATGGAGAAGCACTAATAATAAGTCAATTTACTCTACACGCGAGCACTAAAAAAGGCAACCGGCCAAGTTTTATTAAGGCAGCAAATCCATCAATAGCTATTCCTCTTTATGAAGCTTTTATTTCAGAATTTGAAAAGCAATTAGAAAAACCAGTGGGTACGGGAGAATTTGGAGCAGATATGAAAGTATCTTTACTTAATGATGGGCCAGTTACTATAATTATAGATTCTAAAGAAAAAGTATAGTAGGTTCTTTAGATTTTTCTATTTTTAACGATTCATTAAGAGACAACTTTTATGTATAAAAATTTTATAACTATAGTCATTTTATGGCTATATGTTAGTTGCACTTATGGGCAAAAATCTGTAATGCCCATTTTTTCTAGTAAAGATAAAAATGCTAATGCAATAGTTAGAAAAAATATTACCGAAGTAGAATTAAATAGTCTAACTAATGTTTATTACAAAAAATATACATTAATAACTGTTTTTAATCCAGAGGGAGACGACGTAATTTCTAATTATGCCTATTATGATGGGGATAGTAAAATAAAGAATCTTGATTTAAAAATTTATAATTCCTTAGGGGTTAAAATTCATGATTATAACATTAAAGATTTTCAAGATGTAAGCTCTGTTAGTGGTTCAACATTATATTCAGACGCTAGAGTAAAATACTTTAATTATAGACCTACGAGTTATCCTTATACAGTTGCATTTTTAAAAGAAATAAAGTTTGATGATACTAGTCTAATACCTGGTCATAATTTTATAAGCAATTATGATACCTATATAAAAGAGAGTACTTACAAGCTATACTATAATAAAGAAGAGTGGAATTTACTTTTTAATGAAAAAAACTTCGATTCATATAATATCGATAAGAAAGAAGTAGAAGGAGGTATTGTTTATGAGCTTAAAGATTCTCCTTCTATACCTAATGAAGAATTAAGTTTACCATACAATTTAATATTTCCTAAGCTAGAAGTAACCTCTTCAGATTTTACGATTGCTGGGCATAAAGCCGAAAATATTTCTAATTGGAATAGTTTGGGTAAATGGTTTTCTTCAGAGTTACTAGACGGAAGAACAGAGCTTTCATTAGAAACAGAAACCCATATAAAAAAAATAACCAGTCATGCTCAAGACCCTATCGAGAAAGCAAAAATAATTTACAAATACGTACAAGATAACACACGCTATATAAGTGTACAAGTGGGTATTGGTGGTTTACAGCCTATTATTGCCTCAGAAGTAGATAATGTTAAATATGGAGATTGCAAAGGCTTATCTAATTATACCAAAGCTTTATTAAGTTTGGTCGGTGTAGATGCTTATTATGTACACGTAGAGGCAGGCACAAATAAAGTAGATTTCGAAGATAATTTTGCCACCTTGGCTCAAGGTAACCATGCTATACTTTGTATACCAGATGAAAAAAATTTACATTGGATAGATTGCACAAGTTCTACACTTCCTTTTGGGTTTTTAGGAACATTTACTGATGATAGAAAAGCTTTTGTAATGAAACCAGACGGTGGGCAAATTGTAAAAACACCTCAGTATTTAAATGAAGATAACCTACAGCTTACTCAAGCAGAAATAAGTTTTTCTCCTAAAGGAAAAATAAAAGTACTAGGATCTATGAAAACCTATGGTTCACAGTATGATAGTAGGTCTTCCCTAGAGCATTACTCGCTAGAAGATCTAAAGAAAAGAGATTATAAATTTTGGTCGACAATACATAATTTAAATATTATTAAGCACGATATGCTTAATAATAAAGATGAAATATCTTTTGTTGAAAATTTTGAATTTGAAGGAGATAGATATACAGAAATATCTGGTGATAGATGTTTTGTAAAAATAAATGTTATAAATCCAGATACATATGTGCCTAGTCGTTACAGAAATAGAAAGACAGATTTCTATTACCCAAGAGGGTATCAAGATAAAGATGAAATAAAAATTAAAATACCAGAAAATTATATAGTTGAAGCTATACCATATCCGGTAAACCTAAAAACAGAATTTGGCTCGTATAAGATGGAAGTGATAAAAGAAAATGACCATCTTCTTTACAAGAAAACTATACTCATAAAAGAAGGAAAGTACACAAAAGAAAAATATAAAGCATTTAGAGCATTTAGAAAGTCTATAGCAAATGCAGAAGCACAAAAAATTTCATTCATCAAGCAAAACTAATTCCATGAAAACAAGATTATCAACTATATTAATTCTATTAATTTTTTTGAGTCTAAAGTTTACATTGGTAAACGCCCAAGAAGTTGAATTTAGAAATGTTACCAAAGAAGAGCTTCTAAAACAAAAAAGCGATATAGATAGTACTGCAGGTGCAGAAATACTTTATTATAACAGAGAAGTTTTCTTTAATGTTACTTATTCATCTGTCTATTTAGTTACAGAAGTTCATAAAAGAATAAAATTTTACAACGATCGACCAGAAGATTTGGCCTATGCCACCGAAAAAATTAGACTTTATATTAAAGAATCTAATGAAGAGGTTTCTAAGATAAAAGCTTATAGTTATAATCTGAAAAATAATTATATAGAAGAAACCAAATTAGATAAAAGTCAAATCTTCGAAAATGAACTTTCTGAAAGTACAGCTGAAGTAAGTTTTACTCTTCCTAAGGTAAAAAAAGGAACAGTAGTAGATTTTACTTATAGAATTCAATCTCCGTATTATTGGAGTATAGATGAATTTCAATTTCAATTTGATATACCAGCAAAGAAAATTTCGGCAAAAATATATACACCACAAGATTTTCGGTTTAATAGAATAAATAAAGGATATATAGTTCCTAAGTTTAAAGAAGAAACTAAAGTTGATCAGCGATTAGGAGGTAATGCAGTGGTGTACAATTACGATGTAGAAAATGTTGTTCCTTTAAAAGAAGAAAGCCTAGTAGATAATATAGAAAACTATAGAGGAGGAGTATTATTTGAACTTACTTACTTAAAAAGAAGTAATGGTACTATTAAAAATTTTGCCCAAACTTGGGCAGATGTTGCTAAAACTATAGCATATACAGAAGATTATGATTATAACATAAAAAGAGATGGGGTTTTTAAAGATGATATAGATTTTATCGTAGATAAAAACCTAGAAACCGTAGAGCTAGCAAAAGAAATCTTAAGTCATGCTCAAAAAAGTATTAAATGGAACGGTAGAAAAAGTAAGTATTTTCAAAATGGTATAAGAAATGCTTATAAAGAAAACTCGGGTAACTCTGCAGATGTAAATTTAAGTTTGGTTGCTATGTTAAGATATGCAGGTATAAACGCAAGCCCTATAATAATTAGTACTAGAGATAATCTAAAACCTCTGTATCCAACTGTAGATAGATTAAACTATGTAATAGCTTATTTTAAACATAATAATGAAGATTATTATTTAGATGCTACAGATCCGTTTAGTGAGATTAATATTTTACCCATAAGGGCTTACAATTGGAACGGGATAATGGTAGATAACCCTAACAAAGTATGGAAGTTAGTAGACTTAAAAATTCCTCAGCCTAGTAAATATTCAAGTATTATTTCAGGAACATTAAATGAAGAAGGCATCATAAAAGGAAAAATTTCTGTGAAAAAAGAAAATCATTATGCTTACCTAGCAAAGAAAAAATATAATGCCTTAGCAGAAGAAGATTATCTAATTGAAAAAGAAGAAAATCTAAATAATATTTTAATCGAAAATTATGAGGCAGAAAATATTTATGACTCTGGAGATTTTAAAGAGAGTTATTCTTACGAGTATGAGAATGCGGTAGATATTATAGGAGATAAAATATTCTTAAAACCTATTTTGTTTTATAAAGATCAAGAAAATTTTTTTAAAGAAAAAGAAAGAAAGTATCCAATAGATTTTATTTTTCCATTTAAAGATAAATATTTAATCAATCTAAAAATTCCAGAAAACTACGAGGTTAGCTCTTTACCTAAATCGTTAAAAATTAAATTTGGAGAAAGTTCAGCTTATTATCAATTTATTTTAAGTAATAACGGAAAATTTATTAGGTTAGCAGTAGATTATGAACTTATGCAAACCAAAATAGCTCCTCAGGATTATAATACTCTAAAAGAATTTTATGATCAGAAAATCGCGAAAGAAGAAGAGCAAATCGTACTTACAAAAATAAAATAAAATGAACATACAAGACGCGCAAAAAGCGGTAGATAGTTGGATAAAGGAGCACGGAGTTCGTTATTTTAATGAGCTTACCAATATGGCACAACTTACCGAAGAAGTAGGAGAGGTAGCTAGAATAATTGCTCGCCGCTATGGAGAACAAAGCGAAAAAGAAAGCGATAAAAATAAAGATTTAGGAGAAGAGCTAGCAGATGTTGTTTTTGTAGTCTTGTGTTTGGCTAACCAAACAGGTATAAATCTTCAAGACGCTTTTGATAAAAAGTTAGACTTAAAAACAAAAAGAGACCACGATCGTCATCACCAAAACCAAAAATTAAAGTAATGAATTTTAAAGAAGTAATTGCTTATAAAGGTTTCTGGAAATCTGTACTCGTACTAGGTCTAGCATTTTTAGTGATTTACAATATTGTAGATTTACTTTTTAGCTTTGGTTTTGATATAGATGCTTTTGCTGCAGAAAAATTAGCTTATCCAAAAATAATTAGATTTATTATAGCAAATATAGTAGGTGGCTTCATTTACGGGTTTGTAGTTGCTTTTCTACAATTTAGAGGAAAAGTAAGAAGGGAAAAAGAAAAAAACTCATGAAAGTACAGTTATCCACTATTCATAAAAATTTAGAAGGTTCTTGGCAAGTTACAGGGTCTAAAAGTGAAGCGAATAGATTATTAATTTTGCAAGCGTTGTTCCCTAAAATAACTATAGAAAATATATCTAATAGTGATGATTCTAAAGTGCTAAAAAAAGCGCTAACTTCTTCAAAAGAGCTTATAGATATACATCACGCAGGTACTGCAATGCGTTTTTCTACCGCATATTTTGCAGCTCAAGAAGGTAGAGAGGTAATATTGACTGGTAGCCAGCGCATGCAAGAGAGACCCATAAAAATTTTGGTAGATGCTTTAAAAAGCCTTGGGGCAGATATAGAATATCAAAAACAAGAAGGTTATCCACCATTATTAATTAAAGGCAAAAAAATAACCAATAATAAAGTAAATCTAGCAGCAAATATTAGTAGTCAATACATTTCTGCTTTAATGTTAACTGCACCGTCATTACCAAACGGACTAGAAATTACTTTAGAAGGCAAGGTTACTTCTACACCATATATTTTAATGACGCTTTCTTTGCTTACAGATTTGGGTGTAGAAGCTTCATTTCAAAATAATATAATTAGCATAAAACCTTTTCAGCTTTCTCAAGAAAAAGTATTTACCGTAGAGTCAGATTGGAGTTCTGCCTCTTATTTTTACAGTTTAGCAGCGCTAAGTGATTCAGCAAAAATCAAAATAAGTAGTTATAAGCAACAATCTTTGCAAGGAGATTCTTCATTAGTACAACTATATCAAAAATTAGGAGTAAAAACTACCTTCTTAGAAAATACCATAGAATTAGAAAAAGATACCTCTGTAGCATTGCCAGAAATATATAAAGCAAATTTAGCATCTTCGCCAGATTTGGCTCAAACTATAGCAGTAACTTGTTTAGGCTTAGGTATTGGTTGTGAACTTACAGGCTTGCACACTTTAAAAATTAAAGAAACAGATAGGTTAGTAGCTTTACAAAATGAAATTTCAAAATTTGGAGCACAAATAGAAATTACTAACGATAGCTTAAAATTACACGCGCACCATAACTTAAAAGAAAATGTGAGTGTAGCTACCTATAACGACCATAGAATGGCAATGGCATTTGCGCCATTAGCTTTAAAAACTATGCTGCAAATAGAAGATGCTGGAGTAGTATCTAAGTCTTTCCCAGATTTTTGGGAGGCAATGTCGTTTTACAAGATAAAAGTAGAAGAAATTTAGAGAGAAAACATAGTGTTTTTAGGTACATAAAAATCTATTTCTTAAATAATTGCTTATTTACTTGACAACCCCTATGTTGAGGTTGTATATTTGCAATTCTAAAAATTTTAGTATGGGAATGAAACTTTCACAGTTCAATTTTGAACTGCCAAATAATCTGTTAGCAGAATATCCTTCAGAAGATCGTGATGAAGCACGTTTAATGGTACTTAACCGCAAGGAGAATACTATTGAGCATAAAAAATTTAAAGATCTAATCAATTATTTTGAGCCAGATGATGTAATGGTTCTTAATAATACAAAAGTTTTTCCTGCGCGTCTTTTTGGTAACAAAGAGAAAACAGGAGCAAGAATAGAAGTATTTTTATTAAGAGAGCTTAATTCAGAAACCCGTCTTTGGGATGTTTTAGTAGATCCTGCAAGAAAAATACGTATTGGTAACAAACTTTATTTTGGAGATGATGAAAGTTTAGTTGCAGAAGTTATAGATAACACAACTTCTAGAGGGAGAACTCTTCGTTTTCTTTATGATGGTTCTTATGAAGAATTTAGAAATAAACTAAATGAATTAGGAGAAACACCATTACCTAAATATATAAAAAGAGATGTAGAGCCAGAAGATGCAGATCGTTACCAAACCATTTACGCAAAAAATGAAGGAGCAGTAGCTGCACCAACCGCAGGCTTACACTTTTCTAAGCACCTTTTAAAGCGTTTAGAGATAAAAGGAGTAGATCTTGCAGAAGTAACACTTCACGTAGGTTTAGGTACTTTTAACCCAGTAGAGGTAGAAGATCTTTCTAAGCATAAAATGGATAGTGAAGAAGCAGAAATTGAAAAAGCTGCAACTGTTGTGATTAATAATGCAATAGAAAATAAAAGAAGAATATGTGCGGTAGGTACCACGGTGATGCGTGCCTTAGAAAGTTCAGTTTCTTCTAATGGGAGACTTAATGAGTTTAAAGGGTGGACCAATAAATTTATTTTCCCTCCGTATGATTTTAGTATCGCAAATTGTATGATTACTAATTTTCATACCCCAAAATCTACTTTATTAATGATGGTATCTGCATTTGCAGGGCATGATTTAATGGAGAGAGCATATAAAGAAGCTATTAAAGAAGAATATCAATTCTACTCTTACGGAGATGCAATGCTTATTATTTAAGCAACATTTTATATCATAAAATAAAAAGGCTGCGCTTATTAGGTGTAGCCTTTTTTAGTAAACACAAATAAGTATATTAAATCTATCTAGAGCGTTACCCTCTGGGTCGGGCTGTTCACTATATCTTTTTTGTCTGTAAGCTACATCAGTATCGAGAAGTTCTAGGAAAACAAAAAAGGATGCCGTTACCATCCCTAACGCATATATTAAGTAAATTAAGATATAAGTAGTCAAATAAAATCAACTCAAATTAGTTTTATACCTTTGCAACGTGAAAAATAAAAAAAGAGACATACGCGCATTAAGTAAAGAGCAGTTAAGAGACTTTTTTGTTTCTGTAAATGATAAAGCTTTTAGAGGGACTCAAGTTTATGAGTGGCTTTGGAGTAAGGGAGCTCACCATTTTAGTGATATGACTAATCTATCTAAAGAAACTCGCCAAATGCTTGACGAGAATTTTGTGATTAATCACATTAAAGTAGATCAAATGCAGCGTAGTAGTGATGGTACTATTAAAAATGCAGTAAAATTGCATGATGGTTTTACCGTAGAGTCGGTACTAATACCAACATTTTCAAGAACTACCGCTTGCGTATCTTCTCAAGTTGGTTGTAGTTTAGACTGTAAGTTTTGTGCTACTGCCCGTTTAAAAAGAATGAGAAATCTTAATCCAGATGAGATTTACGATCAAGTAGTAGCAATAGATAATGAAAGCAGGTTGTATAATAATATGCCTCTTTCTAACATTGTTTTTATGGGAATGGGAGAACCATTAATGAATTATAAAAACGTTTTAAAATCTATAGAGATGATTACTTCTCCAGAAGGCTTAGGGATGTCTCCCAAAAGAATAACCGTTTCTACTTCTGGTGTACCAAAAATGATTAAAAAATTAGCAGATGATGAGGTTAAATTTAATCTAGCAGTATCATTACATTCAGCCATAAATGAGGTAAGAACTCAAATTATGCCTTTCAATGCTAACTTTCCATTAGAAGATTTAAAAGAATCATTGGTGTATTGGTATGCAAAAACTGGTAGAAAAATCACCTACGAGTATCTTATTTGGGATGGTATAAACGATTCTTACAAAGACATAAAGGCACTAGTAGATTTTTGTAAAGCAGTACCTTGTAAAGTAAATATTATAGAATACAATCCTATAGACGATGGAGAGTTTCAGCAAGCTCCCTCAAGAGTTACAGATCAATACCAACGAGAATTAGAGAAAAACGGAATCACAGTAACTGTAAGAAGATCTAGAGGAAGAGATATAGATGCAGCCTGTGGTCAACTAGCAAATAAGTCTGCAGAGCAATAATTTTAATTTTTTTATAGTAAACTATAATATGCTTATATGATAGTTAATAAAGGTAAAAAACCCCGAATCGTAAGATTCGGGGTTTTTTTATATGTTATAAAGAGTAAATTATTTCTTTACAAATTTGAAAGTTTTAACAGTACCTTCCGCTTTAACTTGCGCTAAGTATACTCCACTTTGTAAGTTAGAGATATTGATAGCAGCGTTAGTTCCGTTTAAAGTCTCGTTAGCAACTTGTGCTCCAGAAATACTATAAATATTAATACTTTCTAAAGAGAAGTTAGACTCAATATTTAAAGATCCGTTACTTGTGTAGTGAGATAAAGAAACAGTTTCAAAATCTTTAGTGCTTAAAGTACCTGCAGTAGTGAAAGACCAAGCAGTTATTGCGCTACTATCAGTTGTTCCTCCTGCATTTTCAGGAACAACATACCAGTAATAAGTTGTACCAGCTACAAAGTAATTACTCCCACTTATAAAAACATCAGTTACCGCATTACTTGTAACATTACCTGAAATAGCAGCAGTGTCGTCTTGAAATGTGTTATCTGTAGTGATGTAAATAAAGTAGTTATCTACTGGGTCTCCAGTTGTCGGTGCATCCCAAGCGAAATCCATTGTGTTTTCACCAGTAGTAGATTTGCCCATAGTAACGTTAGTTGCTCCGTCAGCAGGTGTAGGGTTTGTAGCTGCTCCTGGCGCGGTAGGTAAATTAGAGTCTGTAGTTATTGAAAAATCGAAAGCTGAATTAAATGTACTTATAGCTCCTTCATAGTAATTATCAAATACGATATAATAAGTTTGTCCTGCAGTAGCAGCGAAGCTAACTTCTGCATCATTTAAATTACCTGCGCTATCTTGAGTTATTAAGCTACCTCCTTCACAAGTTAAAGTAGTACAGGTACCTGAAAGTACACTAAAAGATGCATAGTAATCTGAACTAGTTGAAGGGACAGGAGAATTTACAGTTACAAATAAGTCCTGGCCAGAGTTATTTGTGTAAGAATACCAATTAGCACTTGTAATGTCTGAAGAGTCATAATATCCACTACATAAAGTTAAGGTAGGTGCAGTTCCAGAAATCATTGAAGCATTTACAGTTGTAGAAGCATCTGCAGCTACAGTAATTGCTTGAGCAGTACTACAATCAGATTGAGCGTTTACTAAAACAGCACTAAAAAGTGCTATAATAGACAAAGTAATTTTTTTCATAAGGGTTATTGTTTATAATGAGCTGCTAATATAAAAAAAAAAGGTTAAGTTGAAAAACTTAACCTTTATATAAAATATTTTATATTTTTTTAACTTTTAATAAATTTGAAAGATTTTGAAACTCCTTCTACCTCAATTTTAGCTAAATAAACACCGCTTTGTAAAGAAGATAGGTTTATAGATGCATTAGTTCCACTTAAAACTTCATTAGATACTTGCTTTCCTATAATATTATAAATATTAATGTTTTCAAGTTGAAAATCAGATTCAATGTAAAGTGATCCATCATTAATAAAATGAGAAAAAGATATACTTTCAAAGTTTTTAGTATTTAAACTAGAGTCAGAAGTAACAGAAACGTTGTCTATTTCTATGGTAAACTCGTCACTAACATTGTGGTGTCTAAAGCCAACATGTACAGTTTGTCCTGCAAATGACGTAATATCTAAAGATTTTGTATATATATTACTTGATCCGCCTGGACCATTATCTGTAACAAGTTCATTAAAAGATACACTACTTGCTGTTAAATCAGTTACTTGGTTTCCTGTAGCTACATATACAGTGTAATTTTCATCAGCATACGCTGCATCTGCAGCAGAAACATCCCAATTTAGAGTGATAGTGTTAGTTCCATCTTCAGCAGTTAAATCAATAGAAGGTGATACAATATAGTTGTCAGGAGTTAAGGGAATGCTTGAAACTCCGTCCGTAGTCCAAGAAGCAGATCTCAATACAGGAGTATTTACAGGGGCTCCAGCATCATCTTCTATCTGAACAACAGACCAATTAAAAGTGTCCCCATCTTCATCATAAACAGTCCAATCAGATATATCAAGATCATTAAAATCGTCACTAAAAAGAGTTGTTTGTGCATTCATGCTCATTGAAAAAGCAGAAATAAAAGCAACGGTAAGTAAGGTAATTTTTTTCATAAGGGTTAAATTTTTATTATTAATAATTTTACTAATGTATAAGAAAAATACAATTTTGTAAATTTTATTCAATTATTTAACATTATTTAAAGAGTTTGTTTGTAGCTAGATTTTTTTAATAGGATATTTAGATGTTTTTGCTGTGTCATAACTTTTTTTCTAAAATTTAAGCTTTGTAAAATAGTAAGATTAAAATATATAAGGATGATAAATATTAATAATAAAACTCTTTAATTATATTTGTAATCTACATGAAACCCATAGCCCAAATAAAAGCCCCTATTAATTTTGAGATGGAACTTTTTGAAAAAAAGTTCTTACTCTCTATGTCTTCTAAAGTAGCATTACTTAATCGTATCACACATTATGTGGTAAACCGTAAAGGGAAGCAAATGCGACCTATGTTCGTTTTTTTAGTGGCTAAAATGGTTTCAGGTGGTGAGGTGAACGATCGTACCTATCGTGGAGCTTCTGTAATAGAATTAATACATACCGCAACATTAGTACATGACGATGTGGTAGACGATTCTAACCGTCGTCGTGGCTTTTTCTCGATTAACGCATTGTGGAAAAATAAAATTGCTGTTTTAGTGGGAGACTACCTTTTATCTAAAGGGCTTCTTCTTTCGATTGATAATAATGATTTCGATTTACTTAAAATTATTTCGGTTGCGGTTAGGGAGATGAGCGAAGGAGAACTTCTTCAAATAGAAAAAGCTCGTAAACTAGACATTACAGAAGAAATATATTACGAAATTATTAGGCAAAAAACCGCAACTTTAATTGCTGCTTGCTGTAGTTTGGGAGCTGCGTCGGTAAAACCAGAATCAGATCATATAGAGCGTATGCGTAAATTTGGAGAGGTAATTGGAATGGCTTTTCAAATTAAAGATGATTTGTTTGATTATGGGGAAGAGCAAATTGGGAAGCCTACTGGTATAGATATTAAAGAGCAAAAAATGACACTTCCGTTAATTTACACGCTTAATACAGTTTCAGAGAAAGATAGAAGATGGTTAATTAATTCTGTTAAAAATCATAATAAAGATAAAAAGAGGGTAAAAGAAGTTATTCAATTAGTGAAAGACGCTGGCGGATTAGATTATGCGGTTACTAAAATGAAAGAATTTCAGCAACAAGCATTTAATTTAATTAAAGATTATCCAGACTCTCCTTATAAAGAATCTTTAGAGTTAATGATGACTTACGTAATTGATAGAAAGAAGTAAACCTATAAATTGATATTACCTAAAAAACATCTCTTAAAAGAGGTGTTTTTTTGTTTGTAATTATTTGATTTGTAGATTTTTATATAAAGTAATAAAAAAATATGAAGTGAAGGCAACCTTTTTCACTTTATCTTCGTCTATGTAAATAGAAAGTCTTTAGTAAAACTTAGTGAAAGTAATACAGTTACATACAAACCAAAAGCGCTTAATTAAAAAAGCACAAAAAAAAGATCGTAAAGCTCAACAGAGTTTGTATGAAGCTTACGCGCCAAAAATGCTTAGTGTTTGTAGAATGTATATAAAAGATTTACAATTTGCAGAAGATGTAATGTTAAAAGGTTTTATGAAGGTGTTTACCCATCTTTCTAGTTATAAGTCTGAAGGTAGTTTTGAGGGTTGGATAAGAAAAATTATGGTGCGAGAAGCTATAGATTTTTTACGAAGTCATAAGAAAATTCAATTTTCAGAAACCTTAGAGAATGATGCTGTATTTACAACAGATAATAGTTTTCAGTCTAACGATGCAGTAGAATTTCTTCAGCAGAAGATAGATGAATTGCCAGAAGGGTATAAAGCGGTATTTATGTTGTATGCAGTAGAAGGATATAAGCATCAAGAAATTGCAAAGATGTTAAAGATAACCGTAGGTACTTCTAAATCTCAACTATCTAAAGCAAGAAAGGTATTACAGCAAAAAGTAGAACCCCAAAGAAAAGAGAATCATGCCGGTAGATAATTTTGATCATAAAATAAAAAATCAGTTAGAGAAAAGAGAGATAAATCCCTCTGTAAGAGCTTGGGATCAACTCTCTGCGCAGTTAGAGGTAAAAGAAGAAAAATCTTCTAAAAAATATTGGTGGCTAGGTATTGCAGCAAGCTTTTTAGGAGGTATTTTGCTAACTACACTATTAACGCATAATAATTCGTCTTCAGTAAAAAATCCAATAGTGGTTAAAGACACTTTGTTAAGTACACAGAAAACTCAAATAGTAGAAAAAGATGCTCATCTAATAGAAAAAAATAATGCTAAAATATTAGATGCTAAACTGTCTATGGAATTAAAATCTCCTAAAAAAATAGTAGAAAGTACTAGTGCTAAAGAAAAGAACGAGAAGCCTAATAATGAAATTTCTACTGAAATAATAGCTAGTTCCAAAAATAATCCCGCAGAAGAAACTCAAGAGCTGTTTGTTTATCAAGAAATAGACAACAAAGCACAGGCGGTAGTAGATCAAGTAAAAGAACTTAGTGTTAACCGTGAGGTGACAGATGAAGAGATTGATGAGCTTATACGAAAAGCCCAGTTAGAAATACGTACGCGAGAAATTTTTAGTAACAATAAAAATAAAGTAAGTGCTCAGGCTTTACTTCAAAATGTAGAACAAGAACTAGATCAGTCATTTAGAGAGCGTATTTTTAATGCTATAGAAAACGGATTTGGCCAAGTGAAATCTACGATCACTTTTTTAGGGAGATAAAAAAGAAAAAATTTTAATTAATAAAGCATTCATTGCTAATTAGTTTGTAAAAGTAAGCTGCTTTTATAGGCGTGGGTTATTAGTGTTTAATTTTAATCAATTTTATAAAACCTAAACTTAACTATATCAATTATGAAAAAAGGATTATTAATTCTCTTTCTGCTTTCTTCATTATTTGTTTTTTCTCAAAAAGAAAAATCAAAAGAACGGGTGAAAATGGAGGAACTACAAGCGCAAAAAGAAACCATTACTAAGCTTGAAAAAGAGAGACTTAAAGAAAAGGTTGTGTCTATTAATGAGCGTTTAAAATCTAATGTAATTACAGAGGAAGAAGCAGAAAAACTTAAAAAAGCTGCGGCAGAACAACACGCGTTGAATATTGAAAATCAATATGATTTAATTGATTTAAATATAGACTTGATTAAAAGAAATCAAAAAGATACCCTTGCTAATGATTATTATATAAAAGCTGGGGCAATTTTAACAGATACTAAAAGAATGTCTGCGGTAGACTCTATACCAAGCGTGTTTTTAGCAGCAAGTTATGTTGGTTTTGGGATAAACTCTGTATTAGATCAAACTCAAGATACTTATAAAGATATTGGCTTTTCTATGCAGGTAGGGGTAAGGTTTACTACTGTTTTTTCAAGAAAAACCCCAGAGTATAGATTAAACTATGGTGTAGGGGCAGATTTTAATATACTAAGTATAAAAGATAATAAAATTTTTAGTGATGCGGCTAATCAAGCTCAATTAGTAAGCACTCCACTAGCTATTGAAAAATCAAACTTGGTGCTTACAAATTTAATATTTCCTGTACATTTTGAATATGGTAAAATAGATACAGATTATGAAGGGAAACGAGCTAAGTATGATTTGTATTCTGGATGGAATTACGGAATAGGAGGATTTTTAGGGACTAAACTAGCTTCAGGGCATGGCTTTAAATACGATGATGAAGGAGAAGATGTAATAGTCTCCATACAAAGAAAGTATAATACAGAAAATTTTCTGTATGGTTTGAGTGCCTATGCGGGTTATGGTATGTTTAAGTTAAATGTAAAGTACTATCTAAATTCTATTTTTAAAAGTTCTAATGCCAACGGAAATATATTAATGGTAGGGGTTCTTTTAGGCTATTAATTGAAAAATCACAGCACAAAATTTAAAATATATTAAATAACTATAAATCATTCATCAATCCATTTAATTTCTCCTCCCTTTCTAAAAAAAAAAGGAAGGGAGGGAGTTAAATTTTTAAAATCAAAAAAAATGAAAACAATAATTATTAGTCTGACTTTATTTGTAGCAACAGCATTAGGTTACACTGCAACAGCGCAATTAATTCAGCTTTCAACAACAGATAATTTAAGTTTAAAGGTTGAAGATTTGCAAAAGCAAAAAACTAAAGTAGAAGAGGTAGAAAAAGGGAAACTTAAAGAAGAAATAGAGAAAATTAATCAACGTTTAGAAGATAACGAAATAACTGCCATAGAGGCTGCTGAATTAAAAAAGAAAGCCGCTGAAAAACGTGCACTAAATATCGAAAATCAATTAGATATTATAGATGCTAATATTGCTCTTTTGAAACGAAATGCTAGAAAACTTGAAGGGGAAGATAAGGAAAGTGTAGAGTATTATTACACAAGCTTACAATTTTTAGACTATGATGAGAAAAAGAAAGTAGATTATGATTCAATACCTAAAAGAACAACTTCAGATTTATTTTTTGCACTCGGTTTAAATAATGCCATGATAGAAGGGCAATCTCTAGATGATTCTCCATATAAAATAGGGGGCAGTCGATTTTTTGAGATTGGTTATGAGTTTGAAACTGTATTGGTGAAATCTGGTTTTGTAAGAGTGAAATATGGCTTAGCATTTCAGTTCAATGGTTTAAAAGCAGATGATAATATGTATTTTGTAGATAATGGAGAAGAAACAATATTAGAAGAGTTTCCTTTTTCTCTAAATAAAGCAAAATTGAGAATGGATAATTTAGTAATACCTATTCATTTTGAGTTGGGTCCTTCTAAGCTTAAATACGGAAAAAATAAAGCTTACTATGATAAAAGTAATTTTAAAATAGGTTTAGGTGGATATGTAGGGTTGAACTTAAATACTATTCAAAAAATTAAATATGAGGAGAATGGTAAAAGCAGAAAAGATAAACTTTCGCAGAGTTATAATACTAATAATTTTATTTACGGTTTAAGCGCCTATGTTGGTTACAATAATATTGGTTTGTATATAAAATACGATGTAAATACCATTTTTAAAGATAATACAATAGATCAAAATAATATCTCTTTAGGAGTGCGAGTAGGAATTTAAGCTTATTTCCATTTGTAAATTTTGAATAGCCAAAAGGGTAAACTAGATTGTTTATCCTTTTTTTATTTTGTTACTTTTGCAAATTATAACTTTCCTAGATTTTAAGCTAAAATGATTCAAAAGTCAACCATAGATCAAGTATTTGATGCCGCTCGTGTAGAAGAGGTAATTGGAGATTTTGTTCAATTAAAAAAATCAGGTTCTAACTATAAAGGTTTAAGTCCGTTTACAGATGAACGTTCACCAAGTTTTATGGTAAGCCCTGTTAAGCAAATCTGGAAAGATTTTAGTAGTGGTAAAGGAGGTAATGTGGTGGCTTTTTTAATGGAGCACGAGCATTTTAATTATCCAGAAGCAATTAAGTATTTAGCCAAAAAATACGGAATTGAAGTAGAAGAAACTGAGCAAACAGACGAGCAAAAGCAACAAGCAGATGAGCGAGAAAGTATGTATTTGGTTTCTGAATTTGCTAAAGAATTTTTTCAGAAAAAACTACTAAAAACAGAACAAGGTAAAGCTATAGCGTTAAGCTATTTTAAAGAACGTGGTTTTACCAATGCCACAATTGAAAAGTTTGATTTAGGTTACTCGCCAGATGTTTGGGATGCTTTTACAGAAGAAGCATTAAAAAAAGGCTACAAGCTAGAGTTTTTAGAAAAAACTGGGCTAACTATTGTAAAAGAGCAAAAGAAATTTGATCGTTTTAAAGGCAGAGTAATGTTCCCTATACATTCTATGTCTGGTAGAACTTTGGGTTTTGGAGGAAGAATACTTACCAACGATAAAAAAGCAGCAAAATATTTAAACTCTCCAGAAAGTGATATCTACCACAAAAGTAAAGTGCTTTATGGTATTTATTACGCCAAGCAAAGTATTGCAAAAGAAGATAATTGTTATTTGGTAGAAGGTTATACAGATGTTATCCAAATGCACCAAAGCGGAGTGGAGAATGTGGTAGCTTCATCTGGTACGGCACTTACTTCAGATCAAATCAGGTTAATTAATAGATTAACTAAAAACATCACTGTTCTTTTTGATGGAGATGCTGCAGGACTTCGAGCTTCACTTCGTGGGATAGATTTAATTCTAGAACAGGGAATGAATGTGAAAGTTTGTACATTTCCAGAAGGGGAAGATCCAGATAGTTTTGCAAAAGCAAACACCAAAGAAGAAATAGAAGAATACTTAGCTAAAAACTCTAAAGATTTTATCAGCTTTAAAGCTTCATTATTGGTAAATGAAGCGAAAGGAGATCCTATTAAAAAAGCAGAAGTAGTGCGGGATATGGTAAATAGTATTGCAAAAATACCAGACCAAATTCAGCAAGAAATATACTTGAAAGAGTGTACGAGAATTATGGATGTTTCTGAAGATGTTCTGTATAGCTCTTTAGCGCAAATCAATGCTAAAAATACCAAAGGCGGTACAGAAAAGTCTAGCCAATCTCCTAGAAACTTTGAGGTTATTAAACAACCAAAAGAAGTAAAGTCTAAAGTAAATAGACAGTTTGAGTTAGAGAGAAACATAATTAGTTTGTTACTTCGTTATGGTAAAGAGCAAGATGAGTTTGAAGAGTATGTTTACCGAGAAGATCAAGATAATAACTTAGAGTTGGTGTTAGAAAAGCACGAAGCAAAAGTTTACGAGAAAATTTTTTTAGATCTTCAAGAAGATGAAATAGAGTTTACAAATGAGAGTTTTAAGCTTTTGTATGAAAAGATTATTTATGAGTTTAATATCAAGAGTGATTTAAAAATAGAAACTTTTATAAACGAGCTTACTCCAGATCAGGCTTCAGAAATTACAGCTATTTTAATGGCTGAAGAAAAAAATATTTTACACCGTTGGGTAGATCAAGATATTTTTGTGAAACCTAAAACAGAACTAGAAGCTAGAGAAGTGAGTGATACTATTTTAAATTTGCGTTTACACTTGGTAAAACAAAAAGTATTTGAATTGATGGAGTCTGCTAAAGAAAATATAGCAGAGCACCATCAAGAAATTTTAGAGCAAGTTATAGAATACAAAAAACTAGAAATGAATATTGCAGAGCGCATTAAACGCGTTCTATAGCTTTATTATTTAATTACTTAAAATTAAGTGGGATTTCACAAACAGGTATTGGTTGCATTTTATGTTGATTAGCGCTATTTAATCTTTTATAAATTTTAAATACTTCTAATTTTCTTCCCTCAAAACTGTCGGCAGTTTTTCCTAAATCATCCATATGCATTGCCCATTCTAACTCTGGGTAAGTAGCGCCAATTTGGTCTTCATCGGTACGGTTATCACCCCATAAACCATCTGTAGGGGCTGCTTTTAAAATTTCATCATTAATACCTAAGTATTCGGCAATCTCGTATACTTCAGTTTTTAATAAATCGGCAATCGGGCTCAAGTCTACACCGCCGTCACCGTATTTGGTGTAAAAGCCTACACCAAAATCTTCTACTTTATTTCCTGTTCCTGCAACTAACAAGCCTTCTAGTGCAGCAAAATAATATAAAGAAGTCATTCTTAATCTAGCGCGAGTATTGGCAAGAGACATAAAACGGTCGTCTTCATTATCAACCTTAGGTAGTGCTTCAATCAAACTATCAAAAACAGGAGTAAGGTTTACTTGTTGAAATTCAATATCTTCAAAGTTGTTTTTTAGCCAATCAATATGTCTAATTGCTCGGTTTACTTGGTTTTCTGCCTGGTGTATAGGCATTTCTAAACATTTCACTTTTAGGCCTGTTCTTGCGCAAAGGGTAGAGGTTACCGCAGAGTCTATTCCGCCGCTAATTCCTATCACAAATCCATTCATATTAGCGTTAGTTGCATAGGTTTTTAACCAGTTTACAATATGATCTACTACTTTTTGGGTGTGCATGAGTGAATGTTTTAAGTTTATAAATTACCTTTGTTGCAAAAATAAGCTTTTCAAGATAATTATAAACTTTTATAGGCGTTAAAGCAATCATAACAATATATCTATGGTGAAAAATATTTTCTTTTTGTTTTTAGGATTAGCTTTTTTAGCAAGTTGTAATCAAGAAGATAAGGTAGAACAAGAGATTTCTAAAATACCTGTAAGTATAGAAATAGAAAGATTTGATAAGGTTTTTGCACAGGCTTCTCCTTCAGATATTCCGCAGTTAAAAAAAGAATATCCTTTGTTGTTTCCTAAACAATACGCAGATTCTATTTGGGTAAATATGCTGCAAGATACCATTCAGCAAGAATTAAATAGAGAGGTGTTAAAAGCTTTTCCTGAGGTAAAGCAGAAGCAAGAGATAGAAGGTTTATTTCAGCACGTAAAATACTATTTTCCGCAAGTAAGTATACCAAGGGTAATAACTATTACTTCAGAGGTAGATTACCATAACAAAGCGGTAGTTACAGATAGTGTCGTATTAATTTCTTTAGATACTTATTTAGGGAAAGAGCATAAGTTTTATATTGGTATGCAAGAGTATTTAAAGAAGAATTTTATACCCACGCAAATTGTACCAGATATTGCTACAAAATATGCAGAATTGTTTACACCTCAATTACAAGAAAGAGATTTTCTCTCTTCTATGGTGTATTATGGTAAGTTGTTGTATGTAAAAGATAAACTGATTCCTAATTTTTCAGATGCTGCAAAAATGGGATACACAGATCAAGAAATGGAATGGGCAGTTACCAATGAAGAGCAAATTTGGAGGTATTTTATAGAGCACGAATTGTTGTACGATACCAATAGTGAGTTGCAACGTAGATTTATAAATCTAGCTCCTTTTTCTAAATTTAGATTAGAGTTAGATAGTGAAAGTCCGCCACAATTAGGTCAATTTATAGGTTGGCAAATAGTAAGGCAGTATGCAGATAAACACAGTGATGTTTCTTTAACAGAATTATTACAACTAGATGCAGAAGAAATTTTTAAACAATCAAATTACAAACCAAGAAAACCATAAACATGGCGAATAAAAAATCTGAAATAAAAATTCAAGTTGAGGTAGATGAAAACAATGTTCCAGAAAATTTGAATTGGAGTGCACAAGACGGAGGCGTAAATAAAGAAGAAGCAAAAGCAATGTTGCTTTCTTTATGGGATAGTAAGCAGCAAGAAACTTTGCGTATAGATTTATGGACCAAAGATATGCCTGTAGATGAGATGAAGATATTTTTTCATCAAACATTAGTAGCGATGAGTGATACTTTTTACCGCGCTACAGAAGATGAGAAAATGATGGAAACCATGAAAGATTTCTGTGATTATTTTGCAGATAAACTAGAGCTTAAAAAAGAGTAATGAAAAATATTCTTTTTGTGTATAAAGCAAATTCTGGTAAAGCTAATGCTGTATTAGATAGTATACATAAAATAGTAAAACCTGAAACCTACTCTTGTGGTTTGTGTAAGTTAACACACGGGATTTTTACTGAAAATAAAAAATGGAGAGATTTTAAGTTAGAAACAATTCATAATTTAGAATTTCTCCATAAAGATGAATTTGAAAAACAATATGCTTCTAAATTTGGAAGCAAATTTAATTTCCCAATTGTACTTTTGAAGAATGCTGATGAGTTTGAGTTACTAGTATCTGCTAAAGAGTTAAATACATTTAAATCTACAGAAGATCTAATCACAGTAATTAAAGAGAGGGTTTAGTTATTCGGTTTCTAAGTTGTTGTTAATATCATCAATATATTGAAGTACTTCGTCTCGGCCCAATTCTTTAGAAGAAGAGGTTATAAAGTGAGGAGGTAGGCTAGACCAAGTTTCAGAAAGCTTTTTAAGATAGTCTTCTACATTTCTTTCTAAAGCATTTGGTTTTAACTTATCTGCTTTTGTAAAAATAATAGCAAACGGAATCATATTTTCTCCTAGCCATTGTATAAATTCTAAGTCTATTTTTTGTGGCTCGTGTCTAGAGTCTACCAATACAAAAGCTGCAACTAATTGTTTTCTAAACTTAAAATAATCTGTAATAAATTTCTGAAAAGTTTTCTTTTCTTTTTTGCTCACTCTTGCATACCCGTAACCTGGTAAATCTACCAAGTGCCAATCATCATTAATTAAAAAATGATTAATTAGTTGTGTTTTACCTGGTCTACCAGAGGTTTTAGCTAAGCTTTTACGCTTAGTAATCATGTTGATTAAAGAAGATTTACCAACATTACTTCTGCCAATAAAAGCATATTCAGGTAAATTACTATCGGGACATTTTTTTACGTCACTATTGCTAATTACAAAATTGGCCTGTTTTATATCCATAACTTTTAAAGCTCTTTTTCTTGTAACCAGTGATCAAGTATTTGGTTAAATTTATCTGGATGTTCCATCATAGCTGCGTGACCACATTTTTCTATCCAATAAAGATCAGAATTTGGTAAGAGTTTATTAAAATCTTCAGCAACTTCTGGTGGTGTTACGCTATCTTGTCTTCCCCAAATAATACAAGTTTGGGTTTGCATTTTAGGTAAGTCTTTTGCCATATTATGTCTTATGGCGCTCTTCGCAATAGCTAATGTTTTAATTAATTTACTTCTGTCGTTCAAAGTATTGTAAACATCATCTACAATTTCTTTTGTAGCAACAGCAGGATCATAAAACACATTTTCTGCTTTCTTTTTAATGTATTCGTAATCACCGCGCTTAGGGTAGCTTTCTCCCATTGCACTTTCATACAAACCAGAACTACCTGTAATAATTAATGCTTTAATTTTTTCAGGGTATAGTTTGGTAGTAAGCAAGCCAATATGTCCGCCAAGAGAGTTTCCTAATAAAATTACTTCTTTGTAATTTTTAAAGTCAATAAACTCTTTTATGTATTTAGCAAAATTGCTTACGCTAGTTTTTAATAAAGGCATGGAGTAAAGAGGAAGCTCTGGTACTACAACTTTGTAACCTTTCTTCGGAAAAAATTGTGCTACACCATCAAAATTACTAAGGCCTCCCATTAAACCATGTAGGATAATTATTGGAGTTCCTTCTCCTTTCTCAATATAATTAAACTTTCCTTCAGATTTAATTTCTTCTTTCATCAATAAGAATTGCGATTTGCAAAAACAAATATAGAGATTATTGTTTAAGTATGAGTAATTATTATGTTCTTGAATTTGAAGAGTTTTAATATTGCTTCATTTTGAGTTTATTCACAGTATTTCACTCCATTTATTACCACTTTATCTAAACGTCTAATTATCAGTGTTTATAGGTGTTTTGGGAGGGTGTGTGGTAAAGTGAGGTTAAAACTTATCAACAATGTGGTAAAATGTGGTAAAATGTGGTGATATTTTCAATATCTTTGAACTAAGAATTCTTAGAGGTGATAAATTTAATAGGGTCATATGAATGTAAAATCGACGCAAAGGGTCGATTGATGGTACCTGCAAAATTAAAATCGCAACTTCTGCCTATGTTAGAAGATGGTTTTGTTTTGAAGCGTGCTGTCTTTCAGTCATGTATAGAGATGTATCCTATGAGTGAGTGGAATGCTTTGATGAAAAAAGTGAACTCGCTTAATCGCTTCAATAAAAAAAACAATGATTTTATTAGAAGATTTACTGCTGGTGTAAAAATGGTAGAAGTAGATGCAAATGGAAGGCTTTTAGTGCCTAAAGATCTTTTAAATTTTGCAGGTCTAAAAAAAGAAATTGTGCTGTCTTCTGCAATCGGGATTGTAGAGATATGGGATAAAGATAAATATGAACTAGCTATTGAAGATGCTGCAGATGATTTTGCAGATTTAGCAGAAGAAGTAATGGGAGGTAATGATGGAGAATTTGGAATATCATAATCCAGTACTGTTAAAAGAAACTGTAGACGGCTTAAATATTAAGCCTAACGGAGTGTATGTAGATGTTACGTTTGGTGGTGGTGGTCACTCTAGAGAGATATTGAGTAGGTTGGGAGAAGGTGGTAAGTTGTTTGCTTTTGATCAAGATCCTGATGCAAAACAAAACGTGATTGATGATGCGCGTTTTACTTTAATACCTGAAAATTTTAAATTTTTAAAACAGTTTTTAAGGTTTTATGGGCATAAAACAGTAGATGGAGTTTTAGGTGATTTTGGAGTTTCTTCTCATCAGTTTGATGTTGCTGAGCGTGGTTTTTCTACACGTTTTGATTCTAAGTTAGATATGAGAATGAATCAAAAAGAAAAGATTAGCGCTTATGAGGTTATTAATGGCTATGCAGAAGAGCAGTTACGTTCTATGTTTTATCAATACGGAGAGTTAAAAAACGCTCCGAAATTGGCTAGAGTAATTGTAGAAGAAAGAGAGAATGCGCCTATAGAAACAGGAGATCAATTAAAAGAACTATTGATGCCGCATTTGTTTAAAAATAGAGAGTTTAAAATTCTAGCTCAGATTTACCAAGCTATTAGAATAGAAGTTAATCAAGAAATAGAAGTGTTAAAAGATTTTCTGCAACAAACGGAAGATGTTTTAGAAAAAGGAGGGAGAATAAGTCTTATCTCTTACCATTCTTTAGAAGATAGATTGGTAAAAAGATATATACGAAACGGTCTTTTTGAAGGGGAGCCAGAGAAAGATATGTTTGGTAGAATGACAGTTCCTTTTAAGAAAGTGGGAAAACTAATAGTTCCTACAGCAGAAGAGATTAAAATGAATAATAGAGCAAGAAGTGCAAAACTTAGAATAGGAGAGAAGCTTTAAGAGGTGTATGAAAAGAGGAGTTTACGATTTTTTAAAAGGAAAGTTTTTAATAAGCGATGATGCGCTTAAAAACTGGAGTTTTATTCTTTTTTGTACAGCATTAGCAATTATAATGATTGCTTGCTCTCACAGTGCAGAAAGAAAAGTACATCAAATAGCTAAATTAAATAAAGAAGTAAGAGAGTTAAGAAGTGAGCATGTAGATCTAGAAAAAGATTTAATGCAGTTAAAGATGGAGTCTACTATTTTAAAAAAATTAGAAGGTTCTGGTTTAGGAGCGTCAAAAAAACCACCACATAAAATAGTGGTGCTAAATTCAAATAAATAATTGGTAGCAGAAAAAAACATACTTTATAGATTGTACTTCATTGCTGGGGGTGTATTTCTGTTTGCTTTTGCAATTGCATTTAAGTTGATAAATATTCAAGTTTCTGAAGGAGAAAAATATAAAGAACTTTCAGATAAAAGAGTGTTTAAAAACTTTACTATACCTGCTAATAGGGGTAATTTATACGATGCTAAAGGGAGTTTGTTGGCTACATCTGTGCCAGAATATGATATTCGTTTTGATGCCTTAACGGTGTCTCAAGAAAATTTTGATCTTTATTTAAAGCCTTTGGCAAAAGAGCTTTCTAAAATGTTTGAGAAGCCTGAGTCTTATTATGTAAATATTTTAAGAAGAGCTAGGGCCAATAAAAATAGATATTTTTTAGTAGCTCGAGGGGTTGGGTATTCTCAATATGCAAAAATAAAAGAGTTTCCAATGTTTCGTTTAGGGGCTTATAAAGGCGGATTTATTTCTGAACAAAGAACTGTTAGGCAAAGACCTTTAGGGAAAATAGGAGAAAGAACAGTAGGTCACGGTCAGGCTGGTTTAGAAGGAGCTTATGATGAGTACTTAAAAGGGAAAGATGGGCACCGATTAAAACAAAAAATAGCACAAGGACAGTGGAAACCTATTAGTGATGAAAATGAAAGAGAGCCAGAAGACGGGTTAGATGTGGTTTCTACCATAGATATTAATATTCAAGATATTGCACACCACGCGTTGCTTTCTCAATTAATTAGTTTTAGGGCAGATCACGGGACGGTAGTTGTGATGGAGACAGAGACGGGAGAGATTAAAGCTATGGCTAATCTTGGGAGAACAGACGATGGTAAATATTACGAAAAAAGAAATTATGCTGTTTGGGAGTCTCACGAACCAGGGAGTACTTTTAAACTAATGGCAATGGTGGCTGCTCTAGAAGATAGGGTGGTAGATACTGCAGATGTGGTAGATACAGAAGGAGGGGCAATTAAGTATTATGATCGTATAGTGAGAGACTCTCATAAAGGTGGTTATGGTAAAATATCTGTAGCTAAAGCTTTTGAGGTTTCTTCTAATACCGCTTTTTCTAAATTTATTTATGAGGGTTATAAAGATAATCCAGAGGCATTTGTCAATCGTTTAGATTACATGGGGCTTAATAAAAAAATAGGATTAGAAATTAAAGGTGAAGGGGCTCCAAAAATTCCGCATCCAGATGATAGTAATTGGTACGGTACTACTTTGCCTTGGATGTCTTTTGGTTATGGGGTTTCTATTACGCCATTACAAACTTTGGCTTTTTATAATGCTATTGCTAATGATGGTATTATGATTAAGCCAAGATTAATAAAAGAAGTAAGAGATCGAGATAAGGTGGTTCATGATTATAATCAGCCAATCATACAAAATTCTGTTTGCTCTAAAGAAACAGCAATGAAGGTGAGAGAGATGATGAAGAAAACCGTAAAAAGAGGTACGGCTGCAAATATTTACACAGAAAATTTCTCAATGGCCGGTAAAACAGGAACTTGTTTAACTGGTTATGGAGCAGGTAAGGGTGGTTCTGAATATATAGCATCATTTGCAGGTTATTTTCCAGCAGAAGACCCAAAGTACTCTTGTATTGTGGTAATTAGTAAGCCAGATAGAAGTATTGGGTATTACGGAAATATTGTAGCAGGGCCAGTTTTTAAAACCATTGCACAAAAAATTTATACAGATACTCCTGCGGTAGATGAGGTAGAGAATTTAGAGAGTGATAATCCAGAAGTAGATAAAAATTTTGAAAGATATTTTGCGGTATCTCAAAAATATAAAACCATAGTGCCAAATGTAGAAGGGTTACCAGCAATGGATGCTATTGCTATTCTAGAAAATTTAGGCCTAAAAGTAAAACTGAACGGATTGGGTAAAATAAAAAAACAATCTATACAGCAAGGACAAAAAGTAAAAGCTAATCAACAAATTTTAATTTCTTCAATTTGATACATTTAAAAGACATACTTTATAAAGTTTCTATTGAAAAAGTGATAGGAGATACAAGTGTAGCAATTAATCAGCTTCATTTTGATTCTAGGCAAATTCAATTAAACGATGTTTTTGTGGCAATTAGAGGAGCTTTGTCAGATGGGCATCAATACATAAAACAAGCGCAAGATCAAGGTGCGTTAGCGGTAGTGTGTGAAGAGTTGCCTAAAGATATGATAAGCGGTATTACTTATGTTCAAGTAAAAAATACGAAAGAAGCCTTAGCATTAATAGCAAGTAATTATTATAAAAATCCTTCAGAAAATTTAAAACTAGTAGGAGTAACTGGTACAAACGGAAAAACAACTATTGCAACTTTATTGTTTCAATTATTTAGTAGAGCTGGGTATCAAGTTGGTTTAATATCTACAGTAGCTATTAAGGTTGGAGATAAAGAATACGGTACAAAATTAACTACACCAGATTCTATTACAATTAATAAATATTTGGCTGAAATGAATGAAGCAGGAGTAGAGTTCTGTTTTATGGAAGTAAGCTCTCACGGTATAGATCAACATAGAACTGGCGGACTAACGTTTGCTGGCGGAATTTTTACTAATCTATCTCATGATCATTTAGATTATCACAAAAATTTTGCAGAATACAGAGATGTGAAAAAAAGGTTTTTTGATGAGCTACCAAAAGAAGCATTTGCATTAACAAATGTAGATGATAAAAACGGAGCAATAATGCTTCAAAACACCAAAGCAACCAAAAAAACTTATGCACTTAAATCTATGGCAGATTATAAGGCGCAATTATTAGAAAATAGTTTTGGTGGTTTGTTATTAAAATTAAACGGTCACGAAGTTTGGAGCAAGTTAATAGGGGAGTTTAATGCATATAATCTTTCAGCAATTTATGCTACTGCAGATTTATTAGGCTTAGATGAATTAGAAAATTTGAGGTTAATAAGTGAATTGTCTTCTGTTAGCGGAAGATTTCAATACCACGTTTCTTCTAGTAAAATTACAGCTATTGTAGATTACGCGCATACTCCAGATGCATTAAAAAATGTATTAGAAACTATTAATGCTATTAGAACTAAAAATGAAGAGCTAATTACCGTAGTAGGTTGCGGCGGAGATAGAGATAAAACTAAACGCCCAACAATGGGTGACATAGCTTCTGAGTGTAGTACAAAGGTTGTTTTTACAAGTGATAACCCAAGAACAGAAAATCCAGACCAGATAATAGAAGAGATAGAAGCAGGAGTACAACCTCAAAATGTAAAAAAAGTAATATCTGTTACAAATAGAAAACAAGCTATAAAAACAGCTTGTGTAATGGCAGCGCCTAATGATATTATTTTGATTGCAGGAAAAGGGCATGAGACTTACCAAGAAGTAAATGGAGTAAGGTCAGATTTTGACGATATGAAGATTGTAAAAGAATTATTAGAACAATTAGAGAAATAAAAAGCTAAAAATAAAAGGATGTTATATTACTTATTTCAATTTTTAGAAGAACAATATGAGTTGCCAGGAGCGCAGATATTTCAATTTATATCTTTTCGTGCGGCATTGGCTATCATCCTTTCTTTACTTATTTCTACCATCTTCGGTAAGAGAATAATCAACTTCTTACAAAAAAAGCAAGTAGGCGAAAGCGTACGTGAATTAGGTTTACAAGGGCAATCAGAAAAAGCAGGTACCCCTACCATGGGTGGTATTATTATCATTTTAGCAACATTAGTTCCAGTGGTGCTTTTGGCAAAACTAGATAATGTATATGTGTGGCTTTTAATAATTACCACTATTTGGATGGGGATTATTGGCTTTATAGACGATTATATTAAAACATTCAAAAAAAATAAAGAAGGTTTAAAAGGAAGATTTAAAGTAATTGGCCAGGTTGGTTTAGGGGTTATCGTGGGAGCAACTATGTATTTTCATCCAGATATTACGGTAAAAGAGCAGGTAAAAGATGAGGTGGCTCAAGTAGAATTAACAGATACTAAAACCACAAATTTTGAAAGCGAAAAAAAATCAACAAAAACTACCATTCCTTTTGTAAAAAATAATGAGTTTGATTATTCAAGTTTAATTACTTGGATTGATGCAGATTATGCTAAATACGCTTGGGTAATTTTTATACCAATTGTAATTTTTATAGTAACCGCAGTTTCTAACGGGGCTAACCTTACAGATGGTATAGATGGTTTAGCAGCAGGAACCTCTGCTATTATAGTATTAACTCTCGGACTTTTTGCTTGGGTTTCTGGTAATATTTTCTTTTCAGATTATTTAAACGTCATGAATATTCCACATTCTGGAGAAATGACGGTTTATATAGCTGCTTTTGCAGGAGCTTTAGTTGGTTTTTTATGGTATAACACATTTCCTGCCCAAGTTTTTATGGGAGATACGGGTAGTTTAACTATAGGAGGAATTATAGCGGTACTTGCTATAGCAACCAGAAAAGAATTACTGATCCCTATTCTCTGCGGAATTTTTTTAATAGAAAATCTGTCTGTAGTAATGCAAGTAAGCTGGTTTAAATACACCAGAAAAAAATTTGGTGAAGGAAGAAGAATTTTCTTAATGTCACCATTACACCATCACTACCAGAAAAAAGGGCATCATGAAAGTAAAATTGTAGTAAGATTTTGGATTGTAGGTATTCTATTGGCTGTAATAACCATTGTAACACTAAAACTAAGATAATATGAAAAGGCTAGTGGTACTTGGTGGCGGAGAAAGTGGAGTAGGTACTGCGCTTCTAGCAAAAAAAGAAGGTTACGAAGTATTTGTTTCTGATAAAGGAAAAATTACAGACAAGTACAAAAAAGTTCTTATAAATAATGAAATAAACTGGGAAGAAGAAAAGCATACAGAAGACTTAATTCTGAATGCAGATTTGGTAATGAAAAGTCCAGGTATCCCAGAAAAAGTAGCTATCGTTCAGCAATTATTTGCTAAAGGAGTTAAAGTGATTTCTGAAATTGAATTTGCTTCAGAATATACAGACTCTAATATTATAGGTATTACCGGAAGTAACGGAAAAACAACTACTGCTACGTGGACCAATTTTATCTTAAAAAACGGAGGGTTAAGTGTTGCATTAGCAGGAAATATTGGAGATAGTTTTGCAAAAGCAGTATTAAACAAATCTGCAGAGCATTACGTGTTAGAGTTGAGTAGTTTTCAGTTAGACGGGGTAGAAGATTTTAGACCTCATATAGCTGTGTTAACCAATATAACTCCAGACCATTTAGATAGGTATGAGTATAAGTATGAAAATTACATAGCTTCTAAGTTTAGAATAACTAAAAATCAAACAGAAAACGATTATTTCATTTATGATGCAGATAATCCAACGATAGCAGAGTGGCTGTCAAACAATAAAATAAAAGCAAAAAAGCTGCCTTTAACTTTTAAAAATGAAGTTCAAGAAGGTGCTTTTCTAGATAAGAATAACAATATAATAGTAAGAATAGAAGATAAAGAATTTATTATGGCAAAAGAGGAGATCGCGTTGAAGGGTGAGCATAACACAAAAAATGCCATGGCTGCTTCTACAGTAGCACAACTTTTAAAAATTAGAAAACAAACCATTAGAGAAAGCTTAGGTAGTTTTCAAGGAGTAGAACATAGGTTAGAAAAAGTATTAAAAATTAATAATGTTCAATACATTAACGATTCTAAAGCAACCAATATTAA
The DNA here is from genome assembly GCF_900141885.1 of Mesonia phycicola. Lineage (GTDB taxonomy): Bacteria > Bacteroidota > Bacteroidia > Flavobacteriales > Flavobacteriaceae > Mesonia > Mesonia phycicola. The sequence continues at coordinate 163,579 of NZ_FQYY01000008.1, read as the reverse complement.
TGCAACTTATTATGCGTTAGATAGCGTTTCTGCAGAAACTATTTGGATAGTTGGTGGAGTAGATAAAGGAAATAAATATGAAGAATTACTTTCTCTAGTAAATGAAAAAGTAAAAGCCATTATCTGTCTAGGGGTAGATAACGCAAGAATAAAAGAAGTTTTTAGTAATTGTGTAGAGCATTTAGTTGAAACACAAAGCATGAAAGAGGCGGTAGATTTTGCAAATCACTTATCAGAAAAAGGAGATACCGTTTTATTATCACCTGCCTGCGCAAGTTTTGATTTATTTCAAAATTACGAAGACAGAGGTAGACAATTTAAAGAATACGTAAGAAGTTTATAAAAAGAGTGGCAAACAAAAGAGACATATTACTTAAAAGATTCTTCTCTAATTTAAAGGGAGATAAAGCTATTTGGGCTATTGCAGCTCTTTTGGCGGTTTTCTCTTTTATACCAGTTTATAGTGCGAGTAGTAACTTGGCATACTTGTATGGAGATGGAGGTACTTTTGGTTATTTAACCACTCATTTTACTTATTTATTTACAGGTTTTGTTCTTATTTACGTATTTCATCGAGTGCCTTACCATTATTTTAAGGGTATTTCTCTAATCATGATTCCGGTAGTAATAGCTTTATTATTATATACACTCGCTCAGGGTACCACTATAGATGGCGCAAATGCAAGTAGATGGATTACAATTCCAATTATTAAAAAAACATTTCAAACTTCTAGTTTAGCTTCTGTGGTATTAATGATTTATGTGGCTAGATATCTTTCTAAAATACAAGGAAAAAAAATCACATTTAAAGAGTCAATTATACCACTTTGGGGACCTGTAGCAGTAATTTTAATATTAATTTTGCCAGCCAATTTTTCTACAACTGCTATTATATTTTTAATGGTAATGACGTTGGTTTTTCTAGGTGGTTATCCTTTAAAATATATAGGAATTATAATAGGAGCGGGATTAGTGTTTTTAACCCTTTTTGGATTATCAGCAAAAGCTTTTCCTGGGTTGTTTCCTAACCGTGTAGATACTTGGATTAGTAGAGTAGAAAATTTTACTAACGATGAAGATACAGAGGCAGACTATCAAATAGAAAAAGCAAAAATAGCCATAGCACGAGGTGGTTTGGCTGGAGCAGGAATTGGAAAAAGCATACAGCGTAATTTTTTACCACAATCTTCTTCAGATTTTATCTATGCTATAATTGTTGAAGAAATGGGGCTTATTGGTGCATTCGGAGTTATGTTAGCTTACTTATTTATATTATTTAGGTTGGTTATTATCTCTACAAAAGCACCTACCGTTTTTGGGAAATTGTTGGTAATAGCAGTAGGCTTACCTATTATATTTCAGGCTTTAATAAATATGGCTGTCGCGGTAGAGCTGTTTCCTGTTACGGGACAAACTTTACCATTAATTAGTAGTGGAGGGTCTTCTATTTGGATGACTTGTTTAGCTTTGGGCATTGTGCAAGGGGTAGCTGCTAAACGAGAAGAAATTAAAAATAAAGAATCTGAGTTAAGCTCAATAGAAGAAGATAACGATAATCCATTAGAGATTTTAAGCGAAGCAATATGAGTCAGTTAAAATTCATACTATCTGGAGGTGGTACTGGGGGGCATATTTACCCAGCAATTGCTATTGCAGATGAATTGAAGCGTAGATACCCTGATGCAAAATTTTTATTTGTAGGGGCAAAAGATCGTATGGAAATGCAAAAAGTCCCTAAAGCAGGTTATCAAATTGAAGGATTATGGATTAGCGGTATTCAGCGTAAATTAACCCTTCAAAACTTACTTTTTCCTGTAAAATTGGTAAGTAGTTTACTACGCTCTAAGCAAATAATTAAATCATTTCAGCCAAATGTAGTTATTGGTACAGGTGGTTTTGCTAGCGGGCCATTATTAAAAGTAGCTAATCAAAAAAAGATACCAACAGTTTTACAAGAGCAAAATTCATTTGCAGGAATTACCAACAAATGGTTAGCTAATAAAGCAGATAAAATTTGTGTGGCTTATACAGGTATGGAAAAGTTTTTCCCAAAAGACAAAATCATATTTACAGGAAACCCTGTAAGGCAAGATTTAGTGGAGGTAAAACAAAGAGATAATGAAGCAGAAGCATATTTTAATTTACTGCCTAATCAAAAAACAGTTTTAATTATTGGTGGTAGTCTTGGAGCAAGAAGAGTTAATGAATTGGTAGAAGCGAATCTAGATTATTTTAAATCTAATAACCTTCAACTAATTTGGCAAACAGGTAAGCTATATTTTAAAAAATATGAGCAATACCAATCTCAAGAAATTCAAGTACACGAATTTTTAGATAGAATGGATTTAGCATATGCAGCAGCAGATTTTATAATCTCTAGAGCAGGAGCAGGATCTGTTAGTGAGTTATGTATGGTGGCAAAACCAGTGGTTTTTATTCCTTCTCCTAATGTAGCAGAAGATCACCAAACTAAAAATGCTTTGTCTTTAGTAAAAGAAGATGCAGCGGTAATGTTGAAAGAATCTGAGTTAAATGAGAATTTTCAGAATAAATTTTCAGAGATATTACATTCAGAAACTCTTCAGCAAAAATTATCAAACAATATTTTAAGGTTAGCAAAGCCAAATGCAACAAAAGATATTGTAGATGAAATAGAAAAATTGATAAAAAATTAAAAACGTACTGAGTTTAATTCGGTATCAAGCATAATAATTAAAATAATAAAATGGGGTTGTTTAATAACATACAAAATATATACTTTATAGGTGTTGGTGGCATTGGTATGAGTGCACTAGCTAGGTATTTTGTAGCGAACAACAAAAACGTTGCAGGTTACGATAGAACTGCAACAAAAATTACCCAAAAGTTAGAAGAAGAAGGCGTACAGATTATTTTAGAAGACAAGGTAGATTTAATACCAGCAGATTTTAAAAACTTAAAAACTACATTGGTAGTTTATACTCCAGCTGTTTCATCAGATAATTTAGTTTTTCAATATTTTACCACGAAAGGTTTTGAGGTAAAGAAAAGAGCAGAAGTTCTTGGTATGATAACTAAAGATTATCCAACACTAGCAGTAGCAGGTACCCATGGTAAAACCACTACTACTGCCATCTTAGCACATATTTTAAAACAGTCTGGAGTAAAAATTACCGCATTTTTAGGCGGAATCAGTGAAAATTATCATACTAATTTTATAGCAGATGGTCACGAAGCAGTTGTGGTAGAGGCAGATGAGTTTGATAGATCTTTTTTACATCTTTCTCCAAATATTGCAGCTATTACCTCTATGGATGCAGACCATTTAGATATCTATGGAGAGGCAGAAGAGTTAAAAAATACCTTCTTAGATTTTGCAGAAAAAGTTTCTAATAAAGATAATTTCTTTTACAAAAAAGATTTGGCATTAACTGGTCATTCTATTGCTGTTTTAGAAGAAGCAGATTACCACATTAAGAATATTAAAATTGAAAACGGCACCTATATTTTTGATTTTATAGCAGAAAATAACGAGGTTAAATCCATAAAGTTTAGTTTACCAGGAAAGCATAATTTAATGAATGCCGCTACAGCTTTAGCAATGGGTATGAAGTTTGGTGTAGAGGGAGAGAAGCTTGCAAAAGCTTTAGCAAGTTTTAAAGGGGTTGAAAGAAGATTTACATACCACTTAAAAACAGAGAAAAAAGTTTTAATAGAAGATTACGCACACCACCCAGAAGAAATTTTGGCGGTACATCAAGCAGTGAGAGAAATGCACCCTAATAAAAAGGTGTTAGCTGTTTTTCAGCCTCACTTATTTAGTAGAACAAAAGACTTTGCAGATGAATTTGCAGAAAGTCTATCAAAGTTTGATCAAGTAATTTTGATGGATATTTATCCTGCTAGAGAAAAACCTATAGAGGGAGTAAATTCAGAAATGTTATTAAATAAAATTTCTATAGAAGCTAAAAGTTTAACAAGTAGATCAGCTTTAAAAACAAATATAGAAAACTCTTCAGCAGAAGTAATAGTAATGATGGGAGCTGGAGATATAGGTAATGAGGTAGAAACCATTAAAGTTGCGTTAAACTATGAAAGTTAATTGGAATTACATAAAAGCTTTCGCATTATTGGCGCTCATCGTCTTTTTGTATAGTTTTTCTTCTAGAAGAAATTCAGCAAGAAGTATAGAAGATATAAAAGTAAAATTTACTAATGGCGAAAACCTGTATATTACTGAAAATACAGTTAATAAATTGTTGAAAGTAAACGAAGATACACTTGCAAATCAATCAAAAGAAATCATAGATTTGAACAAGTTAGAAAATATTTTAGATACACATAAGCTAATTAAAGATGCAGATGTGTATCTAACTGTAGATAAAAAACTTATAGCTAATATCACTCAACGCAAGCCGTTGGGAAGAGTTTATGGAAACAAGTCATTTTACATAGATGAAGAAGGAGAAAAGATGCCTCTTTCTACGATTTATACTGCAAGAGTTCCTTTAATTTCTGGTATAAGTGAAAAAGAACTTTCTCAAGTTTATCCATTACTTTTAAAAATTAAACAAGATAAGTTTTTAGAAGAGCATATAACAACAATTTTTAAAGATAAAACAGGTAACTATTTTTTAGGCTTACGTGTGTTAGATTTTAAAATTGAATTGGGAAAAATAGAAGAATTAGATAAAAAGATAAAAAACTTTAAAGCGTTTTATAAAAAGGCTTTAAAAGATAAAAAACTAGATACTTACAAAAGAGTAAGTTTAAAGTTTAATAACCAGGTTGTTTGTACCAAAAAGTGACATTGTTTTGACTATGAAAGATAAAGATATTGCAGTAGGACTTGATATTGGAACCACCAAAATTGTAGCCATGATTGGGCGCAATAATGAGTATGACAAAATGGAAATTCTAGGAATAGGAAAATCCAAAAGTCTAGGGGTTCATAGAGGCGTAGTTAATAACATAACACAAACCATTCAATCTATACAACAAGCAGTACAAGAAGCTGAAGCTAACTCTGGAATGGATATTAGTGAAGTAGTGGTAGGTATTGCAGGTCAGCATATTAGAAGCTTACAGCATAGTGATTATATTACAAGAGCAAATTCAGACGAGGTAATATCAGAAAAAGATATTGATATGCTTTGCAATCAAGTACATAAACTTGTAATGCTTCCAGGTGAAGAAATTATTCATGTACTTCCGCAAGAATATAAAGTAGATGGGCAGGCAGAAATAACCGAGCCAATTGGGATGTACGGAGGTCGTTTAGAAGCTAACTTTCATGTGGTTGTAGGGCAAATTTCTTCTATTAGAAATATTGGTCGTTGTGTAAAAAGCTCAGGTTTAGAGCTTGCAGGGGTTACTTTAGAGCCTTTAGCTTCTGCCAATGCAGTACTAAGTCAAGAAGAAAAAGAAGCAGGGGTAGCATTAATAGATATAGGTGGAGGTACCACCGATTTAGCCATCTTTAAAGACGGCATAATTCGTCACACAGCAGTTATTCCTTTTGGAGGTAATGTAATTACAGAAGATATTAAAGAAGGTTGTTCTATTATAGAAAAACAAGCAGAGCTGCTTAAAGTAAAATTTGGTTCTGCTTGGCCAGGAGAAAATAAAGACAATGAAATTGTTTCTATTCCGGGTCTTAGAGGTAGAGAGCCTAAAGAAATTACCTTAAAAAACCTTTCTAAAGTAATTCACTTTAGAGTAGTAGAAATTATAGAGCAAGTATTTTTAGAAATTAAAAATTACGGCCACGATGAACAAAAGAAAAAACTAATTGCAGGTATTGTTATTACTGGAGGTGGAGCACAATTAAAACACTTAAAGCAATTGGTAGAATATATTACGGGTATGGATACTCGTATAGGTTACCCTAATGAGCATTTAGCAGGTAATAGTGATCCAGAAACTACCAGTCCAATGTATGCAACAGCAGTAGGCTTGGTGTTAAATAGTTTAGAGAAAAATAAAAAAAGAATAGAAGAAGAAGAGGCAGAGATAGCTCAAGAAGTTAAAGAAGACATTCAAGACGAGCAACCTCAAGATATAGAACAATCTATAGAAGAGCCACAGCAACCTGTAAATGAAGGTTTTGAAACTGAAAATAAAGAGGTTGAAGAAAGAAAAGAATATACAGAATCTAAAAAACCACGTCAAAACATATTTGAAAAATGGTTTGACAATTTCAAAGATTTTTTAGATAACGCAGAATAAAAAAGCTAGAAAGAAATAAAGATATTAAAACCGAAAATTATAGAATTATGAGTAGCACAGAATTCGACATTTCATTTGATTTACCTAAAAATCAATCTAACGTCATCAAAGTGATTGGTGTAGGTGGTGGTGGATCAAACGCAATTAATCACATGTTTCATCAGGGAATTAATGGAGTAGATTTTGTAGTTTGTAATACAGACTCACAAGCGCTAGAAAATAGCCCCGTTCCTATTAAAGTTCAGTTAGGTGTAAATTTAACAGAAGGATTAGGAGCTGGAGCAAACCCTGAAATTGGAGAAAAAGCTGCTCTAGAGAGTTTTGACGATTTAAAAACCTTGCTTGATAAAAACACCAAAATGGTTTTTATTACTGCAGGTATGGGTGGTGGTACTGGTACTGGTGCCGCGCCAATTATCGCAAAACAAGCAAAAGATATGGACATCTTAACCGTGGGTATTGTTACAATTCCTTTTCAATTTGAAGGGAAAATGCGTAACGAACAAGCGCAATTAGGTGTAGAAAAATTAAGAAAAAATGTAGACTCTCTTATTGTTATTAATAATAATAAATTAAGAGATGTTTACGGTAATTTAGGTTTTAAAGCAGGTTTCTCTAAAGCTGATGAAGTGCTAGCTACAGCTTCAAGAGGAATTGCAGAAGTAATAACTCACCACTATACGCAAAACATCGATTTACGTGATGCTAAAACGGTATTAAGTAATAGCGGTACTGCTATCATGGGTTCTGCTACAGCTTCTGGTAGTAATAGAGCGCAAGAAGCTATTTCTAAAGCGTTAGACTCTCCATTACTAAACGATAATAAAATTAGTGGAGCACAAAATGTATTGTTGTTAATTGTTTCTGGCGGAGAAGAAATTACCATTGATGAAATAGGAGAGATTAACGATCATATTCAAGGTGAAGCAGGGCATAGTGCCAATATTATTATGGGTGTTGGTGACGATGAAAGTTTAGAAGACTCTATTTCTGTAACAATTATTGCTACGGGTTTTGATTTAGAACAACAAAATGTAATTGTAAATACAGAAACAAAAAAAATAATACATACGTTAGAAGATGAGCAAAAAGCAGTTCATAATTTAACACCTACTAAACATAGACCATCAGCAACTACACCTTTAGAGAATAAGGCTCCAGAAGAACGTAAAATAGTTCATACACTAGAAGAAGAACCAAAAATAACTCCTGAAAGAGAAGAGCCTAAAAACCAAATGGATTTAGTGCCTACTTCAGAAATTATTAAAAATCTAGAGGTTTCATATGAAGACATTAGTTATAATGAAGATGATTTTGTTATCATAGATTCAGATAACGATGTTAATCAATTTGAAGTTAATGAGCCAGAAGAAGTAAAAGCAGTAGCTCAAGAAGAAGAGCAAGCTACTATGTTTACGTTTGATTTTCCTTTAAATGAAGAGAAAGAAGAAACAATAAATGAGGTAAAAGAAGAAGAAGAAGAAGAAACAACTTCCAATGTTTACTTTAGTTTAGAAGAAGAAGAGGTAGAAAATATTGAAGTAAATAGTGAAATAGAAATTGTTTCTTCAGGAAATAGTAATAACGGTGAAGGTAAAAGGTATTCTTTAGAAGATTATATGGAGTTAGAAGACCGTATAGAAAAAGCAAAACCTCAGGCTAAACCACAAGTAAAACCTTCTAATACTAGCTATCAAGCTCCAGCTCCAAAAGCAGAAGAGTTAAAAGTAGAAAAGAAAGAAGTAATTAAAACTGAAAGCCCAAAAACGGAGCAACAAGAAATCTCTACAGAAATAGATCCTTTTAATAATCCTATTTCTGAAGATTTAATAGCTCGTGCTGCAGAGCGTAGAGCTAGAATGAAAAACTTTAATTACAAGTTTAGAAACAATAATAATATTGATGAAATAGAAAAGCAACCTGCTTATAAAAGAGCAGGAATAGATCTTGGTGGTACGCAATCTTCTACCAACGATAAAATTTCTAGAACAAGTATAGGTAAAGATAGTAATGATGAAACTACCTTCCGTACTAACAATTCTTTTTTACATGATAATGTAGATTAAAACATAGTATTTAAAGAGTATTAACCCGAAGTTTTGTAAAATTAAACTTCGGGTTTTTTATTTTAGATTCTTATCTTCGTGAGAATAAAAATATCTACTTATGAGTCTAGAAAAAGACGTAATGACGCAAATGAAAGCTGCTATGAAAGCAAAAGATGCAGCAGCTTTAGAAGCCCTTAGAGCAGTAAAAAGTTCAATCTTATTGGCAAAGACAGACAATAATCAACAAGATTTATCTGAAGAACAAGAAATAAAAATTGTTCAGAAGTTAGTAAAACAACGTAAAGATAGCGCTGTACTTTATAGAGAACAAGATAGAGTAGATTTAGCAGAGCCAGAAGAAAAACAAGCAGAAGTAATAGCTCAGTTTTTACCAGCACAGTTAAGTGAGGCAGAAATTGAAGCAAAAGTGGAAGAAATTATTTCTAAAACTGGAGCAGAAGGCATGAAAGATATGGGTAAAGTAATGGGGTTAGCATCTCAAGAGTTAGCAGGCAAAGCAGACGGTAAAACCATATCTATGGTAGTAAAAAAGAAACTATCTAATTAAAATTATCTCTCTTTTATAAAGAGTTTAATTTTGGCCCCGTGGCGCAACTGAATAGCGCATCAGATTTCGGCTCTGAGGGTTGGGGGTTTGAATCCCTCCGGGGTCACTTTATTAAATATAAAACCTCTTGTATATCAAGGGGTTTTGTTTTACGTATAGTCTTTTTTTAAAATTATCTAAAAAAAATATTTTGCATAAAAAAAGCTTCTGTAAAAACAGAAGCTTTTTTGGTGCGGGCGGGGAGACTCGAACTCCCACACCTTGCGGCACTAGATCCTAAGTCTAGCGTGTCTACCAATTCCACCACGCCCGCATTAAACTTAACAACAAACTTAGGATTGTTTGCTAAGCGGATGCAAATATAAACAAAGATTTCAATATTCAAAGAAACTATTGCATAAAAATTTCAATTTTAAAAATCTTGTTGGTATCTTGTCACTTCATTCAAAGAAAAATCTATGAAATCAAGTAAGAGTTACGTAGAAGAAAATAAAGAACGCTTTATAGAAGAATTGGTAGAGCTATTAAAAATACCTTCTATAAGTGCAGATTCTGCTTATAAAGAAGATGTTATTAAAACAGCAGACGCAGTTAAAAAAAGTCTGGCTGCTGCAGGATGTGATGTAACAGAAATATGTGATACTCCAGGGTATCCGGTAGTTTATGGTGAAAAGATTATTGATAAAAATTTACCAACCGTTTTAGTTTATGGACATTATGATGTACAACCACCAGATCCAATTAACCTTTGGGATAGTCCACCGTTTGAACCAGTAATTAAAAAAACAGAAATTCATCCTGAAGGAGCAATTTTTGCTCGTGGCGCTTGTGATGATAAAGGGCAAATGTATATGCATGTAAAAGCCCTAGAGTATATGGTAAAAAATAACGATTTACCATGTAATGTAAAGTTTATGATTGAAGGTGAAGAAGAAGTTGGGAGTGAAAATTTAGCTTGGTTTATAGAACGTAATCATGATAAACTAGCAAATGATGTAATTTTAATTTCTGATACTGGAATGATTGCTAAAGACGTGCCGTCTATTACTACAGGTTTACGTGGCTTAAGTTATGTTGAGGTGGAAGTTACCGGTCCAAATAGAGATTTACATTCTGGTTTATACGGTGGTGCAGTAGCAAACCCTATTAATGTATTAACTAAAATGATAGCTTCACTTCACGATGAAAATAATCATATTACCATTCCTGGTTTTTATGATAAAGTAGAAGAGCTTTCTAAAGAAGAACGTGCAAAAATGGCAGAAGCACCTTTTAGTTTAGAAAACTATAAAAAAGCATTAGATCTTAACGATGTATATGGAGAAGAAGGGTATACTACTAACGAGAGAAACTCTATAAGACCAACATTAGATGTTAATGGTATTTGGGGAGGTTATACAGGTGAAGGAGCAAAAACAGTTATTGCAAGCAAAGCTTATGCAAAAATATCGATGCGTTTAGTGCCTAACCAAGATTGGAAAGAAATTACAGAGTTGTTTAAAACTCATTTTGAAAACATAGCGCCTAGTGGTGTAACCGTAAAAGTTAATCCGCATCACGGTGGGCAAGGGTATGTTACCCCTATAGATGGTATAGAATATCAGGCAGCAAGTGAAGCTTATAAAGAAGTCTTTGGAAAAGAACCTATACCGCAACGTAGCGGTGGTAGTATACCTATTGTTTCTTTATTTGAAAAAGAACTAAAAAGTAAAACTATTTTAATGGGCTTTGGTTTAGATACAGATGCTATTCACTCTCCAAACGAGCACTTTGGAATATGGAATTATTTAAAAGGAATTGAAACCATTCCGTTTTTCTACAAACATTTTACAAACTTAAAAAGTTAAATTTTTTAAAAACCTTCTCTGTAAGAGGAGGTTTTTTTCTTTTAATCTAATTTTATGAATATGCTACGGTTTAGAATAAATATTGCTATATATTTGATGGTTGTATGCAAGGTAAAATATTTCAAATGTCTTTAAATAAAATATTTACAGTATTGATGTCTAGTTGTTTAATGTTGTTTTGTTTAAACAAAGCAATGGCAACACCTCATTTATATACACCTGTTTTTAAAACTCAACAAATTCATTATATAATAGTAGAAGTAAGTGAGGTAGATAGTATATTTTTAAATAAAAAGAACATAAAATTAGAAGATTTATCGGTTGGGATAGATTCTATTTCTACAGCATTTAAATCTAATGGATTTGAGATAAATTCTTTAGCTATTAAAATTTTTACAGATACGCCAGAGTCACTGGTTACTAAAATTAAAGCAGAGGTTAAAAAAACTTCTATTAAGCTTATAGATGTTCAGGTAAGAAAAGAGGTGACTATAAAAAAAGTGAATGATAGTATGGTAGTGAGGTATAATTCTATTATAGAAAGATGGAAATCTCAAGATCCTGAAGATAGAGTCTTTACAAAAGAAGAAGTTTTGTATGTGAGAGAAACTTATAAAAAAATGGATTTTAAGCAAATAATTAAAGCCCAGAAACTTCCAGGCTTTATTCCAAATATAGAAGAATTAGATTCTCTAAATTAATTTAGTTTTCTTGAAAAGCATCTCTGTATTCAATATCTTCATCTACCTCTCCTTTAAAAGCAGATATCCATCCGTTTTTAAAAATATTGAAAACGGTAGGCCAAATTTTGGTTTTGCTATTGGTTAAATCTCCCTCAATTGGGGCTTTAGTAGCAAGTGTATTAGTACCTTGATTTTTCAATATAAATTTAAAAACTCCTACAAAACCTTCCCATAGAGTTTCTAAAAAACCGTCTTCTTTGCCTATAAGTTTAGTGTCTTTTAATAGAGGTTTTACATAACCTTTTAAATAGCCGTCTGCAATAGCAAATTCACTATAAACTCCCATAGTTCCTTTTTCAAAATCTAATCCTGCATAGTAGTTAGTAAAATCGTTTAATGCAGTGACATTTGCATTTTCTAATGCTAAAGAAACATCCATATCGGGTATTTCTTTAATCAAATTTATTCTTCCATCAACTTTTAAGTGACCGCTACCAATACTGGTACCAGTTGCAGAAATAGGAGAGGGTAATGTTCTTTGGGTTTGTTCTACATTTCTTAGGTTTTTAGCACTTAACCTAAGGTTGTTAATGTGTAAATCTATGTTAGGGTTTGCTTGCAGCTGAACAAAAGCCAATTTACCATTGTATACTTGAAAGTTGTTAACATCTAACGGAACCAAGTCTGTTAATGCTTTGGTCCAATCTTCTTTATCTGGTTCTTGATTTGCATTTTGTTCTTGGTCTTCAAAAACATAAATAACTTCTGGACTGTGCATTTCTATTTCACTTACAATTTTTCCTTTAAATAAAGATTTCCATTCAATAGAAATATCTGTTTCTGGGAAATTTAAAAACGGAACCTCGCTAGTAGCTGTTTTTTTATTTAAATATAAATTGTTTATAGTGTATGCACCAGTTATTAAAGAGAGGTCAATGTCTTCTACGTGACCGTAATAACCTGGTATATCTGCTAATACTTTATTTACGTAGTTTTTAATTAAGGTTGGTAAATAAATTCTGAATGCTATTAGTAATACGAGTAAAGTAATGGGTATAAAATACCTTTTCTTTTTGTATCTCTTTCTTTTGTGGGGTTTATTCATCATTAACTTTTTAACTAAATTGTATTTTTTTTAATTAGTTTGCAGTTAATAAATTCACAAAAAAAATCCTTGAGCATTTATTTCTCAAGGATTTTTAAAAATATAAAATGAATTGATTGGCTACTTTGTAGTGATTATAATTGCTCCGTTTTTGGCTTTCTCTCCATATTTTTCAACTCCTTTTTCTGCTTTAAAAATAAATACAGATTCAATTTTATTAGGGTCTAAACTTTCTATAGTTTTTCTATTGGTTTCTTTATCGTTTAAAAGAATTAATGGATTTTTATCTAAAAAACTTTTATAGTCATTTAAAACTTCAGAATTGTTTTTTGAAGAAAGTTGCTCTTCTTTTGTTTTTAAAGTAATCTCAATAACTCCATATTTACCTTCTTCTCCATATTTTTTAATAGCTTTTTCATCTTTTAAAACATTTACACTTTTAATAGTGTTTTGATCAATTAACTTCATTTCTTTTGCGGTAATTTTTTCTTTATTTACATAGTAAAGTGGTTGTTTTTGAGTGATTGACTCAGAGGTTGCTTTGTTTTTATTGCTGAAGTTACTATAAGTTGCTGAAGCTTCAATAACACTAAGCTTACCTTCATTATCTATGTAAATAAAAACTTTCTTCTCTTTCTTCTCTTTATTATTAGATTTTTGATGGCTTTCATAATCATGAGTTTCTTCTCCGTTAATATGAACCAAACCATCTTTAATTGAATAGCTTTTTACTAAATATTTGCTATTTAAAAGTTGGTTGAGATTCTTTTTTATCCCATTAATAACAACTACTTTATTTTCATTTATTTTTTTGTATAAATCATTTGTAATTTTTATTGAATCTTTTGTGTTAGTTCCTAGTCCAATACCAAATGGATTTTCGGTATCGTTAAAATTCCTGTAGAAATAAACATCTTTAAAAGCAGTGTTTTTGCTACCTGAGTATACTTCTCCAGAAAAACCGCCTGGAGTTTTAATTTTTAATTGTAGTCGAGTGAGTTCATTTTTGTTATTGAATTTAAGTTTTGAATATTTCATATCAATATCAAATTGCTCCTTCAAAAATTTCTTATCTTTTTTTAAAGCTTCTTTAGTCGTATTCTTATCGTAAGTTACTTTTACTTCAGTAATAGAGCTTTTAGAGACAATACCATTTTGAGGAGATTTTTCTTTTAATGAAATTTGGTCATTTGTAATAGTTGACTTTTGTGTGTTAATTACTTTTACTTCCTCTTTTACATTAAAACTCCATAAAAAGAAGGCTAATAATGGTAATACCAATATGCTTTTTGCAAAAGCATATTTTTTAGATTGTTTTTTGTTTAACATAACGATTCGTTTTTTGATTAATGATTGATAAAATTGATTTGCCAAACTCGGTGCTTGGTAATTGGTAGATACTTTTAAAAGGGTGAGTTCGTAATTTTTCTGCTGAATGTTGTTTTTACGAGTAATCTCTTTATCTGCTATAAATTCTAAATTCTCTAACATTCTTTTTTGGTAAAGCCAAGCCAGCGGATTAAACCAAAATACAATTAGCATGATTTGGTGTATTAAAACATCTATAGAGTGTAGTTGTTTACCGTGAATTTTTTCGTGTTTAATAATTAAAGCTAATTCTTCTGTAGTGTAAGAAGCAGGGTAGTAAGCGATGTATTTAAAAAATGAAAAAGGAGATAGTTTCTCTGTAAGCTCAATGTGGTAAAAACCTTCGGTATCTTTTCTTTTTGGTTTATTCAAAATCTTTACTAGGCTTAATAACTGAAATAAAAATCGTCCCAGCATTAAAATTATCCCAACAAAATAAGTAGACAGTAATAGTTGTGCCCAGTCAAAATCTTCCTCTATAGTTTGCGGCAAATTCTCAAAAGAAATTTCTTCAAAATTGGTTGCTGTTGGTAAAGACTCTACATAAGTGAAATGCGTATACTCTATAAAAGGTAAGATAAATGCACAAAAAACACCTATTGTTAAAAACCATCTATTATTACTAAATAAGGTTTCTCTTCTTAAAAACAAGTAATCTATTAGAAAAAATAGACTAAGAATAGCTGTGCTTTTTATAAGGTAGGTAGAAATTTCCATTACTTTTTATTTTCAATAATTTCTAAAATTTCTCTCAACTCCTCAGCACTTATTTTTTCTTCTTCCGCAAAAAACGAAACCATTTTTTTATAAGAATTATCAAAAAACTTTTTAGTAGCATTTTTCATAAAATAATCACTGTAAACCTCTTTGCTAACCATTGGGAAATATCGATGCGTTTTGCCAAAAGCTTCATAATCTACAAAACCTTTCTCTTCTAGTTTTCTTACAATGGTAGAAACGGTGTTATAATGTAATTTGCTATTAGGCATTTCTGCCAAAATTTCTTTTACAAAAGCCTTTTCTAGCTTCCATAAAGCTTGCATTACCTCTTCTTCTTTATTTGTAAGTTTTTCCATTGTTTTAATTTATTTGGGCGTTACCCTTTGGGTCGGGTTTTTCGCTATATCTTTTTATTTTTTAATTAGTGCTTATGGGTTAAAAATAAAAAGGATGCCGCTGCAACCCCTAACGCATTTCAAAAGTAAAACTAAAAAACAAGTTGTACAACTATTTTTATAGTTATTAAACTATTTTGTTAGTTGTAAAAGGTTTTAATTTCAATTAATACAGAGAAAATAAAGGCTTATCTTTGCAAAAAAAGAAGTTATATGTTGCTAAGTATTTTTTACATCGTTATAGGTTTTGTCTTATTAGTAGTAGGTGGTGAGTATTTGGTACGATCATCTGTAGCCTTGTCTTTTAAGTTTAATATATCTAAAATGGTAATAGGTTTAACAGTTGTGTCTTTTGCAACTTCTTTACCAGAGTTGTTGGTGAGTTTACAAGCCGCTTTAGATGGCTTTTCAGATATTAGTTTAGGAAACGTAATAGGGTCTAACATAGCTAATATAGGCTTGGTTTTGGGTATCACCTCTATTATAAGTGCTATAGATGTAGATAAAGACTTCTATAAATTTAATTGGCCAGTAATGTTATTATTTTCTTTAGCATTATATGTATTCTTACAAAGTGATTTAGAAATTTCTAGAGTAGAAGGGGGTATTTTTGTAGGGGCAATACTCATTTATCTAATCATTTTAATAAAGAGGGCTAGAAAACAAACCAATGTTACTGTAGAAGAAGTAGATGATAGTTTACAAGTAGTATCTGGTTTTAAAATTATTATATGGTTGCTTATTGGTGGAGCAGCACTTTATTTTGGGTCAGATTGGTTGGTAGAGGGAGCTGTAGATATAGCAACAGAGTTTGGAGTAAGTGAGCGTATAATTTCTGTAACCATGATTGCAATAGGTACAAGCGTACCAGAGTTAGCGGCATCTGTAATGGCTGCATTAAAAAAAGAGAAAGCATTATCTTTAGGTAACTTAATAGGTTCTAATATTTTTAATATAGGCTCTGTTCTTGGTTTAACTGCTTTAATAAAACCAATAGCGGTAGAATCTCAAGAGGTGCTAACAAAAGATATACTTTGGATGCTTGGTTTTGCAATTATTTTATTACCTTTAGTGTTCTTACCAAAAAAATACACCTTCAGCAGATATAAAGGCTTAATTATATTTGTAGGGTATGCTGTGTTTGTAGGGCTTACTTTTTTGTCTTAAAATATTAATATCAGGGGTTATTTAAAAAATAATTGGTTTTTTAATAAGTTAACGCATTTTTTTTAGGGGGTGTTTGTAAAAATGTTATTTTTGTGCCTAGCAACACAAAAATTAATTTATAAATGTCAACGCTAAGATTTCAAGCTTTAAAACAATCCTTAAATAGAAAGCCAGTAGAAGTAACAGAACCTGCTAGGCGATCTGAAATTTTTGGTAAGAATGTCTTTAACGAAATGGCAATGCGCCAATATTTAACAAAAGACTCTTACAACAGTGTAATGGATGCTGTACAAAATGGTTCAAAAATCGATAGAGATTTAGCAGATCACATTTCAACAGGAATGAAAGAATGGGCTATCTCTAAAGGAGCTACTCATTACACACACTGGTTTCAGCCATTAACAGGATCTTCTGCAGAGAAACATGATGCTTTCTTTGAAACTACAGGAAATGGTTCTGCAATAGAAAAGTTTGGTGGAGGTTCTTTAGTACAACAAGAACCAGATGCTTCTAGTTTCCCTAATGGTGGAATTAGAAATACTTTTGAAGCTAGAGGTTACACCGCTTGGGATCCTACCTCTCCTGCATTTATTTTAGGTACTACTCTTTGTATACCTACGGTATTTGTATCTTATACAGGAGAAGCGTTAGATTATAAAGTGCCATTATTACGCTCTTTACAAATTTTAGATAACGCAGCAACAGAGGTTGCTAAGTATTTTGATAAAAAAGTAACTAAAGTAAATGCTACATTAGGTTGGGAGCAAGAGTACTTTTTAATAGACGCAGCATTAGCAGCATCTCGCCCAGATTTAGTAATGGCAGAAAGAACATTGTTAGGTCACGCGCCAGCTAAAGGTCAGCAATTAGATGATCATTACTTTGGTGCAATCCCTTCTCGTGCATTAAATTTTATGCGTGAGTTAGAGAACGAGTGTATGTTATTAGGTATACCAGTAAAAACTCGTCACAATGAGGTTGCTCCAAATCAATTTGAGTTAGCACCTATTTTTGAAGAGGTAAACTTAGCAGTAGATCACAACCTTTTATTAATGGATGTGATGGATAAAGTTGCAGAGCGTCATCACTTAAAAGTACTTTTCCATGAAAAACCTTTTGCAGGTGTTAATGGTAGTGGTAAACATAACAACTGGTCACTTTCTACAGATACAGGAGTTAATCTTTTAAGTCCTGGTAGTACACCAATGAAGAACTTACAGTTCTTAACCTTCTTTGTAAATACAATTAAAGCGGTTTATGACAATGAAGAGTTAATCCGTTCTTCTATTGCTTCTGCATCTAACGATCACCGTTTAGGAGCAAACGAGGCGCCACCAGCAATTATTTCTGTATTTATAGGTTCTCAATTAACTAAAGTGTTAGATGAGTTAGAAAAAGTAACTGATGGTAAACTTTCACCTCAAGAAAAAACAGATTTAAAATTAAACGTAGTAGGTAAGATTCCAGAAATTTTACTTGATAATACAGATAGAAACAGAACTTCTCCATTTGCATTTACAGGAAATAAATTTGAGTTTAGAGCAGTAGGTTCTACAGCAAACTGTTCTAACCCAATGACAATTTTAAATGCAATTGTAGCTAAGCAACTTCAAGAATTTAAGGTAGAAGTAGATGCTTTAGTGAAAGATGAGAAAATGAAGAAAGATGATGCTATCTTCAATGTGTTAAGAGAGTATATTAAAAAATCTAAGAAAATTAGATTTGAAGGAGATGGTTACGGAGATGCTTGGGAGAAAGAAGCTGCTAAGCGTGGTTTAAGTAATAATAAGAAAACTCCAGAAGCTCTTAAAGTTAAAAAAGCTGAGAAAACAATTAAAATGTTTGAAGAGCTTGGTGTGATGAATCGTATTGAAATGGAAGCACGTCACGAGATTGAAGTAGAAGAATATTCTATGCATATCCAGATTGAAGGACGTATTTTAGGTGATATTGCTAGAAATCACGTAATACCAGTATCTATTAGATATCAAAACATTTTAATTAAAAATGTTCAAGGTCTTAAAGATATTTATGGAAGCGACTTTAAAAAATATGCTAGTGAGCAATTAGTTATTATTGAAGACATTTCTAATCATATTGAGAAAATAAACAAAGGTATAACTCAAATGATTGATGCTAGAAGAGCTGCAAACAAAATTGAAGATGCAGAAGAAAAAGCATTTGCTTACTGTAATGAGGTAAGACCTTTCTTTGATGAAATTAGATACCACTGTGATAAGTTAGAGATCTTAGTTGATGATGAACTTTGGCCTTTAGCTAAGTACAGAGAAATGTTATTCACTTATTAATATGAATAACTTTTAAGAATAGAATCCCGTTTTTGTAAACGGGATTTTTTTATTTCCTTATTTTTGCAACTTAAGCATAATTATCATGAGTCAAGAAATTAGTAAAAGATACGCGCAGAGAGGAGTTTCTGCCGGTAAAGAAGATGTTCATAACGCCATAAAAAATGTAGATAAAGGTCTGTTTCCTAAAGCATTTTGTAAAATAGTACCAGATCACCTTACTCAAGATGATGACTATTGTTTGATTATGCACGCAGATGGAGCTGGTACAAAATCTTCCCTTGCTTATATGTATTGGAAAGAAACAGGAGACATTTCTGTATGGAAAGGGATTGCACAAGATGCACTTATTATGAATATTGATGATCTTCTTTGTGTAGGAGCTACAGATAATATTTTGTTATCTTCTACCATTGGAAGAAATAAAAATTTAATTCCAGGAGAAGTTATTTCAGCAATAATTAACGGAACCGAAGAATTAATTGCAGATTTAAAAGAGTTTGGAGTAGAAATTCATTCTACAGGAGGAGAAACTGCAGATGTAGGAGATTTAGTAAGAACTATTATTGTAGACTCTACCGTGACTGCAAGAATGAAAAAAGACAAAGTAATAGACAATGCCAATATACAACCGGGAGATGTGATAGTAGGTCTTTCTTCTTCAGGTATTGCTAGTTATGAGAAAGAATATAACGGTGGTATGGGTAGTAATGGGCTTACTTCTGCCCGTCACGATGTTTTCGGGAAAAGTTTAGCACAAAAATATCCAGAAAGTTTTGATAATACTATCCCATCAGAGTTAGTGTATTCTGGTACTAAAGAATTAACATCAACAGTAGAAAACTCAGTACTAGATGCAGGTAAATTGGTTTTATCTCCAACAAGAACTTACGCTCCAATTATAAAAAAAATACTTTCTAAATACACTTCAGAAGAAATTCACGGAATGATTCACTGTAGTGGTGGTGCACAAACAAAAATATTACACTTTGTAGATAATTTACATGTGATTAAAGATAATATGTTTAGCGTACCTCCTTTGTTTAAACTTATTCAAGAAGAAAGTAATACAGATTGGAAAGAAATGTATCAAGTATTTAATATGGGGCATAGAATGGAGTTATATGTTCCTGCAGAAATAGCTAATGATATTATTGAAATTTCTAAATCTTTTAATGTTGATGCTCAGGTTGTAGGAAGAGTGGAAGCTTCAGAAGAGAAAAAACTAACAATAAATAGTGAATTTGGCAGTTTTACTTACTAATGTAAAGTAAAAGATTGGAGATGATAAGAAAGTTTTGCTTGCTAATATGTTTAATTAGTACAATAATAATTAATGCGCAAACAAGAAGTGAGGTAACAGCGGTAAACGAGTTAAGACCAGGTACGGTAAGGCCATTTTACCCTGTTACTAAAGTAGAAAGAGTAAAACGTTTAGGAAAATATCACCCTAATATAAGTTTTTGGAAATCTACTAATAAAATTGGCTTAGATATTAGTGAAGTAGCATTTGTTAACTGGAATGCTGGTGGGGCAAACTCTGTGTCAGGTTTATTAAGTGCAGATGTTAAAAGAATTTACGAGCGTAGAAATTTAAGGTGGAATAATGAGTTAATAGCCAGTTACGGTATTAATAAACAAAAAGATCAAGAGTTAAGAAAAACAGAAGATCATATAGAGATTAATTCCACTTTTGGTTATCGTAAAGATACCCTCTCTAATTGGTACAATTCTGCTAAAATGAATTTTAGTACTCAATTTTCTAATGGGTATACTTATCCAGATACTTCAAACAAAATATCTACCATATTTGCTCCAGCATATTTGTTTATGGGTATAGGTTCAGAGTATAACAATGAAAAACTAAAACTCAATGTGTACGCCTCTCCATTAACCCTAAGATCTACCTTTGTGTTAGATCAAGAATTAGCAAATGCAGGTTCATTTGGGGTAGAAGGTGCTGTTTATGATGATGATGGAAATATTATAACAGAAGGAGAAAATACAAGAACAGAACTAGGTATTTTAATTACCAATGAATATCAAACTCAACTTTTTGATAATATAGGTGTAACTAATAAATTAAGTTTATACACAGATTATATTAATAAGTTTGGTAATATAGATGTTAATTGGGAGCTCAATTTTAATTTTAAAGTAAATCGTTACGTGTTAGCAACCGTAGGTTCTCATTTAAAATATGATGATGATATTAAAGTACAAGTAGAAAATGAAGAAGGAGAGCTGGTAGACGATGGACCTAGAGTACAGTGGAAACAACAATTAGGTATAGGGGTAGTAGTAGAACTCTAATAAAACTATAAACACATAAAATAAAACCCATCAAGCAATTGATGGGTTTTATTATTTATAAAAGGAAGTAATTATTTTTTCACAAGTTAAATTCAGATTAAGATAATCATTAAAATTATCGTAAATTTGCAACAATTACGAGGAAGAATTATGATAGATAAACTTAATATAGTTAAACAACGTTTTGATGAGGTGAATGATTTAATTATTCAACCTGATGTTATTTCAGATCAAAAACGTTATGTAGAGTTAACTAAAGAATATAAAGATCTTAAAGCTTTGATGGCAGAAAGAGATTTGTATGTAGAACTTACAAATAATATTGCCGAAGCAGAAGAAATTATAGCAGACGGTAGTGATGCAGAAATGGTAGAAATGGCCAAAATGCAATCTGAAGAAGCGAAAAGTCAATTACCAGCTTTAGAAGAAAAAATTAGAATGATGTTGGTGCCTAAAGACCCAGAAGATGCTAAAAATGCTGTAGTTGAGGTTAGAGCAGGAGCAGGAGGTGATGAGGCAAGTATATTTGCAGGAGATATTTTTAAAATGCTTTCTAAATACAGTGAAAGCAAAGGCTGGAAAGTAAGTACCGTAGATTTTTCTGAAGGTACCAATGGTGGTTTTAAAGAAATTCAATTTGAAGTTACTGGTGAAGATGTTTACGGTACCTTAAAATATGAAGCAGGAGTACACCGTGTACAACGTGTACCACAAACAGAAACCCAAGGGCGTGTGCATACCAGTGCTGCTACAGTAATGGTTTTTCCAGAAGCAGAAGAATTTGATGTACAAATAGACCCTAAAGATGTACGTATAGATTATTTCTGTTCATCTGGACCAGGAGGTCAGTCTGTAAACACAACTTACTCAGCAGTACGTTTAACACACGAGCCTACAGGAATTGTAGCACAATGTCAAGATCAAAAATCTCAGCATAAAAATAAAGAGAAAGCATTTAAGGTTTTACGTTCTCGTTTGTATGATATGGAGCTTGCAAAAAAGCAAGAAGAAGATGCAGCAAAACGAGGCTCTATGGTAACTAGTGGTGATCGTAGTGCTAAAATTAGAACTTATAACTATCCGCAAGGTCGAGTGACAGATCACCGTATTAACCTAACTTTATACGATTTACAGAATATTATTAATGGTGATATTGATAAAATCATTGAAGAACTAAAATTAGTAGCAAATACAGAGAAGTTAAAAGAAGCTTCAGATACATTATAATGCAAATACCCGCTTTACTTAGCGGGTTTTTTACTTTACTAAATTAACTATGACAACCCACGAACTCGTTCAGCAAATAAAAAAGAAAAAGTCGTTTTTATGCATCGGTTTAGATGTAGATTTAGAAAAAATACCAACGCACTTATTAAGTAAAGAAGATCCGATTTTTGAGTTTAATAAAGCTATTATAGATGCTACTCACCATTTAACTGTGGCTTATAAACCAAATATCGCTTTTTATGAAGCTTATGGTATTAAAGGTTGGCAAGCTTTAGAGAAAACAATTAAATATTTAAATGATAAGCATCCAGATATTTTTACTATTGCAGATGCAAAACGAGGAGATATAGGTAATACTTCTACACGTTATGCAAAAGCTTTTTTTAGCGATTTAAATTTTGATTCGATTACTGTAGCTCCATATATGGGAGAAGACTCTGTAGTACCTTTTTTAGAGTTTGAAAACAAGCATACTATTTTGTTAGCTTTAACTTCTAATCGTGGTGCTTTCGATTTTCAGACTAAAAAAGTAGACGGAGAAGAGGTGTATAAAAAAGTTTTACAAACTGCTCAAACCTGGAAAAATCATCATAACTTAATGTATGTTGTTGGAGCCACTAAAGCAGAGTATTTTACAGAAATTAGAAAAATAATACCAGATAGTTTTATCTTAGTTCCAGGAGTAGGAGCGCAAGGAGGAAGCGTTTCAGAAGTTTGCAAATACGGACTTAACAAGAATGTAGGTTTACTTATAAACTCTGCTCGTGGTATTATTTATGCTTCTTCAACAGAAAATTTTGCAGAAGCTGCAGCACAAAAAGCTCTAGAATTACAGCAAGAAATGGAAGGCGTTTTAGATAAAATGTAAAATTTCTTTTTTTAATAAATATTATAACCCTTTAGATTTTTAAATTCTTTAGGGTTTTTTTATACATCTTATATAAGAATTCTTACATTGTAATTTATGCAGTTTCAAGATCAATTACAGCGAAAATTTACGTTAAAAAATACTCCCAAAAGAATTATTTCTTTGGTGCCTAGCCAAACAGAATTGATTGTAGATTTAGGTTTACGAGAAAATTTAATAGGTATTACCAAATTTTGCGTGCATCCCGTAGAGTTAGTAAAAGAGGTTGAAATTGTGGGAGGTACAAAAGAAGTGAAATTAGAAAAAATAAAACATCTTCAACCTGATCTTATTCTTTGTAATAAAGAAGAAAATACGTTTGAGATGGTAGCAGAACTAGAAAAAATAGCTCCAGTTCATGTTTCAGATATTTCTACAATTAAAGAATGTTTAGATTTAATTAAACAGTATGGAGAGTTGTTTTCTGTAACAAAAAAAGCAGAAATGTTAATTGATGCTATTCAAACAGAATTTAATGATTTTCAAAAATTTATTCAGCATCTACCAAAGCGTAAAGTAGCTTATTTAATTTGGCGTAAACCTTGGATGGTAGCAGGTGGTAATACATTTATAAATTATTTACTTGAGCTAAATCATTTTGAAAATATTTTTAGTAGAACACCGCGCTATCCAGAAATAGAATTAAAAATGTTAAGTAAAGCAGATTTTGTCCTGCTTTCTTCAGAACCCTTCCCGTTTAAAGAAAAACATATAGAAGAGCTTTCTGAGTTTGTAAAACTTAAAAAAATAAAATTAGTAGATGGAGAATTTTTTAGTTGGTATGGGTCTCGTTTAAAAAATGCCTTTCAATACTTTAAGCAATTACATCTTACCTTTTAATAACAGCAAAACGCTAATAGTTAATTAGCTTTTAATTTTATTAATGAAGAAAATTTAACTCTGTTCTTTTTAATTCTTGCAAAATTAATCTTGCTTGGTGATTAAGATCATCACTTTTGCTTTTATTTTTAGGGGCAACCTCATAAGCCCTTTTCATAAGCTTAGTATATTTTTTACGTAAGCTATCTATTTTGTCTTTATTATTTTTCCAGCTTTGCATGACTTTAATATTTAAATACAAAGTTAGATTATTTTATATCTAAGTTTTTGTGAAAAAAGTTAATCAATTAATAAAAAAACATTGATATATGTATCTTTGGTTAAATAATTAACAAAAAAAAGCCGCGGAATAAATCCTCGGCTCTTTAACTTAACCCAAATAAATAGTGAGACACCCTAAATCTCGTTGCAAATATCTATTACAAATGGGGTTTAGATGTTACCGTAATATTACTAAGTATTAGCTTAGCGTTATTAATCTTGTAGAGCAAAAACAGACTTTAATAAATCTGAAGTTCTGCTGCTAATATCGGTTCTAATTTCTGTTTCTTCTACAGCAATCATTGTGTAAACACCTTGTAAAGCTTGTTGAGTAACATAGTCTGTTAAATCTGGATTTACATTTTCTGTAAAAGGTATATTGTTATACTTGGTAATAATATTAGACCAAATTTGATCTGCACCAACTTTACTAAATGAGTTTTTAATTACTGGATTAAACTTGCTATATAATTCTGTAGTAGTTTTGTTTTCTAAATAAGTAGTAGCTGCACGGTTATCTCCCAATAAAATATTTTTAGCATCTGTAAAAGTCATTTCTTTAACCGCATTAACAAAAATTGGAGTAGCTTCTTTTGTAGCATCTTCTGCTGCTCTGTTTAAAGCTTTTATTCCTTCGTCTGCTAAGCTCCCTAAACCTATATCTCTTAATCCCTTTTCTACTTTTTGAAGTTCTTCAGGTAGTAAAATTTTCACCAATTCATTTCCGTAAAAACCATTGGTTTGGGTTAATTTAGTTACCTGCTCATCAATACCTTTATCTAAGGCTTCTTTTAATCCGTTACCAATTTCAGTTTCAGAAAGACCTGCTGCTTGCTGAGGCAAATTCTCTGCAATAGATTGTAACTCGGCACAAGAAATTAGTGAAAAGCATACCAAGCAGCTTAAAAATACGCGTTTAATCATAATTGTAATGGGTATTAATTTTAGTAAGAATAAAATAATAAATAATCTGTTTTATGATTGATAAAATCAATTAAAACACCGAGCAAAAATAATATATATTTATTAATCTAAAAATTGAAATGCTCTCTCTTGTTTAAATATTTATTATGAAATACAGAAAGTTAGATAGATAATTAAAATCAAGAAGTTCAATAACTTCTAAATTGATAGTATTTTCGTAAATTTACGCACCTAAAATTAAGAATAATTCAATGGAACAGCCTCAACCTTATAAACCCAAACATAAAGTAAGAATAGTAACTGCCGCATCATTATTTGATGGTCATGATGCAGCCATTAATATTATGCGTAGAATTATTCAATCTACAGGAGTAGAAGTAATTCATCTTGGGCATGATAGAAGTGTAGAAGAAGTAGTGAATACCGCAATACAAGAAGATGCTAATGCTATTGCAATGACATCTTATCAAGGAGGACATACAGAGTATTTTAAATATATGTATGATTTGCTAAAAGAAAAAGGAGCTAATCACATTAAAATTTTTGGCGGCGGCGGTGGAGTAATTCTTCCAGAAGAAATAAAAGAACTTCACGAATACGGAATTACCAGAATTTACTCTCCAGATGATGGTCGTGAGATGGGATTACAGGGAATGATTAATAACCTGGTAGAGCAATCAGATTTTGCAATAGGCGATGTATTAAATGGGGAGTTAAAAGAACTGCCTACAAAAAATGACAAAGCTATTGCTAGAATAATTTCTTCTGCAGAAAATTTCCCTGAAATAGCAAAATCTACTTTAGATAAAATTCATAAGAAAAATAAAAGTATTAAAACTCCTGTTTTAGGAATTACTGGTACAGGTGGTGCCGGTAAATCTTCTTTAGTAGATGAGTTAGTAAGAAGATTTTTAGTAGATTTTGAAGAGAAAACCATCGGGATTATTTCTGTAGACCCTTCTAAAAGAAAAACTGGAGGAGCCTTATTAGGTGACCGTATTCGTATGAATGCTATCAATTCTCCTAGAGTGTATATGCGCTCATTAGCCACTCGTCAATCTAACTTGGCACTTTCTAAATATGTGCAAGAAGCTATTGAAGTGTTGAAAGCCGCAGAGTACGATTTAATTATCTTAGAAACTTCAGGTATTGGGCAAAGTGATACAGAAATTTTAGATCATTCAGATGTTTCTCTTTATGTAATGACGCCAGAATTTGGTGCTGCTACACAATTAGAGAAAATAGATATGTTAGATTTTGCAGATATTGTGGCCATTAATAAATTTGATAAACGCGGCTCTTTAGATGCATTGCGAGATGTAAAAAAGCAATACCAGCGTAACCATAATTTATGGCATGAAGATCCTAAAACGCTTCCTGTTTATGGTACTATCGCTTCTCAGTTTAACGATCCAGGGATGAATACTCTTTACAAAAAGATTATGGATACCTTGGCAGAGAAAACAGAAACTTCTTTAGAAAGTAACTACCTTATTTCAGATGAAATGTCTGAAAAGATTTTTGTGATTCCGCCAGCTAGAGTAAGATACCTTTCAGAAATTGCAGAAAATAATCGCGGTTATGATGAAAAAGTAGACAACCAAGTAGAAGTTGCTCAAAAACTCTACGGTATTTATAAAACTATTTTTTCAGTTCTAAATATCACTTTAAGCGGAGTAGAGAAGTCTTATCTAATTAAAACGGGACTAGATGAAGAGCAGATTTTAAATCAAGTTCAGGATGATGCAGATCAACAATTTGTAGAATTGCTAATAGCACAGTTTAATAAAACTAAAATGGACTTTGACCCATATAACTGGGAAGAGATTTTAAAATGGGAAGAAACAGTTAAAAAATATAAAGACCCAATTTACAGTTTTAAAGTTCGAGATAAAGAAATAAAAATAGAAACTCATACCGAGTCACTCTCTCATTTACAAATTCCGAAAGTAGCTTTACCAAAATACAAAGCTTGGGGAGATCTATTAAAATGGATATTACAAGAAAATGTACCAGGAGAATTCCCTTACACTTCTGGGTTGTACCCATTTAAACGTCAAGGAGAAGACCCTACAAGAATGTTTGCAGGTGAAGGGGGACCAGAGCGTACCAATAGGCGTTTTCATTACGTGAGTTTAGGTTTACCAGCTAAGCGACTTTCTACCGCTTTTGATTCTGTAACTCTTTATGGTAACGACCCAGATGAGCGACCAGATATTTATGGTAAAATTGGTAACGCAGGTGTTTCTATTTGTTGTTTAGACGATGCGAAGAAATTATATTCTGGTTTCGATTTGGCACATCACCTTACTTCAGTAAGTATGACAATTAATGGCCCTGCACCAATGTTACTTGGTTTCTTTATGAATGCTGCAATAGACCAACAATGTGAAAAATATATTAAAGAAAATGGTCTAGAAAAAGAAGTAGAGCAAAAAATAGAAGCTATCTATAAAGAAAGCGGACTAGAAAGACCTACTTATAGAGGTGAGTTACCAG
The DNA here is from genome assembly GCF_900141885.1 of Mesonia phycicola. Taxonomy (GTDB): domain Bacteria; phylum Bacteroidota; class Bacteroidia; order Flavobacteriales; family Flavobacteriaceae; genus Mesonia; species Mesonia phycicola. The sequence continues at coordinate 136,191 of NZ_FQYY01000008.1, read as the reverse complement.
AAGGTAATAATGGTCTTGGGTTAATGCTTCTAGGTGTTACAGGAGATTTAGTATTACCTAAAGATGTTTACGAAAAAATAAAATATGAAACTCTTGCCGTAGTAAGAGGTACCGTACAAGCAGATATTTTAAAAGAAGATCAAGCACAAAATACTTGTATTTTCTCTACAGAATTTGCTTTGCGTTTAATGGGCGATGTGCAAGATTATTTTATTCAGAATAAAGTAAGAAATTTCTATTCGGTTTCTATCTCTGGTTATCATATAGCAGAAGCTGGCGCAAACCCAATTACTCAATTGGCGCTGACTTTAGCAAATGGCTTTACGTATGTGGAGTATTACTTAAGTAGAGGTATGGATATTAATAAATTTGGTCCTAACCTTTCTTTCTTTTTCTCTAACGGAATTGATCCAGAATACGCAGTAATTGGTCGTGTAGCTAGAAAAATTTGGGCAAAAGCATTAAAGCATAAATATGGAGCAAATTCTCGTGCGCAAATGTTGAAATACCACATACAAACTTCAGGTAGATCACTCCACGCACAAGAAATAGATTTTAACGATATTAGAACCACCTTGCAGGCGCTTTATGCAATTTACGATAACTGTAACTCGCTTCATACAAACGCTTATGATGAAGCAATTACTACACCTACAGAAGAGTCGGTTAGACGTGCAATGGCAATTCAGTTAATTATTAATAAAGAATTAGGGTTGGCTAAAAATGAAAATCCTATTCAAGGTTCATTTATTATTGAAGAGTTAACAGATTTGGTAGAAGAAGCCGTTTTACAAGAATTTGATAGAATTACAGAACGTGGAGGTGTGTTAGGAGCGATGGAAACCATGTATCAGCGTTCTAAAATACAAGAAGAAAGTTTGTATTATGAAACTTTAAAGCATAATGGAGAGTTCCCTATTATTGGTGTAAATACATTTTTAAGTAGTAAAGGTTCTCCAACAGTAACTCCAGGTGAAGTAATTAGGGCTACAGAAGAAGAAAAGCAATTTCAACTAACTACCTTGAAAAAATTACACAAAACCTATGAAGACAGAGCAGGCGAAGCATTAGATAAAGTGCAAGATGCAGCAATCCATAACAAAAATATTTTTGAAGAATTAATGGAGGCTACCAAAGTATGTTCTTTAGGTCAAATTACAGAATCTCTTTTTGAAGTAGGCGGGCAGTACAGAAGAAATATGTAATATATTTTTATAACTAATTATTTAAATCCTTAAAACCTTTATCTAGGTTTTAAGGATTTTTATTTTATATGCAGATGAGTTAACATAGTTTAACGTATGAGTTACTATTGGGTTAAATAAGGTCTAATTAGTAAAATGTTAATACATGCGTAGATACCTCTTCATTATCTTTATTAAAAACAAAAACTATGAAAGACAAAAGCACTACTTTTTTTATATTAACTTTAATAACAGGGATTGTAGGATTTACATTAGGAGATTTTGCAGGTATACTTTTTGTAAGAATTTTATTTGTAATTTTTGCAGATTTATTTGTTGTATCTATCTTAGCAAAAGGATTATTTAGCGATTCTCGACAAGTGAAAAATTGGAATTAGATAGCAAAATTCTGATATTTTTTTAGTGTAATTATCCTTTTCACTTTACATTTGTATTAAATATTTTGAGATTGAAAAAGGTATTATTTTTTATTTTATTTTTCCTAGTGGTAGCTGCTGTACAAGCACAATCTGCAAGTTCTACTAATTCGTCATTAGATTATCAAAAACATTTAAATGAAGAGTTTGCAGATAAAGAAAAATCTCCGCTTACAGAAAATGATTTTAAAAAATTTAAAGGGCTAGACTTTTTTGATATTAATGAAGAGTTTATTATAAAAGCTACTTTTGTTAAAACTCCATACCAAATGCCGTTTGCTATGCCTACCACTACAGATAGAAAACCTATTTATGTAAAGTATGGCGAAGTTCATTTTACTTACCAAGAAGAAGAGTTTGTTTTAAATGTATACCAAAATCAACGTTTAGTAACAGAGCCTAAGTATAAAGACTATCTTTTTATTCCTTTTACAGATTATACTAATGGAGAGTCTACTTATGGAGGTGGTAGATACCTAGATTTTAGTATACCCAACTCTACTACTGTGATTTTAGACTTTAACAAAGCCTATAATCCTTATTGTGCTTATAATGGCACATACTCTTGCCCTATACCACCAAGAGAAAATGATTTACCGTTTAAGGTAGAAGCTGGTGTGAAAAAATACCACGAAGAAACAAAGTCTTAAGTAATTAATATTGATTACTTGGTTTTTTGGTAATTTACAAACTAGTTAGGCTTTCTAGTATCTCCAAAAAAGTTCTATCGAGATAATAAATTTAATTCAAGTCTTAAATTTTCTTTAGCTTGATGTTCGTATTGTTGTTTAAAATAATCTGTTTTAAAGATAGATTCTAGTTCTAACATACTATTCAAAACTTTTTTTCTACCCTTTTTGTATAAAAAATCTGGATAAATTTGATACTCTTTTCTAATACCTTCTGTATATTTTTTATACTCTTCAGAGGGTTTACCTAAAATAGAAAGATCTAAATCTAATAGTATATTTGTATCACTATCTGCAGAGATTTTGTGCTCTTTTGTAGCTTCAATTTGTAGCATACATTTTTTTAAGTTTTGAAAAGAAGTTTTTGCTATTCTTTTTTGAAAAAATAAAGCACTTTGAGATTCATTATTAGATTTAGTGGATTTGTACACTATATCGTGGTAAAAAATAGCGAACAATAGACAATCTAAATCTTCTACTTCTGATTGAATTGGTATCAATTCAGAAAGCATATTTTTTAAATGTTCAAGATTGTGATAATGGCGTGAATTAGATGTGTAGCAGTTTTTAATTTCGCTCCAACATTCTAAATTATAATTTTTATTATCTGAGTATTTTGCAAGCAGGTTTATAAATTTCTCTTTTAGCATTTTAGTTTATTGGGTAATATTTAAAATCTATGTCAAGTAAATTTAATTAACCACATTCCTAAAAATACAGCAGAAAAACCTAGAACTATGCTACCAATAGTATAAGTAGCAAAACTTATAAAATCTCCACTTTTTAAAAATACGTGACTCTCATAAGCAAAGGTAGAAAAGGTGGTAAAGCCACCACAAAAACCAGTGGCTAATAAAAGCATTGTGCCTTGTGAGATACTTTCGTTCTTGGTAAGATACCCTAGTATAATACCAATTAAAAAACTACCAATTACATTTGCAGCAAAAGTACCGTAGGGTATTCCTGTATTTTGGTTATTAAGCCATTTACCAAGTAAAAACCTAATTATACTTCCTGTTCCGCCACCAATAAATACAAGAATTAAATTCTTCATTATAAACTTTCTATTGAATCTATAAGTTTTTCTCTCTGCTGAATGGGGATGTATATTTCTGTTTCCCAATTTGCAGGGTTAGGTTCTGTTTCAGGGTCTGTAATGTATACTTCAAAAGAATTTATTTCAGTATTCTTTTCAAAATCAGTTTTTTCTAAATAGGTAGTTAACTGTGACCAAGCTTCAGGTAAATTAGAGTAATTACCTTTTAAAGTAGCCTTAATGGCTTTGGTGTTAGGTAAGAAGCTACAAAAAACCATACTATCTTCTGGAGTATCTATATTCACGGGAGTTGGTATACCGCAAGAGATAATAACCGTTCCGTTTGCTTCATTAATTTCGTTATAGATAGTTAGCGGATGCCCACTCATTTTTATGTTATTTTTCTGCATAAAATTAGCTACCTCCGGAAAAATGTTGTTCATTTTATTACTCAATGCTTCTGGAGTGTTTTTAGAAGCAGTAGTGATATACATATAGTATCCGCTAGCATATTCTGTTATACCATCTATATTAATATTATATTGTTTCATTTTTAAAGCAATCGCCTTATCTAAATTAGTTAGGCTCTGTTTAAATTTTGGTTGTAACTCTTTAGGGATGGATTTATTCTGAATTAATAACAATATTTTATCAAAAAAAGATCTTTCACCCTCTATACCCCAAGTAACTTTAGTGCTACCATCAATAGTTTCAAATAACCAATACAAAGTGCTTGTAGATTCGCTAAAAGGCATTTTAAGCGTAATTTCTTGATGTATAGATTTATTAGGTATAACTTCTATTGTTTGTATTTTACCATCTTCAAAGTCTTCACTAACCCAATCTAAAGAAGCTCCCTCTCCTTTTGTCTTTTCTGTATAATTAAAAACTGTGTTGTTGTCTTCATTTGCCCAAGAACTCCACTTTTCCCAATTTTTAAAATCATTTATTTCGTTAAAAACCATAGTTACAGGAGCTTTAACTACTTTAGTTTCTTCTATTTGGTAATTTCCGTCTAGTGTAGCAATATAAATAGAGCCACCAATAATTATAATTAGTAAAAGGAAAAATATATACTTAAAAATCTTCATTTTTAGATCATTGCGTTTTGTTTAGCTAATATACGTAATTTGCAAAAGCTTAATTACTACATTTGTAAAAACTATTAATATAATACTAAATGAAAATTAAATTTATACCGTTGGTTTTAGCGGCATCAATAGCTTTTGTTTCTTGTGAAGGAGAGAAAAAAGAAACTATAAAAGAACCAACTGAAGAAGTTGAAAAAGAAGTAACTCAAGATTTTAATTTTACTGCAGAAGAGTTTGCAGATATTAAAGTATTGAGATACCAAATTCCTGGTTGGGAAAACCTTTCACTTAAAGAGCAAAAGTTAGTTTACTACTTAACACAAGCTGGATTATCTGGTCGTGATATAATCTGGGATCAAAACTACAAGCATAACCTAACTATTAGAAAAGCTTTAGAGAATATCTACGCAAATTATAGCGGAGATAAAGAAGCCGAAGACTGGTTAGCTTTTGAAGAGTACTTAAAAAGAGTTTGGTTCTCTAACGGGATTCACCACCATTATTCTATGGATAAAATGAAGCCAGGTTTTTCTAAAGAATATTTAGATACTTTGTTAAAAGAAACCAACACTACATTAACAGGAGAGCCATACGAGGTAATCTTTAATGATAAAGATGTAAAAAAGGTAAATTTAAATGAAGAAAAAGGACTTATAGAAGGTTCTGCGGTTAACTTTTATGGAGATAATATTACTGCAGAAGAAGTAGATGCTTTTTATGCTAATAAAAAATCTTCAGATGCTAAAAAACCACTTTCATTTGGTTTAAATTCTAAGCTAGTAAAAGAAGATGGTAAACTAGTTGAAAAAGTTTGGAAAAGCGGCGGAATGTATGGTGAAGCTATTGATGAAATTGTTAAATGGTTAGAAAAAGCACAGGAAGTTGCAGAAAACCAAAAACAAGCAGATGCATTAGGTCTTCTTATTAAATATTACCAAACTGGAGATTTACAAACTTGGGATGATTATAATGTTGCTTGGGTAGAAGCTACCGAAGGTAATATAGATTACATCAACAGTTTTATAGAAGTTTATAACGACCCAAAAGGTTACCGTGGTTCTTACGAAACTATTGTGCAGATTAAAGACTTTGATATGTCTAAAAAAATGCAAGTGGTAGAAGACAACGTACAATGGTTTGAAGATAACTCACCAATTATGGATGAGCATAAAAAAGATTCTGTAGTAGGGGTAACTTACAAAACTGTAATTGTTGCAGGAGAAGCAGGAGATGCATCACCAAGTACACCAATTGGAGTTAACTTACCAAATGCAAACTGGATTAGAGCTACTCACGGAAGTAAGTCTGTTTCTTTAGGAAACATAATTAACGCTTATGAAAATGCTGGAGGTTCAGATAAATTAAAAGAATTTGCTCACGACGAAGAAGAAATTCAACTTTCAGAAAAATACGGAGCTTTAGCAGATAAGTTACATACAGCTTTACACGAAGTAGTAGGGCACGCTTCAGGAAAATTAAATGAAGGAGTAGGAGAAACCAAAGAAACCCTAAAAAACTACGCTTCTACTATGGAAGAAGGTCGTGCAGATTTAGTAGGTCTTTACTATTTAATGGATCCTAAATTGCAAGAACTAGGTTTAACAGACGATTATGAAAAACTAGGGAAAGCAGCTTATAACGATTACTTAAGAAACGGATTAATGACGCAGTTAACCCGAATTGAATTAGGTAAAGATATTGAAGAAGCGCATATGCGTAACCGCCAATGGGTAAGTGCTTGGGTTTTTGAAAAAGGACAAGAAGAAGGTGTTGTGGTAAAAGAAACTGTAGATGGTAAAACTTCTATAGAAATTAAAGATTACCAAAAACTTCGCGCTTTATTTGGAGAGCTTTTAAAAGAAGCACAACGTATTAAATCTGAAGGAGATTACGAAGCAGCTAAAAATTTAGTAGAAAATTACGGTGTTAAAGTAGATCAAGATCTTCATAAAGAAGTATTAGAGAGAAATAAAAAGTTTAAATCTGCACCTTATAGTGGTTTTGTAAATCCGGTTTTAGTACCAGAAATGGACGATAGCGGAGAAATTAAAACTATTAAAGTAACGCAACCAGAAACTTTTGATAAGCAAATGCTTATGTACTCTAAAGAGTATGGTTTCTTACCAGAAGTAAACTAATTACCACTAATTAGTAAAACTTTAAAGCCTCTTCTTAACGGAAGAGGCTTTTTTTATTTGTTGTTTTTTCTAGCCTTTAAACCAATATAAATATTTCTTATATAAATTACAGATCCACCAGTGTGAGAGGCAAATAAAACAGGATCTTCTCGTAATACAGCATAAAAAATAAGTATTGCAGAGCCAACTAAACTAATTACCCAAAAGGTAATGGGTAAATCAGATTCTTGTTCTTGCTCAGAGTGGTACCATTGAAACAAAAATCTGCCTGTGTAAATAACCTGCCCAATTACACCAATAACCATTAGCCAAGTGGCAATACCATTTTTATTTTGTTGAGAGAACAACAAACCAAAATCAATATCTGCCCAAAAGATAGCATAAAGCGTAGCAAAAATGGGAAACCCAACAACAATTAATTTAAAGAAAAAGTTAGTAGGTTTCCATTCTTGTTGAAGCTGAAGGTTTCTTATAAAAACATAATATATAATGGCTTGACCTAACATAATAGAAAAGTCTTTTCTTAAATAACCATATATAAAAAAGATAATGGCTGCAATAAGACTAAGCTTCCAAAAAATGGTTGGTGTTTCTAGTTTTTTAGATTTCTCCGATTTAAACCATTGTATAATTATACGAGAAGCGAAAATTAATTGAGAAGTAAAGCCAACCGCATAAATCAACCAATCACTCATAAATTCTTTTTTCTAGCAAGTAAAGAATTTATAAAGTGAGAGTACTAGGTTTTAGCAAAATCTTAGCAAGCATACATAGCAAAACCTTTTAATTAGCATTCATGCAATTATTTTGTAAAGAAAGAAGTTTGGTTAGTTTTCTCTAACTCTTTTTACTTCATATACATCTGTTCTTCTATCTTTTAAGTTATGAACGCTTCCAAAAGTGTGTAACTCTCTAAGTAAGTCGATATCTACATCGGCCACTAAGATCATCTCTGCATTTGGGGTTGCTTCAGCTTTAATTCCGTTACTTGGGAATGCAAAATCACAAGGTGTAAATACGGCCGATTGCGCATATTGAATATCCATATTGTGTACATTTGGTAAATTGCCTACGCTACCAGCAATAGCCACATAACATTCATTTTCAACTGCACGCGCTTGTGCACAAAGTTTTACTCGTGAATAGCCATTTTGTGTATCGGTTAAAAAAGGAACAAAAAGAATATCCATTCCTTCTTCAGCTAAAAGTCTAGAAAGCTCTGGGAATTCAACATCATAACAAATCAAAATCCCGATTTTGCCACAATCGGTATCAAAAGTTTTAACAATATTTCCCGTTTGCATTCCCCAAACACGAGCTTCATCTGGAGTAACGTGTATTTTTTCAAAACGTTCTACACTACCATCTCGTTTACATAAATAGCCTAAATTATAAAGTTTACCATCAATCATTTCTGGCATACTTCCAGAAATAATATTAATGTTATAAGAGACAGAAAGCTCAGAAAAACGCTCTTTAATTGTAGCGGTAAATCCTGCCAATTCTCTAATAGCTGCAGGCTCACTCATATGGTTATAAGCAGCCATAAGTGGAGCGTTAAAAAACTCTGGAAACAATGCAAAATCAGATCTGTAACCCGCTACCGTATCTATAAAATACTCTGCTTGCTGCATTAAATCTTCTAAGCTTTTATAAGTACGCATTTGCCATTGTATTAAACCTAGTCTTACCACACTTTTGTTTGCAGAAGGCTTTTTGCTAGGTTTAGTATAATACACATTATCCCATTCCATAAAAACAGCATATTCGCCAGAGTCTTCATCTCCTTCTAAATAGCCTTTTAATATTCTTACTGGATGAAAATCATTAGACAGTTGAAAATTAATAACTGGATCATGAATTTCTTTAGAGCGTACTTTTTCTATGTATTGTTTTGGGGTTATTTTGTCTGCAAATTTGTGATAATTAGGTATTCTGCCTCCAAAAACAATTCCTTTTAAGTTGAGGTTCTCACAAAGTTCTTTACGGTAGTCGTATAAACGCCTACCTAGTCTAAGGCCACGATAATCAGGTTTAATAAAAACATCTATGCCATAAAGTGTATCGCCATTTTTATCGTGTATTTTAAAAGAAGTATCGCCTATAATATCATTATAAGTATGGTTATCTTCAATTTCATCAAAATCTACAATTACAGAAAGTGCGCAGCCGGCAATATCTCCATTAACCTTTATTACAATTTGCCCTTCCGGAAAAATAGAAATTAACTTAGCAATTTGTTTTTTTCTCCAATAAGACCCAGGCATAGAATGGTAAGCCGCTTCTGTAGCCTGCTTTAATTCTTCAAAATCCTCTAAAGTGAGGTATTTTAACTCTACATTTTCAATTTTATCCATCTTCAGTTATTTGGGCGCTACCACAAGGGTCGGGCTTTCGGCAGTCACTTTTTTGTTTCGTCTCTGTCTTTCGTTTCTCTCAAGAAGACTTCACAAAAAGAGCTTCAACAAATGCCTTAATCCCTAGCGCAATATTTTACAAAGCATTTCGAGAAAATCTTCAACCTAATTTTTTAACTAAATTGAATCTCCAATATGTTCGAGTTGTGATGAGATTCTTACTTAAGCTCAAAATGACGCCTTCTTTTTTCTACACGTTTTTTAGGTAAACATTAGTTGATATGTTAGTTCGAGCGGAGTCGAGAACTATTTCTGTAATTAGTATAATCACTCTACTTCGCTCGAACTGACAAAAATTATAAGTGTAAGATTATTATTTCTTACATATCTAATAAATATGCAAAAATTAACGGAGCAACGATGGTTGCATCACTTTCTATAATAAACTTAGGTGTATCTATATCTAGTTTTCCCCAAGTAATTTTTTCATTTGGTACTGCTCCAGAATATGAACCATAACTGGTGGTTGAATCTGAAATCTGACAGAAATAGCTCCAAAATGGCGTGTCTGTTCTTTCCATATCTTGGTATAGCATTGGCACAACACAAATAGGGAAATCACCTGCAATACCACCACCAATTTGGAAAAAGCCAATTCCGTTATTAGAGTTTTCTGTGTACCAATCTGCTAAAAATGTCATATACTCAATACCAGATTTCATTGTGGTAGCTTTTAACTCTCCTTTCATTACGTAGCTAGCAAAAATATTACCCATTGTACTGTCTTCCCAACCAGGTACTACTATTGGTAAGTTTTTTTCTGCAGCAGCATACATCCAAGAGTCTTTTAAATCTATTTCGTAATATTCTTCTAAAACACCACTTAATAACATTTTGTACATAAACTCATGCGGAAAATAGCGTTCGCCTGCTTCTTCAGCATCTTTCCATATTTTTACAATGTGTTTTTGTAATCTTCTAAAAGCTTCTTCTTCAGGAATACAAGTATCTGTAACTCTGTTAAGCCCTTTTTCTAACAAATCCCATTCTTGTTGAGGTGTAAGATCTCTGTAATTTGGTACACGTTTGTAGTGAGAGTGTGCTACCAAATTCATAATATCTTCTTCTAGGTTGGCACCTGTACAAGAAATAATATGTACTTTATCTTGCCTAATCATTTCTGCAAAAATTTTACCTAATTCTGCAGTACTCATTGCTCCAGCCAGTGAAACTAGCATTTTTGCGCCACCGTTAAGTTGATCTTCGTACGCTTTTGCCGCATCGACAACCGATGCTGCGTTAAAATGTAAATAATATTTTTGTATAAATTCTGAAATTGCTCCTTTACTCATTTTTCTGTTTTTGTTTGTCTTCTTGAGAAACGTATAAATTTTGAACTGTTTAGTTCTCGACTCCGCTCGAACTGACAAATATTTTATTGATAATTATTTTGTTGTACAGAACTCGATTCAGCATCTCGCTCTGCTTAGAATGAGACCCTGAATCAAGTTCAGGGTGACGATGTTCGGTCATCCTTTTTTTATTAAAATTTAAAACCTATTCGTCTTCCTCTTCGCCGTCGTAATTTTCATATTTAAACTTATAGCTAAGCATTTTATAGTAAAGCTTAGCAGCTAAAAAGTCTGATGATTTTTCGGCAGAATTAGGGCAAAGCTCTACAATATCAAAACCTACTACATTTTTCTTTTTAAAGATAGTTTTTATAAAGTCTAAAGTTTCATACCAAAACAAACCTCCTGGTTCTGGAGTTCCTGTGGAAGGAAGAATAGAAGGATCAAAAGCATCTAAATCTATAGTTATAAAAACGTTTGGCGTCATTTGTCCGATTGCATCATCCATCCAATCATCATACAAATCGTGAGCAAAATAGACTTGATTTTCATCCATATATTCTAATTCTTCCGCATCTAAAGAGCGAATACCAACTTGTATTAAATTGGTAGTTTTACTCGCTTCGTGTAACGCACAAGCGTGATTGCAAGAAGAACCTTCATACTCTTTACGTAAATCTGCGTGTGCATCTAGTTGTACTACGGTTAAATCTTCAAAAGCTTCATTAAAAGCTCTAATTGTACCAATAGAGATAGAATGTTCACCACCAAAAAGTGTAACAAACTTTTCTTGCTGAATGTAGTTTTTGGTGGTTTTATACACCGTTTCTACCATTTTTTCTGGCGAAGAATTTTCGGTTACTGTTGGCGCTAAATACACTCCTTTTTTATACACCTCTGTACGAGTTTCAATATCAAAAAGCTCCATATTTTCTGAAGCTTCTAAAAATGCCTGCGGACCTTTATCTGCACCTTTTTGCCAAGTGCTAGTGCCGTCGTAAGGAACAGGGATTAATACTACTTTTGCTTCGTCTAGACGAGCATACTTGTCTGCAATGCCTGCGTAGTTTTTTTTAGTTGTCATCGTAACCTAAAATTTTAAGTAAGTCTTCACTTTTTTGTTGTTCACTAAATAATTTGGTACTAATATTTCCGTTTTCATCTTTGTTTATCAAGATGTGTTTTGGGCTTGGTATTAAGCAGTGTTGCAGCCCGCCAAAGCCACCTATAGTTTCTTGATAGGCTCCCGTGTTAAAGAAGCCGATGTATAATGGTTTTTCTTTTTTAAATTTTGGTAAATAAATAGCGTTCATGTTTTGCTCACTATTATAATAATCGTCACTATCACAAGTAAGGCCGCCTAGCAATACTCTTTCATACTCATCATTCCAGCGGTTAATGGCTAGCATTATAAAACGCTTGTTTATAGCCCAAGTATCTGGTAATGTTGTAATAAATGAAGAGTTAATCATATTCCATTTTTCACGATCGTTTTGTTGCTTTTGGTATAAAACCTCATAGATAGCGCCGCCGCTTTCACCTACAGTAAAGCTACCAAATTCTGTAAAAATATGTGGTACAGGTACCTCTGCTTCTTGGCACGCAATGTTAATTTGATTAATAATTTCATCTATCATGTATTGATAATCATAATCAAACTGAAGCGAGTTTTTTATAGGAAAACCGCCACCAATATTTAAACTATCTAAACTAGGGCAAATACGTTTTAAACGAATATAAACTTTTAAACACTTTAATAATTCATTCCAATAATAAGCAGTATCTCGAATACCGGTATTAATAAAGAAGTGAAGCATTTTTAGCTCAACCTTATCGTTATTTTTTATTTGATCTTCATAAAAAGGTACGATATTTTTATAACCAATACCTAACCTTGAGGTATAAAACTCAAATTTAGGTTCTTCTTCAGAAGCAATACGTATACCTATTTTAAAATCGTCTTTAATTTCGTCTGAAAGTAAATCAATCTCTTCATAGTTATCAATAATCGGGATACAGTTTTTATGTCCGTTATTAATTAGTCTTGCAATATTGGTAATGTATTGCTCTCTCTTAAAACCATTACAAATTACGTAAGTGTCTTTAGTGATTTTTCCTTTTTTCTGAAGTTTTTCAACAATATTAATATCAAACGCCGATGAGGTTTCAATATGAATATCGTTATTAAGAGCTTCATCTAACACGTGTTGAAAATGCGAACTTTTGGTGCAATAACAATAATTGTAGTTACCCTTGTAATTATGGGTTTCTATTGCGTTTGCAAACCAAGACTTAGCTTTTTGTATGTTCTCAGAAATTTTAGGTAAATAGGTAAATTTAAGAGGTGCTCCATATTGCTCTATCAATTTCATTAGATCTATACCGTGAAATTGTAAGCTGTCTTCTTTTAAGTCAAACTCTTCTTGTGGGAAATAATAAGTTTGATCAATAAGATTGATATATTTTGTATTCATTAAAAGTTATTAAAAAATAAATTATTAATTATAGAAAGTTATAAAATGCTGAATAGAACTATCTTAAATTAAAGCAAAATTTGTTTAGAAGTAATTGGCGTAAAAGCCAATTCTTGGAAAGGGGTAGGTGATAAAACGGAAGCTAGCTTTAAAATTCGGTGGTTTACCTGGTAACCTATTTTTGAAATTGACTTCCTCACGTTCAAAAATCCGAAACTACAAACAGTTTTCAAGATATGTTCAGCTAAATGCGGCGCAAATAAAATCTATTTTTTATTTCTGTGAAATAGTTGAAATGTTAAATTATTAAAAATAAAAAAGCCTTTTGAAATAAATCAAAAGGCTTGTAAAATATTGGTTAACTTAATATTATATCATTCCTAAGTTAATTACTTCTTGTTTGGTTAGGTGTCTAAAATGACCTCTGGTTAAGTCTTTTTTAGTTAATCCGCCATATACCACGCGATCAAGTTTTACTACTTCGTAACCTAATTTTTTAAAAGTACGTTGTACAATATGTGGTCTGGTGCTTTGTAACTCTATACCAACTTCACGTTTTGGTCTATTATCTACATAGCTAATTTCATCTACAGTTACTTTACCGTCTTCTAAAATTACTCTACCATCTCTAATTTTGTCTATATCTTCTTCATCAAGATTTTTATTAAGCTCAATGTGAAAAATTTGTCTTACTCTAGTTTTAGTGCTACCTAAGGTTTTTGCTAGAGTACCATCGTTAGTAAATAACAATAACCCCATAGAGCTAGTGTCTAATTTACCAACAGGATCTAGTTTAGATTTAGAAGCGCTAGCAATTAAATCCATTACTGTTCTGTTGTTTTTTTCTAAACTACCTGTTACGTAAAACCCGCTTGGTTTGTTTAGTAAAACATATTCTTTTTTCTCTGGATTAATTCTTCTGCCGTCAAACTTAACTTCATCTGTAAGTTTAACTTTATGCCCCATTTCTGTTACCACCTCTCCATTTACTCTTACGTTACCTGCAGCAATGTAAATATCTGCATCACGACGACTACATATACCAGAATTGGCAATGTATTTATTTAAACGCATACCTGCAGAAGGGTCTTTTACTTGCTTATCTACTACAACTTTACGTTTAGGTGCGCTACTTTTTTTGTTAAGAGGCTTGTTCTTCTTCTTCATATTTCCTTTTCCTTGATTTCTTGAATTGCCCATAATTAAATTTTTTGCAAAGGTACTGTTTAATAAATGATTTTTTTAAATTGTTTACTTAATAATTTATAATTTTGATATTCAGTAGGTTATTTGTTATAAAACTCTGTTTAAAACTACATCTACATCAATTAATAAAATACTAAAAACACCAACTACAATAATTAGCTTTAACAAATTGTGTAGTAAAGTGTATTGCATTTTTGAAGAAGATTTCCATAAAAAGAATAAGAAAATTATTAATAGCACAAAGCTTAATAAAAAGTAATAGTGCATATACCCAATAGCAAATTTATTGGTAATTAATATTAGGGTGGGAGCAAGAGTTAATGCTACTAAAGCACTAATTATTTTTTTAGAAACGCCTACACCATAAACCACAGGAATTGTTCTGTAATTTTGAGTAAGATCTCCTTTAAGGTTTTCTAGATCTTTTACTAATTCTCTAATAGATATAATTAAAAAGAGAAAAGTAGCGTGTACAAAAATTACCATATCAAAATTATGGTAGTATATAAAGACTACAAAAAATGGTGTGATAGCTAGCAAAGATGCCGCTAATGTGCCTATAAATGGATACTTTTTTAATTTATGAGAGTAAAACCAAAGAAAAAAAATAAAAACTGAAAAGAAAATTACTGCTTTAAAAGAAACGTAACTAGCAAGAATTACAGAAACAAAGTTAAGCGTAAAGTATATAGCTAGTTTTGTTTTTTGACTAATGTAATTATCTAAAAGAGTTTTTTGTGGTCTGTTAATTAAGTCTTTTTCTGTGTCGTAGAAGTTATTAATTAAGTAACCAGAAGCAATTGCAAGAGTAGATGCTATAACAATGATAAATAAATTAGGGTCAAACAACACTTTACTTAAAGGTTTGTCTGGTGCTAATATGTAGATAGAAGCTAAGTACTGAGCAATAAAAATAATAAGAATGTTGTAGCCGCGCACTACAGAAAATAAACTTGCAAGTTTTAGCAATACTAGCTTATTATTTCTAGATAATATTCCCATAAAATAAAATTAGGGATATTAAAAATTATATACTACTTCTAAATTATAATTATGAAGTGCTTTTCTAGCTTTCTCTAAATCTTCTGTAAAACCAAGAATATAACCACCGCCACCAGAGCCACAAAGTTTTAAGTAATAGTTGCCTGTATCTATACCTTCTTTCCAAAGTTTATGAAATTGCTTTGGGATCATTGGTTTAAAATTATCTAAAACCGTATGAGAAAGTTCTTTTATATTACTAAAAAGAGATTTGACATCGCCTCTTAAAAAATCATCTACGCAAGCATCGGTATTTTTAATAAACTTGTCTTTAAGCATTTTTCTAAAGCCTTCTTGCTTCATATTCTCCATAAAGATATTTACCATTGGTGCAGTTTCACCAACAATACCACTATCTATTAAAAAAACAGCTCCCTTACCGTTAGTTGTTTGAGAAGGGATACCGGCAGCTTCTATATTATCTTTAGAGTTTATTAAAATAGGTAGACTTAAATAACTGTTTAAAGGGTCTAGACCAGAAGATTTCCCGTGGAAGAAAGATTCCATTTGTCCGAAAATATTTTTAAGTTTTAAGAGTTTTTCTCTACTTAAATTTTCTAGAACAGTAATTTTATTCAATGCATATTTATCGTAAATAGCAGCCACTAAAGCTCCGCTACTACCTACACCGTAACCTTGCGGTATACTACTGTCAAAATACATGCCTTTTTCAATATCTTTTTTTAATTCTTTCATATTAAAAGAAACTAAGCTAGGCTGTTCTTGATGTAAAGTAGCTAAATATTCTGAAAATTTTCTAAGGTTATGGTTAGATTTTTTCTGAGCTTCAGATGGGTTTTCATCAACCTTTAAAGCTCCATTATAGAAATTATAAGGTATAGATAAACCTTTAGAATCTTTAATGATTCCGTACTCACCAAACAATAAAATTTTTGAATAAAATAAAGGTCCTTTCATAGTATTATTTTCCGTTAGAAAAATTAAGCAAGTTGCTTTGCTCCAGTTCCAACATTATCACAAATATACTGCGCATTTTGACAATGTGCAATTAACTGGTTATTAATGAAATCTAAAATTTGTTGTTTTTCATTTTCAGGGTATAATAAATGCACATTAGCCCCAGCATCTAAGGTAAAACAAACCTTGCTACCTGTCTCTTTTCTGTAACTCCAAATTTTATTTATAATATGTAACGTATTAGGTTTCATTAGTATAAAATAAGGGTTACTTGTAAGCATCATAGCGTGTAAGGTAAGTGCTTCACTCTCTACTAAGTTAATAAATTTATCTAGATTTCCTTCTTCAAAAATAGTTTTGAGGGTATCTAGATTATCATGCGCTTGCTGAAATCTATTTTCTGCATAAGGGTGGTTATGCATTAAGTTGTGCCCAACTGTACTACTTACTACTTTCTCACCTTTGTCTACTAGTAAAATGGTATCTTGGTAAGTAGTAAAAACATCAGCTATTTGGTAAGGGTACGGTGTACCGTAAAGGTTACTACTATGGTCTATATTTTTATGTTCCCCCCAAACAACTAAACCACCTTCAATACTTCTAGCAGCACTACCAGAACCTAATCTGGCTAAAAATGATGCTTTTTGCTGAAAATATTCTGCAGAAATGCTAGAATCTATCATTTTTTCTATGCTCATTAAGCAACAAGCTAGTGCGCTCATTCCGCTAGCAGAAGAGGCAATACCACTACTGTGCGGAAAAGAGTTAGAAGTTTTTATCACAAAATGAAAATCTTTTAAGAATGGTAAATAAACCTGTATTCTTTCAAAAAACTTTCTAATTTTAGGTTCAAAAGACGGAGTTTTTTCTTCTTCTAAAAAAACTTCAAAAGAAAAATCTGTAGTGTCATTTTTTTTCTCAAACAAAAGCGTAGTCGTTGTCTTACAGTTGTTTAAAGTAAAACTAACAGATGGGTTTTTAGGTAGTTGTTCTCCATATTTGCCCCAATACTTAACCAAGGCAATATTACTCGGTGACTCCCAACTTACTTTACCATTGGTTGGTAGTTCATGGCTTTTCTTTAAAATAAAACGCTCTGTAGACATCTTTTAAACTTTTGTGCAAATATAAAAGAATGATTGTCTGAAGAAGGTGTTGTAATTCAAAAAATATTTTTAAATTACAACAATGCTAATTGTAATATCGTGAATAGAAAACCAAACTACTATAAAATAGCTTCTAGTGTGCTTATTTGCGTGCTAATAGGTTTTTTGAGTACGCTAGCTATTCAAAAAAGTTTGCATAATTGGTTGGCGGTAATTAACAAGCCTTCTTTTGTGATAGCAGATTGGTTATACACTTCTTTATGGATAATCAATTTTGCTTTTATGGGAATTGCAGCAGGAGTAGTGTGGAGTAGAGGCTTGCATCACATATGGGTTAAAACAGCATTATATCATTTTGGGTTTCAGTTATTATTAACTGCAGCTTGGTTTTTAGTCTTTTTTGAGCTAAAATCTCCTTTATTAGCTTTTTTACTTATTGCGGCATTATTTATATTATTACTTTTTACTATGAAGTGGTTTAAAATAGTAAAACCAATAGCTGCCTATTTGTTAATACCCTATACAGTTTGGATAGCTTATACCGCAATAGTAAATTTTGAAATTTGGAGGCTCAATTAATAAATCTTCGTTAATACACTTGATGGTCTGTTTTAATTTATTTTTATTTAGTAAATACTCAACTAAATAAAAAAATAAGATGGAAAAATGGTTACAAACAAGTCCGCAATCACTTATTAATATTGTTTTATGCGCTATTGGTATTTACATAGCAGTAATAATATGTACTAGAATAGCAGGGAAACGGAGTTTTTCTAAAATGTCTAGCTTTGATTTTGCTATTACCGTAGCCATAGGTTCTATGGTTGCATCTACTATTTTATCATCTTCTGTAAGTTTAATAGACGGGGCAGTTGGTTTACTAGCTGTATATTTATTAAAGATGATAGCTGCTGTATTAAGAAGATTTTCTTTCTTTGAAAAAGTTATAGACAACTCCCCATTATTGTTAATGGACGGGCAGCATATTTTAGAAGAAAATTTAAAAAAAGCACAAGTCACCAAGTCAGATTTATATTCAAAACTAAGAGAAGCTAATGTCTTACAATTGTCTCAAGTAAGAGCAGTTATTTTTGAAGCTACAGGAGATATATCTGTTTTGCATACCCAAGATAAAGACATACAAATAGAACAACAATTATTAAAAGGAGTAGAAAAGTAAATGTACCAACCCAAAAAATACCTTAAACAAGACCAAGCGTATATATTTAAATTTATACAGCAACACCCATTTGCAACCTTAGTAATACAAGGCACAGATTTACTAGCAACTCACATACCTGTGTTAGTAAAAGGTACTTCTACTAGCTTTCAATTATACAGCCATATAGCAAACCACAATGAGATGCATTCTTTTTTAAAAAATAATACTAAAGTGTTATTAATTTTTCAAGGAGCAC
Source organism: Mesonia phycicola (assembly GCF_900141885.1). GTDB lineage: Bacteria > Bacteroidota > Bacteroidia > Flavobacteriales > Flavobacteriaceae > Mesonia > Mesonia phycicola. The sequence continues at coordinate 117,744 of NZ_FQYY01000008.1, read as the reverse complement.
ACGGTTATATATCTTCTTCTTTATACCAAGAAAAAGATATAAGTACTTGGGATTATTCTGCCGTTCATATATCAGCAAACATACAATTGCAAAGTTTATCAGAATTAAAAACCTCACTAGCCCAACTAGTAAATCACTTTGAAAACAAACAAGAACAACCCCTCACTTATAACAATTTACCCACACAAATGGTAGAAGACCACTTGCCATTAATTACAGGTTTTTGGTTGAAGCCATACCAAATAAAAGCCATTGCCAAACATCACCAAGGCGCTAAAATTACCGATGTAAAAAACGTAATGAAGCACTTATCAAAAGAAGGAAACCACCAATTAGCAAAAGACCTTAAAAAAGAACATTTTAAATAAAGCTTAGCTTATGGCGTTACCTTACAGGTCAGGCTGTACGCTATATCTTTTGTTTTGCTGCCGCTACACAAAAGGATGCCGCTTCCATCCTTAACGCGGGGTTTTTTAGTGTGAGATAATTTTTAACACTTTGATTTGTGATATCTTACAGGGAAAGAAAAATTTATAAAATAAATTCGCTTACATTTTTAATTAATTACTAATACATAAATAGTATAATGAATAGAGCTTATTATGAAAACTCAATTTCGAATTTCATTACGGAGAATCTAAATTCAATATTGGGACAATTAAGTCTAAACCATTCAAATAGACAATTAGAAGATTTACAAAAAAATGCTTGGGTAAAGCAAATCGAGATACTAAAAGAACAATTAGTTAATTTTAAAGGTAAAATATATTTTGAATTTGCTATTCCTAGAATGGGAAAAAGAGTTGATAATATTATTATTATTTCAGATACTATTTTTGTTGTAGAATTTAAAGTTGGAGAAGGGAATTTTGAAAGTCATGCTCAAACTCAAGTACTAGATTATACTTTAGATTTAAAAAATTTTCATGAAGGGAGTCATAACACTAAATTAATACCTCTTTTAATAGCAACAAATGCAAAAGGTGTAGTACCTGACATAGAAGAGGTGGTTAATCATAGAGCTGTGGCAAAAACGAATAAAAGAGAGTTAAAGAATACTTTAGAACTATTCTTAGGGAAAGGTAATAAATCTATTAATTGTGATTTTTGGGAAAATTCAATTTACAAACCTACACCAACTATTATTGAGGCTGCCCAAGCTTTATATAAAGGGCATAATGTTAAAGATATTTCTAGATCTGGTTCAGGTGAAATTAATTTATCCAAAACAACTAATTGTTTAAATAAGATAATAGAGCATTCAAAACATCATAAAATAAAGACTATATGCTTTGTAACAGGTGTTCCAGGGGCAGGAAAAACATTAGCAGGGTTAAATATAGCTAATGAAAGAATGAAAGTAGATGAAGATGAACACGCTGTTTTTCTTTCAGGAAATGGGCCTTTAGTAGATGTACTTAGAGAAGCATTGACAAGAGACTTAGTTGAAAATTCAAAACTAAAGGGCAATCCAATTACTAAGGAAAAAGCAAAACGAGAAACGAGTGCTTTTATTCAGAATATACATCATTTCAGAGATGAGTATCTAAAGCAAGATATAGAACCTACTGAAAAAGTTGTTGTTTTTGACGAAGCACAAAGGGCTTGGAATGAAAAACAAGTTAGTTCTTTTATGAAGCGCAAAAAAGGCATTGAGAATTTTAAAATGTCTGAACCTGAATTCTTAATAGATGTAATGAATAGACACAAAGATTGGTGTGTAATTATTTGTTTAATTGGAGGAGGGCAGGAAATTAATACAGGAGAAGCAGGTATTGAAGAGTGGATCAACTCTTTAATTAAAAATTATTCAGGATGGAATGTTCATTATTCAAACCTCATAACTGGTAGTTCAAATTATATAAAGACAAAGATTCAAAAAAAATGGTTGAAAAATAATGCGCATTCAGAATCAGAATTACACCTTTCAGTGTGTATAAGATCATTTCGATCTGAAAAAATTTCGGCTTTTATTCAAGAGCTTTTAGAGTTAAATATAACTGAAGCAAAAAAGATATATAATCAAATTCATAAAGATTTTCCTATTTATATCACTAGAGACTTATCTAAGGCCAAAAACTGGTTGAGAAAAAAAGCAAAGGGATCTGAAAGAACAGGGGTAATAGCTTCTTCCGGAGCAAGAAGATTACGACCTTTCGGGATTAATGTTAAAAATGAAATATCAGCTCCTGTTTGGTTCTTAAATAGTGAAAGAGATATACGTTCATCGTATTTTTTAGAAGAAGTGGCTACTGAGTTTGATATTCAAGGCCTTGAAATTGATTGGTCATGTTTAGCTTGGGGGGCAAATTTTTATTTTAATGATAATTCATGGAATTATCAGAGCTTTAAAGGAACTAAATGGCAAAATATTAAACAAGAGACAAGTAAAGAATACTTAAAAAATACATATAGAGTTCTTTTAACTAGAGCTAGACAAGGAATGGTTATATTTATTCCTGAAGGCTCGGAAGTTGATTTTACAAGATCTGATTTATTCTATAATGGAACCTGGAAATATTTCAAAGAGATTGGTATTGAAGAAATATAAAAATATAACTAACCTTTAATTTCCCCTTTTCGCATACCTTTCTGCAAAGATAGAAACTAAAATTAATTGGGTGATATGAAATAGCATAATTGGTAGCAAAAACAAACCTGCGCCAGCAGAATTACCAAAAATAATTTTAGCCATTACAGAGCCGTGAACTAAAGATTTTTTAGATCCGCAAAAACGTGCAGTAATCGTATCTTCTTTATTAAAATGCAGCCAATTAGCAATTAATCCCGTAGCTCCGTAAATTATATAGAATAATGCGAGTACACACGCAAATAAAAGCAGAAGACTTAAAAAGCTTAGGTTAGAAAAAATATTAGCTGTAAAAGATGTACTAAAACTACTATATACAATTAGTACAATAATACATTTATCAAATAAGCCAAGTTTACTTTTATACCTATTAACAAAAACTCTTAATGTACGGTGAAGTAAAAAACCTAAAGTAAGCGGTATAATAATTTGGTACAATAATTTTAAAAAGACATCTGTAAAGGTAAAACCTTCTGAAGCATCTAAGAAAAAGCCTAACCAAAACGGAGTGATAATTACGCCTATAATTCCAGATAAACTAGCGTTAAAAATAGCAGCAGGTATATTTCCTTTTGCTAAAGAAACCATAACTACAGAAGAAGAAACGGTAGAAGGTAAAGCTGCTAAAAAGAAAAAAGCAAGCCAATATTCTTCTGCAGTAGTATCTTTTAAAAACGGATATGCAATGAGTACCAATGCCGGAAAAAGCAGAAATGTGGTGAGTTGTATTAAAATGTGTAATTTGTAATTACTCATTCCTAATTTTAATTCAGAAACAGAAAGTTTTAGTCCGTAAAAAAAGAAAATAAAGCCAATTCCAATATCTGTAATTGTTTTTAAAGGAAGATAATCTCCCAGTTGCGGAAAAAGATAGGCAACCAAAATAGTAGCTAGTAAAGAAACTACAAAACCGTTAATCTTCATCGTTTTTTGTTGTATTAGTCATGGCTTTTGCGGCTATAAAACCACCCGTCCATGCGTTTTGAAAATTAAATCCGCCTGTGATGGCGTCTATATTTATTACTTCACCTGCTAAAAATAAATTTTTATAAAGCTTACTTTCAAAAGTTTTAAAATTTACCTCTTTTAAATCTACACCACCAGCGGTAACAAATTCTTCTTTAAAAGTACTTTTACCATTCACTGTAAACCTACAAGCGGTAAGTTTTTCACTTAACAATAGCAGTTGTTTTTTGTTAAGGTCTGCCCATTTTTGTTGATCAGAAATTTTAATACTTATTAATAAATTTTGCCACAATCTTTTAGGTAGTTCAAATTGAGCGTAGGTGCTTACATTTTGTTTAGCATACTTAATTTTTAATTCTTTTAATTGCTCTAAAGCATCATCTGTAGAAGTATAACCTAACCAATTAACCTGAATTTTAAATAAATATTTTTTTTCAGCCAATAATTGTGCTCCCCAGGCAGAAAGTTTTAAAATTCCAGGTCCGCTTAATCCCCAATGGGTAATTAATAAAGGTCCTTCACTTTCTAGTTTTTCATCTACTAATTTTACATGTGCAAAAGTAGAAACGCCAGCTAAGTCTTTAATTAAATGGTCTTGTATATTAAATGTGAATAAAGAAGGTACGGCTGGTACAATTTGATGGCCTAAGGTTTCTAATAGATTCCAAATTTTAGGGTTACTTCCTGTAGCTACCAAAATCTTTTTAGCAGTAAAATCTCCTTTATTGGTTTTTATAACCCAAGAATTGTTAGATTTTTTAATTTTTTGAACCGAGTGACTTGTTTTAATTTCTACGCCAAGTCTTTCCGTTTCATTTAAAAAACAATCAATAATAGTTTCAGAAGAATCTGTAGAAGGAAACATTCTTCCATCTTCTTCTATTTTAAGTTCAATACCTCTTTCTTCAAACCAAGCAATAGTATCTCCTGTCATAAATTGATGAAAAGGCCCTAACAACTCACGTTCTCCACGTGGGTAATTTTTAGAAAGTTCTTTAGGTAAAAATTCTGCGTGAGTTACATTACAGCGTCCACCTCCAGAAATTCTTACTTTAGTTAATACTTCTTTACCACGCTCTAAAATAGCAATGTTTAAATCAAGATTAGCTTCTGCAGCATTAATAGCTGTAAAAAAACCTGCTGCACCACCACCAATTATTAAAATATCATATTGTTGAACCATAAGGCAAAAATAAGTATTTGGTTGGTCTATTGTTAAATTTGTTTATTTTTATACTTAAATATTATAATTATGAAAAAAGGCCTTTTATTGGTGTTGTTAAGTGTTGTTGTGTGGAGTTGCGACAAGAAGATTCCTAAAGAAAAACAAGAGTATGATAAAGCTATATCAGAAATTTTAGCAGTACATGATGAGGTAATGCCTCAAATGGGAACGTTGAGCAGCTTAATTGAAAAAACGGAAGCTAAAATAGATACTACAGCAGAAGGTAAAAAGTTTAAGCACGTAAATGAAAATTTAAAAGAAGCTCACGAGTCTATGATGACGTGGATGGTAGAGTTTGGAGATGAATTTCCTAATGCGTTAAAAGATACTCTTTATTCTATAGAAGAATACCATAAAAGAGAACCTAAAGTAGAAAATGAGAAGCAGAAAGTACAAGAGATGAAGTCTATGGTTTTTAGAAGTGTAGAGAAAGCAAAAAGCCTTTTAGAAAAACAAGAATAAATATGAGCTATAAAACAAATCTTAATTTACGAGCTACAGATATAAGCTTACTTTTATTTAGAATAGGAATATCTGTTTTAATGTTAAACCACGGATACTCTAAAATGTTGAAACTTTTTAGTGGAAATGATATTGTATTTGCAGACCCAATGGGTATAGGAGCTACACCAAGTCTAGCACTAGCTGTTTTTGCCGAGGTGGTTTGCTCTATACTATTAATTATTGGTTTAGGTACCAAATTAGCAGCAATACCATTAGCAATTACTATGGCGGTTGCTGTATTTATAGTTCACGCACCAGATGGTATGTCTCATCAAGAATTACCTTTGTTATATCTGTTTAGTTACGGATTATTAATTTTTACAGGAGGTGGTAAGTATTCTTTAGATCATTACTTTTTAAAGAAATAATTTACAAGCTATATTTTAATTTTATATAATTAAAAAAGCGTTATTCTAAATTTTAGAATGACGCTTTTTTAAGTTTTAAACCGTTTCTTTCTTTATCTGTTTAGCTAAATATTCGGCATCTTTTTTAATACCTCCCAATGTAGCAGAACCTCTTGTGTGTAACCAAGGTAAGCCAATAAAATATAAACCTTTTATACTACTTACACCTCGTTGGTGCACGGGGTAACCTTCGTGATCTAGCTCTAAACCATCAATCCAAGAAAAGTTAGGTCTATAACCCGTAGCCCAAATAATATTTTTTACATCTGTAAGTTGTTGCTTTTCTGTTTCTATAATTTCTTCTTGAGCAGCATTAGTTCTACCTACCGCAATGACCTGTTTTCTGCCTAAAATTTTTTTTACATCTGTACCAATTACAGGCTGTTTAGAATGGGTAATTTTTTTACCAATCCAAGAATTCTTGCTAAAACTTAAAAATCCAGATTTGGTAAACCACCACCAAAGTGTTTTTCCTAATATTTCCTGCGGAAGCGTTTTTACATCTGTATCACCAGAAAAATAGGTTTTTCTTCCATTTTTAGATATTTCATCTAGAATTTGAAATCCGCTATCTCCAGCTCCTACCACCATTGCTGGACCATCTTGTAGTTGAGATGGGTTTTTGTAATAATTACTATGTATTTGAAAAATATTTGAAGCTATTAATTTACTACAAGGCGGAGTGTAAGGTATATGAAAAGGGCCTGTAGCTATTATAACTTGTTTGCAAGCCAAATTACCTTGATTGGTGGTAAGTATAAATTTGTCTGCTTGTTTTTCTATTTTTTGTACTAGTGTATTTAGTTGTACTGGTATGTTAAATTTTTTTACATAGGTTTTAAAATATTCTGCTACTTCATATTTATTAGGGTAGTGCCCTTTTTTTGCAGGAAAATCCATGCCTGCCATATGGTTAAATTCTGTAGGGGTAAATAAGGTGAGGGAGTCCCAGCGGTTAAGCCAACTAGCACCAATTTCATCTTCTTTATCTATTACTAAATAATCTTGTTGGAGTTGCTCTAGATAATAAGCCATAGAGAGCCCTGCTTGTGCAGCCCCAATTATTATAAAATCCCGCATTTTTTATTATTGAATTATTCGTGATATAATAAGTTTTTTTATGCTGAAATGCAAGTTTTATACAATATCTCTAAGAATCTTTTATACGTTTTTAAATATGGAATAAAGAACAATTAGTATGTGTGAAATACAATGATGTTTTGATATTTTTCGATTATATTCGAAATTGTTTCTATGGAAAATACTAATGTTTATTATTTAATATTTGCGCTATTCATTTTTGGGTTATGCACTCTTGTTTTTGTGAAATTTATAGAGTTAATAGAATATTTATATTTATTGTTTTATAAGAAACCTGCCTATGTTCATTTCTATTTCAGGTTAAAAAAGCTACCGTTGGAGGAAGAGCGTTTTTTAAAAGATAAATTTGTTTTTTACAATAGATTAACCAAGAAACAAAAAACTTTTTTTCAGCATAGAGTATTTCTTTTTATAAAAGATAAAAGCTTTGAAGGCCGTGAAGGATTTAAAGTTACACAAGAAGTTAAATTGTATATAGCAGCTACAGCAGTGATGCTTACTTTTGGAATGAGAAAATTTTTGTTACCTTCTTTAAGCAAGATTATTATATATCCAGATGTTTACCACTCTACCATAAATAATACATACCATAAAGGAGAGTTTAACCCAAAGTTAGAAGCATTAGTTTTTTCTTGGAAAGATTTTTTGCAAGGTTTTGCAACGCGCAGAGATAATCTAAATTTAGCGGTTCATGAGTTTATTCATGTAATTCAGATAAATAGTTTAAAGTATAGCGATGTAAGTTCTGCTATGTTTACAGATGCTAGTAAAGAAATGTTAGCTCTTCTTTTAAATAAAAACATTAGAGCGCGTCTAGATTCTACAGAGTATTTTAGAGATTATGCGTATACAAATCAATTTGAATTTTTAGCAGTTTTGGTAGAGTATTTTATTGAAAACCCACTAGAGCTGAAACAAAATTTCCCTGAGTTTTATTTAAAAATCAGGGAAATGCTTAATTATAATTTTAGAGGGTATTAATTGTTACCGCTATTCTTTATTTCTTACGTAAATAAGTTTAAACTTATTATTTTGATTTTCTCTTGATTCTATTTCAAAATCTGGAATAGAATTAATCATAGGAGTAAGTTTTTGAAAACCAAAGTTTCTAGAATCAAAATTAGGTTGTTTTTTTTGCAGTAAACTACCTACATCACCCAAAAAAGCCCATCCGTCTTCATCTGCTACATCAGAAATTGTATTGGCAATTAGTTTTATTACTTTAGGTGTAATATTATCTACATCTTCTTTTTTATCGGTTTTATTTTTAGAAGAAACTTGTCCGTTTTCAATTTCTTTAGTTTTATTTTTTAAAATTTCGATATAAATAAACTTATCACAAGCAACAATAAAAGGTTCTGGTGTTTTCTTTTCACCAATTCCTATTACATTTTTACCTGCTTCTCTAAGTCTAGTTGCTAATTTTGTAAAATCACTGTCGCTAGAAACTAAGCAAAAACCATCTACTTTATCTGAATATAAAATATCCATAGCATCAATAATCATAGCAGAATCTGTAGCGTTTTTACCTTGGGTATAACCGTATTGTTGAATGGGGTTTACGGCATTTTCTAACAAAACATTTTTCCATTTGTTTAAATGCGGTTTGGTCCAATCTCCATAAATACGTTTAATGGTGGGGTTTCCGTATTTAGCAATTTCTTCTAACATTTCTTTGATGTATGCAGACGGAATGTTATCACCATCTATTAAAACTGCTAATTTGGTATCCATAAGTATAACTTTTTATTTAGCTGCGATGTTTTCCATAATCATCTTAGCATGAATTCTAGAATTTTCTATAAACCATTTGTGTGTTTCTAATCCGCCACAAATTACTCCAGCTAAGTAGACTCCTTTTAGGTTTGTCTCCATAGTTTGCTTGTTGTATTGTGGTATGTTATGATTGTCTTCTTGAATGGTTATGCCAATTTTTTTAAGAAAAGTAAAGTTGGGTCTGTACCCTGTAAGTGCTAAAACAAAATTATTTGCTAATGTTTTTATTTGGCCGTTTTCATCTTTAATATCTACTTCATCTTGCCTTATTTCGGTAATATTAGCATTAAAAAAAGCTTTTATACTCCCTTCTTCAATTCTATTAATAATATCTGGTCTTACCCAGTATTTTACTCTTTCTCCTATTTGTTTACCTCTAACTATCATTGTTACATTACCACCTTTTCTGTAGACTTCTAGAGCGGCATCTACAGAAGAATTACTTGCGCCTACTACAATTACTTCTTGGTTAGCAAAGTAATGTGGGTCTTTATAGTAATGAAAAACTTTTGGTAAATCTTCTCCCTTTACATTCATATAATTAGGGATGTCGTAAAAACCAGTAGCAACTACTACATTTTTACTTTTGTAATTGCTTTTAGAAGTAGTAATGGTGTAACTGTTATCTTCTTTTTCTATATGGTTTACTTCTTCAAATAAATGAATGTCTAGATTTTTAGAAGTAGCTATTCTTCTATAGTATTCTAATGCTTCTGCCTTAGAAGGTTTTGCATTTTTACTTATAAAAGGAATTTGGTCTATTTCTAGTTTTTCTGAAGAAGAAAAAAAAGTCATGTTGGTAGGGTAGTGGTATAAAGAATTAACCAAAGGTCCTTTTTCTATTACTTTGTAGGTTAAATTTCTTTTTTGCGCTTCTATAGCACAAGCAATACCAATTGGTCCTGCGCCAACTATAACAACATCTAGCAAAATATCTGATTTAAGAATTGGCAATTTCTTTTAAGTTTTTAATAGTATCTGTAGGGTTGGAAGATTTAAAAACAAAACTACCTGCAACTAGTACATCTGCACCAGCATCTATTAATTTTTTAGCATTATCACTATTTACACCGCCATCAATTTCTATTTGAGTATCTGCGTTGTTGTCTAGAATAAGCTCTTTTAATTGTTTAATTTTTTTATAGGTGTTTGGAATAAAGCTTTGTCCACCAAAACCTGGATTTACGCTCATTATGCAAACTAAATCTATATCATTAATTACATCTTCTAAAAGACTAATGTTGGTATGAGGGTTTACGGCAACTCCTGCACGCATACCTGCAGCTTTAATGGCTTGTAATGTTCTGTGTAAATGAGTACAAGCTTCATAATGCACAGTTAAGATATCTGCACCTAAGTCTGCAAATGTGGTAATGTAACGATCTGGATCTACAATCATTAAGTGAACATCTATTACTTTACCTGCGTGTTTGTTAATAGCTTGTAAAACAGGCATTCCAAAAGAAATGTTTGGTACAAAAACACCATCCATAATATCAATATGAAACCAGTCTGCTTCACTTTGATTAACCATTTCAATATCACGTTGTAAATTAGCAAAGTCTGCTGCTAAAATAGAAGGGGCAATTAATTTTGTCATAATTTTTATCTAGTAAGTAACAAAAATACTAAGAAATAATGGATTATTTTCTTAACGGCTTTTTAGAAATAATTTTAAAATTTCTTCTGCAGCGTTTCTTGGTTTATCTTCTAAAAGTCTAAGGTGGTGATGTAATCTATTAACTTTTTCTGTATTAAATTTATCGTCATCAGAAATATATTCACATATATAACTATCAAAAGGGGAGGTTTTTAATTCTTCTTCAAAAATTTTGATAATGTTTTTATGTCTTTTATCGTTTTGTTTTTCTTCCCATAGGGCAAGTACTTCTTTTGTTTCTCCTTCTATGATTTGAAATACATTACGTTCTGAATATAGAAACACTCCTTTTATATTTCTTTTTTCATATTTTTCTTGCGTAGCAATAAGTAATTTTAGTATCTCTTCTTTAGTGAAATTTAAATTAGAATTACTTAGATAGCAAATGGCGTGTCTCATAGAGTGATTTTAGATAAAAGTAATAAAAAACAGATTAAATCATATTTTTTTTGAAAAAATATGATTTTGGAATGAAAAAACCCCGGTAATCAGCCGGGGTTTCATTCATCAATCAAAAAACGAACAGTTATGTTATTAACTGTTTGTTACTGTAAAGTTACAAAAATTTAACCTAAGTAGGTTTTTAAAATTTTGCTTCTAGAGGTATGTTTTAATCTTCTAATTGCTTTTTCTTTAATTTGTCTTACTCTTTCTCTAGTTAAATCAAAAGTTTCTCCAATTTCTTCTAGAGTCATAGGTTGCTGATCTCCTAAACCAAAGTATAATCTAATTACGTCTGCTTCTCTTGGAGTAAGTGTTTCTAAAGATCTTTCAATTTCTGTTTTTAAAGAATCGTGTAATAAATCTTTATCAGGGTTTGGTGATTCTCCAGAACGTAAAACATCGTATAAATTAGAGTTTTCTCCTTCAATTAAAGGGGCATCCATAGATACGTGACGACCAGAATTTTTTAAAGATTCTTTTACGTCATTAATACTCATGTCTAACTCTTTTGCAATTTCTTCTGCATTTGGAGGTCTCTCATTAGATTGCTCTAAAAAAGCATAAGTTTTATTTATTTTATTTATAGACCCAATTTTATTTAGAGGTAGTCTAACAATTCTAGATTGCTCTGCTAATGCTTGTAATATAGATTGTCTAATCCACCAAACAGCATAAGAGATAAATTTAAAACCACGAGTTTCATCAAAACGTTTTGCAGCTTTAATTAATCCTAAATTACCTTCATTAATTAAATCTGGCAAAGTTAATCCTTGGTTTTGGTATTGTTTAGATACAGATACTACAAAACGTAGGTTAGCTTTTGTTAATTTCTCTAAAGCTCTATCATCTCCAGCTCTAATACGTTGTGCTAATTCTACTTCTTCATCTGCAGTAATTAAATCTACTTTACCAATTTCTTGTAAATACTTGTCTAGCGAAGCCGTTTCTCTATTAGTTACCTGCTTCGTAATTTTAAGTTGTCTCATTTACGTTCTCTAGATTATGTTTAAGAGTGTTATATATAATTATACGTAAGCATTAATAAAAGGTTACAAAAAGAATAAGAAAAATTTTATTTTATCTGTATAGCTTTTAAGTAAACGTGTTATAAGTTGTTTTTAATAATCAAATTTATACTTAATCCCAAGTTGTAGGTTAATAGAATAAGTGTTTACGTTATTTAATAAATTGAAATGATATTTAAATAAACTACCTGCTTCTATAGAGAAATTATTGTTTAAGGGATAGGTAGATAGCAAACCTGTTTGAATACTAAATGGATTTTTATTTAAAAAATTTAATTCACCTGCTGGTAGTGTTTGCTCTTGGTTAGTTAGGTTAATAGAATTATTTTTTTGAAAGAAGAAACTGAAACCTGCTTCTGCATTTAGTTTTAGTTTTTTGTTTCTTTTATTAAGTATGTTGTAAGATGCCATTAAAGGTATTTCATAAAACTCTAACTTATATTGTAAATCTAATTGATTAGTACCATTGGCAAAATTGTTTAGCATTTGTTGACTTATAAATGTGTTGGTGTTAATGTTTATAAATTTTTCTAAGCTAAGTGGTTCTTGCTCGTCTATGCTTATGTTTTTAATATCATATTTATAATGATTTACGGTAAGTCCTGTGTAAACCCATAGTTTTGGGGTTACCTCTGCAGATATTTGAAAACCATAGCTGTATCCTATTTTAATATTTTGTTTATAATTAGGGTTATTTGCTTCTAACGGATGATTCTTGTAAGGAGGTTTTAGAATATTTATTCCTGCTACTGGTTTTATTCCCCAAGTAATAAATTGTTCTTTTACTTGGTTTTTATTCTTTTTACTCTTTCTTTTTAGTAGCTCTCCTGAAATATCAAACTTATAAAATTCTAAACCTAACGGATTTAACTGGCAAGAAATAAATGAATCTTTATTAGAAGCAAAACTAATATGACTAGAATTGATAGGTTTTGTTATAGGTTGGTTGTGTTTTTTACTATAGTAAGATTCTTCTTGTTTGTTTACCGAAGCAATTTTATGATTATCTGTTTTTTTACTCTTAAAGCCTATAGTATTTTCACTTTTAAAAAGTGATTTTTTGTTGTTGTTTACTAATTTAATAGAATCTTTATTGTTGTGATTTTTATGCGTGATTTTTTCGTTTTCATGCAAAGATTTATTGCTGCTATCATTAACCTCATTAGGTGTGGTTTTGTTGGTGTTACTAGTGTTATTCTTGTTATTGGTAATTTTAACCTTATCAGAATTTACAAAAGTAGTATAACCGCCAATTGAAATAATAGAAAAAAGGCCAACAAATAAGAGTAAAAATACGAATCTTTTTTTCTTACGTCTGTAGCTAATAGTTTGATCTATAGAGTCCCAAACTTTATCACTAGGAACAAAGTTTTTATCGGGATTGTTAAATTTATTTTTCCAATTATTGTTAGGCTCCACGTTTAGCTTTTTTTAAATTACTACTATTATTTAAATTTTCTCTTAGATGAATTTTGGCTCTATGTAAATTAGATTTAGAGGTACTTATAGATATATCTAATTTTTCGCTAACTTCTTTATGAGAGTAACCGTCTAGGTAATATAAACTAAACACTAATCTATATTGATTGGGTAATTTTTGTATAGCATTAATTATACTTTGTAATGGTAAATCGTTAAATTCAGATAGCTTAGTTTCTTCTTCTTCTTTAAGCTGAGAATCGTAAAATATTACGTTAATTTCTTTTTTGTTTTTATAGAGACTTATAGCTTTATTAATAGCAATTCTTTTTAGCCAACCTTCAAATGATCCTTTAAATTTATACTTTTTTATATTCAGAAAAACCTCCACGAAAGTATCGTGCAGGTTATCTTCTGCCTCTGCTTTATTTCTACAATATTTTAAGCATACCAAAAACAACCTCTCTTTGTAAATTTCATAGAGTTCTTTTTGAGCTTTTCTATTGTTCTTTTTGCAAGAAAGTATGAGTTCTTTTTCTGTCAAATAGCTATTTTCTAATTTTCGCATGTAATTATTAAATCTTCATCGTGCACTTTTCTACATACTCTTTTAATTCATTATTGGTGTTTATATCTATAACTGTATTTTCTTCTAAAAAAGAGGAAGCATAAATAGGGTAACTAATACCTATTTTTAAACTAGGGTCTACAGCTGATAGAAAATCTGCTATTTCATCTTCCTCATTAATAGTAATGGTGTCTATATATTTTTGCTCTTTATTTAATAAATGAAAACTAATTGGAGAATTAAATTTTGAAAAAACAAATTCTCCTTCTCTAAGTGTATTTTGAGCAAGTAATTCATATAACTCTGAAGATTGATCTAAGATTTCGATATCTTCATACCTAGTATTTTTTTTATAATGTTTGTTATTACTTACCGATACAAATGTGACTACAGGCAATAAAATTATTTTTTTCATAATGTTTAATTTTAGTGGTTTAATAAATAGTCTTAGTTAAAGCAAAAGGTTGCGTGAAAAAAAAATATTTTTTTTGTTTTACCTGTAAAAATTAATTTTTCAACAGTTATAATTCATTTCCATTTTTACAATAAGTTAGTAAATTATAATTTTAATCTATTAGTTATGATTTGCTTCTACTTAATTTTTTAATACTAAAGGTAAATCAAAAACAGCTTTTGTTTATAAGGTTTGTAAAGCTGTTTTTGCCTTTCTTGTTTTTTTTAGTAATTACCTTTTAATTACAGTCTGTGACACCTTCTACAGTTATTTCTATGTCATCTATGTTGGTCCCTGTATAATAAGATTTTCGGTTTAAATATAAAGATTGAGGATTACTGATTAATGTATAACTTTCTAAATTTATACTATCTGTTGCGGTAGTTGCCCAATCTTGAGTTTCGTAAAAATTAAATTGAATAGGGTCTAGAAACTCTTCAGTATTAATAGTAAACATACAAGGTATATATTTTTCCAAAGAAACAACTAGCGGTTGTTGAGGGTCTTCTTGGCATATTTCAATTTCGTAATTTATACATTTTGCAAGACAAATTCTCTGCATTAAAATGGTATTGGTGCCATCTGTAATTTCAAAATTGCAGCACTCGTTAAAACCAGATAGTACTTCCCAATCTTTATTAAGAAAGTTTAATTCTCCGTTATTTTTTAAAAAAATGTTTAGATATAAATTATCTTCACTAATATCTGAATGGGCTAACCAACTCCCGTCGTATCTAATGTTGTCATGATAAAAAGAGAGTCTGCCACTTTCTGATAAGCTAAATAAATCACCTTCAAACTCTGTGTGATTTGTAAATGATTTAATTTCCCAATAGCAAATATCATAAGCTTCCCCTTCGTTAGTGCCAGTTAAATAATTTTTACAAGCAATGATTAATTCTTCATTAACGCAAGTTTCAATAGACTCTTTTAAATCTTGATTATTTTGAATTTCTATAATATTTCCATTGCTGTCGGTTGTCATTAGAGGGTAATTAATACCCATTTGTAAATTGATGGGGATTGAATTTAGAAAATCACTAAACTCAGTTCCACTATTAATATAATTTGAACTTACATAATCTTGATTTGCATCAAAAAGATATATAACTAACGGATAATTAAATTTTATGCAGCTAATAGTTTCTTCGTTAGGGTTATCTGAGCTAGCTATTCTGTTAATGTAAGAACTAAGTTCAGATTCTTTTTCTATAATTTCTACATCTTCATACGCTGGTAACCCTATAATCTCGTTTTCACATGATAAAACTGTGAAACTTATAATAATTATTAAAAAAAGTCTTTTCATAACGTTTTAGTTTTAGTGGTTCATTAAATAGTCTGTTTTAATGCAAAAGGTTGCGTAAACAATGATAAAAATGTTTAGATCGTGAAAACTTTAGTTGAGTAATTGAATTATAGAGGTAAATACTATTTCTAAAAACACAAAAGCCTTTCTATTCAGAAAGGCTTTTGTGTTTTTTTAATATATTTGAAAAAAAATATTTAAAATGACATTTTTTACTGCAATTTCTGGTTGGCAAATTTTAATTGTGGGATTAATTATATTTATTATCCCCGTAATAGCTTTAATAGATATTTTACGAAGCGAATTTGAAGGTAATAATAAATTAATTTGGACTCTCGTAGTTCTGTTTACTGGAGTATTTGGGGCTATTTTATATTATGCTATAGGTAGAAAACAAAAAATAAACTCGGTGGTATAATCTTAACTTTTTTTATACTTATCGTGTAAACCAACTCCTGCTTTTATCATAGGAATACATTTTTTTAAACGAGAAATTCTTGTGGCTTCTCGCTTTGCACTAGCAATGTGATCTGTAAATTCGCGTTGTTTACCTTTGGTAAACTTCTCAAATGCAGATTTTAATGATGCGTCGCTTTTAAAAGCTTCTTCTAATTCAATTGGTATTTCTAGTGGTTTGTTTTTTTGAGGCAAAATTTCTTTACCGGCTTTTTGTAGCTGTATAGCTTCTTCTACATATTTTTTTAAGGTTGAAATAGAGAGCTCTTCCTCTTTTTTAAATTTAATTTGGCGTAATGCTTTGGTTTTTCCTTCTTGTGCATTAACCAGTAATTTGGTGTTTTGCTGAAGTAATGCACCGTTAAAAAACCATAATGCGTAGTGATTTTTAAAAGCACCTAAACCTACTACATTTTTATTAGCTATCACGTAAGTTGGCGCTCCCCATTTTATAGTCTCTTCTAATTCTGTAGAAAGAAGCATTTTACGAAGTTGTTGTAACTCTTCTTTCCATTGTTTGTGTTTTTCTACGTATTCTTCAAAAGATTTTATAGACATAGTAAATTACGCTAAATTTTGTTGTTGAAGTTAAGAAAATATTGCTTTCATCTTTTTACTCCGTTTTAAAAAAGCAAAACAAATTAAAATGATTTATTGATTTAAGGAAATTAGTAATTATTGCGGCCTCGATGGCAGCGATAGCTTATATTGAAAAGAAACTTAAAAAATAAAGACTGGTAGAGCGACTAAAAGAAGCTCCTGCCAGCCTTTAAATTTTTTGTTTTTTTGAAATATAACTATAAGCGTACAGCGAGAATTGCCGCCCTTAAGATTTATACTTTTCTGCAGTAAGTTCTGCAATTTTTACAATCACTTGGGTAGCTTTAATCATACTCTCTACAGGAACGTATTCGTAACGCCCGTGAAAGTTGTGACCGCCGGCAAAAATATTAGGACAAGGTAAGCCCATAAATGAAAGTTGAGAACCATCTGTACCACCACGAATAGGTTTAATAATAGGTTCTACATCTACGGCTTTCATTGCATTTTCTGCAATATCTACAATATGCATTACTGGTTCTACTTTTTCGCGCATATTAAAGTATTGATCTTTAATTTCTATTAAAATCACTTCTTTTTCATGCTGAGCGTTAATTTCTGCAGCTAAATCGAGCATTACTTTTTTACGAGCTTCAAAATGTTCTTTATCGTGATCTCGAATTATGTAGTGCAGGTTGGTTTCTTCTACCTTTCCACTAATTTGGGTTAAGTGAAAAAATCCCTGTCTACCTTCGGTATGTTCTGGGGTTTCTAATCTTGGTAACGAGTTGATAAAATCTTGCGCAATATACATGCTGTTTATCATTTTACCTTTGGCATAACCTGGGTGTACAATTTTGCCTTTTACCGTAACATCTGCTCCAGCGGCATTAAAGTTCTCGTACTCAAGCTCTCCAATTTGGCTACCATCCATAGTGTATGCCCATTCGGCTCCAAATTTTTCTACATCAAATTTGTGTGCGCCACGTCCAATTTCTTCGTCTGGAGTAAAACCAACTTTTATAGGTCCGTGTTTAATTTCTGGATGTTGAATTAGGTACTCAACAGCACTCATAATTTCGGTAATACCCGCTTTATCATCGGCTCCTAAAAGCGTGGTTCCGTCGGTAGTGATGAGCGTTTGCCCTTTGTATTGTAATAAATCATCAAAATAATCTGGTGAAAGTATAATATCTTCTGCTTTATTTAACACGATATCTTTACCATCATAATTTTCGATAATTTGAGGTTTTACATTTGCTCCAGTAAAATCTGGAGAAGTATCAAAATGAGATACAAAACCAATGGCAGGTACTTCGTGATCTACGTTAGAAGGTAAAGTTGCCATTACGTAGGCATTCTCGTCTATTGTAACATCACTCATCCCCATTTCTTTTAGTTCATCAGCTAGTTTATTAGCTAAATCCCATTGTTTTTTCGTGCTTGGAGTACTGTCACTAGCTGGATCACTTTCTGTGTCTATAGTTACGTAAGAAACAAAGCGATTGATAATATGTTGTTTTTCGATCATCTTAGAAATTTTTCTCAAAAATACATATTCAAAAAGTGCTAAACAAAGACTTTTACATTAGGCTTTGCCTTTTTTATTTTTAACGTATTTTTGCGCAAACCATAGCCAAGATGTACAAGCAACTTATACGCCCTTTCTTATTTAATTTTGATCCAGAAAAAATTCATTATTTCACTTTTTCTTTTTTACGTAAATCTTTTAAAGTGCCAGGAATGGCAAGTTTTTTAAAAGCTAAATATGCGGTAGAAGACAAGCGTTTAGAGCGAGAAGTATTTGGATTGAAATTTAAAAATCCGGTGGGTTTAGCTGCTGGTTTTGATAAAGATGCAAAATTGTACAAAGAACTTTCTGGATTAGGATTCGGTTTTGTAGAAATAGGTACATTAACGCCTAAACCACAAGCAGGAAATCCTAAAAAAAGATTATTTAGGTTAAAAGAAGACCAGGCTATTATTAACCGAATGGGGTTTAATAATGAAGGAGTTGAGGCTGCTGTAGAACGTTTAAAGAAGAACAATGGAGACGTTTTAATTGGCGGAAATATTGGGAAGAACAAAGTCACACCTAATGAAGAAGCGGTAGAAGATTACAAGATTTGTTTTGAAGCACTTTTCCCTTATGTAGATTATTTTGTGGTGAATGTTAGCTCTCCTAACACGCCAAATTTACGTGCCTTACAAGATAAAGAGCCATTAACTAATTTGTTAAATACGCTAAAGCAATTAAACGCCAAAAAACAAAACCAAAAGCCAATTCTATTAAAAATTGCTCCAGATTTAACCGATAGCCAATTATTAGATATTATCGAGATTGTGCAAACCACGAAAATTGATGGTGTCATAGCTACTAATACTACTATTTCTAGAGAAGGTTTACAGTCTGAAAATAAAGGAGAAATGGGAGGTTTGAGTGGTAAACCTTTAACTTCTCGCTCTACAGAAGTAATTAAGTTTTTAGCAGAAAAAAGTAATCGATCTTTTCCTATTATTGGAGTAGGAGGGATTCATTCTGCTAAAGACGCTTTAGAAAAACTAGAGGCAGGCGCAAGTTTAGTACAATTGTATACAGGTTTTATTTATGAAGGTCCGCAATTAATCAAGGACATTAATCAGGCGATTTTAAAAGAGTAATTTAAAATAACGTGATATTTATTGTCACACTGAGCGGAGTCGAAGTGTTTTTTTTTTAAGTTGTTTTCTCATCAGAATTTAATGTGATGCTGAATCAAGTTCCGCATGACTAATCGTCGAATAAATTGAATACTTCATAAAAGTTTAAATGAATACCGAAATTCTTATTTCTTTCTGCTTAGCAGTTTTTGCATTAGCACTTTCACCAGGGCCAGATAATATTTTTGTGTTGGTACAAAGCATTAGGTTTGGTAAAAAATATGCTTTGGCAGTAGTGGCAGGATTAATGACGGGATGTTTGGTGCATACCTCATTAGTAGCTTTTGGGGTTTCTTTATTGATCGCTAAGAATGAAATGCTATTTATGCTGTTGAAGATTTTTGGAGCTGCATACCTACTTTTCTTGGCTTATAAGGTTTATCGATCTTCAGGTCAGATTAATTTTTCAGCAGAAGAAGTAGAAGCGAAACCTTTATTAAAACTTTTTCGACAAGGTTTTATGATGAATGTCTTAAACCCGAAAGTTTCCTTATTCTTTTTAGCACTTTTTCCTGGATTTTTATTTTCTGAAAGTCTAAATGAAACTTTACAGTTTTTTATGCTGGGCGTACTTTTTATTCTCGTTTCTTTCCTGGTTTTTGGGAGTATTGCTTTCTTGGCAGGATCGTTAAAAACCTATTTAGAAAAGCACCAACATTCCGGAGTATTTTTAAAATGGATGCAAATTGTTGTTTTTATAGGAATTGCGATTTTTATATTAGTTTAGATTTTATTTTTTAATTATATATTTCTCAACAGAAGTTAGTTTAAGTCTATATTTTTTATAAAATATTCATTTTTTAAAGCTGAAAATGTATATTTGAAATATGGATAATATCAAGCTTATTGAGTGCCCTCGAGATGCAATGCAAGGCATTAAAACTTTTATTCCAACCGAGAAGAAAGTTCAATATATACAGTCGTTGTTGCGCTGTGGTTTTGATACCATAGACTTTGGTAGTTTTGTTTCGCCAAAGGCAATTCCGCAAATGGTAGACACCAAAGAGGTTTTGGCACAGCTTGATCTATCTACTACAAAAAGCAAATTATTGGCAATTGTTGCTAATGTTCGTGGAGCGCAAGATGCCGTTATTCATCCAGAAATAGATTACCTAGGTTACCCTTTTTCAATATCAGAAAATTTTCAGATGCGTAATACGCATAAAACTATTGCTCAATCTGTAGATATTTTAAAAGAAATTTTAGAGTTAGCATACGCTCATAATAAAGAAGTGGTAGCATATCTTTCTATGGGTTTTGGTAACCCTTACGGAGATCCTTGGAATGTAGAAATTGTAGGAGAGTGGACAGAAAAACTTTCTGCAATGGGAGTAAAAATTTTATCACTTTCTGATACCGTAGGAACATCTGATGCAGAAACGATTACGTATTTGTTTTCAAATTTAATTCCGAAATATCCAGCAATAGAATTTGGTGCACATTTACATACCACACCAGACTCTTGGCACGAAAAAGTGAATGCTGCTTACCTTGCAGGATGCAAACGTTTTGATGGTGCTATACAAGGTTTTGGCGGTTGCCCAATGGCAAAAGATGATTTAACGGGTAACATGCCTACAGAAAAATTGGTTTCTTATTTTACTTCTAAAAAAACCAATAGTCAGATTAGAATGGGGAGTTTTGAAGCTTCTTATAACGAGGCTTTAAAGATTTTTAACAAATATCACTAATTTTTAGTGTATATATTATAGGTTTGGTTTAGTTTTGATAAACATATACGTTTTCAGAGTATGGCCTTTAAGAGACCTATTTTTTATATACTATTTTTTATTTGCGCGCAGTTAAGTTTTTCAAAAACAGTACTTCAAGCAAATCTTAATTCTTCTGATTCTGCCGTTTATTATATACAAAAAGCCAAGATATTTTGCTATAAAGAACCTGTTTTAGCAAATTCATATTTAGAAAAAGCAAGAGAGTTTTTTTCTGCAAAAGATAGCTTGATTCAAGCTGATTGGGATTATAGAAAAGCTTCGTTATTATACATTAAGGGGGATTATAAAAATTCTATACAAAAGTATAAAAGTGCTTTAAGGTATTATAAGAATAATAACTTAGCCTTCAAAGCTTCTTGGGGTTACAATGGTATAGGGTTAATACAGCAGGCAATTGGTCAACAAAAGGAAGCTATTCTAAATTTTAAAAAATCTCTAAAAATTGCTCCTAAAGAAGATTTAGTAGGCTCTTTTCATTTAAACACAGCAATATCTTTAATTAAATTAAAACAGTACGATTCTGTTGAAACATATTTAGATAAAGCGTTATTATTAGGAAGAAAGGCTA
The DNA here is from genome assembly GCF_900141885.1 of Mesonia phycicola. GTDB lineage: Bacteria > Bacteroidota > Bacteroidia > Flavobacteriales > Flavobacteriaceae > Mesonia > Mesonia phycicola. Next base: position 96,299 of record NZ_FQYY01000008.1, on the reverse strand, counting down.
ATAGAAGGGAAGTGATTCATATGTCTTTAAATAGAAAAGCACAGGCAGCATTTTTGCAGGGAGACATAGAAAAGTCCATTTTATTATATGAAAGTGTACTCAATAATAGTTTAGAGCCATCTAATTGGGAAAAATCTTTTGCTTATGCAGGTTTGGCAGAAGACTATTTAGCTTTAGGAGATTTGGCAAAAGCAGAAGATAATGCAATAATAGCTTACCAAAATGCACTAAAGAGTAATGGTAATTGGGATCTTCAACGAAATACTAAAATTCTTGCAGATATTTATGAAGCAAAAGGGGATTACCAACAAGCTAATAAGTTTTTAAATAGTAGTTATCAATACAAAGATTCTTTAGTTCAGAATGATTTTATAAGAAAGTTCAATTTAATGGAACTTGAACAAAAAGAAATAGAAAACCAGCAACTGCTCACAGAAAAAGAAATTGATGAAAGGCGTTTGTTGTTTAATAGTTATATAATAGGTTTTATTATAGTAGTGGTAATTGTTTTAGGGGCTTTTTTAATTCATTATAAGAAAACAGATAAGCAAAAGGCAATACTTAATGAGAAATTAGAAACCTCTAATCAATTATTAGAAAGGCTTAATGAAGATAAAATTAAACTTTTTTCTATTCTTTCACATGATTTACGTTCTCCTTTAGCTTCTATGAGCCAATTGTTAGACCTACTTAGGCAAGATTTATTCACTGTAGAAGAAAAAGAAGAGGTTTTAAAGCAAATGAGTTTACAACTTTCTTCTACTTCATTATTATTACAAAACTTATTGTCTTGGTCTAAATCTCAATTGCAAGGAGTAAATATTTCTTTAGAAAAAGTAAATATTGTAAGTGTAGTAGATAATTTACTGAAAGTTTTTCAAATTCCTGCTCAACAAAAATCAATAAAGATTATTCACGAATTACCAGAGAGAGATAGTCTTGTGAAAGCAGATAAAGCATATTTGGAGCTAATTTTAAGAAACCTCATATCTAATGCTTTAAAGTATACTTTTGAAGGTGGAGAAATTAAAATATTCTATACTTTTTCAGAAAAATGTTGTGTACATGTTTATAACCAAGGCGTACCAATATCTGATAAAAAAATAAAAGAAATTTTAGAAAGTGATTTCCAAATAATTTCAGAAGAAGGTACAAAAAGTGAGCTGGGTACAGGTCTAGGTTTAGCGTTGGTTAAATATTCAGTAAAAGTGAATCAAGGTAGTTTAAAAATACAACGAAAAAAAGATGGGAGTGATTTTGTTATATGTTTAAATCAATAAGTTATTTAAAATTGGTATAAAACAATTAGAGCTGTAATTTAAATTACAGCTCTAATTGTTTTATAAGTTTACTTTTTAAGCTACTTCTTGCGGTGCCCAATGAGAACAAAGCATATGTGGTGCAGCTTTCTTAGGATTAGGGCAGGTAGCGCCCATATATCTTGCACAAGTAGTGCAGTTTGGGTCATTTTTTATTGCAGCACGCATGTCAAAACTGTCACAAGTGTGTTGTTGTGCTACTTTAGTTTCGTGTACTGTACAAAAATGATTTTCAAATTCTTGACAGTTAACACAACTGTTTCCTAGTCTAATACTCATAGCTTTTCATTTTTAATTAATAATCTAAAATTACTGTGAGTAAAACGTAGAAGCAATTTAAATAACTGTTTTAGAGTATTTTATAATTAGATTGGTTAAAAACAAGAAAAGTTACCCGAAGGTAACTTTTCTCAAAGTTCAAAAAATAAATAAAGGCTAATTCAAGATCAATTTTTTTGTAGTAATTTGATTACCTGATTGAAAGTGAATTAAATAATTTCCTTTGCTCAGGTTAGATACATCTAATTTTTGGTTGTAAAAACCACTTGTGTTTAATTTTTTCTCTAATACTTTTTGTCCTGTTATAGAGTAAATACTAATGTTAACATCGTTGCTGTTAGTGTTTTCGTAAATAATTTCAATTTGGTCTTGTGCTGGATTAGGGTAAAAACCAAATAAATCACCATTATCTAAACTTGTTACCCCTAGTAATGATGTAACGTCTTCACTATTAAAGCTTAAGTTTCCTGTAGAGCTACCATCAAAAGAAGTAAAGTGTAATCTGTAAACATTATTGTTTATATCTTTTACATAGTAATACAAGTCAGTTTCTACTGCGTATCCTTGTCCGTTATAACCTTTCCAATCATAACCAATAGTACTAATGTCTGAGCTATAGTTTTGAGTGTTTGGGTCTCCAGCACCTGTTTCAATATTTTCAGCAACAGTTACATCTGGGTGATGTAAAACTCCTGTTACGTTATACTTAATAGTAGTTCCGTTATATGGATAGTCTACAGTGAATTTTGTAAATTTTATATCCCAATCTGTAGAAACAGGTTCTGCAATTACTTCACTTGATGTAGATAAGCTGTAGTAGTTAAAAATATTATCAGGGTTGCTAGAGTTAGAAACTGTAGCACTAGTATCTGCTCCCCAAGTAGAGGTAGTAGCGTCCCAAGTGGCATATTTAAAAGTATAACCGCCAAAATAATCTTCAATAAATAGTTTACGGTAAGTACCATCGCTATATTTTAATACAAAAGTAGCTGTACCTTCTACGTGGTGTGTAGTAGCGTTGTATTCTCCCCACCCGTAAGTTGCACTACCTTGATCAAAAGCACCATAATCCCAAGTAGTGGTATCGTTATAAAGTGGTGTCCAGTTAGCTTCATTAGCAACATCTATTGTAGCATAATCTGTAGCTGTATTTGATGCTTGAAAAACTTCTATATTTATACCATCGTTAATACGGATTGCAAAAGAATAAGTATTGTTTCTTAAAAATGCAATTTCCCAGCTTGAAGCAGTATAGCTATTAGATTGGTTGGTAGAAAAGTCATAAAAAACTTCATCTGCATAGGCAGCGCCCATAGATAAGTTTACCGCTGTTTGAGCGTTAACGTTAAAAAAAATAGATAATAACGCAATAAAAAATAATTTTGTTTTCATTTAAGTTGATTTTAATTGTATTTATAAATTATAGATTAAGTAAATTATATTCAAAAGTTGGGTACCCACGTACACCGTTTTCGTTAACTAAGGCAGTAAAACGTAATTTGTAAATATTACCTTCAGGATCTTTAACTATGTAAAATAAATTTGTTTCTACAGAATGATTAAAAACATCTCTCCAATTACTACCAATTACTCTTTGGTCTAACTCAAATAAACTTTCATCTACATCTTCTATAGAAAAATCTGAGTAATTAATAGATTCGTTTACGGTGACTTGGTAAGCATTGGTGTTGGCTAAAACATTTGTAGCTACATAGTCAGAAAATCCATAAGCTGTGTATTCTGTAGCGTTAAGCTCAAGTACTTCTGTAAAAACAGTAAAATTTAAATCCCATTTAGTTTGTAAAGGTTCTACATCTACAATACTTTCTGTTATAATGCTGAAGAAAGTAAAGTTGTAATCTGGAGTTTTAGAGATATTTTGTTGTTGGTGAGTGGTTTCATTTAAATTGGCATATTGTAAAACATAAGTATCATTTTCTAGTGTTACTTTAATTTTTTTCCAACCTCTGCTATCTCCTGCTACAGCTACACTTCCTGTTTCTGGTGTGTCTGTACCAACTTCGTTACCCATATTAATTAAGTAGACTTTATTTTCATCTAACACACTAGAAATTTCATTAATGGCAGTACCAGTTATCGTTCCGTTAGGGTTATCTACATAAACATCAGACCCTGCTTGAAGAAGTTGCATTTGTGCTTGTAAATCTTCTACATCTGCTTCTGTAATTTCATCTATATTGTTAGTATTCAATTCGGCAGCCATCATAAAAAGAGAATTGTTAAGTTTTACACGAAATTCTTCTCCACTATAAAATGCTAGATCCCATTTATCTCTAGCAACAATAGTTTCTGTTTGTGCGCTTAAATCTATATAAACTTGGTTACCTTCATTTGGTCCGCCTATGGTTGGAGCAACGCTTCCGCCAAGAGAGGCTGCTTCAGAAAAATTAACTAGTAAGTTGGTATTACCTTGTGTAGTACCATTGGTAACATCTGTAATATAAAATTCAATACTCTTTTCGTTTTCCCCTTCTCTAGGGTTTTCTGTGAGTTTGTTAAAGGTAAAAGATGTTTCTGCCTCACCAGCTTGGTAAGCAATTTCTATACTACCATTTTCTGCAGAAGGAGTCGTTGTGAAATCTGTAGAGTAACTTAAATTGTTTTCGGTGTAATTAATAGTAATTACTCCGTTTTGGGCTGCAGTTTCAGAAAAAACAAGTTTAATTACTTTTTCATCTTCGGTATCGGTGAAGCTGACAGATTGATTTTCAAAAGCGGCAACAAATTGAATATTATTAGTGTTAGATGAATCATCTTCACTACAAGAACTAAAAATGAAGAGTAGTACTATAGATAAAAAAGGAAAGTTAATTTTCATTTTGTTAGAAATTTAAATTGTATAAACATTTTAAAAAGTAAGAACGCCCATAACCTAGTAATTGGCTGCTTGAACTACTACTGTGTGTGCCTGCTTGACCATTATCTAAATTAACACGTGTAATATCTAGCACATTTCTTGCACCTAGTGTAATAATAAAGTTGTTAGCCAATTTTTGTTGAATAGAAGCATTAAGCCAACTATAGCCGTTTAACTTACTTTTTCTTATAATAGACGGATCATCTACATCATACACAAATTGATAAGTAGGTCCGTTGTATTTAAAAAAGGCAGAAAAGGTAGTTTGCCACTTTGGGAGTTGATAAGAAATGTTAGAATTTATTTGAAAACCATACAAGTAATCATCATTAAAATTCTCGGCACTATTTAGAACTTGGGATTCTCCAGAAAAGCTAACCCCAATACTTGCTGATAGATTTTTGTAGTCTATTTTATTTCTGAAGGATAATCCCCAAGTTCTGTATAAATCGATATTTTGGTATTTATAAGCTAACGGGGATGTGCTTTCTACAATTAAATCTATTTTATCATCTACATCCAGGTACCAAGTAGAAAGTTTAGGGGTGTATTTTAAATTAGAGTCTTTACCCCAATAAGTTTTTTTAAAGTGTACAAAAATAGACTTTCCATTTTCTGTATTAAGGTTTTCGTTTCCTTGTACGTTATGGTTAGAATCTACTAAATAATAATATAGTTGCTCAAAATTAGGTAACTTAGGGGATGATCCTGCAATTACCCTTAGTTGATAACTATTTGGTAATTTAAACTTAGCGCTTAATGATAGAGCGTATTGGGTAGAAAATTGTGATGAGGTAATTACTCTAGCACCAGGTCTTAAAGATATATTTTTACTGGTTTTTAATTCAGATGAAGCAAAAAGGCTATATGTGTTTAATTTATTAGTTTTAGTTCTGTCGTCTATATTTTGAGAGGCTAAGCCACTAGCAGAACCCTCATCTAAATTTATTTCGTAACCTACTTCTAGTTTAGCATTTTCATTATTAAAAAAGTTGTTAAATGTTCCTCTAGAAAAAATACCTTGTCTAGTATTATAGTCATATTTATCTATGGTAGTTTTATTACCACTATGTAACCAATACGTATATAGCTCGTAGTTTTTAACTTGTTCTTGGTAAGATGCAGATATGTTGTATCTTATTTTGTTTTTTATTTGCCCTGTTGCGTTTAAATGATGATAAAACCTAGTAGATTTAAAAAGCTCATCATTAGCAGAAGGGTTTACAGTTTGTGTGGAAGAATTTTCATTAAAAAATACGTTTTCAGCAAAATTTTGAGTTCTTTCTGTAAAATATTCAAACTTATAAAAGGCTCTAAAATTCTTTTTGTTATTAAAGTTTACCAGAGCTTTAAAAGTGTTTTGTTCTTTAGGTAACCACTCGTAACCTCTTAAACTATCGTTTTCACTATTGGTATTGTAGTAGTTTTCTCCCTTATTATTATTTAAAAAGCCCTTAAAATCATTACGAGTATAAAGGGCATTAGCATATAGTTTATCCGAAAAATTGTGTCCTACTTTTATAGATTGAATGTGTCTACCCTCATCAAACCAACTATATTCATTCCCAATAGTTTCTTCTTGTACGTAAGGAGTAATTTGCCATTTATGCTTCGCAGATTTTTTGGTGATAATATTTACAACACCAGTAACAGCATTTGCTCCATATTGTACTCCCATAGATCCTTCGATAATTTCAATTTGTTCAATATCATCTAAGTTTATTTGGGTAACATCAATAGCATTACCAAAACCTTCATCTCCTACAATAGGCACATTATCTACTAAAATTTTAATATACTCAGAGTTAAAACCAAACTGTTCTATACCAGAGCTGCCTTCTCCTGCTTGTGGTACAATATTCATATTTAAAGTTTGGGTAAGTACGTCTGCCAGATTGTTACCAGCTAAACGTTGTATGTCGTCTTGGGTTAACACTTCTACTTCAAATACAGATTTACTTATAGACTGTTTGTTGTATTGCCCAGTTAATATTACCTCTTCTAACTCATTACGTTTAATAGAATCATTTTCTGTTTCGCTATTATTTTGCGCCAATAGCGAATTAAAAAACAGAATTAGAGAAGAAAGAAGTAATGTATTTCTCATTATTTAAATTGAATCTTAATAATAATTTGATTGCAAATATATAAGTTATTTTAAATCAATCTAAATAAAATTTATATTTTTGTCAAAAAATTAAATACAACATAAACTCATAACAAATGAATTTTAAAAAATTACTTGCAGGCGCTTTTTTAGGATTTGCAATTACAGCAGTTCAAGCTCAAAACTCAAAGAAACAAGACATAGAGGCTATTAAAGATATGTGTGGTTGTTTTGAAATTACATTTAAGTACACAGAGACTTTTGCTCCAGAAATTGATTATGAAAAACATTACGATTATAATGCTAGTGCATTAGAGTGGGCGCAGTTAATTAAAGATGAAAAAGACGAACTGTCTATTCAGCATTTATTAGTGGTAAACGATACTATGATAATTAAGCATTGGCGTCAAGATTGGTTATATGAAAACACAAAGCGTTATGATTATAATTATGATAACCAATGGTCGTTTATAGAAATGCCAAAAAAAGAAGTAAAAGGGCAGTGGACTCAAAATGTATATCAAGTAGATGATAGCCCACGTTATTCTGGCTCTGCAACATGGTTTCATGCAGATGGAAGACATTTTTGGGAAAACACTGCTAACTCACCATTACCACGTAGAGAATATAGTAAAAGAAGTGATTACAATGTAATGATGCGTGGAAATCACGTAGAGATTACAGATAATGGCTGGATTCACGAACAAGATAATGAGAAAGTAATAAGAGAAGCTGGTAAAGAAGACGAGCTTTTAGTGCAAGAAAAAGGTTATAATATTTATACCAAAGTACCAGATGCAAAATGTGCAGCAGCAAAAAAATGGTGGACTGCTAATCAAGATTTTTGGAGCAAGGTAAGAACAAAGTGGAGTGAAGTTTACGGTAGAGATAAAGACTTAACTTTAGAGAAAAAAGTAGAAGGGCAAGCTTTATTTATGAAACTTTTCCCAATGGATATAACTACCAACCAAGAAAAGATAGACGAGATAATTGAAGCTTACGTTGTAAAAGGATAATAAATGGTAAAGAGATTTTTTATAGTAGTTTTTATAATTATTGGTTTTAGTTTTACTAATAACGAATTAGAAGAGAAATTTAACAAAGCCATAAAAACTACTTACGAAGTAGAAAATTTTACCGTAGAAGAAATTAAAACTACTTCTGCAATCAATGAAACGTTACCTGCAAAAACAGGAAATAAAAATCTTTTTCAAATTTTTTCTGAAGGTAAATTAATAGGTTACGCCTATTTAGGGCAAGCCCCTAGTAAGAAAAAAGAGTTTGACTATGTGGTTATGTTTGACAACGAATTGATTATTAAAAAATCTAAAGTACTTATTTATCGTGAAAATTACGGGCAACAAATTGGTACACAACGTTGGTTAAGACAATTTATAGGAATGTCTCCGTCTTCAGAAGTAAAATATGGTGAAAATGTGGCTGCAATTAGCGGAGCAACAATATCTGCATCTTCTATGGCTAGAGCAGTAAACAAAGTGTTAAAAACCATGAAAATTCTTCAAGAAAAAGAAGTTATTTAATATGAATTTTAACGGATGTATATCTACATTTCCTAAAGAAGTAAAATTACTAATCGGCGCTTTTCTAGTAGTGTTAAGCGTCGGTTATTTTACAGGTGTTAGTTTTGTTTATGAAACTACAGAAAATACACCACAAGGTATACACGAAAATTACTTAGGTAATGAAGAAGACTTGGAAGCTCAAGTCATGAAATTTAAAAAACCAAAAAGAGAGATAATCACCATTATACATACACACATACTATCTATGTCTGTTATATTTTTTCTTTTAGGAGGTTTAGTAAGTCTAACAAGTTTAAAACCTACGATAAAAAAAATATTAATGCTAGAGCCACTTACTTCTGTACTCTTAACTTTTGGAGGTATTTATTTTATGTGGTCTGGTTGGAGTTTTATGAAGTATGTAGTAATGGTTTCTGGTATATTAATGAGTACTTCGTTTATATGTTCCGTAATTGTTATCTTTTTTCAGCTCTTCAAAAATAATAAGGCTATTTAGCCATATTCTAAAGACAATAGCCTATATTTGCATGCAATTAAATCCTTAATTGCTATGACTGCACACGACAACAAGATTTTGGGCGAAGGTCTTACTTATGACGACGTTCTACTTGTACCCGCTTTTTCAGAAGTACTTCCTAGAGAAGTAAATATTCAAACCAAATTTACGCGTAACATTACTATCAATGTACCTATAGTTTCTGCTGCAATGGATACTGTAACAGAATCTAGAATGGCAATTGCTATTGCTAGAGAAGGTGGTATTGGTGTTTTACACAAAAATATGACTATAGAGCAGCAAGCTCTTAAGGTTAGAAAGGTGAAGCGTGCAGAGAGCGGAATGATTATAGATCCTGTAACTTTACCTATTACAGCTAAAGTTAGAGATGCTAAATCTAATATGGCAGAGCATAGTATTGGGGGTATTCCAATAGTAGATGATGAAGGTAAATTATTAGGGATTGTAACTAATAGAGATTTACGTTTCGAAAAAAACTTAGAGAGACCAATTGCAGAAGTAATGACTTCAGAAAACTTAGTAACCGTTGCTGAAGGAACCTCATTAGAAGATGCAGAAGTAATTTTACAAGAAAATAAAATTGAAAAACTTCCGGTAGTTAATAATGAAAATAAGTTAGTAGGTTTAATCACTTTTAGAGATATAACTAAACTTACACAAAAACCAATAGCTAATAAAGATCATTTTGGTAGGTTACGTGTTGCGGCAGCTTTAGGTGTTACTGCAGATGCGGTAGATAGAGCAGAAGCATTAGTAAATGCTGGGGTAGATGCAGTTGTGATAGATACGGCTCACGGCCATACTAAAGGAGTGGTGCACGTTTTACAAGAAGTTAAGAAGAAATTTCCAGAATTAGAGGTTGTTGTAGGTAATATAGCTACAGCAGATGCAGCAAAATATTTGGTAGAAGCAGGAGCAGATGCTGTAAAAGTTGGTATTGGCCCAGGTTCTATTTGTACTACTCGTGTAGTAGCAGGTGTTGGTTTTCCTCAATTTTCTGCAGTTTTAGAAGTTGCAGAAGCTATTAAAGGTACAGGAGTGCCAGTGATAGCAGATGGAGGTATTCGTTATACAGGAGATATACCTAAAGCTTTAGCAGCGGGAGCAGATTGTGTAATGCTAGGTTCTTTATTAGCAGGAACAAAAGAGTCTCCAGGAGAAACTATTATTTACGAAGGAAGAAAATTTAAGTCTTACCGTGGGATGGGTTCTGTAGAGGCAATGCAAAAAGGTTCTAAAGATCGTTATTTTCAAGATGTAGAAGATGATATTAAAAAACTAGTTCCAGAAGGTATTGTAGGTCGTGTACCTTATAAAGGAGAACTTTATGAAAGTATGAACCAATTTATTGGTGGTTTACGAGCAGGTATGGGCTATTGTGGAGCTAATAATATTGCTACACTTAAAAATGATGCTAAATTTATTAAAATTACTTCTTCTGGTATTATGGAGAGTCATCCACATGATGTAACCATTACCAAAGAAGCACCAAATTATTCTAGATAAGAATATAAAATCATATTATTTATAAAAAAGCCTATTGAAAAATAGGCTTTTTTTATGGAATTAAAATTTTCATTCGTTTTTATATATCTATTTCTTAATTTCTTTTAAGAATAATTCTATTTTTGATTTTTAGATAAATTTTAATTTTCAATAATGAGTAATTCAACTAAAACTACTTACCGTACTGCGTTTATATTTTTAACATTGCTTTTTTTTCTATGGGGTTTTTTAACTGTAATTGTAGACTCTCTTATACCAAGATTAAAAGAAGTGTTTGAGTTAAGTTACTTTCAAGCAGGAATGGTACAGTTTGCTTTTTTTGGAGCATATTTTCTACTTTCTATTCCCGCTAGTTTTATCTTATCTAAAATTGGATACAAAAAAGGAATCGTTTTAGGAATATTAATGATGGCAGGCGGATGTCTGTTATTTTACCCAGCTTCCTCCCTACGTATTTTCTGGATCTTCATGTTAGGTTACTTTATTTTGGCTGGAGGTATTACTATACTTCAAGTAGCAGCAAACCCTTATGTAACTATTTTAGGACCAGAAAAAAGTGCGGCTAGCCGTTTAAATCTTTCACAAGCTTTCAATTCACTAGGTGCCTCTATTGCACCAATTGTTGGAGCTTTGTTTATATTAAGTGATAAAATTAAAACAGCTGGAGAAATAAGTTCTTTAACAACTATAGAACAAACAGAATATTATGCAGCAGAAGCTTCTGCTGTTCAAACCCCATTTATTGTTATTGCAGGTATATTAATAGCAATAGCTTTGGTATTTGTATTTGTAAACTTACCAAAGGTAATTGGAGAAGGAGAGCAAAAAGGAAGCTATGCTACAGCTTTTAAAAATAAAAATCTAATCTTAGGTGCTATAGGTCTTTTTTGTTACGTGGGTGCAGAAGTAGCAATTGGTAGTTATATGGTAAATTATTTTATGCAGTTAGAGCTTGCGGAAATAATTAGAAATACGCCATTTATGAGTAGCATAGCACATTGGTTTTTAACAGATGATTTACAAAGTGTAGATGCAAAAGCAGTAGTAGGTATTTTTGTTACCTTTTATTGGACAGGGGCTATGGTAGGTAGATTTATCGGTGCTTACTTAACAAGTATAATTAGTCCGTCTAAAGTGCTGAGTATTTTTGCAATTATAGCGGTTTCTTTAATTATAATTTCAACACAAAGTACTGGTTTGGTAGCTATGTGGACAATTATAAGCGTAGGTTTATTCAATTCAATAATGTTTCCTACTATTTTTAGTTTAGGTATAGATGAATTAGGAGACAGTAAACCTCAAGGCTCAGGTATAATGTGTACTATGATTGTTGGTGGAGCTATTGTACCACCGTTATTCGGACTTTTAACAGATAACTTCGGGTTTGGTCTAGCGCTTATATTAGTAATTTGTTGCTACTCCTATATCTTCTTCTTTGCTTACAGGCATAAGAAAACAGAAGTAACTATATAACTTTTTAAAAATCCTTCTACTGCTGAAGGATTTTTTATTTTGTACCTTATCCACAAAAAGAGAAAGGTAATGAAAGAGGTAGAGAATAGAAATTATAACGAAGACGGTATAATTATCAATATACCTGTAAAAATAAAATTAGAAGCTTTAGAGAAGCTAATTCAAGATAAATTAATTGGCTTTAAAATAAAGAAAGATAATTCTTCAGAAGAAAAAGAACTAGGAGAAATTACAGCTATTAGTTTATCTCCAGGAGAAGAAGAGTATGATGTTAATATTCATCAAGAAGTTCTACTAGATACCATACTTTTTAGTAATAAAAAGGTGAAATTTAGTATTCAATTAAAGTTTGAATACGATTACCTATTGCAAGAATTAGTAGTGAGTAAATACAAGGTAGAAGGAGAAAATAAAGCTTGGCTTACTAACCAAGTTTTAAAAGTGATGATGAATACTCTCTTGAAAAAGAAAATTTTAGATAAATCTAAGTTGTTACTTCTTCCAAAAATAGAAGAAGCAATTCAAAACATCAATGATAAATTAGAAAACATTATAGAAGTAAAAGAAGGCGTTTTAGTTTTTGGAGCAATAGATCAAATACAGGTAATTAACCTCTTTTTTAAAGAAAATGATTTGGTAGCTATCTTGAAAATACAAGGAGCTCTAGCAGCAGAAGTATCTAAAATTGAAATCCCTGAATAAAAAAAACTACTTATATTTAGTAGTATTAATAGCAAGTAGATTGAAATTTAAAATTAACATACCAGAACCTTGTCAAGAAAACTGGCAAGAAATGACCCCTTCTCAAAAAGGTAAATTTTGTGCAAGATGTCAAAAAGAAGTGACAGATTTCACCAAACTTTCATCTTCTGAAATTGCTCGTAAAATGAGTAAAGATAAACAGCTATGTGGTAGATTTACTAAGGCTCAGCTGGAAGAAAAATATGTTTTGTCATCTTCAAGCGGATTAAATAGATTAGGACTTTCTTTAGGTTTGGGGTCAATCATTGCAGTAGCTCAACCGAGTTTTGCACAAGAAAAACGCTCTATTCAAAAGTCGGTATTAAGTTTCCAAAATGAGAAAAGTCAGCAACAAAAAGAAGAGGTTAATATATCTAAAATTTTAAAAAACAAAATGCCTGTTGGTGGTTTAAACGACTCCATAATAATTACAGGAATTGTGACAGATGAAGAAAACTTACCATTGCCAGGTGTTTATGTACTTCAGCAAAACTCAACAAATTCTACACAAACAGATTTTGATGGTAATTTTTCTATAACCATCCCAAAACAAGATTTTGAAAATGAAATTTTTTTAGAAGTTTCTTACCTAGGTTTCGAGACTAAATTTATACAGATAAATGAAGCCCAAGAACTTCAAAATATAAAATTAGAAATGCACGGCGAACTTTTGGGAGAGATTGTAGTTTATCGCCCTAATATTTTTAAACGGTTTTTTAACCTTTTTCGGAGTAGTGAAAATAAAAGATACTAATAACATTAACAGTATTATGTTTAAAATAAAAAAGCCTCCATCATCTTATTTTAGATGATGGAGGCTTTTTAAGTGGAGTCGGGGAGATTCGAACTCCCGTCCAAACAAGCAATTAAACAGCTTTCTACACGCTTAGTTTTCATTTAATTGTCGGCATAAAGCCGGCCGAAAACCACCAACTTTACACGTATTCTCAATTAAGTTTCAAAACCACATCAAGACCCTATGGTTTCTATATTTACTTTATCGGTGCCTCTAGTGCAGACGCCGTAAATCAAGGCTTCCGCGAGACATCTTAGCTCCCTACCTAGTAGGGACAAAGGCAAATCTTACTATAATTCAGATTATGCAGCTAAGGCGTAATTATTTTCGCCGTTTAAAAAAGTGTGAAACATGAGATTTACGAGCTATATCCCAGCGCTCGACGTGCTTACTACCCAATTAGACTCGCTGTCAAAACCAGTCGACCCCATATTCAATTAACTTACTTAACTCTTTTGGGCGTTTCGTTAGCCTTCACAGGCAAACGGCGGGCTATTCGCTATATATTTTTATTTTGTAAAAAAGCAAAATCCTAAAACAAAATAAAAAGGATACCGCTACTATCCCTAACGCAAAACCAATAAAATTAAGAACTCTTACCCTTAAGTAAGGCAGGCAAAGATACAATAAAATCATATATTTACATAACAGTATTTAAATTGCAAAGCCTGTGCCAAGTTAACCATTTCAGGCTAATAACTATAGAAACTAAAATTTATGAAAATAGCAATTATTCAAGAACGCAAAACCCCACCAGATAGAAGAGTTGTTTTTTCACCAGAAAAACTAAAGCAACTAAAAAAGCAGTTTCCGCAAACTCAAATAAAAGTAGAAAGCTCTAATATCAGAATTTTTCCAGATTCAGCTTACCAAGAACAAGGCATAGAAGTAAGTGAAAACGTATCAGATGGTGATGTGCTTTTAGGAGTAAAAGAAGTACCTATTTCAGAATTAATTCCGAACAAAAAATATTTTTTCTTCTCGCATACCATAAAGAAACAACCTTATAATCGAGAGTTGTTAAAAGCAATTTTAGAAAAAAACATAGAACTATACGATCATGAAACTATTACCGATGCTAAAGGAAATAGACTAATAGGTTTTGGACGCTACGCGGGTATTGTTGGTGCATATAACGGTTTACGTGCTTTAGGTTTAAGAGAAAAATCATTTCAATTAGAAAAAGTAGAAAACCTACCAGACTACAAAGCCTTAAAGCAAGAACTTAGTAAAGTAAAATTTTCTTCGTTAAAAATTATACTAACCGGAGTAGGGAAGGTAGCTCGTGGAGCTCGAGAAATTTTAGAACATCTACAATTAAAAGAAGTCAACGTTCAAGATTATTTGGTTAATAATTTTGATGAGCCAGTATTCTGTCAAATAGACGTGTTAGATTATAACAAGCGTAAAGATGGAAAAAACCTAGATCGTTTTGATTTTTATAATAATCCAGATGAATATGAATCAAATTTTATGCGCTTTGCAAAAGTGAGTGATATATTTATTGCCGGACATTTTTATGGAGATGGTGCTCCATTTTTATTTACTCGAGAAGACGCAAAACATCCAGAATTTAAAATCAATTTAGTAGCCGATATAAGTTGTGATATTGATGGTCCGGTGGCAAGCACTCTAAGACCTTCTACGATAGCCGATCCTTTTTATGGTTACAATCCAACCACCGAAAAAGAAGTTGCTTTTGATGCTCCGCAAGCCATTACCGTAATGGCAGTAGATAATTTACCTTGCGAGTTACCAAAAGATGCCAGCGAAGGTTTTGGAGAAATGTTTTTAAAACACGTAATTCCATCATTTTATAACGATGATGCCGACGGAATTTTAGAACGTGCCCGAATGACCTTTCAAGGAAAACTCACTCCGCGTTTTGCGTATTTACAAGATTTTGTAGAAGGGAAAGAGTAAGGCTTCAATAAAATTTTTATAAGTATAGAAGTCTCGTAAATTTTATGAGGCTTCAATGCTTTAAAAATAATACCCAAAATTAATATTAAATCTAGCTTCCCACTTAGCATCTGGAGAACCGGTAGAGAAGTCATCTATAAAGTTTCCGCCTAGCCAAGAGTGGTTATAACCAGCAGCATAATCTACAAAAGTTAGCAAATTACCAGCAGTAATTTTGAAGCCTATCACATTCATTAAAGAAGAGTCAAACTCCTCTTTCTTTTTATGCATCCATCCAAAATCGTTATAAGCTTCAATTTTTTCTAAAGGTCCCCAATCAATATCAAATTTCCTAGATGCAGATAAAGTATAAATATTAAAATCTGCAGCAATCTCGTAAGGAGCTCCGTAGGCACCCATTTGCAATACATCGTTAGAAGATGCGTTTCCGTTTTTCGGGTTATGTGCTACGTGGTTTAAACTTATTTTAAAATTCCATTCGTGGTAATAAACCTCATAGTGTAACGCGAGTGCATAGTGATTTCCGTTTTCTTTGGTGTCTAAGTTGTATAGCTGACCAAGTTGTGCAGACATTCCTAATCGATGGTCTACGTGTCCGCCAAACTTCCAAACAAAATTTCCGTTAATCTGGTTAGTTTCTTTATTTCTTCCTACAATATCATAAGCATAGCGGCTAGAGTTATTTTCTTCGCCACCAATAAATTGCATCTCTTCAGCATTTTTAAAAAAAGCAAAAGCATATTCAAAATTTTCGTCTTCGTGCACATATTTTAATCCCATATCGTGGTCGTCTTCTAATCCCACATAATAAGATATATTGAAAAACCAATTGTTAGAATTGTATTGCTGAATGCCAAATGGTACGTAAACTAGCCCAGCTTGTAGTTGATCTTGATTGTTAAATTGGTAAGCTATCCAACCGTATTTTAAAAAACTTCCGCCAAAGGCTTCCGAATAAAATCTATATTCTGCATTTAAGCTAAGCTTTTTGTAAGAAGCTTTGGGCTGTATGGCAATCATATCATAACCAAATTCACCGCCTTTAGCTTTTTGTTCTTTTTTCCAAGAAGAATTGATGTAATTAAAACGTACAGCGCCACCTAAGTCTAATTTAGGTTTTTCCTTTTCTTGATTCTCTTGAGAGAGACAGTGATTTGGAAGAGAAATAAAAAAAGTTAACCCTAGAAAATAAAAAAGTTTTAGAATTTTCGTCATTCTTAATTTTTTGGTTGGATACCATGAAAATTAAGCCGAAAATTCTAAAACTATCTTTTAATTGGCTAAATATTAATACTACTTTAAAATTTATTTATCGTTTTTCTAATTGCTACAAGATTAGAAAGTAGCTTTTCTAAATATTGTAGATCTAGCATATTTGCACCATCACTTTTTGCGTTTGCAGGATCAAAATGAGTTTCAATAAAAAGACCATCTACATTATTTACAACCCCTGCACGTGCAATAGTTTCAATCATATCTGGCCTTCCGCCCGTAACTCCACTTGTTTGGTTAGGCTGTTGTAAAGAGTGAGTAACATCTAACACGGTAGGAGCAAACTCTCTCATAGTAGGTATTCCTCTAAAGTCTACAATCATGTCTTGGTAACCAAACATAGTACCACGATCTGTTACCATTACTTGCTCATTATTACAGTCAGTCACTTTTTTTACTGCGTGTTGCATACTTTCTGGACTCATAAATTGCCCTTTTTTTAGATTTACAACTTTGCCAGTATTGGCAGCAGCTACAACTAAATCTGTTTGGCGAACTAAAAAAGCAGGAATTTGTAATATATCTACATATTCTGCAGCTAATGCAGCATCACTTACTTCATGAATATCTGTAACGGTAGGTACATCAAAAGTTTCAGAAACTTTACGTAGTATTTTTAAAGCTTTTTCATCACCAATACCTGTAAAACTATCAATACGGCTACGATTTGCTTTTTTAAAACTACCTTTAAATACGTAAGGAATTTCTAATTTGTTGGTAATCTCTACTACTTTTTCTGCAATTCTAAGAGCCATATCTTCACCTTCAATGGCGCAAGGTCCTGCTAATAGAAAGAAATTATCACTATTAGTATGTTTTATCTTTGGAATTCTATCTAATTTCATCTTCAAAATTTTATGAAACAAAGATAATTAATTATTCAGTAGTTAAAATTGGATTTACTTTTTAAGCCATTATATTTTTATACTGTTATATATTTTAGCAAGAAGTTTTGTGTTTTTTTAAAGCCATTTTCTCTTTTATCACGATATTTATTTTTAATGATTAGTTTATTATTTTATCTAGACAGATATTTTTAATTGATGAAACATTTCTTTTTATTTAAAACAGAGTAGATTAGTCTCAATGTTAATACTTTGCATCTATAATTATAACATTCAATTAAATAGCTGTATAATTTTTTGTTTAAAGCTTTATTTACAGAAAATTAAACGTACATTTGCAGCCTTTTAAAAGAGGCATCATATGACAGATATTAGAAACATTGCAATTATTGCACACGTAGATCACGGGAAAACTACCCTGGTTGATAAAATAATGTATCACTGTAGCTTATTTCGTGATAACGAAAGCACAGGAGAATTAATTTTAGATAATAATGATTTAGAACGTGAACGCGGAATCACTATTACCTCTAAAAACGTTTCTGTAATTTACAAAGACACAAAAATTAACATTATTGATACTCCTGGTCACGCCGATTTTGGTGGAGAGGTAGAGCGTGTATTAAACATGGCAGATGGTGTTTTATTATTGGTTGATGCTTTTGAAGGACCGATGCCACAAACTCGTTTTGTACTTCAAAAAGCAATTGATCTTGGATTAAAACCTTGTGTGGTTGTAAACAAAGTAGATAAAGAAAACTGTACTCCAGACGAAGTTCACGAAAAAGTTTTTGACTTAATGTTTGAGCTTGGAGCAGAAGAGTGGCAGTTAGATTTTCCAACAGTATACGGTTCAGCTAAAAATAACTGGATGTCTGACGATTGGAAAAACGAAACAGACAATATTGAGCCATTATTAGATATGGTAATTAAGCATATCCCTGGACCTAAAGTAGATTCTGAAGGTACTCCTCAAATGTTAATTACTTCTTTAGATTTCTCTTCTTTTACAGGAAGAATTGCTATTGGACGTTTACAAAGAGGTATTCTTAAAGAAGGAATGCAAGTTTCTCTTGTAAAACGTGATGGTTCTATTAAGAAAACAAAAATTAAAGAATTACACATTTTTGAAGGTCTTGGCCGTAGAAAAGTAGAAGAAGTAATTGCAGGTGATATTTGTGCTATTGTAGGTCTTGAAGGATTTGAGATTGGAGATACTGTTGCAGATATAGAAAACCCAGAAGGTTTAAAAACTATAGCAATTGATGAGCCTACGATGAGTATGTTATTTACCATTAACGATTCTCCTTTCTTTGGAAAAGATGGTAAATTTGTAACTTCAAGACATATTAAAGATCGTTTAACTAAAGAGCTAGAGAAAAACTTAGCACTTAGAGTAAACGAAACAGATAGTGCTGATAAATTTATGGTTTTTGGCCGTGGTGTACTTCACTTATCTGTTTTAATTGAAACTATGCGTCGTGAAGGTTACGAGCTTCAAATTGGTCAGCCACAGGTAATTATCAAAGAAATTGATGGTGTTAAATGTGAGCCAGTAGAAGAATTAACTATAGATTTACCAGAAAATGTTTCAGGTAAAGCGGTAGAGTTAGTAACACTACGTAAAGGTGAAATGTTAAGTATGGAAGCTAAAGGTGACCGTATGGTTTGTGATTTTATAATTCCATCAAGAGGGATTATAGGTTTACGTAACCAATTACTTACAGCTACTGCTGGAGAGGCAATTATGGCACACCGTTACAAAGAATACCAACCATTAAAAGGAGGTATTCCAGAACGTCAAAACGGTTCTTTAGTATCTATGGAAAAAGGTACTGCAATCCCTTATTCTATTGATAAATTACAAGATAGAGGTAAGTTTTTTGTAGATCCGGGAGAAGATATTTACGAAGGGCAAGTTATTGGTGAAAATTCACGTCAAGATGATATGTCTGTAAATATTACAAAAACAAAAAAATTATCTAACGTACGTTCTTCAGGAGCAGATGATAAAGCTAAAATTGTACCAGCTATTAAATTTAGTTTAGAAGAAGCTTTAGAATACATACAAAAAGATGAGTATGTAGAAGTAACGCCTAACCACTTAAGATTACGTAAAATATTCTTAACAGAAAACGAGCGTAAACGTAATAAGATTATATAAAAATTTTTAAAATGGCTGTCTATCTAGACAGCCATTTTTTCTTCTTGTTCTGTTGGTATAAAATAGTATCTTTATAAAGTTTCAATTTATATTAACTTCTTTAAAAAGTGTTTTTTGTGGAAAAAATAAACAAATTTATTTGTCCTCTTCATCCATATGTAATAACACTTTTATTTCTTTTCTCAACTACATTTTTTTTTGCTCAACAAACTACTAATTTTAGTAATGAAAAATCTTCTATATACGGTGGGGCTTTTACCCCTAAAGGAGAATTAAGAGCACTGGTAATCTATGTAAATTTTACAGAGTCATCTTTACATTCAAAAAAGAATGAAATACCACATTGGCCAATTGGCTCTAAATTTCCTATTCATTCGGGAGAATCTGTAGTAGATAAAAATACAGGGAAACTTATATGGGCACATCAAGATCCGTCAGATTTTCAAACAAGAAAACTTGTTAATAATGATATTTACTTAAATCTTTCAGAGTTTTATTATGCCATGTCTCAAGGCAAATTTCGTTTTTATGCAGAGGTTTTGAAAGATCCTGTTAACAATAAGCCTATAGAGATAACTATAAACCCGAAAGGCTTAACTAGTTATGGTGAAATTGTAGAGGAGGTATTTCATAAAATAACTGAAATTTTTCCTCAAGATTATGATTGGTCAAGATTTGATAATATTCAAAATAATCCCAGTTTTACGTTTGATAGTTCTGTAAGTTTAGAAAACCCCCAACCAGACAATAAAATTGATTATGTTATTTTAAACTTCAGAAATGACAATCGTTGGTCGCCACACCCTAATGGGCAAAATAAATCAAACTGGCCAAAAGCAATTGCCGGAGCAGGTTTGGAGAGAACTATAGGTAAGAATAATTTTGGAGATGTAAAAATAGGAGGAAATAACGGATTAAGAATATTCTTTTTTCAAGGAGATATTTATGGGAGAATTGAGCTTATTATTCATGAAATGGCGCATACCCTTATCAACAATCCACATACCGTTATGGCTAATAAAGCTTCAGGTGATTATTATTATTATAATTATGGTTGGGGATTAATGGATTCTTACAGGCAATTTATGTCTTTAGCAAATGCTTGGGAGCGTTGGTACGCTGGCTGGATAGATATAACCCATGATATTAATGAAGAAAATTACGTAAAAAATAAAAAATATATTTTAAAAGATTATTTAGAGTTTGGTGAGACAATGCGAGTAAAGCTTCCAAATACAGAAGACGAATATATTTGGTTAGAAAATCATCAATCCAACAATCCCTATTACAAAAAGCCAAATTTACTTGTAGATGCGCATGGTGATTCTATTATCACTAAACAAAATGGCTTGGTTGGGTTTATTGAAAAAATAGCATCTAATAGAGAACAACTTTATCCGTTTTCTAGAGGAACAAACGGAATCAAGATTATTTACGGAAAAGGAAATTATGATTATACTTTTAAAGAATTAAAAAAGGAAGCTTACGCTTGGAATTCAGAGATTTTAGACGTGAATAATGAGGGAGAAAATGCATATGGAGGGCAACACGAAGCCAGTTTTTTTAGGTATGATTTTAATGAGAATAATAAAATAGAATATACAGAGTCTGCAAATGGAGCAAGAGGAAATTATATTGATGGTCGTAATATTATAGAAGTTAATGGAAAACCCGTTTGGGGATACGCAGCTCCAAATTTACCTTTACCTAATAAAAAACTTAGTGCATTTAGTAATCCGCCTTTAACAAACTTTCAGAAGTTTGATTGGAAGAAAGACACGATGGCTCCTGTTATTTTACATTCTTTATCTATACAGCCAAATAAAATGGATGACGGAAATTACGAGCTTGTAGTTAATTATGAAGATGGTAAAATAGAGGATGATTTTAGAATGACAGGTAATATTATTTTGCCTGCTGGCGAAACAATTACCTTAACTAAAAAAAAGGTACTTACAATTAATAAGAGCAAAACTTTTAATTCTGCAAAATCGGTTAACGGAAGTTTTATAAAAAACACAGTTTTATTAGTTGAAAGCGGCGGGACATTTCAATTTCTTGAAAAATCAACTATTATTTTAGATGAAAATTCTTCTCTAATTTTTAAAAAAGGAAGTCATCTTATTATAGAAAAAGGAGTAAAAATTATTGTAAAAAATGGAGCAACTTTAAAAATAGAAGAAGGTGTTTCTTTAACTATAGATAAAAGCTCTAAAATATCTATACAAGATGGGTTTATAGATATACCTAAAAGCGCACGTAATCTTATAAAAATTAGATCGTAAATTTTATTGAAACTAGCTGGTTATATTTGAAAACTTAGTAATTTCAACTAACAGTTATGCAGATGGTCTTGTACCTTTGAATATAAATCTACCTTATGCCTCAGCAAAAAACTTTAATTATTATTCCTTTGTTTAATGAGGCAGATAGAATTGTGATGGAGGCTTATCAAAAAGCTTTTATGTTATATACTAACATAGATTTTGTATTGGTAAATGATGCAAGTACAGATAAAACACAAACAATTATGGAGGGTTTTGCAAATGCATTTCAAAATGTGTTTTGTGTAAATAATAAGACTAATAAAGGGAAAGCAGAAAGCATAAGAAAAGGAGTTTTAGCATATTTATCAGAAAATTATATTTATATAGGTTATCTAGATGCAGATTTAGCAACTCCTTTTGAAGAAATTGTAAGACTTTTAAATTACGCAACAGAAAATCCAAATAAAAAAATAATAATGGGAGCGCGTATAAAACTTATGGGTAATAAAGTAAAGAGATCCCTATTACGTCATTATTTTGGGAGAGTTTTTGCTACTATTATTAGTCAATTTGTTTTAAAAACTCCAGTTTATGATACGCAATGCGGAGCAAAAATATTAGAAGCTAATTTGGCTAAAAAAATATTTAAACATCCCTTTTGTACTAAATGGTTGTTTGATGTAGAACTTTTACTTCGTTTTAAAAAAAAGGATATTCAATTTGCGAGTAAAATTGTAGAAATCCCTTTAAATGCTTGGGAAGAAAAAGGAAATTCAAAAATTAAACTATATGAGTTTTTCTTAGTTCCTTTTCAATTAATAAAACTATATGCTCATTATTAAAGATAGAAATATACACTTTATAGTAGCATTAGGAGTATTGCTTAGACTGATTATATTCGCTTTATTTTATAATCATATAGCCGAATATCCTGATAGTTCAGATTATTACATACTAGCAGAGCATATTAAAAATTTCAGTTTAAAAGGATATAACGGATGGAGAAGTCCTGGGTATTCTTTATTTCTTTTATTGGCAGGAGGCAAATTAAGGGGGATTATTGTTTTGCAAAATTTACTTGGGATTATCGCTAGTGTTCTGTGGTATAGAACTTTACTTCACTTAAAAATACCTAGAAAGATTAGTTTTTATATTACTTTTTTAATGATAACTTTTCTTCACGTTATATTCTATGAGTCAGCTATTTTAACAGAATCTATAACCTTGTTTTTTTTATCTTGGGTAGTGTATTTACTCAGTAAGTATTCGGTTTATAAGTTTAGTTTCTTAAAAGTACTGTACTTAAGTGCTGTATTAGCAATATTGGTAATTATAAAACCTTTTTATATTTATTTACCATTTTTAATTTTCGGGATGTGGTTGCTTAAAGGTTTTCATTTAAAAAAGAACTTAGGGAAACTACTGCTTATTTATATATTACCATTGTTTGTATATTTTGGTTGGTCTTACGCTAACAAGCTAAATACGGGGTATTTTGTTTCTACTACATTTTTAGGGTTAAATATGGCTCAAAATTGCGTGCATTTTGCAGAAAAAGGACCTAAACAATATAATTGGATTATTGAGCCTTATGTTGTGTATCGTGAAAAATCTATAGATGAAAATAGAGATGTAGCTATGTCTATTTGGTATGCATACCATCAAGGAGCGTTTAAATATAAAAATTTGAGTTTTCCCGATTTATCTAATGAGTTTGGAGAATATGCTAAAGCAACAATTTATAATAATCCAAGAGATTATATTAAACAGGTAGTTTTTAATTCGTGGTTAAATTTTTGGGAACCAAGCATTTTTTGGAAATATGATGAAATAAAACCAGGAAAGAAACTATTTTTAATATTATGGTACCTACAAAAATCTATTCTGTACTTTTATAGAATTATATTTATTTGCTTAATACCTTATTATATATATAGATTTGTTGTAGATAAGAAAGTAAAAAAAGATACTCTATTGTTTTTTATAGTTTTTTCAGCATCTGTACTTCAGGCTATGGTAACTTATGGCTCAAATAGCCGGTATAGCTTTCCCTTAGAATTTATAATGATTATTACGGTTACTTATTTTTTTGTAAAACATTTCTCTTGGTTTGTAGTTTTAAAAAATAAATGGACTAATAAAATTCCAAAACATAAACAGTCTAATAATCATTAACTATTAATGTTTTAAGTATTTTAACTTAATGTAGATGTACCTGAAGTTTATAAAATTTATAAAAAATAATCCAATACTAAAAGTAACATCGCTTAATAGTGGCGCTATTTTAGTGAAAATGATTACAGGTCTAATTACCTCTAAGCTTACAGCACATTTTTTTGGTCCAGTTGGTATTGCTCTAATAGGAAACTTAAGAAATGGGCAAAATATAATAAATACGGTAGCTTCTTTGGGAGTACAAAAAGGAGTAGTAAGCCATACAGCAAAAGGAAAAGATAAAAAAAAGCTACTGCAAATATTAGCAAATACTTTTTTTAGTTTAGGTCTATTAGTAAGTGTAGCGGTAAGTGTATTTTTGTTGGTGTTTAATAACAAGGTTTCTTATTATATATTTCAAACTAATGCATACGCGTGGATAATTAATTTAATAGCATTTAGTCTTCCTGTAAATACCCTTAATCTTTTTATTTTATCTATACTTCAAGGCTTATCAGATTTTAAAAAAGTTATTTCAATAAATATAATTACCAGTTTATGTAATTTGGTTTTCTTTTCGGCTTTGCTATATTTTGTTGGGCTTGAAGGTGCATTTATAACTATAGTTTTACTTTCTACACTTCAATTTATAATTACCCTTTATTACGCTAAACCTTATTACTATCTTTTTAAAAATTTGAAACTTTTTTACTTTCCTAAGAAGGTAGTTTCTAGCTTGTCTAAATATGGGGTAATGACTTTAATTTCTAGTATTACCTTTCCGCTGGTTTATTTAGGTGTGAGAAAAGAAATAATGGTAACATTATCTAGTACAGATGCTGGTTATTGGGAGGCCATGAGTAGATTATCTTCACATTACATACTGCTAATGGTTTCTGTAATTAACTTATATGTCTTGCCAAAATTATCTTCTGCAAAAAATCAAAATATCTTTAAAGAAACTGTATTAGAGTTTTATAAATGGATTATACCTTTTTATGGTCTGGGCTTAATTATTATTTATGTATTAAGATATTATATTATAAGAATAGTTTATTCGCAAGAATTTTTACCTATGCAAGATTTGTTTTTAGGTCAATTACTAGGAGATTTTTTTTATATTTTAGCACTAGTAATGACTTACCAGATGCACGCTCAAAGACAAGTAAAAAGATTTATTGCTACAGATTTATTTTTAGCAGTGGGAATGTACATTTTTAGTATCTACTTATTAGATGTTTTTGGATTAACAGGGGTAGTATATGCACATGCATCTATCAATTTTTTATACTTTTTACTTGTATTATTTATCTTTAGAAAACCACTTTTTAAGCACTCAAAATAATGAAAGTAAACCTAATAAAAGTGAAGTGTTGGTTTGTAGTTATTTGGTTACTACCTATTTTTATCACACTTTTTTATGAGGTTTTTTTTACTGAATTTGATTTCTCAAGACTAGAAAATTTTTTTGAAAATATACTGTTTGTAATTGCAATGCTAATCACAGTATTATGGTTTACTTCGGTAAGAGTACAGTATATATTGCAATCTATTTATTATGTAGTATTTCTTGTATGTCTATTTTTAGAAACTACTTTTTATCAACTTTTTAAAACTCAGTTTAGTGAGTCAGCTATATTTATTGCTTTAGAAACAAATACTGCTGAAGCTAAAGAGTTTTTGCAATTTTATATAGATATACCCATAATCTTATTCTTTTTAAGTTTAGTAGCTTGCTTGGTTTTGTTCTTTAAAAATAAGTCTAGTCAATTTAATTTGGTTCTTTTACCTAAAAAGAAAAGGCTTTTTGTAGGTTTTATTTTTATTAGCATACTAGTCTTTTTAAAATTGACAAAACTGATTGTTCCTAATTTTCCCTATTTAGTAGCTAGAGCTTCTTATGAATATTATAGTGAACAAAAAAAAATGGCTTCGTTTAACATTGATACTTCTGTAGGCAGTTTAACAAATGTAAAATATAATGGAGATCATAAAAAAGTAACTTACGTATTAGTGATAGGAGAATCTACTAATAAAAATCATTTAGGCGTTTATGGGTATTATAGACAAACCACACCAAATATAGAAAACCGTAAAGAAGACTTTTTAATTTATAACAATGTTATTAGCCCCCATGCATATACTATAGGTTCTTTAAAAGAAGCATTAACTTTAAATAGTTTTAAGAAGAATAATGAATCTTCTATCATACAGTTAATGAATCAGGCAGGATTTAAAACTTTTTGGTTTTCTAACCAAAGACCAATTGGGCAATTTGAAAGTTTGGTGACAAAAATTTCTAAGGCTTCAGATGTATGTAAATATACCAATTCTGCTATTTCGGGTTCTAAAACACCTTATGATGAAGTTTTATTACCTTATTTAGATCAAGCTCTAAAAGATCCTGCAGCTAAAAAATTTATAGTATTGCATATTCTTGGTACTCATTTAAAATATAAAGATAGATTTCCTTCAAATTTTAAAAAATTCACAGAAAAACCCAAAGGCAAATTTACTTCTCCATTAGCACTTTCAAGAAGAAATAATTACGATAATGCTATTTTGTACAACGATTATATTTTAGAGCAAGTTATTAATAGAGTAGATAGTAATAATGAAGCGAGTTACGTATTTTACTTTTCTGATCACGGAGAAGAAATGTACGAAGTTAGAGATTTTGCAGGGCATATAGATAACAACCCAACTAAAGGAATGTTTGAAGTGCCATTTTTACTTTGGCAATCAAATAAGTTTAAAGCAAATAGTGAATTTCATATAAATACAGAAAAACCTTATGTTTTAGACGATTTGCTGCACAGTTTAGCTGATTTATCAGATATAAGTTTTGAAGAACTAGTATTGTCTAAAAGTATATTTTCAGAAAAATTTGTACCTAAACAGCGTATTGTAGGGGAAGGGATAGATTTTGATACCTTTAATTGGGATACTAATAATGAATAATCTACCAAAATTAGCTATTTACACTCCAGAAGATGTAGAAATTTTAGTTTCTACCATGAAGAGAACATCGTTAAGCTTTCTTGGAAAGATGTTTGTAAATAATGATATTAGTAAACATCATATTTTAATTATTAATCAAACAGATAAAGAACATCAATTAATTTCTAACGTGCCCAACGTACGGGTTATAAATTGCCAAGAGGTAGGCTTATCTAAAAGTAGAAATTTAGCTATAAAAAATACGGTAAAGCCAATTTTTGTAATCACAGATGATGATGTAGTTTTCTCTAAAGATTTTGCAATTACTATTGCTGCAGGATATACCAAATACCCAGAAGCTGGATTTATTTCTTTTCAAGCAAATACCTTTACAAACAAACCTTATAAAAAATACAATAATAAAGAGCGAGAACTTGTAAAAAAAAGAAAAGAAATTTCGCTTTCTTCTATAGAAATTACTTGTAAAACAAAAGATATAGTAGAGAATAAAATTCTTTTTGATGAAAGGTTTGGATTAGGCTCTTATTTTAAATCTGGAGAAGAAAGTATATTTTTTCAAGAAATATTATCCCATCATATTAAAGCCTATCATATTCCTAAAGTTATAGTGTGTCATGCAGAAGAAAGCTCCACATCTAACCCAGGTTCTAATAAATTTATAAGAGCTCGTGCTGCAGCTAAATATTTGCAATATGGTAATTTAAGTATATTGTGGATGGTGAAATTCTTATCGTTTTTAATTAGGAAAAAACACATTAAAGTATCTTCAATTATTAAAAAATACAAAGAAGGCTATCAGGCTATAGGGGAAATTAGAAAGATGTAATCTATTTAAAAGCTGTTAAATAAATATTTTTTTCAATTAAATAGGAGTGAAGCTTCTTTAAATTTTTGACTAAAAATGTAGGGCTATTTAATAAAAAGAGCTGTTTTTTAGTGAGAGAAGCAGCGTTAATCTCTTTTTTTAATAACTGAAAAACTTCTTTGTCATTATAATATTTACATTGAATAGCAACAGCATACCTATTAAGATCTAAGTAGTTTTTAAAAGAAGGGTTTTTGTTTTCTTGTTCTTTGTAATTATTTAAAAATTCATATTTAATCTTTCTTAAATGTTTTTTAGATAAGCTATTAGCTACAGTTTTATCGTAGCAAGCAGTTATTTTTGGATTAAAAACAATCTCTGTGTATAGCGCAAAGCGTATCCATAAATCTATATCTTGTCCAGATATTATTTTAGGGTCAAAACCTCCAACATCAAAAAATTTCTGTTTTTTAAATGCCACTCCAGAAGTCATTATTAATGGATGAATACAGCTAGCTTTAAAATAATCTTTCACTAGTTGAATCTCCTTTAAGTTCTCTAAATTATAAGAAGCATTGTGTGTAAAGTTAGAGCGTAACTTTAATTGGTATGCGTTGCAGTATACACCTGCATCAGGAAATTTTTGTAGGCTTTTATAAAACTCTTCTAAGTGGTTATTTTTCCACATATCATCTGCATCTAGAAGTGCAATATGCTTTGCGCTAGCTTGTTCAATTCCGTAGTTTCTTGCTGCTGCGGCGCCTTGGTTATCTTGATGAAATAGTTTAATTCTAGTGTCTGTAAATTTTTCAACAATAGAAACACTTTTATCTGTAGACCCGTCATTCACTATAATTACTTCAAAATCTTTGAAATTTTGATCAAGAACGTCTTGTAAAGTGTTCTTAATATGAGTTTCTTTATTGTAAAGAGGAATAACGACAGAGAAAAATGGCATGCGCTTAAATTATTCTATAAAATTACTATTAATTTTTTCTGCAATTGTTTTAGGTGCAGTTAAATATTCATCGGTAATAAAACCTTCAATAAGATGATGTTTAAAAAATTCATGCAAGAAATTCACTTTACTTGTCTTGTCTATTTTGTAGGTAAGAGCTTTCTTTAACAACAGGTTTAGTTGTTCTTTTTCTGTGAGCTTTAAACAAATGTCACTATCGTCATAATAAGAATTTGCTAGGGCTACTACAGTTTTATTTTTTACAATAGCTTCTAAACCTACGGTAGAATTGTTTACAATAACTACATTGGTTGCAGCTAAAATTTTATTAAAATCTGGATGAGTGTCTAAAAATATATTTTTCTTTTCAAGAATAAAATTATAAAATTTAGTACCATATTTTCCTTTATAAATAGGATGTTCTCTTACCACTAGAATACTGTTTTCTGGTAAATTAGAGTAAACATCTTGTAAAATTTCTTCGTGATTTTTATAAAATGGACTATGGTGAGTCATATTTACATCAAACGGAACTTGGCAAATTAATAAGAAGATATTTTTTTGAGAGGTATCTCTATAATTTGAAAATGATTTAGAGACTAGTTTTCTATTTTTAAATTTAAATAACGGATTCTTAATTTTTAAATCTGGCGGAAGTATTGGGGTTTTGTTTAATAATACTTCTAAGAGATAATCTAACCCTCTATACAATGGTGAGCGGTTATATTTTTTCTTTTTTTCTTTAGTGGTGAAGTGATTTATAAAATCTTCTTTTTCTTTTAAGTTTTTAGTTTCTGTAGAATGGTAACCTCTAATTGAAGCATTTGCATTTACACCTTGTGTATCAAAAAGGGTAGTTTGGTAAGGTCCCTGTTCTATAAAATAAGTAGTGATTTTACGTTTTTTAGCTATTGTTTTTGCAATTTCTATAGGCAGCCTTAAGTCACCGATTAATAATAATAGATTTACATTTTTTAATTTTTCGTCTAGTATATCTATATAGGCTAAGGCTTGTTTATTTATTAAATTAGAGTGGTTTTTTTTATAAGAAGAAATTAATTGTTTTATATGAAATTCTTTGTAATAAGTTTCTGTAGAAATAATTTCATCATATTTTTTTCTATTCTTAAAAGCTAGTAGCCAAGCTTGATAAGCAATAGCATAAGAGGGTATATTTCTTAATTTAGAGTACACATAACCACTGGCATAAATGCTAGCAATAGAGAATTTTAAATCGGGATATTTTTGTTTTAGGTGTTTTTCTATATGGGCAAAAAACCTTGAAAATTTATCGTAATACCCTATGCAAAAAACATTCATTTGTTATTCTGCTTAAGCACTTTTTTGTACTACCTCAAACACTTTTTGTCCGTCACATTTTAAAGTTTTAGAAGGGTATTTTAAAAGAAGCGCGTAATCGTGCGTAGCCATTAAAATAGTACGACCGTTTTTATTAATTTCTTTTAAAACCTCCATCACCTCTACAGATGTTTGCGGATCTAAATTACCTGTAGGCTCATCGGCAAGAATTAATTCTGGGTCATTTAATAAAGCACGAGCAATAGCGATACGTTGTTGCTCACCACCAGAAAGTTGATAAGGGTACTTAAAGTTTTTGGTTTTCATGCCAACTTTGCCAAGTACTTCATCAATTTTGTTTTCCATAGCCTTTTTTTCTTTCCAACCAGTAGCTTTTAAAACAAACATAAGATTGTCTTTTATAGTACGGTCGTTAAGCAATTTAAAATCTTGAAAAACTACACCAAGTTTTCTGCGTAAATGTGGTATTTCTTTCTGTTTAAGTTTACGTAAATCAAAACCAACTATGCTTCCTTCTCCTTCAGATAGAGAAAGATCTCCATAAAGAGTTTTCATGAAACTACTTTTACCAGTACCAGTTTTACCAATAAGATATACAAAATCACCTTGGTTAATTTCTACATCAACTTCAGATAATATCAAATTTTCTCTTTGATAGATTGCAGCATTTTTCAGTTCTAAGATGGTTTCTGCCATGAATTACATTTTAGGTTTAAAGGTAAATTTTTCTAGAAAATAAAACTCATAATTCTCCAAAAAATCTATGAATGGTCAAATATCCATATAAAATTGGTTTAACATTAACATAATTAAAGCATTTTTTATGCGTTTTAAAAATTCAGTTTAAATTATATTTGGTCTTGCAGTTAACAAAAATTTTCAACCGAATGCGTTACAACTCTTTTTTTAGTTTTTTAATAATTTTTATAGTAGGGCATAGTGCTATAGCACAGCAATCTGCAGTGTATACTAATGATTTTGCAGATTATACAAAGGCACTAGAGCTTTACAATAACCATCAATATAAAGCAGCGCAAAAACTGTTTAAAGAAGTAAAAAGTCAAGCAGAAACTTCTTCTTTAGAGTCAGACTGTGCTTACTACGTGGCTAATTGTGCAGTGAGATTAAATCAGTCTAATGCAGATGAGCTAATGGAAGATTTTGTGCAAAATTACCCTTCTAGCACAAAAAGAAACTCTGCATATATTAATGTAGCAAATTATTATTTTGAAAATGGGCAGTATGATTATGCTCGTAAATGGTTTGATGAAGTAGATGAAAGTAGCTTGTCTAGAGAAGAGTTAGAGGAGTTTAACTTTAATAATGGGTATGCTTACTTTAAAGCAGACAGAAAAGGAGAAGCTAAAAAATATTTTAATAAAGTAAGAGACTCTAAAGAGTATGGCTCTCAAGCTAAATATTATTTAGGTTTTATGGCTTATGAAGGAGACGATTATAAAGAAGCCAACGAAATGTTTGATCAAGTAAAAGGAGAAAACCGTTACGATCGTAACCTTTCATATTTTCAGGCAGATATGAATTTTAAATTGGGCAAGTTTGAAGAAGCTATAAGTTTAGGTTTAGCTCAATTAGACAAATCTAGTGCGATAGAGCGTTCAGAATTAAATAAGATTATAGGAGAAAGTTATTTCAATTTAAAAAAATACGAAGAAGCTATTCCTTATTTAAAAGAGTATAGAGGTAAAAAAGGAAAGTGGAATAATACAGACTACTACCAATTAGGGTATGCATATTATAAACAACAAGATTATGAAAATGCAGTTTCAGAATTTAATAAAATTATAGACGGGCAAAATCATGTAGCTCAAAATGCTTACTACCATTTAGCAGAGTCTTATATAGAATTAGGGAAAAAGCAAGAAGCCTTGAACGCATTTAAAAATGCATCTGAAATGGAGTTTGATGAGAAAATTCAAGAAGATGCAGCTCTAAATTATGCGAAATTAAGTTATGAAATAGGAAATAACTACAAGAGCATACCAGAAGTATTAACAGATTTTCTAGAAAAATACCCAGCATCTCAAGAGCGTGAGGCAGTAGAAGAATTGTTAGTAGACTCTTATATTACTTCTAAAAACTATGAAAAAGCACTTAAATTACTAGAAGATAGTAACGATTATAAAGACAAAGTAGTTTACCAAAAAGTTGCTTATTACCGTGGGGTAGAGATTTACAACCAAGGCAATTATTCTGGTTCTTTAGTTCTCTTCAATAAATCTTTAGCAGAAAGAAACGACCAAACTTTTACCGCAAAGGCTACTTATTGGAAAGCAGAGAGTGATTATAACTTAGAAAACTATCAAGATGCTTTAATAGGTTATAAAGAATTTAAAGGTATGGCAGCTGCAAAAAATACGGTAGAGTATGAAAGTATAGATTATAATATAGCTTATACCTACTTTAAAAGAAAAGAATATGCTACTGCAATAAATGCTTTTAAAAATTATTCTGAAAAGTCTAATATCCCATTAACTCAAAAAAATGACGCTTATTTAAGATTGGGAGATAGTTACTTTGTTACGAGTGATTACTGGTCTGCAATGGAAGCGTATAACAAAGCAATTGCCATGAAAGGGATAGATAGTGATTATGCCTATTTTCAAAAAGCAATTAGCTACGGGTTTGTAGATAAAAACGACAGAAAAATTGAAGATTTAGAAGCTTTCTTAAAAAAGTATAAAAAATCTATCTATAGAGATGATGCATATTATGAGTTAGGAAACACTTATGTAGCAATAGGTAATACAAACAAAGCAATTCAAGCTTATGATCAATTAATTAATAATGTACCAGCCAGCTCATTTGTATCTAAATCTTTATTAAAACAAGGACTCATATATTACAATAATGATCGAGGTAATGAGGCGTTACAAAAATTTAAAAAAGTAGTACAACAATATCCAGGCACAGAAGAAGCAAATCAAGCTGTAAAAACAGCAAGAGTTGTATATGTAGATTTAGGTAGAACAGATGAGTATGCTGCTTGGGTTAGCACGTTAGATTTTGTAGAGGTGTCAGATTCAGATATAGATAATGCTACTTATGAAGCTGCAGAAAATCAATTTATAGAAAATAATACTAAAAACGCTAAAAAAGGATTTCAAAAATATTTAAATGATTTCCCTAATGGTTTACACGCTATGTCTGCTCATTTCTATTTAGGTCAGTTGCAATATAGAGATAATGAAAAAAATGAAGCCATACCTCATTATAAGTATGTGGTAGAAAAATCTAGAAATGAATTTACAGAGCAAGCATTAGCAAGATTATCTCAATTATACTTAGAAAATAAAAATTATAAAGAAGCAATTCCTATTCTTAAAAGGTTAGAAGCAGAAGCAGATTTTCCGCAAAATATCACCTTTGCGCAATCTAATTTAATGAAGTCTTACTATCAATTAGAAAATTATGAAAGTACGGTGCAGTATGCAGAGAAAGTATTGCAAGACACTAAAATAGAAAATAATGTAAAGAGTGACGCGCAAGTATTTATTGCTCGTTCTGCAATGCAAACAGGAGATGAAGCTAGAGCAAAAACAGCCTATCAAGAAGTACAAAAAATAGCAACTGGTGAGTTAGCAGCAGAAGCACAATATTATGAAGTTTATTTTAAAAGAGAAGCTGGTAATTATGAAGCTTCTAATGAAGCTATACAAACTCTAGCTAAAGAATATTCTGGTTACCCAAAATGGTCTGCTAAAAGTTTACTATTAATGGGGAAAAACTTTGATGATTTAGGAGATGCTTACCAAGCAACTTATGTATTAAATGGTTTAATTAATGGTTATCCAGAATATACAGATTTGGTAGCAGAAGCAAAAGCAGAGTTATCTAGAATAAAAAATAAACAAGCAGAAACTAATTCTTCTGTAGAAGCAAATCAAAATTAATTCAACAACAAACAAATTAAACTTTCTTATATGCAACGCATTACATTAAGTAAAGGACTTTTATATTTTTCGATATTTATATTTTCAGGCGTACTATTTGCTCAAGAAGATGAAGAAGAAGGTACAATTGATACCGAACGATTAATAATTGTAAAACCATACTCACCAACAGTGAGTGATGCTTTTAAGGTTAAGCAAACCCCAAAAATTAACGACTCTACAGAACGCAAAAAGAAAAATGTAAATTATGATATTTTTTCTTTTCCAGTAGCTTCGACTTTTACCCCTGCTAAAGGAAGAGCAGCAGCCGTAGCAAGTAAAGCAAGGCCTTCTTTGTATAATAATTATGCGGCATTAGGTTTTGGTAACTATGCTAATATAATGGCAGAGTTTTATGGCGGTCTACAAGTAAATAGAAATCAAGAATTAGGTATTTCTCTTACTCATAATTCTTCTCAAGGTGGCATAGATAATGCAACTTTAGATGATAAATATTATGATACTGCTTTAAATTTAGATTATACAGGTAGTGCAAGAACTTTTACTTGGGGTACAGAAGTAGGTTTTCAGCACCAAGTATTTAATTGGTATGGAGCACCAGATTTTTTACCCCTAACGGGAGAAGAATATAGTGCAATAGATCCTCAACATAGTTATTATGCAATTTCTGTAGGTGGTAATATTGATGTAGAAGAAAGTGTTTTTGATAAAGCAGCAATAAAATACAAACGCTTTGGTGATAATTACAGCAGTGGTGAAAATCATGTATTATTAACTCCAGAGTTTGAGTTTGAAGTGTCTGACGAGTTAATTAATTTAGATTTTTCATTAGACTATGTAAATGGTAATTTCGATCAACAATTTGCAAATCCTACAGCAGAAATAAAATACAGCTATTTAAATTTAGGAGTTCACCCAAGTATAAATTATACGGAAGGAGATTTATCTCTAGATGCTGGAGTAGAATTAGTTTATTCTATGGATGGAGAAAATGATGATAATAGCTTTTATGTATACCCAAAAATTCATGCAAATTACAGGGTGGCAGGAGAGTATTTCTCTGTATACGCAGGAGCAGATGGAGGTTTACAACAAAACACGTATTATGATTTAGCACAAGGTAATCCGTTTTTATCTCCAACCTTAACTATTACTCCAACAGATAAGCAATATGATATTTATGTAGGAGGTAAAGGTAAATTTACAGAAAATATAAGCTATGATGTAAAAGGAAGTTATACTTCAGAGCAAGACAAAGCATTATATATACACAATCCGTATTCTGTTATTGCACCACAAGAAGGATATGAAAATTTCAATTCTTTTGACTTAGCTTATGATAATGTAAATACAATTCAATTATTCGGAGAGTTGCAATTTGCAGTTTCAGAGAGTTTAAATGTTAGACTTAATGCTAGCTTTTCTAGTTTTGATGGTAAATATGAACAAGAAACTTGGAATTTACCGCAGCTAAAAGGAACCTTAATGGCAGATTACCAAATTACAGAAAAGTGGTTTGCAGGAGCTAGTCTATTTTATGTAGGAGAACGTAAAGATTATTACAATTATAACCCAACTACTTTTGAAGCAGGAGCTACACAACGAGTGGAAGAATTAGGCGCTTTTTTAGATGCTAATTTAAGAGTAGGTTACAAATTAAACGATCAGTTGTCTTTCTTTGTAAGGGGTAATAATTTAGCAGAAGGAAACTACCAACGTTGGATGGGATACTCCGTACAAAGCCTACAAGTAATGGGTGGTGCTAGTTACCAATTTGATTGGTAGAAATTAAAGAATTTAATGAAATAAAAAAGCCTGAACATATTGTTTAGGCTTTTTTATTTCATTCAAAATCATTTAAATATAAAATTATTTATTCTAAATAGTTATATTGCAGAAAACTAATTTATATATGAAACAGTTTTACTTCTTAATAAGCTTTTTATTGATAAGCTTATTTACTTCAGCTCAAAATGCACCGTTTATTACAACTTGGGAGGTTTCTTCGAGTGATCTTGAAATTTTTATTCCGACGGAAGGTACGGGTTATAATTACACCGTAGATTTCGGAGACGGGACAGTCTTAACCAATCAAACAGGAGATGCTTCTCATACGTATAATTCCGCTGGGATATATACAGTATCTATATCTGGTATTTTTCCAAGAATATATTTTGATAATAACCCATTAAATAATAATAGGGATAAAATAAAGACAATTTCTCAGTGGGGAGATATTTCTTGGCAAACTATGGAAAATTCTTTTTATGGTTGCCAATATTTGGAAGTTAATGCAACTGACACTCCAGACTTATCACAAGTAACCGATTTAAGTTATATGTTTGCTGGTTGTAGTAATTTTAATCAATCTATAAATAATTGGGATGTATCTAACATTACAGATATAAAATACATGTTCAAAGATGCCAGTACATTTAATCAACCTTTAAATAATTGGGATGTTTCTAATGTAACCGATATGAGTGGTGTTTTTTGGGTAGCTTTTGATTTTAACCAACCTTTAGATAACTGGAATATTTCAAATGTACAAAAAACTTATCAAATGTTTAGGGGAGCGACCTCTTTCAATCAACCTTTAAATAATTGGGACGTTTCAAATGTATTTCATATATCTTTTATGTTTGCGGCAGCAGAATCTTTTAACCAACCATTAAATAATTGGGATATCACAGGTACAAATTCTTTAGGTTATATGTTTTATGGAGCAAAAGCTTTTAATCAAAACATTAATAATTGGGATGTTTCTAATATCACCAGTTTGGAATTTATGTTTGCAGAAGCTGAAAATTATAATCAGCCTTTAAATAATTGGGACGTTTCAAGCGTGTATAAGATGTCTTATATGTTTTCAGGGGCTAAAGCTTTTAACCAAAATATTAATAATTGGGGAGCCATTGCTGATACAGATGGGATGTTTCAAAATGCAATAGCTTTTAACCAACCATTAAATAACTGGTCACCTACTCATTTAGATTTTATGTTTGAAGGAGCTATTTCTTTTGATCAACCATTAAATACTTGGGATCTTAGTAATATTTTCTCAATAAAAAAAATGTTCTACGGAGCATCAAGCTTTAATCAAGATTTAAGTAGTTGGGACGTTTCAAGTGTTATTAAAATGGATGGTACATTCGAGATGGCTTCTAGTTTTAATCAAGATCTATCAATGTGGAATTTTCATTCAAATGTATTTTTTGGATGGGGGTCAACAGGTACTTCAAGTTTTATAAAAGAATCTAATTTAGATGTTAACAATTATGATAAGTTATTAAATAAATTCATAAATCTCAACATTACCGGGAAATCTCTAAATTCGCTCAACTTAGAATATTGTAATCAATTAGCTAGAAACTATTTAATTAATAATTTGAACTGGCAAATAGATGGAGATAATTTATCTTCTAATTGCAATAAGATTGTTGGGGATATTATATATGACGAAAATAGTAATGGTTGTGATCAAAATGACCAAACCATTTCTGGTATTGCAATAAATTTTAGTAATGGCTCTTATAGTACCACAGTTTTTCCTGATACAGGAAATTATGAAATTGGAGTTACAGGAGCAAATTTTACAGTTTCATTAGTTAATTTACCTCCATATTATACGGTAACTCCATCAAGCCAACAAGTAACTTTTACCACTTCAAATATTGAGGTTGCTGATTTTTGTTTAACTGCCAATCAAGTCGTAGAAGATTTAAATATAACTTTATTGCCTACATCAGAAGCTCGTCCCGGTTTTGATGCAGATTATCAATTGGTAGTTCAAAATGTTGGGAATCAAACGATAGCTAATCCTTCTATAAGTTTAGTTTTTGATAATACGATGCAAACTTATGTTTCAGCCTCTCAAACACCAAGCTCTACTACAGCAAATCAATTAAATTTTGACTTTACGAGTATTGCGCCTTTTGAAAGCAAGATTGTAGATGTTACCATGAATACTTTTCAACCACCAACTGTAAACGGAGATGATATTCTAAATTTTACAGCGAGCGTCACTCCAAATACCAACGATTACACTCCTGCCGATAATACTTTTGTTTACGATCAAACCGTGGTGAATTCTTTTGATCCAAACGATAAACAAGTATTACAAGGAGAAGAAATTTATGAAGATCAAACCGATGAGTATTTAGATTATTTAATTCGTTTTCAAAATACAGGAACAGCAAGTGCTATTAATGTTAGGATTTTAGATACACTTCATCCAAATTTAGATTATAATACTCTAAAGCCAATTAATGCTAGTCACAATTATTATATTGAGATTAGTGAGGGTAATCAAGTAGAATTTATATTTGATAATATTAATTTACCTGATGAAACTTCAGATGAAGCAGGTAGTCACGGTTTTGTAGCTTATAAAATAAAACCAAAGTCTAGTGTAAGTGTAGGAGATTTTATAACCGGTGATGCACAAATTTATTTCGATTTTAACTCACCTATAATAACCAATATGGTTTCCACAGAAGTTATAGATAATGAGCTAAGCGCTACAGAATTTGATGTGTCTACCCTGTTAAGAGTATACCCTAACCCAACTACAGGAATTATTAACTTACATTCTGATGAAAGTCTAGAATTACAAGAAGTTGTTATTTACAATCTTCAAGGAAAAAGGCTTTTAGAGTTTAATAAAAACTTAGCCCGTTTAAATGTGCAAAATTTGAGCACAGGTATTTACTTGATGAGTATTAAAACTAATCAAGGAGAATTAAATAAGCGTTTAATTAAAAAATAGTTAAATAGAATTTATAGATTACAAAAAGCGTTTATCATTGATAAACGCTTTTTATTTTTAAAGAATTTACAATGAAAAAAATATTACTTATTTCCATTTTTTTAGGTTTAGTAGCATGTACTCAAAAAGAACAAGTAGACCTTTTGGTTAAAAATGCTAAAGTATACACCGTTAATAAAACATTTGATACTGCCTCTGCTTTTATTGTTAATAATGGTAAAATAAAACTAGTAGGAGAAGAAAAAGATTTATTACAAAGTTACCAACCTAAAAATACTTTAGATGCTAACGGTAAAACCATTGTGCCTGGTTTAATAGATGGACATGCTCATTTTTATAATTTAGGTTTACAATTACAAGCGGTAGATCTTACAGGTACTAAAAGTTTTGATGAGGTAGTAGAAAGAATTGTAACTTATCAAAAAGAAAATCAAACAGAATTTATTTTAGGTAGAGGGTGGGATCAAAATGATTGGGAAGTAAAAGAATACCCTAATAAAGATACTTTAGATATACTATTTCCCGATACACCAATAGCAATTACCAGAATTGATGGACACGCAATGTTAGTTAATAGTAAAACATTAGGATTAGCAAAAATCAATAAAAATACAAATGTAGAAGGTGGGGAGATAGAAGTAATAGATAATAAGCTTACTGGGATTTTAATAGATAATCCTATGGCTAAAATCTGGGAGGTAATCCCGCAACCTTCCAAAACACAAGAGATTGATGGTTTATTGGCAGCAGAAAAAGAAACTTTACCTTACGGTTTAACCACAATAGATGATGCAGGTTTAAGTAAATCTTCTATTATGTTAATAGATAGCTTACAACAGGCTGGCAAGCTTAAAACAAAGATATATGCTATGGTAAGAAATAGTAAAGAAGATGTAGAGTATTTTTTAAAGAAAGGAATTTTAAAAACCGACAGACTTCATGTACGTTCTGTAAAGGCTTATGCAGATGGCGCACTGGGTTCTCGTGGTGCTGTATTAAAAGAACCATACACAGATAAAGAAAATCATTTTGGGGCAATGGTAATTGGCCTAGAAGACTTTAAAGATTTAGCAGCCAAAATAGGTAAAACAAAATACCAATTAAATACACATGCTATTGGTGATTCTGCAAATTATGTAGTTTTAAAAGTTTACGATTCATTATTAAAAAATGAAAGTAATAAACGCTGGAGAGTAGAGCATGCACAAATTTTAGAAGAAGAAGATTTCTCTTATTTTGAAAGTGAAAAAAATATTATTCCTTCTGTGCAACCAACTCACGCTACAAGTGATATGTATTGGGCAGAAAAAAGATTAGGAAAAGAAAGACTAAATAACGCATACGCCTACAAAAGACTTTTACATATCGCAGGTTTAGTAACCTTGGGTACAGATTTTCCTGTAGAAAATGTAAGTCCGTTTTCAACTTTTTATGCCGCAGTAATAAGAAAAGATGCTGAGGGTTACCCAAAAACCGGATTTCAAATAGAAAATGCCTTAAGTAGAGAAGAAGCTTTAAGAGGAATGACTATTTGGGCTGCATATGCCAATTTTGAAGAGGAAGAAAAAGGAAGTATAGAAGCTGGGAAAATGGCAGATTTTGTGATATTAGATAGAGATATTATGAAGGTTACAGAAGATAAGCTCTTAGAAACTCAAGTAGAAGCTACTTTTATTAACGGAGAAAAAGTGTACACAAACCCCAATACTTCTTTAACTATAGAAAAAGAAACTTTATAAAGAAGTGTAGAGTTTATAAAAATAAAACGGCTTGGTTAATTTGTAACCAAGCCGTTTTTATGTTATTTACAATTAGAAAGAAACTAGTGAATTAATAAGTCACCATTGGTTCTGTCTCTTTTGCAATGTCAATAAAATTTTGCAATTGACTAGCGCTAGGTACTCTTCTTGTAAGTTTTTTCTCTTCATTAACGCTTGTCATTTTTTCAAATAAATTCTCTGCGTTTCTGTTACGTAATTCTTTCACTGTATCTACACCAGAAGCTTTTAAAAGTTCTGCAAATTCTCCACCAACTCCTTTAATACGCATCATATCTGCCATATTAACAAAGTCTAAAATTTTTCCTTCAGAAATACCAGATTCTTCAGCAACAGTTTTACGCCCAGATTTAGAAGCTGCTTTTTCAAGCAAACCTTCTGTAGTAGTAACTCCTGCTTTTTCTAATTTTCCAGCTGTAACTGGACCAATACTTTCAATAGTTTCTATTTTGTAAGCCATAGTTAATGTTTAATAAATTGATGTTGTACTTTTTCTTAAAGTTAAGCATTTTATAACTTATTTATATAAATAAATTATTAAGCTTAGTTATTTTTTTACTCCTAATACACCAAGAAGCCCTCTAGTAAGCTCTCTAAAAATGGTTCGTCCTACCTGTCTAACCATAGTGTTTTTGCTCATTTCATCAAAAAAGCTTTCTTCTTTTTTAGTAGAGTTAACCTTTCTTTTTTGACCAGCTTTTTTCATTTCAGCAGCTAAACGATCGTCTTTTTTAGATTGGTTTTGCGCTAGTTTAATCTTTTCTTTTAGTAATTCTGCAGCACTTTCAGAGTCTATATCTTGATTGTATTTATTGTAAATTAAAGAATTATCTATACAATCTTTAATTTCTGAAGAATCAAGAATATCCATTCTACTTAAAGGCGGACGCATTAGTGTATGTACTAAAGGTGTTGGCTTGCCATCTTCATCTAAACAAGTAATTAAAGATTCACCTAACCCCAGCTCTGTAATAGTTTCTGATATATTGTAATACGGACTTACAGGAAAATTTTCTGAAAGCTGCTTAATTTGTTTTCTGTCTTTAGCTGTAAATGCTCTTAATGCATGCTGAATTTTTAAGCCCAATTGCCCTAACACATCTTCTGGAATGTCTGAAGGGTTTTGAGTGATAAAATATATACCTACGCCTTTAGATCTAATTAATTTTATAATTACTTCTATTTGATCTAACAATGCACCAGAGGCATTTTTAAACATTAAATGCGCTTCATCTATAAAGAAAACTAGTTTTGGCTTGTTAGAGTCTCCAACTTCTGGCAGAGTTGCGTATAATTCTGTTAATAAGCATAACATAAATGTGCTGAATAATTTAGGTTTATCCTGCATATCCATAAGTCTTAAAACAGATATTCTTCCTTTTTGATCTTTATCTGTATAAATAAAATCGTTAACATCAAAAGAAGGCTCTCCAAAAAACTTATCTCCGCCTTGTTGTTCTAAGGCTATTAATTTTCTTAAAATAGTATTGATGGAGTTAGAAGATAATTGCCCATATTCTTTTTTTATGTTCTCTTTTCCTTCATTAATAGAGTATTTTAAAAATTCTTTTAAATCTTCAATATTTAATAAGGGAAGTAAATTATCATCACTATATTTAAAGAGAACAGCTAAAATTCCGCTTTGAGTTTCATTAAGGTCAAGCATTTTAGATAGAAGAACCGGACCAAATTCTGATATGGTAGCTCTCATTTTAACACCTTCACTTCCTAATAAAGTCATTAATTCTACAGGAAAGCCTTGCGGATTAAAATCTAAACCTATAGCATCATTTCTAAAAACTACGTGCTTGTTGGTAGAGCCAGGTTGGGCTAAACCACTTAAGTCTCCTTTTATATCCATTACTACACTAGGTACACCAGATAAACTTAATTGCTCTACAAATAGCTGTAAAGATTTAGTTTTTCCTGTACCAGTAGCGCCAGATATTAAACCATGACGATTAATGGTTTTAAGAGGTATATTTACTTGAAGGTCTTTTACAGGAGAGCCATTTAAAATAGCTCCCCCTAAGACTACAGAAGAACCTTCAAAGTTGTAACCTTCTTTTATTTCTTTTGTAAATTTATCTTGAAGCACAGTTTCTTAGTTAAAGAAGCCTCCTAATTTATCACCAAGACCTGAAGCTGCTGCGCTACCAAAAAGAGATTTTAATGGAGATGCATCATCTTCTGCGGTTTCATCATTCTTTTTAGAAATTAGGTTAATTAAAACAGGAACTACAATATTGGTAACAGTAGAAGATTTCTCTTTAGAGAATCCCATTTTTTCAATTAAACCATTTACCACACCAGTAGTTAAACTTGTTTGAAGACTATCTGCAGCAGTACTATTGCTTTTTCCGCTAAATAAATTCATTACGCTAGAAAGACCACCGCCTAGCATTTCTCCTCCAATTTTATCCATAGCTACAGATTTTACCACATCCATAACACCTCCAACATTAGAGCTGTCTACTCCAGCTTCTGTTTCTAATTTCCCTGCAACTTGATCTTTAAGTGAACCTAATATAGAATCTAACATGTTTTTTGTTTTTTATAATTAATTGTCTTTTGTTAAAGATATATAAAAATAGAAATGAAACCCAAATGTAAGCTTGAAAAAAAGCTGAACGTCACGTTTCTGTAGATAAATGGAAATCTGGTTATACTAGTTGTATACTTAGTTTTGCCAAATAATCAAAATGTTGCCCCTCTTTAATTAACTCACATATAAAACCATTACTTTGGGCCGCAAGTTGCAGAGAGTTAAAATCTACATATAACCAATTAAAAGAAGCAGAGGTTTCCCCTTTATAGCTAATGGTATAAGTAAGTTCTCCATAATATTGATTGGGATCTACCCAAATACCTCCATCTTCATCTTCTTCAAATAAATACCTAAGGTCTGAAGAGTCTATTAAAACACTTCCGTTAGGTGTTAGTAATGTTTTTATATGCTGAAAAAAATGCGTTAGTTTATTTAATTTACCAATAATACCACTACCATTCATAAGCATTAAAATAGTATCAAATTTTACATTTTCTATAGAAAAGAAGTCTTCAGAAACCGCATTTTTAACTCCACGTTGTTTTGCTATTTCTATTGCGCCTTTAGATATATCTATAGCTTTTACTTCTATACCTTTTTCTTGTAAATACAATGCGTGACTACCAGCACAACAACCCACATCTAATACTTTGCCTTTAGCTAATTGTAATGCTTTTTGCTCTAGAGGTGGCATTTCTTGATAACTACGGAAAAGATAATTTGTAGGAATTTCATCATCATCAAAATCGGTAGAATGTACTACAATATTTTCAGGCTGATTTTCAAAATAAAAATCGGCTACGGCTTGGCCAAAAATGTCTGGGTTTTTCAAAATAATATGTACTTATGAATAGTTATATTTGCCTTATGGAAGAAATTTTAAAAAATCTGCCAAAACAGGCCAAAGATAAGCATAACGAGAGTAAAAAGTTTTTTGCAAAGCTTAAAAAAAAGCAACCAAAAAACTTAGACCGTATAATGCAAGACCTGCATGAAGAAGAATTTGAACGTACAGACTGTTTAACTTGTGCTAATTGTTGTAAAACTACCGGCCCTTTGTTTACAAATAAAGATATAGAGAGAATTTCGAAATTTTTTAAGCAAAAACCACAGCAGTTTATAGATACTTATTTGCGTATTGATGAAGATAATGATTACGTGTTGCAGCAAGTACCTTGCACTTTTTTAGATGAAGATAACAAATGTTTTATCTATGATGTACGCCCAAAAGCTTGTGCAGAATTTCCGCATACAGATCGTAAAAAATTTCAGCAGATATCTAATCTAACATTAAAAAATGTAGCCATTTGTCCCGCAGCTTTTAATATTGTAGAAGAAATGAAAAAACGTGTAAAATAACTCTTGTATTGCTATAAGCTAT
Organism: Mesonia phycicola; assembly: GCF_900141885.1. Classification (GTDB taxonomy): domain Bacteria; phylum Bacteroidota; class Bacteroidia; order Flavobacteriales; family Flavobacteriaceae; genus Mesonia; species Mesonia phycicola. The sequence goes on along the minus strand of NZ_FQYY01000008.1, from coordinate 52,084 downwards.
ATAAAACAGGAAAATTATGATTTTTGAAGGTGTAGATAACCAATTTATAGAGCTAAATATTATTAATTACCAGTTTTTAGAATCGATTAACAATCAATTTGATGCAAATTGGTTGTTAATCAATTTTAAAGTGCAAAGCTCATCAGCTATTTTTTCTGTAACAGATTCTGCTCTTTTAGTGAACGAAATATATAGTATTATTAATTGGTTAAAAAGCATTGTAACCAATAATGTATTGGTAGCAACTACTCTAAACTTTATAGAGCCAACCATAACTTTTACTTTATTAGAAAACAAACAAGACAAAAAGCATTTTAAAATAGAAATAAATGCCCAAATAAATAATAGTACGTCTATTAAGAAAGTTACTGTAAATTGCGTTTATAGCACAGATGAGCTGCAGAAAATAATTACAGCTTTAAAAGAAGAAGTAAAATTATTTCCTTTAAGAATAGTGAAAAATACAATCACATAATTTAAAATTTAAGTTGAAAATAATACGCCGTATTTTAATTTTTTCTCTACTAACTATTTTAACTCAAGTAGGTGGTGTAATTTACTTTCTATCTATTTTATTAATACCCCAAAAAAGTTTTAAAAAATCTCTACAACAATTTATTCTTTTTTTAGGTTTATATATGTTAGCCACATTAGTTATTGTACCCTATTTAGCTCCTGTTTTTGGGCGAGAAAAAATTAGAGAGACTAATAGCTTACAAGCTCGTTCTATATTTTTTGTATTAGCAAATAGAAATTATGTAGTGCCAGAATTGAATGAAAGTTTAAGAGAAATATCTGCAAAATTTAATAATGAAAACCCAGGTATAAAAATGTTGTATTTAGATGCTAGTTTTCCATTTTTTAATCACTTTCCATTATTACCGCACTTAAGTCATCACGATGGTAAAAAAATAGATGTGTCTTTAATTTATGAAAATAATGACGGGACCCTAAATAATAAAAAACCATCTGTGAGCGGTTATGGCGTTTTTGAAGAACCCACTCTTACAGAATATAGCCAAATAGATATTTGTAAAGAAAGGGGGTATTGGCAGTATGATTACCCTAAATATTTAACTTTTGGTAGCATTAATAGAGATATTAAATTTTCTAAAAAAGGCACTCGTCAGTTAGTAAATCTAATTTTAAAGCAAAACAATGTAGAAAAACTTTTTATAGAACCTCATTTAAAGACTAGGTTACAATTAAACCATACCAAAATAAGGTTTCATGGTTGCCAAGCAGTAAGACATGATGATCATATTCATTTTCAGTTGAAATAGTGAAGTTTGAGATTATAGAAATATTACAATTACATTAATTGATATGGAAGAATTTAAAATTATACTCTTTTTAATAAGTACGTTTTTTGGTATAGAAGGAGGAAGAGTAGTAGCAGATAAAACTACCGTTAGCATTTATCCTGAAAAACAGGAAGTAGAAATTATTCAAGAAAATTTATTTACAGTTCTAGAAGAAGACTATAATGCTGAAACTGTAATAAAACAGTGGAGAAAAATAGAAGAAGCTCAAACTAATGAAAACTTATGGAGAGAAGATTTAAAAAATTTCACAAATAAACAATTAATCCTTCGGGATAATAAAGAAATAAAGCCTCAAATTAAACTTACTTACACCAACAAAGAAGACTTAGAGGAGTTAGGTATTTGGTATAACGAAGAGCAGAGTCAATTTTCAATCAATCACCTTCCGCAAGAAATGATAAAAACTGAAGAAGGTGTACTAAAAGGTAATTATTGGTATTTTGATGCCAACCGTAAATTTACTTTTACTATACAACCTTTTTTAAAGATGCCAGAAAAATATAAAAAAATTAAAAAATCTATTAACAGTATTGTAGATTAAACAACAGTATCTTTAAAAGACTAATTAATTATAATACTTATATAGGAAACATTCTTTAATTAATGGATTATAAATTTTAATATCTGAAAAATGAGCTTTTTAACAGGAGAGTGGAGAAAATTAGCATTTGCAAATTATATTATAGACCCCAAAGTGCTGGCTAAATATGTTCCTTATGGCACAGAACTAGATTTATGGAATGGAAAATGCTTTGTGAGTTTAGTAGGGTTTATGTTTAAAAACACGAGGTTGTTAGGTGTGAAAATTCCTTTTCATGTAAATTTTGAAGAAGTTAATTTAAGATTTTATGTAAAGCGTTTTGAAAATAATGAATGGAAACGTGGTGTAGTTTTTATTAAAGAAATTGTACCTAAATGGGCTTTAACATTTGTAGCTAATACCGTTTACAAAGAAAATTACCAAACCATGAAAATGAAATATAAATGGTTAGAAGATGAAAATGGAAGAACAGTAGAATATATTTGGGAGAAATCAGGAAAAAGAAATATTTTTCAGATAGAAGCTAGTAAAGTATCTTTTGACATAGAACCAGGAAGCGAAACAGAATTTATAACAGAACATTATTGGGGCTATGCAGAAGTGAATGATAAAAAGTCTAATGAGTATGAAGTAAAACATCCTAAATGGAAAGCTTATAAAATAAATACATATAAAATAGATACAGATTTCGGGTTAGTTTATGGTAAAGATTTTGCTTTTTTAAATTCAATGCAACCTAATTCTGTAATGCTAGCAGAAGGATCTAAAATTACTGTAGAATATAAAAAAACCATAAAAACACAGTATGTGTCATAGTTGTTAACTGTAAATAAAAATGTTATATACAGTTTATATTACAAATTTTATACCTAAGCCTAGTCTTAAAAATTGTCCATACTTAAAGTAATCTTCTAACTCAGAAGGGACATCCATATTTAAATAATCTTTTTGTAGAGTTGCATTACCATACAAAGCAAGCCATTTGGTAAAATGAAAACTTACTTCTCCGTTTATCCATAAAGCTGTACCAGAATCGTAAAATTTATTTCCGTTTATACTTTGCCTATAGCTTACTTTTCCAACACCAATAGTAGGAGTAAATCTAATTTTAGACGAGGTGAAAAACTGATATCCTATAAGTAGTCCATTCAATCTATTATGAGTGGTAGAGTAATTACCAACGAGTGATTTGTCTTTAACATCGTGAGTAGAATTACTATGACGAAAACCAAAAATAATAGGAGAGTTTAAATTAAATGAAACCTCAAAACTAAATCCAGCACTACTATCTAAATTATCTCCAGTAAACGTATTCCCAATAGGAATAGCATAATCTCCTCCTATTTTAAAATTTGCAAAACTTTCATTTTTAAAAAAAGAATTAGATTCATTAGACTCTGAAGTTTCGGTTTGGCACCAGCTTAACGAAAAACTAAGAAGGCTTAACAGTATTAGTGAATTTCTAGTAAGATATTTCATAATCAAAATTTAGTTGATTAGGAATCACTTCAACAGTTACCTCTGGGTTTTCATCTATTTGATAAGTAATTGTTAAAGGAGCATCTTTAATTACTTGAAGGCTTAAATCTAAGTTGCTATGTAATTCACTAGTTTTAGCTGTTATTCTTTGTTCTTCATAACATCTAGAAGGGTCTTCAAGTAAACCGTATTTGTAATTATATAAACAAGTAATATTTAAAAAATTTATACTAACTTTTAAAATTGCATCTTGCGAAGACTTTTTTGTAGTTGTAAGGGTGAAATTAGAAATAGGATGTAAGTAAACAGTACCTAAATTATATATGTTAGATTCAAAAGTTTGGTTTTCATCTCTAATAATTTTAACAGATGTGTAGCCAAGCTGATGTCCGTTGTTAATATTTATAATGTAATTATCATCATAAGATTCCGCAGAAACCATATCAATAACTCCATCAGTATCTGTAAGTGTTTTTCCTAATATGTATTCTTCTACACTAGTGGTAACTTCTATATTTTGTACGGGTTGTTCATTTTCTGTAATAATATTACCTCTAACAATCACTCTTTTATTATTTTCTATTTTAGGCTCACAATCAGCTGCTAAAAGAGAAATAAATGTAGCGATTAACAACAATTTACTCATAAATAGTTGGTTTTTATGGTAGATGAACTAAATAAACAAAGGTTGCGTTAAATTACGGTTAATTGTATAAAATATATTTTTCTCTCATCTTTTTATAAGTAGTTAGTCCGTTTTGCCAAGTGGCTTTAATTGCTGTCTCGCTCATTCCATCTTCAATTTGTTGCTGAAGTTTTTTGGTGCCCGCTAACTTGCTAAAAAAGTTATTAAAAAACTCGTTTTTATTTTTTGTATGTTGATAAGCAGAAATTAACCAATTTAAATTAATGTGGTTAAGATTTTCTACAGAAGTCAAATTCATTCCGTAGCAAAGTTTTCCTTCATTTTTAGGGTGCTTAGCTCCGTCATTAGGTTGTGGTGTGTACGAGTAATTAAAAAAATCTGAATTTAAACTTGGTGCTCCAAATACTTGAAACTGAAAGTCTGTACCTCTTCCTGCATTAATGTTAGTTCCTTCAAAAAAACATAAACTAGGGTATAGATTAATAGCTTGAGCGTTAGGTAAATTTGGAGATGGTTTTATTGGTAGTTGGTAAGCTTGTAAATGATCGTAATTTTTCATTTTTATTACCATTAATTCACACTTAATATCATTATTTAACCAATTTTCTCCATTAATCATTTGAGCATATTCACCAATAGTCATTCCGTGAACAATAGGTACAGGGTGCATACCTACAAAGCTTTTATGTTCTTTCTCTAAAATTGGCCCATCAATATAATGTCCGTTTGGGTTAGGTCTGTCTAATACTAATAACGGAATGTTATTTTCTGCACAAGCTTCCATCACATAATGTAAAGTAGAAATGTAAGTGTAAAACCTTACACCAACATCTTGTATATCAAAAACCATAAAATCTATGCCTTGTAATTGAGCATTGGTGGGTTTTTTATTATTTCCGTAGAGAGAAACTAACTCAATTCCTGTTTTAGAGTCTATACCATCTTTTACTTTTTCTCCCGCATCTGCTTTGCCTCTAAACCCGTGCTCAGGCGAAAAAACTTTTTCAATTTTAATATTTCGAGAGAGTAGAGAATCTACCAAATGTGTGTAGCTACCATTTGCTTTAAATATTACAGAAGTTTGATTGCCAACAATCCCAATATTTTTATCTTTTAAAAGAGGGAGATAAGTATTTGTTTGATTGGCACCCATAATTATAGAGGTGTCATTTTTTTTATTCGGGATATTTTTTCTCATTTTTGTTTGACCTTGACAAGAAACTAGGCCTATTGCAAGAATAAAAAATGTATTTTTGACCAACCGGTAAAACATCATTGCTTTTGAATTTTGAATATTTTATTTCTAAACGCTTAATTAGCGCCAAAGATTATAAAAGTAGCATATCAGCACCAATAATAAAAATTGCAGTGACTGCAATTGCTGTTGGTGTAATTATGATGTTAGTTTCTGTAGCTACAGGAGTAGGTTTAGAGCAAAAAATTAGAGATAAAATAGCAGCTTTTAATGGGCATATTATTATTAATAATCTAAATAATAATAATTCACAAGAAACGCAGATTCCTATTTCTACTCAACAAGATTTTTATCCTGAATTTACTAGTGTAGAGGGTATAAATCATATACAAGGAGTAGCTACAAAATACGGAATTATACGCACAGAAACCGATTTTGAAGGTGCTATTGTAAAAGGTGTAAGTACAGATTACCGTTGGGATTATCTAGAAGAGTACTTGGTAGAAGGTAAATTGCCAATTTTTAAAAAAGAAGGATATAGTACAGAAATTTTAATTTCAGAATATTTATCTAAACGTTTACATTTTAACGTAGGAGACAAGGTGATTATTTATTTTATGAATGAAGAAAATAAAGATCGTCCGCGTTTAGTAGCTTTTGAAGTCAGCGGAATTTTTAATTCTGGCTTTCAAGAGTTTGATGAAACTTTTTTAATTGCAGATCTCAATCAAATTAGACGTTTAAATAAATGGGAAACTAATGAGGTTGGTAATTTTGAAGTTTTTGTAGATGATTTTAGAGAAATAGATAAAAAAGGAGGAGAAGTGTATGCTGCTATTGGTTCTTTTTTAGATGCTAAAACCATTAAACAAGCCTACGGCTCTATTTTTGAATGGGTTTCTTTATTTGATTTTAATATAGCTCTCATTATTGGTATCATGATTATTGTTTCTGGTATTAATATGATTACTGCATTATTGGTTCTTATTTTAGAGAGAACCCAAATGATTGGGATGCTAAAAGCTTTAGGGAGTACAGATTGGAGCATTAGAAAAATTTTTCTGTTTAATGCAGCTTATTTAATTATAAAAGGACTTTTCTACGGAAATGTAATAGGTATAGGGTTTTTATTACTTCAAAAATATTTTAAGTTAATTCCTCTAAATCCAGAAACTTACTATGTTACAGAAGCGCCAGTGTATTTAGGTTGGGATTATATTTTAATGATTAACTTAGGCACATTACTATTATGTATGCTAATGTTATTAATCCCATCTTACATTATAACAAAAATTACTCCTGCCAAAGCTATTAGGTTTGAGTAAATAAGAGAATTGTTTATTATTTCAAATCTATTTAAATAGAAAATTTTGATAACTTCTTTCTAACTTCTATTTCAATATCTAATCCCTATATTTGCAGTCCAAAAAAAAGAAAAAGAATGGACTACAAAAATAATATACTAGAAACTATAGGTAACACACCTTTAGTAAAAATTAATAAACTAGTAGAAGATATCCCAGCATTAGTTTTAGCAAAGTATGAAACGTTTAACCCTGGCAACTCGGTTAAAGATCGTATGGCGGTAAAAATGTTGGCAGATGCAGAAGAAAAAGGTTTAATAAAACCTGGCGGAACAATTGTAGAAGGTACATCTGGTAATACTGGTATGGGCTTAGCTTTAGCAGCAATTGTAAAAGGCTATAAAATGGTTTGTACCTTAGCAGATAAGCAAAGCAAAGAGAAAATAGATATTTTAAGAGCAGTAGGTTGCGAGGTTATAGTTTGCCCTACTAGTGTAGCTCCAGAACACCCAGATTCTTATTATTCAACAGCAAAAAGAATAGCGGCAGAACGTCCAAACTCGTGGTACGTAAATCAATACGATAATTTAGCAAACTCTCAAGCACATTACGAAAGTACTGGACCAGAAATTTGGAACCAAACCGATGGAAAAGTAACTCATTTTGTTGTTGGCGTAGGTACGGGAGGAACTATTTCTGGAGTTGGTAAATACTTAAAAGAACAAAATCCTAATGTGAAAATTTGGGGAGTAGATACTTACGGGTCTGTCTTTAAAAAATATCATGAAACAGGTGAATTTGACGAAAATGAAATCTACCCATATATAACAGAAGGTATAGGGGAAGATATTTTACCAAAAAATGTAAACTTCGATATTATTGATGGGTTTACTAAAGTAACCGATAAAGATGCGGCGGTTTACACCAGAAGATTAGCAGAAGAAGAAGGGATGTTCTTAGGGAATTCTGCCGGAGCAGCAATGAAAGGTTTACTTCAATTAAAAGATGAGTTTAAAGAAGATGATGTAGTCGTTATTTTATTTCATGATCACGGAAGCCGCTATATAGGTAAAATGTATAACGACGAGTGGATGAAAGCAAATGGATTTATAGACTAGATTTTTAGTTTTAAAAAATATAGAAAGGGCTTTTTAAAAAGTAGTTAAAAGCGTCACTCAAAATTAAAATTTGGGTAAATCGTGAAATACTTTTTAGAGAGCCTATTTTTTTTGCTGAAATTTTACTAACGGCTAAAAAATGAATTTGCGATATTTAACTGAAAATACTTAACTTAGAACGTATAACATATACTATGCGTTTTATATATATTACTCTTTCGTTTTTATTGATTTTATATTCTTGTAGCTCAAGTTCCACATTACCAAATAAACAACTTTCTTATTTAGCTTTAGGAGATTCTTATACCATAGGAGAAAGTGTAGCAGAAAATAAACGTTGGCCAGTTCAATTAACTCAAAAGTTAAAAAATAGTGGCTATATGATGCAATCTCCAAAAATTATTGCTAAAACAGGCTGGAGAACAGATGAATTATTAACAGCAATAAATGAGCAGGTAGGCCAAGAAAAATACGATTTGGTTTCTGTTTTAATCGGAGTAAATAATCAATACCAAGGTCAAGATTTAGAGCAATTTCAAAAAGATTTAGAAGTCATTTTGCAACAAGCCATACAAAAATCAAAAAAAGGAGCAAAAGGTGTTTTTGTAGTTAGCATTCCAGATTATAGTGTAACTCCATTTGCACAAAACAGTAATGTAGATGAAATTGCACACGAGATTATGATTTACAATGAACGTTGTATGATAACTAGTGCAGATTATGGAGTTAAGTATTTTTACATTACAGATATTTCTGAAGAAGCAAAAACAAATCTCGAGTTAGTAGCTAAAGATGGTTTGCATCCTAGTGCTAAAATGTACCTCCGCTGGGTAGAGCGTATTTTTCCTAGTGTAAAACAAATGCTTGAAGAATGAAAGAAGACTTTTTGCATTATTTATGGAAATTTAAAAAGTTTAGTTTTTTAAATGTTTTTACTACTCAGGGAGAAAAACTAGAGATTTTAAATAGTGGTTGGCATAATACAGAAAACTCTGGACCAGATTTTTTTAACGCCAAGATTAAAATAGGTAATCAACTTTGGGCGGGTAATGTAGAAATTCATATAAACTCAAGTCATTGGTATGCGCACCAACACGAACAAGATGCTGCTTACGATAATGTAATTTTGCACGTGGTATGGGAGCACGATGTAGAAGTGTTTAGAAGTGATAAAAGTGAAATAGCAACTTTACAGCTAAAAGACTACTGTAACCTTAGTTTACTTAAAAATTATGAAAATCTGCTAAATTCTACTCAAAAGTGGATTAACTGTGAGAAAGATTTTTTTGCTTTCAAAGATTTTCAACTTCATAATTGGTTAGAGAAATTATACATACAGCGCCTAGAGACTAAATCTATTTTAATTTTTGAAAAACTCAAAGAGACAGATAATGATTGGGAAGCGGTATTGTTTCAGTTATTGTTGAAAAACTTTGGCTTAAATAAAAATGGAGCAGCATTTTTAGAGTTGGCACAATCTATTCCATTTTCAATTATTAGAAAACTAGAAAGTACTCTTCAGTTAGAAGCTTTAGTAATGGGGCAAGCTAATCTTTTAATAGAAAATAAAGAAGATGTTTATTACCAGCAGCTTAAAAAGGAATATCAATATTTAAAACATAAATTTAGTTTAACACCTATATGTCAAAATTCTATTCATTTTTTCAGATTGCGTCCTTCCAATTTTCCTACCATTAGGTTATCTCAATTAATGCAGTTGTATAAAGAAAATCAACATTTATTTAGTCAAGTAAAAGATGTAAAAAGCTTAGAAGAGTTTTATACAATATTTAAAGTTAACACATCAGATTATTGGCAAACCCATTATTCTTTTGGGAAAGAAAGTAAAAAGCTTGCTAAAAATACTACTAAATCATTTATAAATTTACTGGTAATTAACACTTTACTGCCATTACAGTTTGCCTACCAAAAGTATATAGGAAAGGAGAATGTAGATGATTTATTTACTGTTTTAAAAGAATTGAAAGCTGAAGAAAATTCGATTATTAAAAAATTTAATAATTTAAGAAAAGATACCGCAAAAACAGCTTTAGACTCGCAAGCATTATTACAGTTAAAATCTTTTTACTGTGATAAAAATAAATGTTTACAATGTGAATTAGGAGTAAGTCTTTTGCAAAGCACAAGATCTTAACTTAAATTTGTAGAGATGAAAAATTTCATATCAAATATTCGATATTATTTCGAGAAAAACGGCTTTTACGTAAGTTCTCGTTTAGCAGACCGTTTAGGTATGCGTGTAAAAAGTGTAAGAATATTTTTTATATATGTGTCTTTTGCTACTTTAGGAGTAGGTTTTGCAATTTACCTTACCTTGGCTTTTTGGTTAAAACTAAAAGATTTAATCTATACCAAAAGAACTTCAGTTTTTGACTTATAAAACCATTTCTTTGAAAAAATATCTAAATTCCAGATTAACTATAGCTTGGCTTTCATTAGTTGTAGTTTTTTTTATTGGTGTTTTTGGTTATAAAATATTTTCAGGCTTTAGTTGGGTAGATGCAGTTTACATGACTGTGATAACTGTTACTACTATTGGTTTTGGAGAAGTGCAACCATTAAGTCCGCAAGAAAAGATATTTACCTCTATATTTATTGTCTGTAGTATATTTATTGTCGGTTACGCAATTTCTGTAATTACAGAATATATTTTAAGTAAAAATAATCTAGGTAATTTAAGAGAGAAAAAAGTGAACAGTAAAATAAATTCTTTAAAAAATCACGTAGTAGTTTGTGGTTATGGCAGAAATGGGGTGCAAGCGGTAAGTAAATTAAAAGCTTACAATAGAAGTTTTGTGGTGATAGATAAAGATGAAGAGGTTTTAGAACAATTATATGATTCTGGAGATCTTTATATTAAAGGTAACGCAACAGAAGATGAGGTATTAAAGCAAGCAGGTATAGAAAGAGCCTCTGTTTTAATGTGTACTTTACCTAGTGATGCAGATAATGTTTTTATAGTGCTTTCTGCAAAACAATTTAATGAAAATTTAAAAATTATAAGTAGAGCAACTAAAGAAAGTACGCTGTATAAACTTAAGTTAGCGGGAGCAGACAATGTAATTATGCCCGATAAAATAGGAGGGGACCATATGGCAAGCTTGGTGGTAACCCCAGATTTATTAGAGTTTTTAGGTCATCTAACCGTTTCTAGACAAGAAGGAAGCATAAATATAGAAGAAATTGCTTTTGATAAAATATGTAAGGATGGAAGAGAGCAGGCTATAAAAGATCTAGATTTTAGAAAAATTACAGGATGTACAGTAATTGGTTATCGTGCACCAGAAGGTCATTATACGGTTAATCCAGATGCAGATATGGTAATTAGAAAAAATTCAAAACTAATTTTTATAGGAAAGCCTAAACAAATAGAAAAATTGAAAGAAACTTATAACATATAGCATAACTCCCCCGTTTTTTAGTTGGATAATATTAGATTTTAACGAATTAGCTTTTGATAAAGCTAATTTTTTTATGATATTGCCAGTTCTTAAAGTTTTCTAAAATTATTACAATATTTTATGAGTAAAATTTTTCATTCAATTAAAGCTACAAAAGTGTTTCCTGCACATTTAAATGCAGAAGACCTTAGCAGGGTGATTATTACTACTCGCATATATAAAATTTCACTTACAAGTAACTTAATAAAATGAGTGCTTAAGTATAAATTAAAAATCCTTCTAAGTAATATTACTTTTTAGGATTTTTTTTGTAAAATATGTTAATATAAATCGTTTTTTTTAAGATATTGGTCAACCAATATTTAATAACCCAATAAATTATTTTAAATATATCAACTCTATGAGAAAGTATTTACTTTCAGTATTATGCTTAATTGGTTCAATCAATTTAATTAATGCTCAAGAAAGTCAAACAGAAAATAGTCAAGATTTAAAAGTTGAAGCTTCTTTAGTTAACCCTTCAAATTTAATTAATGACGGTAGCATTGAATTATCTGTAACAGGCGGAAAAGCTCCATACACTTATAAATGGACAGACCAAAAAACATCTTTAAAATCTAATAAAGCTGTAAAATTAGTAGAAGGTTTAACTTATGATGTGATTGTAACAGATGCTAATGGTAACTCTTCAACAGGTTCTTACCGTATTAAAGCAGAATCTATAACAGAGCATTTTAATGGATTTTTTAAGCCTCTTGTAGATAATATGGGAGCTATTTTATTTTGGGATCCATTTGCAGCAATAGGTGTGTACGACCCTGTAATTTATGCAGATGTAAAAAGAGTTGCAACACCAAGTTGGACAATGAATACAGATGATGTATACACATTGAAAAAATGGCAAAAGCAAGATAAAGCAAAAGTTAAAAAAGGAGAAGTTATTGCTATCGTTCAGCGTGGCGATTCAGAAGAAATAGTAAAAGCTTTAGCAGATGGTGAGCTTAAACATTTAGTGAAAGAAGGTAATGTAATCTTTAATCCAGAAAATGGAGAAGATGTGATAGAGCAAGGCGCTCATTATTTAGCAGAAATTAAATATGATGAACCAATTGCTTTAACTCACCCTAACGGTGATTTACAAAAAAATGCTATTCCATTTATTGTAATTTGGTTAGTGTTAGGTGCTACATTTTTTACTATAAGAATGGGCTTTATCAATTTTAGAGGTTTCAAACATTCTTTAGAATTAGCTAGAGGAAAGTATGACGACCCTAATGCACCAGGAAATATTACTCACTTTCAAGCATTAGCAACTGCGGTATCTGCAACAGTAGGTTTAGGTAATATTGCCGGAGTAGCAGTAGCAGTATCTTTAGGTGGAGCAGGAGCTACATTTTGGATGGTTGTTGCTGGATTTTTAGGAATGTCTTCTAAATTTGTAGAATGTACTTTAGGTGTAAAATATAGAAATATTACAGAAGATGGTCGTGTTTTTGGAGGACCAATGAACTATTTACGTTACGGACTTGAAAAACGTAATATGAAAGGCCTTGGTAAATTTTTAGCAGGTTTCTTCGCAATTCTAGGGGTTGGAGCTTCTTTTGGAGGTGGTAACATGTTCCAAGCTAATCAATCTTTTGAAATCTTATCTGGTCAATTCCCTGCATTAGAAGGTAATGGTTTTATCTTTGGTACTGTAGTAGCAGTACTAGTAGGGGTAGTAATTATTGGTGGTATTAATAGTATAGCTAAAGTTACTGGTAAAATTGTTCCTTTTATGGCAGCAGTTTATGTAATAGGAGCTTTAATTGTTATTGGAGCTAATATCTCTAATATTGGTCCTGCATTTTCAGCAATTTTTGATGGTGCATTTTCTCCAAGTGCTCTTAAAGGTGGTATTTTAGGGGTATTAATTGTTGGTTTCCAAAGGGCAGCATTCTCAAATGAAGCAGGGGTTGGGTCTGCAGCAATTGCGCATAGTGCAGCAAAAACTAATCATCCACCATCAGAAGGTTTTGTAGCTTTATTAGAACCTTTTATAGATACAGTAGTAGTTTGTACATTAACTGCATTAGTGTTAATTTTTACAGGAAAACATGAAGTACCTGGTATAGGAGGTGCTCAATTAACTTCAGATGCTTTTGCAAGTGTTATTTCTTGGTTCCCATATGTACTTTCTGCAGCAGTATTCTTATTTGCTTTTTCAACAATGATTTCTTGGTCTTATTACGGTATGAGAGCTTGGACATATTTATTTGGAAGAAGTAAAAAATCTGAGATGATTTATAAATTTTTATTCTTAATTTTCGTAGTAGTTGGTGCTTCTATAAGCTTAGGGGCAGTACTAGATTTTTCAGATATGATGATTCTAGCAATGTCATTCCCTAATATTATTGGATTATATATAATGTCTGGTGAAGTAAGAGAAGACCTAAGAGAATATTTTAGAAAATTAAAGGCAGGAGAGTTATTTACTAATCAAATGCCTGAGTAAATTATATAATATGAGTTTTAAAAAATCCCATTTTGTGTTTAATTTTAAACAACAGAATGGGATTTTTTTATTGGTAATTATTATACTCGTACTTTCTGTAATTATGTATGCGGTAAGAAATAATTACCTAAATCAATTTGAAAACTCTATCAATAATTCAGAAATCTCTGAAATAGAGAAATATATAGATTCTGTAAAAGCCCAAAAAAATCAGCCTAAAAAAGATACCATTTACCCATTTAACCCTAATTATATAAACGATTATAAAGGGTATGTTTTAGGAATGTCTGTAGAAGAAATAGATAGACTCAAACAATTTAGAGCACAAAATAAATGGATTAATTCTAAAAAAGACTTTCAAAAAGTTACACAGGTTTCAGATTCTCTTTTAAACAAAATAGCCCCTTCTTTCAAATTTCCAGATTGGGTAATTCAACAAAACAAAACATCTCTTTCTAAAAATTCTTCTAGCTTAAATCAAAATAGTGTAAAGAGAGATTTAAATAACGTTTCTAAAGAAGAATTAGAAAAAATTTATGGAGTAGGAGAGAAGCTTAGTCAACGTATAATTAATTACAGATTAAAAATAGGTGGTTTTGTAAATGATATTCAGTTAAAAGATATTTATGGTCTTAATTATGAAACTAGAGTTAAAATTCTAGAAAAATACACAGTACTACATGCTAAACCAATTACTAAATTCTCTATCAATAAAGCTAGTGTTATCGAGTTGTCAGAAATCATTTATTTTGATTATGAATTAGCAAGAGAGATTGTAGAATATAGAAAACTACATGAAAAAATCACTTCTTTTGAAGAATTAGCAAAAATTGAAAGTTTTCCTGCATACAAAATAGATAGAATTAAATTATATTTGACAATAAATTAGAATTTCGTAAAATAATTGATAAATTTTATAGAATTCATTTTTTCATGTCAAAAATTTTATCAACATTTAACCAGCTTAAAGAAAACTAAAGAATGAATAATATGTATTTTACAGAAGAGCATCAACTCTTCAGAAAAAGCTTAAGTGATTTTTTACAAAAAGAAGTAGTTCCGCACCTAGATAAATGGGAAAAAACAGGAACTATAGAGCGTTTTATTTGGGAGAAATTTGGTGAAATGGGTTTCTTCGGAATTAATTATCCTGAACAATACGGAGGCTTAGATCTTGATATTTTTTATACAGTTATTTTCTTAGAAGAACTTCAAAAAATAAATTCTGGTGGTTTTGCAGCTGCAATGTGGGCGCACGCTTATTTAGCAATGACGCATTTAAATAAAGAAGCAAACCACGAGCAAAAAGAAAAATACTTAGCTCCAAGTATTACAGGAGAAAAAATAGGATGCCTTTGTATTACCGAGCCGTTTGGAGGTTCAGATGTTGCAGGTATGCGATCTACTGCTGTAAAAAATGGAGATCATTACATTTTAAACGGCTCAAAGACTTTTATCACTAACGGAATTTATTCTGATTATTTAATTGTTGCAGCAAAAACAAGCCCAGAAGCCGGAAATAAAGGAATGAGTATTTTTGTTTTAGATAGAGATACACCAGGTATTGCTTCTACAAAACTAGACAAGTTAGGTTGGCGCGCTTCAGATACAGGAGAAATTTCATTTACAGATGTAAAAGTTCCAGTAGAAAATTTAATGGGAGAAGAAGGGAAAGGTTTCCCGTATATTATGCAGCATTTTGCCTTAGAGCGTTTAGTAATGGGAATTAATGCGCACGCTAGAGCAGAACATGCTATCGAGTATACATTACAATATATGAGTGATCGTACTGCTTTTGGTAAGTCTATTGATAGATTTCAAGCGCTTCGTCACCGTATTGCAGATATTTCTAGTGAAGCAGAAATGTGTAAGCAATTTAATTACTTAACAGCACAGCGTTTAGGTAATGGAGAGTATGTAGTAAAAGAAGCTACCATGTCTAAATTACTTTCTACCAAAATGGCCGACAAAACAATTGATGAATGTTTACAGTTTTTAGGTGGTTATGGTTATATGGAAGAATATCCGCTTGCAAGAATGTTGCGCGATAGTAGATTAGGGCCAATTGGGGGAGGAACAAGCGAAATTCTTAGAGAAATTTTAGCGAAAATGATTATAGATAAAAAAGAGTACAAACCGGCCACATAAATTTCTCTATAAAATTTTATAATTGACTTTGTGATATTTAGTTAGAATATTTTGTGAAATAAAAATAAATTTTATTTTTGCCGCTCAAAATTTTTCAAGGAAGGGAGGTGAATACAAAATGTTAATTATACCGGTTAAAGACGGAGAAAATATAGATAGAGCTTTAAAGCGTTACAAGAGAAAATTTACAAAGACAGGTATTGCGAGTCAGCTTCGTAATCGTCAAGAGTTTTTAAAACCATCTGTTGTAAATAGAGGTAAGCTACAAAAAGCAATTTATATCCAAAGCTTAAGAGATCAAGAGAATATTTAATCTTTTAGATCTTTTCTTACAAAGACTGTTGGTAGATAAAGTTTCTTAACTTTGTTTGTCAACAGTTTTTTTATGCAACTATCTCAGTTTATAGATTATTTATTACTAGAGAAAAAATATTCTCTTCATACAATAAACGCCTACCAAAAAGATATTGAAGGTTTTTCTTCATTTGCTAAAGATAATTTTCAATTAGAGCAATTAACAGAAGTAAATTATAGTATAATAAGGTCTTGGATAATTCAGTTAGTAGATAGTGGTATAACTAATAGATCTATTAATAGAAAAATATCTTCTCTTAAAACATTTTATAAATATCTATTAAAAACTAAGCAAATAGAAGTATCTCCGTTAATTAAGCATAAATCATTAAAAGTATCTAAGAAAATTCAAATACCATTCTCAGATAAAGAAGTAGAGCAAGTAATTTCAGGTTTTAAGGCAACTACATTTTTAGAGTTAAGAGACAAGTTAATAATAGAGCTGCTATATTCTACAGGAATGCGTCGAGCAGAGTTAATTAATTTAGAGGTAAATAATATTGATTTAGAAAAACTACAAGTAAAAGTACTAGGGAAACGTAATAAAGAAAGAATATTACCACTGCTATCTAGCATTAAAAATACTGCTGAATTTTACTTAAGAGAACGTGCACAAATAGCAAGCGCTAATACATCTGCTTTATTTGTAACAAGTAAAGGGGAGAAAGTGTACACAACTCTTGTTTATCGTGTAATAAATAATTATTTTAGTAAGGCATCCACAAAGGTGAAAAAGAGTCCACATATACTTAGGCATTCTTTTGCAACCCATCTTTTAAATGAAGGGGCAGATTTAAATTCAGTAAAAGAATTATTAGGTCATTCAAGTTTAGCTTCCACGCAAGTATATACGCATAATGGAATTAAAGAGCTAAGTAAGGTTTACCTTAAATCTCATCCAAGAAACAAAAAGTGAAATAATTGTTTAACTAATAACTATAGGTATGAAAGTAAATGTGCAATCCGTAAATTTTAATGCAGATCAACAACTTATTTCTTTTATAGAAAATAAACTTAGTAAATTAGAAACGCATTTTAATAAAGTGATTAATGCTAGTGTTTATTTAAAAGTTCAAAAAACCAGTGAGCCAGAAAATAAAATCACAGAAATATTAATAAAAATTCCAGGAAACGAAATTATAGTGAAAAAAGTCACTAAATCTTTTGAAAAAGGTGTAGATGAGGTGGTTAGCGCTATGAAAAGAAGTTTAAAAAAGAAAAAAGAGAAGCGAAAAGCGTTTGTTTGAAAAAAAAAATGAAAAAAAATGCAAAAAAGTTTTGCAGTAAAGATAAACTACTCTATATTTGCAGTCCGTTAGCGATAACGGGCTTTTTTTAAGTAAAAGGTGAACATAACGCCGATGTAGCTCAGCTGGCTAGAGCAGCTGATTTGTAATCAGCAGGTCGTGGGTTCGAGTCCCTCCATCGGCTCTGTTCTATGAAATTTTGAAGGTTTTTAAAATAAACCATTGGGGAGATACTCAAGCGGCCAACGAGGGCAGACTGTAAATCTGCTGACTACGTCTTCGCAGGTTCGAATCCTGCTCTCCCCACTACTGAATTTTAGTTTAAAATAATAAATTAATTTTTGGAATGCGGGAGTAGCTCAGTTGGTAGAGCGTCAGCCTTCCAAGCTGAATGTCGCCAGTTCGAACCTGGTCTCCCGCTCTATTTCCTTGATGTTGTCAAGGCTAAATAGAGCTTAATTTGTTTACGGCAAATTGGTTTTTTTTAGGCCGACGTAGCTCAGGGGTAGAGCGCTTCCTTGGTAAGGAAGAGGTCACGAGTTCAATTCTCGTCGTTGGCTCTAAGTTGAGTTGAAATTCAACTAATAAGCTTAGCAACTTTATTGTTGTTAGGTTTTTATGTGTATATAAATTGAACACTAATATATAACTAAGATTAAATAAGTATTAATTATGGCAAAGGAAACTTACGATCGTTCCAAACCGCACTTAAATATAGGTACAATTGGACATGTGGATCACGGAAAAACAACATTAACTGCTGCGATTACTAAGGTAATGGCTGATGCTGGTTATTCAGAGGCTAGTGCTTTTGATCAGATTGATAATGCTCCAGAAGAAAAAGAGAGAGGTATTACAATTAACTCTTCTCACGTTGAGTATTCTACAGCTAATCGTCACTATGCGCACGTTGATTGTCCTGGTCACGCCGATTACGTAAAGAATATGGTTACTGGTGCTGCTCAGATGGACGGTGCTATTTTGGTTGTTGCTGCTACTGATGGTCCTATGCCTCAGACTCGTGAGCACATCCTTTTAGGTCGTCAGGTAGGTATTCCAAGAATTGTTGTCTTCTTAAATAAAGTTGATTTAGTTGATGATGAGGAATTACTTGAATTAGTAGAGATGGAAGTTAGAGATTTACTTTCTTTCTATGACTATGATGGTGATAATGGACCTGTTGTTTCTGGTTCTGCTTTAGGTGCTTTAGAAGGTGAAGATCAGTGGACTAAAACTGTATTAGAGTTAATGGAAGCTGTTGATAACTGGATTGAGCTTCCTGAGCGTGATGTAGATAAGCCTTTCTTAATGCCTATTGAAGATGTATTCTCTATTACTGGTCGTGGAACTGTAGCTACAGGTCGTATCGAAACTGGTATTGCTAATACAGGTGATCCTGTTGAGATTATTGGTATGGGTGCAGAGAAATTAAACTCTACTATTACTGGTATTGAAATGTTCCGTCAGATTCTTGATAGAGGTGAAGCTGGAGATAACGCAGGTATTTTATTAAGAGGTATTGAGAAAACTCAGATTTCTAGAGGTATGGTAATTACTAAGCCTGGATCTGTAACTCCTCACGCTAAATTTAAAGCAGAGGTTTATGTTTTAAAGAAAGAAGAAGGTGGTCGTCACACTCCATTCCATAACAACTACCGTCCTCAGTTTTACGTGAGAACTACAGATGTTACAGGTACAATTAACTTGCCTGATGGTGTAGAGATGGTAATGCCAGGAGATAACTTAACTATTACTGTTGAGTTAATTCAGCCAATCGCAATGAATATTGGTCTTCGTTTTGCAATCCGTGAAGGAGGTAGAACGGTAGGTGCTGGTCAGGTTACTGAAATTTTAGACTAATTATAGATATTATAAAACTAAGGTGTTTTGTTAAATAAAAGCACCTTAGTTTATATTTACGGGTTTAGCTCAGTTGGTAGAGCACTGGTCTCCAAAACCAGGTGTCGGGAGTTCGAGTCTCTCAACCCGTGCTTTTTTAGAAATGTGATGTTTCTAAAGTTATTTAAACTTTAATTTTTTAATTAAAGTTTTTTAATATATAAATAAAATGGCAGGAATCGTAAACTACATATCGGAATCTTATAATGAATTAAAGAATCATGTGACTTGGCCTTCTTATGCAGAAGCGCAAAAGTTAACTGTAATTGTACTTGTATTTTCAGTGGTGTTTTCTTTGCTGATATGGGGTGTAGATACGGTTTTTAGTTCTTTAATTGAACAGTATTTTAACTGGGTAAAATCTTAAGATTACTGATTTATGGCAGAGAGTAGAACAAAGAAATGGTATGTGGTAAGGTCTGTAAGTGGTCAGGAGAATAAAATTAAAGACTACATTGAGAAAGAAATAGCTCATCAAGGACTAGAAGATTATATTGAGCAAATATTAGTTCCTACAGAGAAGGTTGTTCAAGTTAGAAACGGAAAAAAAATAAATAAAGAGAGAGTTTACTTTCCTGGGTATATAATGGTTCAGGCAGCTTTAGAGGGAGAGGTTCCTCATATTATAAAGGGCATAAATGGAGTTATAGGCTTTTTAGGTGAGACTAAAGGTGGAGATCCAGTTCCTTTGAGAACTTCTGAAGTGAATAGAATGTTAGGTAAGGTAGATGAATTATCTGTAAAAGAAGATAATTTGGTTATTCCTTATAATGTTGGAGAAACTATTAAGGTGATTGATGGTCCGTTTAATGGATTTAACGGTACTGTTGAGAAAGTAAATGAAGAGAAGCGTAAGCTTGAGGTAATGGTGAAGATTTTTGGAAGAAAAACACCATTGGAGTTAAGTTATATGCAAGTAGAGAAGATTTAAAATTGTTACACTTATATAGAATTATTGTTATTAATGCTTCCACTTTTTTAATTAATAATTCAAAATAAATTTTTAAAAAATGGCAAAAGAAGTAAGTAAGGTTGTAAAATTACAAGTGCGAGGAGGTGCGGCTAATCCGTCTCCGCCAGTTGGACCTGCTTTAGGTGCTGCCGGGGTAAATATCATGGAATTCTGTAAGCAATTCAATGGTAGATCTCAAGATAAACAAGGAAAAGTTTTACCTGTTGTAATTACAGTTTACAAAGATAAATCTTTTGATTTTGTAATCAAGACTCCTCCTGCAGCTGTTCAAATCTTGGAAGCAGCAAAAACAAAAAAAGGTTCTGGAGAACCTAATCGTAAGAAAGTAGCAAGTATTTCTTGGGATCAAGTTAAGACTATTGCAGAAGATAAAATGCAGGATCTTAATGCATTTACTGTTGAGTCTGCTATGAAGATGGTTGCTGGTACAGCACGTTCTATGGGAGTAACTGTAAAAGGTGATGCACCATTTTAATCTAAAAAGAAACTAAGAAATGGCAAAATTAACAAAAAAGCAAAAAGAAGTACAGGCAAAGCTTGATGGTTCTAAGTTGTATAGTGTAGCCGAAGCTTCTGCTTTAGTAAAAGAAATTTCTAACGTAAATTTTGATCCTTCAGTAGATTTAGCAGTTCGTTTGAACGTAGATCCTCGTAAGGCTAATCAAATGGTTAGAGGTGTGGTTACTTTACCACACGGTACAGGTAAAGATGTAAAAGTTTTAGCTTTAGTTACTCCAGATAAGGAGCAAGAAGCTAAAGATGCAGGTGCTGATTTTGTAGGTTTAGATGAATATCTAGATAAAATCAAAGGCGGATGGACAGATGTAGATGTTATTGTAACAATGCCTAGTGTAATGGGTAAATTAGGTCCTTTAGGTAGAGTGTTAGGTCCAAGAGGTTTAATGCCTAACCCTAAAACAGGAACTGTTACTATGGATGTTGCAAAAGCTGTATCTGATGTGAAAGCTGGTAAAATTGACTTTAAAGTTGATAAAACTGGTATAGTTCACGCTGCAATTGGTAAAGCATCTTTTGATGCTGAAAAATTAGCAGGAAATGCAAGAGAATTATTAACTACGCTTGTAAAATTAAAACCTCAGGCTTCTAAGGGTGTGTATATTAAAAGTATTCACATGTCTAGTACAATGAGCCCGAGTGTAGAGATTGATACTAAAAGGTTTACTGAGCAATAATTAAATTATTATGACAAGAGAAGAAAAATCACAAGTAATAAAAGATTTAACTGCCCAGTTAACTGAAACTTCAACGATATATCTAGCAGATATTTCAGGTTTAGATGCAGGTACTACTTCTAATTTAAGAAGAGCTTGTTTCAAAGCAAATATCAAATTATCGGTAGTTAAAAATACATTGCTAGCTAAAGCAATGGAAGTAGCTGATAAAGATTTTGGTGATTTACCATCAACTTTAAAAGGTAATACTTCAATTATGATTTCTGAAACTGGTAATGCTCCAGCTAAGGTAATCAAAGAATTTAGAAAGAAAAACGAAAAACCTATTCTTAAAGGAGCTTTTATTGATGAAGCTGTTTTTGTAGGAGATGAGTACTTAGAAACTTTATCTAGTATTAAATCTAAGGAAGAGGTTATTGGAGATATTATTGGATTATTACAGTCACCTGCTAAGAACGTTGTTTCAGCACTTAAGTCTGGTGGAGGTAAAATAGCAGGTATCTTAAAAACACTTTCTGAGAAAGAAGGTTAGAAAATAGTACGCACTTTTTAATTAAATTATAAATAAAACATTTTAAAACGATAGAAAATGGCAGATTTAAAAGATTTCGCAGAACAATTAGTTAATTTAACAGTAAAAGAAGTTAATGAATTAGCTGATATATTAAAAGAAGAATACGGTATTGAGCCTGCTGCTGCTGCAGTAGCTGTAGCTGCTGGTGGTGCTGGTGGTGCTGATGCTGCTGAAGAGCAAACAGAATTTGATGTAATTCTTAAGAGTGCTGGAGCGTCTAAGTTAGCTGTAGTAAAATTAGTAAAAGAACTTACAGGATTAGGTCTTAAAGATGCTAAAGGTTTAGTTGATGGTGCTCCAAGTCCAGTTAAGGAAGGAGTTGCTAAAGATGAAGCAGAAGCTTTAAAAGCACAATTAGAAGAAGCAGGAGCTGAGGTTGAGCTTAAGTAAGCTTAACAAAGCAATATTATTTAGGTTTAGGCCTCAGGATATGTTCCTGAAGGTCTAAACCCTTTTGCGTATTTATACGTTGGTGCAGTTTTTGCACACTATTTTATAAGTTAATTATGTGCTTTCAACTTTAAATCATTTAAAGGTGAAAACCTCAAATTCCGTCCATAGATGTTAGAAAAGCAAACTGAAAGATTGAATTTCTCTTCTGTAAAGAACAGACCTGATTATCCGGATTTTCTTGATATCCAGATAAAATCATTTCAGGATTTCTTTCAATTAGAAACCAAATCAGAAGAAAGGGGAAATGAAGGATTATATAATACCTTCATGGAGAATTTCCCGATTACGGATACCCGTAACCAATTTGTATTAGAGTTTTTAGATTATTTCGTAGATCCTCCACGTTATTCTATTCAAGAATGTATAGAGAGAGGGCTTACTTATAGCGTACCGCTAAAAGCAAGATTAAAACTTTATTGTACAGACCCTGAACATGAAGATTTTGAAACTATCGTTCAAGATGTTTATTTAGGGACAATTCCTTATATGACTCCAAGTGGTACTTTTTGTATTAATGGAGCAGAGCGTGTAGTTGTATCTCAGTTACACCGTTCCCCAGGAGTATTCTTTGGACAATCTTTCCATGCAAATGGAACAAAATTATATTCAGCAAGAGTAATTCCTTTTAAAGGTTCTTGGATTGAATTTGCTACCGATATTAATAGCGTAATGTATGCTTATATCGATAGAAAGAAAAAATTACCAGTAACAACTCTTTTCCGTGCAATTGGTTTTGAAAGAGATAAAGATATTTTAGAAATTTTTGATCTTGCAGAAGAAGTAAAGGTTTCTAAATCTGGTTTAAAAAAAGTATTAGGTCGTAAATTAGCGGCTCGTGTTCTTAACACTTGGTACGAAGATTTTGTAGATGAAGATACAGGTGAGGTAGTTTCTATCGAAAGAAACGAAATTGTATTAGATCGTGATACAGAGTTAGATAAAGAACATATAGAAGAAATTTTAGAGACGGGAACTAAAACAATTCTATTACATAAAGAAGATAATTCTACTGGAGATTATGCTATTATACATAATACTCTACAAAAAGATCCTACCAACTCAGAAAAAGAAGCGGTAGAACATATATATAGACAATTACGTAATGCAGAGCCGCCAGATGAGGAAACTGCAAGAGGAATAATTGATAAGTTATTCTTTTCTGATCAACGTTATAATTTAGGTGAAGTTGGTCGTTACAGAATGAACAAAAAACTTGGTCTTAATATAGAAATGGATAAGCAAGTGCTTACCAAAGAAGATATTATTACCATTATTAAATATTTAATTGAGTTAATAAACTCTAAAGCAGAGATAGATGATATTGATCACCTTTCTAATCGTCGTGTTAGAACGGTAGGAGAGCAATTATCTCAACAATTTGGAGTAGGTCTTGCTCGTATGGCACGTACAATTCGTGAGCGTATGAACGTAAGAGATAACGAGGTATTTACACCAATAGATTTAATTAATGCAAAAACACTTTCTTCTGTAATTAATTCTTTCTTTGGTACCAATCAGTTGTCTCAGTTCATGGATCAAACAAATCCATTAGCAGAGATTACTCATAAGCGTCGTCTTTCAGCATTAGGGCCTGGAGGTCTTTCTAGAGAAAGAGCTGGTTTTGAGGTTCGTGATGTTCACTATACTCACTACGGGCGTTTATGTCCTATTGAAACTCCAGAGGGACCAAACATTGGATTAATTTCTTCACTTTCTGTTTATGCAAAAGTGAATGGAATGGGATTCATTGAAACTCCTTACCGTAAAGTTGAAAATGGAAAAATAGATATAATTAATGATCCTGTTTATTTTTCTGCGGAAGAAGAAGAAGGTAAATTAATAGCGCAAGCAAATATTCCTTTAAAAGATGATGGAGAAATAGATACAGATAAGGTTATTGCACGTATGGAAGGTGACTTCCCTGTAGTAGATCCAAATGAGATTCACTTTACAGACGTTGCACCAAACCAAATATCTTCTATTTCAGCTTCATTAATTCCATTCTTAGAACATGATGATGCAAACCGTGCATTGATGGGATCTAACATGATGCGTCAAGCAGTACCATTATTAAGAGTAGATTCTCCTATTGTAGGTACAGGTCTTGAGCGTCAAGTAGCTTCAGATTCTAGAGTACTAATAAATGCAGAAAGAGCAGGTACGGTAGAGTATGTAGATGCAAGAATGGTTACTATCAAGTATGATAGAACAGAAGAAGAAAGAATGGTTAGTTTTGAGTCTGACTCAAAATCTTACAACCTAATTAAATTTAGAAAAACAAACCAAGGTACTTCTGTAAACTTAAAACCAATTGTAAAAGTTGGTGATAGAGTAGAAAAAGGTCAAGTACTTTGTCAAGGTTATGCTACAGAAGAGGGAGAATTAGCTCTTGGTAGAAATATGAAAGTAGCCTTTATGCCTTGGAAAGGGTATAACTTTGAGGATGCAATTGTAATTTCTGAAAAAGTAGTAAGAGAAGATATTTTTACTTCTATTCATATAGATGAATATTCTTTAGAAGTTAGAGATACAAAACTTGGTAATGAAGAGTTAACTAATGATATTCCTAACGTTTCAGAAGATGCAACAAGAGATCTTGATGAAAACGGAATGATTAGAATTGGTGCAGAAGTTAAACCTGGAGATATTTTAATTGGTAAAATTACTCCAAAAGGAGAGTCAGACCCAACTCCAGAAGAAAAATTACTTCGTGCTATTTTTGGTGATAAAGCTGGTGATGTAAAAGATGCTTCTTTAAAAGCTTCTCCATCACTAAATGGTGTAGTTATCAATAAAAAACTTTTCGCTAGAGCGGTAAAAGATAAGCGTAAACGTGCACAAGATAAAGAAGACATTGCAAGGTTAGAAGATAAGTACCGTGTAAAGTTTGAAAGTCTTAGAAATGAATTGATTGATAAATTATTTGCTATTGTTGGAGGTAAAACTGCACAAGGAGTTAAAAATGATTTAGGAGAAGATGTTTTGCCAAAAGGTAAAAAGTACACTCTTAAAATGTTAAACTCAGTAGATGATTATACACATTTAACGCAAGGTACTTGGAGTACAGACGATCATTTAAACACTTTAGTTGCAGATTTAATTCACAACTACAAAATTAAAGAAAATGATCTTCAAGGTAATTTAAGAAGAGAGAAGTTTACAATCTCTGTTGGAGATGAGCTTCCTTCAGGAATATTAAAACTAGCTAAAGTTTATATTGCTAAAAAACGTAAACTTAAAGTTGGTGATAAAATGGCAGGACGTCACGGTAACAAAGGTATTGTTGCAAGAATCGTTCGTCAAGAAGATATGCCTTTCTTAGAAGACGGAACTCCTGTTGATATCGTGTTAAACCCATTAGGGGTACCTTCACGTATGAATATTGGTCAGATTTATGAAACTGTTCTTGGGTGGGCAGGTCAAAAATTAGGTCAAAAATATGCAACACCAATTTTTGATGGAGCTACTTTAGACCAGATCAATGAGCTTACAGATAAAGCAGGTATTCCAAGATTTGGGCATACATATCTTTACGATGGTGGTACAGGAGATCGTTTTGATCAGCGTGCTACAGTAGGTATCATTTATATGTTGAAATTAGGACATATGATTGAAGATAAGATGCACGCACGTTCTATTGGACCTTACTCTTTAATTACGCAACAACCATTAGGAGGTAAAGCTCAGTTTGGAGGTCAGCGTTTTGGAGAGATGGAAGTTTGGGCATTAGAAGCATATGGTGCTTCTGCAACCCTACGTGAAATTTTAACTGTAAAATCTGATGATGTAATTGGTAGAGCTAAAACTTACGAGGCTATCGTAAAAGGTGAACCAATGCCAGAACCAGGATTACCAGAATCTTTTAATGTATTAATGCATGAATTGAAAGGTCTTGGTCTAGATATAAGATTGGAAGAGTAATAACATTGCCTTCGGTTTTTTAAACCGAAGGCATTAGTTATATCATAATTTAGTATAATTCTTTAGTACCATATATAATGGCAAGACATAACGATAAGAATACACAACAAAAGAGATTTAATAAAATCTCTATAGGTTTAGCTTCTCCAGAAAAGATTTTAGGCGAATCAAGAGGAGAGGTTTTAAAACCAGAAACAATTAATTACCGTACTCACAAACCGGAACGTGATGGACTTTTTTGTGAACGTATTTTTGGTCCTGTTAAGGATTATGAATGTGCGTGTGGTAAATACAAAAGGATTAGATACAAAGGAATTGTTTGTGACCGTTGTGGAGTAGAAGTAACTGAAAAGAAAGTACGTAGAGATAGAGTTGGTCATATTAACTTAGTTGTACCGGTAGCTCATATCTGGTATTTCCGTTCTTTACCAAATAAAATAGGTTATTTATTAGGTATTCCTTCTAAAAAACTGGACATGATAATTTACTACGAACGTTATGTAGTAATTCAAGCCGGTATTGCAAAAAATGAAGAAGGTGAACCATTAAATAAAATGGATTTCTTAACAGAAGAAGAGTATTTAAATATACTAGAAAGTCTTCCGCAAGAAAATCTATATCTTGAAGATTCAGACCCAAATAAGTTTATCGCTAAAATGGGAGCTGAATGTTTAATTGAAATATTACAACGCCTTGATTTAGATGAATTATCATACGAATTAAGACATAAAGCTAATAATGAAACTTCTAAGCAACGTAAAACTGAAGCGTTAAAACGTTTACAAGTTGTAGAAGCTTTCCGTGATGCTAATAAAGTTAGAGAGAACAGACCAGAATGGATGATAATGAAGGCTGTTCCTGTAATTCCACCAGAATTACGTCCATTAGTACCACTAGATGGAGGTCGTTTTGCTACTTCAGATTTAAATGATCTTTATAGAAGGGTGATTATTAGAAACAATCGTTTAAAGCGATTAATGGAGATTAAAGCTCCTGAAGTAATTTTACGTAATGAAAAACGTATGCTTCAAGAGTCTGTAGATTCATTATTTGATAATACAAGAAAATCTTCTGCAGTAAAAACAGATTCTAACCGTCCACTTAAGTCTCTTTCAGATTCTTTAAAAGGTAAGCAAGGTCGTTTTCGTCAAAACTTACTGGGTAAACGTGTAGATTATTCAGCTCGTTCTGTAATTGTTGTAGGACCAGAGATGAAATTGTTTGAATGTGGTTTGCCTAAAAATATGGCAGCAGAGCTTTATAAGCCTTTTGTAATTAGAAAACTAATTGAAAGAGGTATTGTAAAGACTGTAAAATCTGCAAAGAAAATTATAGATAAAAAAGAGCCTGTAGTTTGGGATATCTTGGAGAATGTTCTTAAAGGACACCCAGTATTGCTAAACCGTGCTCCTACGCTTCACCGTTTAGGTATTCAGGCTTTCCAACCAAAATTAATTGAAGGTAAAGCAATACAATTACACCCATTAGTGTGTACAGCCTTTAATGCCGATTTTGATGGAGATCAAATGGCGGTTCACTTACCATTAGGGCCAGAAGCTATTTTAGAAGCTCAATTATTAATGTTAGCTTCTCATAATATCTTAAACCCAGCCAACGGATCACCAGTAACGGTACCTTCTCAAGATATGGTACTTGGTCTTTATTATATGACCAAGCTTAAAAAGTCTACTCCAGAAGAACCTGTAAAAGGGGAAGGTTTAACTTTCTATTCTTTTGAAGAAGTAAATATAGCTTTCAACGAGAAAAAGGTAGATTTAAATGCATCTATTAAAGTTAGAGCGAAAGATTTTAATGAAGAAGGAGAATTAGTTTATCAAATTATTGACACTACTGTTGGGCGTGTTCTTTTCAATGAAGAAGTGCCAGAGAAAGCAGGTTTCATTAATGAGGTATTAACCAAAAAATCTTTAAGAGATATTATTGGTAATATTCTTAAAGTAACAAGTGTTCCAGAAACAGGAGAATTTTTAGATAAAATAAAAAGTCTTGGTTACGGTTTTGCATTTAGAGGTGGTCTTTCATTCTCATTAGGTGATATTATTATCCCTCAAGAGAAATATGAAATGATTGATGAAGCAAATGAGCAAGTTGAAGGTATTATGGCCAATTATAATATGGGTCTTATCACTAACAATGAGCGTTATAACCAAGTAATTGATATTTGGACAGCTACCAATGCTAACTTAACCGAGTTAGCGATGAAGCGAATTAGAGAAGACAAACAAGGATTTAACTCTGTATATATGATGTTAGATTCTGGTGCGCGTGGATCTAAAGAGCAAATTCGTCAGTTAACAGGTATGCGTGGATTAATGGCGAAGCCTAAAAAATCTAACTCAGGTGGTGGTGAAATTATTGAAAATCCAATTCTTTCTAACTTTAAAGAAGGTCTTTCAATTTTAGAATATTTTATTTCTACTCACGGTGCGCGTAAAGGTCTTGCAGATACCGCTTTAAAAACGGCAGATGCGGGTTACTTAACACGTCGTTTAGTAGATGTTTCACAAGACGTAATTGTAGGTGAAGAAGATTGTGGTACATTAAGAGGTATCGAAATGAAGGCGCTTAAGAAAAACGAAGAGATTGTAGAATCTCTTGGTGAGCGTATTTTAGGTAGAACTGCCCTTAATGATATTATAGATCCTATTACTCAAGAAGTTATTGCTGTATCTGGAGATGAAATTACAGATGCAATTGTTGCAAAAGTAAAAGCTTCTGCTCTAGACTCTGTAGAAGTAAGATCTGCATTAACTTGTGAAGCTAAAAAAGGAATTTGTGTAAAATGTTATGGTAGAAACCTTGCAACTGGTAAAACAGTACAAAAAGGTGAAGCTGTTGGTGTTGTTGCTGCGCAATCTATTGGAGAGCCAGGTACACAGTTAACCTTACGTACTTTCCACGTGGGAGGTATTGCAGGTAACATTTCAGAAGAAAATAAATTAGTATCTAAGTTTAATGGTATTGCAGAAATTGAAGATCTTAAAACAGTTAGTGGTGAAAGCCCTGACGGTAGTGAGGCAGAGATTGTAATATCTAGAACTTCAGAGCTTAAAATTGTAGATGCTAATACCGGAATTACTTTAAGTAATAATGTAATCCCTTACGGTTCACAAATATTTATTAAGCCAGGTGATAAGATTAGTAAAGGTGATGTTGCTTGCCAATGGGATCCTTATAACGGTGTTATTATTTCTGAATTTGCTGGTAAAGTTAAGTTTGAGAATATAGAACAAGGTATTACTTACCAAGTAGAAACAGATGAACAGACTGGTTTCCAAGAAAAAGTAATTTCAGAATCTAGGAATAAGAAAATGATTCCTACCTTATTAATTTTAGGTAAAAAAGACGAAGTTATTCGTTCTTATAACCTTCCTGTTGGTGCTCACTTAATGGTAGATGATGCAGAAAAAATTAAAGTAGGTAAGATTTTAGTTAAAATTCCACGTAAATCTGCGAAAGCAGGGGATATTACTGGAGGTCTTCCTCGTGTAACAGAATTATTTGAAGCACGTAATCCTTCTAACCCAGCTGTAGTAAGTGCAATAGATGGTGTTGTATCTTTTGGTAAAATTAAACGTGGTAACCGTGAAATTATCGTTGAGTCTAAATTAGGTGAAGTGAAAAAGTATTTAATTAAACTTTCTAACCAAATCTTAGTTCAAGAAAATGATTACGTTCGTGCCGGTATGCCATTATCTGACGGATCTATAACTCCAGAAGATATCTTAAATATCAAAGGGCCTAGCGCTGTACAACAATACTTAGTAAACGAAGTGCAAGAAGTATATCGTTTACAAGGGGTGAAAATTAACGATAAGCACTTTGAGGTAGTAGTACGTCAAATGATGCGTAAGGTTAGAATTCAAGATCCAGGAGATACAATTTTCTTAGAAAATCAATTAGTTCATAAAGCTGATTTTATTGAAGAAAATGATGATATATTTGGTAAAAAAGTGATTGATGACGCTGGAGATAGTGTAAACTTAAAGCCAGGTCAAATTGTTACCGCTCGTGAATTAAGAGATGAAAATTCTATTTTACGTAGAGAAGATAAAAACCTTGCTACTGCAAGAGACGTTCAGCCAGCTACGGCAACGCCAATCTTACAGGGTATTACAAGAGCATCATTACAAACAAAATCATTTATATCGGCAGCATCGTTCCAAGAAACTACAAAAGTATTGAATGAAGCAGCAGTTAATGGTAAAGTAGATTCTTTAGAAGGTCTTAAAGAAAATGTTATTGTAGGTCACAAAATACCTGCAGGTACAGGTCTTAGAGATTATGATAATATTATTGTTGGATCTAAAGAAGAGTTTGAAGAAATGACGGCAGAGAAACAAGAAGTTAATTATAACTAATGGTAAAATCCCGACTATTATTTAATAGTCGGGATTTTCTTTTTATAGTATATTATTATGAACGACGAAAAAGATAAAAATCCTAATCAAAAGCAGCTCAATATAGAATTAGATGAAGCTACAGCACAAGGTACATATAGTAACTTGGCAATTATTAATCATTCTGCTTCTGAGTTTGTTGTTGATTTTGTAAATATTATGCCTGGAGCGCCAAAAAGTAAGGTGAAATCTAGAATAATATTAACACCGCAACATGCTAAACGTTTATTAAAAGCATTAGAAGGTAATATTGGCAGATTTGAGAAAGCTCACGGAGAAATTAAAGATTATGATAGACCACAAATTCCTTTGAATTTTGGACCAACTGGTCAAGCATAATTATTAAATAGTATAAAAAAAAGCCTTGAATGAAATTCAAGGCTTTTTTTGTTTTAAACATTTTTTAAAATTCAGAAGTAAAATGAAATTTAATAGTTTTATACTTTTGTTGTGTCATTTGTAATGAAAACATTGAGTCTGCAAAAAATACAAGTTGACCTCGTTTGTCTTTCGCTAAGAATTTACTTTTTACTCTCTTAAATTCTTTAAACTCTTCGCTTTTTTCATCTTCTGCTTCTACCCAACAAGCTTTATGTACATTTAGAGGTTCATAAGTACATTTTGCACCATATTCATGTTCTAAACGATATTGAATTACTTCATACTGTAAAGCACCTACTGTACCAATTACTTTTCTATTATTTAGTTCAAGTTTAAAAAGCTGTGCAACACCTTCATCCATTAATTGATCAATCCCTTTTTCTAATTGCTTAGATTTCATTGGATCAGCATTATTAATATATCTAAAATGTTCTGGTGAGAAACTAGGTATTCCTTTATATTGAAGTATTTCTCCTTCTGTTAAAGTATCTCCAATTTTAAAATTTCCTGTATCGTGTAACCCAACAATATCACCGGGGTAAGAAGTGTCTACAATTTCTTTTCTCTCTGCAAAAAAAGCATTGGGACTGCTAAAACGTAATTTTTTGTTATGCCTTACGTGTAAGTAAGGTACATTTCTTTCAAATTTCCCTGAAACAATTTTAATAAATGCTAAGCGGTCTCTATGTTTAGGGTCCATGTTAGCATGTATTTTAAATACAAAGCCGGTAAATCCTTTTTCTTTGGGATCTACAAGTCGGGTGTCACTTTCTTTAGGGCGAGGAGATGGGGCTATATCTACAAAACAATCTAGCAGTTCTCTTACGCCAAAATTATTTAATGCAGAGCCAAAAAATACAGGTTGTAAATTAGCTTCTTTATATTGTTGCTCGTTAAACTCTGGGTATACTCCCTTTGTTAATTCAATTTCTTCTCTTAAAGTATTAGCAGCTTTGTCTCCTATTAAGTTATCAAGTTCAGGAGACTCTAAGTTAGATATTTCAATAGTTTCTTCAATATCTCTTCGAGGATCACCTGTAAATAGGTTTATATTTTTCTCCCAAATATTGTAAATTCCTTTAAAATCATATCCCATTCCTATAGGAAAGCTTAAAGGAGTGACTGTAAGGTGAAGTTTTTGTTCAATTTCATCTAATAAATCAAATGCGTCTTTCCCTTCTCTATCCATTTTATTAATAAAAACTATGATAGGGATTTTGCGCATTCTACATACTTCTACTAATTTTTCGGTTTGCTCTTCTACACCTTTAGCAACATCTATCACAACAATAACACTATCTACTGCAGTTAATGTTCTAAATGTATCTTCGGCAAAATCTTTGTGTCCAGGGGTATCTAAGATATTAATTTTAATATCTCTATATTCAAATGCAAGTACAGAAGTTGCAACAGAAATACCTCTCTGTCTTTCAATTTCCATAAAGTCACTTGTAGCTCCTTTTTTTATTTTGTTAGATTTTACTGCTCCAGCTTCTTGAATAGCTCCTCCAAATAGTAAAAGCTTCTCGGTTAAAGTTGTTTTACCGGCATCTGGGTGAGAAACAATACCAAATGTTCTCCTTCTGTTAATTTCGTCTATAAAACTCATGGGTGCAAATGTATTGATTTTCTTTGTTGATATCAAGTAGAATAAGTTTCTTAAATACTTTAAGAGGTGAATTTATTTGTCATAAAATACTGTTAAGAACTTTTCTGATATGAATAGATAAAAGTTAATTAATATTAAATTTTTTTCTTTACATTTAACGACTAAATGTCCCCCACATAATACTTATATATAAATTGTTAGATTTATAGGTAAAATGAAAGATAAATTTACTTTTCAAATTTTATTTATTTGCTTGTTGGGATTTTTGAATTCTATAAACTCCTCTGCGCAAAGTGTAACACAGGCACATATATACGGCCATGTGTATCATGACGTGAACGGTAATGGGATTGAAGAGTCAGGAGAGCCTGGATTGCCAAATATAGATATTATATATCAAGTAAACGCTGGTGCATTGCAAGCGGTAACTACAGATGCAAATGGTGATTGGGAAATTTATACAACTGCTGGTTTAGTTGAAGTTTATGTCGATGTAGGTGATTTAGGTCCAGG
This sequence comes from Mesonia phycicola, assembly GCF_900141885.1. Taxonomy (GTDB): domain Bacteria; phylum Bacteroidota; class Bacteroidia; order Flavobacteriales; family Flavobacteriaceae; genus Mesonia; species Mesonia phycicola. Next base: position 18,874 of record NZ_FQYY01000008.1, on the reverse strand, counting down.
AGCAGTGCAGACAGATGGAGTAGATCCTAACACTGTTATAGCTATAATAGGGGTAAGTCATGATGGTGGTACAGATGGATATTATTACCAAGGAGATGTATCAGGGCATTTGTATTTTGATAAAAATGGTAATGGTACTCAAGACTCTTCAGAACCAGATATGCCGAATGTAGATGTTTTGGTAACAGATGCTTTTGGTATTGTTCAAACTGTTTCTACAAACTCTAATGGAGATTGGACGGCTAACGTAGCAGCTTTAACAGCTATTGCGAATGTAGATGAATTAGATCCCGATTTTCCGGCTTTGTCTGTTCAAACAGAAGGGTCAGATCCTTCTGCGGTATCTATTACAGCTGGTCAAGATAATTTTACAGATAACGATGGTTATTATGAAAAAGGTATCTTAACTGGTCATTTATATTTTGATGATAATGGTAATGGTACACAAGATTCATCAGAACCAGATATGCCTAATGTGGATGTTTCTATTACAGATAGTCAAGGGCAAACGTATATAGTAAGCACAGATGCTAATGGAGATTGGATTATAGAAATACCAATAGGTAGTGCTACTAGTAATATAGATATAACAGATCCAGATTTTCCTACCGGAGCAACTCAAACAGAGGGTACTAATCCTACAACATCTACCGTTTTAATTGCGCAAACTGTAATAGCAGAAAATGATGGTTTTTATACTACAGGTACAGTAACAGGTCATTTGTACTTTGATGTAAATGGTAATGGAATCCAAGATGTAGGAGAGCCAGATATGCCAAATGTAGATGTATCTATCACAGATAGTCAAGGTGCTATTTATTTAGTTGCTACAGATGCAAATGGAGATTGGCAAGCTCAAGTAGCTGTAGGGAATGCGCAAATAGATATAGATAATACAGATACAGATTTTCCTTTAGGTGCTACTCAAACAGAAGGGACAGATCCTTCTGTGACTTTAGTATTAGCAAATCAAAGTGTTTTTTCAGAGAATGATGGCTTTTATGAAGAGGGAGAGCTATTAGGTCATGTTTACCATGATCAAAATGGTAACGGTGCCCAAGATGCAGGAGAGCCAGATATGCCAAATATCTCTATATTAATAACAGATGCTTTAGGGAATACTTCTTATACAGTAGTAACAGATGTAAATGGAGATTGGAGTGTTTTAGTTCCTTCAGGGAATACTTCTGTAGAGGTAGATGTAACAGATGTAGATTTTCCTATTGGAGCCTCACAAACCGAGGGTACAAATCCAACAACAGAAATAGCTGTAACAGGACAAATTTTATTTACAGAAAATGATGGTTTTTATGAGAGCGGTTCGCTTTCTGGGCATTTATATTTTGATGTAAATGGTAATGGAACCCAAGATGCAGGAGAGGCAGATATGCCAAATGTAGATGTGACTATTACACCTCAGGTTGGGAGTCCGCAAACGGTGTCTACAGATGCTAATGGAGATTGGATTGCATCTAATGTTCCAGTAGGTAGTGCTTCTATATTGATAGATGTTACAGATCCAGATTTTCCTATAGGAGCTACACAGACTGAAGGGACTAATCCAAGTTCAACTACAGTGGTTATTAATCAAAATACATTTACAGAAAATGATGGTTGGTATGAAGTAGGTATTTTGTCTGGTAGGTTGTATTTTGATGTGAATAATAATGGAGTGCAAGATACAGGAGAGCCAGGCTTAGATAATGTAGATGTAGCTATTACAGACGCATTAGGTAATACTTCAATAGTAGTAACAAATTCTAATGGAGATTGGCAAGCAACGGTTCCTTCTGGTCCTACAATTTCTAATATAGATCAAACAGATCCAGATTTTATTTTTAACATGCCTAATGATATAACGCAAGGTTCTAACCCAACAACAACAATTGTACAAACTGGAGTTTCTGTAAGCGAAGAACATGATGGGTTTTATGCGGAAGGTTTATTATCAGGGCATTTATATTACGATACTAACGGAAACGGAACGCAAGATGTAGGTGAGCCTAATCTACCTAACGTTACTGTGAATGTTACCGATATTGCAGGGAATATACACTCTATTGTTACTGATATTAATGGTGACTGGAGTATTACTGTACCAGTAGATAGCGTTTCATCTTTAATAGATGTTACAGATCCAGATTTTCCTACAGGCGCAATTCAAACAGAAGGTACAAACCCAACTGTTAGTTCTGTAGCTTCTTCTGTAACTTCTACAGAAGTAGATGGATTTTATGACCCTACTATTATAATTACCACCATAACTGGTCAAGTGTATTACGATGTGAATGGAAATGGTACTCAAGATCCAGGAGAGCCAAATTTACCAAATGTAGCTGTAGAAATTACAAACTCAATAGGAGGAATCTCTATTGTAGATACAGATATTAACGGAAATTGGTCTGCACAAGTACCAGAAGGTGTTACTGTTGTAGAAGTTGATGAAACAGACCCAGATTTTATTACTGGCGGAACACAGACAGAAGGAACCAACCCTACTACTATAAATGTCGTGACAGGTGGAAGTAACTCTCAAGTAGATGGGTTTACTTTATCTAATGTTAGTACTAACAATATAACAGGACACTTGTATTTTGATTACAATAACAACGGAACTCAAGATGCTGGAGATGCAAATATGCCAAATGTAGATGTGGTAATAACCAACTCTCAAGGGCAAAATTCAACCGTAACTACAGATAATAATGGAGATTGGGTTGCAATAGTACCTGTAGGGACTACAACTTCTAATATAGATGAAACAGATACAGATTTTCCAACAGGTGCTACACAAACAGAAGGTACAGACCCTACTGTAAGTACAGTTGCATTTGGTACTACTTTTGTTGAAGGTGATGACGGTTTTTATATAAGCAATATACTTATAACAACAATATCAGGTCATTTATATTATGACATTAATGGTAACGGAACTCAAGATGCAGGAGAACCTGATTTAGCTAACGTAGATGTTATAATAACAGATGTTAATGGAGGTACCCAAACAGTTTCTACAGATGCAAATGGGGATTGGTCAACACTTGTACCAGAAGGATCTACCATAGCGCAAATAGATGAAACAGATTCAGATTTCCCTATAGGATCTACACAAACAGAAGGAACCAACCCAACTACTATAAACGTTGTAACAGGTGGTAATAACTCGCAAATAGATGGTTATTATAATTCTAATATAGTTTTTGTAACCTATACAGGACACTTGTATTATGATACAAACGGCAACGGAACTCAAGATACAACAGAGCCAAATTTACCAAATGTAGATGTTGATATTTTAACCTCTTTAGGTTACAGTATAACTGTAGTGACAGATGCTAATGGAAATTGGTCTGTACAATTGCCAGAGGGTACTACTGTAACAGAGGTAGATGAAACAGATCCAGATTTCCCTATAGGTGCAACACAAACAGAAGGAACCAATCCAACCACATTTGTTTTAAGTGCTTCTGGAACTCTATCAGAAACAGATGGATTTTATTTAGATACCGTAAAAACAGCAACATTATCAGGTCATATTTATTATGATTATAATGGTAATGGTACACAAGATGCTGCTGAAGCAAATATACCAAACTTAGATGTGTTAATTACAGATGTATTAAATCTTTCGGTAATAGTAACAACAGATATTAATGGTGATTGGTCTGTAGTGGTTCCAGAAGGAAACACTGTCTCTGTAATAGACATTACAGATCCTGATTACCCTACGGGTTATATTCAAACAGAAGGGACAGATCCAACAACTACTAATGTGGTTTCTGGTTCTACTAATGTAGAAACTCCAGATGGTTTTTATAATTCCAATTTTCAAACAGGAGATTTGTCTGGTCACCTTTATTATGATACTAATAGTAATAATACCCAAGATACGGGAGAGCCAAACTTACCAAACGTTGATGTGCAGATTACAGATTCATTTGGAGGTACGCAAGTGTTAACTACAGATGCTAATGGTGATTGGTCTGTTACATTGCCAGAAGGTTCTACTACATCATTAGTAGATGTTACAGATCCAGATTTTCCTACAGGGTCTGTGCAAACAGAAGGTACTAACCCAACTGTTTCTAATGTAATAAACTCAACACCTGCTCAAGAAATTGATGGTTTTGTAAATAATAAATTAACAACTTCAAATTTATCAGGCCATGTGTATTATGATACAAATAGTAATAGTACCCAAGATGTAGGTGAGCCTGATTTACCAAACATAGATGTTGAAATTGTAAACTCTCTTGGTATTTCTGTAATTGTAGTAACAGATGCAAATGGAGATTGGGCTATAACTGTACCAGAAGGTTCTACAACTTCTTTAGTAGATGTTACAGATCCAGATTTTCCTACAGGAGCTACACAAACACAAGGAACCAACCCTACAAGTCATGGTTTAGCAGGAGGTACTACAACTTCAGAAATTGACGGTTTTTCTAATACGAGTGTCAATACAGCAGTTGTATCTGGTCATTTATATTATGATTTTAACGGAAATGCTACTCAAGATAGTGGTGAGCCTGATTTAGCAAATATAGACGTGTCTATTTATACAAGTCTAGGATTTACTATAATTGTTTCTACAGATAATTCAGGAGATTGGTCTTTATTAGTTACTGAAGGGTCTACTACTACAACTATAGATTTAACAGATCCAGATTTTCCTACAGGTGTCACACAAACAGAGGGGACAAATCCAACTATAATTAATGTGGTTGTAGGTGCTGCTAACTCAGAAATAGACGGTTTCTATAATCCAAATTTAGAAGTAGGAGAGTTATCTGGACATATATATTATGATACTAATGGTAACTCTACCCAAGATATAGGCGAGCCAGACTTAGCTAATATTCCGGTGTTAATAACAGATAGTTTTGGAGGTACTTATAATTTAATTTCAGATACTAATGGAGATTGGATTATAAGTGTGCCAACAGGAAACACAACCTCTTTAATAGATGAAACTGCAGCTAATTTCCCTGTAGGAGCAACGCAAACAGAAGGGACTAACCCTACAACTACTAATGTAACCAGCGGATCTTCTACACAAGAATTTGATGGTTACACAAATTTAAATTTAGGTACAGGAGATATCAATGGTCATTTATATTATGATGCTAATGGAAATGCAACGCAAGATAGTGGAGAGCCAGATTTACCAAATGTATCTGTAGCAATAACATTATCTGTAGGAAGTACTATTAATGTCGTTACAGATGTAAATGGAGATTGGAAATCTACCGTTCCAGAGGGAAATACAACATCACTTGTAGATGAAACAGATGTAGATTTTATAATTGGTGCTGTACAAACCGAGGGAACTAACCCTACCGTTACAAATGTTATTGCAGGAAATATATTTTCTGAAGTAGATGGTTACGAAGTTCCTTTAAGTGAGTTAGGGGAATTAAGCGGACATATGTATATAGACGCTAACGGAAATGGAGTTCAAGATAATACAGAGCCAGATTTAGCAAATGTTGATATTGTAATAACAGATTTCTTAGGGGGTAATCAAACATTAACATCAGATGTAAATGGTGATTGGTTTGCTAATGTAATATCAGGTCAAACCACATCAGATATAGATGAAACAGACCCAGATTTCCCATCTGTTTATATTCAAACCGAAGGGACAGACCCAACCGTAACGCAAGTAACACAAACATCTTCAAACTTTGAATTCGATGGTTTCTTTAGTCCAGAATATGCAATAAGTACTTTAAATGGACATGTGTATTTTGACACTAACGGTAATAGTACACAAGATGTAGGAGAAATAGATTTAGCTAATATAGATGTAGAAGTTTCAGATCAATTAGGTTTAACACAAACAGTTTCAACAGATATAAATGGTAACTGGTCAACGGGTGTTCCTTTAGGTGATGTTACAAGTTATGTTTTAATAAATAATATACCAGCATTTAGTGATGTAGTACAATCAGAAGGAACCAATCCAACTAATACTACTGTTGCGGGGAATATGGATTATTATGAAATTGACGGATATTATATAGATGAATTAACACCAAATGACTTAAAAGTTTTTAATGCAATAAGTCCTAACGATGATGGTCAAAATGATTATTTAATAATTGAAGGTATAGAAAACTTCCCTGATAATAAATTAATTATCTTTAACCGTTGGGGAACTAAGGTGTTTGACGTGTCAGGTTATGGGCAAGATAATAAGTATTTTAGAGGTTATAGTGAAGGAAGAGTGACCATAAAAAAAGAGTCTAAATTACCTGCGGGAACATATTTTTACATATTAGAGGTAAACTCTAATAGCGGTGAAACAATGAAAAAAGAAGGTTACTTATATATAAATTAAACTAATATTGTTTAATGATTAAAAATTATAAAAATTTAATATTCATTTCTCTTTGTTTTTTTGTTGCGCAAATTGTTTTTGCTCAACAAGATGCACAGTATACGCAATATATGTATAATACGTTGAGTATAAACCCAGCGTATGCAGGTTCTAGAGATATGTTTAGCGCAGTTTTATTACATAGATCACAATGGGTTGGGGTAGATGGAGCTCCTACAACCCAAACCTTAAGTGGGCATACACCAATAAATGAAAAAATGGGTGTGGGTTTAAATATTATAAATGATAAAATTGGTCCAGCTAAAGAAACTTATGTAGATGCAAATTTTAGTTATAGCTTAGAATTATCTTATGACACAAAATTAAATTTTGGACTAAAAGCTGGAGCTCATTTATTAGACATAGATTACAATAGCTTAAACATATACGATATTACAGATCCAAATTTTCAAGCAAGTAATATAGATAATAAAATATCTCCGCAAGTAGGCTTGGGTCTAATGTTATATACAGATGAATACTATGTAGGTTTAAGTGTACCCAATCTACTAGAAACAAAACATTTTGACGATTCTTCTAATGCTAGTGAATCTGTAGCTAAAGAAAGAATGGGGTTTTATTTAAGCTCAGGCTATGTGTTTGATGTTTCAAATGATGTGAAATTTAAACCAGCTATCTTAACCAAATTAGTAACAGGTACACCTTTACAAGTAGATTTATCTGCTAACTTTTTATTTTATGAAAAATTTACTGTAGGAGCAGCTTACAGATGGAGCTCTGCAGTTAGTGGGTTAGTAGGTTTTCAATTTACAGACTCACTTATGCTAGGAGTGGCGTACGATGCAGATACTACAGAATTTAGCGAGTATAGCGGAGGTAGTTTTGAAGCTTTTCTTAGATTTGATTTATTCAAAAGTTATAATAAAATGGTTACCCCAAGATTCTTTTAACAATAATACCACATGAAATTTTCTTATACCTCTATCATAAAATTTACACTATTAATAGTTTTTTTCTGTCAACCTGTATTTGCTCAAGAAGATAAGCTTGCAGAAGCAGATAAAATGTTTGATAGGTATGCATTTATAGATGCTAGAGAAGTTTATTTAGAAGTAGCAGAAGCAGGCTATAAATCTGAAAACCTATTTAAAAAATTAGGTGACTCGTATTATTTTAATGGAGATCTACCAAATTCTGAAAAATGGTATGATGAACTTTATAAATTAAAAAACGGAGATTTAGAAGAAGATTATCTTTTTAGATATGCAATGGCACTAAAAGGAAATCAAAAATATAAAGAGTCTGATAAAATTATGCTTGAATTTGAAAAAAAGAAAGGCACAGATTCTAGAGTAAAACTATTAAGAGGAGAAAGAAATTATTTAGAATTAATAGAATTACAATCAGGTAGATTTTCATTAGAACAAGTAGATATTAACTCATCTCTTTCCGACTTTTCACCAACCATTTATCTTAATCAATTAGTATTTGCAACAAATAGAGAAAGCGGATCTACGGTAAAAAGAGTACATGAGTGGAATAAACAGCCTTATTTAGATCTTTATCAGGTAAAATTAGATGAAGAAGAAAAAATTATTAGTAGTCCTGTAATTTTACCTAAAGTTATAAACTCTAAATTTCATGAATCTTCTGCAACTTTTTCAAAAGATGGTTTAACTATTTATTTTACAAGAAATAATTATAATAATAAAAAATACGGCAAAAGTGAAGAAGGTATAAATTTCTTGAAAATATATAAATCTACAAGAGAAGATTTAGAGTCAGATTGGTCTGAGCCTGTAGAGCTTCCTTTTTCAAGTGATAATTATTCTATTGCTCACCCAGCACTTAACCAAGATGAAACAAAGCTGTATTTCTCTTCAGATATGCCAGGTACTTTAGGGATGTCAGATATTTTTGTAGTAGATATTTTAGAAGATGATACTTACGGAATTCCTGTAAATTTAGGAGAGAACATTAATACCGAAGGAAAAGAAAATTTCCCTTTTATAAGTCAAGATAACGAACTCTTTTTTTCTTCTAATGGCCATATTGGTTTGGGAGGCTTAGATGTTTTTGTTTCTGTAATAGGAGATGACGGAGAATATGGAGAGGTATTTAACTTAGGAAGACCTGTAAATAGCTCTAAAGATGATTTTAGCTTTATTATTAATAACGAATTAAAAAAAGGATTTTTTGCATCTAATAGAGAAGGTGGAGTTGGAGAAGATGATATTTATGAAAGTATACAAATTGAAGACCTAATTACCTCTTGCCAACAATATGTAGATGGTAAAATAACAGAAGCTAGTACAGGCGAAGTTATAGAGGGGGTAACCGTAGAATTGTTAGATGAAAATCTAGAAAAATTAGATTCTACAGTAACAGATAAAGAAGGTTTTTATGAGTTTACATTAGATTGTGATACGCAATATATAATTAGAGTTTCAAAAGATGAGTTTGAAACAACAGAAGAAATGTTAGAAGCAGGATCTGAGTTTGAAAAGAATTTTCAACTTCCTGTAAAAATAGAAGAAGGAGAAAGCTTAGGGATAGAAAAAGCAGGTTTAGGTGATGATTTGAGTGATTTATTACAGCTAGATCCTATATACTTTGATTTAGATAAAACGAATATTAGAGATGATGCTGAGGTAGAACTTCAAAAAGTACTTTCTGTATTAAAAAAATATCCTAGTATGAAAATTGATATTCGCTCACACTCAGATAGTAGAGGGAAAGATCAATACAACTTAGACCTATCCGACAGGAGAGCTAAAGCAACTGCTAAATATTTAATAGATAACGGTATAGCTTCCAATAGAGTTACCGGTAAAGGTTATGGAGAAACTCAATTAATAAACCATTGTGATGATGGAGTAGATTGTACAGAAGAAGAACACGCTTTAAATAGAAGATCAGAATTTATAATACTAAATGAAAATCAGACTCCAGAAGAGGTTAGAAGTTCTATTGCTAAACAAAACGGTTTTGATGAGGTGACTCAAGCAGAACAAACTTCTGTAGCAAGCTCTGGAAATTCAATTTATGATTTTAATTCTTCAGAAGAAGTTTTTACAGTACAAATAGGAGCCTTCAAAATCAGTAGAAAAATAATGACTTTTGATAAGTTAGATAACGTTTATTACTACAAATACGTTAATGAAGGCTACACACGTTACTATACAGGTACTTTTAAAACACGTAATGAAGCAGAGCTTTACAAAGAAAAAGTACTAGCTAAAGGTTTTAAAGGAGCTTTTGTTTTAAAATTAAAAGGAGATAAAAGAATTTTTTAAGCTAGAAAATTATATTGGATTTTGTAGATTTGAAATCTATGAAAGAACAAGTTATTCTAGTTAATGAAAATGATGAGCAAATAGGCTTGATGGAAAAAATCGAAGCCCATGAAAAAGCACTTCTACATCGTGCATTTTCTGTATTTGTATATAATGATAAAAAAGAAGTAATGCTACAACAAAGGGCATTATCTAAATATCATTCTCCAGGTTTATGGACAAACACCTGCTGTAGCCACCAAAGAGAAGGTGAAACCAATATTGCTGCAGGTAAAAGACGTTTAATGGAAGAAATGGGTTTTACTACAGATCTTGAAGAAACCATTTCATTTATCTATAAAGCTCCATTTGATAACGGCCTTACAGAGCATGAATACGATTATATTTTAATAGGTAATTACAATGGTGAACCTAATATTAATCCAGAAGAGGTTGCCGCTTGGAAATGGATGAGCCTAGAAAATATACAAAAAGACTTAGAAGAAAACCCAGATAATTATACCGCTTGGTTTAAAATAATTTTTAAAAAACATTACAATTCTATAAAGTAATGGGAGAGGTAACTGTAAGTAGAAAAGCTCATTTTAATGCAGCACACCGTTTATTTAAAAAAGAATGGAGTAATGAGAAGAATAAATTAGTATTTGGTAAATGCAGTAACCCAAATTATCACGGTCATAATTACGAGCTTATAGTTTCTGTAACTGGTACAGTAGATAAAGAAACAGGTTTTGTGATGGATATGAAGCTGCTTAGAGATTTAATTTATGAAAAAGTAGAAAAGTTATTAGATCATAAAAACTTAAATGTAGAAGTAGATGAGTTTAAAAACTTAAACCCTACAGCAGAAAATATTTCTATAGTAATTTGGAATAAATTAAGAACAGAAATAAATTCTAACCTTTCTCTAGAAGTTACACTTTACGAAACTCCAAGAAATTTTGTAACCTACAAGGGGTAATTAATAATGAAAAATAAAAAACTGTACCCTTTAAAATTTAGCCCTATTTTAAAAGAAAAAATTTGGGGAGGGGCAAAACTTAAAACCTTACTCAATAAAAAATCTGATAGCTCTATTATTGGTGAAAGTTGGGAAATTAGTGATATAGAAGAAAATCTATCTGTAGTTGCTAATGGAGATTTACAAGGAGAAACTCTTAAAAATTTAATCACTAATTTTAAAGACAAATTAGTAGGTAAATCTATCTACAAACAGTTTGGAAATAACTTTCCGTTATTAATAAAATTTATCGATGCTAAAGAAAATCTTTCAGTTCAACTTCATCCAGACGATAAATTAGCTAAACAAAGACATAATTCTTTTGGTAAAACAGAGATGTGGTACATTATGCAAGCAGACGATAACTGCGGAATTATTGTAGGTTTTAATGATGGTGTTACTGTAGACGATTATAATAAATCTCTTCAAAATGATTCTATAGAATCTATTTTAAATTTTGAAACTGTAACAGCAGGAGATACTTTTTTTATCAAACCAGGTTTAATACATGCCATTGGCAAAGGAGTTGTGCTGGCCGAAATACAACAAACCTCAGATATTACCTATAGAGTTTACGACTATAATAGAAAAGATAAACTAGGTAACAAACGAGATTTACATACAGAAGAAGCAAAAAAAGCAATAGACTTTAAAGAAAACCAAGAATATAAAATAAATTATACCTCTAAAGAAAACCAAAAAACATCTTTAGTAGAAAATCAATATTTTAAAACTAAAGAAATAAAATTATCTACAGAATTAAACTTAGACTACTCAACCACAGATAGTTTTGTGATTTATATGAATATTGAAGGCATAACAACCGTATCTGTAGAAGGTTTTGAAGAAACCTTAAAGGTAGGAGAAACACTTTTAGTGCCTGCTTGCTTTAATAAGATAAAATTAAGTTCAAATAAATCTACTTTATTAGAGGTCACTATTTGATTTTAGATTACTTTTGCGCCATTAAATTATAAATTATGGCAAGCGTAAAAACATTAAAGCGTGATCTAAATTATGTTATGGGCGATATTATTGAAGCTGCATACATTCATCAAGTGGTAAATCCAGATGAAGATCACTCTAAATCAGATCAAATTGTAGAAGATGCAATTTCTTCATTTGACAATTTAATTGTTGAAATAAACAAAAAGAACGTTGAAAATCCTGGTGCTCACTTTAAAAATATAAGTAAAGAGCTAGAGGTTAAAGCAAACGATTTGGTTACAAGATTAAATGAACTTTAATAGCACAAAAAAAGCGGAATTTAAAAATTCCGCTTTTTTTTATTTGTTGGTTTTATTTAATTTTTAGCTTCTACTTTCTCTTCCAGTTTTTCTAGCTTCTTTCTTTCTTTAATATAATTTTTCATTTCTTTTCCGTAAAGAGATTTTTGTACTTTCTTGTCTAAAGAATTATAGACTGTATCTAAGTATTTTGTATTAGCATCAAAAACTTCTGTAAGCATAATGTAAGGTGCTATTTCATATTTTTTATGATTTATAGCAAAATTTACAGTGTATAGATATTTTCTTTTTAAAGTATTTTCATACTTCTTATTAATAGCTATAATTTTTTCTTCATCATTTTCTTTCTGAGCTTCAAAATTTTCTTTAATTAAATCTAAGTTTTGATTATTGAAGCGTTTTAACATGCTTCGATATTCTGTAAGTTTTTCATGGTTTTTAGAACCAATAACTTTGGCAGCAGATGTGAAATTTTTGAGTTCTGTATTAATGGTCATTTCTCCTTTTTCAGCAAAAAAATCAATAATGTCATCATTTTTTTCACCATCTACTTTATCTAAATATAAAAATAAGATTTGTGGTTCTTCAATGTTTGCTTCTAATAAGTAATTTGAGTCACCGTTTATCTGTATAGAATCAATATCTACTACAAGAGTATCGTCTATTTTTTGTAAATACAGTGTTCCTTTTTTAAGCCCGTCTATAGTTCCAGATAGCCTAAAATTAGCTTCTTTATTAGAGCAAGAAATAATAAATGTGGTAATTAAACCAAGTAAAATAAACTTTTTCATAGAATTAAAATAGAGGTGCAAATATCTTATTTTTTTAAACAATAACTAACTTCCAGAGGCTATTTGCATTAAAATAGCGCAAGCATAAGCAGACCAGGTACCTACTACATAACCCATCACGGCAAGTAGTACACCAACTGTTGCTAAACTAGGGTGAAATGCAGCAGCTACTACTGGAGCAGAAGCAGCACCACCAACATTTGCTTGGCTCCCTACTGCTAAGAAAAAGAAAGGTGCTTTTATAAGTTTTGCAACTAGAATTAATAAAATAGCGTGTATAGACATCCAGACTAAACCTATGGCAATAAGCCCTGGATCGTCGAAAATCATGGTTAAATCCATTTTCATACCAATAGTAGCTACAAGTATATAAATAAATACACTTCCAATTTTACTGGCACCAGCACCTTCATATTTTTTTGCTTTGGTAAATGATAATAGAATACCAATTACAGTAGCAATACTTATCATCCAGAAAAAAGTAGAGGTGAAAGAAGAAAATGCAGAAGTTTTATCGTTAAAAATTTCAAAGTTAGAAGTTAAAAAAGTAGATATGTTATCTGCTCCAAAATGAGCAATACCAACAGCTCCCATTGCTATAGAAAGCATAACCATATAATCTGTTAAACTTGGATTTTTTGTAATACTTTTAGTATAGTGCTCAACTTTGTTTTTAAGTTCTGTAATGGCAGATGCATCTGCGTTAAACCATTTATCAATAGCTTTTGTTCTTCCTATACCTAGTAAAATTATAGCCATCCATAAATTTGCTACTACAATATCTACAAAAACCATCCCTCCATATTTTTCAGGGTTGTATTCAAATATTTCTAGCATTGCAGCTTGGTTGGCTCCGCCACCAATCCAACTTCCTGCTAGAGTAGCTAAACCTCGCCAAGTAGCATCTGGACCAATACCACCAACTGTTTCTGGAGATATGGTAGAAATTAATAAAATAGCCAATGGCCCGCCAATTACAATACCAATAGTACCTGTAAAAAACATTATTAAAGCTTTAGGCCCAAGATTAAATATTGCTTTTAAATCTACACTTAATGTCATTAATACTAAAGATGCTGGTAATAAAAACCGACTAGCTACATAGTATAGTTGAGAGTTTTCAGAATCTATAATACCTAAAGAATTTAAGATAGCTGGTAACAAATAGCACATTAATAGTGCTGGTACAATCTTGTAAAATTTTGCCCAAAATCCTGTTTTACGAGAAGAGGTATAAAAAACTGCTCCCAAGAGCAGCATTAATATACCAAAAACTATTGCATCGTTATTAAAAAACGGGGTTTCATCCATAATAGCTTGTAAATTTTATTTTAAGAAAAGTTCTTCAATGCTTTTAGCAACACCATCTTCTATACTTGCATCTGTAATTTTTTTAGCAACTTTTTTAGTTTCTTCTCTAGCATTAGCAACTGCAACACCCATACCTACACCACCAATCATTTCTACATCATTATAATTATCTCCAAATGCAACAGTTTCTTCAATAGATAAATTAAAATGATTATCTAAAAGATATTTTATAGCGGTTAGTTTAGAAATTTGCTTGTTGGCTATCTCTATATAAGTAGATTTTGAGCGGTAAATATGTAAACGATCGCTATAATTTTTGTTTAAATGCTGAAAAAGCTCTTCAATTTTTTCTTCTTCACCCATACACATAATTTTATGAGCGCCTAATTCTTTCTTTTCCCAATCTGCCATAACCTCATTAATATGAGTAATAGTTGGGGTAACTTTTGTATTTCTCTCTTCTCTTTTAGCCCAATAGTCATAACCAGGTACGTGCCACTCATCTGCATTATAGAGACTAAAATGTACGTTTCTTTCTTCGTTAAATTTTGCTAGTTCTTTAATTGTAGCTAATGGTATTGCGGTAGAGCTTACAGGTTTATCATCTATTATAACATAACCACCGTTATAACATATGTATGGTTGGTTTTCTATACCTAATTGTTTTTGAAGATGTCTCATTGCTGAAGGCATTCTTGCAGAAATTAATACTACAGGTATTTCATCTTTAATTTGTTTGATAGTTTTTATTGTTCTTTCAGAAAGTTCTCTATTGCTGTTTAATAAAGTTCCGTCTATATCAGAAAATACAATCTTGTAGCTCATAATTTATTTACTCTTTGTTTAAAATAAAGTTAGAAATCTCTTCTATCAATTCTGTTGAAATTTGATGGTGAGTTTCGTTATAAGATTTTTGGTTGGCAATATCGTCGTTTTTATCTATAATATTAAATATATAGTTCATATTTTCTATAATAACTAGTTTAGAATCTGGCTTTGCAGCTTTTAATTTTTTTGCTTCTTCTGTATTTACTTGAAAATCATTATCTCCATTTATAATAAGAGTAGGTATGTGTAGTTTTTTTAATTCTACTTGCGGATTGTATTTTATCCAAGACAACATAAATGGTTGCACTTCTTTTTTAAAAATAGTTTCTAATGCAGGACTATAATTTTTAACTTTTCCTTTTTCTCTTAAATCTTTAAATGCAGATACAGCATTTTCTTTTAAACCTGGCATTTGTGCTCCTATTTGTTTTATTATTACACTATCTAAAGGTTGCCCTGCTCCGCCAATACTAATAAAACCATCTACATTGTTTTGGGCAGCAACCATACCCACTAAAGAACCTTGATTATGACCAATAATGTAAATTTTATTAAAATTAGGTATGGGTTTAAACCTATTTATAACAGAGTTAGCATCTTCAATAAAATCATCAAAGCGCATATCTTTTTCTTTTATATTTAGTTTTGTAGCTTTTAAAGTTCTTTTATCGTACCTAAATGTAGCAATTCCCTTTTTAGATAAACTTTCGGCCAATTTTTTAATAGAATTATTCTCCATCATTCTTTGGTTTCCGTCTCTATCTATAGGTCCAGCACCATTAATAATAATAGCTAAAGGTACTGTTTGTTGTTTGGGTGCTAATAGCGTGCCTTCTATATATTTGTTTATTCTAATATCATTTGCTATAAATTTTTCTTGAGCTTGAAGAAAGAGAAATGAAAAAAAACTAATGCTTATTAAAAAGTACTTCATAGAAAAATGAATTAATAATTGTTATAACTTTTATGAATTTGTAATAACATGAATCTAATCAAATTAATTGTTTAATTACAGTATTTTAATTGAAAAACGAAAGAACTTTTATATTTTCGAATTTCTAAAAAAAAGAATATGAATTTGAGAATAATATTTTTTATTGTCTTATTAAGTTTTAACGGAACTATTTATGCAGATAATGAAGGAGATTGGGGAAAGAATGGACATAGAACTACCGCCAAAATTGCAGAAGGCTATTTGAAGAAGAAAACGATAAGAAAAATTGAAAAATTGCTAGATGGAGAGTCGTTGGCATTAATATCTAATTTTGGAGATGATATAAAAAGTGATCCTGCATACAAAAAATTTAGTCGTTGGCATTATGTAAACATACCTTCTAATAAGACTTATGAAGAGGTAAAAGATGAATTAGGAGAAAATTTAATTTGGGCAATTGAAGAATGTGTCTCAAAATTAAAAGAAGACAAAACCTCTAGAGAAGATAAACAGTTTTACTTGAAAATGTTGGTACATCTTATTGGTGATTTACACCAGCCTCTTCATGTGGGTAGAGCTGAAGATAAAGGAGGCAATGCAATTGAAGTAAAATGGTTTAATAAGAAATCTAATTTACACCGCGTTTGGGATTCAGAAATGATAGAGTCTTTTGATATGAGTTATTCAGATTTAGCAATAAATCAAGAAGAGCTTTCAAAAAAAGAAATTAAAGCAATTAAGCAGGGAAGTGTTGTAGATTGGGCTAGAGATTCTCAAATTTTAGCACAAAAAGTGTATCAATCTGTAGAAGAAAATAACAGTTTGTATTATAGCTATATGTACACTTGGTTTAGCCAAGTAAGAACACAGCTTCAAAAAGGAGGTATACGTTTAGCAACTGTACTAAATGATATTTTTGCTTAGCGTTTAGAGATAGAGTTGTGAGTAATATGCTTTTGTCTAGAACATTTAAAGGTATTTACCCCGCTAGCTCTTAATTTTAAGTGTTTTGTTTTTCTGCCTTGTACTCTTTTGCGCCACATTCTAAAACTAGAAGGTTTTAGTTGTTTTTGCATCAGTTTAATTACTTCACTTTCAGAAATATTAAATTGAAATTCAATAGCTTCAAAGGGAGTTCTATCTTCCCAAGCCATTTCTATAATTCTATCTATTTGTCTATCGTTAAATTTATTCATTATTCTTCTACCCAATTTTGAGCTTCTTTTTTCTGCTGATTACTAAAATATTTAATTTCTGCCAAGTTAAATGGTTTAATTAGTTTAGATAACCATTTTTCCCATTCTTGATCTCCAACCATAGCTATTTTTTTAAGATGATTGCTATATTCAATATCAAGCTGAATATCATTCCAAATTGCTTTAGAAGTCCATCCATTAAAATTTTTCATTTCAAAATACCAGTTTAAATTATCTTCATAATCAATTTTTCTTTCTAAAAAAGGTATTAATTGCTTGTAATCATCTTTGTCAAGTTTTCCTTCTGCAATTGTGTAAATAGTTTTTCCTTTAGATTCTAATGAAATCATAATTACTTTTTTCACAAAGTTATTGTTAGATGATTAAATTGGGTCTTAAACAATCGCTAAAACTTGATATTTTCTTTGTTAAGTATTCATAATATAACTTAAAGAAGTGTTCTAAAAGTTAAATTAATGCGCTCATCTATCTTCATTTGGGTTTTAGGAACTTGATGCTGCCAAAAATGCTGTGTTTCTCCTTTCATAAGTAGTAAGCTTCCGTGTTTCAATAGTATTTTCTCTTTAAGTTGAGGGTTATTTTTATGTCTAAATTTAAAATATCTATTTTGGCCTAAACTCAATGATGCTATCTCAGGATTTTTGCCTAGTTCTTTCTCGTCGTCAGCATGCCAACCATTACTGTCTTTTCCATCACGATACAAATTAGCTAAACAAGAAGTAAATTTTGAGTCAACTTTATTCTGAATATCGTTTTTAACAGATAATAATTCTTCAAAAAAGGGTAGAGGAGTTAGTTTTAAAGAAGAGTAGGTGTATGTATTTGAGTTATCAGCATAAAAAGAAGTTAATCTGGGCTGCCAATATAATTTGCCAAACACTTTTACTTGTTCGTGTTTCCAAGTAATTTTTTCTTTCAGGGCAGCATAAAGAGCATCTGCTTTTTCTCTAGAATAAAAATCTTCATAATATATAATAGTAGACTGTGGTAATTTTAGTTGTACTTCTTTCATATTATAATGCTAAATAATAATAAGCCCAATATATAAGTACAAACTGTAATGGAATTCTTATTATAAGTAACCATTTTGGTAATCCAGCTGAAGCTTTTTTAGAGCTCAACATGTAAAAATGAACAGAGAAAAATAATACTAGTAATGTAATTATGCCATAAATAGCAATCTCTTTAGTAATAGAGATGCAAACTCCAACACCAAAAATAACTTCTAAAGCTCCACTTGCATAAACTAATAATTGATGTTTAGGTAAGTACCTAGGCATTATTCTTAGATAAATTTTAGGTTTTATAAAATGATTTATTCCAGCTATGATGTATATAAATCCCATTAAATATAAGTGCCAAGGGTAATTCATGTTTTTATTTAAAGGTAAAAAAATAATTAAGTATAGTTAAATAAGACATTTTTTATAATTTTATTTGTATATATTCTTCTGATTTACTGTAGTTTAAATTTAATATGAAGAAATTATTAAATAAACTTGTAAAAAAGTTTGTTTTAGGAACAAAAAGGGGAGTATATTTGCATCCGCTTTGAGAGAGAAGCTATGTTCATTGAGAGGGTTATTTTTTTTGGTTTATTAGATATATAGTTTGTATCTTGTAAGGCTCTAAAAAATAAAAATAAAAAACTTGAAATTTATTCTTGTTAGTTTAAATAAAGGTTATATATTTGCAGCCGCTAACGCTTAAAGCGTTAAAGTTCTCAAAAAATTATGAAATAGAAAAGCTGGGAAGCTGAGTAATTAAGAAATTACTTTTGAGGTTCGAGTCCTTAATTTTTAACGATTACTATTACTTTTTGGTGGTAGTATTATGAGTTCATTGAAGTATTGATTGACAGTAAAAACGAATTAAAGCTAAATAGCTAATTTATTAATTTTGAGTCT
>NZ_FQYY01000015.1 GCF_900141885.1 Mesonia phycicola | reverse complement strand
CCGATTAATTGAACTTGATTTTTGATCGTACTCATAACATTAAAATTTAGATTCTACCATTAGTGTAGAAAGGTTAAACATTGATTTACTTATTATATCTGAAGCGTTTTCCTTTTTGATTTTTACTTCGCTTCCGATTTTGTTGTTTTGAAATGATTTCATAATGATATTTTTTTGATTTACTTCCCATAGAGCTGTGAGCTGTTCCCTTTTTTGATGCTGATACGTTTTCAGGAATTGGAGTTAGGGAAGATGTATAAAAAGGAAGAATGACTGGCTTATGCCATCTGGACTAACTTCCAATTACTGGTATTTTGCATAGTAAAAAAGGGAGGGACAGTGAGCAGCCGCGAAGTCAACAAAAACCATTGAAATTGATAAACAACCGGAAGCGAAGTAAATGGAAGTATGACTCTCCTATGAAAGTTTATTTGATGGAATCTTTACAAGAAAGAATTCTCAGTCTGTAATAAGCCTTTCCTGAAGAATTTGAGAGTTAATTTATTTTGTACTATTTTAGTATTTAGAAAGCTAAATTTGGTAGTCAAAATGTCTAAATTAGTGTCTTAGTTTTAAAATATATTTTATTAAATACTGGTTTACAGTTAGTTGAGGTGCAATTATAAATTCTGCCACCCCGACAAAAGCCAGTAAATAAATATTTACTGGCTTTTTTACTTTTGAGTATTTTCTTTTCTTTTCTTTTTTCATTTTTATTCTTCCCTTAATAACAGTAATCAAAAAGTTGGGTTATCCTGTTTTATTTATACATAAACAGTTATATTTGTTTGGATATAACACGTTGCCACACATTTGAACCAAACCTATGAACAGTAAATTTCTGCTAACATTTTTCACACTTATTTCGGGACTTTCTGTTTTCGGACAGTTTAGTCGTGAAAATATTTCGACAGATTCATCCGACATCGAAATTATCAGAAATTCTGTTTATCACGTTTACGAAGAAAGTTATAAAAACAAAGATTCTGTTTGGTACAGCGTGCATTACATAAAAGACACGACAAGATTAAACACAGAAGGTTGGAAAAGAAAAAATGGAAAGCACCTTGGAATTTGGAAAGAATATAATTTCGACAAACAATTATTGTTTACACGTGATTATGATAATGCAATATGCGAGGTAAACAGACAATTATTTCCTCACCACGAAATACTTGAACGAATGAAAAAAAAAGCGGACAGCTTGATTATTTCTAACTATAGTCAAGAGTTTTTCGATAGCCAAGTTCGTTTCAATTTTAATTGTTATGCTTATGACAATGATGGTTATGTTGGTAGTTGGACAGAACCAATGAAAAGAAAACCAACTGAATTTCTTTTTCGGTATCAAGTACGACTTAAAAACTCGGATTGGCAAAGTGAAATGATTGGAATTAGTCTTGACGAAAATGGAAATTATATTCCAAGTCATGATAGATTTAACAACAATGGATTCGAAAAATTAAACTCTGAAAACAGAACTTTTGAAATTGACAAAACAAAGGCTATTTCAATTGCAAAAGAACACGGGCTAAAAGGAAAAAATATTTCAGAATTCTTAAAATGGGAAAGATTTAATAAAGCGACTTTTTACGATGGGCAGTTTAAATATTATATCGCTGAATTAATAGACCAAATAGATGAAATAAAAAAAGAAGGACGCTCAAGAATTACCTATAAGTTCAATGTTTACTCATTTAATCCTTGGACAGGTAAATTTTTGGGAAAGAAGAAAATGAAACAAATAAAAGAATGGGGGAAAAATAGCGGATTTACATCTGACTTATTACCTGATGAATAAAATTAAAAACGTGTGGCAACAACGTATAATTCCAACTAAGGTTTAGTTGTGTCCTGCGGACACAGACGCAAAAGCGTCAAAGTTAGCTCTTTTTACTATCTTTACTACTAACCTTCCCTTAGCTGGAAAATTATACAAAACCGTTAGCCTACATTTGAAAATGAAAGATTCCCACGAATATTTAGAAGAAAATTTAAGATCCATCATTCAATCTGGATCATTACAGAATATTAATCTTTATCAGGTCAATGATACTTTTTTTGAACTACCAGATGAAGGTTTTTGGATTATAGATGCTGGAATTGAATTAAAATTTTCTTCTGGAGTTATTTCGGCAGCTTGGAGTACCGAACTTGAATCTTATGTGATAGAAAATAATAGTTTGAAAGATATTTACGAACAAGATAATATGTATCAAATTGATAATAATCATATTTCTGAATTAAAAAATTTTATTGGACTTAACGTAATTGATGTCAGTTTTAAGAGTTTGAATTTTGAGTATATAGTTGACTATACAATGCGGACAGAGAAGGAAAAAAGAATTGTAGAAATGGTTTTAGAGTTTCAAAATAAATCAAAAATCCAAATCGCATTTATAGACTATTTACTTGAAGAAAATTGTCCACCAAAAGATTTTTCATTTGATATTGCAACTGAATTGTTAGTATCATCTAAAAAAGTTATAGAAATAAAAAACGTAGGCTAACACCGGCTATAAGCCATAGCTACTGCTTGCCTATCCGGAAAATCCTACGGATTTTCCTACCGTTCATTCTTTTTTGGTAACTTAGTCGCAAAACAACGCTACGGCGCATAGCCATAACCGTTGGCGGTAATGTAAAACCAACCTCAAATTAAAAAGTGAATACTGAATTTATGGACAAAATAATAAGCTCGTTTATCGATTCAGTTATCGAACAGAAAAAACTACAATTTTCAAAAAATGAGACTGATTTTGACAACTTATTATTTGAAAAAAATATTCTTAAAATAGAAAATGATAAAATATCAATAATTGATTATCACTTAATTTCTTCACAATTCCTTGATAAATACATTGAAAAATTTGACTTTAAAATTAGTAAAGAGTTTCAGGTAAATGTTGACTTTATAAATAAGATTAAGAAAGATTTCTTAACTAATGGCTACGTTCACGACTACCACATATTGGAAAAGGAAATTTGGAAATTAGTTACAAAAGAATCAAATTCTAAATTTAACTGCTCTTTCAATGATTACCTCAGTTCTGTAAGTTTAGACAAGAAACCAGAAGGATTATTTAGTTTTATTGATGCATATTCAAACTTGTTACCAGAATTAGACTTAACAGATGTAATAATATTTGATAACGCACTTATCCTAACAGAAATAACTAAAAGTGATGCACAATATAATATTCCCTTAGGTAATGTTTTAAATGGCATTAAGAATAAGTGTAAATCCAACTATGATTTAGGTTTAGAATTATTAAAAAAATCATTTTCCGTAAATGAGGAGAAAGAAAGTATAATATCTGCAATTGTCTCTGGACTTTATGAAAATAAAAAAATTGAATTCTATGATTCAATCTTAAAAGATTTAATACAAAAGGGAAACAAACTCAACTCTATTTTCTTTGGGCTATCAAATGTTTCTAAAATTGAAATTACCGAATGTGATTTATATATAGAAATTATAAAGAAATATATTAAAAAGGATTCATTAGTTATTTCAATACTATCACTTATATTTTCAATTCTAAAATCCAATAATACAAAATATCACAAGTTTTGTTTTAAAGAATTAGAATCAGCTATCGAAAACGAAAAAACAGCTTACTACATTTTAAATAATTTAGACCAGCTAAACAATTATAGTCAACAGAAAACGAAAATTGTTATTAAATTAATAAACCAGAATTACTTTTCAATTGATAAATATATAAACCCAATCAACAATGTCTTTTGGCACTTGAAAGAATTTGAATCTTTCAAAAAGATTGTATTAAGTATAATTGAGAATAAACCTTTTGAAAATTTTATTAAAAGTTTCCAATCGTATTTACACACAGTCGATAAAATTGAATTAGACAAATTTACCATAGAACTTTTAACAGATAACCAAGCGAGTAAAAGAAACATTGGTATTGACATTTTTAATCAACTATCAAGTTACAGTCCTTATAAATTCACATTTAACATTCTAGAATTATCTCATATTTTACAATATAAATTATGGATGTCTCTAACACAAGATTTCCACGAACCAAAAAATAGACTTGTTGCTTTACTTCCCTTGATTGATTCAAATAGTGATTTAATAAAAGAAAGCTTTATATGTAAGTTAGAAGAAATTTCAGAAGATTATGGAGGTCACGTTACCAATGTAATAGACAATAATCTTGATAAGGATATTCCAGAATATACAAATGTAATTGAAAGAGTAAAAAATTACATTGAAGATTATTATGCAAAAAATATTGACTTGAAAAATTCTGTTCCGGAACTAAATCCATATCACACTCATTATAAATTCATAAAAGCATTTGACGAATCGTTCTCTAAAAATATGAGTAAATCTGTAGGTAAAGGTGCTAGAGAAAATAGTCTTCTCTCAATATTAGGAACTAGTACTGTGCAATTATCTAAAGGTGGAGGTTGGCGTTTTGGAGCAAAAAAAGAAATTTCACAACTCGGTAAAGTTGGAACCAGTTTTACAATGCCTAGAGGTTATTTTATTAATCCTAACAAATTTGAACTTGAAAAAGGTTTTTTAGTTAGACAAGACTGGAAAGATGAAGAATTTCTAGAAATTAAAACCTTTCTTGAAGATGAATAGCAATAGTATAATAGTTCGTGAATATCTAGCTTCATTAAAAGAAGATTCAGAATTAGATTATTTATTTCCGATTCTTTTAAATCTTATGGGTTTTAGAATTGTGCAAACAGCAAAAGAATCAAAAGGTCAATCACAATATGGTAAAGATATTATTGCTGTCGGTAGAGATAAAAATGGAATCAAACATAAATGGTATTTTGAATTAAAAGGTTATTCTGACAAAGACATAACTCAATCTAATTATTCAAAAGCAGATGGAATAAGAGAGTCAATAATTGAAGCAAAAGATACTTTCTTCAGAGATTCAACTATTCCTGGTTTTAATGAATTACCTACAAAAATAGTGGTAGTACATAATGGTGTTTTAAAAACCAATATCAGAGATACTTTTGAAGGTTTTATATCTAGAGAATTTAAAGATGATGAGTTTGAGCGTTGGGACATTTACTATTTAACAGATATTTTTAGTCAATATCTATTTAATGAATATTTACTGTCAGATGATGCTAGCAATAGGCTATTAAAAAAGACTTTAGCCTTTTTAGATTCACCAGACAATGAATATTTAGAATTTAAAGAATTAGTTACAATTCAATTCAGCAAGATCGAAAACATAAAAAGTAGAGCGTTTAAAAAACTATTCGCCACATTAAATCTACTTAACTCAATTGTCTTTCATTACAGTAAAGAAAACAACTATTTAGTACCTGCAAAAGAATGTTCTAAATTTTTAATTCTAAAAACTTGGCATTGGATATTAGAAAACAATTTACAAGGCAAGAAACCTGTCGTAAAAGGATTTAAGAAGTTACTTAAAGGTCAGTTCGAAATATTTGACAAATATTTTCAGAAAACATTCGCCATTGCCAAAATTGAAAATGGATTGTTTTCTGAATATGGTGCTTTCTATGAAAAAATCGGATACCCTTTAAGATGTTTTGAGTACCTAGATGACATAATTTATTATTGCCGTTTAAGAAATACAGTTTACAATTCTAATAAGATAGAACGGATTAAAAACAAACAAAAGGACTTAATTATTGAATTAATCGAGAATAATAATGGTTTTAGTCGTCCTGTTTTTGACAACCACTCAATACCAATAATTCAAT
This sequence comes from Mesonia phycicola, assembly GCF_900141885.1. Classification (GTDB taxonomy): domain Bacteria; phylum Bacteroidota; class Bacteroidia; order Flavobacteriales; family Flavobacteriaceae; genus Mesonia; species Mesonia phycicola. The sequence goes on along the minus strand of NZ_FQYY01000015.1, from coordinate 2,523 downwards.
TGTTTTTGTTTTTTTCTGACAAAGACTGTTTAAGACAAAAAGACGTTGAGTTTTTGTTTGGCTTTTTCCAACTTACAATATCCAATCTTAGAATTGAAAAAATAAGACATAATAGGCAACCTGAATTACACAATAACATTGACCCGATAATTGAATGTTTTGCCACAGGAATTAAACCAGAAGAATATTGTGATAGTTCTTCTATCTTAATTGCAATCCTACTAGAAATTTGTCTAGTATTCGATAATGAGAGCCTGTTTAAAGAAATCCTATCATTTATTGATAATGATTTAAGTTTACAGATAGTTTCTATTGATTCTGTTAAATTTAATGTTGAGCAACTACTATTTGAAAAAAACTTACACAACGAATATTATGTTGACTGCATAGAAAGAGTTCAAAATGGCTTGAAACTCTTAAAAAATGAGGCTGATTTTAAAGAATTTAAAATATCAGTTTTAGAAAAAAAAGAAATACCAAATCAGTATGAAACAGATAGTCTAGGACTTTCCTGTATAAGATATTTAGCGCATAGTTATTTTAAAAATGAAATATTACCTGAGGAATGGAGAGAATTAATAGACGAGAAATAAACACTACCGCCAACAACGTATAATTCCAACTAAGGTTTGATTGTGTCCTGCGGACACAGACGCAAAAGCGTCAAAGTTGGTTCTTTTTATTATCTTTACTCTTAACCTTCCCTTAGCTGGGAAATTATACAAAACCGTTGTGCATAATTAAAAAATGAACAAAGAGAATTTAATCCAAATATTGAACACTAAATCTGAATTAGATATTTATTATGAATATTTATTGGGACAAGATGTCTGGTATTTTAAAAACAATGGAGATGATTTTAGTTCTGACTATGACTCATTTAAAAAATTTATCTCAAGAAAATTAAATATTCCTTTTAACAATATTTCAATTGTTGGAAGTGCTAAAACTCGTTTCAGTTTTTCGCCAACAAAGAATTTATCTGAATTTCACGAGGATTCAGACTTTGACTTAATAATAGTTTCAAGAAAACTGTTTTATGAAATATGGTCTGCTTACAGAGAAGTATCACAAGGTCAATATCTTGAAAGTTATATCCAAAAATGTGGAAATATATTTGGTGGTTTTATAAGTATTCGTGACGATGATAAAACATATGGAAATCAAACTCTAGAGAATTGGCAAAAAAAAGTACTTTCTTTTAAAGCTGAACTGCAATTGACATTTAATATACAACACGATGTTAATTATAGAATTTATTCGGACTGGGAATCAGTAGAGGAATACCATTTAAAAGGAATAACAAAATTAAAAAACATAATAAATGAAATTAATTGAACAAATAGATATTCAACCTCAAACAGCTAAATGGCTTTATGATTTAAGTCAAAAAGGTTTATTGGAAGTTGATAATTCATTCCAAAGAAATTATGTTTGGACAGAAAAAAATCAAATCCAATTAATTGAATCAATACTAATTGGTTATCCTATACCAGAAATTTATTTGTGGAACACCGGAACAGATGAAGATACAGGAGACACTAAATATTCAATAATTGATGGTCAGCAAAGATGTGGTGCTGTTTTTCAATACATTGCAAATAATTACAAATTAAAAGCATCAAGTTTAGACCCAAATAATCCAAAAAAAGGAGTAATTCAAGACAGATTATTTAAAGATTTAGAAGCTGATGATAAAAAAGCAATTTGGTCTTATCTTTTTTCAATTAGACTGGTAAGAAGTCAAGTAGAAAGAATTTCCATCGTTAATATGTTCTTGAGATTAAACAGTAATAATATGACATTGAATCCTCAAGAATTGCGAAATGCAGAATTTGAAGGAGAATTTATGTTACTATCATCTAAACTTGCTGAACTCGACTTTTGGGAAGAAAATAAAATTTTTGGAGTTGCAGACAGACGAAGAATGAGAGACGTTTCCTTTGTAAGTATTTTATTGGTATTTCTTAAAAAAGGAATTGAAGAAGATATAAGCAACACTAACTTAAATCAAATATATGATTTATATAATGATGACTATCAAGATAAGGAAACAGATGAAATTAAATTTAAAGAAATTTTAAGTGTAATAAACGCGATTATAGATAATAATAATGAACGAATTAAAATACTAAAAAGGCAAGTTCATTTTTACACTCTTTTTACTGTTGTTTTTGATATTTTGAATAATCAAGATAATTTGACCGATAACCAAATTTCAAATTACAGAAATTTTATAGACAATTATGATAATGATGCACTATTGGAACAATATTATCCAGAACAATTATCTGAAATATATCATTATAAATCATTAGTTAAAGAAGGTACTAGACAAAAATCAAATAGATTCGACAGACATAGACATTTAAAGAAAATAATGAACAAATAACTATGCACAACACTGTATATAATTTATTGCTAGTTCTAGCCTACTTACGAAAATCCTCGCGGATTTTCTATTCGGTTTTTATTTGCTAAATTACGTGCTAAACCACGCAACAAACCATATACAAACACGTT
>NZ_FQYY01000024.1 GCF_900141885.1 Mesonia phycicola | reverse complement strand
TCTTGTTGAAAGTCTTTTTGAAACTCCAGTTCTTCAATCTTTTCCTTTAACTTTTTAATTTCGTCGTTTTTACTCATACCATTATTTTGTTGCACTAAGGTACTGTATTTTCTTAACCAATAGGAAATAGTTGTTCTGGGGACATCATATTTTTTGGAGGCCTGATTGTTAGAAATATGTCCTGTAAGAATTTGGTCAACGACTAAAAGTTTAGTCTCTAAAGTTACTTTTTGGTAGCTTTTTTTTCGCCAGTGTTCATTTTGTGTTTTCATAAGTGACTATAATTAATGGTTTAATTTTTAGTCAACCTATTTCAGGAAAGTTCATTTCTTAAATGACGCACAACGGTCTTGTATAATTACCCAGCTAAGGGAATTTGGAAACTAAAGATAGTAAAAAGAACTGACTTTGACGCGTGAGCGTCTGTGTCCGCAGGACACAAAACCTTAGTTGGAATTATACGTTGTTAGCAATAGTTATTTTAAATAATTAATATACTTTAATAAACTCAACTTCATTATTTGAAACCATGATTGAAATAAATTTATTTTTGGAGTTGTCAGATATAAAAAGTCCATTTATGTTTTTATTTATCATACCATAATTTGGATCTTCTTTAAATTTATTATTTTCTAAAAACTCATATAACGAATTAGGATCCATAGTTGCAATTTTATAAAGGTCAAATTCATAGTGAAATGGTTCTATATTCTTAGATTTTAGTTTTTTATTAAAAGTTGAAATATTATCATTAAAATCAAACCGAATACCATTTATAAAAAAGGGATTTTTAATAGTGTTCTTTGGATAGATATAACTGATGTTCTTTTCTTTTTCTATAATTTCAGTTATCATTTTTTCGTTTTCATTTTTAATTGAATCTGAGGCATAATCGTTTTGAACAAAAAAATTATTTTTAGTAATACTATTACTCTTCTTCTTATAAATATCTCTATAATGCGATTCTAATTTTTTAAAAAATAAATTCTCTTTACTTTTGTTTGAATCCGTACTATTCAAAAATAAATAAATTTCTTTGATTCTCCATTCATTCTGTTTGTCAGTTATAATTGAAATTCCTTTATCATCCCAAATATAAATGCTATCCAAGTTAGTAAAACCATCACTTCTTTGGTATTTGCCCAAAGTATTTACAGCACTTTGAATCTTATCACCAATTTTGAAGCTTTTATCATCTAACAAAATTAAATTAGAATTCAAGTTTAGTTCTGATTTTTCTTTGGGTAGACTAATATTTGATTTACAGGATGATAAAGAAACAATTAATATTATATAACAGAATTTTATAATTTTACTCATTAACTTTTTTATTAATTATTGCTAACGGTCTTGTATAATTTCCCAGCTAAGGGAATTTGAGAACTAAAGATAGTAAAAAGCATTGACTTTGACGCGTGAGCGTCTGTGTCCGCAGGACACAAAACCTTAGTTGGAATTATACGTTGTTGTAAAACGTTTTTATTTTCGGATTAATTCGGTTGGATTTATAAAGAAATTTTCTCTATTAATATTCTCATTAAAAAATTCTAAAAGTTCAGTTTGAGATTTGAATTCTTTATTTCTCAATTTTTCATTAACTTCATAAACCATAAGAGTGTTTCCCTTGACTTTAAAACCATAAAAAACATTTGTGATTTTGTTTTTGTAATCTGTTTTTAGATTCATAATTCCAAAACCCTTTATTGTTTTTGAGAAAGAAATTATTTCATCAATTTTTTCTTTGCTCTTAATCAGTAATTTATATGTTTTTTTTCCGTGTTCTATGATGGTAAGTTTTTCGTCATTTTCTTTCTCATTATACCATTCTCCAATTAATTCAGGATTAATATTTTCATCATTTGGCAAGCTGAATTTTGATTCCAAAGAGCAACTAATCACTAAAAATAAAATTATTAAACTTAAAGCGTATTTTTTCATAGGTTTTTGTTTTAAATGTTTTACAACGGACTCGTATAACCGTCAGTTTACGGGTTAAAGTACGTAAATTTTTCGGTTTAACACAGACCTTAGCAATTCCGAGTGGATTCGGACGTAGTCGAATCCGCCGTAATTGCGGTTATACATTGTTGTATGTAGTGCTTTATTTTCCATTATACAATTCGGTCACTTTTTGTAAATCAGTCGAACTGTTGATTTGATAAAAATAATTCAGTTGCCATTTTTGAGTACGTTCAGCTTGTTTGCTTTTCGGAATATCCCAATTTGGATAAACTCTAAATGCTCGTTTTCCCTCTTTCTTTTCAGTTGAGATAATTCCTTTTTTAATTAGTAGAGATTTAGGAAATACAAATTGTCCAAATTCATTTTCAGTCCGAACATTTACAGTGTAAAAATCAATTTGGTCATTTTCATCAAACGGTTCAATCGGACCATTTTCATTTCGTTTCCAAAACGTAACAAATTGTCCGACTTTTTTTTGTGTTATTTTGGCGTTTCTACTTAAAATATTCAGTTCGTTGAGTTGAAATCGACAAGCGTTATATTCTTTACTTTCAGCTTCGATTTTAAAATCCGAAATCTCAAGTGAGCACTTGTCATAAATTTCCGTTTTAATTTGGTTTAGATTTTTGTCCATTTGGAAAATTTGTGTCGGTATTTCAATTCTCATTGTCGCGTTTCGGGCATTACATACAACGGTCTTGTATAACAATCAGTTGCGGATTGGTTAAAAACTAAGATAGCTAAAATTACCGACTTTTATGCTTGCGCGGTTGTGTCCGCAGGACACAAAGCCGCAATTGTTGTTATACGGTGTTGGGCACAGTTATTTTTAATTAATTCTCAATTTCTAAAGCTTCATCAATCAATTTTAATCCGAACATCATCTCTTTCATTAAATCTTTTAGAGCAACTTCTGTATTTCTTTTGCTAGTATTAAATTTCAGGTTTATTGCTGGCCATTTGATAACTTCTTTCAACATATTTGCGGTGGCATTCATTGCATATTCCATAGAATCTCTATAAGCTAAAGTGTTACTTTCAATTTCATTTGTTTCACTGTTATTAAATGATCGTGATGCTAACAATAAATCAGAAGTTGTTTTCCCCACCTCTTTTAAATTTTCAGAGAAGTTAGGTAATTCTGAATTTATTTCATCATTAAATTCATCTAATTCTTTTGATAGACGATTAACAACCTTTTTGGCTTTTGATAATTTTAGCCTAGTGTCTTTAATATTGTTGGCTTGATTTATTTCAGCTGTCCCTTTTTTTAAATTATCTGTCAATTTATTTAGATAACCCGTTAAATTATTTAGATTACGAGTTGCTTTTTCAAAGCTTATATGTCCATTCTCATTTATATTAAATATGTCAATATCTTCAAAACCATCTTTTGTTGCATTTTCTATTTCATCTATTAAGGAAACAATATTTTGATATTTTCCATTATTGTCAGACGAATCTATTTTTGTCGGATTTTGAACTGATTTCTTTTCATCGATAAACTTATCTTTTATTAAACTTGATAAGTTTAACCGAAATAAAGTCTCAAACTTTTCAATGCTTTCGAATTCTTTGTATAGTATTTTATTAGAAAGCTCTTTTTTAAATTCCATCACTTGATTCAATTCTGAAGTATTTATAGAATTTAAGTTAATCGGAGTCGCTGTTTTAAAATAAATCAATTGTTGCTTTTCTTTATTTTCAATAGCTCTATTTATTTCTTCTACTGTTCCAGATTTATCCCGTTTGGTTGGTGTTCCTAATCTCATCCATAAGATACCAATTAAAATATCATATTCAATTTGATCATTAATAATTTCTTGACCATCTTCACCAATATCCGTATATGTATCCTCATTCCAATGGACAATTTGTATTACGAAATTACTTATTTTACCTATAGTTTTATTAATCTCTTTAACTATTACCTCAATAGAGTTTAATTCATCTTGAATATCTCCAGGACAAGATATGAATAGGTTTATTTCTTTAATTTCTTTCATTTGAATGCAGGATTATAGTTATAATTGTGCCCAACGGTCTCGTATAACCGTCAGTTACGGGATTAAAGATAATGTTTTTCAGTTAAGAACTGACGTTAGCAATTCCGAGTGGATTCGGACGTAGTCGAATCCGCCGTAATTGCGGTTATACATTGTTGTACACAGTACTTTTTATTTCCATTTTTCTATTAATTCAACCACTCCGTTTTTAATTCCGACATAGAAATTACCGTTTTTAAATTCTGGAATTATTGTTTGGTCAATTACTTTTTTACAGATTTCGTTTGTCAAAATCAGTTCAGTTCCAGTTCCAGTTGCAATTCCGATTTTTCTACAAGGATTGCACATAACAATTGTCAGTCCATTATTTTTTTCAGCGTTTCCAACTCCCCAATAATTACTTAAGTCAGTCGCAAATTTTTGAATATCGGAATAAGGTGAAATACTGTCAATTGTCACAACAACTATTTGTCGAGTTGTTTCAATGTTATAGTCATAAATAATATCTGAAAGTTCTTTCATCTCTAAAGGACTGAAAATACTATCATAATCGTTTATTATTTGACCTTTAAGTTTCGTTTCTCTGAACTTTTCAATAGTTGAGAAGTCAAATACGGAAATAGGTTTTTTTGTTTCAGTTTCTTGTGCTGAACTTTTGCAAGAAAGCAAATTCAGGGTCAGAAATAGGATTAATATTTTAGTTCCGATTTTCATTTTGTATTATACTGAAATAGGTTGACTCTTTTTTGATAACTATTCTGTGTTTTTTATATATAGAGTTGGTGTAAATTTACATTATTTTTTCGATAAGATCTGTATTCGATGTTCGGATTAAGATGTACTTCCGCTGGTTTTCTTAAGTTAAGGCTAAAATGTGCTCTAAGGTTATTATAGATATATACTGCTTGTTGTGTTAACTTTTGTGCTAATTCTGTGTTTTTAATAGTTTGTTTTAAACCGTATTCGTGTTTTAGTGTTCTGTTAATACGTTCAGCAACAGCGTTTTCGTAAGGGTCATATTGTTCAGTCATACTCATTGTAATATTATTATTTTCTGCAAACTGTGTGTATTTAGGGTTGCAGTACTGGAAG
>NZ_FQYY01000025.1 GCF_900141885.1 Mesonia phycicola | reverse complement strand
TCTAATTTTCGCTCTTTGCCAAATGATTTTGAAGTTGATTTTTCTATCTGTCAATGTCGTTTCTATTTATGTTGCCTAACGGTTTTGTATAATTTCCTAGCTAAGGGAAGATTGAAAGTAAAGATAATAAAAAGAGCTAACTTTGACGCTTTTGCGTCTGTGTCCGCAGGACACAACCAAACCTTAGTTGGAATTATACATTGTTACCAGTAGTGGTTTTGTCTTTTGTTTGTTAAGTGTTTATTCTGTTCTTTATTTTCAATTCCGTCCAAGTCGGAAATCTTACGTCTTTCATTTCTTTAAAGTTCAAAATTCCCAAAATAGTTAATATAGGTAATATTGATAAATCAAAGTTTTGTACTTTAAAAATCCAAATTAGCAAAGAAATACCTAATGTTCCCATTAGTGTCAAACTCAATATTTTGTTAGTTTTGTTTTTGATTAGTAGAGGAATGTAAAGTAGGTACAATGGATTACACCAAATGATATTCAAATTGGATTTGACTTCTTCGTGTCCAGAAAACAGCCACAATCCAAGAATTAATAAGCCTGTAATTCCAATACTGAAACTAGTTATTATTTTAACAGTTGTAGGAAACCAAAATAGAAATAACAAAGTTAAAAGCGAAAAAATTAATATTGGTGAGAATATTTTCTGAACATGATATGGACTATTACTTTCTATCGAGTTTAGGGTTTGTTCATATTTTACTAGTTTTTCCCCATTCAACTCTGAAGTACCAATTTCCTTTTGTAGATAGTCTGGTAGAAACATACTTTGTTTACGAGTAGAATTTTCGTCTAATGATTTTCCTAATACCAAATTTATTCCCAATTTAAGCCAAGGCATTTCAAATAGATATGAATTAATTAAATCTCTATTAGATTCTGTAAGTTCACTATTTTGGAAATTTATTCCAATTTGTATTAATAAATCACCAATCTCTGTCGAACAATTTTTGTTTAAAAAAGAGTATAGATAATATCTGTTTTCTGGTCTGTATAAAAATTGAAGCTTGTTGACAAGATTCAATTTCTGCTGTGATGTTAGGTTTAAAGTTTGCTCGGAAACTACTCTGTTTTCGTCAGTATAATTTTTTATAAAGTCTTGTGTTTCTTGGATACCTACATAATATTCTAACTTACCCTTTAAGTATTTGTATTCAAAATTTGGCGTATTGAAATCAAACATTCCGAAATTATAAACTTTATCTATGTTTTTTTCTTTGTCAATCACTCTAATTGCAGAGTGTCCAAAAACGGAATAGACTTCTTGACCAGCAGAACAAGTTAAGATACTTATTTTGACAGAGTCATTGGCAAAGCTCAATTGGCTAATTAGAAGAATAAAGAGTAATTTTTTTTTCAAGTTTATTCTAAATTCAGTTTGTTTATGGGATTTTAATTCCTTCCGAGATTTTTTTCACCATTACTGGCAACGGTTTTGTATAATTTCCCAGCTAAGGGAAGGTTAGGAGTAAAGATAATAAAAAGAGCTAACTTTGACGCTTTTGCGTCTGTGTCCGCAGGACACAACCAAACCTTAGTTGGAATTATACGTTGTTGTAGGTAGTTATTTTCAGCAATATTTTTCTTGGATTTTTTATATATTGTAGAAAATAGTCTTAACTTTTTTCAATAATTTATGCTTGTTTTATAAACTGTACATCAACTACTAGTTTAACTTTGTCTGAAACTACAATGCTTCCTGCTTCTGTGACTTCACTCCAAGTTAAATTGAAATCTTTTCTATTCAGCTGGCCTGTAATTTCAAAACCTGCTTTGGTTTGCCCATAAGGGTCAACTGCTATTCCGTTAAAGTCAGCATCTAAAGTAATTTCTTTGGTTACATCTCTAATTGTTAAATCCCCAATTAAGTGTTCTCCATCAAATGATTTTGATACAAACTTCATTTCAGGAAATTTTTCTGAATTGAAAAAATCATCTGATTTTAAATGTGCATCTCTGTCTTTATTTTTGGTGTTGATAGATGCTGTTTTTGCACTAAAATTTATTATAACATTATTAAAATTGTCACCATCTGTTTTTGCAGTGGCTTCAAAATCTTCAAAATGACCTGTTACAGTTGAAATCATCATATGCTTTACTTTAAAAGCAATTTCTGAATGTACATTGTCTATTGACCAATTTGTGTTGTTTACCATTTTTTTAAATTTTAATTGTTTTATTATTTTTTTAAATATTTAATATTATCTATTCATTGGTACTTCCATAAGTAGTACACGAGCATTTTCTGTTGCTTTTACATTGATGCTGTCAGTATTCCAAACACCCATTCCGTCTCTTTTTGAAAGATTTTCCCCAACAATTTCTACTTCTCCATCCAAAATAAAAACATAAACTCCATTACCTTCTTTTTTGATTTTGTATTCATCTGAACTTCCTTTAGTAAAATTTCCTAAATTAAACCAAGCATCTTGATGCAACCAAACTCCTTGGTCTTCTTTGTTTGGTGAAACAACTTGATAGAATTCGTTTTCTTTTGCTATTTCTTTAATAGAAATTTGGTCATAACGTGGCGTTACATTTTTCTCTTTAGGAAATACCCAAATTTGAAGAAATTTCACTTCTTTATCACTATTTTTATTTTTTTCTGAATGCGTTAAACCAGTTCCTGCACTCATAATTTGAACATCACCTTCTTTAATTATAGCAACGTTTCCCATACTGTCTTTATGTTCCAAATCTCCTTCTAATGGAATTGAGATAATTTCCATATTGTCGTGTGGGTGTGTTCCAAATCCCATTCCTGCTTGCACTATATCATCATTAAGTACTCGAAGTACGCCAAAGTTCATTCTTTCTGGATTTTGATAATTTGCAAAACTAAAGGTGTGGTATGAGTTTAACCAACCGTGATTTGCTTTTCCTCTTGTTTCTGCTTTGTGAATTACTGTATTCATTGTTTTTATGTTTTTATTTGGTAAATGATTAAATCCTACTTGTTCCATTAATGTATCGTAAGAAGATTTTGTAGAATCGCTATTTGTTGCTTTTAAAACCTGAGGTGTTACTATTCCTGCAACACTTGCCATTAATGCGTTTTTTAAAAATTTTTTGCGATTCATATTACTTTGCTTTTAATTATAGTACAAAGATGCGGCAGTTTGAAAAACTGTAGAATATGAAAAAAAGGTAGAAACTTATGAAAATCCGATATTTAAGAAATTATCTCTATTCTCTTAAAATTTGAAGGCGATAATTGGGTGTGTTTTTTAAAAAAAGCACTAAAATTAGCAGGCTCATTAAAACCTAATTCATAGCCAATTTCTTTATTAGATAATGATGTAAAATAGAGTAGTCTTTTTGCTTCGGTAATTATTCTTGTTTGTATATAATCTTTGGCAGTTTTGCCTATCTTTAATCTAATTGTTCTATTTAAATGGTCTGGTGTAATGTGAAGTTGATTTGCATAAAAAGTAGTAGAATGTTCTTTTCTGTAGTTGTTTTCTACCTCTTTTTTAAAAGTTCGTATTAAATTGTCTCCAGAACTATCTACATCAGATTCAATTGGATTGATTGCACAAATATTATTACACTCTATTAGTAAGAGTTTTAAAAATGCACCAATAGACAGAAACTTCATATTTATTTCACTATTAAATAGATTGAAAATTTGATTTGAAAATTCTTCTATGGCTTCAAATTGTTTGTCAGTTGGAATAAGTGGTGGATTTTGTCCATAATTTTGAAAGAGATTCAAACTTTCTATAAATGATAATTGAATCGAATTCTCTATTAAAAATTGATTAGAAAATGTCATTGCAAATCCAAATGATTTTTTTTCTTCTATTACCTGATGTACTTGTCCTGGTGCAACAAAGAAAATTTGTTGGTTTGATAATTTGTATGAATTGAAGTCAATTTTGTGTTCTCCTTTTGCTTTATTGATGATTAATACCGTATAATAATTGTGTCTGTGTGGTTCGTCAACTTTTCCATTTCGTTTTGTATAGATATCTTCCATCTTAGAGATGCTAAAACTTGCAGCATCTATTTCTGAATTTACTTTTTGATATGTTTTAACGGTGTTCATTTTAATTACCTACAACGTATTTGTGTATGATTTCGTTACGGGAAAATCCAGCGGATTTTTCCGATTAAGAACGAAAGATAGCAAAAATGCTTGGAATTTCCGATAGGAAATTCCGCCGTAATGAATTATACACGGTGTTGTAAAACGTTTTTATTCGCTCATTATTTCAGCTGCCTTCCAGACATAATCCTTTGCAAATTCACCAAAATAACTGATGTAATCACCCTCTTTTGATATAACTACGAAACTACTACAAGGATAATGATTCTTGAAAAACAACCTTTCTATCGTAGCTTCTGGATCTTTATACCAAGTCATAACTCCATCATATTTTTCCAAACCTTCATAATCTTTATAAATATAAATCGGTTCAGTTTCCGCTATTTGCTCTATTCCATCTTCTAATTGACCAAACCAATTTTTTAATGATTCTTTCGTAGCTGTACCGCTTGAATTGCAAGGGTCTTTACCTGGATAATAAAGTATGATTATCGGTTTGGTAGAATCAATTTCTCTATTTGATTGTTTCTCAAGAAGTAATTCTAACGTTGGGCGATTAGTAATCTTCCCACGATTTTCTCTCAATGTCAATTTTTTATGGTTTGTAGAATCTCCAGGAATATCTAAAAATTTATTTGTCGAACGTATTCGGTCAAACTTTGATTTGCTTATTTCTGAATTGTTTTCGTCAAAATATTTATAATTATTCTTGCTAATCTTTGTGGAAGAACAAGAACAAATTAAAGTTGCGAATATTAATGTTAGTAGGATTTTTTTCATATGTTTTACAACGGTTTTGT
>NZ_FQYY01000029.1 GCF_900141885.1 Mesonia phycicola | reverse complement strand
ATAGAGAGGTTGTTTAGTTTTAATCGTCTGTCAATTATATATACAATGATGCAGTCTCATAGCTCAGCTGGTTAGAGCGCTACACTGATAATGTAGAGGTCGGCAGTTCGAGTCTGCCTGAGACTACGAGCATAGAGAATTATTCTTTATGATAAAGTTCATAAAAAGATATTGAAGGAAATTTTAGAGGTTGAGTAGCCGTTATAAGTACTGTTAACTAATAACTGGTTAACAAGCTATCTAATAATGGGGGATTAGCTCAGCTGGCTAGAGCGCCTGCCTTGCACGCAGGAGGTCATCGGTTCGACTCCGATATTCTCCACGATTAACGGTTGTATTAATTATTTAATATTTTTCGTTAAAAAAGTTCATTGACATACTGAAACAATAATAAAGAATACGAGAGAATCTATTTAAGGTTCTATATTTATTTATAGGATTTTAGATATTTTAATATAATAAGAATAAAGATCATTAGGTAAAAAGCATAAGCTTATTAAGGGCGTATGGGGAATGCCTAGGCTCTCAGAGGCGAAGAAGGACGTGATAAGCTGCGAAAAGCTGCGGGGATTGGCACATACAAATTGATCCGCAGATATCCGAATGGGGCAACCCGGTATATTGAAGATATATCATCCGCAAGGAGGCAAACCCGGAGAACTGAAACATCTAAGTACCCGGAGGAAGAGAAAACAATAGTGATTACGCTAGTAGCGGCGAGCGAACGCGTAATAGCCCAAACCATAATGTTTACGGATATTATGGGGTTGTAGGACCACGACATTTGAGACTCGATGAACTAGAACAAGTTGGAAAGCTTGGCCATAGACGGTGATAGCCCGGTATAGGTAAAGGAAGTTAAGATAGTGGTATCCTGAGTAGTGCGGGGCACGTGAAACCCTGTATGAATCTGGCGGGACCATCCGCCAAGGCTAAATACTACTGAGAGACCGATAGTGAACCAGTACCGTGAGGGAAAGGTGAAAAGAACCCTGAATAAGGGAGTGAAATAGATCCTGAAACCATACGCTTACAAGCGGTCGGAGCCTTTATTGGTGACGGCGTGCCTTTTGCATAATGAGCCTACGAGTTACTTTATCTAGCAAGGTTAAGATGTTCAGCATCGGATCCGTAGCGAAAGCGAGTCTTAATAGGGCGTTTTAGTTAGGTTGAGTAGACGCGAAACCGTGTGATCTACCCTTGGGCAGGTTGAAGCTGTGGTAACACATAGTGGAGGACCGAACCCGTTGACGTTGAAAAGTCTTGGGATGACCTGAGGGTAGGGGTGAAAGGCCAATCAAACTCGGAAATAGCTCGTACTCCCCGAAATGCATTTAGGTGCAGCGATGATTTAGTTTTATAGAGGTAGAGCTACTGATTGGATGCGGGGGCTTCACCGCCTACCAATTCCTGACAAACTCCGAATGCTATAAAATGATTTTCATCAGTGAGGGCATGGGTGCTAAGGTCCATGTCCGAAAGGGAAAGAACCCAGACCATCAGCTAAGGTCCCCAAATATATGTTAAGTTGAATAAACGAGGTTGAACTGCTTAGACAGCTAGGATGTTGGCTTGGAAGCAGCCATTCATTTAAAGAGTGCGTAACAGCTCACTAGTCGAGCGGTTCGGCATGGATAATAATCGGGCATAAACATATTACCGAAGCTATGGACTATAGTTTACTATAGTGGTAGGGGAGCATTGTAACAGGAGTGAAGGTGTACTGTGAGGTATGCTGGACTGGTTACAAAAGAAAATGTAGGCATAAGTAACGATAATGCGGGCGAGAAACCCGCACACCGAAAGACTAAGGTTTCCTCAGCTATGCTAATCAGCTGAGGGTTAGTCGGGACCTAAGGCGAACCCGAATGGGGTAGTCGATGGACAAGCAGTTAATATTCTGCTACCTGCTTTACAATAAAAGTGACGGAGGCATAAACTTGGTGCGTACTGACGGAATAGTACGTTGAAGTAACCGAAAGGTTACGATAGTACACTTAAGCTACGGCGGCGGTGATAATCCAGGGGCGTGACTTCCAAGAAAAGCGAGTAAAGCAGCCCGTACCCTAAACCGACACAGGTAGTTGGGATGAGAATTCTAAGGTGCTCGAGAGATTCATGGCTAAGGAACTAGGCAAAATCGACCCGTAACTTCGGGAGAAGGGTCGCCCCACTTCGGTGGGGCCGCAGTGAAGAGGTCCAGGCGACTGTTTATCAAAAACACAGGGCTCTGCAAAATCGAAAGATGAAGTATAGGGCCTGACACCTGCCCGGTGCCGGAAGGTTAAGAGGAGATGTCATCTTCGGAGAAGCATTGAATTGAAGCCCCGGTAAACGGCGGCCGTAACTATAACGGTCCTAAGGTAGCGAAATTCCTTGTCGGGTAAGTTCCGACCTGCACGAATGGTGCAACGATCTGGACACTGTCTCAGCCATGAGCTCGGTGAAATTGTAGTATCGGTGAAGATGCCGATTACCCGCTGTGGGACGAAAAGACCCCGTGAACCTTTACTATAGCTTAGTATTGACTTTGGACAAGTGATGTGTAGGATAGGTGGGAGACATTGAAGTTGCGTCGCTAGGCGTGATGGAGTCATTGTTGAAATACCACCCTTTACTTGTTTGAAGCCTAACTTCCCTTGGAAGGACAGTGCTTGGTGGGTAGTTTGACTGGGGTGGTCGCCTCCAAAAGAGTAACGGAGGCTTCTAAAGGTCCCCTCAGCACGCTTGGTAACCGTGCGTAGAGTGCAATGGCAAAAGGGGGCTTGACTGAGAGACATACAGGTCGATCAGGTACGAAAGTAGAGCATAGTGATCCGGTGGTTCCGTATGGAAGGGCCATCGCTCAAAGGATAAAAGGTACTCCGGGGATAACAGGCTGATCTCCCCCAAGAGCTCATATCGACGGGGGGGTTTGGCACCTCGATGTCGGCTCGTCACATCCTGGGGCTGGAGAAGGTCCCAAGGGTTGGGCTGTTCGCCCATTAAAGTGGCACGCGAGCTGGGTTCAGAACGTCGTGAGACAGTTCGGTCTCTATCTACAGTGGGCGTAAGAAATTTGAGTGGATCTGACTCTAGTACGAGAGGACCGAGTTGGACAAACCTCTGGTGTACCAGTTGTTCCGCCAGGAGCATTGCTGGGTAGCTACGTTTGGAAGGGATAAGCGCTGAAAGCATATAAGCGCGAAACCCACCACAAGATGAGATTTCTTTTAAGGGTCGTGAGAGACGATCACGTTGATAGGCTATAGGTGTAAAGGCAGTAATGTCATAGCCAAGTAGTACTAATAACCCGTATAGCTTATGCAGCCCCTAGCTTGTCTAGGGGCGCAAGATTGCCTAATTGATTTTCTTCTTATGTTAGAATTTTTGAATACTTTATTATTGTTATAGTATGTTAAGATATTAGTTCTTGTATAATAACAAGACCAAGAGCCAAGGTGGTTATAGCAACGGGGCTCACCTCTTCCCATTCCGAACAGAGAAGTTAAGCCCGTTAGCGCAGATGGTACTGCTTTTTGTGGGAGAGTATGTCGCCGCCTTCTTTTAAGACCCTTCATTTTTAATGAAGGGTCTTTTTTGTT
>NZ_FQYY01000026.1 GCF_900141885.1 Mesonia phycicola | reverse complement strand
AAACCGTTAGCACCAATTTGTTACTAAAATGAAAAATAAAATATTTATAGCTTTAATTTTAGTAATTCTTTCCTGCCAAAATGAGAAATCGGAAAAAACTCAAAATGCGGAATTGAATACTGAAACAGAAATTATTCAACCTGAAAAATTAGTATCTAACGACACAGTTGTTTATTTAAGTGAAAATAATGACTTGGCTCTTATAAAACTGACTTTAATTCCAAATGGAACTTTTGATTTATATATAAAAATTTATCCTGAACCAATGCAAGATGTGGAACCGGAATCTGACATACTAAAATCGAACGGAGCTTGGAGCGGAAATGGACAAACTGTATCACTAAACTTTATGGAACTAAAAAAAGATGCTTTGAATTTGAATACCCTTTTTGATTCAAACTATAAAGAAGGAAATGAATTTAAAGTTATTAATAAAAATAAGGTTGAGATAGACTACACTTTGGATAAGATAAACATTTGGGGAATTAATTGTTACAAATCGGAAAAATAAAAACTGGTGCTAACACCGTATAATTCCAACTAAGGTTTAGTTGTGTCCTGCGGACACAGACGCAAAAGCGTCAAAGTTAGCTCTTTTTATTATCTTTACTCCTAACCTTCCCTTAGCTGGGAAATTATACAAAACCGTTACCAGCAATTAAAAAAATGAAGAACTTAATAATAATATTATTTCTGATAATATCTCAGCATTCTTTCGGTCAGACAGAAGAGCACAAAGAAAAATTCAGACAACTTGAACCTGACATTTGGTTGAGTATTTGGGACAAGGAAAACTCAAGTAAATCAATTCAAATTGACACATTAAGTTATGATGACATTCCTAAAACACTTGATTTTAGAGGGACAGTTGTTGAAGCCCTAAAATGGACTGACTCTAACGGAGAGAATATTCTAATCCAAGCGATAACTGGACACTTCACTTGGAAAGACTATGACAAAGATTCTACTGATTATATGATTCAAGATAAATCAGAATTGTATGCTTACTTATTTCAAAAAAGCAAGTCTGATAACGATTACAAGAGAAAATGGAGAGTGTATGATTATACCGAATGTTTTGGGGTGGACTGGTTTACAGGTTTTGTGCCAAAAGCGACCACAATTACAGATTTGGATAATGATGGAATAGCTGAAATATCTTTCCCATATGTTTTAATTTGTCGTGGAGGGATGGACCCTGGAGAAATGAAAGTAATAATGTATGAAGGTTCGACTAAATATGCTCTGAGAGGTTCAACAATGCTTATGTGCAAAAGTGAACATCCATACGGTGGAGAATATAAACCAAGTGACAATTTGAAAAGTAACAAAACATTTTTAAATTTTCTAAACAATCATTGGGATAGAAATAAATGTGAAGAAGGAAAATATTATTAAAAAAGCTGGTAACAATGTATAATTCCAACTAAGGTTTGGTTGTGTCCTGCGGACACAGACGCAAAAGCGTCAAAGTTAGTTCTTTTTACTATCTTTACTCCTAACCTTCCCTTAGCTGGGAAATTATACAAAACCGTTGGCAACAATAATGAAGAACTACCATTTCGAAAATATTAGTTTTGTGAAATTTTTAAAATTGGAATTCAAAAACCGAAAAAACTCAAATGGAATTTTTGGAATGATTATGTCACTTTTAGAATTACCGCTTTCGGGAGTTTTTAATTATAAAATTCAAAAAGAATGGAGAAAAAAATATAAACTGATTGAGCAAAACATTGTCAATTTCTATACTGAATTAGACTGTGACATTAACGGAGAAAAGCCAAACTTTTGGAAACTATTTAAAAATTACGGAACTGAACGAATTGGATTTGAGTTTAATAAAACTCACTTGGCGATTACTTCTGACTCAATCTTTTTCTTTCCCTACGCGGAACCTGTAAAAAAGGATTATGGACTATCATATAGTTCATTACAAGAACCTTTCAGAATAATATTTGACCAAAATGTAGTTGAGAAAAGGAAATATCCAGAAAATAAAAACTTGAAATTTATTTCGATTGATAATCAAAAAGAAAATACGAAATTGACCTTAAAAGTAGCGGAATTACAAAACGAAACGGAATTAATATTTAGTAAAAAATTACAGTTGCCAACAACGTGTATAGCTCATTGCGACTGAATTCCTAATCGGAATTCATTGCAATTTGCTATCTTTCGGTTACGGCGGAAAATCATAGCTGATTTTCCGCAACGAGCCATACACAAAACCGTTGGCGGTAATTTAAAAAAACAAATGAAGTACATAATAATAGGCGTAATCGCAATTGTAATTATTTTAATTCTTTTCAATCAGTTTGTAGGAAAAAAAGAAAACAATCCAATTAGTCAAAACACCAATAGTTTTAAGACTAAAGAAAATACAGCTGAACAAGAAAAACCAACTCTCGGAACATTAAAGAAAATAAAGAGCGAAGATTACGACAGATTTATTCTTACAAAAAGCACAACTGAAAGTTACATTCTCAAAGGAATTAAAGAATATGGAAAGCTTTCAGGAAATGAAGAATTTAAAATATACAATTTCGGAATTGCGGAATACGGAGATTGGAAAATAATCAAAGTTGACCAATCGATTAGTTTTTATGTTTACCACAATCTTGTTGGTTGGTTAAGTGGATATGAGGAAAATACAGCGATTCCCGAACTTTCTATTGGATTTTCTAAAAATAAAACTGAAACTGAAACGCAAGAAGATTACTTATTCTTTTTAGACCCTGAAAACGAATATGGAGACACGCAAATTGGAACTTTTAGAAACGGAAAATCATTTTCAATCTATTTACCAGAAGCATATGAAGAATATGGAAACCTGACAATTAAAAAAGAAATTCAAGTTTCAATGAAAGAAAATGTGGACTATATTTCTGAACAAGGATTTAATATTTCGGACATTAAATCTTTGAAATATACTGAACACAAAATAAAAATGAACGAATAAAAAACTACCGCCAACAACGTATAATTCCAACTAAGGTTTGGTTGTGTCCTGCGGACACAGACGCAAAAGCGTCAAAGTTAGCTCTTTTTACTATCTTAACTCCTAACCTTCCCTTAGCTGGAAAATTATACAAAACCGTTAGGCACAAGCGAAAAACTGAAACATAAAATCCAAACAAAATGAATGGAAATCAAGATGATTTAGAAGAAAAAATAATAGATGTAGACGAAAAAGAAGAATCTACACCACCAATAATTTACGACATATCAAGTTATGGGGCTGATTATGATGTAGAAGGTTTAGTGAAGAGATTAAAAAGAGGTGATATCTTTATACCTCCTTTTCAACGTGATTATGTGTGGAATCAAGCAGAAGCTTCGAGACTTATTGAATCTTTATTATTAGGTCTTCCTGTTCCTGGAGTTTTTTTAGCGAAAGAAAACAATTCTAATAAGCTTTCAGTTATCGATGGACAACAAAGACTAAAGTCTCTCTTCTTTTTTTATGACGGATTTTTCAACCCGAAAGAAGGTGACACTAGAAAAAGAGTATTCAAACTTAAAAATGTTCAAAACAAATTTGAAGGAAAAACTTATGACGAATTAGAAGAAGAAGATAGAATTAATCTCGACGATTCGATAATTCACGCTACTATAATTAAACAAGAAATACCTAATGATGACAATACCAGTATTTATCACGTGTTTGAAAGATTAAATACTGGTGGTAGAAAATTAACTCCTCAAGAAATCAGGACAGCGATTTACATAGGCAAACTAAATGATTTAATTGATGAACTGAATGATTATCCTGCTTGGAGAGAGCTTTACGGTAAGAAAAGTAATAGACTTAAAGATCAAGAAATGATATTAAGATTTTTAGCTATGTACTCCGAATTTGATAATTATAGTAAACCTTTAAAAGAATTCTTAAATAAATTTAATAGTAAACATAGAAATCCAACTGAAGAAGAGTTAGATAAATTCTCGAGTGTATTTAAAGAAACTACAGATATAATTCTACAATATTTCGGTAAATCTGCATTTCGACCTGATAGAGTTTTTAATGCTTCTGCATTTGAAGTTTTAATGGTCGGCGTTGCTAAAAGGCTTAATGATAATGTTGATTACCAATCTTTATCTGATAACATTAAAGAACTTTATAAAGAACAAGAGTTTGTGGATTCAATAACCAGAGCAACTTCAGATGACAAAGTTGTAGAAATCAGACATAAAATGTTTAATGATTTTATTTTAGATTATGTTCCATAATAGTGAATTAGATCTTCAATACATAAAGATTAATAATCTGATTAAGAATACAAAAGAAAGCTTTGAGCCAGATGACGAATTGCAATCTCATTTAGCAAAATATCTATGCATATTATGCTCAGGTTTTTTAGAAAATGCATTGAAGATTACTTTATATGATTTTGCAGAAAAAAGAACAGATGATGATATGATAAATTCATTTATTAAGTCACAACTTGCAAGAATTAATAATCCGAATTCGAAAAAAATAAGAGAGACAACTAAAATTTTTAGTTCTGATTTTGAAGAAAATCTCAATAGCTTTATGCAAGAAAATGATAAATCTTCTGCCATAAATTATATAATTAAAGATAGACACAAAATAGCTCACGGCAAAGACTCTGACATAACAATTAGAAAAATAGAGAATTATTTTAAAAAATTTGTAGAAGTATTTGTCTACATTGAACAAGATTTACTAAAAAACGCCAGTGCCTAACACCGTATAATTCCAACTAAGGTTTAGTTGTGTCCTGCGGACACAGACGCAAAAGCGTCAAAGTTAGCTCTTTTTATTATCTTTACT
>NZ_FQYY01000028.1 GCF_900141885.1 Mesonia phycicola | reverse complement strand
CAACGGTTTTGTATAATTTCCCAGCTAAGGGAAGGTTAGGAGTAAAGATAATAAAAAGAGCTAACTTTGACGCTTTTGCGTCTGTGTCCGCAGGACACAATTAAACCTTAGTTGGAATTATACGTTGTTAGCTGCTGGCTTTTTTATATCATTGTATTTATTAATTCAGATGCACTTATGTAACAAATGTTTGATTTTGATTGGTCTAATTCTTCTGTTTCTCTTAATTCTTTCCCTGGATGAACATAATTTCTAAAAATTCTAGAAATGTTTCCAAGATGAACAAAGTGTTTCTCGAGCATTTTTTTCTGTTCCAAAAATTGAAGCAAATCATTTAAGGTTGCCTCAAACAATCCTTTGCTTACTTTTCTATTATTTACTTCGTAAGAAACATTTGTGATTTTTTTCTTTTTAAGGTGATAAATCAAAAGTGTTTCAATTAATGAACCTGACAATATTATTGTTGATTTATGATTTTTCATTAAATAGTTTAAAGTTAACTCTTCATAGTCTCGAAGAATTAACTTTTTAAACTGTTTGTTGATTTTGTTTATCTTCTTAAGATTTCTGTAATAATTAATTTCTTCAAGGGATTTTGTGTTGAGTTTTTCTATTCCTTGAATCCAATTGTCATTTACAACCTTTAATTTTATTTCTGAAATAGCTTTTTCTAAAAAAGGATTTATCTCATAAATTATTTCATAATATTCTCCACGTTGTCCTGTCTCACAGATATAATTCTTATCAATCCATTGATTTCTTAAAGATTCAGCTTTGTCCTCGTCAGTTTGCATAAAAACTTTGAATTTCCATTTTGGAATAGCAATAATTCCATTGCTAAATGCTTCGTCTTTTCTGGCATTCTGAATGAATAACGTAAGTTTATTTATTACAAATTTATTTTCTCTTTCAAGATAAATTAAAGAGTGTTTAAACTTTTGTTCTCTTTCTTTAATTTCTGAAACAATTTGATTTAAAGTGTCATAGTTATTCGAAACGATTTCATCATTTGGTTCAATCTCATATGCTTGAGATATTAGGTCAAAAGCTTCTTTAAATTTTCTTTTTCGTTTTTTTATGTTTGAAAGGTTATTTAAAACTGCTGAATTTTCTGGGTTTGAAATTAACAGATATTCATAGACCTTCTCCGCCATATTTTCGTTATCTAACTCTACAAAAGCAAAAGCTAGCTCAAATGAATAATATAGTTCTGAAGAAGAACTTAGCTTTGAAACCTTATTGAAACTTTCGATTACAGCAGGATATTTTTTCTCACTATGCAACTGTTCGATAAGTTCCTCAAATTTTAATGAAGCTGAAAATTCCTCATCTTCTTGAATGAGTTTTTTTATTTCTCTTATTCTTTCTGTGATTTCTTTTTTAGTCATTTTTTTCAGCTTGCAGCTAACGGTTTTGTATAATTTCCCAGCTAAGGGAAGGTTAGGAGTAAAGATAGTAAAAAGAGCTAACTTTGACGCTTTTGCGTCTGTGTCCGCAGGACACAACTAAGCCTTAGTTGGAATTATACGGTGTTGTGTGGCGTTATTTTCAGTTCCAATTAATATTAGTTATCATATATTTTTCACTTTCCTTTTCTACAGTTATAATTCCAGTATAAGGCGAATAGTTTTTTTCATTACCAAAAGTGTTGAATAAATGAAATTTAACTTTCCAATTATTGTTTTCCAGTTTTATGTCCATTAATTCAATTCCACTTGTTTCTTCTTGACTCCTTGTCCAAAATAAATATTCGTCGCAATTTTCAGGAATAACTCCGATATATTCACTCCATTTCATTTTCGAAATAGTTTCGGCACAAGATTTAGTTCTTTCTTTTTCTTTTTCCATAAATGAGTTAGAAATTGTTCCTAATTTTCGAAGCTCATTAAAATATGGTTCATAATCTACTAAACAACTATCATTTTTTCCTTCTGTAACAACAAAATCTATTGGAATTTCGGATTTTATATCATTAGTGTTTTTAATATACCATTTATGGAAAGATAAGGCTACGCTTTCAATTTCCTTTTCAGTTTCTGTCAGTTCTTTTTTCTTCGTGTTTGATTCCGAATTAGCCTTTTCTATTATTTTTTCAGTAGATTTTGAAATAGATTCTGTTCCATTTTTTTTATTATCCGCACAATTGATGATTGTTAGCAAAATTAGAAGACCAATTAATTTATTCATTTTTTAGTTTCAGTTCAATTTAAGTTCGGTTTTTTAATGACACACAACGGTTTTGTATAATTTTCCAGCTAAGGGAAGGTTAAGAGTAAAGATAATAAAAAGAGCAAACTTTGACGCTTTTGCGTCTGTGTCCGCAGGAAACAACTAAACCTTAGTTGGAATTATACGTTGTTGTAAACAGTTTTTTCACTACTTATCTCGATTAGACAAAATTTTATACAGTTCAGGATTTTCAATTTCCAAGTCAACTTTTCGCATTTCCCTACCATATGTCATTTCAAAATCAGTTATCAGAATTGGACGCAAAAAGTCGTATGTATAAGTATGGCAATAATAACTAAACGGATAACTATAGAAATAACCAAACAATTTAGGTTCTCCGTCAACAGTTAAAACGAATTGATGTCCCATATTATTCGACCTTGGAAGTTCAGTAATTTGTTTAGCACCTATGCTGTCAATAATAAGATGTCCGTTTTTTGGGTTGAAATCGATTATTCTACTTTTATCTAAAAACGGCTTATCTCTTAAGTCCGTCTTTTTTGCTGTAAATTCACCAGAAAATATCAATTCGTTAGTTGTTGTGTCTAGTCTAATAACATTGAAATCAAAACGACTTTCTACAAATCTATATCCTAGACTGTCAATATTGTTTTCAGATATTTCTAGTCCTTGATAACTCTTAATTCTCTTTTTAGTCAAAAATATTTCGATTTCAGGTGTGTTTTTAGTTTCCGTTTGATTACACGAAAATAAAATCAGAATTATTAGTATGTATCCGAATTTTTTTTTCAAAATTGTTTACAACGGTCACGTATAACTTTCAGTTGCGTGATTTTGGACTAAAGATAATAAAAAGAACTGACTTTGACGCGCCAGCGTCTGTGTCCGCAGGACACAAATACGGAGCAATTGAAGTTATACATTGTTGCCATTAGTTTTTTATATTTCATAGTAATCTCCATCTTCCCAATTTTTAGTTCCGATGAATTCTCCGCAATAATTATATTTTTTTATTCGTCCGTCATTATCATAATTTTTTCTGTGATTAAAAATCCAGATTTCATTTCCAACAATTTTTATCCGATTAAATTTTCTTGTATCAGAAGCATCCATTGAGCTTATAAAAACTGATTTTTTCTCGAAGACCTGGTTCCCATTTTGGTCAATAATTCGGTCAATCACAATTACTTTTTTATGTCTTAAAGTCCAAAATAAAAACTTACGCTTCTTTTCAATTCGTTCAGTTTTCAGAGTTACGCTTTCAATTCCACAATCTTTATTTTGAGTCAAGCGCGTGTTTTGTATTTCAGTCGTTTTTATTCCACTATTCAGATTAAAGATTAGGTAATTTAGACTTAATAGTATGGCAAATATTGATTTCAGGACAGTGGTTTTAAATTAATGGCAACGGTTTTGTATAATTTCCCAGCTAAGGGAAGGTTAGGAGTAAAGATAATAAAAAGAGCTAACTTTGACGCTTTTGCGTCTGTGTCCGCAGGA
>NZ_FQYY01000034.1 GCF_900141885.1 Mesonia phycicola | reverse complement strand
TAACTTATTTTAAACTCGCTGATTTTTGTTTCGTATTTTAGCTAACGGTTTCGTATAACCGTCAGTTACGGGTTAAATTAGCAATTATTTCGGAATTAGCACAAGCCTTAGCAATTCCGAGTGGATTCGGACGTAGTCGAATCCGCCGTAATTGCGGTTATACGATGTTGTGGTTAGTGTTTTACTTTATTTTGCTATTTACGGTTAATTTAATTCTATATCTGCAATTTTTTTATTCCCATAATAAAGAGTAACTGTTTCTGAACCTACCGGTATAAAAAAATATAAATTTAAATTTTGTTTCTTTAAATCTCTAGGTTCAAAATAGGATTCGTGAGCTACTTTATTCGGTTCTTTTATACTAATTTTATATTTATCATATGCGTCATAGTTTATTGGAATAATTGCATTTTTAATTCCTTCAAATTCAAAATCAACATAAGAATCTTTTATATTTGGCTTATACCTATTTTCCAGTGATTTATAATTGGGTTTATCCTTAATCAATCTATACAAGTGCCACTGATTTAGATAATTTGAGTTGGATATATCAATGGGTCTTAATCGTATTCTATTGTTAGGATCTATAAGCGAAAATTTATTGGGATCAAAAGCTCTTTTTTTATTATCGCTCATCTCAATTCTAACTTTAACGCTGTATTGTACCCAATTCTTAGCTTTGGAATAAACATTAGTTATATTACCAAGTCCTACAATTTGACCTGCTTTGTTATTATTTTTATATTCAATGGTTAGATTGTCCTCCTGAATTTTAATTTGCGAATAAAATAGCTGTGTAAATAGTAATGTAAGAATTAGAAATATTGTTTTCATATTAGTTTTTAAAAAAATTGCTTATCATATTATTATAATTATTATTTCGTTTTTACATTAACCACAACGGTTTTGTATAATTTTCCAGCTAAGGGAAGGTTAGGAGTAAAGATAGTAAAAGGAGCTAACTTTGACGCTTTTGCGTCTGTGTCCGCAGGACACAATTAAACCTTAGTTGGAATTATACGTTGTTACCTGCAGTATTTTTTACTCAAACCAATCAGTAATTTCTTTTACTAAATCACTATTATTTGAAATAATAATTCTTGGGTTTATACCATTCCAGTATTTTTTCTTTTTGTAATCAGTCATTACTCCCGAAGTTAAAATTAAAAGATCATTATTTTTTAATGAAATACTTTTATTGGATGTGGTATAACCAGCTGATTTACTTCCAAAAAACTTAATATTCGGATTGTTCATTAATGCAATTGCAGTCGCTTCGCCTGAACTGGCCGTATTTCCATTGATTAAAACTGCTATTTTTAAGTTATCATTTTTTAATTTGTAATTGACTGGATCTCCTATGAATTTATTAGTTTTATTTACTGAACCATCAAAAATTTGATTTTCTTTCTTGCTCCATTCGTCTAGTTTTTTACCAACATAAAAATATCCCAAAATACCGTCTTCTAAGAATGGTGTAAGGGAAATAAGCATTGGCCACATATTTCCTCCCTGATTTTCTCTTAAATCAATTATCCATCCTTTTAATTTTCTTGAATCTTGTTCTTTAATTTTTTCGATATTTCCATTAATGTATTTGACTCCATTTTCTAAAGTTTTTTCTAAACTATTTCTATTATTAATGAATGTTTCTATCTTAACATAGCCAATATTTTCTTGTTTTTGAAAAGGTGTTACTTTTTCATATTTATACTCTTCATCTAATTTTCCATATAAATAAGATTTTGAAGCTTGGTCGTAATAACTTGAATGTTTATCTCCGTTAAGAATTAAAGCAGTAATTACAGCAGAATCCTTGGAGGTTTTTGCACTTTGCCAAACTTTATTCTCAAATAAATCCCATTTAATCGAATCCTTATTGATAGAAAAGTTCTCAAATTTTTTTATCATTTGCTTTATTGCTTTCTTATCGTTTCTAGAAAGATTATTACTCTGAGAAAGAGATTTTTGGAATATAAATATAACTATTAATGAAAATAAAATTTTTTTCATATTGCAGGTAACGGTTTTGTATAATTTCCCAGCTAAGGAAAGGTTAGGAGTAAAGATAGTAAAAAGAGCTAACTTTGACGCTTTTGCGTCTGTGTCCGCAGGACACAACTAAACCTTAGTTGGAATTATACAGT
>NZ_FQYY01000031.1 GCF_900141885.1 Mesonia phycicola | reverse complement strand
GTCCTGCGGACACAGACGCAAAAGCGTCAAAGTTAGCTCTTTTTACTATCTTTACTCCTAACCTTCCCTTAGCTGGGAAATTACACAAAACCGTTACCTGCAAGCTGAAAAAAACTATGGGATTTTTCAAAGAGAAAAAGAAAGAAAAAAAAGAACTAGCTAATTTGGAAGAAAAAGCAGAAGTTAAATTAATAGAAAGACCTAGAATTTGTTGTATTGATACAGACAAGGCGGTAATATCTAATCTAGAAAGCAAAGGATATAATTTGTCAACAGGTTCTTTAGGCTCAAAAATAAAAGTTCCTAACAGTACTAGAAGAGAAAATCATCAATTACTGCCAAACCACGATTTCCCATTAAATTTACACGAGCTTGACATATTTATAATTGATTTAGACAACTTTGAAACCATAGACTATTATCAAGAAGACCATATTAGGGAAATGCATACTGGAAAAAGCTCTTTCTGTTTATTGAGTAGTTTTCCCGAAACATTATTTGACCCACGACCAATTGCAGCTTCTTTTTTAAGAAATGAACTTTATAAAATAAGCAATAGGGAATATTTATTAATTGCTTTTTCATCATCTAATTATGAAGTTGAGTATGAACCTATAAAGGTAACAGAAGGAAATGCGAGAAGACAAAACATTGAAAAGCACAGTATTTATTCTTTTTGGGATTATATACCGTACAGAGAAGTAAAATATGGAAAGGAAATAAGTATTTGTAAATCTATTGAAGATTTACAGCGACTACTTGAAAAGTATAAGACAAACTCATTCTATAATCAAACATTTGAACACCCTACAAGATGGAATGGTGGTAAAAATGAAAAATATGAAAACTATTTTCCACTAGTAAAAAACATTAATGGAGATATAGTTTCTTATGTAGAAGTTAATGAGTTTCATAATCTTATCATCTTCCCGCAAATTGAGGATAAAGCAAATTTCTTATCAGAGTTTCTGTCCAAAATTGCACCATCTATTTATCCAGCATTATTTCCATATTCCACTACTTTCGATTGGAAAAAACAGGAAGAATATTGGCTACCTAATTTCTCTCAACTTTTAGAAGATAAAAAAGCAATAGAAAAAGAATATCAAGATAAATTAGATAAAAATGAATCAGATATTGTTTCCAATAACAAAAAGTTCTCATTTCTTCACGGTTTAGTTACAAAAACTGGTGACGAATTAGTTGAATCGGTTATCAAATTTTTGAATTGGTTAGAATTTAAAAACGTAACAGATTTTGATTCTGCTAACGGTTCCTCTACAATTTTAGAAGAAGATATTCAAGTTGATATTCCTGAAGGTTTGCTAATTATTGAATGCAAAGGAATTGGTGGTACGTCAACAGATGCGGATTGCAGTCAAATTTCAAAAATAAAACACCGTCGCTGTAAACAAAGAAACGCATTTGATGTATTTGCACTATATCTAGTAAATCATCAACGCTACCAACCACCTTTAAAAAGACAAAACCCACCTTTTACAGAACATCAAGTGCAAGATGCGATTAACGATGAAAGAGGTTTACTAACTACTTGGCAACTGTTTCAACTTTATGAACTAGTTCAAAGCGAAATTATTTCAAAAGAAGCAGCGAGAAAAGCTTTCATAAACTATGGTCTTATAGAGTTCAAACCTCAAGATTTGGAATATATTGACGAACCTTTAGAATTGTTTGAGAATGGAAAGATATGTATTGTAAATATTAAAGATTGTCTTCTCGAAATCGATAAAGAAATTATAGTTGAGAAAAACGGTAAATATGTCAAATCTAAAATTGTCGACATACAATTAGACGGAAAATCCGTAAAAAGTGCAAAAGAAGGCGAAATTGGTCTGAAATTAAGTAAACCGATAAAAAAGAAATCGAAACTTTGGAAAAAAGCCAGCAGGTAACAATGTGTATAATTCATTGCTAGTTATAGCCTACTTACGAAAGTCCTCGCGGACTTTCTATTTGTGTTTTATTTGCTAAATTTAGTGCTGAAACACGCAACGAAATCATACACTAGACCGTTGTACGCAAGCTGAAAACCCAACTGAATTGATAAAAAGAGCTATAATATTAACCTCAATTCTGAACTCAATAATTCTGATTGGAGTTCCTGCTGGACACGGTTATGGAATAATGATAATGTTTGAAGTTATCAGTATTCCAATGCTAATAAAAAACGGATTTGATTTCCAGAAAGAATATCCTTTTGAAAGCAGTCTGATTTTAATAGCTCTGATTTCTTTAATTGGGAAACTGATTTCAATTGCAATATTATTTTCAAAAAATATTTTGAACAAACAGAAATGGATTTACATCGGACTGGCCTTAATGCTGATTTCTTTTCTAATTGTCTGTTATGGAGTGTGGAATTATGACAATTTTCTTTTTGCAATAACATTAGGAAGTGGAATACCTTTTTTAATGTATTTCGGTAGAGTTTTATATTTAATTAATAAAGAGAAACATAAATCGGAATTAGTAGCGGAATGAAAAAAAGCCAGCGTACAACACTGTATAATTCCAACTAAGGTTTGGTTGTGTCCTGCGGACACAGACGCAAAAGCGTCAAAGTTAGCTCTTTTTACTATCTTTATTCCT
>NZ_FQYY01000037.1 GCF_900141885.1 Mesonia phycicola | reverse complement strand
GTAAGTATACAGTTATTTGATATTTTAGGTAAAAATGTCTTTACAGCAACTCAAGATGCTAATACCAGCACGATAACACTAGAGAATTTAAACTTGAATAGTGGAGTGTACTTGCTAAAATTGAGCACTGAGAGCGGACAATCTTATGTAAAAAAGATAGTGAAGAACTAACATTTTTACGATACATAAAAAAGTTGATAAAAAAAGAGAGCTTGCATTTGCAAGCTCTCTTTTTTTGCTTAAAAAGCTATAGAATACTTTTTCTCGAAAACTTATATTTTATAGAGTTAACATTTGGAAATACTAAAAATTATTTTATTTTTCAGTTTAAACGTGTATTTAACAGTTTAAATGACTAATTTAACAATAATTTTGTATTGTGTGTTATTTAGTTGTTGGGTTTAGCGCTAAATTTGAATAAATTAATGCTAGTTGTAAGATCTTGATTTTCAGTAATAATTTTACAGATAGATCATTTTACAGCATTCCTAAATTTTTAATTACCTACAGTATGAAAGAAAAATATTTAAAAATGAGTTTAGTATTCACAATGCTATTGTTTACTTGTTCTTTTTCAGCATTTGCTCAGCTTCCAGGTTTTGGTGATGATGTAGATGATGAGACACCTGCGGCACCAATTGATTCATTAATATTTGCTGGTTTCGCGGCAGGAGCAATTTATGGTGTTAAAAAATATAAACAAGATTAATAAGTGATGTATAATAAATACAGAGTAATATGAGAAATAAATACGTTTTTGCGTTTAGCATACTTTTTCTTGTGTTGGGTTATAACTCAATAGCACAATGTTTACCTAATGGAAGTACATACAGTCAAAATGATTTTGGAAATAATGAGTGGATAGCTCATACGTACGACTACGATAATGGTGCAAATAGTTATAGTTTCTATGATAATTCAACTTTTGATACTATATCGCATTACCAAGGGTATTATATAGATGCAGGTTACGGTACAAGTGGTATTAGTTTTAATTCTACCTCTTATTTTGCTACCTCGTCTAACCCAAGTGCTGCTTCAACCTATGTGGGTTGCCCAATGTCAGATAGTAATACTTATAACGTAGTTTACAAAAGAAAAGGTTTTCCGGCTGCTCCCAATTATGTTATTAGTATGCAAGGGGCAAATGGAGAAAGTGGTTATGATGATGCTGCCCAACTTTATATTGATGGTAGTCTAGTTTGGAGTACAACAACATGTTGTAATACTTCACCTAATGTTTGGTACGGGGCTTTAGATGCAGATTCTGAAGTAATTTTTATGTGGTCCGAGCGTGGAGGACAGTCCTATGGTAGAATGGTGGTAGAAGGTATTCCAGAAGATACTTCTTTTGGTAATTTTGAATGGCAAGTAGGGGTTTATGAAGGTAGTAATTTTGATACTTACCACGGATATTATACCCAAACAGGGGTTTCTTTTGATACTCGAAATCTTTGGAGTACTGTAGATAATCCTTCTGATGCAGCAGGATATATTGGAGCAGACGTTGCATCTAATGAACAACATTCTTATGTCTATAGAAGAGAAGGTTTTGATTGTGGTTATTATAATTTAGATATTTTAAGACATGATGATGCTATTGAGGTGATTATAGATGGGGTAACGGTATATCAAAGATCTACTTGGGACGCTAATAGTTCTACTCCAAATGTTTGGGAAGGTTATTTAGATGGAAGTAGTCAAGTAGAAATTAGAATGCAAGAAACAGGAGGAAATTCTCTTTTAGCTATAGATTTAACCGCTACTTTTGGTCAAGCTAATGATCCAAATGAATACATTTGGATTGGTGGTGCAGATACAGATCCTACCAATGCGGCTAACTGGTGTGATGCTGTACCTCCTA
>NZ_FQYY01000032.1 GCF_900141885.1 Mesonia phycicola | reverse complement strand
TCCTGCGGACACAGACGCAAGAGCGTCAAAGTTAGCTCTTTTTACTATCTTTATTCCTAACCTTCCCTTAGCTGGAAAATTATACAAAACCGTTGGTAAAAATTTGAAAAAAAACATAGTTACCTATATTTTAAGTCATTCTACTAATTGAATTTTACTTCCTGTTTGATAAGTTTTGATTTTTGAAAAGGTAAAATGGAAATGAAAAGTTTTAAAATTTAAAATTACTTATGGATAAAATTATCACTCTTACGTGAAAAATTAAACAAATCTTTACGGCTGATCTGGACACAAAAGTTTAAACTGCTCTCTCCTACTCTGAAAAAAATTAAAAATCCTGATGGCTGAACTGAATGCTGAAAAAATTAAAATGCTGTATGGCCGAACTGGACGCAAGTTAAAAAACTGGAAAAGTGATAACGGATAATTATTACTCTTTTATTTCTTCAAAATATTATAAATAGTTGACTTGAAAAAAAAAATGCGGATTGGATAGTTTTTAAATCTAATTTTGAGCAAATTGAAAGTATCTATCATCAAAGAAAAAACTTTTACCAACAACATATATTTCCAATTGTGGTTTTGTGTCCTGCGGACACAGACGCTGGTGCGTCAAATTCAGTTCTTTTTATTATCTTTAATTCCTAATTCCCACAACTGACAAATATACGGGACCGTTGTACACAATACCTGAAATGAAAATCGGAACTAAAATATTAATCCTATTTCTGACCTTGAACTTGCTTTCTTGCAAAGGTTCTGCGCAAGAAACTGAATCAAAAAAGCCAACAACTGAAATTGACTTTTCCAAAACGGTAAAAAGTACTTTTCCTAAACCAATTGGAATTATAAATGATTATGGGGAAATCTTTTCGGAATCACAAAATACTGAATTATCAAAAGTTCTTTACGATTACGATATTGAAACAACAAGACAAATTGTAATTGTAACAATTGACAGCATAAAACCATATAATAACATCCAAAAATATGCGACTGATTTAGCAAATAATTGGGGAGTTGGAACAGCGGAAAAAAATAACGGATTGACAATCGTTGTCTGTAATCCTTGTCGACAAATCGGAATTGCATCAGGACTTGGAACTGAACTGATTTTGACCGACGAAATTTGCAAAGAAGTAATTGAAAAAACTATCATACCTGAATTTAAAAATGGAGAATTTTATAACGGAATTAAAAACGGTGTGACTGAATTAATAGCAAAATGGAAATAAAGTACTGTGTACAACATTGTATAAAAATAATGCTTAGTTTAGTGCTTAATCAAAGGTTAGTACGCTTTTGTTACGTCTGATTTTCCTTCGGAAAATCCTCGCACACAAAACCGCACTATTCTTATACGTAACCGTTACCACACATTTGAAATGAAAATCGGAACTACCATTTTAATAACATTTATTTTATTAGTCATTGTAGTATTTTCAATGGGTGGAGGACACGGAACTTATTTACCAGCGAAAGTTGTTTATCCATTTACAATGTTAATTGCTATTCTGACAAAAAATGGAATTGGAATTTTACCAACAATAATTGCTGTTGGACAGATTCCAATCTACGCTCTAATTCTGACCAAAAAACCGAAATGGAAATTTATTATTCTTGGACTTCACATTTTGGCAGTGATTATTTGCCTAAACCTTCAATCTGAAATGTTCGAATAATAGTATGAAAAAAGGAATTTTAAAAACGTTACTATTTTACGGAATAGGATTTGGAATTGCAGGAATAGCTTATGCGATTATTGGAAACCCATATATTCACGCACCTGGAATTCATCATCTGATTTTATTTTTAACTTTAGTAATCGGACTAATTTGGACTTTAATAAGTGTCGGAATTTTCTTTTTCAAGACAAGGACGGAAAAATTAAAAGGAATCATAGTTTCGAATAGCTTAATAATAATTAGTTGTTTTTTATATGTTGCAATTCCAATTTATTTAGACTCAAACGAAAAAACATTTATTGAATCTGACTTTGTGCGGACAGAAATAAAAGGAGATACGACTGAATTATATCATAATGACAATCTGATTTATATCAAAGTAAAGGATTCTGTGATTTTAGATTTAAGATAAGTACAAACGGAATAAAAACGTGTGGTAACACCGTATAATTCCAACTAAGGTTTGGTTGTATCCTGCGGACACAGACGCAAAAGCGTCAAAGTTAGCTCTTTTTATTATCTTTATTCCTAACCTTCCCTTAGCTGGGAAATTATACAAAACCGTTGTACTGCATTTAAAACAAATATTATGGAAATAGGAAATAAGATGATTAAAATTAGTTGGAAGTACCGAATAATATTTGCAATCGGAACT
>NZ_FQYY01000033.1 GCF_900141885.1 Mesonia phycicola | reverse complement strand
AGGAATAAAGATAGTAAAAAGAGCTAACTTTGACGCTTTTGCGTCTGTGTCCGCAGGACACAACCAAACCTTAGTTGGAATTATACAGTGTTGTATGTAGGTAGTTTTTTTATTATTTGACATCAAATTCTTTCAAGATTTTTTCAAGATTTTTAATATGTATACCATACAATTTATTAGACCAATATACTGTAATAAAATATATAAGTATAGCTATTACTATATATCCAAAAATATAAAGAACAAGTGTTGTGTTTGGGATATTTAATAGAATTAAATCATTATATACTTTCTTATCAATTTTTACTGAACCTAGAAATAAGCTCGCCATTGCTATTGGAAGTAACAGACTCCCTGAAATTATTGCAGTCTTATAGACTTCAAGCGTTAGTTTAAGGTCATAAATAAAGGCTACTACTGTGTCTTTACTAGTGCCACTTAAATTGATATATTTTGTTAAAAACCAACTCATTTTTGCTAAATACCCCAAAGTAATAAGACTGGTTATAAACATAAATATGTAGTAAACAGTTTTTGGTAATCGATGCATTTCCAGAAAACTTGGGGCAGCAAAAAAGATCACAATTAAAATGAGTTGTGTGATGATTTCACTTTTCATACTCTTTCTTACTTTTTGGATAGGCATCTTGCTAGTTTCTATATCTTTTATCTGTGATGGAATTTTAGAGCTATCCATACGTTCCGCATCCATTTTTTGTTTTATATTTTCAAAATTCATATCCGTTTTGTTTTATGATGTCTTGTAACTTACTTTTTGTTCTATTTAATTTCACTCTAACATTAACTTCTGAGAGCCCTAGGTTATCCGCTATTTCTTTACCAGATAAACCATCTATAAATTGAATAATTAATGCTTTTTCAATTTTATTTAATTCCTTAACAGCTTTATAAAAACTTGCTAACTGTTGGTCTTTTTCATTGCTATAATCTTCATGTGCAATAGGTTCAATTTTTTTAAAATTATAGTTGTCTGGTTTTCTTTTTTCTTTTTTAAAGTATACAATTGCGGTGTTTAATGCCACTCTGTACATCCAAGAAGAAAAGGCACTATTCCCTTTAAATGTTCCTAGCGATTTCCATAATTGCAGAATAATTTCTTGAAATAAATCTTGCTGGTCTTCAGTATTATCAAAGTACATTCTAGATACTTTATAAAGAATCCCTTTATGAGTATTGATTGCAGCTAAAAATTCTTGTTCCGTTAATTGCATAAATTTCCGCCTAATTAAATACTGGTGTCACAGTATACCCTTTTTGTCTTAAAAGATGAATTATGCCATAATCGTGGGTTAAATGAGCGGCTCCAACTGCAAATAAATTACTTCTTTCGGTCATCATTTCTGGCATTTTTTCTACCCAATTCTTATTTCGGTTTATTTGCATAATAGTTGTGGCATTCTCGTCCATATAAATGTCTTTAGAAACTAAATCTACTGTAGTTGTAATATCTTCATTATTATAAGCAATTATGGCTTCACCAAAATCTTTTTTATATGATTCAAATAACAGTATTTGTTTTAACGCAAAGTCTGTTGGATAAGCCGTTCGCATTATTTCCATTTGCTCTGCAACCTTTTCTAAACTATAAATTGGCTTTTGCTTTTCTGTAGCTAATGCGATAAGCTCCGTTTCTAAAGATTTTATCTCTATACAAGGTAGCATTTTTTGAATCATTATGGCATTTAGAATAGACAGCCCATATGAGTCAAAATTTGATAAAGCTGCTCCCATTACATTCGTTACAAGTGTATCTAGTTCTTCGAATTGTTGTTTAGTTAGCTCCTGAGATATTTTCTTTGGATTTTTCATTAATTCTTTCATTGTTTTTATCTCTTTTGGATCGGATAAATTTATTTCTAAAACCAATGCATCAACATTCTGAAGAGTTTGAGTAATTTTTTTTGAAATTTCAAAGTCGTCTTTACACATCACATGTAAAGTTCCTAAAACATAAGAAGGTTCTTTCAGTTCTGAATGCTCTATTTTCCACAACACAGAATTTTCTAAATTTACTTTATTTTGAGCTTGAGAAAAACTAAATGTTAATATCAATACTAATACTGCGATAATTGATCTTAGGTGTTTCATTATTTTGTTTTTTAAATTCGCTGGGTAAGTATTGGAAACAAAAATTTGTTACAAAAAAATGAAAATTGTTTTTTAAAATATGGAAAGTGTCGAGTGTGCTGTTCTGAGTTTACATTACCTACAACGGTTTTATATAACTTTCAGTTGCGTTGAATTAATGTTAAAGATAGTAAAAAGGGCTAACTTTGACGCTTTTGCGTCTGTGTCCGCAGGACAC
>NZ_FQYY01000035.1 GCF_900141885.1 Mesonia phycicola | reverse complement strand
TCTATAATTGAATAATATAAATTTACCTCCAGAATCAATGTCTTTTTTTAGACTTTCTAAATCATTATTCTTTATGTTCTGAAGTTTGTAAATCATATGTGTGGTAACGGTTTTGTATAATTTCCCAGCTAAGGGAAGGTTAGGAGTAAAGATAATAAAAAGAGCTAACTTTGACGCTTTTGCATCTGTGTCCGCAGGACACAACCAAACCTTAGTTGGAATTATACGGTGTTGTAAAACGTTTTACTTACGATTAACTTTCTCATTCTTCGTTGCCCACGTTTTAATTTTATCATTTAAAGTTGGATATCCCAATCCGCCTAAGATCATTTCTATTGGCATTCCAATTATGGTTCTCCAAAATTCTTTTGGGTTTCTTCGATAATCTGGCAAGTAAGCCCAATATAAGAATCCAGCAAATAGAATAACAAGAATAGATATAATTATAAATTCAGTCATTGTATTTAATTTTTCCGTTTGTAATTGCGTTTCCATTCCTTAAATCCAATTACATCGTCTCTAACTTCTTTTATCCAAGTTTTTCCTTTTGTCGAATTCAAGTGTTCAAATACAATTTTGTTGTAAGTAATTATTATGTCATTTTCTGGACCAGAACAACCAAATTCATAAAAATAAATTCCATATTTTTTTTCAAATAGTGGGTCAGTAGCAATTGTCGTTGGTGCAATTCCGCCGATTAACAACAAAAATGGATTTCCGTTTTTGATATCCAATTCCGCCATTTTTTCAGCTTCTTCTTCGTCCGTAATAAAAATCAACTTTTTAGCACCAGAACTATTCAGTTGATCATCGCTCAATTCTCCAATTCTTGAGAATATAACAGTTTCCTCTCTATTATCTTGAGCATTTGAATTCAACGTTAAAATTCCAAAAAATAGCATTAATATGAATTTCATATAGTTCTTTTAAATGTTTTACAACGGTCTTGTTTATCTTTCAGTTGTGGGAATTTAAGAAATGAAGATAGTAAAAAGAAATGACTTTGACGCGTGAGCGTATGTGTCCGCAGGACACAAAGCCACGATTGAAGATAAACGGTGTTGGCAACTGTATTTTTTAATTTTTTGCTATTAAATAATTTACAAAAGCTGAACAAGCAATTAACATAAATCTTGCTTCTTCAAGACCTGGTGAAGTTTCATCATTAAGCAATCCGTGTCTAATTCCACCGTTGTCTGAAGCATATCCGTAAATCGCACTAAATCCTGACTTGAGACTTTTCGGGATAGGATTTTGTTTGTCTAAAATCTTTAATGCTTGTCCTAAAGTCGTGTTTTCATTTCCAGTTATTATTTTACATAAGGACTCAACAGCTGAAATTGATTCTTTTATTGAGTTTCTGTAATCTGGTTTTCGCTTATCAGTTAAAAGTTTTAAAGAACTTTCAATATGAATTATTACAGGTCTATATTTAATTCCCGAGTTAAGAGCATTTTCAATTTCGTTTATTTCCTCACGAGAATCTATTTCTAAAAGATTTAAACCTATAAATCTGAAACCTGATAATTCTCTTTCTAAATAAGGATTACATACTCTTACAAATTCATCTCCAAATTCTTCCGCACAGAATTCTAAAAATTCATACAACTCATACCATTTAGCACTAAAAAACCATTCTCGTACAAATTTATAGGAATCCTCACTATACATTCTACCATCTGAAATCATAAGATTATCTATTGGCTTTTTGAAAAAGTCCCTCCATAATTTTCGAAAAAAATCTGCTAAATCCGAAAATCCACCTCCATATGGCGGATTATTCGAAAGTTTTCCAAATGTCTCTTCGCATACAACTGACCACATTGTATTTCGCAAGTGTTCAGGCATTTGTTCCTTTGGAATTGTTGTTTTGGGTTTAAAAATCCCTAATCTTTCAGAGAATTTCAGTTTCATTCGTCAATATTGTTGCCAACGGTCTCGGGTATGAAACGTAGGGCATTTCGAAGCACTTAACTGTCCGCCTGAAACCAAGCCTGCTAAGAACCCGAAACTTGCGGAAA
>NZ_FQYY01000036.1 GCF_900141885.1 Mesonia phycicola | reverse complement strand
TCCTGCGGACACAGACGCAAAAGCGTCAAAGTTAGCTCTTTTTATTATCTTTACTCCTAACCTTCCCTTAGCTGGAAAATTATACAAAACCGTTGCCAGTAATTTGAACAGTACGAATAGAAATGAGAAATTTAAGCCTGATTTTATTAATTTTAATTCCATTATTGAGTTTCGGACAGACCGAAAAAGAAACTTATAAAAGAGTTTCGGCTAAATTTGAAGAATATTATAATTCTAATGAATACCAAAAAGTTTTTGACCTGTTTTCGACTGAAATGAAGTCATTTTTACCAATTGAAAAGACAACTGATTTAGTTAATGGACTTAAAACTCAAGCTGGAAAAATTGAAAAAAGAGAATTTACAAAATATGAAAACGGAACTTATGCTTCTTACAAAACTAATTTTGAGCGAGCTCTTTTTTCTGTAAACATCTCACTTGACAAAAACGGAAAAATAAACGGTTTGTTTGTTAAACCTTTCAAAGAAAGTAATCTACCAAAACTTGAAAGAAATAAAACGAAATTGATATTACCATTTAAAGAAGAATGGACGGTATTTTGGGGAGGAGACACTAAAGAACTGAATTATCACGTAGAAAGCGAAGCTCAAAAGAACGCTTTTGACATTGTTATTACCGACAAAAATGGAAAGTCCTTTAAAACAGATGGAAAAACAAACGAAGATTATTATGCTTTTGGAAAAGAACTGATTGCACCTTGTGATGCAGAAGTTATTCTTTCTGTAGATGGAGTTAAAGACAATATTCCAGGAGAATTAAATCCAATTTACGTACCTGGAAATACGGTCATTCTAAAAACAGAAAATGATGAATTTTTATTTTTTGCCCATTTCAAACAAAATTCTATTGTTGTTAAGCAAGGACAAAAAGTAAAACAAGGAGAATTATTAGGACTTTGTGGAAATTCAGGAAATTCTTCAGAAGCTCATTTACATTTTCATATTCAAAATATAGAAGATATGAACAAAGCTACTGGAGCGAAAAGTTATTTTTCCGAAATATTTGTGAATGGACAATTGAAAAAAGATTATTCGCCAATAAAAGGAGAGAAAGTGAAAAACAAATAAAAACTACTGGCAACACCGTATAATTCCAACTAAGGTTGGGTTGTGTCCTGCGGACACAGACGCAATAGCGTCAAAGTTAGCTCTTTTTACTATCTTTACTCTTAACCTTCCCTTAGCTGGGAAATTATACAAAACCGTTGGCAAACATTCAAAGAAAATCATCTCTACTCAAAAACTTAAATAGAAAATATGTTTTTATCTGGAATTACAATTCAGAATATAGTAATATTAATAATAATATTATTATCAGTATTTGGTTTTTTATTTTTTACAATTAATAAATTAATTAAAAGAACAAAATTTTATCAGAATAAAATTGAAAACAAAGGAATAATTAAAATTGGAATATTTCATATATTAATCTTAATTTCTTCTTTATTAATTATATCATTATTGATTTATGTAGCTTTCGAATTGTCCTTTGAATAATTTATATTGAAAAAGCATTAATGAAGGAACAAAAAAATATCTTAGAAATTATTATGGAATTGCAATCTTGGCAAATATTATTCCATTACTTATAATGATGATTAAAATTGGGAAAGTTCAAGGGGAAACTCAACTAGGTTATTTAATTTTTGGTGGTTGGAGTATTATATGTATGATTCTTTACGGATTTTACTTTGCTATTCCTGAATTTAATAGAGATTGGGAAAAAATCGTTGGATTATTAATTCCTACTATTATTTTGAGTTTAACTCTTTTTAAATTTCCATTATTTTCTATAGTAGTCGGATTGAATTTTATAATGAATGGATTATTCGCTTGGCACTTGAAAAAGAAAACGTTTGCCAACACCGTATAATTCCAACTAAGGTTTAGTTGTGTCCTGCGGACACAGACGCAAAAGCGTC
>NZ_FQYY01000043.1 GCF_900141885.1 Mesonia phycicola | reverse complement strand
GCAGAGTCATTACAGACTTTTTGTACCGCAGCTACCTGGGCGGCAGCAGGCTTTACAAACCCAACAGATGATTTGTCATCCGTTTTAGTTTGTGGTGAAAACTTACAATGGTATAGTGATGCTGCAGCAACTATTCCTGTAAATAATATAAGTACGGTTTCTTTAATAGATGGAGATGTTTACTACGTTACACAAACTATAGCTGGTTGTGAGAGTGAACCTTTAGCAGTAAGTCTAACAGAAAATCAATGTGCTTGTATAGAAAATCCTAGCTTTCAAGATGAAAATGGTATTTTTGATGATAGTGGATATACATTTTATTCTAAAAATTTCAACGATATAAGAGCTTGTACAGGGATGAATTATCTTAACGGTACCCCTCAGGTTACTGCAGCAATAAATCAATATGATTATAGCTTTAACAATACAGCAGTGACGTATGCAGAACCGGGTAATATACCTTGGTTAGCTGCAAACGGAATTCCTGTTTCTAGTACTTCTCCGTTTGGTTGTTCAGAGCGTGCTATTAAATTAAATGATGACAATGGGGGAGGGAAAACAGGAACTGTCATGGTAAAAGAATTTGTTGCAGGTGAAGTATTTACCTTAGATTTCTTGTTTTTAATGAATGACCCTGGACACCCAGTAGATGAGCAACCATTTGTAACCTTTAGGCTTTATGATGATGCAGGAAGCTTAGTTCAAGAGCGTTGTATTTCAGCTAATCCTGATAATTGTATATTTAACGAGGTCGTTAGTCCTGTAAGTCCTAGTGGAACCTCTAGTTCTACAAATTTAGTTTATACAGATTGGTCTTGTATAAAATTAAATACTATAGAATTGCAGGGTCAAGCTGCAACCTTGGAGATATCTACCGGAGACTGTAACTGGGGTGGTCACTGGGGTACCGCTTATTTTGATAATTTTTATGTGGGAGATGATAGTCCTGGTCTTTGTGATTCTGCTTTTGGTTATATGTCTATAGATCCAATAGCACAAACAGGAAC